>NZ_AP023441.1:1857500-4499268 GCF_019976755.1 Nostoc sp. MS1
AGCTGCTTCGTCTAATCGCTGGATTCGATATTGCTGTCCCACTACCCCAAAAGGTAAACCCTTTGGTTTAGGCTCTTCCCCTTTCGCTCACCACTACTTGGGGAATCTCTATTGATTTCTTTTCCTCCAGCTACTAAGATGTTTCAGTTCGCTGGGTTGGCTCATACCTGTCTATATATTCAACAGGCTGTACATAGGGTTGCCCCATTCGGACACCTCCGGCTCAATGTTTGCTTCCAACTCCCCGGAGTATTTCGTCGGTAACCACGTCCTTCTTCGCCTCTGTGTGCCTAGGTATCCACCATTAGCCCTTATTAGCTTGACCACAATACATTGGTTTCCACCTGCATCCACTCAACACCCATTGGATGTCTGTGTCTGCCTGCTTATAAATCGCGTTTCTATGCAGTTTTCAAGGTTCTGGCTAGGCATTCACCCAGCAGTCTAACGAGTTTCTCTCTATTAGTTGCTGACTTTTTCCTAATTCTTTTTTTGTTAGCTTCTCGCTTCAGGTGGAGGTTAGCGGACTCGAACCGCTGACATCCTGCTTGCAAAGCAGGCGCTCTACCAACTGAGCTAAACCCCCATCATGAATTTTGGATCTTGGATTTGCGATTTTAGATTTAAAAATACAATCTAAAATCCAAAATTTAAAATCTAAAATTCTTCAGGTGGGCCATCCTGGACTCGAACCAGGGACCTCACCCTTATCAGGGGTGCGCTCTAACCACCTGAGCTAATAGCCCATATCGAACCAAATCATAGTTTGAAAGCTTCAACAATATCTACGACCGACCTAGAGTAGACCATCTCACTTCCTATTTGCTTTGTGCTTTCGGTCACTGAGTTGGGTAGGTCTCCCTAAAAAGGAGGTGATCCAGCCACACCTTCCGGTACGGCTACCTTGTTACGACTTCACCCCAGTCACCAGCACTGCCTTAGGCATCCTCCTCTCCGAAAAGTTGGAGTAATGACTTCGGGCGTTGCCAGCTTCCATGGTGTGACGGGCGGTGTGTACAAGGCCCGGGAACGAATTCACTGCAGTATGCTGACCTGCAATTACTAGCGATTCCTCCTTCACGCAGGCGAGTTGCAGCCTGCGATCTGAACTGAGCTACGGTTTACGGGATTTGCTTGACATCGCTGTTTAGCTGCCCTCTGTCCGTAGCATTGTAGTACGTGTGTAGCCCAAGACGTAAGGGGCATGCTGACTTGACGTCATCCCCACCTTCCTCCGGTTTGTCACCGGCAGTCTCTCTAGAGTGCCCAACTTAATGCTGGCAACTAAAAACGAGGGTTGCGCTCGTTGCGGGACTTAACCCAACATCTCACGACACGAGCTGACGACAGCCATGCACCACCTGTGTTCGCGCTCCCTAAGGCACCTCTTCCTTTCAGAAAAGTTCGCGACATGTCAAGTCTTGGTAAGGTTCTTCGCGTTGCATCGAATTAAACCACATACTCCACCGCTTGTGCGGGCCCCCGTCAATTCCTTTGAGTTTCACACTTGCGTGCGTACTCCCCAGGCGGGATACTTAACGCGTTGGCTCCGGCACGGCTCGGGTCGATACAAGCCACGCCTAGTATCCATCGTTTACGGCTAGGACTACTGGGGTATCTAATCCCATTCGCTCCCCTAGCTTTCGTCCCTCAGTGTCAGTACAGGTCTAGCAGAACGCTTTCGCCACCGGTGTTCTTCCTGATCTCTACGCATTTCACCGCTACACCAGGAATTCCTTCTACCCCGACCGTACTCTAGCTATGTAGTTTCCACTGCCTTGATGAGGTTAAGCCTCATTCTTTGACAGCAGACTTACATTGCCACCTGCGGACCCTTTACGCCCAATCATTCCGGATAACGCTTGCATCCTCCGTATTACCGCGGCTGCTGGCACGGAGTTAGCCGATGCTTATTCCTCAGGTACCTTCATTTTTTTATTCCCTGAGAAAAGAGGTTTACAACCCAAGAGCCTTCCTCCCTCACGCGGTATTGCTCCGTCAGGCTTTCGCCCATTGCGGAAAATTCCCCACTGCTGCCTCCCGTAGGAGTCTGGGCCGTGTCTCAGTCCCAGTGTGGCTGATCATCCTCTCAGACCAGCTACTGATCGTCGCCTTGGTGCGCTCTTACCACACCAACTAGCTAATCAGACGCGAGCTCATCTCCAGGCAATAAATCTTTCACCTCTCGGCACATCCGGTATTAGCAGTCGTTTCCAACTGTTGTCCCCGACCTGGAGCCAGATTCTCACGCGTTACTCACCCGTCCGCCACTATCTCCGAAGAGACCGTTCGACTTGCATGTGTTAAGCATACCGCCAGCGTTCATCCTGAGCCAGGATCAAACTCTCCGTTTTGAAGATTTTGTTTTTAGCTCATTGGCTGCTCTTTTTACACCTCAGCCTGGTGTTTTTTATTTTCTTGACGCAGGCTATTGTTGTATACTAGCTTTCAAACTATAATATTTTCAAGGTTCGGTTCCCTTGGAAGCGTCGCTCTTTCGCGTCCGCCTCTCAGGCACTTATCCAATATATCTAACCCAACTAGAACTGTCAACTACTTTTCCATCTTTTTTTGGAAAATACTTTTTCGTCTCCTTAAAATGTATGTATGGCAAGGGTTTAAAGAGTATGGAGTAGAGTCTATTGGATAGACTGCTCGGAAATACAATTACTTGTGGTCATGATGGTGACTGGTTGAGTACCCACTTTAACCATTGTCCGAAGGAACTAATGGCATTTAATCGCTTGACACCAGGCGCATGGGCTGAGGCAAGTCCATCAACTGCGACTAGGGAGGCGTACTGTAAACCTAAAAAGCTATCGACGGCTGCGTAAGGACCTCCAAGAGTAATTGCTCCGGCTGCATACATTTGTCCTTTACCATTGCGCATTTCTGAGATTTCAAAGTTATTGGCGACGGTTAAACGGCCCAGGTAGTTTAAAGGCAAATTGTATTGTTTAACCAAGTCTTCTAATAAAGGGTTGGCTTGCACTTTGGCATCTAACCCAGTGGCATCAACAATGAAATCGGCTGTGAGTTTCATTTGTCCGAAGCCTTTTTCTTGTATTTGGGTGATGGTACGATTTTGCGCATCTCTTTCTACTCCCATCACTTCGCCAAAGGTAATTTGATACCAGCCTTCTCTTAGTCCTTCTTCTGTAATACGTTGCCAGTCTTGGCGGTCGGCCGTGGTTGTACCACCCCAGTCTGTTAGTAAGCGTTTGCGTTCTTCTGGTGTGGCTTGTTCTAACATGACTCGGAGTTCACCACTCCAGCAAGCTTTTGGCCAGTTGAAGGGTTGAAATTCGTAATGGTTTTTGACTATGCGTGTGGCTTTTTCAAATTTGTTGCCTTTGGGTTTAGGCGATCGCATTAAATGCAAAACTGTAATATTAAGATTCTTTCGCCTTGCTTCATATATGCGCTGGACTATGCGGGAAGCTACAATTCCTCGTCCACGAATGAGGACTGTGCCGCCTTGGCGTTCTAAGTGTTCATATACATGATCGTGTGCTTCATAAGCATTCACGACAGATTTAAAGTCTTGATATTTTTCTCTATAAGCTTGTAAGTCTGGAAGAAACTGAATTGCTGGATAGCCTGTAGCTAAATGTATATAGCGACTGACAACAAAAGCATGATTGCCTTGTCCGCGAGAATAAGCGACACAGTATCTACCATCATCTGTTTTGCGAATTGCTCTAACTCGCCCGTAACGATAAATTTGATTCCAGGCGATACGTTTGGCTTCTCGGTCGATGGAGTCGAAGACATTGGCTGCACGGGGAGTGTAAGTTTCGGCAAAGGTTGGTTCAGCGAATATTTGCCATAAATATTGTAGTGCTGTGTTTAGCTTACCTTTTGTGAAATCCCGCCAAGCTTCGCGCCAAGCGTAACTCGGCCAACCCCAGATATTATCAGGGCAAGAGTCAGAGTTTGAGCGTAATCTTTCATGTAAAGGTATTTGAGAGTTTAGGCAAAGGCGTTTATAACGCGCATAAGGCTCTGATTCTAGTCCTAAAGATATTATTTTCTCAGCACGAACACCGCTAATTCGCAATAAATCAGTCCAAATAAAGCTACCTAGTCCTCCTCCAACCCCTAAATAATCACATTCATCCACAGGTAGTCCTGTGGCGTGGAGTGCTTGTACAGAAACCTGTTCTACTTGAAATGCTGGTGGGGGAAAATTACTTCCTAACGGTGTAATAGGCGGTGTTGGCGGTAGGTTGGGATCGGGAATATTGGTATTAGGATTAAATTGAATTAAGGAAGGCGGATTTGTGACTGGTGTAGTGGCATTAAAAATCAAAGCCACCATCATTATGTATGGGCCTATTTGTAATGTATCTCCATGAATGAGAACACCACGTTTTTGTTGTTGACCGTTGATGAATAGACCGTTAATGCTACCTTGATCTATTACTATCAGTTGGTTGTTTTCCCAAACAATCAGGGCGTGGTAACGAGAAATTTCATTACTATTAAGTAACAGTCGAGAAACACGTTGTCCTTCTAGTTCCACAGGTAAACGTGCAAATTCTCGACCAAAGGCTATAGGTAGAGCCAACTTTGGTTCTCGTCGTTCTCCTGTTGTTGGATCTTCCCAACTCAATTGTATTTCTAGGTTAGTCATTGGTTATTAGTCCATAGTCATTAGTGAGCCAGTCCTGTAGGCGGGTTTCCCGCCGTAGGGAACTGGCGAACCCGTAAGGGTCAAAAGTCCATAGTTAGTAAGTATTCCCACTTCTCTAGCTGATATCTCTTAGTCAACATTCCTTTAATTGGGTGCTACGAGTACGCTGACTGCGGCTGCTAGAGATGTGCCACACCAAGGGCAACCTACTTGCAGATTTTCTAGGGAGGATACGCGATGGCATTTTGGACACTCTAAACCATATATTCCTTGTGGTGGTGTAATTGGATGATTGTGATGTATCGGTGGTGGCGTTGGTTGTTGGCGTACTGGGGGTGTAACTGGTTGAGGTCTGGCTACGGGTGGTTGTGGTGGGGCTAGAATTGTGGCGGGAATAGTGTTGATAGTGACAGTAGTGACTTGGAGTTTGGCTTGCCCTAATTGGATAACACTGCCTTGATTTAAAGGTCTTTCTCCTTGGATAAGTTGCTGTCCATCTACAAGGGGGGGGTTTTGCGATCGCAAATTTCTGATATAAAAACTTTGCTGCTGAGGATTAAAAAAAATTTCTACGTGTAGACCTGATACAGTCGGATTGGTTAAAACAATGTCGCACCGGAGAGGATCTCTACCAATGCGGACAGTACCAGGATTTTTACTGGGCTGTTGTTCGTAAATTTGCTGAGTTTTATTCTGTCCAGAATCTTGCCACTGTAGAGTTAGTGCGTTCATTGTTTTAATTTGGATAACTCTTATTTGGTTACTTCAACTTCCTTCTGTGCGATTCCTAACATGAGTAAGGAGTATCAGGCAAGTGTTGAGAACAAACTTCAACAAACTTTTAGTAGGTTTGTGCAAGTTCAGTATGGGTTGTTATTAGTCACTAATAATTTATGAGTTTGTTAGGTATATTCTTTCAATTTTATCGATTGGATGCCAGTTTATCGGCTACGCGCGTGGTTTCTGGTAGGCGATACTTTGGTGTGCAACGCAATACGTAGTCAATGGCAGTAGGTAAACTGACTTTATGGCCTGGAGATACATATACAGGTTTGACTCCTATACGAGTTCGTAACACAGCACCAATGGTTTCGCCCTTATGAATTAATGGTTGCCAACTACCTCTGGTGTCTGGTAGTTCTTCATGTTTACCAATTAGTAAGGATTTAGCTACACCAATTGTTGGTCTATTGAGCAGTACGCCTAAGTGGCTGGCTATACCCAATCTTCTGGGGTGCGCTATTCCTTGACCGTCGCACAAAATAATATCTGGTGTTGTTTTAATTTTTTCTAAGGCATCAAGTACGGCTGGTATTTCTCGAAATGACAGGAAACCGGGAATGTAAGGGAAGGATGTAGGACGGTATGCTAGGTTGGTTTCGATGACTTGCAAATCGGGAAAACTTAGGACTGCAACGGCTGCGCGGCTAATTGTACCGTCGGCTTCAAAACCCATATCAACACCAGCTACGTACTCTACAGGTTGTTTAAACTGATCTTCTGTGATTACCTGACCCCGTAATTCTTCTTGAATGACTATGGCTTCTTCTACTGTCGAAGGCCAAGGATGAGGTTGATAAATCTTCATACTTAAAGATTGCGTATAAATACTAATTTTAGCAATTTCATTAAATTTACTTAGATAAAGAAAAGATTTTTAAATTTTTAAAATAGTGTTGTTTGTGTCGTTCAATTGGGAATCCTTAGCATAGAGGATTTATTGCCTAATTTTGGGCTTGATTTGCGTATGACACAGGCAAAACTGGTAAAACTTGCTAAACAGGGAAATACTCAGGCGATCGCATTTTTGATGAATCGTCATTTAAAACCCAAGGGTATTACGGCAAAAGTTATCTTGCAAGACACTTGCTTGCAGATAATGCTAGAGTCTGCCCAAGTTCCTAATCAGCAAGCCTTGGTTGCATTTGTTCACAAAGGAATTAATAGTTTAGGTACTACAGCTATTGAGAAGGTAAAAGTATATGGTCAGCAAGTGGGTGAGGAATTACCGACTTGGACTGACGAGTTTGAGATAAATATAAGAGAAGCTTTAGAAGAACCTCATGCTTTTACTATTTCTATCATCTTAAATAGTAATAATGAATGCGATTTAACAAATCATAATTTTGAAAATATTGCTGAACGAATGACAAATGACATTTTGTCATCTTGTAAAGATTATTTAATTAAAAAAGTAAGTGTAAGTAATGGAATATCTGTAGTTTCCAAAGAACGCCAATAAGTATTATTTTTAGTTTGTCATCGTAATTAATCTAGCAAAATATATCTACTCATTCTCGCTACATTTAACAGTTGAATTGTGTTAAATAATTTTTCTTGCATAACAAAAAGTATCACTTGTCTAGCTTAGATATATTTTTTAATAATTTAATATTGCTAATTTTATATTCATAAGTAATTATGGGCTTGAAAATTCTCTGAGGCTTTAGTAAGGATGATGAAAAAGCCAATTTTTTTAGAACAGGTCAAGTATAATCTAAAAGACCTTTCTTGGCCTGCATGGTTTCCATATCCCACTTCTTGGTTTAGGGCATTAATTTTAGTGCCAATCGCTTTACCAAGTACACATTTAATAGTATTTGGCTTAACAGGTATAATGATATCTGTTGTGGAAAATAGTCCTCTACTTTTATCGTTGTCTATTTTAGTTGGATTAATATTACCAGCCACGGTTTTAGCTTTCTTCTACCATTTTGTTTGGTATATGTGGCATAAGCGTCAATACAGAGGTTATTTATCTAAGCTTATGCCTAGTTTTATCAGTTTTTGGGAAGCTTTATATACTATTTTTGTATTAACTTTATCTTTCACTGTTATAATATCTCTTTTTTCGGAATTAGCTTTTCTAGATTGTAAAGTTGCTGAACGAGTAGAATTATTAAATGTATGTACTGGACGTTTTACTGAACGTGCAATTAAGTTAATTCTCAGCAGTATTAATAATGGAGATTTTCTGATTAAGCCTTGGTTTATAATTTGGTTTTTTACTGCTGGGTATCTTTATCAAGTTGAATGTTTAATTAGAAAGTTTTTGATTTATCAATTAAATAAAATATTTAAAAACAAAGCTGATATTCAGAATAATTATAGAGCAGAAGTTGAATTTGATGTTCAAAATGAGGTAGAACTAGCGTCAGTTAAAAAAAGAAGTAAACCACAACGTAAATTCGCAGTGAGTAACCAGAAATATAAGTCACAACCTCAAAGGTTGAAGCTGGGAAAGTTAATATTAAATTTATTGGTTTTAGTTGGCGCAGGAATATATTTCTATACTAAATTTCCAGAAATGAAGAATAATTTAAGTTCTTACATATCTGCGCCTAATTTAACTCCAACTATTAAACCTGATATGGGAATCTTTCAAAAAGGGTTTAATAAAGCACTCAATGCAGCCAATTTAACAAAAACCGCAAAGTCTTACAAAGAATGGAAAAAAGCTATAACTCAATGGCAAGCTGCGATCGCACTTATGAAAACAGTACCACCTTCTCACCCTAATTATGCGATCGCCCAACAACAAATTACTGAGTATAAAAAAAGTTTAGGCTACGCACAAGAAAATACAAAACCTGCTAAATAATTAAACGCTGTTTTGATAATATACAAGCAGAATAGCGATTTCACCCAGATTATGACAGGAAAACAGACACGGCGTAATTTTCTCATGACTAGTGCTGCTGTAACTGGAGGTATTGTGGTGACGACTGCTTTACAACGTAATGCTGCGAGTAATACTACTCCACCATCAGTAACGATGCCGGAACGCATTTTAGGACGCACAGAAGTAAAATTACCTATTTTTGGGTTGGGAGGTGCAGGACAAACTCCATTATCATGGGAAGGAAAACAGGCTGATGCTGAAGCAATTATCAACAAAGCTTTAGAACTGGGTATTCGCTATTTTGATACGGCTGCAAGTTACGGGCCGAGTGAAGATTATTTAGGCAAAGTTTTACCACCCCATCGTGCAAAGATATTCTTAGCTAGTAAGACTGATCAAAGAGATAGAGATGATGTATGGCGAGAATTAGAGCGATCGCTCAAACGTCTAAATACAGATTATCTTGATTTATGGCAATTACATCACGTTTCTTTTGCCGAAGAACTTGACACTATATTTAGTCCCTCTGGTGCAATTAAAGCTTTAGAAGAAGCCATTGCCCAAAAATTAGTAAGATTTGCAGGTATTACTGGACATCGTGATCCAGATGTAATTGTTGAAGGTTTACGTCGTTACCCTTTCCATACAACACTTATACCAGTTAATGCTGCGGACAAACACCACCCGCGTCCTTTCATTCCTGTAGTTTTACCAGAAGCGCAAGCCAAAAATGTTGGTGTCATTGCGATGAAAGTCCCGGCTTATGGAAGGTTGTTTAAACCAAATGGGTTGACAGGTATGGAACAAGCGATGGGATATACTTTATCTCAGCCTGGAGTTCATTGTTGTGTAATTGCGGCGGAAACTGTTGAGCAATTAGAAAGTAATGTGAAAGTAGCCCGTGCTTTTCAGCCTTTAGGTGAGAAAGAATTGACTGCGATCGCCCAACGTACTGCTAGTATTTGGGAAGATAGTACATTTTTTCGGAGTTGGACTTAATAATTCGTAATTCATAATTACAATACATAATCAACACATTCATATTTTTGTACGGCTTGGGAAATGTTGAGTTGTAGTAGCTTTTCTGTTCCTAATTCGTAGCTAATATTGGGTTTAGTTGGTGATATATTCAGTGTGCAGATAATTTCTGCGGCGACAGCTTTAGCTAATAATGGCGGTACAGAGTTACCGACTTGACGGAAGCCGTGCCATTTGGTGATATGAAATCTAAACCAGTCTGGGTAAGAATGTAATCTTGCTGCTTCTCTGACTGTAATACATCTTGGCGTATATGGATGAATTGGTCTAGGAGAGGTGAACGAACCTTTATACTTATCTGTTCCAGCCCTTAAAGTATTGCAGACACCGGCCGGATGTAATTTATGAAAACGGCTAATGGGTTCTCTTTCACCTGGGACTGTAGCGGCGAAGCGTTCGATGGTTGCTTGTGAATGTTTGGTTCTTAGGCTGGAGGAAAGAAGGCGGGAATCAAATAGGCGATCGTATGAATAATCATCTGCTACAGTTTTAATATTGCGGAGTATTGCAGCGTAATTACTTGGTTTACTATAATCGGCAATTGTCCAATCTTTTGTTAATAAATCTGTGTATTGTTCTACTTCTGGTAAATCTCCAATTGCTTCCCAAACAGTAGGGCAAACTGGAAGGTGAGACAAATGTTTTGCTTTCAATTTATGATAATTCACAGGCTTAGTTATTGGTTGAGGATATTTTGGTAATCCCATATCCTTCCTCGCACCAATGAGAAATAATCTTTCCCGTGCTTGCGGTACTCCATAATAAGCAGCATTGAGAATTTGGTAATTTTCTTCTACTTGATAGCCGTTAATTTTAAACTCGTAAATCAAAGCTTTGAGAATTTGTTTATGTTCGCCGATGGTAATTCCCCGCACATTTTCCATGACGAAAAATTTCGGTTGTAATTCTAGTACCAGCCGATGAAAATGAAATACTAAGGAATTACGGGGGTCATCAAAAATCCTTTTTCCCATCAATGAAAAGCCTTGACAGGGACTACCGCAGATGACAACATCAATTTCACGGTTGCCGATATTTGAGCGATCGCGGATTTCATTACCTGTTGTATTCTCTACACTTTTACATAAAACCGAGCAGAAAGGAAAGTTATATTCATGAACTGCACAGTGAATTGGATCAATTTCTACAGCCGCTAAGACATCAAAGCCTGCTTGTTCAAACCCCAGCGTCATTCCACCCGCACCCGCAAACAAATCTACAGCGATGGGTCTTTGCTGCAAAGGTTTGAGTTCTAAGTGCTGGGTGCGAATCATACCAATTTTGAATTTAAAACCTTTAGCTCAAAATTCCCGCTTATCAAACAATACTATTTATCGCTCTTTAATGTATTTTTAATTCAGGTGGTAATTTATAAATTATAAAAGTGTTTAAACTACTGCTTTTAGTATATTCTATCACATCAAATACTTAAAATTTGTTCTTGTAAAACATCTTCATAATTTACTTAAATAGAAACTAGCATAGTATTATCGGCACTATCCCAACTATCTTTATGGTCACTAGTCCCTTGACATTAAATCTAGACACAGTTCATCTTACAGACGAACAGTTTTATCAACTATGTCAAAATAACAGTGAATTGAAATTTGAACGCACTGCTACAGGTGAATTAATTATTATGCCCCCGGTTGGTGGTGAAAGTGGAAATAGAGAAGCAGACTTAATTATTGATCTCGGTAACTGGAACCGTCAAACGGGACTTGGCTATACTTTTAGTTCTTCTACTATATTTAAACTACCAAATGGAGCAGACCGTTCTCCTGATGCAGCGTGGATTCGTCGGGAACGTTGGGAAGCACTTACTCCTGAACAAAGACGGAGATTCCCCCCCATTGCGCCAGATTTTGTGATTGAATTAAGGTCAGCAACAGATGATATGGAAAAGTTGCGCCAGAAAATGCTGGAATATTTAGATGCTGGGGTGCAGCTAGGATGGTTAATTAATCCGCAACAGCAGCAAGTAGAAATTTATCGTCCAGGACAAGCAGTAGAATTGCAAAACCTGCCTACAGAATTATCAGGTGAAAATATATTACCAGGATTTAGATTGAGTTTGGATTGTTATAGTCAATAGTCATTGGTCATTAGTCATTAGTCCATAGTCAACAGTCCATAGTCAAAAGGCAGGAGGTAAAACTCTTGAATTTTGAATTGATTACTCCCTTTTTTCCATCATTTGCAAAATTTCTTTAGCTGCCCGATCGCACACTCCTAATTCTCCCAAACACTGGCGCATTTCTTGATAATCTGCCAAGGTTTGCGATCGCCGTTCAGGATTAAGTAATAATTCCATTGCCGCTTGAGTAATATTCTCTGATGTTGCGTCTTCTTGCAACAACTCTGGCACAATTGGCTTCATCACTACTAAATTAGTTGGTGACGCAAAGGGGATAGAACCTTTGAGAATTTTTCTGGCAATCCAAACTGTAACGGGATGCAAGCGATAAACTACAACTTGCGGCACGTTTAACAATGCGAGTTCTAAATTAACTGTGCCGGATTTGGTAATGGCAATATCGGCGGCGGCAAAAATTTCTTTTTGTTGTCCTGAAACAACTGTCGCCTTCAAACCATAACTCTTGATGGCTGACTCAATTGGTTGTCTGTAAACTTCCAAAGACAGAGGAATCCAAAAATGAGCCTCTGGTATTTGAATTTGAATATTTTGGGCAGCTTGAAAAATTGCTGGTAGGAGATATTTTAACTCTTGCCTACGGGAAGCGGGGAGGAGAGCGATCGCTTTCTGTTCTGGTGTAATGCCTAACTTAGTCCGTGCTTCTTCTCTACTGGGAACGTTCTGCATCCGGTCAACTAAAGGATGACCTACCCAGGTAACATCAGCACCATTGTCACGAAAATAACGGGCTTCTTCTGGAAAAATTGCCAGTAGTTTATCTGTAAAGCCAACTATACGAGAGGTATTACGCAAACTCATAGACCACACCCACTCCTGGGGTGCGATGTAATATGCTACAGGCACGTTTGGTAAATGCCTTTGCATATACGTACCAATACCGATATTTGGCCCCATGTAGTCGATTAATACTACCAAGTCTGGGGGATACTGTTTTAAATAGGCGATCGCTCGACGCTGTATTAGCAAAGTCGGCAATACATAAGGCAGAGACTCCAAAATCCCCATTGAACCAATACTACTGGTATTGCCCAATATTTTTGCTCCCGCCTCTGCCATCTTGTCGCCACCCAAGGCCACAATATCTAATTCCCAACCCACAGCAGCAGCTTGGCGTTTCAACGCCGCAATTAACAGCGATCCTTGCAAATCGCCAGAAACTTCCCCAGTGCTGATAAATATTCTGATGGGAGTAGAGAGTGGGGAGTGGGGAGTAGGGAGTGGGAAGTGGGAAATATTATTCTGCTCCTCTGCTCCTTTAGCTACCATCTCCTCCTGCCTTCTGCCTTGTCTTCGACACGCTCCGCGAACTGCCTCCTGCCTCCTAGTCATCACTCCCACCTGATTTACCTTTACCGGGAATCAAGCCGCGTCTTCCAGGCATTTGCGAGAGTAGCAGGAAGCGGCGCAGGTTTTGTAGGTGTTCGGTGTCTCCTAAAGATTCCAATTGTTCTAATGCTTCTTTAAAAGTTAAGTTAGAACGGTACAAAATACGGAAGGCTTTTCTGAGGAGTTGCAAATCGCTGGTTTCCATACCAGAGCGTTTGAGTCCCACAAGGTTAAGAGTTCTAATTCTGCCTGGGTTGCCTTCTACTAACATATAGGGCGGCACATCGCGGTCAATACGTGCCATTCCGCCTACCATTGCTTGTCTACCAATGTGTACAAATTGATGCACGCCTAAAACTCCGCTTAATCTGGCGGATGATTCTATGTGGACATGACCTGCTAATGCTACTGAGTTAGCGATAATTACGGAGTCTTCAATTATACAATTATGAGCAACGTGGACATAAGCCATTAACAAATTATTGTGACCAATAATTGTGGCTTGCCCGGCTCCGGTAGCACGATTAATAGTGACATACTCACGAATTAAGTTATTGTCACCAATTTTGACCCAGGTTGGTTCGCCTACAAATTTGAGATCCTGGGGTTCCATACCGATAGCTGCACCTGTAAAAATCTGATTTCGCGCCCCAATCTCACAAGGCCCTTCTAGCACCGCATGAGCGCCAATAATTGTTTCCGGGCCGACTTTAACATGCGCTCCAATCACAGCATAAGCACCGACTTGCACTGTTGAGTGCAGTTCCGAGTTTGGATGAATTACAGCAGTTGGGTGAATAAGCGTCTTCAAGGGTGAATCTCCAGAACTGTCTTGAGGAGCCAGTGCCTTGCTTTGGTTGTCAAAGTTTCAGCGCCTGGCGTTGCTGAGTATGTGAGTTTTCAGTGACCGATATGTCGGGCAAGCAAGTTGAGTGTGTGAGCGGCGAAAATCAAGAATTTATAAGATGCTATTGTGGCGATTTTTCTTTACTGCTATCCTATTTCAGGATTGAGTAAAGGTACTTCACGGCTGTACCTGTACCACGTAAGCTAAATTATCAGTTGATCAGCGAAAACATTAATTCGCCTTCTGCTGCTAGTTGTCCGTCAACTTCGGCACGAGCCTGCATTTTGCTGAAACGACGTTGTTTAATCCATAACAGTTCCACCGTCATTACCAGTTGGTCTCCCGGTACTACTTGGCGGCGGAAACGGACTTTATCAATACCAGCAAACACAAATAAACCATCTTCTAAGTCGGGTAGTTGTCTAATCACGATACCACCAACCTGTGCCATTGCTTCCACAATTAGCACTCCAGGCATTAATGGTCTACCTGGGAAATGACCTGTAAATTGTGGCTCGTTAACGGTGACGTTTTTGATACCTACCGCGCTTTTACCTGGTGTGTAGTCAATGATTTTGTCTACTAGTAAGAACGGGTAACGATGAGGGAGTAATTGCTGAATTTCTTCAGATGTAAAAGTCTTTTTAGGTTCCAGGGGTATTGCCTCCTCATGAGTTGGAGGTTGTTCAGTAGATGTGGGTGCTTTTACTTCAGAGAGAATTGACATTAGCAGTGTGGTTGGTAATCTGGGGGTTAACTGAGGTAGTGGGGATTTAGTGAGTGACAGCTAAGATTTTTTGTGCCAGTTGAATGTGTAAATTATGGCTAGCTTTATACGCTAAAAAATGAGCGCGGGGAAAATACCCCAACAAACTCAAATCCCCTACTAAATCCAAAATTTTATGACGTACTGGCTCATTTGCAAATCTTAATGGTGGATTTAACCAGCCATCAGGGCCACAAACTAGCGCATTATCCAAACTACCACCTTTAATCAACCCAGATTTCTGTAAATATTCGATTTGATGTAATAAACCAAATGTCCGTGCTGGGGCAATTTCTTGGGCAAAGCTTTCCGCCGCTTGGTTCTGCTTGGTAGTTAGTGACCAACTGTGCCATTGATTACCAATGGCTGGTAAGTCAAAATCAATACCGTAGCTAAAGCGGGTTTCCGATGCTGGGATAGCAGCAACAAAAGCATCATCTTGATAAATCCAAATTGGTGCGGAAATATCTAAGGGAACTGAGTTATCTGTAACTACTTGGGGTGCTAAACCAACTTTGGCAATACTACTTACCCATTCTTTAGCTGAACCATCTAGAAGCGGCACTTCTGGACCATCTATTTCGATACGAGCATTATCTACACCCATCCCCGCCAAGGCTGCTAATAAATGTTCGACTGTACGCACGCTGACTTGATCCTTCCCTAACTGAGTGGAAAGGACAGTCTCATGCACAGCCGCAACTTGAGCCGGAATTATGGGTGAATCTGGTAAATCTACTCGCACAAAGTAACGACCACTACCAACTTCAGCAGGCAGTACCCGTACTTTGGTATTTACACCACTATGCAGCCCAACTCCAGTCAGCGCGATCGCTCCTGCTAAAGTGTGCTGTTTAATACCTTCCTCATTCATCTCTGGTAAAGACCCTGGTGTTGACTATGGACTGTGGACTGTGGACTGTGGACTAATGACCACTTTAAAATCTTTCACCGATACCGAAGTTAATTCGGCTATCACCATTATCATTGATACCGTAGTCGATCCGAATCGGCCCCAGTGGTGATTGTACTCGCACACCCAGACCATAGCCATAGCCAGTACCATCTTTATTCAGGACTTCAGCTACTTTGTTTCCGGTTCCTAAGTCAGTACCGACATCTACGAACAACGCACCACTGACTACAGAAAAGACAGGGAAACGATATTCCACAGTTGCTTGGACATAGCTACGTCCACTACCTAAAGCACCTTCTTCATAACCCCGTACTGAGTTACTACCACCAAGGCTAAAAGCTTCATAGGGAGGCAAATCACCAAAGACTGTACCGCCTTGGACATTAAAAGCTAGGGTTTGCGGGCCTTTAGTAAAATTAAGGAACTTCACAGGAAGATATTGACTATAGCTACCCCGGAGTCTAGTTAGGAAAATACTACCTGAGCCTACTGGTACTGATTGGTCTATGCCAAAACGTAAGTAAGAACCGCTAGTAGGTTGCAAGGGGTTATTGCGGCGATCGCGTTGCGCTCCCAATTGTAACAGCAATAGATCATCTTCTCCTGTACCTGAGAAGGTGAGGGGAACAAGATCGCTGATGCGGTTGCCATTATCATCAAATACAGCGCCTTCTTTTCTTAATCTCCCGTCAGCATCACGGGTAGTTACTCGCTGATACTGAAAACCGGCTGAAGCTGTCCATTCTGCTCTTTCAAAGGGATTAGGTGCAAGAGGACGGGTGAAGGTAACACCGCCGCCTAAACGAGTTACACGGGGACGATCTTGTCTGCCTGTATCGGTGGGATTATTCGGGTCAAAGGTTCTGAGGTCTTCGTCTGGCCCGTCAAAAATTAAGGAAATTGAACTACGGCGGAAAATATTTGCTGTGTAAGAAGTACGGTAAGGATCGCCTGCTATCCAAGGGTCAGTGAAGCGTAGGTCAAACAGAAATAGTTCATTTTGTCCTAACTGGACTTCTGCACCTAGTTTTTGGTTTCTGCCGTTGAGGTTCTGCTGTTGATAGCTGACTGTACCAAACAACCCACTAGCAGAACTAATACCAGCACCAGCCGCAATGGAACCACTACTCCGTTCCACAACGTTAACGACTACATTTACCTTGGTGGGGTCTGTACCTGGGTCAAGGGAAACGTTGACATCTTCAAACAATCCTGTGCCAAATACACGTTGTAAGTCTTTTTGTACAGTGTTACGGTTGAACACTTGTCCTGGCTTTAACTGCAATTCTCGCGTGACGATATATTCCTGCGTCCGTCCCCGAATTGGTTCTCCTTTCTCGTTAACATCCTGACCTTCTTTGTTGCGGAAGCGGACGTTAATATTTTCTACCACCCCTTCTGCTACTTGTAGGGTAACAACTCCATTTTCAGAAACTTGTGGCGCACCAACTACGTTAGCGAGGACGTAACCTTGGTCTTGATAGCGTTTTGTTAATTGCTTAATCCCTTCTTGTAAATCACGTAAATTAAGGATTGTGCCGTATTGTTTACCGAAGATTTCATCAGCAGTTGCTTGGGGTAATACAGATGGAACGTTACTACCTGGGTTAGCTTGAATTTGGACTTTGGTTAACACAGGGTTGGGTTGGACAATAAAGCTAACTCTCACCCCTAAAGGTGTATCTTCTGGTACTGCTTGGACGTTAGAGAAAAAGCCTGTGCCAAAGATGGCATTAATATCTTCTTGTAACTGGGAACGAGTGGTTGTCCGTCCAGCTTGGGTACGAATTACGTTGTAAACTTGGGTTTCTAATTCGGGTGTGAGTTCACCTGATTGGGGTCTAATCAGAACTTCTGACACTAATACACGGGGTTCGTTATTTTCCTGTGGAGTGGTGTTTGGAGTGTTAAAGTTTTGGTTTCCAGGGGTTGGCGCTGGGGTAGTGCCAGGGGTTGGTGCTGGGGTAGTTTCAGGGGTTGGTGTTTGTTGTTGTGTTGTTGGGAAAGTTACTCCAGGCTGGGTGGTAGGTTGCTGTTCTGGTGCTTGTACAAGTTGTTGTGCTGATGATCTGGCTACGGTTTGGGGATTAGGAATTGGGGAGAGATTTTCTTTTTTCTGCGGTGATGGCGATCGCGTTTCTTTAACTGTAGCTGTCTGAGTATTATTTAAAGCCTGAGCTAATTTTGTCCTCACTTCCACAGGCGATTTACTCACAGGAGGCTGTTCAACGCTCAAGCTTGTCGAGGTCGTGTCTTCTAATGTCGGTACAATGATCTCTTTAGTTGCTGTTGCTGCTGACTTTGTTGATTTTTCTGAGGAAAATTCCCCATCTGGGGACGGAACATCTATCAGTGCTTTAACAGTTGTTGAATCGGACTGAGATTGTGAGACATTTTGTTCTAGCTGCTGAGTTGTTGCTGCTGGGAACGCCTCTAATGTTTGTTCTAAACTGCTAGGAGTTTGAGCATTAGCATTTAAAGAACTGGTTAAAGGTGCTGTAATTGCCACAGCTGCCACAAATACGGGAGATAAACGCATCTTCATTTAATTCCTTTCCTTCTCTTCACTCCACACACACCATTAACGGGCAATTGCCGTTTTAGTCATTAGTCATTAGTCATTAGTCCACAGTCGAAAGGCAGAAGAGGCTAGGTAGAGGATTTTTCCCCTGCCCCCTGCACCCTGCCCCCCTGCATCTTTCTCATCCCCCCATCTCCACTTGCTTAATAATTAAATTTAGATTGTCATTAATTTAACTTTTAATCTCTACTGCTTGTAGTACTCTTTGTAAAACCTCCTGGTAAGCATCTTCTACATTTCCCAAGTCTCGCCGGAAACGGTCTTTATCCATGACTCGACGATTAGGGTCGGTTTCTGTAGTGTTCCACAAACGGCAGGTATCAGGGCTAATTTCATCAGCCAAAAGCAATTGTTGTTGTGAATTTAAACCAAATTCTAGTTTGAAGTCTACTAGGGTAATACCACAACGCTGCCAGAAGTCTTTGAGGAACTCGTTAATTTGCAATGCTAGATGGGTAATTTCATCTACTTGTTCCGGTGTCGCTAGTTCCATCAACAGCAGGCGATCGCGTGTTAGTAGTGGATCTCCCAGTTGATCGTTTTTATAATAAAACTCTACTAGAGGCTGTTTTAAAACTGTACCTAGTTCTATGCCTGTTTGCTGACATAAACTGCCAGCCGCAATATTACGGATTACTACCTCTAAGGGTAAAATTTTGACTGCTTTCACCCGCATTTGGTTAGGGCTAGGGCTATCAATATAGTGAGTTTTAATCCCCGATGCTTCTAACTGCTGAAATAGCTGACTAGAAATGCTACAGTTTATCCTCCCTTTACCAAGGATGCTGCCGCGCTTTTGTGCGTTGAAAGCAGTAGCATCATCCTTAAAATCAGCCAGTAATATTTCTGGGTCGTCGGTAGCGTAGAGAATTTTCGCTTTGCCTTCGTATAGCTTGGAATGAACAGACATGGTGGGAGGTAAGGTTTGAGCAATGAGCAACTTTTGCCCTTTCGAGCTTCACCATTTTATCTTTAGTTATCACCATTAGCTATTCGCTTGTGTCAGTACCGATTTTGGATTCATGAAATTAGAAGCTACATCAAAAATGATGAATCTCTGACAAAAGTCCGCTCTCTTAACTTTTTTAGAGGTGATTAAACGCTAAATTAGCTCTCTCTTTTAGTAGAAGACTACCAATAAATAATTACGGTAATCTCATATTATTAATGTCATTTTTTATATAAGTATTAAAATATATGAAAATAAAAATAATTTTTGTAACTAATTAAATAGTTTAGTAGCAAAAAGTATATATTAATACTCTATTTGGTGAAATTGAAGATTATCTTTCAGTTTATAGATTGTGAAATTGAAGATTGGGCAAATTAGTTACTCTTAGGAGAGAAATCAACTACTTTACTTTTTAGCTTTGACAATTAACCTTGTAGAAAATGCTTATTTCAAAGATATTTTCAGTGTAAATACTAATTTTGAATGCCAAACTGTTACATTGTCGCATCCATATGGTTATCAGAGTGGTTGAATAAATAAAATTTGTTTGACTCTGGTTTGAAAGAGCGGATTTGATAAAATATCAAAAAAGGTTTTGCCCAGATACTTTGAAGATGTATTGCATAATACAAGAAATGAAATAAGCATTTTTAAATAATCAAATATAGTTGGTTTCAGTTAAATCAATCAAGAAGCGGTTGCTATTAGTAGTAGGGTGTGTATCACAAAGCTTATTTGTATAGGCTGCTAGTAATTTAGCTTCAGCTATTAAACCAGAAGGAGTCGAATTATATGGAGAAAACAACCATGAACAAAGAAAATTTCCTCTATCCCCGTGGGCGTTACTATGGTCAAGTAAAGCCAGAAAACTTAGTCTTTAATGCTAATTTACAAGAATTTGCACAAAAAATAAGTTATATTTGCAATTTAGAAACGAATGGGAAATTATCGCCTGAAGAAGCTTACGAGCAAATCAAAGGTCTGTGGAAAGAATTAAAACGTACGAAAAAACAACTGCAAATTGGGGAAAAACCGTTTCAGAACGATGATGGTAACTCTGAAAATTTTGACAAGTAAAATAATAGGTTAGCAGGGAAGGATATAAGAAGATTTTAGCTTTCTTCCTCTCATAATTAAGTATTAAACTTACTAGATGACTGGGAGCTTTTGAAGCTAGTAATTTTACCTATTTTAATATAATATTTGTTGTATTAATTGTAAAGATTACGGAGGAAAGCGATCGCTATAATTCCCGATTGAAAAGTGAGTTTGCTAAACCTCTCCCTCCTAACCTTTCTGAAAAAACCTTTGCAAATAGTATTGGTGTTTAAATTTTACTGTTGTGATTTCGCAGCATCGTGCAAATCTACTAAATTGTGACGCACACTAGCAGTATAAGGATGATCTATCCCTAATCGTCGCTCTAAAATATCCAAAGCTTGGATGAACAAAGCCTCAGCTTCGCTATATAAACCTTGAGAATAGTAAAAAAATGCCTGATTGTTAAGACTTATAGCAACATCGGGATGTTCTTCTTCCCACAATTGGCGTGTAATTACCAAAGTTTGGATAAAGACAGCTTCAGCTTCATTGAATTTGCTCTGACAGTAGTAAAGGACAGCCAGGTTGTTGAGGCTTGTAGCAACATCGGGGTTTTCTACTCCCAATAGCTTACTTTTAAGATCCAACGCCTGCAATAAAAAGCTTTCAGCTTGTTGGTATTTACCTTGAGAACGACAGATTTCTGCTCGGTTGTTCAGATGGGTGGCAACATCAAGATGTTCTTTTCCTAATAACTTCCTTCTAATAGCTAAAGCTTCAATATACAAAGGTTCGGCTTGGTTTATTTACCTTGGGAACAGTAGAAATAAGCTAGTTTGTTGAGACTAATAACTACTTCAGAATGTTCTGTGGCTAACAGTTTACGTCTAATTGCCAAGGCTTCGATGTATAACGGTTCTACTTCGCTATATCTACCTTGAGAACGGTAGAAATATGCTAGTTTGTTGAGGCTAATAGCAACATTAAGATGTTCTCCCCATAACTTGCGTGTAAGTTCTAATGCTTTGAAGTAAAAATATTCAGCAGGGCCATTTATACCTTGAGAATGATAAAAAGTTGCTAAGTTGTTAAGGCTAGTAACAACTGTTGGATGTTCTTCTCCCCAACGATTTTTAGCAAATTCTAAACATTGTATATAACAACTTAAAGTTTGCTGATATAAACCTTGCTCCTGATAAGATCGAGCGTTATTAACAAAGGATGAAATTAAATCATCTTTACTCAAGTTCATAAATAGTTTAAGTATTTAATTATACTATTATTTATGAGATATATAGGACTGATATAGGAATCCAATTTGATTTCTGTATCCCTTACGGGAGCGTAGCCATAAAATTCTCAGTATCTGTAGGGCGCAGTGCATCGGCAAAACCATGAGCTGATGGGCAATGCCCACCCTACTAACGTTTCTAGGCTAAAATGTTGCCTCATCTGCGTTCATCTGTAGCGATAAATTCAGCGTTTGCTTGCCGTTAGTGGTAAACAGAGGCTAAAATTTCGCAAAATTGGGGAACTGGGAGTTTATTTTTTGTTTCAAGATATGGGTGTTGCTAATGCTCACACATTTTGGTGAAATCTCTGTAGAAATAAATATGGTCTATTCCAGCTTGACGCTTCTTGCCAGCACAGCCATTAATTCTTTTAAATACAAACTCCTAACCCAACCCAAAACTGTTTGCATTGATGAGGCGATCGCTCAATTAGAATCAGAGGTGGCTGAATTGGAAAAATATGGACAAGAGTTATTAGCCCACAAACAGCAACAACAACAAGAAATGTTACAAGAAACAGTCACCCAAGGCATTGAAGAATTGGATATTTTAGCAAATAAAATTAATACTTTGGCTAGCCAATTAGAAGCGGAAATGTCCAATTTTAAAAAGATTGCTGTTAAGGTTAATCGCTCTTACCAAAACCTTCAGCAACTTTCTGACTCCCAACTTATGGAATGGAATGAATCTACGCTACGCCACTCTCGAACTATAAATATTTGGGAAGTTCATAATATAGCTATTCCCATCGTAATGAAACAAGGGAAAAAATTTATTATCACAACTAAAATAGTTGACCTGTTTAAAGCAGAAGAAATTGATGCCAAAACAAAAGCAAAACTTGCACAAAAGCGTAGGAGCGCATTAGAGGCTTGGTTAGTCAAACAAAATTCTTTTAAGGATAATTTAGATTGCTACAAATAAATTGAACGCCTTAACACACCCTACTTAAGATTTACTTTATAAATAGTCTCTTATATTTGCATTCTTATATAACTTTGAAGTGACGGTTTTAATGTTATCTGTAGGGGCGTATGTGCGCCCCTACCCAGGTATCTGCCACTATCTCATATCGTAACCAAACAGATTAGGGTCAACTTCCCCTAATTGCAAATCAGCTAAACCATACTCCGCCCATCGCCTTTCTACCATTGCAGCAACATCTGCATCAGACTCTAAAGGCGCACCCCATTCATGGTCTGTTTCTGGGGGAATCTTGGTAGTAGCATCAATTCCCATCCGTCCACCCAAGCCGATTTTTTCGCTAGCAAAATCTAAAGTGTCAAATGGCGTGTTTGGCAGGATGAATACATCCCTTGTAGGGTCAACTTTAGAACTGATTGCCCACACTACCTGACGCGGGTCACGGATGTTAATGTCTTTATCAACAACGATGACAAATTTGGTGTAAGTGAATTGGGGTAAGGCACTCCAAAAGGCCAAAGCTGCGCGTCTTGCTTGTCCGGGGTAGGCTTTATCAATGGAAATAATGGCCGCTTTATAACTGAGGGCTTCCATTGGTAAGAAGAAATCGACAATTTCTGAAACTTGTTGACGTAAAATTGGGGTATAAATCCGGTTAAGCGCGATCGCCATCATCGCTTCTTCTTTGGGTGGACGACCGCTAAATGTGGTCAAATAGATCGGGTCTTTGCGGTGTGTCATGCACTGGAAACGAATTAATGGAGAATCTTCCACGCCGCCGTAATAGCCCATGTGGTCGCCAAAGGGGCCATCAGGTAAAATTTCCCCTGGTGTAATTGTCCCTTCTAAAACAAATTCGGAATCTGCGGGTACTTCTAAATCTACCGTTTTACACTTAGCTAACTGCACACCGGAACCGCCATACAGCCCAGCAAATAACCACTCTGATAAATCTACAGGGATGGGTGTAGCGGCTGCCATGATAATTAAGGGATCTACACCAAGTGCGATCGCTACCTCTAATTTTTGACCACGTTCAGCCGCCTTACGTAAGTGTCTCGCCCCACCCCGCACCGATAACCAGTGGACTGTCATCGTATTTTTAGACTGCAATTGCAAGCGATAGACACCCACATTTGGCGTACCCGTTTCACAATCCTTAGTAATTACCAGTCCTAGCGTAATAATTTTGCCAGCATCACCAGGGTAAGGACGAATCAAAGGTAATTTATTGAGATCCAAGTCATCACCTTGAATCACCACCTGCTGACAAGCTGGAAAAAAGTCTCGCCCTGGTTTAGCCTTGATGACATCGAACAGCACTTTACCAAAATCTATAGCTTGAGAAATTTTCTTTGGTGGTTTTGGTTGTTGCAGCATACTCAGCTTTTTACCCAGAGTCTCCAACTCTTGGGGTTGCTGCATATTCATCGCCCAACATATTCTCTCCACCGTTCCCATCAAATTAACCGCCACGGGGAAAGGTGAACCTTTAACGTTTTCAAATAACAAACCCGGCCCACCTCGTTGCAGCATCCGGTTAGAAATCTCAGCAATTTCCAAATCTGGTTCAACCAAGGCAGAAATCCGCCGCAATTGCCCTTTATCTTCCAAAATCTTAATAAATCCCCGTAAATCTCTGGCCATAGTCAAACTAAATATTTAAGAAGTGTGAAGCGCCCTCTTATATTATTAGCCATTGGCTGTCTTTGTGTGTGGGGGGATGAGGAGGATGAGAGAGATGTGGTTCTCTGCGTTCGCGGAGCGTGTCGGAGACAGACGCTCCGCGTAGCTTGCTTCCACGGAGTGGTACGGCTACGCTCACCAGCCGGGAAATGAGGGGCCGAGGAGAATAACTGTTGACTGTGGACTATTGACTAATAACTAATGACCAAATTTAACTTGATATTAACCAGATAACTGAATTTTCTTAACCCTTTATCAATGCCAACTCCGCTATTGTATTTACGGTTAGGCATTATTTCTTATAAATAAGCACTACCCCGATCAAACATGGCGAGAATATACCGTGCCTTCCTGGCAGGCGCACTGCTGATTTTGCCCCTGCTAGGTTTATTTATTGTATATATTTAAAATTATTTATTCTTGACTTTGTTTATAGGAATTTAGATTTAGTAATTATTGCTTCATAGATTTTTCTTTAAAAATTTATTGAAAAATAATAGAAAGAAAAATTAATAATTTAAATATATCTTAACCAATGCTTAAACTTTTATTAACCTGAATAAAGTGTGATAAAAGTAACATAATCATGCTGTGATAAAAGCTGCAAGTAATCCTTAAATTACGAGGTAATATGAACTTCTCTGCCACCGCTTTACAGCGTGTATTTACTGCTGCTGTGGTAACATCTGCTGTTGCCGTTAGTCCTCTTTTTAGCGCGATCGCGCAAGCCCAAACTCTTAACGGTGCAGGAGCGACTTTCCCCGCTCCACTTTATGAAAGGTATGCGCGTGAAGTTAAAAAGAAACATCCAGAACTAAAAATTAACTATCAAGGAATTGGTAGTGGTGGTGGTATTCGCCAAACAATTGCCGGGACTGTTGACTTTGGTGGTAGTGATGCTGCAATGACCGATGCAGAAATTGGTAAAGTCAAGAATGGTGTAATTCTTGTACCTACAGCCGGTGGTGCAGTTTCTGTTGTTTATAATCTTCCCGGTGTCAATAATCTCCGCTTATCCCGTGCTACATTACCAGCTATTTTTGCTGGTCAAATTACTGAATGGAATGATCCCAAAATTAAGGCAGATAACCCTGGTGTAAATCTACCAAACCAACCAATTAGATTTGCTGTCCGTGCTGATAGTAGTGGTACTACCTTCATTTTCACCAATCATTTAAGTTCTGTTAGCCCTTACTTTAAAGGTAGAATTGGCGCTAACACTGCACCCAAATGGACTTTACCCAACGTCCTCAAAGGTAAAGGAAACCCTGGTGTAGCTGCTTTAGTAGCTCGTACTCCTGGGTCTATTGGTTACGTTGAATATGCTTACGCTGCTAAAAATAACCTGAGATCAGCACAAATCCAAAATAAAAAAGGAGAATTTGTTGCTCCTTCTCTGCAAACAGCTAACTCTGCACTATCAACCGTCAGTTTCCCAGACAATTACCGTGTATTTGTGGGTGATCCCAGCCAAGGTTATCCCATTGTCGGACTCACCTGGATGATGGTTTACAAACAGTACGCAGATGCGGCAAAATCTCAAGCCGTTAAAAAATGGGTTAACTGGGTTTTAACAGACGGTCAACAATATAATGATGACCTCAATTACACCAGAATCCCGGCTGGTGTGGCTAATCGTATAATGCAAACAGTTAATGGCAACGTCAAACCATAGTTTAAGGTTCTGACTTTTACTTCTCTAAATTGGGTGGACAGGTAGTCCACCCTTTAAGAATATAAATATTTTTAATAATGTAGTATCTAAAATTTACATGACAAATTTATCGCCTGCCGATTTTGATAATGAAAATCTGGGATTAACAGATAACGATGGCGCGAATTTTTGGTTAGACAGGGGTTTTACATGGCTAGTCTATACCTTTGCAGCGATCGCAGTAGCTGTATTATTCTTAATGAGTTGGATTGTATTCCTTGAAGCCAGACCAGCTATCGAGAAGTTTGGGCTTGGTTTTATTTGGGGACAAGATTGGGATACAGCTAATGAAATTTTTGGCGCATTACCTTATATATATGGAACTTTGGTAAGTAGTGCGATCGCTATTATCTTAACTGTGCCTGTGAGTATAGCAGTTGCCTTAGTAACTAGCGAAAAATTCTTACATCCATCAATCCAAACGGCATTAGCATTTATCGTTGAATTAATTGCAGCTATCCCTAGCGTCATTATTGGCTTGTGGGGAATTTTCATTTTTATTCCTGTTTTGGAACCTCCTCAAAAGTGGTTAGCAAGTAACTTTAAATGGATACCAATATTTAATTCTCAATTTCCCGTAGGTACAAATATGCTAACTGCGGGAATTATTCTTGCCATTATGATTTTGCCGACAATGGCAGCTATTAGTCGTGATGTATTGCTGGCAATACCCAAAGAACTACGCAGTGCTTCTATGGCGTTGGGTGGTACTCGCTGGGAAACAATATTCAGAGTATTATTACCAGCCGGATTTTCAGGAATTGTCAGTGCAGCCATGCTGGCGTTAGGAAGGGCTTTAGGCGAAACAATGGCTGTAACTATGGTAATTGGCAATTCTGCACAAATTAGTCTTTCCTTACTAGATCCCGCTTACACAATTCCTGCTGTCTTAGCTAACGAATTTGCCGAAGCACAACCGGGATTACATATTGGTGCTTTGTGTTATCTAGGCTTAATATTATTTGCCGTTACTCTAGGTGTAAATATTGCCGCTAGGTTATTAGTTCAATGGGTTGGGAGGAGAAATAGGTAGTTATTTAGTCAATAGTCAATAGTTAAAGTCTCCCTAGTTCTTACTCCCCATTTTCTCAATATGAGTAATTATCAATCATCAGAAATCAATAAAGCTATAGTCTCGGAGTTAATAAGTCCTCTACCACCCAGAAGGCTTATATTTACTTATTTAATGAATGCTCTTGCTTTTGCATTCTCTGCTTTAGCAATAATTCCTTTATTTTCAATTATTTGGGAAATTATTAGCCGAGGACTTGTTGGTTTAAAACCACAAATGTTTGTCAAAGCAGTAATTGATAATGGCTTTGGCAACGCCATTTTAGGCACTATTACAGTTGTAGCTATTGGTTCTGTATTAAGTATTCCTATAGGTTTATTTACAGGCATATTTCTAGCAGAATTTGGTCAAACTAGTCCCATAGCTAAGTTCGTGCGGTTTATTGTTAGTGTTCTAACTGGTGTTCCTTCAATTGTGGTGGGGATATTTGCTTATGGTTTGATAGTTTTAGCTACTAAACAATTTAGTGCGATCGCAGGTGGATTTGCTTTAGCCACAATCATGTTACCAATCATCGCCCTAACTACAGAAGAAGCCCTAAAACTTATTCCCATAGACCAACGCCTCGCCTCAGCAGCTTTAGGCGGAACACGTTTTCAAACTACTTTTCGTGTAGTTGTGACTGCTGCGCTACCCTCGATTACTACAGGTATTTTACTTGCTGTAGCTCGTGCGGCTGGTGAAACAGCACCCCTAATCTTCACAGCTTTGTTTAGTCTAGACTGGTCAGGCGGATTATTTGGCCCTACAGCTTCCTTACCAGTCTTAATTTATAACCTCTACAATGACCCTGACCCCGAAAGAAATCAGTTAGTTTGGACAACTTCTATAGTTTTACTTGGTTTAGTGTTGAGTGTTAGTTTAATTTCTCGTTTATTTACTCGTAAGAAGAAGATTAAATAAAAATCGAGTTTTTCATCAAGACTTTATTCCTGTTTTAAAACTATACGAACACGACAAAACCTAAATATACACACCGTCATACCTAGCAGCATATTTTACTTATACCAATCTAAGCAATCATCATGAATCAAAAGTTTATCCCGGCAATTAAAGTTAAAAATCTTAGCTTTTATTACAATACTTCCAAAGCCATTGAGGGCATTTCAATGGATATTTACCAAAACCATGTAACAGCAATTATTGGCCCTAGTGGTTGTGGTAAATCAACATTTATTAAAACTCTTAACCGTATCAGTGAATTAGAAGGCCCTGTCAAGGTAGAGGGAAGCGTAGATTTTTTTGGTCAAAATATTTATGACCCAAAGGTCAATATCAATAGACTACGCCGCCAAATTGGTATGGTTTTTCAAAGACCAAATCCCTTTCCCATGAGCATTTATGAAAATGTCGCTTATGGTGTGAGAATCTCTGCTAGAGTACAGCAATCAGATTTAGATGAAATTGTCGAGTCTGCTCTTAAAGGTGCAGCTCTGTGGCAAGAGGTTAAAGATAAACTCCATAAATCAGCTTTAGGACTTTCTGGAGGTCAACAACAGAGGCTTTGTATTGCGCGTGCTTTAGCAATTAAACCGAAAGTCTTATTAATGGATGAGCCTTGTTCAGCGCTTGACCCCATCGCCACAATGAAAGTTGAAGAACTGATCCATAGTTTACGCTCAGAATTGACGATCGCGATCGTTACTCATAATATGCAGCAGGCAACTCGCGTCTCTGATTTCACTGCTTTTTTCAGCACTGATGAAAGTCGTATTGGTCAAATGGTTGAATTTGGCGCAACCACTCAAATCTTTAGCAACCCCATCGACCCTCGCACACATGATTATGTTTCTGGGCGGTTTGGCTAATACCAAATTTGGATTGAAAGGCTTGAGTTAGGAAGCAGGAGGGAAGAAAGTTTAGTCTATTTTAGTTTTGTAATATAACGTGAGTTCGACGGAGCTAAAAAATGGCAGGAGGTAGAGCAGGCAAGTCTTTTGGATAAATATCAATAGATGGTTTTTTAGGCAAATAAGTATAAGCTGCCAAGCCTGCCATTAAATTAACCAAAAAGTTAAGTGGACTACGATGTCGAGAGTGTTCTATTTGACAAATATTTTTGAGATGGTCATTCACTGATTCAATGACTGCTCGTTTACGTAACAAAATTTTATCAAGCAACTTGACCAAGCGATTTTTCATGTTTTTCTTGGATTTAGTAATTAGCTCTAAACCTCGTTCGTATAACTCTTCAAATAATTTTTGTGAAACATATCCTCGGTCACCAAACAGTTTGCCAATCAAATCCTCAGTCATTTCTGGCACTGGCTTGCGGTCATCTACGTTGGCAGAAGTTAATTTAAATGCCAACAATTCACCTTGGTCATTAATTATCAAATGAAGTTTGAATCCGAAGTGCCAACCGACCGAGTTTTTGCCCCAATTTACTAATCCTTTAAATACTTTATGTGCATGGGCGCGGCAATTATGGCACACATTAATAGGCGTTGAATCAATAAAACTAATTCCCGTAATTTCTCCTGTCCTTGTATGCAAAAAGCAGCACAACAGCATTAAGCACCACGGCATCAATTCTACAAATCTGTTGTAGCTCACCAAGTTGGGAAATGCCCCACGCCAACCAGGTAGTACGTGCAATGTATAAAATTCCTTAAATGTTCGATATCCACTACCATGAAAGGCAATGACTATTGTCATCACTTCCGATATGCTCATCCTTGAGCGACTACGACGTTCTCCTGTTATCGATGGTAGCTGTGGGATCACTTGCCATAACTGTTCCCACTGTTTACAGAAATCATCTACATCACAGAATACTTGTGTAATATCGAGGCGAGATACAATAGTAGACATAGCCGAGACCCTGATTTTGTAATGATATTTTTTAGTCTCGGTCTTTTTTATGTTTTTTTCACCCTCTTGCCATAAATTTTACTGTTCTTTGATTTCCTTGTTCGCCAATTCCTTTTTATACTAGCTTTCTGGCTTTCTTCTCTCATCGAACTCACGTTAATATAGGTTAGTTTTTTCCCACCGTTCTACTGAAATCAATACAAACTATCCCGATTTGTAATTAATTCTTCATTAAGCAAAAAATAAATAGGTAGCAGATGTAATTTAATTGTGTCTAAGCAGTTATTAATTGGTTGATGACATTATTTGTATACTGAAATATTAATTTCTTAGGTAAAATTCCTGTGTGCGAAGGGCATTATGTCTTTCGCAAAGTTTTCATGAGGATGAGGAATTTTAAACAACATTTTCCCTACATCTTATGAAATAGAAGTTATTATATATCGTGTAAAATTAAGATACATGGGTATTTTACATGCTACATAAGTAGTATGTAATTTATATTATTTTACGCTGAATCTATCAGGTTTTTGGGCAGAAAAACCAAAATCATTCAGTAGATATACTGTTTACTAGTGTTCAACCCAATAAAGTTAACTTGTTGCTTGATACCAGTATACACAAGTCAATTTAAGCCTATGAGCAAAATACTACCTTGAACCAGACTTACAAGTAGGTAATAAGTTAATGATCTTCTAAACTGCTTGATTTTAACTAGCTGATATCTTACCACATTTATTTTTAAAGGAAAACCATTTTGATACAAATATTTGTCTAAAAAATACTGCTATTTAGCTATAAATGAATATTTCCTGGTATTCCTGATTTGGAACCATGATTATTCAATATTGGCTTCACAAACCGTGAAACAGCAGCACTGATTTTTACTAATTTGTCAAGTCAATATTTTTGATAAACATTTCTCAGCATGAATAAACTAATTCCAGCCATCAGAGTCAAAAATCTCAGCTTTTACTATGACACCCAGAAAATACTAGAAGAGGTGTCAATGGATATTTATGAGAATAAAGTGACTGCAATTATTGGCCCTAGTGGTTGTGGAAAATCTACTTTTATTAAATGCCTCAATCGGATGAATGAACTAGAAGCCGAAGTGCGAGTTGAAGGCAGAGTAGAATTTTATAATCAAAATATTTATGAGCGTCGGGTTAACTTGAATCGGCTACGCCGACAAGTAAGTATGGTACATCCCAAACCTAATCTTTTCCCCATGAGTGTTTATGATAACGTTGCCTATGGAGTGAAAATAGTTGGTTGGCGACCAAAATTAGAGATAGATGAAATTGTCGAGTCTGCCCTAAAAGAGGCTGATATTTGGGATGAAATCAAACATAAAATATATAAATCAGCGTTAGACCTTTCTGGTGGTCAGCAACAGCGTCTATGTATTGCCCGTGCTTTAGCTGTGAAGCCAAAAGTTCTGTTAATGGATGAACCTTGTTTTGGTCTTGATCCCATAGCCAGCATGAAGGTAGAAAGCTTAATTCAAAGTTTACGTCTTCGTTCTGAACTAACAATGGTAATAGTTAGCCACAACTTGTCTCAAGTTGCTCGCGTATCAGATTTCACAGCTTTCTTACAGCCTAATGAAAATCGGATTAGTCGGATGGTTGAATTTGGTCTGACCAAGAAAATGTTTAATACTCCTGCTGATTCTCGTACTCGTGAATATGTGTTAGCCCGTATGGGGTAATATCAATTCAAAATTCAAAATTCAAAATTCAAAATTAAGAAAGTGATACTTAGCATAGATTTGGGCGTTTGCATTTGTATCATATTTTTCATGAAATGGTGTGAATCAGAATTTTTCCTTTGTCCTCCTCGTCTTCTCTGTCCCTACCCCCTATAAACACATAGGGGAGAATAATCACGCATAACTTGACTAATCTCCCCCATCTTTGTATTTAGTTACTTTCCGCACCTGAATGTGAATCACAGGGAACACAAAATAAGAATTTTGCTATTGTTACTAACCAACACCAGATATGGAAGCACCTAACCAGCCGGCAAAGTTTGCTTGCTGTGTGGCATCGGGATTTTGCACTGGTAATAGCTGGTATTTTGTGGGTCGTGGTGAATCGAGAGTTACGGAATAAATACGTAGTTCATCTTGGTGGAAAACTGCTACCTGAATAGTATCATTTGCTTGATAATCTTTGAGGCGATCGCTCAATTGATGGGCTGTGATTTTAATACCGGCGATCGCTAGTAGTTCATCACCTGCATCAATCCCTGCCAGTTGTGCCGGTGAACCAGCTTCGACAAATTTAATTACTTCCCGGCCATTTTCCGTATTTACCTTGATTCCCAAGTAAGGTTCTTCCTCTCTTTCTGTAACCAACTGCAACCCAAAAGGTTCTAAGTATTGGTTAAATGGTAATTCTTCTGTGCCATCGATATAACGGGCAAAGAAATCTGTCAAATCAACCCCAGCTACCGATTCAATTACCGCCTGTAATTGTTCTGGAGTGTAGCCAATCTCGGCTTGACCAAACTTTTGCCACATTTGCCGCATCACATCATCCAAAGAACGCTGATTGCGATACCGCGCCCTAATTAGCAAATCTAGCAACAAAGAAACCATCTCTCCCTTTAAGTAGTAGGAGACTTGGGAATTGCCTGTATTGGTATCTGGGCGATAAAGTTTAATCCACGCATCAAAACTCGATTCAGACAGTGGCTGTACTTTCCGCCCTGGTGTGGTTAATAATCTAGTTATTTCCTTACTCCAATAGTTTAAGTAAGCCTTGGCATCATAAATGCCTGCTCTTAAAGGAATCAATAAATCGTAATAACTAGTAGTCCCCTCACAGAACCATAGAGAAGGTGTGTAATTTTCCTGATCGTAGTTAAACACTTCCAAGGCTTGGGGACGGATGCGCTTAACATTCCACAAGTGGAAGAACTCGTGTGCTACTAACTGGATGAAACGTTCGTATTTATCTTGAGAGCGGAATCCAAAACGCTGATAGATTAGAGAGCAGCAATTTTTATGCTCTAAACCTCCGTAAGCTTGAGCAAATAGATGCAGCAAAAAGACGTAGCGCTCATAAGGCAATCCGCCAAACATTTGCGCTTCTACTTGGATAATTTTTTGGGTATCTCTAATTAGCTGCTGTACTTGATAATTACCTTGTCCCCATATTGCCAGTTCATGAGGTTTTCCTAATACCTCAAAGTGATATGACTGGTGTTCCCCAATCTCAAAAGGACTATCTACAAGCGTATCAAAATCAGCCGCATAGAAAGTATTAGATTGCTCATTGACAGTAGGTAAGGGAGTAGTTATCCGCCATTGAGGATAGGGTGGGAGGACGGTAACGCGGATTGGTAAATTTTCCCATCCAGGTATTCTAAAAAACAATGCGGCCCCATTGAAGTAACCGTGAGTAGCATCTAAATGATTGGTTCTTACCGATAGTTCGTTTGCAAAAATTCGGTAGCGCACCGTTACTTCTGACACATCACCCTTATTGATTTGCCAGTGGTTTTTACTGATTTTACGCCAAGGTAGAACTTTATCTCCTGCAAAAGCAGTGAAATCTTGTAAATTCTTGGCGTACTCGCGCACCAAATATGATCCTGGTGTCCACACCGGCATTCTTAAGTCAAGAATTGGTGATGAATAGTTTACGATTTGCAAACTCACCTCAAATAGATGCGTCTCTGGTTGGGGCATTGCCACCAAATAATTAATCGTCGGCACGGTGTCCTGAACGCCAATATCGATACGAGGTGCTGTCGCTTCAGTCATCTGTAGTTAAAAGTGATAAGTTCTCAGTCAAAAGTCAATACCATACATAGTTAATAGTTAATAGTTACTGGTCAATAGTCAATAGTTAACCAATGCAGACTCAGCATTTTGGGGCGCATTGATACTAATCACAATGACACAGCCAGTATCAATCAGCCTACTAAAAGAAAACTCTCTAGTGCCAGCTATTACTGGGTTTCGCTCTTGCGGAGGAGACTTGCACAGCATTAACAGCCTATTTTACAAAGTTCATTTATTATATAAACGTAACATAATTAAATATTACGTTAAAATGAATTAACGCAGATTAAAAATTTAATATTTTTGTAATAATTCAGCATATGCAGCCTGAACACTAGCTTTTTTCTCCAAACCTCAGCACTCATTAATACCTGGTAATATATAAATTTTATCAAAACTACTATTAATTACAGACTAGGTATAGTCTCAGGAAAATGCAACTGCCACCAAATTCAAAGTTGATAAAATCTACTTTATAGATATTTGGGTAATATGCTGCTAATAATCGGAAAATATACACATTACAACGAATATTTTCTTAAACTTTCCCTGCTAAATTTAATAGTTGTTTAAAGTTTATGAGATAAATAATATCATTAACGTTATCAATTTTAATCCATCCCTTTTCATCTAACTTTTTCATAATTTTACTAGTTTCTTCAACACTAATTTCTGTAACTTCTGCTAAATCTTTGAAGGGAATATTAAAAATTTCCTTGCCGATATTCGATTCATGACCGTAACTTTCACCCAAACTAATTAAGGTGTGGGCTAATTTAACAGCCGGTGGTGAAGAACGAATTTGTAAACGTTGATTAATGTGTCGTAGCCTTCGCACCATGAGTTGTAGCATTCGATGATGCAACTGTGGATCTTTAAAAAGAATTTGAATAAAACGTTCTCTGGAAACGCTCAGTAATTTGACAGGCGAAAGAGCGATGACATCAGTAGAACGCGGAGATTCATCTAAAATGGCCATTTCTCCAAAAAAATCACCCTTGCCTAAAATTGCCAAAGCAACAGAATCATCACCACAAGTACGGCGTACTTTGACCCATCCAGACACAATAAAATAAACTGCATTACCCCAGGCATCTTCCATTAAAACTGCTCTACCTGTGGGATATTCATGATCGATTGCAACATTGAGTAGCCATTCTAAAGTTTGTGGGCTGGCTGTACTCAATAGGGGAAAAATATCACTAAAAATTTCAGTTTGCATGAAATATCTACTGAGAGTGAATTTGTTAAATAAAAAATAGAATATCTATTATAAGTTTTCAATTCAAAATATGGACATATATTGAGAAAAAACTGTAAATCTTCAGAGACTATTTATAAGGTAATTCTTAAGTAGGGTGCGTTATGGCTTCAGCCTAACGCACCGTTAGATCAGATGGTGCGTTAGGCGCTTCTATCAAATTTTTCATGAGAATTTATAGTCAAAGTCTGTGCCTAACACACCCTACAAGAATTTTATTTTTACTTTATAAATAACCTCTTAGATACTGATTTGCTTATTGGCGCAATGTATTTAAGAGTTTATCCATAAATATATTATAAAATAGGAAATGTATGAATAAGAACAGGCTCAAAAGCTGCTTTTCATAAAGATTTTATAATGAATCTATAGGGCTAGTACCTTAGATGGAACAAGTAAGAGTAGTACATCTTGCCTATGTAAAACCTTAAGTATAAATGTAAATTTGTCTTATATTTTTCATGATTGATTCCTCTCCTAACTGTTATTATTCTTAACTGTAAATTGGTCAAAGATAGTCTGGCTTGTCATTACAACATAACAATTATGGTAAAAATCGAAATCAGAGGTTTTACTGACGGCGTTATAACTTACTAACTGATTGTTCTTCATTATTATCCGTCAGTATTTTAACTTGATGGTCTAATTTTTCGACCAATCGAGTTAGGGTAGACAAAGCCTCTGATTGCTCAGATTTGAGGTGAGGATTCAATTGTAATTTTTGCTGTAACTCGTGCAGTTTATAAGTTAGTTGTTGGGAAATACCGATAACATCTCGACTCAGATGAGCTAACTGTTGCTGTTGATAAAATTTTAAAGCTGCGCCTCTAAGTACTTGTAATGTAGCCTCTTCGCCATTTAGCCCCGGCATTACACGTATACGCAATAATAAACGGCTGTCTTGGTATTGACATTCTTTTTCTATCTGTTGTGGTTCTGCAACTATACCCAAAGGAATTGCCGCAAAACGCTTCAATTCATTAAGCACTCCTTGAAAAGTAGACAAGGGTAAATTTTCTAATATGGACTGCAAAACTCCATTGTCACTCCAGATGATTCTTCCCCTGTATGGTTGTCTCTCCAAATACAAACGACCAATTCCCCCACCAAGAACTCGCCCTAGTAATTCTTCTAATAATTTTTTCGGTGGTAGGTTTATCAGTGCTTCAATAGGACTAAATAGTTCTGGCGTTTGTACTTGTAAAACAGTCAAGTCATTCAAGAGAACTGTGGGTGTTTCTTGGCTGGCAGTGGTTTCTAAAACATTATTGCTAGGTTGGGAATTACTTTGTGAATGGGAGATTTCCACAATGGCTGTTTCTAACTCCGAAGATTTGTGTAAGTAGGAGTTCGTATTTATACTCTCTAGTAAATGTGAACGTGTATCTAGCTGTTGTGCTGGTTTGGCTTCTAGGTCTGATGTGTTCTTATTGCTGAGGTATTTGGAAAGTAAAGTACGGTGAATTTCATCTGTAATTTTTTGGGTATTCATTGTGCCTTTAATATATGACACAATGCGGTTTACATATTCTAATGCGCCACTATCTTCTGGATTCACCATACCCAGCGATAGCTGATTATCTTGTAATTTTAAAGGCAAAATTTGGTGGTACAGGCAAACCTCAAAAGGCAAGAGACTGTCAATTAGTTGGAATATCTGCTCAAATTGAGACTCTGGCAATTCAGTAAGAGTGGGGTTAAATTGTTGTCTAGTTACTCCGGTATCAGCTGGTTTACCCTCTGAAGACCACATAGGTTTGCTTATTTTGTGTTTCTTTATATTCTATTTGGCAATTTGAGACTTGGCAGTCAATAAATATACTGAGTTAAACGAGCAACATTATTTAACGGTACTAAAACTAAAGCAGGTTATATCAATTTGAACAATATTTGCAACACATCCATTATCTGTAGGGACGTACATCTGTGCGCCCCTACTTAATCTCCCTTTTTAGTGGATGTTGTTCTTGAGATACAGTGTTATGTTGATCATCGGCGATATTCATCACCGCAATCACCGATTAATTGATACAAATTGCGTGATTGAGTAGAGATAGTGTTGATGCGATCAGTGAAGCTGGGCGTTCCGCGATCGCCATCTGCTGTATCTAAACTAAAACTAAATACCTTGGCGTTATCTTCAATATGTTCTGATCATTTTTTTTTAATTTTGAATTATCTATCGCCAGCCTTTTTCCGCTTGTTCTAGAACATAAGCCGCGACATCTTGTATTTCCTGTACGCTGAGACGGTCTTTATAAGCGGACATATTATTTTTACCATTAGCGGTGATAGATTCAACCGCTTCTAGAGAATCCATACCATATTTTTTTAATGCCTTCTTGTGCAAGTTCTTACCCCGTCTGACTATATTCCCACCATTCATATGACAACCAGCACAGTGAACTTTAAAGAGTTGTTCACCATTGGTTGTGTCTGCTGCTTTTACAGGTGAGGTGAAGGTGTAGAAGCAGAATAAAAGAGTTACTAATAGTAATTTGAGTAGTTTCTGCACTTAGCATCTCCGATAATAGTTTATTTTTCAGCAAAAATTATTATAAACATATTTATCTTCCCATAGGAGGAGAGCAATTTGTATATGACTTTCTTTAGTTAGATTTATTGAAGTTTATGTCGGAAGGAAGTAACCCAAGTATTATCTATTTATTCATAATATTAATGGAAGAATATCAGCAAAAATTTTATCCATATTATCTAAATCACGAGAGTTGAAAATGGCTAATAATATCAAACAACAAATCCAAGCAGATTTACAACAAGCAAAAGCAACTGGACAGTTAAAAAGCGAGCGAATTAGGGAAATTGTAAGAAGCGCAGTGGCTCAAGTATCTGCTGAGTTAAAAGAAGGGTCTAGTGAAATCCGTTCCCTTGTTAAAGATGCAGTTTCTACCGTAATTGAAAATCTGCAAGATAAAGGTACAGAGATTAAAGAAGAAGTAACAGCATCAATTGAAGGTGCAATTGAGGGAGCGAATACAAAAAGACACGAAGCTATAGTGAAAACTCAGTCTGAATTGCAGAGATTGCAAGCTCAAATTGATGGGGAAGAAGAGAAAATTCAGCAAGAAGTTGATGTAATTTTAGCGGAAATAGCCGAAACTGGTCAGGAAAAAACTGCCAGTACTAAAAATTCCATTGATGCTGCCATTGATGCTATCAAAAATAGCGATGAAGTTTCATTATTGCAAAAACGTTACGCACAATTACAAGCGCAATTATCAATTGTTAGAGCTAATTTAGCAGCACGTTACGGCGGACGTTCTGAAGAAGTCAAGAATTATCTAGACGAAGCTAAAACTTGGTATGAGCAGGCTCGTCCACAAGCAGAAGCCTTAGCTACACAAGTTGAGCAAAAAAGAACGCAAATCGATAATAAGCTTAGTGAAGCTGGCACATCCTTAGCTAGAAAAGAACACCAAATTAAGCAAACCCTACGCGAGTTATTACTAGCTACTGCTGATTTGTTTAAGGATAAAGACCATTCAGAACAAGATAAAACAGTTAGCCGTAAATAGTCAATCACAGATGGCAGGGAATTGCCTTAAAAGCCTTTATTGTCAATGTTTCGTAATTAGTTAATGTTTTAATCTATGTAGCGATCGCTATAATTAACAATATCCCTGGCTTACCGAAAGCAGGGATATTTATTATTGTGAAGTATTCATTGTTTGTCCACAGTATTTGGTGTTTATAGTGAATTTATTATCTATTCTTTTTTTACTGCCATACAAACAAAAAATAGGTAGGAATAACCCACCCATTTAACTAATCCAAAGATGTGGCATTAACTTTTAAACTAAACTTAGTAAATATCACCCTCTCTGTTGAATTGTTCATCATGTTTAGCAATCACCCAAACAGCATGGATGCTACCGGGAAGCCAACCTAAAACTGTTAACAAGATATTAATTAACAAAGTTGGGCCAACACCAACGGTCAAGAAAACCCCCAATGGAGGTAAGACTAAACCAAGAAGAAGACGAAGTAATTTCATGATATTTCTGTTACTTTTCAAAATTTACTTACATTGTCAAGAATTAACCAAACTACTAACTCCATCTCAGGAATTATCTAGAAGTTAATTCACTTTGTTGAGAAGGTAATTCAGCTTGAGTTGTGGTGCTTCCGCTTAAAACATTTTTCTCTACAAAGTAGTTGTTAATGAATGTGCTAGCGAAAGAAAGCACAACTGGCCCCAAAATAAAAGCGAGAAGACCGTGAGCGCTAAAACCGGGAACCAACGCTGCTGCTAACGTGAAACACAAACCGTTAACAATTAGAGAAAATGCTCCAAAAGTTACAAAGTTAAGCGGTAATGACAGAGCCGAAAGAACTGGTCTAAATGAGCTATTGATGAAACCAACCGCAACAGCAGCAATCATCGCAGCTGGGAAGTTAGCAATATTGACACCGGGTACTACTAAGTCAACAATTAATAGGCTTAGTGCTGTAGCTAAAACTGTTAAAAATGTTCCCAACATTTTCTTACCTAAAATTCAGTGATAAAGTTTTTCAATGTTCTATTACTATCTTGAATATTTAGCTAAATATCAGCATCTCTTACAAGATAGATAGCTTGTCTATCATCTGGAATATTTAGGTAATTCGTCATTTACTGTTTAACGGCTTTTATCGACAAACTAATCCGCTTTAATTTGGCGTTAACTTCTAGCACACGCACTTTTACCACTTGTCCTACTTTCACAATTTTCTTAGGGTCATCAACAAATCTGTCAGCTAGTTGGGAGATATGCACCAAACCGTCTTGGTGTACACCAATATCAACGAATGCGCCAAAGTTGGCAACGTTGGTAATAATACCTTCTAATTCCATTCCTTCTTGTAAGTCGGTGATTTCTTTAATCCCTTCTTTAAAGGTGGCGTATTTAAATTCAGCACGGGGGTCTCTCCCTGGTTTCTCTAACTCACTGAGAATGTCGCGCAGTGTGGGTTCGCCAACGGTATCGGTAACATATTTCTTCAAGTTGGCTTTCTTGAGCTTTTCGGCTATCTGTGTGACTTGATTTAAAGGTACATTTAAGTCAGAGGCGATCGCTTCCACTACGGCATAACTTTCTGGATGCACGGTTGTATTATCCAAGGGGTTCTCACCGCCACGAATACGCAAAAACCCAGCCGCCTGTTCAAAAGCTTTCGGCCCCAACTTGGGAACCTTCAACAGTTGGCGACGATTCTTAAAAGCTCCATACTGATTACGATAAGCGACAATATTGTTAGCTACTGCTGGTGTAATCCCAGAAACAAAAGTTAACAGTTCTTTAGAAGCAGTATTTAAGTCTACACCTACGTAGTTAACACAACTTTCCACAGTCTCATCTAACTTCTTTTTCAGCAACTTTTGATCAACATCGTGCTGATACTGTCCCACACCAATCGACTTGGGATCAATTTTCACCAGTTCCGCTAAGGGATCTTGTAAACGCCGACCTATACTAATTGCACCGCGCACCGTTAAATCTAAATCAGGAAACTCTTCTTGTGCTACTTTGCTTGCAGAATATATAGATGCGCCAGACTCATTCACCATCACCTTGATAGGTTTCCGGTCTAGTGCTTGTAATACTTGCGCCACAAACTCATCAGTTTCGCGGGAGGCTGTACCGTTACCAATTGCAATAAACTCAACCTTATATTTCTCAATCAAATTTTTGAGTGTTTGCGCTGCTTTTGTGCGTTGTTCCGCCGCTTGGTGAGGAAATACCGCCTGATATTCTAAAAACTTCCCAGTTTGGTCAATAATAGCTACTTTACACCCAGTTCTAAAGCCAGGGTCAATTGCCATAGTTGGTTTCATCCCGGCCGGCGCAGATAGCAGCAACTCACGCAAGTTTATTTCAAACGTCTTAATAGATTCAATATCCGCGTAGGTTTTCTTCTCCGCAATTACTTCGCTGATCAGGGAATTTTTCATCAGACGGTTAAAAGCATCCTTCAACATCGCTTGATAAAAATCTCGAATTGCGCGGACTTTTGTCTTAATTTCTTGAGATTCCAGGTAAGAAAGTATTAAATCTTCCTCAAAAGCAATATCAAAGCTTAAAATTCCCTCAGCCTCACCTCTACACAACGCCAACAAATTATGAGGAGCAATATTTCTAACTTTCGCTTGATAGTTGCGGTACATTTCAAATTTGGTTGTACCTTCTGGATACTCATCTTTAATGTGGGAAATAAAAACCCCATCTTCTAAGAGATAATCTCGAATATAGGCACGTAAATCAGCTTTTTCTGCCACTTCTTCCGCTAAAATATCAGCCGCACCCTTAAGTGCTTCATCAGCGCTGGTGACTCCGTTTGTTTCCGAAATAAATTTTGCTGCTTCATCTTGTAGCGATGCAGCCACAGAATTTTTTAAATTCAAAGATTTAATAAAATCTGCTAGAGGTTGTAGTCCTTTTTCTCTCGCAATAGTCGCGCGAGTGCGGCGCTTAGGACGGTAGGGTAAGTATAAATCCTCAAGTTCAGTTTTTTGTAAACAAGATACTATTTTTTCTTTTAGCTCATCTGTCAGTTTATTTTGTTCGGTAATAGCTTTTAAAATTACCGCCTTTCTCTCTTCTAATTCTGTTAAGTAAGTATACCTATCAGCTAAATCACGCAACTGCACTTCATTCATCTCATCAGTGCGCTCCTTACGATAACGTGCAATGAAGGGAATAGTCGCACCTTCCGCCAAAAGTTCCAGCGCGTTTTGCACCTGATAGGGTTTAAGTTCTAGTTCAGTTGCTAATAGTTGAGGAATGTTCAGCATTGAGTAATTAACGGGAAAAATTTACTTCTAAAGGTACTATCCTAGACTGTTGGTCTGGCTTTAGTAGTAACTATTAAGTTAATTTATCAAATGATTACAGAATATTGAAAAAAATACTGTTATTTTAAGTATGATACTGTTACACAACTTGCTAAGATGAGAGATTACTCATTAAAGAAGAAATATCTCTGACTTCGTTTTAGCAAAGAGTTAATTTTTTGTTTGGAAGGTAAGTAAAAATGCCTATGTTTTTTTTGGTTCCTCTGGTTGCGGGTTTAGCAACTGGTTACATATCAAAAAAATGTCAAGATGAGGTAGCTTATCTGACTGGTATATTTACAGTACTAAGTCTGGTTTTGAGTCTGGTGCTAGCACCTTGGCAAATTCAAGCCTTACTCCTAATTGCTGTGTTGGCTAGTACTAACAAGTTATTAAGAAAGAATTAGGGCGTTTGTGAATAGAAATATTAATTTCCAGATAAGATGCTTCCAACTCATTCACTCTCTCCTTGTAGGTTTCTGTGTGAATACATCTCATATATAATCAAATTCTATCAAGAATATAGACAAGATACTGGTATATACCCAGACAGCACATAAGCATCTTTTCTTTTACCAAAATATAAAGATTATAAATAACATCTGCACCGTAAAATCAAGTTTAGTTTTAGTAACAATTCTTTTTCTCCCCAACAGCATAAGTAGTTGAGATTACTGAAAATTAAACCTTGGACGTTGCTGTGCGGCTACAATTTTACGATCGCGCGTTTTGCAAAAATAGACAATTATTGCATATAAAGATTTTATGAAGCTGATTTAGTACATATTGTACCGTAGGTGCTTATATGCGAATATACTCAGCACAGCAAGTTAAATATATAGATATCAATTAGTCTAAATAGTAACCATTACGATCTTAATCTGCCTTCAAAAATGCTGGTGACTCAAATTCAGGTGTAGTTTTCCTATAAGATGACATTGATAGTTAAATTTCAGTAATTTCTAACGGACTAACGTGTAGTCTAGACAATACTCGTGTAATGTTCATTTTTCAAGGCTAAATGTATTTTAGGTAGAGATCAAATTTTACTTATTAGGCAAATATGTATCTATAAGGCTTGCAGATACCTTTTCTTTGACTAAAACTAAACAGAATCTATGAAAACATCCACAATCTTGCCTATTTTGTCAGCAATAGCATTAGCACCTATCACAGTAGGTTTGCTTGAAGTACCTGCTTCAGCTTTGACTCTTCAATTGGCTCCTGTTGATTTTCCTCCTCCTGGAGTTGGCGGCGGTACAGCATTTGGTTCGTTTGATTATAATACAGCTACCAACATAGCATCAAACCAAAATATTACTACAACAGCAGGCATTGATCCATCTGTTCTACCCGCATTTAACTACACGACATCCTCAAGTACTGCATTTCCTAATTCTGATAATGGGTTTTTCACTGTAAGTAACGGAATAAATACCTTAGCAAATGACAGATTGTTTATTTTCAGAGACAATTCCTCACTGCGAACTTTAGGTATTTATCTCACTGCTCAAGCAGTGAACAATACTTTGGGTGCAACTTATGCAGCCTATGTTGCTGAGGGCAACGTTGAATTTGGCAATTTAAGTACATTTGTTGGCAACTTGATAGCTGGAAACGTTTCAGCAGACTTAGGCTTCAGAATAAGTAGTGGTACATTAACTGCGGTACCTGAACCAATCACTATGGCGGGACTCGCTCTGGGTTCTGGATTTGGTGTACTACTTCGTAGAAAGTACAAAAAGCCGACAAGTGTCTCTAACTAGTTGAGCGTCTAATTTTGCAGATAGCAAGCGAAGCATACAAGCTAAAGCAAACACGATAAGGTAGATGTATTAGGCTTTATTGTTGTAGCTAATAGCTATAGTAAGGTTCGCTTTTCTTAAAATTAAAAGTTTAGTTTCTCCTCTAATAGAGTATTTTTCAAAGTTGTTCCCTGTGACTCGCTTCATTAAATATTCTTGTAAATTATCCACTAACTTGCCCAGAGCTTAGATGCGCTTGGCAATTACTGTAATGTAATGGATATATCAATTCATAAGTTTTCAGCAAGGTAATTTGAACAGTTAACCCAGCAAAAACAGCCAGTGAATAAATTCACAGACTGTTTTGATGATTGATAAATTACATTTGATGTATTTCTGTACCATTCAACGTTTTGTATTAAACAGTAATGTAATGTATTAGAGAATATCAACTTTAATTATTTGTGATTCTTATTAATGAGGTTTTATTAAAGAATTTAAGCTATGTTATTTTTATTAATAAAAATGTATTAAAATAGCAAACATTACATAAGAGTAAAATTTTCTGTATATCTAAACTTCTAGAGAAAAAGAGAAATAGCCTTGATTTATAAAAAGTAATTTGTTTTTAAAGACTATTAAAATAAAAAACATGCAAAACAAGTTATCATTCAGATTAAAAAGTGTAGAATTTTTATTATTAGCAATAGGAGGTTCACTAATAGCTATTAACTTAACAATAGCATGGAGAAACGGTGATCCAACTAGCTTTTACATAACGCTGTTATTTTTATTAACCGTATACTCTTTAATTAAAGAAAAATGTTATACTTTAGATTTAAAAAGTGAAATTTTATCTAGCTCTGTAGGTGCATTGCTTCTATTGGGGGTATTTATATACAGTACATTACCAATCAATATCGGAGTTTTATTCCTATTCCCTACTTTAACGTCAGGTTTGGGTTTAGCTCTATTAGCTTCTGGTTATAAAGGAATAAAACAATATTATAAAGAGTTATTGTTACTAAGTTTTCTTACTATACGTAGTTTAGTAATTATGTATAGATATAAAATAGATATATCTCTTTTAACTGCTAAACTATCTACAGCTATTCTTTGGTATACAGGTTTTAAAGTTAACCGTTCTGGAATAATGATTCATCTCCCTACAGGAAGCGTAGAAGTATATTCTGGTTGTTCTGGAATAGATGTAATTATGGACATGCTAAGTCTAGCAGTAATGTTCATAGCCATATTCGATCTGAGCTTAAAACAAAAATTTATTGTACCAATAGTTGCAGCCTCAGTAGGTTTTGTTGTTAATAGTTTTAGGGTTGCTTTAATGGCCATTATAGTAGGACAAGGGAATAAGCAAGCATTTCAATACTGGCATGATGGAGATGGTTCTATTGTATTTTCAATGATTGCTAGCCTTGTGTTATGTGGGTTTTGTTGGTTTTTACTCAACAGAAATGAGCAAGAACATAAAAATACTACACATCTTTCAGAATAATGTATTGGAAAGAAATTCGCTTTAAGTTTTTAGCATCCATCTTGGGTTTAGGAATATTAGTTACAGCTAAATCAATATTGTTTCCAAATCCAGACAAACCAAAAATTAGTAACTTTGTTTTTCCTCAAGAAGTACCTTTAGCACAATGGCAACCAACTTTGGTTAACTCTATAGAACATTCATCTATTGATAATCCTGACTTAATAGCGCAAAAACATTATAGATATGTGAGGAATAGCATACCTCTAGATATCGAAATGCGTTATTTAGGAAATTTTTATGAAGCAGATATTGGCATGTATCTAGAACGTAATTTTGGTATAAAATCATTTAAAATCATACGTCAGAAAAATGGAGTTGGCTTCTATGCTCTAGGTATAGATAAGCAAAAAGCTTATTTAAGTTCTTGTATTAACCCAAGAGGAAACAGTACTTTTACCCATGCACAGTTTAGAGATAACCGCTTTTCTAAAGATATTAGTTTTCATCGTATAATACCAATTCTCATAGGAAAAGAAGCACTTTTAGACAAGCGTTGTTTGTGGGTGTATTTATCTATTCCCGTACAAGGTTCTTCTCATGAAGAAGCTTACCAAGTATTAGAAAAAGCTTGGTTTTCTTGGTATCAGTGGTGGCAACCCCGATTTCCTGAACCTTGAATTTTAGTAAATGTAAATTTTGTAATGACTTTAAACTTATGGCTGAAACTGACATCCGTGAACCTAACACCCGTGATACTGATATTCGTGAATTTGTTGAATTAGAGTTTACAAAATTAAGTAAACTAGTAGGAACTATACAGCCTCTACTTGAGTTAATTAATCTGTGGCGAATACTTGGCTACGGCATGTTATTTTTGTCCTTATTAGACATAGTTGAAATTTTTGTTCCCCCAAGCTTTATGAATCCCAACTGGGAATTTCAAACAATGGGAAGATTAGTTAATCAAGTAGGCGTTCCACTAATTGCACTATTGTTTGTATTTTCTGGTAAATTGACCAAACGGGCTAAATGGGAACTGCCGATATTGGGATTAATATCTAATTTAACACTGTTAGTGGCTTTGTTATATATGCTACTAATTCCTTTAGGAGTAGTAAATACAGTACGTTTGTACAACACAAACATTGAACAAATTAGAACTGGCTATGAGCAAAGGCTCTCTCAAGCTAATCAGGTTGAAAAGCAGTTGAGCCAAACTTCACCAACAGAGATAGATAACTTAATCCGACGACAAGGTGGTTCATTAAATGGTAGAAATCCCCAAGATATAAAAAATCAAATTTTTTCACAACTAACACAAGCAAAGCAACAATTGAAAACCCAAAAGGAGACCAATCAGTCCTCTGTAACTTTGAATTTATTTAAAAATTCTGTGAAATGGAATTTAGGAGCTTTGATATCTGCTGTTTTGTTCTTTATTGTTTGGAAAGAAACACGTTGGGCTAGGAAGAGAGTAGTATAGTTTCTGATTACTCGCTGATAACGCTCTATTGATAGCTAGTATCAGCCTTCGCAAACAAATTTATTAGCGTACCAGAGAAACCCGCATAAGCGGGTTTTAAATTTAGGTTCTTCCTGTATTACCTGTAATAACCCATAAGAGTGAACGAACAACATCACGAAGAATACGAGGAATAGATTCTGATTGCTTTTGTTTAGATGATACTGAAATCGGAGTAAATACAATACCTTGGCTACCAAGAATGACCGTAGCGATCGCTTTCGCTCTGGGCATATGAAAATCTGACGTAATCAAATAAATATGATGAATCTCCTGTTCTTTTAAGTCATCTATAACAGAAGTAAAATTTGTTACCGTATCTACTGCTTCTACATCGATGTGTAATTTTGTTTTAGGAATATTGCGAAACATTTGTAGAGTTTTTCCAACATCTGGAGGAGAAGATATCCAGATTGGTAGGGAAGGATACCATGTAGCTAGTTCAGCAGCAACTTGTTCCCTAGCTGGATCACCTCCCAAAACTAGAAAAGCTTCGGGTTGTGGTGCCATATTAAGCGCGATCGCTAGCCTTACTGGAATAACTAATAGTAAAGCAATCAACAATCCTACTAAAGCCAAACTCCAGTAAGTTTTAAATTTTTTACCGTAATACCTTTTTTTCAAAGTTTTTCAATATTTATAGTTAACTTCAAAAACTAACTATTTCTCAATAAATTCATTTGATTGAGTTTCAAGCGATTGTGGCAAAGGTTGTTTATCAATAATTGCTTGATAAACTTTGCAAAGATTAACGGCAATACGATCCCAAGTATAATTATTGAAAATAAAATCACGAGCGCGATCGCCCATTGCTTTTGCTTGTTCAGGTTCAGTTAAACACTCTATTAAAGAGTCAGCAATAGCATTTGGACTAATCTCTACAACATGAGCTGCTTGTGCTGCTGCTGCTTCAGGAAAATTGCACCCAGTTGTAATTATACAGGGCAAACCTGAAGCCATTCCTTCCAAAATAGACATACTAAAACCTTCTGAATAAGAAGGTGCAACATATAAATTAGTGGCGGATAAAGCTGCATATTTTAATGAGCCATTCAACATTCCCGTAAAGGTAACTGCATCAAAACAGCCAGCCTGTAAAAAATAATTTTGAGCTTTTTCTAAAAAACCGATATTATCTGGCCCTGCTACTACTAGATGGGTATGAGGAAATTGTTGATGAACTTTAGCAAAAGCAGGAGCAAGTAAATCTAAACCCTTTTTAGGGTCAATACGACCAAGAAATAAAATCAAAGTTTTATTTTTAGTTTCAGGAAATTGTTGATAGAAAACTTCTGCCTCTGCTGGAAGTTCAAAGTCTTGGCGATGCACTCCATTAGGTACAAAAACACTGTGTTTGAACCTCAAAGCATTGATGTTTTGAAATTCTAAACTAGAGGTAGTTTGGATGGCTTGAGATTTTTGTATTAATTTATTCTCTATTATTGAATAATAAAGCTTTTTTTTCCACCCTTTATAAGATAAAGCCCACGGCTCTAACATTCCGTGAGGAGTTACAACATAGGGAGTTTGAGAAGATTTACATATCCAGTTGGCTATTGAGATAATTGGTGCAAATACTGTTTGTGTATGAACTATTTCATATTTTTTGACATTATTAAATAGCCATTTCACTAAAGAGTAACTGATAATAAAATCATCTTGATGCCAGCAAGGAAAATACTGTATTCGATAATTTTCTTGATTAATCCATTTATTTAATGGTACATCCAAATTATCTGTCCCATTAGCATTTGTTGTAATGAGATCAACACTAACGTCTAGACGAGCAATTCCTTCTATTAGCTCCTTGACAATTTTTGAAGTTCCACCATAGATAGTACTAATATAAGGAGCAACAAATAAGATTTTCATATTGAATATAAATAATTTACATAATAGGTTTTCTTACTATATCAATAGCTTTTAAAAGTCCGTCAGCAAACTTTTGGGGAGAAAATTTATCTACAATTTTTTGACTTAAATATCCCATTTTAGCTCTTGCAGCTGAATCCATTTGTTGAATGGCTAGCAAAGAAGCAGTTATTTGTTCTTGATTTTCAGGGTCAAATAACAAACCATTACTTCCATCTTCAACTAATTCATATCTTGCACCAACAGTACTGCTACATAAAATCGGCAACCCAGCAGCACAAGCTTCGTTTAACACTAAACCCCATTGTTCTTGTAAAGCAGGATGGATAAAAGCATGAGCCAAGCCATACCAATCACCTATAGATTGGTAAGTGATAAAACCAGGCAAATGAATACAATCTTGTAATTTTTGTTCCAAAATCAGATTGCGAATAGCAACTTCTTCTGCTCCACTACCGCAGATTACCAAATCCCAAGCTGTCTCAGCTCCTATTTTCTGACGATAAGCAGTATATGCTTCTACAAGTCGAAAGACGTTTTTACGTTTGATGAGGCGAGTTACTACTATAAAATAAGGTTTTTCAGGTATATTTGGCTGCCTTTGTCTAGCCGCAACAGGATCGAGCCTAGCTATTTGTGCTTTTTGAGTAAAATAATCATTGTCAACTGCATCGTAACCAAGAAAAATCCGTTCAGGGGAAAAACCTAACTTGATTAAATAGTCACGATGTAGCTTTCCACCTACAAGGGCTGCATCATATTTTTTTACATAAAGCCAAGATTTTAACTGTTCTTTCCACCACTGTCGTCTTTCGTCATCCCATTTACTCTCACTCATCAATATTTTAGGGATACGATGTTTTTGACACCAAGAAAGGGCAGCACGAGATATGGGAAATCCCCATCCGGGAATCACAACTACGTCGGGTTGTAAACTATCTAAACAAGAAGGTAGGAGAGAGGCTGGAACTTTAGATTCTTGATTGCGGGGAGTTGTGGGTGCTGTCGTTGCTGATGGTAATAAAGTTTTTAAAGGAAATGTAATTTCATGCTCTACATTACCCCAAGGATGTTCTTGAGTATTGTCTGTAACTTGAATTGCGCTAAGATTCCAGCCTTTTTGCTGACAAGCTACGTAGGTAGCACGCAGTCTTGCAGCGTGATAACCTCCAATATTATAGAAAATAACGGTTATATTCATAGCTAATAGTATTCTCAATACTCAAATTTATGTCTGAAAGTAAAACGGTTTTCCTATTAGATAGTTGCGTTTGAAATAACTTCGTTTTATCCACAGCAACAAAAAACAAGGCCAAAACGCCATACCAAACCAAGCATAAATTCCTGGCAAATCTCCTCCACGCAAAAGAGGTATGAGACAAGCACACAAAATAGCACGAATTAGGATGCTGGCAAAAGGATGAACTTTAGTAGTATAACGGACTATAGAGGCCAAAATTTTTCCATAAATAAAAGAACAAATAACAATTCCAGCAATTCCACCTTCGGCATAAAAGGAACCAATTAATGACGGTGAAATGCCTAACGTTCCTTTACCTTTATCAGTAGTCAGATTTAGTTTATTCATATAGCCGCCTACTGGTTTTTCAGACCACCAAGCTCTAGGTATGGGTCGCAGGAGAATTTCTAAATGCTCCATCCCTAAAGAGAAGGGTAAACGTTGAGGATAGACCTGCTGTATCATAACGAAACCATCAACCATATTGGCATCTTCGGCACTAAATGCCCGTTCCCATGCTGACTGCTTAAGAGCATCTTCTGAAGCCACAGTGGAGCGCATAGCACCTGCTACGGTAAACACAGTAATACCCAAAACAGCAATAATCATAAAAATAATCATGCGAGTTTTTGGACGATAGGAAGAAGATAAAATGATGGCACTAGCAAGCATCCATCCCAAAAATTGAAATCTACCAGTAGGACTAAAGGTGTAATAAGACACGCCTGATAGAATGGCAAAAGCCATGATTTTAGTACTCAGGAATTTAAAACCACCAAATTTCCAAACGCAAAGAATTAAGGTGGCAATTCCAATTAACACCATAGGAAATAAGTACAGGTAGCCGCTAACTTCAAAAGCTAATGACTTTCCCGATGCTACTTGTGCTGCTACCCGATAGCGAACATACAAAATTATAGGTAGTCCAAGTAAACCAAAACGAATGACTATAGGATGTAACCACGCTAAAAACTGACGATCAGCAATAGGTTTAATAATTGGTAGAGATTCTTTTTGGAACAATATATAAGTAGCTACCAAGCAAATCTGACCAAATACCATGTAATTTAGTGCAACTAAAGCATCTTGTGCGGTAATTGGACGAAATCCTCCTAATTCACCAAGAGTTACCCATTCGCCAAAGCCGCTAGTAACTGCCCAATATCGATAGGAGCTAATATAAAATAAGAAACTGTTTATAAATAGCGGGATTTCATCATTACGCCGCAGTATCCAAATCCCACTAAAAATAATCAATCCAATTTGTGTGTAAGCTAAATAAGAAAATTCAAATAATGGCATAAGGCAGAGCTTGAAGTTGTTGCTGTAATTTCGTCAGACTAAAATTAGTAATATCTATATGTCTTTGAGCAAAGGCTTCTAATTGCCGAGGATTATTTAAGCAAAAGTTAAGAGCTTGTGCGATCGCCACTCCACTAACATCTGATAGTATCAATCCATTAAATTGATCTGTTACTACCTCACCACAAAATCGAGAAGTGATAATCGGCAATTTCCAAGCTTGAGCTTCTAATTGAGTTAATCCAAAACCATCAGATAAGGTAGGAAATAGAAAAATATCTGCCTGCTGATAGTACATAGCTGTAGTACTTCTGGAAACTGAACCAATCCACTTTACTTTTTCTGGAGATGGTTGAGGTGTAGAAATACCTTGAGAACCAACTAACCAAAATTCTATAGGTTGATTTTTTAGAAGTTCAGCTGCTTCTAAAAGTGCAGCCAGACCTTTTCTTAAAATTACTTGTCCCAAAAACAGTACTCTTAATGGTCTGTGTTCTGAAAAAACAGGGGGATAAATCCTCTGAAAATTATATGATTGTTCAGGTGGCTGATAAGCCAAAGAAATGATATCTATTTTATGTTTAGGAATGCCTACTTGCTGTATAGCTTCACTTGACCAGAGTGAGTTGACAATAATTCTGTCAGCTAATAAACATTCTTGCTGCCATCTATCCCAGTAATAAGAGGGTGCTGGTTGCCAATTTGATTGATAAAAAGGGTGTTTAATATGTTCTTCCATTACCAACTTTTCTTCTAATGGCCCAGGGTCAATTTGACCTAGAATCGTGCGCCAACCTAGAGATTTAGCATAACGGAAAACTTCTAAAGCTGCATAACTATATGCGAATAAAGTAGGACGAAAATTCAATTGAGATAGTTGGGGAGTAAGCTTGTATAATGCTCTGGTAGCTCGTTTTTGAAACCAATTATTGCGTTCAATAATATTTTCCCATCCCGCAGATTTTTTGATTTTTTGAGTTATTTCAAAGCTAATCAATGAACTGGTAAAAGCATGAACTGAAGCTGTCGCTAAATCTGCATGAAATCTTTCCCTAAGATTAGCTAATAAGGGTTTGGGTAATCCATTTAGCAAATAACTGGATTGTAACCATGCGTCGGTGATTAAATGCACTAACTGTCCAGACTGGTTTAGCGATCGCGGTATGGCATAATGCTCACGCGCTCCCAGTTGACAACATATCCACATAGAAGATTTATTATTCAACAATTTAGACACGTAATTCTCTGTAACTACTATAAATAGAGGCTTGATTGTAAAAAATGGTTGATTTTATATACAATTTACAGTATTTTTACTTAAAAAAATATTTATATTTTTTTTATAAAAATAAAATTTCCGTAAAGATTCTACTTGATAGAAGATTGATATCAAGGTTAATCTATGAAAAATAGATTGAAGTTAAGATATCAGCTTCTCACAGCTATATTTTAACAATTAAACAAGCATTATTAAAGGTTAGACAATTCATAAATCTGACCAAAAATAGGATTCTACTACTTTGTAGATATTGCTGGATTATGCCTTTTTCTGAGGAATAGTCGAATTTAGCGTGAGTAAAGTTTTAGGAGCTTAAATTATGGATCGTCGCACATTTTTAATGCAGTTAGCTTTAGGCTCAGGAGCCAGTACATTATATGGATTTTTTCTCAACAACTCATCAGTAATAGCTCAAGAGAAATCAATACATAAGAAAGTTTTAATTAGTCAAACTACCATAAACAATTTCGTGAATGTTTATCAATTTGGTAGATTAGTTAGTGGTAAAACAAATAGAGATTCTGTAAGAATATCAAATGCTAGAATCATCCAAAAAGCTATTGATACTGTTGGTCAACAAGGCGGTGGAACTATTTATATACCGACAGGATATTACCAAGTTTCTCCACAAATTTTAATAGGTGATTCGCCATCATCAATTGTTATTAACCATGATAATATTACTCTAATTGGGGATGGTATTGGTAAGACTATTATTGAGAGTAGAGGTGCTTGGTCTCTGATCAATAACCAAGTTGTTAGAGGGCATGGAATTATGATTAGGGGTACTAACAATTCCTTTCAACCAAGAAAAAATATTACCATCAAAAATCTAGAATTATCTGGTGGTACCACTGGTTTCACTGGAAATCGTGGATGGCCTGCTAATCCAACCAATGGTGATGGCTGGGACATTACTCATAAGGGTATAGTGTTAGACTTTGATAAATATTTAGATAATATTACAATTGATTCTGTTTACGTACATGATTTTAGAGGAGAGGTAATTTATGCAGGGGGAATAGGTGTCGAAAAAGTTACTATATTAAATACAAAACTACATGCTTCTAATGCCTCAATGTTAAGCCTTGATGCTAATCTTAGCGTTACTAAATGCCAGTTTTCACAAACAGCTAATGCTTGGGTTGAGAATGCACCAGTTTCGCCGAATAAATCTTATTATTTTGATGAATGTATCTTTAAAGATTCTACAGCACATGGCTTAGTTGTCGCCCAAGGTAATTTTTCTGAAAACCGCAAAGTTATTGTAACTAACTGTAGTTTTTACAACTCGCATGGAGGGATTTGTCCTTTTGGTGGGGCTAGTAATTTTGTTGTGACGAAAAATAAATTCTACGATATTAACAATGCTTTATTCACCAGTGGAATTAATAAAAATATTGAATTTTACGAAAATCAAATATATGGACAAACACAGCCAGTAACTACGGCTTATTTATTTGGTCAAGTGTCTAACGTATTAATAAAAAATAATAGCCATCAAGCCGCTACAAATACTAACGTGTCAAAAGCTAGCTGCATTTTTTATTATGGTGATTTAAAAAATATAATTATAGATAATAATATATTTGAAAATTGCCGCACTCCTGAACAATTGGCGGAGCTTACTAATGAGCGTCCACTTTTCAAAAATAATCAGTACATTAATGTTGAGAGGCGCGACCTACAAGGGTCGGCGAATTTTTGGCAAGTATCATTACCTTATGTTATTGAACCAAAATGTGAAGAAGTAGTAGTGTCAAATATTACTAACAATTCAGTTATAACAATAGAAATGAATATTAGTCGTTATGTTGATGGTCAAGAGGTTTTAATTACAAGTGCTAGTGCAAGTGATAAAACGGTACTGATTGCAAGTAATTGTCAAACTATTAAATCTGGAACAGATATAGCCTTAACTGGCCAAGGTCAACAAGTAAGGTTAAAATTTGATAAATCTATTTCTAAGTGGTCTAGAGTCTAAGCAATCGTCATGAAACTTAGGTTTTGGTGTAGCAGGAGTCTTATTACGAAGTCTAGATTAATGACAATTTTATCAAATAGTTTTTACCTTTTAAAAAAGGACGCTGAGTGTAAGCCATGTCTAAAGTTATTGTTGTTTCATCAAAAATAGCTCCCACAAACTGAGGGATAAATTCAAAATTAATGCCAGCATATTGTGTCCAATTAGCGGGACTTAGACAAAAAGTAGCCAGAAAACAGACTAAAATGTATACCCAGAAAGACTTTGACATCGTTTTAGGTAGTTTCTTGCTATATCTCGGTTTCAAGCATTTTTGAGCCTCTGGTGTATTCTCCTTGCTATGTAATCTCCTTGCTATGTAAGGGTTTGAGGCTTATTTCTGCGTCAAAAATGTTTAAGTCCCGTTAGAGGGAATAGTCAGATTAGGTTGGTCTGCAAGCCCTGGCTCAAAAGCAATTTAATGCTGCATTGACTTTAATGACTGTAGTTAAGTGTAAGGTAATGTTTGCCACTGCCTGTAATGCTGCATTGACATATTATGTCGATAGCTTTTAAATTTTTGAATGTCACTAAATCCAGCATATTCTCCCTGAAATTGTCCCCAACGTCTGACTTTAATTCCTAAAACGACCCTAGATGCCAAAGTGCGAGATTGCCTAATTAATTTGAGTTGGGGAGGTACAAACCAATCATTCCACAACACATTGTTCCTAGCGCCATAGAAGTCCATGCGATGCCAATTACGTCCTGTGTTGGAAGCCGTGTGATGAATCAAGAAGTGAGGAAAGTGATAGCAGTACCAATTTTTTTGGAAAGCTCTAGCTGCAATCTCCATCTCTTCACCTTGGTGAATTAACTCTTCACGATAACCTCCTAATTGCAGAAAGCGTTCTTTATGTAGAAGATGACCACAGCCTACAAAACATCTGACTGGGTATGGTTGGTCATCAAAAGATTGGTTTTGATATTGTGCAAGTACAGGGTTGTAAATAGGAAAACTAAGGCAGAATAGATTGTCTAGTGATTCTGCAAATCTAATGGCTGCTTCTAAGGAACCAGATACAGGGTAAGAATCATCATCTAAACTGAGGTAATATTTAGTCTGGATCAAGTGCGCTATCTGGTTCCGTCGAACAATTAAACCTTTTGATTCTGGAAATCGTTGGAGCTTGATATGAGGTAGTACATCTGTAATATTGAAAGGAATAGATTCCTCCGAAGCATCGTCTAAAATTAGTAGAGGTAATGCTCCTAAACCCGCTTTACTAATATTGGTAAGTGTAATTTTCAAGTCTTGCCAGCGATTCTTAGTGGTAATACCAATAGTGACTAAGTTTGCTAGGTTTTCAGTTTCAGTCATTGCTCTGTTCGGTATTTAATCACTTTAGCAGGAACTCCTACTGCGATCGCATTTTCTGGTATATCTTTGGTGACAACACTGCCTGCACCAACTACAGCATCGTTACCAATTGTGACACCTTTGAGGATTGTGACATTAGCACCAATCCAGACGCGATCGCCTAATCTAGTTGGTTTAGAAACCATCGGTTGTGCCAGAGGTGGTAAATTTATATCCAGACCGTGATCGTGATCGGTAATATAACAACTAGGGCCAATACCACAGTGCTTACCAATAATTAGTGATAAAGTCGCATCTATGAATGTATTGCGGTTGATGTAAGTGTAAGCACCAATATAAATTTTGGGATGAGATAGAGGTTCGCCACTACATAGTAATGTTACACCTTGATCTAAAGCACAGAAACTTTCTATTTCAATATCATCAAAGTTTCGAGGAATATCAACCTGTCGCAACCAGACATAGCCTTGTAGTTTTACACCCATAGATTTATAGTATAAATTACGACAACGACTGCTTAAACCTTGCTGAGTTCGTTGTAACAAAAGCAGTCCAACAGCGATTATTTTCAAGGTTGATTTCCTTGTTTCAAACTACGTGAGCTATTTAGAGAAAAAATAATTTCTGCGATCGCTTGCAGTTTACCATTTAAAACAAAAGGTAGCGATATCCAACCTTTTGTTGATGTTAAAGATGCAAAAATACCAAAAAGTTGTAAAACTATCAATTTAATATAATCGCCTAAACTACATTTTTGTAAAATTTGAGTCATCACGTAGTGACGGTTCACCAAATCCATCTTTGCTAACACACCGGAATTATTTTTATGATCTCCTGGCTGGCTATCATGAAATATCCTTGCAGTACGAACGTTAGCCAACTTCCATTGTTTTCCCACCACTAAAGAAAGTGTTACATCCTCCATCAGAGAGTATCCTGTAAAGTTTGCTGGAAACAAGGGTTGAGGTAGTACTTCCCGCCTATAGAGAGTGCAGGTAGTGTTTAGCCATTCTACAGGGACAATTTCTGGTAAATTAGCGTCATCTTCTGGTAGCAGATTTAACCCTGGGCCGATGCACTTACCAGCGTATGTTGTTTCTAGACGACCATGAAGAAACATAAACAGCCAACGGCTAATTCTTCCTGGGGGTAGGTAGCGTTGATTTGTAATCATGGCATTGACACCACCCAGGTGAATATCACTTTGTAATGCTTTCCATAATCTGATTAAACACTCTGGCTCTAGCAAAATGTCATCATCCATAAGCCAAATAAAATTTTGGTTAGCGTGAAGCATTGCTTGATTACGCTGAGTCGCTGCACCTATCTCTGTTGCACGATAATATTTAATATCAGTAGTAAGTCCAGGAATTTGACTCTGACAAAGTTTTTGTGTAGTATCATCGCTAGACCCATCGATCACAATCATTTCCACAGGCTGTACGGACTGCTGTGCCAGACTATGAAGTGTTCGCGCTAAAGGTTGGCTACGGTTACGGGTAGGGACTATAGCAGAGATAGGAAGTTTCAGCATAGAATTATTAACGACTACGTTGTTGCCAACTGATGAAAATTTCCTCAAAAATGTCATCTAGCGATTTTGTCAAACTCCACTGTGGATAATGACTTTGCATTTTACTTAAGTCGCTAATATAGCAAATATGGTCTCCTTCTCGATTTTTATCTACATATTCATATAGCATTTTTTTACCACTTATAGCTTCAATTTTGGCAAATGCTTCTAAAATTGAGCAACTATTTTGTCGTCCTCCACCCAAATTATAAACCTCAGCACAACGAGGGTTTTCCCAAAAAGCATGAATAAATCGAGCAACATCAAAGGAGTGAATATTGTCTCTAACTTGTTTACCTTTATAACCGAAAACGCGATAAAGTTTAGCTTCTAAATTGCACTTAATTAAATAACTCAAAAATCCATGTAGTTCCACACCACTATGATTTGGCCCTGTTAAACAACCACCACGTAAGCAACAAGTTCTCATACTAAAATAACGACCATATTCTTGTACCATAATATCTGCAGCTACTTTAGAAGCACCAAATAAACTATGCTTGCTTCTGTCAATTGAGAAATCTTCAGCAATACCGTTTTGATAAGTTGCATCATCATATTCCCAACGAGTTTCTAGCTCTTTGAGAGGAATAGTATTTGGTCTATCACCGTAAACTTTATTGGTACTCATATGAACAAATATAGTTTCAGGAGAATACTTGCGAGTAGCTTCAAGTAAATTAAGAGTACCAACAGCATTAACATCAAAATCGTCAAATGGTCGAGATGCTGCTAAATCATGGCTTGGTTGTGCGGCGGTATGAACTAATAAGTTAGGGCGTATTTGCTCTATACATTGGAGAATGCCGACGCGATCGCGTATATCTAACTCGATATGCTGAAAATTCTTGTGTTTTTCCAAAATTCTTTGTTGGTTCCAGCGAGTATCACCAGAGGCACCGAAAAAGTCTGCTCTTTGATTGTTATCAATACCATAAACTTCCCACCCTTCGATGCAGAAATAATCTACTACTTCTGAACCAATTAAGCCGGAAGAACCCGTTACTAATAACTTATTCATAATCTGTCGATTCATATTTAGTCTGTTTATTTACTTAAAAATTTAGCAACAATATCCTGTTTAGAATAAAAGTTGGTCAAATGAATGTTATATTTTTTTGTCAATTTCTTAAATGTATTTTTCAGTTATGCTTACCCCAGTCGAGTGAATCCCAATAACTAACTTAACCACTCGCTGAACACTTACCATTCCCACTTAGAGCTTTAGCAAAATTTAATGATGTTTCCATTTCATAGGATGTGTGAACTTTACTTAATATCCGCCATAATATTCTTTTACTTTTTGTAAAATTACTAAAGCATCACTGCATTTAGAACTCATAGTGCTGGAGTAATTGAAGCCGAGACGTAAACTATGCTTAATTAAGCGTGGAATATTGGGTAACCCTAATCGGGAGTTTATGACCTGGTATCCACATTCATTAATCAAAAACTTTATTGAATTACAAGTAGATATCATATAAATATCATCAATAGCAATAAAGCCACCAATTCTCAGCAATCTATCAGAAAAATAGGCATCAATCATTGATTGTCCTAATCCATGCCCTCCATCAATTAAAATAAAGTCGAATTTTTTTTCAGACAAAATTACTTTGGGCAAATAAAATTCAGATAAATCTTCAACCCATTCTAAGTGATCAATATAACCCAGTTGCTCAATAACTCTGAGTCCTGTGCTTCCCGAATGTGTTTTTTGGTATGGGTCAATGGCAATATGTAAATCATTACATTTAAAATATGATTTTGCTGCTATTATTGCAGCAGCAGAGCCTCCACTAGCTAAACCAATTTCGAGTGTTGAAGCAAGTTGGAAGTGATTAACTAAAGAAGCCATCACTAAAGATTCAGATAAGGATACTGATGTTCCCGATGTATAGGGGTTGTTGGCATAATCCCGCTCTATAGTTTGTTGTAATTCTAGCGGTAATCTTGGAAATTCTAGATTCTTTGCAACATTACTCATAGGTCTTCTGTATGATCAACGTAGTAAATTAATTTTTTCGTGTTGCTACACGGAAAGATAAATATAGGAATCATACTTGAATCTTGCTAAGTATACTGAGAAACAAATCTTTATATGGCAAGCTTCCAGCCAATTTGGTTTTTCAAAAATCAAATATGAATCCTATATCTTAATAAAGCTATATTTTTACACTTCAAATCATAAAATATTAATTTAATTAATCACTATTTTGTCTTTGCCAATGAGAAAGCTTATTAGGATATCTTTTATTTTGGTCATACAAATCGATCAATTAATGACTGCATTTAGTGAAACTGTGACGCAAGTCTACCTTTTCGCTTTCCATTGTTACAAATTTTTGTAGCTTTGCAGTATGAACATAACGCTCTAGTTCAGATCAATTTATCTTGCTATGAACCAACCCGAATTGTGTTTAAAAGATATTCAAATCTACATTGCCATGTATGGTCACGCAACGCTCTTTCATGCCCTGCTTCTCGCAGTCTTTCTGCTTCTACTGGGTGGTCGAGGTAAAATTTGGTCTTGTCGACTAATTCTTCCGTAGAGAAATAAGTATCAATTTCTTTACCTAAGCGATAGAATTCCGTAATCTCATCTGTATAACCTGTTAAGTAACAAGTTCGACACATTGGAGCCTCAAAGTCTCTAAGGCGTACATGAGGAATTAATTTTGATCCAGGACGACCATCAGACCATACATTGCTGAAGTTAAGAACTACTTCATATTGTGCAAAAGTATCGCTAATATTGTCAGCAAAACCACAGGCAGCATTGGCTAGTATGGGAAATAGTTGGCGACTTTGATATCGATGAGTTAACTGGTTGATAGTTCTGCTGATTCCTGTAATCATACCTTGGCTTTGGAAATTACTCCAAGCTGCTTGAGCATAACTTTTAAGCGTACCTGGTTGAGATAATTGCCGACCTAAATATTCTGTCGGTTGGGATACTGATAATTTAACTGGATTTTTTACAGAGGGATGAGAAATCCAACCACTACCATAAATATCTACAGGAATTTGGTTGATTAGCATCTGTGCAAGTAAGCGATCACGATCTGCATAACGCTGACCAACAAAACAGGCTTTAGATTGACGAATTTTTCCAGCTACAGGGTGATAAATTTCTGGGTTTGCTCCCATCTGTACCCAGATCGGATTAGCACCAACTCCAATATAAAGCGATCGCGCCTCTTTTTCTGGATGCCAGGAAAAGCTTACTTTAGTCGCGATATGTGCCACAAGTTCAAATTGGTAAATACTATTACAGTAAAAATTAACTGTAGGAATACCCAGTCGATGAATTTCTTCAAATCCAGTAGGCTCAAAGTGAGCGTTGTAAAAGTAACTCAAAAATAAGTCTACGGGTTTTTGTTGATGAGCCTGTAGTAATTCATCTACAATCTTTTGTGTAATTTGCGAGCGAACTTCTTTTTCTTGTGGAGTGAAATCATCTGAGATTTGCATAAATCGACTAGCTGGCAACAAATCCACATTTGATTCAATAATTTCATGCCCTAACTGTTTTAATGCTGGGTAGAAATTGCTACTCCATAAATTACCATAGAAGTAGTTTGGATTAATAGAATGACGAACAGCACAAAATATACGCATTCACTTTATATAATTAATGTAATGATACGTGTTATTGAGATAATTTTTATCAAAAAGATGTTTTACATTTTTTATAGCAATTTTGGTAAATATTTAGTATTTGCTATGATTTTATATACCTTTTGTATTTGATTAATTAGGTGAATTTATATATACCTCAAACTCATTGATAACTAAACATCTTAGATATAGCCTTCATTCTTTTTTACATTAACTGAAATGTATCAGGTATTTAATTAATTGCCTGATAAAAACTTTGAACCACTTTGGTATAGGAGAAATAATCAACGCCTTTTACCAAAGCGTTAACTGCTAAATTAAACCGATACTCTGAACTTTCAGATAGCTTTTTTACTGAATTAGTAAGTGTACCTATATCTTGATTTTCAACTACTTCAGCTACGCCAGGATTTTCTTTTGCCCATCGAACTGCCGAACAATAATGTGGCCCCCAAATCAGTAGCGGTAGACCAATTACAGTATAGTCTGTGAGTTTACTAGGAAAACTCATCTCCATATTTGGGCGATCTTCTTGCTCAAAACTCATTGGTACAAACAAAATATCTGCGTCTTCTCGTAACTTATGAATTAACCGTTGTGAGGGAATTAGTGAGTGTACAATAATATTAGGTTTATTAAGTCCAATACGTTCGATAGATTCTGGAGTTAGAGAAGAATAAATAAGTAAGCGATCACCAGTTAGTTCCAAAACAGATGCTAAAGATATTAAGCTATTAGCATAAGCTCTAGTGTGTACTGACCCAGCATACGCAAATACAAGAGAACTATAAACTTGACTTAACTTATCAGGTGGTTGTTCAAATATAGAAACATCTCTTGCCCTCAAAGGATACAAAACACTACCTTTAACACCATACTGCTGCTCGTAATATTTCATCATGTAAGGTGAAACACAAAGTCTCGACTTAGCTTGCTTGTAGATACTGCCGAAAATTTGCTTTACTAAGTTTTTTAACTGTGGTAATACAGGTATAAAGGATGTCCATTCATCATGGATAATTAAATGTAGTGGTAAATCGTGTTTTTTTGCTAGTTCTGCCGCAGTTATCCAAGATAAACCATGAGCTACAGTTAAAATTGCTTCTGGTTGAAAGGATTTAATTAAATTATCGAGTTGATGCGATCGCCATTTCGCAGTCAAAAGGAGATAGGAAGTATACACATAAGTAAACCGACTATTTAACGCTCGATTGTAACCTACAAAAATTGTTTTATAAATAACATTTTTTAAGCGATTTGGCTTTTGAGATTTAGCAATATTACCTTCAACTATACACAGAATATTACCAGGGTATTCTTGCAATAAACGATATAATAATGCTGAACCAGCAACAGTAGATTCTACTGGAACATCACCTATATAAATCAAGCGAGGTATATGTGAATTTATCATAAAGCAAATCAACAATTATGGCTAAAAATTACATTAGATTTTTTATAAAAATTTGTATGACTCAACTTCCCAATAACTGTTAGGATTTTCTTGTTTTTTTCTAACGATTTTTTTGCCGGAAAAACCAAAGATATTTGTTAATATTTTTTTTATTTTAGGTATATTATGTATTTTATTTTGAATTATTTTATCTCTTAAAAAATGTTTAGACCATTTACAGTTATTTCTACAATTATTTAATATTAATTCACTTTCTTTAGCATAAAAATCTTCCTGACGTACTCTTTGATTAAAACGATATCTAAATCCTCCTAATGGAGAATGTGTTCCATATAAATCTGTATGTAAAAAAAATCTAGACCATAAATCAAAATCACCAGCAAATTTAAATTCAGTACGGATATGGCTGCCAGTTTTTGTCCATAAACTACGCCGCCAAAAAGTTGATTCCTGTTGAATCCAACCAATCCATTCTCCCCTACAAGGTGAATAGTAACCATCTAAAAAACCATCTTGGGAATAACCTGGAATTGATGAAAATCCCACACAAAACCCTTGATAATCATAAGCTGCGGGACTCAAAGTAGTTAACCACTCTATCTCTGGCAATTCAGACATAATACTGGCTACGGTATGCAACGAACCATTAAAATACATATCATCACTATTTAACCATGCCATAATCTCCCCAGTAGAATGAGCAAACCCTTTGTTAACAGCAGCATAATGTCCTTCATCCGATTCACTGCACCAAAAATACAAATGATTTTCATACTTTTTAATAATATCTATACTTCCATCTTTACTGCCACCATCAATAATAATGTATTCAAGATTTGGGTAATTTTGAGATAACACACTGTGAATTGTTGCTTCTAAAAATTCAGCTTGATTATAAGAAGGAGTGACTATAGAAATTTTAGGGTATTTTTGTAATAGCATTATATTTTATTTAGTTGACCACATACTGATAGGCTTGTATAGTTTGTGACACGGTTTTGTCCCAACTAAATTTCTGACTTTGCTGTAAACCTTTAGCAATCATGCGCTCTCTTTCAGCAGGATTTTCTAGTAAGAATAATAATTTATCAGTTAAATCAGATATAGAGGTTGGCTCAAACAACAAACCCGCATCGCCAACCACCTCTGGAATACTAGAACTATCAGAAGCAATTACTGGTGCTTGGCATATCATAGCTTCTAAAGGTGGTATACCAAAACCTTCATATAAAGATGGGTAAACAAATGCAATACAGTTTCGATAAAGTTTAGCTAAGTGTGCATCACTAGCAAAACTAAAATGCTGAATATGCTTACCTAAATTCATTTCATAAATTAATTTTTCCTCCATTATATCAAACGGTGTACCCACTACACAAAGTATGATATCTGGTACTTTAAAAGTAATTTTTGAAAAAGCAATTAGTAGTCTACTAAAATTTTTGTAATTGTTTCTCCAGCCTACATGGAGAAAGAAAGGCTGAGTAGGAATAATTTCATTTCCATACCCAATATTTGGGCTAAAATCTGTTGCTAGATGAGTTACATAAATTCGCTCTTCAGGTAATGAATATCTTGTCAAAAGGTCTTTTTTAGTGTTTTCTGAAACACATAAAATTACATCTGCTGCTAAGATTGCATTACGTTTTATTTCAGCTACCTGCCCATCTTTATCCATTAAATTAGCAAAAACTTCATGAATCATGTCATGAACAGTCAAAACCATAGGATACTTATTCTTTGTTAATTCTCTACGAGAGAGCAAAGAATAATAAGTAGGATGAAAAATTTGAGGTTTATCAAGTATTTCAACTGTTCTAAAATAATGTGGTTCAAGCCAATAACAAACTCTTCCTGGACGAAACCCAAATCTTTTGTAAGAACACAATTTTAAATTAGGGTGATATGGGTGTGGCTCTTGGCGAGAACGAACAGTAGTTAAAGTTGGATGATAATTTTTGGGTAATCTACTAATTAAATTATCGAAATATCGGCTAATACCACCTACTTTTTGCAGACTATATATTTGACCATCATATAAAATACGCATATTTTAATTTTCTTTCATAACTTAATACAAAGAAAAGAATAAAGCCTACCTGGTGCGTTATCAGAATGGGATAGGCGCTGTCTAAACTTAGTTTCTAAAAGTTTAGATTTGATAAAAATTGGCTTAAATAATTTACCAAATTTTCTTTCTAAGACGTTAGAAAAAAAAGCTTTTATCTCTGTATTGGATGTGGGATAATGGTTAATCACACTATCAAAAGAACCAAGACAATTTAGAATTTTAAATCCGGCTTTATGAATTACTAAAGTATAGTCTTTAAGTAAATAAGCATTTTCCCCACCATGCAATTGATGCAAAATATGGTTTTCAAGGAATTGTTGAAGTTGATTTTTATCACTAATAATATGTTCTCTAGTTGCAAAAAATAATCCATGCTTTTTTAATACTCTTGAACATTCTGTAACGCCTTGCTGTAAATCAGAAAAATGATGAAGTGATTGGCGAGCATATACAATATCAAAGGTTTCGTCTGCAAAAGGTAAAGATTCTGCGAAAGCCTGGGTAATAGAAATAGAGCCATTACTAACATATAAACTTAGTCTCTTTGCGGCTTCGAGTCCCACATCTGCACTAGCATCAGGGTCTACAGCAGTAACATCATGTCCTAACGACGCAAAGCTATAGGAAGCTATACCATTTCCACAACCAAGATCAAGTATTTTGAGTTTTTTATTACCTTTGTTTAATTTTAAGTAGTTTTTAACTTCAGCAAACTCTTCACTGCCATAAAAACGTTTTGCTGCAATGAAATTATCCTCATCAAGGTAGCAAAGTTTAACAAGAGCAGCATAATTATCTTGTGTTCTTAGCCAATTAACAGATTGTTCGTATGTAATGTTATTCATAATTTAAAAATAAAAAAATAAAATATTATCTCCTAAGATAATTAATAATATCTAAATGAATGACTAATTATTTTGAGTTTTTGTCAAGCTATGTTCTTGCCACGGAAAATCTACAAAAATCATCCCGCAATCAGAACCTCTATATATAGCTAAATGACTTCCTGTTTCTTCTATTTCAAAACTTATTACAGATTGATGATGTGCCAAGATTTCAACATTAGGAATATGGGCATCAATATCAATTGTATAAATATCAGGCATTAGAAAAAGCCCTGGGAAACAGATTTCTGATATATACTGACCATTATGAATTTCCTGCTTTAGTGATGCAGAACGATTAACAGTAAAAATTACCATACCATTAGAATTAAAAATTTTTATTGTTAATTCTAAATTATTAAAAATATGATTTGAAGCATATTCTAAACATACTTTTATAGGTTGTTTAACATCAAAAATAGACGTTATCTCGCATTCTACATTCAATAATGATATACGTTTAAAGTAAAAACGCGCATCTTGATTGCAAGTTTCTAATATTACAATTCCAGAAGTTACAGAACCATGAATTAGATATTTACTTGTGATACTACTTGCTTGACCCTCCTGATAAACTTTACCATTCATTAACCATATAGTACGTTCGCAGAGTGTAGTTACTGTAGCCATATTATGGCTAACAAAAAGAACTGTACGTCCTTCTTTGCCTACATCTTCCATTTTTCCTATACATTTTTTTTGAAATTGTCCATCGCCTACAGCAAGAACTTCATCTACAATTAAAATCTCAGGTTCTAAATGTGCTGCTACAGCAAATGCTAGCCTTACATACATTCCTGAAGAGTAACGTTTTACGGGTGTATCTAGAAATTTTTCTACTTCTGCAAATGCGACAATTTCATCAAATTTGTGTTTAATCTCTACTTTACTCATCCCTAAAATTGCGCCATTTAAGTAAATATTTTCTCTCCCTGTTAACTCTGGATGAAAACCTGTACCTACCTCCAATAAACTGGCGACTCGTCCTTTAATTTGGATGCGTCCTTTTGTTGGTTCTGTGATTCTGCTTAAAATCTTTAACAGGGTTGATTTACCTGCACCATTACGCCCAATAATACCAACTCGATCGCCTTGTTTAATTTCAAAGGAGACATCTTTTAAAGCCCAAAACTCCTCTTCATAATTGTGATGCTTTGATTGGTGTTTTTGAAATGGTTGCAGTAAGCCCTTAGTTTGTTTAACAATGCTCTCACGTAGTGTTGTATAACCTTTTTCTTGCTGATGCCCAATAGTATATTTTTTACTGAGATTCTCTACTCTAATTACCGTGTCTGACATTGTTTTTTTAATTAGCAGTTAATAAATTTTTTATTAAAAAGCAAGAAGATTGCATTATATACTCATGCGATCGCCTGCCTTAAACACCTGTATTAAATAGTACAATCAAATGATATTTATAAGGTATCTGGGTCTACACCAAGCGATCGCAACCTTTGAGCCAATATTTCAGCCCGTTGACGTTCTTGTTCAGCCCGTTGGCGTTCTTGTTCGGCGCGTTCCTCTGGAGTGAGAATCCAGTTACCTGTAACATCATACCAACGTATCAACAAACAGAAGGTTTGTTGATAACTTCCCTGCCAGACTCCTATCCCCAACTGCAATTCTTCAAACCAAAATTTATTTTGTATTTCTACTTCTTGATAACGGGTTGCTGTTAATTGAAACACTCGCAATATATTTTGATAGCGGTCAAATACAATGTAGTAAGGAATACGCAAATTTTGTTCATATACTTGCCACTTTGTTGGCGGCTTATTGGTATCTCTTAATGTTTGCCCTAAATCCTCTGCTTCTGTACCTGGTGATAATAGTTCTACTACTAAAAAAGGGGCAATTGCCTCTTGCCAAACAACATAGCTTAGACGCATTTGTTGTTGTTGTTGAGCGCGAAATACACCTAAAACCAAAAACCAATCTAGTCTTTTGTACCACAACCGATTACGAGCATCATAGTACAAATTCAAATCTGTACCTATGAACATTTCTCCCAGGGGATAGGTTGGCGGTTGAAAGGTTTCTCGCAAAAGTTGGGGTTGGAAATCGTGGAACTCGTCAGGCAAACCAGGCTCCTCTGGATCTTCGCTGGGCAGATCATACATGGTGGGCATTGTTTCCCACGCTGGACGCGGATGATTTTGCTCAGGTGTGTCTAAATCTTGAGGATCTTCACTGGGCAAATCATACATTGTCGGTAAGACTTCGCTGGGGGGACGTGGTGGGTCAGTTTGGTACATGACAGTCTCATTGCCAGAATGATCTACTCTATTTTAGGTAATGACTGATGATTTGAGATGTTTGCTACTAAATTATATCTGCAAATGTTCTTTCTGTTTTGCGGAAGTACCAAACTCCACTAATCAATAACACAAATACTAATCCTAAAGATAATACAAAACCTGGCAAGTATAAGCTTGATTCTCCTCCTAAAATTGCCCAACGAAAACCATCAATTACGCCAACAATTGGGTTTAATGAGTATAGAAATCGCCACTTCTGCGGGACTATGGTACTACTAAATCCTACTGGTGATATATATAAACCAAACTGGACGATAAACGGGACAATATAACGAAAGTCGCGGTATTTAACATTCAAAGAAGCCAGCCATAATCCTGCGCCCATTGAAGCAGCAAAGGCAATAGCGATAAAAAATGGTAATGTCACAATGCGCCAAGTAGGAACAAAGTTATACCAAGCCATTAATCCTAGTAAAATTATCCCCGAAATCATGAAATCTACGAAGCTAACTACTACTGCACTCGTCGGTACTATCAAACGGGGAAAGTAAACTTTCGAGATTAAGTTAGCGTTACCTATTAAACTATTGCTGCATTCTGAAAGGGAATTGGCGAAGAACTGCCAAGGCAACATTGCAGAGAATACTAAAATTGGATAAGGCGCACCCTGAGATGGTAATTTTGCTAGATTGCCAAACACAACTGTAAATACTACCATCGTCAAAAATGGACGAATCAAAGCCCAAGCAATGCCGATCGCAGTTTGTTTATACCTGACCAAAATATCACGCCAAGCCAGAAAATAAAATAGTTCTCTATAGCGCCATATATCTTTCCAATACTGCTGTTCGGTGCGCCCAGCTTCAATCACCAACTCTTGTTTGGAAACAATTTTAGTACTACTCATAGTTAGTTATTGATTGAAGATGAATACTATAAAAATTTTTAAAAGATTTAAGTTACAAATTGAAACCCAGCCAAACCTTGATAACTGACATCCCTAGCACTTCTTTTGGTAAACTCACCAACTGATGGGTTTCCTTGAGCATCAATCACTCCCGTCACTTGTTGCCATAATTCTGGCGGTGCTATGGATATGTCATAGGTGCGATCACTTCCAGTGGGGCGTAGCCCATCGCCTGACTTACGCACGTAGTACCATTTTGTTTGCTGACACTGTTCACACCAAAAAGCCTCTAACCATTCCCCCTCCAAAGGAATTGCCGTTTGATTGGCTACCAACATTAAAGCATTACGCCGACTAATACCTCTTTGTTGTAGTTGACCTGCTTGGTCAGCATATATTTTATATTTCTGACTGACGCTATCGAGATGGCAGCCATGAATTGGACAGTAGATAGCCCTTCTTTTAGAACGTTTCCGATTTCGATCACACCTTCTCTGCAATTTTACCCCCTGTATACATAAAACCATGAGTCAGGAAGGATTGTTGGAGGGACTGAGATCAATACGACCATCAAAGCCCAACTCCTAAAAACACTGGCAAAATATTTAGTTACAATTATGATGTTGCTCAGATACAGCACTTACCGCTATTATGCAATACAGTTTTTCTCTTAACCCTCTCCAGAAATAGTTTTCAGGTTTGAGGATGTACCTCATAGCTGCCGGAAGTGCTGTATTGTACAACTTTGAGAATTTTGTAAAGCAATTTGTTGTTAGATAAAAAATTTATTTATCTTGCGACTAATTACTTTCTAATCAGGCTATTCACCTTGTATATAACTCATGATATTTATATACCATGTAGTCGAATATTTGTGACCTTATTTATCTAATGTTTTTGGTAAATTACCAAACCTTTATAACGACAATAAGCTTACTTCACATTGCTCTGAGATACAGTCATAGTTTCATTAGTCGATACTGCACGTTGCAAAACACGTAAGTATTGTTGAGCTATAACTTTGGGTGTGAAGTGCGATCGCAAATATTGACGGCCAGCATCACCCATGCGTTGACCTACTTGGGGATCACGACTGAGGAAACGAATAAATTGTGCTAAACCTTCACCGTCCCCATTCTCAAATGTGCCACCGCAATTACCTTTAGCGACCATTTCTCTTAAATATGAAGATTTGGAACAAATAACCGCAAGTGGTCTCCCAGATGCTAAGGCTGAGTAAAATTTGCTGGGTACAACTAAACCTTCTGTGATTGAGTCCACACTTACTAGTGATAAATCACAGGCTGTTAAGGAATAGGGTAAGACTTGCTTATCCTGATAGGGAAGAAAAGTAAAATTCTTCAAACCTAACTCATTTACTTCCTTAATCAATTCTTCCCTTTTAGCACCACCACCAATACAGACAAACTGAATGGGTTCATCTTGCAATTGTTTTGCCGCTTCTAACATAGTATCTATGTCATGACAACGACCCATATTTCCTGAATAGAGTACAGTAAATTTATTAACTAAACCATACTCATGAGCAAACCAGTTCTCTTCCTTGGGAATTGGCACGATCGCATCTGGATTAGCCCAACTATGAATTACAGCTACTTTACCAGCGACTTGTGGACAATGAGATACTATTTTTTCCTTCATTGCCGGACTGAGTACCACAATTCCACTTGCTTTGAGCCAAATTTGTTTGTTAACTGTGTGCCACAAACTCGCCAGCCAACTCCGCTTAGAAACTACCCCCAGAGCGATCGCAATATCTGGATATAGATCATAAAGTATGCAAACGTAAGGTAGTTTGAATAACAAATAAGCTAAATATCCTATAATTGGTAAAAATGGTGGAGCAGTAGTAACTAAAAGTATATTGCTACGTCGCCAAGCTCTTAAGAGATACAAAAAAGCACGTAAGGTGTATAATACTCCATTGACAGCTTTACCTCGAATCCGCCCTGACCAAAGTTGCGCGGTACGTGATCGCTGTACTCTAACTCTATCTATCCATTCCACAGCCGGAGCGTTCTGAGATTGAAACGCATAACCAGGTTGGCTAGTAAATACTTCTACATTTACTTCCTGTAGACCTAACTGTTTTACCAGTTCTTCAATCAACTGCCCGGTAGGAGCGTAATCTGGAGGAAAAAACTGAGTGATTACCGATAATTTAATTGCCTTTTGAGTTTCCAAAAGGGCTTCATCTTTATTTTCTATCTGATTAGAAATGGATTGTACAAATTTTTTATTAATCCATTCATTAAGTCTCATCGGCTGTGTCCTAATTGAGAAACGAGAAATTTTGATTTTGACACTACCGAACTGCTCAAGCCATTAATTTTACTGTTCTGAAAATGTCGCCAAAATTCACCTCTAGACTTCTTGTATGAATATATTGAATAGACAATTATTCATAGGATAAAACCTAGACTATTCAGATAGTATGAATGCAACTTAGATATAGGGTGCGCCTATAGTTTTAGTAGGCTTAATCTAATTCATACAAGCAGTCTAAGTCTAAATTACTTTCATGTTTTAAAGCGTAACAAGAATTTATCAGACATCACTACAGAATGTCTATAAACCTCAAAATAATTCAAGTTTACTAGGTATTGTTTACTAAGCAAATAGTCTAAATTTAATGCTTTTTTAATACGGGAACACAAAATAGCAAAGCATATAAATCCTAAATACTCATTAGCTCTAATATTTATATTTTCCTAGTCATTGAATATTGATTACTTGAGTTGCAAGATTTCTGAGCATTTCTACAGAAGCCTTTATGATAAATGACCCATTTTTGCTCTTTATTTAGTAACTTTCATCTCATAGTTTTAAATACCTTGTATTGACTAAGTGTAATCACGAAATATACAATACCATGATTTAAAGAATCATTGTACTCTTTACAAAAAATTCATTTTAATAAAGGATTCTTTCTATACTTCTTCATAAAAAACATATTTTATAAATTATTTATAATTAAAATTTGTACAATATAAATAAGAACTCGTTACTATATGAGTGTAAGGACATCTAAATCAAACTAATTTAGTAACCTTTAACTTATTTTTAACCTAGACTATCTAGGCTATTTCTGGATAAAGCAAATTAGTAGTAAAGCAAAAGTATTTTACTCACCTTCGCTTTTACTAAGGCTAAAGCTTTAGCGCATAGCAAACTTACATAAATCTTAATATGGTTACAAGTCTTTTCCCAAGCACTCTATTCTGTAAATTTTGACTTCTATACTGTAGTGCCTCTTAACAAAGAACGCTATATAGACTTACTCTGTAAAGTCAATTGATATATACTTACGTGACATTTATAAAAGCAGTAACAATAACTGACTAAATCTTCACAATACAAAAATGCTTCCACATTTATAATCTAAGTATAAGTTGTACAAATCCTGATATATTCAGGATAAATTAAGAAAAAAGAATATTTTCATTTTAGTTATATTTTTTAATATAACTTTATTTTAATTTTGATAACTTGTATAATATATTTTACTTGGTAAATCGAATAATTACTGATGCGTTAGTATGTTACCAGTTGAATGTCAGCAGTTAACTTGCTAATTCAAAGAAGTCATAAGTTAATATACTCAACAGGTTATCAATAAATAAAATTTGAGGTAACTAACTACTTAGTAAATATTCTACTTAAAAGAGTATAATATAGCACCACATATCTCACATTCCATCTATATATCCGTAAGGTTTCGTAGCTGTAAAAACTCAATATATTATAGAAAGCCTTTTTTCCTGTTCCCCGTTTCCTATCTACGTGGATTGTTTCAGAAATCAAAGCTTATTCTTATCTATTGTTGATGCTGGCTTCTTTTGAGAACATCTAACAAAAAGTGATATGGATATTTTTCATAATTCATAGTAAATATAATTTTTTAAATAATCTTTAAATTTATACAATGAGTAAATATAATCATAATAATCATACTTTGCACACTGAACAAAACGGTACATCTAAGTCTTTATTGCCTCAACCACAACCTGTCCCAGTTCCCTGGCGTGAAGAAGAAGAGGAAAAGTTTAGTATACGGGATTGGCTAAATGTCATCAAAAGGCGATCGCGTGTCATAGCAGGAGTATCTATAGTCGTGATGACTATTGTGGCTGTAAACGTAATATTCCGTAAACAGCCGATAGAATATGAAAGCAGCTTTTTCGTGTTAGTGGAACCAGTGAGTGATGATAGCGAGGCGGTAAACGTTGTTAAAGATACTAATACTAATGATTCAAAACTAGATTATGATAGCCAAATTCTAGTTCTCAAAAGTCCTCAACTGATGAGAAATACTCTGCAAGAATTGAGAAAATCTTTTCCAGATGTTAGTTATCCATCTCTAGTAGAGTCTTTAACTATCAAAAGAGTGGGAGAAACTAAAATTATAGAGACTAGTTATAAGTCCAGTGATCCCAATCAAGTTAAAACCGTATTAGAACTACTTGCAAAAGATTATTTAGACTATAGTCAAAAAAGACGACAAACTAAGTTACGTCAAGGGATTAAATTTATTGAAGATCAGTTACCATCTATTCAAAAACGGGTTGATCAAATCCAACAAGAACTGCAATCTTTCCGTCAAAGGTATGATTTTAACAATCCCGACAATCGGGGAGAAAATCTTGATACTCAAGCAGCTTCCTTAGCTGGTACACAGCAAAGTACTAATTTACAGATAACACAAGTTCGTAATCAATTAGATGAGCTTCAAACAGACAAGGGAAGAAAAACTGTACTTAATGGTGCGGCTTTATATCAGCAGCTTTTAGGTCAGCTAACTCAATTAGATACGCAAATCGCTACAGAGTCAACACTATTACAAACGGACAACCCTAGACTACAAACTTTAAAAGAGAAACGAGATAGCCTGCTACCTGTATTGCAACAAGAAGAAAAGCGTATTTTAAATGTAAAAGAGGCAGAATTAAAAACTCAACTTCAATCTTTAGAAATACAAAGCCGAGAAACTGCTAAATTATTACAGCGACTTCAACAGCAACGCAAGCAAGTACCAATTTTATCCCGACAATATACAGAAATACAGCGCAGGTTACAGTTTGCTAACGACAGCCTGAATCGTTTCTTATCAAACCGCGAAACCTTACAAATTCAAATATCTCAAAATGAGTTAGGTTGGCAATTAATCCAACCACCTTCTGAACCTAAGTTAGTCAATGGTGCTAATAGACTACGTAACTTGATTATAGGTTTATTTGTGAGTTTAGGTGCTGGTGTTGGGGTAGCTATATTACTCGAAAAAGTATCTAATAGTTACAATAGCATACTCAAACTCAAGAAAAATATTAACTTTCCTTTGCTGGGGAATGTTCCTTTTGACAATGAAGTTAAATCCTTACAAGCTCGAACTTCCAAGTCAAAATTCCCTCAGTTGAAAGCCTTTAGTTCTTTGTTAGCAAGTAGTCAAGATACAGATGAAGTATCCGAAGTAACAATTACTCAAGAATATAGTAGTTATTCACCAGAATTTTTAGACTCATTAAGATTTCTCTATACAAACATTCAACAAATTAAACACAAGTCTCAAATACGTTCTTTAGTCATCAGTTCAGTCATGGCTGGTGATGGAAAATCTATTGTTGCTTTTTATCTAGCGCAAACAGCCACAGCAATGGGACTGCGAGTATTGCTTGTAGATGCTAACCTCCGCCAACCCATGATTCATAACCTAGCGAATTTAAAGAATTTATGGGGTTTGAGTAGTTTATTATCGACAAATTTACCAGTAAGTGAAGTTATTCACAAACTACCAACAATGGAGCAGTTGTCTTTGATTACTGCTGGCCCAGCACCAGAAGATCCAATAAAACTACTTGCTTCTGAAAAAATGAGGCAATTGATGGTAGATTTTCAAAACAGTTATGATTTAGTGATTTACGATGCTCCCCATTTCTTTGGTTTATCTGATGTTAGTATAATATCACCCTACACAGATGGCGTATTGATGGTGGTAAGAATTGGGAAAACAGATGCTTCTGTGATAGAGCAAGCTTTAGATTATTTGAAGATTTTGCCATTAAATATATTGGGTGTAGTTAGTAACAGTTAAGAAGGTGGTTCATAGTTATTTCTTGATTCTACAAATTACTCAACTGAAAAACATCTATGTCAGTGTGAGCAATTTACCTTAAAACTTGAATAGGAAAATATATATAGCGTTAGTAATCTGCTGAGGTACTAAATAATATTGTTAATAGAATTGGGTAGCCTCTGCGTTTCTCTACGCTTCCCTCAATATTCCTCTGCGTTTTAAAACATTGATTACCTACCTCACTTAAATGAATATCTTGATAAAGAATCATTAAATATTCAAAAAATTAAATATTTTTATTTGATGAATATTTGATGAAGTTGGTATCTATATCAATTGATTTACTGGCAATAATACTGTATGTTTACTACACACTGTTTATTCAGTTTTTGATTAACTATGAAGATTACGTCTGTTTTTTCTAGTTTGTTAGCCGCATCAGGAATTGCCCTGGCTGCAAGTTCTATAAACCCTGCGGCTGCTATTAGTACTACCTTTGGTTTCGAGAACATTACAACTAATCCTCCTACTACAGTTGGAGATTCTTTTGTTGGTAACTTTAGTTTGGATGTAGAGGATCTAGGTAACAACGCAGTTAGATTTGCGTTTAATAACAGTGTTCCTAATAATGCGCGTATTGATCAGGTAGCTTTTGGTGGTTCAGCAGCGTCTACTTTACTATCTAACTTCCAAATCAATGTTGGCAACGTTGGTATTGTGAACTTTCAATTAGACAATAATCCTAATTTGCCACAAAGTGGTAATATTGCAAATTGGGTTAGTACAGCTTTCTCTGCGACTAGAATCCCAGGAAACAATAACGCTAACTCAGTACAAACAAGTGAAATATTAGGGGTTAGTTTTACTGCTCAGGGTAACTACCAAGCTGTTATCAATGCCATTACTAATCGTACATTGTTAGCTGGTATCCACGTACCCGCCTTTCCAGGTGGTAGTGATAGCTTTGTCAACTCTAGCACACCTGTCCCCGAACCAATCACTATGCTTGGTCTTGGTGTAGGTACTGTAGGCTTGGGTGCATTAAAACGCAAATACGGCAAAAAAGAAACCCAAAAAAAAGTGACAGTTTAATCACCAATCAAATTGCTTTGATTAAAATAACAAAAAGGCTAGATTTTATCAAAAGTGTGTAATTTGTCTAACGAATATCTTAAATAATTTAAGTTATGTCAAACTAGGCAAAAAACACTACTTTTAATAGTTAAGTGTATTCCCTATTTTTCTTAAAAATTTAGAACATAGTCAACATTATAAGCAATAAGTAATTGAAAAAATTATTGTATCACTAGCTTATTTAGATATTCCTTAACTTAAATTTCAATGAATACTATTCATCACCATAACTTTCAGTAAAATCTACTTGTTCATAAAGCTCAAGTAGTGAAACTTGCAAACTAACAGTCTGAAGCGATAAATTTGCAGACTCGCCTTTCAATTCATTAAATAACCACTTATCTGTATCTGTCTTCACATATTGCATCACACGATATTCATACTGATCAATTAAAATGTATTCTTGAAATTCTGCAATTGAGCGATAGTAAAGAAACTTATCTCCTTGGTCATAATTTTTTGTAGAGTTAGATAAAACCTCTACAATTAATGATGGATTCATCACCGTAGTAGTGCTTGCTTCCATATAAACTGGCTGACCTTGAATTAACATCACATCAGGATAGGTATACTGCCGATAGCAAGGTATCCATAAACGCACATCAGCAATGTAAATCTTGTAATCTTGACCCCGCAAAGCTGCTTTTAAAGCAAAGGCAAAATTAAGAGCTATTTGATTATGATTAGTAGTGCCACCAGTCATCGGAATAATTTCTCCATCACGGTACTCGCTTCTAAACTCAGCCTTTTCCTCCATTTCTAAATATTCTTCAGGAGTGTAAGTACGCTTTTGAGTTGCTGTTTGCATAACATTTACCATCAATTGTTAGTAGTAAATAGGTGGACACGATTATTTAGAAGACGCATTTCGACTTCTCTACGAGACGCTACGCGAACGCTCAATGCTCGCTAACCTTATTAGAAGAGGGTTGAGCGCAGTCGAAACCCGGCGATCTCAAGTTAGATTTAATTTAGCCCTTAATGTAGAAGGACTAAAGTGCTTACTACAAACTTATCAAAACATAAAAAGTAGGGAAACCTCCACCGCCTATCTGCCATCTGTAGCTTTCACCGATTTGTTAGACTGATGACACCAGGATTTTTTCAGTCAAATCTCTGATAACGCCAGCAGACGAGGCTATTCATGCTTACAAGTACCCTACTTCTCTCAAACCAACTTCCTAACCTGCAATATTTCTCAACCCCAGAACGATTCGATGAAACATGGGAAGCGCCCTTAGCTACCCTTTTGGGTTTAGGACGGGCAGCAGGTGCGGACTTTGTGGAATTTTTTCTAGAACGCCGCAACTATATTAGTAGTTTGGCAGAAGACGATACAATTACCAGTATTTCCCCAAGCCTAGCCACAGGTGCAGGAGTCAGAGTATTTCGTGGCAAAGCCGACTGCTACGTCAGCACAAACGACTTATCATTCTCTGGCTTAAAAGCAGCTTTAGAAAAAGGTTTATCTATCCTGGGCTTACAATTACCAGCCCCTAACGCTTTCATCCCAGAAATTAACCTAGAATTACTCAGAGACTACGCCAGCAAACGCGGCAAAGATAGCTGGCTACCCCTGTGTAGTTCTATCCGGGAAATGGGAGAAATCCTTCTAGATGGGACAGCATACCTCAAGCAAAAAGCCAGCCATATACAATCACGCCGGGCTACATATTTCCGCGATTGGCAGGAAGTATTAGTTGCCGCTAGTGATGGCACATTTGCCCGTGATATCCGCCTGACTCAATCGGTGGGATTTAACCTACTGTGTGCTGATGTCGCTCATCGTGCCTCAATTGGTGAACGTGCTGGGAATACTAGCGATGCTAACTTCCTCAGAACTTGGGATTATCAACAAGCTTCCGAGCAAATTGCCGAATCTGCGGGTAAAATGCTTTATGCAGATTATGTAGAATCGGGTACATACCCCGTCATCATGGCGAATCACTTCGGCGGAGTTATTTTCCACGAAGCCTGCGGACATTTATTAGAAACAACCCAAATCGAACGCAACACCACACCCTTCGCTGACAAGAAAGGTGAAAAAATCGCCCACGAAAGCTTAACAGCTTGGGATGAAGGACGAGCCGATAATGCCTTCGGCACAATTGACATGGATGATGAGGGTATGCCAGCCCAAAGAACCCTGCTAATTGAAAAAGGTGTTTTGAAAAACTTCTTAGCAGACAGAACTGGTTCTTGGCGTACTGGACACCCCAGAACAGGTAGTGGCCGCCGTCAAAATTATACTTTTGCTGCTGCCAGCCGGATGCGTAATACTTACATTGCTACTGGCGATTATAAGATTGAAGATTTATTCGCCTCTGTGGATAAAGGTATTTACTGTAAAAAGATGGGTGGTGGTAGTGTTGGCGCTACTGGTCAATTTAACTTTAGTGTTGATGAAGCCTATTTAATTGAAAATGGCAAAATCACCAAACCATTAAAAGGTGCTACCCTCATCGGCGAAGCTAAGGAAATTATGAATAAGATTTCCATGTGTTCCCAAGATTTGGAACTCGCACCTGGTTTCTGTGGTTCTGTTAGTGGCAGCATCTACACAACCGTAGGACAACCCCACATCAAAGTCGATTCCATTACAGTAGGTGGACGCTAAGAATTTTAGATTTTAAATTTTGGATTTTGGATTGTGAATGAGCAGCAGTTTAAAAGGTTGCATCAATAAAAAACTTACGAGGAAAAACGTAATCCATAATATCCGCAAATCCAAAATTTAATCTACTTTACTCAAATCTAAGAGATTGTTTGAAAAGCAATTAATTGTTTTTTACCCCCCTTAGTCCCCCCTTGTAAAGGGGGGAAACAAGAAAAATTTAGTTTCCTCCCCTTTATAAGGGGAGGGTTAGGGAGGGGTGAAAAAATATTTGATACATCAATCACGACTTTTCAAACATCTTCTAAAATCTAAACTCTAAAATCCAAATTTGTCTGACTATGCCAAATATTCAAGAAATTGCATCTTACGCCCAAGACAATGCTCAAAAGCTGGGCATTCAAAAGTTTGATATTTATGGCTCAACTGTAGATGAAACTAGTGTACAAGTTGACCAAGGTGAACCGAAACAGGTTAAAGCCTCAAATCGTTCTGGGGTAACTGTACGTGTTTGGAATGAAGATAATACAATAGGCATTACTAGCACTACAGATGTAGATCCTAAAGGATTAGAATTGGCTTTAAAAACTGCTTACGAAGCTAGTTTTTTTGGTGTTAAAGAAAATGCGCCAGATTTTAGTCCAGAAGCTACTGTACCTATTGACAATACGTTAAATGAAAAAGCTCCCCAAGCTCCAGTTTCAGAACTTATAGACAAGCTGTTGCTAGCAGAAAAAGAATTGTTGGCTGCTCATCCAGCTATCCAAAGTGTGCCTTATAATGGTTTGGCACAAAGAGATATTGATAGGTTTTATCTCAATAGTGCAGGCGCTTTGAGAACTGAATCTGTTTCTTTAGCATCAGTTTATCTTTATAGCAAAACTGATGAGGAAGGGAAAAAGCCACGCAGTGCAGGGGCTTTTAGAATTAATCGTAGTTTAGACAATTTGGACATCAATGGATGTATCCAAGAAACTGCTGAGAAAACAATCAGTCATCTAAATTACGATAAAATTAAAACTGGTAAGTATCAGGTTGTCTTTTCTCCTGAAGCTTTCTTGAGTCTTCTAGGAGCGTTTTCTAATTTATTTAACGCTCAAAATATCCTTGATAAACAAAGTCTATCAACTCCCGATGATATAGGTAAACAAATTGCTTCGCCTTTATTGTCAGTTTATGATGATGCTTTGCATCCAGCTAATATAGGTGCAGAAACTTTCGATGGTGAAGGTACGCCCACTCGTAAGGTTGCGTTGATAGAAAGCGGTATTTTAAAAGCCTTTCTTCACAGCGCTGGAACTGCAAAAAGGTTGAATGCTCAACCTACAGGTAATGCTAGTATGGGGGCGAAAGTTAGTGTTAGTCCTAACTTTTACCATGTATTTGCATCTGGAGATTCTGCGCAAGCACTTAGTTTAGAAACAGCAGAGAATGTGGTTTTAATTGATGATTTACACGCTCTACATGCTGGTGTGAGAGCTTTGCAAGGCTCTTTTTCTCTACCCTTTGATGGTTGGTTGATTAATAAAGGTGAGAAAATAAGTATTGAATCAGCAACTGTTGCTGGTGATTTCTTGGAACTTTTGAAATCAATTATTTATGTAGAAAAAGAGGTGTCTTTAACTCCAGGTGGTGTGGCTCCTCGAATTTGGGTTGAGGAGTTGTCTATTACTGGGGAGTAGGTAGTAGGGAACAGGTGAAAGGGTATAGGTAACAAGTTTGAAGATGTTTTGTTACCTATACAAACCATTTTGATGTAATGAGTGAAGGTTTTTATGTTTCACTCATTTTTTTATACACCAAAGTAAAGTACATTAGGGCGGGCAGGATGCCCACCCCAAAAGATTGGTAACATTAATTTGTGCTAAATTTACTTATTAAGCGCAGTAAATTAGTGTTAAGTAGAAAGACTAAGTTAAACCTAACTTGAGATGATCGGGTTTCGACTCCGCTCAACCCTCGTCTAGTCAGCTTATCGGGCATTGAGCGTAGTCGAAATGCGTGTTCTAAATAATTATGTCCATTTACTTACCTAGCTTTGTTCTTGGATTTGTCCGATTTGGGCTGTGAGTTTTTCTTTATCCAACCTGCGTTTTCTGGCGTAAAGTTGGATGGTGGCTGCCATAAATATTACTAGGGCAAAAATTAGCCAAGCAGTGAGATCCGTCGGCAGATTATTTTTAAACACAGCCAGCATCACGATAACTACTAGCATAACTGTTGGTGCTTCGTTGAGCGCTCGTAACTGCTGACTAGTCCAGCGACATTCATCGGCGGCTAACTTCTTCATTAACCGACTACAGTAGTGGTGATAACCAATCAATAAAGCAACGCACAACAGCTTAAAGTGTAACCAACCTTGTTTTAAAACCTCTGGTTCTGTACTCACTAAACCGATCGCCATTGCTACAGTTACCAACATTCCTGGTGTGGTAATGATATTGTAGAGGCGTTTTTCCATAATTTGATACTGATTTTTCAGTATCGTCCGTGCTGGTTCTGGTTCCTGGTTAGCTTCCACATGATAGATGAACAACCTTACCAAGTAGAACAAGCCAGCAAACCAAACCACAATGCCAATAATATGAAATGCTTTAAACCAGGAATATGCCATGAATGCAACCTGCCTTTATCTATTCTGTTCTTTAATGATTGCAATTAACCTCATTATCAGGTTACGGCAAAATTTCGTCTGGCATCTAAGATAGATAAAGAACTTAGGAATGGGGAGTTGACAGTTGACAGTTGTTATTCTTATCCTGCCTCCTGTCTGCTGCATTCTACTCAGTTTCTTTGGTATCTGCCACTTTATTCGCCTTTGGCACTACCAGCACTTTATCAACGCGGTTCCCATCCATGTCCATTACTTCAATGCGCATATTTTGCCACTCAAAGTGATCTGTGGCTGCGGGAATGCGTCCCAGATGGGTAATCACAAAGCCACCAAGGGTTTGATAGCTACCCCGTTCTTCAAATTCCCATTCTTCTAAACCAAACATTTCAAAAAAATCTTCCACGGCTAACATGCCATCGAGTAGCCAGGAACCATCTTCTCTTTGCACAGCTTGGGGATCTTCTTCGTCATCGGCTGAAGGAACGTCGCCAACGATTTCGCTCATGATGTCGTTAAGGGTAACTAATCCTTGAATTACGCCGTATTCATCTACAACTAAGGCCATGTGAGTAATAGTCTGCTTAAATAGTTCCAAGACTTTTAAGCCACGGGTGCTTTCGGGAACAAATACAGGCTGACGCAATCCTACTGTTAAATCTAAGGCATCTCCGCGAAAACTACGGGCGAGTAAATCGGTAACGGGAATAATTCCCAGTACATTGTCTAGTCCTCCCTGACACACCGGATAACGGGAATAACCATTTTCGGTCATCTTTTGGCGATTTTCTTCGGTGGTGTCTTCTAAATCTAGCCAGACGATATCAGGACGGGGTGTCATGAAGGAACTGACTGGGCGATCGCCTAAACGAAACACTCGCTCTACCATGTCCTGTTCGGCTTCCTCAAAGGTTCCGGCCTCTGTACCTTGCTCGATCAGGATTTTAATTTCTTCTTCTGTAACTTGTGGTTCATCAGAAGGTGTAATGCCTAAAATTCGCAATACCAAGTCAGTAGAAGCACTCAACAAATGTACAGCCGGGGAAGCTAAAACAGCCAATGCACGCATTGGGATAGCCACAACAGACGCAATGCGTTCAGGATTGTTTAATGCCAGACGCTTCGGCACTAGTTCACCAACAATCAAGGATAGATAAGTGATGATCAAAACTATGATCCCGAAAGAAACTGGTTCACTATAAGGTGCTAAAAAAGGTATTAATTTCACGTACACTGCTAGTCTGCTAGCAATTGTCGCGCCGCCAAAAGCACCAGTCAGGATACCAATGAGGGAAATACCTATTTGCACCGTAGATAGGAAATTATTGGGAGACTCTGCCAGTTTTAGTGCTGCTTTTGCCTTAGCATCTCCTTGATTAGCGAGTTGCTGTAACCTTACCTTCCGCGCCGAGACAATTGCCATCTCGGACATAGAAAAAATACCGTTGGCAATAATTAGTACGAAAATGATTAAAATTTCAACAGTGATGGAGGACATGATTATGAATTGCCGCTATATAGAGCGAACTTCGCTCAATCCTTAGTATCCAGTATTTAGAGGGACTCTCACATAGTACATAGGGTAGTAGCTTTAACGCTTAGAAGCTAGAGACTAGGGGTTGATGTTTTTTATAGATTCCTGAACTTGTTCAGTATTATTGTTTCACAGATTATTAAGAGCAGTGTTAAGACTTTTAAAATAGTTGTTATAAGCTACCTCTCGATTTCTGTTCTGCAACGACTTCCAACTTATGTCATTTTCTTCTATTGTGCGTGCCTTAGCGCGATCGCCACTCACCACTGAGTTACTTTCTAAGCTCAATCGCCAACAGGATTTACGCCTCAACGGCATACCCCGTCTACCTAAAGGCTTGGTATCATCGGCATTAGCACAGAATAGTGGCAGTAATTTATTTGTTGTCTGTGCCACCTTAGAAGAAGCTGGACGCGCCTACGCACAGTTGGAGGCGATGGGATGGCAAACAGTACATTTTTATCCCACATCAGAAGCCTCTCCTTACGAACCTTTTGACCCGGAAACGGAAATGACTTGGGGTCAGATGCAGGTGTTGGCGGATTTGCTTAAGAGTCAACCCTTCTCCTTCGGAGACTCTAGCGCGTTGGCGCAGCCTCTGTCTACGACACGCTCCGCGAACGTAGAGAACGACTTCGCTCAGGGTAAACAGTCAATAGTCAATAGTCCACAGTCAATAGTCAATAGTCCACAGAGTAAAATTGCTGTTGTGGCTACTGTTGGCGCATTACAACCTCATTTACCACCACCAGATGCGTTTACGCCTTTTTGCCTTACCCTCAAACGGGGAATGGAATTTGATTTAGATACCTTCAGTGAAAAAATTACTACTTTAGGATACGAAAGGGTTCCCTTGGTGGAAACTGAGGGACAATGGAGTCGTCGCGGGGATATTGTTGATGTTTTCCCTGTGTCGTCAGAATTGCCAGTACGGTTGGAATGGTTCGGTGATGAGATTGAGCAAATACGGGAATTTGACCCAACTACTCAACGTTCCGCACTTGACAAAGTACCTCAAATCGTGCTTACGCCTACAAGCTTTGCACCTATTATTACAACTGCGCTCAAGGATAGTGCTGAGTTCCGATCGCTAAGTTCTGAGTTAAATTCTGACTCTTTTGCGGAGGACTCAGCAGTTATAGAAGGGACTCGGCGCTTTTTGGGTTTGGCTTTTGGGCAACCTGCATCAGTGTTAGATTATTTGCCTGAGAATACTTTAATTGCAATTGATGAGCCAGAACAGTGTCATGCTCATAGCGATCGCTGGGTGGAAAATGCTGAGGAACAATGGTCACTAGGAACTGGGGAAGCGGATCTAGGTGCTGTACAATTACCAAAAATTCATCGGTCTTTTGATGAGTGTTTGGCTGATCTGACTAAATTTAAAACTATATATTTATCAGAACTAGCTGAGGAAAATAGCGGGATTAATTTAGCTAGTCGGTCTGTACCAGTCACACCACATCAATTTGCTAAGTTAGCGGATACATTAAGGCAAGAGCGCGATCGCAATTTCTCAATTTGGTTACTCTCGGCGCAACCTTCCCGTTCTGTTTCCCTACTACAAGAACACGATTGTCCAGCGCAATTTATCCCCAATCCCCGCGATTATCAAGCAATTGATAAGCTAGTAATCAACCATACACCTGTAGCCATCAAATATTCTGGTTTGGCGGAATTGGAAGGTTTTATTCTGCCTACCTACCGCATAGTAGTCATCACAGACCGGGAATTTTACGGTCAACATTCCCTAGCTACACCAAGCTATATCCGTAAACGGCGCAAGGCGGCTTCTAAGCAAGTTGACCCGAATAAGCTACGTCCGGGGGATTATGTTGTTCACAGGAGTCATGGGATTGGGAAATTTGTCAAGCTGGAAAGTCTGACAATTAACGATGAAACCCGCGATTATATTGTCGTGCAGTATGCTGACGGTCTGTTAAGGGTAGCGGCTGACCAAGTAGGTGCTTTATCTCGGTTCCGCAGTACGGGAGATAAAGCGCCGGAACTGCACAAGATGACGGGGAAAGCTTGGGATAATACTAAGAACCGCGTCCGCAAGGCGATTAAGAAATTGGCGGTGGACTTGCTGAAATTATACGCCGCGCGAGCAAAACAAGAAGGTTTCGCTTATCCCCAAGATATGCCTTGGCAAGAGGAAATGGAAGACTCCTTCCCTTACCAACCCACAACCGACCAGCTAAAAGCTGTGCAAGATGTGAAAAGGGATATGGAAAGCGATCGCCCAATGGATCGGTTAGTATGTGGTGATGTGGGTTTCGGGAAGACAGAAGTAGCAATACGTGCCATTTTCAAGGCGGTAACTGCTGGTAAACAAGTTGCACTGTTAGCACCAACAACCATCCTTACCCAGCAACATTACCACACCCTCAAAGAACGTTTTGCACCCTATCCTGTAAATATTGGGTTACTTAATCGTTTCCGCACAGCCGAGGAACGGCGAGATATTCAAAAACGATTAGCGACGGGTGAGTTAGATGTCGTGGTAGGGACACACCAACTTTTAGGTAAAGGTGTGAACTTCAAAGATTTAGGATTATTGGTAATAGATGAGGAACAACGGTTTGGGGTGAACCAGAAGGAAAAAATCAAAACCTTGAAAACCCAACTCGATGTCCTGACTCTCTCCGCCACACCCATTCCCCGCACCCTGTATATGTCCTTGTCGGGGATCAGGGAAATGAGTTTGATTACCACACCACCCCCAACCAGAAGACCAATTAAAACCCATCTTGCACCCAAACAACCGGAAACCATACGCAGTGCAATTCGTCAAGAACTAGATCGAGGCGGACAAGTATTTTATGTAGTTCCCCGTGTGGAGGGAATTGAGGAAACAACAACCGCATTGCGGGAGATGGTTCCGGGTGCAAGATTTGCGATCGCCCACGGACAAATGGACGAGAGCGAGTTAGAATCAACCATGCTCACCTTTAGCAATGGTGACGCAGATATTTTAGTGTGTACGACAATTATTGAATCGGGGTTAGATATTCCTCGTGTCAACACCATCTTAATTGAAGATGCGCACCGCTTCGGATTATCGCAACTTTACCAGTTACGGGGAAGGGTAGGACGTGCGGGGATTCAAGCCCACGCATGGTTATTTTATCCTAAACAACGGGCGTTATCGGATGCGGCAAGGCAGAGATTACGAGCGATTCAAGAATTTACGCAACTGGGTTCCGGCTATCAATTAGCGATGCGCGACATGGAAATCAGGGGTGTGGGTAACTTGCTAGGTGCAGAACAATCTGGTCAAATGGAAGCCATTGGTTTTGATTTGTACATGGAAATGTTAGAGGAGTCAATTAGAGAAATTCGCGGTCAAGAAATTCCCAAAGTTGACGATACCCAAATTGACCTCAACCTCACCGCCTTTATCCCCGCCGATTATATTCCAGACATTGACCAAAAGATGAGCGCATATCGTGCGGTAGCGGCGGCGAAGTCGAAAGAAGAGCTAACGCAGATTGCAGCTGAGTGGAGCGATCGCTATGGTACTTTACCAGTATCCGCCAATCAACTCTTGCGGGTGATGGAACTCAAACAATTAGCGAAGAAATTAGGATTTAGCCGTATCAAACCAGAGAACAAACAGCACATAGTTTTAGAAACGCCAATGGAAGAACCTGCATGGAATTTACTTGCAGCGAATTTACCAGAACATCTCAAGACACGCTTTGTTTACTCTCCTGGTAAGGTGACAGTACGCGGTTTAGCAGTGCTGAAAGCTGATCAACAATTGCAAAGTTTGATTGATGCGATGAGTAAAATGCAGGGTGCAATTGCAGAAGCGGCTGTTGTTTAGTTCCTCGTTAATTAAACTACAAATGCAATCACATTTGTAGTTTTACCAAAAAATCCGAGCTTGTTTAGTAAAATCTTTTGACACTTTGGCTATCGATAATGGCTTTTGATGGACTCTTGTGTCGTTCCTGTTCTATCCGCACCCAATCTCTGAGACTGTTATGGATTAATAGCCAAGTCCCATCAATGGGTCAATTACGGAAATATGTGTAAACTGTCTGCTACTCTCCTAGCAGCCCTCGCCATCTTACTCTTTTTATTCATCTGCTACCAGAGGTTAAGTTGATTAGGTGGCTGCTGAAGTTGGTTCCAAGGTAGAGGGGGAACTGGTAGGCCATTTTGTTCTAGTAGCTGTTGGAAGTGACGGGCGTTGTCAGGCGATCGCTCTTCTAAAGGACAATGAACAAAGAAGTAAATACGCTTCCCTGCTTGTAACCATTGTTGAATTTGCTCCACCCATTCTTCCATGAAGGGTTGATTTACAGTTAAGTCAGGATGGGAAATAAACCTAATCAGGCTAAAACTTGTAGTAACGCTGAATTGTACAGGTAATTTCGGCTTCCGGCGTTCTGATGCCAACTGGGGGTCATCTTCTCCACTGTAAATAGGGCGTGAATCTAGTAGTACCCTTCCCACGCCCAAAGTTTCTAAAAGCTGTGTTAAGTTACTTCTGTGAGATTCTTGATACCAGTCAGGATGTCTTACTTCTAACGCCAGTAGTGCTGTTGTGCGCGGCCAAGCTTCTAAAAAACTAGCCAAATCATCAATTAATGTTGGTGCATAACTCGGCGGTAGTTGGGCAAATATGGGGCCGAGACGTTTACCTAAAGGACGCATCCCTTCTAGAAATGATAAGGCTGTGGGAATGTAGGGTTTTAATAAACCTTGATGAGTAATATTCTTTGGTAATTTCAAACAAAACTCAAAGCCAGCAGGTGTTTCTCTTGCCCAACGGTTAATGGTTTCTTGGTTTGGGACTGCATAGAAAGTTGTATTACCCTCTACCGTAGTGAAGCGACGGCTGTAGAGGTGAAGAAATTCTGAAGCACGACTCCCTTGAGGATAAAGTTCACCTACCCAACCCTTATAAGCCCAAACAGCACAACCGATAAAGAAATTCACAAGCTTTGATCGAAAGTCTACACTTTATATTAAAAGGCATTTGGGGCTGGGGAGATGAGGGAGACAAGGAACAAATAGTTATAGTTACTCATCACTCACTACTCACCACTCCCCACTCCCTACTCCCTAATTTTCATCTCGCCCGTGAACTTGAGCCGGTGGGCTAGTTGCTTCTACAGCCGTGAATGGCTCTAGAATTTTATAAGTATGACTTGCACCTTTGGGAACAACCCAAGAACTGCCGGGTTCGAGAAGGATCATTTGTCCTTCGATGTGTAACTCGGCGCTACCGTTAATTACATAACCAACGGTTTCATATTCGCGGCTGGTTGGTTGTTTATCTTCATTCGGTTGTTCGTTTTCCCAAAGGCGCATGGCAAGAGATTTGCCTGATGCTAAATATTTCTGACCGAGTTTTCCTTTGGGGGAATTGTGAGAGTCGATTTTTTTAACGCTGGTATCACTCATATTTAATTACCTTGAGGTTTAAGTACGACTTTGATGCAGTTATCTTTTTTGTTTTTGAAAATCTCGTAACCGTGGGGTGCTTGTTCTAGAGGAAGGGTGTGAGTAATGACGAATGAAGGGTCAATCTCACCGTTTTGAATACGTTCTAATAACGGTCTTAAATATCTATGGACGTGGGTTTGTCCCATTTTCCAAGTTAAACCCTTATTCATCGCCGCCCCCATCGGTATTTTGTCGAGGAAACCACCATACACACCAGCGATAGAAACATGACCACCTTTAGCGGCAGACACAAGCACTTGTCTTAATGCGGTTGGTCTATCTGTTTCTAGTCTGACAGCTTGTTTTACTTTGTCGTATAAAGCCATCGCATCTGTACCGTGGGCTTCCATACCGACTGCATCAATACAAGCATCGGGGCCGCGTCCACCAGTCATCTCTTTGAGGGCTTCCCCAACATCGACTTCCTCGTAGTTGAGGACTTCTGCATGGCATTGTTCCTTAGCCATCTTCAGGCGTTCAGGAACGCGGTCGAAAGCGATAACTCTTTCCGCACCCAACATATAGGCGCTTTTGATTGCAAATTGCCCAACTGGGCCGCAACCCCACACAGCTACAATATCGCCGGGTTTGATGTCGCAGTTTTCCGCCGCCATGTAGCCGGTTGGGAAAATATCAGTTAAAAATAATACTTTTTCATCTGGTAGATTATCGGGGATTTTCAGCAAGCCGACATCTGCAAAAGGCACACGGGCGTATTCTGCTTGACCGCCAGCGTAACCGCCGAATAGGTGAGAGTAGCCAAATAGACCTGCTGGAGAGTGACCCATCTGCTGCTCTACCAACCAAGCGTTAGGGTTGGAATTATCACACAAAGACCATAAGTCGCGTTGGCAGAAAAAGCAGGAACCACATGAAATAGTGAAGGGAACAACTACGCGATCGCCTATTTTGACATTTTTGACAGCGCTACCTAATTCTACCACTTCCCCCATGAACTCATGCCCAAGGATATCGCCACTTTGCATTGTGGGAATGTAGCCATTATATATGTGTAAATCTGACCCACAAATAGCTGTTGAAGTAATTTTAATAATTGCATCACGCGGGTTAAGAATTTTTGGGTCAGGTACAGTTTCTACCCTGACATCATTTGCCCCATGCCAGCAAAGAGCTTTCATAATTATTAGTCCTTAGTCATTTGTCATCAGTCATTAAGTATTAAGAGGCGCGATATTTGCGCCTCTATTGATGATTTGTCTAGTGATTATTGATTAATAAAATCACACTAGATATCAATTATTAACTGCGGCTTCTAGCTTCTCTTACACGTTCAGGCTGTTGATAATAGCCACCTTCATTCTGAGTATTTGAGTTAATGGTTTCGCCTACTTTTCTTTGTACGGACTTTGTAAACTCTTTTGTTGATCTTGGTGTTTCTTCGTCCAAGTTTAGCTTCTCACGCACGTTATCAGCAGCACCTTTGAGGCGATTTTGAGTATTTCTTATTTGATTATCGTTGCCGATACCTTCGTTATCAGGAGTACCTTTGTAGTAAATACCTTCTGGAGTTTTAACGGTATCAGCTTGAGCAATCATAGCAGTACCAGAACTGAAAGATTGACCTACAAAAAAGGTTGCTGCTACTAAGAAAACAACCAGAATTTGACGAAGCAGAATATTTTGTACCCAGGAAATTACTCGATTCATAAAAATCCAATCCTCGATTAGATGATGTGTATATTGTTCTTTGAATAAACGCGCTTTAGCCTCTATCTACAACCATATTTAAAATCAGTAATTAGTAGTAGTTTTTGTTGAGAAATAACACTAATTATCTATTTAAAAAATGGGTGTATAAATTCTCTGATAGGATGTCCATCCTAAATTCTGGGCAGGCAAGATGCCCACCCCAAAAAATGGATGATTTATTTTTGGGAATCCTTAGCCCTTATCCTTACGGTTTGAGGACAACTTTGACACAATTATCTTGTTTTTGTTGGAATATATGATAACCGTGGGATGCTTGTTCTAGGGGTAATTGATGGGTAACTACAAACGATGGATCGAGTTTACCTTCTAGGATGAGTTGCAGTAACAAATTCATGTATTTTTGACCGTGCATTTGTCCCATTCTGAAGGTTAGACCTTTATTAAAAGCTGCACCCAGTGGTATTTTGTCTATAAACCCACCATAAACACCCATAATTGAAAGTGTGCCACCTTTACGACAAGCAATCATCATTTCCCGCAATACGTGAGGACGGTCGGTTTCTAGCCTTAGCTTTTGCTTAGTTTGGTCGTAGAAGTCTTCTATACCCACACCATGTGCTTCCAAACCCACAGCATCGATGCAAGCATCAGGGCCGCGTCCGCCAGTCATCTCTTTTAACGCTTCCCCAGCATTAACTTCTTCGTAATTAATGACTTCGGCTTTAGCATACTTTCTCGCCATCTCCAAACGTTCGGGAAAGCGGTCTATAGCGATAACTTTTTCAGCACCCATCATATAGGCGCTTATCATGGCGAACTGTCCCACAGCGCCGCAACCCCACACAGCAACAGTATCACCGGGTTGAATATCGCACATCTCTGCACCCATGTAACCTGTAGGGATAGCATCAGAGATGAATAGCAATTTTTCATCGGGGATATCTGCTGGAACTTTCACTACACCCACATCAGCAAAGGGGACGCGGATATATTCAGCTTGTGCGCCAGCGTAACCACCTAATAGATGAGAATAACCATAAATGGCTGAGGTGATATTACCGTAGAGTTTTTCTTCTAAATAGGTGTTGGGGTTGGAGTTGTCACACAGCGACCACAAATCACGCTGGCAATAGTTACATCTACCACAACCAATTGTAGAAGGAACAACGACGCGATCGCCTATTTTTAAATTCTCAACTCCGCGTCCAACTTCGACCACTTCCCCCATAAATTCGTGACCGATAATGTCACCTTTCTGCACTGTGGGAATATAGCCGCCGTAAATATGTAAGTCAGAACCACAAATAGCTGTGGAAGTAATTTTAATAATCGCATCACGCGGGTTAAGAATTGTCGGGTCTGGAACCGACTCCACCCGTACCTCATTAGCACTTTGCCAGCAGACAGCTTTCATAATTATTTAGTCATTAGTCATTGGTCATTAGTCATTAGTCCATAGAGAGGGAAACGGGAAACAGGGAAAAGCTTTTTCTCCCATCTCCCCCTACTCCCCACTCCCTACTCCCTACTCCCTACTCCCTCATCTCCTACCAGTAGGCTGTCCTTCAGTTGTAGCGATTTCCCCTGCTTCCATCAGCATTTTGAAGCGGCGTAGTTCATCACCTATTTGCTGTTCTGGTTCTTCGCCAAAGAGTTTGGCTATAGCAGCAGTTAAGCCGCCGCCTGGGACATTGTATTCTAAGACTACCTTCACTTCCGTACCGCGATCGCCTGGAGCTTTTTGAAAGCGGATGAAGCCGGAGTTTTCCACATCTGCGCCTTCTACAGAAGCCCAAGAAATAAACTCATTTTCTCGGTCTTCCAAAATATCAGCATCCCACTCTACGTTATTACCTAAAGGTGCATTGGCTATCCAATGAGAGCGTTTTTGGTCATACACCTTCACAGATTTGAGATGCTTCATAAAGGTGGGCAAATTCTCAAAGTTGTGCCAATAACGGTATAGTTCATCGGCTGGCTTATTAATTGTTACCGTCTTTTCAACTCTGATGGGTTTATTGATTCCTATTGCATCTTGCGCTTGTTGAATTGTGCTTTGTTTAGTTGCACCTTGGTAAATCAAACCGCCACCAGCTAAAGCCGTCAACACTCCCCGCAGCGAGGCTTGTCTTAAACCCAACAATACCATAGCCCCACCGCCAATCAGAGAAGCCCAACGTTCAGTCTCACTAGCTTGGCTATTCCCTTGTTTATCTCCAGATGTTAAAGTCACTCTTTTTTCCTCCTAATAAATGTGGGGAGTAGTGAGTGGGGAGTGGTGAATAAAAGGACACTAAGCAATAATCACGGTTTACTACTTATTTCCACATCTTCCCCTACTGCCTACTCCCTACTCCCCACTCCCTTCCTATATCGATACAGCTGACCCTGTTGTTGGCTGAGGAGACTGGACTGTAGCACCTGTGCGTGTGCGGTAAAGTGCTGTTAATCGCTGCTCGTATTTCACCAAGTCTTTGTAAATCTCTTTGAAAATAGCGGTTGCTATGGGGTCAGTGTACATAGCGCTGAGATTGCCAATATCACCAATACCTGTTTGTACATCTCCCAAAGCGCTGCGTATTTGGAATATGTCATCGCTACCAGTCATAGCGGTTTTCACTTTGGCATATTGGTTAGCGATGTTTGCACCTAGAGATGGTTTTTCACCAAGTCTAGTTAAGTAGCTTTCTAGATACTCAATATGGCGTTGTTTATTAGTAATCATTTCTTGGAACAACGCTTTTGCTTCTGCATCTGACTCTTTTTCAAAATACTTCTGCAACGCTTCTAGAGAGTAACGTTCCCCACTTAAAGCAGTATTGATGCCTCTAACAATATCGCCTTTAGTGGAACCGCCCCAAGCATCAGCCAGCTTCCACCACTCGGCGCTAGTGTCTTTTTCATCTGGTAGAGCAACATCTTTACCGCCATAACCCAGACGACTCAAAATAGCCGTGGTGAAAATTGCTAAGTCTCCAGGTTCACGGGATGTAATCAAGTTTCCGTCAACAACTAGCGCCTCATCTAAATAATTTGCGCCAGCATTAATCATGTCTTTGCTGATAGCGATAAAGCCGGTGGCGCGTTTACCTTGCAGTAAGTCACCTTCGATTAACACTTGTGGCCCGTGACATACAGCCGCTACCAGTTTGCCTTGCTGCATCGCTTCTTGGACGAAGCGAACTGTATTGATATTACGCCGCATTTTATCAGGAGCCATGCCACCAGGGATAATTACGGCATCAAATTCAGATGCGATCGCCTCGGTCGTAGTACCATCAGCTTGAACTGAAAGTCTACCCCGCTTTCCCTTATATTTTTCGTTCATCCGCGAACCGAGGACAAGCACCTCAAACCCTGCTTGTTTTAAGCCGTTGCAAGGAACGGTAAACTCTGCATCTTCTACCGCTTGTTCAATGAGAATAGCTACTTTTTTCTTGCTTGAATGATTATGATTCATAGTCATATTTTCCCTGTGTAATGAGCGCTGCTTCTAAAGATAAAAATTGATAATTAGGCTGAAAATTTGCTGTTAAGCTATGTGCCAAACATTTCTTCATAATCATGTGAGAAATGCTGATGCAATTTAGCAAATGCTTCTGGGTTAATTGCACTTTGCAACACTGCAAAAACAGCACGCACATGAATTGCGGTGGTTGTCGGTTCTAGACTTTCCTTCTGACTCACCCGCATAATAAAATCTTGTAAGCTAAAGCTTTGGTCTGGCTCACCTTCTCTACCTTGTAAACACTTGCTCAATTCCTGGGGTAATTCATGAGCTAATTCTTGAGCTTCTTCCCCAGAAATCCGCTCTTTAATAGTTTCTAAAGTGGCACAGGTAGCTTTTTGTGCCTCGTCACGGGAGTTTGATTGAGCGAGGCTTTGTACATGGGTAATAAATTCGTCGTATTGCACTTTCTACCTCCACTGATACCAATTCAAAATTCGTCTTGAAAAGTTTCCTACGGCGGGAAACCCGCCTAAAGAACTTTCCGCAAAATTCAAAAAAACAGATTTAGTATAGGTTTGGGCGTTGGCATATGTATAATCTTTTTTGTGAAATGGTATGAGAAAAACCAAGGTGAAAAAATAGATTTTTCAAATAAAAGTAAATAAGTATAAATACATCTTTAATCAATAGCAAAAGTAATTATGAGCTAAAAGACTTTAAATAAATTATTTTTGGGTTAAAAACTCTTAGCTCATAACTAACTGATTCAACTACAAGTGGCTTGACCTTGATTTCACATTTCTCAGATTAGGCTGGAATAGCTAGTTTTACGTCGTTCTCAAGAGATAGATCCTTTTATTTCTAAAGTTGTACACCTTATGTAAGACAACTTAAGGAAAATAAAAGGCTATTGTGAAAATATAGAAAATGAGAAATATTATGACAAAAGAAACTGATAATCAAGAAATTAACTTAGATGATTTGCCACAGGAAGTTACTGAATCCTATGGTACTGGTGTCAAAGACTTACCCGGATACAATCTCGGTACAGGTCATGAGTATACAGAAAGTAGCCCTGAATTTGACATTGGTAATAGTCATGAGGATAATTACTGGGCAGATACAGTAGGTGATGAGGCTGTAGGCGGTACGGTTGCAATGCCTGAGCAAGATGTCACCGAGGAGATAGAAGCGGCTGTAGGCTTGGAAATGAATGATAAATCCTTCCTCCGCACCAATGATATTTTAGAACAGCGTGATGATAAGCGCTGGGAATTAGACCCCAAGTCTTCTGAAGATTACGAAGAACATAGGCCATAACAAATAAAGCCGTTACATATTTGCTGGATGATTTACGGCTTTTGTGGGATGGGCATCTTGCCCGTCCCTTGTATTTTGGGGCGCTCATGATGCCTCTTGATTCAGTAACGCCAAAAGTTCAGCCTGGTAAACAGATAGGGACGCACAGCTAACTGTACGTCCCTATTAAACTAACATCTTTTATTTAATTGTTAGAAGCGGTAGCCTACACCAGTTTGTAAGCTCACAGCATCAGCATCACTATCTTTGTAGGCATCAATACCCCACTTAGCATCACCGTAAATCACGATGTTTTTTGCCACTTCAGATTCAGCACCAAGAGTAACTACAGGTGCATTCTTGTTACCTAACTGGCTGGCTTTCCCTTCATCAGTTTGGAAAGAGTAACCACCACCTATATACACATTAGTATTTTTGGCAATAGGTGCATCATAGGTCAAAATAGGCATGATTGCTGTTGAATCTCCACCAAACAAGGCCGCACCACGAATAGAGACTGGTGTATTGGTGATAGCGTAGCGTCCTTGCACATTTCCACCAAATGTTGCGGCATCGTTTTGTCTGCCGCCATTAGTGACTCCAGCGCCAATACCTGCACCAATATAACTACCTGCCAAACCGTTTGTCTGATTATTTTCTGTAGTTTGAGCAGAAGCAATGCCAGCGCTTAAAACTACGGCTGCAACAGCAAATGTAGAGGCGGCAATTTTTGCGAGTTTCATATTCTTCTTCTCCCCACCGGGGTTTTGTTTTCTCTTTGTTTTCTATTACTAGAATCTCTTTTTTTACTCGATTAGAACTCATACATTTAGATCACCTGATTGGGTGATTTTTAACTCACCCTATTGGTAATGCAAGCTCAACTAAATAAATCTTTTGTTGTGAAACTTATATTGATAATAAAAAACCTCCAGCTATAGACAAGAAAACTGGAGGAAGAATTGACAAAATGTTTAAATTTACAAGCTACTTTGAGCCAACTTTTTCAGGTAGGTTACGCGGTGGTATGATTCGTCCTTCGTAAAATTGTTTCTGAAGATTATTTAATGCCAACCATGCAGCACCAAAAGCAAGTGGTGTAACTGTCTCCAGGAAAAGAACAGGAATTGATTGAATATCCAAAAATAAACTGAGTAGAGGGTAACTTGCCAAGGAAACACCAGCTATTACTCCACTCCAGAACTTCAACTTTTGGATGTTCTTTAAAGCCTTTCTACAACTAGCACATTTTGTTGTGTGAGAGTAATATCTTTCTAGGAGTTGTTCTTTGGGTATGGCTGGAGAAAAGGCTTCTCCAGGAAATGGTTCAGCGTTGTAATTGTTTCGCAACTGATGCAATTCAAAAACAAAACTATCGGCTTTTGTTGGTAAGTAAAATGCTTTAGCGAAATTAGGACTACCACCTTTAGCTTGAAGATATCGTTCTTGATAATGGAGGAAAATTTGATCGTCTTCTAAAACACCATTTTGACCCAAGTGATTGTACCAACGTGGTCTAAGCTTGATGAAAATACTCGGCAGTTTAGAAGCAAATTTGAAGGGAAAACGAGCAAACAAACGACACTCGCCTTTACGAATGGGCGTGGCGTAAACAACTGTGAGAATACGCGCTTTTTCACTGTTGATATCATGCCACATTAAAGACGGGGCAACGAAGGTTGTAGATATTTCTGATTGTCCGGGTTTGATACCTTGATGCCAAACGCCTTTAAACCCATGTTTATCTGATTTAACTACCTCTAATTCCAAAGGTGCAGCGTTTTTTCTATTCCCAACTGTCTGATGATGAGTGTAGGCCACATGGCTGGGGTCTAGTATGTTTTCTAGAAGTGTCAGTGCATCATAAGGCACATCTCTAAAGGTATTCATGACTACCCAATCATCAGATCCATCTTGCAATGGTTCCACTACAGGAATTTTAGTTTTGACAGCGTTGTCTGAGTTGCCAATATAGACAAATAACATCCCCTGACATTCGGTTGTAGGATAAGATGCTACACAAGCGCGTTTGGAAGTTTGGGCTTGTCCGCCTTGGGGTTGTTGGGGTATATGCTGACAGCTACCGTCACCTGAAAAAGTCCAGCCGTGATAAGGACATTCTAATAGTCCATCTTCGTTAATTCTGCCTTCAGACAGTGGCGCTAAACGATGGGGACATTCATCTATAAAGGCTTGCCATGATTGAGATTTTTGCTCCCACCAAATGACAATATCTTTACCCAAAAGTGTAAAAGGCGTTGGTTTGGATTTATCTAAATCTTCTAAATAGTGAACTGGATACCAAGCTTCCTGCCAGTCGAAAGTGTAGGGGTCACTGCCACCTGGTAATATTTCTTCTGTAGTCTCTTTTTCTAGAGTCTGGTTGATGTCAAGCATAGTTTACAAATATTCATTAATATCTCTAGAATAATACTTTAAACTGCAAATGCCCTATCGCTTCATGTTCTGTATTCCTGAAAAATCATCGAAATAGCGAGTATACTGTACCCGAACTCAGGGAATTGAGGACATCTATGTTTATTGATGCGAATTTTGCAGATATTCAAAACCATTGGGCAAAAACTTCTATTATTGCAACTGTTAGACGAAACATATTCAGAGGTTATCCTGATGGGACTTTTCGCCCTTCTGCGTCTGTAACTCGTGCTGAATTGGCCGCAATTATTTACACAGCTTTTGGACAGCAACCGTTGGTGCGTCCTGGGATTACTTTTAAAGATGTTCCGGCTAATCACTGGGCTGCTAAGGCAATAGCAGCAGTATATCAGGCAAAGTTTTTGTCTGGGTATCCTGATGGTTCGTTTAAACCCAGTGAACTCATCTCGCGTGTGCAAACTTTAACCGCTTTAGCCTCTGGCTTGAATTATCAGGCAACACTAGAGCCTAGCAGTACCCTGAGAAAACACTATGATGATTGGCAACAGATACCTAATTATGCTGTAAATGCGATCGCAGCCGCTACGGAAAAGGTAGTGATTGTTAATTATCCAGATATCAGACGCTTACAGCCCAATCAAAATGTTACCAGGGGTGAAGTAGCGGCATTTATTTGTCGCATTCTGAATATTCCTACTGTGCCTATTCAATATCTTCCCGGTAGGGAATTATTTGTAATTGCACCACAATTTGATACGGCTGATTCCTTTTCGGCAGGCTTGGCAAGAGTGCAGAAAGATAATCAATGGGGTTATATCGACAAAACCGGAAAATTTGTGATATCACCACAGTTAAATGAAGCACATCCCTTTTCTGAAGGATGGGCTTTAGTCAAAGAAAATATACAGCGCTCACTCTCAGTTTAATTTATGGAAATTCGGGGTATTTGGCTAACTACAACTGCTAGCCAAGTTTTTGACTCTAGACGAAATATTGCTGAGGCGATGGACTTTCTCGCTACCACTGGGTTTAATGTCGTGTTTCCCGTTGTTTGGAATAACGGTTTAACTATTTATCCCAGTCGGGTGATGCAGAATAATTTCGGAGTTGCTATTAACCCGCGATTTCAAGGTAGAGATCCTTTAGCTGAATTAATTATTGAAGCCAAACGAGTCAATATAGCTGTTATCCCTTGGTTTGAATATGGCTTTGCTAGTTCTTATCAAAAAAATGGTGGTTTCCAACCAGGATATTACTCAACCTTGAATTAAATTTGTAAGGCTTTAAACCACTTATTCACAAAGGAATTGATAGTTTGTTTAATTTGATGCTTGCGATTCCATTTTTGGAAAGCCATTTCATAATCTTCGCCTTTGGTTTGAAATGTGTTCCAAACATCAAGACCTAGTAACAAACTGCAAAATAGAACTAGGTATAACGACCAAGTGATAGTACCGCCACCAATGAAATCTACTAATAAGAGAAAAGCATTAACAATGGCATAATTACCAGCACGCTTTTTAAATTTTGTCAGGCGGTAAGTATTAAAGGCTTGCCTTTGCCGTAATTCGTGGTGTTGCGATCGCCAATCTATTTCCGCTAACTGCAAATTGTCAGGTGATATTTCTAACTCAGTAGCAATTTCTAACAGTTGCTCATAACTAAACTCTTTATCTTGGTCGTCAGCTTGCCGGGCGATCGCCAATTGTAAAATTCGCTGTACGTCTTCTTGGCTATAAGAACGGAGACTGTTAGGTTCAAATGCCGTCATAACTGCTATCTCTTATTATTAATGTTTGTTAGCAATCTATCGCCCGTCAACTGTGAAACAGTTTGGCTGAATTATAACTACTGCACAACTCTACAATAGCAAATTTATTTATTGGTCATTATTTATTGGTCATTAGTCATTAGTCATTGGTCAACAGTCCATAGTTCTGCTCCCTTGTCTACTTTATTCGGGTTAGCCAATGGTAACAGCAATGAGCTTAATCATTTCTGATGAGATTGTATTTGTATCAGTATTGAACATTTCTGGGGTAAGTAAGTGGACACAATTATTTAGAAGACGCATTTCGACTACGCTCAATGCTCGTTAACCTTATTAGAAGAGGGTTGAGTTTCGACTACGCGGTAATCGAGCGTAGTCGAAACTCAACTCCCGCGCAGTCGAAACCCGGCGATTTCACGTTAGGTTTAATTTGGTCTTTCTACTTAATAGGTAATAGGAAAAAACCCATTACCTACTACCTATTCGCCAAATATTGATACATCTGCCAACGTGCATCAACTTCAGCCTGAGCCTGTTCTAGCAATTGTTTAGCTAACTGGGGCTTACTTTTGGTCAACATCTTGAAGCGAGTTTCTTGGTACATTGATTGCTCTACTGATTGAGTAGGCGATCGCATATCTAACTGTAGAGGATTTTTACCCTGTTGTTGCAACAGTGGATTATAACGATACAACAACCAGCGTCCAGAATCTACCAGAGTTTTTTGGTGCTGCATCCCCGTCGCCATGTTGATACCGTGGGCGATGCAATGGCTGTAAGCAATAATTAAGGATGGGCCGTCAAAGGCTTCTGCTTCTAAAAATGCCTTGAGTGTTTGGTCATCCTTCGCACCTAACGCTACACTCGCCACATACACATTATTATACGTCATCGCCATTAAGCCCAAGTCTTTCTTAGGCGCAGGTTTACCACTGGCGGCGAATTTAGCAACGGCTGCCCTTGGGGTGGCTTTGGAAGATTGCCCCCCGGTGTTAGAATAGACTTCTGTATCCATCACCAAAATATTGACATTGCGACCACTAGCTAAAACATGATCGATACCGTGAAAGTCAATGTCATAAGCCCAACCATCACCACCAATTATCCAGACGCTTTTCTTGACTAAATAATCAGCTAACGATTTTAGATTTTGGATTTTGGATTTTAGATTAGAGTCCAAGGTTTGGATATTATCTAACTTCTGGCGCAAAAGTGTTATTCTTTGGCGTTGTTCCCAAATATCAGCCTCAGTTTTCTGTTCTGCATTCAGAATAGACCCAACCAGCTGATCACCAACTTCTGCACTGAACTGTTGCAGAAGTTCCGCCGCAAACTCAGCTTGCTTATCCAATGACAGACGATAACCAAAACCAAACTCAGCGTTATCTTCAAATAAACTATTAGACCAAGCCGGGCCGCGTCCTTCGGCGTTTTTCGTCCAGGGGGTAGTCGGGAGGTTTCCGCCGTAGATGGAAGAACAACCTGTGGCGTTAGCAACGACTGCGCGATCGCCAAATAGTTGTGTTAATAGTTTTACATAAGGTGTCTCACCACAACCAGCACAAGCACCGGAAAACTCAAACAACGGTTCTAGTAGTTGCTGCTGGCGAATTTGGTTAAGTTTTAACTTAGTTCTATCAGGGTTGGGTAAACTCAAGAAGAATTGCCAGTTTTTCCGCTCCTGTTCTCGCAAAGGTAACTGCTGTGCCATGTTAATGGCTTTAAGTGAAGGTTCGGCTTTATTTTTGGCGGGACAGACATTGACACAGACCTCACAACCTGTACAGTCTTCCGGTGCTACTTGGATAGTAAATTTTTGCTGGGCAAAGTCTTTATCCTTTGCATCCACCGACTTAAATGTAGATGGTGCATTCTCCAACTCACTGGGCTGATATACCTTAGCGCGAATTGCCCCATGTGGACAAACCATCACACATTTACTGCACTGTACGCAGACATCCTCATCCCAAACAGGTATTTCTTCCGCAACGTTCCGCTTCTCCCATTTAGCCGTACCTGTCGGAAATGTCCCATCTGGTGGTAGTGTACTTACAGGTAAGTCATCACCTTGCCACACCATGATTTTTCCCAGAACGTCCCGCACAAACTTAGGGGCGCTGGTGGGAAAGGGAAGGTTAGATGGGAATGTTTCTTCATCTATCCATTTCCCTTTTTCCTCAAGAGGAACTTTGACTTGGTGCAAATTCTCTAAGGTTTGGTCAACCGCTTGTAAATTCATGCGGACAACTTCCGCCCCTTTCTTACCATAAGTCTTTTCAATCGCTTGTTTAATTTTGGCGATCGCGTGCTCCTGTGGCAATACTCCCGCTAAAGCAAAGAAGCACACCTGCATAATTGTGTTAATACGTCCACCCATCCCACTATTACGGGCGACTTGGTTAGCATTGATGACGTAGAGTTTGATTTGCTTATCAAGAATTTGCTGCTGTACTTTTGCGGGTAAATTTGACCAAACAGTATCCGCATCATGAGGACTATTTAACAATATAGTCGCCCCTTGTGCAGCAGCTTTTAAAACTTCGATACGTTCCAAAAAGCCCCAGTGATGACAACCAATAAAATTGGCTTGGTCAATTAAGTAAGTCGAACGAATTGGTTCCGGCCCAAAGCGCAGGTGCGAAACTGTCATTGAGCCAGATTTTTTGGAGTCGTAGACAAAGTAACCTTGGGCGTAATTGTCTGTTCCTTCGCCAATAATCTTGATGGAGTTTTTATTCGCCCCGACTGTACCATCAGAACCCAAGCCGTAAAACATCGCCCGCACTACATTATCAGGTTCCGTTGAGAAACTAGGGTCATATTCCAGGGATGTGTGCGTTACATCATCATGAATACCGATAGTAAAATGATTCTTCGGCGTAGCTTGTGCCAAATTATCAAACACAGCCTTCACCATCGCCGGAGTAAATTCCTTTGAGGACAGCCCGTAACGACCACCAACTATTGATTTTAGATTTTGGATTTGAGATTTTGGATTTGCTTCATGGATAGCTGTTACGACATCCAAATACAACGGTTCCCCGGCGCTTCCTGGTTCCTTGGTGCGGTCGAGGACTGCGATCGCCTGTACACTCTTAGGTAAAGCCTGGATAAATCTCTCGACATCGAAGGGGCGGAATAGTCTTACTTTGAGAACTCCTACTTTTTCCCCAAGGGCGTTAAGATAATTTACTGTCTCATGTACTGTTTCACAACCGGAACCCATGAGAATAATCACGCGATCGGCATCACTCGCGCCGTGGTATTCATATAGTTGATAATATCTGCCTGTACGTTCCCCGAATTTATCCATAATGCTTTGGACAATTTCAGGACAAGCATTATAGTAAGGATTCGCACCTTCGCGGGCTTGGAAAAAGACATCAGGGTTTTGGGCTGTACCCCGCAATAGTGGACTTTCGGGGGTCAGGGCGCGGGCGCGGTGGGCGAATACTTTCTCTTCGTTGATGAGCGATCGCAAATCATTATCTGATAATAATTGCACTTTCTGCACTTCGTGGGAAGTACGAAAGCCATCAAAGTAGTGCAGAAATGATACCCTAGTCTCTAAAGTAGCTGCATGAGCGATGAAAGCGAAATCATGAGTTTCCTGCACCGAAGCCGAACACAACATGGCAAACCCAGTACCACGGGCGGCCATCACATCACTATGGTCGCCAAAAATTGATAGGGCGTGGGTAGCCAAGGAACGGGCTGCAACGTGAACTACAGTGCTTGTCAGTTCACCTCCAATTTTGTAGAGGTTGGGTATCATCAACAACAGCCCTTGGGAAGCAGTAAAGGTTGTACTTAAAGAACCCGTTTGTAAAGCCCCATGCACAGCCGCCGCCGCACCGCCTTCACTCTGCATTTGTACCACACTGGGAACTGTACCCCACAAGTTAGGACGACCTTCCGCCGCCCAAGCATCAGCCCATTCACCCATTGCCGAAGAGGGGGTGATAGGATAGATGGCAATTACTTCATTTAATTTATAAGCAACACGGGAAACAGCCTCATTCCCGTCGATAGTTGCAAAGGTTTGGCTCATAGTCTGCTGGTTGTCCTAGTCTCTATGTACTTTCAACATGTGGAGACAGAAGAATTAATAGCAATTTAAAATTCAAAAAGTTAGATAATTAATTCTGATGAATTGATATCAGTGGTTTACATCAAATTTGTAAAGTAATTATGTATAAAAATGAATATTGACTGCGGCTATTAATTCAACTGTTTAAAAATACTCCACATCTGAGTATTGCATCCACAATACTTTATATATATACAATCTATTAAAAATGTACTCTTTTCATCAAGATATTAATTAATAAGCTTTTTAGAACATTTATCATCTTCTCTGGGGTAGAGGTTCTAGCATTCCTCTGTGTTTCCGTATTTCTGTGTTTAAAATACTGCATCTTTTTGGCTTTGAGGAGTGTAAATTATGTCTTTTTAATTGTATTTTCTTGTCAAAAAAATATACTCTATTACCCAGCCAACTTATATATTAATAGTTAGTAAATATCTAAAATTCCAGTTTCTCTAAGCTGCATCAACAACATCTAAGGAAAAAAAATTACTCAAAATCAAGGATTTTCTCAGATGAAATTACTTCCTCGTTATGCTCGTATTGTTTTACAAGCTAGTCTTTGTGTTACAAGTTTTATTAGCTTTGCCACTTTTAAATTTACTCCAGCATCAGCACAAGATGTAACAGTAACACCAACAATACCTACGTTTACAGTAGAAAAAGGAGGATTTTCGGGTGTCATAACATATATTACTCCTAGTGCTTATGTTAGTTCTATTGCGGCTGAGAAAGTTTCTCCATCTGGAACTTATTTAGCAGGAGTTGACGGCTACGGTACATATATAGTCAAAGGATCTGCATATATTGATCCCATAACTCATCTATCAGTCCCGACCATAATACTCTTTACCGGCCCCACATTACCACTTCCAGCCGCAGTAGCAAATCCTGTAGCAACTGCAATAGGTAATAAACTACTTTACGGCAACCTAACATTGGATGAATACACAGCCATAATTAGGTCTGTTACTCCTGGTTTATTTTAGAAAAATACTGAAGTTAAAGTTTTGTTTTCTACTTTCCCAGTTAATTCTGTTCAGGACAAGTATCTACAAAAGTTAATCAAATCATTTACTACATCACACTGAAATTTACCTTTTAAAATCGCCAACCCCCTTCAAAACTAACTCCAAAACTATCTCCATTCATACCAATATTAGATTGCCAAAAATTATTACTATCATCAGAACTATACTTGATAGTCAATCCATAGGAAAAATCGTTAGTTCTATTTATTATGCCTTGATTATTTTCTTTAAAATTTTGCAAATAAGCACCAATAGCCCAATTCTGATTTAGTTTTTGAGTTCCTGCTAAGGTGTAGAAAATATCATTACTAATTTCTAAAGAACTATTTAGCTCTAAACCTGTACTGAATAATAACTTACCTTGTAAAAAAACTGCTTGTGTTAAATACCCTTGATAACCAACAAATATAAGTGCTGGAACTAAAGAATAGTTTAAGTCTTGATTTTGATGATAAAAAAAGTAGCTTAGATTTAGGTAAGCAGGATTTTGAGAATTTGCTGCACTATTCCAATAAAAGCGTAAAGCCGGAATATGAGTAGTAATTGCTTGAGTTTTTCCTTTTTCATCAAATTCCAAATAACTATTTGTATAACTTAATACGCCATTAGCATAGATACCCAATGTTGGTTCAGGTAATCCTAAACTATTATTTGCAACATTAAATGCGGAGTCTGAATTTAAGTTAAACCAGACACCAGAATTAACGCTGTAATTCCAGCGTTCAGAAGAACCAGTCCATAAAAATTCTAGTGCAGGTAGAAATAGATATCCTTTAAAAGTATGCAGTTTAGTAATGATTTCGCCAACTTGACTTAATTCAATATGGTCAAAAGCCAAATCAAAAGAACGAATACTCATTGGTACTTCTGTAGTTGCTGCTGAGTTCCAGTTTTGTACAAACTGCTGACCGTTAGAATTAATTAAGGTTACTTGTGCGGCTGAAGCGCGGTTACTGGGACGAATAGATGTTTGTTCTAACGGGATAGGTACACCAATAAATGTCAAAGGCCCGAAGCTTCTATTGGAAATATCTGCTTTAGAAATGAAAGTTTGACCTGCTTTCCAAGTACTACTTCCATCTACAAACTGAACTGCACGCCGATAATTTCCAGTACGAATTTGTAAAATGCTAGAACTATTGGGTGTAATTTTACTAGGAAAAGTAAATATTCCAGAAACTTGGCTTAAACTACTATTGCGATTACCTAATAAAAGTGTTCTATTAAGTATTTGGTTAATTTGTCTTATTTGTTCTGGTGTGGCTTTTGTATTTAAGTGAGCAAAATTCTCTTGTTGAGAAAATCTCTTTTTAGCTTCTTGTAAACTTTGTTGTAACAGTGGAGGATGAATTAATTCAAAAACTCCTCCCATGAGCATTCCTAATGTAGTGTTAGCAGTTTGTAAATCATCTATTTTTCCTTGATTGGCTAAGGTAGATAAAGAAATACCAGGGTTACTAAAAATATTATTGTAAGTTGCTTGAGTTTTTACAGGATCATATTGTAATAAGATTCGATTGTGAGGACGACTTATGTAAAGTCTCTGCCAGTAAGAGTTTTCTTGTTTATCACTTAATCTAATAGTATTTAATCTTTGTCCTAAAGGAACCCAATATAAGGAATTTAAGTAATATAAATCCCGTTCTTTCTGACTGAGAAAAGGATTAATTAAAATATTGAGCAGTGACCAATTATCAAATTGTCTACCCTGACCAATTTTTAGCCCTGGTCTAGATGTCATTTGAGGTTGGAATCTAGTTGGTTCACCTGTTAAGAGATTACCCCAAGAAAACCCTATTTTTGCTAATGTATCTTGGGAAACTACTGTTCCTCTGGTAAGACTGCCAGCATCTAATAGCGGTTGTAAATTACTGGTGGGGAATGTTTGCAAAATTAGAGGAGCATTATCTGCATCTAACAATTCAAATAAGGAACCACCACCTTTAGGATTATATGTCGTAGCAGTACCAAAATTAGAAATTCGAGGAATGCTAGTAATTGTAGAATTGCTATTTCCACTATCGATAATAATTCTAGGTGTGGGAGAACCCGGTGGAGTAGTAACTTCTGCTGCAATAGATTGAATCGAGAATTGATTGGTGTTAATTTCTCCGGTTAGGTCTTTAAATGCTTGAGGAATAACTGAAACTGCTTGCATTCCCCAAAGCTTTTGAGTTAAGACAGTCAGTTGTCTGCTTTCAATTTCTGTTGATTGACCTTGGTCAAAAACTCCTGCTTGCCAACCTTGCGTCTCCATAACAACTCGATTATCAGGTAGCGACCAATAGAATTGATTTTCTTTTGGGAAATTAGCAAAAATTACGTGGTCAACTATTGGCTTATCAGATGCAAAATTAAAAGAAAAATTAATATAATTTGTATTGTTGCTAGGCTTAAATGTAGAGGAGAATTTTACTTCATCTGTAGGGTAAACTATCCAAGGATATTTATTAGAACTGTTACTCAAAGAATCGAGTATTAAAAGCTCTAAATTTTTCTTATTTAAACCTGGAGTTTGATTTTGTGTATCTGGAATATTTGGTTTTGGCTGGCTCGAATCTGAATCGGGTAATATATTAGTAGGTAATTCTGGTATGTTAATATTAGGAAATACTTTAACTGGTGCTGAATTGAAATTTTGAACAATCTGATATTTTCTTAATTGATGAATAGGTAAAGTTTTAATAGAGTCTTTATCTGTAGTTATGTTTAAATCAAATATATACTCTAGTAAACTTCTATTTGTATAGACTTTGTTTTCTGCATCTGCTTTGCTCAATATTAATAAATTAATTAATAAAATTATGAGCAATGATAGATTATGCCAACAATAAACTAATCTATATAACACAGGATGAAATCTACATAAATTTAAGCATTTTTTTATCTACGTTGCACGACCGTTTTAACTTATATTAAATTTAATAAAGTTACCAATTGGAAACTAAGCTTTAATACATATAAATTTAAAGCTAATTACTAATAGATTTTTTAGTAGAATTAGATGGCTTGAAAAATTTGCTGTAATCTTCAGTGGAACAATCAATGCTTGGCGTTAATTCACAGAAGATTGTAAACGAGTTAATTAGTTAATTATATTGAACTAAAGATAGAATTAATGTTAGTTAATGTATATTTTTTATCTATCATTGTTATGTCATGAAACTCACTACAGATTATGCAAAGTTTGAGTTCAGAGGACAATATTTTACCTGTAAATTATACAAGTGTCTACCTTTTATAGCGACTGCTGGATTAGGTATATTAATACGTACTAAGAAAATTATTTGTAGTTTTTGAAAGAGAGAATGCGAGATTTCTAATTCTTCAATATAGTTTTTATCTATACCTATCTTTACCAGATAATCAATCACTGCACCTAGCGCGATCGCATCTGACATTGCTGGTGTCTCTGTTACAAATTTATCAAGTGTATCTACAGACGCACAAAGGTTAATGAATATTGTGTGTTTTTTGCTGATTGATTGTAGAAGATGGACGCGGCACAATTGTATTACGGATTAACAGTAAAGGAAGACATAAGAAGCCCAAAGTCATTACAACCGCAGTAATTATCCACACAGCTAATCGATTGGGTTGATAGTCGCCACGTTCAATCTGCCAGAATACTTGATTGTAACGCCATGCAGCTAGAGCGATCGCTAAAATTCCACACAGTACCAGAATAATCCCCAAGTTTTCCGAGTTGAATGTGGGATTTGTCGTAGTCTCTCGTTGTGTAATTGTAGTACTAAGCTGACGGAGAAATAGCCCAAATCTAGCAATAGCGAACCCAAAACCTATTAAGGAAATAGAAGTACGTAACCAAGCTAAAAAAGTTCGTTCATTGGCTTGATGTTCTCGCTGACGGTCTATTTTCGACAGCTTATTCATAAACTCCCCCCTAATTCCCCAAATACAGTCTATACCAGAAGGTAGGAGGCAATTAATTGTTGACTGTTGACTGTTGACTAATGACAACTGACCACTGACAAAATAAGCTAAAATTCAAGTATAACAAGCATTTCCCGCTCAGTGATAGCCCATGCTGGAGACTCTGCAAACACAAATTTATCAACTGGAACAATTTGCCAATACTCTGGTATCAGACCAACTAACTCACCTGAGTTTGCTGAGTATTGGTATCATTTTCGCCGCAGGGTTACTTACCAGCCTTACGCCCTGTATGCTTTCCATGCTGCCAATTACTATTGGTTATATTGGTGGTTATGAAGCTAAAAATCGTTGGCAAGCTGCCGCACAATCAACATGGTTTGCGTTAGGTTTAGCAACTACACTGGCAGGTTTAGGCATTATAGCCGCAGTTGTGGGTAAGGTCTACGGTCAAATCGGCATTGGATTACCGATTATTGTTAGTATTATCGCCATCCTCATGGGTTTGAATTTGCTAGAAGCACTACCTCTACAATTCCCATCTTTTGGTGATACTAATTGGATTTCCCAAGATTTACCCTCTGGGGTGCGTTCTTACGCCATTGGCTTAACTTTCGGCTTAGTCGCCTCCCCTTGTAGCACACCAGTTTTAGCCAGTCTGCTTGGTTGGGTGGCGAGTACGCAAGATTTAATTTTAGGCGGTGTTTTGTTAATTTCTTACACAGCCGGGTATGTAACTCCGTTAATTTTGGCAGGTACTTTCACCGCATCAATTAAAAAGTTACTAGAATTGCGTCGCTGGTCTGGTTGGATTAATCCGGTTAGCGGTGCATTATTAGTAGGATTTGGTGTATTTTCTCTAATTTCTCGGATACCTCTTGGCAGTTTTTAAGCAATGACTATAGATAATTCAGCTTCCACAGCATCCCCTTGGTGGTCAGTACCGGGAAAGGTTTTACGGCGAGAGTTTTTACCTGTACTGACAGATTTACGTCTAGCGATCGCACTCCTATTAATCATCGCTGTTTTTAGCATTACTGGTACTGTCATCGAACAAGGGCAATCACCAGCATTCTATCAAGCTAACTACCCAGAACACCCGGCCCTATTTGGTTTCCTCACCTGGAAGGTAATTCAAGTAGTTGGTTTAGATCATGTTTATCGGACTTGGTGGTTTCTCTCATTACTGGTTTTATTCGGAACTAGCCTGACAGCTTGTACTTTCACCCGTCAATTACCAGCCTTAAAAGCCGCCCAACGTTGGAAATATTACGAAGAACCACAAAAATTTCAAAAACTCGCTTTAAGTGCAGAACTAGATACTGGTTCTGTCAATTCTTTAATTCAATTATTACAAAACCGTAGTTATAAAATTTTTCAAGAAAAAGATGATATCCTCTACGCCCGTAAGGGAATAGTCGGACGTATTGGCCCGATTATCGTGCATATAGGGATTGTAACTATCCTCTTGGGCGGAATTTGGGGGGCGATGACTGGATTTGTTGCCCAAGAAATGGTTCCTAGTGGCGATACCTTCCAGGTGAAAAATATTATCGATGCGGGGCCTTTAGCACCCGCCCAATTCCCCAGAGATTGGTCTGTACGAGTTAATCGTTTTTGGATTGACTACACCCCAAAAGGTGGCATTGACCAATTCTACTCAGATATGTCCGTCTTAAATAACGAAGGCAAAGAAGTTGACCACAAAAAGATTTTTGTCAATCAACCTCTGCGTTATCACGGTGTAACTTTTTATCAAACCGATTGGGGTATTTCTGCTGTGCGTGTCCGCGTTAACAACAGCCCCATTTTCCAGCTACCAATGGTACTGTTGAATACCAAAGGTCAAGGCCGTATCTGGGGAACTTGGATACCTACTAAGCCGGATATGAGTGAGGGCGTTTCCCTATTAGCCAAAGACTTACAAGGCATGGTGTTAATTTACGATGCTAAAGGCAAGCTTGTTGATACTGTTCGTAATGGGATGTCTACTCAGGTCAATGGTGTTACTTTGAAAATTTTAGATGTAGTCGGTAGCACTGGCTTACAAATCAAAGCCGACCCAGGTATACCAATTGTTTATACTGGCTTTGGTATACTGATGCTTGGTGTGGTGATGAGTTACTTCTCACACTCACAAATCTGGGCATTACAAAAAGGCGATCGCTTATATGTTGGTGGTAAAACCAACCGCGCCCAAGTAGCTTTTGAACAAGAAGTTTTAGATATTTTAGACCGTCTTAGTTCACAGTCTGTGCAAACAAATCATCAACAGTCATAAATACAATGGGGAAGGCGTTAATTATAATTATGACTTACGCAACTGGCACAAATAGGGGGTAAGGCTGCACTCTACCTGGCGTAACCCAAGCCAAAATTGTACAAGCGATATGATTTCTTTGGAGTCTAGCTTTCCGAGACTGACAAAACTAGTAAAATAAATCTCAATTCAGCGTTGGTCTTGTAATCGGATGCAATTACACAAGCAAAGACGCAAGCGTGGTGTTATTCTTAGTCTCCCAGGATTTCAGAAACTTCAGGAGGCTAGGCAACGGCTAGAGATTTTAGAAAACGATGGAGCAAGATTTACTATCGAAGAACTGAGTTACCGTACTCAGCTTGCTCCTTTTACAGTTTCTAAGGTTTTGGCACGAGAGGAAGGCGTTGATAAACAAACCTTGGAATACTTTTTTAGAACCTTCAACTTAGAGCTAACCTCTAACGATTATTTCAGAGCCGGGAAACAAGCAGAGGAGCAAGGGAGTAAAGGCACAGAACTGAATACATTCCCCCCAAATCATACCGACTGGGGAGAAGCTGTTGATGTCTCGATTTTTTTTGGGCGGACAGAGGAAGTCAGTAAATTAGAATACTGCATCATACATGACCGTTGCCGACTTGTGGCACTGTTGGGTATGGGGGGAATTGGTAAGACTTCCCTTTCTATTAAGCTGGCGCAGCAAATTCAAGGCGAGTTTGAGTTTGTGGTATGGCGTAGTCTGCGCAATACTCCACCATTGACGGAGTTGCTATCCAACTTGCTACATTTTTTTGCTGATGGTCAACTGGTGAATTTATCGGATAATACTGACAATCTGATTTCCCAATTTATGGGGTATTTGCGATCGCACCGTTGTCTGGTCATCCTAGATAATGCAGAATCTATCTTAGCTAGTGGTGAATCTTCTGGGCGCTATCAACAAGGTTATGCAGATTATGGTTATCTGCTCAAACAAATCGGTGAAGCAGCGCATCAAAGCTGTGTGGTGTTAACGAGTCGAGAAAAACCGCCAGAAATAACTGCTTTAGAGGGTGAGAATTTACCTGTACGGTCAATGCAACTTCCGGGGTTAAGTGCGATCGCTGCTTTAGAATTAATTAAAAGCAAAAGCTTCTTTTCTGGTGCTGATAGCGACTGGCGACAATTAATTCAACATTATGCAGGTAATCCCCTGGCTTTAAAAATCATCGCCACGACTATTCAAGAATTATTTGCTGGCAATATCACTGAATTTTTTGCCCACGGTTCTACTGTATTTGGTAGTATTTACGACTTATTAGCAGAGCAATTTCATCGCCTTTCGCCATTGGAAAAAGACCTAATTTACTGGTTAGCGATTAACCGCGAACCAGCTACTATTAATGATTTACGGGCAGATTTGGTCTTACCAGTATCGTCAATGAAACTGCTGGAAGCTCTAGATTCCCTAAGTAGAAGAAGTTTGATTGAAAAAAAATCACTTCCCCTTATCTCTGTACAGTTTACATTGCAACCTGTAGTCATGGAGTATGTCACAGGTCAGTTAATTGAGCAAGTATGTACAGAAATCCAAAATACACAAACAAAACCCCAATTGTTAAATAGTCACGCCTTAATTAAAGCTACTGCTAAAGATTACATTAGAGTTACTCAAACCAAATTAATTCTGCAACCAGTAATCGAAAATCTCCAGCAAAATCTCCGCAGTAACCAAGCAATTGAAACTCAACTAACGCAGACTTTACAAACAATCAAAAATCAAACCTTTCCTATCAACCTAGAACCCGGATACGCAGGTGGGAATATTCTTAATCTCCTGTGTCACTTGCAAGCTGACCTCACAGGCTACGACTTCTCTCAGTTAACGATTTGGCAAGCTTATCTGCAAGATACTCCTCTCAAAAGAGTTAACTTCGCCTATGCTGATTTGTCTAAGTCCATTTTTGCGACAACTTTTAGCAACATCATCACTGTAGCTTTTAGTCCCGATGGTAAAAAAATAGCTACTGGTCATTTTGATGGGTACTTAATTCTCTGGGATGTAACTAACGGTCAAAAGTTAATTGAAAGCCAAGCGCATATAGGTTTAACTTGGTGTGTGGTGTTTAGTCCAAATGGCAATACTTTAGCAACTGTAGGACAAGATGAAACTATCAAAGTTTGGGATGTAAAAACTGGTCAGTGTTTGCAAACTTTACAAGGACATAGCGGCGGTGTGGTATGTGTCATCTTCGCCAAAGCTGGCAATATATTAATTAGTAGTAGTGTTGATGCTGATATCAGAGTTTGGGATATTAGCAGTGGCGAATGTACTCAAATACTAAAAGGTCATAGCCGGAGAGTTTGGTCAGTGGCTTTGAGTCCTCAAGGCGATATTCTAGCTAGTGGTAGCGAAGATAGCAGTGTGAAACTATGGAATTTAATTACAGGTGACTGCATTGCCACATTACAAGGTCATACAGACTGGATTAAATCGGTAGCTTTCAATTCTTCAGGAATCCTTGCTACTGGTAGCTTAGACCAAACTGTGAGACTGTGGGATATAAATAAGCGTGCTTGTCTGGGAGTTTTAGTAGGACATCAAAATGGCATACTAGCGATCGCCTTTATTAACGATCAAATCCTCGCTAGCTGTAGTATAGATTGTACAATTCGCCTCTGGGATATTACCACTGGGCAATGTGTGAAAATCTTGCCAGGACACGCTAATTCTGTAAATGCGATCGCCTCTAATCCTCAAGGTACTATACTTGCTTCTGGTGCTGATGATTTCTCCCTGAGAATTTGGGATATTGCCACTGGGGAGTGTTTGAAAATCTTCAAAGGTAGGAATAATTGGGTAAAATCAGTAGCTTGGAGTCCTGATGGTAAAGTAATTGCGGCTGGGAATGAAGACCGCACCGTGAGGTTATGGACAACAAATGGAGAATGTCGTAGCTTATACGGACATACAGACTTAATTTTTGCCGTAGATTTTACCCCTGATGGTCGTATAGTTGCTAGTGCCAGTGCTGATACCACAGTTAGATTGTGGGATGTAGCCACAGGTGAGTGCATCAAAGTTTTATCTGGGCATATAGGTATGGTAACAGGGGTTGCCTTTAGTCCTGATGGGAAGTTGTTAGCCAGCACCAGTTATGACAACGCTAGTAGGTTGTGGGATACAGCAACAGGACAACTTTTAACTAAATTCCCCGTCCACTTGGGAATGTCAGTTGCTTTTAGTGCTGATGGGAAAAAGTTAGCGTTTGGTGGATTTGATTATACCGTCACAGTTTGGGACTTAGCCACAGGTAAACCCTATCGCCACATTACAGGTCATCATAACTGGGTTTGGTGGATTGCCTTTAGTCCCGATAATAAAACCTTAGCAACGGGTAGTAGTGTAGAGAGAGTGATTAAACTGTGGGATATCGAGACAGGGGAATGTCTGCAAACACTGCAAGGACATGAACAGATGTTATGGGCGATCGCCTTTAGTCCCGATGGTAGTATCTTAGTTAGTACCAGCAGTGATAACACAATCAAACTCTGGGATGTCGCTTCCGGGAATTGCTTAGACACTATCGCAGGACATAATCATTGGGTAATGTGCGCCGCCTTCAACCCTCAAGGTAATATGCTAGTTGCTGGTGATGGCTATGCTGCTATTAAGATTTGGGATCTAACCACAAAACAGTGTATCAACACCCTCAAAGCCGAGCAAATTTATGAACGAATGAATATTCACGGAGTTAGAGGTTTAACAGAAGCACAAAAATCAGCGTTGCTAACTTTAGGTGCGGAGTGTTGATCTGACTTTTCACGTTATACCACGTATTCAATGAAATAGTATGAGATAGATAAATCTAGTTCTACTACTCATCGACGAGTATCTGAGATAGATGAATCCAGTTCTACTACTCATCGACGAGTATCTGAGATAGATGAATCCAGTTCTACTACTCATCGATGAGTATCTGTGATACATGAATCCAGTTCTACCACTCATTGATGAGTATCTGAGATAGATGAATCCAGTTCTACTACTCATCGACGAGTATCTGTGATAGATAAATCCAGTTCTACTACTCATCGACGAGTATTTGTGCTAGATGAATCCAGTTCTACCACTCATCGACGAGTATTTACTTATGAAGCGTTGACAGCTTTTGCAGATTTACCTTTACTAATAGCCTTAAAACGCTCCCCTAACTGTTCAGCCACAGATTTTAAACCAGGAGTTTTTTTTGCTGCTGTTTTAACGTAATCATAAACTGTCAAACTACTAGTCATGGTTTCACTACCAACGGCAAGTAGAGTATCATCAACTTGCTCAGTGATTTGACGCATAGAGATTAATATCTCGTTGAGCGTAGTAGCTAATTGATAATCACAGACAAATTCCCCAACATTAAAACTAGCTGGCAGAATTTCGGGGTTAGACTGAGCAGCCATAATGCTATTGTTAACAAAAGCTAGGCTTTTATCACCCATTTTCACTAACTTACGCCGTTCTTCCATGCTAAGAGTGATGAGAAAAGGTAATTTATTTTGGATGGTTTGTAGCGCTGCTTTGATTTCTTTGATATCTTCTGGCGACAGAGTGGCGTTAATATTTTGGTAGGGCATCCTATATTCACCGTGGAAATTATAGATATGAAGTAGCAATACTTGCTAAGTATATAGGGCTGGCTGAATAAGGGCGAAAGATAGCAGAATGAAGAGTTTCAGGGTCAGGAAAGAAAAATAAGGTGAAAAGAAAAAGGGTAAGATAAGTAAAAATCCTTGTAGCAAGTTGCGTTAAAATGTATCGAAGAGCGCAAAAGCAAGAAAAAGCAGCAGAAAACTTTGAACTACCCTTTGGGGGAAAACTAGCGTCAGATAACCGATGGGTAATCATGGCGAACATGATACCTTGGTCAAAATTTGAAGCAGAGTACGCAGAAATATTTTCAGCAAGAATGGGAGCGCCAGCCAAAACATTTAGAATGGCGTTGGGAGCATTAATAATTAAAGAAAAATTAGGAATAAGTGACAGAGAGACAGTAGAACAAATTCGGGAGAACCCGTATCTGCAATACTTTATAGGAATGTCAGCATATAGTAATGAATCTGCATTTGACCCGTCAATGCTAGTTCATTTTAGAGAAAGGATAGATATAGAATTAGTCAATAAAATCAATCAAGAAATAGTCAGGAAGATGTTAGAAAATAAACAGGAGGTAGAAGTAAGAGCAAAAAAGCCAGAGGTCGAGGATTCAAAAAGTAAGCCAGCCAATAGAGGAAAATTAATATTAGATGCTAGTTGTGCGCCAGCAGACATAAGTTATCCGACAGATTTAGGATTATTAAATCAAGCCAGAAAGCAAACAGAAACAATCATAGATACATTATATAAGTCCTTATTAGTAAGAAATATCAACAAACCAAGAACCTACAGAAACAAAGCAAGAAAGGATTATTTAGCAGTAGCCAAGAAAAGAAAACCAACAGTTAAAGAAAGAAGGAAAGCTATCAGAAAGCAACTGCAATATATCAACAGAAATTTAACTCATATTCAGCAGCTAATAAATTTAGGTGCGTCACTATTAAAACTGAGCAACAGTCAATATAAGATGTTGCTAGTAGTAGCAGAAGTTTATCGTCAACAGTTATGGTTATATGAAAATCAAAAAATTAGTATACAAGACCGCATTGTCAGTTTAAACCAACCACACATTCGTCCGATTATCCGAGGTAAAGCCGGGAGAACAGTAGAGTTTGGGGCTAAGTTTTCAGCTAGTTACTATGATGGCTATGTATTTTTAGACCATATTAGTTGGGACAACTTTAACGAATCAGGAGACTTAAAATCACAAGTAGAAGCATACAAAAACTACACCGGATATTATCCTGAATCAGTTCATGTTGATAAGATTTATCGGACGAGGGAGAATCGAGCTTGGTGTCAAGAAAGGGGAATTAGAATTAGTGGCCCACCACTAGGTAGACCCCCCCAAAATGTCAGCCCTGAAAAGAAGAAACAAGCCGCTTATGACGAAAGGATTCGTAATTGTATTGAGGGCAAGTTTGGACAAGGTAAACGAAGATTTAGCCTTGGTAGAGTTATGGCTAAACTTCCTCATACTTCTTTCACCGCTATTGCCATAACTTTTTTAGTTATGAATCTTTCTACTCTGCTATTACGGCTTTTTTGTGTATTTTTTTGCCTATTTTTCAAAACTGAGTCTTTTTTTACTTCTTCTATTATCGAAACTGATATTTCATTAAACCTTAAACAACAAAAACTTATCTTTTTTCTGGACTGACTACTTAATCAATTTTTCTCTTCCTTTGAAATGACTTTTTCAGCAAGCCCTATATAATTCCCATCTGTGACAACAAATGCACAAAATCACTCTATTTACTGATTCGTTTTAGTGCTGATGCTGATGGATACTGACCAGACAGGATTAAAACTTGACGTTCTATAATCCGCTCATCAGCGTTAAAATCCAAAATGCGAGATGTTACTTCTCCAATATCTGTGAGAGGTTGAATTACAGCCTCATCTAATTGAAAATGTTCCCCCCAAAAGTCTCTACGGGGGTTAAAAAACCGTACAAGTTCTCCTGTACGCCAATTAATTGAGCCTAAATCAGTTCCTTTTTGTAAATTACAGAAAACACAGGCATAACAGAGATTCTCTGGTGTTGTGGAACCACCATGTTTTACGCTGATTATATGGTCAACTTGAAAACTCAAACCGTCTGCTTCAGGGATTAAGCAATACTCACACAGACAATCAGAACGATTAATAACTATAGCGTTTCCCATTCTGCTTAGGTACAAAATCACCCCTCCCCAACCCTCCCCTTGGCAAGGGGAGGGTGCGCGATAGCGCGGGTGGGGTGTATTTCATGTGCTTGGGAATTGCTATAAACGCCGGAGTTCTATACTAATATAAGGACTTGACACTGGAAATACCTACTCTGCCTTGATATACTGGTGAGCTTTTGCTTTTGCTAATCTCATAATATGTTCTAATGTCAAGAAATGATTTAATTCTTTTTTCTCATCTGGTGTAATCTCGCCCATTTTATGTTGATAAACCAGATATTCCAAACGCTCTTTAGCTACTGCTGATAGTTGAAAATTGACAACACTTTGAGGAGTAGTACCAGCAGCAATAAAATCTATAATTTCGTCGTAGACTTTTGCTGTATTTATAGATGTAGTCATATATTTACCTCTTTAATCTGAATATACTACTTTTATAGCTTTCCTTAGCTTAGTGAGATATTGGTAAAAATAATTAAACACAGATGTTGGCGCAGCCTTTGCTACGCAACGCTACCGCGATCCCGCAGGGTACGCAGATAAATTTGTAACTTAGCAGATTAGAAAACCCTATAACGGTTTGTCTAAGCTAAATACTCTGGCGATAAGTAGAAATCCTCCGCGTTCCTCTGCGCTAACCTCCGCGCCCCTACCGAAGTTTGCTCAACGGGGGGAACCCCCGCACCGCAACTTCTCTCTGCGTTTAAAAAGGATAACTTTGTACCTCACTTACTCAGAAATGAATTAATCCTAAAATTATTTCAATGTTTCTACTCAAATCAGAGTGTTCTTGAGGGATAATAAATACACTTGCCCACATAAGCACCGTTATGACCTGCTGTTTAAATTCAGCTTGCCACAACCCACCCCATCCTGATGGCGTAAACTTTTGCTTTAACTGCGGGGTTCCCTTAATAGTGCTAAGAAACCGCTATCGTCCGATTAAATCAATAGGTGGCGGCGGTTTTGGTAAAACTTATTTGGCGGAAGACATCGACAAACTCAATGAACCTTGCGTTATTAAACAATTTGCGCCGCAAGTGCAGGGAACAGCTTCTCTCAACAAAGCTACAGAACTATTTGAGCAAGAAGCCAAGCGACTGCAACAATTAGGCAAACATCCGCAAATACCTACCCTGTTGGCGTATTTTAACGAAGATAATCGCCTGTATTTGGTGCAAGAATTTATTGAAGGGCAGAATTTATCCATAGAATTACAACAGCAGGGCATTTTCAGCGAGCATAAAGTCAGAGAATTATTACTAGATTTGTTGGATATTCTGACAACCGTTCATCGACAGCAAGTTATTCACCGCGATATCAAGCCAGAGAATATCATTCGTCGCAATGATGGGAAGGTGGTATTAATTGACTTCGGTGCATCTAAGCAACTGACAGCAACAGTAGTTACACAAGTCGGAACAAGCATCGGTTCTTTTGGTTATGCGCCTCTGGAACAAATGCAGGGAGGGGAAGCTTATCCAGCCAGTGATTTATATAGTGTCGGTGCAACTTGCTTTCACTTGTTGAGTGGTATTCATCCTTGGGAATTGTGGAAACGACAAGGCTATGGTTGGGTTGCAAGTTGGCGACAGCATTTGCAACAACCAATAAGTCAGCATTTAGCAAGTGTACTAGATAAGTTGCTGCAAGAAGAATTTCATCAACGTTATCACTCGGCTACAGAAGTTTTACAAGCGTTAAATTTCCAACCGCTACCACCAACTCAGCCTATTATACCGCCAGTTAATTTTCCGCCACTACCACCAACTCAACCTATTATAGTTCCAGATAATTCACCACCCCGGACAAAAAAATCTATCCCTCTGTATCTGCTGGTAATTCCTTTAATTTTATTAATGGGTGCAGGTACAATTTATTTACCAGGGCTGGTCAATAGTTTAAAAGTAGAACAGAAAAGTGCTGATACCTTCTACAACGAAGGAGTAGAAAAATACAACAATAAAGATTTGACTGGTGCAATTGAAAATTATACTCAAGCTATCAAAATTAATCCTAATCTGGCAGTAGCATACAACGATCGCGGTTTAGCTCGTTACGATTTAGGAGATAAGCAAACAGCAATTGAAGATTATACCCAAGCCATCAAAACTGATCCTAATCTGGCAGTAGCTTATTATAATCGCGGTCTAGCTCGTTATGATTTAGGTGATAAACAAACAGCAATTGAAGATTATACCCAAGCGGTGACAATTAATCCTAACAATGCCAATGGTTACTACAATCGGGGTTTAGCTCGCTATGAATTAGGAGATAAGCAAGCGGCTATTGCAGACTACACCCAAGCTATCAAAGTTGATCCTGACTATGCCAATGCTTATTACAATCGGGGTTTAGCTCGATATGATTTAGGGGATAAGCAAACGGCTATTGAAGATTTCACTCAAGCGATCGCAATTAAACCAGAATATGCTAACGCTTATATTGGCAGGGGTTTAGCTCGTTCTGATTTAGGGAATAAGCAAGCAGCGATCGCAGATTACACCGAAGCCATCAGAGTTAATCCCAACTCCGCACTAGCATACTATAACCGGGGTATTGATAAATCGGATTCAGGAGATAAGCAAGGAGCGATCGCAGATTATACCCAATCGATTAAACTTAATCCCAACGATGCAGATAGTTACTACAATCGGGGTAAAGAGCGCGGTAGTTTAGGAGATAGACGAGGAGCGATTGAAGATTATACGCAAGCGATCGCTGTTAATCCCAACTATGCTAATGCTTACTACAATCGGGGTGATGCTCAGTCTAATTTAGGCAATAAACAAGCTGCTATAGAAGATTTTCGTAAAGCTGCTGATTTGTATCAGCAACAAGGAAAACAGCGCGAATATCAAGATGCTCTTAATCGGGTTAGAGAACTGTAGAAATAGCTTTAATTAATTTATAATTCGTAATTCATTTAACTTTTTCTGTGCATACTCCCGCACCTTCTCATCTGGGTCATTCTCTGCTCTGTCGCGCAACAGTGGTAAAGTCTGGGGATGTTGGGGATATTGTTTGACAATTATCTCCAATGCAACGCGCCGGGGATTTGGCTTAAAATCATTATGGCTACCCTTAAAGTTGTCCTTGGCTGCACAGTTATAGTAGGTTTCAAAAAGTTCAGGCTGAGATTTGTAAGCCTTGGCTAATTCATTCACTGCTGTCCCTCGCACATCCCAATGATTATCAGCAGTGGCGCGTTGTTGGAGAATGGTTTTGGTGGTGGGGTCATTCTTGTAAGCCTGGGCTAATTGTGCGACGGCTGTCCCTCGCACATCCTCATGATTATCAGCAGTGGCGAGTTGTTGGAGAATGGTTTTGGTGGTGGGGTCATCCTTGTAAGCCTGGGCTAATTGTTGGACTGCTGTCCGTCGCACATCCTCATGATTATCAGTAGTGGCGCGTTGTTGGAGAATGGTTTGGGTGGTGGTGTCATCCTTGTAAGCCTGGGCTAATTGTTGGACTGCTGTCCGTCGCGCATACCTATCATTATCAGCAGTGGCGAGTTGTTGGAGAATGGTTTTGGTGGTGGGGTCATCCTTGTAAGCCTGGGCTAATTGTTCGACTGCTGTCTCTCGCACATTCTTATCATTATCAGTAGTGGCGAGTTGTTGGAGAATGGTTTTGGTGGTGGGGTCATCCTTGTAAGCCTGGGCTAATTGTTCGACTGCTGTCCATCGCACATATTTGTCATCATCAGCAGTGGCGAGTTGTTGGAGAAAGGTTTTGGTGGTAGAGTCATCCTTGTAAGCCTGCACTAATTGTTCGACTGCTGTCCATCGCACACCCGAATCATCATCAGCAGTGGCGAGTTGTTGGAGAAAGGTTTTGGTGGTGGGGTCATCCTTGTAAGCCTGGGCTAATTGTTCGACTGCTGTCCGTCGCGCATACCTATCATTATCAGCAGTGGCGCGTTGTTGGAGAATGGTTTTGGTGGTGGGGTCATCCTTGTAAGCCTGGGCTAATTGTTGGACTGCTGTCCGTCGCGCATACCTATCATTATCAGCAGTGGCGAGTTGTTGGAGAAAGGTTTTGGTGGTGGGGTCATCCTTGTAAGCCTGGGCTAATTGTTCAACTGCTGTCTCTCGCACACCCGAATCATTATCAGTAGTGGCGCGTTGTTGGAGAATGGTTTTGGTGGTGGGGTCATCCTTGTAAGCCTGGGCTAATTGTGCGACTGCTGTCTCTCGCACACCCGAATCATTATCAGTAGTGGCGCGTTGTTGGAGAATGGTTTTGGTGGTGGGGTCATCCTTGTAAGCCTGGGCTAATTGTGCGACTGCTGTCCCTCGCACACCCGAATCATTATCAGTAGTGGCGCGTTGTTGGAGAAAGGTTTTGGTGGTGGGGTCATCTTGCCAAGTTTTGGCAATTGCTGTGACTGCTTGAGTGCGAATTTCTCTTACTAGCTGAATTTCTATGTCATCGTAGAGAGGGCGAGAATAATACCAGAGGTCATATTTAATTAAATCTTCTAACTTATTCTGTAATTGATTAGCTATTGTGACAATCTTTGAGCGATGTTTCACTTCCATCAGACACTTAGCTGCTAAAAAGAGATTGGTAAATTTCTTCTCCTCACCATCCTGACCCATTAAATAATCAATAATCCCACCAACAAACCTGGCATCAATCATGCCAGCAATTAATAGTAATACCTCATGCCAACTTTCATTTTCCCAATATTTGCCAAAAACCTCTTTCTTAAGCTGTTCAATGTTCAGCGTTTGCGTTTCTTTAAACTGCCAGACAAACTCCCAAGCACAGAAATATTCCAAAAAACTCCGATGGACAAAAGCATAGTAATCAGCACCAAGGAAACATAACATGAAGTTACGAGTCCGCAGTTGGTCAATTATTCGCTGTGCGGCTTTTTTGGGTTGATTAATATCTAACTCTTCTTGTAAATATTTAGTCAGAATCTTGATTAAATTATCTTCACTAATAACATTCCCAGCTACATCTACACCACTAGTTTGCATAGCGTAGGCAACTTGACGCAGCATAGCTTGTTTCTCTTTATCATCGATACTCAATTTATCTTCTTCTAAAGCACGTTCTACATCCCATTTATGCAGCAATACCCGTGAAGCTTGATTATAAAGTTCTGGTCTATCTCTGGGTAGTTCTTGACTAAGATTAAGAATTGCCATCATAGTCAGTAACAGAGGATTCCCTGCTAGTTCGGCAATGGCTTTTGATTCTTTAATTACTTTTTGTAGTCGCCCTTGTTTGACATCTTTTTCCTCTTTCTCACTAGGATTAAAAACCCTTTCATGCCAACGCCCAATAAAATCTGTAATCTGTTCTGAATCTAAATCCTCCAAACGAAAATGTCTAAATTCCGCATCTTGTAATGGTTGTGTTACATAGCCAATAATCCGAGAAGTGACAATTACTTGTACATCTGGATATTCGTTAGTAAAGCGATGAATACAAGTAATTACTTCCTCTCGCTTCTTAGGGTCAAAGATTTCATCTAATCCATCAAACATAACTAAAGCATTACCTGCCTTTAGTTGTTCATGCAGTTGATGCTGATTAAGATGAAAAAAACAGTTGGGAGCGTGATCATAAAATTCTAGAAAATTATCACATTTTCCCTCGATGCGATCGCGCATATAACTGTTCAACTCGATAAGCAAGGGAATAGGCAGAGAAAAATCTTTCCGCGTTAAAGTTTCCTCAACCCATTTTAATGCTAAGTAATGCAATAATGTAGACTTACCAGAACCAGGATCACCTAAAATAACTAGATAATTTTTTGATGACTTTTCTTGCACAACATCTAATACTGAGCGTATCGGTTGTTGAAGGCAATTACGTTTATAGCGATCTAACTCTTCTTGCCAGTTGTCTAAATCAATTTTTGCATCTAATCCTCTATTTTCGTGCAATTGGCGGAGATAAACTTTAGGTAGTTCTGGCAACACTTGAGAAACTTCGCGCACATTTTGAGTAATAAAAATTTGCCACAAATTAATTCTAAAATCAGAAGCTTTTTTCTCTAAGCGATACAGCTTTAAATTAATGTAACGCTCACGAATAGCTTCTATATATTTGGCTAAATCAAATCCTGTCGTAATCCTCCGGTCTTCTTTTAACAATTTGAGAATTTCTTCAAGTCGCTGTCCTAATAAGATACTGCGTAGTTCCGATGATTCTCTAATAATTTGTTTACATTGTGCCAGATAATTTTCTGTAATCAATTGCCAGTTAAAGTTAACTGGCATAGCTGGTAAATTAAGCTGATACCAAAGCTTTGCAAGTTCTTGATAATCTAGAGAATCACAATCGTCATTAAAAGCTTTACCTAAAATTTCTTTAACAGATTTATTATCTATAAACGTCTTTAGCGGTTTAGCAAGTTTTTTAATGTCTGCTTCCAATACTTTGCGAAGCTTCAATTCATCTTCTACAATTTGCAAAAATTCTTTTAGTGCTTTAATAATAGCTTTTTGTAGTGGCTCTTTCTCAAATAGCGCTATAGGTACGTTATTAAAACGGTCTTTGAAAAAATCTTTGAGGTAGTCTTTGCCTAAATCTTGAGCAAATTCCTTAATATTTTCCTGAGTGAAAATAGTTTTAAAAAGTAGCCCAACCGCATTAGTTGCTATCCACCCCAAGATAATTTCCGCCATAAGACTCGTGTTGCTTTAGTGTTTAACTACAAGTATAAACACCAACATTAACAAAAATTGCGGATATTACGGTGATTTAAATCAGATTAGCGTGAAGCGATCGCCGAAATTGATACAGTTGATTGTGAGCGATCGTAATTCATTCTTCACCCAAATTATCAGGATCTATCCCTAAAGCACGTAATCTTTCCGCTAACTGTTGCGCCCGTTGCGCTTCTTGCTGTGCTTGTTGTTGGGCTAATTGCGCTTGTTGTTGTGCTGCTTGCACCTGTTGTTGCGCCTGTTTAATCTGTTCTTCTGGTGTCAGGTAACGCTGTCCTTGTTGGTCATACCAATACATCCACTCCCGCGTTACTCCGCAATAATTACCCCTTTCACAACCAATTCCTAAACCAATTTCTGGTAGCCAAACTGGGTTTCCTGTTTGCAGTTCATATTTACCATTAACTAATTTATGTACTTCTAAACGTGGTTTACGGCGGCGGTGAGAAGAATAAATGACGTAATAAAGTACACCCAAAGCGGCATAATCATTTAATTTATCGCTGTATTCTTTGCGATATTTTGGCGAAACCACTTCTAACACAAAAATGGGAACTACTTTTTCATCCCATAGCACATAACTGGGACGCAGTTCCTCATCGTAAAATCTTTCTACGCCAAGACTTAAAAAGCCATCGGGAACGATCGCAGGTTCATCGGGGTGATAATAAACACCCATATCCACCCCAAAAAACCAATCCATGCGTTCCGCCCAAAGAATCAGCAGAATAGCTTTAAGTAAACCGGGGATGAGTTCTTGCAGTTCATTATCCACTGGCGCATCATCAGAGTCGGGTAGTTCGTCGGCTGAAGGTAAGTAACTTGGCAGATTCAAATTTAACATGACTCGTTACACCAAATCTTCTACGCCAGTGTTTTTATAAGCATTATAGCTTTAGTCAGTTGTCAGTTGACAGTTGTTATTCTTCCTTGTCTCCCCCCTCTCCCTCATCTCCCTCATCTCTCTCATCTCCCCCACTCCCAACTCCCAACTCCCCACTCCCAACATCAGAGTCCCAACTCTGATATGCTCTATTACATGGTGTGAGTGAAGGTTAAGTTGTTATTAAAACACAGATTTTTTTGCTGAATTGTAACGAATAAATACTACACTAAAAAGTCTTGTGCAGCAAAACTTGTCACTATATAAATGATGTAATTATGTCTAAGGTTCTCGTCTCCGATCCTATTGACCAGGCTGGCATTGACATTCTCTCGCAAGTCGCTACTGTTGATGTCAAAACAGGTCTTAAACCAGCAGAATTAATAGAAATTATTGGTGAGTATGATGCGTTAATGATTCGTTCTGGTACGCGCGTTACTCAAGAAATCATTGAAGCAGGTACGCAACTCAAAATCATCGGTCGTGCCGGTGTGGGTGTGGATAATGTGGATGTTCCGGCTGCTACCCGTCGAGGAATTGTTGTCGTCAATTCCCCAGAAGGTAACACCATCGCCGCCGCCGAACACGCCCTAGCAATGATGCTGTCTTTATCTCGCCACATCCCCGATGCTAATGCTTCCGTCAAGCGCGGTGAGTGGGATCGTAAAACTTTCGTAGGTGCGGAAGTTTACAAAAAAACTCTAGGGGTTGTCGGCTTGGGCAAGATTGGTTCCCATGTGGCGACAGTAGCCAAAGCAATGGGGATGAAGTTGTTGGCTTTCGATCCCTTTATCTCTACAGAACGGGCAGAACAGCTAGGTTGTCAGTTGGTAGATTTAGATTTGCTGATGCAGCAATCTGACTACATTACCTTGCACATCCCCAAAACCCCGGAAACCACTCACCTAATTAACGCCAACACTTTGGCAAAAATGAAACCCACCGCCAGAATTATTAACTGCGCCCGTGGTGGCATCATTGATGAAGCAGCCTTAGCCGCAGCGATTAAAGAAGGGAAAATTGCGGGTGCAGCGTTGGATGTGTTCGAGTCAGAACCTTTGGGTGAGTCTGACTTACGCTCAATTGGTAAAGATATTATCCTCACACCTCACTTAGGCGCATCCACCACAGAAGCCCAGGTAAATGTGGCAATAGATGTAGCCGAACAAATCCGCGATGTACTTTTGGGTTTTCCAGCACGTTCCGCCGTCAACATCCCCGGACTCGGCCCCGATGTGTTGGAAGAACTCAAGCCTTATATGGAACTAGCCGAAACCTTGGGTAAATTAGTAGGACAGTTAGCAGGTGGACGAGTAGAACTACTTACCGTTCGCTTACAAGGAGAACTTGCTACTAATAAGAGTCAGCCTCTAGTAATTGCTTCTCTCAAAGGACTACTTCATCAAGCCTTGCGGGAACGGGTAAATTACGTCAACGCTAATATAGAAGCCAAAGAACGGGGTATTCGCGTCATCGAAACCCGCGACGCTTCCGCCCGTGACTATGCTGGTTCTTTACGTCTAGAAGCTACCGGAACCTTGGGAACTCATTCTGTGACTGGTGCATTGTTAGGCGAGAAGGAAATTCACCTCACTGACGTTGACGGCTTCCCCATTAACGTTCCCCCCAGTAAATATATGCTGTTTACCTTGCACCGTGATATGCCAGGAATTATTGGCAAACTCGGTTCCTTACTAGGTAGCTTTAATGTCAATATTGCTAGTATGCAGGTAGGGCGGAAAATCGTCCGTGGTGATGCTGTCATGGCTCTTAGCATCGATGATCCCTTACCAGATGGCATTTTGGCGGAAATTACCAAAGTACCGGGAATCCGCGACGCATATACAGTAACTCTATAAGAGTAGTGAGTGCTGAGTTATGAGTGCTGAGTGCTGAGTATTGAGTAGTGAGTGCTGAGTCAAGGAAAAAGTTAAGAGTGGAGAGTTAATAATAAACTTGATAACTCATCCTATTTAACATTCGTTCCTTTGATTACTCAAAACTCAGCACTGGTTAAACACCCTACTACCAAACTTCAGCATTCAACACTACTCATCACTCAGCACTCAGCACTACTCATCACTCAGCACTCAGCACTCAGCACTACTCATCACTCAGCACTCAGCACTCAGCACTACTCATCACTCAGCACTTAGACATGGCAAACACTTGGTGGGAATTACAGATTTTATGTGAACCAGCGCTAGAAGACTCGGTTTCTTGGCGACTGGAAGATTTTGGTTGTCGTGGGACAGCTAGTGAGAGTAAAGGTGAGTCTTTTTTAGTTAAGGGTTATTTACCAGTATTTCAAGCGCAGTTATTAGATTTGGCGGCGTTGGGGTTGTGGTTGCAACAAGATGCACTGTGTATCGGATTATCTGCGCCTAGCTTGACTTGGCAACTAATTGATGAAGAAGATTGGGCAAGTAGTTGGAAACAATATTGGCATCCACAGGAAATAGGCGATCGCTTTCTTATTAACCCAGCTTGGCTACCATTACCCGAAAACTCCGACAGGTTAGTCATTCGTCTCGACCCTGGTGTAGCTTTTGGTACAGGCAACCATGCAACCACTCAACTCTGTTTAGAATCTCTGGAAATGCGGTTGGGTGAAGTTCCTAAATCTTTTCTCAGTCAAGGTGGTAAACAAGAATCTGTCATAATTGCGGATATTGGGTGCGGTTCTGGTATCCTTGGCGTAGGTGCAGTGTTATTAGGTGCGGAAAAAGTCTATGCTGTAGATACTGACCCTTTAGCAGTACAATCAACCTTCAGTAATCGCGCCCTCAATGATGTCAGCCCAGAACGCTTAGTTCCCGCCGAGGGTAGCGTAGACATTTTAAAGAAACTAATTGAACGCCCTGTAGATGGTATTGTCTGCAATATTTTAGCTGACGTAATCATTCAATTAGTACCAGAAATTAGCGAAATATCTAAACCTAGTACCTGGGCTATTTTTAGCGGGATTTTAGTTGAGCAATCTAGCTCTGTTGCTGAGGCTTTGGCAAAACATGGTTGGGTAGTAGCTACTATGTGGAAGCGCAAAGAATGGTGTTGTTTAAATGCTAGGCGTTCTTAATAGATAAAACTTGTAGTAAAAATTTAGTCTTGAATGGATCAAGCTAAATCGTTATTACAAATTAATCAATTAAGCCTGCTTCTCTAGCCCGTATTTTAGTCACAATTCTGATGTTTTTCCCCTGATTTCTTAACTCATGACAATCAATCCCTAGAGCTTCTTGCAATGTGTCCCAGTGGTTACGAACTGTGCGTTCTGATACACAAATTTGGGCGGCGATCGCTTTATCTTGTAATCCCTCGTTAAAGGCTAGTCTGAGTAGTTGTAATATTTCTGGTTTAATATTTAATTTCTCATAGATGGCTGGATATAAATAGACATCTGTAATATCTTTAATACAAGTAAATCCTTGTAATGCTCCATCTATTCTTAGAAGCATTTCTTTGCTAGTAATATTTTTATCAGCAATGACAAAACCACCTTGATGCTTATCGATAGCTGGTTTAATTTGAACTAATCTTTTTATATAAGGGCTTTGCACAAGAATGTTCAATTTAGGATAGTTTTGCATCACTTCCTGCAAAAAATTAATTCCTGTATGAGTCTGTGCTTTTTTTCCTTGTGTATCTGGTAGAGAAATATCTGTAATTAAGAGATGAGGCTGTAAATTTGATATTTGATTAATAGCATCATTAGCTGTTTGTGCAATGCTAATTTTAGCATCAGGATATTGCTGTTTTATCAGTTCAGATGTTCCAGCAAGACAAATATCAGAACCATCGACTAAAACTATTTGTAATGATGTATTCTTTACTAAAAATTGGTTCATATTTCCACCCCAAGATGATTAATTAGAGAGTAATACCAATTGGGAGAAAGAAGGTGACAGATTGGTATTACTCCATCTATGAAATTCAAAATATTGTTATCCTTCCAAGGGATTATCGTCAGCCAAAGTGAAAAATATTATTTTTGTTATTAAAGTTTACAATCAAGGTTAACTATGACAACATTTTAGCCTTGCCACACTACTACTTAATGTTTACTATCTCTGAGTGCAACTTGCTCTAACTACTTTTAATTCTGGCAAGGAGCATTTTCCGTATCTTTGACCAAATCAAACTTTAAATTTTTATTAACAGTAAAGATGGGTTGTTGAGTGAGTTCTTTGCGATCGCCTCTACTATCAAAACTTATTTTTAGTCCTTTAATAGTAGTGCTAGATGCTGCTGTTTCAGGTTTATTAGCTGTTTGGGCTAATTTTTCTTTTATCTGTTGTCGATTCACAGATGTACCAGACAGTTCAATAGCTTTTAAAATTGCTGTCACAGCATCAAATGATAAAGCCATTCGTCCATTCAAATCCCCACCCCAATATTGACGAATTTGTTGAGCGAATGCTGCTGCACTACACTGTTTGGGATGCCAGTCATCTGCTATAAATAGTCGATTAACTGTGGCATTTTGAGTTTTATTAATAGCTTCTTGGAGATATAAGGTATTTGCCCCTAAAATGGGCTTTTCTCCTCTATTTAGTTTGATAATATCAATAGCTTTGTCCCAGGCTGTATTATTGTTAGTTCTGCCATCGGGTAATAATACTAGCGCATCTGCATCTTTAACCTGGGGTGGTAGTTGACTAGTGTCGAATTTGGGGTCGGATAAATCAAAGCTACTAATTATACGTCCATTAAATTCGTTTGTGACAATATCATTAAACTGAGCAAACAAATCTCTGCTAAACAACTCTTGACTATTATAAAAAACAACTACTTTTGGCTGAGGTTTGTTAAGCCCATCTGGCTTGACTAGATATTCTACCAGACTACGTGCTTCGATTCGACTTGATGAAGTGGTACGGAAAAATACTTTATTGATATCGCCGCAGTCTGGGTCAGTTCTCATATTAACTAAGGTGCTAGTAGGAGAAATAACCACTAACTCATTCGGGGAATAAATTTTCAAAGCTGCACAAGTATTCGGAGAGGTGAAGTGTCCCACCACAGCCAGAATTTTCTTATCCTCAGAAAGTTTTTGGGCAATTTGCTGGGACTGAGAAGGCTGATTTTGATCATTAGCAATCACAACTTGTAAGTTTATACCTTGTTTGACTGCTATATCTTGAGCTTGAGCAACGCCAGCTAACATATCAAATCCAGCATTGTCATTTAATGGTGCAGCAACAGCAATTTTATAAATTGGCAAATTAGGGTTATTGGTATGCCGAAGATACGCAAAAGCATTATTACGGTAGATCAGACTTTCGGGATCTTTTGTGACGCGGCTAGGTAGTTCTTCAAAACTATTGACTGCATCAGCAAATTTCCCTTCAGAAAATGCTTTAATTCCTATCTCTTTGAGTGATAAATATTGTTCATTTAGTTTGACTAAGCTATTATCAATCAGCATTTTTTCACCAGAGCTAATAAAGTTACTGATATTAACTACAGGTTTTGGTGAAGGATTAGTGGAAATAGAGTCTGGTGGTGTACAGGTTGAAGAAAAAAGCTGACATTGGTTGATTTTTACTAAGGTAGGTATAGCGAGTCCGAGGAAAGCAACTAACCCAAACATAATCCGCAGACGCAAGGATATAGAACGCCAGCGCAAGAGAAATGCTAGTTCCTTTCTTTGAGGAGTTGGTTGAGGAGGTAAAATAGTTTGCTCGGTTACTATACTTTTATCTGGCTCAATGCTTGGGTCATGTTTTGTATTATCCGGCCAAACAAACTCAGGCTGATTGGGATTAAGACCAGCAACCGGTAGCCAAGTAGCAGCCGGAAATTTTCCTTGTAAAGCTTCCAGGCGATCGCGTGCTTTACGCACTGCCAAACATAAGGGTGTACCTTGAGAAAATTCTCGCAGAAAGTAGAGCAAAAATTGATAAGCAATCCGATCTGGGACGGGTTCTCGCATGACTATGACCGCCGGAATATTTAATTGTCCTAAAAAGTCGGCAATTTTTAAGCCATCACAAGAATTAAAAATTGCTAATTTCAGACCCTTTGTTACAGCACTGGTTAAGCGTTGCCGTAATGTATGTAAAGGGATAAATTTACCTTCACTAATTTGAATCTGTCCACCTACTCCCTCACTTGATGAGTGGCCAGCAAAGAATAAAATTTGCCATTCTTGATCAAATAATAGATGAGAAAGAGTGTCTTCATCTGGTTCAAATTTTTTAGTAATTTCCGCTCCACGCTGTTTTAATAGTTCTAATGCGGCTTCATCTTCTTCTAGTTGTAAGCCTCCTTGAGAACTACCAAAAATAGCTAAAACTTTCACTGGTGCTTCGAGGGCGGGAACACGCTTACGAAATCCAGTGAATAAGGCAAACTCAGCATTTTTCAGTCTTGTAAATAAATCCCATGTATGCCAAGGAATGCGGCGGAGAATTTCATTTTGGTCATCATTTTCTGTCTGACATCTAATAATAATCGGGATGGATTGGTCGTTGTGGATTCTGGTGTTGGCGAGAATGCGATCGCGCAAGCTATTGAATGTGTTATTTTTAAACCAGACGCGACAAAATGTCTCTAGCTCTTCGGCCCTATGTTTCCACGTTTCCAGAGTAGCCATGTCTACGTTAGTTACCTGTGCTGGAACAGCTTGTAGTTTACGACTATTCTCCAGGGAAATATTTTGCCAATCCCTATATAATTGTGGCATTTCCGGTGCAGCCGGAATGTTAGGTAAATCATCATCTTCCCTAACTGTCACACCATCTTCTAAAATCCGTAACTTCATAGAAAAACCTGCATCGAAGCTACCGTGACTAATCTCAAGTACGACAGTGACATTTTCATGGGGGTAAGGTTTAGAGGATGATAGCACCATAACCAAGACAGAGATTAGGGAGTGAGGAATTTATTTATTTAGATAAGCATGATTCTGTAAAAATACGCAACGTCAATTTCTGATCACTTAAATAATAAAATCCTCTGTAAAGCTGGCATCATCAAGAACAACGCGCACACTAAAGCGATCGCCCATGTCCGCCGTAAACTTAAACTGTATATAAGCATCTTTTTGGCGTGATTCCACTTCAAAAAACAGATTACCTATCTCATCTAGTCCGATTAGCTTTAACCCAGCAGGCAAATGAGACTGTTTTTGTGAAGGGTACAACCTCAACAAAATTAACATTCTGCCATCCGATTTAGGCAAAATCCCCACTATCAAAACTATAGCCTGACCCAACAGATAAATCCCTAAATCCTTGGCACTAATTACAGGACAAGCTGGATGTTTGGGATTTAACTCCCATAACAATTCCGCCGATTGCCAACGAATTTCATCATCGGGAGTGGTTTGGATGAGATTTACTAAAGCTTCTTGAAGATTGAGATGATTAGGAAGCACTCCATGATTAGATTGTCGATAGTAGAGTTGTTCCACCTGTTGGCGAATGAGAAAATCACTGCGTTGTGGTTCAAATTCTTTCATGAACTTGGGCCAGTTTTTAGGAGGCCGCCAATCATATTCAAAGGTGTGTTTGAGCCAATGACTTAATTGCACCATTGCTTGTGGTTGTGGTGATGAGGTCAAACACTCTAGTAAGACATCAAGGGTTTGAAAATAACTACGTGGTAGTTCTGCGACACAAACAGATTCTACAAATCCTACAACTTGTGCCTCTTTGTAAGGTTCATCCAGATCAATCATCACATAACCCAACCGTTCTGACCATACTTCCGGGGGTATGTAACATTTGCGATCGCTCTTACTCAGACAACGACACTCTAAAAAACTTTGCAAACTAGGAATATATAAATCTGCAATATTTTCTAGTTGTTGTTCTAGAGGATTCCAGCTATGACTAGCTGTTAAATCTGTATCAATCCCCAGCATTTGCAAAAAACGCTGCGTCACTAATACAGCTAAAGTGTTACAGTAGACTTGTTGCGATCGCTCTTGTGTTAACTGCTGTTGAGCAAACTCGTAAGCTTGCTGACGGTCGGCAGCAGTAATCGCAATTGTAATTGGTTCCATCATGATGTATAAGAAAAATATTCAACTTTGCGCCAGATTATTTAGATAACAATTGTTTAAAAATAGGGAAACACCGCATTTTACAAAATCTCTTTAGTGTAGCTGCTTCAACTTGATAACTTTGAGCTAAAGCATTCCAAGAAAACTCTCCTGAACTATGCAACTTCTGCAAGATATGAATCAATAAAAATTGACAGTTGATATCAGGACGATGCTGCATTCGACAATTACGCAGATGTGCATGATTCTTTACTAACTCAAGCCATTCTTGGATAGTTTCATGCCAACGTTCAGGTTCAGGCGCAGGTGGATAAATCCATTCATCATCTTCCTCGTCTGTAGAAAGATGTAAGCGTCTTTTTTGTTCTTTATCTTGTTCCCGAATTACATCTAAAATTCTGAATTTTAGCCTTTGGTTAAACCAAGTAACAAAGCTACCTTTTTCGGGAACATATGCTAGACACATTTCCTTGTTAAACCATTCCCAGGTGCGCGATAAAGCTTCTTCATAAATATCAGGCGATAGGTTTCCACCTCCAGACCAAATTAATCTAGAACATTTCATCATCTCAATAATTAAATTCTTGGCTTGAGTGGCCAGTTTGGGATCATCAGTTTGACACGCTTGTGTAAATATCCACTGACGCGCCGGAATATCACTCATGATTTGCTGAAGTTTTTGAGGTTGCTGTAATAGCTTGGCTTTGGCAACAGGATTACTTAAAGCCGCTTGCAACCAACGAATAAATTCATTAGACATAGAGGTTATCCAGACCCAATTAATTTAGGTTTGAATATCATCACAGCACCCCTCCCTAAAGCTATCTGAAGGGTTATCGCAGTCGGAGGGTCAGGAATTATCTATTCTTTACAAAAGTTTATTTAAAAGCTCTAATGCCAAGACTAAATTAAGTAAGTCGGTGGGAAAAAACAAAGCTAAGTTAAGAAAGGTAAACAAGGCTATAACCCTCTTCCCTTCTCCGCAGTTGCTCCACTTGGGCAAAGCCCAAGACCGCACTGCTCTCTGCCTCCTGCCTTGCCATAGCGATAATTTTTAACACTGAGCTACTTAGGATCATAAATATAATTATTGTGGTGTGGGCATCCTGCCCGCACCGGACAGGCAAGATGCCTGTCCCACAAGCCGTTTCAGAAATAAAATCGGATTTATCAGTACGCAACGCTACTGCAAATCGTTAGTGTATTCAGAACTACGTGGCTTTTTCCCATCTAACAAAGCACTGACTGTCATATCACCCATAACATTGATAGCAGTGCGGCAACGATCTAAAAACCAATCTACGGTTACAAGCAAAGCTATATACTCAGTAGGCAAGCCGACGGAGGTAAATACCAAAGTCATTGTTACTAATCCCGCATTAGGAATACCAGCCGCCCCTACCGATGCGAAGATGGATGTAAGAACAACAATTAACTGCTGTCCTAAGTTTAAATGCTGCCCAATTACCTGCGAAATATATAATGCAGACATTGCTTCGTAAAGGGCAGTACCATCATTGTTGAAGTTTGCCCCCACCAGTGCGCCTAAAGATGCGGAAGATTCTCTTAAACCAATTTTGCTTTGCAACACTTCAAAGGTGATGGGCATAGCAACGGTGGAGGATGAAGTTGAAAAAGCCGTCAGGAAGGCATCTGTACCACCAGCTAAAAATTTGAGGGGATTTACCCAAGAACCAATTTTAACCCTTGACAGGTAATAGGCAGCTTGTAATAACAGCGCTATCAGCACCGCTACAATAAAGGCTGCCAAAGATTGGAAGGGGGCAAAGCCTTTTTCGGCTACAGTTTTAGCAACGATACCGAAGACGGCGAAAGGAATTAGGGCAATTACCCAGTTAAGGATACGAATTACCGCTTCAAACAAAATTGCGATCGCATCTTCTACGGGTTGGTAAGCATTCTTACCTTGAGCAATTTGCTCTGATTTTAAGCCCCGTAGGACAATGCCAAAACACAGGGCAATCACAATTAATTGAATCACATTGTTATCTACCAGTGGCTTGAGGATAGCCTCTGGTACAGCATCTTTTACTAGCCCCCACGGGTCAAGACTTTGACCTACAATCGTTGTTTGTGGTTTAGCTAAACCTCCCCAAGTTCCAGGGCGTAAAATATTAGCCACTAAAAGTCCGATGACTATCGCTACAGTAGTATTAGTTAACAACAGTACTGCTAATCGTCGTCCGGCTGTACCTGGGATATTGGTAGTCATAAAGGTATGCAGCACTGCTACCAAAATCAAAGGCGTAGCTAAGGCGCGGAGGGCTTTGAGTATCAGTTCAGCAGGAATTGCCAAATTGGTAATTAATGCCGCATTGCTGGGGTTGGGATTGCCTGCACCTAGTGCTATGCCTAAAGCAACAGCTAGTACCAAAGCAATGACAATTTGTAACGTGAGAGGGATACGTTTCCACCAAGGGCGTGTGGTTTCAGGCGGATGATTACTCTCTGGTTGACTCATGCTGAATGTAGGATAAATGATAGGTAAATAAAAATCATGTATTTAATCAGACATCACTTGCGGAAGTGAAATTTCCGTAAAAGCGTTAATCTAAGATTCCGTTGCTAGATAAAATCTGACTCACAAGACATCATCAGGGAAATATTGTGGGTTAGTGCTGGGAGAGAGATATGTCCTTTGTACCTTTACATATTCATAGTGATTACAGTCTGCTGGATGGGGCCAGTCAGCTACCAGAATTGATTGATCAGGCGATCGCATTGGGTATGAAAGCGATCGCAATTACCGATCACGGGGTCATGTACGGTGCTGTCGAACTGCTGAAAATTTGCCGCAGTAAAAATATTAAGCCAATCATTGGCAACGAAATGTATATAATTAACGGCGATATTGAAAAACAAGAACGCCGTCCTAAATATCATCAAGTTGTTTTAGCAAAAAATACTAAAGGATATAAAAATTTAGTTAAATTAACTACACTTTCTCACCTCAAAGGTGTGCAAGGTAAAGGTATTTTTTCTCGTCCTTGTATTAATAAAGAATTACTACAACAATATCACGAAGGATTAATTGTCACCAGTGCTTGTTTAGGTGGAGAAATACCCCAAGCTATCCTTAGTGGTAGACCAGATGCAGCTCGGAAAGTTGCCAAATGGTATAAGGATGTGTTTGGTGATGATTTCTATTTAGAAATTCAAGACCACGGTTCCCAAGAAGACCGAATTGTTAATGTTGAAATTATTAGAATAGCTCAAGAATTAGACATTAAATTTATCGCCACAAATGACTCCCATTTTATTTCTTGTTTTGACGTAGAAGCCCACGATGCGTTGTTATGTATTCAAACAGGCAAACTCATCAGTGAAGAAAATAGAATGCGCTATAGCGGTACAGAATATCTCAAATCTGGTGCAGATATGAAACTGCTATTTCGTGACCATTTAAGCGATGATGTTATCGCCCAAGCCATAGCGACAACAGAAGAAGTTGCCGATAAAGTCGAGCCTTACAATATCATGGGTGAGCCTCGGATTCCTAACTACCCAATTCCTTCTGGTCACACTACTGATACTTATGTTGAAGAAGTAGCTTGGCAAGGTCTTTTAGATAGATTAAATCGCAAATCTCGTAGCGAAGTTGAACAAGTCTACAAAGAAAGGCTGGAATATGAACTAAAAATGCTGCAACAGATGGGATTTTCTGCCTACTTTTTAGTAGTGTGGGATTACATCAAATTTGCAAGAGATAATAACATTCCTGTGGGGCCAGGGCGTGGTTCGGCGGCGGGTTCATTGGTCGCTTACTCAATGGGAATTACCAATATTGACCCGGTACATCATGGGTTACTATTCGAGCGATTTTTAAACCCCGAACGTAAATCCATGCCTGATATCGATACAGATTTCTGCATTGAACAACGGGATAAAGTTATTGAGTATGTAACAGAAAAGTACGGTAAAGAAAGAGTAGCCCAAATTATTACTTTTAACCGTCTAACTTCCAAAGCAGTTTTAAAAGATGTCGCCAGAGTATTAAATATTCCCTATGGGGAAGCTGACAAAATGGCGAAATTAATACCTGTGGTGCGGGGTAAACCAACCAAACTTAAGGTGATGATTTCTGATGATACCCCAGAACCAGAGTTTAAAGAAAAGTATGATAACGACCCCAGAGTTCGCCATTGGCTTGATATGGCGATGCGAATTGAGGGAACTAACAAAACTTTTGGTGTTCACGCCGCCGGTGTAGTAATTTCTGCGGAACCTTTAGATGAAATCGTCCCATTACAAAAGAATAATGACGGTTCTGTAATTACTCAGTATTTCATGGAAGACCTAGAATCAATGGGTTTGTTGAAAATGGACTTTTTAGGTTTAAAAAACCTCACCATGATTCAAAAAACTATTGATTTAATTGAAGAAAAGCACGGCTTTAGAATTGATCCTTATGAAATTACTAATACAGAACGTAAGGCGCAAAAAATCTTAGCCAAAGGTGAATATAAAACTTTGCCTAAAGATGTACAAAAGACTTATGAACTTTTAGAGTCTGGGGAATTAGAAGGGATATTTCAGTTAGAATCTTCCGGGATGAAGCAAATAGTCAGAGATTTAAAACCTTCTAATATAGAAGACATTTCTTCTATCTTGGCATTGTATCGACCAGGCCCGTTAGATGCAGGATTAATTCCTAAGTTTATTAACCGTAAACATGGTAGAGAAACTATTGATTATGAAAGCCAGCTTTTAGAACCGATATTAAATGAAACCTACGGAATTATGGTCTACCAAGAGCAGATTATGAAAATTGCTCAAGACATGGCTGGTTATTCTTTAGGACAAGCTGACTTGCTGCGCCGCGCTATGGGTAAAAAGAAAGTTTCGGAGATGCAGAAGCAGCAGGAAAAATTTATTGATGGTTCTACTAAAAATGGTGTGAGAAAGCAAGTAGCTGAGAAGCTATTTGATGATATGTTGAAGTTTGCTGAATATTGTTTAAGCTATGATACCGAAGTTTTAACAGTTGAATATGGCTTTTTACCTATTGGCGAAATTGTTGAAAAAAATATTGAATGCAGAGTATTTAGTGTTGATAGTAATGGTATTGTTTACACTCAATCTATTGCCCAATGGCATAATCGGGGACAACAGGAAGTATTTGAATATTGTTTAGAAGACGGTTCAGTCATTCGGGCAACAAAAGACCATAAATTTATGACTCAAGACGGACAAATGTTGCCAATTGATGAGATATTTGAGCGGGAGTTAGATTTGTTACAGGTGAAAAGCCTACCGCACTAACTGCCACAGCAGAAGGCAGTCGCTATGAAACAAGTTTCACAACCGAGAATGAAAGAAGGCTAAGTATTTTTACTCAGTATGATCTGAACGCGCTGCTTGTGCTAACAGCAGTTTCAACTCATGAGGAAAATACCAGTGTTTTCTTGATGTTGTCTGCTTTGTATGGTTGTAGTCAGGAGCGAGTGACAACTGACAAATAAAAGGTGAAAGGAATGAATCTTGCCTTATGACCCACTCTTTCACCTTTTTATGTACCTGATGCTTATTTAATGTTAGCCTTTGCATCCCTCACTGCGGCAAGAAAAAATAATCCAGTTAGAGGAATACTCAAACCAAGGATAATTGCCGTTGTTTGGAAGCCTAAATCTGGCTGTCCGTAACTGAGTTCAAATACAGAACCAACAGCCGCGATCGCTGTTATACAAGAGCCAGCCAGAAATAATCCGCTTTTTGGAGTTAAATACACTACTAAACCACCCTATGCTACTGGTTTCACAGCTTGATACGAGAAGCCATTTTTAGATAACTCCTGTGCCAAAGTCAAGGAATTATCTACACGGTCTACAAATACTACACCGTTGAGGTGATCCATCTCGTGTTGAATACAGCGTCCCAGTAAGTCGCCTGCTTTTAATGTTTGAGGACGACCATTTTCATCTTTATAGGAAACTTCTACCACTTCAGGGCGTTTGACATCCATATACACACCGGGAATGCTCAAACAGCCTTCTTGTGCAGTACAGATTTCCCGACTTACCTGTTTAATCGTGGGGTTAATTAATACCAGTGGCGGATTTTCTGGATTATCAGGTTCGCAATCGATGACAATTAGTTGTTTATTAACGCCTACCTGGGGTGCAGCCAACCCAATGCCATCATTGCTGTACATTGTTTGCAGCATATCGCGGATTAATTGGCGGATCTCATCGTCTACTTTTGTGATCCGCTTGGCTGGTTGACGCAGTGCGCGATCGCCTAAATAGTGGAGTTGCAAAGGTGGATTTTTTAACTTTTTTTTCTCAACAGCAATTTCAGAAGGCATGACTTTAGACGGCTAGATTGTGCAAATTCAGGGTAACTGAAACTTTTACTTTTCTATATTCTAAGACGCTTCACATGAATGAAGGGTCAACAGCACCAAGTTAATGAATGATTTTACATAATTCAGAAAATAGTAAGTTTGCGACTTTGGAGATCAACTTACCTTGAATACGGCATTTAAGATGCGTTCACGCCCATCAAGAGTGGCTAAAAGCACTGCTGGGAGAGAGCCAACAAGAAGAAAATGAATTTATCCAAGAGTCAAACCAGATAAAAAGCAACATTTATCATCTGGTAACTCGCAAAGGTGAAGATAACTTAACTCAGACTCAATCAAACCTTTCTGCCTATATGGATGAGGGCGGTTTTGATGTTCTGGCGATCGCATTCGGAGAATATTTATAAAGTAAATCTTAAGTACGGTGCATTAGGCGCTTCTATCAGATTTTTTATGAGAACTTATAGTCAAAGTCTACGCCTAACTCACCCTACAATAATTTTATTTTTACCGTCTATTTACTCCTGACTTTAGGTAATTCTAAGATTAAGAAAGATTTTTAAAATAATCAGGATAAATATGACTCAGGGCGGAAGAGCAGTTACGTCTGGTAACGTTTTAGAAAACACTGTAGAAGGAGCTTTATTAGGTCATAGGTATATCCAAGTAGGAGCCAACTTACCAAAAAAACAACGCCTTGGATGCCTTGTAAGTTCAAATACTGTATTAAAACAGTATGCAAAACAGGTGTACATTGGAAAGGGAATATACGGCAGCGATATATATGTAGATTTTTATATTATGGGTGTTCCCTCACTTCCTTCAGGGCTGATTATTGAATGTAAATGGCAGCAAACCAGTGGTTCTGTAGACGAAAAACTACCTTATCTCAACTTAAATATTGACAATTGCTATCCTACACAAGCAATTGTATTAATTGATGGTGGAGGAATGAAACCACAAGCAATATCGTGGTTAAAAACACAAGTCGGCTTAAATACAAATTTGCTTGCAGTTCAAGATTTAAAAAGTTTTTTTATTTGGGCTAACAATAATCTCTAATATGAAGTAACTAAAACTTCAGTAATTTTTCCTCTTTTTTGAATATTTGAATTAATTGACCGCGCTGCTGATATGGTATGAATATTGAAGCTGCTATAAAGAGTACGAATAAAATTACAGTCTGAATTAGATAACATAACTTTAACACCTCTCTCTGATAATTCTTTGAATGTGTCTCTTAGTTTAATTTGCTGAGTTTCTGAAAATGAATAACTACTATAAGCTGTAAAATAACTTGTATCGCTGATAGGATAATAAGGGGGATCAAAAAACACAAAATCATCACTATTTGTAGCATTATTCAACACTTCTGCAAAATCTGCCTGCTTAATTTCTGAGGTAGAAAGTAGACCAGAAGCTCCTCTGAGCAAATCTTCTTGACAAATATTAGGATTTTTATAGTTTCCTACAGGGACATTAAATTTACCTTGCGAATTAACTCTATAAAGACCGTTATAACAAGTTTTATTAAGATAAATAAATCTGGCCGCCTGTTCCAACTCATTATCAACGGTTTTTCCGCGAATACTATAGTAATACTCTCTATTATGTTTACTCTTATGCTCCTGTAAAAGAGAAATCAATTCCTCAACGCGATCGCGCACGCAGCAATAAGTAGTAATTAGCTCAGAATTAATATCAGTTAAAACAGATTTCTTTGGTTGTAGATAAAAAAATAAAGCACCACCACCTAAGAATGGCTCATAATAAGATTGATAGTTCTTAGGTAAATATGGCAGATATTGTGGAATTAACCTGTTTTTACCCCCAGCCCACTTTAAAAAGGGACGTGGGCAAGTTTCTTTGGGGATTTGGCTGACCATCGCAACGAGACTAAGCTATAGGCTACTAAAATATAGCAAATATAGCAAATATAGCTAACGAAGCATATTTTATATTAATTGCGTATTTTCCAGCGCGATATATTACAATTATGTTGATAAGTAAAACAAAACAAACGTAAGTATATAATAAGGCAGCCCCAATAAAAATGTTTGACGGATTCTGGGATAACGTTTTTCGCTACCCACGCTATTTGATTTCTATTGTATTAGGTATTTTCCTTAACACTTTTGCCCCACTATTCCCATTATTGAAACGTCCAGTTACCTTAATCGCCGTTCTCGGTTTGCTTGTAGGCGGACTGGCTTTCATTACCTTTACACTAAGAGCCATGCTTGGCTTAGGTACAATTTAGAAAGGACATCTCTTATGCCACGTTTCGGTGCTGTCCTTTCTAACTGAAATTTATGTTGTTGTCGAACCTCTGTGAGGAGGGAAAGTTATTATGGCTACAAATCGCCGCGTCTCCCGTGTTGCTGAATTAATTAAACGGGAAGTTAGCCAAATGCTAATTAACGGGATTAAAGATGATCGTGTTGGTACAGGTATGGTCAGCGTTACAGATGTAGATGTTTCTGGAGATTTACAACACGCCAAAATCTACGTCAGTATCTATGGCACAGAAGAAGCCAAAGCAGAAACGATGGCTGGGTTAAAATCCGCTACAGGTTTTGTCCGCAGCGAACTAGGTGCGCGAGTTAGGTTACGCCGTACCCCAGAAGTAACTTTTATTGAAGACCGTTCGATAGAACGGGGAACAAAAGTACTATCGCTATTGAACAAGTTGGAAAATGAGCGATCGCCTGACAATATACCAGCCGCAGATGAATCGTTAGAAGATGACGAGTAATTTCAGGTACTAAAGACTGGAAATAAATTTTTAACTCATTGCCTAAATCATCCGCCGCTATTAAGCAGAAGTAATTTCGTTGCCTCTGTTTTAATTTGTTCAATCTAATCCCAATTCAAAAAATATTTGCAACACATCCGTTATCTGTAGTAGCAGCGTACATCTGTACTCCTTACTACCCATGTATCTCCATGTTTTATGAAAAAGAATACAGGAGTCAGGAGTCAGAATGACTGCTGTGCGAATGGCGGATGAATATTGGACTAAAACCTCGTCCCTTGTGGACGAGGTAGAGGTTGAAACTTTTACTAAAACACCATCCCTTTATGGGTGGTGTATTCTGACTCCTTTTTATTCACATAACAATCAGGGGTGAGAACCCCTAAAACCTTAGTTGTTAGTGATGTTACGATCTAACTACCTTGGTATTTATGCTGTTAATAGGTTCACTGACAAAAAAGTTCTGATATTAAACATAATTTAATAATTCCTTGAATTTACTTAAGTAAAGTTATGTCATGGAACTATGACGTATGTAATATTTGTAACAAAGGCAGTTTTGGAGTTATGCCGTAGGTGGGATATGTCTCTATCTAGCTACTGTTACTCTAGAGGGATGTTTCTGAAGCCGGACTGAGGTTGAGCTTCCAGAATCAATGACTACGCATAACATCACCACCCATCACTGATAAATTACAAGCCGCTTTAAGAAATTATTAACTTATGGCACATGTTTAGTAATCCTAGTGTACGTTAGCCTTAATCAAGCAACAGTTTATACCGTTATTATTGAATAACTGTTGGGTTTGCTTAACTCAGCATTTATATAAATGCTTTATTTCAATAATTTTTGCCTTTTGTCATCTACCTCCATAAAACATTTTCTTTTACCAAATCTTGTCTTAAGGCGGATGCAGCAGGAGTTAGTATATTTTGTTGAAGTTGATGACTAATCGCTTATTGAACAAGTTAACTTAGCAACCTCAATACCTTTTCGCTTGATACTTTTGGAACTAATGTCAGGAAATTTTGACATTCTTAATATTTCTTTAAATAATTTGAGGATGTCTAGCGTCAAAATGAAAATAGTTCCGTATAGTAAAATACAAAAATCCAAGCGTCAGTCCAATCCTTGTCATGTTTGTTCCCCATAATTTGGTGGGAACACTAAGTTAAATGTAAATTTGTGAGCAAAAACCATGAGTGTGAATACGGTGTCCTCTATCAATTACTACTCTTTGGACGTAATTCAGGACGAAGCACGCCGACTAGTAGAAAAAGGAATGGTTAGCAGACAACAGCCTATCTATACACTCTGCCAATATATTCCTGCTAGAGAGTGGGTTTGTGTAGAGTGTGAGTTAGAGAAATGTGATTTCTTACTACGCGATCGCATTGGCGACCTCATAGGTCGAGAACAATGGGACAACGACTAATCCGCAATTCATCAATACTTGTGATTTTGGATTGGGAGTTTACTCCTCAATGACTAAATTTGGCAAACAAGACTTCAGTTCCCAATCTGAGGGATAATCTCTGGTTTTAACAACTCCGTCCCGATCCAAAATCCTCTGTTATCCGTTTTCTACAAGTTTTGCAGTTTTATGAGTGCCTAAAAACAAAGTTTTGAGTAGATTACCTCTAATAACTCGATTAAATTATTTAAATTCTCTGACAGGAGCAGTTTTCTATATTCAACTGCTCCTGTAATTTATCAGAGGATATTCTCAAGTGCTGAGTTATGTTAGCAGTAGCAGGGCGTTCAGCCAGTGCTGAGTCTGAGCCTAGATTATTGTCTACTTACCTTTACATTTACTTTATAAATAGCCTCTCAAACTATTGTCAGGTGGGCATCTTGCCCGCCCTTGTTATACAAATTGAAGTGTAACAGCTTATCATCTTTTGAATTTTGAATTGACTTTACCTTTTCTCATCTCGCCACAAAGCAATACCACCTAATAACCCAGTAATATTAGGAATGAGTTTGACATTTAAAGGTAGCTGAAAATTTACCTTGACGGCTTCACCACCGCCGATATAGAGGTAATCATAATTAAACAACCGTTGCAAAGATGCGATCGCCTTTTCTAAACGACGGTTCCATTTCTTCTCACCAATTTTCTCTAATGCTGCCCTGCCTAGCTGTTCTTCGTAAGTTTCCCGCTTGCGAAACTGATGATGTCCCATTTCCATATTCGGTACTAATTTACCATCCACAAATAAGGCAGAACCAAACCCTGTCCCCAAGGTAATCACCAATTCCACACCCTTACCCTTAATCGCACCAAAGCCTTGCATATCTGCATCATTAATCACCCGTACAGGTTTATTTAAACGTTGCGACAGCGCCGTTTCTAAATCAAAACCAATCCAATCTGAATGTAAATTCACAGCCGTTTCCGTGACTCCATCCCTTACCACACCAGGAAAACCCACAGAAACCCGATGAAATTCACCTTGGGCAGCAGCTAACACTACAATGGCATTAATCACAACTTCTGGTGTTGCAGGTTGGGGTGTATCCACACGCGCCCTTTCTGTGACTGGGTTTCCTGTAATATCCAAAACTAAAGCTTTGACACCACTACCACCAATATCAACCGATAAGGTGCGAATTGAACCATTATCTTCAACCATTGAGAATTTACCTTTTTGATAGGAATTGGGAAACAGGAACTAGAAATAAAGAGTGCAGATCAGTAAACAATCAATTACTGATACCAATTTAATATGAAGCTGTATAGAAAAGGACTTCTAAATTAAAGTTGCCAAGGAAAACAGAGATACACTTGACATGCTTGTATTAACTTGTAGTATTGTAGTATATAGATAAAAGCCATGTCAGCCAAAAGTGCAGAGATAACACCAATGAGACGAATTGCTATTGCCGAAGATACTCTAAAAATTCTTAACATTGGTAGCTATATCTGTCCTCATGGCAATCAAGTTTATATCACTCATGAATTAGAATACTGTTTGCATTCAACGAAGTGCTACAGCCCCAAAAATCTAGCTGAGATTGAATCTAGGGTACGGAATAGCCTTCCTTGTTTCCCACATACTGAGTTTGAAGTCAGAAATGAGACAACATTAATGGGAGCCGAACGCACAGTCAAAAGCGGAAAGTTTCACAAAGTTGGTGTGTTGAATTTTGCTTCTGCTAAAAACCCAGGAGGAGGATTTCTCAAAGGAGCGCAAGCCCAAGAAGAAAGTTTAGCCAGAAGTTCAGCACTCTACAAAAGCCAGTTGAAATGCCCTGAATATTATAGTTTCCATCGCAGTGAGCGATCGCTTTTGTACTCAGATTGGATGATTTACTCTCCTAGTTGCCCAGTGTTCAAAAACGATGATGGCGAACTATTAGCACAACCCTATGTTGTAGATTTCATCACTAGCCCAGCACCAAATGCTGGCATGATTCAAAAAAACCAACATCACCTCAGCGATAAAATACCCGAAGTTCTTACTAGTCGGACATCGAAACTTCTGAGTTTGGCAGCAGAACAAGGATGCGATGGTTTAATTTTAGGCGCTTGGGGATGTGGAGTCTTTAAAAATGATCCAGTAATAGTTGCCCAAACATTTGCAGATTTTTTATTACCAGGAGGTCATTTTTGGGGCAGATTTAAAAGTGTGACTTTTTCTGTGCTTGACAATAGCAAACAACAAGTTATTTTTACAGAGTTTGAAAATAGATTTTCTTAATTAACTGCTAGAAATGAGTTGAATAAACATTATTTTAAAAACTTTTTTCTGTATAAATTTATATTAAATTAATATAAAGAGTACAGATTTTAATCATACCCACTTTTTAATCCCCAAATGCACAGTTTCATTCCCCCAGAACGATTTTTTCCTTACCTCACCTGGACGGAAATTGAGGAAATGCCCAATAAGGAGAATGTCGTTATTATCCAACCAGTAGGGGCAATTGAACAACATGGCCCCCATCTACCCTTAATTGTTGATGCTGCTATTGGTGCAGGAGTTTTGGGGAAAGCTCTATCCAAGCTGGAGGCTGACATTCCTGCTTATGCCTTACCTACTCTTTATTATGGTAAATCTAATGAACACTGGCATTTCCCAGGAACAATAACCTTAAGTACGGAAACACTGACATCCATAATTATGGAAGTAGGGGAAAGTATCTATCGCGCAGGGTTTAGAAAGTTCGTGTTAATGAACTCCCACGGAGGACAACCCCAAGTCATGCAAATGGCGGCGCGAGATTTACACGTAAAATATAGCGACTTTGCCGTATTCCCGTTATTTACTTGGCGTGTACCCCATATAACTAAGGAATTGTTAACACCCAAGGAAGCAACACAAGGAATGCACGCCGGAGATGCAGAAACTAGTATCATGCTGGCAATTTTGCCAGATCAGGTAAGACTAGATAAAGCTGTTGCAGAATATCCTCCAGAACAACCAGCCGCTAGTTTATTAAGTTGGGAAGGTAAATTACCCGTAGCCTGGGTAACAAAAGATATTAGTAAAAGTGGTGTAATTGGTGATGCGACAACCGCAACTAGAGAAAAAGGCGATCGCATTTTAGAATCTGTTTCTGATGGTTGGGTAGAAGTAATCAAGGAAATTTACGCCTTTCGTCCACCACAGGGGAGATGAGGGAGAAGGGGAGCTTCACCATTGCGATCGCTATTCGTTACCCTAATATTAATCCACAAATATTTTTGCAATAAATTACACTTTTGTCTAAGTAAATTCTCTAAGTCGTGCTTAAACTCCCCCAAATCTATCAATTGGCCAAAAGCGAAATATTGCCCTACCAATAATATTCTCCTTGGGTAAAAAGCCCCAGTAGCGGGAGTCATTACTATTGTTGCGGTTGTCTCCCATCACAAAAAACTGGTTTTCTGGGACTTGAACTGGTGAAAATGGTTGATTAGGTGGTTCAGCAATGTAGTCTTCTGGTAATGGTTGTCCATTAAGATAGACTTTGCCATTACTAACACTGATAATTTCTCCTGGTAAACCAATAACCCGCTTGATAAATGCTTGGTCTTTGGAATATCCCCGGCTTTGGAGTTCTGGGGGTGGCTGAAAAACGACTATATCCCCCGTTCTTGGCTCCTGAAAATGGTAAGAAACTTTTTCTACTACCAAGCGATCGCCTTCGTATAAAGTAGGAACCATAGACTCAGAGGGTATGTAGCGGGGTTCGGCAACAAAAGTCCGAATTAATATAGCTAAACATAAAGCGATCGCAATCAGAGTTAAATTTTCTTGCCAACCACGCCATGCTTTTGACGGCGCAGCAGCTTGTTTCGTCTCACTTTCCTGAGTAGTCATAGACTGTTTCAGCCAATTGAATTAATAAAACAAATACTTTGATTATTCTATTAGGACTTACGCTATCAAAGTTAATAGGCAAAAATAAGGTGAAGGAGAAGTGGAAGCAAGGAAAATCACTATGGGCTTTTAACAGTTAACTGATATTCCTCTTGTATCCCCCTTTGAAGACAAAGTTCCAAACTTTGTCTGATATGGAAATCCGATTTGATTTCTAAAAACAATTGGCTGTAGGACGCATAGCGCCCCTACTAAAAATTCGCCTGATAATATTGCTCAATTGCACCCACAGCAGTTAATAATGGTGAATCTAAAGGTTCAACCCAATCAGCTACTTCACGCGCTAAACCAAGCGTTGAGGTTCCATCTGAGGGTTCAAGCTGACCAACTAAAGCTTTAGTTTTGATTGATTGCAGAACGCTAATTACATTATTCAACCGCTCTGGGTTGGCTAGTTGAGTACGCATCGGCTCTGCTATGGTCAGCGCTTGGTCTATGAGCTTGAGGAAGTTTTCAGTCTTGGTTTCCATGAAATTTTATTGGCAAGTAAAATCTTTAACAACTAGATTTTCCCCCTCAACCCATTTGATATTGGGGTCTCTTGTATCCTTAATAAAGGTTTGTTGACCTCCTCCTGGATAACATTGCGCGGGGTTTTGCGGAGCAACAATACCTTGATAAACTACTGTACCAGCTGGCAGGGTAACTCTGAGAATAGTAGTAGCTTTATTGCCCCAAGATTGATTGAGAGCTAAATTTCTAATTACTTCTACGTTTGTTTTGTATAAGTTTCTAGTTAAGTATCTACCGTATTTGTTTGTACTATCACTATAGTAGCGATAAAAGGTATGAGGCTTTTTTAGTGTGACTTCCTTACATTTAGAGTTGAGGAAAGTAACTGCAATTTCTGTTGGTAGAGGACAGGACGCGGCGACTTCTTGAGCAATAACTCTAGGTGTAGTAAATGGAGGTGTAGAGATGCCAATAACGCTTAAACCAATTGTGAGCGATAGTGATGGAAATTTCATAGAGACCCTTCTTAACGAACTGTAGGCAAATACGCCCATAGTAAACTTTGCTACTATGGGTTGTTTTAGTTAAACTAGCATTGTCGGCTGGCAAAAGTCTTGTATGATTTGAGGGCGACAAGGATGAATCACACAATTTCAAGAAACACTGTACAGGCAAAATTATGTGATTTTACTTAAATAAATATAAATTTAAACTTTTTATACAATTATATATATTGTTAAAAACAAGTTAATAACATAATGCCTTTAATAAAGGGGCTTATAAATGTAAGCCCCTTTCTGCACAATAGCGAAAATATTATTTATTTTTATCTATGGCAAAATAAACCCGTATTTGCGTAGTACAGCCTTGGCTTGACCGCTAGTAGCTAAATATTGGGTAAATTCCTTAGCTGCTTCCACATTTTTACTACTTTTGATTACTGCTAAAGGATAAATAATAGCAGAGTGATATTTTTCATCAGCAGCAACTACAGCTTTTACCTTGTCAGAAATCTTGGCATCAGTGGCGTAAACCAAACCCGCATCAGCATTACCACTCTCTACCGAAGCTAAAACTTGACGGACATTATTAGCATAGACTAGCTTCGACTTGATTTGAGGCAAGAGCTTTAACTTCTGCAATACTTGTTCTGCATATTGTCCAGCCGGGACGCTTCTAGGTTCACCGATCGCAATTTTCTTAACACTGTCATTTCTTAAATTGAAGAAACTAGTAATACCAGTTGTATTCCTTGGCACAACTAATACTAGACGGTTCTTTGCTATGATACTTCGTGTACCGGATACTAGCAGTCCCTTCTGTTCTAAAGCGTCTACTTGTCTTTTGGCAGCAGATATAAAAATATCTGTTGGCGCACCTTGTTCAATTTGCTGCTGCAAGGCACCGGATGCGCCAAAGTTAAAATTAATGTTGACATTGGGCTTACTCTGCTGATACAGAGGCTTAATTTCTTCGAGTGCATCCTTTAAACTAGCAGCCGCAGAAACTAGTAGACTAACGTTTGATTGCGCTACTACAGGAGCAGGTGTAAAAAATGGTAAGCCAACTGCCAAAAATAAACTAGCAATTGCTGTACCAATAAAGGCGAGAAGGTTTCTTCGTTTCATGGCAAACCGTGTTTAGATAGACTCTTCTTCAGGGGATGGAGCTTGGTAGGATCGTACTTAAGACAATTCCGATATGTACCAACCTAATTGGTAACATTATGCCAAGAAAAGAACAAGGATGGATCACTTTTCAAACATCAGAAGAGGAGCGCAAAATTTTAGAAGAGTTTTGTCAGCAGTCTCAACGCACTAAAACTGAGATTCTGCGGGAACTCGTGCGTGGACTCAATCAACCCCCACCGCCGCAAAAATCAATACCAACCAAACAGGCGCTAAAGTCAGAAAAAGAAGCTGCTGAAACTTGGGAATTAGAAGTTGCTAGTTCCAAAAGACCATTAAAAGTTAGTTCTCGTAACATTCTCAAAGGAGTTGTCAAAAAAGTAGTCACTGGCGCAGTTAACAGCGAGGTGACATTAGAAATTGTTCATAGAGTTGAATTAACCTCAATTATCACTAGGATGTCAGCCGAGGAGTTAGAACTAACTGAGGGTGCAGAAGCTTATGCAGTGATTAAGTCTAACGATATTGTGATCGCCAGAGAATAGAGACTGGGGAACTTTAGATTTTAGATTTTGGATTCAACAATCCAAAATTTAAAATCGTAAATTTAAGATTTAAAGCGAACTTATCACTGTCATTTGTTTTAGCGGGATAACCTGTCCTTTAAAGTTCGGTTATGCGAACTATGTAATATAAATTAAATTGCTAAATTAATTGATAGTTGAACAATATTTGAGATAGTTATCATGAGTAATGATTCCCATCGAAATCCAGAGTATTTTGCTAATGAAGCACTGAACAATAATGGGCTATGGGAATATGTGCAATCGATGAGTCCTCAGACTGTCAAACAGTTATCTAAACCTGGTTCAAGAGAAGTATTGCAATTAATTCAACGTGCTGTTGTGGCTACTTTGGGTAATTTGCCCTATGAGAGTTTTAACACAACTATTACTACCAGCCGTGATGAGTTGGGTAAGCTTTTAGGATCGGCAATGGTGGATGGGTATTTTTTACGCAATGTAGAGCAGCGTCTAGAGTTGGAAAAATCATTTTTACCCTCTAGTGATGACACCTCAACTCATTTTTATTTAACAGGTGAAACCTCAGTCAATGATGAGTTAGACAAGTAAATTTAAAGTACATAATATCTAACAAAACTCTATACCCTTGTGGATAGAGTTTTTATTTAGGCGATCGCCTACAGTGGCGCGGAGCATCGTCGCCATTAATTCATTTACAGCGTATACAATATAGTAAGTTATTAAATATACTCTCTGATTGTTACCATAAGGCAAATGTTTATATTTACGAAGGTAAGCAGATTGACTGCTTGAAGATACGCTAGTCTTAAACTGTTAATTTACAAAAACTCACATATCTCAATTATTTAGTTTTCGCAATTAATAATCAGTAATAATTGCGGTTATCTGCCGCCATGAGAATTTTATTGGTAGAAGATGACGAACTGATAGGCGAATTACTTGTTAAATCACTAACAAGTCAGCACTATACTGTGGATTTCGCTCAAGATGGGCAGGAAGGTTGGGATTTAGCGGAATTATATACCTATGACTTGATTTTGCTAGATTTAATCCTGCCTAAACTGGATGGAATTAGCTTTTGTCGTCGGTTACGAGCAGCTGGTAATCAAACACCAATTCTCTTGTTAACTGCTCAAGACACCAGCACTATCAAGGTGAAAGGATTAGATGCTGGAGCGGATGATTATGTGGCTAAACCTTTTGATTTTCAAGAATTGTTAGCTAGAATCAGGGCTTTACTACGTCGTGGTGGTTCAGCATTACCGCCTCTATTGGAGTGGAATAACCTGCGACTTGATCCTAGTACATGCGAAGTCACCTGTGATGAAAAACTCTTACATTTAACGCCTAAAGAATATGGCTTACTAGAACTATTTCTCCGCAACAGCCACCGGATTTTTAGCTGTAGTGCTTTAATAGACCATTTATGGTCATTTGAAGAACCACCCACAGAAGATACAGTCAGATCCCACATTAAAGGATTGCGGCAAAAGCTCAAAGCATCAGGAGTAGCAGGAGATCCCATTGATACAGTTTATGGAATTGGGTATCGGCTAAAGCCGGCGCAGGTAGTAGACAAAGAGGAATCAACTACAGAGAAAGTTACAGCAAATGCTTCCGCCGCCAGCCAAGTGGAAAGTGGGGTGACAAAAATCTGGGGGGAAGTAGTAGAGAAAATTGAGGAGCGAGTAGCGGTAATTGAGCAAGCTTCTAGTAAGTTGTTACAAAATAAAGCTAGTGAGGAAATACGGTCAAAAGCCAAACTAGAGGCTCACAAGTTAGTTGGTTCTTTGGGTATGTTTGGCTCTGATGAGGGTTCCCGCCTAGCTCAAGAAATTGAATCTTTGTTAGATAATGGCAAAGCACTAAAACCTGCTGCTAAAAAGCAATTAGGGCAAGTGGTAGGAGCATTGCGCCAAGAATTACAAAATCTCAAATCAGGGTCTAAATTAGTATCGTTACCAGTTGAATCAGCAGCAGATGATCGCCCTTTAGTCTTAATTATTGATCAAGACCAAAAATTTGCTGAGGAAGTAGCCAAGGAGATCAACAATCAAGGTTTGAGGGTGGAAATTGCGTCAGATGCGATCGCCTCTAAACAATTGATAGCAAAAAATAGTCCCAACTTTGTCTTACTCGACCTTTCCACCACGGACAATCCCGACAACTCTCTCAATTTGTTAGCAGAACTGAGCAACCGTACTCCGCCAATACCCGTGGTAGTCTTAACTGCTGAGGACAGCTTACTCGACCGGGTGAAAGTTGCTCATTTGGGTGGAAGGGGAATTTTACTCAAACCTGTCACTCCATCTCAAGTCTTAGAAACCGTCAACCAAACACTACAACAATCCCACACGACTGAAGCACGGGTGATGATTGTAGATGATGACCCACAAATATTAACAGCACTCCAAGCTTTACTTAGTCCTTGGGGAATAAAGGTTTATACCCTCGACGATCCCCAAAAGTTTTTAGCAGCAATGCAATATGCAAAGCCAGAACTGTTAATTATAGATATGGAAATGGCAGGAATAAGCGGTGTAGAGTTATGCCAAATTGCTCGTAAACAACCCCAATGGACTAGTTTACCAATTCTTTTTCTGACCACTCATAACGATACTGCAACTAGACATCAAATATTCGCTGTCGGCGCGGATGATTATATAAATAAACCAATTGTCGAACCAGAACTATTAGCCAGGATTCTCAACCGCCTAGAACGCACACGCTGGTTACGGAGTTTAGCAGAAATCGACACGCTCACATTTGTAGCAAATCGTCGCAAATCTACCCAGGAATTAAATAAGCATCTTCAATGGAGTGAAACTCATAACAAGCCCTTCAGCTTGGCTATTGTAGAATTAGACGACCTGAAGCAAATTAATTACACCTACGGGCATGAAGTGGGCGATCGCGTTTTATCCAGACTCGGAGAAATATTAAAGCATAACTTTCATAACCAGGATGTAGTCGGACGTTGGGGTGGTACGGAGTTTGTTGTAGGTATGCCCGTGATGACTAAACATGAAGCAGTCAGAAGACTAGTGGAAATACTGAAAGAATTTCGCCAAATCAAATTTACTGGTACTAATCATCAGTCCTTTCATGCCACCTTTAGCGCCGCAGTTGTGGTATATCCCCAAGATGGGGACAAACTTGAAGCGCTTTACCAAGCTGCTGACGCACTTCTCAAGCAAGCCAAGGTGGGTGGTAGAAATCGGGTTTTTTAATTTGTTAACCTATCAGGGGTGGTACGCCCCTATCTATTAGGCATCTTGTAAAATGCGATCAAACCTTTGCAAAGCGAAGAGTTGATTAGCTCCTCGCTTTGAAATGGGCTAACGGCACTGACGATATTTGATGTAGTAAACCAAACCACGATGGGAAAGGTCAAAAGAGTCAACAGTAGCTACCCCTTGACCACTAGCAGTCATTGCAGCATTAACCCGCATATTTACGCTGTCACCACAACTTGACCAGACATCAGCCACAGTTGCTAATTCATCTCGGACGTTGTAGTCTGTTTCGCCTCTAAATGTTCTAGAAAAAACAGGCCCACGCTGACCTGCAAAGAAGTATTCTGCTCTGAGTCTGCCGATTGTAGAGGGAGCTACATAGCCTCGATAATCAGCATCGTAGAGGGAGATTTGAAAGCCTTGAGGAACCTTAATAGGAATGCTCATGTTACAGCTTTTACGCCTTTCTGCTGACTTATTTCCCTCAGCTATAAACTTATCAAATAGAATGGTTAGCTCTTGACCATCAGGACTGACGCTAACGCTAGCAGATCCTTCAGGGCAACCGTTACCACCATATCCTGCGCCTAGTATTTCAACTTTACTGTTGGCAAGGGCAGGGCCTACGGAAGCTGTAATTAATGTAGCCGCAGCCAAAAAAGCTTGAACACAATTAATAGATGTTTTTGTGAACTTTAGAGTATTCATTACTCACCTGACTTTAGTGTGTTGAACACTATTAGATTCAAATTTGTTGTGGGGTGTTCCTGAAAAATGAGATAAAAAAGTTTCCCAAATATATTTAGTTTCAAAACCGAGATTATATATGCTTCTTGAGCTTTGATTACGGATTTGTTACATTTCAAGGTTTGAAAGATAGCTATTTTTATAGCTAAATATGTTAAGTTTAATTATTTTAAAAATGAACTGCTTACCTATGGTAAAAAGCTTTTTAAAACAAGGATAGCAAGCAAAAACTCCACCTCAAATCATCGAAAAAATAGGTGAAATAATTATTGCAAATATATTATGTATGCAAACTAAAATTTTACCAACCATAATTTACTGAATGGTTGATAATATAATCAATACAAAACTCAATTTCTTAAGTTAGAAGAAGTTGATGATTTATCAAATAATAGATAAATCAATAAGGGATTTAGCTTACAGAATTAAATAATTAGCTGTCTACAATTAGTAGTGTTCCGACTAATTAATCGTAATTCCTAACTTCTGAGTTTTTGGTCAAGCTGTTAATATTCAATATATACTTACATATTGACTAAGAATTTTCGTCTATGTTCCCGCGAAATTACGTAAGCAATTGGCTAACATCTGCGGTAGGCGATCGCCTACCTTCAAAAGTTAAGGGTAGGTTGTGAGTCTACCCCTTGTGACTTTTTAATTTGTCACTGTACAACTAACCTGTGAGCATCGGCTGCGAAAGAAACTTCGTAGAGATGGGTTTCAATCCTGTCACACGCACCTTCAAGAAGGCTCATCAATGGCTCATGTTGAGTCAATACATCAGCAATAGTGTGCGATGCTGAAGCCTTCCACTGGGTGTAGTTCAAAATACGAGTGCCATCAAGACTACGGTGAAGACTCATCGAAACAAAACCAGCTTGCTGCTTTGCAAAAGAACAGAGTTCTTGCTTCAAAGTCTCTAATGCTTGCTGCTGGTGTGGCGGTTTAGTTGAGAAGAGACTAATCAACGTCACAACTCCATTTTGAGGCTCAATGATAGCTTGTTGTCCGACAGCAAAAGCAACTTCGTAGTATCGTAGATCCATCTTGACGTTTAGTGCCTGGTATCGAGCAAATCCTGCCATGATTTCTGGGTTTTCATGAATCACTTCGCTTGATCGTTGATCCGTCCACTGCACGTAATTTACAACACTGACTCCATCCAGACTACGATGAAAATTAGCATTGAGAAATCCAGGCTGCTTTCGTATTGAGGAATCGGTCTGTGATTTAAGCACATCAAGCAAGGCTTGCTGATTTTCAGGGGCAATCGTGAACACATTGATAAACGTCGTAATCCCACTGTTAACTTGAATGGTTGCGGGAAGATAATGAGTTGGCATTGAAAGTTCTCCTAAGTTACTGCCCTGAGTGTAGCGATCGCATCAAGACAAAACTTTCCTGTCTTTGCTCAAACTATGCTGCTTTTGCTCTAACTTTATTGCTGATTTCGATAATACTTAGGTGTTGTACCAGTGATGCGACGAAATAGTCGTGTAAACGCACTAGGTGTAGCAAAACCAACTTGGAGCGCAATATCTGTGATAGGTAATTGGCTGTGCCGTAGTAACTGCTTCGCCCGGTCAAGCCGTTGTCTTGTGATGTACTGATGAGGAGCGACTCCGGTTGATTGCTTAAACTGGCGGCAGAAGTGGTACAAACTCATCCCCAATGCCTCAGCAACTTGAGCCAGCGTAAACGATTGATCTAAGTGGGACTCAATAAAATCCAGGGCTTGAGTCAATTTGTATTTTGGTAAACCTCCAAGATTTGATGGTAAATAAGCTTTCCAAGCCACATGATTTTGCAGCAACTGTGCAACTAATGCAGTTGCCAACGAGTCTCCAAAGAAAGTGCCAACTGGATGTCCCGCAAGCAAGTCAGAATGTAGCGACACTGCAATTTGTTGAATCAAGGGATCAAATATGGCAACCTTTGGAATTAATTCAATTTGGTCTGCTCTAATAGATTCATGAGCAATTTGCTCGAAAAACTGGGGAGAGATTCCCAGTAGGGAAAACTCGGCTTCTTGTTGCCAGAACGACCAATAGCTTACCCCGGTGGGAATAATTAAAATCTCACCACCTTGATAATGGTGCTGATGTAACTGATTGTCTAAGCGATGTTCTACCGGAACTGAGTATCCAGGACTTGTTATGCCAATCAAATGCTGTGTCCATTGATGGGTTGGCGACTCATAAGTGAAATGATGGTAATGGGAGAAAAAGAGTCCATGCCACTGAGCCGATTGGCTTGAGCCTACAGGATGACAAGAAATTACTTGTTCTACACTCTGGGAACAAGTTAAATCTGCAATCAAAGTTTTCTGTTTGAAACTCATCCGCTTGGATTTGCTGTAACTCCCGCATACCTTAGCTTAATTCCTGAGTCTGTACCTCCCTCTCAAGTATTGCATTGCGAATTTAGCCCTAAGCAAACCTTATAGCAATTCAAAATTAGGAAAGTAGTTTCAAATACTGTGCATAAAAAAAGCGGGCTAACCGCTATGACTTGGTTAACCCGTGCAGCTTTGGGAACGCGCAGAGAAATTGTTATTGCAATACTAATTTCACGTTGGCGTTTTGTAGACCGCGCTGTTTTACTTCAGCCAAGGTTTTGTTAACAGCGTATTTTTGATTGATGGAGTTGATTAACTCGGTTTGGTTGTGCTTTTTAGCAACACCCCACAGGTCAGCGATGAGGTCGAAGGAACCATCGCTGTTGCGAGACCAACCTAAGTCATATTCGCCGTCCAAAACTGCAACGATGTCGGAACGAACGCGCTGACCATTGTAACCACGAACATCAGCTTCAGTCTTTACTGAGATGCCCAGGTCGCGCAAAGAAGCTTTGAGGATTTCAGCATCGGTGATTTTGGTGCGAAGAGTGCTAAAGTGAGACATTTGGGTTTCCTCCAGTGAGAAGATTGAGAAAAAGGACAACGTTTGTTTTTAGGGAAGCCGCGCATATTTGGGAACGGCTTTTTTCTCGTAACTGCTAGCTTTGGGGGCTAGCCTTTCCCCTTGGGTAGCAAGGGAAAGCTTTTAGAACTCCATGCGCTGGTATTCAGCGACGGAGGATGCTGCGGGTCTTGCCCTCTGTCTAGCCCAGTCACGTAGGGCCGTTACCTGTTCTTGCATCGTGCGAGACAGTGGCAATGTAGCTTTGAGCGCAGCAATAATATCTAGTTGGGTGAACTCGCGGTCTTGGGCAAATGCTTCATACATTGCCGCAACAAGCGCTTGTTCAATTTCTGCTCCAGAAAATCCGTCTGACATCTTGGCGAGTTGCTCCAAATCAAACCTAGAGATGTCTTCACGACGTTTATTCAGGTGGATCTTGAATATATCACTCCTTTCTTCAGGTGTGGGCAGATCCACAAAGAAAATTTCATCAAAACGACCCTTCCTCAAAAATTCTCCAGGTAGCCGTTCTACACGGTTGGCTGTCGCCATGACAAACACTGGAGATTTTTTCTCCTGCATCCATGTGAGGAAAGACCCAAATATTCTGCTAGATGTACCGCCATCTGAGTCACCAGAACCAGCGCTACCAGCAAATGATTTATCTAATTCGTCAATGAACAGAATCGCTGGTGAGATAGATTCTGCTGTTTTCAGGGCATTACGCAGATTAGCTTCACTTCGCCCCACCATTGAACCGTCGTAAACTCGCCCCATATCCAAACGCAACAGGGGTAAACCCCACAGGCGGGATGTTGTCTTGGCGATTAATGATTTACCACAACCAGGAACACCTAAAATTAACATCCCTTTTGGTTGGGGTAGACCATACTCTCTAGCTCTTTCTGTAAACGCATTTGAGCGTTGTTTGAGCCATTTCTTTAATTCTTCTAAGCCACCTACAGCGTCTATGGTTTCATCTTCTTCGATGTATTCTAGAATACCATTACGCCGGATGAGTTGCTTTTTCTCAGATAGAACTATGTCTACTTCTTCTTCGGTCAAGCGCCCGGTGGTTACTTGGGCTTTGCGATACACTTTCTCAGCTTCATCTTTAGTTAAGCCTAAAGCTGCTTTGAGAAGTTTTTCCCGCGCGTCTGTAGTTAAGCGTCTACCACGATTTTGATCTAAATGGTGAGTTAAAACTTTGTTTAACTCAGACATGTCGGGTAATTGGAAATCTAATACGACTACTTCTTTTTCTAGTTCTATGGGTACTTGCTGCATCGGTGACATCAAAATGATGTTCTTTTGCGTACCTTTGAAGCTAGCGATCGCATCACGTAACGACCTTGTAATCGGGGCAGCATCAATAAAGGGATGTAAATCTTTAAAAATAAAAATACCAGGTTCTTTCTGCCGTATAACCCAATCGATCGCCGCTTCTGGCGAACCAGTGTTGTGTGGGTTAGCTCTGGGTTGACCATACTCCACGATGCCATGAGTTACTGTCCAAACATACAGTCGGCGTTGGGGCCTTAACATTTGGGCGATTGTGGAAATTGCCTGCTCTGCCCGCTCTTCCTCGGAGGTCACAAGGTAGATTAGTGGGTATTGAGCTTGGATGAGAATATTGAGCTCTTCTTTCATAAATCGACCTGCTTGAGACCCTAGTACAGTAAAGACATCGTTTCGTTTGTGACAACAACCGAATTATGATTTCCTTTCTAATTCGTATCTAGCAAGGAACCAATTCTTCCTCACCCTTGGGATGGGTTTCTGCTTCCGTCATTTCATCAATGGGAAGATGCTCTTGACCGACTAATCCAGGTTGATTTCCTAAATTAATCAATTCCCCATCACGTAATACCAATGAACTTTCACAAGTGGGACATGAATATACTCGATGAGTTCGTCCGTATGTTGAAGCCTCTAATTCCTCAACTAAATGTGGGTTAGCTAAGTAGAAACCAAGAGCGCGTTCAGCTAAATCTGACATGTGTTCAGAATCAATTGCTGAACGAATCTTCAGCTTCTTGTGCAGTTCAGGCGATAGATATAACGTAACCTTTTGCTTAGTTTGCATATAACTTTTCAATGGCCTTACCCGGGTATGTATATTACGGTATCGATTGCCAGCTTGGTTGTCAAGCCAGTAAGACGCTTTGACGGCTATTTTGTCATACTTCTTTACAATTGACGTAAAGTTGTTACAAATAACGTCGAAGTCTTATGTTATCTATAAAACTAAACCTAAATAAGTTTTGTATAAAATCAAATGGCTAATATATTGCCTGCAATGGTTTATATGTATATCTTTTTGGTTTCAGAAATGAGAGAAATAACAATAAATATTGTAGTAATAAAACATAGAATAACTGTATTTATTTATACTTTTTCGAGAAAAGCTCTAAAAGGAATGTTTAATGGCAAAGCATTTTGTCTTTTAGCGTTTTCCTTAACATTGTGGGCTTGTAGTACGCCCATCTTAGATATCACCAGTATTCGTTGGAAAACTTATAGCAATTCACGCTACGGCTTTGAGTTCCCCTATCCCAGCAACTGGAATCCCTTAAATGCGCCTACAAATGATGATGGAATTGCTTTTGTCTCACCCAAAAATAGCGACGTAGAAATTCGCGGCTGGGCAAGTAATCAGTTATCGAAACCCATTAATGGAGATGGAGAGAGCGAAACATCAGGTAGCTATAACTTTCAAACTACTCAAGGCTTAAGGGGATGGCTGTTAGTAGAAACAGGGAACACTGTTAGTTCTATGAAGTTGACATTGAATCAGAATCAGGTAGAGTACCACTGGCAAGGCAAAAGCCCAAGTCAAGATTTTGCTAACTACCATCCTTTGTTCTATTACATTGCCCAGCAGTATAGGGTGACGGGGAGATGAGGGACATAATATTCTTTAGTAACTAAAACTCATATAAGTGAGTCGGTGAGAAAAAACAAAACTAAGTTAAGAAAGGTAAACAAAGCTATAACCCTCTTCCCTTCTGCCTCCTGCCTTGCCATAGCGATAATTTTTAACACTGAGCTACTTATCTTTCTTCTCCTACTCCCCCTACTTCCCTTACTCCCTCATCTTCCCCCACTCCCCATTCGAGTACATCCACCAGAATGATGAGTGAGCGGGTACAGAAAACTGGTAGATTTAGCTAACAACGAGTATCAACTGGTGAAAATGAAAGTCCTAGTTATTGGTGGTGATGGGTATTGCGGTTGGGCAACCGCACTTTATCTTTCCAGTCGTGGTTATGAAGTTGGAATATTAGATAGTTTGGTGCGTCGGCACTGGGATAATGAACTGGGTATCGAAACTCTGACTCCGATCGCACCAATTCAGCAACGTCTCCAGCGCTGGCAGGATTTAACTGGCAAATCTATAGACCTGTTTGTTGGTGATATTACCAACTATGAATTTCTCCAGAAAGCGTTGCACAAATTTGAACCAAATGCCATTGTTCATTTTGGTGAACAACGTTCAGCGCCATTTTCGATGATTGATCGTGAACACGCAGTTCTGACCCAAGTCAATAATGTTGTGGGTACATTGAACTTGCTGTATGCCATGAAGGAAGATTTCCCCGACTGTCACCTAGTAAAGTTGGGAACGATGGGGGAATACGGCACACCTAATATTGATATTGAAGAAGGCTACATCACCATTGAACACAATGGGCGCAAGGATACTCTACCTTATCCTAAGCAGCCCGGTTCGATGTATCACTTGAGTAAAGTTCATGACAGCCATAACATCCATTTTGCTTGCCGGATTTGGGGATTACGGGCAACAGATTTAAACCAAGGTGTGGTTTACGGCGTTCTCACCGAAGAAACGGGGATGGACGAACTGTTGATTAACCGCCTAGATTACGATGGTGTGTTTGGTACAGCGTTGAATCGTTTCTGTATTCAAGCGGCGATTGGTCATCCCTTGACTGTTTACGGTAAAGGTGGGCAAACACGGGGATTCTTGGATATTCGGGATACTGTGCGGTGTATTGAATTAGCGATCGCCAATCCTGCAAATGCAGGCGAGTTCCGCGTATTTAACCAATTTACCGAACTATTTAGCGTTGGCGACTTGGCATTAATGGTGAAAAAAGCCGGGAATGCTTTGGGGTTGAATGTAGAAATCAACAACCTAGCTAATCCCAGAATCGAGAAAGAAGAACATTACTTCAACGCTAAAAATACTAAATTGCTTGATTTAGGTCTACAGCCTCACTATCTATCTGATTCTCTGCTTGATTCTTTGCTAAACTTTGCTGTTAAGTATCAACAACGAGTTGATCAAAAGCAAATTTTACCCAAAGTCTCTTGGCATAGAAGTTAATGAATGTACGGGTTTAAAAGTAGAGGGGTGTAACGGTGTAAGGGTAGAATTTACTTTTATTCTTACTTCCATACACCCTATACTTTTTTTCAGGCATTCGCTTAGAGCAAAAGCAAATAATAAAGCAATCAAACCTTAATTCTGACCTTACAGAATTGATTACGCCACGCAAGACAGTTTACTCTGTTGTAGATCCCAAAATTCAACAGCATTTGGGATTACCTGCTGGGATTGAATAATTTTGTATGAAAATTGCCCTATTTACCGAAACTTTTTTACCTAAAGTTGACGGCATTGTGACACGCCTGCGCCACACCGTTGACCATCTACAACGTTTGGGAAATCAAGTGTTAGTGGTTGCCCCTGATGGGGGAATTACGGAACATAAAGGAGCGAAAGTTTACGGGGTTAGTGGCTTTCCCTTACCCTTGTATCCAGAGTTAAAAATGGCGCTTCCTCGTCCATCTATTGGTTACGCCTTAGAAGATTTTCGACCAGATATTATTCATGTTGTCAATCCGGCAGTTTTGGGTTTGTCAGGTATTTTTTACAGCAAAGTCCAGAAAATTCCCCTAGTAGCTTCTTACCATACCCATTTACCCCAATATCTCCAGCATTACGGCTTGGGGATGCTTGAGGGGTTGTTGTGGGAACTGTTAAAAGGGGCGCATAACCAAGCAGCTTTAAATCTTTGTACTTCTACGGCGATGGTGGAAGAACTATCAGCGCATGGTATCGAACGAGTAGATTTGTGGCAAAGAGGCGTTGATACAGAATTATTTCAGCCTGAATTAGCAAGTGTAGAGATGCGATCGCGCCTCACAAAAAATCATCCTGAAAGCCCCCTATTATTGTATGTAGGTCGCCTTTCCGCAGAAAAAGAAATTGAGCGGATCAAACCCATATTAGAAGCAATTCCCCAAGCGCGATTAGCATTGGTAGGAGACGGACCCCACCGCCAAGCATTAGAAAAACATTTCGCTCTTACAAATACTAATTTTGTCGGTTATCTGATGGGAACTGAATTAGGTGCTGCTTTTGCCAGTGCTGATGCTTTCATCTTTCCATCCCGTACAGAAACACTTGGTTTAGTATTACTAGAAGCAATGGCGGCTGGCTGTCCTGTAGTAGCAGCCCGTTCTGGTGGTATCCCTGATATTGTCACAGATGGGGTAAATGGTTATCTATTTGACCCGAAAGCCGACATTCAAGATGCCATTAACGCTACTATCCGCCTTTTGGAAAACCAACAAGAACGTGATAACATCCGGCAAAACGCTCGTAGAGAAGCAGAAAAGTGGGGATGGGCAGCTGCTACACGCCAGTTACAGGACTATTATCAAAAGGTAATATTTGCGGAAAAGTTGACAAAAGTTAGTTAATTGTTGACTGTTGACCGTTGACTGGGAGAGTGGAGGAAGCAGTAGAAAATAACTAACAATTGACCAATGACCAATGACCAATGACCAATGACTAATGACCAATGACTAATGACCAATAAAACATGACTCTTCCTAACCCTGGTAGCGTTTTGGCTTCATTAACAGAATTGACTCAAGTTAATCGGACTCATGGTCTATTGCGTCGGGTTAAAGACCTTTCTGTTAACGAATTTGTTTGCTTACTAGATTTTATTACTGCTGAGTTTCAACAATTTCTCAGGGCAATTGAACTCATTAATAATGAGGCTCTAGAGAATATGTTGGAGAAAGTTTTAGAAGCAATTACACTCAAAATTGGTCAAATTCTCCAAGCAGAATATACAGCTATTTTTTTGGTTGATTATGATAAAGGTCAGTTGTGGTCAAAAGTACCACAGGATAATGGAGCGAAATTTCTAGAAATTCGGACACCCATTACTGTAGGTATTCCAGGTCATGTTGCCAGCACTGGTCAATATCTAAATATTTCTGAAACTGCTACTCATCCTCTGTTTAGTCCAGAGTTAGAAAAACAAATGGGCTATAAAATTCATAATATTTTATGTATGCCTGTTGTTAGTAGTAAAAATCAGGTTGTAGCAGTGGTACAACTGGCAAATAAGGCGGGAAATATACCTTTTAATCAAGATGATGAGGAGTGTTTTCGAGACTTTGCAGCTTCTATTGGGATTATTTTAGAAACCTGTCAATCTTTTTATGTTGCAGCACGTAATCAACGGGGGGCTACAGCGCTTTTACGTGCTACACAAACACTAGGGCAAAGTTTAGATTTGGAAGCGACCTTGCAAATAGTGATGGAACAGGCACGCATTTTAATGCAGGCCGATCGCAGCACTTTGTTCTTGTATCGTAAAGAGATGGGAGAACTGTGGACTAAGGTAGCCGCCGCAGCAGATACGTCGAATTTAATGGAAATCCGTATGCCTGCTAACCGGGGTATTGTGGGTTATGTAGCATCTACGGGACAGGCACTAAATATTCCTGATGCTTATAAAGACCCACGTTTTGACCCGTCAACAGATAGAAAAACAGGTTATTTAACTCGCAATATTTTATGTTTACCAGTGTTTAATTCTGCTAATGAATTAATAGGTGTGACACAGTTAATTAATAAGCAGCAAGGAAGTTTTACTGCTTCTGATGAAGAATTTATGCGGGCTTTTAATATTCAGGCAGGAATTGCTTTAGAAAATGCTCGTTTATTTGAAAATGTCCTATTAGAAAAGCAATATCAAAAAGATATTTTGCAGAGTTTGTCTGATGCTGTAATTTCTACAGATATGGCAGGCAGAATTGTTACTATTAACGACGCAGCATTAGAATTATTAGGTTGTCCTTTAGGAGATGCTAATAATAAAGGTAATAAAATACTGTGGGAACAAAATTTAATTGGTCGCCTAGTTTGGGAGGTTGTACCAATTGATAATCTACAAATGCGCTTGGAAGATAGTTTAAAAAGTGGTGCAAAACATTATGTGCCAGAGCAAAGTTTGACGGTAGGAATTTATCAATTACTAAATGCTGAAGGTAGGGGTTTACATGAAACTCATGACCATTATATTTTGACAGTGCGCGATCGCACTAACCCAGATATTTTTCTTCCCTGGAATTTACCGCAAACTCCCCAGTCGAAGTTTCTCACCCCAGACGAGGTAAAAATCTTAGAACGTAGTATTAACCTTACCGTCAACCCCTTGACTAACCCAGAAGGCGGTGTGCGCGGTGGCTTGGTGGTTTTGGAAGATATCAGCCAAGAAAAACGCCTGAAAAGTACTATGTATCGCTACCTCACACCCCATGTAGCTGAACAAGTCATGGCTTTGGGCGAAGATGCGTTGATGGTAGGCGAACGCAAGGATGTGACTGTTTTATTTTCCGATATCCGAGGCTACACTACACTTACAGAAAGTTTAGGTGCGGCTGAGGTTGTATCACTGCTGAACCAGTATTTTGAAACAATGGTTGAAGCGGTTTTTAACTATGAAGGTACTTTAGATAAATTTATTGGTGATGCTTTAATGGCTGTCTTTGGTGCGCCGCTACCATTAACAGAAAATCATGCTTGGCAAGCGGTACAGTCAGCTTTAGATATGCGTCAACGTTTGCAGGAGTTTAATCAACGGCGCATCATTCAGGCACAACCACAAATTAAAATTGGTATTGGTATCAGTTCGGGGGAAGTAGTTTCTGGTAATATCGGTTCCCACAAACGCATGGATTACACTGTTATTGGGGATGGTGTCAATTTAAGTTCGCGTTTGGAAACTGTCACCAAAGAATATGGTTGCGACATAATTATCAGCGAATCTACTTACCAACTGTGCTGCGATCGCATTTGGGTACGTCAGTTAGATAAAATCCGTGTGAAGGGTAAAAACCAAGCTGTTAATATATACGAGTTAATCAGCGATCGCCATACTCCCCTTGATGCCAACACGCAAGACTTTCTCTTTCATTATCATACGGGTAGGACTGCTTATCTAGCTGGAAATTTTGCCCAGGCGATCGCTTATTTTGAGTTAGCTAAATATCTTCGTCCCACAGACCAAGCTGTTAATATTCATTTAGAACGCGCCTACAATTATCAAAAAACACCTCCTCCCGATGATTGGGATGGTGTGTGGGTAATTGCGGCAAAGTAGGGATAACAATTCAAAAATTAAGCAAATACACAAAATCAACTATTTTCCTAAAAAGTAAAAAATGCTACTACATTTAAGCACATGGCAGGAAGTTGAAACCTATTTGCAAACATCTACAGGAATTATTTTGCCTATTGGTTCGACTGAACAGCATGGGCCAACGGGTTTAATTGGTACTGATGCAATTTGTGCAGAAGCGATCGCGCGTGGTGTGGGTGAAGCAACTGGGGCGATCGTTGGGCCTACAATCAATGTGGGGATGGCATTACATCATACGGCTTTTCCTGGAACTATCAGTTTGCGTCCCAGCACTTTAATTCTGGTGGTGCGAGATTATGTAACTAGTCTTGCCAAAGTTGGTTTTACTAAATTCTGCTTTATTAACGGACATGGCGGTAATATTGCCACCCTAAAAGCCGCATTTTCGGAAACATACGTCTATTTAGAAGATTTGCAGATTCCTAATGCTCACAAGGTACAATGCCAAGTAGCTAACTGGTTTATGTGCAGTTCGGTATACAAGCTGGCTAAAGAATTGTATGGCGATCAAGAAGGTTCTCACGCTACCCCTAGCGAAGTCGCAGTCACCCAATATGTTTACCCAGAAGTAATCAAGCAAGCACCTCTTACACCAGAAGTAGCCAAGGGACATAGAATTTATGGTGCTACTGATTTTAGATTGCATTACCCAGATGGACGTATGGGTTCTAATCCCGCTTTAGCAACACCAGAACATGGTAAGCAATTTTATGATTTAGCGGTGAAAGAACTGAGTAATGGGTATCTAGAATTTTTGAGTGCAGAATGAGGAAATAAACAACTCATTAAGGCTTTGTTGCATGAATCGATGTGTTGCAAAGATTTTTTGAATCGGTATAAGTCTCACTTTCTTAATTTTGAATTTTTAATTGGTATGAGAACCACTATATATGAACGGTAGAGTTGTACTTATTAACATTCCCAGTTCCCAGCCAAAAAAATGGAGTGATAAATATTACCACTCCAAAGATTCTGAATAGAGGAGACATTTGTTAACTGATATTACTTGCCATTACCGTTATTACTATGACCGTTACTAGCAAGCACTTTTTCAGCAAGCTTTTCTGGGACTTCTTGCAGGTGATCATAAGCCCAATGGAAGGAACCAACGCCGAGAGTGAGCGATCGCAGCTCTACAATAAAGTTCTGCATCTCTGCTTGTGGCAAGTAAGCTGTGATATTATCCCAACCTTGCCAATCTTGTCTGCCTTCGTAGCCTAAAATCTGCCCCCGTCTACCACTCAGCAATTGCAGCACCTTAGAGGTAAATTCGCTGGGTGTGGTCACTTCTACCCGCAAAATTGGCTCTAATAAGGTGGGTTGAGCTTGGGGTATCCCTGTTTGCATTGCCAAACGGGCGGCTTGTTTGAAGGCTTGTTCGGAACTATCAACGGTGTGATAGGAACCGTTGGTTAATGTCACCGACACATCCACCACTGGGAAGCCTAAAGGCCCGTGTACTAGAAATTCCCGCACACCCGTTTCTACCCCAGGAATGTACTGTCTGGGAACTACACCGCCAACGATAGTTTCCTTAAAGTTGAAGCCTTCGCCCCGTGGTAAAGGTTTAATATCTAAGAACACATCACCGAATTGTCCATGTCCACCGCTTTGATGTTTGTAGCGTCCATGTACTGAAGTGACGGGTTTACGGATGGTTTCTTTATAAGGTACTTGTGGCAGATGGGTAGACATGGCTAGGTTATACTTGCGGCGCAGTCTATCGAGGGCGACTTGCAAATGTATTTCACCTTGTCCCCATAAGATAACCTCATGGGTATCACCATGCTGTTCCCAAGCCAGAGAAGGGTCTTCTTCTAATAATTTGGTGATAGCGCTGCTGAGTTTGACTTCATCGTTGCGCTTTTCGGGGGTGATAGCTAGGGCGTACACTGGTTCCAAATGTTCGGCTTTGGCTAATTCCGCCGGACGTTCGGTAGAGATGGTATCACCAGTTTTGATTCCTTCTAAACGGCTGAGGGCGACAATTTCACCCGCATTAGCTTCATTTAACGACTGTTGCTGTTGTCCCATGAGGCGATAAATACCACCAGCACGCACACCGTTGAGGACGATACCATCGGTGAGCTTACCTTGCCATACCCGCACTAGGGAGAGTTTACCACCTTGGGGTGTGTAAAAGGTTTTCAATACTTGGGCTATGGGTGTATTGCTGGGTTTACCTTTGAGGCGACGGGCGGCTGTGGTTTCTGGTTCGGGAGACTCTCGCAGTAAAGCTTCTAATAAAGGTCTGACACCATAATCTTGTTCAGCTACACCAAAGAAGACGGGGACTACTAAATCAGCCCCTAATTCCATTTTTAAATCTTTGAGGATTTCTTCTTGGGGTGGTTCAATATCTTCTAATAGTTCTTCCAATAAGTGGTCATCAAAATTTGCTAAAGCTTCGAGCATTTCTGCTCGTGCGGTATGTTCTTCTTCTTTAAGATGTTCTGGGAAGGGAATAGGATCAGCAGGTGCGCCAGGATGATATTGATAGGCTTGTTCACTCACCATATCGATGAAGCCGGTGAGTTGTTCCCCTAGCATGATGGGGTATTGATGCGCTACTAATGGACGGCTGGAAACTGCTTTGAGGGCGTGTAATGTTTCGAGGACATGAATATTTGCTCGATCCATTTTATTCACAAAGACAAGATGGGGAATTTCCCAGTCGTCTAGGAACTTAAATAGAGGAGCGAGGGTGAGGACTCTTTCACGTATTGGTTCACAAACTACAATTGCCGCATCAACACCCATCAAAGCATTATATGTTTCTTGAGCAAATTCAACGCTACCTGGGCAATCTATAAAGGTAAAACGGATATCATTATACTCGGCGCAAGCGGTACTAATTTCTACACTCATGTGGCGATCGCGCGATTCTGTTGCGCTATCCCCAACTGTGTTACTATCCTTAACGCTGCCTTTGCGAGTAATCGCTCCTGTAACAAATAATAAGCTTTCTAGTAATGTTGTTTTTCCACTTAAATAAGGGCCGACAATGGCAACATTCCGCGAACCTAATCTGACTTTTTCGCTCATAAAACCTCCCTTGCGGTAAGCTTCTCTACCGCATAGCCCTGTTTATTACGCTTGTCAGTTATCAGTTAACAGTTAACTGACAAAATTTCAGAGATGGATAATTTTTGCATTATCTTCTCCTTAATTTGTCATTATCCTTCCTTTAATCAATGTCAAAAAAAATTGTAGTTTCTCGTAAGATTTATTTTAAGAAAGATTAAGCGATACGAACTTTAATGCAGAATCTAAAATTTTTGTTAAAACTTAATTTTTAATGTCAGTTTATTTGAAGTAAAAAGAGCAAAATTGTTGTGAGTTGCCCACTAATGAGATTATCATTTTTTAGATATCGCTTAACAGCACTGCTGAGTTTGGTATTGCTAGGCGCAAGCTTGACACCTGTCAACGCAAATATCCCTACTATTCCAAAACTGTTGGCACAATATAGTTTACCAACAGCCACAACCTTATTAAATCAGGGATTACAAGCTATTCAAGCAGGCAGATTCCAAGATGCGATCGCAGCCTTTCAACAAGCCGCTCAATTAGATCCTACCTTAGCCCCAGCCCATTACAACCTGGGTTTAGCACTGCGGCAAACCGGACAACTACAACCAGCCGCCGACGCATTCTATCGTGCTACCCAAAGTGATCCCAACTTTGCTTTAGCCTATGCTAATTTAGGCGGTGCATTATTGGAAGGTAATAATTTACAACAAGCTAACGATTATTTACAACGCGCTTTAGAGCTAGATCCAACATTGGGTTTTGCCCATTATAACTTAGGGCTAGTCAGACAACAGCAACAAAATTGGGAAGGTGCGATCGCCTCTTTTAAAAAAGCATCACAATATAGTAAAAATGCCCCCGAACCTCATTATCATTTGGGGATATGTTATTTACAACAAGGTAAACTAAAAGAAGCTCAAAATGCTTTTAATCAAGCCGTCAAAATTAATCCTAAATATCCAGAAGCTCATTATAATTTAGGCGTTATCTCCTTTAATCAAGGCAATTCCCAAGCAGCATTAGCAGCATTTAGAAAATCAGCCGAAGCTAATCCTAATTATCCCAATGCTTATTACGGTGCAGGTTTAGCTTTTATGCAGTTAAAGCAATATAACGAAGCTACAAAAGTATTGAATTACGCTAAAAATTTATATAACACCCAAAACAATCCACAATGGGCAAAAAATGCCGAACAAATGTTACAACAAGTACAAAAATTTAATTCCCAACAACGCGGAAATAAAATTCAAAATTCAAAATTCAAAATTCAAAATTAGCTGCTGAATGTATTGTCTATATTGCGTTAATTTATCCATTGATTAATTAGAAATTAACAATCTCACGCCAAGACGCAAAAACCAAAAAAACACTTTGCGCCTACCCTTCCCTACGGGACGCTACCGCGAACGGGAACGCCTTACGGCGAATGCGTCTTGGCGTGAGAAAAATCACCCTACTGCAACCAACGTGCAGCATCTTTAGCGTGATAAGTCAAAATCAAATCTGCACCAGCACGCTTAAACCCAATCAGAGTTTCCATTACCACGCGCTGTTCATCAATCCAACCATTCAACGCCGCAGCTTTCACCATAGAATACTCACCAGAGACGTTGTAAGCAGCCACAGGTAAATTACTCGCTTCCTTTACCCGCCAGATAATGTCCATGTAAGCCAAAGCTGGTTTCACCATCAACATATCAGCGCCTTCGGCGATATCCAATTCAATTTCCTTGATGGCTTCACGGGAGTTACCTGGGTCCATTTGGTAAGTTCTGCGATCGCCAAATTGTGGTGTAGAATCAGCTGCATCTCTAAATGGGCCATAATAAGCCGAAGCATACTTAGCAGCATAGGACAAAATCGGCGTGTCTTGGAATCCCGCTTCATCCAAACCAGCACGAATTGCTTGCACAAAGCCATCCATCATCCCAGAAGGGGCTATAATATCCGCACCAGCTTTGGCTTGAGACACGGCTGTTTTCTTCAATAATTCTAGAGTGGGGTCGTTTAATACTCGTCCTGTCAAATCACCCACTTGCAAATAACCACAATGACCGTGACTGGTGTACTCACATAGACAAGTATCAGCAATCACAATCAAATCGGGAACGGCTTCTTTTACCGCAGTTGCAGCTTTCTGAACGATACCGCAATCATGCCAAGCACCAGTAGCATCTGTATCCTTATCTACGGGAATACCAAAGAGAATAATTGCGGGAATGCCTAAATCGTAAACTTCCTTAGCCTCTTCCACAATTTTATCTACCGAGAGTTGGTAGACTCCAGGCATAGATTTTACTTCATTAGCAATTCCTTCACCGGGAACAGCAAACAACGGATAGATCAAATCATTGGTAGTCAATACAGTCTCGCGTACCATGCGGCGTAATTGGGGATGAGTACGCAAACGACGAGGGCGATGTGTTGGAAACATAAATTTATGTAAAGAATAACAATGGTATGGACACAAAACAAAGCGTCACAAAAGTCTGACGAAACTCCGTTGTTGTCGGACAGACTACGAAAAGTGCTTAACTGTCCTTTGCCCTACTCTGCATGAAGTTGTGGGGCAATTTTGTATTTTACCGCGCGATCGCGGTCAATTGTTAGTGACAAAAGCAACTGAGAATTTGTCCAGCTTGGTAGGCATCCGTATTACATCACAAAAATTGAGAATTTTATAAGTTGAATTATCAAGAACAAAGACAATTGAGATTTGACCAAATCTTCAACCATCTACTTTTAAGTTCTCAACTTTTGGGATATATTTATGATAATTTTTATTAAAAAAAAGTAATAATTAAAGTATGGGTGACTAATTTCCTGATTTTCTGCAAACAAGAAATCTACCCACAACTTCAGTGCATCTAGACTGTAAATATCATTCCATAAAACCAAAGATTAAAGTGCGGTTGATTTGATGATTTAGCTTTTTCTTAAACACAATTAAAGCTTGTTAATTTCTCTGTGCCTAACGTACCTCCGTGGTTAAAAAAGTCACTTTTTACCACAGAGACACAAAAAGGAAGATGCTTTCCTAGCATGAGCATCGTTGTTTTAAGATAAAAAGACTCGCTAAAGTAGAAAAAAATTAAGTTAAGTTACGTAACGAGGAAAGCAATATAGTTTATGTCAACTGAAATTCAGACGGAACTCCACCAAGCAGTTGAGCTTCGCCGCAATTTTGCTATTATCTCTCACCCTGACGCTGGTAAAACCACGCTGACAGAAAAATTACTGTTGTACGGGGGTGCGATTCACGAAGCTGGTGCGGTGAAAGCCCGTCGCGCCCAACGTAAGGCGACTTCGGACTGGATGGCAATGGAACAACAACGGGGTATTTCCATTACATCTACAGTATTACAGTTTGAGTACGAAAATTGCCAGATTAATTTACTCGATACACCCGGACACCAAGATTTTAGTGAAGACACTTATCGCACCTTGGCGGCGGCTGATAATGCCGTAATGTTGATTGATGCGGCTAAGGGTTTGGAACCGCAAACCCGTAAGTTATTTGAGGTATGTAAATTAAAGGGTTTACCGATTTTTACATTTGTAAATAAACTCGACCGTCCAGGGCGGGAACCGTTGGAATTATTGGACGAGATTGAAAAAGAATTAGGGTTACAGACCTACGCTGTAAATTGGCCGATTGGCATGGGCGATCGCTTTAAAGGAGTATTTGATCGTCACAAGCAACAAATCCACCTATTTGAACGTAGCGCCCACGGTAGCAAGGAAGCCCGTGATACAACTGTAGAATTAGGCGACCCTAGAATTGAAGAACTATTAGAACAGGATTTATACTACCAACTGAAAAACGACCTGGAACTTTTAGAAGGTGTCGGCCCGGAACTAGACTTAGATTTAGTGCATCAAGGAAAAATGACACCTGTTTTCTTTGGTAGTGCTATGACGAACTTTGGGGTTGAGTTATTCCTGAAGTACTTTCTAGAGTATGCCTTAAAACCAGGAGTCCACGTTAGTAGTATTGGTGAAGTAGAGCCTACCTATCCAGAGTTTTCTGGTTTTGTCTTTAAACTGCAAGCCAACATGGACCCTAAACACCGCGATCGCGTTGCTTTTATCCGGGTCTGCACTGGTAAGTTTGAAAAAGATATGACAGTTAATCATGCCCGAACTGGTAAAGTTGTCCGCCTATCGCGTCCACAAAAACTCTTTGCCCAAGAACGGGAATCGATTGATGTAGCTTATCCAGGTGATGTAATTGGTTTGAACAATCCAGGTGTTTTTGCGATCGGCGATACAATTTACACGGGTCAAAAGCTGGAATATGAAGGGATTCCGTATTTTTCGCCAGAATTATTTGCGACATTACGCAACCCCAACCCCTCCAAATTTAAGCAATTTCAGAAAGGCATCTCCGAATTGCGCGAAGAGGGTGCAGTGCAAATTATGTACTCAGTTGATGAAGCCAAGCGCGACCCAATTATGGCAGCTGTGGGTCAGCTGCAATTCGAGGTGGTGCAGTTTCGCTTACAAAACGAGTATGGTGTAGAAACTATTCTGGAACTTCTACCCTACAGCGTCGCCCGTTGGGTCGAAGGTGGTTGGGAAGCTTTGAATAAAGTGGGGCGTATTTTCAACACCACCACAGTCAAAGACAGCATGAACCGCCCAGTTTTACTGTTCCGCAACGAGTGGAACTGTCAACAGTTACAGGGAGATCATCCAGAGTTAAAACTCAGCGCGATCGCCCCAGTTTTTTCTAGCCAAACCACAGTTGCAGAGTAATTCAGCAGATAGGTTAGGAAATTTTGAGAGCAAGAAGTTAGAAACAGTAATATTTTTACCTCCTGCCTCCAGCCTCCATTCGGCTAGAAATCACTGGCATTTAAGATCCGCACTGTTGCATCACCATAGATCAATTAGCAGAGATGGAGTGCCAGAATTTCTATGCCTTCACATACTGAATCGGCTTTAGAGGCTGGTTTAGCTGCCCTCAAGCAGGGAAATTATCAATCAGCGATCGCTCAACTAGAACCTATAGCCACAAATCAGAGTAACGGCAATGCCAGCCTACAAGCAAAGGTAGGTTTAGTCATGGCTTATGCACGCTGTGGCGAACTCAAAAAAGCGATCGCCTTGTGTCAGACGCTGACAGAAAGCCAAAACCCCAAAGTGAAAGACTGGGCCAATGTAGCGTTGACACATTTAACCAAAAAGCGAAAACCCAGTCAAAAATCACAAAACAATCATCAGCCAGCCGCCGATAATTCTCAAGCAGCAACTAGCCAGTTAGGTTACTCGTCAACTGTAACATCTGTAGGCTTGCAAAATAGATATGTAGGCAACAATGGATTATTAAATTCCAGTTACACCCAACCTAAAGAATTTGGCATTTATTGGCGACAAGCAAAACGCGCCAAAGTTTGGCAACCATTAAAAAAGCCTAACCTCTTACCCTTGCGGTTGCTGGCAGCAGGCACATTCATGGCTTTGTTTTGGGTGCTGCGAGGAATCATTAACTTCGTCATGGCAAGCATTAACATCACTTTAGTTAATTTGCCATACTTAGAACCAATTCAACTTTTATATCGAGATCCTACTCAACTAATCTTGGCATTATTGTTCATTGCGATCGCCATATCACCTTGGTTATTAGATTGGTTACTCGCTTATTTTTATAATCAGCAAGAGTTATCAAAAGATATTTTATCTAACTACAGCCGGGAAACGCCCCGTGTCTTGCATCGTTACTGCCAACAAAAACATTGGCCATCACCCCAATTACGGATTTTGCCTATAGCTGCACCCATAGCCTTTACATATGGTAATTTACCTCGCAACGCCAGAATTGTAGTTAGTCAAGGGTTATTAGAACAGCTTGCAGATGATGAAATTGCTACTATCTACTCTACCCAACTAGGACAGATTACTAACAGAGATTTTGTCCTCATGTCCTTGGTAATGCTAATCACGCTGCCAATTTACCAGCTTTATCGACAAATTGCGGCATGGGCAGACAAATTTGCCAAAGGTGTATTTCATTGGCCGTTTACCGTTGCTTCTAGTTTGGTTTATCTGCTCTGGTGTGTGCTTACTGGTACAGCTATACTATACTCACGTTTTAGACCTTACCATAGCGATCGCCTAGCTGCTGAAGTTACTGGTAATCCCAATGCTTTGATACGTGCATTGCTGAAAATTAACATCGGTATTGCGGCTGATATTAACAAAGAAGAACAGACTAGTAGTTTATTAGAAAGCTTAAATATCTTATTGCCAGTAAGTTATCAACAAAGCATTTCTTTAGGAAGTATTGCCGGACATCTCAACTTTGAATCGATGTTGATGTGGGATAGCGTTAATCCCTACCGCCGATGGTTGACAATAAATAATACTCATCCTTTAATTGGCGATCGCATCCGTAAACTTTGCCTCATCGCCCAACATTGGCATATAGATCCAGAAGTCCACATAACCAGTCAACAATCACTCAGCGAAAAGACACTACAAGTAACTCAGCAATCATTCTTATTACAAATCGCACCTTTTTTAAGCATTCCTGTAGGTTGTGTTTTTGCTGGATTGATTTGGGTAGGTTGGCAAACGGCCTTTACATTGAGGTTTATCAACTTGAAGTGGATTTACGAAGATTTGTCATTCGTCACAGGCTGCTTACTCATATGCTTCAGCATTGGTGTAATCATCAGGATGAACGCCTTCTTTCCCGATATCAAACCCAGTAGCGTCCAAACCGACCATCAACTGCCCTACCTGTTAACAAATCCTTCCAGCCTGCCCATAGATAGTATTCCCGTGCAGTTTGTCGGCAGGTTAATAGGTCGTCCAGGACTGAGTAACTTTCTATCCCAAGACTTAATTCTCCAATCCAGCACAGGCTTAGTCAAACTACACCATGTTTCCTGGTTAGGACAACCTATCAATCCCCAAGATTTAGTGGGTAGGCAAATTATTGTTACAGGTTGGTTCCGCCGAGGTGCAACACCCTGGATTGACATCCAAAGCATCCAAACCCAAAGCGGCAAAACCATTCATAGCCCTCATCCTATCTGGTCTACCGTTTTAGCCGTCGCCGCCCAAGCTTGGGGAGCCTATATTTTCCTCGTTGGGTAGGAGATAGGAGATGAGGGAGAGTAAAGATGCAGGGGGGCAGGGGAAAAAATCTTCTCCCTAGCCTCTTCTGCTTTTTGACTGTGGACTATGGACTAATGACTATGGACTAATGACAAAAATGTAAAGAAAGGTTGCGATTTAATTTACAAAATGTTAAATTTTAAAAATAAATAATAAGCAGTCAAAGTAAGGCAGCTAACAACCTTAGTTAAATTTATCTGGCTGCTTGCGCCAATTTATTTATGTTATATCCTCCCAACACAGCAGCAAATCGACCAGCCACAGGCTGGTTTTTGTTTCTTTATCAAATACAGACAATATCTACTCGGTGTGAGCAAATTAACAAAAGCTTCTTGCCAAAGAAAGAAAATTTATATTGCAACGTAGATTGAAAGCAATTGGAATATAAACATATTATTTTTCTTTCCTTATCCTCTGTTACCTCTCCCCTATCCCCTAATCTCAGTCATTTATGCTACGATTTCCTAATGCTATTGCTAAAAAAGTGTATGATGAACTAGCTACGTAGAAAATACCGTGATAATGTAAGGAGTGGTATTTAACTCTGCGGGCAAGGGCAGAAAAAATTTTACTGTAGTTTTAAGCAGTAAAATAATAAATTTACAACTTTTAGAATTAAGGTGGTAGTAGTTGGGCGTTGGTACGCTCTATGATTAAACAAGCTTGATCCCAACAAAAACTGTATTGTATAAGTTGACAGTTTGGAGTTAAAAAATTGGTTTACGGCAGTCTTGGTCAATAGTACATAAAAGTCAAAGCCAAGCAATGATTTATTGCCTTGCCATGTTCACCATGTTCATCCAACTCTGGAGGTATAGTTCATGTCCGTTCGCCTATACATAGGCAATTTGCCAAAAGAAGAAATAGATCGTCAAGAATTGCAAGCTGTTTTTGCCGCAGAGGGCGATGCTGTGACGACTAAACTCATCAAAGACCGCAAAACTGGTAAATGCCGTGGTTTTGGGTTTTTGACAGTCAATAATGATGAACAAGCTGACCAAATTATTGAAAAATATAATGGTCAAATGTTCAAAGAAACACCTATTAAGTTAGAAAAAGCCTTACCTCGCACAAAAGGCGATGAAGGCGAAGAGCAAGCGGCCCCTAAACCGGCAAGTGCCTCTAGTGGTCATCCTGCTCCTAACACTAACAAAGAAGGCAGCCGTCGTGATAAAGGTTCTAAGAAGTCTCGGCGCGGCGGTGGCCATCGTGAAACTACGACGACTACAACTAATGATTCAGATGCTATTCGTCCCGATCCACGTTGGGCTTCTGAGTTAGAAAAGCTCAAGCAAATACTAGCAGCCCAAGCTACAAATTAAGTGAGCAGCAGGAAAAATTAAAAATTAAAAGTTATAACCTTTTGATTTTTAATTTTTAATTGCTAATTGATCACTATTAACTACCCTAATGGTTAACTATGACCATTTTTGTGAGTGCAATGACCTATGCACCATCGTAGTCTATTGATACTTTTGGGAAAATATTGGGTTAATCTATCTAGTTTAAGTTCACTAGGTATTACCAATAATTTCTGTTAAAAGCTGCGAATACCTACGTCGGGGCATGGCTTATTGCACTTGTTCAAATAATTGTTTTATCTTCCAGAGTCAGAAGCATCAGGGTGAAGGCAAGGTAAAATGCCTCGTCGACTCGAATCAATTTTATTTACTTACCTATAGCCACAATAGATAACAGTAAAAGTTAAATAATTAATCTACCCCTAGAGTTTCATCAGGCATTGATTAAGCTTTAGGGGATTTTATTGGGGTTGGTCAATAGTCATTAGTCATTAGTCCATAGTCCATAGTCCATAGTCCATAGTCCATAGTCAAAAGACTGTTGACTGTTGACTATTGACCTCTTACTCATCAATTTGACCGACACGGCGGATATTGAGGATGTCGCTCATTTTTTTGATTTGGATGAAGACTTGCTCTAATTGTGGGCGATCGCGTATATCTATACCCAAGTCCATTAAGGCTGGTTGGTTAACGGCTGTTTTCACTTGGGCATAACGGACATTAATACCTTGGTCGCTGAGTCGGGATAAAATGTCTTTTAATACTCCCACACGGTCTAGAGCTTCAATTTGGATGTTCACGGGGTAAGTTTGCGGACGACCTCTATTTTCTGCGGCTGGGTTCCAACTGACTGGGACTAAGCGATCGCATTCCACAGTTTCCAAATTATTACATCCTTGGCGATGAATGGAAATTCCCCTACCTCGTGTGACTACCCCAATAATTGGTTCACCAGGGAGGGGTGTACAACAACCAGCCAGATGATACACTAACCCTTCTACGCCTACGATTGGTGAATCTGTAGCACGGGTGATAGGTGTAGGTGCTTTGGTTGTGGATGACTCTTTTGGTAACAGGATAGGGGTATCTACCACTGGCTGTTGGGACTTGACCACTTCCCGCCAGCGATTTAACACTAGGTTTAAGGTGATTTCGCCATAACCTAAGCCTGCAAGTAAATCTTCACAACTGTGATAGTTACACTTTTCGGAAACAGTCTGCATTGCTTCTGATTTCAGTAGACTATCTAAACCAGTTTTACCTAATTCTTTCTCTAATAATTCTCGACCACGCGCCACATTTTCTTCCCGGCGCGATCGCTTATACCATTGTTTGATACGATACTTCGCTGCTGAAGTTCTGACGAAGTTGAGCCAATCTAGGCTAGGATGACTGTTCTTTTGAGTGAGAATTTCTACAATATCGCCATTCTGTAGTCTAGTTGATAAGGGAACCATCCGTCCATTTACTCGCGCTCCTGAGCAGTGGTTGCCGACTTCTGTGTGAATATGATAGGCAAAATCTATAGTAGTAGCACCAGGGCTTAAAGGTATTACATCCCCTTTGGGCGTGAATACATAAACATCATCTTCAAATAAGTTATCTTTAACGCTATCTAAATATTCTTGCGCGTCTTTTAGGTCACTTTGCCATTCTAATAATTGACGTAACCAAGTAAACTTCTCATCGGATGTGGTTAACTGAGTATTAGAACCGCCTGTTTCCTTATACTTCCAATGGGCGGCAATCCCGTATTCAGCAATTCTGTGCATTTCTATTGTGCGAATTTGCACTTCCAATGGACGACCAGTTAAACCGATAACTCCTGTATGTAGCGACTGATAACGGTTAGGTTTGGGTAGTCCAATGTAATCTTTAAATCTACCAGGAATGGGGCGGAAAGCATCGTGTACTATTGCTAAAGCCCGGTAACATTCCTCATTTGTCTCAACAATAATCCGTAGCGCCGCTAAATCGTAAATTTCACTAAATTCTTTTTGTTGTCGCTGCATCTTTTGGTAAATACTGTAAAGATGCTTGGGACGACCACTAATATCTAAACATCGGATGCCAGCTTGCTGGAGGCGATCGCGTAAAATTGTTGTAGCTTTGACTAATTTTTCTTCCCGTGCGTCCCGTTTCTCTGATACATACTTTTGTATCTGTCGAAACGCTTCCGGTTCTAAATACTTAAATGCTAAATCTTCTAATTCCCACTTAATACGCCAAATACCCAAACGATTGGCTAAAGGTGCGAAGATATCCCTTGTTTCCTGGGCTGAACGGCGACGGCTATCTTCTGACATATATTGCAGAGTTCGCATATTATGCAAACGGTCTGCCAATTTCACCACAATTACCCGAATATCTTGCGCCATTGCCAAAAACATCCGTCGGAAGTTTTCAGCTTGACTTTCTTTTTTACTAGTGAAATTAATTTTAGAAAGCTTAGTGACACCCTCGACTAACTGCCTAACTTCCGGGCCGAAACGCTCTTCTATTTCCTCAATTGTGACATCTGTATCTTCAACTACATCATGAAGAAATCCAGCTGCTATCATAGCAGGACTGCCCCCTAAATCGCGTATTAGCCCAGCTACAGCGATGGGGTGACTAATATATAGTTCTCCAGATTTGCGATACTGCCCGTTATGTAGTTGGTAAGCAAAATCAAATGCCCGACAGATTAAAGTGTTATCACTAGATATTCGGTCATCTTCTGCTTTGCTGCCGTAAGTTGATGAATCCCGCAAACATTTCTTCAGCCATTCTGGAAGGCTAAGATCGGTTGGGGAACTAATAGCGATGCTGCTCATACAATAGAAGAGGTGATCGGTGGATAGTTGAGAATGGATGCAATTAACAGCATCTTGCGATGGAGATGCTGTTACCCTGATCAGGGCAGTATTAACTGTGTGACGTACCCTATGAGACTATAGTAGTGGTCTATTTAGGGTTTAAAAAAAAGTAAGTTTGAAAAAATGTATATTGCAAACACAGCCCCAGTACAATACTTGAGGCTGGTGATGCTGATAATAGCCCGTAATGGTTTATTGTATAAATAAATTTCTTGACATTAATACTATCGTAAATAGCAATAGATGTCTTTAAATCTTGAAAAATATCAGAGTCTAGTAATATTACTAGATGAGTTACGTCAGGGGATCATCACACAAATTGATATTGTAGAAGTGCGTCAGCGCCTAACTGCGTTAAAGCAATTGTTTGGTCAGGAAATTGCACCTGTAGCTGAGGACGATTGGCGTATCCAGTCTTATAAAACGGAAATTAGCAAACAATTACGTCTTTTAGAGGTAGATGTCATGTTTCTGCAAGGGGCGCGACAACCCACAACGGCACAAACAAGACTCAATGTAATTAGCGATCGCCTTAATACTTTAATTCAATACTGCGATGCGATACTGCAACAAAATACACAGGAATAGGCAGTTGACAGTTGTTATTCTCCTCTCCTCCCTCATCCCTCTCATCTCCCTCATCTCCCCACTCCCCACTCCCCACTCCCCACTCCCTTCATTAAAACTTGCATCGTCCGACGCATATAGGTTTCTAATGGTTCTGTTGTCGGTTGAAAAATCAGAGCGTAATAGAGAGAGCCGCTTAAGAGGTTGATAATTAAATCAATGTCGGCATCTGGTTTAATTTCTTGTCTGGACTTAGCCCGTTTTAGTATTGTAGCAAAGGCTTCGCGTCTGGGTTTAGTGTATTTTGCCCAGTAGAGTTGAGCAAATTGGGGGTTGTTGGATGCAGTGCTGATGATGAGGGCGAGTGTTTGTCTGCCTAAGTGACTAAATATTTTTTGGGACATATCATCAAGGAGAATATCCATATCCCCCCAAAAACTACCAGTGTCGGGTATTTGGATATCTTCTCTAAGGCTTTCAATGGCATCGGCTACTAATTCTTCTTTGGAATTGTAGCGTCTATAAATGGTTGTTTTACCCACGCCAGCACGAGAAGCGATCGCTTCTATGCTCATGCTTTGATACCCTACTTCGGCGAGTAAATCTAGGGTAGCTTGCAAAATTGCTTGGTCTGCTTGGGTGCTTCTGGGTCGTCCTGAAGGATTTTGGATCTGCTTGTTCATGAATCTATCATGCCTTAGCAGGATTCTAATTTTTTCTGCCAATTTATCCTTGACTGCTTAAATACGATACGCTACTGTAGCGTATATATATTTAACTTTTCTTTATATCTGTAAACCCAAGGTTAATTGCCAAGGCTACAGTAATCATCTGGTAGAAAAAATGGCTAGTATTTCCAAAGCATCTACTGTTAACGCATCGGGCTATGTCCAGGGGCCTTTAAAATGGGCGATCGCCTTTTCGGCTTCCTTGGGGGCAATTTTGGAGGTGATAGATACCAGCATCGTCAACGTAGCGCTGACGGATATGCAGGCTAGTTTAGGGGCGACTGTGAGCGAAATTGGTTGGGTGGTAACAGGATATGCGATCGCTAACGTTGTCTTAATTCCCTTATCCGCTTGGTTAGGTGATTACTTTGGTAAAAAAAGCTACTTCATATTTTCCCTAATAGGGTTTACCATCGCCTCAGTATTGTGTGGGTTATCCTTCAATCTGCCCATGTTGGTGATTTCTCGCATTTTGCAAGGATTGTGTGGTGGTGGTTTACTAGCCAAAGCCCAAGCAATTCTTTTTGAAACATTTTCCCCAGAAGAACAAGGTTTAGCACAAGCTGTATTTGGCGTAGGTGTAATAGCAGGGCCAGCAATAGGCCCCACTTTAGGAGGTTTTTTAGTTGATGGTTTAGGCTGGCAGTGGATTTTCTTTGTCAACATTCCCTTCGGAATCTTAGCAGTAGCGATGTCTTGGATGTTTCTACCTAAAGATAAACCTAAAAATAAAGCACGCAATCATTCTGTTGACTGGTTAGGAATTGGGTTGTTGATTGTAGCTGTTGGCTGTATGCAAACCGTATTGGAGGAAGGAGAGAAAGAAGAGTGGTTTTCTTCCGGTTTCATTACGAGTTTAGCCATTGCTAGCGTCATCGGTTTGGCTTTGTTTATTTGGTGGGAGTTGAAAACAGCGTATCCTGCTGTTGATTTAAGAGTTTTACGCCACCGTTCCTTAGCGGCTGGAAGCTTTTTATCAGCCCTTGTAGGTATGGGTTTGTATGGCGCATTATTTGTAGTGCCAATTTTTACTCAAAGTATATTGCAATTTACAGCAAGTCAGACAGGATGGTTATTAGCACCAGGGGCGTTAGCATCAGCGATTGTGATGGTGATGTTAGGCAAATTATCTACTAAAGTTGATGCCCGAATCTTAATTGCGATCGGTGCTGTGGGAACTGCGTCCGTCATGTTTGACTTATCAAAGCTGACAATAGATACCGGAACTGATGATTTATTTTGGCCTTTAATATGGCGTGGGGCGTTTACAGTTTTAATGTTTCTGCCGTTAAGTTTAGCAACTCTCGGCCCCTTGCCCAAACAAGATATTTCTGCTGGTTCAGGATTTTACAACCTCACCCGACAACTAGGCGGTAGTATTGGCATTGCTCTACTTACCACCGTACTGGATAAACGCGAAGCTTTTCACCAAGCAATTCTATCAGCGAACCTCAGCCCTTACAATGCCGAAACAAATGAACGTCTTAATATGTTACAAGGTGCATTACAAGCACAAGGTATAGATGCAGCCACAGCCGGACAACAAGCACTAGCCTTACTTCAGCAAACTGTAAATACTCAAGCGGCTGTTTTGTCGTTTGCAGATATCTTTCGTGTCGTTGGGGTGGCGTTCCTCTGTTCCTTACCCCTGTTATTATTCTTAGGCAAAGGCGGCGCAGGAGCAAAAGCACCTGTAGGACATTAAGGTAAATGAAGAAAAAGGTACTTAAAGAGCAGTAATAAGTTACACATTACTATTGTTTGGGAATACTGAGAATTAGGGTAGAGGATTGGTGCAAATTCTTAAATGAGAGATTGTTTTAGCCTTTGCCTTAAAATAGAGTATTTCCTGGGTGTAAGTGTTTTGAATACCTATACCCCCTATATAGACAGAAGTTGTAGTTAGTTTGGTTGTAAAGTTTCTAAAGTCAAGATTCCTTGAGGTTTATTAACAATAAGTTGCATAATGTCCAACCACGCAGAACCCATTAAAGTATCGGGAATATTATCTCCAACATGAACAGGAATAGCAAACTCAGTAGCATCAATGATGACTCTGCCTTCATACAAATTGAACTGTCCTTCACCGCGTGCAGTTGTCATAGAAATTTGGGCAGCAATTCTTAACCACTCCAAGGCTTCTAAGTCTTGGGTGTTAATGGCTAACCATCCAGCCGTAAAGCCAGTATCAAACAAAGCTTCGACAGAAAACATATCTCCATTAGCAGCAACCAATTGGATCTCAAACCATAACTCACCATTATCTCCAAAATAACCTACACCCATAATCTGCCACAAGTTCCAGTATCATTTAGTCGAAAGATAGTTAGCTTCATATGGGTATCGCTATAAGAATGACGAATTTTTTGGCTTAGTCCTATTAAAGTTTGATCAATTAAATAATTTTCACTGTCAGGGTCAATAGCAATAAACCAGTTATAATGCTTCTCTATTAACTGCTCTCTTAGGCGATCGAAAATAACACGACATCGTATGGCAAGAGTATTACTCTGTTCTTGACGACGGTTAAGTTCTTCTGGGGTGATAGCAGATGCTGGTAGGATACGGCTACGGCGAGGTTGGGAAACTTGAGTCATATTAAAGATAAGTGCTTGTGTACCTTGATTATGGCGTGATACGTTGCAGATTTTGGCAGAACACATTTTACCCAAGGAAAAAAAGACCAAATTAGTTAATTTACTTCAGTATTGGATTGATGAAGATGATACTGAGGAACAGAAAGAGACTGGAGAGTATTTAATTCAAGCTCTGGACGAAGATAGATTATCAAATCGTCAGTTATTTCCTGTTGAGTTAAAGGGTGTAACTTGGTTAGTCGGGTAATATTTTTGAATGCAGTACAGCCCAGCGATTTCATTACCTCGAACAGCTATTTAAAGAATTTGATACACTAGCTTAAATTTAAAAATATCTAAGCTAGTGGCTTTGGGCTGATAACTATTATGAGTAAAGAATTATTTTGTATAGAAAATTTGCGTGTCGCCTATCCGCAGCGTCGTGGGGAAGAACTACGGTGGGCCATTGATGATGTATCTTTTACCTTACAACCAGGGGAAAGGATGGGTTTGGTGGGTGAATCTGGTTGTGGTAAATCTACCTTGGGACGGGCGGCAATGCGTTTATTGCCAGCTTCTAGCCAGGTGGAAGGACGGGTATTATTTCAGGGTAAATCGGTATTTGATTTAACTGTACCTCAGTTGCGGAAGTTCCGGGGGGAGGCTGTAGCATTAATTTTCCAAGACCCAATGACGCGGCTTGACCCGTTGATGACGATTGGCAATCATTGTATTGAAACTTTACAAGCACACTCACCAGAGTTATCAGCGAAGGAAGCTAAGGAAAAGGCGCTGGCGACTTTGGAGAAGGTGAAAATACCTGCTAGTCGTTGGAATCAGTACCCCCATGAGTTTAGCGGAGGAATGCGGCAAAGGGTAGCGATCGCTCTCGCTCTCCTCCTCAACCCTAAGTTAATTGTCGCGGATGAACCCACCACTAGTTTAGATGTCACGGTTTCTGCTCAGATACTACAAGAGTTAACCCGTCTGTGTAGTGAGGAAAATATGGCGCTGTTGCTAATTTCTCACGATTTGGCAATGGTGGCTGAGTATTGTGACCGTATTGGTGTGATGTATAACGGCAAGATGGTCGAAATGGGTGCTACTGAGTCGGTGTTTAGAAACCCCCAACATGAATATACGCGATCGCTCTTACAAGCAGCTCTGCATATCCAAGCAGTAGATGAGGGGAGTCAGGATTTAGGCTTGGGGAGTGCGGATACAACTCAAACTCCCATCCTGCGGATTACGGAACTGAAGCAACACTATACTATTGAGCCTAATTTTATAGAACGCTTGTTTAAGGCGGAAAGTCAGACAATTAAGGCTGTAGATGGGATTAATTTAGAACTATATCCTGGGGAAATTTTGGGTTTAGTGGGTGAATCTGGATGTGGTAAGAGTACGCTTTCACGGACAATTTTGCAGTTAATTCGTCCGACATCTGGCAAAGTTGAGTTTTTAGGTCAAGATTTAACTCGGTTATCGCGTCAAGAAATTCGCGCTTCCCGGCGACAAATTCAAATGGTCTTCCAAGATCCCCATGCTTGTCTCAACCCTGCGATGACGGTAGGAGAAAGTATTGCTGACCCCCTATTAATACACAACCTAGCTGATGCGGCTAAGGCTAAAGAACAAGTTTTATGGATGTTGCAAAAGGTAGGCTTAACACCACCAGAAGTTTATTACCAGCGTTACCCATCCGATTTATCTGGGGGACAACAGCAAAGAGTGGCGATCGCTCGTGCTTTGATTACTCGTCCTAAAATGTTAATCTGCGATGAACCTGTGAGTATGTTGGATGCGAGTGTCCAGTCGCAGGTGCTGGATTTGATGTTACAGTTAAAAGAAGAATTTGAGTTAACTTACTTGTTTATTACTCATGACTTGTGGTTAGCGAGGTTTTTGTGCGATCGTATTGCGGTGATGCACGGGGGTAAAATTGTCGAACTTGGCCCCACCAAACAGATTTTCGCTAATCCACAACATCCATATACTCAAACTCTTTTAGCTGCTGCACCTCTACTCGCCAGAGCTTAATAGAATCAAAATAAAGAGTTAGCTACTCTTGCCTAACTCTTAATTCCTACTACTTTTAATTACTACCTTCCAACAATTTAACTCTGTCGCCACTTGAACCATATAATTCCACAAATCTTTTGAAAAGCTGCATATTAGCTTGTTTAGAAAATTTGCTCAATTTGAACAAACGTTCTATATTGACTTCAGTCAGATTACGTAAATAAGGCAAGTCTTCAAACAAAGTTAAACAAGAAGCAAAGTGTAATAAAACTTGCAACAGTGGTTTAGGCCAGCCTAAGTCACTGTAAATTTCAATAAATAAATGGTGTTCCCTTTCATTTAAAGGAAAAGCATAAAATATGACAGTGATTCTTTTATTGTCATAAACGGGAATACTCAACTCAACAGTATAAGGAGTGTGCAATATCAAATCCACTTCTACTATAGGTTGTCGCCAAATTCTCAAAGCATTGATGGGCGAATCTAAAAGTGTACTAAATTTGATAACTCCGCCAAATCTTGTTGGTTGAAACTCACTAACACTCAAAACTCGCAAGTTATTCAAACTAAATTTGTGAATAGTTTCTAGATGCTTCAGGTTTAGTAGATGGTAAATTTGGCAAAGATAAGGGAAGGGTAAAATATACTCCTGGCTAATCATGTGCCGTTTTTTAAGCTCAAACCTATCAGTTGGATTTGTACATAATAAACCTGTATCATCATTAGGTTGAGTTTCTGGTTTTAAATAAATCCAACTGATAAAGAAGAAAGTTGTCGTCAGAAGTTGGAAAATTTCTTGTGCAGATATATAACTATCAGCAAATGCAGACATACTTCTGTCTGTTATACCAAAAATCCAAGAGGGAATGCCAATTAGCCAAATCCCCGATTTTAGTTTATTTATAAATTGATAAACTTCTAATTCTATGGAAGTATTTGCTTCTTGTTGATCTTCTATATGGTGGATATCTTTAGATAGATTATCAGTCATATTGATTAAATTTAATTGTTCATTCTTCTCCTATGTTAATGAAAGTTAATATGTATATACTCTGCCTCTGGCTGGAAAATTATATTTTTAATGTTCTAATTCTGAAGAAGGGTTATTTTCAAAAAATAAAACTATGGACAGAGGAAGTACATCAAATACATTTACATCTACTGGTAAAAATATTAAGTATATTTATCTGAAAAATATACAAAAAACCATTAAAACGCAAATTTCAAAAGGTAATATTTGAACTTTTTTCAGTTTAGAAGTATGTTAAGCACTGATAATCAACTTATAAAGATCACTGTGCAAGGTATAGAATTATTGTTATTAAAGCTATATTATTTGTAAGGATTTTCTCAAAATTATTTGCCAACGGATAGTCATGGCCATTCGTCATGCAATTGCAACTGATTTACCTGCTATTGTAGCTATTTATAATGCTGCTGTGCCTAGCCGCATGGCAACTGCTGATTTGGAACCAGTATCTGTGGAAAGTCGTTTGGCTTGGTTTGGTGGGCGATCGCCTACTCAACGTCCCCTTTGGGTAATCGAACAAGAGGGAGTAATAGCTGGATGGTTGAGTTTCCAATCATTTTACGGCAGGCCAGCCTACGTTTCAACGGCTGAACTCAGTATTTACATCTCGCCATCTTTTCACCGTTGTGGGTTGGGTAAACAATTGCTAGCTAAAGCAATTCAAGAAAGCCCAAATTTAGGTTTAAAAACTCTATTAGGATTTATTTTCGCTCACAATCAACCTAGCTTAAAGCTGTTTGCAACTTTTGGATTTCAACAATGGGGACATTTACCCCAAGTTGCAGACTTGGATGGAATGGAACGTGATTTAGTAATTATGGGATTACGAATTAATTGAGTTTGAGCTCTTTTATTAGTTATAAAATTGTCATTCACTACCAAATCGGTTCCAAGTTCAGTACAAACCCATTTAAAACTTCTTCCCCTGATACTGTAGTAGGTGATTCCAAAATCTCAACCTCTCTACCTTCCCTGTAAATCATTACTTGGCGTAATTTACGATTAATTAAAAGACCTAACTGTACACCGTTATCTATGTATTCTTTCATTTTTTCTTGAGTTACTTTTAAACTGTCAGTTGGTGAAAGTAACTCAATTACAAAATCAGGACATATAGGGGGAAACTTTTCTTTTTGTTCTTGTGTTAGGGTATTCCATCGCGCCAACTTTATCCAAGCTGCATCAGGAGAACGATCTGCACCATTGGGTAATTTGAAACAAGTCGAGGAATCAAAGGCAATCCCTGTACCATCTGCATCAGTCCAATTCATTACTTGTTGAGTTATTCTCGCATTTTTATTGCCAGTTTCTCCCCCTGTAGGTGGCATAATAATTAATTCTCCCTTAGCAGTGCGTTCAAACCTCAAGTCACTGTTCGCTCGACATAGCTGGAAAAACTGCTCATCTGTTAGTTCTAAGACAGATTGGAGATTAACTGTTAAAGCATTCATGATGATATCTCTTCTGGAAATATTAAATCAATATAGACACTATTTTACCCTCTTTATTTCTGACTCATGCCTATAAAAATGGTGTGCATTGCCTCATAACAGTAAAACAACACGGTGACTGAAGTTTTCAAAACTTTTTAATCTCAAATAGTTTAGCTTGTGGGAAAGTTTTAACTAATGTATATTTAGCTTCTAGCTTTTTAAGTATTTTTGGTAAGGCTTCTAGAACAAAAACAGTATCAAAACCATTGGGAATTGTTAGATCATCTTGAATCAGTTTAAACTTAGTGTCTGAGTCAACTAAGTAGCTCATGGAAAATGCCCGATCCAAATTTGTACATAAAACTAATGGGTTATTAGCTGAACTGATTATTTTTGAGACTTTAGGAAAATTAGGACTACCAAAAGCATTCCAAGATGGTGCTTGAGAAATTACCAAACAAGAATTGATACCACACAAGATAAAAACTGACAGTACAAATTGTCCCCATCGCCTGTGTGAAGCTTGACTCGCTGTTAACCAACTACCAATTGAATAGGCAACTATGAGTTCGATGGCTAGGGCAAAAGGTATTAAGTAACGTATCCGGGTAGTAATAGAACTACCACTGATCAAGTCTTTTACCATCAAGCTAACGCCTGCGGTAATTGCCAATGCTAAAAGGAAGTTTCTAATTCTTCTCGGTGCATATTGACAGAGAGTATAGAGAGATATTGCAGCGATCCCTAATATAATTGGAGCAAAGAACCATTGCACTGCTTTAAAAAAGTTAGGAGAGTAATAGGGATTGTATAAATCCCAAAATAGACTCTGTATTCCTTTTATCCAAGCATTAATTAATGCTAAAGCAGAGCTTCTCCCTGCAACTTGCCCAACCGAATATCCCAACATACTAGAATTAACAAAAGCCCATAACCAAGGTAGGAACATTAGTGTACTGATTCCTAATGTTAATAAAAAAGGAATTATATTTTTTAGATTATTTAATTTGCTTTCAATTAAAACATAGACTACATGAGCTACTAAAACAAATCCAAACAACACATTAGAGTAAAGACCAATGACAACACTTAATCCATAAATTACCCACCAAAATATATTTTGAACACGCATTGATTTTAGTAGACATGCACATGCAATTACAGTAGTAGCTATTAAAATACTGTAAGGTCGTATGACTTGAGCATATTGCAAATGAAAAGGTGAAATTGCAAGAATTACCACCGTCACTAATGCGGTAGTTCTGGATGCGAATAATTCGACACCTAACCAATAAGTTGCTGCTAATGCAATTACACTAAATAAAGCTGTTAAACTTCTTTGAATAATGAGCGTGTTATCAGTCCAATTGTTGAACAGATATGACCATAGAATTGTCAAAATTGGATATAATGGAGGAAATACATAGATTTTGTTAATTACTTGTGTAATTGATTGAGTTAAAGATTTATTTGGATCAATAGATAAATATTTCTTAATTTCCTCGGTACTTAAAATAGAACCATCAAAATTACTATAGGCTTGAGAGTGTTGTCCATAGATATAGGTAGATGAGTAGGTTTCATCAAAAGAGTAAACTTTCTGATCAAGGTGATAAAACCTCAAAAATATACCTATAATTAATGAAAAAATAGCTAATGTTAGTAACCAATTAGGAATTTTATAATGTTCTTTCAATGTTTGATTTGCCATAAAGGAAAATTTAAAAAAATCTAGTTCGCATTATTTAAACTTGAAACAGAAGTAGAGGATGTTGTTACATAGCGCTACACACTATCTTGATATCAAAGACTGTGTGTTAGTCTATGAAATAACACACCATACATTTTATATTTTTTATGTTCACCTAATTAAATTGGCAAACACAAAACTTTATACTAAGCCAAAATTAATTAAATCAGATAAAATTTCTAGGTTTAAGATTTGTCTGTGATACTTAATTCTAGTGATTTAGCAATGGGCGCTGTGAAAGTTAGCTTGATTAATTATTTAAAACTGTTAATTAATTATATTGGATAGATAATATTTTTCACTAAATTTAAAACGAACAATGATAAAACTTAAAAATCATTTCTATTTTTTTAGTTCAAGCTTCACTATTGTCTCCTTCATATCCATTTCTATTACGTTTAAGGCTTTCTTCTAAAGCTTGAATTTGCTCACGACGAGCTTCTAATTCTAAAGTACGGCGTGCTAAGTCTTGATTTTGTAAAGTTAGAGATTGCCGCCATTCCTCTGCTCTTTCTACTTCTTGTTGCAACAATTCTGGAGTCATACCTGTACTAAGATAAGTTTGTATGATGCTTAGTATCCAGTTACTAGCATCTTCTATCTTCTCAATATCACCTTTAGAAGAAAGTTCGACTAAAACTAGTAAATTTTCGCTCATGGTGTTGCCTTTACCCAGGAGGATAAAAGCTTCTTCAGGAATTATTGTCCAGAGATAATCGGCTTCTTGTCGAGCTAATAAGCGTAATTGGTACTGGTCTAAAAATTCATTTTTATGTACCTGGGCTAGATATAGCATGATCTTATTTTTGCTTTCATTTTAGATTTTAATTTTATATAGTGTTGTTAACTTTTAATTTTTGAAGAACTTTCTGTTTGAAAAGGTAATGAGATTTTATATTTCTCATTACCTTCTGCACCTATGCTAAACCAAGTAGGTATTGTCTACTGCAACTCTTGAAGACGGGTGTGTAAAATCTCCAATTGTTTTTCTGCCTCGGCTAAAGCTTCTCTTGTAGCTTTTACTACGTCATCAGGCGCTTTATCTACAAACTTGGGATTACTTAACCTGCCTTTAAGAGATTGCGCCTCAGTTTCTAGTTTGCTGATACTCTTATTGAGTTTGGCTTGTAAGGTTTCGATATCTACTACCCCAGCTAAGGGAATAACTACCTGTACAGTCCCAACTACACCAGCTATGGATTTCTCCGATTTCTCTGCTTCTTGGAGTGGTTGCATTGTAGTCTCAGAAAGAGGTTTATCCGTTGGTGGGGCAAATAATTTAGCAAGGAATCGTTGTCTAGCCTGGGCAGATAGTAAGGTACGGCTGACAAACCAAGCTGTATAAACCAAACCCACAGTCTCAAAGAAAGCCCCAAAAATAGGCACATTCTCAACGGTATTGGCTATAGCAAAAGCCACTCGAACCAATACAAGCCCAAGGATAATTAAGCCAATTGTTTTTAAACCCTTGAGTGGTTTCTTCTCGGTAACGGTTGACGGCTGTTGTCCACCAGCAATAGTCAAAGCCTCTACCTTAGCTAAATCTTTAATATAAAATTGTCCAGCCGTGAGAATTTGCCGTTCTGATTCACTATCTGTTTGTAAATTGGCAATAATTCTTGCCCCTGGCTTTACTTCCGCCTCAGCACGTAAGTTACGAATGGTGCGAATAGTGCCAATTAGCAGTGCAAACTGTGTTTCCAACGTTGGGTTGATCAAGTTTGCGTCTGCTTGGGGGTAAGGCTGTAAGGCTAAAGTTTGACTAGAGTTGGCGGGTTGCTGGGTGAGAGTCTGCCAAATCTCCTCGGTAATGTGCGGCATAAAGGGATGGAGTAGCTTTAAAATCCCTTCCAATACATAGGCAAGGGTTTGTTGGGCTATACGGCGTGATGCTGGGTCTGAGTCTTGTTGCAATCTGGATTTTACCAGTTCAATATACCAGTCGCAGAAATCACCCCAAATAAATTCGTAAATACCCTTGGCTGCTTCCCCTAAACCGTAATTATCGATGTAGTTGGTAGTTTGTTTGATAACTTGATGATAGCGGGAAATAATCCAGCGATCGCTTAATTCAGTCGCCTTTGGTTCACCTAATTGTGCAGGGGTTTGTCCATCCAAATTCATCATCACAAACCGCGCCGCATTCCACAACTTATTTGCAAAATTACGGGATGCTTCTACCGATGGTGATTCATCTTTTTTCCGGTCATACTCCAAGCGGATATCTTGACCAGCACCAGCCACTTCTTTAACCAAGGTGTAGCGGAGGGCATCAGTACCATATTTATCAATCAGTAACAGTGGGTCAATCCCATTGTTAGCCGTCTTCGACATCTTTTTATTATTTTCATCCCGCACCAAACCGTGGATGTAAACTGTCTGGAAGGGCATAGTTTCTGTAAAATGCCCAGCCATCATCGTCATCCTCGCTACCCAGAAAAAGATGATGTCAAAGCCTGTAACTAAGGTAGTAGTAGGATAGTATTTAGCTAAATCGGGTGTTTGTTCTGGCCAGCCTAAAGTAGAGAAAGGCCACAGCCCTGAAGAAAACCAAGTATCTAAGACATCAGGGTCTTGTTCTAACTGCACATTCTCGCCAAATTGGGCTTTAGCCTTATCCCAGGCTTCATCGGTAGATTTGGCTACTACAAAAGGTGTGGTATCGGTAATTTGTCCATTAGTTTCACTCACCGCATACCATGCGGGGATTTGATGACCCCACCATAATTGCCGAGAAATACACCAATCTCGCAAGCTAACTAACCAATCACGATAAACCTTTGTCCAACGTGCTGGAACAAACTCTGGACTATTTTTTTGGTCGAGAAAATCTAACGCCTTATCTGCTAAGGGGCGAATTTTCACAAACCACTGAGTAGAAAGTAGTGGTTCGATGGGTACTTTACCGCGATCGCTATAAGGCACGGTATGCTTATAATCTTCCACCTTCACCAGCACACCGTCTGCTTCGAGGCGCGATACTACATTCTTTCTCGCCACAAAGCGGTCTTGTCCGGCAAACTCCCCGCCATTAGCGTTAACAGTACCATCTTTATTGAGGATGTTAATAAAGGGCAGATTGTGACGCTTACCCATTTCAAAATCGTTGAGGTCATGGGCGGGAGTCACCTTAACGCAACCTGTGCCGAAAGTGGGGTCAACTAACTCATCACCAATGATAGGAATTTCCCGTTGCATAATTGGCAGAGTCAAGGTTTTGCCAATCAGATGCTTATATCTATCATCATCGGGATTAACCGCTACAGCCGTATCACCCAGCATCGTCTCTGGTCGAGTCGTCGCTACTTCCACATAACCAGAACCATCACTCAGGGGATAGCGGAAATGCCAAAGATTACCCTCAACCTCTTTTGATTCCACCTCTACATCAGACACCGCCGATTGAGTAGCCGGACACCAGTTGACCAAATATTCCCCACGATAAATCAACCCTTCATCGTAGAGACTGGCAAAAGCTTCAACTACAGCCCTTGATAAACCATCATCCAGAGTAAACCTCTCCCGCGACCAATCAACCGAAACACCCAAGCGTCGCAACTGATTAACAATTGTTCCTCCTGACTCCGCCTTCCAATTCCAAGAACGTTTGAGAAACTCCTCCCGTCCCAACTCTTGACGAGTTTTACCCTCGCTTTTGAGTTGTCTTTCGAGAATCGTATGTACTGCAATACTGGCGTGGTCAGTTCCCGGTAGCCACAAGGTATTACGCCCTTGCATTCGGTGATAACGTACCAACACATCAATCAACGCACTTTCAAAAGCGTGACCCATGTGCAGACTACCAGTCACATTTGGCGGCGGAATCACGACACAATAAGGTTCACCACCCTTACTAGGGTCAGCTTTGTAGACTTGGTTTTCCTCCCAGAATTTTTGCCACTTCGCCTCAGTGGTAAAAGGATCATAAAGACTGGGAAGGTTGGGAATAGTTGCGGTCATTCTGGGAAATTTCACTAAGGAAGGACTCTAATAAATTTTGCCACAGGGATGGGGAGTAGGGATTAGGGAGTAGGGGGAGATGAGGAAGATGTGGGAGAGTAACTGTTGACTGTTGACTGTTGACTAATGACTAATCTCCTATCCAAAAACTTGAGTTGATGATACAAACAGCTAATTTGTGGTAAGTTTACACCCAAGGCTTGGGCTTTGCGTAATGGGTTGCCAACAATTGCTTCTACTTCTAAAGGACGGCACTCATCATAGTCGATTTTCATGCTAGTCCGATAAGGCTTCATTTTGACGGTGTAATCAAGCATGGTTTGCATAAAGCTATCGGGAATTGTCCGCCCCATACTATTCGCCCCAGCTTGGACTTCGCGCATTATCTGTTCCACTAATATCCGAGTGTATGTATCTGCCATTAACTCGTCAGTTCTAGCATTGAGAACCACAGATAACCCATTGTAGGGGATGTTCCACATGAGTTTCTTCCAGCGCCCTAATAATAAGTCTGTACTTAATTCAATTTCAATTCCAGCCGCTTGAAAATCATTGCCAATTTGCTGCATCCTATCTGTAATACCTGTAGCTGCATACCCCTCAATATATTCACCCAAAGTTATATGACCATAATCTAAGTGCCGAATGTGTCCTGCGCCTACCTTATTGGAACACAAAAAGCACAAACCACCGATTACATGAACTTTGCCAACAATTTTGGTGATTTCTTCTTCGATCCCTAACCCATTCTGTAAGACTAAAACTACACCATTATCTTTGACGACAGGCGGTAATAACTTGGCTAGCAAGTGATTTTGCGTTGTTTTCAGTGCTACTACTACCACATCACATTGCGGGATTTTTGCCACATCGTTATAAGCGTTAACTTGGGGTAAAGTAAAATCACCGTCTTTAGACTCGACAATTAAACCATGTTGACTAACTTGTTCATAGTCACTTTTGAGTAAAAAGTGGACATCTAAACCAGCTTTTTGCAATTTAGCACCATAATATCCGCCTAATGCACCAGTTCCTAAGACGGCGTACTTGCCTTCATACATAAATTATCTGCCAATATTTTTCGATAATTATCATAAAGCAGTGTCTACAAACAAGCTGCTTTGGAAATTATCCTACAGTCATATTTTCATCCACTTTTTGTGATAAAAATTAAAACAGTTTTATAATTTAAAATCCTTGGCAGAGATTGAGGTAGAACACATGGCTGATATTGTTGATATCGCAGTTAGTAATGATGGTTTCTCAACCCTAGTAACAGCTGTAAAAGCTGCTGGTTTAGTAGAAACATTAAAGAGTCCAGGCCCCTTTACCGTCTTTGCACCCAATGACGCTGCTTTTGCTAAATTACCACCAGGAACTATACAAACTTTGGTGCAGAATATTCCTCAATTAACAAGAATTTTAAAATTTCATGTCGTTCCCGGTAAGCTCAAGCAAGCTGACTTAGCCAAGCTTGGTACAGTTACATCCGTTGAAGGTTCACCTATTAGAATCGATTGTTCTGACGGTTTTGAAGTGAAGAATGCCACGGTTTTAGCTGCTGATATCGAAGCTGATAACGGCGTAATTCACGTTATTGATACTGTGATTTTGATGGGCTAATTTTGGCTTAAATAAGTATTAGCGAATTTTGGATTTTGGATTACTTCTAATCTAGAATCCAAAAGTTTTATATATGGGGTGTTTGCCTTTTGTTTCTCATGTTGGGTTGAATGAGAGTTTTTTTAAAGGCAGAGGAATGCGGAGGTTAGCGCAGAGAAAAGTTCTGGGGTAGGGTTAGCCCGATCTAGGAAACTGTTCAAGACAGTCCCTATAAAACAAGTTTCACAGCCAATCATGAAAGAGAGGTAAGCATTTTTACTCAGCACTTTTAAGTTAGAGGGTCGCAGAGTTTTTGCAATAACGATAAACTGAGAAAATGACCTACGTTATCTACCTAAGTTAGTCGTAATGGTTTCCACCTTTCCTAATCCCGCTTCTGTTGACTTATCTCGTGTGCGATTAGCCATCCGTTCATTGCAACCCCAGTTGGTAGAGTGGCGGCGGCGACTGCATCAAAAACCAGAGTTGGGTTTTCAAGAAAAACTCACGGCTGAGTTTGTCTCACAAAACTTACAAGAATGGGGAATTGAGCATCAAATAGGTATCGCTCAAACTGGAATAGTGGCTATTATCAAAGGCGAAAAATCACCCAGTTCTCGCACTTTGGCAATTCGCGCTGATATGGATGCTTTGCCAATTCAAGAACTCAACGAAGTACCTTATTGTTCACAACATGATGGGGTGATGCACGCCTGCGGACATGACGGACATACGGCGATCGCTCTCGGCACGGCTTATTATTTACAACAGCATCGGCAAGACTTCGCCGGAACTGTAAAAATCATCTTCCAGCCTGCGGAGGAAGGGCCTGGGGGTGCAAAACCGATGATTGAGGCTGGGGTACTGAAAAATCCTGATGTTGATGCCATCATTGGTTTACACCTGTGGAATAATTTGCCTTTGGGAACTGTCGGTGTCCGCAGTGGTGCGTTGATGGCGGCTGTGGAATTATTTGACTGTACAATTTTTGGCAAAGGTGGACATGGAGCCATACCCCATCAAACTGTAGATTCTGTGGTAGTGGCTGCTCAAATTGTCACCGCCTTACAAACTATCGTCGCACGGAATGTCAACCCCATCGATTCAGCTGTGGTAACAGTAGGCGCACTCCACGCTGGCACTACCCATAATGTAATTGCTGATACTGCTACCATGAAAGGGACTATCAGGTATTTTAACCCTGCATTCCAAGGCTTTTTTAAACAACGGGTAGAACAGATTATTGCGGGTATCTGCCAAAGTCATGGTGCTAAGTATGACTTTAAATATACAGAACTGTATCCGCCAGTGATTAACGATGCGACTATGGCTGAGTTGGTGCGATCGCAAGCGGAAGCAGTGATTGAAACTCCCATTGGTATTGTCCCTGAATGTCAAACAATGGGTGGAGAGGATATGTCTTTCTTCTTGCAAGAGGTTCCTGGTTGTTATTTCTTCCTTGGTTCCGCTAACCCAGAAAAAGATTTAGCCTATCCCCACCATCACCCCCGATTCGATTTTGATGAAACCGCTTTACCTATGGGTGTAGAAATATTCGTGCGTTGTGTCGAAAAGTTCTTTAGCAGGGGATAGAGGGTCTAGGATGTCAGTAAACAGTTAATACAACCTGATAATTGTTTACTGATTGACTCCTCAGCTTCTTGATTTAGTAAAATTATTATTCAGATTGACTTCTTTATATTGTCTGAATCAAAACATTATATTACAGTGATGCAATTACATATTGCTGAGGTAAACTTGCTAGAAAAATAATGCAAAATCTTACTCAGCTGCTTTACAGCCTGGGGCATCATTGACAATGGAACACTGGCAATTTCTGATTCAGAAGCAAGGCGATCGCTCTTGGCACGCCTTGGAATCGCCAAACACAGAAATCGTAGAAGGTCGATATCGAGTTTTGGCCCGTTCTAACCTTCGTAACCAAGATGTGGAAGTACGTGTAACTTACTTTTCCACTCAGGAAGTCCCGCCAAAACGACGGATTCAAAAGCGATTGCGGCGCACGAACTCTGAAGGTTTAATGGCGGTAATTCCTTTTACGCACCTCAAACCCGGTGTTTGGGAATTACGCTGCTCTGGCGATTTGATATCAGATATCCTGGGTAAATCCTGGCAATACGGTGTTCAACTGCAAGTGAAATCTCCCTCAGCAGAAGAGATTGAGCCAGTATTAGAAGTAGAAGATAATTTACCAATAAATTCAGATTCTATATCCGAGCAAACAAACTCAGATTCTATATCTGAGGAAAATCCGCCATCAGGTTATGAGGTAGAACTGGTAATAACTCAAGAGAGTTACTTTATAGACCAAGATGGTGCGTCAATTGATGAGCCTGTAAATCCTGTATGGGTGAAAGGGGAAACGGCGGAGCAAATCTTACAAAATATGATTGATTTAGCTTTGCCTTCTCCTGAATCTTTGTTAGAAGACATCAAAGTTGAAGATTCACCACAAGAGGAACAACAGCTTCCCCTATTGCTGACGCTGGATCGAGAAACATATATTACTCGCTGGGGACATTTACTCAATATTCATGGGAGTGTAGAGTTACAGAAAGATGGTGAAACCTTCAATATCGAAAATCTCTACGGTTTGGAACTGCGAATAGAATTGCGATCGCCTCTAAGTTCAGAGGTATTAACTCAAATACGTCAATCTTTAGGCGACAAATCCTTACCTTTAACAATTCGTTCCACAATTAATGTCCCGGTTGACTGTGAATCTAAGCTAATTTTGGCAGATATAAATCTGTATGGATCAGTAACTCATCATGGTGAAGTAAGGCTATTAGCTAGTCATTCCTTCACAATTACAGCAGATGTCGCTGATTTGTTAGCAGTGAAAAACGCGGTTCAAGCCAGCTTAGTAGAAGCACAAAATGACACTACATCAACCGCACCGACGGCTGAACCTACCTCCAGCATTGACTTAGAACTGTTCAATCTAGTTAAAACCCCGCCACCAATTGCAGCACCAACATATCCATTGGTAAACATACCTCTACCAGAGGCAATTGATCCACAATCGCTCAAAAAACAGATAGATTTACGGATACCACAATTACCAAGATTACCGGAAACTCCTATAGAAGCACCTGCAACAGATGATTTAGTCGAAGAACCAAGCTTAGATATTCCTTTGTTGGAACCAGAGGCGACAAACGTTCCTCTCACCCCCGCTCCCATCGACTTAGATAAGTTGGTAATAAAATCTAAAAAGTCGCGTTCCGGTAGCAGTTTACCTTACTTAAAACGTTTGCCAACCGAATCTAGTGTTAACGAAGTCATAACAAGCGAAGTTACAGAAGAATTATTTGACTCAGTTGCGGAAGAATTACCACAGGTTGATGTTGTAAACACTGAACCTGAAACGCATTTAGAAGAAGCGCCTAGTGATACCCAAGTTTCAGAAGAACCTGTTCTTGAAGAAGAGATTGAACCAACACCAGAAGTAGTTGCAGCCATAGAAACAGAAGAAGTGGTTGATGATACATCAACTACAGAACCCGTAGCAACTTCTCTAACAGAATTAGATGAGAATATAACTCAAAGAATATCTATCGCTCCACCACGTCCCCATTACTCGCCTCTCATCCGCAAGTGGATGGAAAGTCAAGGGTACACCTTACCTGAGATGTTCATGGATACTGATGAGGTTCCCCAGGAGCAGGTAACACCAGAACCACCACCTACCATTTCCCCAACTCCTGAGACTCCAGACTTGGAGGATAGCTTACCCCCACCCCCAGAGGTAGAAATAGAACCACTGGAACTAGAATTAGTCCCACCACCAGGAATAGAAAATCAGCTATTCGTGGAAATAGAGGAAGTCCCTCCAGAATCAACGGTGTTAGAACCTGAACTACCACCCACAGAACCTATCCCCACACCATTAACTCGGATAGAACAAGAAATTGTTTTAGATGATAGCGATGATGAGGCGGAATCAGATGCAAACAATGGTAACTCAACCAAAGACCAAGCAACCGAAACAGCACCAGAAAATCTCGAACCTTTACCGACTCCTCAACTGTATGTACCCGATGGAGAACTAGTTGCGGGTAAATTAACTAGGGTAAGAGTAGAGTTACCACAAGTATCTCCCCAAGTGGCGGTCAAATTGTGGATGGAAGATTGCCAAACTCGTTGGTTACTAGATGGCCCCCACTTACTTACAGAGTTACTACCGAACTCGTCAGGTAATGTAGAAGTAATGACTCAACTTAACATTCCCTTCGGCTGCTTAGAGATTCGCATAGAAGCGATCGCACTCAACACCGTTACACAACAGGAAAGCCACAAAGTCACCATCATCAAACCTGTAATTCCCCCCGATTTACCCAATGTCAGCCTCAGTGACATCCTGGGTTTGTAAACAGTGAACAGTTATCAGTTATCAGTTATTGGTGAACACAACCTGACAACTGACAACTCGCCAGTGTTAAAAATCTTGAGAATTTAAAAAAATTGACTAATTTTGCAGTAAGCTCGTCTTGAATTGTAGTGTGATTTAAAAGGAAAATTTACTATGGTTTCAACACTTTTTCCTCATTTGTTCGCTTACAGCACCTTCTTACCCTCTATATTAGTTCCCACCGTTGGACTAATTTTGCCTGCTGTAACCTTCGCTTATTTGTTCCTATACATTGAAAGCGAAGACCTTGTGTAGTCTAAGCAAAGATAAGGGGTAATAGGTAATTTAATGCTAAATTTTTTACTTATTATCTATTATCAAATCTTCAGACAAGCGATTTGAAAGTTACACATTAGAATACCGCCTACCTGATTAAAGATAGGCGGTTTTTTAATGCTGTTTTCTAAACAAGGGCTAGAAAATTCAGACTATTTATAATGAAGAACCGATCCCAGCGTAGGCTCCATAAAAGAAAATGCCTACAACTGTAATTACACCTAAACCTGCGATCGTAGCGACGACCCACAGAGGTATTCTCCCACCGCTTCCAGCAGACACAGCTTTTCCTCCCTTAACAACGAATCAACACAGGTTGAATAAACAAAAATTCAAAACAGAGTTCCAGTTAGTTAAAGAAGTAACTGGAGAATAGAATACCTAGAACAAAAACGAGTAATAGTCCTAGATAAAGTGAAGTCCGGTTAAGTTCAACCGGTTGGTTATTAGGATTGGGCGTTCTTTCCATGATTTACTCCTAGTGTGGAACTAGCGTTGAATAAACTGCATTGAGGCGATCGCGCCCAAGAAGAATACAGTAGGTACAGCTAGAGTGTGAACTGCCAGCCATCTGACTGTAAAAATAGGATAGGTAACTGGTTGATTGATGTTATTGCCGCTAGTCATGATTTCCAACTACTTTCCAATAAATTCTTCAACTTTCTTTTTCGCTTCAAAGCGATTGTCCACAATGGGCAGTTCTTGCCTTGTTTGTGTGTAATACTCATCAGGACGAGGAGTACCAAACACATCATAGGCTAGCCCGGTGCTAACAAATAACCAACCAGCAATAAATAGTGCTGGAATGGTGATGCTGTGAATTACCCAGTAACGAACACTGGTGATGATATCGGAAAACGGACGTTCTCCAGTAGTCCCTGACATTGAGATCCCCTACCTTCAGAATGATTGTTATTGAGTTTATTATCCTACAAAGTTAAGAAAGAGTTACAAGTTGCAACTTTCTTCTCATAAAAGTAGGATAAATACCTATGCAGTTGGCTCGGTTTTAGCAGCCTTCGCAACTTCGGGTTGGTATTTTAGTAAAACACCGCGATCGCCAATCACAAAACCTTGATCTGGCTTGAGAAAGACAATTTTATAGAAATTAGCTGCTACTTCCTCTACATCCCGGTCTTTTTCCCAGGTTTTGCCGCCATCGGTACTCACCAACAAATTAGCACTACCACCACTAACCCATAGTTCATTGGGTGTGCGATAAGCCATATCCAGCAAACCCCAGCTAGTGGAAAGTTCGGGATTTGTCGCTTCTAACCACTCATCTATTTTTTCTGGGTCGCTAAACTGTACCTGGCCACCCCTAGCGAGTAACCACAACTGCCCATCCTGAGAAAAGCCCATATTTTCTACACGGCGGGAACTGTTGCGGTTATGAGGAACCCAAGCATTTTGTCCTGGTTCCCAAGTGGAGTAAAAGCTACCCTTAGCGGAAACAGCAACATACTTACCATCACTAGAACGTTCCAAGTTCCGTACTACCCCTACAGCCGCCTCTACTTGGGCTTTCCAATTTTTGCCGCCATCAGTAGTTTTATAAATAGCGCCTACATCAGTTGCCATTTCCGCCGTGTTTGCCCCCAAAGCTTGCACAGCAATGGGATTACCAGGAAGCTTTTCACTTAGGGCAATACGTGACCAAGAACGACCTTCATCTGTAGTGTGTAGTAGTAGAGAAGGTTCACCAGCAATCCAGCCTTCCTTGCCAGAGAAACTTACCGAGTCAAAACGGTATCTATCATCATCTAAAGCCAAATTCAGTGGTTTCCAAGTATTTCCGCCATCATTGCTTTCTAAGAGAGTAGAGTTACTCCCAACTAAAAAACCATGTTGAGGATTTTCCGTGAACCCAATATCAAGTAATTTGGCTTCTGTTGGCACAGAAATAACTGCCCAAGGATTGTAGCTGGTAGAGGGAACCTTACTACAGCCAAAACACAAGAACACGACCATCAACAAAGCAAATATTTTTTGCCAACTTTTCACAATAACCATCGATTTTTAATTGTTTCTAAATTTGTGTAAGGTTTCTCTAGAAGGTTTACCTTATGCTGATTAGGGGAGTGGGGAGTAGGGAGTGGGGAGTGGGGGAGATTAGGGGGAAGGGGTAAAGGGAAAGGGAAAAAACCTTCTGCCTGCCTCCTGCCTCCTACTGCAACCCATAAAGACTAATAAAGAACAAGAACGCCAAAGCCAAAGCGCCAAAAATGAGAATATTTTTTTGCGCTGGGGTAAGTTTATTGACACCTAAACCATAACCAAGATTTTCTTTGAAACCGGAAGCTGTACCAGCCGGGCCGATATTGGTAAAAGCTGTTTTTTTCGCCGTGCAAACTGGACAGCGCCAATTAACTGGCAGTTCGGCAAAGGGTGTCCCTGGATCAATGTCATGCTTATCGTCACCCTTCTCTGGTTCGTAAACATAACCGCAGGCGCGACACTCAAAGCGGTCTAACACTGTATTTTCAACAGCTTGTTCGCTCATGGTTAAAGTCTCGCAGAAAAGAAATATTAAATATACGTTAAAAATTATGACATAACTGTTAGACTTTTCTATCACTTATAAAAATGATTCAAATACTTCAAATGCGTCTGTTGACCAGATTTGGGAAAACCTTAGAAGATATAATGTAAAAGAAAGTAACAGCCTAATTTACACTATAAGCGGTAGATATTCATTGTGTTTGTCCTTAGCGGTTACGAGTACCTACTAGGCTTCTTTATTATCTGTAGCCTAGTTCCTGCCTTAGCGCTTTCTGCGTCCAAGCTCCTACGACCAAAGGGTAATAGCCTGGAACGCCGCACCACCTATGAATCTGGTATGGAACCCATCGGGGGAGCCTGGATTCAGTTCAATATCCGTTACTATATGTTTGCCTTAGTCTTCGTCGTCTTTGACGTGGAAACTGTGTTCTTATATCCTTGGGCAGTTGCTTTCCACCGTCTGGGGCTATTGGCATTCATTGAAGCGCTGATTTTTATTGCAATTCTTGTAGTCGCCCTAGTTTACGCCTGGCGTAAAGGAGCTTTGGAATGGTCTTGAATCAAGATTTAACTACTCAGGACAAAGAGCGAATCATCAACCCAGTTGAGCGTCCTACAGTCACTCAAGACCTTTCGGAAAACGTCATTTTAACCACGGTTGATGACCTCTACAACTGGGCTAGACTTTCGAGTCTGTGGCCTTTGTTATTTGGTACAGCTTGCTGCTTTATTGAGTTTGCAGCACTTATCGGTTCTCGTTTCGACTTTGACCGCTTCGGACTCATTCCCCGTTCTAGTCCTCGTCAAGCCGATTTGATTATCACAGCCGGCACTATCACCATGAAGATGGCTCCTCAATTGGTGCGTCTTTATGAACAAATGCCCGAACCTAAGTATGTAATCGCTATGGGCGCTTGCACAATTACAGGCGGGATGTTCAGTGTTGATTCACCTACAGCCGTGCGTGGTGTTGACAAGTTAATTCCTGTGGATGTCTACTTACCCGGTTGTCCTCCCCGTCCCGAAGCAATTATCGACGCAATTATTAAGTTGCGGAAGAAGATTGCTAACGATTCGATGCAGGAACGGAGTCAAATCAAACAAACCCACCGTTTCTACAGCACGACTCATAACTTGAAGCCAGTGCCAGAAATATTAACTGGCAAGTATATGCAGTCGGATACTCGGTTCAATCCACCAAAAGAATTGGCAGAAGCTATCGGTCTTCCTGTTCCCCCAGCACTGCTGACATCACAAACTCAGAAGGAGGAACAGAAACGTGGCTGATGAAGAATTAAAACCAGTACCAGCAGCAGAAAAGGCTATAGTGCCATCTGGGCAGGTTTCTCAGTGGCTGTCAGAAAATGGTTTTGCCCATGAGTCTTTGGAAGCTGACAAAAACGGTGTAGAGATAATTAAAGTAGAAGCAGATTTTTTGCTTCCTATCGCTACAGCTTTGTATGCTTACGGGTTTAACTATCTCCAGTTTCAAGGCGGTATCGACCTCGGCCCCGGACAGGATTTGGTGAGCGTGTATCACCTAATTAAAGTCGGTGATAATGCTGATAAACCACAAGAAGTGCGGGTGAAGGTGTTCTTACCACGGGAGAATCCTGTAGTGCCTTCAGTCTACTGGATTTGGAAAACCGCAGACTGGCAAGAACGCGAATCTTACGATATGCTCGGCATCATCTACGAAGGACACCCCAACTTGAAGCGTATCTTAATGCCAGAGGATTGGGTAGGTTGGCCTTTACGTAAGGATTACATCTCACCTGATTTCTACGAGTTGCAGGACGCTTATTAGGCTGAGTGCTGAATTGTCTCATCTTTCACCCCTTTCCGGCGGCGGAGAGGGGTAATGTTTTTTGGGGATGGTTAGGATGGGGGAAAAGGGAAGTTTAGCGGTGGGGCTGGATGGGTGATGATATATATGTAGTAAAAATATTATTTTGTAAGAATCAATGTCTCAGGAATTATTAAAATCTTTTCAGGAAGCTTATAGTAACCTCGAATTGTTTCCATTAATGCAAGAAAAAGAAATGGCGCAGTTTCGAGTAGATTATGGAGATGATTTAATAGCGGATTTAATTCAATTAGTCGAAGACAGCCCGAATGGTGACGGGAAGATTATATTTACCGGGCATCGGGGATGTGGGAAGTCTTCTTTGTTGGCTGAGTTTAGTAGACAAATTCAGGAAAAGTATTTTGTAGTTTTATTTTCTATTGCTGACACTATTGAAATGTCGGCTGTTAATCATGTGAATATTCTCTTTGCGATCGCTCTTAATTTAATGTACGAAGCAGAGGCACGCAAGGTAGCAATTCCTAAAAGTACAAAAGAACAAATTTATGGGTGGTTTGCAACTCGCACTCGTACTGAAGAACGTAATTTTCAGGCTGAGGCTGAGTTGGGATTTGATTTGCTTAGTTTGCTAAAAACTAAATTAAAAGCTGATGCGACAGTTAGAGATGAAATTAAGCAAGAATTTGAACGCAAGATATCAGATTTAGTTGCCCGGATTAATGAAATTGCTGCATTGGTTAAATCTGCAACTCAAAAAGAAATTTTAGTTATTATTGATGATTTAGATAAATTAGACTTGGGCAGAGTTAACGATATTTATCGAGATAATATTAAAGCTCTTTTTCAACCTAATTTTCAGATTATTTATACTATTCCTATTGCCGTACTTCGGGAAACTTTTATCAGCACAATTATTACTACAGAAACCAATGACCAAATTGTAGTAATGCCAGTTCTCAAGATTTTTGAGAAGGGTAAAAATCGTCTACCTGATTCGCATCCTCGGATTGAAGCACAAAACCTGCTTTGTGAAATATTACAAAAACGAATTGCCAGCGATTTGCTAGAAAAGTCAACAGCAGAGAAACTTGTTGTTCAAAGTGGCGGTGTATTGAGAGAGTTAATTAGAATAGCTAATGAGTGTTGCCGGATTTGTTTACGACTTATTAGACGCAAGCCAGGTGATAAAGTTGTAATTGATGACAGTATTTTAGAACAAGCAATTAATAAAATTCGCAATGATTTCTCTATTCGTTTAGGAAAAGCTGATTTTGAAATCTTGCAAAGCACTTATGAGAATTTTATGCCGGATGATCCAAAGCAACCGGAGTTTTTAGATTTACTGCATGGGTTGTATGTTTTGGAATATCGGAATGATGAAACTTGGTATGATGTTCACCCCATTCTTGTTGAAACTCTGAGACGCAGGGGGTTGATTAATAATGAATGAAGATTTATTAGTAGATGAAGAAAATCGAGATGCTTATGATGATTTGATTGTTTCCATTGAAGCTAAAGCACATCGATTAAATTTGCTAATTGCCGTTTGTGATGATGCTAGTTATCGTGATGAGATTATTGCTCAGTATGAAGCAGAATTAGAGCCAGAAATACCTTGCTATCGCGTAAAATTAGCAAGGGGTGAGCCGAGTTTGACGGCTGCTATTTCTCAATTGGTATCAAATGAAGAGTATTTGCGTCAACATCATCCAGCAGTAATTACTGTGACTGGTGCAGAACAGCTTTATTTTCTCAAGCTGGAGAATGAGCGTTCAGAACAAGAGATTTTTTTCGGTTACTTACAGTGGACTAGGGAAGCGTTAAGGGAATTTCCTTTTGCTATAGTTCTCTGGGTGACTAATCAGATATTAGGTGATTTGATGAAGAAAGCACCTGATTTTTGGAGTTGGCGCAATGGTGTCTTTCGGTTTGTATCTAGAAGAAAAAACACTATTTCTGGTAGAGAATTAGAGCCGATTCGCTTTGCTTTCAATGGTAATGAGTTTTCAAGCTTTGATGATGATAATGATTATTTATTACCCATAGAAGATTTGCAAAGATTTATTCGAGATATTGAACAGCGAGGAATTAAAGATGCGACTTTAGCGACTTTGTACTTTACCTTAGGGGATATTTATAGAAAAAGACTCAATCGTGGTGAGTGTCAGGATTATAAACAAGAGCAGGAATTAGGAATTGAGTATTTAAGTAAGGCTGTGGAACTGCAACAACAGTTAGGTTTAGAGAAAGATTTAGCTACCAGCCTCAACAACTTGGCTGGACTCTACTATTCCCAAGGACGCTACGACCAAGCTGAACCTTTGTATCTCCAAGCTTTAGAACTGACAAAACGCCTGCTGGGAGACAATCATTCCTCAGTCGCCACCAGCTTCAACAACTTGGCTGGACTCTACTATTCCCAAGGACGCTACGACCAAGCTGAACCTTTGTATCTCCAAGCTTTAGAACTGACAAAACGCCTGCTGGGAGACAATCATCCCGATGTCGCCCGAAGCCTCAACAACTTGGCTGGACTCTACCAATCCCAAGGACGCTACGACCAAGCTGAAACTTTGTATCTCCAAGCTTTAGAACTCTATAAACGCCTGCTGGGAGACAATCATCCCTCAGTCGCCCAAAGCCTCAATAACTTGGCTGCACTCTACAAATCCCAAGGACGCTACGACCAAGCTGAACCTTTGTATCTTCAAGCTTTAGAACTCTATAAACGCCTGCTGGGAGACAATCATCCCGATGTCGCCACCAGCCTCAACAACTTGGCTGCACTCTACAAATCCCAAGGACACTATGACCAAGCTGAACCTTTGTATCTCCAAGCTTTAGAACTGAGAAAACGCCTACTGGGAGACAATCATCCCTCAGTCGCCACCAGCCTCAACAACTTGGCTGGACTCTACAAATCCCAAGGACGCTACGACCAAGCTGAACCTTTGTATCTCCAAGCTTTGGATATTTTAGAGCAACAGTTAGGAGTAGATCATCCAAATACTGTGACTGTGCGTAAAAATTTAGCAATTTTACGCGATTCTCTCAACTCACAACAGTAAAATTTACCTTCCCAATCTCATCAATCAAGCTTTGAACTCGAAGTTTCTTGTTCTGAACTCGAAGTTTCTTGTTTCAAATAAGAACATTCCTATTTCAAGTGAGAATGTTCTTGTTCTAAATGAGAACATTCTGGTTTTACGTGAGAATGTTCTTGTTCTGAATGAGAACATTTCTATTTCAAGTGAGAATATTCTTGTTTTGAGGTGGAATGGTAAGGTTGTGAATGCGATCGCTCTCTGTTTTTACTCAAAGTTTTGTGTTCTGAGGTGGAATCATGGAGTTATGGAGGCGATCGCTCCACCTTTGAACTTAAGCTTTATATGTTGGTGGAAACGGTGAGTAAACCAAGATGTTGAACAAATGGTAAGAAATCTTTATCTCGTTCTTATCTCTTCAAGATTGCTTTCCCATTTGAGTTTGCCTCTATAATTCTTAATTTTTTCTTGTTGCTTTAATTTAATCAATGTCTTCAGCCCAAGTTCAATTACGTCTTGTTTATTCTGAAGTCCTGTTACATTTATTGCTTCTTCTATCAGCTTTTCATTAATAATGAAATCCTCTTTCATAGAAACTGTCCTTGTATATTAGAGATATTGTAATATAGCCTTTATTCAATGTTCTGAGGCGAATGATGAGGTTGCAGAGGCGATCGCATCCAAACTCGAAATTTTGTGTACTAACTGGAATAATGGGGTTACGAGAGCGATCGCTCATAAGAGACTTGGAAATCACGGTTATGCGTAAGTAATAATACGCATGTACCTTACATCTGTGTATAACTAATATAGTTTGTCATCTACCTTGCGGAATATTCATCAGACAAGTAAAGTAATCCCGAAGGTTAACAAAGTCATTAAAAAAGGCAATAATAACAGGGAAACTGGCAGATATAACGGTCAGTGAGATAATTTAAGGAAAAATGGAAGGCGTTAAGTGTTGACCCTGATGTTGTTTATTTTTTGTTAAGTATGATTGTAATGCGGTAAATCTAGAGCTTCCTAGCTATAAGTATAAGGAGTCTAGATTTTTAAGATTTCATGTGACAACCACATCTATTTACTCGTAAAATCGAAGACAAGGTAAAGTTCAGTAGAACACCAACCTAATATTATGATCCTTTTAAAAAAATCAGGGTTTAAAGCTATTACTAAATCTCCAATGGTTGATCGGATAAACGATATCGCTTGGCAAGCTCACCAAGGTAGCGTCGCGGCGATTATTCAAGTGTTAAACGACAAGCTCACCAAATCCGGTGTAAGAATCAGGGCAGTTTTTGCTGATGGTGTCTTACAACTATTGTGTGAAGCGTCTCAGGAGGAACAACTTGAGCAGTCTAGCCTAGTGGAGCAAATCCAGCGTATTCTGGAATCGATTGCACCGCGTAATATTCGCCGCATCAAGATTAACAGCCGCATTGTGCGAGAACAGCAGTTACTTTGGTTGACAGAACTTGAGCGCGATGATCAATTACTCTGGACACAGGAAATTACCCTTGCTCAACCAAATGTCCTCAAGCGACTACTTAAGGATATTCAAGAAGCACAAGCTGAACTGGGACAATCAAACTTACCCGACTACTCGCCACTGAATAACAAAATCAAACCGAAGAAAGTTTCTCCAGTGAAGTTGCGATCGGCATTTGCTTTATGCTTATTGCTATCACTAGGTTGGATTTTTTATAGTCAGTTCGGCGAACAACTAAAAAATTTAGTACAGTTCGACAATAAAAACTCTTTAGCTACAGCCAACACTAACGAGAAAGAATCAGGCGTTTTGAGCAATAGTTTCAATACTGGCGCTGCTAACGATTCTGATGATTTTGCTGCGGCTGTGCGGCTTGCCAATCAAGCTTCAGCAGCAGGTAAAGTGGCTAAAAATTCAACTCAATGGTTGGAATTGGCTGCTATGTGGCAACGTGCTTCAGATTTAATGAAGGCTGTTCCGCCTGCTCACAGCCGTTATCAGGAAGCTAAAATACGGACTCAGCTATATAAGAAATATAGTGAGGCGGCGCAAAAAGAGGCTACTAAATCTCAATGATCAGCGCACAGAGAATGTTTATATCTCAAAATTGGGAAAACAGAGTTGATATAAAAAATGGGGAAATTTTATCTCCCCATTTAGTTTGTAAATAAATATAATTTTTAATTGACTAATTACTCATTTCTAACATCCGTTGAATTGGTCGCAGAGCGGCGATGCGGATGTGTTCTGGCATGATAATTTCAGGAGTACGGTTTTTCATTGCCCAGTAGAGTTTTTCTAGGGTATTTAACCGCATAAATGGACATTCGTTACAAGCGCAGTTATTGATTGGTGGCGCAGGGATGAATTGCTTGTGCGGTGCGAGTTTTTGCATTTGGTGAATAATGCCTGGCTCGGTAGCAACGATAAACTCTTGGCTGGGGCTGGTTTGGCAATATTTGAGTAAAGCTGCTGTCGAGCCGATAAAACTAGCGTGACGCAAGACGCTACTTTCACATTCTGGGTGAGCGATCGCCTCTGCTTGGGGATGGGCAACTTTTAGTTGTACAATCTTCTTCTCGGAGAAGGTTTCATGCACCATGCAGCTACCTTGCCACAGCACCATTTCCCGTCCCGTCTGTTCCATGACGTAGCGTCCCAAATTTTTGTCAGGAGCAAATATAATCGGCTGTTCTTTGGGGATTTGCTGCACAATCTTCACAGCGTTGGAACTGGTGCAGATAATATCGCTCATCGCCTTGATTTCGGCCGTACAGTTAATATAAGACACTACTAAATGATTGGGATGTGCAGCTTTAAAGGCGGCAAATTCATCTGGTGGACAGCTATCTGCTAGGGAACAACCAGCCGTTACATCAGGTAACAGCACTAATTTATCGGGGTTGAGAATCTTCGCCGTCTCCGCCATAAAGTGAACACCAGCAAAGACAATCACATCTGCATTAGTCTTTTCTGCGGCTCTAGCTAGTTGTAATGAGTCGCCGATAAAGTCTGCAATATCTTGAATATCTGGTTCTTGATAATAATGCGCCAAAATAACCGCGTTGAGTTCTTTTTTCAAACTTTCAATAGCGGCAAATAAATCTAGTGGTAGTCCACCCGGTTGAGTCTGTTCCCGTTGAGCAAAAGCAGTGGTAAACACAGTTAGGTTACTTTTTATTACAAATTTTGTCTGGTAAATTAATTATAGTAGTTTTTACCAAAAATAGATGGAGATTCATACCCCTAAATAGTTAAAACTTACACACAAAATTGATCATTTGAGCGCTTAAGCCTTATCCCTTCATGCAGCTACGAATATCACAGCGTCTTGGAGCAAACTTTATAAAGGTCAAAAGAACAAATATAGGAGTATTGACATTTTGGTTATTTATACCCTTACATTCCTTGTCTCAACTCATAAACCTTAAAACAGTGTCAAAATCCGGCTGAGTTTCCTATGCTGGATATATACGGCAAGGAAAGCGGCATGACCAGTCAAAAATCTCAATCAAAAATACTGAAAATTGCTGTAGTTGGAGATATCCACGACCAGTGGGAAGTAGAAGATGGTATTGCACTCAAGCATCTGGGTGTTGATTTAGTCCTATTTGTAGGGGATTTTGGGAATGAGTCGGTGGAAGTGGTAAGAGCGATCGCTTCAGTGAATATTCCCAAAGCCGCAATTATGGGCAACCATGATGCTTGGTACTCGGCTACAGAATGGGGACGAAAAAAATGTCCCTATGATCGCACCAAGGAAAACTGGGTACAGGAACAATTAGATTTACTAGGTTCAGCCCATGTGGGTTACAGTAAGTTAGATTTTCCCCAATGGAATCTGACAGTAGTGGGTGGTCGTCCTTTTACCTGGGGTGGTCATGAATGGCGATTTGCTGACATCTGTAAACAGCGTTACGGTGTAGCAGATTTGGAAGAATCAGCACAAAGAATATTTGCATCGGTGAAAAGTGCAGCCTGTGATACGATTATCTTTCTTGGTCATAACGGGCCGAGTGGATTAGGCGATCGCCCAGAAGACCCCTGCGGTAAAGATTGGCATCCCATAGGCGGCGACTTTGGCGACCCAGATTTAGCCGAGGCAATTTCTCTGGCGATAACGACTGGTAAACAGATAGCCTTGGTGACTTTTGGTCATATGCACCATACTTTACGGTACACCAAAACAGAATTGAGAAAACCCATCTTTAGAAGCCCAGAGGGGATATTTTACCTTAACGCCGCCAGTGTGCCAAGGATTATAGAAGGTGAAAACGGCAAACTGCGGAACTTTTCGCTAGTTTCCATAGAGGCGGGTGAGGTGACACAAGCTTCTTTAGTTTGGGTAGGCGAAGATTTTCAGGTTGCAAAAGAGGAGGTGTTATTTGAGCGATCGGCTAGTGTATCGTAAATATTCGCCTTCAGTAGTACCATCTGCGTAGATGATAAGCTATAGTATTATCTGTCAGCTTTAGTGCAAGCCGATAAATTAGGGGTCAGCCAAGCTAGACAGTTATTTGGAGAGGTGGCAGAGTGGTCGAATGCGTCCGACTTGAAATCGGATGAAGTGAAAACTTCCGGGAGTTCGAATCTCCCCCTCTCCGTTGTAGGAATTAAGATTACTTTATTATTTGTTGGGTAAAACATAAGGTATTGATTGCACAGTAAACATACTGAGCAATATTCTGCTAAATTAACAACTAGTTGGCAATCGTCCCCTAATTGGGCTTTCCATAACTAAATGCGTCAAAATAGAGGTGTTTTCAGAACACTTGTACTATTATAATTTATGTAGGTTCAATACTGGAGGAGTTTTTAGATGGTAAAAGAGAGTCGTTTCCTCCGGTCGAAACGACTACGCGCCAGCCTCTGGTATGCGGCTGATGGAAAGTGTCAACTGTGCGGGTGCGATATGCCTTCTGATTGGCATGCAGATCATATTGTTCGGTGGGCTGAAACTTACCGAACTAATGTTCATGAAATGCAGGCATTATGCCCTCAATGCCATTACATAAAAACCGCACAAGAGAATAGAAACATGACAACGGCCAAGCAACTGGACTTATTTTCGCAAACTTCCCATCAGCAGTTGAACCTAAGAAAGCACCAAGCCGAGTTTTTAGAGATATGTAAACTTATTAAGGCAGGGCAACCTATTAAAAAAATACTCATGTTAGTTCAATACCTTAGCCAATTTACGAGGGTTCAACGCCTGTAGAAACGTTATGAATACGTCCCAAAGAAGTAAGTTTGGCAAAAATCTGAGTTAATAAAATAGGCTCAGGTATTTCGGGAAGCATTTTTAAAATTTCACGGACATATCGAAAACCACGATAGTGAGCCTTAAGGTCAAGGATGCCGGAGTCGGGATTAAGGAGACGAAAATCCGCGAGAAGATGATGGGATAAGTTGACCATAAAGAATGCTAGATTAGCAGCATTAGTTACAGCAGTTTGACTTAAGTTCATAAAATCTTCCAATCCCCAAAATTGCTTGGCATCTCGAAAATTGAATTCGATCTGAAAGCGTAGCTTGTAGTAGTCAATTATTTTTTCAGATGACAATTTTAGATCACTAGAAAATAGAATTACATGACTACGAGCATGAGTTTTAAGATTGGTTTTGACGAGAATAACTACATTTAGAGATTGGGCAAATTCTTTGTGAAGTAATGTAACTTGATAAACGTCAGTTTGGATATCATCATCAACGGTACTTTGACATAAATACTTCTTAGGTATGTTGTTGTAGTCAATTTTGTCTCCGTATTTACGACGAGAGCGACTATTGGGGTCAGGGTGTTGATAAGGTATATATAATGCTGAATCAGAGCGAAGCTTAGAAATTATATGCAAGTTAACTTGACGAGCCATCTGCAAGGCATTATTATTCCCAAAGTGTCCATCCAATACTAAGTAAGTAAGGGGAATAAATTTAGCTAATAACTTAAATAGCGACTTAATCATCTTCTGAATTCTGAGTAATTCAGATGTGAGAACTACCTGGGTTTTATTCTTGTTTTTACTTCCCTTTGGTCGCCCACGCCCACGTTTTTCTTGCGGTTTTATTTCTTTGGTTGGTGACGAGCTACTTTTTTCTATATCGCTCTTTATCACCTGTTCTATCTGAATCGGAAACGAGTGCCTTTGCTCAACACTGACTAATGATAATGTAAAAAAAGATAGCCCTGATATGGGTTTACCAGCCAGGCTAGAAAAAAATCTATCCAGTCCATAAGTTTGTTTTCCTGATTTACTTATCACAACTTCATCTCCCGCTAGCAAATATATCTCATTCGGACGAAATAAATGCTTGTGAAAGAATAACCAAAACAATGTCGCCCAAGGTATTACCGTATGAAAGAATCTCAACATCGTTCGATAACTGCCACCACTACCTGTCCAACGAGAAATTCCCAACATCGTCACTCGGCCACTCATTGCTAACATGGCCAGGATTATCTGGTTCAATTGCCGCATCGTCGTAGCGTTTATCTGCGGCAGGAGGCATTGCAGGAGTGATAAGATATCGGGCATGGGTTGATTGTGGCTTTTGAGTTGTCGTTTGGGAAGACAATAACTCTACTACATCAGCCCTCTCTCTTCACCCTCTTATTTTGGCTAAGGTATTGTTAGTTACACCAGGAGGTGGTAAAAGCTTAATTCCAGTAATTGCTGCGGCGCAACTAATTCCGAATAAACCTTTTCAGGGAGGTTTTCATGGAACTATTGCTGATGCAATATGTTGGATAGTTCCAAGACGAAATTTACAAAGGCAAGGAGAAGAAAATTTTGATGATGTGTTTTTTAAACAACACTTAGCTCATCAACACAGAGTGATGGCTAATAATAACGAACCTAACCCATGCAAAGGAATGTCAGGGTATGTAGCTACCTACCAAGCAATAGCAGCTAACCCCGACCTTCATGCTCATGAGTTTCGGCGCAAGCGCTACATTCTGGTATTGGATGAGTTTCATCATGTTGAAGAGGGAGGAATTTGGCATCGAGTCTTACAACCATTAGTAGATGAAGCTGTTTTACTAATTCTTGTAACAGGAACCCATGTGCGCGGAGATCGTAAGCAGATTGCCTTTATGCCTTATAAACAAACTTCTGCTGGTATTCTTCCTAATCTTTCTAGCAATGAACATACAACCGTCCTTCAGTATACACGTAGCCAAGCTCTTAGAGAAGGAGCTATAGTTCCTCTTCATTTTGAGTGGGGAGATGGAGAGGCTGAGTGGATTGATGAAACAGGACAGAAATGTTCAGTAGATAGTCTTGCAGAAGCTGGAGATTATAGAAGTATAGCACTTCAAACAGCCCTTAGTACAGGATATGCTCGTCAGCTATTAAAAAACTGTGTTGAAAATTGGCAACTATATAAAAAAATAAACAACCCCCGTTCTAAGTTACTTGTACTTGCACCATCAATTTCAACAGCTAACCAATATCTTGACTGGTTGAAAGAGCTAGGAATTAGCACGGCTGTAAAAGCAACAAGTGAAGAATCGAAAGAAGCGCAATCTGCAATTAAGCGATTCAAGAAAGATTACAAACTCAACGATTTAAAAGCAGTTGATGTTTTAGTAACTGTGGCAATGGCATATGAAGGACTTGATGTTCCAGCAATTACCCACGTTGCTTGCTTAACTAATATTAGAAGTGAACCTTGGTTAGAACAGTCATGGGCAAGAGCCGCTAGAGTTGATAGAAAAGCAGGAGAACTAAAGAAATTAGGATTAATTTATATTCCCGATGATCAGTTAGCTCGTCAGTGTGTTGAACGAATTATTACAGAACAAGAGGTTGTTTTAAAAGAAAAGGAGCAAAAGGAAAGAAAAAGTTCTGATGCTAGTAATGGTAGTAATGAAGAGAATAGCAATTTACAACGTAATAATTCTATTATTCCGTTAAATTCAAACTTGACACGGTTAAGTGCATCTGATTTAAGTACTGGAGAATCTGTTGATTATTTCGAGACAGAAATAATTCAATCAGCTGCACAGAAATTTGGAATTAGTAGCAGCACAATTAATTTAAAACATTTTATAGAAACTTACAATTTACGACTCATTAATAAAGATTTAGAAAATGCAGATTTCACTCCAGAAGAGTCTTTAACTGGTAGTGAAGAATTAAATATTATGCGTAAAAAGATTGAGGATTATGTACGCAGTTACGCGAGAAAAAGTGGGAAAAGTCCAAAATTTTTTAATGGAGAAATCGTCGGATATTTTGGTAAAACTCGCCAATCAATGGAAGTAGAAGAATTGAGGAAAGTGTGGGCATGGCTACAAAGGAAATATCCAATAACACATTAAAAGATCACATAAAGACTTTAGGTAATGCAGGTGATCTAACAGCTATACCGGGTTCACTATCCTGGGCTATTGCTGTTAGATTAGAGATGCAGGCAGTGCTACATGATGCCATATTTAATGCTCAACAGTTAAAAGCGTGGCGTGACTTGATGAAAGAATATCATGGCTATCAGCAATTGGTTGATGAAGATGGAAATTCTTTTAAGTCTTATGAAGAATTGTGCAATGCACAGCCACCGTTTGGATTGGGTTGTGAATCATCGGATATTGACAAAATTATTAAAGACCTAGAATTAGCTGATTCAAAGACTTTTCAGCTAGACAATTTACCATTTAAGCAAGGAGGAAATCCAAAAGGGTATTTACAAAGATTTTCTCAGGTAGTAGAGGCTTGCCCAGATAATCAGCCAATCAATGTTGAAAAAATTAGGGAAGTATTGAGCCTTGCATACAGCAAAGCACACCTTTGGCGAAAACGGTGGCATGAATTGGGTTGGATTGAGGTATTACCCGGTAAAAAACGTGGCTACTATCAGATTACAGAAGAGGGACGAAAAGCAGTTAGAGATTGGCTAGACAAAGCACCATCTGCTACTTTCAAAGGTGGATTATGGTTGAATATACCTCGTCATAACTCCAAGAAAGCAGCAGAGCAGATAATTAAAGCTTACGACTGTGAGCAATTACAAGAATTATATAGTTTAATTGGTAACTCACTAAATCAAGACTTGGTTTAAACTATTTGCTTGCTAATTGATTTTTAGAGACTGCGACAGATCACTATTCACATTTCTACTTTCCTATACAGAACCTACTAAAAATTCTATCAAGCACTGACTCTGTTACCTCTTCCCCTGTGATTTCTCCCAGCGCATGAATTGCACCGCGTAAATCAATTGTCCAAAAATCCAGGGGTAGCTGCTGGGTAATTGTGGCTTTCACTTGTTCTAGAGAAATTTTCGCTTGAGTCAAGGCTGCGGCTTGTCTTTGATTAATGGCTAAATCCATATCAGCAGCTTGGACTTTTCCAGCTTGAACTATTTCTAAAATTGCCGTTTCTAACGCATCAACACCTTGTTTTTGGGCTGCGGCTGTGTGAACAATTTGATTAATATTTGGCGGATATTCTAAGGCTGAAATCAATTGTTTATCTACTAAATCAATCTTATTCATCACGAGAATTAACGGACGGTGTTTTACCTGTTCATAAATTTCTTGGTCGCCAGTCGTCCAAGCTGTGGCTGCGTCGATGGTGAACAAGACTAAATCGGCGGTGTTGGCGGCTTGACGCGATCGCTCTACGCCTATCTTTTCTACTTGGTCGCTGGTTTCCCTAATCCCTGCTGTATCTAGCACCTGTACCGGAATACCACCCACGACTAACTGGGATTCTACAACGTCGCGGGTTGTGCCGGGTAAGTCGGTGACAATGGCGCGATCGCTCTGGCTCCAAGCATTCAACAAGCTGGATTTTCCCACATTCGGACGACCGACAATAGCCACTTTTAACCCAGTCCGCAACAGTTCACCTTTATCTTTAGTTGCTAATAACTGAGAAATTTCTGCGGCGATGTTCTCTATATCTGATATGATGGCTTTATCATCCAAAGGTGGTAAATCTTCCTCAAAATCGATTCTCGCCTCAATTTCCGCGAGAATATCCAAACAGTTAGCGCGTAACTGGCGGATGGGATGAGCTAATTTACCTTGTAAGCCAGCTAAAGCCGTTTGTGCAGCTTGGGGCGATCGCGCTCCCACCAAATCAGCAATACTCTCAGCTTGGGTTAAATCTAGTCTGCCATTCAAAAATGCTCTGAGGGTAAATTCCCCCGGTTGAGCTAGTCTAGCACCGCTTTCCAGACATAGTTGCAATACATGCTGCACCGCCATAATCCCGCCGTGGCAATGGAACTCTACCACATCTTCGCGGGTGTAGGAACGGGGTGCTTTCATGATGAGCAACAACGCCTCATCAACAACTTGACGGGTTTGGGGATGGCGAATGTAACCGTAGAGAATGCGGTGACTTTCCCAAACTTGCTTACCAGGAGCAGAAAACAAAGTTTGTGCGATCGCTATTGCCTGAGAACCAGACACCCGCACAATACCCACACTACCTTGTTGAGGGACAATAGCAGTTGCGATCGCCGCAATAGTTCCAGTAATAGCTAATAGTTCAGTCATTGGTCATTGGTCATTAGTCCATAGTCCAGAGTCAACAGTCCATAGTCATTAGTTATTTTCTTCTGCTCCCTCATCTCCCGGTTGGTGAGCGCAGTCGTTCGCGTTAGCGTCTCTGAAAGAGAACCACATCTTCCCTTACTCCCCACTCCCCAACATTGTAAAATGGTAGATATTTAGACTTATTTCATCCTAACTGACAAGGTAGAATTTACCTGGAGGGTAGAGAAAAAAACCCTTAGTAGAGAGGAATGGACTGTGGAGCAGAAAATTAACTGCGCTCAAGCTTGCGTTAACGGTTGTGTTCTAGGGGATAAGTGTCCGAACATTGAGTTTAGAGAGGCTACTTCTCAATTCATTGCCGAGACATCTTTAGATCAAATGTTGCAAATGGCGGAAGAACGTCTGCGGAAGAAAATGTCGGAACCGCCTAAATGGGTTCTTCCTGAAGATTAATTTCAGTTATCAGTTTTCAGTAAACAGTTATCAGCTTATGTTCACTAATAACTGTTTACTGTTCACTGTTAAATTGTATCTGGATCTATATTCAATTCTCGCAGCTTCGCCATCAAGCGATCGCTGCGTTCTTTTTCTCTGTCAGCACGTTCCCTTTCTTGGTCAGCACGTTCTTTTTCTTGCTGTGCAGTTTCTTCCGGTGTGGTAACTAACTCCCCTTCAGCAGTATAGAACCGTAAAGTTCGCTGATAAATCCCTAAATATAACTCTAGTTGCTGACTCCATAACCAACCTTGGGAATTTGCTTCGATTGGTTGATACTTACCAGCCATCAACACAAAGCCAGCAAACTCTAGAGTATCTGGGTCAAACCAGAAATACTCTGGTGTACGGAATGTGTCTTGATAAATTTGCTTTTTTAAATCCCTATCAGTGGTGGCAGTTGAGTCTGATAACACTTCTACAATTACATTAGGATACTTGCCATCTTCTTGCCAAACAACCCAACTTTTACGCGGACGGCGTTGGATTCCCAGAACTACAAAAAAATCTGGGCCGCGAAAATTTTCTGACTTACGTTGATTCGGGCTATAGTAAATAGTCAGATTACCAGCAGCAAAAAAATCTTGGCGGTCTTGCCACCACCATTCTAAACACTTCAGTAGCAGTATTAATTGTTGTAGATGTAAAGAACTTTCCAAAGGCGGCTCGTCACTGTATATATCTCCTGGAGGAAAAATAACATTTTCTTGGGTAACAAAATCTTCAGTGACAGACATAAGCAGTTAAAAATAAACAAAAATTTTGATGATAAATCTGCTGATTCTCAGGAATGTCTAAATTAAAAGCAAGTTAGTTTAGCTGTAGGTGTCCTAGTTTTATAAGTTTAGCCTAACAATAAAAAAACATGTTTTAAGAACAACTGACCACTAACAACTTATTGCGCATCTTCAGTATCCACAACTATAGAAAGTGCTAGTTGATAAACTTGGCGACGGTTTAAGGAAGTGTATTTTGCTAGTTGACGGCTGGCTTGAGAACGCGATATTCCTTGACTAATTAATTGTTGCAATTCGGATTTTAATTGTTCTTCTGTAAGTTGAGTTTGGCTGGGTGGTTTTCCTGCTACTAAGATTGTATATTCGCCTTGGGGTTCTCGTTGTTGATAATGGGCGATCGCATCCTCAATACTCCCCCGCCAAAATTCCTCATATAATTTAGTTAACTCCCTTGCCAGAACAATTTGGCGATCGCTTCCCCAGACTTCTGCTAAATCTTGTAAAGTTTCTCGTAAACGATGCGGCGATTCATAGAAAATTAAAGTACGGCTTTCTGTATCTAAAACCTCTAAATATTCTCGTCTTTGTTGACTCTTAGTTGGGAGAAAACCCTCAAACACAAACCTATCTGTTGGTAGTCCAGCCGCACTTAAGGCTGTAATTGCTGCACTTGCACCAGGAATAGGCACTACAGATATTCCCGCTTCAACACAAGCTTTAACCAGTTCGTAACCAGGGTCAGAAATTCCCGGCATACCTGCATCACTCACCAAAGCGATCGCTTTACCACTGTGCAAATACTCTAATAATTCTGGGATACGACTGGTACGATTATGCTCATGGTAACTGATTTGCGGTGTTTTCACTTGCAAATGTTGAAGTAACTTCCCCGTGTGGCGGGTATCTTCCGCCGCAATCAAATCTACATTTTGCAAAATCCGCACCGCCCGAAAGGTGATATCCTCCAAATTACCAATCGGTGTACCAACTATATATAGTGTGCTTGGTTTGGGATCTGTCTGCATTGAATCAATTCAAAATTCAAAATTCAAAATTCAAAAACTATCAGGGACTATTGACTATTGACTATTGACTGTGGACTAATGACAAATGACAAATCATGGTTTATTCGTGGGTTTGGTGACATTAGATTTTATCTATTTAGCTGAATCTGCGCCTCAAAATAATCAAAAATTAGTGGCGACTGACTACACTGTAGCAGCAGGCGGCCCTGCTACTAACGCGGCTGTGACTTTTAGTTATTTAGGTAATCAAGCTACTGTTTTGGGTGTGGTTGGTTCGCATCCAATGACGCAACTAATTCGGAGTGATTTGGAAAAATATCAAGTTGCGATCGCTGACCTTGATCCTACTATTAATACACCACCGCCTGTATCTTCAATTATTGTCACCCAGTCTACGGGAGAACGGGCTGTTATTTCTATCAATGCTGTCAAAACTCAAGCCGATGGTGAATCTATCCCAGCAGATATTTTAGATAATATTGATATCGTGCTAATTGATGGGCATCAAATGAGTGTAGGTTATGTCATAGCGCAAATGGCTAAAACCAAAAATATACCTGTGGTAATTGATGGTGGTAGTTGGAAACCTGGATTTAATCAAATCTTACCATTAGTTGATTATGCCGTTTGCTCTGCTAATTTTTATCCTCCTAGCTGTAGTTCTAGTGAGGAGGTTTTCACCTATCTCTACGGCTTGGGTATTCCCCACATCGCCATTACCCACGGTGAAAAATCTATTGAATATCTAAATAGCGGTCAACGTGGTACTGTAGTTGTACCTTCTATTACACCAGTTGACACACTAGGGGCTGGAGACATTTTTCACGGTGCTTTTTGCCATTACATATTACAAAATTACACCTCATCTTCCTCCATTTCCCATTTCCCCGAAGCCTTAGAGAAAGCTAGTAAAATTGCTGCTAATGCTTGTAAACTTTTTGGTACGCGCCGTTGGATGGATGTAAAATGAAAGACTTACAAGAAATACTGGCGATCGCTCGTACTGTTGGGTGGGGTGCAGCCGAAATATTACAATCCTACTATCACGGCACAGCAGAAGATACAAATCTTGATGTGCAGTATAAGCAAAATGAGCCTGTGACAGTTGCCGATGTCAAAGTCAGCCAATATATCTTACACGAACTACAAGCAGCTTTAGGAACAGAAGAGTTTGCTTACATTAGTGAAGAAACGTATAAATCAGGATTTAATCACAATACAACCGATTGGGTGTGGATAATCGACCCATTAGACGGGACACGCGACTTTATTGAAAAAACTGGAGACTATGCGGTTCACATTGCTTTAGTTAAAGAACATCGGCCAGTTTTAGCAGTAGTAGCCATCCCAGAAGCAAGAAAATTGTATTACGCAATTAAAAATGGTGGTACATTTGTAGAAACTCGCACAGATTCGCATCCATTACAAATATCATTTAACCAGACAAGTAAGCGTCTAGAAGACTTAACAATAGTTGTCAGCCGTTCTCACCGTAATCAGAGATTAGAGTATTTATTAACACATTTACCTATCCATCATCAGAAATCTGTAGGTAGCGTAGGTTGCAAAATCGCCACCATCTTAGAACAACAAGCCGACCTTTACATTTCGCTTTCAGGTAAGTCTGCACCTAAAGACTGGGACATAGCAGCACCAGAATTAATTTTAACAGAAGCAGGCGGTAAATTCACATACTTTGACGGTACTTCATTACAATACAATACAGGGGATATTAATCAGTGGGGTGGTTTACTAGCTAGTAACGACCAGTATCATGAAAAACTGTGCCAAGAAGCGGAAAAATTGTTAGTACAATTTGAGACGTGATATAAAATATGGTTTAACTTAGATTAACTTAAATAGACTAAATGACTTGCCCGTAGAGCTATAAAATGTAATCTTAGCCGTAAGCCCAGAACAATTACAAATTGCCAAATACTAAGCCATGTTAAGTTCTACCAACATTTAGCAGCTGTGCTATAGTTGAGTCTATAAGAATTATTTTCGGCTGAGTGACTCATTTTGATTTATGAAAGGTATCTCTCCGAATTTAACTCTCTACATTTCCTGAATTCGGAGACATTGTATGTCAATTTACATCGGTAACTTATCCTACCAAGTTACAGAAGAAGACCTAAAGCTGGCCTTCGCAGAGTACGGAAAAGTTAGCCGCGTTCAGTTACCAACCGACCGTGAAACAGGTCGTCCTCGTGGTTTTGCTTTTGTGGAAATGGAAACAGAAGCTCAAGAGACTGCTGCCATTGAAGCACTTGATGGTGCTGAATGGATGGGGCGCGATTTAAAAGTAAATAAAGCTAAACCCCGTGAAGAAAGAAGCGCTCCCCGTGGTGGTGGTGGCGGCGGTTGGGGTAATAATAACCGTGGTGGTGGTAATCGCCGCAGTTACTAAAGCCTGGCTGAAACATAACCTTTTGAGTCGCCAGCAGATAAAGCAAAGGCTCGAATCTGCTGGATTGTTTTTTGTTTTGTTTCCGGTCTTCAACTAGAAGACTTACGTATAAAAAACAAAAATTAAAAATTTGTTTAAGGGTGCAGGGGTTATAGGGGTGTAAGGCTACAGGCGTTCGTACACCCCTAAGACTTCACACCCTTTCAGAGTGCAAGGTTTCCTTGCGTGAGTCTTAAACTATTCATCCATCAAGAGGAGGAATGAGAATGACACAAGTAGTTTTAGGAGAGAATGAAGGAATTGAGTCAGCGTTACGGAGGTTTAAACGGGAAGTTTCCAAAGCTGGAATTTTCCAAGATATGAGAAAAAAGCGCCACTTTGAAACACCGTTAGAAAAAGAAAAGCGTAAAGCAGTGGCCAGACATAAACAAAATCGTCGAAACCACACTCGCTTCAGATAAGCCTCACATATTTAGGCATATATCATTAAGCAACACCGCTAGTTTCATAAGTCGAACATAATTCAAGTAAGGACGCAGCCACTGCCGTGTCCTTACAATAGTAGGTATTAAATCATCCATATTTGAGATTTATTGTCAATACTCAACACATATCATCGAATTTCTTGCACAGTGGCAAAGTATTGTAGATAGAATTAATCTGCAATCTTTGCTGGGGATATTCAGGAAAATGTTACGTGTTTATCATTTGATAATAGGTGTTATTTTACTAATTTTAATACCAGTGGGAGCAAGATTTCTTTTCCCCAATTTGTTTGTCAATCAAGATACACCATCGAATACTGTTCCTACACCGACAAAAACAGCTACCCCCTCAAAACAAAGCAGTGTAAATCAAGCAAATGCTTGGCAGAAACTGTTAGGTAGCACTTCTGCACCCAGCAATTGGCAAGTTATACCTTGTGCAACAGAAGCAACTTTATTGTGTGTTACTTCTCAAGGTAAGGATTTGGGTACAGTTGAAGTTATTATTTATGCTTTAAAAGATAATCCCAATTTTCAGAAACATTTAATAGAAGTTGGTATTTCTGGGAGTTCCGCAGCAGATTTGCAAAATCCTCAGTTTCAAAACAAACTTACCAACGCACTCCAAGCTTGGGTGGCGGACTCGTACAGTAGATTTACTAAAGATCATCAAACTAAATATGCCAATAATAGTGCTTTCTCAACTTATCCACTGCAACAAGTAACAGTTGGGAAACTTCCAGGAATGCGTTATGGTTTTGTCAGACTCAAGCCAGACGGTGGTATACAAGAGCAATATATTGGTTATGTTACATCTGATGCGACTCAGTTGTACGTAATTACCACATCATTTAATTCCAGCTTATCTAAAGGGAAATTTGATAACTTGGCAAATTTGGCGATTTTTCAACCATACTTATCAGCGATCGCCGAAAACTTAAACCTGCCTACTAAATAAAAATTTTAACATCACAAAATGGAGAAATCACCATCAACTAAAAAGGTGGGCATTGCCCACCCTACCTATCAAAACATCTGGATAAATTCTCTTATTCCCATTCTATGGTTCCGGGTGGCTTAGAGGTAATATCAAACACCACGCGGTTAACACCTTTGACTTCGTTGACAATTCTGTTAGAAATTGCCTCAAGCACATCATAAGGTACACGCGCCCAGTCAGCAGTCATACCATCTTCGCTCTTGACAATACGCAATACAACTGGGTAAGCATAGGTGCGTTGATCACCCATTACACCTACGCTACGAATTGGTAATAATACTGCGAATGCTTGCCAATATTCGTTATACAAACCACGTTGGTTAATTTCCTGGCGCACAATTAAATCAGCATCGCGGAGAATGTTTAATCTTTCGGCGGTGACTTCTCCCAAAATGCGAATAGCTAAACCAGGGCCGGGGAATGGTTGGCGTTGAACAATTTCTTCTGGTAAGCCAATAGATCGTCCAACCTTACGTACTTCATCTTTAAATAATTTCCGCAGAGGTTCGACTAGTTTAAATCTCAAGTCTTTGGGTAATCCACCGACGTTGTGATGGCTTTTAATTTTTACTGCTACCCGTTCACCGGTTTGGGGATCAACATTAGTATCGGCTGATTCGATGACATCTGGGTAAAGTGTACCTTGAGCCAGATAGTCAAAGGGGCCAAGTTCTTTGGATGTTTCTTCAAATGTGCGGATAAATTCGTGTCCGATTCGACGGCGTTTTTCTTCTGGGTCTGTAACGCCGACCATGATATCCAAAAAGCGATCGCGGGCGTTAACATACTCCACAGGAATGTGAAACTGTTCTTGGAACAACTTCACCAACCTTTCCGGCTCATACTTCCGCATAAAGCCTTGGTCGATAAATACACAAGTCAACTGGTCGCCAATGGCTTTGTGCAGTAAGAAGGCGAGGGTAGAAGAATCCACACCACCAGAAAGCGCCAACAATACTCGCTTATCTCCAACCTTAGCCCGAATTTCCCGAATTGATTCTTCTACAAAGGCGGCTGTCGTCCAGGTGGGTTCACACTCGCAGATGTGATAAACAAAGTTGCGAATTAAGGCTAAACCACCAATTGAATGCACTACTTCCGGGTGAAACTGGACACCATAAAGCTTTTTCTCGTGGTCGGCAACGGCGGCACAGGGAGTATTATCTGTATGTGCTAATACCTCAAAGCCTGGAGGCATTTTTGTCACTGAGTCGCCATGACTCATCCACATGGTTGTGCCATCTTCGACGTTTGTTAACAAGTCTGTGGGGTCATCAATATATAATGCAGCTTTGCCGTATTCACCCCGGTCAGCTTTGGCTACTTCTCCACCGAGTTGATTGACCATCAACTGCATTCCATAGCAAACACCTAAAACGGGAATACCTAAATTCCAAATTTCTGGGTCACAATGGGGAGCGCGATCGCTATAAACTGAACTAGGGCCACCAGAGAGAATGATTCCCTTGGGACTAAGTTTGCGCAACTGTTCTGCCGGGGTGCGATAAGACAAGACCTCAGAGTATACTTGAGTCTCGCGGATACGCCGAGCAATCAGTTCCGAATATTGAGAGCCGAAGTCTAATATGACAATGATTTGACGCTCAAGCCGCCCGAACTCTTCTACTGGTTGAGGGGCTTGTTCGGTTAGTAGAGTCACCGCTGTATTCATAATATGGAGAAAGTGTGAGTCTGGTGGTAGATGGTTTCTGTGGGTTCTGAATATAAACACCATTTTCAGCTTGTTGAGGCTGATAAATGGTGAATTAATCCTTAACAAACGCTAGGTAAAATGCGTTTGTACTTTTCATTGCGGCAGGGTATTAAAAGCTATAAATTACACTACAGTCGCTATTGATTAATTTATTTAGTTGGATTATTTATGATTATTTATAATAAATTAACATAAATTTCCCATTAAGTTACAAGCAGTTTTGCTCTTCACAATAATTTTGCGATCGCGGTCAAACAAAATCGAGCCGCAGATTGTGGTATCTTGACCTCTGCTGCTATGACTTTGAATATATTCTTGACTACGCACGTCGATAGTTTCGGCGATCGCGCTATAAACTCGATTTATCCAATCACTACCTGTAGAATCATCTAAGGATTTGAGGTGTTTGAGTGCAGCTTCAGCCGTCGGAGAGTGAAACACAACTTCTATATCTTGTGGACTCAAACCTGCTAAAGCACAGTGTGCCGCTAAAACTTCTCGCCGTCCATCAGCTAGGTGATGGTGGGTGTGAAAAATCCCTGCGGCTAGTTTCATTAACTTCCCATGATAGCCAAATAACAAAATTTCCTGGACACCCAAGGCATCAGCTTCGACTAACATCGGCCCTAGCCAATTTGCAGTTTTCACTAATTTCTCAGGATTAATGCCAATTTTTCTTGCCAAATCTAAACCATTCTCGCCAATGCAAAATACCAAACTTGTAAATAAACTAGCTTTTTGTTGCAATTCGCTCAAAAAAGCATCAAGTTGGGCTGGGGAACTCAAAGGTTGAGAAATACCTGTGGTTCCGAGTAAAGACAATCCTTCCACAACCCCGAAAGCAGAATTGGAAGTACGCACCGCGAGCGATCGCCCTTCCGGTAAGATAATAGTAACAATAATTCTTTCGTCTGCGCTTAGTAATCTAGTTAAATTTTCTCGCAATAATTTTTTAGCATAACTATAAATAGCAGCTTGGTTATTAGCGTTGGTTTGCTTGCCAATACCTTCGCCGCCCTTAATAGTTATTTGTTCACCCTCAACACCGCCCCATTCCACCAAAGCCCAAATCGGTGTATCTCTTGTTAAATCAAGATTATCACCCGGATCAGATCGAGTAATAGCCAAAGCCATATTTTCTGATAAACCTGCCACCTGTTCCACAGGTATTTCCGCAAATCGTGCAGGTTCAATCAAATCAACCGACACAACTTTTACAGGTTGACGCTGACGTAACCAATGCAAAGCTGCAATTGCAGCCGCACAAGCAAAAACAGGTAAAGTATAGCCGGAATTAGTCATTAGTTATTAGTCATTAGTCCATAGTCCATAGTCAACAGTCAGTGTTTTTCTCCCTCTGCTCGTCTGCTTCCCAATTAAACTCCCACTTCTGCGAGAATACTTTCCATCGCTTCCCAAGAAATTTCGCGTTCAATGTAACGGGGTGATTCAGGATTGTAAGGGCTGGCGATGCGATCTATACTAACAACCTTTGCCTCGTCGGGAATTACTGGTACATCAGGATCAAATGCAGTTGAACGCATCAAGGAACTAGAGAAACCTTTGAATATGGCTACTTTGTCTTGTTCGTCGCCGATTTCCACAGTTACTAATAAAACTTCTTGTGGACGTTTGATGGTGTATTGTTCTAACCGCTTGCCAATAGGATTCATTTTGAAAGCTGAAAATTGAGAGTTGGGCAATGTATAAATTACTGTGGTGTAGCCGAGCGTCCCTGCTTGCCGAGCTTAACTAATACAAAGTAAGTAAGGTATAGTACATATATGATTAAACCAACGATACCCAAAAAACCGAGAAAACCGGGTTTGCTATTGAAGTGGAAGTAATCTTTATACACTAAGGGCGCTTCAAACCAGACACTACAAGTAGGATTCTGCCCAACATTCCCAGAAAAAGCACAACCCACAAAAGGAATGAAAGCTATAGTTCCTAAAATAGAATAAATAGTAACAGCCCAACGCCAAGAAGCAAAAGCGAGTTTTAAGGCTCCACTTGGTTGATACTCAATTTCATCATTGAGATCCACCCAAAACCACAGAGAGATGGGAATGAGGATTTGTCCAATTAAGCCAGAGATAAAACTCACTGGATACTGAGCAATCATTAAATAGATAGTGACTACTAATAGGCTGGAGACTCGCCAGTAAATAGTTAATAACTTTTGTATTCCCTCTGCTTGTTGCACATAAGCCCAAATCAACAGAATTAAGGGAATAAGCATCAAAAATAATACTGCCAGACGGTAATCAATCCAGACTAACTGACGAAACCAAACGCCATTTTGCATAATTAATTGTGGGTTATTCAAGAATACGGGCTAATTTGTTGTCATATTGTGGGTTGCAAAAAAACAAGCAACGCTCAGAACATGATCATCAATATTTTGCACCTACTGTAGCAAATTGTCTAAGAACTGCCTCATCTACAAATTTGTAAATAAAAGCTCAACACGCCTAAAATTGCGTAATTCTTAGGGTTAAATGCTGCGGAAGCCGCTTAAACAGAGGTTAAAAACACTAAGTTAATCAAGTCTGGTTGCTTGTCTGTAAGAAAAAAGTTTACAAAGTTAATTTTTATTCATCATAAACGCGGCACTCAGCAGCTTCTGGATTATCATCACAGTACTGTTCTAGAGAATTTTTTTTCTTTTCTAGGCGCTGGTGGGAAGCTTCAGCTTGCAGTTCTTCAACTGCATCCCAAGCCGCAGCACATTCGGCTGAGTTGCTACCTGAAGCATCACAGACGGCACGAGCTTGTTCTACTTCTTCCTGGATTTGGTCTTGAAGACCTTTTGCTTGAGTATCAGTCATTGGCTTTAGTCTCGTTGTGTGTTGATAATAACAGTATAGAAAAGTTGCAAAAATTTCTATTTTTCGTTCTATCAATCACCATTCTACCTAATGAGTTGCATCAGCTAGTTGCGTGAGTTAATGTATACATTAAAATTACGACAAAGAAGAGTGCTGGGTGCTGGGTGCTGAGGAATGAGTTAAAGGACGGGGCTATTTGTGGTAAAGAAGTAATTAAGAGGTCAGAGTAGGGAAGATTAAGAAGATAGGCGAATGTGGTTTTAGCTCCCACACAATGGGAAAATAAATACTACTTATTACTGATAACCCGAAACTCAGCACGCGCTAAACGCACCGCTACCGCTAACAAAACTCAGCACTCAGCACTCATAAAACTCATGGCAGACCGAATGCAGTGGGCAAATGCCCTATCAACCCGCCCTTCTTTAGAAGCAGCTATTACAGATGTAGTACAACGGGCTACCTCATCATTAACAGCGCCTGCGGATTTGGGGATAGTGTTCATTTCTTCTGCTTTTGCTAGTGAGTATTCGCGGGTTTTACCGCTTTTGGCTGAAAAACTTTCTGTACCCGTGTTGATTGGGTGTAGTGGTGGTGGTGTAATTGGGACGGGTGCTACTGGGCAAACTCAAGAACTAGAAGCCCAAGCAGCAATTAGTTTAACTCTGGCACACTTACCAGGTGTAAATTTACAGGTATTTCATGTTGTGGGCGAGGAATTACCCGATTTAGATAGTCCTCCAGATACGTGGATTAATTTGATTGGCTTACCACCATCACCAACGCCTCAGTTTATTTTGCTATCAAGTGCTTTCTCGTCAGGAATTAATGATTTATTACAAGGGCTAGATTTTGCTTATCCCGGTTCAGTAATTTTAGGTGGACAAGCTAGCGCCGGGGGAATGGGTAGCCGTTTGGCTTTGTTTTGTAATGGTAGCCTGTACCGTGAGGGTACGGTGGGTTTGGCGTTGAGTGGCAACATTGTTTTAGAAACTATCGTGGCGCAGGGATGTAGGCCAATTGGTGAACCAATGCAAGTCACGAAATCTGAACGCAATATTATTTTGGAATTGGATGAAAAAGTGCCGTTGGTGGTGTTGCGAGATTTAATTGCCAGCTTGAGTGAACAAGAACGCGCTTTAGCACAGCACTCTCTGTTTGTTGGTGTGGCGATGGATGAATTTAAGCTATCTCTACAGCAAGGAGACTTCCTCATTCGTAGTATTTTAGGGGTAGATCCTGCCGGTGGTGCGATCGCTATCGGTGATCTCGTCCGTCCTGGCCAACGCCTACAATTCCACCTGCGAGATGCTCAAGCCTCCGCCGAAGAACTACAATTTCTTTTAGAACGGTATCAAACACAGCCTCAATTCGACAACTCTGCTGTCGGCGCTTTGATGTTTTCCTGTGTAGGACGCGGTGAAGGACTCTACGGCAAACCTAACTTTGATTCTGAGCTATTTAAACGCTACATCCAAGATATTCCAGTCGGTGGCTTTTTCTGTGGTGGCGAAATCGGCCCAGTCGGTGGTAGAACTTTTCTACATGGTTACACATCCGTCTTTGGGATTTGCCGAGAGTCAGGAGACAGTTGACAGTTGACAGTTGACAGTTGACAATTGACAATTTTTTCTGCCCTACTCCCCCTACTTCCTCATCTCCCCCCACTCCCAACTCCCAACTCCCAACTCCCCACTCCCAACTCCCAACTCCCGACTTCCCACCCTGTCCAACAACAGCGTGCTATTGTTATCAATCAAAGTGGCGGCGCTGTAGGTTTGGATGTAATGGCGTATTTTTTGGGGAAAGTGCGGGTAGTCTAATACTGCATCACCATCGGCGATGGTTGCCCAAAAGTCACGCAAGGTTGGTGCTAGTTCTTGGGCTTGGGCTAATGGTAAGTTGAGGGGAGAGAGGGTAAGTAGTTTGACTAAAAAGGGAAAGGAGCGATCGCCCATCCACTCCCGTGATAATTGTTGTAAGTTAGGAAAATCTGGGACTGATTGGACTCGATGGGACAGGATTTGCAACCATTCTTTACCCTGACGATCGCGATGGAACTCTAAAACTCGATAAGGGTGAGGATAGCTGACTAAAGAGCCTGTTGTAATATCATACACACCATCAGCACAAGCCACATCTTGGACGTGTAAGTGACCAGTAAATACTAGGTTTACCCCATAACGTTGTAATAGTTGCACTACTTCTGGTGCATTTTCCAACATATAGCGGGATGCCATCGGGTGGCGAGATTGATGGGGCAAATGTTCCACTACGTTGTGATGCACCATCACTAATACCAACTCATCAACTGCTGCGGCTAGTACATCTTCTAACCATTGCAGTTGTTGGGTATCTAAACGCCCCACTTGCTGACCTTCTTCATTAAAGAAGTTAGAATTTAATCCAATTAACCTGACTCCAGGTAATAATTGCTGGGTATAGTAAAGTTCATTAGTATCTTGATAACCAAACTTGCGGTAATACTTCGGAAAATCAGCAAAAGCAATTGATTGTTGATTCGCCGCTACTACAGGAACGTCATGATTACCCGGTACAACGTAAGTTGGAAAAGGTAATTTAGATAAGCGTTGTTGCAACCAGATATGGTTTTCTGGTTCGCCGTGTTGAGTTAAATCTCCTGGGAGTAAAAGAAAATCTAAATCAAGTTGTGTTAAATGTTCTATGGCGCTTTCAAAAGCTGGGATACCCACTTCTACCAAGTGAAATCGGCTAGGATGATCCCAGATTGTGTGAGAAAGCGCGATGTGTAAGTCGCTGACTACAGCAAAGCGAAAATTTAGCACCATTGATTTCCAAAAATTGTTAGAAACAGTAATTTAAACAAGCCTTTTTTACAAAGTATAACCTTTGCTCTGCTCACTTGCTTACGTGTGGCTTGTCTTAATATTTGTAAATATTCATAGAAATAGTCAGATTAGCAGTAATTGACTTAATTAAACTACCAGTTAGATTTCGATTTATTCTTAGTAGATGAGAAACTATTTTTTCCAGTAATTTTAGGAGATAAACTAGGTATTATAATTGCCGAGCAATCATTGAAAACAAATATAGTTAATATTAACCCAAGTTGCTAGTTACTCTCTTCCGAAAGATGACATAGGGGTAAAGAAACAAGAAAATCCCTCCAGACAGAGAATTAGGAGGGATATATGTTAAATGAAATAGTTACCATCTATTCTGTCATAGATGACCTGTTGAAGGCGATCGGACATGATGAAGATAGTCGTTGTGAAATGAGCGATGGAGAAATTATCACAACGGCAATAATCGCAGCTATGTACTTTGGTGGTAATCACAGTCAGACTTGCAGCTATATGAAAGACCATAATTTGATACCACGAATGTTAGAAAAATCACGATTTAATCGGCGATTACACAAAGTCTCGATGTTAATCAACGATTTATTTCATCAAGTAGGAATGGCACTCAAAGAGATTAGTGAAGATACGGAATATCTTTTAGACTCATTTCCGGTGCCGATATGTGACCCTACGGGTTCGCCACTTCCTACAACGGGGGGAACCCCCGCAACGGAGTGGCTCATAATATTCGCATCTTTAATGCGAAATTGATTCAATCAGAAGAATATCGGGGTTATATTGCATCGAAGAAACGTTATTTTTATGGAGTGAGAGTACAGTTATTAACCACCAAAACAGGTATTCCGGTGGAATTTGTGTTCATGCCAGCTAGCGCGACAGATATACGGGGATTGGGAGCTTTACCCTTGAATTTACTACCAGGGAGCCAAGTTTATGCCGATTGTGCCTATCTTGATTACACTGTAGAAGATGACTTGATTGAAACTAGTCAAATCTCGATGCAAGTCATGCGAAAAATTAACTCTAAACGCCAAGATGCACCGTGGATTCAATACATTAAACAGTCTATTCGTCATTACATTGAAACTGTATTTAGCGGCATTACTAGGCGCTTTCACAAATCTATTCATGCGGTAACATTTGAAGGGTTTTTACTGAAGTTACAAGCTTTTATTTTTGCTTATACTCTGCAACAAGCTTTTATTGACTAAGTTGTAAATGTTACTTCATCTTCAACTACACTGAATATTTCAGATTGCATTTTCATGGTGATTGTAGTTCGGACAATCCCTCATTTACTGTGCCTACACTTTCCATATCCTCTTTTATCTTCTATTACCCGCAACTTTGGTTATTAGGGAAACTAGCTAACAGTTTACACTTGGCACGAATGTCATCAAAAAGCTTAGAGGCTGCTTTTGGGTTACTCCGAGCAACATATTCACAAATTTCATTTAAATCTTCAATTGCTACCTCTGAAAGTGAATAATTATTCATTCAGAATATTCCTCAGCAATTAAACGAATTTTTTCTTGTAACCTAGCAAATACAACTTCGCCATCAGTTACTTGTCCTGCTGCAATTTGTTCAGTTCCTACAACTATTTTCTGCCATAATTCTTCAAGTCTCTGCTCTCTGTCTTGTAGCAGTTTAAAGGCTTCATTGATGACATCATCTGCACTAGCAAATCTACCACTTGCCAACTGTGCCTGAATAAATTGCTCTAGTTCTGGTTTAATTTGGATGTACATATCTATTTGTACCTTTTTAATTCTGATTTGATACTATTTTAGTACCAAAGCAATACTGATATAGTGCCTCTAGTTCCTGTACTGCTTTTTCACACAAAATTAGTCTGTTGCAAAAATTTCAAAATTGCTTGGTTTACCACTTTAGCTGAACCAGTAGAAGCATCATGATAGCAGTTTTCTAAAATTTGAAATTGAGAGTTAGGTAAGTGTTGATGCAATTTCTCCCCATGACTCACCGGAAACCAACTATCTTTATCACCCCATAAAATTAGTGTAGGTGACTCAATAGAACTCAAATTTTTCTGAATCTGAGTTAGCATATTAGGTTTATTTGCTTGCCAATTCTCAATTTCTTTGGCTGCTATTTGTAATTCCTCAGCAACTTTTACCAAAGTACCAGGAATCTCAACAAAGGGATAAGTAATCCAGTAAACATCCTCTTGAGTTAAGATTGATGGATCAAATAATACTTTACGCCTTTCTATTGCCATGATTTCCTTAACTAATGGCGCAAATAAATAAGCTAGACGTAAGGAGTCTATTGTTTGCAATAATTCAATAGGAATTTGAGACAATATCGACATTGCCCAATGTGGTAATTGTTCTGCAAAAATTGGCGCATTAATTACTACTAAACGCCCAACTAATTCAGGGCTTTTTTGTGCTAAGGCAAGAGCCACTAATCCACCTAACGATTCAGCCACAATTACTGCTGGTTCATCACATAACTCTTGAATTATGCGCTCTAATTCAATAACTTGATGCCCACTTTTCTCTCGACGGAAACAAGGTTTATCAGAAAAACCGAAGCCTTTAGCATCTACACAAATAACTCGAAAATACTTAGATAATGGAGCGACACTGTAACGCCAATTATAGCTCCAACTACCCATACCGTGTAATAGAAATAATGGTCTACCTGTACCTTTTTCACCGTATGCAATTTGTACAGGATATCCATGAACATCACTAATTATCAGACTTTGCCGCCCTTTGGGGAAAGTTTCTTGCCACCAATCTTTCATGTCTTTGCTTAAAGAGTGATCTCAACACTCGTTAAGGCATTCTACAGCAGAAATATGGGAAGTGGGGAGAGTTGGTTCGACTTCGCTCACCAACCGGAAGTGGGGGAGCAGAAGAGCAGGGGAGAATAAATTTTGACTATGGACTAATGACTAATGACTAATAACTAATAACTAATTCCCATTTAAGTACTTTTCTATTAGCTTAATGTTGTAGTGATTCGCTGTCCAGGCAAAGTCAAACAGGTCGCCGATGATGGGGAAACTGCCTATCAAACTGTCAATAATGATATTGACTATCATGCGGTTCAATATATTTTTAGGCACACCCAGCCGCGAAGCTTCAAAGACTATGTAGCAAGAAAGAATTAAACCTAAAGCGTCGCCACCAATAGGTATAATTCCTATGATTGGGTCTAAACCCATAGCTATCGGTGTACCGGGAATTTTGATTACTGTATCTAACAAGCGGCTTACTTGACGTAGGCGTTTTATAGTGGCTGCTTGAGTATTAGTGTCAATATAAGAGAATTTAGGAGAAGATTCAGGCATTCAGGCGATCGCTCGTTTTTAGAAATAAAATTGCTCAATATCTTACAGCTATTTGGTGATTTTTCACAGTCGTAACTATACTTATTAATGAACCTCTTGTACAAAGTTACGGGGTTTTTTCGCCTGCATATCTTGACCCACAGTCACATTTAATTGGTCGCCTATTAATAAAACAGCAGAACTCATCCACAGCCACAGCATCAACACTATCACTGTCCCTACAGCACCGTAAACTTTGTTATAGTTACCAAAGTTTGCTACATACAAGCGAAATAAACCAGATAAAATTGCCCAGAAAACGGCTGCAATTATTGCTCCTGGCATAATTGGTGTGCCTTGATTCCAAACACTAGGGCCGTAACGATAAATAAAACTAAATGCTATAGCCATAATTCCTAAAGCTAAAGGCCAACGCAGTAATTGCCAAAGGTGCAACAAGAATATTAAAGAATTATTTTCATTCACCACAATTGCTAACAAGAAGTCACTAATAAACACCAAAAAAGAAGCCAGTACCAAAAGTAAAATAGTACCTATCGTTAATCCTAAAGAGACAAGTCTGGCTTTCCAAAATGGGCGTATTTTATCTTGAGGGATTTGATGAATTTGATCAAAGGCTGTCATTGCAGTATTGATTGCACCAGAAGCTGTCCAAAGGGCAATGACAAAACTTAACGAAAATAAGCCGCTATTTTGAGAATGGGCAATTTCTTGACTAGCAAAATCCCTAATCAATCCCATCGCTTCCTCTGGTACAACTTGGCTTAATTGTCCTGCCATTTGCTTGAATGTTTCCTGTAAGGAGTCTGCAAATAAACCAATGGCTGTAAGTACTGTAAGAATTGCCGGAAATAAAGATAACATCGCGTTAAAGGCAATTTCTGAGGCCAGTCCCAAAAGTCGTCTTTCAGTTGTCCTAATATAAGTTTTCTGGAGTGTACGCCAATTGACATGACGAAAGAAGCGAACAAAACGAGGCAACGGCATAATTTGAGTGATGGCAAAGGATTTACTCTAATTTGCCAGATTTATTGCCGCGATCGCATCTACCGTAACACTGGTTAATTTCTGATAAGTTTGACACTAATGCTAACTATAGTATGTAGAACTTTAGTATGCAGCCGTTTACTACTATGTTTAGTTATGTCTTGATCAAATTTATATGAAAACGGAAATATTAAAAAAATTTGGTCAAAGAGTAAGAGAGGAAAGATTAAAAATGGGTCTCTCTCAGGAAGAATTAGCGGAAAAAGCAGGTCTTCACAGAACTTATATAGGCATGATTGAAAGAGCTGAAAAGAACATTACCTTAATTAATATTGGAAAAATTGCTATAGCTTTAGCAATTAGTATTGAGGATTTATTAAAAGGAGTTAGCGAATAGTGAATATTTCTGAGGAAGAGAAATGGATTAATGAAATTCGTCAATATTGTCGCTCTTTAAATATATCAACTAGTGATTTATATAAAATAGTCACTGATTTAAAGGTCGCTCCTATGATTCGTGGGAAAGCATTTGAGTTTTCCCTGCACTCTAAGTTGGTACAACTTTTACCTGCTGAAGATTGGACTGTGACTAAACCTGTAATTAATGCACAGACTGGAACCCACGATATTGATATTATGGTTAGGCATAATAGAACAGGAAAAATTATATCAGTAGAATGTAAATTAGCTGGGAAAGGAATGTTTAATGTCGCTAAAAGCTCAAAAACTGGATTTTATAAAAAAGGCGATTATTTAATCAAGGTTAAGTGTATGCGATCGCGTACAACTAAAACACCCGAAAAAGTTAACTCAATGTCAAAAAAGCTTGGGGTAAGTCCTGAAATGTTTCTTGCTCATAGCGATCAATATAGAGCAACAAGCTTTGATGTAGTTGCAACTTCTATAGGAAATGCGTTTTATGAAACATTAGAAGACAACGATGGTAATCTAATGTACAAGTTTGAACCTAGTGAAAAAGGTATGCAGTTTATACAAAGACTCAAACCTTCTGCCAATGATGAAGAATTTTTACAAGAATTTGTGTACAACAAAGTATACCTTGCTTGTTCATTAGATATTACAGTAGCTAACGATAGCGGAGTAATATGTAACAAACAAGCTTGTATAGATAAGCATAGTTGTGGTTTTATTCCTAATTATCCGATCATTAATTATGGAAATATGGAAGAATTACCATCAGAGATTATTCCTAGCCCTCAAAATGGTTGGGTAGAGATAGAGAAATGTCTTCCTTTTTTTGAAAGTCTTTTAGAGAGAATTTAAAAACTTATTACTAGTTGCTTTGGCTCTTGAGATAATTCAGCATTAGAGTCATAGTTTAATATGAAAATCTCCTTACCTTTATAGCGTTCTCCTTTAAAATTGTCCTCTTTTTTCTGACCTTTTTTTTGATCATCTGTTCTATTTATTGTATAGTTCCATTCCTTATCATGTATTTCTATTGCCCATTCATATAAATCTCTAACTTCAGTACTGTTATCGTAAGTTAGAAGGAATTTAATTCTATCATTATGTTTTTTGAGTATACTACAGAGCCTATAGTGATCATCTATTGAAAAGGAGTGTGTGTAAAACTTATCTTGGTCTGCATTAAAATAAGGAGGATCAATAAATAAAAAAGTGTTATCAGGTACGGTTGATATCACTTTTTCAAAATCAAAGCAGGTAATCTCAACATTCTGAAGCTTTTCTGAAGTTCGTAGGATATTTCTAGGCCAGTTTTCTGGACGCATACTGTACTTGTCACCATAACCCCAATAGCAGTTTTGCGGCTTCATTATACCTGAGTAAGATGTTCTATTGAGATAAAACCAACGTGCTGCTTCTTCCAATTTATTTTGCGGTTTAAAATCATTTTTATAATATGAATGCCTTTCTTTAGTTGCTTTCTCCCCACTTAAATATTGAATTAGCTTGTCTGGTGTATCTCTAATGATTAAATATGTATTTATGAGCGCCACATCAATATCATTTAACCAATTTTTATTTACCTTCTCTTTTGCAAAGAAGATAGAACCTCCTCCAGCAAAAGGTTCTACATAGTATGAGTGAAAAGGTATATGTTTAAGTATCAGACTACGTGCATAAAATTTTCCGCCAGCATAGCGAAAAGGTGAGTTTATCGGCTTATTCATGATCATTCAGTTAGACAAGTTTAATAGTTAAGATGCTAACTATAGTATACATAATTAAAAGTTGTCAAGATTGTAGATAAATATGCGATTGCTTTATATGGAGAAGAAGTTATACTTTGTTTATTTCATTAGCCAATTAACTAAAACTGGCTATTAAAGAATAGTTGACTTTGTATAATTCAACAGTAGAGGAAATAAGTAAATAAATGCCAGAAAATATTGAAGTTGGTCAACACTTAACCCAACAGTGGTTAACGGAAATCCAAACACTCAAGCAACAGTTAATCGAACAGCAACAAGAACGTGATGCTGCTTGGGAAAGTGCTGAGAAGTGGCGCAAACTATATAACACAGAAGCAGAACAACGTCGCACAGATGCAGACTTTTTTCGTCAAACGATCGCATCTCTCAAAACCGAAATTCAGCAACTCAAGGGGATTGATGGACAAACCTTACCTGATGCTAAAACTAGCGTGGGTGTGCAGCAAGAATTGTCACAAATACGTAGTGTAGAAGAATTGAAAGCTAAACTGGTTGATGTGATTAAAGAACGCGATCGCTTACGCCAAGCGTTGAAAACTGAACAAGAAAACCACGCCCAAAGCCGTAAAAGCCTTACCACAGCTTTGGGTGATGCAATAGATAGCTTGGCACGGGAAAGAGTAAAGGGAAATGGTGAGTAAAATATATTACTGCTAAACCTAAGCAACCTTACTCTCTGTTTCCATTTGAGCATCGGCGATCGCTTTTTGGCAATCAGCGATTGTTGCCCTTTGGCGTATGGCTTGGGTTAAGGCTTGGTAACTCAACCAGTTGTCTTGAATTAAGGTTTTCGCTTGGAGAATGTGGAACCGTTGTTTTTGCTGACAAAGGGACTCAGAAAAACCCAAAAGTCTGAAAACATTTGCTAGTTTCCTTCTATCATCATTCCCACCTTCAATACGCTCAAAAACTAAAGTTTCCGCAGCAATTCCTGCCATCAAAATAGTACAGTAGCGTTCCAGCGTTTGATGGCTGATTTTGCCTTGTTCTAACTGAGAGCCTAATTCAGTATCATTCAAAGAAATACTACCTTGCCCGGCTTGTCCTTGTCTCCAAGCCTCCCAGGCGCTGAGAGTGTAACCTGTAACGGGAATCCCCAACAAGTGAGCTACAAGAAAGTGTCCAGCTTCGTGGTGAATAATGCGATCGCGGTATTGCGGTGAAAAACCCGCAACCCAATCTATAAAGATAGTACCGCCCTTACCTTGCAAGCTGAAACTATCAAAAGTGGCTACACCCAAAATTGTAAAGGTAGCAAGTGCTGGAATTGTCGGTGATAAATTAATTAACGGCCCCAATAGAGCCGATAAAGTCATAACAAAGACAGATATTGCAACTAAATTAAAAGCAGTTTGGTTCATAGTGATTTAGTCATTAGTCATTAGTCATTAGTCCATAGTTATTCTCCCTCACTTCCCCATCTCCCCCCACTCACCCTAGCCAAATCTCTCTTAATATTAAGGGAAGCACTATGCTCACTCAACCTTCCTAATGCTAGAAATTGATCAGCAGCTTGCAGTGGGCAATAATGATGAACTTACAACCACACTCACACAATCATCGTCCTCAAGATTGGGCTTGGCCGTTTTGGCCGGCTTTACCGCTTTATCCGTATGGGAGAAGGCGCACAGTTTGCCGGGAGATAGTTAAAGATACTATCTGGACATTCGACCAAGTTCAAGGGGTTCTATATACGGTAGTGCCGATTAGGATGTCGGTAATTAAGCTGAATGCTGGTGGATTGCTGGTTTATGCACCCGTTGCTCCTACTAAGGAGTGTGTACGATTGGTAAATGAGTTAGTCGCCAAGCACGGCGAAGTTAAGTATATAGTTCTGCCTACCAGTTCTGGACTTGAGCATAAAATATTTGTTGGCCCCTTTGCAAGAAAGTTTCCCCAAGCACAGGTGTTTGTGGCTCCGCATCAGTGGAGTTTTCCGTTTAATTTGCCCCTGAGTTGGTTAGGGTTTCCACAAAAACGTACTCAAGTTTTACCAGAAGATTCTCGTCAAACTCCCTTCGCGGATGAGTTTGATTATGCAGTATTAGATATTAATCTGGGACGGGGTTCTTTTGTCGAGGTGGCATTTTTACATAAGCGATCGCACACTCTACTTGTAACTGATTCCATATTATCTATATCAGCAGAACCACCAGAAATTTTACAGTTAGAACCTTATCCCCTATTATTTCACGCCAGGGATAATGCCCTCCAACCCATCGAAGATACCCCAGCTAATCGTCGCCAAGGATGGCAGCGTATCGCCCTATTTGCTATTTACTTTCGTCCCAATGCCTTGGGATTAACAGGGTTAGGGGAGATGTGGCGCGACGCACTCAAAGCACCAGATCATTCCCCAAAAGCATACTTCGGTTTTTTCCCCTTTCGCTGGCAAGAAAATTGGCAACAATCATTTACAGCCTTATCTGCCAATGGACGACCATTTGTTGCTCCCATTTTACAAGTTCTCATTCTGCCTCAAGCCCCAAAACAAGTCCTGAACTGGGCTGAGACAGTAGCAAAATGGAATTTTCAACAAATTATTGCTTGTCACTTTGATGCACCATTTGCTTGCACTCCAGAACAATTCCGTCAAGCATTTAGTTTTCTAGATAAGAACGCGCATAACGACAATCAAAATCTGTTACCAGAAGATTTGAAATTTATTAAAGAACTGGAAGCAAATTTACTGAAGCAAGGTATTGCAACACCACCAAGGGAGAAGTAGTTAGTTGACAGTTGACAGTTTTTCTCCCTCATCTTCCCCACTCCTCACTTCTTCAAACTGTAAGTAATCGATTCAAATCTGCCTTTGCTGAATTAATTAAATTTTCCACAATTGCAATCAAATCATGCTCTAGATAAGGTTTGGATATATAAGCTTTTGCACCTAATTCTTGAGCAAGTTGGCGATGCTTTTCGGCACTGCGGGAGGTGAGAATGATGACGGGAATTTTGATGTATTTGGGGTTTTGTTGAACATGAGTTAAGAACTCAAACCCATTCATCCGTGGCATTTCTAAATCAGAAACTACGAGTTGAATTTCTGGGTGGCGTTGTAATTGTTCTAAAGCTTCAACACCGTTTTGGGCTTGTATGACTTGATAACCAGCTTTTTGCAGAGTCAGGGATAGAGTTTGCCGTAAACTAATGGCATCATCCACTACTAAAATTACTTGATTATTTTTGGGAACGGAAGCTGATAATAAAGGTAGTGATGGGCTTGGTTCTGATGCTGATAAGGTTTGTTGATTGCCAGAATCAGCTTTTGGCAAGACAGAAGTATCTAATGTGGCTTCCATCTCTACCGACTCTAACAGTAAAGCACCATCAATCACTAACATGAGGTTGCCATTAGCTAAACTACTACAACCATAAACGTATTTAGGAGGTGCGATCGCATTCCCTAAAGGTCTAATTACTAATTCTTGTTCACCAATAATTTGGTCAACTTGTAAAGCAAAAGTACCTTGATTCCGCCTTAGCATTAATACAGGATGATTCATTGCTTCTGTATGATGCTCAGGTAGTAAATTATTTACACTCAAATTATTAAATAAACTACCATTGTAAGCCATCAACTCTGAAAGGTGATACAAACTCACCATTGTATCTTCATTCCCGGTATCCCAATGTAAGACTCGTTTGCCTTCAAATTCTTTAATTTGTTGTGCTGTAGGAATAACTATTTTCTCAATGCTATCCAATAGTAGAGCATAGATAACACCTCCAGCTTGCACCAGCATTAATTGATCGGTAGTCATAGAAAAGGGTATTTTAAGAATAAATTTTGTGCCTTGATTGGGCAAAGTTTGTACAGCAATTGAGCCATTAAGTGCTTGCAGTTGAGAACGGACAATATCTAAACCCATCCCACGTCCAGACAATTCACTGACTTTTTCCGCAGTGCTAAAACCAGGTGAAAACATGAACTCCAAAAGTTCAGAATCATTGATTTGTGCTAAATATCCTTTAGATTCTTCCTGGGATGGGATTAAATTTAGTTCAACCGCTTTTTTGCGAATGCTATCTAACTTTAATCCTTGCCCATCATCCTGGACTTCTATAATTGTTTGGCTACTTTGACGGTAAGCGCAGATTTCAATTACGCCTTGTTCTGGTTTACCACGTTCACGGCGAATGTGTGGTGGTTCAATACCATGATCAAAAGCATTGCGTATTAGGTGTAATAAGGGATCGTATAGCTTTTCGGCGATCGCTTTATCTATTAGTACCTCTGTACCGTTAAATCTTAAGTCTACTTGTTTGTGGTAAACAGCATTCAGATTTTTTACCATCTGCGGGAAGCGGCTGAGAATGCTTTCTAAAGGTAACATTCTCACTTCCACTAGGTTATCTATCAAACTGAAAGCTAAACTTTGCTTTTTATCGCTAAGTTGATTAGCTTGCTTGAGAAGTAAATCAATCGATTCTGTAGCTTCTTGTAGTTGTGATGTTTCTTCTAGCGCTTCGTGTAAAGTTAAATGAAATTCTGTATAAGCATCCATTTCTAATGGATCAAAATCAACCGAGGCAAAGCTTTGTTTGTATTGTGCTGCTATTTGTCTTTGTAGTGGTAAATCTCGGAGTTGATTTAATGTTTCTTGATGCTTGCTTAGTCGCAATAATAACTGCTCAATAATTTCCCGGATTTGTTCATCATTTAACGTGCGCCTCTTTTGATGAATGAGTAATTCACTTGCTAAATAGTTAATGCGTTCTAATCCTTCGACATCCACCCGCACAGATGCGGCTTTATGATTCTTTCTGATTTGTGAGTTTTTAATTATTTGTTCATTAACCCCATCACCAGATATTTCTGTAATGTCTGTAGTTGATGGTTGACTCACTACTAAAGATGTTGATGATTCGGCAACTTCATTAGGTTCTACTTGCTGTTCAACTTGCGTCTCATCTTCATTAGCATCTCCTCCCCAGATTGCTTCTAACAAAATCTCATTGGTGTTAGATGCCGAAGTTAATATTTCTTTAAAAACAAGTAGTTTTTGTAATTTAGGGTTCTCAATCCAATTTTTCTCATTGGCTGTAACAGGCGGATGCTGCTTATATTCTCTAGCTACCGAACCAATTTTATTGTGTAAATCTTTGATAATTAAAATATTGTTGGCAGCTTTTGTAATTGAATATTGAAATTTGACAACTGCTAACAGAATGATTAAAACAATACCTTGGCGATAAAGACAAACATTGTTGCTATCACCTTTATTACGGACAAATTGTAAAAAGTTATGTACCCAAGCTTCAATATATTCAGATGAACTAGCAAACTCATGATTTATCAGTAGTAAATCCCAAGTTAATGATGACTCTGGTACACCTATTTCGTGGTTAAACCAGCCAAAAATATAATGAACTACCTTTAAATATAATTTGGCAGTTGTTGGTTTAATACACTCATCTTTATTAGTTCCTGCTGTGGTTAAAAACTGGTAGAATTGTTCTTGATTAGCTAAAAATTGCGAGTTTGATACTTTAGATAGCTGTTCTGTAGCAGGTAAAGCTAGTTGCTTTAAAGCGGTAGAAGCCTTACCGCCATGAGTGCGATCGCCTGCTAAAATATCTTGCTGTGCTTGTAAAAAATCTGCATAAGCAGCCTCAGTAATTTGCCGTGCTTGGTTAGGGTTGGCTTGCAAAGCTGTTAAAGTTGTTTGGGCAATTTCTCCAAAACCAGGCAAATTTAAAGACTCAGCCAAGCCAATAAATACTTCCGCTTGAGCAGTTAAAAAATCTACTAATTGTGTATTATCTTTTATATTCTTAAGAGCTTCTGATATACTTTCTAAACGTTCCTTGACACCTGCTTCAAAAATAGATTTAACAATATCAAATCCTAATTCTTCAGATGTAGGTATATGAGCATCATTGCCAAAATCATCACCTAATTTTTCTTGTAGTTTCGCAAATATCGTAGAAGCCCTTTGTAATATTTCTTCTTCGTTGATAATATTACCATTTAATTCCGCAGTTAATGCCAGATGCAAGCATTCATATGCTGCAAATAAGAGTGTTTGTAAATCACCATCTATATTTATATTCGGATTATATAAAGCCTTAAATACATCTTCTAAAGAATGGGCGATCATTTGAATTGTTTTTAGCCCAACAGTAGCCGCACCGCCCTTAATTGTATGGGTAGCTCGCATTAAGTTATGCACTTTAACCGTGCTATGACTTTCTACAAGACTAAATAATTCTTGCTCGATAGTTTGAATTAACTCTGGGGCTTCTGCTAAAAAATAGATATAGCCTTGTTCACGAATTTCAGTATCAGTAATCATAATTCTGAGAATGGGGAGTGGTGAGTGGTGAGTGGGGAGTGGCGAGGAAGGAGTTTTATCTGCCTTTTGCTCCCTACTCCCTAATTCCTCGCTATTAATTCACTTTGAACTTACCAGCAGCAGCTAACAAATCATGTGCCATTCCTGATAAATCTTGGAAGACAGTAGCAATATCTTGTGATTCAGCAAAAGTTTTGTTGGCAATTTCTGCTACATCGTTCATTGAATTTGTTACTAATACAGATTGCCCCATTTGTTTTTGCGTAGCATCGGTAATTCGTTGAATTAATTGACTAATTTCGGCAGTTGCAGAAACGATCGCATTTAAGTTTTGTCTGGTTTCACTGACGAAGTTCGTTCCTTCCACTACCTGCTGAATCCCGGCTTCCATCGCCACTGCTACTTCTCCTGTTTCCTCCTGAATCTCTTGGACTAATTTTTCGATTTCGATGGTGGCGGCGGCTGACTGGCGAGACAAGGAACGGACTTCATCGGCTACTACTGCGAAGCCTTTACCATATTCACCTGCGCGAGTCGCTTCAATGGCGGCGTTCAAAGCTAGGACGTTGGTTTGAGTGGCGAAACTACTAATCAAGTTCACCACTTTAGAGATTTTCTGTGAAGATTCACTCAGACGCTTAATCTTTTTACTGGTTTGGGCAACGGTTTCGCGTATTGCTTGGATGGCTTGTACAGTTAAGTTCATCGCCGCATCGCCAGATTCTACAGTTCGGTTGGCTTGTTGCACTGCTACCTGTACCAATTCGGCGCTAGATACTACAGCTTGGGTAGAGTCTAGCATTCGTTGAATTTCGCCTAAAGCGATATTGATTTCGTCTGACTGTTGTTTCGCTAAGTTATTTAAGCCGGCGAGGGAAGAATTACTTTCAACGGAGGTTTGCGCCACTTGTTGCGAAGCTGTTTGCATTTGTAGGACAAGTTGGCGTAAGGCTTGCAAGGTGTTATTGTAAGCGTCGGCAATTGTGCCTAGTTCGTCCTCGGTGATGGGGGCGCGGACTGTTAAATCACCATTCAAAGCTGGACGTACAGCTAATAATAGTTGAATAGAACGTTGTTGCAGTAACTCCTTGGCTGCTTTTTCCCGTTCTGCGGCTTCGGCTAACTGTGCTGATTGGGCTTGCAGTTTTTGTAGATATTCAGTTTGTTGTAATGCTAACCCTAATTGGTCGCCAATTCTGGCTAAGAGGGTGACTTGTGATTCTTCCCATTCACGAGGACTGGAGTTTTGATAGGCTGCGAGTAATCCCCATAATTCTTCGCCAAAGAAGATAGGCACAATTACATAAGCTTTAACTTCAAACTGTTCTAAGATTTCTACATGACAGGGAGAATGTCCTACTTTATAGATATCATTAACAACAAAGTTTTCGCCTTTAGCATATCTACCACCTTGAGTTTCTTGGAGGTGGGTGTCTTCCCAAACAGTCCTGATATCTGGGCCTACAAGTTTCACCCAACCACCACCCGCAGATTCGGCAATAAATTCGCCACTCCAATCAGGATTGAAGCGATAAACAGCTACGCGATCGCTTCTTAATAATTGTCGTACTTCTAGGGTAGTGATTTTGAAAATCTCATCCAAATCTACAGCTTGGCGGATGCGGTTAACTAGCTTTGTGAAGGCTTTTTCCAATTCAGCTATCTGAGCAATTTTCTCAGATTTGACTCTCACCTGTTCTATATAATCTAACTGAGCTTTGGCTAGGCTAAATTGTGAAGCAATCTGATTTAAGAAGTTGACTTCCCAAGGTTGCCATTCACGGGAACCAGAGTTTTGATATGCTGCCAACAAGCCCCATAGTTTTTCACCGAAAAAGATAGGCACAATAATGTAAGCTCTAGCTTCAAACTGTTCTAATATTTCGATGTGGCAGGGTGCTAAACCAATTGTATAAATATCGTTAACAACAAAGTTTTCACCTCTGACGTAACGACCACCTTTTGTTTCTTGCAGATAGGTATCATCCAAAACGGTTTTAATATCGGGGCCTACCAATTTTGTCCAACCACTACCCACTGACTCAGCCACAAACTCGCCACCCCAGTCAGGACTAAAGCGGTAAACAGCCACGCGATCGCATCTTAATGATTGGCGGACTTCTTGAGTTGTAGTTTTAAAAATACTATCTACATCTGTAGCTTGGCGAATACGGTTAACTATCTTGGTAAAGATTTTTTCTTGTTCAGCAATCTGCATGAGTTGTTCAGATTGCAAGCGTAATTGTTCTAAATATTCTGCATGGGAAATAGCTACACCAAATTGCAAACCAACTTGAGTTAAAAAGCTAATTTCCCACTCTTGCCATTCACGGGAGCCAGAGTTTTGATAAGCTGCGAGTAAGCCCCATAATTCTTCTCCTGCAAATACAGGAGCTATCATATAAGCTTTAACATCAAACTGTTCTAAGATTTCTATATGGCAGGAGAAGTGACCTACTTTATAAATATCGTTAACGACAAAACTCTCTCCTTTGGCGTAACGTCCTCCCTTGGTTTCTTGTAAGTGAGTGTCTTCCCAAACCATTTTATAATCGGGAGTGACTACTTTTACCCAACCATTACCTACAGATTCGGCGATAAATTGACCACTCCAGTCAGGATTGAAGCGATATACACCCACGCGATCGCATTTTAATAATTGACGAATTTCTTGGGTAGTCGTTTGGAAAATTTTATCGATGTCGTGTACTCGTAAAATTTTATCGATAACTTTAGAAACCGATTGTTTAGCTTGGTTTTGTAGTTTTAATTGATGTTGAAATTCAAAACTCTGCAATCGATAAGTTAACTCTGTACTAATTTGTGTGAGGAGAGTAATTTCTGTTTCTTGCCATTGTCTTTGGCTAACACAACTATTAACCACCAGTAAACCCCAAACTTTACCACCTACAACGATTGGTAAAGTCAAACTTGCTTTAATTTGGAATTTCTCTAATAGTTGTTTTTGATAAGGTGTGAATTGAATTTGTTCAACATCATCAATTATGATTGGCTCTACATAATCTTTACTGGTTTGTAAACCAAAGGTAATTCCTGGTAGAATTTCCCCCAGAGTTGGTGTCCAACCGAAGCTTCTAGATTCAGCCACAACAGTTCCAGATTCCTGGGAATTGAACTGATAAATTAAGACGCGATCGCTAGATATTTTCTCTCTAACTTTAGCAGCCGTCACTTTTACCACTGCATCCCAATCAGATACTTGGCGCATCTGAGTAATGATATCTTGTAATTGCTGCCGCCAAAGTTTTACCTCTTGGGCGATCGCGTTATTTTCTGATGTTGTTTTTTGATAATTATTAACTAAATTTTGATTCTCTAATGGAGCAATTGTAGTGCTTTGCTCATTCTCATTACTGTGATGATATGCAATTGTCATTTGATTAACCTCAAATTTTTAATTAACTGTGGAAATGTTGCCAATAAATGATAAATTTATATTTATAGCAGTCGCCAGATAGATAAAAATATCAACCAATATTTTCTGCTACAGATACATACTTATTAGCAAATATCCCTGCTGGGCAGGAATTTATTTTGGGATGAATTAACTTCAAACCCAAAACTTAAAATTATCTGGCTAAGATTAATTATGTGTATTCCATAAAGGAGAGTGAATAATAGCACTAGCATCTAAATTGAACATCATTCTCTCATCACTATTAAGAAAATATCCTTGCAAGAAAGAAGAAATTGATGCTGAGAATAATTCAGCAGATGGTGCTTTCATTTGACTATTATCTAGGAACTCAATATCCATCATTTGCCGGACTAAGACTCCTAAATACTTACCCTCATCCTCCAGCACAATTGCCATCATTTTTGCTAGAAAATTGGTGTTATGTGATAACGGCGGATAGCCTAACATTTCTTCTAAATCGACTAACCACAACATTTCTCCGCGCCAATTATACGCGCCTAAAACGCAACTTGGCATTTGGGGAACGCCACATATGTCCACCAAAGATACTGGTAAAACTTCTGTAATATTCTGTAAAGAAATCACTGCTGTATCTTTGATTCCCAAATTAAAGCTTAAAAATTTTTGCTGACTTTCCAAATTTTTACCCTTTAATTTATTTAATATTTGTTTATTATTGGCATTATTTACAGAGCTTTTTAAGAGTTAAGGTTAGCTCTTCCTGACTGATTGGCTTAGAAAGATAAGCTTCAGCACCTAGCATATTTCCCCAAGTTTTATCTACATCACTATTTTTGGTTGAGCAAAAAACAACAGGAATGCTGCTAGTATTAGGATTATTTTTCAATTCTCGACAAATTTCAAATCCACTTTTTCCTGGTAAAATGACATCAAGAAATATTAAATCTGGCTTGGTTTTGTCTAATTTTGCTTGTGCTTCTTCGCTACTAGTAGCACTAATGACAGAATAGCCAGCTTGCTGTAAATAACGGCTTAATACTTCGCGATCAGTTAAGCCATCTTCAATAACTAAAACAGTACTCATGGAAACTCCCTATAAAATCGTTTCAGCTAATCTACCAAATTCAAGTATGCACCTAAGCCGAGTTAATCTTGGCTGACATTTTGTTATAATTTTGATACTTTGTGGTTAAATCTGGCTCAGAAAAAATACGTATCCTTCAGATTTTATAAGCTGAAATTTACTTGTTAATTGCAAATAATTGTGTACCAGATTTAAAGATAATTAATTTTGCTCAGTAAGTTGTTATTACCAGTCAGAAATATGATTACATCACTAAGCCTCTTGCACAAATAATTTAGCGATCACAATAAATTACTTCAAGAGTTATTTTTTTGCGTTCTCCTTTGCGCCTACCCTGCGGGTTCCGCTTAAGCGGTATGCGTGAGCCTTTCACTAATACTTTCAGCAACACCAAAGTATTTATGCAAGAGGTCTATTAATTAGGGTCATTTTTTAATGACATACTTCCAAATGCGATCCAGTTTTAATTGTGGGCGCTGCTTGTACGGGTAAATATTTACGGATAATACTCATTACCCTATCTGCTGCTACGGGTTTAGTGAGAAAATCTGTAGAGCCGACTACCTTGGCACGGACTCGATCTAAAAGACCATCATTTCCCGTGAGGATGACTACTGGTGTGTTGGCAAAAGTAGAAATACGCCGCAACTGGGTGCAAATTTCATAACCACTGGCAACTGGCATGACTAAATCAAGAAAGATTAGGTCTGGTTTCTCTTGGATCAGAACTGGTAGAGCTTGGATAGCGTCCTGAATCTTGATAAACTTCATACCGTTAGCAGTAATAATATCCTCAAGCATCTTGCAGACTTGAGGGCTATCATCCACGCAAGCAATAACGGGAGCCTTAGATTTTTTAGATTGTGCAGGGGTAGGGGTAGCGGGACTTTCTACAACATTGAGAGGTAAGTCGGGTAGTTCCACCAATTCAATAATTCCTTTGAGGACGTAGGGAAGCAAAGAACGGGAGACTGGCAAAACATTCTGCCTCATTTTGGCAGCTAGTTCTCGCAGTGTAGATTTGCCATTAATTAGGGTAACGAAGTTTTTGTAAACAGATGGACTGACATGTTCTTGCAGTTGTTCTGGTCTACGAATTATCGGTGCTAAGTCTGGAAATACATTGGTCAAGCCAGCTTCTGACCACAATTTCCAAGTGTCTAGCATCTGTTTCATCGATACATCTGCGCTGGTGAAACTCATGGGTGTCTCCAGCACAACTTGTTGATTGCGTTCTACACGAAGTGTAGTGCCAGAGGCATCGGAACTAATAGAGATAAAATTACTCTGCTGGGCTAGGTCAAACAACAGTTCAGTTATGGTGTTTTCAACAACAGCATGAACTTGTTCTCGTTGAATTTTCTGTTTTTTATACAGAATTTCCAACAAACGATAATCCCAATAATTCATTGAGATATCTTGTTGACGTAGCTGCATTTTCTCAACATCGATTTGAGGACAATGTTGATTCATCAGCCTGCGCCAACGACGAAAAGGATGAGTTCCGCTTGTAGCCCAAACTATCCTACCTAGCCGATAATAAAAAGTCCATTGATGCCCTTTTGGACTAGTAATATTTAACTGACCGTTATATTGGAGTTGGGTACAAGTTCTAAATTCGTTAAGTACGTTATTTGATACCATCGGTTCCGGGTGGTTGGTACTTGATACTTGTGTTATGAAAAATCAGCCTTAACAAAGCCCAAATTAATTAAGTTGTTAGTTGTAACAGAATGTATAAGTCAAAAAAATATTTGACTTATATAGTAACTAAAAACTAAAAACACTATGATAGCTTTACACATGAATTATTTTTTGTTAAAAATATAATTCATAAGTCTTTGTTGCCACCAAAACTATTTCACTTTTTAGTTAAACAATATTGTTATAATTCAGCACCCCAAAACATAAATCAATATCTTTAGTAACTTATTATTTTAGATACTTTTAATTTAATTTATATCCGTATAATTTCTGATTTTCGGTTAAGCAAAAAATGTTATGTTTCAGCAATTTTGTTGATCAGCAAATTCAGGATTAAGTTAATAATTATTAATATTAATAATTATTTAATTTGAATTAGATATCTTTCAAATAAATCAAGCAAGTATCAAGCAAACACTTAAAGAAGAGAGTGGTTGGAAAATTTAGGTTTTCCAGTAAGGGACTTCCAACTAAAAAATATTCCATAACTGTGCCGGCAAGAGAACAGGGAGAAAAAACAGTATACTTTTCCCATACATAACTCAAGTAGACTGTATGCCCTTTGTTTCTTAGGGGTGGAAAGGTAATAGTCAACTTTGTATTTGTCTAAGGTAGGGCCAAAGTAACCAGCTATCATAGCTAACTCTATCTGCCTTGCTTTGATCTCAGCCGCCACTCTTCCTTCATAGGTATCAGCTAGACTCAAAGATAAGTATTTCTGATCGCCATTAAATAAACCTCTAGGACATCTTAATCTAAGATAAGATAACCTTTAAATACTTCAATACTAACTTTCATAATAATCCTCTGACTATTTTGCATAGTCATTGGAGCCTTAAAACACATGTTTAGCTACCAAGACTGTTAGTGATTGAAAGGTGAAACCTTTACATAGGTTACTTTTTTAATGGCTCAGGTCTGACTTGAACAGACGACCCCAGGCTTATGAGTCCCGTGCTCTAACCAACTGAGCTACTGAGCCTTAGTTTTTCACATATTTCTTAATATAGCTGAAAATTTTCTTTTTGTCTAGTCCCTGAGAAATTTGATTTTCTGTATCTTTTTAATGATCCTATTACGCTCAAAGCTGGGCGTATCCGAGAGTCGGGGGTTTTGAACACCTACACCTTTATTACAACCATTGATTCTTCGTTATTTATGCGTCATACCAATTCAAAATTAAGAAAGTAATACGTAGCACAGGTTTGGGCGTTTGCATCTGTATCAGATTTTTTGTGAAATGGTATAAGAAGGTTTGAGCCTATTGCACTTTTATTTGCATAGTTTGTTTTTTCCACGCCGTTCTACTTGAGTTATTGGTTCTTATCTACAATAATAAATAAATAATCACCTTCATCATGTTTATATTTCTGTATTACTTCTTTTATGAATCCTGAATTAATATCCGTTGCTAATTTTTGGCATCCATGAGTAATTTCATCTACAGAAGCTAACATAGAGAAAGTAGAAATACCAGCACGTATATTTGCATCTAAATAAAATTCAGGACGATGTTTTCCACTATATAAAAATAAATCTTGTAAGTCTTGATGAATAGAGTAAGGCTCAATTTGTATAGAATTAAAACTAACCTCTTCTAAAGCGGATTTGACAGATGATAAACTTGGCATTTGCTGAGATGCTTGACTTATGGCTTCAGGAAAATACTCTATTAACCAATAATTCTGTATTTGTTCTGGTGTAGCTGTAAATAACACAAATTTACCGTTTGCCAAGACCCTGTGAATTTCTTGAAATGCTGAAACTAGATCGGCAAAATGATGAATAGCTAAAGTGCATACTACACCAGAAAAAAATTGATTAGCGTAAGGTAAATTCTCCACAGTAGCAACCAACCAATCAACAGTATGACTCTTCTTTTTTGCAGCATCAATCATGAGGCTGGATTGGTCTATTCCTCGCCAAACTCCGCCAAACTCGGCTAAAGCGACTGTATAGTTACCTGTGCCACAAGCTACATCTAAATACAAATCATTAGGCTTGATTTGTAAATGTTGGGCTAATCGAGAAGTTATATAAGGATCAGCACGACGAGTTAAATCATACCCCTTACTAATTTGCTCATAAATGGCCATGTGTTTGAGTCTCACAAATTAATCGAGTTTAGAAGAAGGTAATGTGCTTCTTTTTTGATGATTTCCAGACAAAACAATAACAAACTTTTGATTTGTGTCAGGATAATATTCATTCTAATTAACAAAGATTATCAAGTTAATGAAAAATATGAAGCAGTCAATATTATGACCAGCTACTCATGCTAGATTACTAAGGCTTGGTGTTGGGAAACTCCGGTGAGATTCCGGGGCTGTGCCGCAACTGTAATGTAAAGGCCAAAGAAATTTTCTTTTGACTTTCCGAGTCAGAATGCCAATTCCAAGTGTATACAGTCACTCCCTGCGTCGCACGGGGAAGGAGTTCTAGTTTTGTTGCCCGCTTTTACACCTTGTCCTGGCTTATTTTATGCCACACCTGCCCAAGATGGGATTTTATCTCGGATGAGAATACCAGGTGGCATTATTAATAGTAAACAATGTGAGGCGATCGCAGATATAGCAGACCAGTACGGTGGCAGTTATATCGATGTGACAAATCGCGCCAATATCCAAATTCGGGAAATTCAAGAAAAGATAGATTCTTCAGTTCTGCAAGAATTACAAGATTTGGGCTTGGGTTCTAGCAATACAGGCGTAGACCAAATCAGGAATATTATGACCAGTCCTACGACTGGTATTGATCCTCAAGAATTAATTGATACCCGTCCCTTCGTTACAAGCTGGGACAAATACATCAGTGAACATTCTGCTTTGTCAGGACTGTCGGCAAAATTTAGCGTCTGTTTTGATGGTGGTGGGTTAGTTTCGGTATGCGATCGCCCCAACGATATCACTTTTGCTGCTGTTTTGCTAGATGGTAGGGTTTACTTCCGCCTGTGTCTTAGTATGGGTGCAAAGGGAAACCCACCCGTTGACACTAGAATTTTATTATCCCCAGAGGAATGCTTACCAGTCTTAACAGTCTTGGCTGACGTTTATTTAGCTCATAGTGATACTAACAGTAAACGCAAGCCCCGGCTGCGAGAAGTAATTAATACTATAGGTTTAAATAGTTATCTCCAACAAGTCGAGGAACGCTTACCCATTTCCTTAAATTGCTCCCCATCTTCCCCATCTCCATCATCTCCCCCATACCACCACATCGGCATTCATCCCCAACGCCAAACAGGCTTATATTACATAGGTCTTGTCTTACTCCTTGGTCGTTTAGAAACTAAACAGTTAAGAGGTTTAGCTGATTTATCTACTAAATATGGCAAAGGAAACCTCAGATTAACACCTTGGCAGAATTTGCTGTTAACAGACATTCCCAAACAGTGGCTTACTGATGTTCAGAATCAAATTGTTGGGTTAGGATTAGATTTCTCACCCACGAATATTAAAAGTGGATTGGTAGCTTGTTCGGGAAACCAAGGTTGTGCTGCTGCTGCTACTGATACTAAAAGTCATGCGTTGGCATTAGCAGATTATTTACAATCTCGTATTACCTTAGAACGTCCAATCAATATCCACTTTAGCGGTTGTGAGAAATCCTGCGCCCAACACAACAACAGCGATATTACGTTACTTGGCGTTAATTACGAGAATGAGGAAAGATATCAAGTGTACGTGGGTGAAGGTGACAGCAAAAATAAATTTGGTCATCAACTTTATCAAGATATAACTGTTGCTGAAATGCCTACACTCATGGAAAGAATGCTTGAGTTGTATAAAAGCCAACAATTAAATCCTGATGAATCCTTTGGTAAATTCACTCATCGAGTTGGACTTACCCGACTAAAACAGTTATTATCTCGCCCAAATCCCATGTCTGATTATATCCGCGATGCCAATGAAATCTACCGTAATTCCTTTGCTATCATCCGGTCGGAAGCAAACCTAGATATCTTACCGCCAGATATTGCTAAGGTTGCTGTTCGCCTCATCCATGCTTGTGGGATGACGGATATTGTTACAGATTTGGGATATTCCTCAATGTTGGCGCAGTCGGGAAGGGCTGCACTAGAAGCAGGCGCACCGATTTTATGTGATTGTCGCATGGTAGCTAATGGGGTGACGAGGCGGCGTTTACCAGCAAACAATGAAGTTATTTGCACCTTGAATGAACCCCAAGTACCAGAACTAGCGCAAAAGTTGGGGAATACCCGGTCGGCGGCGGCTTTGGAATTGTGGAAACCATACCTACAAGGTGCAGTTGTCGCCATTGGTAATGCGCCTACAGCTTTGTTTCGCCTGTTGGAAATGTTAGATGCTGGATACCCCAAACCTGCGGTAATCTTAGGCTTTCCTGTGGGGTTTGTGGGTGCGGCTGAATCAAAAGCAGCATTGGCAGCAGATAGCCGGAATGTACCATTTATGACTTTACACGGTCGGCGGGGTGGAAGTGCGATCGCCGCCGCCGCAGTTAACGCCCTGGCAACGGAGGAAGAATAATCATGAATAAAGGTCGTCTCTACGGGGTTGGTGTCGGGCCAGGAGACCCCGAACTATTGACTATTAAAGCATTACGGCTGATACAGTCTGTTCCTGTGATTGCCTATCAATCAGCCACAGATAAACAGAGTATAGCGCGAGCGATCGCCTCTCCTTATTTAACAGATCAACAAATCGAAGTTTCCTTTCACCTCCCCCGTGCCTTAGAACCAGAAAAAGCCAAAGAAATCTACGACAAGGAAGTAGAACCCATAGCCGAACATCTCGCAGCCGGACGGGATGTAGTAGTGTTGTGTGAAGGCGACCCGTTTTTTTACGGTTCCTTTATGTATGTATTCACACGCTTATCTGAACAGTACCAAACAGAAGTCGTCCCTGGTGTATCTTCCTTAATGGCCTGTCCTGTATCCTTGGGTGTTCCCTTCACCTACTACAACGATATTCTTACCGTTCTACCTGCGCCTCTCCCCGCCGAAGAACTCACCACCCAATTATTAACCACCGATGCAGCCGCCATTATGAAATTAGGTAGGCATTTTTCCAAAGTGCGAGATATCTTACATCAATTGGGATTAGCATCACGGGCATTGTATATCGAGCGGGCAACAATGGCACAGCAGAGGATTTTACCTTTAGATGAGGTTGATCCAGATGAAGTGCCTTATTTTGCGATGATTGTTATACCTAGTAAAAATCGGTTGTAGCAGCTTGATCAAACTTAAGCAAAAGTCTCTAATATTTGGCTAAAGTCACGTTTGTAAAGCGTTTGACTATAATTTTGCCAGTCTACATCTGAAGAGTAAGGTAATCTTTTTAATGTAGCCTGCTGCACATACGCCATTAATGGACGACGTAGCGATTCATATTTTTGGAAAGCTGTTTCTACAGCCTGTCTATTATCCCAGTGATTATCTTTGGCAATTTTAGCAATTAATGTAGAGACAACTAGCGCATCCTCTAAGCCTTGGTTAGCACCTTGAGCCATAAATGGCGGCATTCCATGTGCTGCATCACCAGCTAATACAACTCGTCCAGCACTCCAAGTTGGTTGAATACTTGTATCTGAACTAGTCACACGATGAATATAATATGGACGCTTTTGTATATTACTAGCTGGACATATACGTACTAATTCCTTCAACGTATCAGGGAATTGTGCTTTTTCAAGTGCTTGTACAGTTAACTTTTGCAAATTACTACCATACTGATTTTGTATAGATTCCAAAGCCATAGGTAAATGTATAACATAACCAAATTTACCATTAGCTCTGTGGAATAATAATATCCTCGTATCCTGCATCTCACCAACCGCATTTTTAGACATTTCATCATGACAAACAGTAGTAATTGGTGAGCCTTGCAAAAATTTATCTTCGAGTTCCGTGGCTAGTTCTTTCTGGACATCAATAGTATCTTGAGAAAATATGGCTGCAAACCCAGAATATTCTGGTTTGGCAAAATCTTGATCAGGACTATCTTTATAAATAATTTTGCGAATTGTCGAGTTAATGCCGTCTGCGCCAACAAGTATTTTAGCTCGGAAAGATTTACCAACTGATTGCGGAGAATCCACTTGTGATTTTTCCGAATTAACGTCCTGCCAATGAGCATAAGGATTAATCTCTAATATTGCATCAGATACACAATCTATTCGCACACATCTATTCTCTAACTCATCTGCAAGATGAATACAACGGTGATTAGCTTTCACCATATCTTCAGGAAATAAGCTTCTTAAAACTGTCTGTAAATTGTACCAAGAAATTGATACTCGACCTTCACCATACTCTTGATACCAATTATCAAATTCAAGAGAAATTGAGCGAATTATCTCACCTTGCAAATTTCTATAATGCCATTTATGTAAAGTGTCAGCTTTTTTTGGATCTGTATTTGATGATTGAGAAATAGAAAAAGTTACACTAGCTTTTTTTACTGCTTCATAAGCATCATCATCTAAATACTTGAGTGATTTTAATCCATTAGGCAGAAGATCCAAACCTTGCCCAACTTGACGAAAAGCGCGAGTTTGGTCTAGTACAATAATATTTTCAATACCTCGCTTGCGTAAGCCAATAGCTGTAGCCAAACCAACAGGGCCAGCACCAACTATCATAACGTCGTATATATGTCTACTCATAGATGTAAAAACAATTAGATTAATTGAAAATAGAGTTCTTTATGGCTATTTCTTGACTTGATTTTTATTGTGACATATTAGTAGCTAGAAAAAATGATTTCATCTTGGTGGAGTGAAAAGTGAAAATCAGGAAATACCCTTGATACTAGAAATGTTAAATGTAAAATAAATGTAATATCAATATCCACAAATTATGTTAGACTTCTGAAAATATATTGATTTTATTAGTAACAAATTACACAAAAATTATGGTAAAAATATCCGTTTCCTAATATTTAATACCAATTGTTTAACATTCCACAATATCTTTAAACTTTTAAAGCTAGATTCTGTCTAATCGTAATTATTAATTACTATGACACCTAAAACACCCAAGAGGATTTCTCATGTCTAACTCCGAACTAGATAGAGTCATTGTTCGCCCTGTGGATGAGTATAATCAGAGATTGGTTGCTTATGTACATCCGTCTAATTGGGTAAATCCTCAACCTGCGGATACTTATGATTTGGTAGTTATTGGCGCGGGAACGGCTGGCTTAGTTGTGGCGGCTGGTGCGGCGGGGTTGGGTTTGGGTTTAAAGGTGGCTTTGATTGAAAAATATCTCATGGGTGGAGATTGCCTAAATTTAGGTTGTGTACCTTCTAAAACTATTATTCGCTCTGCGCGAGTGGTTGGGGAAATTAGCAATGCCAAAAATTTGGGGGTAAACGTTTCTAAGCAGATTAATATTGATTTTCCCGCAGTTATGGCGAGGATGCGCCGGGTGAGAGCAGGAATTAGTCATCATGACTCGGCTGAACGCTTTGCATCAATGGGAATTGATGTTTTCTTGGGTAGTGGTAAATTTACTAACAGCAACACCGTAGATGTAGCTGGTAAAACGCTGAAATTTAAAAAGGCTGTGATTGCTACTGGCGCAAGGGCAGCAAAACCTACAATTAGGGGAATTGAACAAGCGGGATATTTAACTAATGAGACGGTTTTTTCTCTCATTCAAAAACCGGAAAAGTTAGCGGTAATTGGTGGCGGCCCTATTGGTTGCGAATTGGCGCAAGTCTTCCGGCGTTTGGGAAGTGAGGTAGTGCTGATTCATAGCGGTTCCCATGTCTTGAATAAAGAAGATGCTGAGGCGGCGCAAATAGTCCAACAGGCGTTAATTCGTGATGGGATTCGCTTGATATTAAATGCCAAGGTAGAAGAAGTAGTCACAGTAACAGAGGGTAAACGGTTGTACTTTTGCGCTAACGGGTGTCGTGATTCTGTGACGGTAGATGAAATATTAGTTGGTGCAGGCCGATCGCCTAATGTGGAAGGATTGAATTTAGAAGCTGTCGGGGTAGAATACGATCAGCGCTTGGGTGTAAAGGTTAATGATTACCTGCAAACAACAAACCCCAAGATTTACGCAGCAGGCGATATCTGCATGGACTGGAAATTTACCCACGCAGCCGATGCAGCCGCCAGAATTGTGATTAAAAATGCCCTATTTTCTCCCTTTGGCTTAGGAAGGTCAAAACTTAGTAGTTTAGTAATGCCTTGGGTAACATATACTGACCCAGAAATTGCCCATGTGGGAATGTATGAACGCCAAGCCAAAGAATTGGGTATTGATGTAGAGACAATTAAGATACCTTTTAGTAGTGTAGACAGAGCGATCGCAGATGCTCAAGAAGAAGGTTTGCTCAAAATTCACCACAAGAAAGGCTCAGATAAAATCCTTGGTGCTACCATTGTCGCCGCTCACGCCGGAGAGATGATCTCCGAAGTCACCACAGCAATTGTTAACAATGTAGGTTTAAGCAAGTTAAGTAACGTAATTCATCCTTATCCTACTCAAGCAGAAGCCATTAAAAAAGCCGCCGACAATTATCGCCGTACACTTCTAACACCAAGAACGAAAAAACTTTTGGGATTTTTAACAAAATTATCTTAATTAGTCATTAGTCATTAGTCAACAGTCAACAGTCAACAGTCAACAGTCAACAGTCAACAGTCAACTAACTAATTAACGCACCTGCTTCTGAACTAGGTAAGGGACGAGAGAAAAAGTAGCCTTGAACAGACTCACAACCTAACTTACTTAAAAGTGTTACTTGTTCTTGTGTTTCTACACCTTCAGCGATCGCTGTCATACCTAGTTTATGTGCCAACGCGATGATAATCTCGATAATTTCTAGATTTCGGTTATCACTAGTCATTGGTTCAACGAAGGAACGGTCAATTTTTAACACACTAACTGGAAAACTAGAAAGGCGACCTAAAGAAGAATAACCTGTACCAAAATCATCAATTAATATCTCAATACCTAATTCTCGCAGTTGTATAAGTGTGGCAGTTGCTTCATCACTATTTTCAGCAATTACACCTTCGGTAATTTCTAAGGCTAAAGCACTAGAATCAAGACCTGTTGAGTCTAAAATTTGCTGAATCTGTTCGATCAAATTTGGCTGGGAAAATTGTCTGGCGCAGAGATTAACACTTATTTTCCTTAATGAATTGTGAGGATGGCTTACTTGCCAAGCCTGCATCTGGCGACACGCTTCATACAGCACCCAGTAACCAATCTCGACAATTAGTCCAGTTTCTTCCATTAAGGGAACAAAATCTCTAGGATTAAGTAAACCACGCTCTGGATGTTGCCAGCGTAGCAGTGCTTCAAAACCTAAAATATCGCCACTAACGAGTGAAACAATTGGTTGATAATAAACTAGAAACTCTTGGTGTGCCAATGCTCGACGCAAATCAGCCTCTAACTGCAACCGCATCAAAGCATTAGCATACATATCTCTATTAAATAAGGCGTAGCGCGATTTTCCCAAAGCTTTGGCTCGATACATTGCCGTATCAGCATCTCTGAGCAGCTGTTCTGGATGGTCGTAGTTGACAGTTGAACTTAGGGCAATACCAATACTTGCACTGGTGAATACTTCTTGTCCATCCAAATTCAAGGGTAATTTTAATTCTTGTTTTATTCGCTCTGCTACTCTGATTGCATCTGAGACATCTTGTATATTTTCTAGTAGGATAGTAAACTCATCGCCCCCCAGCCGTGCGGCTATATCTGTAGCGCGAATACAAACTCCTAATCTTTGAGCAACAGCAATTAAAAATTGATCTCCTTTAATGTGTCCCAGACTATCGTTAATCACCTTAAATCGATCCAAATCCAGAAACAAGACAGCAAATAAATAATCCTTCTGCCGTTTAGTTTGCTGGAGGGCGTGTTGTAGATGTTCCATGAACAGAGCGCGATTTGCTAAACCTGTCAGCCCATCATAAAAAGCATTTTGCCGCAATTGCGCTTCTGCTTGCTTGCGCTGTGTAACATCAAACGCTGTACTAATTACGAGACTTCTGCCGTCGGGTAATTTTCCCAAGGGTGCAGAGTAAAAATCCCAGATGCGTGTCTCACCAGTGCTAATTCTAATAGTGTATTCACCTTCTGCAATTCGCTTATCAAGACTATATAAGCGGTTCATCTCTAATTGCACCTGTTCTCGATGCTCACCATAAGCTTTTTGAGTCCAATCTGCAACTGTCCTGATTTCGTCGATACTGTATCCGGTAATATCTGTCCAAACATGATTAATTAGTAAGACTTCTCCATCTTCGGCGTGCAACATCATTGGCAAAGGTGCATCAAATATCGCTCGCCGAAATCTAGTTTCACTCTGATGTAAAGCTTCTGAGGCATAAGCAATTCTCAATGCTTCCTCTATTTTTTTCCGCTTGATCTCTAAGCTATCTAATCCTTTAGCATAGTACCAAATTAAGCCAATAAAAGCGGCGACATTACCAGTTACATGGAGACTCAAGCCAAAGGCATAATCGAACCATGCCATTTTCACGCCAACTAATGCCAAGTATCCTAAGCAAAAAGGAATAGCGATCGCAGCTGGCAGTAGCATTCTCGCCGTCATTCCGCCTACACTATCACTGATGACTAAACCCATAAAACCCTCGGACGGGGCTACCAGTAAGACACCAACCGAGAGTAGGAAAAAAGTTATACCTGTGTGAATTGCAGTGTGCGTCAAAGATGACAACCCCAATAACAGTTTGACTCCGTAAATATAGCCAATCACGACCTGTAGGGATGTTAAACTAGTTACAAATGTCAATAATTGTATTTGCCGATAACGAGTACTTCTAGAAGCACAGAGCCATAATGCACAACCAATTAAGCTAAAATTGAGTGCTGATACTGGTGATATTCGACCAGGGTAATTAGGGGTATTTGACCCACTTTGGCTGATAACTTTTAGTTGATGGGAAAATAGCAGTTGATCAATTCCCCAATTCCAGCCAAATAAATATTGACTAAGGGTAAGTAAGCCTAATAGTGCGATCGCTATAGCCAATATCTGAGCTATTCGACGCTGATTTTTTTTCGTTGAATGAAGGAAATTTAATGATAAACCAGACAAAATAAAACCTAACGCAGTGTTAGGTTTCATCGTTGCCCACGCTTGAGAGATGCTTTTAAGAACTGTAATATCAAAGTACCAGCCTAACAGTACAGCACAACCTAGTAAAGTAACAAATATACTTATAAACTTTGAGACGTTATTTAGCACATTAATAAGATTAAGCTTTAACTGATAGATGGGCATAAAGACTAATTTTTCACTTAGCAAAGTAACAATATTTAGCCACTATCTTCAACTATCTCAAAGTATATACTTTGACATCCTACTAAAGTAGGATGACGTAATACTAAATTGTAATGGTTATTATTGAGGTTAAGAGCAATTTTGATATCATCAAATTATGTTTTACTTGAAGTATTCTAGCGATTTGATTAGTAAAAATTCTTAATATAAAATATAAACTCAAAATCTGTATAAGTCCTGACCAATACAGACACAGAGTAAAAGCAAATGCTATCTGAGGCATATATGCTGGCTAAAAATTAATCATAATCAAGGAAAATGCTACTTATGCCAACAACAGCCCTGATAGTAGGAGCGGGTACTGGGCTTAGTGCCTCAATAGCTCGCTTGTTTGCTCAAGAAGGATTTAAAGTAGCTTTAGCTGCTCGGCAAATAGATAAACTTGCACAGTTAAGTAATGAAATTGGAGCAGTGAGTTTTGCTACCGACACTACTAAACCAGATGAAGTCAAGCAGTTATTTATTGACGTTGACAATAAATTAGGTTCTCCCAACGTTGTTGTATACAACCCTAGTTGGCGAGTGCGGGGGCCGTTGATTGAGCTAGACCCTGGTGATGTAGCGAAAACCTTAGAAGTTTCTGCTTATGGAGGCTTTCTAGTAGCCCAAGAGGCCGCCAAAAGAATGTTACAACAAGGCAGTGGCGCTATCTTCTTTACTGGAGCCTCAGCCAGCGTCAAAGGATATCCCCACTCAGCACCCTTTGCAATGGGTAAATTTGCCCTACGTGGTTTAGCTCAGAGCATTGCCAGAGAACTTGCACCCCAGAATATTCACGTAGCCCACTTTGTTATAGATCGCGCGATTCGCTCTACATCTCGCCTTGACCCAGCAGACAACCCTGATAGTACCCTAGATCCAGATGCGATCGCTCAAACCTACCTCAACATCCTCCGTCAACCCCGCAGTGCTTGGACATGGGAAATAGAACTGCGTCCTTGGATTGAAAAGTTTTAGAAGATGAGGGAGTCGGGGGAGTGGGGGAAGAAAAATGAATTATTTGTTGAGTAACCAAAAACATTTTTCTCCCTCATCTCCCTCATCTCCCCCTACTCCATACTCCCTACTCCCCAACCTCCCCAAATCTTCTCTGCAAGGCTAACCAATCCTCAGCCTGCATAATTAATTTGGAGACAGGTAAGCGTTTCCATTCGCCGTCTTGTTTGAGCAATATCTTTTTATGAACGATTTTTACGTCTTCAGGAGCATTGAAACTGTAGATGCGTTGTGGCCATCCTAAAGGAGTATGAATAATGAACTGGTTCGGTTGAATCGTCACATAAGGTTTATGCCAATATCCCCAGCCTAGCAAAATGATAATTGCGCCAATGATGATGCTAAAGGTAAATTGACCTCTTACCAGGAGAATGCTACCCAAAACTAGATTTAATAAGCCTAAAGGCATGAACAAATAGCTCACAGTTTTGTTGTAATGCAGTCTCATCGTTGAGTTCTCATTTGCTCATAATTTTCTGATCAAAGATAACAGCCTGACAAAGCAATAGTCAGGAGTAGAACAAGGCAAAATTTAGGTGCAAAAACACACACAATCGGAGAGTAACTATGATTGACCTTTATTACTGGACAACTCCCAACGGTCACAAAATTACTATTTTTTTAGAAGAAGTCGGTTTACCTTACAACATCATCCCGATAAATATTGGTGCTGGCGACCAATTCCAGCCAGAGTTTCTCAAAATTTCCCCCAATAATCGTATCCCTGCAATTGTTGACCATGAACCACCAGATGGGGGCGAACCGATTTCTGTGTTTGAGTCTGGGGCTATTTTGCTTTATTTGGCAGAAAAAACCGGAAAGTTAATGTCTGAGAATTTGCGCACTCGCACAGAAGTTTTACAATGGCTATTCTGGCAAATGGCTGGACTAGGGCCAATGGCTGGACAAAACCATCACTTCAATAGATATGCGCCAGAAAAGATTGAGTACGCCATTAACCGCTACGTCAACGAAACAGCACGTTTATATGCAGTATTAAATAAACGACTTGCAGACAGAGAATTTGTAGCAGGTCATTATTCCATTGCCGATATCGCCGCCTATCCTTGGATAGTGCCACATGAAAGCCAAAACCAAAACCTAGAAGACTTCCCCAACCTCAAGCGCTGGTTTGAAGCCATTAAAGCACGCCCAGCTGTAATTCGCGCCTATGAGAAAGCAGAAGCCTTTAAAAACCAAGCATTAGATATCGAGAAATCCCGTAATCTTTTGTTTAATCAATCAGCAAATACCGTACAGAGATGAGAGAAAGGGGAGTAGGGAGTGGGGAAGGGGAAAGGGGAAAGGGAAAAATTAAATCCTTTACTCCTTACCTTTTCCCTTCCTGTTGACTAATGACTAATGACTAATGACTAAACCATCTGTTTCATTAGGATTGCTGGGTGCAGCAGCTTTTATGGTAATTGCTGATGTACGGGTGATTGATCCTTTGCTACACATTATTGCTGAAGAATTTGGGGTGGGAGTGGGGAGTGCGGCTGTGATTGTTTCGGCGTACACCATTCCTTATGGTTTGTTTCAATTGGTGTATGGGCCATTGGGCGATCGCATCGGTAAACTCAAGGTAATTACAGCAGCACTCGCAGCTTTTGCTGTAGGAACGGCTTTATGTGCTTTTGTCTCTAATATTGTCTTACTTACCTTACTGCGGTTCTTAACAGGGATGTTTGCGGCGGGAATTATCCCTGTGACTCTAGCTTACATCGGTGATAATTTCCCCTATGCAGAACGGCAAACAGCCATTGGTAAGTACTTGAGTGCGCTGGTACTAGGACAAATTCTTGGTGGTAGTTTAGGGGGAATTTTTGGGGAATATCTCAGTTGGCGCGATATTTTTCTAGTTTTCGGGGTGGTTTCTCTAGTAATTGCAGGTATCCTATGGCGAGGAACACGCCACTTGAAGGAAAAACATTCGCAAACTCGGCTAGGTTGGAACACATTTAAACCTTACTATCAACTATTGACTAAACCTGTAGCGCAGACTGTGATTATTGGGGTATTTGTGGAGGGTTTTTGTTTGTTTGGAGCATTTGCTTATGTTGGCGCATTCCTCCGCGACAGATATGATTTACCCTATGTGGCCATTGGTTTTATGTTGAGTGGCTTTGGTATTGGGGGATTAATTTACAGCCGTTGTGTGCAGTGGCTAGTAAGGCGCTTGGGGGAAATTGGTTTGATGGGTGTAGGCGGAATTTTAATGTCTATCTGCTTTTTAGGAATTGCGCTTTTACCCAACTGGGGATTTTTCATTCCCTTGAGTGTGTTGATGGGGTTAGGTTTTTATATGATGCACAGCACACTGCAAACCCAAGCCACAGAATTAGCACCAGAAGCTAGAGGTACTGCGGTTTCCTTGTTTGCCTTTAATTTATTTATTGGTCAAGGAATTGGTGCGGCGGTGTTTGGCAGAGTTGTAGATAATTATGGTTATGTTCCCTGCTTTATTATCGCTGGAGTTGCGATCGCTTTTCTTGGCTTGTGGCTAGTTCAACGCAAGAAAAATCATATTTAGTAAAAGCATCATAAAAATCTCTAAAAAAAAATCTCCTCTGTACTAACAGAGGAGTTAGTCAAAGCTGTTTAATTCAAAATCCAAAATATAAAATTGGTATTATAGCCGTAGTCAGATACGTTAGGACATTTCCAAAGCCTGAATGCTAGAAGTAGTAAGACTTTCCCTCCTGCCTCCTGCCTTCTGCCTTCTGCTATACCTTCTACATCACTTAACTTCTTCATACCAAATACCAACGTTTTCAAAAGCCGAATACGCAAGCTTAAGAAAATTGATTACTCGCTGTTTACTAATAATCCCAAATTCCTTATACTCTCTTGCATCCGCAAAAGATAATCTGTGCTGGTCTATTATATTTCTTTCTTTATACGCCAGTTTTGGAAAATCTATTGCCTTAATATTATATTTTTTTACTATTTCTTGTATTGTGGCATCTGAGTTTACGTGTTCCCAGTCATCGCATAAACCTAAATTTCTCACCAACACATGAGGAATTTTTCCCTCATAAGCACTTACAGACTGCTTAAATAGATTTAGACTGTCATATCCTCCTGTTGATACAAACCATTTACAAAAATCTACTCCTTGAGCTTCTCCCAGTTCAATTAAATGGTTTTTCTCAATCCATCCCTTAACCGCTCTATGAGATTGTGCGGCTAAATTAGCAATTACTGTCTTATTCATTGCTATTTCAAATATCTTATCTGCCTTATCAGCGTGTCTTTCTTCCTCTGTAAACACTGCATACTGACATATCCCTTTGTACACCCCAGCTACATCTGGATTTGACCTATCTGTTTCTACAGGTACAAACGGCATATTCTTATCTAGACAATACTGAATCATTGTTCTAGCTACTAGAGACTTTCCTACTCCTCCCTTTTCTCCGTCTATCAAATGGATTCTTGGCATATTTGCACCTCTCTATTTTTAGACCTAGTATTGATTAAATTCATTTACAATATCATCCTTTGGTTGAGATTCACTGGTAGTTCGTCGCCTAGTGCTTCTACCTGCTCTCCCAGATGGCTTTTTCTCTCGTGTTACTGATTGCTCTTTTTGATTGCTATCAGCCGTTTTCACGACTTTTACATTTTCGGTTGCTGCTGGTACATTTTCAGGTACTAACTCAGTCTGTTTAACTTTAAGTGACGTTCCTCCTCGCTGACGATTAGATTTTTGCTTATCAACCTCATTCAAGTATTGCTTAAGCGTAGCTGCGGAAATCTTGATTTCCTGCTTTGCAAGTATCTCTGATAAATCTGTATAACTGTAACCTTTCTGCAAAGCCGATTGTAATTTCTCGCGTAGAAAATAAATACTTTCCCGCAACGATAACTCATCTTTGGCTTTTTCTTCTAGCTTCTCTAGTTCTGATAGAGTTGTCTGAAGTTTATCAAGAGGAATCTTTTGTCCCGTCTTTATACGTGCCATCTATTCTGCTACTGGTCAAAATTTTACTCATGTTAACACTGCTTTCAATTAGCATCTACTGCTATCTCACCTATTAACCAAACTTTACCTTATGAGGACTTATGCACTGAGGTTATCTATGGTTTGTACCTCTATACCCTTGGCTAAACCCTGATGCTTCGTTTTCATGCGTAAGTCCTACCTATATTCCTCTTTTCGGTTGAGCTACTTATGTCTTGGGTAGGGTTAAACACCTATTGCCTCTTTGTTACGGTTGCTAGTGACATTGATTAATAGCAACCGCAATCATTATGACTTTTACACAAACAGGTGACCAAACGATTCGTGAATACGTCCAATCATGGCAGAATTTGGATGCAGACGAACAGCTAGCTTTGTTCTGGTTTGTCTACAAAGAAATGGGACATTCCATTACACCAGCCGCTCCAGGTGCTAGTACTGTTTCTCCCGAAATTGCCGAAGGTTTATTCAATCAAGTCAAAGAATTAGACCACGAAGCGCAATTGCAACTACAACGCGACTTGATTAACAATGTAGATACTCAACTGACCCGTGAATATGGCTCAATTGGCGATACCACTAAGCTGCTATTCTGGTATCGTTTATCTCAAGGTATGGATGAAGGCACTATCGTTTCTTTCCCTGCTGACTACAAACTTTCTGCGGAATCTCAACGACTGTTTGAAAGAATCAAAGGTTTAGAATTTCAGCAGCAAATCACTCTTTTCCGCGATTACGTTTCCCCAATGGGTGCAGAAGCAAAACCCGGCGCAGAAATTTAGGCTAACGTTAACTAATAGCTGATTTCTCGCACAAATTGACCCCCCTAAATTCCTTTAAAAAAGCTACGGTGTACACACAAATTGTCATACACTTGGGTTTTACTGCCTTCATTCCCCATTGCAAAGTGTGGAAATAGAAGAATTAAATTCCCTCCCCTTAAGAAAGCTACGGTGTACACACAAGTCTGACAACCTACTCCCACAACGTTTTGATCCTCCTACAACATAGAGATGTATGTACACCGTAGCCTTAAGAAAGGGGAGAGTTAGAGAAAGGTAATACCAGATTCATCAACTACTTTCATAGTTGTGTACCTGTAGCTTAAAAAAAGGGAAGATGCTAAATTCTTTTGATAGAGCTTAAAAGCATTTAATAATTTATAGAAAATCTTTTAAGAAAACTGTTGATACTCTAGAAAGACAGAGATATTGCCGTCATAAGTATCTATAATCTTTTCGGCAACATTTTTTAAATCTGATAGATTACTATTAAAACAATCTATCAAAATGCCCCAATCGTCTTCATGAAGACTAAATAAGCCCATTCCTGAAAGAATCTGCCTTATCTGTTTCTGACTAGAAACTTCTTCATTTGCAATATTAATACTACTCTTAAAATTAAGAATATTAGGTAGATTTAACACTATGCCAGTATTTTCAAATTGCTGGTCTTGTAAAGTTAATTTACCTAATTGAAAAGTTGTTATTTCTTTATCGCTACGCATTAAATATAATTATCCTGTTTACATAAATTAATGAGGAAAGTATATTCAGTTTTGGACAACAGTTTTGCCAAAATCTGAGCCAAGGTAGATCAATATACTAAGACATTTAACTACTTCGTTTTTGTCAATTAGCAATTTCTTTACCAAAAATTAATTTATGGTTAATTAACCTAATCACAACTATAGATTATGTTGCAGATGACAATGTAAAAATTAACAAAAAGCAAAAAGTACAACTTTTACTAACAGACAGAAGTGGTTACACATCTAAGTTATACATATTTATCATATCTTGTAGGCTGTTAAAGGTTGACAGTTATATTGTCAACCTAAAGCAGCTAGTTCTTTTTGTGACACGCAAGCGTTAGCGCGACCCCGTAGAGTATTACGTACTAGGGGTTACATATCCTCTAATTCAATACCTTTGGTTTCTCTAATAAAGAAAAGAACGAAAAAGAGTGAGATAGCCGCCGCAATTGTATATATTCCGTAGGCAGCACCCAAGCCAAAATATTGTAGTATGGGAGGGAATGTTGTGGAAACAAGAAAATTCGCTATCCATTGCATAGCAGCCGCAACAGAAAGTGCAGCAGCGCGAATCTGGTTATTAAACATTTCTCCTAACAGTACCCAGGTGACTGGCCCCCAGGAGAAACCGAAGCAAAATACATAAAGGTTGGCGGCAATCAGCGCGAAAATACCTGCATTTCCGGTTAGGCTAGGATTGCCAGCAGCATCAACAGAAGCTCTGCTAAACATAGAAGCCATTGTTCCCAAGGTCAACGTCATCCCTATTGACCCTAAAATCAACAGGGGTTTGCGACCAAATTTATCGACAAAGGCGATCGCAATTAATGTAGTAAGAATATTTACACCCCCTGTAATCACTGTAATTGTTAGGGAATCCTTTTCTGAAAAGCCCACTGCACGCCACAAAACGCTGCTGTAGTAGAAAATGACATTAATACCAACGAATTGCTGAAGTAGAGATATACCAATACCCACCCAAACAATTGGCAGAAGTCCGCCACTTCTGCTTAAAAGGTCAGAAAATTTAGGCTGACGTTCCCGCATTACCGTTTGGCGAATTTCGGCAATTTTTGCCATGACGTTACCTCCAAGAATCTTAGAGAGAACGTTAGCTGCTTCTGGTTCTCGTCCTTGAGCAACTAGGTAGCGGGGAGATTCGGGAATCATTAAAGCGGCCATTCCATACAGTACAGCTGGGGGAATTTCTGTCCAAAACATCCACCGCCAAGCAGCAATGCCAAATAAAAATGGTGCTTCCGCCGAACCTGCTGTCACAGCAATAAAGTAATCGCAAAGCAGGGAAATAAAAATTCCTACAACGATCGCTAGTTGTTGCAGAGATCCCAACCTACCGCGTAAATTGCTCGGAGAACACTCGGCAATGTAAGCTGGGGCAATCACACTAGCAGCACCAACCGCCAACCCACCTAATAGTCGCCAAAAGATAAAGTCCCAAATAGTAAAGGCAATTCCAGAGCCAATGCCACTGATAGTAAACAACACCGAAGCTACTAGCATTGCCTTAACTCGACCATATCTATCGGCAATCTTCCCGGCATAAAAAGCTCCTATGGCAGAGCCTAACAATGCCAGCGATACAGCAAGTCCAGTCAGCACACTATTAGCATTAAAAGTTTTGGATAAAGCCGCAACTGCACCGTTGATCACTGCGGTATCAAAACCAAACAAAAAGCCACCTAAAGCAGCAGCACCCGCAATCAAAATGACATAAAAGGTGTTGGATTTACGACGTTCTGTAGTAAAGGTCATATTTTATATTTTTTAATTTTTAGGGGACTAAGGAAGTTAGTAAATGCACTGCGATCGCTTTTTTCTTCACATTGATTTACAATCTCAGTAAAAAGACTGGGAAAGATGGAGTATATGTGTAGAAAAGTTAACGATGAGAAAACTCTTCCTTAATCCTGCCCTTCGTATCCCGCCTTATACCATCTCCTAGCGATAGATATTCACATCAATCTATCTTCTGGTGGCTTTCAATACTGAGTAAAAATTACTAGATTTTAATTTTAGGCTCCTGGTTTACTTTTTCTCAGATAGCGTTTACACAGATGCAAATCTAGTGAAAACTAAACATGGTGAGCATAGTAACCTGGAGCTAAAAGCGGTGATTATAGTTATTGATAATTACGACAGCTTTACATACAATCTGGTGCAGTATTTGGGGGAACTGGCATCTGAGTTTCCCATAGCATCGGATATACGAGTTTTTCGCAACGATAAGATAACGCTGGAGGAAATTCAGGCGCTAAATCCTGATGCGATCGTCATTTCTCCTGGGCCTGGTCGTCCAGAGGATGCAGGCATATCTTTAAAATTAATTGCCCAACTCGGCACTAACTTACCAATTCTAGGCGTATGTTTAGGACACCAGAGTATTGGTCAGGTGTTTGGTGGTAATATTGTCTCTGCTCCAGAGTTAATGCACGGCAAAACTTCTCAGGTAACTCATACTGGGGTCGGGGTGTTTCAAGGATTAGAAAATCCAATGATTGCCACCAGATATCACAGTCTAGTAATTGACCGCCAGACCTGTCCCGAAGTGTTAGAAATTACTGCTTGGGTGGATGATGGTACGATTATGGGAGTGAGACACCGGAACTATCCGCACATTCAAGGAGTCCAATTTCATCCAGAGAGTGTTCTCACATCTTCAGGAAAGCAGTTACTGCGAAATTTTCTCCAACAGTTACAGAGTTACGAGATTAGTTAATGAAAAGACGACAGTTGCTAGGCTATGCTGGGGCGGGATTAGCCACAGCTTTTGTCTCTAACCTTGGTTCCCATCTCCCGGCTGATGCCCAATCTAGCGGTTTAGGGGTGCAATGGTTGGGTCATACCAGTTTCCTATTTACTGGTGGTGGGGCGAGGATTCTTGTCAATCCCTTCCGCACAATTGGCTGTACAGCGCGTTACCGTCCACCAAAAGTTACAGCAGATTTAGTATTAATTAGTAGTCAATTGTTAGATGAAGGGGCAGTTGAAGGATTACCAAGTAATCCTCGACTTGTCTATGAACCCGGAGTTTATGAATTTAAAGGTATAAAACTTCAAGGAATTGCGATCGCCCACGATCGCAAGGGTGGCAAACGGTTTGGCATGAATACGGCTTGGAAATGGACACAAGGCGGGGTGAACATCCTCCATTTGGGTGGGGCGGCTGCACCTATTTCTATTGAGCAAAAAATCCTCATGGGGCGACCTGATGTCTTATTCATCCCCGTAGGTGGTAGCGATAAAGCTTACAATGCTCAAGAGGCCAAGCAAGCCATTGAGATATTAAATCCCAAACTTATAGTTCCCACCCATTACCGCACACAAGCTGCTGATCCTGCCGCTTGCGACATCGCCCCGCTAGACGAATTTCTGTCTTTAATGCAGGGCGTAACTGTGCGTCGTAGTAATAATGACAGTATTAATATTACTTCTGGCAATTTGCCTGATAGTAGTACGATTCAAGTTTTAAGTTATAAGTTTTGATTTAAGACTAGGGCTAGGGATGAGAAGTTAGGGATGGAGGATGGGGAATATTATCCCCCTTGTCTTCCCACTCCCCACTCCCTACTCCCTACTCCCTACTTTCTAAGCAGTGTACCACTCTGGAGTCAGAGGATTGGCAATCTGAGTTTCGCTGGCTCTTGTTCCATCCATAGTCCAGAGAGTGTCTGTACCAGTTGTCTGATCACGCCAGTAAATATCAGTCTTACCATCACCGTTGTAATCGCCAAGGTTTGGAGTAGAAGCTGCACCATTGCTGGCGAGGAAGGCTTCACTGCTAACGTTGCCTCCATCCATCAACCAAGCAGTATTCGCACCACTTGTAGTATTGTGCCAGAGGATATCGGTCTTGCCGTCACCGTTGAAGTCGCCGATGTTGGCAGTCCAATCAGAACCCTGATTATTTAATGTACTTTCGCTGGTGAGGATACCATTCATTGTCCAAATCTTGTTCTCACCGGTGCTAGCATTGCGCCAGAGAATATCTGTTTTGAAATCACCGTTGAAATCGCCAAGGGTGTAAGTCCAAGCAGCGTCTTGTGATTGGAGATCATACTCAGTGGCTTGTGCGCCATCCATGAACCAAGCCTTATTTTCACCAGTGGTTGTATTTCTCCAGAAAACATCACTCTTACCGTTTCCATCGAAATCAACGATGGTAGGAGTGAAGGCGGCATCTGTAGTATCTAAAACGTTAGCGCTAACAACGGTTGTACCATCCATTGTCCATATAGCATTTTGACCAGTGCTGGCATTATGCCAGAAAATATCAGTCTTGCGATCGCCATTAAAATCGCCAATGCTGGGAGTCCAACCTGGATCAACTGTATCTAACTTCACAAAGCTAGAAACTTTAGTTCCATCCATTAAGGCAATATCATTTTCACCTGTGTTGTTATTCCGCAACAGGAAGTCTGTCTTACCATCACTGTTAAAGTCAGCAATTTTATAAGACCAACTGTTGAGGTCATACTGTCCTAGAGAAGCTTCTTCTAAAGTGTTTGCTCCATCCATTAACCTAATTCTAATTTCACCTGTTTGAGTATTTACCCAAACTTTATCTGCTTTACCATCGCCGTTAAAATCAGGTGAAATTGCGGCGCTGGTTAAGTAAGGATTAGGATTAGGATTCTGACTTACTCCAGGAATTTGTATTGGTAAATCAGAGGTGATTGATGAATAACTACTACTAGTATTAGTAGTAAAGCTTGGGGTGGAAAGTTCCGTTGAAAGAGATGATAATAAAGAGTTTGTTTTTTGCAAAGATAAACCAAATGCGTCTGTTCTGGACTGGCTGTTTGTGTCTGGCATGATGATTTTCTTAAACTTCTTCTCTTCAAAGTTTTAGCTTATATCAATCCTCTGCTTCTGTTAGTTAATAACATTTTCTAAATTAGAATATTAGGCTTTTATCACTTTGATTTTTCTAAAAATATCAAGATTTGCATATATTTGTTTTGAGCTTATTTTAGTGATTTTTTAGAAAAACACAAGATTAGAATGAACAATCATAAAAATATTTTTCTGTTTATTCATATGTCAATTTGCCAAGACAATTAGAATAAATTTTCCTATTATTTATTAATAAAAATGTTTTCCAAGAACAGACAAGTCCATAATATAGCGTTTCCTATTCTGGTTAGGTACAAAATCACCCCTGCCCTTGGCAAGGGGAGCCACTGCGTTGTGGAGCCAGTTGCGTGGGCGGGTTTCCCGACTTGAGCAAACTGGCGTGGGATTCCCCCCGTTGTAGCAAGTGGCGTGAGGGTGCGCGATAGCGCGGGTGGGGGTATTTCATGTGCTTGGGAATTGCTATATACAGTAGTGATATTCTGCTTGCAGCACAAGGCTATGGGTTTTGCGGCAGAAGTTTTCAACTTTTGAAAGCTAAATATCTTGCTTTTTGTATCTCATTTACTTGCAAACTGCTGTAAATGATTTTTGCTGTGAAAAATCGTGATTTACTTATTAGGGAAATGTACATCAATATTTCTTGACTAATTAAGAGTTAATCTAATACTTGTGAAATTACCCTGGTCATTCTTCAATTTATTCTTGCTAAAATACTTAAAATATCTGCTATTGAAAGATGGTGAAATGACGATTCATTATTGTCAAAAAGTGTAAAATAATACGATAAAATTAAAAGAATACTTATGCAGACAGAATATCGGCAGCGTCGTGAGCAATTAATGGCAAAAATCGGGAATGGAACAGCCATTTTTCGTAGTGCGCCAATGGCAGTGATGCACAATGATGTGGAATATGCTTATCGTCAAGACAGCGACTTTTTCTATTTGACTGGTTTTAACGAACCGCAAGCTGTGGCTGTGTTAGCACCACATCATCAAGAACATCGGTTTATATTGTTTGTCCAACCCAAGGATCGGGAAAAAGAGGTTTGGAGTGGTTATGTCTGTGGGGTAGATGCAGCTAAAGAAATTTACGGTGCAGATGAAGCTTACCCCATATCTGAATTAGATGAAAAATTACCCCAGTATCTAGAAAAAGCCGATCGCCTTTATTACCATTTAGGACGCGATCGCAATTTTAACGATACTATTCTCAGCCATTATCAAAAACTGCTGCGAACATATCCCAGACGCGGAACGGGGCCAATAGCCATAGAAGATACCAGCACCATCCTACATGGCATGAGGCTAATTAAAAGTGAATCAGAGTTAGCACACATGCGTCAAGCAGCAGCGATCGCCACCGAAGCACACAACCGCGCCATGCAGTTCGCCGCACCAGGACGTTTTGAGTACGAAGTGCAGGCGGAAATTGAACATATATTCCGGCTGCGGGGTGCAATGGGGCCTGCTTATCCCTCAATTGTGGCTTCTGGTGCGAATGCTTGCGTTCTCCACTACATCGAAAATACCCGAAAGATGCAGGATGGAGATTTACTACTAATTGATGCTGGTTGTGCCTACGATTATTACAACTCAGATATTACCCGCACATTTCCAGTCAGTGGTAAGTTTACGCCAGAACAGAAAACACTATATGAAATTGTACTTGAAGCGCAAAAACAAGCGATCGCTCAAGTAAAACCAGGTAACACCTTTAAAGCTGTACATGATACAGCCGTGCGCGTTATCACAGAAGGTTTAGTAGAACTAGGTATTCTCCAGGGTGAAGTAGATAAGATAATTGAGGAAGAAAAATATAAGCCTTACTATATGCACCGTACTAGTCACTGGCTAGGTTTGGATGTGCATGATGTAGGCGTTTATCAACACGGTGAGGATAAACCGCAGATTTTACAACCAGGGCAAGTTTTAACAGTAGAACCTGGATTGTATATTGTCCCAGATACAAAGTTAGCAGAAGACCAACCAGCAACAGACCCGCGTTGGGTGGGGATTGGTATTCGCATTGAAGATGATGTATTGGTAACACCTACAGGACATGAGGTGTTAACGGCTGGAGTTCCCAAGGAAGTGGCTGAAGTGGAACGTTAAAAGGGAGATGAGGGAGATGAGGCAATACGGTTCGGATAAGCATTTTGAACTAATAATTGGTTTAGGGAAAAGGTTAAAGGGTAAGGGTTAAAGGTTTTTTCTTCCCTTTTCCCCTTCGCCTTTCCCCTTTAACCGAACCGTATTGGGAGATGAGGGAGATGAGGAGGATGAGGGAGATTTATAACTCAGTACTCTCTACTCTCTACTCATAACTCAGCACTCTCTACTCAGCACTGAATAATGACATAAGGATGAAATGAATAGCTTGATTAAAAAATTACTGATTTCCGTCAGTGTAGGAATGATTTTATTATGTTTGATGGGTTGTGAGCGCTTTTTTGGTGCGACTGGGGATTTGGTAGAACGAGTTAGTGACGGTGATACTCTAGTTGTTAAGGATAATGAGGGGAATAAGGTTACTGTCCGGTTTGCTTGTGTAGATGCACCAGAAATTGCTCATACTAATAAAGAGAAGCAAAGTAAACGCTCTAGAGATCGCGATCAATTTAGTTGGGGTGAGAAAGCACAAGCACGGGTGCAAGAATTGGTGAAACAAGCAGGCGATCGCGTTACCTTAAATATTACTGATAGCGATCGTTATGGGCGTAAGGTTGCTGAGGTACGGCTGAAAGATGGTACTCTTGTACAACAAATATTAATACAGGAAGGTTTAGCTAAAGTCTACCGTCCTTATTTAAACAGATGTCCTAGCAAAGAGATAGTGCAGCAAGCTGAGGCTAAAGCCCAACAACAAAAATTAGGGATTTGGGGAGATCCTAAATTTGTCAATCCTTGGGAATATCGTAGCTTAAAATGACTAGCTGCCATAAATTAATAACATAAACCAGAAACAGACTCTCTAGTCTGAACATAGTTGATAAGCTGAATGTAAATCAAATTTATCACACAAGATTTTATTTATTACTGCTTCTAATTCCTCAATCAAGTATGGTTTGCAGATGTAATCATCAAAACCTGCACTCATAATTGTTTGTTTATCTTTTTGACCAGCTAAAGCTGTGACAGCCACTACGGGAATATGTTTAGTTAAAGGTTGTTCTTTAAGCTGACGTACAACCTCAAGCCCATTTAGGCCTGGTAGTAAAATATCCAACATAATTAGATCAGGTTGGTACTCTTTTGCCACCAGTACAGTTGCAAAACTGTCTTTTTGGCATATGTATCTACAGCCAAGTGACTCAAGCGTATAACTAATAAGCAATAGACTGTCATCATGATCCTCAACAGCCAAAACTAAAGGCTGCTGAGAGTATTGCTTGTTTTCCTCACTTATTAGTAAATTTGTAAGATACATTTCTTCTCCAGGGATGCCATTGAAATTTCTGTTCATTCTTGTACAAACAGGCAAAATATCCATAACCAGAACAGGCTAGAGCTAACTTTTGAGGCTGGCTTATATTGTGCTGTGGCTAATTTAGACACTTGTATCGAACTGGTAGGCAGGTACAAGAACTTTATTTTAGTCAGTCGGTCATATATCTACGGATTGATTATACGCAAACCTACAGAAATATTTCCTGCTAACTTCATGATAACTTGTTATACAAAATCCTGCTTCACTGTGCCATCCTTAGTGTTATTGATTCTCATATAAATTAAAGCTACATCCTTAGCAGTAATAACACTACCTAACTTATACTAAATATTACCTGAAGTACTGAATTGTAGCTTCACAGTCAGCCGCTTTGATAAAAGATGATTACTTATTGACCTTTTGTAGTACTCGTAATACAATTTAACTACATGCAAATGATGATAATCACTACTATTCAGGGAAAGCAGTGAAAAGCTTAAGATTTAAAGTTTTGATTGGCTTTTACATTTCATGCCAGTTTATTTAGTCTATCCCTGATCTGCGATCGCCTCACACCAAAAGAGGTAAATATCCAATCCAGTAGAATATTTACCAACTTTGCCATTCAATACTAGTGAGCATAACCAGAAAAATCAACACTGAGAATCTCTAGAATTTTTTCATTTTTCATTAAAAATACACGATGTCAGCAGGAAATAATCACTACCAAACAATTAGTGAGATAAAATATCCAATTAATGGATTTAATCAATTCACCTTACCGTATCACCTGTGTAACCAATACGCTTATTTAAGCTTTGAGCTTTGGTATTCGTGCCACTACGAGCAAGCAACTTATTTTTATTTATATACCAGTATATTTTAATTCAATAGAGTCGAGCAATTTTTAAAATAAATAGAACCTACCTACTATTTAAAGCAATATGGAATTTGATTACTTTAGAAGCAATGATAATAATCATAATAATCAAAATCGGCAAAATTTACTAGCTAGTGGTTGGCGACCATTGAACCGAGACTTAGACTGGGGCTTTTTATGGCAACTATTACATAGTGATACAAGAGAATTAACGCAAAAATCCTTAAATGTTGCTAGTAATCTTACTGAAATTTTGGGTAGGAAAAATTATACGTGGTGGGCTAATGTATTAAGTTTAGTATCGGAAAATACACGCTACGAAATCGAAAAATATTGGAATTATATAACTCCTGATCCACAATCACCAGACCATCGATATAAGGACGTTTTAAGTACAGAAACGCCTATACTACAATTTGTTAGCCGCAATAGTATTCCTATTGATTATGTTCTCAATAGATTGCAAGAAATTACTGTCTTGCGTCTCTTAGCATTATTAGATCGTCCCAATATCATTACTCAATATCATTCAGAAAGAGATTTTTATTATCCTGTAGAAAAGTTTATTAATTGGGAACGTATAGACGTTATCAATACAGTTTACGCTTATTGGTCACAACACGATGTTTGGCTACAAGCTGAAACTTACGATCGCGGACGGCGACAATATACTATCATGTCGAGAAATTTATCGCCATTAGTTAACAAAGCCACTCAAGATTTAGCTGTGATGCTGAGTGGTTATCAAAGCCGTGTGGGAAAAGTTTTTAGTCAATTTCCCATCCGCACTTTTCCCGCAGATATTCAAAGTTTTACTGATACAGTACAGCAAGCTATTCTCAATCAAAATCAGCTAGCAGTTGTAGTCCACGGAGAACCGGGAACAGGAAAAACTGCCTGGACACAAGCTGTAGCCAAAGAAATTCTTGTACCTTTAGGATATGTGATTTTTATTTTAGATCACGATGCTATTACTAACTTTGTCCCACCAACCTATTTAGAACGAATTTGCATTATTATCAATGAGGCGGATAATTTAGCACAAAATCGTGCTTCAGAAGTAGCTCAATATAGCAACAAAACAGAGCATATTTTAAGTTTATTAGATGGAACACTATACCAAAGTGTCATTGATGAAGCTGGGATTCATCTCAAGCAGCGTTTAGTTGTGTTGATGACTTGCAACACCACAGAAAGATTAGATCCGGCAATGTTAAGAAAGGGGAGAGTGGATTTAATGTATGAATTTACTCAACGCTATGTCTAGTATTGAGAATGAACATGATTACCAAAAAATAACCTGATAAAACACTTTTGAGAACGATGAAACCGGAGATGAAAGTTTATAAATTTACAGATACAGGTCAGTTTTATCAAAGAGTAAAAGATTACTTATTGAAGCAGGAAGCATTACATAATTTATTACTAGGAATCTGTGATGGCTTGATTCATAATCCAGAAAGATTCCTAGAAACACCTTATTTAGTAACTGTAGAGAAAGAGGATAACATTATAGGCGTGGCGATGAGAACGCCACCGCGAAATTTATTATTATCGCAATTTCAAGATATAACAGCTATTCCATTATTAACTCAAGATGTACATTCTGTATTTCCATCATTGCCAGGAGTAACCGCCCCTAAATACGAATCAGAAAACTTTGCTTTAGCTTGGTCTTCATTAACTAATCAAACTTATCAACTAAAGGTAGCATTACGAGCTTTTCAACTAGAAAAAGTTCAGCAAATCCCCTCCGCTAGAGGTTATTTACGCCAAGCTGTACAAGAAGATAAAGAGCTTTTAGTAAGATGGTATCAAGATTTTTACTTAGAAGCCCTTCATGAAACTGTATTGGATGCACAACAGTGGGCTATGTGGATTTTACAAAAAGGTAGAGCCTACTTATGGCAAGATGAAAGTCCTGTATCTATTACCTGTAGCGGTAGCTTAACACCTAATGGTGTACGCATAAATATGGTATACACTCCACCAGAGTACCGCCGTCGGGGTTATGCCAGCGCTAGTGTAGCGGCGTTGAGTCAATCTTTACTCAACAAAGGACATCAATTCTGTTTTTTGTTTACTGATTTAGCTAACCCTACTGCTAACCACATTTACCAAAATATTGGCTACCAACCTGTAGGCGATTGGCATGAATACTCTTTAGGTTGAGAATAAATAGCAATATGTTTCACAATGCTATTAATGTCACCATCTAACACCGTCAGCATAAATGATATACAAACTGCTCAACAGCGCCTTACAGATATTGCCCATCGCACGCCTGTATTGACTTCTCAGACTGTGAACGATCGCACTCACAGCGAGGTATTCTTCAAATGTGAGAATTTTCAACGCACTGGGGCTTTTAAATTTAGGGGTGCGTATAATGCACTGGCACAGCTATCACCAGCGCAAAAAGACAAAGGTGTGCTGACTTTCTCATCAGGAAATCATGGACAAGCGATCGCCTTAGCAGGTAAGTTACTCAACATCCCGACAACTGTTGTCATGCCTGATGATGCACCAACAGTCAAGCAAACAGCCACCAAAAGCTACGGTGCAGAGATAATTTTATACAACAGGCAACAAACCAATCGTGAAGAACTAGCCCAAAATCTGGCAAGCGATCGCGCCTTAACTCTAATTCCTCCCTACGATCATCCGCATGTAATTGCTGGACAAGGTACAGCCGCTTTAGAACTAGTGCAAGAAGTCGGAGAATTAGACTTACTGTTAGTTTGTTGTGGCGGTGGGGGATTAATTTCCGGTTGTGCGATCGCAGCTAAAGCCCTTTTACCTAATGTGCGCGTCATTGGCGTAGAACCAGCACTAGCCGATGATGCCACCCGTTCTTTCTACACCCAAACTCTCCAAACCGTCACAAATCCTAATACAATCGCCGATGGTGCGCGTACTCCCTATCTTGGGAAAATTACCTTTCCTCTGGTCTTACAACACGTTGATGATATGGTGACAGTCTCAGAGGAAGCAATTATTAACACCATGTTTTTCCTCTGGGAACGCATGAAAATTGTCGTTGAACCCACTGGAGTATTAGCAACCGCCGCTTTAATTGAAGGTATCATCACCGCACCAGGGAAGAGAGTTGGTGTAATTATCAGTGGGGGAAACGTCGATTTAACGCAATTTTGTCATTGGTAATTGGTAATTAGTCAATTAACACGCTAAATACCGCATATTCTCCGAGTTTGCTACAATATTTACTTAAATTAACAAAACTCAACTTTCTTAATTACGAATTACAAACTTGTACTGAGCGTAGCCGAAGTATTAGCATGATTGACCAACCAGAACCACGCTTGTTTTCTCGTCTCGAAATCGAGGGTAACAAATTAACCCATCAACCAGGTAGCGTGTTAGGTAGTACGGCATTAATTGCTGGGACAACCGTTGGTGCTGGTATTCTGGCATTACCTGCGGTGACAATGCCTTCTGGGATTGTGCCATCTACTGTATTACTGATAGCTATTTGGTTATACGCCTTAATCTCAGGACTGTTAATTGCAGAAGTCAGCTTAAACTCAATTCGTCTAGAGGGGCGTTTGAGTGTTGGCTTATTGGCAATGGTAGAACGTACCCTTGGTAAACTAGGAGCGAGAATTGCTGGTGGGGCGTATTTGTTTTTACATTATGCTTTATTAGTGGCTTATGTCACCCAAGGCGGAGATATTTTAATCTCTGCATTTGCCCAAGTATGGGGGATATCCGCAACGCCTACATGGCTGGGTGGAACAGTTTTTACGCTGTTATTTGGCAGCATCTTATATTTTGGACGAGAAAAGTTTGTCGAAAAATTAAATAGTGCTTTTGTTGCCATTGTGATTACGTCATTCTTTGGGTTGCTATTGTTAGGCGCAGGGCAAGTTAAAAGCGGACAGTTTTTAGTTCAAAATTGGAGTGCAGTGGGAAGTGCTGTATCTGTTATGTTGGTAGCACTTTTTTACCATAACGTTGTGCCTGTAGTAGTCACTCAACTAGAAGGAGATAGTCGCAAGATTCGCCAGTCTATTTTCTTGGGTTCAGCAATTCCCCTGGTTATGTTTTTGGCTTGGAATGCTGTAATTTTAGGTAGTGTCAGCCCAGATGTAATACAAAATGATGTGAATTTTGATCCATTGCAAATTCTCCGGGCTGGTGGTGCGGGAGAATGGTTAGGGGTATTGGTGTCTATCTTCTCCGAATTTGCGATCGCTACATCATTTATTGGCTTTGTTTACGGCTTACTCGATTTCTTCGAAGATATTTTTGTCCTCTCCCCAGGCGAACCGAATAAACGTTTATCGCTTTATTCCCTAATTCTCTTACCTCCTATGAGTTTAGGTGCGGTAAATACCCACATTTTCTTCACAGCACTAGATTTCGCTGGCACTTTCAGCATTTCTATCTTAGGTGGAATCATCCCAGCCTTGATGACTTGGAAACAACGCCAATCAAATCACCTTCAGCAAATCTTAGTTCCAGGGGGACGTTTAACACTGATAGCCATGATTGGAGTAACATCAGTTCTCATCATCAAACAAATTCTAGGTGGGGAGTGAGGGAGATGAGGGAGATGAGGGAGACAAGGGAGAAGAATTACTATGGACTGTTGATTAATGACTAATTACCCAATTTCCACAACCTCACCCCTTCTTCATCACTAGCCGCTAATGTTTTACCATCAGGGCTGAGTGCTAATTTACTAAATAAAAATTCCTTCTCATTTCTCCTACTTACTAATTGTTTACCAGTGCTAAGTTGCCAAACGTTTAAAGAATCACCATTACTGATGAGCGTTTGATTATCAGGACTAATTAATAAGTCTTTGACATCTCTAACATTAGGAATAGTTCTTAATACCTTTTTAGTTTTTAGATCCCATATTTGCAAATTGGCGTTTTGAGCAGTAATTAGGGTTTTTCCATCAGGTGCAATTGCTAAAGTAGTAACAAGTCTGGGTGTATCTCCGCCAAAAGATTCGAGCTTTTTCCCTGTATTAAGTTTCCGAAATTCTATTAAATTACTGTCCCCTCTTGGTGCAATTACTAGGGTTTCACCATTTGGGGTAATATCTACAGGAGTGTATGATGGGGAACTCTGTATTTGAGTGGGGATAGTATACAGCAACTTCCCACTGCTAATTTCCCAGATTCCTACATTCATATAATAGTTTTTATTTCTTTGAAAGCCAATTAGGTATTTACCATCAGGACTAAATTTGGCATATCTAGAACCTTCTAACCTTTTAATGATTTTGTTTGTTTCTAGTTCTCTAATTTGAATTTCTTCTTGTGCAGATGTTGCTATAGTTTTATTATCGTGACTAATAGCAAGCGCATCTATTGAAGTCTTAAAAATTGAAGAATCACCAGAGGAGTAGGGGAAAGTGTAGAGTAATTTACCCGTATCTATCTGCCAAACTCTAATAGCAGTAGAATTAGCAATTACCAATTTCTTCCCATCATGAGTAAATGCTAAATCACTGATTCTTTTATAGTATGAACCAAACTTCTGTTTATAACCAATAATTTTACCAATGGTGGGCAGAATATCTCGCTCCTGCCCAGTAGATTTCACAAACTGAAAAGGCAGTGGTGCTAGGCTGATATAAATTGAAACCACCGTAACGCTGTAGATGGCAATCAACCAGATAATTATAAATTTTTGTTTGAAGTAGGGAGCAAGCTGGAGTCTATAAATCCCACCTACCACAGCGCCAATAATAGAACCTGCTGGAATCAGCGTTATGATCGATAGAAGTAACCAAATAGTAGCTGTATATGTACTAGTATCATAAGTATAAGGAGAAGCAAGAATTGGTATCATCGCCAGTAATGTACCTAAACAGGAACCAAGTATGCTGGGGATAATGGTATTCTTTTTACTTCGGGCGATCGCGCCTACAATGAAACCAACAATACTACCAACTATCAATGCAATTACTATGCTCAATAAGGTTGCCTGTAGCAATTGCGGCAAAATAAAGTCAAATATAAATTCAAAGTTAATCAGATTCATGTAGATAAAGCAAACAATTTGAGTATTTGGTTTGGGTACGCGCTTGTATCAAAAGCTTAATGCCAGCATAACCATAACTTGTACTCAAATATGGCTGTTATTAGTATTAATTTAAACTTTAAAAGAGAACAGGTGAGAGGCAACTTAGACAAGCAAGCTATCACCTGTTTTCTATCCCCTTTTAACTACACTTCAACATCCAAAGTCCGCACTAAAAAAGCCCATTTATCTGCGGCTTCTTCGATAATTTTAGCAGTAGGTTTACCTGCACCATGTCCAGCTTTAGTTTCAATTCTAATTAACACTGGTGCATTGCCATTGTGTGCTGCTTGCAAAGCTGCGGCGAATTTGAAACTATGGGCGGGAACGACGCGATCGTCGTGATCTGCGGTAGTAATTAAAGTAGCTGGGTAAGCTGTACCTGGTTTGAGATTATGCAGTGGTGAATAAGCATAGAGTGCGGGAAACTCCTCTGGGTTTTCTGATGAACCATATTCAGCAGTCCAAGCCCAACCGATGGTAAATTTGTGGAATCGCAACATATCCATAACTCCCACGGCTGGTAAAGCTGCACCGAATAAATCAGGACGCTGAGTTATGCAAGCACCAACTAATAAACCGCCATTGCTACCGCCAGCGATCGCAAGTTTTGCAGGTTTTGTATAATTATTAGCAATTAGCCATTCAGCAGCAGCAATAAAATCATCAAAAACATTTTGCTTCTTATCCTTCATCCCTGCTTGATGCCATTCTTCACCATACTCTCCACCACCGCGTAAATTAGCCATCACATAAACACCACCCATTTCCATCCATACCAAATTACTTACAGAAAAGGTCGGTGTGAGAGAAATATTAAAACCTCCATAAGCATAGAGATAAGTAGGGTTATTGCCATTTAATTCAATACCCTTTTTGTGTGTAATAAACATAGGTACTTGTGTACCGTCTTTACCTGCATAAAATACTTGTTTAGTTTCGTAATCTTCAGGATTAAAATCAACTTTTGGTTGTCTAAAAAGTTCATTTTTTCCGGTTATCAAGTTGTAGCGATAAATAGTTCCTGGTGTTGTAAAACTAGTGAAGCTGTAAAAAGTTTCTGTGTCATAACGTTTACCATCAAAGCCACTCACAGAACCCAGCCCCGGCAATTCTACTTCCCGAATGAATGTACCATTGAGGTCAAATATTTTGATTTGCGAGTGAGCATCTTGTAAATAATCCCCAATCAACTGATTATTTAAAACACTCACACCTTCTAATGTTGCTTCAGCTTGAGGAATAATTTCTCGCCATGCTTCCTTATCTGGTTTTACAATATCAATGGCAATTACTCTACCCCTTGGCGCATCTAAATCAGTGCGGAAATAAAATACAGTTTCATCATGATCAATAAAATTGTAATTGGCTTCAAACTGACTAATTAGTTCTACAACTTCAGCATCAGGTTGAGTTAAATCTTTGTAGAAAACTAGATTTCTGGAATCAGTGCCTAACCAAACTGAAATGATCAAATAGCGGCCGTCCTCAGTTACACCACCATTAAAACCCCATTCTTTTTGGTCAAGGCGCTGGTAAATTAATATATCTTCGGATTGAGGTGTTCCCAATCGATGATAATAAAGCTTTTGATAATAGTTGACATCTTCTAACTTAGTCGCTACATTTGGCTCATCATAACGACTGTAGAAAAAACCTTGGTTATCACTTGTCCAAGATGCACCAGAAAATTTAATCCAATTGAGATGATCTGATAAATTTTCACCAGTTTCTATATCAAGAACTTTCCATTCTTGCCAATCAGAACCAGAAGTAGATAAACCATAAGCCAACAATTTACCATTATCACTAATCGCTAAACCCGAAAGGGCAACAGTACCATCGTCTGAAAGTTTGTTAGGGTCAAGTAAGACTCGTGGTTCACCATCAAGTGATTTTAAAGTATAAAGAACACTTTGATTTTGCAATCCATCATTTTTAAAATAAAAATAATTTTCCCCTTCCTTAAAGGGAATACCATATTTTTCATAGTCCCAAAGTTTGGTAAGACGCTGCTGAATTTTTTCTCTTACAGAAATCTCACCTAGATAAGCAAAAGTAATTTGATTTTCTGCTTCAATCCAAGCTTTAGTTTCCTCTGAGTCTGGGTCTTCTAACCAACGATAAGGATCTGCTATTAAATTACCGTGGTAATCATCAACTTGTTCACTCTTACGTGCTAGTGGATAATTCAATGTTCTTTTTGAGTAAGACATACTTTTACATCACAAATAAACAAGGTAAGGATTTTTATCCTGTTCATATAGTACCTACAAATATCAACCCAAGCCTTGAGGTAAGAACTCTTTCCAAAGAGTACCCTCAAGGGTACTACTGAAGCCCAAATAATCTTGTTACTATTCGGGCAATTTAATCAATCAGCCCTTCCCAACACACCAAGGTTGATGAAACGCTTGGACACACAAGACAAAGGAAAGAAATATTTATGCTAGACCAAGTTATTAATTGGAATAATGTATGTTTACAGTTAATTCGTGATAATGGTGGCGCTCCTGGGCCAATTTCTCGTACAGGTGCTATATTACACGCTAGTATTTTGCGTAATTTTTTTTGATACAGACAATGTTACCTTTACAGCAACTACTGAAGATCCTTCAGCCAGAGGTAATAATGGTATTAGAATTACACGCACATTCAATAGCTTTTCAGCCGCAGCTTTAGAAAATGGACGTAGCCGGGTTTATCTTGGGGTTCATTTTCAATGGGATGCAGATGCAGCTTATGTTTCTGGCACAAGACTAGCTGATTTTATCTACGAAAATTTGCTTGCATGTAATTAACTTTTAGTTGTATGTATTACACACTTTAACAATAATGATGTTAAGGTGTTTTTTTTACTAATTCTCATCTTGCAGATATAAAACACCATACTCATATAGCTGTAGCCACATAGGTTAAAATTTTTTCAAAGCTTCAATGTTGGTAATACTAAGACTTTTGCTTCTGCCTGCTGCTATATAAAGCCAGCACATCAGAAAAAGCTGCTTTTAGCTGTAAAATATGAGCCTATGCTTGTACAGTCGTCGTCAATCGTGTCCTTTGCCATAATAAATAGCTAAAGCGATAATGAGGCATACATCTGAGTAATGACAGACAACCAAGTCAAAATTCACCTACTTGTCGGTATCAGGGGGTTGACTTTACTGGTTTTCTACACAGAAACCGATTGCTGGCAGTTCCGGTTTCTCAGTTTGGGTGGTGCTGTATTTGGAGAACGCAAAATATATTTTACCGCCCAAGCAGCTGAACAAGCTGGGCGTGAATGGATTAACAAAGATTTTGAGGATAGGTAACAGGTGACAGAGTTAAAAGCCTTAATTGGTAATTGGTAATTGGGCATGGCACAAAGCAATTACCTTAAAAAAGGAATAAGCGCAAATAAGGATAATTAATCTTCTTGATTACGAATTACGTTAGCGTAGCGGGGCGTAGACCATTACGAATTATGAATTTAATTTATAGCTGCTGACATTTTCTGAATCCGCCATACATTGTCTTGACGAATTAATTCATAACGAACACGTAAGCTTTCATCAGAAGACTTCTTTTTTCGACCATTTTCATAAAATTGGGTGATTTCTCTCACTGTAGCTCCCACAGTAGCCCGATTTGGTTCTGTGTTTGATGTAATAACAGAGTCTATCTTGACGCTGTGTGCGTATTCACGATAGCGATCGCCTGCTTGCTCTTGCTGGGCAATTAGTCGCCATTGGGATAATGACGAACCAGTTAAAATCTCATTTAGGCTATCAATTTTATGTTCAGACCCTAAAGCAGTTGCTTTCGTAGATAGCCACTTCTCTACTACTTGTTGTGCAGTTTCTTCTGTAAGCAGCCCATCTAAAGTTTTGATTTGGGCATTTTTATCAGGAATTTCTATAGGTGGTTGATTTATTTGAATTGATAATGGCTCACCTTTGATAGTTGGTGACGGGAAAAACGCATTCTTTAACAATCCGAAAGTCGTTGAGACTATTAGCCAAAAAACTACTATCCCTCCCAAGGAAGCCAATGCTATCCACAATAATCTTGCCTGTCGGTTGATATTGCTACCCGAAGACTGACGTTGATGAATGCTGTGTCCTCGGTTAACAACTTCCTTGGGTTTCTTGCGTCTTCTGCGTTTAGTAGTTTGTCTCGGTGGAGCTTGATTATACCCGCTTGGCTGTTGAGGCGGTCTGGCGTATTCTCCAGGAATTTCTGGGGGATAGCCAGTATACGCAGGCTGAGGGGGTAAATTTTCTCTAGCTGCGGTAAAAGGGATAGGTTCTGGTCTTTTGTTATACGGGGTTTCTGGTAGTTCGGGATCAGGTGTTCTATTTTGCGGAAATTGCCGATTTGTTCCAGATGGATTAGGTAGGGGGGTTGCTGGTCTATTCGCTGGAGTCCGTCCTGGTGAATTAGGCTGAGAGAAAGATTGACGGTTAATTACAGACCATTCATTGGTAGTTTCCGCATCGTTGGGCAACGCTTCTAAGTACGCTTGTACTTGTGGATTAGCAAAGTAATCTTTGAGCGAAGCTTGCTGTCTGGACAGGTCGCGGAAATGAGGAAAAACTTCATTTTGTAGCCATTGTTCGGCATACAAGCACAATCCTGGCAGTAAATCGGGAGAATCCTGAGATTTTTCTCGAATTAATGCTAAAGCCTCGTATTCCTGACTCAGTTCTAAAGCACGAGTGGCTTCTTCTGTTTGCCCCAATAGCAAGGCACACAAGGATTGTTCTAAATGCACATCTTGCCGCTTAGACAGGCGCATCAGCATTTGCTTGGCTTGACGAATTAAAGCCGGCTGGCGTTGGGTAAAGCCTCTAGCCACTGAAGCGTACACAGCCAAGTATGTGGCGACAGCCGAGGGTCGTTTACTTTCGGCATCGAACAGCTTGTGTTGTTCTGCAACTGTTAAGTAGTGGCGTATTTGCTGGATGAATCGCAGGAAATCATCAATATTCAAGCCTGATTGATCGTTACCTGTACCATCAATGCCACCGCGATCGTCTAGGATGCTTTGTAACAAGTCCAGCCCTTGACGACGTTCTATAGTTTTTTCTTGAGGTAAGGCGAGTAATTCTAAAATCCGATAGGGACGCAGTTTGTACAGGTCAGCCTGAATTTCTGCTTGTACAGTGGGGAATATGCCCTCGTTGTACAGCATTTCCTGACCAGTTTCTAATGACACGGCTGCATTTTCGTAATAACCTTGCTGCCATTGTTCGCGCCCTAATTCTAAACAGGCAAGGGCGACGGTCAAGATAATATCTGGACGATCAGAACTGTCTGCAAGTTCTTCGGCTGACCGATGATAGCCATTTCTGCCGGATACTGCGCCGTTTTGATTACCTAAATAATTACGACCCAGCTTGAGTACGAGTTCGTATTCTCCTAACTCTTGCAGAATTAATAAAGCACCAACCAGTTCCTCTGAGGAAATCTCAACGCTGAGACTTTGGACATCGAAGTGACCATTGGCACTGTCGCCACGATTTTCTACCGCTACCTTGGATGTAGCGGGGTTTTCTGGGTCGTAGGCGTGAGAGAGATACAGCTGGTCGTAACTGCTGCGTTCCTTGGGATTTGATAAAACCACGTAAGCTTCTTCTATAAGTTGTTTACGGGAAGCAATTGCTGCTTGAGAATACTCCCGTCGTGGCAATTGAACAATGCGATCGCTGTATGCTTGTCGCAGTTGTTCATCACTTGCCGCTAACGGTAGACCTAAAATTCGGTAGTAATCTAGCGGAATACGCACAGCCTACTTCCCCTGCACCGTGATCAACATAATTCACCTAGACCAATCCAGGCTTGTAAAACCGTGCCATAATCATACGGTGAATAATACCGTGATGAACTTACACTATAAGTGTATATTGCAACAACTATTTTTGTATCTTTCCAAAAATTTGTGTCATATTTTAATCCTTATTTTTTAATTTTGCCTAGAAATAGTTGATATTTTGTTTAGTGCTTAGTATTTCTGCTGAAAATAAGTGTGATCAATAATTAATCACTATAAAATCAACATAATAACCATTGTTATGACTATAAATGTTGTGCTTAAAAGCAGATACAATATAACCCAGACTTCAGAAAATTTTCTGGTCATGTGGTTAAATATGCACCACTATTAAGGATAGATGCTGATAACAGAAAGAACAAGACTATATCATAACTATATTTTTATGGCAAGTATATAAATATATACTCAACACTATTTGGGACGATTTTCTCAAAATTGTTCATAGGTATGCAGAAACCAAGCTATTCTGGGTGATAGCCTATGAGCAGAAATTTAGATGAACAAGAATCAGATAAAGAATATAGTTATTAGGGTGAAATATTTCCAGATATAGCAGGAGATAGCTTCCAGGCTAGCAAGTAGCTTGTTATTTGTATTTAGCAATTAGCTTGTGTCCTTATTGATCTGCTTACTGCCATCAACGTTTGCAAAACCTAGAATACGCCTATTTACTGCATACTATTCTTTGTAGCTTTTTGTAATGTCAGAATGCAGGTTGTTGACTCTAGTAAACCAGACTAGAAAAAATTAGTCAGAGAACGACCTATTGAAAATGGTAAATTTCGTTTTTAGACAGGAATACTAAAAAATAATGGTTCAAGAACGCACATTACCTAAATTTGATACTGCCAACGCCAAAATCACCAAAGAAGAAGGACTGCTTTTATACGAAGACATGACTTTGGGGCGCTTTTTTGAAGATAAATGCGCTGAAATGTACTACAGGGGCAAAATGTTTGGTTTTGTCCACTTGTACAACGGGCAAGAGGCAGTTTCTACTGGCGTAATTCAAGCAATGCGACCAGGAGAAGATTTTGTCAGCAGTACCTACCGCGACCACGTTCATGCTTTGAGTGCTGGTGTCCCTGCTAGAGAAGTAATGGCAGAGTTATTTGGCAAAGCCACAGGTTGCAGCAAAGGGCGTGGTGGTTCCATGCACATGTTTTCTGCTGAACACGGCTTGTTAGGTGGTTATGCTTTCGTAGCAGAAGGGATTCCTGTAGCGGCTGGTGCAGCATTTCAAAGTAAATATCGCCGCGAAGTTTTAGGCGACCCCAACGCCGACCTAGTAACAGCTTGTTTCTTTGGTGATGGTGCGGCAAATAACGGTCAATTTTTTGAAACCCTGAATATGGCGGCGCTTTGGAAACTGCCAATTATTTTTGTGGTAGAAAATAATAAATGGGCGATCGGTATGGCTCACGAACGCGCCACATCAGACCCAGAAATTTACAAAAAAGCCAGCGTATTTAATATGGTTGGCGTAGAAGTAGACGGTATGGATGTATTAGCAGTGCGTGCAGTTGCTCAAGAAGCCGTAGCGCGTGCGCGTGCAGGAGAAGGCCCTACCTTAATTGAAGCCTTAACCTACCGTTTCCGTGGTCACTCCCTCGCAGACCCAGACGAACTGCGAAGCAAAGAGGAGAAAGAGTTCTGGTTCCCCCGCGACCCCATCAAGAAGCTTGGTAACTATTTAATCGAGCAGAACTTGGCAACTGAAGCCGAACTCAAAGCGATTGAACGCAAAATTCAAGATGTAATTGACGATGCGGTCAAGTTCGCTGAAAGCAGCCCAGAACCAGACCCCAGCGAATTGTATCGCTTTGTCTTTGCAGAAGACGAGTAGATCCAGGGGAGAGATAGGGGAGTAGGGGAAGTGGGGGGAGATAGGGAAGAATGTCTACTTATCATCTCCCTCATCTCCCACCCTACGGGAAGCAAGCTACATCTTTCTAACTTTAGAGGATTAAACCCGTGTTTAGTATTGCCATTCAACAGCAACAGTACAAAACCTATATCCTTTCTGATGAAACGACTGGTTCTCAACTGGAGGTTGTGCCAGAACGTGGGGGTATTATCACCCGTTGGCGCGTTGGTGGTGAGGAAATTCTCTACCTCGATGCTGAACGCTTCTCACATCCAGATTTGAGCGTTAGAGGTGGAGTGCCGATTTTATTTCCCATCTGCGGTAACATGCCTGGTAATGCTTACACCCTCAACGGTCAGCAGTACACTCTCAAACAACATGGCTTTGCCCGTGATTTGCCCTGGACAGTGGTTGAGCAAGCGACTAAGGACAATGCTGCACTAACGTTAGTTCTCAGTAGCAATGAGCAAACCAAAGCAGTTTATCCTTTTGATTTTCAGCTAGTGTTCACCTACGTACTACAAGGAAACACCCTAGAAATTCACCAGGAATATCAAAATCTTTCCAATACACAGTTGCCGTTTTCTTTTGGGTTCCATCCTTACTTCTTGATAGGGGATAAAAGCCAATTAGAGTTTGCTATTCCTTCTCAAGAGTATCAAGACCAGACCACGAAGGAAGTTCACCCTTTCAACGGCAGTTTTGACTTTAACCGTGATGAAATTGATTTTGCTTTTAATCACATTACTAGTCAGTCAGCGAGTGTTACAGACCATAGCCGCAAGCTAAAATTGACCTTAGACTCAGATGATGTTTTTTCAATGTTGGTATTTTGGACGCTGAAGGGCAAGGATTTCTACTGTCTAGAGCCTTGGAGCGCTCCCCGTAACTCTCTTAACACTGGCGAAAAGTTGACAGTGATAGAGCCAGCGTCTAGCTACAAAGCATCTGTAAGATTGTCGGCAAGTTTTTTCTAAAATTACTTGACAGTTCTCTTAATGATAGTGCTATAATTGGAAAGTTGCGAAACAAACTCAAGGGTCGCTAACTCAACGGTAGAGTACTCGGCTTTTAACCGATTAGTTCCGGGTTCGAATCCCGGGCGACCCATATATAACCAAATATATTAGCAGATGTTTTAAGCGTTACTGGTGTTCCTGCTTGTTTTCTTTTCACCTCACGCAAAGAGAAAGGTTGGCGATCGCTAGACATCTATTGCAAATACAGCTTTATCATTCAATATATTAGGAAAGCATTAGAAGCGATCGCTACATATTTTAGCTATTAATTGCTACATATAGAATGTGGAAAACATTTAATTATCAAGCTTACTAAATATACTCCTTTCCGCGCTTTTACTGCGCTTTTTCAGTAGTCAGCAAAACTATACTAGTTCTATTTGGTGGAACTATTTATGGTATCAAAAACTACTGGAATACAAAGTAAAGGAACTCAAGTAAAAACTCTGACTCTGCTTGCATTATGGGATTTAGGAGGCGCAAAGGCGGAAGTTAAGAAAAGCGACCTCACCAAGCGAGTTACACGGACTAAAGAAAAGGCAAAAGATTATCAGTTAGTTTTTGAGGAATTACAACAAACTGGTGCAATTGCGATCGCAACTAAAAACAGAGTAGCTAAGATTTCTCTCACTGATAAAGGTTTGCAAATCTTGGGTGATGGTTTAAAAAGCCAAGATTTTGAGTTTGCTGGACAACAAATTGGTACACCAGTGGCGAATGCGTTAGTTAAATGGATTCGTCAGATAGATGCTGTGGGAATTTCTCAGATTAATTCAGATAAGCAATCGAATCAAAGTGCTAAGGATGCGATGGTTTCCAAAAAATCGGAGGTCATCGCTTCTTATGACAAGTTTAAGTCAGTGGTGTTGGAAGTATACGGCAAGTTGAACTATGAGTACAACTTTAACCATCTAGTACCAATTTATCGGATTAGGAGAGCAGTAGGCGATCGTTTAAGCCGTACCCAGTTTAATGATTGGCTACTAGAAATGCAGGCTGACGATATTTTGCAGCTACAAGGCGGAAGTGTAGAAGATAGCGCACCCGACAAGATAGAAGATTCCATAACTACTGTATTAGATGGATTACGTTGCTACGCCAAATTGTTGAAAGTCTAATTTTTGCTTACTCACTATTAAATGTATAACGCCATGATTGCTACTACATCTACTATTGATGAACTAATTAAGAATCAGAATCCTTTTGCTGGTCATATTGTGGTCAGACCGCAGCAGATATGGGGGAAAAGTTACCCTGATGTTTCCTCAATTAATGCTCATGCTTCTAACGCTGTTTTTGATGCAGTTGAAAACATTCGTAATAGAAAGCGTGAAACTGTAGGCATCACAATAACTGCTGAGAAAGGATTAGGTAAAAGCCACATTATTAGTCGTATTCGTCATCGCTTGCAAGCAGAAGATAATACTTTATTTATCTACATGAGCAAGTATGACAACTTGAATCAAATCAACTATCAATTTCAACAAACTGTTGCTTCTAGCTTGAGAGCATTTGGCAATCAAAAAGTGATGCAATGGCAAGAAATAGCCGCAGCTTTAATTAATGATGCTAAAAAGTGTAATTATACACCACAGCAATACATCAGCAATATCTATCCAACTTGGTTAAACAAATACTCAAGTAGGACAATTGATAGCCTAACAGAAGCAGTTCTTAAAATTAAGCCTGATGTTAATAATCCTTATATAATCAGAGCTATTCTTTGGACTCTCTCTACAACACATGCTCATTATGCAACTTATTGGTTATCAGGTTTAGAAATAACTCCAACACAAGCTGATATATTAGGTTTACCTAATCCTAAAAATGAAGATCGGGAGGCTGAAGCATTAAGTAATGTACGGCAGATATTAGATATTACAAGCCATTATAGAGTTCCAGTGATTTGCTTCGATGAATTAGACAATACTAATATTTCCGATACAGGTTTTACAGCAGCACAAATTATTGCTTCTTTAGCAAAGGATTTATACAATAGCCTAAAGCAAGGTGTTTTATTACTATCAATGTATCCTAACACTTGGAATGAACAAATTAGGGTACTACCACAAGCTGAAGCAGTAATTGATAGACTATGTAGCGAACAAACAGATAGACAACCCATAACATTAAAATATCTTAATTCAGATGATATTATTGCTCTTGTTCAACAGTGGCTAAGAGACTTTTATCAAGAAAATAATCAAAATCCACCATATCCTCTCTATCCATTTGATGAAAGTAAACTTAAAGAACTGGGTAAGGGTAAACCTATTGTGAGATCAGTTCTAAAATGGTGTGCAGAAAATTTTACATCTTTTATACTTCCAGATGATAAAAAATCATCTTTACATCCTGTTCAATCATACTTTGATAGCGAGTTAACGAATGTTGAGACTTCTATTGATTCATTAATGGAAGAAGAAAAAACCATTAGTGATTCACTTCGTTTAGGATTTCGTAGCCTAATTGGTGAGACTGTAGAAGGAGTAACGATTTTAAGTATTGAGAATATACCAAATCAAGAACATATCGACTTCAAAATTATCGGTAATGATAAAAAAGTAAAAATTGGAGTAGATGTATTACAACAAGCAGGCGGTGGCTATGTAACAGCAGCTTTGAATAAACTTACTGATTATAGAAAGTTTCATTTAACTCGTGGTTGCTTAGTACGCTCAAAAAAAATTAATAATGCAGCAGTCTTAGCTAGACAACATTTGCAAAAACTATTACAAAAGCTAGGTGGAGAGTGGGTATTATTACAGGCTAAAGATATAAAACCTCTTTTGGCAATCTATTTCGTTTGGATTAATTGTAATAGTTATGGAATAACAGAGGAACAAATATTTGATTTTATTAAACAACAGGAGATAGCTATCAATAATCCTTTAATTCGAGAAATTCTGAGTGATCCTTCTGGGCAAGAACCTATTAATTTAACGGATGATGAATTACCTATGAGAATACCTCAAACAGTGTCTAGCGCAGATAGTATCGAACTAAACCTATAACTAACCAACAATGAGTCAGCTGTTTTCCATGCCGACAGCGCTGTGTTTACTTGCCCCTGAGATTGAAGCATTAATACAGGGGCGGACAATTGCAGCAATGTCTAAAATGTTTATTCGTCCTGGGCAAAAATTTTCTCTTTATCCTATTGAATCTTCAGGTAATGCACTGCCAATTGAGCAATACTATCATGTAAATTTATTGCCCATCTCCCAGACAACTGTTAAACAAAATACGTCTCAAACTGTCTCAATTCAAGCTTGGGCAAGGTGTGAACTTTGTCAAATTATAGATAAGACTAAACCGTTAAATGTTTTGTCCCAATTAACAATTTGGACACCAGAAGCATTTGAGACAATCATACAGAAACAAGGGAATATTTTTCTTGTTTACTTACGGGTTTATCATTTGTCTCAGGCGTGTGAAGTTGCATTTGATGATAGTTTTCAAGAAAAACTGGGTAAATTTGTGAGTTTACCTAATATCGCTGGTTCTGAGGATAAACCGATTTTAAGCGATCGCACTTTCGCACAACGCAAGCAGCAGCTAGAAAAACTAGAACCACCACAGCACCCAGAGTTAGAAGCATTGCAAACTGCTTTAACACAAATCTCTCATACTCACCCAGATGCGAAAGAACTAGATGATGATATCCGCAGATTTCTAGGTTGGAATAGTGATAAACCTGAAATCACACTCGATTCAGATTTAGTGTGGATTGAAAAAATAGCTGAAGTTGGCAATTCTAGTGATGGACAGACATTTGAAAAATTAGTGCGTCGAGGATTATTAAAATTAGGCTTTACTGGTTCAGGGATAAATCCAGATGCAACTGGCGGGGCTGGAGGTATGGATTTTTATGCTGAAACACCTTACCCCATCGTAGGAGAATGCAAAGCTACTAAAACAGAAAAGGTTTCTGATGGTACACCTGCACAATTACTAAAGATAGGTTTAAATCATCTAGATAACTTTCAGTATGAGCAAGCAGTAAAATTAATTGTTGCTGCTGGAGAACTTACTAATTTCGCCCTAAGAACTGCTACTAATCAAAAAATGAATGTAATTCGCCCTGAAACACTACAAAAGCTAGTTGAACTGCAAGCACACCATAAAAACTCTATAAATTTATTAGAAATGAAAGATTGTTTGCAAAAAGAGCCTTTTGGTTTAGCTGATGATAAAGTACAGTCTTATATTGATAAAGTTGAACAGAATATCAAATTGCGATCGCACATTATTCAAGTATTAAAAAACTATCTAGAGCGTACTAAATATGAAGGTGCTGGGGTTGAGTCACTTCATGCTGCCTATGTGACATCTAATAATACTCCTCCTTTGGAATCTAGTAGTCTGCCAAGACAACTTTGCTAGGTTAGAGTTGGATATAAACGCTGCATTTTTCGGCGAGCATCTTTGGTTTGGAAACCCCAATAGACACTGGCTTTTTGCTGATTACGTTGTTTCTCCCAAGCGGCAATCTCAGAAGTTAATGTTTCTGCATTAGGAATACGCCGTTCTAAACATTGGCGGGATAAAACAGATAATTCAATTTCTACTTGATTCAACCAAGAAGCGTGCTTAGGAGTATAGTGAAACTCTAATTTTTGAATAATTCGACGTGCTTCTTCTGGTGGAAAAACTTCATATAATGCGCTGGGAGTATGAATATTCAGGTTATCAACTACCAAACGAATAACATCAGCATCTTGGTAGCAAACATCTACTAAATTTTTCATCTGTTTAGCAAAATCGACTTTAGTTCGACGTTCTGTAACTTCGATATGCCGCCAACCTGCCAAGGGTTGAAAACACGCAAATAAATTTACTGTCCCGTTACGTTTATACTCGAAATCATAACGTTCAGGCTGCTCCGGCTCTGGTGGCAAAGGAAGTCTTACTTCTTCTACTAGTTGGTAGGGACGTTCATCAAAGCAGACTACAGGACGTTTAGGATCATAAGGCTCATTGTATAAATCCAACACATCTTCCATTCGGAAAACATATTCTGCGTTAACTTCAGGAATGCACCACTGTTGTTTTAACCACGGTTTGATTTCATTTTTTTTAAAGTTTGACGCACTGTTTCGTCCGAAATTGAATCTATGATACCAACGTTCACTAAATGATCCGCTAATAATTGCATTGTCCAACGTACTCTTCCAACTGGTGGATTGGAACAAGCAGTGGCAATTAAAAATGCTTCTTGTTTTTCATCTAACTTTTTAGGTTTTGGTGGATGAACTTCATCCTTTAAAGCAAAATCTAACCCCCCAATGACAAATTTTTCTCGTATTCGTTGCACTGTTGCAACATGCGCTCTAACTATGCTAGCGATCGCTTGATCCGTTTCTCCTTCAGAAGCCATTAGAAGAATGTTTGCACGGGTTATGGTTCTTGCTTTGTGTTTACCTTTTTTAATTATTGCTTGTAGCTGAGAAACTTCCTCTTCATTCAAGTCAACAATGTACTTTTTCGCCATGTTACACCCCGTTTTTGGCTATTTTACCAATTAGAGGTTTTACTTAGCAAAGTTACCTTGGCAGACTACTAGAGAATTACACGATATTTTGATAGAACTTTCATCACCATTAACAGGCTATATAGGAAGAGTTAAAGGGAAAGATTGGAGAAGCGATCGCTTTTACTACCTCCGTGATTTACCAATCAATACAAAATGAAACATCGCCCTCACTATCCCCACGCAAAAAAAGCAATAGCATATTTAGCTACTGCTTTGATAAATGACCAACGCATTATTTTTTATTAGTTTTAGCGTCCGTAACCGTATTCGTCTGCTGGGTCGCCATAGGGGTCTTCACTGGCGGGGCTGATATCACCGTAGTTTTGGTCAGCAGGGTCGCCGTAAGGATCTTGACTTGCAGGGGTTACATCGCCGTATGATTGATTAGCAGGGTCGCCATAAGGGTCTTGACTGGCTGGAGTTAAGTCACCGTAGTATTGACCGGCCGGGTCGCCGTATGGGTCTTGATTTGCTGGGGTGAAGTCGCCGTATGATTGATCAGCAGGGTCGCCGTATGGGTCTTGACTAGCTGGGGTTACTTCGCGATCAGAATAATAAGTATCACGATATTCTGAATCTTGATCATACTCGTCGTTGTTGGCTCCAGTTAAAAACTCTCTTGCTTTGTCAAAAAAGTTGTTTACCATAATTCATCTCCTGATTTTGGTTTTAATCGCATCTAGTATGCTGGAGCTTCCTGTGGCGCGAGATTTGTTAAATCACGACCTGTAGAGCGTCCGTTGTAGCCTTGAAAATCTCGATACTGTTGCGCTTGTGACTCTGGAACTCTAATTCCTCCCTGTGGTGGCGTTACCCAGTGAGGGCGACCTTGGTTATCGCGGTAGTAAACACGCCCGTTTTTGGACAAGTAATATTTTCCATTTGACCCTGTACCTTGGGCGTTCTTACGCTGTTGATACAAGTAGTACAAAGCAGCCGCACCAGCTAAAACTGCCACTTTCTGTCCTGTAGAAAACCCTCTTTTTGTTTGGGGTTGGTTGGGAGAGTTGGGATAATTTACATTTCTACCAACGGTGTCATCTACTGGCGGCGGTGGTGATGCTGTTCGAGAACCATTACCACAGCTGCTTAATAAAGGAACTGATAGCAATGCAGATAGCAATATAGCGGCTGGTAATGGGGCTTTCTTGTTGTGACGAAATGTTATGGACATTTATTTCAAAATTTCTTATTAATTACAAAAAATCTCTACTATCGTTGCCAACAATGTAAGTTTTCCATAATTAAAATTATTATGAAATGTTGAGAAAATTGACTCTCACTAATGAAGGAATCTGCATTCATCCTTGAGAAATATCTAGTGGTTAAGTCCAATAATTTCTCTATACCTAAAAGGTCGTAATCTTTTTTATATAAAACTACATATACTTATCTACATAAATTCAAAAATGTACTGATTGCTATACAATCTTTGTTACATAAGTTAATTTAGTCTAAATATAAATTTAGCGATCGCCACAATTTAATTCAAGTAGTTACCACTGCTAAGTTATTTTATTTACAAAAACAATTACTGATACTATGTGTGATTTCCTTGACATAACATTTTTCTTTATCACTGTCGAATATATAGGTTCGTATTGCTTACACTGAAACTTAATAATACTTTCAAAATATAAAGTTGAGGAATAATGAATTATGTATTTCCAAATATGGAATTTCTTCTTGAGAGAAGAGCAATATATTATCTGGAAAAATAAAATAAATCTTTACAATAAATTTGATAAAGTTATATGGCAGAAAATAGCTGACTTTTTTGCTTCTGTAGAGCAAGATTTTTTATTAAAAGCTAATTTAGGAGAAGCTGACAGCATTGCTCAGTTTATTTACTTAGCCATAGAAAGTGGATATGACATCACTTTAGAAGAACTTGCTTGGTTTTTGATCACCAGAAAACAGATTTGGAATTTATTTGATTTAGCCGAGAAAACACCATTGCTGAAAGAGCAATTATTATCAGCTAAGAATCCACAACAATTTGTTAAAGTAGCGGCTGATTATGATCATTATTTTTCTATAGATGAATTAGCTTGGCTGTTAACAGAAATTAAATCTTCTCCAGATTTAGTCTCAATTAACAATGGTGTTGGAGAAATTTTAACTGTATCTAATTACGGCAAAATTGAAATCAGTTATTGGATTTGGTTAGCAGAAGAATGGGGAATTGTACCGCCATTTTGTCATAGAATCCAATCAGCAGTCTCATTGCGCCAAAACTCTGATAATCCTTTCCTACCCGATCGCTGCTTTTTACCCAAGAGCTACTTTAATCAGCATCTTGTTTGTCATTAGTCAGTTGTCAGGTGATTTCCACTAGTTCACTGTTCACTGTCAACTGTCAACTGTCAACTCTCACGATTGAGATGGGATTTTGGTTAAAGAAAGTTGTACATTGCCATCAAGAGCAATTAACAACTGACCCCTATATATGAACTTTCGTGAAGAGTTTAAACTGCTGCTGAGAGCGCGTTACCCTTTAATTTACATTCCTACCTACGAGGAGGAACGGGTGGAAACGGCTATCCGCGAAGAAGCAGCTAATCAAGGTAATCGCCCTGTTTATACTTGGGATTTTGTTGACGGCTACCAAGGCAACCCTAATGATGTAGGATTTGGGCGGCGAAATCCCCTGCAAGCTTTGGAATTTTTAGAAAAATTACCAGCCTCAGCGCCAGCCGTCTTAATTTTGCGTGACTATCATCGCTTTTTGGATGATGTGGCGATCGCGCGTAAACTTCGCAACCTAGCCAGACTCCTCAAGTCGCAACCAAAAAATATCGTCTTACTATCGCCGCGTATCGCTATACCTGACGATTTAACGGAAATCTTAACAGTTGTGGAGTTTCCCTTACCTAACGCCCCAGAAATCAAAACAGAGATTGAACGTTTACTCCAAGCTACAGGTAATAATCTTTCTAACAAAGTCATAGATGACTTAGTGCGTTCTTGCCAAGGGCTATCTATGGAAAGGATTCGGCGGGTTTTAGCCAGAGCGATCGCATCTCATGGCGAATTGCAGCCAGAAGATGTAGATTTAGTTTTGGAGGAAAAACGCCAAACTATCCGCCAAACCCAAATCCTCGACTTTTACCCAGCCACAGAGCAGATTTCTGACATTGGTGGACTAGATAACCTCAAAGATTGGCTATTGCGTCGGGGTGGTTCTTTTAGCGATCGCGCCCGTCAATATGGCTTACCCCATCCACGGGGGTTATTATTAGTAGGGATTCAAGGTACTGGTAAATCCTTAACAGCAAAAGCGATCGCTCATCATTGGCATTTACCCCTACTACGCTTAGATGTCGGGCGATTATTTGGCGGTTTGGTGGGGGAATCAGAATCGCGTACCCGGCAAATGATTCAAGTAGCAGAAGCCCTCGCACCTTGTATTTTGTGGATTGATGAAATTGATAAAGCCTTTTCGGGACTGGGTAGTAAAGGTGATGCGGGAACTACCAGCCGCGTATTTGGTACATTTATTACTTGGTTAGCAGAAAAAACTTCCCCAGTGTTTGTTGTCGCCACCGCTAATAACATCCAAGCCTTACCACCAGAAATGTTGCGTAAAGGGCGGTTTGATGAAATTTTCTTTGTTGGTTTACCAACGCAAGAAGAAAGAAAAGCCATCTTTAACGTCCATTTATCCCGACTGCGCCCCCACAATTTGAAAAATTATGACATTGATCGGTTAGCATACGAAACACCAGATTTTTCTGGCGCAGAAATTGAGCAAACATTAATTGAAGCCATGCACATTGGCTTCAGTCAAAACCGTGATTTCACAACCGATGATATCTTAGAAGCCGCTAGCCAGATTATCCCCTTAGCACGCACAGCTGTAGAACAAATTCAGGAACTACAAGAATGGGCAGCAGCAGGGAGAGCGCGTCTAGCCTCAAAACAGAGTCCTTTAAGTGACACCTTCGGTAAACTACGCTAACAATATACAGTTGACAGTTGACAGTTGACTGTTATCTGTTGACTGTTGACTACGGACTAATGACTAATGACTAATGAGGTTTTAAATCATGTTTTCCGCCTTGCTTAAATTTATATTAGGAATATTATTAGCGATCGCAGTTTTATTAGGTGGCGGCGTTGCTGTGGGGTTGTACTTTTTCAACAGAACCTCCATGCCCCCTAGCAAGCCTATGTTCGCTAACGATAATCCCTTGCCCAAAGACTCAGATAGCAAACAAAAAAAGACAGAAGCTACTCCTACAGCTGAAGCTACACCGGAAGCTTCAGCTACGCCCACTCCCACCGAGAAAGCAGAAGAATTACCAAAAGGTGCTTATCGCGGAAAAATTACTTGGCCTCAAGGCGTAAGCTTGCGCTCTCAACCAAATCAAGACTCTGAACGTGTAGGTGGGGCTGGTTTGAACGAAAAAATTATTGTCTTAGAAGAAAGCCCGGATAAAGTTTGGAAAAAAGTGCGTGTTGAAAGTAGTAAAATAGAAGGTTGGACAAAAGTAGGTAATCTTGAAAAAGTGGAACAATAAATAATATCAACTCAAAATTATGACCACTTATCCTAATCCTCTATAAAGTCAACCTCTCTCCTAAACTCAGCGTTACTTTGCGCTGACCTCAGCGTTCCTCTGCGTTTCAAAAGAGTAGCGCTAAAGTTTGTCATTGGTCAATAGTCGATAGTTATTCTCCCTGCTGTCGTATCTAGAAGTGCAAGTATTACTTAAATTTGTTAACCTCCGCACAAGCCAACACTGAGGACATGGTATATTTTTCTCTATACGATAAGTGCAGACATAGTAAATATCTATAGATCAAAATCAATAATGATGTACTAAATTCATAAAATATTAAGTATTTTTGCCCGATTACCGGAAAAGAATCTGGCCGATTTGATTTTAATATTTGCAAAAATCCTGATCAGGGATTCCTCTACCTCAAAAAAAGCAGAACATCTATGGACACCCTCAGTTATTCTCATCTTGCTTCAATGTATGAAGCATCTGAAGATATAGATTTTATACCTATAAAAGTTAATCTGAGATTTTGGCAATGGCAGAAGCTGTCTAGTAGTGCAGCCATCAGACTCTTATCTGTAGCACTGACTATAAGTATTTTGGGCATAGCTGGAGAAGCTTTAGCCTTGCAACAAGTAGGCACTAAAGGCCCAGAAGTTGCCAATACTCAGAGATGTTTAAAACGATTAGGCTTTTTTAATGGCCCCGTCAACGGCAACTTTGCTAGTATCACTCGTAGCGCCGTAATTGGGTTTCAGCGTGCTAATAGGCTTACGGCTGATGGTGTTGTTGGTGTAGGTACACAAAGAGCTTTACAAAGAGCTTGCCGTACTGCTGCAACACCATCAACCAATACTAGCGGTGAATTGCGCTTGGATAGTAGAGGTGCAGCAGTTTCTCAACTACAAAAGAATTTACGGCAGTTAGGTTATTTTAACAGCCCAATCACTGGCTACTTTGGTACAGAAACTCAGCAAGCAGTCATCAGATTTCAACGTGCTAATCGTATACAGGCTCTTGGTATTGTGGGGAAACAAACTGCACAAGCCATCAGAAATGCTATCTATGGTGAAGGTGGGGAATATCAAGTACTTTCTGAAGGTAGCACAGGCCCGGATGTCATTAGATTGCAACAGCGTCTACGCCAGTTGGGTTATTTCAATGCTAATCCGACAGGGAGCTTTGGCGGTATTACCAAAGATGCCGTCATGGCGTTTCAACGCAATGCTGGTTTACCAATTACTGGAGTTGTGAATATTGCCACATGGAATGCTTTAGATGGTGTTTCTACTCCTAGTAGACCTAGTTTATCAACTCAACAGATTAGAGATTTACAGCAACGGCTACGGGATTTAGGTTATTTTAACGGCAATCCTACAGGCACTGTCGGCGCAATGACCAGAGATGCCATTGTCCGCTTTCAGCGTAACTATGGACTAACAGCCGATGGTATTGCTGATACTCAAATCCTACAGGTAGTAACCCAAGTTTGGGAAGGTAGATATGCTAATCAGCCAACTAGAGATTATCTCACTGTAGGCGATCGCGGTAACAATGTTAGAGCCGTACAACAGCGTTTGTCAGAACTAGGATTTTTTAACGGCAGTCCCGACGGTTATTTTGATGACTGGACTAGAACATCTGTAGTCGCATTCCAACAGTACTATCAACTCAATCCCACAGGCAATGTAGACTGGCAAACTTGGAATGCACTAACAATACCTTAGCCAATTTACGAGGGTTCAACGCCTGTAGAAACGTTATGAATACGTCCCAAAGAAGTAAGTTTGGCAAAAATCTGAGTTAATAAAATAGGCTCAGGTATTTCGGGAAGCATTTTTAAAATTTCACGGACATATCGAAAACCACGATAGTGAGCCTTAAGGTCAAGGATGCCGGAGTCGGGATTAAGGAGACGAAAATCCGCGAGAAGATGATGGGATAAGTTGACCATAAAGAATGCTAGATTAGCAGCATTAGTTACAGCAGTTTGACTTAAGTTCATAAAATCTTCCAATCCCCAAAATTGCTTGGCATCTCGAAAATTGAATTCGATCTGAAAGCGTAGCTTGTAGTAGTCAATTATTTTTTCAGATGACAATTTTAGATCACTAGAAAATAGAATTACATGACTACGAGCATGAGTTTTAAGATTGGTTTTGACGAGAATAACTACATTTAGAGATTGGGCAAATTCTTTGTGAAGTAATGTAACTTGATAAACGTCAGTTTGGATATCATCATCAACGGTACTTTGACATAAATACTTCTTAGGTATGTTGTTGTAGTCAATTTTGTCTCCGTATTTACGACGAGAGCGACTATTGGGGTCAGGGTGTTGATAAGGTATATATAATGCTGAATCAGAGCGAAGCTTAGAAATTATATGCAAGTTAACTTGACGAGCCATCTGCAAGGCATTATTATTCCCAAAGTGTCCATCCAATACTAAGTAAGTAAGGGGAATAAATTTAGCTAATAACTTAAATAGCGACTTAATCATCTTCTGAATTCTGAGTAATTCAGATGTGAGAACTACCTGGGTTTTATTCTTGTTTTTACTTCCCTTTGGTCGCCCACGCCCACGTTTTTCTTGCGGTTTTATTTCTTTGGTTGGTGACGAGCTACTTTTTTCTATATCGCTCTTTATCACCTGTTCTATCTGAATCGGAAACGAGTGCCTTTGCTCAACACTGACTAATGATAATGTAAAAAAAGATAGCCCTGATATGGGTTTACCAGCCAGGCTAGAAAAAAATCTATCCAGTCCATAAGTTTGTTTTCCTGATTTACTTATCACAACTTCATCTCCCGCTAGCAAATATATCTCATTCGGACGAAATAAATGCTTGTGAAAGAATAACCAAAACAATGTCGCCCAAGGTATTACCGTATGAAAGAATCTCAACATCGTTCGATAACTGCCACCACTACCTGTCCAACGAGAAATTCCCAACATCGTCACTCGGCCACTCATTGCTAACATGGCCAGGATTATCTGGTTCAATTGCCGCATCGTCGTAGCGTTTATCTGCGGCAGGAGGCATTGCAGGAGTGATAAGATATCGGGCATGGGTTGATTGTGGCTTTTGAGTTGTCGTTTGGGAAGACAATAACTCTACTACATCAGCCCTCTCTCTTCACCCTCTTATTTTGGCTAAGGTATTGCACTAAACATCAATAATGGTACTTCCATTAGCAATATTTCTAATAACTCTAGTAACAATCGCTACGTAGTTATAGTACCAATTCGCAATGGCAGCACCCTCAATCAAGTACGCCGTTATATACCCGATGCTTACACAGCCAAATCCAGCTTAGGAACCTTCGTCAACGCTGGCAGTTTTAGCGATCGCGCCTCCGCCGAAAGAACCTCCAGAATATTACGCTCTAATGGTTTGGATGCGAGAGTACAGTATTTTTAATTCGTAATGGGCTACGCCCCGCTACGCTAACGTAATTTGCGTACTGAGTGCTGAGGGAAAATAACTGTAGACTATGGACTGTTGACTATGGACTAATGACTAATAACCAATGACCGACATAATTGTAATTGGTAGCGGTATTGGGGGTTTGAGTTGTGCTGCTGTGTTGGCGCGTTATGGTTTTGATGTGACTGTTTGTGAAAGTCATAACATCGCTGGTGGCGCAGCACACAGTTTTGAGCGTCAAGGATTTAAGTTTGATTCAGGGCCTTCATTATACTCTGGGTTGTCTTATAGTCCTTCGGTTAACCCTCTACGACAAGTGCTAGATATAATTGGGGTTGATTTGCCATGTGTCACCTATGATACTTGGGGCTGTCGCTTACCAGAGGGTGATTTTAATACATCTGTTGGTGCAGAACAGTTTTGTGAAGTGTTGGCGAGGTTACGGGGTGGTGATGCTGTAGCTGAGTGGCGAAAGTTACAACGGGTGATGACACCATTAGCCCAAGCAGCGATCGCACTTCCTCCAGCTGCGTTACGCTGGGATTTAGGCGCGGCTTTAACTGTTGGCAAATTTGCCCCATCTCTAGCTAAACACGCTGCCAATTTTATTAAGTTGACGGGGCCTTTCTCTCGCATCATGGATGATGTTGTCCGTGACCCGTTTATTAATAATTGGCTGAACTTATTGTGCTTCCTTCTCTCAGGACTGCCTGCTGCTGATACTAACGCCGCAGAAGTGGCTTTTATGTTTGCCGATTGGTACAAGCCAGGGGTAGTTCTGGATTATCCTGTGGGTGGTAGTGGTGCTTTAGTCGATGCCCTTGTACAAGGGTTAGAAAAACATGGCGGGAAATTGCTTTTAAATAGTCATGTTGAGCAAATCTTAGTAGAAGGGAACAGGGCGGTTGGTATCAGGTTACGTGATGGGCGAGAAATTCGCTCTCGGAAGGCGGTTGTGTCTAATGCTTCGGTGTGGGATACGCTGAAGTTACTGCCTCAAGGTGCGTTACCAGAAAAATTTCGTAATCAACGCCAAGCAACGCCGGAATGTGACAGCTTTATGCACCTACACTTAGGTATTGATGCCCAAGGTTTATCCGCAAACTTGGCTTGTCATTATATTGTGGTGAATGATTGGGAATTGGGTATTACTGCACCGCAAAATGTCGTATTGGTATCCATTCCCTCAATTCTTGACCCATCACTTGCACCAGAAGGTAAGCATGTAATTCATGTATATACCCCTGGTAATGAACCTTATAAGATTTGGCAGGGGTTGGATAGGAAAAGTCAGGAATATGACCAATTAAAGCGATCGCGTGCCGAAGTCATGTGGCACGCTTTAGAAAGAATCATCCCCGACATCCGCAACCGTTGCGAAATCACTTTAGTTGGGACACCCCTTACCCACGAACGTTATTTACGCCGCCATCGTGGTTCCTACGGCCCAGCAATTTCCGCCGCCTCTGGTTTATTTCCATCTCACACCACACCCTTAAACGGGTTGATGTGCTGTGGTGATTCCACATTCCCCGGCATTGGTTTACCAGCCGTAGCCGCTAGTGGGATAATTGTTGCCAATACCTTAGCTCCAGTCAGTCAGCATTTGGCAATGTTGGCAGAAATATAGTTAAGTTTCACACTGTTATAACCCTCTTCTGTCAGTAACTCTACATCCATTGCCCCACTTACTTTTCAGGGTTTTCTTTTTTTATTCTTGTATTCAGAATAACCGGAAAGTGACATAAGAGGGTTAGGAGTAATAATTTTTTGAAACAGCGCCACCCGCAGCAACGCTTGGTAAATTGGCTGACGCTACTAAGTCTTATCGCTATGGAATTTGTGAAGAAATTCAATCAAACTTTCAATACCTAGTTCAAATGCTTCCTCAACATTGCCTCCCAAGCGGAATGCTCCTGCCAGTTCCATGTGGACAAAGCCGTGCGTAAATGCAACGACAATTCGAGCAGCACTGAGCGACTGCTCTTGGTTCACCCACTGCTCGATCGTCTGTAGTAAAGGAGCCACAGCAGTTGCACTCACCTTAGTATCCGGCTGCATCTCTGAGGAAAGACGAGAATAAAGTAATGGGTAGAGCGTTGAATGCTGATGTGCAAAAGCACGGTAAGCATTCATCATTGCTTGTAAATCATCTTTGAGATTGTGTCTTTGTGCTGCATCGGCTAAGGCTTGCCCTAGCTCAACGAGCATCGCTTCTAGAACAGCCTTGACAAGCTGTGATTTATTTTCGACGTGCTTATACAATGATGGCGCGCGAACGCCTAAAGAAGCCGCTACCATGTGCATGGACAGGTTTTCTAGTCCTTGAGTTTCTAACAAGTGTTGAGCGGTAAGGATAATTTCTGAATAAGATGTTTTGGCAGGAGCAGGACACATATTTAATCTTTGGCAGGAGGTGAATTTGACTGTAGCGTCTGATGAGCAAAGTCAAGCAGATGAGGCAAAAGACGCTCTGGCTGTTCCCGATGTGGGTAATGCCCAAGACCTTCGAGTAGGCGTACTTCATCTTGTGGCATCATCGATTTGAGCCAATCTGCCTCAGCTTGTGGATCATCATAATCTGGATCAGCCGTACCCAGAAAATCGAGAACAGGAAGTTGGATGGTGGTGAGATGAGCCGGATTGCGTCCTGTAAATGCCATTGACTTGAAAGCATGAAAACGGCCAGGTTCTCTCAGTTTAGCTTCCAGTCTAGCCACATAAGCATCGAGATCATTGGGGGGTGTGCAGGGATACAGCGAACGGTAGTACCAGCCCCAGGCTGAGATTCCCCAAGGTTGCATGAGCATCACTTGGAGAATCAAAGGCATCAACATCCCTTTGAACCCTGTAAATGGAACCCGGCGGATCGGACTCAATCCGACTAATCCTGCCACTCGTTCTGGGTGCTGTGCCGCAAAGTAGGCAGTGCTAGCACCGGAAATCGAACAGCCAATTAATAAAGCTTTCTCAATTTTCTCAGCATCCAGCACTCGTTCAATGTCACTCGCCAAAGTCACAACATCATACTTATCCCACCCTACAGAAGAATCGCCGTGACCGCGCAAATCAGCAACAATGACTCGAAAGCCTGCTTCCACAAGCACAGGGGCAAGGCGATCATATTCCTGGCGCAAGTCACCCATGCCTGGGAAGCATACGATTGGTGATCCACTCCCACCAACCTCATAAGCTAACTGCTCTCCATTGACGGTAGTTGTTTTGAATTGAAAATTTGCAATCATGACTGCCTCCTATGGCTAATTATGTTAGCCTTCAAGACTAATAATATTAGCCTTGAAGCGTGGTGTCAAGTCGGCAATCTTTTTTGAGGTGTTGCCACTCCAATTCAATTGGGTTCATTTCCGAGCAATATTTGGGTAAAAAGAACATGTACAAACCCATGTCTTCCCACTTTGACCATGATTGCTGAACTTCTTTACATCGATGTATTGGGCCGTTGTCCTGTACGATTACTCGGATGCGTCCTGTTTTTTGAGCTTCAGCAACTTCAAGCTCCATCATCTGTATATAAGATTGGTGTGAAACGCCGCCAATCACTAGACCATAAACAAAGCTAACTATTGGTTGAAGTAAACCAATGATGCTCAACCTTCGTCCCCGATGTGACTTTGTTCTAGACGTTTTTGCTGACCTCGAAAGTAATAGCTATAACTTGGCTCACTCCAAGCGCAAAACCCGGATTCATCTAGATATTTCAGGTCGATTTCTCCGGCCGCCGCAGACAATTCCAACATTTCTAAAAACACTATGTCAGCTTCCACCCACTTCTGTTTCTCTCCACGCCCTGCTTTTTCCCAAAGCCCCTCCACCCCTCGCTTTTCCCATCTATGCAACACTTCTGGCACTGTTTGGGCAGTCCAGTTAAAGTGATCCGCTATCTTCTCTACGTACCAACCATGTGTGTTCAATCTAATCACGGATGCTCTATCTTTCACTTTCTGGGGGTATATCTGCTGTTCTCAGGTTGAAAAGAGTTTTCTCTTGTTCTCTAGTCAGAAGTTTTTCGTAAGGAAAACAGTTTTTTATTAGGTATATACCTCTACTAAATTACGTTAACAACCTAACCTGCGACCCTTCTTGAGTCTTATTTACCTCAATTCTGGCTTGGAAGGCTTCTTTGAGGTGGGGCATGTGGGTGACGGTGAGGATGCAGGCGAAATCGTTGGCGATCGCATTTATGGCAGCAATAAGGCGATCGCATCCTTCGGCATCTTGTGTACCAAAGCCTTCATCGACAATTAACAGTTGCAAGGCGGCTCCTGCTCTTTGTGCTAGGAGTTTAGCTAAGGCTAAACGGATGGCAAAGTTAATTCTAAAGGCTTCCCCACCAGAGTAGGTTTCATAGGCTCTTGTACCTCTAGCATCGGCAATGACAATATCTAAGGTGTCGATGAGTTTGGCATTTTTCTTAGTAGATTTACTACCTTTACCTGCTCTTTGAGTAATAAATTGTACGTGCAGTTGATTTGCTGTTAACCTTGCCAAGAGTTGATTTGTCTCGGCTTCCAGTTGCGGTAACACGTTCTCAATCATCAGCGCTTGGATACCATTTTTACCAAATGCTTGCACTAATTCCTGATATACCCGATATTGTTGTTTGCAAGTTTGGTATTGTTCCTGCTGCTCCTCGTACTGAGTTTGTAACGCCTCTAGTTGATGCGCTAACTGTTCCAAACGTCCTAATTGGGCAATTTGTTCGTCTAGTTGTCGCCTTCTAGTGGCTAACTGCTGTTCTAAGGCTTGAATTTGCTCGATGGGGTTGGCATTTTGGGCTAATTGTTCAACAAGGCTGTCGATTTGGGTGGCGAGTTGTTGGCGTTCCTGTAATCTTGCGGTTCTAGACGCTTCTAGCTCTTGTAATCTCCCCTGGAGTTGGGGCTGCTGTTGTTGGGCTGATAATAGCTGCTGATATCGTAACTGCCAAGATTGCCCTTGACGAGCGGCTACACGCAGGTTGTTATGCTGTTCTGAACTATAGCCAATTTCTGCAATTTGCTGTTCCAAGGCTGCGATTTGTTGAGCATCTTCGGAATCTGTTTGCTCTTGCTGGATTCTGGTTTGTAATTGGCTAATTTGGCCTTGTAATTCTGGTTTACGCGCTGTGAGTGCGGCTAGGCGTTTGTTAGCATCTTTTATTTGCCCTTGCTTGATTTCTGCCCAGCGCCACCGTTCTACCTCACTTCGGGCGAGGGCATGGTCTTGCTCATTGTAATTTAATTTTTGCAGATGCTCTTGTAGTTGTCGCAGTTCGGCTTGTTGATCAAGGGCGTAATCACCAGCTTGGAGCGATCGCTCTAAGTGTTGTTTTTCGGCTGCCAACTGTTGTAATTGTTGTTCAGCATCGCTAGTTGATTGCAGTTGTGCAGCTAGTTGTCCTCTTTGCTCCCTTAAGGTATCGTAAACGTTTAATTTCTGAGCTATTTCCCGGTATTCCTGACGCAATAACTGAATTTCTCTATCAGAAACCGCCATCTGTTCCCGGAATACCCACAATTGCCCCTCAGTTTCCTTATACTCATCCTTGGTTTTATCTACAACCCGGTTCCAGTGATGCTCATCTAAAGGACGTTCACACAAGGGACAGATAGCGTCAGGAGTACGGAGCATTTGTAATTTCTGCTCTAATTCCCCCAATAATCTTTCATATTCTCGTTGTTGCGCTTGCAACCGCTCAATAAAGTGCCGTCTCTCATGCCCTTTTTCTTGAACACGTTGCAAATAAACCTTATCCTTCTCCATTTGATCAATCTGCATTGCCACTTCCACCACTGCTTGTTGCAGTTGGGGTTGGCGCTGGGAAGCCCTTTGCAGCTGATTTTCTGTAGCTTGTAGCTGTTCAAGGCGTGCAACTAAACCCGCGTGAACCCGATCTAAATGGCTTTGCAAATTTTGACGCTGTTGTAATAAGGGCGAAACCTGCATTTGCAACTCATCAAGATGAGCTAAATGGCGACGGGCGGCTGTAAGTTGGGATAGTGCTGCTTCTATTTCCCCTGATTTACTTAGGGTGTGTTGAATTTCTTGTTCTTGCTGTTGTAAAGCTTCCAGTTGTCCTTGGACTTGTTGGAGTTGCCTTTCTAGTTCGTGAATTTGCTTGGTTAACCGTTGCTGCTTTTGTTGGCGTAGGGATGTAGCGCGGGTGTGTTCCTCAAATTTGGCAGCATAGGCTTCTTCTTGAGCTTGCAGGCTTTGGTAATGGCTATAACCGTTGGTAATCTCCGCTTCGCGCTGCAAGATAGCTTCTAACTCTGCCAACTGCGTTCTTGCGGCTGACTGTTCTTGCTGGAGGCGATCGCAATCTTGGGTAAGATTTTGGTATTGTTGCCTAACAAAATTTAGTTGCTGTTCGGTATTTTGTCTTTGGTGTTGAATCACCTGCAAACTTTGCAATTTAATTGTCTCAAAGGCTTGCACCTGTTGCAGTTGATTAATTTGAACTTCTAATTCTGTCCTTTGAGCTTTGGTGTTTTCCCGTTGTTTAAGTTGCGTCTTAATCGACTCCAAAGAACGATCTAATTCTTCCGCCCTAATCTTAAATTGGCGTGATGACTCCTTGGCTCTTTCCTCCAATTCATCATATTGATTGAGTTTTAATAACTCCGCCAAAATCTCTTTACGTTCGCTGGGGCGTTTGAGCATAAATTCATCCGCCCGCCCTTGACGGAGGTAGGCAGAGTTAATAAAAGTATCGTAATCGAGCTTGATATGTTCTAATATCAAATCCTGAGTAGCTCGGACACCTTTACCAGTAATTGCTCGAAACCCAGAAGGTGTTTCGATTTGAAATTCTAGAACCCCGGAAGCACCCCGCACCCTTGAGCGAATTACACGATATTTTTGCTGATTATTTTGAAAAGTAAAATCAACTCTCACCTCTTTAGCACCAGCATGAATTACATCATCTTCAGCCGCCGCCCGACTTTCACCCCACAAAGCCCAAGTAATAGCTTCGAGGAGAGATGATTTACCGGCTCCATTAGAACCACAAATACAAGCCGTATGCAAACCACGAAAATCTACAGTTGCATCACGGTAACTCAGAAAGTTTTTAAGAACAAGTTGTACTGGGATCATTGAGGCTATAGCGCCACATCTACATAAATTGTTTCTTAACAAGCAGTACAGATGCACTGTATGTTAGTTTAACTAGGTAAATATCAGGTTTCTAGTGTTAAAGTCAGTAAATTTACGAAAATTAACAATATGAGAAATCTGTTTTCTCTAATTAGGTAAAATATGAAAATCCAGTTTTAATGAAGGAAAAGATTTTTGAATAGTTAATTTTGAAATCAGTGCAATATCAAAAATTGTTGCAACCAAACAAAAACTTTTCCCATTACCCACTTCTCTAAAACCCCCTACCCCAAATTTTAGAGAGACTGATACATTATGAAATTAAGCATTTAAGCAACCTAGATTTTTACTTACCCTGGCGAGTCTATGCTGTCTCACAAAAGACTGATTGTGTTCACTTTGGCTTGGCTAGTACTGGCGGTGATTGGATTTGTCGCCTTATACCAGGGTAAATCTTGTATTTCTTGGTTCCCTGTATCTAGATGGGCGATCGCTTTAACTCTTTGGCTAGAATTAATCGGGATCATTTTAGCGGGTATAGTTTTACTCATCAAAACTATAAGAGCAAATAATAACTGGACTTCTTTGATCGATTTAAGCCGAGTTAACCGTTCAATGACTGCCACCAACCAACAATTACAGGAAAGTGAAGGAAGTTTTCGCACGGCTGTAGGAAATATTTTAGATTGCTTTGGTGTTTACTCTGCCATCCGCGATCGCTCTGGGCAAATTGTCGATTTTCGCATCGAGTATGTTAACACTGCTGCCTGTGCCTGTAACGGCTGGACTTATGAAGCACAAATTGGTAAGGGACTGTGTGAAATCCTCCCCAACCATAAAGAATCCGGGCTATTTGCCGAATACTGTCAAGTGGTAGAGACTGGGCAAACTCTAGTAAAAGAAGAACTAATTTACGAAGATAATTACAACTCTCAACGTTTAGCGCGAGTTTTTAATATTCGGGCTGCTAAATATCAAGATGGCTTTGTAGTAAATTGGCAGGATGTAACTGAACGTCATCAAGCCCAAGAAACACTGCGTCGTCACCAGCAAGAGTTAGCCACATTAGTAGACAATGTTCCCGATGTCATCACACGCTTTGATACTAATTTACGCTACATCTACGCTAACTCTGTCCATGAAAGAATTACTGGCTTAAAGTCCGAAGCATTGATTGGTAAAACGCTGTCGGAAGTTTGGGGAGGTGAAGCCCTGGCTCCTCAATGGCAAGCGGTTCTACAAGAAGCCATCCGTACAGGGCAAAAACAAACCAGTGAATTTAGTTTCCCAGGAAACGATGGCATCAACCACTTTTACCAAATTCAACTTGTGCCAGAGTTTTCTTTGGAAGGCTCAGTTGCTTCTGTATTGACAGTCACCCGCGACATAACGAACGTTAAACAGACACAAGCAGCACTGCAAACTAATCAGGAACTAACCCGCACAGTTCTAGAAAACTTTCCTAATGGTGGTGTTTTTCTATTTGACGAGAACTTACGCTACATCCTGGTAGCAGGTCAAGGATTGGCAATGGTAGGAATGAACAAAGCAGACTTGGAAGGTAAAACTATTTGGGAAGCACTACCTCCAGAAACTAGCAATACTCTTGAGCAACCCTATCGCCAAGCTTTATTAGGACAGGATTCCCATTTTGAAGTGACCTATGACAATCATACTTATGATGTTCATGTTCTGCCTGTGAGGAACGAACATGGTCAAATTTTTGCTGGCATGGCAATTACTCAGGATATTACGGAACGCAAGCAAGTAGAAGTAAGATTACGACAGAAACGAGAAAGATTATATCTAGCACAATTAGCAGCAAAAATTGGTACTTTTGAATGGAATATTCAGACTAATACGAATATTTGGTCAAATGAATTAGAAGCACTCTACGGTTTACAGCCTGGAGAGTTCGGAGAAACTTATGAAGAATGGACGAGGTGGGTACATCCCGAAGATTTAGCCCAGGCGGAAGCAAGTGTAGCTAATGCTTTAAAAACAGGTGAGATGTTCACTGACTGGCGAGTGATTTGGAAAGATGGCAGTGTTCGCTGGCTTAATGCGAGAGCGCAGGTATTCTATGATGAGGAGGGTAAGCCCTTACGCATGATAGGAATTAATGTTGATGTCACTGAACAGCAAGCAGTTTTGCGTGAACAAAAATCTGCCCAAGCTGCTTTAAAAGAAAGTGAAGAACGCTTGCGTTTAGCCTTGAAAGCCGTCAATCAAGGACTTTATGATTTAAACATTCAAACTGGGGATGCAGTAGTTAGTCCAGAATACGCCCAGATGTTAGGATATGACCCCGATGAGTTCCAAGAAACAAATCTGGCGTGGCGCGATCGCCTGCATCCTGATGACAGAGAATTAGTGTATCGGGTTTACGAAGAATATGTTGCTGGCAAAACCGACGAGTATAGAGTAGAATTCAGACAACGCACCAAATCCGGCGATTGGTTATGGATTCTCTCCATTGGTAAAATAGTCGCTTGGGATGAGCAAGGTAATCCCCTGCGAATGCTGGGTACGCACACAGATATTACTAAGCGTAAGCAATCTGAAGTAGCCCTACAAGATGCCCTGCAATTGTTAAATCTCCACATAGATACTACCCCCTTGGCCGTGGTGCAATGGGATTGTCATCTGTGCGTTACCCGTTGGTCATCGGCGGCGGAAAAAATCTTTGGTTGGCAAGCAGAGGAGGTGTTAGGAAAGTACATCCACGACCTACACATGGTTTATGAGGAAGATATAGCAGTTGTTGCCCAAGTAAGCGATCGCCTCCTCAGTGGTCAAGAAGCGCAAATTATCCAATATAATCGCAACTATACCAAAGATGGCAAAGTAATTGATTGTGAATGGTACAACTCCACCATCAATGATGAGGGTGGTAGTGTAACTTCTGTACTTTCACTAGTTTTAGATGTAACTGAACGTACTAAAGCCGAACAAGCAATATGTGAAAGTGAATTAAAATTCCGCACCCTTGCCGACATTATGCCGCAGATGGTTTGGATTACCAGACCAGATGGTTATAATGAATATTTCAATCAACGTTGGTACGACTACACAGGCAAGACACTAGCACAAAGCAAAGGCGAAGGCTGGCAAAGTATTTTACATCCTGATGATTTGGCGCGTACCATTACTGTATGGCAAAATAGCCTACAAACTGGAAACAGTTATAATATAGAATATCGCTTACGTCGTAACGATGGTGAATACCGTTGGCATTTAGGAAAAGCCTTACCCTTACATGAGGAAGACGGTAAAATTGTCAATTGGTTTGGTTCCTGCACCGATATTCATGACCAAAAATTGGTAATTGAAGAACGGGCGCAAGCATTAGAGCGAGAACGGGCGGCACGAATAGAACTAGAAAGAGCCAGCCGGATGAAAGATGAGTTTTTGGCGATAGTATCCCACGAATTGCGATCGCCCCTCAACGGTATTTTAGGCTGGTCGCGCCTACTCCGCACCCGTAAACTACCACCAGACAAAATTGAGCAAGCATTAGAATCGATTGAGCGCAACGCCCAAGCCCAAACTCAGTTAATTGAAGACTTACTCGACATCTCTCGGATTATTCGCGGTAACATTCGCCTAAATCTCTGTCCCACCAGCTTAATTCCTGTAATTCAAGCAGCCTTAGACACAGTTAGACCTGTTGCTAATAGTAAATCAATTTTCATTGACTCTCAACTTGATGTTGATGTCAAAGTTTCAGGTGATCCAGAACGCCTACAGCAAATCGTTTGGAATCTCCTTTCTAACGCTGTTAAGTTCACTCCAGAAGGTGGACGAGTAGAAATCCGTCTAGAACAAACGGAAACTACTGTACAGATTCAGGTAATTGATACAGGCAAAGGTATTAGCCCTGAGTTTCTAGCCTATGTATTTGAACGTTTCCGCCAAGCAGACTCCACCACAACCAGAAATCAAGGAGGGCTGGGTTTAGGTTTAGCGATCGTGCGTAATTTAGTTGAAGTGCATAATGGTACAGTTTGCGTCGCCAGCGAAGGAGAAGGAAAAGGCGCAACATTTACAGTCGAGTTGCCAATTTTACCAACTTCCTTCAACATCACCGCAGAACAAATACTAATTCAACGGCAGACAGCCTGGGATACCAACATCCAAATCACCGGACTAAAAATTTTAGTAGTTGATGACGAGCCAGATACTAGGGAATTTATCCAAACCGCCTTAGAACAATACGGTGCAACCGTCACCACAGCCGCCTCCGCCCGTGAAGCTTTAGAACTATTGCCAATATTCAAACCTGACGTACTGTTAAGTGATATTGGTATGCCAGGTGAAGATGGTTATTCCCTAATTCGCACAATTAGAAGCCTACCACCAGAACAAGGCGGAAACGTCCCAGCCGCCTCCCTCACAGCCTACGCCAGACAAAGCGATCGCCTCCAAGCTCTAAGCGCCGGCTTTCAAATTCACATTCCCAAACCCATTGAGCCAATCCAGTTACTTAAGATTGTCGCCAGTCTGGCAGGGAGTAGGGAGTGGGGAGTGGGGGGAGATGAGGGAGATGAGGGAGATGGGGAAGCGAAGGAGAAAAAATAATAACTATGGACTATGGACTAATGACTAATAACTAATGACCAATAAAATATACCCATAGGCAGGTCTCAACAAAGTAAGAAACAATATCAGTAAAACATCGTCAAGAAATCTATAATTGCTGAGAACCCAAAAATATTATGACTAACTTAAATCGTTGGAAATCTGGAGCCGCCGCCCTTGTAGCATTAACAGTTACTACAAGTACTGTAACCCCTATGATTGCTTTTGCACCGGCAGCTAATGCGCAACTTCTTAATCAAAACCGGAGAGTTTCTATTCCTGCCGGCGTGAGTTTTCCTGTTACTTATGAGAAAGATCAAGTAGTTGTTAGCCGTGGTGAAACTGTATCTTTAACCTTGAAGATCGCTAACAATATTGTCGATAACAGTAGAAGAGTTTTAATTCCTGCTGGTACTGAAGTTGTGGGACAACTAGAGCCTGTATATTACAACGGTGGTTACTCACAAGATAGAAACGACCAAAATGATGTTAGAGGTGTAAGATTCGTAGCCAGAGAATTAGTTTATCCTTCCGGTAACAGACAATCAATTGATGCCAGTTCTCAAACTATCACCAGAGTAGAAAAAATTAGAAAAAATGATTCTGGTAAAATATTAACTGATGCTGCTATTGGTGCAGGTGCGGCTACTGCAATTTCTTTACTTACAGGTAATCGGAGAATTGAAGTTTTAGAACCTGTAGGTGGTGCAGCAGCAGGTGCTTTAGCTAGTGTATTACTGCGTAAAAAAGAAGTTGAGGTATTTGTAGTTAGACCACAACAAGATTTACGTTTGGCTCTAAATTCTAATTTGACAGTGGATACTTTCCGCTAATCATCCGCTCTAAAATTTGATTGTGAGTTTAATTATCTATATCTAGGCGATCGCACTGAAACTATATCTAAGCGATCGCTTAATTTTTGTCCAAAAAAGACGCAAATCCCCGACTTCGCAAAAAAGTTGGGGATTTAATACGATTAACATATACAGACTAACGATTTCGCAGTTCTGTTTCTAATTTGTCTAAGTCGGATTTCAGTAAAACAGTCATTTGTCCGGTGAAAGCTTTACCCCCTCGTGGTTGGGCAACTTCCAGCCAATAAGCATAGCGATCGCCCACTCTTACTTCTCCCTTCAAAGCTTCTCTAATGGGAGTTTTAGCCATCCGTGCTGAGTTAATTGCACTTTCGTCAGGATATTCATAAAGCACTTGGGCGCGTTTAAAGTCTTGATAAATATCCAAACCATAAATTATGCGCAAGGATTCTTGTAGACGCTCCAATGTCATACCATTGATGGCATCGTACATGGCAATGCGTTCACTACGAATTACACTCCTATCTTTGGTAAAAGCTACTCTACCTGGGGGTAATACAGAAGCTTGAAATGTAAATCGCTGGGCTGCTGTATCACTTTTCTGTACAAACAATTTCTCTCCTGCTCTGGGACGGAGAGTGGGATGAGCTTTAATCCAAGTACCAACTTCCTCTGTACTTTGTCCTGGTAACGCATCAGCTTGGGAGTTAGTCAACATTCCCACGCCCAGCCAGGAAATCAGAGAAAAGGGCAAAATTAAAAGGTTAAGCCGAAATTTTTTGAGCATTTTCCTATTGAGAACTCATAAGCAATTTCGCCACTGTGCCAACACAGAGGTAAACCTAGTTTTCCCATTTAACAGAAAAATTTACTCATTAAGTTTAAATAGGGCTTGCTGAAAAAGTCATTTCAAAGGAAGAGAAAAATTGATTAAGTAGTCAGTCCAGAAAAAAGATAAGTTTTTGTTGTTTAAGGTTTAATGAAATATCAGTTTCGATAATAGAAGAAGTAAAAAAAGACTCAGTTTTGAAAAATAGGCAAAAAAATACACAAAAAAGCCGTAATAGCAGAGTAGAAAGATTCATAACTAAAAAAGTTATGGCAATAGCGGTGAAAGAAGTATGAGGAAGTTTAGCCATAACTCTACCAAGGCTAAATCTTCGTTTACCTTGTCCAAACTTGCCCTCAATACAATTACGAATCCTTTCGTCATAAGCGGCTTGTTTCTTCTTTTCAGGGCTGACATTTTGGGGGGGTCTACCTAGTGGTGGGCCACTAATTCTAATTCCCCTTTCTTGACACCAAGCTCGATTCTCCCTCGTCCGATAAATCTTATCAACATGAACTGATTCAGGATAATATCCGGTGTAGTTTTTGTATGCTTCTACTTGTGATTTTAAGTCTCCTGATTCGTTAAAGTTGTCCCAACTAATATGGTCTAAAAATACATAGCCATCATAGTAACTAGCTGAAAACTTAGCCCCAAACTCTACTGTTCTCCCGGCTTTACCTCGGATAATCGGACGAATGTGTGGTTGGTTTAAACTGACAATGCGGTCTTGTATACTAATTTTTTGATTTTCATATAACCATAACTGTTGACGATAAACTTCTGCTACTACTAGCAACATCTTATATTGACTGTTGCTCAGTTTTAATAGTGACGCACCTAAATTTATTAGCTGCTGAATATGAGTTAAATTTCTGTTGATATATTGCAGTTGCTTTCTGATAGCTTTCCTTCTTTCTTTAACTGTTGGTTTTCTTTTCTTGGCTACTGCTAAATAATCCTTTCTTGCTTTGTTTCTGTAGGTTCTTGGTTTGTTGATATTTCTTACTAATAAGGACTTATATAATGTATCTATGATTGTTTCTGTTTGCTTTCTGGCTTGATTTAATAATCCTAAATCTGTCGGATAACTTATGTCTGCTGGCGCACAACTAGCATCTAATATTAATTTTCCTCTATTGGCTGGCTTACTTTTTGAATCCTCGACCTCTGGCTTTTTTGCTCTTACTTCTACCTCCTGTTTATTTTCTAACATCTTCCTGACTATTTCTTGATTGATTTTATTGACTAATTCTATATCTATCCTTTCTCTAAAATGAACTAGCATTGACGGGTCAAATGCAGATTCATTACTATATGCTGACATTCCTATAAAGTATTGCAGATACGGGTTCTCCCGAATTTGTTCTACTGTCTCTCTGTCACTTATTCCTAATTTTTCTTTAATTATTAATGCTCCCAACGCCATTCTAAATGTTTTGGCTGGCGCTCCCATTCTTGCTGAAAATATTTCTGCGTACTCTGCTTCAAATTTTGACCAAGGTATCATGTTCGCCATGATTACCCATCGGTTATCTGACGCTAGTTTTCCCCCAAAGGGTAGTTCAAAGTTTTCTGCTGCTTTTTCTTGCTTTTGCGCTCTTCGATACATTTTAACGCAACTTGCTACAAGGATTTTTACTTATCTTACCCTTTTTCTTTTCACCTTATTTTTCTTTCCTGACCCTGAAACTCTTCATTCTGCTATCTTTCGCCCTTATTCAGCCAGCCCTAAATATCAATGTTTTGCAGAAGTCATACAAGTGCTGGGAAAAGATTATATTTTGTGTGCTATTGCTAGTGATTTTGAAAAAGAATGGTCTATTAGTTCTAGAGATAAGGTTCATCAAACCACAGCTATTACCTACGCTTTCTTACGCCGTCCCAAGGCAATAATCATTTATAAACCTGGAGCCACCCCTCAAGAATTACTTGATTCACACTTGGAACTACGACAAAAAATGATACGTAATTTAAATATAGAATTACTACCTCTTACTTCTCTTGAAGATTATTTTGAGGGAAGTAGAAAATATAGAATCGAGCAAAAGCAAAGACTGTGGCGTAAAAGTATAATATTTGGCATGGTAGAGATGTGGCTTTTCTCCCTAAAGTCTCCAGAGCAAAAGTATCAATGGTTTGGAGATTATGCTCGGTTAGCCAGAAAGCAATAATCACTTTATAGCTCATTAAGGTATAACTCAAAGAGAATAAATTATGGGGTAAGTATTCAGCCTCATGCTTTATACTCACTTATAATTACTCAATGTGGAATACTCGATATTCACTTGGTAATGTGTGAGGTCTTATAGACGATGGCTGGACTGGTACTATTATCTTTAGCTATTCTTTGGGGAATTTTTCACAATCCTGAGCGAGATTGGCGTAGTTCTGTCTTATCAGCAGCAGTTTCCTGGGGTATAATACTAACTCTAACCACAGAAATTTTAAGCATTTTCCGACTAATAACATTTGGCTGGGTGTTAGCTTTGTGGCTGTTGATTAATTTTACCTTGGGATGGGTTTATTATCGCCTGATTAAATTAGGAAAGCGATCGCTCCATTTACCAACCATACCTCAAATAACTCCAATCTCACTAGTTTTATTAGCTGGAGTAGCTTTTATTGTTACCACTGTCACTATAATTGCGATCGTTGCACCGCCCAATAACTGGGATTCCATGACTTATCACATGGCGCGTGTCGTGCATTGGATACAAAATCGTAGTCTAGCTCATTATCCTACCTACTATTCTGCCCAATTAGTCCACCCACCTTTTGCAGAAATTGCTATCTTACATCTTCAAATTCTCAGTGGTGGAGATAGGTTTGCTAATTTAGTGCAAGTGTTTAGCATGATTGGCAGTATTATCGGTGCATCCTTAATTGCTAAACAATTAGGCGCAGATAAACGAGGACAGATTTTTGCTACTGTTTTCTGTGCAACTCTACCAATGGGTATCCTTCAGAGTTCTAGTACACAAAACGATTATGTAGTTTGTTTTTGGTTAGTGTGTTTAGCCCATTTTGTACTTTTAACTTTACCTTATAAAAATCCGCCTACACACTTAGTTTTAAGTATTGGTGCAAGTTGTGGATTAGCAATTTTCACTAAGAGTTCTGGTTATATTTTTGCTTTTCCTTTTATGGTTTGGCTTTTTGTTTGGTATATTAACCAGATGCGGTGGAAAATGTGGAAACCAGCCGTGATTGTGGCGGCTATTTTCTTTAGCTTAAATATCGGTCATTATCTACGTAATTTTGATTTATATGGCAATCCTATAGCAACAGCAGAATATTCTGTAGAATACAAAATAGAAATATACAGCTTACCCACCTTCATTTCTAATATTATTAGAAATCTTTCACTTCATAATGATATAGTAAGGCATTTAGGACTACAAGGTTTCATTACACCATTCACAGGTGTACTCACAAAGTTAGTTAAAATAATTCATGGTTTTTTGGGTGTAAATATGACCGACTCTCGGATCACACACCCGCCAAATTCTTATAATGGTGTACCAGGACTTTCCTTTGATGAAAACGTTGCTGGTAATCCCTTACATTTATTGTTGATTTTAATTGCCATAGCTATTTTTATTTTTTACGGAAAGCTAAGAAATAATAAAAAACTACTTGCTTATATAGTAGCTGTCACGGCTGGATTTTTGTTGTTATGTTGGATGCTAAAACTGCAACCATATCAAAGTCGTCATCATCTTTCATTATTCGTACTTTCTGGCGCTTTTGTCGGCACAGTCTTATGCAATATTTGGAACCGTTATCTAATTACTTTTTTAGCAGTGATATTATTGGTCACATCAATGCAGTTTGTATTTAACAACAAATACAGACCTATTGCTGCAACAAATAATATTTTTAATACAAGTAGAAATGAGCTTTATTTCACTAATCGTCCTCAATTAATTAAACCTTTTTTTGAGGCGACCGAATTTATCAAAACCACTACTTGTGCAGATGTTGGGTTGTCTTTAGGAGCAGAGAAAACGCCTTCTGCTCAGTATTGGGAATATCCTATCTGGATTCTATTAAAAAACAATAATAATCAAGTGATTAAATTCGGACACATTCTGAACCCTGCTAATTTGTCCGCAGTTAAATATCAGGTATATCCTTACAATCAATTTAAACCTTGTGCTATTCTCGCTATCAGACCAGGTAAAGAGCCTCCAGTAGAAGCAATGAATTTCAAAAATAGACAATATATAAAGGCATGGACATCAAATCCAATTACAGTGTTACTGCTGAATCCGTCTTGAAAAGTTGCTTACGGCGGGGAAACCCTTCCCTGAGAACTTTCCACAAACTTTAAAATCCAAAATGGGTATTACTTCATAAAGTAGCCCTAAATCTTCGTCAAAAATTAAATATCAATCCTCATATTTTGGCTACATAATTATGTAAATTTACTTTAGTAGAAGTGTTCATAAAGGTTCATTCGTTAACGAAATGTAGTAAATTTACAGTAATAAAAGTTACAAATTAAAAATGGTGTTTGCGATCGCCTTCCGCCTACGCACAGTGATGGTAAATTTTTTACAAAAATGTCCATCAAGTATCAGTTTAAACAACTAGGAGCCTGAACTGATGCTGAATGCTAAAACTAGTTTTGCTATACTGATGGCTGTGTGCCTGGTTGCTACATCGGTGACGGGGTATTTACTAGGGGGTGTTAATCCCGAACTGATTCAATCTTGGCTCAAAGCTGCGGGGATTTGGGCCCCTATCACTTATGTAGCTATATATGTGATAGCAACAATTTTGATTTTGCCATCAACAGCACTCAACTTAACAGGCGGAGCCATTTTTGGCGTTTGGATGGGGACATTCTGGACAAGTGTGGGAGCAATTATCGCCGCGATCGCTGCCTTTATATTTGCGCGGACAGTAGGGCGAGAAATTATTGCTCAAAAACTAGCAGGACGTTGGCAAGCCATAGATGCGGAAGTTAGACAGGGAGCAATCTTCTATATGTTTGCTATCCGCTTGATGCCTATCTTGCCCTATGGATTAGTTAATTTTGCCGCAGGTTTGACATCAATCAGCTTTAAGGATTACCTAATTGGCACAGCTTTAGGGACAGTACCCGGAATCTTGCCATTTGTCCTCTTGGGGAGTTCTGGCTTCAAAGCCATCCGTTCTGGTGAAATTTTACCAGTAGTAGGTGCTTTGGCTTTGATTGGGCTTCTGGTGGGCGGTTCCACTTGGTATCGTCGTCGTCGCTCTTTTCCATCTCGTAAAAAACCTTAACCTCGCTCAACTATGCCACCGAAATATTCTTTTATCGTCCCGATATACAACGAAGAAGAAACCATCGAAGAAATGTATCGCCGCATTTCTCAAGTGATGAATCAGATGGATGGTTCAGTCGAGTTGTGTTTGGTAAATGATGGTAGCCGCGATCGCTCTTTGAAAATGATGCGAGAATTACATCAAAAAGATCCTCGTGTTGTTTACCTCAGTCTCGCCAGAAATTTTGGTCATCAAATCGCCGTCACCGCAGGTTTGAATCATGTCCGGGGACAAGTAGTGGTTATTCTCGATGCCGATTTACAAGACCCGCCAGAATTAATTATGGAAATGGTGGAACTGTGGCAACAAGGATATCATATAGTTTATGCCCAACGAATCAAACGCCGCAAAGAAGGCTGGTTTAAACGCTTCACAGCCTATGCCTTTTATCGGATTCTCAAACGGTTGGCAGATGTAGACATTCCTACAGACACAGGGGATTTTTGCTTATTAGATCGCCAAGTTGTAGACGTACTCAACGCCATGCCAGAACGAAATCGTTACATCCGGGGATTACGTTCTTGGGTTGGTTTTAATCAAACAGCCGTTAGATTTGAGCGTGATCCGCGTTTTGCTGGTGATGTTAAATACACATTCCGTAAATCTTTTGCCTTGGCAATTAATGGAATAGTTTCTTTTTCAAAAATTCCGTTAAGGTTGTCAACTTATTTAGGCTTGTTAGCGGCTATAGTTTCACTGCTGATGTGTTTGCTGGTTCTGTATTGGCGGATTTTTACTCCCCATTCTCCCCTGACGGGAATTACCATTGTTTTAATAGCTATCTTCTTTTTAGGCGCTGTGCAATTAGTCAGTATTGGGATTTTGGGTGAGTATATCGGGCGAATTTATGAAGAAGTTAAACAAAGACCATTGTACACATTATCGGAAGTGAGCGGTTTTGAGCAGCCATATCCAGATGTTCCACAAAAATTAAATATTACTTCTTCCTCATCAAATTAGATTTTTTTGATGATTAATTGTTGACTGGTAATTGTTCAGTAACATTACTCATTACCGACCACCACGATATAAAACGTGCTTAAGCGTACATGATATAAAAATATGAAGCATGAAGTGAGGCACATGGCCTTCTTCATACTTCATATTATTTTTATTAAAGACTGTAACCTAAAAGACAGTCTTTTTTTAGTTAGCGGAACATACTACTTACAGATGTATCTTCATGAATCCGCCAGATGGTTTCTCCTAGTAAGTTAGCAACTGATAACACTACTAGTTGGGGAAAGCGATCGCTTTCTGGTATGGGTATTGTATTGGTGACAATTACTTCCTCAAACACGCCACTGGACAAACGCTCAACGGCTGGAGGAGAGAAAACTGCATGGGTAGCACAAGCATATACTTGACGCGCCCCTTCTTCACGTAACAACTTAGCGCCGGCGGCAATGGTTCCACCAGTATCGATCATGTCATCAACCAAAACTGCGGTTTTGCCTTTGACATCACCAATTACATTTAATACTTCGGCCACGTTGTGCGCCTGACGGCGTTTGTCAATAATTGCTAGTGGGGCATCATTGAGCTTTTTGGCAAATGCTCTTGCTCGCGCTACACCACCAACATCGGGAGAAACAACTACCAGATCATGCAGTTGTTTGCTTGCTATATAGTCTATAATGACTGGTGAACCGTAAACATGATCAAAGGGAATATCGAAATACCCCTGAATTTGAGCAGCGTGTAAATCCATTGCCAAGACACGGTTAGCACCAGCTTGAGTAATAAGGTTAGCAACCAACTTGGCAGTAATTGATTCTCTCCCTGCGGTTTTGCGGTCAGCACGAGCATAACCATAATAAGGAATTACTGCTGTTACCTGCCGTGCAGAAGCACGCCTACAGGCATCAACCATAATTAGTAATTCCATTAAGTGATCGTTAACTGGTTGACAACATGGTTGGATGAGGTAGACATCACAACCCCTGATCGATTCCTGAATTTGAACGTATAGTTCCCCATCCGCAAATCTTTTGCGAATCATAGGGCCTAAGTCCATACCCAGATAACGAGCTACTTCTTGAGAAAGTGGGATGTTAGAAGAGCCAGAAAACAGCCGCAGGCGATGATTTTCAGTCAGTCCTGTTGCAGTTGGCTGCAGTTTAAAAGTTGCAGAACTGAGCACAGCAGATCCTCGATGTGCATTCATGGCAATCTTAGCATTAGATATTTAGTAGATTTAACTGGACGAGAGTAAAAAAAACATCTGTGTGTTTTTTTGAAGCTTTCATAAGGACTTTAAATATTTCTCAATATAATCATCTGCTTATTTTTCGTTCCTTGCGACAAACAAAATATCATACAGATTAGCCTATGCCAGAACCTAGTGTGAACTCAGTTGATTAGTAGCACAACCAAGTTTTTGAGACTTGGATTGGCATACCAGAATACGCTATTAATTATATTGCTAACTCAAGTGTGATTATTCATCAGCTAGTTGATGTCACACTGTAGCAATTAAGAAATAGCATCATTAAACAAACAAATACATCAATATATTTGACTGCTCATGCAATATTCTGAGATATTGCCTCCAGAATTATAATATAAACTGACAAACTAAATTTTTGGTTGTCAATAGCCAAAATTTTTTTAGTTTAGAAAATCAGCTTTATTATCTCCTGCTTAGATTATAGTTTATGAGTTGCCAACTTAAATAGTGGAAATTCATATTTTGTCTAAGTCACAGTTTTTCAGAGGTTGAGTAATCAAAAGACGGTTAGTTATCCTTCAGCCCAGGCTCAAGGGTAGGAATGCAATGGTTCAAGAGCAGCCAAAATCATGGGCTAGGGGTTAAGCAAGCGCGATCGCTCAATTGAGAGCAAAGCAGCTAACTGCAAAATTCCTGGCTCTATTTTCTTAGCTTATTTCGATTGCTGAAGTATGTTTAAATGATTTTTTGCTATCTTCAAAAATAATTTTTTGAGTCTAGTGAACTGTGCTATCAATCTCAATGTCAGCCGTAATCATAAAACCGGATAAATTCTACCACGGCAATTAAAACCATCAATACCGTATTTTTATGAATTGAGAAATTTATTTTGTGCAGATTTTAGTCAATTACCACAATTTGTCCTTTGTAATTATCACATGACATTTTTCATTGATCATTTATAAGTCAAGCCAATAGTCAAAATTTTAGGCAGTAGGGAGTGGAGAGTAGGAAATAGGGATATCAAGGCAAGATTTTTTTATGAGTCAGTAATTTTATGAAGTGATGAGGGGAATGACCAATCTCGTGTTAGTACATATGTATTTATTTACTGTTTCCAGCTCCCTACTCATACAAATCAAATCGGCTTATTATAATAAGCGATAAACCGATCCAAAGTTTGCGTAGCGTTCCACAATCAGCATAGATAGAACACATTGCTTGCTAGTTTAGCTGCGGTGTAGGGTAGAATATCGCCGCAGGTAATGTTGTCGCCGCTTTGATTTATCTTGGTGGGTGACTACTTCCTCCTGAGTTGCCTTTACACTCTATTGATGACCATGCAACCACCAATTTTAATTGGCTCTGTCCTGCAAAATCGTTACCGCATCGTGCAAATTCTCGGACAAGGAGGATTTGGTAGAACCTACTTGGCGGAAGACCAGAGACGCTTTAACGAACTGTGTGCGATTAAGGAACTGATTCCGACACCGACAGCAACGTCCTCTTGGGAAAAGGCGCAAGAACTTTTCCACCGAGAGGCTGCTATTTTATATCAGATAGAAAATCCGCAAGTACCAAAATTCCGGGAAAAATTTGAGCAAGACCAGCGCTTATTCTTAGTACAGGATTATGTAGCTGGGAAAACTTATCGAGAACTGCTAACCCAACGCCAAACTGCTGGCCAAGCCTTTACTGAGCTAGAAGTATTACAATTAATCCGCTCATTGTTACCTGTGTTGGAACATATCCACGGGCGCGGTATTATCCACCGGGATATTTCTCCAGATAACATTATTTTGCGAGACAGCGATTCTAAGCCAGTTTTAATTGATTTTGGTGTGGTTAAAGAACTGGCGACTCGTTTGCAATCTCCAGACATGACAACACCACTTACTACGGTGGGGAAATTAGGCTACTCACCCAGTGAACAAATGCAAACAGGACGGGCTTATCCTAGTAGTGATTTGTATGCTTTAGCAGTCACAGCTATTGTTTTATTAACTGGTAAGGAAGCATCAGAATTATTTGATGAAAACCAACTAAGTTGGACTTGGCAAAGGTGGGTGAGGGTAAATCCAACCTTTGCTCAGATTTTAAACCGGATGTTGAGTTACACACCAGGCGATCGCTTCCAATCTGCGGCGGAAGTATCCCAAGCACTACTATCTATAGACCAACCTAATAACGGTGTTCCTTCACTCCCAGACCTTTCCCGTGTGCAGACGGTTGCAGTCGGTCGTCGTCCCGATGTTGTTCAGCCACCCCCACTTACACCAAACAAACCAGACCCCATAATTCCCCCCAGCCGTAGTAACTCAGTTTTAGATAATCCTTTGGCGTTGGGTGCTATAGGTAGTGCTGTAGTAATTTTGGCTGGCGTTGGTTCTTGGGCTTTAGTAAGTTCTATTCGCAGCCACTCATCATCGCGTCCAGGTGAAACCCCTCCACCGCAAAGTTTCCCTTCACCAGTGGTAACTGGGGGTACTACTTTTGCCACCCCAACAGCAGAACCAGTAATTTTAAACAAACGTCTCAATTTAGGGGCTACTAATACAGCTACAGTTACGGACAATATCCAAGCAAATCAAATTATTCAGTATAGTTTCTTTGGGCAAGCAGGAGATAAACTTACTACCTTTATTGATCAAAGTGATGGGGTGTTATTAACTGTTACTAGCAATCAACAGCCAATTGAGCCTAGCGCCCAACAAGTTACGAACTATGTAGGCACATTACCTAATACTGGCAGATATACGATTCGATTGACTCTCAATCCTGGAGTTGCAGCAAGTGACTATAGTTTGACTGTAGCAGTAGAAAAACCCATTCAAGCAACACCAACACCTACACTTACACCAACACCAACACCTACAGAAACGCCAACATTCATACCAACACCTATACCCACACCTACACTCACTCCAACACCTACACTCACTCCAACACCCACACCCACACCGACAGAAACACCCACACCGACAGAAACACCTACTTTATTTCCTGAACCACAAACTACACCGTAAATGTCATCCTAGACAGTGTATTACAATATTTTTGAGTTTTGAGTCCTAAAAATTTAGAAGTAATTTTTAGTTATTACAGGAGGCAGAGAAGCAGCGAAGAATAAACTAATGACAACTGATCGAATTTTAGATTTTAAATTTTGGATTTTGGGTTGAAGATTCAAAACCCAAATTTAACAAGGTATATTCGCGTAGTGTCTCGTAGGGAAGCCTCTAAATTCATTCGGGGAATAAATCTCAAATCCGTGCATTGTTTGACAACTGACAACTAACAACTAACAAAAATTGTTGAAATCACTACTAATTACGGGAACTGATACAGAAGCTGGCAAAACTGCTCTGACTACAGTTTTGGCAGCTTACTGTCAAAAATACTACCCTCAAGGCAGTTGGGGGATTATGAAACCAATTCAATCGGGAATTGGCGATCGCGAATGGTATCAAAACTTGTTTACACTAGAGCAGTCCACAGCAGAGATGACACCTCTGTACTTTAGTGCGCCTCTAGCACCCCCCATCGCCGCCGCCAAAGAAAATAGACAAGTGGATTTAGCTATAGTTTGGCAGACTTTAACCCAATTGCGATCGCGTCTTGATTTAGTATTAGTTGAAGCTGTAGGGGGGTTGGGTTCCCCCATAACTGACGAGTTAACAGTGGCAGATTTAGCTGGGGAATGGCGTTTGCCTACAGTATTGGTAGTACCAGTAAAATTAGGTTCTTTGGGTCATGCAGTTGCTAATGTAGCCTTAGCTAGACAAGCGCGAGTTGATCTCAAAGGTATTGTCTTGAACTGCACACAGCCTCGTTCTGAGGAAGAAATCGCCAACTTAACACCAAAAGAGTTAATTCAATCTTTGACTAATGTTCCGGTGTTAGGTTGTTTACCTTATGTAGATGACTTTTCTGATTTTGAGAAACTAGCGCAAATTGCCTCTAATTTAGATTTGGAAACACTAAAGTAAATATTAGGTAGGATGTGTTACGGCTATGAATCCAAGACGAATTTTGAATTGGTATTATGTATAAACTTGTTGGGCAATGCCCATCATACTGCTACTTACTAATTGCAAAAAGCGATCGCTCCCAATCAACTAAGATAGAAACAATCCCTGCAAAGACTGCATATCATGGTTGAGCAAGTTTTAATCAATGCTGATGATTACTCTGTACCAGATGCCAACCAGCTAATGACGGAAGATGATACACCTGTGGATAACTTTGCATCTGCCAGACAACAGCGCTTGTTAGTTGGTTCGCTTTATAGTTCTTTACAAGACCAGACATTTTTAGCTGAGGCTAATGTTGGTATTTATCATACCGATGGTGAAGCGGCGATCGTTCCTGACGTATTTATTAGTTTTGATGTCCAAACTCCTGAAAACTGGTGGGAAAAACAAAACCGATGCTATTTGGTGTGGAAGTTTGGCAAGGTTCCAGAAGTGGTGATTGAAATTGTCTCGAATAAAGAAGGTGAGGAACTAGGCAAGAAATTAAGAATTTATGAAAAAATGCGGGTTATTTACTATGTTGTGTACGACCCGACTCAGCAATTAGGAGAAAAGACACTGCGTGTTTATCAGCTAAATGGTAGATACTACAGGGAAACACAAGAAACTTGGTTAGAACAAGTTGGTTTAGGCGTGACTTTGTGGACTGGTGAATTTGAAGGCAGACAAGATAATTGGTTACGCTGGTGTTATCAAGATGGTAGTGTTTTAGCTACTGGTGATGAATTGGCGCAGAGGGAAAGGTTAGAAAAGGAACAAGCTCAACAGCTTGCTCAACAAGAGCGCTTAGAAAAGGAACAGGCTCAACAGCTTGCTCAACAAGAGCGTTTGGAAAAGGAACAGGCTCAACAACGCGCCCAATTATTAGCAGAAAGACTTTTATCTTTGGGTATTGATCCTGAGAATCTTTAATATTAGGACTTATACACAAAGGTTGTCTGTTAAGACTAGGTATAAGGGTTTTGAATAGCCAGATTCTCACACCCCTATAGCTTTGCCAAAACTATTAATTCTTGTTGTTCATGCGTAAGTTTTGAGCATAAAAAATGGGAGTAATTAACATAAAAATTACTCCCATTTTTTATTTCTCAGCACTTTAGTGCTGACTACAAACTTATCTAGGCAAACGCGGCGGTTTTTACGTCGTTATTTGCGAGGATTTCTTGCAGTTCATCAGCATCTACGGTTTCTTTATCAACCAGCATTTGCGCGATTTGGTCGAGGATGTGGCGGTTATTTACCAACACATCTTTAGCACGGGTGTAGGCTGTGTCTACTAATTTACGAACTTCTTCGTCAATGGAGGCGGCTGTTTCTTCGGAGAAATCACGTTCTGACATGATGTCACGACCGAGGAACATGTTTCCTTGTTGACGACCAAGGGCGACAGGGCCTAATTTATCGCTCATGCCAAAGCGGGTGATCATTTGACGGGCTACACGGGCTACTTGTTGTAAGTCGTTGGAAGCACCTGTGGTAACTTCTTCTTCACCAAAGATGATTTCTTCAGCAATACGACCACCCAAAGCTACGGCCATCTGGTTTTCCAGATAAGCGCGGCTGTATAAGCCTGTATCCATGCGGTCTTCGCTGGGGGTGAACCAAGTCAAACCACCAGCACGTCCGCGAGGGATGATGCTGATTTTTTGTACGGGGTCATAGTCGGGCATTAATGCACCAACTAAGGCGTGACCGGCTTCGTGGTAAGCTACCAAAACTTTGCGTTTTTCGCTCATTACACGGTCTTTCTTCTCTGGCCCAGCCAACACGCGATCAATCGCATCGTTGATTTCGTCCATTGAGATTTCGGTCAAGTTGCGTCTTGCTGCTAAGATTGCGGCTTCGTTTAGCAGGTTGGACAAATCTGCACCTGTGAAACCTGGGGTACGACGAGCGATTTTATCCAAGTCCACATCTTTCGCCAATGTTTTACCACGGGCATGGACTTTGAGGATTTCGCTACGTCCGGCGTAGTCAGGACGGTCAACAACGACTTGACGGTCAAAACGACCGGGACGCAATAGGGCGGCATCGAGTACGTCGGGACGGTTGGTAGCAGCGATAATGATGATGCCGGTGTTACCTTCAAAACCATCCATTTCGGTGAGTAACTGGTTGAGGGTTTGTTCCCGTTCGTCGTTACCACCACCTAAACCTGCACCCCGTTGACGACCTACTGCGTCAATTTCATCGATGAAGACGATACAGGGAGCGTTGGTTTTAGCTTGTTCAAACAAGTCGCGGACGCGGGAAGCACCCACACCAACAAACATTTCCACAAACTCAGAACCAGAGATGGAGAAGAAAGGTACGCCAGCTTCCCCTGCTACTGCACGCGCTAGGAGGGTTTTACCTGTACCTGGAGGCCCTACTAACAGCACTCCTTTAGGAATTTTTGCACCAATGGCGGTAAAGCGATCGGCGTTTTTGAGGAAGTCTACGACTTCGTTTAGTTCTAATTTGGCTTGGTCAATACCCGCAACGTCACCGAAGGTAACTTGGGTTTGAGGTTCCATTTGCACTCTTGCTTTGGATTTGCCAAAGTTCATGGCTTGGCTACCAGGCCCGCTTTGAGCGCGACGCAGCAAGAAGAATAAGCCCACAAGCAGCAATACAGGGAAGAATAAGCTACTTAATGCCTTAAACCAAAATCCCTCGTCGGTTTGGGGCAATACAGAAATATCAACGCCTTTTTGAGTAAGAGTATTGATTAATTCTGGGTCGTTGACTAAAGTAACAAGTTTTTTATTAGATCCATCTTTGGGTGTTACCAGCGCGGTAGAACGGTCTGCACTCAAGCTGACTCTTTCTACTTTGCCGCCTTCAACTGCTTGAATAAACTGGCTATAGCGCCATGACTCTTTATTTTGGGGTTGTTTTTCAAAAAAAGCTGTGCCAAGCGCAATTACAACTATAAATAGCAGCGCGTACAGCCCCGCATTTCTCCATCTTTTATTCACTGAGGTTTGTCCTCCCGTATTTTTGTGCGTAGGGCATTATGAGAATTATGTTAACTTATCTTAACGTATACCAAAATGATACATCTGTCATGCTAAGAATAGTTCTCTAAGTTTGTGTAACTTTGGATGGTAGGGATCATATTGTAACGATTCTGTTAGCTGATGAACGGTATGTATGGGCATAACTTCCACCACACTATTAGTGTAGGCGATCGCTTCAAAGTCTTTGACTAATTCAGATGTCCAAGCCTCCTCTACTACCAACTGTTGCTGGGTTTGCAGCCAGTCTATTAACTGCGATCGCCCAATTCCTGGTAAGATACCAGCCGTTAACGGTGGAGTCCACCATCTCCCATTCTGCCATCCCCAAAGGTTGCCTGTGGTGGTTTCAAGCCAATTTCCGGCAGTATTTACGAAAATTGCTTCTTGGGAATTAAGTATTGTGGCGTTAGTCTTAGCTATCCAAGCACTCAGGTAGTTCCCAGTTTTATGAGCAGGTAAACTCCGGTATAGTTCTGCTGTGGCTAGGGTGCAAGCTACGCCGTGCTTTTGCAGTTCTAATAAATTTTGGGGTAGATATCTACCTATAATCCATTCTCTCCCATCAGGAAACAAGGTGATTCTCAGGACAGGGAAATGGGTGAGGAGTTGTTCTGCACCTTCACGCACCCGGTTCCAGTCTGGTTGTTCCCAGGCGAAATAGTTTACAGAGGTGTAGAGGCGATCGCAATGAGCCTGCCAATTAGTTAAACTACTATCGAGCGAACCACCATACACTCGCAGCGTTGTAAATACCGTAGCGCCATACAACAACCCTGGATCATAAATATCTAACTCTATAGTTTGCGAATCAATTAATTTACCGTTATACCAGAACATTTAGGAGAGATGAGAGAGTGGGGGGAGATGAGGGAGATGAGGGAGAATAACTATGGACTATTGACTAATGACTGATGACTATTGACTAATCTTTTGGTGGAAATATAATCTGATTTAATCCCTCAGATGTCGTAACAACTTTTCCGCCCAATTTTTCAATAGCACTAATTGCTCTCTTACGGGTTGCATTATCAATCGGATTACTTAATATCATGCCCCAAGTAGAGATTTGGGCATATGTGCTATTAGGATTTTGTCTCAAAAAATTAGCAGTTCTTAAAGAAGTAAGCGCGACATATTTGCTTTCTTCATCTGTATACTTACTTGCCCAGTCTGCGGCTGTTGTGAAAGATTGTTGAGAAGCTTGAGCTTTACCTAAGAATAATAACTCATCAATTCCTTTATAACGCCAAACATAATATGATTTTTCTGGAACCTGTGGCTTTAAAGATTTTAAACCTTTTTGCATTAACGCTATAGAACGTTCTGGCATCCCGGCATAGAGAGAAATACTTGTAGAAAGGCTGATATAGGTTCCTAAAAATCTTGGGTCACGTTCTATAATCACCTCAAAATATTCTGGGCTTAAACTGTAACCTGTTCTAGCTCTTACATCGTCATCACCGAAGTATTGTAGAAAATTCAGATATGCCCAATTAGCCATTAAGTTATCATAGCCAAACGCTGGTGTCTTTTTGAGTAAATTAAGCCGCAGCTTCTCTACCTGAATTTCTCTTTCTAAGGTTGCTAAAGGAATATTTTTTTTATTCTTCAATAACCCTTGTAGTCTGGGAGATTGCATCCAACCAACGCTTAAGGCACATAAGCAGACTACACAAGGGGCCAGTATAGCTTGACGAGATATTACCATAATATTTCTAGCCTTATTTGATATAAGTAGTCTGCCCGTAAAAATATTTAACTTTATCATTCACCTTGATGAACCTGACACCCTAACAGGACTTACGCACTACGGTAGTCTGTTGAGACAGGGTGTTAAGGATGTAAGGGTATAGGGGTTTAAAAATCTATGAGTATAAATACACAGGAGAAGTTAGGTGTAAACTTTAAGTGTTATGTTATACTCCTAGCGAACAGACATGATCAAGCAAATTCAATGTTAATGTGTTAAATTTATTGAATTTTCTTAAATAAAACTCAGTAAAATTTGCCACATCACTTAGAATTGAAGCTTGTCTGTATTTACACTATTTATCGCCTAGCAGATCATGGAAATTACAGTTGCGGAAGGCTCAGTAAATAATAATCAGCTTGTGAAGTCTGAAAAGGATGATTTTAAATCAATCATCACCCATCTGGATTCTAATAATTTGGATGCTAATAGAATAATTGATGCCATTAAATCAGCGATCGCGGAAGTTGTAGAGTTGGAAATTACAACTTGGGTAGAGGAGCCATCAACACAATCTGATGAAGCAATACAAGAAATTACCAAAGTTGCTAAACCAGGAAATAGAATTTACACCAAAATTAATTTGATCAGTGGAGATATAGAAAACGAAGTTGGTAGTCAATTCTTAGCAAGCGGGCCATATGCAGAACTACTAAATTTTCACTTGGTTCAAGTGAAAGATAGTAGAGAAATCATGCAGAAGAATATAGAGAGCGTTCAGAAAATATATAGGATTCTCATGGAGATGTATAACTCGCGTAAGAGTGTGCAATTGTAAAGGTAAATTTTAGGTTTATTAGATAATCAATTTGCCTCAGCTTCTACTTAAAGGCATCAAATAATAACTAAATTTATCAGGAATTAAGAGGTAATTGTTATGCAGAATAGAACGTCAGCCACTGACAATATTCAAACTCTAGATACAGATAGAGGTACATTATCCAATGGTGTACGGGTAAAAAGAGATAGTCAACCCACAGATATTATTCAATCTAAATCTAGAGATTTATTAAATAAATTTGTTTCATCTGTACAAATATTAGTTGACGATATTACAGCCTTAGAAGTTAATACTATGGTTGTTTCTAATATTACAGGTAATAAATTTAATGCCTGGGAAGCATATCAAGAAATCTATTCTATAAATGATAAAGATTATTTTAGTGTAAAAGGAATACCCGAAGATAGCCCATTAAGAGCGCGTTATATAGATTTATTTGCTCAGATAGAAAGAGAATATTTTTATATAATTATTGAAAATGTAGAACTGAACAATCGGAAAGTAGAACAATATCATAAACGTTTACAATTATTAAAAGAAGTCAAAAAAGGCAATATAGTTGAATCTGATCCTCGATATGTAGAATTAGCTCGTCCTATATTACCTCCACCTACACCTGTAACTGATCAAGGAAATTCCGATAATCAAAATGAACGTCAACAAGAATGGGAAGAAAATCTTCAAGAGATTCAAGCTCTTTTGAGTAATGACAAATTTGTGCGCTCTCTGCGAAAAATTGCTGAACTCAAAGCTGCACTTGATGGTGGAGATGTGACGAGTTCGAGAACGGATACTATCTATGCTCAAACTGTGATGCAGTTGGATGGGGATATTATTACTCGCTATCATAAAGACTTGTTTGGCTTACCAGAAGAAACAAAAAATTTAATCCTGCGAGTCCACAATGAAGGAGTAGTTGCTGGTGAAAAGCAATGGCATGGCGTGTTAGATTTTATGATTAATTTGGTAAGAGATTTGGCAAATTTATCTATCAATGGACGACGATAATATTCAAACAGATAATTTTGCAGATGTTGCAGTTTCTATTTCCTTGCTAATTCCTCAAGGCGATAGTTTGCAGCTTCAGGTTGAGCAAAGTCATTATACTTTTTACCTAAATCAGCAAATTGTAGAACAAATTCAGCAAGCAAAAAATACGGGTACTGCTCTTGATATCCCGCCAAAAATTTTGTTGCCTTTATGGTATTACAGCTGCTTTAGTTATAATCTTGTATCAATAAAAGAGGAAAAAAATACTCAAAGTCAGCCTGTCACTAAGTCTTACATTGTTTTCATCATAAATATTTTTAAAGCCTTTTGGAATAAATCTCTACAACAGAAGGTTAGTTTACCAGTTGGGTTTACTTTTACTTCTTACTATCAGTCAAAGCCATTATCTTCTACTGATTATTTGCAACAAGACTGTGTTTTACAAAGTGTTATCTTATTTCATGGTGACATCTTGCACAAGATTAAGCAGGATTTTTTGCAAAATAATTTGGAGTGTCAAAAAATTGCTTCTGCTCACTATTGGCTGTCTGAACAAATTTTGAGTGCTTTGAGGAGTAAGTTAAATCTGTTAGTTTGGGAGCTATCGGCGCTAGTTACTAGCTTCTTTTTTACATGGAATATATTAGAGTATTTGAATAAAAATATTTTAGTATTTATTTTAATATGGCTATTTTTAACTGTGGTACTTGCATCTGCTCGTTATTTTATTGCTAAAGAATTACGAGCAGATAGAAATATTAAGTTTCAATATTTGAATTGGCTTTCATGGGGAATAACTTGTGTTATACCTATACTGTTTTTAACTAGTTTTAGTATTAGTAGAGGTTTAGTTAATATAGGTACTTTTTTATCGCCATTGATTGCTTCGCTTATACCTATAGGAGCTAGACGGATTCTTAGTTTTACTCTGCCCCGGTTGGCTAAGTTTATGATGCGGCGTATATTATCTGTGTAAGTGATTGAGGTTTAGATAAGAGTAATTACCCGCCATTCATGTAGCTTTATGTAGGAATACACGCCGATGAATTGTCAAATATTACACCCTGGCTACATATCAACTATTATCGTTTTAATAGATGCCAACATTGTTGTGCGATCGCCCAATCTTCTTGAGTATGAATAACTAACACCCGTACTGTAGAATCAGCAGTGGCGATATCTACATCAACTGGTTTATTTTGATTCTTCTCAGGGTCAAGTTTTAGCCCTAAAAATCCGAAGGCTTCGCAAGCAGCTTGGCGGATACCTGCGGACTTTTCCCCTGCGCCGGCTGTGAACACCAACACATCCAAACCACCCAAACTCGCCAGCATGGAACCGATACCAGAACGCAGGCGGTGGACATATATATCCCATGCTAATTGAGCGCGGTAGTTACCTTGGGCGATCGCTTCTATTACCTGGGGTAAGTCACTAGATACGCCAGAAATTCCGCGCAAACCAGAAGCTTTGTTTAAAACATAGTCTAATCTTTCGGCAGAATATTCCGATTGTCGCATTAAATGAATGATGATACCTGGGTCAATGGAACCGGAACGGCTACCCATCATCAACCCATCTAGGGGCGTGAAGCCCATTGTAGTATCAATACTGCGACCATTTTTTATTGCAGCTAAAGAACAGCCATTGCCGAGGTGACAGGTAATTATCCGCAGAGATGCCAAATCTTTACCTAGAATTTGGGCTGCACGAGCAGAACAGTATTGATGGCTGATACCATGAAATCCATAACGGCGAATACCTTGTTCTACCCATTCATAGGGGCCGGGATAGATGGCGGCTGCGTCGGGTAATGTGGCGTGGAAGCCAGTATCAAATACTGCAACTTGGGGGACATCGCCTAAGCTTTTTTCAATTGCTTGTATTCCTTCCAACGCGGCGGGGTTATGGGCTGGAGCGAGGTTGGATAACTTAGCGATCGCTTGTTTTACTTCCTCGTTGATAATTACACTATTACGGTAATTTTGCCCCCCATGTACCACTCGATGTCCTACCACATCAATTTCTGATAATTGACCGATAACTTTCGTCGCGCCACGGCTGAGAGTATACAGCATATAGGTGACATGAGCTTGACGAGAGTCGCCATAAATCGATTCATGCAGCGTTGCACCCTTGGCTGTTTTCACCTCAATTTCCGCCACACTCCTATCTTGAGTCCAATTAACTTTTCCCTCCCAAAGCGGCGGCGGTGCTTCACTCAAAAGTGCATCATCAGGAATTTCATACAAACAACTTTTTTGACTGCTAGAACCCGCATTTAATATTAGTACTTTCATTACTTTTACCTAATTTTGGTTTGTCGATTTTGGACTCTATGATTTCTGAATTTACAGTATTAATTAAATTTATTACCGATATTTTAGGACAAGCAAAAACGTGAACCGTTTCCAAAAGCTATCCTCAATCGCATTCTTGTTATTAGCTTTCATCTATCCGCCCAAGCTGGTTGAAGCTAAAGAAAATACTCAAAACAATGTTCTCAATGAGCAGAGTATTAATGCAGAAACAAACTTAGTTGAAGGTGCTAGCAAAGAGATTTTGCTTGCACATCGATACTATAGACAACGTTATCACAGACGGCGCGTAAGAAGTCATCATTATAGACGGCGCTATTATCATAGACCTTATTACAGGCATTACTATCGCCGAGGACGTTATTACGGTTACTATCGTCATGGAGGATGGGAACTTGTCCGTGATCGCCACGGAAGATTGCTCTATGATTGGCGAGGTTACTAATAATAACTACTTCTAATAACATTAATACTGTGCAGATAAATCAAGCCACATAAATAGATATTGGTAGATGAAAATGCTAAATGCAATTACTACCAATATCATAATAATTTAGTTTTTTATAAATTTCCTGATGATTTTTTAATTTCTTCATCCTTGCTAGGTTATGAAATTATTTATTTTTGATAAATTAGTAAATCTCATAAATATCATTCTTAAGATAGATATGTCCTTATAAATAAAATTTTATGTTTTTTATGAATATTGATTTATACTAAAATTCAACAAAATGAAAAGTTTTGCCAAACTATCTTCCATAGCATTATTGCTTTGTAGCTTAGTTTATCCACCTTTTTTGGCTGAGGCGAAAGCTACCACTAGCAGTAATAATCTTGAGCAAAAAAGCGTTGAAGTTGAGGCAAGCTTAATTAACAATCAAACCGAAGGTATTTTACTCGCTCAACGTCGTCCATATATACGCAGAAGATATATCCGCAACCCATATGTACGCAGAAGATATATCCGTAGAAGTACACGCGGAAGATACATCCGGCCAGTTGGGGGTAGAAGATACATCCGGCCAGTCAGGAGTAGAAGATATATCCGTCCAGTTAGGAGTAGAAGATATATCCGTGGCTACTAACTGCAACATTAGAGGCGAAGGGTAGGGAATAGAGGCTTTCAAACCTGTTCCCTATCCCCTAAGCTCAATGTTAATGACTTGCTACAACTTCCAAACGCGCTAATCTTTCTGCTAAAAGTGTTTCCAACTCTTCCAAAGCTTTAGTAAAGCCTTTGATACCTTCGTCTAATTTGTCATACGCCATGCGGTCAGCAGCGTGCATCTTGTCAAACGTAGCTTTATCAATGGAAATCTTTTCAATGTCAGACTTAGCAGCTTTAGCGGGATCTAGTTTGCGAGGTAGTTCACCAACCGTAGCTTGCAATTCACCCAACAAAGCTGGAGAAATTGTTAATAAATCGCTACCAGCCAATTCAGTAATTTCCCCAATGTTACGGAAACTAGCACCCATAACTTCGGTTTTGTAACCAAACTTCTTATAGTAGTTATAGATTTTGGTAACAGATAATACACCTGGGTCTTCTGCTGAGGGGTAGCTGTCCCGTCCAGTTTCTTTCTTGTACCAGTCAAGAATCCGACCAACGAAGGGGGAAATTAAGGTGATACCAGCTTCAGCACACGCGATCGCCTGATGCAGACCAAACAGCAATGTTAAGTTACAATGAATACCTTCTTTTTCCAGAACTTCCGCAGCTTTGATACCTTCCCAAGTAGAAGCAATTTTAATCAAAACACGTTCTGGGCCGATACCAGCCGCTTTATATTGAGCGATTAATTCCCTTGCTTTGGTAATAGTAGCTTCTGTATCGTAGGATAAACGGGCATCTACTTCTGTAGAAACGCGACCAGGAATAATTTGTAAAATCTTTAAACCGAAAGATACTGCCAAACGGTCAAAAGCCAAGGAAACAATTTGACCTTTAGTTGCGCCTGCACCTGCATCTTTTTTGGCTTGCAGTAAGGTTTGATCCACAATTTCCTGATACTCTGGCATTTTCGCGGCTGCGGTAATCAGAGAAGGATTGGTGGTTGCGTCGCGGGGTGTAAACTTTTCAATTGCTTGAATATCACCTGTATCAGCAACTACAACGGTCATTTCTCGCAATTGTTCTAGTAAGTTTTTAGTCATAATACTCCGTGAATTGATTTTGTTAAGACTTACGCTGGTATGTGAAGGTAGGCTATAGTAACCATTGCAATTGGACTATGGACTGCTTTACCTGCGTAAGTCCTCTTTGTTTAAGATTTACCCTATCCCCTCATCACACCCGTTTTCTTTCCTTAAAATTCTGATTTCGGCAATTATTCTTAACTATTGCCCAGTTCGGCTATAAAGGGCAGAAGCCTCAGATTTATTTTAGAAAGATTAGGCGGCGATCGGTTGTCCGATAGAATGCACTTTAATTAAACTAGTTGTGCCTGATTTACCAATTGGCACGCCAGAGGTAATAACTACCTTGTCACCTTCATGCACCAAACCTGTTCGCACGGCGGTGTTAACGACATTCGTAATCATTTCTTCCGCATTGTAGACTGGCGGAATTAGTAGAGGTTCTACACCCCAAGAGAGGGCTAACTGATGGTAGGCGGTTTCATCAGGAGTTAGAGCAAAAATGGGTGTACTGGGACGATATTTCGACACAAGTTTGGCTGTGCTTCCCGATGAAGTATTACACAGAATCGCTTTTGCCCCAGTTTCATAAGCTATGCGACAGACAGCTTCCGCAACAGATTCAGTCACACTCAAACCGCCAGCTTCATGTGTCCAGCAATTTTTACTGCCTTCTTGCAAAGACTTTTCTGTGGTCATGGCAATATCGTGCATAATCTGGACGGCGGCGATGGGGTACTCTCCCACAGCCGTTTCCCCAGACAACATGACTGCATCTGTACCATCAAGGATGGAGTTGGCAACGTCAGTCGCTTCTGCGCGGGTGGGGTCGGGGGCGCTAATCATCGACTCTAGCATTTGCGTTGCCGTAATTACTGGCTTACCCGCTCGGTTGCAACGGCGAATGATGTCCTTTTGAATCAGGGGAACCTCATGGATAGGCATTTCTACACCTAAATCACCACGGGCAATCATAATTGCGTCGGCAACCTCGATGATAGAATCAATTTGCTCAACTGCCTCTGGACGTTCAATTTTGGCAATCACCTTAATTGTTTTCCCAGCCGCTTCGATCATGCGTTGGGCTGGTTCGAGGTCGTATGGCGATCGCACAAAGGAAACCGCCACCCAGTCCACACCCAACTGAATCCCAAAACGCAAGTCCTGCAAGTCTTTTTCAGTGATGGAACTAACGGGTAAACGAGTGGCTGGGAGGTTAACCCCTTTGCGAGTAGAAACTACACCACCAATTTTGGCTATAGCCCGAATATGATCGGCATCGCGATCGGTGACAATCAACTTGACACGGCCATCATTAATTAAAATAGGTTCCCCAGGACGCACCATTGCAAATAAAGTCGGCAAAGGTAAAGGCAATTCATCCAGACTACTACCCTTTTCTTGTAGGACAAAAGTTACTTCCTTACCAGCCTCTACCATCAACCCTTCCGGCGGTAAAGTTCCCAAGCGAATCTTCGGGCCGCACAAGTCCTGCATAATTGCGATCGGCTTTTGTTTGTCAGCGCTGATTTGCCTTATATACTTGGCAGTTTGGGCGTGAAAATCATAAGCCCCATGAGAAAAATTCAGCCGTGCTACATTCATCCCAGCTTCCGCTAACGCTTCCAACCGTTCTGGTGCAGATGTAGCCGGGCCTACAGTACAAATGATTTTAGTTCGACGCATAGGTATTTGGGGAGGTGAGGAGATGAGGGGATGAGGGAGATGAGGGAGATGAGGGAGATGAGGGAGATTTAGCTTGCTTTCTTTTTCTACGCAACGTTACTGCAAACCTGTAGGTAGGAGATGAAGGAAGTATTACACTTACTTCCCCATCTCCCCCTACTTCCTCATCTCCCCCCACTCCCTCATCCCCCCTACTCCCTATTCTTAAACAGCAGCCAATTGTTCTTTCTGTACCATTGACAACATTAGGTCAACCACGCGATGGGAGTAACCCCACTCATTGTCATACCAAGCGACTACCTTGAAGAAGTTGGAGTTGAGTTCAATTCCTGCACCTGCGTCGAAGATGCTGGAATGACTATCACCTTGGAAGTCTGTAGAAACGACTTCTTCATCGGTATAACCTAAAATACCTGCTAACGAACCTTCAGCAGCTTGTTTCATTGCTGCACAGATTTCTTTATAGCTGGTGGCTTTGTTGGTCTTGAAGGTCAAATCAACTACGGAAACGTCTGGAGTGGGTACGCGGAAAGCCATACCAGTTAGCTTACCTTTCAACTCTGGTAACACCAGCGCTACTGCTTTGGCTGCACCTGTAGAGGAAGGAATAATATTTTGGGCTGCACCTCTACCACCGCGCCAGTCTTTTTTGCTGGGGCCGTCTACCGTGGGTTGGGTAGCAGTCATGGCGTGAACTGTGGTCATCAAGCCTTCGGCTAAACCAAAGTTGTCATTGATTACTTTAGCGATCGGTGCTAGGCAGTTGGTGGTACAACTAGCATTGGAAACAATCAAATCCTTGCTGGGGTCGAATAGATGGTGGTTAACTCCAACCAACAGTGTACGTACTCGCTCAGGGTCTTTTGTAGGGGCAGAAATGACGACGCGCTTTGCTCCTGCTTGTAGGTGTTTATATGCGCCTTCATAATCTGTAAACAACCCAGTCGATTCAACGACGTAATCAGCACCTAGTTTTCCCCAAGGTAATTCTGCTGGGTTTCTCACTGAGACACAGGGAATAAAATGCCCGTCGATGACAATACCATCGTCTTTGGCTTCAACCTGACTTTTTAACTTACCGTGAGTAGAGTCGTATTTTAATAAATAAGCCAGGTTATCGGATGGTACAAGGTCGTTAATACCCACAAAATCGATATTGGGGTTATTTAGACCTGCACGAAGCACAAGCCGCCCGATACGACCGAATCCATTGATACCAACTTTTAACTTCGCCAAAATTAACCTCCTATGATTTCGTCAATCTGGGCCTTTACCCTAGCTTTACAACTCTGCAAATAGCCAGGCGAATTTTAGTCTGACTGAGCTGATCGTGACAGCCCTAGACGCTTAAAGCCCAATTACTTGGCATCTTTTAATCTTTCAAATTAGAGGTTAAAAATCAGGAAGTAGTAGATTTACTTACAACTTAGAATATCTTGGTACATAGTAAATTATCTCTAAAAAAACTTTGTGTACCTCTGCGCTAACCTCCGCGTCCCTCTGCGTTAAAAGAACTTAATATTTGACACAGCTTCATAAACAAAAGGGAGAACTTAATTAAATTCTCCCTTCTGCCCTTTTCTACTTAATTAAAGACTTGATGTTTTACCAGTTTCTGCCTGTGTTTCTATTGGCTGAACGTCACTGTAACCCATTTCTCCAGCGATTGTACGGAATACAGACATTTGCTGCTCAAAATCTAATCCTTCAATTTGAGCTAGCAAGTCATTAGTCGCTTCATTTCCTTCATAATCATCGGGCATTCCGACGATTTCCTTTCCCATAGCTACAGCCCAAACATACCAAACTAACAATTGATTATTTTCTTTTAAAGCTCCATAAGCGCGAGAATATTCTGTATCTGCACCGTTTACAATATCCCGCATAATATTCAATTGTTCATCATGGGATAATTGAAAAAAGTTCCCTAATAAAAGTGGTGCTAATTCTGGTTCTGCGGCTGCGGGTGCTGCGGGAGTAATAGATTCACCCATTTCTTCATAAACAAAATAAAACCAAGCTAACTTAGCATCAGTATCTAATTTATTAAACGCATCTACTACACTTTGAGTTTCATTGCTTTGAGCTTGAGCCGTATTTTTATCGTAACTAGCAGTCATATTTTATCTCCGATTTAAACTTAAAAGATGTTAGAATAAGGGTTATCAGATTTAATAAGTTCTTATCTACCCTCGTGAGAAAGAATAAATTAAATTTATAATAAGTATTTATATCTATCTTTTAATAGAGGTCAGAATCTTTCTCAGGGTTACTAAGAAATAGCTATTTACCTTGTTACAATCACCGCAGCAATTAAAAAACTACTTTAAGGTGTTAGCTATGAGTGAAGAAATTAAACCAAATCCTAATCAAGCTCCTACCCATGATGCACAATTAGCTGCGGAAAATATAGCCAGTGGTGAAGAAAAAGCACCCAAGGTTGATTTTGATGCTGATTATGCGGCTGCACAGCAATTTAGTGTGAGTGAAATTGATCGCACAGGTGAAGGTGCTGCTGCGGCTGAGGCGGCTACTGGATCTCAATTTGAACTTTCTCAACCTGAAGAAACTAGAACCGAAGCTCAAGCAACAGGTAATCCTGATGATTATGTAGAATTAGCAAAAGAAGTTGGTGGTTCTAGAACTGAAGGAATAACCGAAGTTAGCGATGATTTGGTAAAACAAGCTTTAGAAAAAGGTCAACCTAAGAAATAGTTATTACATAGATTTGTCTTTAAGCTTTAGGCTTTTGTAGTTATATTAGCCAAGTCTTTTTACATAACAAAAATGGGGGAGTAGTTGAGTATACTCCCCTCTGTCATATCTAAACTATGTTTTTGCTTGCAACTATATTAGCTTTATCTTTGCATTTAGAGTGGCACTATCCCTGGAAGACCATCTTGAACTATAAAAGAAGCACGATTACTAATTGTGCCATTGGGGGTTGAGACAACATCTAACACCGGATAATCAGTTTGCCAAGTTGTGGGAGTTACAATACAGCGTACATAACCCCGTTGATTGTTGTAGAACTTGATGTGTGGGTTCTTTGGTAAATAAGTTTGAACTGCGAGGCTAGGTGTTGGGGAACCATTACCTCCAGAAGTAATTGAGGTACAAATAAATTCACTACCAAGAGTAGCAGAACTGGGATCATTGAAGTCGGCTTTAAGATCCATTGCCCAATTGTTATGAAGATCGCCTCCTAAAGAAATAACATTAGATGGCTTGCGATCGCCAATAAATTTAAGTAGGCGATCGCGGGAAGCTAGATAACCATCCCACTTATCCATACTAAAAGTTGGGACTTCTGTTGTACTAACGTTTCTCTGAGCAATGGGGACTTGTTGAGCAAGGATATTCCATTTTGCTGCTGATTTATCTAGCCCATCATACAACCAATCTTCTTGTGCTTTGCCAGTAATAGTTGCTTGTAAATCAAAATTTTCTCGACAACGCTCTTTAGTACCATCTCCACAAGGTTGATCTGTACGGTATTGACGAGTATCTAATACGTGGAATGTAACCAGATTACCAAAGTTCAACCGACGGTAAAGCTGCATATCAGGGCCTACTGGTTTGGAGAAGGGACGTAAAGGCATATGTTCGTAGTAGGCCTGATAAGCAACGGCTCTGCGTTGTAGAAAGATGGCTCTATCTTGGTCTGGCTCATTATCAAGTTCGGAAATATCGTCAGCGTAGTTGTTTTCTACTTCGTGGTCATCCCAGGTAAGAATCCAAGGGAAAGCTGCATGAGCTGCTTGGAGATTGGTGTCAGTTTTATAGAGGGCGTGACGGTTGCGGTAGGCTTCTAATGTGGTAATTTCAGGACTGTTGTGTTTTCTAGGGCTATTGACATTGGTAGTAATACCGCCCTCATAAATGTAATCCCCAACATGAACTACCAAGTCTAGGTCATCCTGAGCCATATATTTGTAAGCAGTATAGTACCCTTGCTCATAGTGCTGGCAAGATGCTAAAGCAAACTTGAGACGACTGGCAAAGCTACCAAGTGGAGGGAATGTACGAGTGCGACCAATTGGACTTGATTCATTAGCTACTAAGAACCGATACCAATACCAGGTATTTGGTATGAGTCCTTCAACTACCACACGCACTGAGTGAGCTAGTTCTGGTGTTGCTAGTACCGTACCTCTAGAGACAATTCGTCTCATCTGAGGATCGCTGGCTACCTCCCAACGAATTGGTACATTCACAGGTGGCATTCCACCACCATTTAAGGGTTCTGGTGCTAAACGTGTCCAAATTACTACACTGGTGTCGTAGGGATCACCTGATGCTACACCCAGCTTAAAAGGATAGTCGGAAAATCTGCCTGTAGCGATCGCTCTTTGATGAGGAAATTGGTTGGCGATCGCTAAACCTGTAAATGCTCCCGCCCCAAGAATTAAGTTACGTCTCTTGATTCTGCTCTGTAGTAATTGGCTAAAATTGAGGTTATTTACCATACCATCCTCACTCATAATTAGCTAGTAAGTTGAGGCATAGTAACAACTAATACGAAGAAGATATTGATAAGGCAATCTCAATAATAATTTCCTCATCAATATTAAATATGATATTTATTTTTATCATCCATGTATTAGATGTTATTTTGCCACGTAAAAATTACTGCTGAATTATTAATTCCTCATCAAGAAAATATTAATTAAAGTTTAAATTTTATCTAAAATCTATTTTTGATTTAAAAACAAAAAACAAGAATGACCTAAAAAATTACATTCTTGTTTTTATAGAGTATTCGTAAGTAATTAGGTCAACTTTATAATTTCCTCTTAGCGAAAGTAAAGTGTCTATACTTTAAGCTTTTTTATTGAACTTGGTTTTTTACTCAGCATTAAACCAACACCAAGAGCAATACCAGCACCAACAAAAGTGGTTGGTTCAGGAACTTGTGAATAAGTAACTGTCCCAGATACAATTTCTCCACCTGAAGATGTTGTTGAAAAAATAGTAAAATCCTCACCAGCGATTTCGTAGCGTATGGAGTTAGTAGGATTAGCTTGGTCATCAAATAGATAGCTTAATGCTAAAGACCTTCTCCCTGATGAAAAAATTGTTGAATATACAATGGGGAAATCAGGATAGTTTACATCATTTTTTTCAGTATAAACATTAGAATCACCATCAAATTGAAAGGAAAGCGATTTAACAATTGCTGTAGGATTAGCTGGATTATTTAAAGTTGAATTATCAAAAGTGAAAAATCCTTTACCTTTAGCTGTGGGACTTTCGACTGTGAAAGCATAATTAATAATTGCAGCAGATGCAGATTTGACATCTACAGTAGCAAACCCTAAGCTAAGACTAGCAGCAACAAGCACCACTTGTGGCACTAATTTCATCTCAGTTCTCCTCATGATAATTTTTGCAAGTTACAAAAACTGCAAAGTACAATAAATTGTTACCTTGAATTATTTTCAAAGTAATATCGCATCACTTTTGCAAATAGTGATGGAATTAATTATCTCTACTTAAGAGGCAAGAAACCCCTAATGGCTTCAGCCTTTATAATTCTCGATTCATCAGTTTAAGATGACTTTAATCAGAGGTAAAATAAAACATATTTTTTCAAAATATAAAAAATATAAAAATAGATTAATATTGTCTTTTGTATACAAATAAAGTATCTAAGCTATTAACTATTTTGTACAACCTCTAATAGTTCCCTTGGATGGTTAATTAAAAAATTAGGATTCTGCTTGGCTAATACTTCAGGAGAATTAAATCCCCAAGTTACGGCAATTACTTGGATATTCGCTTTTTTAGCAGCTTCGATATCTCTAGTTTCATCCCCAACATAAATAACAGCTTCAGGTTTGAAGTGTTTTTGTTTCAGCACACTATTAATGATGTTGGTTTTGCCAAAAATCGTCACGCCTGAATATATAAATTCAAATAAATTTTCTAAATCATTTATTTCCAAAAAAGCTGTAACATTATCTCTAGAGTTAGATGTAATAATTCCTAATTTATAATTACTTTGTTGTAAATCTAATAAAGCTTCTTTAATGCCGGGAATAGGTTTTAGCTCATGAATTTTATTCTTTAGTTCAGATTTAACCTTTTTGACTAAAAAAGGTATTTTAATCAGTGAAACCCCAGAATACTTAATAATTTCTCTTGATGAAAAGTTCCTGAGTAGAGTTAATTGTTCTGGCGTGATTTGTGCATAACCAAACTCATCTGCCAAGCGATTAGCAATACCGACGAGAGCATCTACAGTATCCGCAATCGTGCCGTCAAAATCAAAAATGATTACTTTTTGGGTCATTATTTCGCTTAGATGCGTCTAGATTAGCACGGGCATTCCGTCTTAACATTTCTGGCTTAATTCGCCTTAATGCTGATGCCGGAAATCGTTTATCCCATTCCTCGTCTGAGATTTGCGCTAATTCTATCAGCTTAGGCGCAATATTTTCGGGATATGGTTGAAAATCTACCACATCTGTGGTTTTAGCAAAACGCTGATTCCAAGGACAAACATCTTGGCAAATATCACAACCAGCTACCCAACCCTGCATCCGGGAGGCGATCGCCTGTGGTAATTCCTCTGCTCGATTCTCTATGGTATGATAAGCGATACAGCGATTGGCATCGACTACAAACGGTTGAGTAATCGCACCTGTAGGACAAGCATCTAAACAGCGAGTACAGCTACCACAGTGTTCTGTATGTGGGCGATCGCTCTCCAGTTCAATATTTGTTACTACTTCGCCTAAGAACACCCAAGAGCCATACTCCCTAGTAATTACATTACCATTTTTCGCTATCCAGCCAATCCCCGCTCGTTGCGCCCAGACTTTATCTTGTACGGGGCCTGTATCTGCATAGTAACGCGCTTGAATACCTGCATCTAATGATTGTAACCAACTAGTAAGAGTTTTGAGTTTCTTGTGCATCACCTTGTGATAGTCCCTACCCCAGCCATAACGGGAGATTTTGGCGTATTCTTCACCGTCGGGACGTTGTTGAGGAGTGTAGTAGTTGAGCGCCACACATATAAGCGATCGCGCTTCTGGCATGATTAAGCTGATATCATATCTTTTTGGGTTATTCATCCACTCCATATCAGCGTGATAACCCAGTTTTATCCATGCTTGCAGTTGTTCTGCTTCTGTGTTCTTACCTGCACTGACAGCAGCAATGCCTACTTTGTGAAAGCCAATCTCTATAGCTTTTTCTTTTATTACACTGCTATTAACTACGGTACAGTAGTTCATTTGTATAACCAATTGCCAAAATAGCGGCATTCTGATTATACATAAGTTAGTCAAGCCTTAAGTTCAATATTTCCTACTCAATCCATTTGTAAACTTTATTTGCGCTTTGTAAATTTATGATGCAATATGGTATGCGAGAGGACAAGCAACCCAGAGAGATGCAAGCCTCCCACTGATTCGCAGTAAACCTACAACCCATCGACTGTGGTGCAATCATGACATTCACTTCTGATTCCACTTCAACCCGTTTTTCTCAGACTTTCAATAACATCCAAACTGGTGATGCTGTTGCTTCTACCATTGCAGTTTTTCAAAGCCTCAGTGTAGATGACAAGTTGGCAGTATTGTGGTATGCCTACACTGAAATGGGACGATCTATTACTCCAGCCGCTACTGGTGCTGCTCGTTTACAATTAGCTGAAGGTTTATTAATTCAAATTAAGCAGATGTCTCATGCAGAACAACTACAAGTAATGCGTGACTTAGCTGCTAAGACAAATACTCAATTTTCTCGCTCATACGGCATTCTCAGCACTAATACAAAATTAGCTTTCTGGTACGAACTATCAGAATTAATGGTTAAGGGTTTTGTTGTACCTATGCCCGCAAACTATACAATATCCCGTGATGGCGCTCAAGTATTAGAAACAATTAAGGCATTAGATTTTGGTCAACAAATCACAGTTTTCCGCAGAATAGCGGCTGATATGGGTGTTGATCCCCTAGCTGATTAATATTATCTCAGTTTAAAGCATGAGACTGGCGTGTGGTTTCAATACGGTTCGGATAAGCATTTTGAACTAATAATTGGTTTAGGGAAAAGGTTAAAGGGTAAGGGTTAAAGGTTTTTTCTTCCCTTTTCCCTTCGCCTTTCCCCTTTAACCGAACCGTATTGTGTGTGGTTTGGTAATAGGTAATTGTTTAATACCATTACCTATTACCCATTACCAATTAAACCAACCATATTGTCAGCATTTAGCCAGACTTGATATAGCTTTAAATTTCCAACCTCAATGTCATACCAGTTTTAGTTCTCAGACTATAGTCTGGGAACTAAATCTTACTTGAGTAAGAGTTCTGTTATAGGTAATACAACCCTGTGGCAACTTTTTTTCTGTCTATTTTTAGCTTTTAATTGAGGTTCGTAGTTAGTGCTTTGGTGTTGCGAGAAGTGAGGACTAAAGTCCTGACTACAAGCTTAAAATTTATGCCTTAGTTACAGGTTATTTTTATGAAAGCTGCTGAATCTTTAGCCAATATCCAAACAGAAGTTATTGCAGGAATTACAGAAACAACAATTCTGCAATATTTCGCCACCCTCAACGCTGGAGAATTTACAGCAACGGCTGCATTGTTTGCTGATGATGGCGTGATGTATCCACCTTTTGAATCTGCTATGGTAGGGACAGATGCGATCGCTACCTACTTACAACAAGAAGCACAAGGTATTAAGGCTGATCCTCGTGAGGGGTTGGAGGAGGCGCTGGAAAATGGAGAGGTTCAAGTACAAGTTTCTGGCAAAGCACAAACTTCTTGGTGTGGTGTCAATGTTTTGTGGCAATTCATTCTTAACCAACAAAAGCAGATTACTTACACTAAAATCAAGCTCTTAGCTTCTCCACAAGAGTTAATGGCTTTGCGTCGTGAGTAGTAAATAATTCAAAGCTTCAATTTCTAACTATTGTGGGGTAGGCATTATGAGCGCCCTACAAATATAAAGGACGGGCAAGATGCCCATCCTACAAAACTCTTAAAATCTGCCAAAATTCTAAGAACTAGCTTTACACTCAACACTCTATTAAGTAATGCTTGCTGTTTGTAAGGAACGCAGCAACATTCTTCTTCCCAACTCAATATCGGATGGCGCACATTGCCAGTTAGGGTGTGCTGTCATTAACAAGCTGTCTAAACTCTCTTGATCAAACAAATGCCAAACAGGAGCATTGTTAATTGTGCTTTCTATGGCATAGCAGTTAATACCAACACAGTGAAGCTTGCAACTGCTAGCAATTCTCTCCAAAGTCATTGTTTCCCCAGGTTGCATAAGGCGAAACTGGCGAATAGCTTGCTTAAGTTCACTCATGCTAGAAACCATTAACCCTGGTAGAGCCAAGGTAAGATTTGAATCTCCGTTCACCTTAATCCAGTAGTGGCGACTGGGGTCTATTCCTTCTAACCAAGGTGATTCATCATCAAGGCGATAGCATGGTGATAAACAAAAGAAAGCTTCCATTGGTATCGGTAGAATTACAACTTTGGTTTCGACTTTCAGAAGATTTTTCGCCGCTCTATTGAAAATTTTACGTGGAGTTGCTTATATTTTTAGTATCTAATAACTTTTACCTATAAATCAAATAATGTTTGCAAAAGTTATTAATTTGCTTAATACTTCGTAATAGTTCTGGCTATGGAAACTCCAGGTAAGTACGCTTTGTCTCAATCACTTGGCACATCAAGAATGAGAAATTAGAGAATATAGATATAGAGATTTAGTATCTGTGTTAATTTATCGGGGCGATGGTCTACGACCGACCGTAGGTCATCGCTCTACTGTTAGAGACTATTTATAAAGTAAATCTTTAGGAGACAAGACGACGCAGCATAATCCTAGTCATAACAGCATATATGGCTGCTTCGCTCATTTCTGGGAGACGCTCATAATCTTTGCTGAGACGATGATACTGGTTAAACCAGCCAAATGTTCTTTCTACTACCCAACGTTTGGGAAGAATTTGAAATTTTGGCTCGGTACGTCGTATAACTTCAACGTGAGCTTGAATCATCAGCCAAACCGAAAGAGCAAATTTATCACCGTCATAACCGGAATCAACCCATAAGAGACTATTTATAAAGTAAATCTTAAGTAGGGTGTGTTAAGGCGTTAGGCGCTTCTGTGATTTATTTCGTGAAACATCATTTCCAAATGTGCGCCTAACACACCCTACAGTAATTTTATTTTTACTTTATAAATAACCTCTAAGCGATCGCTTCATATTAAATTTTATACAATATCTCTTTTTACCTAATTAATCTGCCTATAGATGCTGTTAATCAACTATTATCATCTAATTACGATAGGATAAACACACCTATTGCTTGATTGCATGAAATCAAGTTACATAGGTTGTAGCATTTACTAGCACTATAGGAAATATTTGTAGTTTATATAACTAAAAGTCTATATTACAAGAGTTAAGACTAAATATACTAAATTAAAATAGGCTGAACTTAGAAAATAAATATTGAAAATAAAGGTAAGCAGAATTTTTGTATCTCGCTTAATTTCTTTAAATCTGAACCAGAATATTCTCAGTACAAATTATAAACTACAAGTTACTAATTATTATGACTCTCCGCGCACTACTCTTAGTAAATCGTCATGCCCGCCAAGGGCAGGAACGTCTAGTAGAAGCAATTAATCAATTAAAAGCCCTCGATTTTCAATTAATTGAAGAATCAACAGAACATCCTAAACATCTTAATCAAATTATACATAAGTATAAAGATCAAGTTGATTTAGTAATAGTTGGGGGAGGCGACGGTACTTTGAATGCCGTCGTTGATGCTTTAGTAGAGACTCAATTACCCTTGGGAATTTTACCATTAGGAACTGCTAACGACTTAGCCAGAACTTTAGGAATTTCTAACTCATTATCTGAAGCTTGTAGAACAATTTCTCAAGGAGAATTAAGACGTATTGATTTAGGTTGGGTAAATGGTAAACACTTTTTCAACGTTGCCAGTATGGGATTAAGTGTAAAAATTACCCGTCAACTTACCAAAGAAGTTAAACGTCGCTGGGGTGTATTAGCTTATGCTGTCACAGCCGTGCAAGTTATTTGGAAATCTCGTCGTCCCTTTAGTGCAGAAATACGTACCAAAGATAGAGTCTTCCGTGTCAAAACCGTACAAATTGCCGTCGGTAACGGTCGCTATTATGGTGGTGGTATGGCCATAGTTCCCGATGCTAGTATTGATGACCAAAGATTAGACCTTTATAGTTTAGAAATTAATCATTGGTGGGAAATTATTACCTTATTACCTGCAATGCGAAATGGGCGACATATTCATCGACAAAATGTCCGCGCTCTGCACGGAAAAGAGTTTGAAATTTACACACAAAAACCACGCGCCATCAATACCGACGGTGAAATTACAACCTACACCCCTGCAAAGTTCAGCGTTATTCCTAAAGCTATAGCTGTATTAGTTCCACCTGTGTAGGGAATGGGGTAGATGTAGCTTGCTTCTCTAACGAGACGCTACGCGAACCCGAAGGGTGGGAGACAAGGAAGCAGGGGAGCAGAGAAGAAAAACTAATGACTGTTGACTAATGACTATGGACTAATGACTAATGACCAATGACTTGATATTGTAAGAAATAGTAGTGGGTGCATTTGTATTTCATATTTATGTAGTTAACTCAAGTGGGATACTGTGGGAGTTCACATCAACTCACGCCAAATACGTTTAAGTTTTTCCCAAGAAATTAAGTCACTGCTGCAACGGTTAGCCGAACAGCACCTAACACTTGGCGATATTTTGGCGGAAACTTCAGAACGAGGTTTTAGTTTAGTTATTGCATTATTAGTTTTGCCTTTCTTGTTTCCCATGCCCCCAGGAGCAGCCGGGCCTTTTGGTGCTGCTTGTTTGATATTATCGGTACAAATGGTTTTGGGTAGACGATCGCCTTGGCTACCTAAAAAAATCGCTCACTATAAATTTCCCCGTCCTTTTGCCCAATTTCTTCTACAAAATTTGCGGCGTGTCACTAAAGTGGTAGAGAAAATTGCTCGTCCCCGCTTAGGGAAAATCGCTCATCATCCTTTAACTTGGCGCATCAATGGTTTCTGTATCTCTTGGTTGACAATACTACTCATGTCACCCATTCCTTTAACTAACCCCATTCCCACTGTAGGCATTTTATTACTAGCGATCGCCACAATTGAATCTGATGGGTTATTAATTTGTATTAGCTATATCGTTACCACTTTAATTACAGCCATATTTGGATTTATTGGTTATGGCTTATGGTTGGCTCCTAGCATTTTGCCATCTATATTTAAGTAGATATGGAGTATTTAGATAATTAAAATAAGCTTAAAACCATTTAGTTTGCATAGTTGAATTAAATCAAACTCTTGTAGGCTGGGCATCATGAGCAGCCTAATTATGCAAATTACAAGTGTAATAACTCACTCTATAAAACATAAATTAAAGATTTATATAATTTTCACATTAATTTATTAGAAAAACTTTGCTAATTTAGAATTTATTAATTATTCACATTCTTAGACTGTGAAATTTGAGAAATTTACATTTCATCTGTCGTTACTAGCTTGTTGCGGGGAACAATATGTAAGGAGATTAAACAAATATGAGTTAAATCTACCTTAAAGGGAGCTAGGAATTAACTTGATGCTTCACGGTAATTATGATATTCGCCTTAGCTTATTTTCTATAGCTATTGCTATCCTCACCGCATACACTACACTTGATTTAGCCGGACGAGTAGCAGAAGCTAAATCACAAGAACGTTCTCGGTGGGTTGCTGGTGGGGCAATTACGATGGGAACAGGAATTTGGGCTATGCACTTTATTGCCATGTTAGCGTTTAGTCTGCCAGTTCCTATTTATTATGATTGGTTAATTGTCGTTGTATCAGTAATACCTGCAATTCTTGCCTCTGGGTTAGCCCTTTGTTTGATTAGCTTACCAGAAATTAAACTTTTTCAACTGTTAAGCGGTAGCGTACTCATGGGTGCAGGCATTAGTGCTATGCACTACATAGGTATGGCGGCTGTTCGCTTATCAGCAAAGGTATCCTATGATTTGAACATAGTTGTATTATCCATTGCGATCGCCATTCTCATCTCTTTAATTGCACTCTGGGTTGGGTTTAAGCTTCGAGCTGATACCACTTTCAAAGGCAAATTACTCAAGCTGGGGAGTGCAATTATACTAGGTGCTGCCATACCTTCCATGCACTACACAGGTATGATAGCTACTCATTTCTCCAATCCTCAAATCGTCAACACTACCACGGTTGATACAACCAGACCTCTTTGGATGGCTGGAATTGTCGGTTTAGTTACTGTATTTTTATTAGGTTGGACTTTGCTCATCTCATTTTTTAATAAAAAGTTGAGTGTTCAAATAGTTAAAACAGTAGTCCTTAAAGAAAATCAAGAACTTCTACAGCAAGCATTACAAAAACAAGCAGACCTGGCAAATTTAGCACAAACTCGCTCTGAAGAATTAGAAGCTGCTATGCTAGCACTTCAAACAACTCAATTACAATTTATTCAAGCCGAAAAAATGTCTTCATTAGGACAAATGGTTGCTGGAGTAGCCCACGAAATTAATAATCCTGTTAACTTTATTTACGGGAATTTATTCCATGTAGAAGCTTATATGCAGGAGCTTTTAGAGTTGGTTAATGCCTATCAACAACACTATCCCGATCCTGTACCAGAAATTCTACTTCTCACAAAATCTATTGATTTACAATTTTTGCAAGAAGATTTACTAAAAACTTTAGAATCAATCCAAGCAGGAGCTACAAGAATAAAACATATTGTTGAATCTTTACGTAATTTTTCTCGTCTAGACGAAGCAGAATTAAAGACTGTAGATATCCATGAAGGGCTAAATTCTACACTACTAATACTCAAAAATCGCCTGACAAATATAGAGGGTAATAGACCAGAAGTTACAGTAATTAAGAAATATGCCCAACTCCCACTAGTAAATTGTTATCCTGGACAATTAAATCAAGCCTTCTTTAATATTCTGGCAAATGCTATTGATGCTTTAGATGAAAAGTATAATAATAACACAAAATTAAATGCTATTTTTAAGCCCATCATTAGAATTACAACTAATATTCATCAAGAGAAATGGGTAAGTATTCAAATTTTTGATAATGGGTTTGGAATTAATGAAGAAGTTCAGCGTAAAATTTATGACCCTTTTTTTACAACTAAGCCAGTAGGCAAAGGTGTAGGCTTAGGTTTATCAATCAGCTACCAGATTATTATAGAAAAACATGGAGGTAAACTCAGTTGTTTATCGGCTTATGGTCAAGGGACTACTTTTAAAATTGAAATCCCCATAGATAATGCAATTGCTGCTAGTCAATAGGTTGAAAGTAAAAGCATGTTGAAATTCACTATTTAAAAGATTAGAATTTTCTATGCTTGTAAAAATATAATTTTGTAATTTAATTATAAAATACAAATGTTGCACTAATAACCAAAGTTGCGGGTAATAGAAGATAAAAGAGGATATGGAAAGTGTAGGCACAGTAAATGAGGGATTGTCCGAACTACAATCACCATGAAAATGCAATCTGAAATATTCAGTGTAGTTGAAGATGAAGTAACATTTACAACTTAGTCAATAAAAGCTTGTTGCAGAGTATAAGCAAAAATAAAAGCTTGTAACTTCAGTAAAAACCCTTCAAATGTTACCGCATGAATAGATTTGTGAAAGCGCCTAGTAATGCCGCTAAATACAGTTTCAATGTAATGACGAATAGACTGTTTAATGTATTGAATCCACGGTGCATCTTGGCGTTTAGAGTTAATTTTTCGCATGACTTGCATCGAGATTTGACTAGTTTCAATCAAGTCATCTTCTACAGTGTAATCAAGATAGGCACAATCGGCATAAACTTGGCTCCCTGGTAGTAAATTCAAGGGTAAAGCTCCCAATCCCCGTATATCTGTCGCGCTAGCTGGCATGAACACAAATTCCACCGGAATACCTGTTTTGGTGGTTAATAACTGTACTCTCACTCCATAAAAATAACGTTTCTTCGATGCAATATAACCCCGATATTCTTCTGATTGAATCAATTTCGCATTAAAGATGCGAATATTATGAGCCACTCCGTTGCGGGGGTTCCCCCCGTTGTAGGAAGTGGCGAACCCGTAGGGTCACATATCGGCACCGGAAATGAGTCTAAAAGATATTCCGTATCTTCACTAATCTCTTTGAGTGCCATTCCTACTTGATGAAATAAATCGTTGATTAACATCGAGACTTTGTGTAATCGCCGATTAAATCGTGATTTTTCTAACATTCGTGGTATCAAATTATGGTCTTTCATATAGCTGCAAGTCTGACTGTGATTACCACCAAAGTACATAGGGCTGGCTGAATAAGGGCGAAAGATAGCAGAATGAAGAGTTTCAGGGTCAGGAAAGAAAAATAAGGTGAAAAGAAAAAGGGTAAGATAAGTAAAAATCCTTGTAGCAAGTTGCGTTAAAATGTATCGAAGAGCGCAAAAGCAAGAAAAAGCAGCAGAAAACTTTGAACTACCCTTTGGGGGAAAACTAGCGTCAGATAACCGATGGGTAATCATGGCGAACATGATACCTTGGTCAAAATTTGAAGCAGAGTACGCAGAAATATTTTCAGCAAGAATGGGAGCGCCAGCCAAAACATTTAGAATGGCGTTGGGAGCATTAATAATTAAAGAAAAATTAGGAATAAGTGACAGAGAGACAGTAGAACAAATTCGGGAGAACCCGTATCTGCAATACTTTATAGGAATGTCAGCATATAGTAATGAATCTGCATTTGACCCGTCAATGCTAGTTCATTTTAGAGAAAGGATAGATATAGAATTAGTCAATAAAATCAATCAAGAAATAGTCAGGAAGATGTTAGAAAATAAACAGGAGGTAGAAGTAAGAGCAAAAAAGCCAGAGGTCGAGGATTCAAAAAGTAAGCCAGCCAATAGAGGAAAATTAATATTAGATGCTAGTTGTGCGCCAGCAGACATAAGTTATCCGACAGATTTAGGATTATTAAATCAAGCCAGAAAGCAAACAGAAACAATCATAGATACATTATATAAGTCCTTATTAGTAAGAAATATCAACAAACCAAGAACCTACAGAAACAAAGCAAGAAAGGATTATTTAGCAGTAGCCAAGAAAAGAAAACCAACAGTTAAAGAAAGAAGGAAAGCTATCAGAAAGCAACTGCAATATATCAACAGAAATTTAACTCATATTCAGCAGCTAATAAATTTAGGTGCGTCACTATTAAAACTGAGCAACAGTCAATATAAGATGTTGCTAGTAGTAGCAGAAGTTTATCGTCAACAGTTATGGTTATATGAAAATCAAAAAATTAGTATACAAGACCGCATTGTCAGTTTAAACCAACCACACATTCGTCCGATTATCCGAGGTAAAGCCGGGAGAACAGTAGAGTTTGGGGCTAAGTTTTCAGCTAGTTACTATGATGGCTATGTATTTTTAGACCATATTAGTTGGGACAACTTTAACGAATCAGGAGACTTAAAATCACAAGTAGAAGCATACAAAAACTACACCGGATATTATCCTGAATCAGTTCATGTTGATAAGATTTATCGGACGAGGGAGAATCGAGCTTGGTGTCAAGAAAGGGGAATTAGAATTAGTGGCCCACCACTAGGTAGACCCCCCCAAAATGTCAGCCCTGAAAAGAAGAAACAAGCCGCTTATGACGAAAGGATTCGTAATTGTATTGAGGGCAAGTTTGGACAAGGTAAACGAAGATTTAGCCTTGGTAGAGTTATGGCTAAACTTCCTCATACTTCTTTCACCGCTATTGCCATAACTTTTTTAGTTATGAATCTTTCTACTCTGCTATTACGGCTTTTTTGTGTATTTTTTTGCCTATTTTTCAAAACTGAGTCTTTTTTTACTTCTTCTATTATCGAAACTGATATTTCATTAAACCTTAAACAACAAAAACTTATCTTTTTTCTGGACTGACTACTTAATCAATTTTTCTCTTCCTTTGAAATGACTTTTTCAGCAAGCCCTACATAGCTGCGATTATTGCCGTTGTGATAATTTCTCCATCGCTCATTTCACAACGACTATCTTCATCATGTCCGATCGCCTTTAATAAGTCATCTATGACAGAATATATAGTAACTATTTCATTTAACATATATCCCTCCTAATTCTCTGTCTGGAGGGATTTTCTTGTTTCTTTACCCCTATGTCATCTTTCGGAAGAGAGTAACTACTGGAGTTTAGACTAAATAGCCGCGCGACGAAGAAAAAATAAGGGGTGTGCTTGAACACAGGCCCCTTATTAGCAGAACCTGAGAGAAGAACCACCAACTCTCATCTGCCAATATGAAACGTGCCAAATTAGAGGAATTTCGTCAAGCAGCTTATAATCATTTGGGAAGAGCGCATGATGCAACATTTGAACTGATGGATGCAGTATTGCTGACTCGGAACGCTTACAGTTTGGCAGATTTAGCGCTATCACCAGCATTTAGACGTAAGTGGTCAAGCATCTACGAAGCATTACAAGATAGCAGACCGCAGCGACAAAAATTGATGCAGTTATACATCAAACAGATGCCACAACAGGGTCGTCCGTTGTTAGCAGGCGACCACACAGGTTGGTCACGCCCAGATGCAGTAACTTTGCAGGAGAGGACAATTGAACACAGCAGTGTCACCATAGCCGCAAACAAACCAATTACCGTTGGTCAGGGATATAGTACCATTGCTTGGATACCAGAGGATTCGGTCAGTTGGGCGTTACCTTTGAGACATGAGCGAATTAGCAGTTGGGAAAACCCGATACAAAAGGCCACCTGGCAACTACAGCAAGTGTGTGAAAATTTACCAAATAGACCAATTACAGTTTGGGATAGTGAGTATGGCTGCGCTCCTTTTGTGTTGAAGACGAACAATATCAAAGCGGACATTCTGGTTCGTTTGCGTTCAAATCTTTGTTTATGGGGCGCACCACCACCATATTCTGGCAAAGGGCGACCCAGGAAACATGGTGACAAATTCAAACTCAATGAACCACTCACATGGAGTGAAGCCAATGAGACTATAGAAGTCAACCATCCTCAACTGGGACGGGTGAAGGTGAGCTTGTGGTTTAATTTACACTTTCATCAAACTGCGACACGCCCAATGTCGCTGATTCGAGTTGAGCGTCTGGATGCAGAAGGCAACCTACGTATATCAAAACCTTTATGGTTGGCTTGGGTGGGAGAAGAAATGCCACCACTAGAAGAAGTTTGGCCACTCTACCTCCGACGTTTTACTGTTGACCACTGGTATCGTTTTTTGAAGCAACGCTTGCACTGGACATTACCTAAATTGAGTAGTCCCAAGCAATGTGAGCGTTGGAGTGACCTCATGCCTCTGATGACTTGGGAATTGTGGTTGGCTCGTGATATCGTTGCTGATAACCCTTTACCTTGGCACAAATCATTAGACAATTTGACTCCTGGCAGAGTTGCTCAAGCAATGGGGAGCATTTTTGCGGTGATTGGTACTCCAGCCCGTTCGCCTAAACCTCGCGGAAAGTCTCCAGGCTGGAAACCAGGAAAACCACGACAACGTAGAATTCGCTATCCCATAGTCAAAAAAACTACAACTAAGCCCCGCAAGAAGCAACCAGAATCTGCTTAGTACCTTAGATTTTCATCTCTAAAGCCTGTTTCTTGTTGCTTAGTCTAAACTCCAGTAACTAGCAACTTGGGTTAATATGGGTAAAAGCTATGGAAGGCTTGTACCAAACCTTCGTGGTTTTGTTGTGGATGATTACATTATATTTTACTACCCAAGAGAAAATGGAATTAGTATTGCACGGGTTGCAAGTGGGTATCGTGATTTAGAATCCTTGTTCACAGATGAATAAAAAAGACTCACCCCTCGCCTCTAGTCTCCAGCCCCTACCCCCTTAACCCCAAATCTACGGCGATGCGGTGGGCGCAGGCGAAGCCAGAAAAGGCGACTGCGTTTAAACCCTGTCCGGGAAATGTACTATCTCCTACACAATAAAGCCCCTTAATAGCTGTACGGTTAAAAGGCATAGATAACAACCCCCGCAGTTTCCGCCTGGGTATAGGGCCATAAGTACCATCTTCTCTGCCCAAAAAGCGGCGATGGGTGCGGGGTGTGCCTACTTCCAAATAATCTAAACCTGCATCTAAGCCAGGAAAAATTTTCTCAAGTCTGTCAATAATGTGCCAAGCTGTCTCCTCTTTCTTGGCTTCGTACTTATCCCCAGCTAACCCTTGCCAATCATTTATCCAGTGGGGTGTAAAGGCATGAATTATATGATATCCCTCTGGGGCTAAATCGGGGTCGAGTAATGTGGGAATAGAGACAAACAGTGTGCCTTCTGGCTTTGTCATGTCTTGCCAGTTTTCCAAGATAATGTGATGGCATTCTGTACTCTGTGGCAAAACTGACTGTTTTACACCCATGTGTAGGCTGAAAAAGCTGGGCGATTTTTGATAATTCTGTTGCCATTTTTTCTCATTAGCTAGCATTTCATCTACAGGTAGCAATTTTTCAAAAGTATCCCACCGTGTAGCATTAGAAACTATCCTTTTGGCTCTATAAATTTCACCGTTAGTTAGTTGCACACCGACAGCACACCCTTTTTCGGTGATGATTTTTGTTACTTTGGCTTGATACTTAATTTTACCGCCTGCTTTTTCTAAACCTTCCACCAATTTTTGCGCAATTTGACCAACCCCGCCTTTGGGGTAATTGACACCCCCATAATGCCTGTCAGAAAAGACCATACCTGCATTTATCATAGGTGTCATGGCTGCTGGAACTACAGACCAGCAGTAGCATTCCATATCGATAAACTTTAATAATTCGGGATCTTTAAGGTAGCGACGGGCAACATCGCCAACATTTTGAGGTAGGTACTTAAGTAAACCTAGACACGCTAAAGGATGCTGTAAAAAAGCCTTTAGTAAATACTGGGGTTCCTCTAATGACAACAACTCCATGCTGTTGAGGCAATTAAATACTTGCCAGCATTCGTCATAAAAGCGACGTATCCCTTCTTGTTCATGAGGAAAGTAAGCAGCAAGATTTTGCAAAAATTTATCATAAACCCGATAAACTTTCAGGTTTAAGTTGTTGGGTAAGTGGTAGTGGATTTGTACAGGATCGGCGATCGCATCTACACTAGTATCGACTGCTTGTAAGGCACGGGTGAGTAAGTTCGTAGTCCCTGTGTTACCCAAACCAAAAATCATCGAAGCCCCAACATCAAATCGATAGCCTTGACGCTCAAAGTAACCAGCACTGCCACCAGGAATTACATAGCTCTCCAATACCAGCACTTTCGCCCCTTTAGCAACAAGCTGAGTAGCTGTTACTAGTCCGCCAATGCCAGAGCCTATGACAATCACATCAAACAAAGAATCTGGGGAGTTAGTCAAATTTACGGTCATAAACGCTGCATCACTATAATCAACCAGCCAAACCGTATTTCATAATACTTGTATTCAGCTAATGCTTACGCATTTTCCCTAAATTGTCCATATTTGGGCAATTTGAACATCAAAAATTTCTGAGTTTCTACCTACACAAAAAAGAGGGACGAGCCTGCTACCGCCGGCTAATCCCGTCTGCCGATCCTTAAAGAGAGGAGAACACTGACTAATAATATAACCCTGATTGAGAATACCTGTCAACTACTAATGCAAATCTTTTGCATTAAATTTAGATAGTTAGAATGCGATCGCCAACGGCGGGGCGTAGCCCATCGCTTTCTTTCAATCCAAAAACCCATATCAATTACGAATTACGAATTAAAAGACAGAGTATGATGATGTTTCAGTTCTCATAGAAAAAGTGGCGATATCCGGCTATGACGGTACAACTGCGTGTTTACGTTCCTCCCCATCCTCTAATTAAGCACTGGTTGGCAGTTGCCCGTGATGCTGCCACACCCTCAGTTCTGTTTCGTAGTGCTATCACCGAGTTGGGTAGATGGTTAACTTATGAAGCGGCACGGGAATGGTTGCCTACAGAAGATATAACAGTACAAACGCCCTTAGATGTCTGTCCGGGAACGGTAATTAATCCCCAAGTACCTGTGGCAGTTGTGCCGATTCTCCGGGCAGGGCTAGGGTTATTAGAAGGGGCGCAAACGGTATTGCCTTTGGCTTCAATTTACCACCTGGGCTTAGTTCGTAATGAGGAGACATTAGAAGCCTCATGTTACCTCAATAAATTACCAGATAAATTTCATCCCCAAACCAGAGTGTTAATTACCGATCCCATGCTGGCAACAGGGGGATCTATCATGACTGCTATGGCAGAATTAACACAACGTGGTGTAGACCCAACTTTAGTGAGAATTGTCTCTGTAGTAGCAGCGCCACCAGCTTTGCAAAAATTAAATGCAGCTTATTCTGGTTTAATAGTTTACACTGCCACAATCGATGAAACAGTTAATGACAAAGGGTTTATCATACCGGGATTGGGTGATGCAGGCGATCGCATTTTTGGGACATGAGCTAGTATGCAGCTAGGGAAGGAAAATAACTTAATTGATGTAAAAGTTGCTTCAAGGCGGTATTATGAGTCAGCGTGATGGTTTTGCTACGGGTTTTTTTGCAGGGGCAGTATTCGGCAGTGTAGTCGGCGGTATTTTAGGGGCGGTGATTGCTTCTAGGCGGGATGAAGAATTACCCGAAGACGGGAAAGACTTAATCAATGGTTCCGGCGAAAGTAAAAAAGTTTCCAGCAAACGTCGCCAAATGATATCTTCGGATGACGAGAACCAAGAAATGGAATTAACAAGGCGATCGCTAGAAGATAAAATTGCCCAGCTTAACGCCACCATAGACGAAGTAAGAAAGCATCTGGGAAATGTTAATGGTAGCCCCAGCCAGCCGTCAGGCGATCGCTGACTCAAAAAAGATGCTTAAATTAAGTTGTATTAGCAGGGTTTTTCAGTTCCTTACGTCCCATTGCTAGATAATGGCGGTTAACGCGGCAATGATCTACATACGTCCAAGCATAGACTAAATTAAAATCAAATAAGACCGCTTTTGACACTTAGCAGGAAACTAAACCATCAATGATTTTACTGATTCAGACACTGTTAACCTTTATCAACATTTACAGCACGTTGCTGATTATTCGCGTCCTCTTGACTTGGTTCCCCCAAATCAACTGGTACAATCAACCATTCGCCGCTTTAAGCCAAATTACTGACCCCTACCTAAATTTATTTCGCTCAATTATCCCTCCTTTGGGTGGGATGGATTTTTCCCCCATCCTGGCTTTTGTCGCACTTAGTTTGGTAAGCGGACTTCTCACCAACCCTTATCTTTTACGCTTGGTGGGAGCTTATTAACTCTGCAAGTGTTTGATCATCGATATAAATTAGGGTGGATTTAGCCACCCTAATCAAAATTTAAAATTATTTCTACTAAAACTCTACCTGCGAACTTGGGCGCTAAATCCAGAAGCTTTAAACTGCTTCAGTTGTAAAGGTAAGGGCTGATTTGCAGGTACAGAAATTCTCAATTCAAAATCACTAATTCCTGGTGGAACTTCAGCAATAGAACCTAGACGAGTACGGTTTTGGATTATAGGGTCATTATTCGCATCATAAATACGCCCGTAGATATCTGCATCGTAAACCGTCTTATATGTGCCATTCTCCGCTTTACCTTTAACGATAAAGCAATTAGCCGCCGCACTGCTATTACTAGTTACAGCACCCTTTGCCAGTGCTTCTGGACACTCTTGGTAAGACAAGTCAGATAGTTTAATTTGAGTTAACGCCATAGCTGGTGGAGTCCATATCCACGATATCAACACCAAAACGCAGGATATGATAATGGGTGCGATCGGTCGTAAATAGTCCCATCTAGCTAAAGGCTGAAAATTCAATATTATGCCTGTACTGTTTTTCTTTTTCATATCTGTATCAGGTAGCAAAGAAACATACTAAAACTTTATAACGGGGAGTGGGGAGTAGATAGTGGAGAATGGGACGCACTTCCCCGATACTGCATAAATACCACAGGAACTCTCAGCCACTTTTTAGCTAATTGAGAAATGCGGAATTTAGGCTGGAGTGATGTTGGTAATTCCTCAAAGACAATTGGTACAAAGCCAAAACCTTGGTAAAACTGCGCTAGTCGCTCACCAACACACTCTAGGTAAAGCGGTTGTGTTGCTGTGACAATGAGATGATGTATAAGAAATCTAGCTAAACCGCTACCTCTCCAAGCTGAAGTGACTACTAAACTACCAAGTTCTTGCGCTTGGGAAAAATTGCGTAACTGAGCGCAAGCCACGAGCTTTTCTTGGCATTGAATTAGCCAGAATTGTTGCCAGAGGAGTTGTGTAGGGTCAAGTATAGATGAAAACACTAACCAGCGAATTGACCAAATATCCTCAGAAGTTGCTCTACGAAGTTTACATCCAGGCGGTAATGAAAAGTTCTCTTTTTCCATGAATTACCTTGCTAGTTAGGTTTTTATGCCGTTTTGTCAATCATAGATAAGTAATACTACACAATACTTCTGATAGAGGCAGAAAAGAGCGATAACTGGATTTTAGATAGATGAAATTATTATGACTATTTTATTAAAGTGATTGCTAAGAATAAACAAAGGAGTATGAGTCTATGTCTGAAGAACAAAAGCAGAAATCTAACAGCCAGGATGCTACAGCTTCTGGCGGTTATCAAACTCCCATCAACGAAGAAATTCGCAAGACTGGTGCTGCGGTTGAATCTGATGCGAAAAACAGTGCTAAACCAGAGTCACCAGGTGAAGATAGCGTTGCAGGTAGCCCCAATCAAGGTACTGAATCACGTTAATGAGATGAAAGTTTTGTCATAGTATTTGCCTCAGCAAATATTAGTGCATTTGCCGTCTTTCAATAAATTCTTGAGTGGATGTATGCAGTAAAAAGCATATTTATCCACTTGATTTTTATATATAATCTACCTTTATGGTTAAATGCGTATAAATATATATAATTGCATTTAAAAATTAATTATTAATTGATATTAACTTAAAAATAAAAATAAGTAGCATTATTTAATTAAATTTCTTATTATAAATTTGGGCAAGATAGACTTAATAAATTCTATTTGCTTGGCTTAGTTTTTAGTTCCCTATTTCATCCATTTCATATTCGCCAAAAGTATTGTAAAAGGCGGTTCTGGAGTTCCAATTGCTTATGAAACAGATGGCATTTCTATTTTTAATTTATGAATCATCCCTTGGTTCGTACTATCCTACTAATTGATAGATGCGCTCAAGAGCGGGTAAAGTTAACTCGCTATTTGCAGCAAGACAGTCTGTGTACTTATCAAATTGTAGAATTTACGACGGCAAAAGAGGCGTTAATTTGGTGCTACCAGAAAACACCAGATGTCATTTTGCTTAATTTTGCTGTAGCTGATGAAGATAGTTTAGTTATTCTAGAGCAATTGTATCCATCTAAAGAGGAGGAAAAGCCAACTTCTCTTAGTAATCACCAGACTGCCATTATCTTTTTAATAGAACCAGAAAATAAACATCTTGCTCTCCAAGCAATGAAAAGCGGTGTTCAAGATTATCTCATCAAAAATCAGATTACACCGGAAATTTTGCAGCACGTAGTTCACCATGCCATCGAACGGATGTATTTGATGCAGGAGTTAGCGGAAACTAAGGCAACTTTGCAGGAGAGTGAAGAACGTTGGCAGTTAGCGGTAAATGGCAGCAATGATTGCATTTGGGACTGGAATGTAAAAACTAATCAAGTTTTTTTCTCGCCTCGCTGGAAGCAAATGCGGGGCTTTGCCGAGGATGAAATTACCTACAGCGTAGAAGAATGGATCAGCCGGATTCACCCAGAAGATCGCGATCGCATTATGACAGCTTTGGCTAATTATATTTATCACAAAACACCCTTCTTCCAAGAAGAATACCGAGTACAGCACAAAAATGGCTCTTATTTGTGGATTTTAGATCGGGGTCAGGCTTTATGGGATGAGCTAGGTAATGTAGTCAGGATGAGCGGTTCTCAAACAGATATTACCAAGCAAAAACAAACTGAGGAAGCATTACGTAAGAGTGAACACCGCTACGCAACATTGACAGAAGCAGCCCCAGTGGCAATTTTTCGGCTTGACTTGGCAGGTAACTGTATTTATGTCAACGATCGCTGGAGTGAGATGACTGGTAAACCAAGACAAACAGCTTTAGGCCAAGGATATATATACAGCATCCATCCCGAAGACCGCGATCGTCTCTTAAGCATGTGGTATGAAGTATTGGGGCAAAGAAAAACCTATCGAAACGAAGGCAGATTTCTCCGTGCTGATGGTAGCATTATTTGGTTCTACTTGCAGGTAATACCTGAAACAGACCCCAACGATAACATTGCTGGTTATGTCGGCACACTTACAGATATTAGCGAACAACAAGCTGCCCTGCGCGATCGCATAGAAGTTGAAGCACAGCTACGCAAGATTTCTGAACGCCTCACCTTGGCTGTCCGTTCAGGTGGGTTAGGTATTTGGGAATACGATTGTATTCAAGGAAAACTCATTTGGGATGAACGAATGTACGAATTGTACGGTATTCATCCTGCCGATTTTCAAGGTGATTTTAATGCTTGGTTTAACCTTGTGCATCCAGATGATCAGGAGTATATCTGGAAAACTACGGTAGAATTTTTAAACAAAAAACAAGAATATAATATAGAGTTCCGCATCGTTCAACCGAATGGCAAAATTTGTTTTATCAAAACTTATGGTCTTCTCAAACGCAATGAAAAAGGCTTACCTTTATGGATAATTGGTATCAACCTCGATATTACAAAACGTAAACAAGCTGAACAAGAACTCATCCGCAATCGAGATTTGCGAGAGGCAATTTTTAACGAATCCACTGATGCCCTGTTTTTGGTTGACCCAGTAACATTACTCACTTTAGATTGTAATCGCCGGGCAGTAGAGCTTTTCGAGGCAAATGACAAAACTGAATTAATTGGTATTGAAGGTAGAGTTCTCCAACGCCGCCCTTTTACTAGCAATGAAATAGATGCGATCGTTGCCCAAATTGATAATAAAGGTTTTTGGAGTAAAGAAATTGAATATGTAACTCGTCAAGGTAAAGTATTCTGGGGAAACATCGCTGCTAAACCCATTACTATAGCCGGCCGTACCTTAAATTTAGTCCGGGTAACAGATATTAATGAACGTAAACAAGCAGAAGAACAGCTTTGGCGAACAAACGAACAGCTTGCTAATACCAATGCCGAACTTGCCCGTGCTACTCGCCTAAAAGACGAATTTTTGGCAAATATGAGCCATGAATTGCGTACCCCCCTCAATGCCATTTTAGGTATGTCTGAAGGCTTTCTAGAAGGTGTATTTGGCTCGATTAATCAAAAACAAGAAAAAGCGATCGCCACCATCGAACGTAGCGGTAAACATCTCCTAGAACTAATCAATGACATCCTCGACTTGTCCAAAATCGAATCAGGCAAATTAGAACTACAAATTAGCAATGTTTCAGTTAGAAGCCTCTGTGATGGTAGTCTCACCTTCATCAAACAGATGGCATTGAAAAAAAATATTCGCCTGCAAACAGAAATTGACTCTCATATTGACACTATTCAAGTAGACGATCGCCGTTTGCGGCAAGTACTCATCAACCTCCTTAGCAACGCCGTCAAATTTACTCCAGAAGGGGGGAGTGTAACTCTCAAGGTTTGGTTAGTGGGAGATGAGGGAGTAGGGGGAGATGAGGGAGATGAGGGAGACAAGGAGATTTATTACTCCGCACAGGCTGAACACCCCGCTTCAGCTAATAGTACTCAGCACTCCCCACTCCCTACTCCCCATATCTGTTTCTGCGTCATCGACACCGGTATTGGGATCAAACCAGAAGACATAAGCAAATTATTTCAGCCTTTTACTCAACTTGATAGTAGTCTTAACCGTAACTACACGGGTACAGGTTTAGGTCTAGCACTGGTAAAAAGGATTGTATCTTTACATGGAGGAACAGTTTCAGTTAGTAGTGAAGTTGGCAAAGGTAGTTGTTTCAGTTTCCGCATTCCTTATTTATTCGGGAATGAATCTCTTAACAGACAAGTAACGATTACATCACCCAGCTATCGTTTACTTGCCAAGAATGCCCCAGTTTTAATCATCGAAGATTCTGTTCCAGCATCTGACCAAATCACTCGCTACCTGAGCGAAATGGAAATGCAGTTTGTTGTTTATCCAAAAGGTGAAGGAGCTGTAGAAGAAGCTCTAAGTCTTCAACCTGGACTAATTATTCTTGATTTGCAGTTACCTAACTTATCAGGTTGGGATATTCTCTCTCAAATCAAGCTTAACCCCCTCATTCAAGACATTCCAGTCATTATTACCTCAGTGGTTGATGAACCAATCAAGGGTTTAGCTCAAGGCGCTTTTGCTTATTTAGTAAAACCTATTACCCGTAATCAACTGCAAGCAACCTTAGACAGATTGCAAAGTCCTGAGAATACAAACTCGCTTGCTGTACCTGTAGTAGCAAAACCAGCTTTGAAAGCTCCTGTAATTCTACTAGCTGAGGATAACCAAGCAAATGTTGATACTATATCCGGGTATTTAGAAAGCCGAGGGTATGACCTCATATTTGCGGAGAATGGGCAGCAAGCTATTGATTTTGCTAAACAAAAATTCCCTAACTTAATCATTATGGATATTCAAATGCCAGGAATGAATGGATTAGAAGCTATACGTAGTTTGCGTAATGACCCACAATTTGTAAACGTGCCGATAATTGCCCTAACTGCACTAGCCATGCCAAGCGATCGCGCAGCTTGTCTAGCAGCCGGAGCCAATGAATATTTAACTAAGCCGATAAAACTCAAACAACTTGTATTAACAATACAACAACTTTTAAAACAGTGAACAGTGAACACAACCTGAAAACTGAAAACTAAAAACTTGTTAAAAAGGTAGGAAAAATTTTTCATGGAAACTCAGCCATCCATTTTAGTAATTGATGATGAACCAGATAACTTTGATGTTGTGGAAACATTGCTGGATGGCGAAAATTATCAGCTACATTATGCGCCTAGTGGTCAACAAGCGATCGCACGCCTTAATAGTTTTCAGCCAGATGTCATCCTATTAGATGTAATGATGCCTAATTTAGATGGGATGGAAGTCTGCCGACGCATCAAAGCTGATACTCAATGGCAGGCAGTACCAATTATTATGGTGACGGCATTAACGGCGAAAGAAGACTTAGCTCGATGTATCGCCGCAGGAGCAGATGATTTTATTAGTAAGCCTGTCAACAGTGTAGAGTTAAGAGCTAGAGTTCATTCTATGTTGCGAATTAAGCAACAGTACGATAACTTACAAGCTTTATTCAAATTGCAGGAAGACATGGTGAATATGATTGTCCATGACCTGCGGAATCCTCTTGCTAGTATTGTTTTGTCAACAGAAATCCTCAAGTTTCCTAACTTGCGACCAACTCAACAGCAACAAAAAATTGAGCAAATTGCGATCGCTACTCAACAACTACAAACCTTGATTGATAGTCTATTAATCATGGCCAAGTTAGAATCTAGTAAAATGGTACTTAATTACACAGAAATAGACCTGTGTGCTATTTGCATATCAGCTTTAGCAGATATTGAGGAAATTGCCGGACAAAGAAACCTCACCCTCATCAGCGAACTACCTGAACCGGGTGGCATTATTAAACTAGATGCAGCGATTTTCCGGCGTGTCCTGGATAATTTACTTTCCAATGCAATTAAATTCTCGTCAGCAAAAGCACAAGTAATTCTGAAAGCAGAGTATTTAGAAACAGGTATAAAAATCCAAGTGATCGATTCAGGTATGGGAATTGCTCAAGAACTAAAACAAAGCATTTTCGAGAAGTATGAAGTCGGTAATATAGTATCAGAAGTTTCTCAACTGGGGCTAGGACTAGCATTTTGTAAAATGGCGATCGAAGCCCATAACGGCACTATCACAGTTGAAGATAATTATCCCAAAGGCTCTATTTTCACAGTATATATTCCCTAGAAACTAGTATTTTTATAACAAATTAGAATAGGCAGATTCTTGAAGAAAAGTAAGCAGTTGTTAGCCAAATTCCAAACTATTACCAATTACCGATTACCAATTACCAATTACTATCAACCTCCCTATTAATCCAAACACCTCTTAATCCTGCTGCTTTAGCCCCTTGATAATCTTCTTCGATACTATCGCCGATATGCCATGCTTCGTCAGGAGAACAATGATGTTTTTCTAAAGCAACAGCAAAAATTTTCGGATCAGGTTTTGCCGCCCCAACTTGAGAGGAGATAGTCACAGAAGAAAAGTAATGACTTAAGCCTAACCCTTGCAAAACTGAGTAAAGGCGCGAATCAAAATTAGACAGCACGCCCAATTCAATGCCTATATGTTGCCAGTTACTTAAAGATTGCACAACATCAGGGTAGATTACCCAAGGTTCGGCAGTACCAAAATGAATATAAAGCTCACCAAAAAAACTGGAAAAATCAGAAAACTGCTGTATGACACCAGCAGTTTCAAACGTATTTAGGGCAATTTTACGCCACCATTCAAACTCACGCTGGGGTATATCTTCGATATCAGCATTGGGAAATATTGGTGGTGGAGATGCTTTAAAGCTTTGAATAAATGCCTTATCCACAATTTCCGGTGCAACTTCCACACCAAATTCCTGGGCTATTTGACTATAAACTTTACCGACACTACCCTTAACACCAAAGAGTGTCCCTACCGCATCGACAAAAATAACTTTCGGCCTTTCCATGTTAGTCATTGGTCATTAGTCCACAGTCCATAGTCCATAGTCAACAGTCCAAGGTTATTCTCCCCCGCACCCCTGCTCTTCTGCTTCCCCATTTCTTAGCCCCTAGTCTTTATTACCACTCTCATTCACAGCATCAACTGCTGAGTAGATTGTTTCTATAATAGGACGTACAAGCCAGTTAAAACCGACTTTAAGCTGATGATCTAGGGTTGGTAGTCTATATAAGTATGCAAGACGACGGGCAACGTAAGCTAAAGAACCATCTAATTTAATTCCCAAGCCTGTTAAGGTGGCATTATCTTTACCTAATGCCATCATCTCCCCTGATGATTGGTAACGGAAAGGCAAGAGGGGACGCTGAGTGATAGTAGCCCAGATATTCCAAGCCGCATAGTCTGCTTGTTGAAAAGCAGCTTGTGCAGTCGCAGGGACTTGTTGACCTTCAGCATCAAGACAGTCAGCTAAGTCTCCCAGCGCAAATATTTCTGGATGGTCAAGGACTTGAAGAGTTGGTGTAGTAGTGATTTGACCACGTTGATTTTGTTTGAAAGGCAGGTTTTTGACTACATTTGTTACCCTTGTCCCCACAGTCCAAATCACTAAATCTACGGGAATGATATCTACTTGATTTTTGTACTCTAGAGAGATAGTATCTGCCCCTATTGATTCAACTTTGGTTTCCAAATCAATAAACACACCTCTTGCATCTAAAGCCTTCTTAGCTGCTTCACGGTTAAAATCGGGTGATGTGCGTAAAATTTGGTCACTAACTTCTACTAAGCGGAAGCGTCCTCTTTCCCCTAGTCTGTCAGCTAATTTACAAGCTAACTCGACACCACTGTAACCAGCCCCAACAATTGCTACACGAATTTTTTCTAAATCTGACTCTTCTAATATACGCAGTCTTTCTTCTAAACGATATGTATCAGTAAGACTGCGGAAAGGATAAGCATAGGATGTTGCACCAGGAACTAAATCTAGTGGTGTTTCTCCACCCAGCGTCAAAACTAACTGGTTATAGGGGATTTCTGGGCCATCTTGCAGTTGTACCCGTTGCTGTTCGATATCAATACCAGAGACAACTGCTTGATAAAAGCGTACACCTGTACCTTCAAGAAGTTCGATAAATGGGGGAGCAATTTCCCAAGTTTGTAGTTCTCCGGTGAGTAATTCGTATAATAGCGGAGAAAATAGAAAGCGATCGCTCTGATCTACCAGCACAATTTCCGGTTTTTGTTGAGTTTCCCAAGGCAATTGGCTTAAACGCAAAGCTGTGTAGAGACCCCCAAAGCCTCCACCAAGGATTACAATTCTCGTAGTTTGTTCAGTCATGGATTATATAGGATATTCCATCCTAGCAAGGCAACTAACTCTCAGTGTAATGATTTATTGCCCTCAATGGCCATCAACCAGCAATCTGAGTACTTTCCTTCATGTAGTTCATGAGCGGGTAATAACTTAACCTTGACAAACCCAACTTTTTCATAACAGCGAATAGCACGGGTATTTTCAACACGGGGATCAATCACAACCTTATTAGCCAAAAATACTTCAAAAATATAGTTTACAGCTACTGTTAATATTTTTGACCCAACGCCCCGATTCCAAAAATTGGGTTCTCCAATAAACAAGTCAAGTGCATAGACATTATCAGTTTTTTCTAAACAATACGTTTGTTTATCTGCCTCTGGTAAGTCATCAAGCAAACAATACTGTAAATAACCGATTGTTATATTTTGATAATATATAAAGCAAGGTTTAACCGCATCATTGCCTCTTACCATCGGCTGATATGCTTCGATAATCCTTTCCAAATCAAAAGGATTGTCTCTACCTTCATAAAATTCTAAGACTCTCTCATCACTCAACCATTTCGCCATTAATTGATAATTCTCTACCTTGTCCTCCATCAGACGAATAGTAATTTCATCTTTTGCAACTAACATAAAAAATCGTAATTCGTAACATTTAGGTTTGTTACCACTGATATTATAATCAGCAGTCTTCCATTAATAGGAATGTCAACCCATCTATAACTGAATTACGAATTACGTTAGCAAAGCGGGGCGTAGCCCATTATGAATTACGAATTATCTTTAGTTACCACCAGTTGTGATAGCTTTATTGTGAGTTGCTGTATCTTTATCTTTTCTCTGCCATTGACCATCTTTTCCTGTTTCATACTCCATGCGCACGCTGTTCCAAGCGACATCACGTGCACCATTTTCACTCATACCGTCGCTTTGCGCTGCGTTGAAAGCCGCAAGAAAAATATTTTGACCATGTTCTGGTAACTGGTCTCTAATTTCTTGGGGTAATTCATTTACTTGTTGATAAGGCATAAATCCACTCCAAAAAGTCTATCTTTGGTTTATGCTAAAAGATAAGGCAATTAATTTACCTCTTTCTATGAGTAGAGATGTAAATTTACCATCCTTGGGGCTGAGTTCAATAATCTTCTCTAATCAGCCCATAATATTAAAAACAAGTCAATAATTTGTTAATGAATAGATGATGATGTTTAATTCTAACTTGGTTCTAATTTTTACCTATAGAACTATATGATTTGATAATTAAAAATTGAATATATAATTTTTTGTTAATGAAATATAATTATTAAACTAATAAATTTGAAATTATGTAATATTTTTTAACTGTTTGTTGGGTTTCATGTATTATCAAGAAGTGTATCCTGTGGACATTGATAAAAAATAAACTCTTTAAAACTTAAAATCAATCCGCATCTCCTATGCCTCGCAAAACCTCATCCACCACAAGTGCTGCTCAAACAAAACCATTAGCTCTCTCACAGCTACATATCCGCTTAGAAGGGTTAGAGAAAGAACACCAATCTTTACTTAAAAAAATCAAAAGAAAGCGATCTGAACTGCATAATTTTGTTGAAAATATGCGTTCATTAGCAACAGAGGTTTTTCAGAAAGCAACTCCTAGCTTTACAAAAATGTCAGAGCTAGATAAAGAAATTCATACTATGTTTGCAGAAATTTTTGCCACTAGGAAATTTGGTAAGCAAACTGAGAAAAAAGTAAAAGCAGTTTATCTTAATCTTCAGATGTCTGGAATCATTAGTCCTAAATTTGACACTGAAGACTCTGATCAAGAACTAGATGATATGTTTGGTAATTTCCAGCAGGAGCATGATTTTTCTCAAGAGAGCAATTCATACCATCATTACCGACAAGCACAAGGAGAAGCAGAATCTCCTTTCGGAACAAGAACCGATGAATCTAGAAAAATCCGTCAGACGTTCCTACGATTAGCAGAAATCTTTCACCCTGATAAGGTCAAAGATAGCGATACACAGATGAATCATACAGAAATCATGAAAGAAATTAATAAAGCATATCAAGAAGGAGATTTAGCAAGACTATTGGAAATAGAACAAAAACATAAGGTAGGAGAATTTATTGATAATAATAGTGAAGATGATTTAACTAGAAAGTGTAAGACGCTAGAACAGCAAAATGAAATTTTATTAACTCAGTATGAAAATTTAAAACGAGAACTACGTTTAGTGAAAAATACGCCAGAAGGTGCAATGGTTTCTGATTCGCGTAAAGCTACTAAAGTTGGTATTGACCCTATTGCTAAAATGGTAGAATCAATAGAGGTTCAAATTAATTTAGTTAGCGAAATTCGTAATTTTGTTGAGCAATTTAAAAATCAGAAGATAACTATTAAAGAGTTTCTGAATGGACCAGAAAGCTTATACTCGTTGAAACAGGAAATGATGGAAGACCTGCTTGAGCAAATGTTGTCAGAATTAGATGAGATAGTTGTCTTCTAAATTTAGAGAATAGGTTCCGTATTTTAATGAGGTATCTCTGTTTGAAGTCAGCATCTAGAAGCTAGACTATAAAAAATGGAGTGTACCTCATATTTTTAGGTAGTTTAAATGAAAGCATTTCGGCTTGTTTACCTTAAACGCCTACCTTTGGCACTTTGTATCAGTGTTTTCTTTTTGTTAAACCCTGATTCATCCATATACTTTAAATCGATTTCTCCAGCAGCAGCAGATAATTCCAACATCTCTAAGTCTGCCTGTTTGATTTGCTGCAATACTTTGTCTTGCTTTCCTTTGTGGCTTTTTCTAGTTCGCTTCCAAATGACCCCCTTTTTTTGAGTACCTGCCTTAACCAGTCAGGACTCAATTTCACGGAGCGTTCTTGCTCTAATTTTTGGGCTAATTGAACACTATTATATGTACGTGGTTCTTGCTCCAAGCATTTTTCTAAGAACGCCATGTCAGCTTCTGCCCACCTTGATTTTCCTCCCCGCCCTGCTTTCTCCCACAGTCCTTCTAGACCTTGTTTTTCCCATCTATGCAAAACTTCTCTTACTGTTTGGGCAGTCCAGTCAAAGTGATCTGCTATCTTCTCTACGTACCAACCATGTGCGCTTAATCTGATCACTTCGGCTCGGTCTTTCACTTTCTGGGGTACATCTGCCGTTCTCAGGTTGAACAAAATTTTATCTTGCTTAGGAGTCAGAAATACCCTTAAACGGCTGCCCATATCCCTGTTACCTTGGTAGACACATTTATGTATTTACTTATCTTTACACACTTTGGTTTTTTCACCTTGTTCTACTTAAACGATAATTTCTACGATCCTCAATTAAATGGAATTAATTGGGCAGTTATTAAGACCAAATATCGACCTCATGTAGAACGATCAAAGTCAGGTAAAGAGGTAGAAATTCTGTTTAATCAGATGTTATCTGAACTTAAAACTTCTCACACTCATTACTATACTCAAGATGAGCCTGCTTATTATCAGCTTCTAGGAATTTTCTATGCTAATGCTAAAAGTACAGATTTACCAAAGCGATTAAGAGAAATTTTTCCTAAAGGCAAATTTGAATACACTGGGATTGGTTTATTTACTAAAGACATCAATGGTAAAACTTTTGTCAGATCCATATTAGAGGATGTTTGAAAAGTTTTAGGAAGTCAAAAATTAAGCCAGTCGCTTCAGCATAATACGGATCATTGCAAGGTAGATAAAAGTTTCTGATGTTTCGGGCAATAATTCATAGTCTCTGACCAATCGGCGACATCCCATAAACCAACCAAAAGTGCGTTCCACCACCCAACGTTTTTTGAGCAAAACAAAGCCCTTAGTTTGCTCTGGTCGCAGCACAACCTGGACAATCCAGCGACAAAAATTCATAACCCATTGCATGAAAGGTTCTCCATCAAACCCACCATCAACCCAGATGGTTGTTAAGCGAGACTGTGGCTGAGATTGTTTGACTCGTTTGAGAACTTGTTGACCGCCAGCGCGCTCACCCACATTGGCAGCTAGCTGTGACCAAGACTCGTAGCACTAATCCCAAGGTATCAACTGTGATAAATCGCTTACGCCCTTTAATTTTCTTACCTGAATCAAAACCTACGTCTTGACTCACCATTGCCGCACTTTTAACACTTTGACTATCGATAATGGCTTCCGATGGATTCTTGTGTCGTTCCTGGTCTATTCGCACCCACTCCCTGAGACTGTCATGGATTAACAGCCACGTCCCATCTTTGCGCCAATTACGGAAATATGTGTACACTGTCTGCCAGGGCGGAAAGTCTCCTGGTAGCCCTCGCCATCTCACTCCTTCTACCAAAATATAGAAAATTGCATTGAGAACTTCCCACGTATCGACTTCACGCTTGCGTCCTCCTGGTTTTGCCTCTGGAATCAGCTCACTGAGAAATTCATATTGGTCACGGGTCAGATTGCTGGGGTATGCTTTACTCATGTCGCTCTCTCGGTGCTGTTTACTATTCATTTACAGCTTATACTGAGAGAGCTTTTTTACTACTTTCCCGACTTTTCAAACATCCTCTTAGATGATAGTCCTGCTCTTAAGGCTGGTTTAAAAGTAGGAGATGAAATTATTAGTGTTGATGGGAAAGAATATCAGCCTATCAGCTCTTTTGCTGGCAAAGCAGAACAAAAAGTGAGAATATTGATCCAGCGATCGCCACAATTAAGCAGTCGACAAGAAGTCGTTGTAGTGCCTAAAATATATAATGCTGGCACAATGTTTTTAGAAGCTCAAACCGCCAGTATTCAAGTAATCGAACAAGCAAATCGGAAAATTGGCTATGTTCATATCTGGTCAAATGCAGCCGATCAATATCAGCAAACACTCCAGGATGAACTTATATATGGTCGTCTAAAAAACGCAGACGGCTTAATTTTGGATTTGAGAGATGGATGGGGAGGTGGCGATATCAGTTACCTCAACATCTTTACGGCAGAAAAAACTCCCAGCTTAACCAGCGTTCAACGCAACGGCCGCCGCTATACTTATCATTACCAATGGAAAAAACCTGTAGTGATGCTAGTAAATGAAGGAAGCCGCAGTAGTAAAGAAATTCTTGCCTTTAACTTCCAACAAAATCAGATTGGCCCAGTCATTGGTACTAAAACAACAGGAGCAGTAGTTGGTGGTCGTCCCTATATTATGCAGGATGGCAGCTTGCTTTACTTAGCAGTTGCAGATGTCTTCCTCAATGGTGATCAGAGATTAGAAGGTAAGGGAGTTACCCCAGACATTGACGTTCCTTTTGCCCTAGAATACGCACAAGGAGCAGACCCACAAAAGCAGAAAGCAATAGAAACTGTATTAAAAGCATTGTGATTGTAAACGCTTAGTAATCTTGTTGAAATATTCAAAACCCAGTGTAAACTTATACGCAACAGAATAAACCTTTTAAATAAACATAGCGCCTTATGTCAATTATTGCGCTGAGAGCATGGTATCTTCAGGATTATGAGCCGATTTCTGAACTCGAAAAACGTCCGCCAGATATTCGCCTTAGTAAAAAAAGCTTACTGAGAGCAGCATTGCGTGCGGACTTTTTAGAAGACAGTGATGAAGTGAAACGTTCAATTTGGTTTGGGCGTTATCTAGAGGGAGAGAACGTGGAATTTTACATTGAAGGTAGTGGTGGTTATTGTGTAGCTAACATCGACCTAATCAGTCATGAAATTTACTTCACCAAGCAAACAGTTTTAGCTCAGTTAGATCCGACAATTTTCTTATCCTATCAAACCGAGTATGCCGAAGCTACTGAAGTTCTCAGGGAAGGACTGCAAAAAAGCTTAGAAACATTGAACTTGCGATCGCGCCTTCCACTGACACTAGTAGAATCATCCCGTCCTAAAGACGCACCCCAACGTCTAAATCGTACTATCCTCAGAAAACTACGCAAAAGCTTGTTGTTTATTGCGGATACTACACCCATCGCTAGTGTTGATGCTAAGGACGCACAACAATTAATTCCTAGTCCCAATGTATGTATAGAAATTGGCTACGCCATTCAAAGCAAGCGAACAGAACAAATCCTATTAGTACATCAACAACGGCCAGAGTATGACGGAAGATTCCCTTTCGACTTACCCACACAACAAATATTGCCCTTTCGAGACAGCAAAGAACTAAATAAAATTCTCACAGGAGCAATCAAAACCCAACTAACAAGATTTAAATTGTTTTCTTAAAAAAAGCAGGTGACAGTTGACAGGTTAAAAACCCTACCAAATAACACCAATTCTCAAAATTCGTCAGCAGATACAAATCATAAAATTCAGCCCAAGTCTGGATTTCTCAATTGTGAATTTTGAATTTTGAATTGTTACTACTGCATCCTGTCTATAGTACGGTACTGAATAGCCTCTGCCACATGATTAGGTTTTAACTCATCTTCCCCTGCTAAATCTGCAATAGTCCGAGCTACCTTCAGAATGCGATCGCTTGCTCTTGCAGATAAGCCCAACTTTCTAATTGCCGTTTCTAACAAGTTGCGCCCACTATCATCCAGGTTGCACCATTTCTGCATATGCCGACTTTGCATTTGGGCATTACAACGCAGATTTGATTCTTCTTGAAAACGGTTAATAGCGCGATCGCGTGCTTGTTGTACCCTCTCACGCACGGCCGCAGAAGTTTCTCCTGTCGGCTGTTGGGTTATTTCTTCTGGTTTCAGGCGATTAACTGCAACTTGCAAATCAATCCGATCCATCAACGGCCCGGAAAGCTTTCCCCAATACTGTTCTCGTTGTCTTGGCGAACATGTACACTGCTGGATGGTATCACCGTAGTAACCACAAGGACAGGGGTTAGTACTTGCTACTAAGGTAAACTGTGCAGGGAACATTACAGATTGTCTGGTGCGGGAAATAGTCACATAGCCATCTTCCAAAGGCTGGCGCAAAAATTCTAAAACATCACGTTTAAATTCTGTTAATTCATCGAGGAAAAGTACCCCTCGGTGTGATAAGGAAATTTCCCCAGGACGAGGAAAACTACCACCACCCACAAGAGAAGGCCCGGATGCTGAATGGTGAGGACTGCGAAAAGGGCGATCGCGCACTAAGCAACCACGGTTTTTTAATAAACCAGCCACTGAGTGAATCCGAGTTACTTCCAAAGCTTCAGTAAAACTCAGAGGTGGTAAGATACTAGGCAAACGTCGTGCCAGCATCGTTTTCCCACTTCCTGGAGGCCCGACAAAAATCAAATTATGTCCGCCTGCCGCAGCAATTTCTAAAGCGCGACGAGCATGAGCTTGTCCTTTTACGTCCTTTAAATCGGCGATCGCGTAAGATACTGATGTGATATCTTTTGATTCATCCAACTCTAAAGGTTTGTGCCGACCAGGATTATTTAATAAATCTACCACCTCCGACACATTCTTACAACCATACACAGCCAAACCCTGCACCACTGAAGCCTCTTGAGCATTATCCACAGGCACAACCAAACCAGCAATGCCCATTTTTTTGGCAGTAGCAGCAATAGGTAAAACCCCAGCAATAGGGCGTAAACTACCATCCAGAGAAACTTCACCCAAAAACAGATAATCACCCAACAAATCCGCCTTAACTTGCTCAGAAGCCGCTAAAATTCCCACACTAATAGGTAAATCGAAACAGGGGCCTTCCTTGCGTAAATCCGCCGGAGTCAGGTTAATCACAATTTTTCTCATCGGAAAAGCAAAACCTGCATTTTTGAGCGTTGCTTTCACCCTCTCTTTCGACTCCTGAACTGCTGAATCTGGTAGTCCCAAAACCACAATTCCCGGCAAACCCCCTGAAATATCGACTTCTACGCCCACTTTAACGGCATCGATGCCGACAATTGATGCACTCCAGACTCTAGCAAGCATTGGCTAAATATTTCTTATATAAACAGTAACCCTTTAGAATCTCTAGCAGATGAGTTGTAATAACCGCATGAGTGAAACCACAGAGACAATTTTCAGCAAAATCATTCGTCGAGAAATTCCCGCTAACATCGTTTATGAAGATGATTTAGCTTTAGCCTTCAAAGATGTTAATCCTCAAGCCCCAGTACACATTCTTGTAATTCCCAAGAAACCCATAGCCAAACTGTCTGATACTGAATCTGGGGATCATGCCCTTTTGGGACATCTTTTGCTAACTGTCAAGCGCGTTGCCGAACAAGCAGGACTCGAAAATGGCTATCGAGTTGTCATCAATAACGGTAATGATGGAGGACAAACAGTCTATCATCTACACATACATATTCTAGGTGGGCGGCCAATGGCATGGCCACCTGGTTGATATAACCAAATTGATCGCGTCACTAGACGCGATTAATAAGTAAAAATAATAACTTTTATAAAAATTACTTAATTAAAGTAGATTTACAAAACTCACACTTAACTCTAATGTAATAAGATGGGTAAGCATAGGTACTTACCTTAATACTAAAAATCCAAAGCAATCATAAAAAGATGACCACAGCCTTACAACAGCGCAGTAGCGCCAACGTATGGGAACGGTTCTGCAACTGGATCACCAGCACCGAAAACCGCATTTATGTAGGTTGGTTTGGTGTATTGATGATTCCTACATTGCTAGCCGCAACCACCTGCTTCATCATAGCCTTTGTCGCCGCACCCCCCGTAGACATTGATGGTATCCGTGAACCCGTAGCAGGTTCCTTGATCTACGGAAACAACATCATCTCAGGTGCAGTTGTACCCTCCTCCAACGCCATTGGTTTACACTTCTACCCAATTTGGGAAGCAGCATCCCTAGATGAGTGGTTGTACAACGGTGGCCCTTACCAATTGGTAGTATTCCACTTCCTCATCGGATGTGCTTGCTACTTAGGTCGTCAGTGGGAATTATCCTACCGCTTAGGTATGCGTCCTTGGATCTGCGTAGCATACTCTGCACCCTTGGCATCAGCAGCAGCAGTATTCTTGATCTACCCCATCGGACAAGGTTCCTTCTCTGACGGTATGCCCTTGGGTATCTCCGGTACATTCAACTTCATGATCGTGTTCCAAGCAGAACACAACATCCTCATGCACCCCTTCCACATGTTAGGTGTGGCTGGTGTATTTGGTGGTTCTTTGTTCAGTGCAATGCACGGAAGCTTGGTAACATCTTCCTTGGTTCGTGAAACAACCGAAACCGAATCCCAAAACTACGGTTACAAATTCGGACAAGAAGAAGAAACCTACAACATCGTAGCGGCACACGGTTACTTCGGACGCTTGATCTTCCAATACGCGAGCTTCAACAACTCCCGTTCCTTGCACTTCTTCCTAGCTGCATGGCCCGTAGTTGGTATCTGGTTCACCGCGTTGGGTGTCAGCACAATGGCGTTCAACCTCAACGGTTTCAACTTCAACCAGTCGATCATCGACTCACAAGGTCGTGTGATCAATACCTGGGCTGACATTATCAACCGCGCTAACTTGGGTATGGAAGTCATGCACGAGCGTAACGCTCACAACTTCCCCTTAGACTTGGCGGCTTCTGAAGTTACTCCTGTTGCTTTAACCGCTCCTGCTATTAACGGTTAATCTTTAAGTTTTAACTTGCATATCTTAGCGCTCTCTCCATTTGGAGGAGCGCTTTTTGTTTGTAGTAAATGGAATCAGATTTGAACGCAGATGAACGCGGATAAACGCAGATGAATAAGATATGTAAGGACTAAAGTCCTTACTAAGAACTGGTTCCTAAAAAGTGACCGATTAAGTATAAGGAACCGCATAAAACTACTAAATTATCTGTTGAATTAAATGCTGTGTCTAAAGCTAATGGCAAATCTGAGGAAGTTTGACAAAGACTTAATTGTGGACAGATATCACTAGCTAACTTGGCTAAATACTCTGTATCTGCTGAATTATTATCTGGTACTGGTACTAGATATAATTGGTCATCTGGTTTTAATAATGCTTGTAATATATCGGCATGGTCTTTAGTCGCTAACATTCCCATAATCCAAGTTACTGATTGACTATTTAATGTATCAATATAATCTCGTAAAACCTGAGCAGAGGCGGGATTATGAGCGCCATCAATTAATAATTTGTGGTGTTTCCAACTAATCCATTGCATTCTACCAGGCCATTTAGTTTTTGCTATACCGTTAACAATTTCTTCTTGAGAAATCTGCCAACCTTTCTGTTGCAAAACTTCTAAAGTTGCTAATGCTAAAGCGGAATTAGTTAGTTGAATCTGTCCCTGTAATGGTAGAGGGTATTTAATAGTTTTTGCTGTAAAAATACTTTGATATTCTGCTAATTTATCAGAAATTTGATGAGCGGGTTGAGGCAGAATTAAAGGACATTGTAATTCTTGAGTGCGCGATCGCACTACTTGTTCTGCATCCAATGGTAGCTTCCCAACCACAGCCGGACAACCACTTTTAAGAATCCCGGCTTTCTCCCCCGCAATATCAGCAACAGTCGGCCCCAATTGTTGCCAATGTTCACGACTAATCGAAGTTATCACCGTTACCAGAGGATCACAAATTACATTAGTAGCATCCAACCGTCCACCCAATCCTACTTCTATCACTGCCACATCGACTTGTTGCTGGGCGAAATATAACCAAGCTGCTGCTGTAATCACCTCAAATTGAGTGGGATACTCATCATCAAGGCTAATAGCCGCTTGCACTGTTAACAATAATTTACAAAAATCCTCGTGAGAAATTTGTTCTTCATTGATGCAAATACGTTCCGTCCAATCGACTAGATGAGGAGAAGTATACCGCCCTGTACGATAACCAGCCTCCGTTAATACCGAAGATAGATAAGCACAAACAGAACCTTTACCATTTGTACCAGCAACATGAATTACAGGCACTCGCTCATGAGGATTGCCAAGATTAGCTAACAATTTAACAATGCGCGAAAGTCCAAGATTAACGCCAAAATGGTGGAAGGGGAAAAGTAGGGTATCGATGTTCACAGAGTGGAGAGTGGGGGAGATGGGGCTGACAGGTGTAGGTTTTTTACAAGAGTGTGAGCATTCATTCACGCTTGACAGAAAATAAAAGCAGACTGACAAAGTGAAACAGAGGCTCAAATGCTGAAAAATGAGTACCTCAAACAATGGACAAATATAGTGTCACAGAAAATGCCACATCTGACGTTACCACAAGTGGTAGGGCTGGCAACATGGAGTTTTGGCATAGTGATGACAAGATCAAGTAGCTTGAGCAAAGTGTCAAAATTCATAGCTCAAGTCAACTCAGAAAAGGCAAATACAGTACGTCAAAGATTAAAAGAATGGTATGAGGAAGCCTCTGCCAAAAAAGGGCTTCATCGTCGGACTCTAGATGTAAGTAGTTGTTTTGCGCCATTGCTGTTATGGGTGATCAGTTTGCTACCTACCAATATCAAGCGTATTGCGCTAGCACTAGACGCAACCAGTATCGGCAATAAGTTTGTAGTCTTATCAGTAAACATACTCTTGGCGGGTTGTGGAATCCCGATAGCATGGTGTGTGGTCAAAGCACATGAGCCAGGAAGTTGGAAAGGGCATTGGCACAATCTGCTCACAGCAATCAAAGATGCCATCCCAACTGAGTTTGATGTCATAGTCACTGCTGACAGAGGACTGTATGCTTGTTGGTTGTATGAATTGATTGTGGCTGCTGGCTGGCATCCGTTTTTACGTATTAACCATCAAGGAACTTATCGCCTGCCATCTGGGAATACATGGCATCCACTAAAAGATGTGGTTTGTACCCCTGGAACATCTTGGTCAGGTCGAATTATTTGCTTTGTCACCAATCCCGTTGAATGTACATTGCTTGCCCGTTGGGATCTTGGTTACAAAGACCCTTGGTTGATTTTGACTGACCTTGAACCCACGAGCGCCTCTGCACTCTGGTACGGTTTACGTCCTTCTACAGAATGTGTTTATCGGGATGTCAAAGGAGATGGTTGGGATTGGCATCATACTCGTTTGCTCTCACCACAACGTGCTGAACGTTTGTGGTTAGCCATCGCTGTTGCCACTCTTTGGATGGTGATGCTGGGGGGCGAAGCGGAAAATCAATCTTCTCCCCCAACTCTCGAACAACTTCCACCTCGACATGTTGTCTTTTCTCAGCCTTTCCACCTTCATCCTCAGCGTCAGATTTCTTGTTTTTTGTTAGGCCTGTTGACCCTGATTGCTGATTTACTCAACCATCTTCCTATTCATCTTCCCAGTTGGAGTGCTTTTCCTCATACTCCTGTTGACGATTTCTTTTGCTTCAATTCCTCCTAATTGTAAAAAACCTACACCTGTCAGGGGAGATGGGGGAGATGGGGAAGATGAGGAGACAAGGGGCTATATCCCTATTCCCTAGCCTCCAGATTAAAACCGACTGCCTCGGTTAAGAGAACAGTCGGTTAAAAGTTAAAATTTTTAACTGAAATTTAAGCTTCTCTGTTTAAGAAGTTTTGCACTTGTCTTAAAGCAGCAGCACCGATGTTAAAAGCAGCCCAGCCAGCAGCAACTGCAATAGGTGCTAAAACGATCGCCACACGAAAATCAATATCCATATCTAGAACCCCTCTATCATGTAGAAATTAAATTTTTGTCAACTGCTCTCATTTTTATTTTTAGCTGAAGTGGACAATTTTTCTACATAGATTTGTAAAGAAAGATTAAATTTGTCAGTTGTCATTTGTCCATAGTCATTAGTTTTTCTCCTTTGTCTGCCTCATCTCGCGGTTGGTGAGCGCAGTCTTACCACATCTCCTACTCCTTACTTATGTACTCATTTCTACCGTCATTGCCTTTTGTCCCTCCTTGGCTAGTGTGGCTGCATGTTTTATTTGACAGCTTAATTGCCTTAGCGTATTATTCAATTGCTTTAACGTTGCTCTATTTTGCTAAGAAGCGGCAAGAATTTCCTTTTAAAATCATCTTTGTACTAGTTAGTGCTTTTATGGTGGCTTGTGGCACAGGCTACATGATAGATGTGTTGGCGCTTTGGCATCTTAGCTATTGGTTATCTGGGTTTATTAAAGCGATTACAGCAATTATTTCTCTGTACACAGCATTTGTATGCGTGAAGTTAGTGCCGAAAGCTTGGGAATTGCTGAGTTCAGTACATTCACAAGCCACAAATCAGAAACTGCAAGAGGCAATTGTTAATAGTGCTAATTACACAATTATTTCCACTACCACAGATGGGATAATTCTCACGTTTAATGCTACGGCGCAAAGGTGGCTAGGGTACACGGCTGAGGAAGTGATTGGTAAAACAACACCGGAGATTATCCACGACAAGAATGAAGTGGTGAAAGTAGCGCAAGAACTATCTCAAGAATTAGGTGTGACGATTGAACCAGGATTTGAGGTATTTGTCACTAAAGCGCGACAAGGACAAGTAGAGGAGCGGGAATGGTCTTATATTCGTAAAGATGGTTCCCGTTTCCCTGTGTTACTGTCTGCTACCCCGTTATACGACGCAGAAAATCATATAACAGGGTTTCTGGGTATTGGTAGTGATATCACCGCACGCAAAGCTACGGAAGCGGCGTTACGGGAAAGCGAAGACCGTTATGCGACCTTGGCGCAAACTGCACCAGTGGGAATCTTTCGTAATGATGCCTCTGGTCGTTGCATTTTTGTCAATGAAAGAGCGTGCAATTTAATCGGCTCACCACCAGAAGATGTACTTGGTGAAGGCTGGGTAAAGTCTTTACATCCAGACGATCGCCAGCGTATCGTGACTGAATGCAATCAAGCAGTAAAACAAAATACCCCCTTTCAAGCAGAGTATCGTTTTCTCCATGCTAATAATTCCACTATCTGGGTAATCTCACAAGCAATTCCTGAAAGGGGAACTAATGGAGAGGTGATAGGCTACATCGGTACAATGACTGATATTAGCGATCGCAAACGCACAGAAGAAGAACTCCTTCACCTGAGCCAAGCCTTGGAAAGTGCTGTTGAAGGTATTTCCCAGTTAGATACACAGGGACGTTACTTGAAGGTAAATCCCGCCTATGCCAAAATAACTGGTTACGAGCCAGAAGAAATGGTTGGTATGAACTGGGAAGTAACTGTCCACCCAGACGACCAAGAAAAGATGGTGACAGCCTATCAACAAATGCTCAAAAACGGCAAGGTGGAAATCGAAGCCAGAGCCATGCGTAAAGATGGGACGGCTTTTGATAAACAAGTGGTAATGGTGAAAGCCTATAACCAACAGCAGGAGTGTATTGGACATTACTGCTTTATGAAAGATATCAGCGATCGCCGGGAGGTGGAACGCCTCAAAGACGAATTTGTTTCCGTTGTCAGTCACGAACTACGTACCCCCTTAACATCCATTTCCGGTGCTTTAGACCTACTGGCCAGTGGTGTCCTACCAGCAGGCTCAGAAGACGCTCAACGCATGTTAAATATTGCTGCTAATAATACTGATAGGTTAGTGCGTCTCATCAATGACATTTTAGATATTGAACGCATTGAGTCAGGAAAAATCCAAATCACGCCCCAAGCCTGCAACGCTGCCGATTTAATGACTCAATCGGTAGAAGTGATTGAAGAAATGGCAGAGTTGGCAGGTGTTAAAATTTCCATGTCGCCTGTATCTGCAAACCTCTGGGCAGATCCCGACCGCATCATTCAAGTGTTGACCAATCTCCTCAGCAATGCAATTAAATTCTCATCTCCTGGTTCTACAGTTTGGCTGAATGCGGAAATAGAAAGTGGGAAGGACAATATTAGCAACGTTCCACACATCTTATTTAAAGTTAAAGATCAAGGCAGGGGTGTCCCAGCTGATAAACTTGAATCTATCTTTGAGCGTTTTGGACAAGTAGATGCTTCAGATTCCCGCCAAAAAGGGGGTACTGGTTTAGGTTTGGCGATTTGCCGCAGTATTTTACAGCATCATGGAGGGCAAATTTGGGCGGAAAGTTCCTTGGGAGAAGGTAGCACTTTCTTTTTTACCTTACCCACTTTTGCAAAGGAAGAGCGGGAAAGGGATGATTTTTTATATCTTCCTCATACCATCCCTGAGCATTGTACTAGCGCAACTCCGCCTTTAATACTTCTATGTGATGATGATCCTTCGGTACGCGATGTTGTACAAGTCATCCTGGAAAAGCAAGGTTATCGAGTTATGACGGTGGGATCAGGACAAGAAGCAGTAGAACAGGCGACAGTAAACCGACCTGATGCAATTATTCTCAACCTGATGATGCCACAGATGGACGGCTGGGAAACTTTAGCACTTCTCAAACAGCAGCCAGATATAAAGAATGTGCCAGTGATTATTCTGAGTGGTTTAGCCCCTAACAATAGTAAAGAACTTCCCCATGATGTCAGTGATTGGATTATTAAACCTCCAAATGTCAAGTTGCTGTGCCAAGCTTTAGAAAAAGCTACTGCTAAACAACTACCAGCCATTAAGGTATTAGTTGTAGAAGATGACCCAGATTTAGCACAATTACTCATAGCTATGTTCAATCGTCATGGCACTTCTACCTTCCATGCTCAAACAGGACGGGAAGCCATACAACTGAGCCAAAATCTCATTCCTGACTTATTAGTATTAGATTTGGGCTTACCAGAGTGTGACGGTTTTTCTGTGGTTGATTGGTTACGGCAGTATCAGCGTTTATCTCATGTACCTTTAGTAGTGTACACAGCCCGCGATTTAGATGAAAGCGATCGCCAAAGACTAAAACTAGGACAAACCCTATTCCTCACCAAAGGACGCATTAACCCCCAAGAATTTGAACAGCGAGTCATTAACCTACTCAACCGTGTGATTTTTAGGGGAGTAGAGAGTGCTGAGTGCTAAGTGCTGAGTGGGGGAGACAAGGGAGAATAATAACTGTCAACTGTCAACTGTTTTATGACTACCAAACGCATTCTCATCATTGATGATGAATATGATATTCGGGCTGTGGCTGAACTTGCTTTGAAAGCGGTGGGTGCATGGGAAGTATCCACGGCTGCTTCTGGTATTGAGGGAGTAGCAAAAGCATCTGCCGAACAACCGGATGTCATCCTTTTAGATGTGATGATGCCAGATATGGACGGAATCTCCACTTTTCAAGCTTTGCAAGCCAATCCTGTTACTCAGGCAATTCCTGTAATTTTGCTGACGGCAAAGGTACAAGCCGCCGAACAGAGGCGGTTTGCGGAATTGGGAGTGAGAGCCATCATTACTAAACCCTTCAAAGCGATGAAATTACCTGCTCAGGTTGCGGCTGCTATAGATTGGTCAAATTAAAAAAATATCTATCTTTAGACGTATCTCCACAAGTTCTGCATTTTTGGGGTCTAAAGTTAGAAGCAACTAGGAAATCAACAGTTTGAAAGTAGTTTTCTCGATTGGGTAGTGAGTTAATACCTATTACCCATACTTCTTTTTCAAGATAAGAGATTTACCTGAGTTCCTAGTAATCGATAAGTCAATTAATTGTTTTTTATTACATCTATAAACTGAGAAAAATGAAAGACTTAGAATTATTCCACTTCCATCTTGAAAGAGCAGTTTATATTTTAAAGTTCCAAGACAAAAGACTTATAGAAACTTGGATACATCAACTACATCTTAATTTAGATGCTGACTATATAGAATCTTGCTTAACAGCAGCAATTTTAGAATTATCAACTACTAATCCTGAAACATTTCACTGGATTTTTGATAAGTTATCTGATTGGAAGCCTTGTAGTCAGTTACTAGAGTCTATTACTAGATTCGCACTCAAGAAGCTTATCCAAAAAGGGTTTATGCCCGGACATGAATTTAGTTTTACTGCTGATAAGAAAATATTACTCAATGAAAATGCCAAAGCAGTAATTTTGAAAGATACTGCCAAAACAGACAGTCTCTTACTAGAAAAAGTCTTATTAACTCCCCAACAAATGTACGTTCTCACAACATGATGTCTACTATCACAGTTACATTTATCTCTGTACTCAATCTACTACTGCAACCCATCCGCCAGTGGTTGGAATCTTTAGAAATTGCCAGTCCCAAATTAGCGCGTCGAATTTGTACACTTATTCCTGCTAGCTGTCCATTTGAACGAGAAATTAAAGTAGGCGATCGCACTCTCATTCACATCCCACCCCTATGTAAACTCAATCCTCTTTACGAACAGTTAGTCGAAATCCGATTTAAAGCCTTAATGTATTTAGCAGACGAATGTGGAGAAGATGTCACGCAGTTTTGCTAACTCAACAAAAAAGAAGACTATGGATACCTTGTAAGGGCGTACATCTGTACGCCTTTACTATTAAGGGTTAACCGTCAATAAGTTCTCTAATTGGAGAACTCCGCTCTCAACTGACTTACTACCCGATCTAACCCCACGGAATGGGCAGCTTTGAATAATAAACGATCGCCCCTCTGCACAAATGTTTTCAATCGAGCGACTAAATCAGCATGAGTGGCAAAGCATTCTGAGGGAACACCATCGGCACTTTTAGCGATCGCTTCCGCATCTTCACCATCAACTAACACTAATAAGCCGTCTAGCTTGAGGTTACGTACAGTCTCACCTACTCTTTGGTGTAACTGCGCTGAACGCTCGCCTAATTCTTTCATCGCCCCTAACACCGCAATCTTCCGCTTTCCTGGTGTATCGGCTAATAACTGCAATGCTGCTAACATCGCTTCTGGTGCAGCATTATAAGTCTCATCTAAGATTATCACATCATTGGGCAAACTAAAACGTTGCGATCGCCCTGTTGGCATATTTACTGTTACACCAGCTTGCAAGCTCGACCATTCAATCCCCAAAACCTTTGCCACTGCTAAGGCTGCTAGGTAATTAGTAGCGTTGTGACGACCAGGTAAAGGTAAAGGTAGCTGCAATCCTGCTACTTCTAAGGTGGCATTATCAACAAGGGAGCCGTGAATATTTCCACCAGACAAGCCATAGGTTAATACTTCCCCTGACCAAACCTTTGCCGCCGTAGCCATGAGTAAAGGGTTATCGTGGTTAAGAATAGCGACGCTATCCTTGGGCATTTCGGATAATAACTCACATTTTGCCTCAGCAATCGCCGCTTCTGAACCCAGTAACTCAATATGTGCTGTGCCAACGTTGGTAATCACCCCAACAGTGGGACGGGCGATTTGTGTAAGTTCGGCAATTTGTCCTCTACCCCGCATTGCCATTTCGATAACAGCGTAGTCGTGCGCCTCAGTCAGTTCAAGAAGGGTTTTCGGTACACCAATCTCGTTATTGTAGTTACCGTAAGTTTTGTGGACTTTACCTTTTGTTGCCAACACTGCGGCAATCAGTTCTTTCGTAGTGGTTTTACCTACCGAACCCGTTACCCCAATCACGGGTATATCGAAGCGATCGCGCCACCATCTACCCAGTTGTTGATAAGCTTCTAGGGAGTTCTTAACCTGGAAGACAGGTAGCCCCGGATTTTCATAGTCATAATCAACGATAGCGGCGATCGCACCATTAGCGATCGCACTAGGGACAAACTCATGTCCATCAAATTTTTCTCCCCGGAAAGCCAGAAAAACTTCCCCAGGTTTTAAAATCCGGGTATCAGTTTGGATACCACTACTGACCTGTGTCAATGCAGTTTCAGATAAATTTACAGGATTGGCTAAAAGAGCTTCAATTAGTTGATTTAAAGTAACAGACCAAGACATATAGAATTGAAAATAGTTTAGTTAGTTTACTCTTGCTGAGAACTGATTGCCACAAATAAACGTGCCAAAAAAGCTAATCTTCTTTGGCACACTCAGTATATAAGCTATTTGGTAATTATGACTGGCTCATCACCAAAAATAATTTTTAATCAGCTTGAATTTGGTTTTTGAGTAACATTGCTTGTAAAATTTTTGTTGCTATCTCAGGGTAAATACCCAGAGCTTGATATAAATCATTTAAAAAGTTTATTTCTTCTTCGTTAATATGGCTTTCACTTAAAACCAAATCACTGGACACAGCAAAAGCTGCTTCCCGTAAATCTGATGATAGAAATTCTTTAGCCAAATTAAATAGGGCGTTAAAACCGTCTCGCCGGAGAATTATAAATATCTTGTTACATATCTGGGCTATCGCATCTGTAGAGTAATTCCTCAAGGGTTTTGAACGAGACAATTCACCCAAGATAGAACGCTCTTGTGCATCAGATAAATAACCATCTGAGGCTGTTGCCAGTAAAACTATAGCAACAAAAGCTTCGGCGGAACTAAGTGACTCTGGGGCTTGGTTTTCTCTGCCCAGGAATGTGTCCAATAAATTCATAATAGTCGCTCCTGGTAGGGGTCTCAATAGCGGTACAGTTACCTGTCTGTTGTTGACTTACAGATGAGTCTGAATAGCTGTGAGACTGATATATTTAGTGTTCCCAGGATTTTTCAGTAGTGAACACTAGCACTCAATGGTTTGCGACTACAACTATGGATTTAATTGTGATTTATCGATGTCCAGTCTTCTCAATTGTTTCTATAACTGCCAAACCTATACCAGAACCTGCAATTAACAGTACTGCGGATACCAGAAAAGCATTGGTCAGAATGCGGAGGGCTTCATCAAAAAAAATGTAGGTGGTCATTTCTTCACCTTGAGAACTCTGTGCTGCTAGTACTATTTATTTCTCCACCTGCGGAGTCAGGGATTCCGTCGAGAAACTGCTAGCACTTGCATCTTAACAAAACTTTAGCTGTTTCAGTTTATGAAACAAATTATTTCTTTCTCAAGATTTGATGAAGTTTGCCACATTTTAGTTACAAATGATACTGAAAAAGTTTTTATGAGAATAAATCGATCTTTATATGACAGTTAATCTAGTCAAGTAAATGTAAAATACAATACTAATATGCTTAAAATCTGGCAATATTAGTAAACAGAAATAAATTCATCAAATTTGGTTTAAAGTGTTTATTTGGCTGGAATTTCTAGAATAGATTTTGAGGAAAATTACTGAAAAAAAATCAGTAAGGTAAATTTGGTTTTACATCCAAGTGATTATGAGAAAGAATTAAGAATTTATTTACAAAAATTATAAGTTTTCATCCTAAAGACAGAGGATTTTGTCTACGGTGAACATTATTCATTTGGGTTATTGTCAACTGTGGGGTAGTTTATCAAAGATTGGCTCGATGTTAATTGTAAAGATTTGTAAAAAATGCCGGAAAATATGTTATTCAACCAGAGAAGTATCAGCTTTCCGTAATCGTTGGTAAAGATATGTAAAACAGCCTGTAAAGGACTTATTGAACTAGCTGCAACACAACTGACATGAGCATTGATATTCCAAAAATCACAACGGGAGTTGTAGCTGACTCACTCCCCGCTTTGACTTCATCTATCTTAATTACGGGTGGTGCAGGTTTTATTGGCTCAAATTTCGTCCATCATTGGTATGAGAATCACCCAAGCGAGCGCATGATTGTTTTAGATGCTCTTACCTATGCTGGCAATCGTCAAAACTTAGCCGATATACAAGGCAAAGCCAATTTAAGATTTGTCAAAGGGGATATTTGCGATCGCGCTTTGGTTGATAAGCTACTGGCAGAAGAGAGTATTAGTGCGATCGTTCATTTTGCGGCAGAATCTCATGTTGACCGCTCAATTGTTGCACCTGATGCCTTTATTCAGACAAATGTTGTTGGCACGTTTACTTTACTAGAAGCATTTCGCCATCATTGGGACAAACAAGGCAACCCAAACAACTATCGTTTCCTACACATCTCCACAGATGAAGTTTACGGTAGCCTTGACCCAGAAGACCCACCTTTCACAGAAACCACCCCTTACGCCCCCAACAGCCCCTATTCCGCATCAAAAGCTGGTAGTGATCATCTAGTACGGTCTTATCATCACACTTACGGTTTACCAACCTTAATTACAAATTGCTCAAATAACTACGGCCCTTATCATTTCCCCGAAAAATTAATTCCCTTAATATGTATCAACATCCTCTTAGGTAAGCCCTTACCTGTGTATGGAGATGGTTTGAATATTCGTGATTGGCTGCACGTTTGGGATCATTGCTGTGCATTGGATATTGTGATTCATCAAGGTAAACCAGGACAAACTTACAATATCGGTGGTAACAACGAAATCAAAAATATTGATCTCGTACAGATGATATGTAAGTTAATGGACGAATTAGCGCCCAATTTACCAGTTTCTCCTGCCAGTAAACTCATTACTTTTGTCAAAGACCGCCCCGGACATGATCGCCGTTATGCGATTAATGCGACAAAAATAAAAACAGAATTAGGCTGGGAACCTCAACAGACAATCTCCACTGGATTACGCCAAACTGTCGAGTGGTATGTAACTCATCGTTATTGGTGGGAATCAATTTTAGAGAAGTTAAAAGCTGATTAGAGGTGCTGTTAAATTAAATATTAAGTAGTAGCGTGGCAAGCCTAAAGTTGTGCATTAGTAAAAAATATAAACCTTAATCATCTGCGTTTATCTGCGTTCAATTTTTTCTAACTTTAATCCAACATTTTAGTCTAATTATCATACTTTTTACTCCTCAGACTTACCAAATTTATTGCAATTATCTAAAAATAATTCATTTAATATCAATTAATAAATCATTGATATAGTAAAAAATTAAATTTAAGATACTTTGTAACAGTTCCTTAAAACTCTGTCATTTCCTAATACACTTGGCAAATTTTATTCATCTCTACCGAACAAAAAAGGACAATTATGTTTGGTTCACGTAGCGGCTGGCTTGTTCCTGTAACGTTAACTTTATTCGGTTTAGGGACAAATTTACAATCTGCAAAAGCAGAGAATACTAATAACTATCAATTCAGTGTTGACTACTATACATCAGTTAAGTTAAATTTCGACTATAGACCAGACCTAAACATTGTCAGAGCAAATATTACAGGTGATAGTACCACACCTGCTCCTTATGGTTTAGATTTTTTTACTAGCAATACTTACGGTCAACTTCAGCCTAGCGATCCCCCAATCATCAAGTATAAATTTAACTCAGATCCTAGCGTATTTGGTTTACTAAATGAACCAAAACTTTTTGATGTTTACTATGGTAATGGAGAAAATAAATTATTTGGTAGAGCTAGTGATAGCGCTGAAATTAATCCTTCAGAAGGTACTATTAGAGGTGGTGGTACTATAACTATTTATGATGGAGAAGGTATATTTAAAAACGCTACAGGTACAATAAATTTTACCCAGGAAGATCCGTTTGATCCAACAGGGTCTAGCAGGGGATTGGCTAAACTTAATTTCAACTTGCAGACTCCACGGGAAGTTCCTGAACCAACAACAGCTACAACTTTAATTGGTATTGGTGTTGTTGCAGCAAGTTTGAGAATCAGAAAACATTACACTCAAAAGTTAAAAGTCCCTACAATTTGAAGATTTGTGTTTCAACTCATATCCCGCCTAGAAGTTAAATTTCCAGGTGGGATAATCAATGGACAGTTAACAATTGACAATTGACAATTATTTATTACTCAATAGAAATGATTATTAATTGTGATTGTGGCTAATTATTTTGTTCATCCAAATTTACTTCGGTGGTAACTCTAAAGGCAGGGTTCCTAATAAACCTTTGCGATAATCTGTTAACAATTGCCTAGCAGTTCTTTCTACATCACCCTTGAAACGATGTTCTGCTAAGGCGTGTAAATAACCTACTCCTGTGTGGGGTATAGGGTCAAGTTCATAACGTGAGTATAGAGGCGATTTTGGTAGTAACTCACCAGCTTGTTCTTCAAGAGAAGTGAGTAAATCTACCATTGCTGCTGCTACTAGCTGGTTGTCGTAAGCTGCTTGACCAATATCATCACAAATGGCTAGTTTGACGGCTGCTTCTTGATTGCCTAACCTACCAGGAATTACACCGGGAGCATCTAATAGTTCCAACTGGTCAGAAATTCTTACCCAACGTAGCTGACGTGTCACCCCAGGACGGGCAGCACTTTCTACGACTCGCTTATTTAACAAGCGATTAATCAAAGCTGATTTGCCAACGTTAGGAAAGCCAATCACCACAGCACGCACCGGACGAGGTAACATTCCCCGATCGCGTCTTCTTTGATTTAATTCTACACCAGCAGCTTGCGCAGCTTTTGCCACCGCCACTACACCTTGACCATGTTGTGCATTGGTAAAGAGGGGTGTTTCGTCACGGTTTTGAAAATAATTTACCCACTGCGATCGCACTGGTGCAGGTATCATATCCAAGCGATTGATTACCAAAATTCGCGTCTTACTTCCCACCCACTCATCTATTTGTGGATGATGAGTAGCCAAAGGAATCCGTGCGTCCCTAACCTCAAATACCACATCTACCCGCGATAGCTGTTCCTTGAGATTCTTTTCCGCCTTGGCAATATGCCCCGGATACCATTGAATTAAGTTTAATTTGTAGTTATCAGTTAAGCCCATAGTTGTTAGTTGACAGTTGACAGTTGACAGTTAACAGTTGTTACTCTTCTCCTGGCTCCTGCTTCTTGCCTTCGTAATTATTATCTGTACTAGCTTGATGTAAAATCAGACGGTTGCCGTCTGGGTCGTAGGCATAAATTTCTCTACCGTGGGAGGCGATCGCAATTTCTCCTGGTGGGGGATAACCTAAATTCGTAATATGTGCGATCGCACTTTCTAAGTTACTTACCTCTAAACATAAACTTACCTTACTTTTAGCCGCATTTTGAAATTCATATTCGTGAGTTTGTTTAGGTTTAAAAATTCCTAACCGCATCCCAGCAAGATTAAACTCAGCATACACATTCGGGATATTATTTATTGGCTGTTGTCCTAAAATGTTAGTATAAAAATTTACCAATTTATCAATATTGACTGTTGCCAGAGTTATCAATGCGGTTGTGTAGTTAATAGTCATTAGTCATTAGTCATTAGTCCACAGTCAATAGTTATTCTCCCACCCTGCGGGAAGCAAGCTACATCTCCCTCATCTTCCCCCACTCCCCACTCCCTTCCTAAAGCAAAAGGAGTATCTAGCGTGCTAAACACTCCTTCTTGTTGTTACTCAAATAATTGACTTATTCCTAATTTTGTGATAAAGCCATTGGTTGTGGCCAGCGTCCTACTGCTTTGCCGATGACGGCTAACTCTTGCATTAGGTTGTCGAAACGCTCTGGTGTCAGGGATTGTGGCCCGTCGGATAGGGCTTTTTTAGGATTGGGGTGTACTTCTATCATCAGGGAATCGCTACCAGCTGCGATCGCTGCCATAGCCATTGATGGCACAAACTCGGCCCAACCTGTACCATGACTGGGATCAATCATAATGGGTAGGTGAGTTAATTTCCGTAATACTGGTACGACAGATAAATCTAGAGTATTACGTGTATATTGACGGTCAAAAGTCCGAATACCCCGTTCGCATAAAATTACGTTGGGGTTGCCAGCAGCTAGAATATACTCGGCTGCCATTAACCAATCTTCGATAGTTGCAGCCATACCCCGCTTTAAAAGCACTGGTTTGGGTTGCGCTCCTACTTTTTTCAGCAGAGAGAAATTCTGCATATTTCTTGCGCCTACCTGGATGACATCAGCGACTTCTGTGATAATGTCCAGTTCCGCCGCGTCCATTACTTCGGTAATAATGCCCAAGCCGCTAGCTTCTCGTGCCTTTGTCAACAATTCCAATGCACTTTCGCCGTGTCCTTGAAAGGCGTAAGGGGAAGTACGAGGCTTATATGCACCACCGCGCAAAAACTTGGCTCCCGATGCCTTGACGCGCTGCGCCGTTTCAATGATCATTTCCTCATTTTCGACGGAACAGGGGCCAGCAACCACTACTAGAGGATGATGTTCACCAAAGATAACTGGGCCATCTGGTGTATTGACAATTACTTCCGAAGCTTCACCGTGACGATATTGGCGACTAGCTCGTTTATAAGGGAGTTCTACCCGTAATACTTGCTCAATCCAAGGGCTAACTTCTTGGATTTGTAGGGGATCTAAATCGGCGGTTTCTCCTACTAAACCAATTACTACTTTGTGTTTACCGATAATTTTTTCTGGTGTCAGTCCCCAATTAGTTAGTTCTTCACTAATACGGTTGATTTCCACTTCCGGGGAACCAACTTTCATCACTACTATCATATAAAAATCCTTAATTAATAATGATTAGTTTTCAGCCCATCGACTTTAAAGATTGCTGAGTAGGGAGTGCTGAGTCGGGAGTAACCAATTCTTCAATTTTGAATTGATTTGCCTCTTACATGTTAATTGCTGACCTTACCAATGATTTATAATAAGTATTTATAGTATAAAAAACAGAAGCGCTCAGTGCCTTTGTTACTACCTATTGGGTTAAGTGCTTGATAGTCATCACTTAGTAATGTTGAAGTTATGCAAATATAAACTTCAACATTGACTCCAACACTTACCCAACAAGAAAGTTATCTGAACACTTGAGCGCCGTTTTTCACGCCTTTTTTTGCCGCGTTTCGCGCCAACCTTCTACCATGCGTCCCCAGTTAGTACTAAGTTCACCTAAACCTAAAATACTACCCTCTCTTTCCACATCCCAAGAGGCAGATAGAACACCATAGGTTATTCCCAACACACCCAAACCAAAAAATCCCATATTCACCAATAAAACAGCGATGGGAGGTAGTTGGATGTGAGAATAAATAGCAAGCAAATAGCTAACAACTAGGGTAGTAATACCCAAAGCTGTAGGTATACCGCAGAATGCAGCTACGCGCCGAATCATTCTTTGGCTGACCACTTCAGGAATTGCCATCTCCTGTTTAGTGTACATTCGCTGCTTGTTATCTGATGTTTCAGTTTCTTTTAACTGTACTGCTGGCTTACTTGGAGCTTTTGCAGGTTTTTGGCGCTTTTTTTTCGGTTCAAAAGGCAAACGACTGCGTTCAGATTCTTCGGCAGGCATAAACAGTAGTCCCTATCCACGAATACCAAGACGACTAATCAAGGCTTGATATTTTTCCCGACTTTCTTGTTGCAAGTAAGCGAGAAGGCGCTTGCGATGACCAATAAGTTTTAACAAACCCCGGCGGGAAGAATGGTCTTTTTTATTAGCTTGTAAATGCTCACTGAGGCGGTTGATGCGCTCGGTTAGCATAGCGATTTGGACATCGGTAGAACCGGTGTCAGTTCCATGAACCTGGAAGTTATTAATTATTTCTTGTTTGCGCTGTTGCGTCAGAGCCATGATTGATTCAATTTATATTCGTTCTAAATGTATGCAGCAGTCTCTCATCATATCACAGCCATCAAGTTGTGTGGTAAATGTTGGGACGTAAGGACTGGGCAAGAGAATACCTATTTTTTAACCCCACATCTTGAAAATTGAAAGCTTCATCCCTAGTTTTACTTGATTAAGATGGAAAATAAGAACCTAAAATTGCAGAAAAACGGGGAGTCCATGACGGTACACTGGCAGGAAAGGGTTGGTAATCAACGGGATTGGATTTGGCGGGGGTGGCGGACTCGTTACACCTATATTCGCGCGAGTCAAAATGACAAAGTGAAAACCCCTCTGATTTTACTACATGGGTTTGGTGCTTCTATTGGGCATTGGCGGCATAATTTAGAGGTTTTAGGCGAATCTCATACTGTCTATGCGTTGGATATGCTTGGCTTTGGGGGTTCACAGAAAGCTCCAGCAAATTACAGTATTGAACTTTGGGTAGAGCAAGTTTACGATTTTTGGCAGGCTTTTGTCCGTCAACCAGTAGTATTGATAGGAAATTCTAATGGTTCTCTAATTTCTTTGGCGGCGGCGGCGGCTCATCCAGAAATGGTGAAGGGAATTGTGATGATGAGTTTACCAGATCCATCACTGGAGCAGGAAATGATTCCGCCCTTTTTGCGACCCGTAGTTAGGGGAATTAAAAATATTGTTGCTTCTCCAATATTTTTAAAGCCTGTGTTCTATTTTGTCCGCCGTCCCAGTGTTTTACGTCGTTGGGCTAGTCTTGCTTATGCTAATCCCGCAGCTATCACTGATGAATTGATAGATATTTTAGCCGGGCCTCCTCAAGATAGGGGATCAGCCCGTGCCTTTAGCGCCTTGTTTAAAGCGGCGATCGCTGTTAACTTTAGTCCTAGTGTCAAAGCTCTATTACCAAAACTAACAATCCCTATGTTGTTAATTTGGGGGCAGAAGGACAGATTTGTTCCACCCGTGTTGGCTAAACAATTCGCCCAATATAACGAAAAGTTAGAATTGCTCAATCTAGAGGATGTAGGGCATTGTCCTCATGATGAATGTCCAGAGCAAGTAAATCAAGCAATTTTAAATTGGATGGAAAAATCCTTGGGAGATTCCCAAAATTTAGTTATCTCCCAGAAATGATCAATCTGACAATTTAACCAATAGTTACTTGATTGGTATCAACAGATGTAGCACCACTGACAGAACGTGCTACAGAAATCATTTTATTCAGAATATCTTGGCTGGGAACTTTGCCTTTTAAAACTACGGTGCTACCAGTTTGAGCAACCCAAAGGGTATCTACATCATCAAGTTGTTGGTCTTGGTCAAACGCCAATGCTACCCGCTTTGCTAAACCACTTTGGTCATATTCTCCATTCAATCCTAAGCGTTCTGGGGGAATTGATTGAGTAGCGGTAGGTGCATTTGTAGAAGCTTGTGCTACTTGTGGCGCAGGATTTACTTGAGCATTTTGAGGTTTTTCCATGCCAAAAAGTCTTTTTAACCAACCCATAAATGCGGTTCTCCTGATTCAAGGTTTACAATATTCTTAAGATAAAATTTTGACAGGTATTTTACATCTGTCCTCCAAAAGATATTTCCTCTAAATGCCTTCTACTTTTAGATTGATTTGCTTTGTTTGACAATTGACAATTGACAGTTGACAGTTGACAGTTGACTAATGACCAATGACAACTAACAAAAATGCAGGTCTTAAGTTTAAAATAAGCTATACGACTTATAATTTATTCACCTAGTAAGCAGTACGTGTAGGATGGCAGTTAACTAATATTTGCGTTAGTTAAATGCTATCTGAGCCTGTTTTGGCAAAGATGAAACATACTCTTTCAGTTCTCGTAGAAGATGAAGCGGGGGTTCTGTCCCGCATTGCTAGTTTATTCGCTCGTCGTGGCTTTAATATAGAAAGCCTGGCTGTTGGTTCGGGGGAGGAGGGCGGTGTTTCCCGCATTACAATGGTTGTACCTGGTGACGATCGCGTGATTGAACAACTCACTAAGCAACTATACAAGCTGGTAAACGTTCTCAAAGTACAGGATATAACAGAAACTCCCTGCGTGGAGCGAGAATTGATGCTCGTCAAAGTGAACGCGACAAGCTCTAACCGTTCAGAAGTCATCGGACTAGCGCAAATTTTCCGAGCGCGAGTAGTTGATGTGGCGGAAGATTCCTTGACTTTGGAAGTTGTCGGCGACCCTGGTAAGATGGTGGCGATCGTCCAGGTACTACAAAAGTTTGGTATTAGGGAAATTGCCCGTACTGGTAAAATTGCCCTTACTCGTGAATCTGGGGTTAATACTGAGTTACTTAAATCATTGGAAGCTAAGGTTTCGTAAGATTGAGTTACTTCACTTGTTCCCAGTCATTGGACTGGGAATTTTTATGTCTATTTTGCTTTGGGTGTTGTTCGTCATTAGTCATTAGTCATTAGTTAAAGCTTCCCTTCACTTTTTTATCTGTCTAGAAAAAATGTTTAGAATCAATATTGTCTTTCTTCGGTAGATATTCAGAACAGCTTTTAGCTTCCTCAGTCATGACAACACAAGGCTGTACCGCACACTTCAAATAATGATTATGAGAATAAAACTGGCAGTTTTTACAGGGCAATTGATGTGAGCCTTTAACTGTAAAAACCATTTTATTTTCTATAATTGAACGAACTTTTCGTAAAATTACAAAAAATATTACCCAGCTAAAAACTAGTCCTACAGGAGTTAAAGATATAGCCAGATCAGGAAAATTTATATGATTTGAATGAGTGTTTTGTTGCTGAGTTTCTGTATGAGTAATTTGATTATTACTCGTATTTATAATTTTAGATTGATTCTTTACCTCAGATAACATATGATTGACCCTTGCTAACATATAGCATTTTCTTTTTATTGGCGAGTTTAACTTGAGCTAACATAATATTTATTACTAAACTAAATTACTGCTTTAGTAATAGAAACTTAATTTGTATTCAAGGTTATATTTTTAATCCCTATACTTATAAAGTATTAGCATAGGTGTCAGGCTAAGTAATGAAGAACTTTTAATCACCTTAATTATATGTTTAACAAAATATAGTTTTCTCTATCTCTGCCGATAGTTTTGCTTAATGTTTTGATAAGGTATATCTAAAGGTATATTTTAAGAAATTATTTTTGTCAACGTCTATTTATAATCAAACTTATTAAAAAATATTTTATATACGTTGTATTAAATAAATTTTATACTTTTATTAAAGATCATTAGATTTTAGATATAAAAACGATAGATTTTGATTTTTATTTAGATATTTATTCAAAAATAAGTTGTTTGTAATTGTGGACACAGATTTATCTCCCTAAACCTCCTGATAAAAGCTCTGTGATATACATAAACCAAGATTTTGTAGCTGAGTGATGGGTATTAGCTTTGGTTTAACATACCTTATAGCATAATAGGTCTAAAATGTTGCATTAGTTAACTAACGATATAAGTCTAAGCTAAGATACTGTTAAGAATTTAGGAGTGCATTATACTACTAGGACAGTAAGACTTAAATTGAGCGATCGCAACTATAATTCACAATCAAATTTTGGCAAAATACATAAATAAATCAATATTTGTATTCAGAGGTATCCTGTCAGAATACTACGCAAACAGACATAAACAAAAACTAAAGTTTTAAAAATTTGGACTAAACTTGTACTTTATTCATTGTTATTTTTATAATTAATTGTATATAGATTTCATATGCTTGTAGCACTTGTATAAGCAGTTAAGATCAAGCATACATACCAGAATAGGACTCTGCAATTTAAAATTATTCCGGTTTTTCAACGAGATTTAGTGAAAACTGCAAAAACAGCATTCGCATAACAACAAAAAGCCTAAAAGATAAAAAACATCAGTGAAATCAAGAGCAATCAAGATTTCAGGAGGGGAAGATGGAAATCTTTGATTATGTAATTCTGGGAGCAGGCTTAGGTGGATTAGCAACGGCTGCTTGTTTAACTAAGCAGGGATATAATGTAGCAGTTTTGGAGAAACATTATTTACCCGGTGGTTGCTGTCATACTTTTGAGTATGGCGAATACAATTTTTGTGCGGATGTACATTATATTTCTCAGTGTGGTTCTGGTCAGACAATTGCACAATTTCTCAACTATATTGATCAAGATATCCCCTTTAATAGTCTTGATCCAGACTGCATAGATCGCGTAATCACACCAACAGCCGATTTTAGAATCCCTTTAGGCTGGGAAAGTCTCCGATACAGGTTACTAAGTAACTTCCCCGAAGAAAGCAATGCTATTAACCGCTACTGTAATGAAATTCAGCAACTCCATCAAGAAATCCGTAATTTAGGGCGGGAAGTACGCTGGTTTGACCAAAAATGGTCTGACTGGTTAAAGTTACCCAGATATTTTAATCTTTTTAAGAAGCGGAATTGGACTCTGCAAGATTTGTATAACTATGTCGGATTATCGCCCAAACTCCAAGCTGTACTTGCTGGACAAAGTGGCGACTACGGACTACCACCCGCAGAAATTGCCTTACTTACCCACACGTCCCTAGTTTGGGACTATTCTGAAGGTGCTTATTATCCTAAATATCACTTCAAGCACCTAGTTGATACCATTGTCGAAACGATTACCGCAGGTGGTGGCGTAATTGCTTATGCTACTACAGTTCAGCATATTCAAGTCAGTGGTGGCAAAGTACATACTGTAATGGCCGATGGTAAAATTTACCGTGCTACCAAAGCCTATATTAGTGACCTCGATCCTAAATTAACAGTAGAGTTAATGCACGATGGGGAAGCCATCAGCGCCAAAGAAAGACAACGGCTAACTGGTTATGAATACTCAGCTAGTGCTTTTAATATTTACTTAGGTTTAGATGAACGCTTTGAACCCCAACGTTACGGCATTGGTAACTGGAATATTTGGTATTATCCCACCGGAGACTTAAATAGAGAATATCAGCAACAATTGCAAGGTGACTTTAGCAACCCGTGGATTTTCCTTTCCTGTCCAACACTGAAATCAGATCAACCAGGGATGGCTCCACCCGGACATCATGTTTTGGAAATTGCTACTGTCTGTCCTTATGAACCTTTTGCACACCTGTATACAAATGACTCTGCTGCTTATAAAGCCAAAAAGCGAGAGGTGTACCAGCAAATTATGAACAGTGTGCGGGATATAGTCCCAGATGTTGATCATTACGTCAGGATGAAAGTTTACGGCACACCTACAACTAGCGAATATTATCTAGGACAACCGCAGGGTAATATATATGGGGCGAAGTTAGTACCCAGGCAAGTTGGGTTAAATCGCATAGGGTATAAGACAGAATTACCTAACTTGTTTTTGGTGGGTGCAAGTGCTGGGTATCCTAGTGTTCCTGGTGTTATTGGTAATGGGATGGATGTTGTCGAGTTGTTGACGGGGGAGACTGTGCGGAGGAAAACCACTGCATCTACGCGGTTGGTTGCGGTGAAGTGAAGATAAAACCCTTAATTTTTCTCTGTGTCTCTGTGTCTCCGTGGTATGTATTTGTAACCACAGAGTCACAGAGGCACAGAGTAGTAGGGTGGGCAGTGCAGCGCCTTATCATAGCTATAGCTGAAATTCGTAGTAAGGTAATGGATTTTGTCCTGCACCCATGAGCCATCTTGCATCGGGTTTCCAAGTGCCGTTGAGTTCTTCGCGGCGACGAGTATATACAGTCAGTTTTTTGTCTTCAAACTTTAGTAGGTTGTATTGCCAGGGATAACCAGGGTTAAGTTCCTTTGTGGGTGCGCCGAAGGTTCCTGCACAAATGATATCCAGCTTACGTCCACTTGCACTCATATCGTATTTGTAAAGGCTGTTTTCAGCTTTGTGTATATGACCATGAACAGCAAAACGGAAGTTTGCTTGTGCTAACTGTTCCATAAAACCATGATCTTTAATGCGATCGTCCCAGGCACTATTTAAAGGATGATGCCATACTGCTATTTTGAGGCAGTTTTTATATTTTTGGTTGCTGCGAATTTCTGTGAGGGCTTTGGTGAGTGCATTCATGTTAATGCTGGCACGGGATTTGTAATGATGATCCAATTGCCAAGCCGAGTTTAACCCTAGTATGAGTAGGTTTTGGTTGGGGAAATGGTCTAGGGTGAATTGTTGGTCATAGTCTAGGGGATAGGGTTGGTTTTTGATGGTTTGGTAGAAGTTGCAGAAGTTTTCAAAGCGTTGTTTGTATTTTTCTTCCTCTCGCAGGCGAATGACACTGGCACTTTCTTCAATATATTCACCTTCTTTCAGTTCTCCCTTATACTTTTTACGGTCAATTAATTGGTAAGCGTCTTCTGCAAGTTCCCAGTTGAGGTCATGATTACCCGGAACGATGATACTTTGCTCAAGTTGGAGTTTGAAATCTTTGCAGAAGTTGTGTAGGAATTGTTGGGCTGCTGCGTATTCGTCGGGGGTGGATTTGTTGGCGATGTCGCCGGAGAGAATGAGGGCATCAAGGTGACGGATATGGAGATCGTCTTGCAAATCCATTGCCAGTTGATTAGACCAGCGTAGGGCTTGGTCAGGTGTGCCGAAGTGCAAGTCTGAGAGGTGGAGGATGTGCATTAGGGAAGTTTTGATTGGCTGGGATGGGGGAAGATATAGTTGGGGTTTTGGTTCAGTGAGGCATCTATAGTATTGACAGTTTTCTTGTATTGCTTCCAATGCTTGTAGTGCATAACGCAGCGTATCTCCATTATTTGCTGCTACAAATTTTTCATCTTCCAGCAGCTTTGTAAGTTTATCTAAAGCTGCTTCTGATTTGATTTGTCCCAGGGCATCTGCCGCACTCCTACGCACAGCGAAGTCTTCATCTTCTAGTAACTTAATTAGCCCAGGAATCGCTGCATCTGATTTGATTTCTCCCAGGGCAGATGCCGCACTATCACGCACAGAGGAGTCTTCATCTTCTAGTAACTTAATTAGCCCAGGAATCGCTGCATCTGATTTGATTTCTCCCAGGGCAGATGCCGCACTATCACGCACAGAGGAGTCTTCATCTTCTAGTAACTTAATTAGCCCAGGAATCGCCGCATCTGATTTGATTTCTCCCAGGGCAGATGCCGCACTCCTACGCACAGAGGATTCTTCATCTTCTAGTAACTTAATTAGCCCAGGGATCGCCGCATCTGATTTGATTTCTCCCAGGGCATCTGCCGCACTCCTACGCACAGAGGATTCTTCATCTTCTAGTAACTTAATTAGCCCAGGAATCGCTGCATCTGATTTGATTTTTACCAGGGCAGATGCCGCACTATCACGCACATATGAGTCTTCATCTTCTAATAACTTAATTAGCCCAGGAATCGCTGCATCTGATTTGATTTTTACCAGGGCAGATGCCGCACTAGAACGCACATATGAGTCTTCATCTTCTAGTAACTTAATTAGCCCAGGAATCGCTGCATCTAATTTGATTTCTCCCAGGGCAGATGCCGCACTATAACGCACAGAGGATTCTTCATCTTCTAGTAATTGAATTAGCCCAGGAATCGCCGCATCTGATTTGATTTCTCCCAGGGCAGATGCCGCACTATAACGCACAGAGGAGTCTTCATCTTCTAGTAACTTAATTAGCCCAGGAATCGCCGCATCTGATTTGATTTCTCCCAGGGCATCTGCCGCACTCCTACGCACAGAGGATTCTTCATCTTCTAGTAACTTAATTAGCCCAGGGATCGCTGCTTCTGATTTGATCTTTTCCAGAGCAGATGCCGCATTATAACGTATACTCCAATTTTCATTTTTTAGCAATTGAATTAGTCCAGGAATCGCCGCATCTGATTTGATTTTTCCCAGGGCAATTGCCGCACTAGCCCATACAGGCTCGTCATGTTCTAGTAATTGAATTAGCCCAGGAATCGCCGCTTCTGATTTGATTTCTCCCAGGGCAGATGCCGCACTAGAACGCACAGAGAAGTCTTCATGTTCTAGTAATTGAATTAGCCTAGGAATCGCCGCATCTGATTTGATTTCTCTCAGGGCATATGCCGCACTATAACGCACATCTGAGTCTTCATCTTCTAGTAACTTAATTAGCCCAGGAATCGCTGCTTCTGATTTGATTTCTCCCAGGGCAGATGCCGCACTATCACGCACATCTGAGTCTTCATCTTCTAGTAACTTAATTAGCCCAGGAATCGCTGCTTCTGATTTGATTTCTCCCAGGGCAGATGCCGCACTATCACGCACAGAGGAGTCTTCATTTTCTAGTAACTTATTGAGATGAGAAACGGCTTGGTAAGATTTTGTTAAACCTAAAAGCTGGATTTTAAATAGTAGAGGAATTCCTAACTCAGCAACTAAATTAATTGTCGGCTGTTGTAACTCTGGCTTTACTGCACCTGCTAACTTTGCTCCTAACTGCCAATCTACCTCTAAGGCTAACTTCACCACTCGCGCCGCCTGCGCTTCATCATCCACCAATTCCAGCATTAATTTCAGGGGTTCAGTCCATTTCAAGTAATTCAAATACTCTCGCTGAAGACAGTCATCATTAAGGTTTGGTAACTGCTTGAGCAAACATTCGGCGGTGTAATATTCCTGAATTAGTTGGTGGCGAAATTCAATTTGGTCATTTGCCCCAAGTTGAATTAAGTGATGGTTGAGTAAGTCTTGCAGCCAGTTTAAAGCTCTGTCGCGTGGTTTATCAAATTGCTCATCTCGCAAAAACTGGGTTAAAACTTCCTCGGCTTCTGACTTGGGTATAGCGACATTCAATTCTGTCAGCTTATCCCCTTTGGTCATGGAGAATGCCAAATGTTTTAATAATGAGAACCACCACCGCCGAGACTCATCTGTAACTGGAATACCTTGGCACAATTTAACTTCATAGCTTTGGGTAAAGTGGCGGAACACTAAACCCAAATTCGGCGGGATGTCTCCTGTAGCTTGAAACAATGAACACAGCATCCACAACAGCAACGGCGTTTCCCCAAACTCCCGCAACCTGTCGCCTAAGTTCTGCAACATCTGCTCACCCTGTTGTGGTGGCAAATAGGCGCGGACAAACTGCTGCATCTGTTCTGCTGTCAGGGGTTGCATTTCCAGCTTCTTAGTAATACCCAAATCACCCCCCACGCCTAAATCCCGCGTGGTGAATATCATGGGCGTGGTTTTTTGGTAGTCTTGCCGGAATTTATATAAATCTCGTCGCGCTGCTTCTGAGGGTAATTCGTTAATCCCATCTACTAGCAGCAAAAATTGCCCGTCAAACAGCAGTTGTTCTATGGTTGCAGTCTCCAGTAGTAGGCGATGGCGTTTCAAGAAATCCCGAACCAAGTCTAGGACTGAGGTTTTGTGATAGCGTAACTCTACTAGGATGGGGATGATCCCCCCTACCCCCCTTAAAAAGGGGGGTTTTGAAGATTTGGCTTCCCCCCTTTGTAAGGGGGGATTGAGGGGGGATCTTACCTTTTTCGTTTCTTCCAGCAACAACCGCAACAACGCCGTTGATTTTCCCGAACCAGGCCGCCCTACTAGCAAGACGTGTTCTTGAGCATACTTCCGCAACCCTGCCAGTACATCTAAACGCTCAACTTTCTCCTCGACTTCGCTCCTGTCTTCCTTGGCAGATTGTACCGTCTGCACCATAAAATCTAAGAGTAGGTGCGATCGCTTCTGCTCAATTCGCTCTTGTCCCACTACATCGGTCAGCGTGTAAACATTCCACCATTGGTCATAATCATTACATAGCGATTCGAGGTAGTTATTCCAGTTAATCATGCTGTGCAGAATTGGGAGATGCTGATTGTGAGGATGGAGGCAAAGGGAAAGGGCAAGGTTATTTTACTATGGCTGATTTTCAAGTTATTTGTATTTTAAGGCTTAGTTTGATTTACTGATTCAAATTGTAACTAATACTAATTTTCTATGAAGTTACACCAAATATATTGATGTAGAGACGTTGTAGAAACGGTATGAATTATTTGAGTTTAAATGTTCTCAAGTGAGGTTCTGAACCTCATCGTCGAGTATCAGAACTCCGTCAACGAGTATTTTTTCTTCGTCGTTGAGTATCAGAACTTCGTCGGCGAGTATTTTTTCCTCATTGTCGAGTATTAGACCTCCGTCAACGAGTATTTTTTTTTCGTCGTCAAGTATCAGAACTTCGTCAACGAGTATTTTTTCTTCGTCGTCGAGTATCAGAACTCCGTCAACGAGTATTTTTTCTTCGTCGTCAAGTATCAGAACTTCGTCAAAGAGTATTTTTTCCTCGTCATCGAGTATCAGAACTCCGTCAACGAGTATTTTTTCCTCGTCTGTTAGCCCCAAATGACTATAAATCCTCTCTACACAGATAAAACCAACCTTTGGGGCTTTCTATTTCTTCTGAATTACAAATTAAAATTATGTTAATTTCATCTCAGTGAACTCTACCATCATCAATGTCTAACCCATTACCAACGGAAACCCAAGCCCAACCCCTCAGCGAGTATGAATTAGACTTACTGAAGCAGGAATATTTCTTTCTACAAAATACTATCGAAGACTACAACAAGCAAATTTGGGTAATCAAAGCACTAGGAATTACTGGGACTGGTGGTGTTTTAGCATTAATGTTACAGCAAAAAACCAACGCCAGCGCGATCGCCCTCATTGGTTGCACAATTCCTCTATTTTTTTGGGTTCTTGAAAGTCAATGGAAACACTTTCAGCGTGGTTTCTATCCCCGCGTTAACCAAATTGAGTTTATTCTCACCAATACATATCAGTTAAAAGCCCCTGCTATCTACACCAGTTGGTCGCAAACCCATAAACGCAACACCAACCCCAAACGTAAAGGTTATCTTTGGGACGGACTATTAAATCGTAGTGTCTTTATCAGCTACGTTTTAGAAATAGCTTTTCTCTTGGTCATGGCAGTGATTGCGCCTATTATTTGGAAGTAGGAAACTTGCTAATTTAATTGTCCTTGAACATCACTACTGGCTTGAAAGTGGGGAGTGGAAAGTAGGGAATAGGGAATGTGGAAAATACCACTTTCATGTTTAGTTTTGAGATTTTCCCGTGATTGACTGGTTTGTCAATTAATTCGCTAATATTCGCTGCCAAATCCTGACTTTTTGCTAGTGATAAAACTTTGTGGCTAAAGTTTGATACAAATAAACCGCAGAGAAGAATAAAAACCTATTTTAAAAATTTAAAATATCAATAGATTCTTCTATTTCTAATTCTAAAATTCTTTCTCTTGTATCTTTAAGAGCTTCTAATTTACCTTCTTGCCGATATATCTCTGCTGCTTTTTGGAAGTCGGCGATCGCAGCTTGTTTATCTTTTATTTCTGAGCGCACATTACCACGGTTATAATAAGCGTCAGCGTAATTGGAATTAATTTGAATTGCTTGGGTGTAATCTGCGATCGCTCCTTCTTCATCCCCTAAATCATAACGTGCGTTACCACGGTTATAATAAGCATCGGCAGCATGGGGATTAATTTGGATTGCCTGGGTATAATCTTCAATTGCTCCTACATAATCGCCAATATCGGCACGAGCATTACCGCGATTTTTGTAAGCGTTGGCATCATGAGGATTAATTTTAATTGTCTGGGTAAATCCTGATTGTGTGCCTAATAAATAACGGGATATTCCCCGACTTTTGTAGATATCTGCATATTGGGGATTAATTTTAATTGCCTGGGTGTAGTCTTCAATCGCTCCTTGATTATCACCTAAATGAGAGCGTGCCTCTGCTCGGTTGCGATAAACCACAGCAGCATGGGGATTGATTCTAATTGCTTGGGTGTAATCTTCAATTGCCGCTTCATAAGCTGCGAGTTGTGATAGAGCTAAACCCCGTTTATGGTAAGATTTGGCATCGTGGAGATTAATATTTATAGCTTGAGAATAATCGGCGATCGCTTGCTCATAATCCCCCAACTGGTAATAAGCTAACCCCCGTTTATAATACAGTTCTGCATCATATTTATTTAGTTGTAAAGCTTGAGTGTAATTATTAATAGATGCAGTATATTCTCCTTTAGCAAAACACTCATCACCAATTTTTGTATAATCTGAGTTTACTTCTTCTTGCTGTGGATAAGATAAAATATTTTTAGTATTAGTAAAGGCTGGTTGAATAGAGTAGTTTTTATTTATTTTAGTTGATAATGAAGGTTGCGGTTCGTACTGGTAAATTGGCTGTGCTTGCTGGAAATGATGATTAATTACAGACGCTTGCAAGTTTTCTAAATATCCCCATAAACCACCACCATAAAGTAATTGCTCTATCCCAAATGATATTTTTCCAGTCTTCAATTTGATCATTTGCGTAGGCAAAAACCCAGCTAATAATAAATGATATGCCGATTGTGCTTCGTTAACATCTTCTTGAATAAAAATGCAAACTACCACTGCATTTTTTTCTACTTCCTCGGCACTAATTGACCATCTTACCCTATCAATATTGCCGTGACGCGATTTTACTTCAATACCAATCGCCGGGTTAGCCGTTAGAGTAAAATCTATCTTGCCATCGCCACCAATTCGTTTCTCGTAATCGACTTCTGTAATTAAATCAGCTAAACGTTCTTTGACAACTTCCTCACCCAATTTCCCCTTGAGGTAGCTAATAAAAACATCACGCACAGGAGAAACCCGCTTATATTTCTCAGCCATCTGCCAGCAAAAGTTCCGAAGAGTTTTTAACCTTTCGCCAGAGATAACTGTTAACTCACTATATTGACCTTCTATTTCGCAATGCAATAGACAACCAGACGATAACCTCTTAATAAAATCAGACTGTAGCGATCGCAGTAGCGTAATCCAGTCCATTTATAGTTTTGCGGATTTCTTGATGAGATTGTCTTATTTTATCCCGATGTTGCCAACTAGGGATTAACAATTCAAAATTCAAAAATAAGTTTGTCAGTGAACAGTTAGTTAACATTCCCTGATAACTGTTCACTGTTCACTGATTAAGCCTAACTCGACGCAGAATTAGCAGCCTCCGCAGCTTGCGCCGCAGCCGGACTACCACCCATGCGAATCTCGGAGGTAAAAGAAGCCATGCTAAAACCGCCAAACCGCTTTAAGACACTGACTCGCATCCGTAAATTGGGGCTAGCAAACCATAAACGTTCCTCAGACCACATAGTCTCATACTCGGTAGTGAGAGTTAAAGCGCCATCATCACCCATCTTGTAACGTCCAGCAACAGGCGCTTTCTCGGCATAACCCATTTCCCGCAATAGTCTACCTTCTTTGGGATTATCGGTATCTGGTACAGTCACTAATACCGTAGATCCTGTATGTTTTTCTTCATCCCATTCCATTGTGCCGTTCCAGCTAACTCTTGCACCGCAGGAAGCAGCACTAGCGGGTACTTCATACAATTCGCACAGTTTGATTACCTCTGGGTGATCTGCTGGTAGTGTCTCAATTACCAGATCAGATTTGCCATCTTCAGATTGCTTAAAGGCTAAATGATGGCTGGTACGATGAGAAAACCACTTGCCTGCACTCAATTCAAAAAATTCTTCAATATTCATAACTGAAATTACCCTGAGGCTAAATTCTCAAAATGCCACTTATTATTATTAAAAGCTAGCATGGGACTTGATAGGCTAATGTTGTTTTAATTTGTTTATTTAGATTTTCTCAACCTCTTGTGGGGTGAGCAACATAAGCGCCCATGCTATGCAGGTTAAATCTGGAAAAACCTATTGACCTTCAGTACCCATTTCCTCAAGCCGTTTAACACCAATTCTTGCAGCTTCCGCAACATTGGGATGATTGTCTTTTTCTAAGTATTTCAACGCTGATAAACTTTTAGCTGTGGGAAGATTAGTCAAAGCTTCAGCCAGCCGTTGTCTAACTAACCAATCTTCTGATTGGGCAAAGCGTAGAATACTATCAACCGACTCAATCGCTTTAATTTCTCCTAAAGCAGAGATGGCTGCTTGTTGTATGACTTCTTCCTTGCTATCTAATGCTTGCAGCAAGACTTGGCGGGCGCGTAAATCTTTGAGATTACCAAGAGAAACAGCAGCGCTAAAGCGGACTAGCCAATCGGTGTCCTCATAAAATGCTCGTGACAGAATTTCTAAGGCTCTATTATCACCTAAATACCCTAAAGCACCAGCAGCATCAGCCCTAATTCCATAATCTGGGTCATTTTGCAGTATTTCCGTCAAAATCGCATAACATTCGTCTGTCTGCTTGATGCCTAGCGCAAATATTGCCATCGATCGCAGCTGCAAAGATTCGTCGCCCAATACCTTTTTAATTAGAGGTACAGCATCTTCAGCCGGCACATTTCGCAAATTAGCGAGAGCTACCATGCGATCGCGTAAATTTGGACTTTCTAACTGAGTAGAAATTTCCTGCAATTGTGAAACAGTCATGGGTTAGCACATTTTTAAGCTATCTTTACTTTACTTTACCTGATGTCTCATCTTGGTTTGTATAGTGTTCAGGAATTGAAGTAGAGTATTTACCGCCCAAGTAAAATAATATGTATTTTTCTTCACATGTAGAATTAACAATCAGTTGTACCTAAAGTATGACGGAAGCCTCAACTGACGAATATAGGGTAGAAGGGACAAACCGAAGTTCAGGAGAAGAACGATGGTTCAACTAAGCGAACGTCCAGGGACTACCAGAATCACCAACTTACAAGAAAAATTAATCTACGAAGTTGGTGCTATGTATGATGCTGAAAATCGTTTCTGGGAAGCCCAGCAGACAATGTTGCAGTGTTGTCAAAATAGTCAACTTAGGTCTTTGCTTGAAACTCACATCCGCGAAACAGAACAGCAAATTCGGAATTTAGAACAAGTATTCCAAACTTTGGGAAAACAACCATTGCGGGTTACTTGTGATGCTGCGGCTGGACTGGTAAGTGATGGTCAAAAACTAATGCTGTTAGCTTCCGAAAATCCCCAAATTCTCAGCCTGGGATTAGCGGGTAGTCAAGCTAAAGTGGAACAGTTAGAAATTGCCTGCTATCGTGGTTTGATTCGAGCGGCAGAGCAGATGGGACAGCATGAAGTAGTAAATTTACTAAGGCAAAACTTGCAGCAGGAAGAGCAAACCGCCCAAAAAATTGAACAACATCTGCCGCAGTTAATTCAAGAAGCACAGTCAGCCGGTAGTTCCAAGGCTGCTAAATCTCGCTAGTGTAATGCTAGGTAAACGTAAGGAAAGACTTTAAGATTACATCCTATGGCAGCACTGCAATACTGCAATATTGATGTAAATAAAACCCCGCTTATTTAACGGGGTTTTGTTTTTCAGCGTCTCAGTTTGATTAGACCCTAACTACTTCTTGATGCTCTATCCTTGTTCCTAATACTTTCAAAAATTCTGCTAACCAACGAGGATGAGCAGGCCAAGCTGGTGCGGTGACTAAATTACCATCAACAATAGCTTCATCTACAGGAATTTGTACATAATTTCCACCCGCACTCCGCACATCTGGGCCACAAGCAGGATAAGCAGTACAACTCTTGCCACGTAATACGTCCGCCGCCGCCAAAAGTTGTAAACCGTGACAAATAGCAGCAATCGGCTTATTAGCTTGGGCAAAATGGCGAGTAATGTCTAATACCTTTTGATTGAGGCGGATATATTCGGGTGCGCGTCCACCAGGGACAACTAAAGCATCGTAATCTTCCGGTTTAACTTCTGCAAATGTAGCGTTTAGGGTAAAGTTATGACCGGGTTTTTCACTATAAGTCTGGTCTCCCTCAAAATCGTGAACTGCTGTGCGAATTTTGTCACCAGCCTGCTTATCTGGACAAACTGCATGGACTGTATGTCCTACCATTTGCAAAGCTTGAAAAGGAACCATTACCTCGTAATCTTCTACATAGTCCCCAACAAGAAACAAGATTTTCTTCCCAGTCATATACTTCTATCCTTTTTTAATTGTAAATTATCAGTATTTAATACATCAGCAATTCAACTAAATGTTATTCAAATAGTCTATCTGAAACCAGAGTAATTCGTAAATTTTTACACATCAAGGGTAAGAGTCGAGCCAAATAACTTTTGACTATGGACTAATGACTATTGACTAAATTAAATTCTGCGATCGCTTTGGGAAAATTATGGTTTTCGTGTCCAGAACGGCTGAGTTTAATCAAGGCAAAACGTTGTAGGGTTGTTAAGTTTGCCCACTGCGACAAAGTAATAGTTAGACCTATTTCTTGAGCTTTATCCTGAATACTATCTGGTACAGTGCTAGAGTTTAACCAAGCTGGCTCAGGTTCGATGGGTAAATTTGTAGGTGGTGTGCCAGTATTTTTGATAATTAATTGCTGGAGATATTCCTGGTAAGCTTGAATTTCTGTTACTGTAGAGCAAGGTAATTTGACTAAAGCCCCTCGTTCAACTTGAGTCATATGATTCCAATCAGATAATTTTAACTTAATACCACAGGTATCTAGTTTATAACGTACCTGCATAGGTATGCAGCGTAGAGAATCAACAAAGTCGGCTTCAAATTTAAAAAAAACAGTCATAGTTTAGAACTTAAAATTATATTTTAATTAATACTTTCTATATTTTATTACCTAGAGTTACTAGAACGAATTATTAAATAACTAATTGAAAGAGCTAAAATAGCTACACCCAAACCAATAATATCAAGACCTTTTACTTTTTCTAAGTCAAGTATAATAATTTTTCTGGCAACAGCTATTAAAGAAGTAACAATTACTAATTCAACCTGAAAAACGTGTTTTTTCAGGTAAGCAGTAATATTTTCTAAAATTTCTAAAGCGATTAAAATATTTAAAAATAAACCAAAAACCTTAAATAAAGTAGTGTTGATTTTTCCGTATGGGACAGTAAAAACTTCTTTAACGATAAAAGTTCCTAAATCAACGATCGCCACTAAAATTACAAGCACCATGAAAATAGAAAGAACTTTAGAGACTATCACCTCTACATTTTCAATGGCGTGCATGAAGTTTTCGTCTTTTGTCCAACCAAAAAGTTGCCTAATTAACCTTTTCATAACCTGCACCCCAGTTCTCAGTAAGCTTTATAACCCAAAATAAAAATCCTCTAGATTAATCTATAGGATTCATTGATATTACTATGACGAAATAATTATTTCGTTATTTGTTTTTATGTTTAGTTATGTAAAGGTTTTAGTTAAACACCAAAACTCAGAACAAATATAGTTAGTTTATGAGAAATCATAATCGTAACTATTGATTAATATCTATTGATGAAACTATTAAAAACCCATATCTAGCAGCTTACCATTGTGAGGACTGGAGTTGATAATTTTGGGCGGGAATTTCTACCGAAATTGGTATTAGTTGGACTGCACAGGCTTTTAACTCTGGTTGGAGTGAATCAGGGCAAGATTCAGGATGAGTGAGGGCGTTAGCTTCGGCATTGTCTGCCCAAAGTGTACCCCAGTGCATGGGGACAAAAACTGTACCGGGTGCGATCGCCTTTGTCACTTTAGCAGGAAACTTGGCGCTACCACGACGCGATCGCACTTCTATCACTTGGTGATCAGCAATTGCTAACTTCGCTGCATCACGAGGATGAATTTCTATAAATGGTTCGGGGTGCATCGAGCGAATTTTTTCAATCCGACCCGTGCGCGTTTGTGTATGCCAATGTCCGTATAAACGTCCAGTTGTTAAGACAAAGGGATAATTAGGATCTGGTGGTTCCGCCAAGCCTTTAGAATAATACGCCCCAAATCTAGCCCGACCATCAGGCGTGTGAAAGCGTAAGTCAGTATAAAGTCTTTTGCTGTTGTCCCTACTCCCCATTTCTGGATGCGGCCATTGGGTGGGGCCTTGCGCCTGTAATTGTTCGTGACTAATACCAGACATATCACAAGGACGACCCTTGGTTAGTTGGACAAACTCGGCGTAGACTTGGGCTGAGTTGGTAAAAGGAAACTTGTCAGCGAACCCTAATCTGCGTCCAACTTCCGCAAAAATTTCCCAATCTGGTTTAGTTTCTCGTGGTGGTTGGCGGAAGGCTTGACACAAGGTAACGCGGCGTTCTGAGTTAGTCATGATACCAGTTTTTTCTCCCCACTGAGCCGCAGGGAGAAGCACATGAGCATAAGCAGCCGTTTCTGTGGGATAGTAAGCATCTTGGTAGATTGTGAAAGGCGATCGCAATAATGCTTTTTTCGTCCGTTCTAAATCTGGCATACTTACAGCTGGGTTAGTAGCTGCAATCCACAATACCCCCACATTACCACTTTCCAAACCTGTAATCATATCCCAAGCTGTTAACCCAGGATGAGGCGAAATTTGCCCAGGCTTTAATCCCCAGAATTGTTCTATCTCTGCACGATGTTCGGGATTTTTTATCAACCGATAACCGGGTAACAAATGGGCTAAACCGCCAGCTTCCCGCCCTCCCATTGCGTTGGGTTGTCCGGTAAGGGAGAAAGGCCCCGCTCCTGGTTTACCGATTTGTCCCGTCATCAAGTGCAGATTGATAATCGTTCTTACCTTAGCTGTCCCTTCACTCGATTGGTTCACACCCATCGACCACATTGATAATACACGCTGCGACTCTCCCCAATAACGGGCGGCTGTTTCCAAATCTTCAATGCTGATACCACATTGACGGGCTACAACTTCTGGGGAATAGTGGCGAATTACCTCGGCGTAAGCCGAAAAATCACGGGTACAGTCATCGATGAAACCCACATCTATCATCTGCCAGCGCATCAATAAATGGGCAATACCATTTAACAAGTCGATATCTGTACCGGGATTTATTGCTAAATGTAAATCGGCGGCTTCGGCGGTGGGTGTGCGTCGGGGATCGACCACAATCATTTTTACCTTGCGGTTTTTGCGGTGATACTTTTCCAGACGGTTAAAAACGATGGGGTGACATTCGGCGGTGTTAGTTCCAATTAAAAATGCACAGTCGGTTAACTCCAAGTCTTCGTAGCAGCAGGGAGGCCCGTCAGCACCAAAACTTTGGATATACCCAGACACCGCACTGGACATACATAAGCGGGAGTTAGCATCGAAGTTGTTACTACCCAAACAACCTTTCATTAATTTTTGGGCTAGGTAGTAATCTTCAGTTTGAAACTGACCAGAACCATACATACATATAGCTTCTGACCCTTGGTTGAAGCGCACAGTGTGAATGCGTTTGGTGATGAGGTCAAAAGCTTCATCCCAACTGACACGGCGGAACTCCTGATCCAAAGACTCGCGCACCATTGGGTAATGTAATCTATTTTTATCCAAAGATTCAGCGATCGTTGCGCCTTTAACGCACACCATACCCTGACTAGATGGGTGGGCTTTATCGCCACGTACTCGCCATATCGGATTTCCTTGACTATCTCGATTAGTGGCTTTGTTGGCTTGGGCTGGTGGTGATACTTCTAATCCACAGCCGACACCACAATAAGGACATAGGGTTTTGGTAAATTCACTCATGTTTTTCTCACGCATTCAGCAAAGCTGTTCTCGAAGAGTAGGCGCAAAGTCGCAAAGAATATTGAGTAAAAAGTTCGTAGTAAGGACTTTAGTCCTCTGCTAAGAATGCAGGATTTTGAGAAGGATTTGCTAATTCACTTTCGGAAGTTCCAGCGAAAGAACCTTGAGGTTCTTTGAGGAAGAAGCCACACATAAATGCACAAATTAAAGCAGCTATACCCATTGTTGTGAATAGGGTAGGTGCATCGGTGAGGCTGAAGATAGTGAGATAAACTACGCCACCAAAATTACCGTAAGCGCCAACGTTTCCGGCGATTTGTCCGGTGACTTCTTTCTTAATTAAAGGAACGATACTATAAGTTGCACCACAGCCAGCTTGTGCAAAGTAGGCGGCGAACATAGTTACAGCGATCGCAAAAGGAATCGGCCAGTTACCATTAATAAAATGTGCTGTTAAATAACTTACACCAATCCCAGCACTAATGATTGTCATCGTCCATTTACGAGAGCCAAATTTATCAGAAATCAAGCCACCGCTAGGACGAGAAACTAAGTTAAGAAACGGATATGTAGCCGCAATCATCCCAGCGACTACGTGTTCTAAAGCAAAGGTTTTTTCAAAGAAGGCGGGTAGCATGGAAACTACTGCCAATTCACTACCGAAGTTAGTTACATAGGTCAACTCAAGCAACGCAACTTGTCCGAATTGATAGCGTTGGGATGCTGGGTAAGTTCGTTTACCAATAAGTAATTCCTTATTGACTTGATAAGCTTTATATGTTTGATAAACAAACAACCCAGCTAATAGAAACCAGACCAAATACATCTGGCTAATTGTGAAAAAGTGAATATTTTTCTGTGCTAACCGCCAAGCTAATAAACCCAAAGCAAAGATTAAACCAAAATTGGAAATCAGCATTGCCCAGAAGCTTTTAATGCTGGTGACTTCCAACGCACCATTTTTCTTAGGTCTTTTGTAAGTTTTGCCTGGGGGTGTATCTTGGACGCTATTGTAATAGATTACGCCGTAGATAGCGGCAATAATACCAGTAAGAGCGATCGCTAAACGCCAATTAGAAGTACCACCCGCTAAAAAGCCTGTAGCCACCGCAATCATTGGTAGGGCAAATTCTGCACCAAATGCACCAAAATTACCCCAACCACCATAAATCCCCTGTGCAATTCCCATCTCTTTCGGGGAGAACCATTCCGCCACCATGCGGATACCCACAACAAACCCAGAACCTACAATCCCCATCAACAGGCGACTGATAACTAACTGATTAAAGTCTTGGGAGAAGGCTGTTGCTAAACAAGGAACCGCCGCAAACATCAGTAGGATAGAGTAGGTTTTGCGCGGGCCGAATTTATCTAGTAGCATCCCGATAATCAGCCGCGCCGGAATTGTGAGTGCGAGGTTGCAAATACCTAAAGTTTTAATTTGCTCAGGTAATAGATGTAACTCTTTACCGATAGTAGTTGCAAAGGGAGCAAAGTTAAACCAACAGACAAAGGTAAGGAAGAAGGCAAACCAAGTCTGGTGTAAGATGCGGTAGCGATCCCTGATGGAAAATAATTGTCTCAGCATTTTATTTTTCCCGATTGTTGACTGCTGACTGTTGACTGTTGACTATGGACTAATGACTACTCATTATGTGCAAAGCGGTTATACAAGAAATCTAAGGCGTAGTTTCGTAGGTTGTAGTATGCGGGGTCTTCCATGATGCGGCGGCGGTTGCGAGGACGGGCGAAGGGAATATCGAGGATTTCGCCGATTTGGGCGGCTGGGCCGTTGGTCATCATCACAACTCTGTCGGCGAGGAAAAGCGCCTCATCGATGTCGTGGGTAATCATCAATACGGTGACTTGGTGGTCACTCCAGATTTGTAGAAGTTCTTCTTGTAATTCTTCTTTAGTAATTGCGTCTAATGCGCCGAAGGGTTCATCAAGGATTAAGACTTGTGGGCGGATGGATAAAGCACGGGCGATCGCAACTCGTTGTTTCATCCCGCCAGAGATTTGGCTGGGTTTTTTGTCTGCGGCTTCTGTTAAGCCCACCATTGCTAAATGTTCTCTAACAATGGCGCGTTTTTCGGCTTGGGGTTTGTTGGGGAATACTGCATCTACGGCTAGGTAAACGTTCTCGAAGACAGTTAGCCAAGGGAGTAAGCAGTAGTTTTGGAATACCATCATCCGGTCTGGGCCTGGTTCGGTGATGGGTTGGTCTTGGAGGAGGACTACGCCCTCACTGGGGGTATTAAACCCGGAAATCATGTTGAGTAGAGTTGATTTACCGCAGCCTGAGTGACCGATTAAGCAAACAAATTCGCCTTCACGAACGTTGAGGTCTATTCCATCGAGGACGGTGTAGGGGCCTTCGGGGGTGGGGTAGATTTTGCTTACGCCTTCGACTACTAGGAAGTTGTCTTTTTGGGTTTGTGGTTTGGTTTGGTTATTTTTGTTGATTATTTGCATATTATTTGGCTTTGTTATATGGATTTATGATTTTTAACGCGGAGGGGCGCTGAGGTTAGCGCGGAGGGGCGCGGAGAGGGAGGAAGAGAGGAGAAAACTATGGACTGTTGACTATTGACTAAATAAAGACTTCTTCTATACGGATTTGGCGTTTGATTTCTAAGCCTTTGAGGTATTCTAGGGGGTCTGAGGGGTTGAAGGTTTTGCCGTCGAATAGGTGAATGGGGTCGTCTTCGCCAATGTCGAGTAGTCCGAGGTCACGGGCGGCTGCGCCGAATATGTCTGTGCGGCAAACTCTTTCAATGACTTCTACCCAGTTTTTGGGGAATGGTGTTAAACCCCAGCGTGCCATTTGTGTGACCATCCACAAAATTTCGGTGCGGTTGGGGTAGTTGGTTTGATTGAGGTAAAACTGGTTATAGGCTGTGAGTTCTTGGGGTTGTGTACCGTCTCCGCGATCGTAGGGGTCGGTGAAACCAGGGCGGATATAGGCGGGATTTGTATCTAAATATTCGGGACGGCAAAGTAATTCGAGGATTTCTTCACGGTTGCGTATGTCGTCACAGTATTTACACGCTTCTAGTAATGCTTTGACGAGGTTTAGGTAGGTTTCTGGATACTGTTGCGCCCATTCTTCCCGCACTCCCAAGACTTGTTTCGGTTGTCCTGACCAAATTTCTAAAGCGGTGGCGGCAACAAAGCCTAAGTCTTGACGCACTGCTTGGTAGTTCCAAGGTTCTCCCGCACAATAACCATCGATGTTTCCGGCTTGGAGTTGGGCTACCATTTGGTTTGGAGGAATGACTGTTAAACTCACATCTCTATCGGGGTCTATGCCACCAGCCGCTAACCAGTAACGCAAAATTAAGTTCTGCATAGAGGCGGGGTGAACTACTCCCAATGTGAGGATTTGGTCAGGGGAAGTGTTAATTGCGGCTCTTAAGTCAGCCAAGGTTCTTACGCCTTGATGATATAGTCTTTTACTAAAAGTGATGGCGTTAGCGTTGCGAGAAATGTTTAAGGCGTTGACTACAGGAATAGGTTTTTGATCGCCTGCGCCTAAAGTTAGGGCTAAGGGCATTCCCGCCACCATTTGGGCTGCATCTAATCTGCCAGAAATCACACCTTGCGATATTTCTTGCCAGTCGTTGGCGCGGTTGAGGGTGACATGATTTAAGCCATACTTGGCAAAGAAGCCTTTCTCTTGGGCGACAATTAGAGGTGCTGCATCAGTCAGAGGCATAAAGCCAATTTCGAGGACGGCTTTTGAGGTTGCAGGTGTTGTTGAGGTTTGCTGAAGCTTGCGTTTCTTCGCCTGCTTTTGTTGGTTGAGGAAATAAATTATTTCATTGCGGAGATTATAGTAACTTGGATGTTTAACAACTTCTAAACGCTGACGGGGACGGGGGATAGGAACTTCTAGAATTTGACCGATGTGGGCTTCTGGGCCGTTGGTTAGCATGACGACGCGATCGCTTAACAACAATGCTTCATCCACATCATGCGTCACCATCACGCAAGTAATGCGATGTTCATTGCAGATTTTCATCAGTTGTTCCTGCAAACTTCCCCTAGTCAAAGCATCTAACGCACCAAAGGGTTCATCTAACAGCAACAACTTGGGACGAGTAGCCAAAGCACGGGCGATCGCTACCCGTTGTTTCATCCCCCCAGATAACTCACTAGGACGTTTATTCGCTGCTAGGCGCAGTCCCACCATATCGATATGTTCTTCAATAATTCCCCGGCGTTCACCCTTAGATTTACCTTGATAAACCTCATCCACAGCCAAGGCGATATTGTCCCGTACAGTTAACCAAGGAAGCAAAGAATAATTTTGAAAAACCACCATGCGATCGGGGCTAGGTTCTTTAATTTCCCGCCCTTCCAAAGTCACACCGCCAATACTCGCCCTATCCAACCCAGCAATGATATTTAGTAAAGTAGACTTACCACAACCAGAGTGTCCAATTAAAGAAACAAACTCGCCTTGTTTAATTTTTAATTCAATATTTTTCAGGGCAATATATTTACCACCATTAGGCAGTTCAAAAATCCGATCAACGTGGTCAACTTCAACAAAAGTAGTCATTAGTAATTAGTCCTTAGTCAATAGTCAATAGTCCAGAATTATTCTCTCTCTGCGCCCCTCCGCGCTAAACTCCGCGCCCCTCTGCGTTCCACTCTTAACTACTTCTGATCCGCAACAACCTTACTAGCAACAAACCCAACTAATCTATCCAGAAACAACCCAACCAAACCAACATAAATAAGCGCCAAAATAATCTCACTCAAATTAGTTTCCGTCGTCGTGTTGTAAGCATCCCAAATAAACGAACCAATGCCCACACCACCAACTAACATTTCTGCAGCTACAATTGCCAACCAAGACAGACCAATCCCAATTCGTAAGCCTGTAAAAATATAAGGAACAGTGGCGGGAAAGACAATTTTAAAGAAGTATTTGGGCCCCTTGAGACGTAAAACTTTGGCTACATTAATGTAGTCTTGAGGAATTTGTTGTACACCGACTGTAGTGTTGAGGAGAATCGGCCAAATTGAAGTAATGAAAATTACGAAAATTGCTGAAGGGTTAGCTTGTTGAAATGCTGCTAAAGAAATAGGTAGCCAAGCTAGAGGCGGTACAGTCCTTAATACTTGGAAAATGGGGTCTACAGCATTGTAGACTAATGGATTAACACCGATTAAAATACCTAGTGTAATGCCTGCGATCGCAGCTAAGGAAAAACCTAAACCTACCCTACCCAAACTACTGAGGATTTGCCATCCCAAACCTTTATCACTTTCACCATTATCGAAGAATGGATGAATAATAAAAGGGTCAAAGGTTTCTGAAAAAGTTTCTATCGGCCCTGGTAATTTAAAGTTAGGGTTTAAACAAAGTAATTGCCAAATAACTAGAAAAATTGCTAACGCTACTAGAGGTGGTACAATTTTTGTCCAAAATAATTTATTAAAAGCTTTTTGAGACTTTCTTATCTTAACTCGATTTCCTAAAGTAGCTGTCATTTTCCTATTCCTAAAGTATATATTATTTTGTCCGTAGTAAGAGCTTTAGCCTTTTCTTATTCCTCTAAGGACTAAAGTCCTTACTAAAAACTTTAATTAAACTTTTTTGATCTTCAAACTATTCAAATATTCTTCTGGTTTCTCTGGGTCAAATTTAACGCCATCAAAAAATGTTTCAATTCCGCGAGAAGTGCTTGAAGGAATTTCTGCATCAGCTACATTAATTGCTTTTGCTGCTTTCTTCCACAAGTCTTCCTTATTAACTTGATTAACAATGTCTTGCACTTTAGTATCTTTTGGTAAGTAACCCCAGCGAATTTCCTCAGTTAAAAACCAAGTATCATGACTCTTATAAGGATAGGAAGCATTATCTGCCCAGAATTTCATGCGATGAGCAAATTCTTTTTCGGTGCGCCCATCACCATAATCAATATTTCCTTTAGACCTTTCTAAAATATCTGCGGCGGCAACATTTAAGTATTTCCGGTCAGAAATGATTTTACACATTTCTTCTTTATTTTCTGCTTTATCACACCATTGTTGTGCTTCTAAAATCGCCATCAAAATTGCTTGTGCAGCGTTGGGATTTTTATCAACCCAGTCTTGACGCATCGCAAAGGCTTTTTCTGGGTGGTCTTTCCATAATTCGCCTGTAACTAAAGCCGAGTAACCTAATTTTTGGCTAACTAATTGAGCGTTCCAAGGTTCTCCTACACAGAAAGCATCTACTGTACCAACTTTCATATTGGCTACCATTTGTGGTGGTGGTACAGGTTCTAAAACCACATCTTGGTCGGGGTTAATACCGCCAGCCGCTAACCAATAGCGCATCCATAAATCATGTGTTCCGCCAGGAAAGGTAATACCAGCTTTCCAAGCTTTCTTATCAGCTTTAGCTTTGGCTGCGGTTTCTTTTAAGCCTTTGCTTTCTAAATTGACTTTCAAGTCTTTATACTTTTCTGCAACCGAGATAGCTTGACCGTTAGTATTTAATCTAGCCAATATATACATTGGCACTTTATCGTTAATGGTCATCAAGTATGGCATGGGGCTAAGAATATGTGCGCCATCAATACCATCACCAGAAGAACCAATTTTTAAGTTATCGCGGGTGACAGGCCAAGATTTCTGCTTGATGACTTCCATATCAGTCATGCCATATTTGGCAAAGAAGCCTTTTTCTTTAGCAATAATTAGGGGTGCAGCATCAGTTAGAGGAATAAATCCTAACTTGGCTTTGGTAGTTTCTACTTTCGGTGCTTTAGTAGATGTAACGTTGGCGGCTGGGTTGGCTGAAGGTGCTTGTTCTCCTGTGGATGTTGATTGAGAATTGTTGGAAGTGCAAGCATGAGCAAAAATAGAAACCGCAGCCGCCGCGCCTGTGGTGAAAATAAATTTTCTTCTGGAAACGTGTGTCATTTTTCTTGTGTAAGTTGTTAATTCGTCAGTTGTCAGCCGTCAGTTGTTTTTCTCTACACCCCTATATCCCTACTAGCTATTTGGGTTTAGCGCCGAAGTTTTGGATGAGTAAGTCTCGTAAAACTGGCTGTAAGTCTTCACAGGGGATGCCTTTTTGAACGCAGCTACCTAAATGTGCGTCTTTGCCGACTTTGCCACCCATATAGATGTCAACGCCTTCGACAGGTTTGCCATCTTTACGGGCTTTGGTTCCCATGAGGCCGATGTCTGCAACTTGGGGTTGTCCGCAAGAGTTGGGACAGCCTGTCCAATGGATGCGGACTGGACGAGTGAATGTGAGTTCATCTTCCAAGGCTTTGATCATTTCTGAGGCGCGGTTTTTGGTTTCGATGAGGGCGAAGTTGCAAAACTGTGCGCCTGTGCAAGAAACTAGCGATCGCGTTAACATTCCCGGATCGATGGAAAATCTCTCTAGCAAGGGATCTGTTAACAATGTTTGTAACCGCGAGTCGGGAATGTTAGGAATAATCACGTTCTGTTCAACAGTCATGCGGATTTCGCCGCTACCGTAAACATCGGCTAATCTGGCAAGTTCAAACATATCCTCGGCATACAACCTACCTACAGGTATGTGTAAGCCCACATAGTTCAATCCCTCTTGCTTCTGTTTATAAACTCCGATGTGGTCGCGCTTTTCCCAATCGATTTCGTCTTTGGGTGCGGCGTTTAGTAAGGATTTACCTAGACGCTGTTCAACTTCGGAGCGGAACTTCTCTATACCCCACTCATCAATCAACCACATCAAACGAGACTTCAAACGATTAGCTCTTGAGCCGTTATCCCGATAGACTTCTAACACCGCCTTACATATAGCTACAACTTCTTCTGGTGTAACCCAAACATTCAAGGGGATCGCCGCTTCACAACGTTTAGCGGAAAAGAAGCCACCCACCAGGACGTTAAATCCAAAGACTTTTTGAGGTGTTGGCGATTTGTCAGGGTTCCCTAATATCCAATCTCCATTGACTTCTTTGAATGCTGGGACGAAGGCTAAATCGTTGATTTCTGCATGGACTGAATTGTCGCGTCCACCAGCGATCGCAATATTAAATTTGCGAGGTAAATTAGTAAATTCGGGATTACCTTCTCCTTTATTGGTAAGTAAATCCTGAATTTGCTGCACCAATTCGCGGGTGTCATACAACTCATCCGCATCCAACCCGGCTACGGGATCACCTGTGATGTTGCGGATGTTGTCCATTCCAGATTGCACACTGGTTAAACCCACGGCGTGAAATTTATTGAAGATATCTGGTAAATCTTCAATTCTGATCCCACGTAATTGAATATTCTGTCTGGTTGTAATATCAGCGTTACCGTCATCTCCGTAACGCTGCACCACTTCGGCTAAAACACGCATCTGATCGCTAGTGAGAATACCATTAGGCATCCGCATCCGCATCATGAACTTACCGGGAGTGACTGGACGAAAGAATACACCCACCCACTTCAGGCGATGATCCCGGTCTGTTTCGTCCATTGCTTCCCATCCGAGAGAGGCAATTTTATCTATTTCTAACTTGATAGCCAGTCCGTCCTTTTCAGCTTTGAATTTCTCAAACTTATTCAGACTGGCTTTGGCGGTAGTTGCTGTGTCTGTCATAACCCGGTTCTCATAAATTACTAAATCATCTGAAACTGGCGAAGCTATTTACTCAACATCAATCAGCCCGTAGTTTGTTGGGTAATCTACGAGGGTTTAATAATGAAATATTTATTTAGGTTTAATTACTTGTACTCAAGAGCGTTTTAGAATAATTTTCTTGCTATTTCAATTACCGGCACGCCGCCTATAGTTAATTGAATGCAGTTGGAGTTATAGGTAATCTTTTACATTGGCTCAATTTGTCAAGAGGTTTATTTGAATGTTTATGTAACAATTTCGATACTTCTAAGGTTATGTTGGGATTTCATGTAAAATAGTATAAGTAGCTACAAAATTATAGTAATAATCCCTAAATCGAATAGTTAATATGCGTTTTCTGCATTACACTTACTAAATAAGTAGTGCAAAATGCTTGCAAACCATTGCTACGTCTTGCATACAGATTTTTACTGACTCTAGTTTAATTCCCTAGTCTTTTCATGAGCGATGAGAGAGACAAGGAAGCAGAGAAGCAGAGGAGCAGAAGGAGACGATGATTATTAACTCCTGCTTTTTGACTATTGACTAATAACTAATAACTAATAACTATGAAACGTAGAGATTTTATTAATTGGGTGGGTTTGGGTTTGATAGCGAGTAGCTTACCTGTAGCGATCGCAGCTTGTACTTCTGGGCAGACAACATCCACCGCAAAATCTACAGGCTGGGAAACAGTTGGTACTGTTACAGACTTAGATAAATCCGGTCAACTACTAAACGAAAATTCCCCCATTGGCCCGGTGTTGGTAGTCGGTACATCAAAAGAAAATCTTGTTGCTGTTAACCCCGCCTGCACCCACAAAGGCTGCACAGTTGGATGGAAAGCCGAAGCCAAAAAATTTGTTTGCCCATGTCATGGCTCAGAATTTGGAATTGATGGTAAAGTTCAAAAAGAACCAGCTACAGAACCACTCAAAACTTACGCCGCCAAGATTGAGGGTAGTTCAGTCGTAGTTAGACAAAGTTAAGCAACTAGGGTTTAGGGATTAGAGACTAGAGGCTAGTATTTTTTACGTAGCACTTTCAGCCGGGAAGCAATAGCAGAAATTACCATCCCACTCCCTACTCCCCACTCCCCATTCCCTTTTAATTGAAATTACTGTGAATAATATCAGTCAACTTTTGGCGCAGGCACAGGCAGCCTATTATGCAGGTGATTGGTCATCATTGATTCACTATCTGCAACAGCTGATTTTGGTCGGGAAGGATGAAGCTGATCCAAAATATCTTTTAGAATTGTCACTTTCTGCGTTGGAAATGGGCGATTTTCAACAACGCTGGGATATTACCAAGGTGTTAATCAGTTTGGGAAGTATTGCCATCAATCCCTTGATTGAACTTTTAGAAGATGACGAAGCAGAGGATGAATTGCGCTGGTTTGCTGCCAGAATTTTGGGCGAGTTTTCCCATCCAGATGTAATAAATCCTTTGGTGGAATTTTTGCGGGTAAATGAAAATGAGGAATTGAGGGCGATCGCAGCATCTTCTTTGGCACAATTAGGAACTGTAGCTATTCCCAAACTTAGCGAATTGTTAAAAGATGAAAATACCAGGCTTTTGGCAGTGCGATCGCTGGCTTACGTCCGCCGTACAGAAACTATCAACCCTTTATTAACTGTGGTGCAAGATCATCAAGCCGCAGTCCGCGCCGCCGCTTTAGAAGCCCTCAGTAGTTTTCACGATGAACGTGTAGCACCTGTATTATTAAATGCTTTGAATGATTTAGCCGCACCTGTAAGACGCGCTGCAATTATCGGTTTAAGTTATCGTCCGGGATTATCTGCCCAACTAGATTTGATTAGGAAAATACAGCCACATCTTTATGATTTTAATATTGAGGTTTGCTGTGTAGCTGCCGTTGCCCTTGCCCGGATGGGTGATGATGCTGCCCAACACCTATTTCAAGTATTGGTATCGCCCCATACACCAATTACATTACAACTAGAAATCATCCGCGCCTTGAATTGGTTAGAGTCACTAACAGGACTGGAGTATTTACAACAAGCACTAAATCAACTCACCTCAGCAACACTTTGGCAAGAAATTGTTACTGTTTTAGGACGGGTACAAAAGCCGGAGTTAAAAACACCAGCCACAGAAATTATTTTACAGATGTTACAAGCACCACATCCTGCGACAAAAATTAACAGTGTGAAAAGTGCGATCGCTCTATCTTTGGGCCAGTTGGGTTGTCCGCAAGCCACAGAACTATTAAACCAGATGCAGGAAGATCCAGATGAGTTTGTCAGACTACATGCGATCGCTGCACTTAAAAAACTCACCCCTTCTTTGGCATAGAGTAGGGAACAGAGAACAGACTTAACAGTCTTTAATGATTGTGAGCCTGTTCCATGTAGCGTAGCTGATAGTCAAAATTAAGGCTCAAAAAAATCGATACATATTGATGTGGTGTTTGTCTTCTACCAAACACTAGAATTTTGCATAAGTAATAGCTTTATTTAATATATAAGAGCTATAAGATTTATCAATAAGCTTTAATGTGATTTTTCCCCCGAAATAGTATTTACTAGAATTTAACCCTTGCGATAAATATCTCGATGAATATCTATGTATTGATAAGTTAATGCGGCGAATTAAATTCCTGAGATTTAAAGTGAATAATATTAGTTTCCTAACTACACTTTAAATTTACTTATCAAATATATTTAAACATCGACATAAATTTTTTCTACATTACATATATCTGGAGTCATCATGGCAAAATATCTACTAGCCTCTGCTGGTGGAGCAGCTTTCTTATGGTTATTTTATGGTTTGTTCCCTGTACAAGCCACTACTAATTCATTATTAGAAATAGATAAATCTGTTGAAAAAAGTAGTATTACTGCCCCAAAATCTGCTATTGCTGAAGCCAATTTAGCTGATGCTAATGAGCAACAATTGCCAGTAACTAATGTAGTTAAACAAGAGTCTGATACAACCAATCAACAGCCACAAACACAAAATTCAACATCAGATGAATTTGCACAAGTAACATCCGTATCGCAGTTATCAGATGTACAGCCTACTGATTGGGCTTTCCAAGCACTACAATCTTTAGTTGAGCGCTATGGTTGTATCGCTGGTTATCCCAACCGTACCTATCGCGGTAATCGAGCGATGACTCGTTATGAGTTTGCGGCTGGTTTAAATGCTTGTCTAGACAGAATCAACGAACTCATCGCTACTGCAACGGGTGATTTAGTCAGAAAAGAAGATTTAGCAACCTTACAAAAACTACAAGAACAATTTGCGGCAGAATTAGCCACTTTGCGGGGTCGAGTCGATGCTTTAGAAGCCCGGACAACAGAATTAGAAGCCAATCAGTTTTCGACTACGACAAAACTCAATGGTGAAGCAATTATCGCTGGTATTGGTGCTACTGGCGGCGCTCCTGGTAGGAATGATTCTAATATCATCCTAGTAAACAGAGTGCGGTTAAATCTCACCACTAGCTTTACAGGTAAAGATACATTAATCACAGGCTTGCAAGCCTACAACTTTTTAGGTGGAGCCGATGGTAGTGGTAGCTTACAACAAAGTTTAGGACTAGCTTCACCTATTTTAAGTGCTAGTAGCGCTCGTACTAGTTTTGAACCACAGTTTCCAGGTCTCAACGTTAAGGACTTATCTCCAGTAGGAGCGAATAGTGTACAACTGTACAAGTTACTGTATATTTTCCCTGTTGCAGATAAGTTAACCTTATTTGCGGGAACTGCGGCGGAAACATCAGATGCTTTTCCAGCAATTACACCTTTTTCTGGTGAGGGACAAGAATCAATTTCTCGCTTCGGCAATTTGAATCCTGTCTTACGTGTTTCTGGTGGGACTTCTGGTACTGGTTTAGCATCGGCTGCGGGATTTATTTATACTTTCTCTCCCAGTTTAGATTTTCGTGCCTTATACGGTAGCGTTAACGCCAACTTGCCACAAAAATCTCCAAATGAGGCAATAGCAGGATCGGGAATATCTACCACACCTTTAGGAGGTGGCTTATTCAGTGGTAGTAGCGTTATTGCAGCACAGTTAACCTTTAAACCCACCCGTGACATTGATATTGGTTTAAACTATGCCAACAGCTATCACGAAATCAATATTTTAGGCACAGGACTAATTAGGAGTGATATCAATGCTTTAGCTCTACCTGGCTCGCCGAGTGATATACCAGTCAAGCTCAACTCTGTAGGTGGTACTCTTACTTGGCGATTCTCTCCTAAGATTGCTTTGTCTGGCTACGGTGCAGCTATCTTTGTTGATGATTCTTCTAACAGGGTTAATGCTTCTACGACCTTTACAAGTTGGATGGTAGGGCTTCACTTTAGAGATTTATTGCAATCAGGTAGTAGTGCGGGGCTTCTGTTTGGTCAGCCACTTTACCGTACAGATGCAAGTGGTGATGCTCGACTGACTCCAGATGGTGAAACTCGCGCTACTCCTTACCATTTGGAAGCCTATTATCGCTTCAAGGTCAGCGATAACATTAGCATCACCCCAGGCGCATTTGTTCTCTTCAACCCAGAGGGTGACAGCAGAAACGACACCACAACTGTAGGCGTATTGCGGACTACGTTTACTTTCTAGAAGGTAAAAAGAGGGGGGAGACAAGGGAGAAACCCACCCCTAGCCCCTCCCAGGAGGAATAACTACGGAATATAGACTGTTGACTATGGACTAATGACTAATGACTAATGACTAATAACCAAATATGTAGCGAAATCTACTAAATTATGGAACGAAATCGGGTACTTTAATTCAATGCCATAAATGTAATTCAGGCTACATACCAATGCGACTAGAGCAGTTGCAAGCTTTTTTGGCGATCGCAGAAACCGGCAGCTTTCAAAAGGCTGCTGGTAAATGTGGTGTCACCCAATCTACTATCAGTCGGCAAATTCAGTCACTAGAAGCAGATTTAGGTGTAGAACTGTTTCACAGAACGAATCAAGCTAAGTTGACTTTAGGCGGCGAACGCTTACTTCCCCGCGCCCGGAAAATTTGTCAAGAGTGGGAAACGGCTACACAAGAGTTAGCAGATTTAATCGCTGGGAAGCAGCCAGAGTTGTGTATCGCTGCGATTCATTCTCTTTGTGGTTCTTATTTACCACCAGTATTACAAAAGTTTTGCCGTGATTTTCCTGAAGTACAATTGCGGGTAACATCTTTGGGAAGCGATCGCGCTCTGAAAGTCCTCAAAGATGGTTTAGTAGACTTAGCAATTGTCATGAATAATCGCTTTCTTACCACTGCAAGGGAAATGGTGGTTGAAGTTTTGTATGATGAAGCGATAGAAGTTTTAATTGCCGCCAATCATCCTTTAGCTCAATATGAGCGTGTACCTTGGTCAGAATTGATACGTTATCCTCAAGTGGTTTTTAAAGATGGTTATGGGATGCAGCGTCTAGTCCAAGACAAATTTGAGCGACTAGAAGCCACACTACAAGCAGCTTTAGAAGTTAATACCTTAGATGCTTTTCGGGGAGTAGTGCGCCAAGGAGAATTAATCGCCTTACTCCCCACTTCTGCATTATTAGAAGCACGCCTTGACCCCACCTTAGCAGTGCGTCCCCTAGCTAACAACGCATTACCAGACAATTCTGGCTTGACTCGTCGCGTAGTTATGGTGACAACTCAAGATCGGTTACAAATTCCCCCCATTAAACATTTTTGGCAACTAGTTAGGGAAAATATTCCCCCACTAATGGAGCAGCAGCGATCGGCATCGTGAAGTTATGATTAGTCAAAAGTCCATAGTCCATAGTCCATAGTCTATAGTTCAAAACCTTTTTCTTAGCTGTTGACTGTGAAGCAGTCGGAGTCTTGGCGGTTCCCGTCGAGTCCGAACTGCTGAACCCGGAGGGTTGACTGTTGACTGTTGACTGTTGACTAATGACTAGTGACTTATGAGTATTTTATTCAGGGATTTGCTGAAAAAAGTAGGAAGTGGTAACCACACGGGAGAAAATTTAACCCGTGCTGAAGCTTTCAGCGCTACTAAAATGATGTTATTAGGTGAGGCTACACCAGCCCAGATAGGCGCGTTTTTAATTGCTCACCGCATCAAACGTCCTACTGGGGAAGAATTAGCAGGAATGTTGGACGCATTTGCCCAATTGGGGCCAAAACTAAAACCAATCGCCTCCCCAAATCCACCGATAGTTTTTGGTATACCTTATGATGGTAGGACACGCACTGCACCCATCAGCCCGATAACAGCGTTATTACTGTCAGCCGTGGGACAACCAGTGGTAATGCACGGAGGCGATCGCTTACCAACCAAATACGGTTTACCATTAATAGAAATCTGGCAAGGATTAGGAGTAAACTGGTCTACCTTGTCATTAGAACAAGCTCAATCAGTCTTTGCACAAACTGGAATTGGCTTTGTCTATACACCACAACACTTTCCTTTAAATAATACTATCTGGGAATACCGTGACCAACTCGGCAAGCGTCCACCATTCGCCACAATGGAATTGATTTGGTGTCCTTATGCTGGTGATGCTCATGTAATTGCTGGATATGTTCATCCACCTACAGAAGGAATGTTCCAGGTAGCATTACAACTGCGGGGGGTAAATAAATTTACCTTGGTGAAGGGATTAGAAGGCAGTTGTGATTTACCACGCGATCGCACAGCTATCATTAGTTTATCTTCAGCATCCCCGGAGCTAGAAAGAGTTTTTCTTTTAGCCCATGATTACGGCTTTACTAACAAAAATGTACCTTTGGGTAGCACTGAAGAATTGCTAACTCAAATACAAGATGTTTTTGCTGGGAATACTAATGAGTTACAGCAAACAGCCTTGTGGAATGGTGGGTTTTACCTGTGGCGCTGTGGAATTTGTGCGGATATGCGATCGGGTATTGCTCAGGCGGAGGAATTACTCAAGAGTGGGGTAGTAGCGGCAAAATTACAACAAATAACTCAGCTAATTACTTCAATATCACAAACAAATTTAGATAATCGGTTTCTGGAGTCAGAGCAGAAAGTTAATGTTACCTCATAGCTAGAATTAGTTGGTTGAGTGGGTAAAGCCAACACATTTAGAGTATATAACTCATACTAAGTTGCGTTCAAGCATAATATTCCTACTCCCTATTCCCTACTCCCAACTCGCAGCCCAAGTTACTATCTTTGGCTGCGACTCGGTATCAACTTCATCTTGCTGTATTACTCCCCAAATTCACTGATACAATAAAAATCTAATCAATATCAGTGTTCAGTAACAATATTTGTCTGAGAAATATCATACACAAACTACTGCCTATTACCTCAGACATTGACTGCTACTGTGCCAATTATCCAGATTTTCATGAGTAGCGAAATTCAACTCAGTCTCTTTAACGAAGATTCAAACTCTGACCAAAAAGAGCTGATTCCCACAGATGCCAAAATTCCCGTTCCCCCCGGAACCTATACAAATTTGACCGAGTTAGCCCAACACTGTAATCAGTGCCAGCGTTGTGAATTGGGCAGTACCCGTACTCATGCTGTTGTGGGACGGGGTAATCTGAAAGCACCCATCATGGTTGTAGGAGAAGCACCTGGTCAAAATGAGGACGAAACAGGTCTACCATTTGTCGGCAGATCAGGTCAGTTGCTAGAAAAAATTCTAGCTTCAGTCAACTTGACCACGGAACAAGATGTATATATTGCCAATATTAATAAATGTCGTCCACCAAACAACCGGGTTCCTACTCCTAATGAAATGGCTGCTTGTTTACCATATTTACTAGAACAGATACGCCTTGTTGATCCGAAAATTATCTTATTAACAGGTGCAACATCTGTCAAAGGACTGACTGGTGATAAACGCGCCATTACCAAGATTCGTGGTCAGTGGATAGAGTGGGAAGGACGTTTATGTATGCCGATTTTCCATCCATCTTACTTATTACGTAACCCTTCTAAAGAACAAGGCAGTCCCAAATGGTTAATGTGGCAAGATATAAAAGAAGTACGTGCCAAGTACGATGAAATTAAATCAAGTAATTGAATAGAATAGGTTGAAGTCAAGATTAAACCTGATTTTATCTAAGCTCGATTTTGATCTATAAATACTTTCTGTAGGGGCGCAAATCTGTACGCCTCTACAGATAATGGATGTGTTGCAAAGATTTTTTGAATTGGTATAACCCATGCGTTTTCAAAATTAAGAGGCAGAATAGATAAATAAACTTATACTCTATTCCTGATGCCTACTAAAAATACAACTATTTCTGGTTGTGACTGGCCAATTGATCAGTTACCCGGATTAAGCCATGAAGAACAATCCCAACTGCAAAATTGTGGGATTAAAACTACAACTGGACTATGCAAACAAGGTAAAACTTTAGAATCTAGGCTCGCTTTGGCTAATAAATTACAGGTGCATATTCAGTATGTAAACAAATGGATAGCCTTAGCAGATTTAGCCAGGATTCCTAGTGTCGGAACACAATATTGTGGGCTGTTACTCCACGCTGGCGTTATTTCTGTGGTGCAGTTAGCGGAAATTCCCACTCATAGATTGCACAAGCAAATTTTGCGCTTGCAGGTGGCAACTATGCAGCGCCGTGATTTGTGTCCAGCCATTGAGTTAGTGCAGCAATGGAGTCAACAAGCGAAAATGGTCATTGGTTGTTAGTCAACAGTCAACAGTCAACAGGTGATTCCACCTTAATCTTTCGCCAATACGCCGTTAAGGAAGATATCCGCAAGACCTTCTGCCATTTGCTGCATTTGTTGGGGTGAAGCGTCTGGCTGCATGAGAGTATTGTTAGAGAAACCAGCGATCGCAAACATTCCCAGGAAAACTTTAGCGACTAAATTTGCATCCATTTGGCGATAAATGCCTTTATCCATAGCAGTTTGGAAGAAGGCTTCGGCAACATCGGTCATTTTCACGATAACTTCTGTTTGGATGCGATCGCGCAAGTCTGGGTGGAATTGCACTTCCATGAAGCAAACCTTCATTAGATCGGCATTTTTGTGCAAATTCCACATCCTGCGGCGCATTACCTGAGCAACAGCCTTATAACTGCCCATTTCGCTCAATTCGGTGAGCAAATCTGTGAGGATATCTATCCAACCACCCGTTGCGACTTCTACCAAAATCGCTTTTTTGTTAGGAAAATGACGAAATAAAGTCCCTTCCGCTACGCCGGCTGCTTGTGCTAAATCACGGGTAGTAGTACCATCAAAGCCTTGAGCGGCAAATAACTTCAGCGCGGCTTGTAAAATGCGCGAGCGTGTCTGCGCCTCGGAAGGTGGAGAAGAATTAAAAACTCGCATATTAGTTATTGTAAAATCTCCGAAACATTACTTGTAGCATTATTGTCTACTGTCAGGGGCAAAAAGCACAGAAAGCTTAATACAAGATTAACGCTCTCATTGTTGGTTGACCTGCTGCTAAGGTAGTGAAAATCTCTTTTATTTGTTGCTTATGAATCAATCTAGTCGTTCAATATCCCGGCGGCTGTTGGCAATTTTGTTAGTAACGGTCGTTCTTTGGTGGGGGTGGACACCAAAAATCGCGTTAGCACAAACGCCAACTACTCTCCAACCCAGTAAAACACCAACTTCAAAAGTTCAAACTTCGATTCAACCTTATTTAGATCGAGTAATTAAGGAGTTGACGGAGTTCCGATTAGATAATGGTATGAAGTTTATTGTCTTAGAACGCCATCAAGCACCTGTAGTTTCTTTTCTCACCTACGCTAATGTCGGCGGTGTGGATGAACCAGATGGAAAAACAGGTGTGGCTCACTTTCTAGAGCATTTGGCGTTCAAAGGCACTACACGCATCGGTACGGTTAACTATCAAGCAGAAAAACCTTTACTTGAGCGTTTAGAACAGTTAGACACACAAATTAGAGCCGCAAAAGCCAATGGTAAGCAAGATGATGTTGCTAGGTTGCAAGCGACTTTTAAGGAAGTAGAATCACAAGCAGCTAAATTAGTCAAGCAAAATGAACTAGGACAAATTGTCGAACAAGCTGGGGGTGTAGGTTTAAACGCTACTACTACCACAGAGGCGACACGTTACTTTTACAGCTTTCCCTCCAATAAGTTGGAACTTTGGATGTCTCTAGAATCAGACCGATTTCTTGACCCTGTAATTCGCCGGGAATTTTATAAAGAAAAAGATGTAATTTTAGAAGAACGACGAATGCGGGTGGAAAATTCACCTGTCGGCTTGATGGTGGAGAAATTTATCGATACCGCTTACAAAGTTCATCCTTATAGACGACCTGTCATTGGTTACGACCAAGACATTCGTAACCTCACGCCAGAGGATGTACAAAAGTTTTTTGCGACTTACTACGTACCTAGTAATATCACTATTGCTGTTGTTGGAGATGTCAACCCAACTGAGGTAAAAAAACTAGCACAAACCTACTTTGGACGTTATAAAGCCGCACCTAAACCACAGTCAAAAATAAAAATCGAACCACAGCAGACTCAAACCAGAGAAGTGACTGTAGAATTACCTTCTCAACCTTGGTATTTTGAAGGTTATCACCGCCCAGCAATCACACATCCTGATAATGCTGCGTATGAAATTATTGGTGCTTTGTTAAGTAATGGGCGCACATCACGGCTGTATAAGTCTTTAGTTGAGCAAAAGCGTTTAGCCTTAAATGCTCAAGGTTTTAGTGGTTTCCCAGGTGATAAATATCCCAACCTGATGCTATTTTATGCTCGCACATCTCCCGGTCATACAGTTGATGAGTTAGCGGTAGCTTTAGGTCAAGAAATTGACAAGCTGAAAACGGAACCAGTCTCGGCTACTGAGTTAGAAAGGGTAAAAACACAAGCTAGGGCAGGATTGGTACGCAGCCTTGATTCTAATATGGGCATGGCACAACAACTTTTAGAATTTGAAGTAAAAACTGGTTCTTGGCGGAATTTGTTTAAGCAATTAGATGAAATTATTGCTGTGACTCCTGCGGATATCCAACGAGTGGCAAAGGCAACTTTTACACCAGAAAATCGAACAGTTGGCAAGTTGTTGCCTAAGAAAGCATAAACAATACACCGCAGAGATTAGGAGATAAGCAACAGATATGCAGAGGCTTAAACAATTCAAAATGGGTAAAGGTAAGAGATTGATTTATGGCTTAGTGGCTGTTTTTGCTTTTTTGACTGTCACTTTTAACTTTTCCCTCTCGGCGACAGCAGCAGCCAAACACTACACCCAGTTGCAGTTTGCACCTTTACCTGAGATTAAGTTACCCAAGTACGAACGGTTTGTGCTGCAAAATGGCTTGGTTGTGTATTTGATGGAGGATCATGAACTACCTTTAATCGGTGGTACAGCAATGGTACGGACTGGGAGTCGCTGGGAACCAGCAGATAAGGTGGGGTTGGCTGCTTTAACAGGCGTAGTCATGCGGACTGGTGGCACTAAACAGCGTTCAGGCGATGATCTCAATCAAATATTAGAGCAACGAGCCGCATCTGTAGAAGTGAGTATTGGTGAAGCTTCAGGTAGTGCTAGTTTTGACTCATTAACTGAAGATACCGAAACAGTGTTTGGGTTGTTTGCAGAAGTTCTGCGAGAACCAGTATTTGCCCAAGAAAAACTAGATTTAGTGAAAACTCAAGCTAAGGGGGGGATTGCCCGGCGAAATGATGACCCCGATGATATAGCAAGTAGAGAATTTCGTAAGTTGATTTATGGCAATGATAGCCCCTATGCACGGATTACAGAATATGCCACAGTAGATGCGATCGCCCGTGAAGACTTGGTACAGTTCCATCAAAAGTATTTCCACCCCAATAATATGATTTTGGGGATTGTGGGGGATTTTGAACCGCAAAAAATGCGATCGCTTATTCAAGCTAAGTTAGGTAATTGGGTGCGTAATCCCAAATTCACTAAACCAACTGTACCAGAGGCATCCTCAGTCAATAAAGGCGGAGTATTTTTCGTCAACCAACCCCAACTTACCCAAAGTAGTGTATTAATTGGGCATTTGGGTGGCCAATTCAATAATCCAGATTATGCAGCCTTAGATGTATTGAACGGCGTGTTAAATGGCTTTGGTGGACGCTTATTTAATGAAGTGCGATCGCGTCAAGGTTTAGCCTACTCTGTATATGGTTCATGGAGTCCACGCTTTGACTATCCGGGAATGTTTATTGCTGGTGGACAAACCCGTTCTGATGCTACCGTGCAGTTTGTCAAAGCCTTACAAGCCGAGATTAAGCGTATCCAGTCCCAACCAGTAACAGCAGAAGAATTAGCCCGTGCTAGAGAGTCTACACTTAATTCTTTTGTATTCAACTTTCAAGACCCCGCCCAAACTTTATCGCGGTTAATGCGCTATGAGTATTATGGTTATCCCGCAGATTTTCTCTTTCGCTATCAAAAAGCTGTAGCCGCAACCACAGCCGCCGATGTGCAGAGAGTAGCCAAGCAATACCTCAAACCAGATAATTTCGTAACTTTGGTAGTAGGAAATCAAACTGCTATTCAGCCACCGTTAACTCAGTTAGCCGCCCAGGTAACACCAATTGATGTGACTATTCCTAGCCCACAAGCGCGGAATTGAAGGAGAAAGTTGACAGTGGACAGTTGAAAGTTGACAGTTGAGAGGTTACTTCCACTGTCCACTCCCTACTCCCTTCAGTAATACTAAAGATTAAAAAAAAATATTTATACGAGATTTTGAGGAAATTTCTATTATCTTGTTTGATAAACACCGAAATAAGATAAAGTTATGAAATTTCAAGAAATCGGTCAAGTTGCCTTGGCACTTTTAACCCAGTTTGGGCTAAAAGTAATAGGTGCGATAGCTCTGTGGATTATTGCACAAAAGTTAATTGATTTTGCCATCAAGTTAATACGCCGTAGTTTTCGCAGCCAGAATATTGAGCCAACGCTGATTAATTATGTATTAAATATTATTTCTGTCACCTTGAGAATTGTGCTAATTGTAGCCATTCTCGGCTTTTTTGGTGTAGAAACAACTTCTTTTGCAGCATTATTAGCAGCAGCCGGTGTAGCTATTGGTGCAGCATGGGGCGGACTTCTGGCTAACTTTGCGGCTGGCGCGTTTTTAATTATTTTCCGTCCTTTCAAAGTCGGTGATTTTATTACCGCCGCCGGAGTGACAGGAACAGTTACAGAAATAGGATTGTTTACCACGGATATTACTACGCCTGATAATGTGTTAACAATTGTGGCGAATAACAAAATATTTGCTGATAATATCCAGAATTTCTCGGCTAATCCTTTCCGGCGCGTTGATTTGCTGGCACAACTACATCATGATGTTGATCATAATCAGGCGATCTCACTTTTAAAAGCCAGAATTAGTCAAATTCCCAATGTAGTTACTAACCCAGCACCAGATGTAGAAATTCTTACTTTTACTTTGGCAGGGCCAGTATTAGCTGTGCGTCCGTATTGTAATAATGAACATTATTGGCAAGTGTATTTCGACACAAATAAAGCCATCCGCGAAACTTTTGGTGAAGCTGGATATCCAATTCCTGAACAACGTTACGCCTTTAATTTTCCATCAGAAAATGGCACAAGTTCCGTTATTCCTCCATCTGTAATCAATTCATAATCAGGCAATTACTTTTTAATTGTCGTATTTTTCTCAAAAATCAACTAATAATTTACAAAAAGGTAAGTCATTCCATGACTTACCTTTTTACTATTTAGGGCTTGCTGAAAAAGTCATTTCAAAGGAAGAGAAAAATTGATTAAGTAGTCAGTCCAGAAAAAAGATAAGTTTTTGTTGTTTAAGGTTTAATGAAATATCAGTTTCGATAATAGAAGAAGTAAAAAAAGACTCAGTTTTGAAAAATAGGCAAAAAAATACACAAAAAAGCCGTAATAGCAGAGTAGAAAGATTCATAACTAAAAAAGTTATGGCAATAGCGGTGAAAGAAGTATGAGGAAGTTTAGCCATAACTCTACCAAGGCTAAATCTTCGTTTACCTTGTCCAAACTTGCCCTCAATACAATTACGAATCCTTTCGTCATAAGCGGCTTGTTTCTTCTTTTCAGGGCTGACATTTTGGGGGGGTCTACCTAGTGGTGGGCCACTAATTCTAATTCCCCTTTCTTGACACCAAGCTCGATTCTCCCTCGTCCGATAAATCTTATCAACATGAACTGATTCAGGATAATATCCGGTGTAGTTTTTGTATGCTTCTACTTGTGATTTTAAGTCTCCTGATTCGTTAAAGTTGTCCCAACTAATATGGTCTAAAAATACATAGCCATCATAGTAACTAGCTGAAAACTTAGCCCCAAACTCTACTGTTCTCCCGGCTTTACCTCGGATAATCGGACGAATGTGTGGTTGGTTTAAACTGACAATGCGGTCTTGTATACTAATTTTTTGATTTTCATATAACCATAACTGTTGACGATAAACTTCTGCTACTACTAGCAACATCTTATATTGACTGTTGCTCAGTTTTAATAGTGACGCACCTAAATTTATTAGCTGCTGAATATGAGTTAAATTTCTGTTGATATATTGCAGTTGCTTTCTGATAGCTTTCCTTCTTTCTTTAACTGTTGGTTTTCTTTTCTTGGCTACTGCTAAATAATCCTTTCTTGCTTTGTTTCTGTAGGTTCTTGGTTTGTTGATATTTCTTACTAATAAGGACTTATATAATGTATCTATGATTGTTTCTGTTTGCTTTCTGGCTTGATTTAATAATCCTAAATCTGTCGGATAACTTATGTCTGCTGGCGCACAACTAGCATCTAATATTAATTTTCCTCTATTGGCTGGCTTACTTTTTGAATCCTCGACCTCTGGCTTTTTTGCTCTTACTTCTACCTCCTGTTTATTTTCTAACATCTTCCTGACTATTTCTTGATTGATTTTATTGACTAATTCTATATCTATCCTTTCTCTAAAATGAACTAGCATTGACGGGTCAAATGCAGATTCATTACTATATGCTGACATTCCTATAAAGTATTGCAGATACGGGTTCTCCCGAATTTGTTCTACTGTCTCTCTGTCACTTATTCCTAATTTTTCTTTAATTATTAATGCTCCCAACGCCATTCTAAATGTTTTGGCTGGCGCTCCCATTCTTGCTGAAAATATTTCTGCGTACTCTGCTTCAAATTTTGACCAAGGTATCATGTTCGCCATGATTACCCATCGGTTATCTGACGCTAGTTTTCCCCCAAAGGGTAGTTCAAAGTTTTCTGCTGCTTTTTCTTGCTTTTGCGCTCTTCGATACATTTTAACGCAACTTGCTACAAGGATTTTTACTTATCTTACCCTTTTTCTTTTCACCTTATTTTTCTTTCCTGACCCTGAAACTCTTCATTCTGCTATCTTTCGCCCTTATTCAGCCAGCCCTATTTATTATCTGTGATACCGTTTCACTTTAATATTGATACACATAGGCAGCAGGGAAAACGAATTAGAGATTTATCATGTGTATCATGTATTTCGTGAATTGGTATGACTCTGTTTCTCTATGTTTTAAAGTCACTACAGAGACAAAGAGAACCTATCTTAAGAAGGAGGAGAGTTTATCAGCTTATTCTCAATATTATGTCAGTACAAAATAAATATTTTGTTGAACTGACTGTTTTTTCTAAAAAGCATAATAAATAGAGAAAAACTGATGAATATACCTGCAATTAGTCAAGTTGCTCTTGCTCTTTTAATCCAATTCGGGCTGAGAGTTTTAGGCGCGATCGCCCTTTGGATTGTTGCTCAATGGTTAATTGATTTTGGTTTAAAATTATTGCGTCGCGCTTTTCGTAGTAGACAAGTCGAACCGACATTAATTAACTATATTGTGAATATAGCAGCCGTTTTACTAAGAATTGTTTTAATTGTAGCAATTCTGGGCTTTTTCGGCATAGAAACTACTTCCTTCGCTGCATTATTAGCGGCTGCGGGTATAGCCATCGGTGCAGCTTGGAGTGGACTTTTAGCTAACTTTGCGGCTGGTGCATTTTTGATTATTTTTCGTCCATTTGCAGTTGGCGACACCATCACAGCCGCAGGTGTTACTGGAATAGTAGAAGAAATAGGATTATTTACAACAACAATAAATACATTAGATAATGTCAGAACAATTGTTGGTAATAATAAAATATTTGCTGACAATATCCAAAACTTTTCTGCCAATCCTTACCGCCGCGTAGACTTAGAAGCGCAACTTCATCATAGTGTTGATCATGAAGATGCAATTAGGCGATTAAAAGAAAGAATTAGCCAAATTCCTCATGTATTAAATAATCCTGTGCCAGATGTAGAAATATTAGACTTCAACTTAGCAGGGCCACTACTAGCAGTGCGTCCTTATTGCCATAATGAACATTACTGGCAAGTTTATTTTGCTACGAATAAAGCCATCCGCGAAACTTTTGGTGCTGCTGGATATCCTGTACCCGAACAAAACTACAGGTTTATAGAAGCATCACGGGATGGAACATCAGCTAGTGTGGCACAACGCACATCTTTGGGCTAGAGTGTGCGATAATAAATGTATATACCCATTTACTTGATATGTCTTCTTTTTCTTGCGCTAGTTGTGCAGTTGTTCTGAACCAACAACAGACGCAAAATACATCGTATCAAAACCAATGTCAGGATGATTCCGTTAACCACCCTGAAAGTGTAGACAAAACTTGTACTGTGGTGGAAAATGGTAGGGTTGTAGTTAAACCATTGCCGCCACAAGGTAATGATAAGGCTGAGGCTTAGTCTGATTTAATATTGCTGTGGCATGGCTACGTGAATGTATGAATATACGTCATGCTGATATGAAGTTACAATGAGATTGTGCAGAAATTTATGAGTGGTAAGACAAAACTTACTCATGAACAAGCAGAAGGTTTAGAAAAGTTTTTTCATATTGAAGCAGGTTTATTTAGATCAAGCGATCGCTCTTTTCTAGGATGGGTAAATGGTTAGAGAATACTCACCGCAAACACAAGCCAATTCACCCCAAGAACATCTACCCCCGCTTCAAAGTGGCGATCGCCTAACTCGTCCCGAGTTTGAACGGCTTTATGCTGCTGATACCCATGCCAAAAAAGCCGAACTGATTGAAGGAATCGTTTACGTGGCTTCACCCTTAAGACATCAACAGCATGGTAAACCCCATAGTCGAGTAATAACTTGGTTAGGAGTCTACCAATCATTAACTCCTGGTGTTGACTTAAGTGATGCCCCAACTGTGAGGCTTGATTTGGATAACGAACCACAACCGGATGCAGTATTATTCATTGAACCAGATGCAGGCGGACAGACTCGATTGAGTGACGATGGTTATATTGAAGGTGCGCCTGAGTTAATTGTCGAAATAGCCGCAAGTAGTGCTGCAATTGATAGGGGTAGCAAAAAGCAGGTTTACCGCCGTAACGGGGTGCTGGAGTATGTAATCTGGCAATCTTACGAGAATCAACTGGAATGGTTTTACGTGATTGATGGTGACTATCGATTGCTATCTCCTGATGCAGATGGTATTATTCGCTCTCAAGTATTTCCAGGTTTGTGGTTAGCAGTAGAAGCATTGCTGAATAATCAGATGGCGCAGGTATTGAAAGTATTGCAGTTAGGGTTAAATTCACCTGAACATAGTGATTTTGTGCAGAAATTGGCAAACAGGTGAAGATGCGATCGCTTTCTCTAAATAAACCTACATCAACATGAAAAAACTTGATTCTAGGCGATCGCATCTTCTGAGCAACCGTTAGTATGGATTAAGTAAGGCAGTGATACTTAGTTTAAATCGGATCATAAACAAGCTTTAAGTAGTAATGATAAGCTTTTAATCAGGGCTAAGGTCAGGAATAATGGAGAAAGCAGTAACACTAGAAGATGCTCTTAAATTGGTGAAGCAACTTTCATTAGTAGATAAGATACGCTTAATTGAACAAGTTGCACCTCAAATTGAAAAAGAGTTGATAACGGTTCAGCCAAAACAGCGAATTTCCTTAAGAGGATTGTGGAAGGGTAATCAAGTAACAGAATCAGATATTGCTGAAATCAGACAGCAAATGTGGTCAAACTTCCCCCGCGATGATTTTTAATGTCTGATTTAGTAACTGATACCCATGCTTTGATTTGGTATCTAGAAGATAGCCAGAAACTTAGCTATGCTGCTAACCAAGCTTTTGAAAGATGCGATCGCGGTGAAATTGTTATTTATATTCCTACGATTTGTCTTGTAGAAATTGTTTATTTGCAAGAGAAAGGGCGTATATCAGCACAAATGAAGACTCAGCTAGATGCTGCGTTAATAGCTAACAATAGTGGGTTAATTCTGGCGAATCTTACAGATGAGGTAGTCACAGCATTGGCAACAATACCACGAGATATTGTTCCTGATATGCCTGACAGAATTATTGTAGCTACCGCCAAGCATTTGGGTTTACCCTTAATTAGTCGAGACTCCAAGATAACTACATCTGGGATAAATATTATTTGGTAACTTGAATGTTTTGAAAGTTGAACACCTTTACTATATTTTTTAACTAAATATCGAAATTATCATATATCCACATCGGCTTAACATTATCAGCTAAACGAAAACCTACTTTCTCATAAAATGAAGTAGCATTATCAACAGAAAGTAGAATTTGTTGATGAAAATATGAGTATTTCTGTTTTAAGCGATGAATAATTTCACGCCCAATACCACAACGTTGATACGCAGGTAGTACCAATAAATGAGGATAGTAAACTACAAGCGCCCCATCTGAAATAGCATTTCCTAAACCTACAAGAATATCTTTATACCATGCAGAAATCACAATTTCACTGTTGGATAAGGCGAATAACAACTTCTCTGGTTTTTTGGCAGATGACCAACCACACTGGCTATAAAGGTAAATAACTTGTTCAGGTGGAAGATCAGAATTTTCTCGAAACTCAATTTCTTGAATATTCATTTTCGGCAAAGGTTTTTATTTGACTATCACTCATGCACGCTCTTATCTTTATTTAGACGAAGATTAATTTACCGCCGCCGGATATTGTTGTAATACCTGCTGCAAATATTGCCCAGTATAAGAACGGGAATTTTTTGCAACTTCTTCTGGTGTCCCAACTGCAATAATTTCTCCTCCCTTATCGCCACCGTCTGGCCCCAAATCTATCACCCAATCAGCACAACGAATCACATCCAAGTTGTGTTCAATTACTAAAATTGAGTTACCCTTATCCACCAATCTTTGCAACACATCTAATAACTTATGGACATCATAAAACGATAAGCCTGTCGTGGGTTCATCGATTAAATATAGTGTCTTACCTGTAGCGCGGCGAGATAATTCTGTGGCTAATTTCACCCGTTGCGCTTCACCACCAGATAATGTAGTTGCAGGTTGTCCAAGCTGGACGTAACCCAAGCCGACATCAAATAAGGTTTGCAACCTTGTCACAGCTTTGGGAATGTTTTGGAAGAAATCTAAACTCTCCTCAACAGTCATGTTGAGAACGTCAGAAATAGATTTATCCTTATATTTCACTTGCAAGGTTTCGCGGTTGTATCTTGCACCTTTACAAACTTCGCACTGTACGTAAACATCAGGGAGAAAGTTCATTTCAATGACATTTACACCCTGTCCGCTACAACCTTCACAGCGTCCGCCTTTAACGTTGAAAGAAAATTGTCCGGGTTTGTAACCTCTGGCTTTGGCTTCTATTGTTTGCGAAAATACATCCCGAATAACATCAAAAACACCTGTGTAAGTTGCAGGGTTAGAACGTGGTGTGCGGCCGATGGGTGACTGGTCGATGACAATGGCTTTATCAACTGCATTTAAACCTTGAATTTTATCTAAATCTTTAGGTAATGGAACTTTTTTAGTGAGATGATGTTGTAGTGATGGGTAAAGTAATTCGTTAATTAATGTTGATTTCCCAGAACCAGAAACACCTGTTACCGCTACAAGTTTACCTAAAGGAATTTCGACATCGATATTTCTTAGATTGTTGCGATAGGCATTTTTAATTATTAGACTACGACCATTACCTTCTCTGCGTTCTGCTGGTGTATGGATGACCCTGCGTCCTGATAAGTATGCACCAGTCAGAGATTTTTCTGCTGCTAATAAATCCTCTAAACCACCTTGAGAAATAATATTACCGCCGTGAATACCTGCACCGGGGCCAATATCAACTAAGTAATCGGCGGCACGGATTGTTTCTTCATCGTGTTCGACTACGATTAAGGTATTACCTAAATCGCGTAATTTGATTAAAGTTTTTAACAATCTGCCGTTATCTCTTTGATGTAAACCAATGCTTGGTTCATCTAAAACGTAGAGAACTCCTGTTAAGCCGGAACCAATTTGTGTGGCGAGGCGGATACGTTGGGCTTCCCCACCAGAAAGGGTCATGGCTGCCCGGTCTAAGGTAAGATAATCTAAGCCGACATCTAACAAAAATTGCAATCTAGCTTTAACTTCTCGCAAAACTAAATCGGCAATTTTCATCTGCCGATCGCTCATTTTTAACTGCTCTGTTCTCTCCCGGCAATCCCGAATCGATACTCCAGTTAAATCTAATATATTATATTGTCCTAACTTCACAGACAGAGCTTCTGGTTTTAGCCGTTTTCCCTTGCACACTTCACAAGGTTGGTCGATTAAATATTGCTCTAATTTCTGCTTAACTAATTCTGAACCGCCCTCATATTGGCGTTGTAAAATTGGCAGTACACCTTTAAACTGGGGTGTCTTTTGGTTATCTTTCCCTTCCGGTTTCTCCCCATACAAAATGATTTGCTGTTGTTCTGGTGTCAGCTTATGCCACTGAATTTGCAACTCAAAATTATGAGTCTGTCCCAAACTGTATAGTAGTTCTAAATAATAGGAATTTTCTTTTTCTGACCAAGGTGCGATCGCCGCGTATACTGGTGCATCAGGGTCAGGTATTACCAACTCTGGCGAAAATCTGCGTAAAGTTCCAAGACCGTGACAGTTGGGACAAGCGCCGTAGGGGGAGTTAAAGGAGAACAAGCGCGGTGATAACTCCTCCATTACCGCACCATGTTCAGGACAGGCGAAGTTTTCGGAAAAGACTAATTCTTCTTCTTTTGCTTCTGGGTTGTCGGAAGCTGGACTAATCAGGATGTTTGCAATACCACTAGACTGCTTTAAGCACGTAGATAAAGAGTCTACTAAACGTTCTTGTAGACCGTCTTTTTTCACCAAGCGGTCAATGACTACTTCAATTGTATGGGTAATATTTTTATCCAACTCAATCGAATCGGACAGTTCCCGGACTTCGCCATTAACCCGCACCCGGACAAAACCTTGGGAAGCCAAACTAGATAACGTCTTGCGATGAGTTCCTTTCTTACCCCGCACCACAGGCGCGAGAATTTGGAACTTTGTCCGGTCTGGTAGTTCCATAATTCTATCAACCATCTCATCGATAGTTTGGGGTGCAATACAGCGATCGCATATGGGACAATGGGGTTCACCAGCCCGACCAAACAACAGTCGCAGATAGTCGTAAATTTCTGTCACCGTTCCCACTGTGGAACGGGGGTTATGAGATGTAGATTTCTGATCAATGGAAATTGCGGGACTTAAACCCTCAATGGCTTCTACATCAGGTTTATCTAATTGTCCTAAAAATTGTCTGGCGTAGGCGCTAAGAGATTCCACATAACGCCGTTGACCTTCAGCGAAAATCGTATCAAATGCCAGAGAAGATTTACCCGACCCTGATACACCAGTAAACACAATCAGGCGATCGCGTGGCAACTCCAAGTCAATATTCTTCAGATTATGCTGTCTCGCACCCCGAATCCTAATGGTATTCTGGCTGTTGTGATTAGTGTAGGGAAGATGTCCATTTAAGGATGCGGCTAACTTATTATCTGACATATAGACCAAGTGATAAAGTGAGGCAGCGCGAAACAGTTTTTAATAATACTATTTTTCCTATGGTAATAGTAGAACAATCGTACTGTTTTAGGTGGGGATTGCCCAATATTTATACCTTGATTCCCAATCTGAAATAATTCCATCTCTTTGGGTAGATTTTTCTGACTAAAAGGTGATTTTTTAGGCTTTGTAGTATTATAATTACGAAATTATTAGCATTCTAATTGTTAGGCTGACTAACAATAATGGTTACTCAAGCATAATTAACCACATCTGTCTGAGAAAAAAGCAATGGCGCAAGCATCCGCCATAGGTGTTCGCCTGGGTGATAAATAGCTAAACGCCGTCTTGATCCAAATCTAATTGATATTAGTTGTTTAGTTTATATGCAAACGCGCAAGGCTTTTTTGAAACTCGCCCAACATCCGCTTTCTGGTAGTAAATTCTGGCTACTAATGCTAGGGCTAGGTTACTTATGTACTGCTTGTGCAGCTTCTGAAGCACAATCCAATGGAAAAGACACTGCTAAAAAACGACCTATACCTGTGGTAGTCGCTAGTGCCGTACAAAAGACAGTTCCCCTACTTGTACAAGCTACAGGCACAGTAGAAGCATATTCTACAGTAGATGTCAAGTCTAAAGTTGGGGGGCAACTCATGGGTGTGTACTTTCGCCAAGGACAAAACGTCAAGAAAGGCGATTTACTGTTTACCATTGATTCTCGCTCCCTGCAAGCTGCACTCATGCAGGCTCAAGCCAACAAAGCCAAAGATGTGGCGCAAGTACAACAAGCACAAGCTAATTTAGCCAAAGCGCAAGCGCAGGTACGGCAAGCACAAGCCAATGTGGAGAAAGCCCAAGCCCAAGTCAAACAAGCACAAGCCGACGTTACTAAGGATGTAGCTCAATATACTAACGCCAACGTCCAGGCTCAACGCTATGCCAGTTTGCTGAAAGAAGGGGCAATTAGTAAGGAGCAAGCAGAACAGTATCAAACCACAGCTAATGCTCAACAAGCAACAGTTTCATCCAGCCAAAGCGGTGTAAGTAACGCTCAAGCTGCGGTTGTCGCCGCCCAAGCCGATGTGGAAACTGCCAAAGCTGGTGTTGCGGCTGCCCAAGCAGATGTGGAAAATGCCAAAGCATTGGTAGCCGCAGACCAAGCCGCCATAGATAATGCTAAAGTCCAGCTATCCTATGCTTCTATTTACTCCCCTATTAACGGGCGTACTGGTAGCTTAAAGGTGAACCAAGGCAATTTAGTCAAAGCCGATGCCGACGATCCTCTCATTACTATTAGCCAGATTCGGCCGATTTATGTCACATTTTCTCTTCCCCAAAGGTTGTTACCAGACCTAAAGAAATACAGTGCTGACCACAAACTAGAAGTAGATGCTTTACCGAGTAAAGATAGAGGCAAACCAGTCAAAGGGGAACTGAGTTTTGTCGATAGTGGTGTGAATCCCCAAACAGGCACTATTCAAATTAAAGCCACCTTTACTAATGATAGCGATCGCCTAGTTCCAGGGCAATTCGTCAACGTAGTCTTAAAATTAACTGAGCAACCCAGTGCAATTACTGTACCCGCCCCAGCCGTGCAGCCAGGACAAAAAGGACAGTTTGTTTACGTAGTCAAACCCAACAAAATCGCCGAAATGCGTCCTGTGACTGTAGGTGACACTGTTGGCAGTGAAACAGTTATCCAACAGGGATTAAAAGCGGGTGAACAAGTGGTTATAGATGGGCAATTCAATCTAGTACCAGGGGCTACGGTGCAGGTAAAACCAGCAGTAGGAACTAGGAAGTAATCATGAACATTTCCGAAATATTTATCCGTCGCCCAGTCATGACGGTATTAGTCATGGTTGGGGTGTTGATATTTGGGCTGATGAGTTACACCATGTTACCCGTCAGCGACCTGCCCAATGTAGATTTTCCCTCAATTCAGGTAACGGCTAATCTACCAGGAGCCAACCCGGAAACAATGGCTTCTTCCGTGGCTACACCCCTAGAACAGCAATTTTCCAGCATAGCCGGCTTGAGTTCCATGAACTCGACCAGTTCCTTGGGAACTACACAAATTACCTTGCAATTCGACCTGAGTCGGCAGATAGATGGGGCGGCACAGGATGTACAGGCGGCAATATCCAAGGCGGCCAAGCAGTTGCCGACAAATATGCCTAACCCCCCATCTTATCGCAAGGTAAACCCAGCAGACCAACCAATCCTCTACATCTCGCTTAATTCCGAGATTCTGCCCCTATCAACCGTAGATAAATATGCAGAAACTCTATTGGCACAGCGCCTATCGATGGTGGATGGGGTGGCGCAGGTGCAGGTATATGGTTCTCAAAAGTACGCAGTCAGGGTGCAATTAGATCCAGAATCTCTTAGTGCCAAAGGTATAGGTGTAGATGAAGTAGCGACAGCGATCGCTCAAGGTAACGTCAACCTACCAACTGGTACACTGTACGGTAGTAAACAAAATTTTACCATCCAAGCCAATGGGCAATTAAATGATGCCGCCAGCTATCGTTCCTTAGTTGTCACTTATCGCAATGGTGCGCCAGTGCTGTTAGGAGAAATAGCCCAAGTTCTGGATAGTGTGGAGAACGATAAGATAGCGAGTTGGTTTTTTCCTGATAAGGGAGAGAAAGAACCAAAGAAAAATGCTGGTGTGAGGGCGATGGTATTGGCAATTCAAAAGCAGCCAGGAACTAATACCGTTGCTGTAGTGGAAGCAATTAAGAAGCTACTACCAGATTTTCGCAAACAAATTCCGGCTGCTGTGAACATGGAAATCCTGTATGACCGATCGCAAGTAATTCGAGAATCGGTGGATGATGTCCAGTTTACTCTGCTACTGACCATCGCCTTAGTTGTCTTGGTAATATTTTTATTCCTTCGCAACCTATCAGCAACAATTATTCCCAGTTTGGCAGTTCCCCTATCCTTGGTAGCTACCTTTGGGATCATGCTGCTGTTGGGTTTCTCTTTAGATAACCTATCTTTAATGGCGTTGACTCTCTCTGTGGGTTTCGTGGTAGACGATGCTGTCGTTATGTTAGAGAACATTGTCCGTCACATGGAAATGGGAGAAAGCCGATTTGAGGCGGCGTTAAATGCTTCGAGAGAGATTGGTTTTACTATCTTATCCATGACCATTTCTCTAGTTGCCGTCTTCATTCCCGTTCTCTTTATGAGTGGGATATTAGGCAGACTATTCCGCGAATTTGCCATGACAATTAGCGTGGCAATTCTCATTTCTGGGGTGATTTCCCTCAGCTTGACACCTATGTTATGTTCCCGCTTCCTACGTCCACCCCATCATCAAGGAGATGGGGGAGAGGGGGAAGTAGGGGGAGAAATTGATGAGTCAAATCATCCTGCTAATCTCAAACATCAAAGTGCAAGCAAACAAAACTGGACGACTCGCCTATATAACTTAAGTGAAAGCTTCTTTGATAAATTACTCGGTGCTTACGATTGGAGTTTAAAACTCTCGTTGAAATACCATCGCACAACGATGGTGATTTCCGCAGCCATTGTGGTGGCGACGGTGTATTTATTTATGATCGTTCCTAAAGGGTTTATTCCTAGCGCCGATGTCGGACAAATCACCGCCAACATCCAAGCTGCCGAAGATATCTCCTTTAATGAAATGGTAAAACATCAACAGGCAGTTGCGGCGATCGCTTATAAAGATCCCAATGTGGCGGCTGTTAACTCCAGTGTGGGTGCTGGGGGGCCAAACCTTAGCGCCAACGCTGGACGAATTTTTCTCAAACTCAAAGAACGTAACCATCGCCAACTAGGTGCAGATGATATTGTCCAAGAACTCCGTCCCAAATTATCCCGCATTCCTGGGGTGAAAGTTTTCTTACAAAATCCCCCAGCCATCAACATTGGTGGACAACAAACAAAAGCCCAGTATCAATTTACCCTGCAAAGCCCCAACGTCCAAGAACTTTATCAATACGCCCCTAGCTTAGAAAAGAAACTCCGCGCTTTAGAAGACTTGCAAGATGTCAACAGTGATTTGCAAATCAAAAATCCCCAATTACGAGTCAACATCAACCGTGATTTAGCTTCTACTTTAGGCTTAACAGCCGATCAAATCGAAACAGCTTTGAGTAACGCTTATGGTACTCGCCAAGTTTCCACAATTTACGCCTCTGATAGTCAATATCAAGTAATTATGGGTGTAGAACCCAAATATCAAGACAATCCTCAAGCCTTAGATTTACTTTCCATCCGTTCACCCAATGGACAACTTGTACCCCTCAACGCCGTCGCCACCGTCACCAAAGATGTGGGGCCGTTGACAGTCAACCACACAGGACAACTAGCTTCTGTTACCATCTCCTTCAACCTCAAACCAGGAGTTTCATTAGGTAACGTCACCAGTAAAATTGCAGACATCGCCAGACAAGCCTTGCCAGCTACCATTAGTACAGGCTTCCAAGGTTCAGCCCAGGCATTTCAATCTTCCATTCAAGGTTTAGGATGGTTACTATTAGTAGCGATTTTCGTTATCTATATTGTCTTAGGTATTCTCTACGAAAACTTTATCCATCCCTTAACTATTCTTTCTAGTTTGCCCTCTGCGGGTTTCGGTGCATTACTGACGCTGCTAATATTTCATGTTGACTTAAATATTTACGCTTTCGTCGGTATCATCTTGTTAATTGGGATTGTGAAAAAGAACGGTATCATGATGGTTGACTTTGCCGTTGTCGCTCGTCAAGAAGGCAAAAGTCCTTATGATGCTATCTACGAAGCTTGCTTAGTCAGATTTCGCCCCATTATGATGACGACGATGGCAGCATTGATGGGAACCTTACCCATTGCTTTAGGTTTTGGTGCAGGTGCAGATACCCGTCGTCCTCTCGGTTTAGCCGTGGTAGGAGGGTTATTATTCTCCCAATTCCTCACCCTCTATTTAACGCCTGTGTTTTACACGTACATGGAATCTTGGCAAACATATTTGAAAAAACGCAACTGGCGTAAATCTGCAAAAGCTAATTCTCCAGTGGCTTAATATCATTTTTGGCGTTGCTGAATCAAGGGATGATTCTTGTAGGGTAGGCATCCTGCCTGCCCTGAAATACATAGTAAAATCATCCCGCAAATATGCAACGCCTCATTTTTGAACCCCAAGAATCAGGTGATTCTAATGCAATATTTTAGCCTTGCCGCGCCAATACATACTTCAACTTTTTCAGAAATCAAATCGGACTACCATATTACCAATTGGTTTGATTTACCCAATCTTGTGGTTGCAGGAAAAACTCAGTTAACTGTGCTTCTGGTGTACCTGGTTCTGGTTCGTAGCAGTATTCCCAGCGTGCTAGAGGAGGTAAAGACATCAAAATAGATTCTGTGCGTCCGTTGGTTTGCAGACCAAAAACCGTCCCTCGGTCATACACTAGGTTAAACTCGACGTAGCGACCCCGACGGTAAAGCTGAAATAGAGTATGGCGATCGCCATACTCTATTTCCTGCCGCCGTTCTACAATTGGTACATAAGCTGGTAAAAATGCCTTGCCGCAAGACTGCACAAACGCAAATATGTCTTCCCAGTTGCGGGATACATTCCCCACTTGTTGGCTGTAAGCTGCTGCGGCACTATCTACTTGAGAACCCACATAAAGCTTACCACTAGCATCTTGATAATCAAAGAAAATACCGCCAATGCCTCGTTGTTCTCGGCGATGTTGCAAGTAGAAGTATTCATCACACCAACGTTTGTAGGTGGGATAATACTCTGGATGATGGGCATCACAAGCATTTTTATGAGTTTGGTGAAAATGAATAGCATCCTCTGCAAAAGGATAGTAGGGAGTTAAATCAGCCCCACCACCAAACCACCATATAGAACCCGCTTCAAAGTAGCGGTAGTTGAGGTGTACCGTTGGCACATATGGGTTACGAGGATGCAGCACCATTGAGGTTCCCGTGGCAAAAAACTCTTGTCCAGCCGCTTCTGGACGTTGTGCCACAATAGCTGCTGGTAAACCCTTACCCCACACTGCGGAGAAATTTACACCACCTTGTTCAAACACTCGCCCTTCTCTAATTACACGGGTACGTCCTTCGCCGCCTCCCTCTCTTTGCCAATAATCTTGGTGAAAGCGTGCTTCTCCATCAAGCTGTTCTAAGGCTGTGCAAATCTCGTCCTGTAAGTTCTGCATGAACTGTTGCACTCGCTGCCGTGAATCCTGGGGTATGTTGTTGGTGGGTGATGTTGGTAATACTGTGTGATTTGCAGATTCTTGCAGAGAATTATCGAAATGACGAACCATGTTCAAACCTCTCAAACTCTAAGTCAGGGTATTTACGCTAATTAATCACTTTATAGTTATGTAGTTAAATTAAATGAGAAAAGTTTCAAAACTTAATAAATCATCTCCAACCGAGTTCTCAAAGCCTTATTTTGATTACCTTATGTGAAACATCGCCAAATTTGCTGAAGGATTGTAAAGAGGACTAGCGTAAATAACTCTACTTATTATAACTTGATAGCTATGAAATTATTTACTTAATTACCGTATTACGTATGGTTAACACCTTACCCAAAACAGAAACAAAAACCCCCAGCAAAGAAACTATACTTACGCCCCGGTTTTATACCACGGATTTTGAAAAAGCCGCCAACCTAGATTTATCTGCTCAAGAAGCGCAACTACAAGCGATGTTGGCAGAAATGCGAGCAGACTACAACCGCCACCATTTTGTCCGGGATGAAACCTTTGAACAGTCCTGGGAACACATTGACGGCGAAACAAGGCAAGCCTTTATTAATTATTTAGAACGCTCTTGCATTTCTGAGTTCTCCGGCTTCTTGTTGTTTAAGGAATTATCCCGCAAGCTGAAAGAACGTAGCCCACTGTTAGCAGAGATATTCCAACTGATGGCGCGTGATGAAGCCCGCCACGCCGGATTTTTGAACAAAGCAATGGGCGATTTTAAACTCTCCCTAGATTTAGCGAAGGTAACTAAAACCCGCACATATACATTTTTCCCCATTGAATGGGTACTCTACACCGTCTACCTATCAGAAAAAATCGGCTATTGGCGTTACATCATTATCTATAGACATTTAGAAAAGTACCCAGAAAATCAGTTTTACCCCATCTTCCGCTACTTTGAAAGTTGGTGTCAGGACGAAAACCGCCACGGAGATATATTCAAGGCACTTTTACGTTCTCAACCGCAACTATGGAAAACTTGGAAAGCTAGGCTATGGAGTCGCTTTTTTCTGCTATCGGTATTTGCAACTCATACGATGACAGTTCATGAACGCGCTGGTTTTTACAAATCATTGGGACTAGATGCTACAGAATTTGACCATCAAGTTGTACAAAACACTAACGAAACGGCAGGACGGGCTTTTCCTGTCATGTTGAATACTGAACATCCCCAATTCTTCCCTCGGCTGCAATGCTGCGCTGGTTACAATATGCAGATTTCTGAAATTGAGCGTAGTTCTCAGCCTAAATTTATAAAGCTAATTCGTAAACTACCTTTGATAGCAGCAATTATCTGGAATCTTTTGTTGGTTTACCTCATCAAACCCATTAACACTGAAACTTTGCGAGAAACCGTGCGTTAGGTTGGTGAAGTTGACGGTTAATAGTTAACCGTCAACCGTTAACTATTTCTTCTCTTGTATTACTTTCGTCAGAGCATTAGTCCATTGTTCAGCCATAAACTGATTACCCTCATTATTCAGGTGCAGACCATCATTTTGAAAAATATTACTTTGACGCAAACGAGCAAGTATAGCGGCGTGCATATCTAAGAAATATATTCGTTTCTTTTGTGCAGATAGTCGTGTCACAAGTTGCTGGAGAAATTCGTTAGTTGTAGTTTTAGTTTGATTTGTATCTTTCCCTTTATCAATATTCCACTTAAAGGGGGGAATAGACGCAATTACAATAGATGCTTTGGGACGTACAGCATAAATATTATCAATAATTCCTTGGAGTGATTCTTTCAAAGAGCCAGAGGTATCATCACCCCTCTCTTTACTGCCAAAAAAATCATTAGTTCCAATCATAATTAAAACTATATCTGGCTTAGTGGATTCAACCCAATTGCGAACACTTCCTGGTTGCTTTTCCCAAGCTGGTAAACGAACATTTGCTCCTGGTTTCTGCAAAACCTGTGCTGCTGACCAACCTCCATGACATTCATTGTCTGAGTCTTTATATGTTCCGTCTTTTTTAGTTCCTACCCAATCTATTTTAGCTCCGAATTTAGTACGCTCTACTGCATTACGCAATGCTGTAATATTATTCGCACATAGAGAGTCTCCCAGAGACATAACTTTAACTTTGCTATTTGCATTAGCAGAGTTAGTTGGTAAGCAAGCTGGCATTAATAAAGCTAAACTTAGACTAATTAATTTACGCGGAAATTTTCTCATAATATAGACTTGAATTTTAATATTATTCATAATAGTTCTAGTAGGTAGCAATCAGGTGAATAAATAGTAGTATCATGGGGATAAAAATAATGCGATAAAAGTCTAAACCCATAAATATATTTTTGCTAATGGTTAGCGCAATTTAATTGGGAATGCTTGCGATCGCCTTTATCCACTCATGTCCACTGCATCAAAACAACGGTCTTAGCACCTGATATAACAAGACAACTACTATCGGTGCAACAATGGGAATTAAGACTATTAATGCCCATTTATCAAAGCGTAGCTCTTGACCTTCGGATTTCATAAGAGCAATTACACCAACTATTCCTATGGCTATCCAGAGACAGCCAAAAATGATAAATATGGTAAATGCTGAGTCTTGCATTATTTTTTATGGTCAGTTATCAGTTACTTGTGACTTTATCTTAAATCACATTCAAAAAGAATATTATCTTTTATGTATATGAATTAAAAATCTCTCTAAGGTATAGAAATTTAGTAGCTAACTCAGAATTAACATGAATTTACTTTCTATTTCCTAGAAGTTCTACAAGGAATCGTGAATTTATCTATCCCGACTCTCTACTTTTAAAATATAACTACACAACTCACAAAATCCTTCCCCCTCAGCCGTACTTGTTACATAAGTAGGTAGATAATGCAATTGATTTACATATTTCATTACATTAGCTACACCTACAGAAATCGGAAAATAACGCCTATCAAATAAACTCTCATCATTAGGGCTATCTCCAACAGTGACAACCTCGTCTGGAGAATAATTAGGAAAATATTCTTGCAAAACTTTTGTTAGGGCGATCGCTTTTTCCTGTCCTTGTGGTTTGATATGACATTGAACATTACTGTAAGTAAATCCCCAACCCATTTCTTGACAGATATTACCCATAATCTGTAGTTCATCTGGAGTTAAATTAGCTACATCAAATGTCCAGTCTGTGATGCGAAAGCGATTATCACCAGATTCTTCAATTTGCGGAAATTTCAGTTTTAACTGCTGAAAAACTACAGCTAAATCTTGCCGATGCTGAGTTACATCAGTAATAGACGTTAATAATACTGGTTGCTCACTACCAGAAGGGTAGAACAAACCCCCATTTTCCGCTATGGCTCCGACTACTGGCATCAAGCTACTAAGTCCATTCACCCAACCCGCCGAACGTCCAGTGACAATTAATACTTGAATCCCAGCAGCCATTAAATCTTCTAAGGCTTGCAATACAGCAGCCGAAAATTTTCCTTGCTTAGTCAGAGTACCATCCATATCTGTGGCAATGAAGCGAATTTTTCCCAAAGTAGCGATCGCATCTGAGGAAATTTCTTGCAAATTTAGAGGATGCCGAGGCGTAACATTTGGATTTGTGTACATATGCGGTTGGAGAAGGCTCTAAAAAATACCAATAATACAGTAATGTACAAGCCAAAATTTGGGAATCCTAAAAGTAAGTAGTCAACTTTTTTTATTTCCTCACTATGCTAACTCCCATACTTCTTGCCCAAACCTCATCGGCTAAGACGAAAAAGACGATTCAGCAAGAACCCAAAAACCAATCTCAAAGTTCGCCTGTTTTGCTGGCGACTTCTGGAGGCTTACTTTTAGCTTTAATCGCTCTAGGTGTTTATGGTAGGCTCCAAATGAAAAATCTGGAGAAACAGCTAAAGTTTGAAAAATTCCGTGCCAGAGAACTAGAGAAAAAATTTAAACTTGCTCTAGAAACTATCCGCAAAATGGAAACTAATCCCGACTTGGTAAACTCGCGGGACTTTAACCTCGATTATCTGCGGATGCGGATGTCAGAGGAAGTATTTCATTTTGCTATTCTCAACCAAATAAAAATTAGAGTTAAAGATAAAATATCTCAAGCTTTGCGTCCTAATCAAGCTAACCAAGGTAGTGTAGGGATTGCTAACACGACTGGACGACAAGTTGACGAAATTTTTGATGTGGAGTATGAAACAGGGACTCCTCCAAACACTGCCAAAAGGGTACTGTTCCGCATTCAAGTACGCTTAATGAAATTACCAACCCAGGCAACTTCAGCGACTATTAGCCAAATTATTGACTGTATTGAAACTTACCTTAGCCCAATGGATGATGAGGATACATGGCAACCAACCATTCAAGGGCGAATTGCGCATATGCACTGGGATCAAAAGGCTAAACCAACACCTTTACTGGTGTTAGAACAGTCTAATGATGGCGTTAATGTAACTTTCCGTACAAGTCGCCAAGGAAATGCTCCCGCATCACAGAAGCAGTCTGGAGTTAAATAATTCTGTTCTACTCAGGCATAATTATGGTGTGTATGAAAAGACATAGCAACGGACATATTGGTTAGGACATCACAATTATATTTTGCTCTCAAGGGAACAGAAAACAGAGAACAGCGAAATGTCCTAACAATTTTGGCGACTACTATAACTACAAGGTCAAAAATCAATTATTACCCTTGTTGCACAAATGGATCTAGTTGCTATCAGTACTTTTCACGCGCCCTAAAGCTATTCATGTTAAGTAAATTAATGCGTGTAACTATACTTATTCTTCTGCTTTGTATAAGTAAGTCGTGGTGAAAATTTATAAGTATGTAACAAACAATTAAGCAGAAGAATAAGAGTTAAATTTTACACGTTTTGTACTGTAGTTTCTCTTTTCACCTTTTCTTTGAACTCCATCAATGACAGCATAAGCAAGGTCTAATTCGTCATCAAAAGTTTTCGAGGCAAGTTCATCTTTTTTAAGGTGTTGCCACTCTAATTCAATGGGATTCATTTCTGAACAATATTTGGGTAAAAAGAAGATGTACAAACCCATGTCTTCCCACTTTGACCATAATTGCTGAACCTCTTTACACCGATGTATCGGGCCGTTGTCCTGCACGATGACTCTGATGCGTCCTGATTGTTTGGCTTCTGCTGCTTCAAGCTCCATCATTTGGATATAGGATTTGCGTGAAACGCCGCCAATCACCAAACCGTACACAAAGCTAATTAGGGGTTGAAGGAACCCAATAATACTTAACCTTCGCCCCCTACGTTTACTTTGCTCCAAGCGTTTTTGCTGTCCTCGAAAGTAATAACTGTAACTGGGTTCACTCCAGGCACAAAACCCTGATTCATCCATATACTTTAAATCGATTTCTCCAGCAGCAGCAGATAATTCCAACATCTCTAAGTCTGCCTGTTTGATTTGCTGCAATACTTTGTCTTGCTTTCCTTTGTGGCTTTTTCTAGTTCGCTTCCAAATGACCCCCTTTTTTTGAGTACCTGCCTTAACCAGTCAGGACTCAATTTCACGGAGCGTTCTTGCTCTAATTTTTGGGCTAATTGAACACTATTATATGTACGTGGTTCTTGCTCCAAGCATTTTTCTAAGAACGCCATGTCAGCTTCTGCCCACCTTGATTTTCCTCCCCGCCCTGCTTTCTCCCACAGTCCTTCTAGACCTTGTTTTTCCCATCTATGCAAAACTTCTCTTACTGTTTGGGCAGTCCAGTCAAAGTGATCTGCTATCTTCTCTACGTACCAACCATGTGCGCTTAATCTGATCACTTCGGCTCGGTCTTTCACTTTCTGGGGTACATCTGCCGTTCTCAGGTTGAACAGAATTTTATCTTGCTTAGGAGTCAGAAATACCCTTAAACGGCTGCCCATATCCCTGTTACCTTGGTAAACACATTTATGTATTTACTTATCTTTACACACTTTGGTTTTTTCACCTTGTTCTACTTAGTATAAAAATTTATCTTGTCTAAATTTGTGAAGGTATAAATTTATATTCCGATAAGATATACGCCTTTTTATCTTGATAAGATAATGGCTGACCAAATTCAGATGATAAAATATCCAAAAAAGTTTTAGACTTTTCCCAATTATTTACAAAAAATAGCTCATGACTCATTATCAAAGCAATTTTGATAGTAACTTGGCTTTTTATTTCGGATTTAATTGCCAGTAATAAATTTTTATAATCCTCTTGTTTGAGAGTTAAATCGATCCTACTAACAACAAAAATTTCTTTTGATTGTTCCTTATCCAGAGAGAATAATTTATTTCTAATATCTGACTTTAACTTTTCACTGTCATTAGTAAACCATACCACTAGATGATTATCTTCTGGAATCTGTTCTAAATAGTATTTGACTGTACTTGCAATATATCCAGGATAAATTATCACTGGGTTATTAGCTTGCCATTGAGATTCTATTAAATTAGCAACTGGTTTATAATATTCTACTGGTTGATACGCTTGGAAACTTACCCAATTAAATGTAAAAATTCCAGTTAATATAGTCAATAATATAATAGATATTTTTTTTATATACTTGATTTTTATTGATGTAATTTGTAAAACTAAAAATCCTATAAAAGGTACAATTCCAGGTAAAATTATTCGATAGAAGAAAATATGTGTTTTAATTAATGAGTAAATGATAATTTCTAGCCAAAAAACTAAAGCAGCAAGAATAAAAGGATAATTATTTTTCCATTGTCCAAAAAATAATGCCATAGTGAGTAGGGCAAAAAATATAAATACAATAATATTATCAGTATTAGAATGAAAAAATAAATTCGATAACCCAAACAGATATTTTGTTGTGGAAGATAATAGTTCCCAAGAAAGGGGAGGCATCCACCAATCTATTGTCCTTTGAGTCAAAGTAGTTAAATAAATAAAATAAAAAAATGAAAATATTAGACAAGGTATAGCTAGAGATAAAATCAACTTATTCCAATAAACATCTTTTTTCTCCAAAATTGTCATTAAAATTATAAATAAAGCAATAGGAGGTACTAGCATAATACCTACTAATTGAACTGATGTAGCTAATGACAAGCCTAAAGTCAAGCCAACATACGCAAATGATTTTTCTGGCTTAGATGCAATACGAGAAGCAAAGAAAAATGCAATTACTGTAGCAAACACAAGTAATGAGTAGAGCCTAATTTCCTGTGAATATCGCAGTATTATCGGTAGAGTAGCAAAGTAAACACCTCCTAAAATACTAGCTACAGAAGAATATTGTTTAAGCCACTTCATTAAAACAATAAGTGAGCCAATATCAAAAATTATGGAAAGCAAACGACAAAATTCTTCACTCGCATTTATTTTTGTCCAAAAATAAAGCAAGATAAAATATAAAGGTGGTTTGTCATAATCTCTTAACGAAATAATTAATTTGATAATGTTAAAATCTTTATCCCAGCGAAAGGAAAAAGATTCATCAATCCACATTCCACGATCTAAACCAATGAAACGAAGAATTAAAGCTAATATTAAAATTAATACTAGGGCATAAGGGTAGAAATTGTTTATTTCTAAATTATGGGAATCCCTGATTTTTTCCATAATTTTTATAAAATCCTGTATATCAGAGCGAGAAATAGGCTGTAAGTCATACACCCCTAAAATCTGGGTGTTAAAATAATGAAAAATGGCTAGGCATCAGTATACAGGAATCAGATTTTATTTTTGAAGAAATTTTAGTATCTGTAGGGTTGGCAATGGTCAACGCTACTTGCGCGATTGTTGGGAAACCCTTCAATGTAGGGCTTCCCCTCCGCAATATTTCCACAATTAAGTATGAATCCTATAGTAGTATCTTGATAGTAGATATACTATTGCTCTTACGTTACAAAGTAATTTGACACGATGTTGAGAATTATGACAAATCACATAAGTTAGGGCTTTTCACTCCACGCACCCGTGTCATAACTGACGATCGCAGTTTGGGAATCACGAGCGAGTATACCGTCTTCCATATCGACGATGCGATCGGCTATGTCTAGAATACGGTTGTCGTGAGTAACTAATAATATAGATGTGCCTTGGTCTTTAGCTAGACGCTGCATAATTTCTACGACATCGCGTCCTGATTGTTTATCTAGGGCGGCTGTTGGTTCGTCTGCTAGTACCAAGGGCGGATTATTGACTAGGGCGCGAGCGATCGCAACTCTTTGTTTTTGTCCACCGGAAAGATTGTCTGGGTAATAATCAACGCGGTTTTCTAAACCTACGGCTGTCAACATTGCTTCTGATTTGGCGATTGCATCTCCTTGGGAAATATGCTCGTTTAACTCCACCGCCATCTGCACATTTTGTCTTGCAGTCAGAAAATTTAGCAGGTTGTGAGCCTGAAAAATGTAACCAATACTACGACGAATTTGCACCAGTTTATTCTGGCTAGCGCCTGCTAACTCTACACCTAAAAATTGCAAACTCCCTTCTTGAACTGAGCGCAAGCCACCAATTAAGCTTAGTAATGTAGTCTTACCTGAACCCGATGGCCCCGTCATAATGACAATTTCTCCGGGGTAAATTTCTAGGTTAATATCAAATAAAATTTGCCTTTTGAGTGCGCCTTTGCCATAGTAATGATTGAGATTTTTAATGGCAATTACAGCTTCTTGTCTCATAATATTTAGTGTTGCTAATAGTGAATAGTTCCGAGACGGAACTGTAGTGCCTCAAACAATTCAAAATTTAAAATCCAAAATTCAAAATTAATTTTACTTCCATAGTTTTTCCATTATCCATTACTTTTTTAGAAAATATCTGCTGGGTCGGCGGAGCGTAATTTACGGACAGCGATCGCACCAGAAACAAAACACATAATTATAGTGAGAACTAGAACCGTAATAGCGCGATCATAACTCATAAAAACTGGTAATAATGTAGCATCTCTAGCAATTTGATAGAGGAACATGGCAAATAGCCATCCAGGTATATAACCTAAGCAAGCTAATAAAAATGCTTCTTGTAAAATTACAGTTAATAGATATTTTTGTGTATATCCTATGGCTTTTAAAGTAGCATATTCAGATAAATGATCAGCAACTTCTGTATAGAGAATTTGATAAACAATTACAGTCCCAACAATAAAACCCATAACTGTTCCTAAGCTAAAAATAAAGCCGATAGCTGTACTACTCGCCCAATAATTACGCTCAAAATCGATAAATTCCTGTTTGGTTAAGACATTTATATCTTGAGGTAAATAACTGCGTAATTCTTGAGTAACAGCTTCGGCATTTGCTCCTGGCTTTAATCTAATCAAGCCAATATCAATTAACCCTTGCCGCCTGATAGGAAATAGGCGTAAGAAGTTCACATCACTAGTAATTAAATTACCGTCTGCTCCAAAAGATGCACCCAAGGTAAATAGCCCAACAACATTAACTCGCCTACGTCTTACTTCTGCATAAATACTCTGTCCTTTGTCGAAATTATCAGCAATAGGTCCGTATTCTTGTCTGGAAGAACGGTCAAATAAAACAGTGTCAGGAAGTTTGAGCTTATCTAAATTTTCTTGAACTCCTTGCAAATTAAATATATTAGTTTCTGGATTGATACCAAAAACTAAAATACTCCGAGTCTTCCCAGTATATGGATTTTTCCAAACAGAGTAATCCAAATATATAGGATGGACAGATTGGACAGATGGTAGTTCTAAAGCTTTATACAAACGCCGTTGCGAAAAGCCTTTCATAGCAAGGACGGCGTTTGATTGTTTATTAATTAAAACAATATCGCCTTGCAAACTTGTGTGTAAGCGCACATTACTATAGTACAGAGCATCGCGGAAACCTAGCTGCATAAACATGAGGATGTCAGCAAAGGCAATTCCAGCGAGGGCGACGGCTAGGCGCGTTTTTTCGCGGGTTAATTGTAGCCAAGATAGAGGTATTCTTTTACGGTTCATTCCCTTAAATGTGATACCAAATTGGCATAGGTTTTCTTGATTCAAAATGCTGGAATAGACAATGAATCAAGGCTTTAAATCCAAAATCCAAAATCTAAAATCCAAAATTGGTATGATTAGTTATTAATTTCAACTAATACCTTGGCGTAAGTTAAACCAGAAACTTTCTGACTATCTTCTGGGGTTAAACTAATTTTGACCTCTACAACTCTGGCATCAACATCAGCTGCTGGGTCTGTATTTAAGACATCCTTCTTACCGATTTTCCTGCCGATTTCGGTGACGGTTCCTTTGATTTCACCGTTAAAGGCTCCGTTATCGCTGCTGGCTGTGACAGTTTGACCTATGCGAACTCGACTAATACTATCTTCAGGAACTTCGGCAATAATCATCATTTGGTCGGTTTGTCCCATTTCCGCAATACCATCGGCGGTAATGGCTTCACCAGCTTTGGTGTAGATTTTGAGGATTTCTCCAGCCGATGGTGCTTGAATGTAGCTTAATTTTAAATCGGCTTCGGCTTTTCTAAGACTAGCGATCGCATTACTCACTTGAGCTTGAGCCACCTGCACATCTGTCGGGCTAACTTCCACCAATTTTTTGAGTTTGGCTTTTTCTTCCTCAATTTGTCTTTGTAAGGTGGCGATGGTTTTGTCGCGGGTAGCCGTAGCTTCAATTAGCTGCTGTTGCAAAGTGGTTAAGGTTTTTACCTGATTAGCTCTAGCCTCAGCAATTTGCTGTCTCAGAGTTCCTAGTGCTTGTCTCAAGGCGGCTTGGCTTTCAATTACCTGCTGATTTGCCGTAACTGCATTCAACCGTCTATTATCTCGTTCTTGCTGAGAAATTGCCCCTTGGCTGTACAAGAAATCATACCGTCCAGCGTCAACTTGGGCATTACGTTGTTGGGCTTTGATGCGGTCTAAGGAAGCTCTTAAACTAGATTGCTGTCCACTCAATTCTGCTTCCAAACGACTAACTGAAGCTTGTTGAGCCACTTTCTCTGCACTTAACTGTGCAGCTATCCGAGCAATGGTTGCTTGTTGAGACTCCCTCTCACCAATTAATTGCGCCTGTAAACGAGCAATCACGGCTGATTGAGCTTGAATATCTCTGGGAGAACCGACCCTCACCTGAGCTAAATTAGCACGGGATTCGAGTACCTTGGCTTTCGCTTCTTCCACCGCCGCTAACAGGGTATCGTGATTATCTAAAATTGCTATCACTTGACCCGTCCTCACACGTTCTCCCTCTTTCACAAAGACTTGCTTAACTCGTGATGCTGATTGTAATCCCCCCACCGGAGCCGAAAGTTTAATTACTTCCCCTTGCGGTTCTAAACTTCCTACAGCACTAACATTAGTAATTACCGGCTTTATAGGTACGGATGGGCCTAGCCTTTTGATTTGCTCAAATTTAGCTGTAGCTAGTAACCCCGCAGCCACGGCCACTGGTAGGGCTACAGCAAGACCCCACCAAATCTTAGGTTGTTCTAGATCAAGTTGCTGCTCTCTTGACCTACGTTCTTCTGTCACCCTTGACATGGTTTTTTGTCCGTTTATCTGAATTTTGCTGAAGAAAGTAATACCAATTTAAAATTCAAAAAGCGAGATTTTTTAAGTTACTCACCTTAAAACTGTTGTTAAAATTTGCACAATTGGTATAACAATAAAGCAGGAGGTAGAAGCAAATAAAAGTTTGTTTATTAAACTTTTTTCACCACAATGGAAAAGTTTCAACAAACAAAATTAACTTCAGCCTGAGAATTAGCTAAAGTTCAGTACCTGATAAATATTTAGCTCAACAGCTTTTTTAAATGGCGAGGAATTATGTTCCGCCTTTGGCGATCGCCAATAGCAGCCTATGAGGGTTAGATGCAAAATTACTGATAAGTAGATTGGTACAAATAAAGTTCACTTCTTATGCTGTCAGTTTGACTATGCAGATAGGTTTTATTTTGGCAAAAATTTTCCCTATTTTCTGCAACTTACATGACTTTATTTGCTTTTTTCAAGAAAATCTATCGTAAGTTTTATAAAACCGATTTATGAAGCTAGATTTTGTGCCATAAAATAACATTATCATACGAGACTTAAACTAAATTTTGTAAATTCACCCCATCAAACTTTGCCACATAGATTTTATATTCCTCTGTTTGAGTTAAATGTAACTAAATCTACAGATGGAAAGTAAAATTTTTAACTATTGCTAGTAGTGAGTACAGCATTTTTTACAAAAACATAGAAAGTAAAATTAAAAATTTATGAACGCTGTTGTGTCCATTTTTGCCATAATAGATGCACATCATCTGGTTGCCCATCATAGTTAAGCATTTGCTCAGAAATCTCTACCCAAGGTTGAGCATTACGTGTCCAAAGATTACCAACTGGATGTAACCAAGTTGTATCATCTAGCGTTCCTGGCTTAATATTAATAGTCTCTGGACTGTAAGCCCGCTCATGAAATAATCGTGTCCCGCAGTCACCGCAAAACCAGTTTTTAACTTCACGTCCACTATCAGCTTTGCGAGTCCAGACTTTTGGTTGTCCTTGAGTAATAACAAAAGCATTTTTGGCTACAGTTAAAGACATACCAAAAGCACTGGAGGATTGTTTTTGACATTCTTTACAATGGCACACATAAAGAGTTAGCGGTTCAGCACGAATTTCATAGCGAATTTGTCCGCATTGACAACCGCCACTGTATAGAAAACTCATAAGTTTTCTCTCTATACTTTAATAAATCCTAAGAATATTATCTCGCTACTGGTTGTATTTTTGCATTGGCTAAATTACCAGGAGCAAATGCACCAGTCTCTGTAATAATTGCTGTAATTAAATTAGCTGGAGTGGCATCAAAAGCTGGGTTATAAAATTCCACACCTTGCGGTGTCAAAATAGTATCCCCAACTTGATAAATTTCCACAGAATCGCGTTCCTCAATAGGAATTTGACTACCATCAGATAATTCAAAATCGATAGTAGAAAGAGGCGCAGCCACAAAGAAAGGAACATTATGAGCTTTAGCAACTATTGCTAAACTGTAAGTACCAATTTTGTTTGCAGTATCACCATTAGCAGCAATTCTATCAGCACCGACAACAACAGCATCAATTAAGCCCTGCTGCATACAATGGGCTGCCATATTATCAGTAATTAAGGTAACAGGAATACCTTCCTGCACACATTCCCAGGTGGTGAGTTTTGCCCCTTGCAACCGAGGACGGGTTTCATCAGCAAACAAACGTTCTAAACGTCCCTCGCGCCAAGCTGAACGCACAACCCCCAAGGCTGTACCGTACCCGGCTGTAGCTAAAGCGCCGGCATTGCAATGAGTAAGTAGTGTGAGTTTATGTGGTGTTTTAGGTAATACAGCCAAGCCATTATCCCCGATCGCCTGACAAGTTTGCAAATCTTCCGCCTGGATAGCTTGGGCTGTTTGTAAAAGATTTTCCTTGATTTCGGCAACTGTTCCTAAACTTTCATGGGCAGTTTTCAACATCCGACTAATTGCCCAAAATAAATTGACGGCTGTAGGACGAGTTGCTCGTAATAACTGAGCCACTTTGTCTAATTGTTGCAAAAATTCATGGCGTTCTCTTGTCTCAATTTCCCTCGCGCCTAAATACATCCCATAAGCCGCAGCCACACCAATAGCCGGCGCACCCCGAACAATCATGGTTTTAATCGCCCGTGCCATATCTTCGCTACAGTGAATTTCTACAACCTTATACTCATTGGGTAAAAGGGTTTGGTCGATTAGGAGAACTGAGTTATTTTGCCAAACTACTGGATAAATCATAGTGGGGAGTACTAAGTGCTGAGTCAGTATTTCTTAATGCGCGAATTTTGAATTGGTATCAGTTCTTGCCTAAATAATTTTTGGAAAGCATATAATTATTACTTTTAAATAAGCTGCTTATACAACAGGTAGCACCAAACCTTCGCAAGCCAGTAAGGCGTTAGAAAAATTAGCCTGAACCTCTTTTGCTACTTGGTCGAGGAAATCATCATGATCATCTGGGTGGTGATGGGAAATAATTAACTTTTTTACCCCTGCTTTCTGAGACATTTCTACAGCCGCTTGCCAAAGTAAATCAGCTGACTCGTGATCATGAGATGTTGGGGGTGTATAAGTGGCGTTAGCAATTAGCAAATCAACATCTTGAATAATTTGCAAAATTTGCTCTTTTTCTTCTTGTTCAGCACTCACGTTTATATCTGTTACGTAGGCAACACTATAGTTTTGCCATGTAACGCGATAGCCGATGGAACGCTGAGTTTGATTAATCAATGCTGTGGTAATAGTGACATCATCTAGTTTGATTTCACTGTTAGGCATTACGTGGTAAAATTGCAATTCCGACTGCATAGCCTGTAAAGGATAAGGAAAGTGGGGTTGCAGCATCTGGTCGCACAGACATTGTTTAATTGAGGCTCCATTAGAGGCAGCACCACCGTAAATATGAAAGCGATTCTCCGCAATAAAAGCTGGCGCAAAAAAGGGAAACCCTTGGATGCGATTAGATTGAGAATTGGTAAAAAATAAATGGGCTTCTAGCGGTTGTTGTAAATGCTGCCAAGCCTTACCCAATAGCCGTAAACCCGTACCACCATCGAAAATTAGCCGTTTACCAGCCACTTGCACTTCAACACAAGCAGTATTACCACCATAACGGCTAGTACTACCGCTTGGGGTGGGGATTAATCCCCTAACACCCCAGAACTGGATAATAAATTTACTAGCGAGGCTACTTAGGTTACTAGTAGACTCATCATTTAGGTAGCCTTGGGAACCTGACAGCTCAATATTTGTCATTTTCTTTGAATTTAGACCCTACTGAGCAGGTCATCATAGCGCCGCACCTCTAAGGGTCGGTTTTTTTCATCTACAATGACTACCGTTGGAGTGTAATTTTTTAACTCCTCCGATGTAAACTGCCCGTAAGTCATTATAATCACGCGATCGCCTATAATGCCTAGACGGGCGGCAGCCCCATTTAGCTCAATAATTCCAGAATGCGCTGGAGCCGCGATCGCATAAGTAATAAAACGCTGTCCATTGGCATTATTCACTACTTGCACTTGCTCATAGGGCAGAATGCCAGCCTTCTCTAACAAGACCTCATCAATGCTGATACTACCCACATAATTGATGTTTGCCCCTGTGAGAGTACAATTATGAATTTTTGCCAAAAGGAGGGTACGTTGCATTTTAGTTAAAAATTCTCCAGCAATAGTTTCACTTAGTCAATTATGGACTATGGAAGCAGGAGGCAGGAGGCAGGAGGCAGGAGGCAGTGGTTAAAAGCTTATTCCTTTTCCCTTTCCCTACTCCCCACTCCCTACTCCCCACTCCCCATTATCTGTAAGCTTGAATTGACTTATCTACTAAAGCTTTTACTTTATCAACATCTTGCCAACCGAGAATTTCAGTTACTTTTTTTTCTAAATTTTTGTAACTACGGAAAAACTCAGCTATTTCATCTAAGCGGTGTGGGGCTATGTCATTCAAAGATTTTACATGAGCGTAACGGGGGTCTTTAGCGGGTACTGCGAGAATTTTCTCATCGCGATCGCCACCGTCAACCATTTCCAAAAAGCCAATTGGTCTGGCAGCAATGACACAACCAGGGAAGGTAGGCTCATCAATAATCACCATACCATCTAAGGGATCGCCATCATCAGCTAGAGTATTCGGGACAAAGCCGTAATCGTAAGGATACTTGACTGAAGAATATAGTACTCGGTCTAGGGCAAAGGCTTCTAGGTCTTTATCAAATTCGTATTTATTTTGGCTACCACCGGCAATTTCAATAAGAATGTTGATGATACCGGGTTTGGGTTGTGCTGGAATACGGGATAAGTCCACAAAAAACTCCTGATACTAACTAAAAGGTATTGGGGACATACTCCCCGTGTAGAATTTTATGGCCAAGATGGACACCTTCCCAAAGTATTTATTTAAGTAGTCAGTTGACAGTTATGCTTGCAACCTAGTTCTAGTCAGTTCAATGCTGATTTTGCCGCCAAAGTCAGGAATGGGGGCAGCGGGTTTGGTGACTATAACTTGCAGTTGTGTGACTTGATCGCACTGCTCGATAATGGAATCAGCGATCGCACCTGCTAATCTTTCTATAAGGGCAAACTTAGAAGTTTTCACCAAATCTTTGATTAAGCTAATGACGCTGCGATAATCTAGTGTATCGGCGATCGCATCGCTCTTAGCAACCGTAGATAAATCTAACCATAATTTGACATCTACCTCAAACCACTGCCCTAATACCTGTTCCTCTGGTAAATAACCAGTGTAGCCATAGCAGCGAATCCCCGTTAAGTGAATGCAGTCCATCTCAAATTCTGCCTCTGCAACTTAATTAATATATCAGGGATTGGGAAGGGGGAATTTTACAGGTAATAGCAAAGGTAGATATTCGCTATTACCTGTGAGTCTAAATCTCAGCGACAGCTCGTTCTATCAAACGTCTGGCCAGGGTTTGTGTACCTGTGTGTTCGTAGTAATTAGTGGCTACATCCAAGAAAGCAGCCAAATAATCTAACTTGTCATCCGCGACATCCAAAAAGCTATTCAAATTATGAGCTACTTTTTGAGGAGTTAGATTATTGGCACTTACAAGGCCACTCATCCAACCTTTAACGGAATCAAAACTTTCACCGATAAAGTTAAGTTTACTACCAGCATTATTACCGGGTATCACATCTTTGATACCTTGAAAAGTTGAGTTATTTTCTAACTCTTGAGGATTGGTTTGACTGATGGTAGACATGGCTGTGTTGATAAAATTGGGGCCTAAAGGTATCAAACCATCAACACAAACTAAAGCTACCATACGAATTAGTGATTCACCGCTATATTCTCCTAAAGAGGCGACAAAATCACCAATACTATCCCCAGGAATACCATTAATTTGACAGAAAGCTACCAATTCAGCCACTAATTTCAAACATAAATCTATAGTTTGAGCTTTGTCGGCTTTGGGTGTAATCGAGTTTAAGAAACCTAACAAGGGAATTTTCTCACCAACTTTATTCGCTAATGCAGCAGTACCCAAAGCTTTATCTGTACCATCAACAGTTTGATAAAGCCACAATGCTGTTTGATATCCTTGGGAGCGGTCATTAAAGAGATAGATTGCTCGTTCGCCGATTTGCTGAATTAAGCTTTCGTCGGTTTCACCAGTGACAGTTTTGATAGTATTCACAAAGCCAACAGTATTTTGCCATTCACCTGGGGCGACAAAATCTAAGGCGTTGAGTAGGGAGACGGTTAAACCACTAGTTGGTAGTTGATCTACTAACTCAAAAATGGGTTTGCTCACAATAATTTCCTTATATTTTAGGGTTGGAAACGCAGAGGTACGCAAAGGTACGGGGAGAGTTTGTTATGAGTGTAGGATTTATTTGAGTTTGGCTAGTCCGTCGAGATTAAATTTTTCTAACCAATCTGCGCGATCGCTTGCTGTAAATGATGGAGAGCGAGACAATACTTTTACTTGATATTTCCCCACTAAAACGGCTGTTTGCGTATTACCTACTTCTACAGCCGGATAACCGCCAATTTTCTTGGTGCTGTTAGAAAATTTTGCGGCGGCTGTGGGTAAGCTACTCGTATCAGAAATTGATAATAAAGCTAAATCTTTGCCACCTTTTTTCAACTTGGCTTCAGCAAAACCTTTCTTCTCTTGGGTATAAACTCGCTGATATCCAGCTTCTTCACTAGGGAAAAATTTATTAAATTCACTACCTTGAGTAGCCGTTTTCGCTACTGCTTGACCTTTTTTCTGACGAGTACTTTCCTGCTGTACTTGGTCAAAACGTCCTGGTGCTTTAGGTGTACAGGCTGTAGTCAGTAGTAAAACCGCTAACAATACAGCTGCTAAAATTCTACGCGCACGGAAAAATTTCATGTCTACTCCTAATGCTTAAGCCTTGAGGCAATTATCGGTGCTGCTGTTAGTTGATGCTAATAAAATTTACTTTTTGATCCAATTCAGTGGGGAGTGGGAGGTGGGGGAGATGTGGTGTGGCTAAACGCCACGCTCCGCGTAGCTTGTTTCCACGGAGTGGTACGGCTACGCTCACCAACCGGGAGTGGGGGGAGATGAGGAAGAATAATAACTGTCAACTGTCAACTGTCAATTGTCAACTGCTTATGAGCGATCGCAGCATAAAACGGATCACCACCAGGCGCACCTAACCATTGCAAGATATTTGGTATTGTTGCTTTTCTGGCGATAATTTCTGGTGTGCTAAATCCTGGTACGGATGCAAAGTAGCGTTTAACTAACTCTAAACGTCCGGGTTCGGAAGCATCGCGCCAAGCTTGAATCGCTTTTTGATAGAACATGCGGTTAGAAAAGCTGATAATCGCCACACCACCGGGTTTGAGGATGCGGTGAATCTCAGAAAATACTGCTTCTGGATATTGTATATACTGTACAGACACACAATTAAGAACTGCATCAAATTCTTGATCGGGGAGAGGTAAACCTGGATTTTCGTTGAGGTTCTGCACAAAATAATGATTGAGGCGCGGATTACGTTCTAGTTCCTCAGCGTTGAGTCCGTGTCCTTCTACGTGAGCAAAGTTTATTTCTTCTGGTAGATGCGAAACCCAACTACTCATCAAGTCTAATATGCGTGTATTGGGTTGCAGTTTTTCTCTGTATAAACCCGTCAACTGTTGAATAAAACCTTCATCAACATGAGTAACGAAGCGGGGATAAGCATAAAATAGATTGTCGTCTGTATCGTCTAATTTTAAACGTTGGTCTGGTTTTAATAACATAAGTGCCTGTATGGGAAACTTGTGTAACTTTTAGTTTTCTTGGAAAGAAATACTCTTTACATATTTTAATAAAGTTCAGGTTCATCAACCCATTCAGTGTTTTAATGTCGTATAAATCACAATCTTTACACTCCGTTTGGCGGCAGTTCACCTTATCAGCCGCTTTTCCCTACGTTAGTTTGCTGATTTGGACAGTCCCCTTGTTACTATTCACTTCTGGGCAAAATAGTTTAATCGCCCATGATGAAGGACTTTACGCTTGGCGTGCGCGTCTTATTATTGACACTGGTGATTGGATAGCCGGTTGGGGAATTAATCACCACAAGACTCCCGGCCCTTATTGGTTAATTGCTAGTTTTTATGAGCTATTTGGAGTCAATGAATTTAGTGTGAGATTTCCTAGCCTTATTTTTGGGATTCTTTGCCTATTACTTGTGTATGAAATCGGCAAAGTTATTCTGAATAAAAACTTAGCTTGGCTAGCTACAGCAATTTTGAGTGTGGAATTTCTTTGGTTGCAATATTGCCGTATTGGTAATCCCGATATACCAATGATTTTCTGCGTACTTTTAGCTATTTATTCATTGATTAAATCTGAATTAAATCTCAAACATCGGTACTTGTTTGGCTTTATTGCTGGATTAACTTTGGGTTTAGGATTCTTGATTAGGAGTTTTGTAATTGTTCTGCCAACAATAGCTTTATTACCTTATTTAATATTAGAAAATCGTCGTCATCGTCATTTAACTAACCCTTGGTTATATGTAGGCATAATTGTAGGTTTTTTGCCTACATTGGTTTGGTCATGGTTGAATTGGCAACTTGACAAAAATAATAGTTTCGCTCCTTTAGTAGCATTTGTATTGCAATCTAGTTCTGAGGAACGTGATGGAAATGGAGTAATATTTTATTTCTGGAATATTGCTTTAAAAGCATTTCCTTGGCCATTCTTTGGACTTTTAGGATTATTTTTAGTTTGTCGTCGTCCGCTACCTCGTTATAATTTGATATTAGTTGGATTTCCCCTAATTTTATTTACAGAACTCACTATTTTCTCCACCCGTCTATCTCACTATGCTCTTTGTCTTTATCCTTTTATTGCTTTACTAGCGGCTGTCGGTTTAGATTGGTTAGGTAATATTTTTGAGCAAGGATATACAAAAAGCAAACCCTTATGGAAAAAGAGTAATATTCCACTTATTATTAGTTATACCAGTGGTTTATTAGGGATTTTATTCTTATTAGCAGCCATAATTGCCTTAATCTGGGGTGGAGTCTATCGCAATTATGCAGTTATATGTTTAGTTGTTGGCTTAAGCTGGTTTATTGTGCCTACAGTTTGGATTAGCCGCCATAAATTAGGAATCAAATCCATCACTTCTAGTTATTGGATAGCAGGCTGGCTAATTCCTTGCTGGTTAGCTTTGGCGTTGATTGGCAGTTTTGGTTTATTAAGTGACTATAATCCTGCTTATCGCACCTTTGTACAAAAACCAGCGATCGCTTCTATCTTAAAAAACTACCCCGTTCATTTTGTCAAGGTGCAAGATAAAAAGTCTGTGCTAATTTTCTTCTACACTCCTATTCACGGACAAGAAGTAGATACAATTGCTCAACTACCACCCTCCAGTTATGCTTGGGTAAATAAAAATAATGTCCCCGAAATAACCAAACCACACCGCGTTATCGGAGAACTACAGCAATATCAGCTGGTGCAGTTACTTCAGTAGAGATGAGGGAGTGGGGGGAGATAAGGGAGGTGAGGGAGTGGGAGAGAATGACTAATAAAAACTGTCAACTGATAAATGACTATTGACTAATGACTATTGACCCATCTATAATAAATATTACGCACGCGAAGTAATTAAATGATTGCTCAACCCGATCATCCTCCTGCTTCAGAGTCATGGCAGCAATATCTGGCTCCTTACAGCATGGGTTACAGAATCAAAATCCTTTCTCAACTTCTGACTCGGAAGTTTACTGAGAGATTGGAACCTTTTGGGTTGACTCCGTTTCACTGGTTAGTTTTATGCTGTCTGTGGCAGGAAGATGGGTTGCCTACTTCAAGTATTGGCGACAAACTCAAGCAAGTAGGCGGTACGCTGACTGGTGTACTTGACCGGATGGAAGAACGGGGTTTAGTGCGTCGGGAACGGGATGTACACGATCGCCGGATCTGGCGAATTTGGCTGACTGATGCAGGTAAAGAATTGGAACGTGTGTTACCTCCTATTTCTGCCGAGTTATGTGATGAGGCAATGCAAGGAATTACTTCTGCCGAACGTGAGATATTTTCTCAACTTTTAAATCGCGCGATCGCTAACCTCTCTTAAGGTATTGTCATTAATCACCCATCAGGGTGAAGAAATATAAAGCATTTTGGCGGAATAATATTACGCATACTAAAGAACAGCGAGAAAATCTCTAATAACTGAATATTACGGGTTCTAAACATTATTAATTTTATAAGCGAGTAGACCATCATGGCAGGCAATAACTTAAACGGATTAAACGGACGCAAATCCCGGACTGTAATTATTGAAAAAGAAGTGGTTGAGCCAGAAAAGCTCAATACAGCCACGATTGAAGCGCCAGTAAAAACACCAGAGACAGAAGCACCACAGGCAGAAACACCGGAGGAAATAAAAGAAACTCCCAAGAAATCCAAAAAGCCAATGAAGTTAATCTTGGCGGGTTTGGGTATAGGTGCGATCGCCGCAGGTGGATTTGGCTATCACTATTGGCAGTATGCTTCTACCCATCAAGAAACAGATAACGCGACTGTCGTCGGAAATATTCACCAAGTTAGCAGTAAAATACCTGGAACTATTGAGCAGGTATTGGTGAATGATAACCAAGTAGTACAACCAGGGCAATTGCTAGTCAAGCTTGATCCACGAGATTATCAAGTCAAGGTACAACAAGCGCAAGCATCATTGGAAAATGCCCAGCGCCAAGCCCAAGCCGCCCAGGCAAATATTGCTCTATCCTCTGGAACTAGCACAGGTAAAACAGCCCAAGCCCAAGGTGATGTGAGTAGTGCTACAGCTGCGATCGCCACAGCCCAAGCAGCCGTCAAAGAAGCCCAAGCTGGTATCCCAGCCGCTCAAGCAGAAGTCAAACTCGCCCAAGCTGGGATTCCTGCGGCCCAAGCGCAAGTAGCCCAAGCTAACGCTAACTTAGAAAAAGCCCAAGCTGATTTCAACCGCTACCAAAGCTTGTATCAAGAAGGAGCAATTCCCCGCCAACAGTTAGATACAGCTAGAGCCGCTTATGATGTAGCTGTAGCGCAAAAAAATGCGGCTTTACAAGGCGTAGAACAAGCCAGAGCCAGATTAGCATCGGCACAAGTTGGTGTAGCCAAAGCGCAATCGCAGTTAGCACAAGCCCAAGAAAACGTCACCAATGCCCAAGCTAAATTAGCCGCGTCTCAAGGTGGATTACAACAAGCTACCGCCAGTGGACAGGATACCGCAGTTAAACGTAGCCAATATGAAGCTGCAAGAGCTGCGATCGCCCAAGCCCAAGCTTCGCTCAACGATGCACAATTGCAGCTATCCTACACCAACATTACAGCCCCCAGTGCCGGACGGGTAGGTAAGAAAACGGCGGAAGTAGGGAACCGCATTCAAGCTGGAACCCCCTTAATGGCAATTGTGGACAACAATTATTGGCTAGTTGCCAACTTCAAAGAAACTCAACTAGAAAACATGCGGACAGGACAACCAGTAGAGATTAAGCTGGATGCCTTCCCCCATCACACCTTTGCAGGTAGAGTTGATAGTATTTCTCCTGCATCTGGCGCACAATTTGCCCTTTTACCACCTGATAACGCTACGGGTAACTTTACCAAAGTTGTCCAACGCATCCCAGTCAAGATAATTTTTGACCAAAAGAGTATCCAAGGATACGCCCCACGGATTACACCAGGGATGTCTGCTGAGGTTACTGTTGATGTTAAGTAATGAAGTGAGGCAGTTGACAATTGACAGTTGTTATTTCCCACTTCCTGTTCTTCTCCTGGGAGGGGTTAGGGGTGGGTTTGTCCCTCGTTTCCCCCATCTTCACCACTCCTCGCCCTATGAATCCAAAAACGTGGCTGCAACTACCGGCTTTCAGGTCAAAAAATTATCGACTGTTTTTTGCTGGTCAGGGAATTTCTCTGATTGGTACATGGATGACCCAACTAGCTACAGTTTGGCTAGTTTATCGCTTAACTAATTCCCCCTTAATGCTAGGGGTTGTAGGATTTACCAGCCAAATTCCTAGCTTCTTCCTCGCACCTTTTGGGGGAGTATTTGTTGATAGATTTTCGCGGTATCGTACCTTAATTGGGACGCAGATATTAGCGATGTTTCAGTCGTTAGCGTTGGCTGTATTGACTTTGACTGGTGTGATTCAAATTTGGCACATTATAGTTTTAAGTTTAGTACAGGGTTTTATTAACGCCTTAGATGCACCAGCTAGACAAGCGTTTGTACCTGAATTGGTGGAACGCCGAGAAGATTTAGCTAATGCGATCGCCATCAATTCAACTATGATTAACGGGGCGCGATTAATCGGCCCAGCTATTGGTGGTTTGTTAATTGCTAGGGTTGGTGTAGCCTATTGTTTTTTAATTGATGGTTTGAGTTATATTGCCGTCATCGCTGGCTTATTGGCAATGACAGTTAAGCCCTGGAAAGAGAATAAAGTTAATGGTAATCCTTTGCAGCAAGTTAAAGAAGGATTTATCTATGCTTTTAGCTTTCCACCAATCAGGGCAATTTTATTACTATCAACTTTAGTTAGTTTGATGGGGTTACAGAACACTATTCTCGTTCCTATTTTTGCCGAAACTATCCTCAAAGGTGGGGCGGAGAGTTTAGGATTTTTGATGGCAGCTTCGGGATTAGGTGCTTTATCTGGTGGGATTTATTTAGCCACACGTAAAACTATTTTAGGCATTGGTAAATTAATTGCGATCGCTCCAGCAGTTTTAGGCGTTGGACTCATTGCTTTTGCTATTTCTAGATATCTACCCCTTTCGTTATTTACGATGTTATTTGTTGGTTTAGGCACAATTTTACAGATAGCTGCCAGCAATACATTTTTGCAAACAATTGTGGAAGATGACAAGCGTGGTAGATTGATGAGCTTATATACCATGTCATTTTTAGGCATGATACCTGTAGGTAACTTATTAGGTGGTGCATTAGCTAATCGTATCGGCGCTCCTAACACGTTAATTATTGATGGTATAGCTTGTATTGTTGGGTCTGTTCTTTTCTATAGGGAATTACCAACTTTGAGGAAGTTAGTAATGCCTTTGTATGAGAAAAAGGGAGTGATTGCAGCAGCGAAAACAACTAGAGTCTGATAGAGAGCGATTTATTGCTCATATTGATGATGGTAAAGGCTAAAGTCTTGTTATAAACTCTATAAGATTAATAAATGATATGAATAATACAGACGCAATGCGTCAGGCAGGGAAAAATACTAATGTACCGCCAAATCATGTACCTTTTAGAACATGGGTTGGGGTTCTAGCTAGTATGCTGGGCGCATTCATGGCGGTGTTAGATATTCAAATTACTAATGCTTCATTACAAGATATCCAAGCGAGTTTAGGCGCAACTTTAGAAGAAGGCTCTTGGATTTCTACTGCTTATTTAGTAGCAGAAATAATAGTTATACCTTTAACTGGTTGGTTATCAAGAGTATTTTCTCTACGCCGTTATTTATTAGTTAATACTGCTTTATTTATATTCTTTTCGATCTGCTGTGCTTGGGCGTGGAACCTTAACTCCATGATTCTTTTCCGTGCCTTACAAGGCTTTTGTGGTGGGGTATTGATTCCTTCAGCAATGACGGTAGTTCTGACAAAATTGCCCCCAGCAAAGCAAGCAGTTGGATTAGCTGCATTTGCCATTACAGCAGTTTTTGCTCCATCTGTCGGCCCGACATTAGGCGGTTGGTTAACGGAAAATTATGGTTGGGAATATAACTTTTATATTAACGTAGTTCCGGGAATATTAATGTTGGCTGGAATTTGGTATGGTATTGCCCAAGATAAACCCCAATTACAACTATTAAAACAGGGTGATTGGTGGGGGATTGGTTCTATGGCAATTGGCTTAGGTTCCCTGCAAGTTGTATTAGAAGAAGGTAGTCGTAAAGATTGGTTTGGTTCACAACTTATAGTCCGTTTGAGTATATTAGCAGCAATTTTCTTAACTCTATTTTTTATTATTGAATTAACTCGCAAGCAACCATTTATTAATTTGCGAATAATACGTTATCGTAACTTTGGTTTAGCGAGTATTGTAAATGTTTCTTTGGGTATAGGTTTATATGGTTCGATTTATATTTTACCGTTATATCTTGCCCAAATTCAACAATATAATGCGTTGCAAATTGGGGAAGTTTTAATTTGGGCTGGTATGCCTCAATTATTGATTATTCCTTTTATTCCTAAATTGATGCAACGCATTGATGTCCGTTTTATGGTGGCCTTGGGGGTAACTTTATTTGCTATTAGTGCATTCATGAACTCAGGAATGACTAATCAAACAGGGTTAGACCAATTAAGGTGGTCGCAGCTTGTCAGAGCGATGGGACAACCTTTAATTATGGTTCCTTTAACCTCAGTTGCTACGACTGGTCTAGATCCTAAAGAAGCAGGTTCAGCCAGTGGTTTATTTAATATGATGCGAAATCTGGGCGGTTCTATGGGGATTGCTGTTTTAGCAACTTTATTAACTAATAGAGAGCAATTTCACTCGAATAGATTAGGTGATGCAGTATCTTTGTACAATCCAGATACACAGCAACGCATCGAACAAATGACGCAATATTTTGTTAGTAGAGGTGCTGATTTAAGCACTGCGCAAAATCAGGCGATCGCATCCATATCAAATGTAGTCCGCCGCGAAGCTTATGTAATGGCATTTAATGATTGTTTTTACTTTATTGGACTGGCTTTACTGCTAAGTGGTATCGCAGTTTTATTCTTCAAAAAAGTGAAAGCAACAGGTGGTGCTGTTGCCCACTAAATTTTGAAAATTAGTAATAGGTAATCGGTCATAGGTAATGGGAAATTTTGACAAGTTGCAGGTGTTCATATCCCCGACTCTTTAAAAAAGTCCGGGATCTATGACCTATCAATAACCAACATTACCGCTATTTTTTCCTGGTTGAATAATTACTTGTGATTGTTGAATGTTGACTCTTCCACGGACTCTAGCAACTTGTTGTTGAGAAAACATTTCTCGTAACACCATTGCCGGGTCTACATAGTTGTTAGCGTACTTTAAACCCCAATGCAGATGCGGCCCAGTTGTACGTCCGGTCATTCCTACTCTACCTATTCTCGCTCCGGTAGGTATTATTTGACCTTCCCAAATTTGAATGCCACCTGCGCGGTCAATTAAAAAACGCCTACCATTGGCACTATCAACATATCCTTCCATGTGGCAATAGGTGTGTTCCCATTCACCTGATTTGATGACAACGTGCGTACCACAAGCAGTTTTATCACCTACTTTAATAACTGTCCCCGCCCACCAATTACGAATATAGCTACCTTGGGGAGCAGCAATATCTAAGCCACTGTGAAATTCCCAACCATTACCGCCAGTAGCAGAAGGACGATAGCCAAAAGCAGAAGTATAAGATTGAAAGTTCTCTACAGGAAAAGAAGCTGCTAACCAACCATTACCACTTGTAGCTATTGTGTTGGATTGGGTTTCTCTGGCTATAACAACTTCGGCTTTAGGGAATAGAGTCATAAAACCCAGAATATTTAAACCCAACGCTAAGAGTGTAGCTCCCGAAAGTGCTACTTTTCCCTGTCTATAAATCATTATTTTATTCCTCAAGCCACCTAGTACAATCAAGTCAAATTTCTATGAATTTTTAATGAAAAACAAATCAAAACTAATCACAAAATTTATATTTATCTGATGCAGTAAATGGTTGTTTTTGGCTTACAGGAATTTTCATGTACGTATATACTGAAAAATTTCTACATATTTAGTCAAATAGCTTAAGATATAAAGGTCTAAGCTGTCAATTTTATCTCAATTAATTGTTCTATAAGCTGTTAAAAAACGTTTAGCAACAGGACGTTAGTTATGTAAAATACAATGTTTATGCTAAATACTTACGCATCTACGTAGTTGAGTCACAAGTTATAGCGAAAACATTTAAGATAGTACTTCAGGAGGCTTATTTCAAAAGATAGTTGCCAATTACTCAAAATATTGTTAGTTTTTATGCTTAAAATTGCTGAATATGTCGATTGACCTCAGACCAAGTGTCAAGGCGACGATTTGCAGGACGACCTCAAGCCATGCTGACTGAAATTTTCCCTTTCTCTTTTAAATTGAATACGATCGCCATCGCCGGAGCAAGTTTATGGTCTTTGGCGCTATATCTAGGTTTTTTCCCGGTGAGCGAATGGGTAATCGAACAACTCAACCGTTGGTTTAACTTTGCCGAGCGATCGCTGTATACCAGTAACACAGAATTTGAAAAAACTCGCAAAGCTAGAGAAGCCCAAAACGCCTTTTACGCCTCACTATTTAGTATTGTGCCGTTTCTTTTGATTGGCAGCCTATGCAATTGGGGTGTGGAAATTAGCTTAGGGCGTAGTTGGGCTATCAGCATGGGCTTACTAGCCTGTATGGGTTGCGGCATTTATGAACTAGGAAGGCGTGATGGGCAATCTCCAGATTAAGTAGAACAAGGTGAAAAAACCAAAGTGTGTAAAGATAAGTAAATACATAAATGTGTCTACCAAGGTAACAGGGATATGGGCAGCCGTTTAAGGGTATTTCTGACTCCTAAGCAAGATAAAATTTTGTTCAACCTGAGAACGGCAGATGTACCCCAGAAAGTGAAAGACCGAGCCGAAGTGATCAGATTAAGCGCACATGGTTGGTACGTAGAGAAGATAGCAGATCACTTTGACTGGACTGCCCAAACAGTAAGAGAAGTTTTGCATAGATGGGAAAAACAAGGTCTAGAAGGACTGTGGGAGAAAGCAGGGCGGGGAGGAAAATCAAGGTGGGCAGAAGCTGACATGGCGTTCTTAGAAAAATGCTTGGAGCAAGAACCACGTACATATAATAGTGTTCAATTAGCCCAAAAATTAGAGCAAGAACGCTCCGTGAAATTGAGTCCTGACTGGTTAAGGCAGGTACTCAAAAAAAGGGGGTCATTTGGAAGCGAACTAGAAAAAGCCACAAAGGAAAGCAAGACAAAGTATTGCAGCAAATCAAACAGGCAGACTTAGAGATGTTGGAATTATCTGCTGCTGCTGGAGAAATCGATTTAAAGTATATGGATGAATCAGGGTTTTGTGCCTGGAGTGAACCCAGTTACAGTTACTACTTCCGAGGTCAGCAAAAACGCCTGGAGCAGAGTAAGCGTCGGGGTCGAAGGTTAAGTATTATTGGGTTTCTTCAACCCCTAATTAGTTTTGTGTACGGTCTAGTGATTGGTGGCGTTTCACGCAAATCCTATATTCAAATGATGGAGCTTGAAGCACTTGAAGCCCAAAAAGCAGGTCGTATCAGAGTCATCGTTCAGGACAACGGCCCGATACATCGGTGCAAAGAAGTTCAGCAATTATGGACAAAGTGGGAAGAGATGGGTTTGTACATCTTCTTTTTACCTAAATATTGCTCAGAGATGAATCCAATTGAATTGGAGTGGCAACACCTGAAAAAAAATGAACTAGCTTCTCAAAGTTTTGAGGATGAATTAGACCTTGCCTATGCTGTCATTGATGGAGTTCAAAATAGAGGAGAAAAGGGAAACTACAGTACGCAACGTGTAAAATTTAACTCTTATTCTTCTGCTTAATTCTTTGTTACATACTTATAAATTTTCTCCACGACTTACTTACCCGTTTTTATATCATCAAGTATTGTCTCTATGCTTTCATCCACTACAGGATAAAAAAAGGAAATAGTTCATCCTGCCAAATACGAGCTTTTCCCTGTAAGCCTAAATCAATAGTTTTCATAGTTATTCAATTCCCCAAGCTTTTCTCCAATTTTTATTAAAATCTTCTGGATAAGCCTTAATTACTTCGGGATGATACAAGCTGTACGGTGAAACACCATATACTTAAAAATGTGAAATTTTTGCAGAAAGTATCAAAAAGCTCTATTCAAAAATCATAAACTTTTTATCTCTTCTTCTACCAAATTTGCTAACTTTTCGGCTGCGCCGCCTTCACCACGAACACGGCGGAGTTTTGTTCGTATGTCTTCTAATTTTTCTGGATTATTCAAGTAATCGACAACCATTTCCCCAACTTCTTGAGGCTGGAGTTTACCTACAAGTTCTGGGACTATTTCTTCCTGCGCCCAGATGTTAGGCCACGCTAATAAACCTTTGCGTCTGAGAAAAAACCAATTGATAATTTTGGCAAAGGTTGAACCCACACCAGGTAAATTTGCCAATAACCCTGGTAAACCATCCCAAGAACGCATGGCATCAAGTTGTTGTGTAGGTAGCAAAACAATCATTGGCACACCTAAAGCACCTAACTCGGCAGTGTTTGCGCCTACGGTAGTTAAACAAATACTGCATTGGGATAATAAGTTATGAGCAGGATTCTCTTGCCATAACTCTACAATTAAGCCACTGCCTGTTTTTAAAAGTGGTTGATGATTTTCCTCTAAGAAAATTAAAGAAGCGCCAGAGGAATGAAAAGTTTCGACAAATGGATTTTTTTGAGCATCGGCAAAACTGACTAAAGTTTGTAAATCCAAAGTCGGTGCTACGGGAATCACAAACTTAGTTTGGGGGATTTTGCTGTGAATGTATTCTGCGATCGCTAAAGTTAAAGGTACACCTTGAGCTAATTTAGCAGCTTTTGACCCTGGTAAAATACCGATGGTAGGGGAGTGGGGAGTGGGAAGTGGGGAGTGGGGAGCAGAAGATTTGGCTTCTAGCATGAGATCGCCGACAACGGTGAATTTGTGCGCGTATTTGGGAGAAACTTTGGCGGCGACTTGGGGTTTCATGACTGCGAAGCTATCAATTAAGTTATGCCATCTAGCTTCCCACTCGGCGTAAACTACTGTGCGGTATCCAAGTTTTTTGCCGATGACTACAGGGAAAATCTGGTCGCCTCCCAGGAAAATAACTACACCTTGGCTCCTCCAATCCCAATTTTCCTGAGTTCTGCCCCATAGCAAAAATTGCCAGAAATGTTCTGCTGATTGTACTCGGTCTACTTCGGGATAGGAAAGGGCGATCGCCGCTTCTTTGCCACTAGCATTAGGACAAGGTGACAAAACTACAGAAATTCTCACATGTTCACGGTCATCACCTAATTTTTCTCGCAATGCTTTGACTACAGGACGCACCCAAGTTGTAATTTCTCCAGGGCCGTTGGACAGAATAAGAATGTCTATGGGACTCATGGGTCTAACTCATCCTCAACAGTTTTAGAGGCAAGTTCATATTTTCAAATTGATGGTATTGGTTGAATTTTAAGATAATTCATCTTCATGTCACTTCTTTTAGCTGAAAATGAAGGATAAGCTTAACTGCTCTTAGTAAATTAGATGACTACTAAGCAAGATGGAGAAGTTTATGACTTTAACAATCAATAAATATGTTCCTATTATTGCCACAAAATTGGCAATTATCGCTTCAATGATAGTTTTACCTTTACCAACTAAAGCAGTAACATTGGTAACTGAGCGTGTAACATTGAAGGCTAATGACCAACTTGATTGGTTGAGTTTGGGTAAAGTATTAAATCCCTTAGCTTTCAACCCTGCGGATTTTCTGCCTAACTCATTTTCCGCTACATCTGAGGGTGGATTAGGGTTGAGGGTAGACATTCCATCGGTTGCGCGTGTCACTCCACCATTTGTCTTTAAAACCACTCTTCCACCTAATGGTATTCCCACAAATTTTGCCGACGGTGATTTGATTTTACTTACTGGTTTGCGTCCAGGTACGTTTCCGGCTATTGGCAACCCAGGCCCTTTGAGTATTACTTTTAAAAAACCTGTTCTTGGTGCGGGAACTCAAATATCTGTAGATGATATTTCAAAATATACTTTATTTGTTTCCGCTTTTGATCAAACAAATACCTTGCTAGATACCTTCTCAATCCAAGGTACTTCCTCAGTAGAACTGGATAATTCAGCACAATTTATTGGCGTTCGTAGCAACATACCCAATATCTCACGACTCGTTTTTAGTAGTTCTGAGCCTAACCGTGCTTTTGGCATTAATAGGGTCAGCATTGTTGCAGCAGTTCCCGAATCATTTTCTACCTTGGCTATATTAGCTTTTGGCGTTTCAGGCATTGTTTTGAAACCAAGGCAACATACTGGAAAACGCCTGATATGAATTACAAATTAAATCACCAATGGTTTAAGTACAGAATTGTGCCACTGGCGCTGATACCAATCTGCTACTAAAGGACGGACAATAAATTTAGGTTGCTCATCGCCTTTAACATCGATACGCAAACAGGAATAGGGACGATGTTTGTGTGAACCTTGACCGTTGCGACCGACATAAAGATGCGATCGCGCAATCAATTGTCCATCTTCAATTAAATCTGCACCTTCTGGACGTTGGCGACGCAGGCTATAGCCACTCCCACCGCAGACTATCCAGTGCATATTGCGATCGCCATGTCCAGTGTTGAACGTTTGCAGGTACTCTAAACAGTGAGCGTGACCATTCAATACTAAATCTACTAAAGGACGACCTTGATTGCTGTCGCCTATCTCCTGCGCGACTGCATCTAGGACATCACGTAGGCGGCTGCGAATTACTAGTGTCTGTGATTGTAGCCATTTGGTGGCTTCGGTGACGTAAGGAGGATGATGGAAGTAAATAATCCTTCCCCGCACTTGGGGGTTATTCCACGATGCAATTAATCTTTGCTTTAACCAGTCTAGTTGTTCGGTGTCAGTCTGCGCTGGTTGAGAATCTTTATTTAATTGTTTATCGATATCAACAATAATTTCTTCAATTTGAGACACATTGGAGTGTATATCATCTAAACGTTCCGCTTCGCTGGGGTTGTCTGGGTTCAATTTCGCAGAAGTCTCTATCATTTGCATCTTCTCGCGTTCTAATTCTTCCCGACGCTGAGATAGAAAATTGCGATCGCTATCACCTTTTTTTGTAGCGGGTAAAGGTTCTGGATCGTTAAATGTATTAGAATCTAGGGCAAAAAAATCTATATCACCGTAGCGAAAAGTGTAATACCGATTTGGTAGGCGAGTGAATTTTCCTGGTTGGTAAGCTAGACCAAGACCTGTATCTGTCTTAGCTGTGTAATACTTGTCTAAATGACGGGAGAACTCACCGGGTAATTGTCGTAGGTACTGATAATCGAGAAAAGCTTTAGCATAAGCATCACCCGTACCCGAACCATGAAAGCCGACATCTATATCTAAACGCGATCGCAACAACGACCGAATCGGCCAAGTAGAAATAGATACTAAACTTAATAAGGTGGGTAACTCATAATAATCGTGGTTTCCCGGTACAGGAAGAATCGGTAACTGAAAAACCATCTTGTCGTAAGCAATTTGTCGTGGGTTCTCTCCACCTACAATCAACTCACGATAAGGCTCGATAAAATTGGGTTTGTAGTATTCACTCGACCCCACCAAATAAATAACATCGCCAGTATGTAGCAGAAAACGGCATTCCTGATGGTGAGGAAACATCAATTCCGCAACTTGGCGTTGGGGGTTGTGTCCTCGGTGTTTCCCAGAACCACTATCACCCACAACTAAAAAAGAAAATTCCCTATCTCCAGCTTTACCATCCTCAATTTCCAGCCGAGTTTGGTCAATATTGCGCTCTAGTATTAACGGGTCTTGCCATCGTACCCGTTGCTTCATCTTACTGATTTTCTTCGCTATTGCTGGATCAGATACTAGTTTCAATACTACTTACTCCTAAATTTTCGACAAGAAGGGATGAGGGGGATGAGCGAGATGAGGAAGAGTTAGATATAGCTTTAGCTTTTTACAGAGTAGAAGACAAAGTAGTTACAATTTCTTCCTCATCTCCCCCTACTCCCCCATCTCCCCCCTTTTCCTACTCACCCTCTGATTCCTTGAGTTCAATCACTAAATTGGGTAGTCCGTCTAGTTTTTCTACAAGTTCCTCTTCTGGGACTGTGGCGACAAAAACCTTTAAGGCGGCTGGTAGACACTTAATATCTACCGGAGTTGTACCTACTACCTCACCATCAATGACGACTTTTTGCGGTGGGTCTGTGGTGATTTTAAATTCTCTTGCTCGTAGATAACCGATGTCATCTCGCTCGGCGGCGCTTTTAGAAGACGCTGTTTGAAATAGATGATAAGTAGCTGCGATCGCACCTGCTTTGCTATTAGGCGCTACGATAGTTAAATCAAGTAATCCATCATCATAAACAATCCCGGCTGGCCCCTGAGCCAGAACTGAAGTCGGAGGTGCAGCATTCGCCACAGTTACCGCCGCCGCCGTGGTTTTAATAATTTTGTCTGGCGTTTCGATTTCTACATCAAAACTTTCCAACTCGCGTAATTCTTGCACACCTGCTAGAACATACGCCAACATCCCAAACCGTTTTTTCGATTCCCGATCAGCCCTTTCGACAGTTTCCGCCTCAAAACCTATACCTGTCAACAATATCATCGGTAAATCATTGCAATAAGCAACGTCTACATTGTGTGTTACTCCTTGCAAAATTGTCTTACAAGCGGACTCAATTGTGTCAGGGATGCCTAAAGCTGTGGCGAAAGCATTAGCCGTACCCCGTGATATCACTCCCAAAGGAATCTCACTACCAATCACAGCCACAGCCGCCGCCGATAATGTCCCATCCCCTCCAGAAGCGATGATAGCTTCTACACCCCGCTCTACAGCTTCTCGTGCTAATTGGTCTGCACCGACTTCTTCTGTAGTCAGGTAAATATCGAGATCCATTTCTGGTTCTAATAATGCGCGAATCTCTGCTAAATCTGTTTCTGGATTCCCCTGACCAGCAACTGGATTAAAAATAAGGCAAGCGGAACGATTCATATATATGGAATATCAGTTGCGATGGCGCTTCACTTAGTGTAGTTGTTCGCTTAAGTAACAATTTATTCATAGCATTTTTTGCACATCATTTCTTCTGTCTGGTGGTAGGTTTGGACAGTTGACAGTTAACAGTTGACAGTTGTTATTCTCCCCCTACTCCCTCATCTCCCCCCACTCCCTCATCTCCCCCCACTCCCTCATCTCCCCCACCCCAAATCATGAAAACACCTCTCTACCCCTCTTTTCTCCTCGCTTGCAGCATTTTGGTTTTCCCAACTGCGACAATGGCAAAACCGACATTGGTAGCGCAAAAGCTGAATTGTAATCTGCCACAAACTCAACTGGAAATTAATCGCTGTTCTCAATTGGCTTATGAAAATGCTGATAAAAAGTTGAATCAAGCTTATAAACAATTATTGCCAAAGTTAAAACGTCCTAGACAGCAAAAGTTAATTGCTGCACAGCAAGCATGGATTAAATTTCGTGATACTAGCTGTGAGTTTGAGCGAAGCGGTTATGAAGGGGGAAGCATTGCGCCTAGTGTTTATCTCAATTGCTTAGAAAAGTTAACAAAACAACGTACTCAACAATTACAAGAATATCTTCAACCAGACAGGTAAAAACTCTAAATTATATTTAGGTTTGTTGGTGATTAATCATTTTTTTCTACCATTACCCATTACCCATTACCCATTACCTATTACCCCGATGCAATGTTGAGGAATTATAACTAATGTAAAACTCTGTAAACAAAGACCAAAAAAAACTTAATTTGCATCCTACCGCACCAATCAGATTGTCACCCACTGCGGTAGTCTAGATGAGAGTGAAATTATCGCCTGGTTTGACATATTGTTTTATGACTTCAGTTGTTTCCAGTGCTAAACGCACAATTCGTATTGGTTCTCGCAAAAGTCAACTCGCTCTAGTTCAGACATACTGGGTTAGAGAGCAATTACAAAACAGTTTCCCAGATATCAATTTTGAAGTCCACACCATGTCTACCCAAGGCGACAAAATCCTTGATGTAGCACTAGCCAAAATCGGCGATAAAGGACTGTTCACCAAAGAACTAGAAGTGGGAATGCTGAATGAGGAGATTGACTTTGCTGTTCATTCCCTGAAAGATTTGCCAACCAACTTACCAGAAGGGTTAGCACTAGCCGCTATTACAGAACGAGAAAATCCTGCTGATGCGCTAGTAGTGCATGAAAAGTTTAAAGATAAGCAAATTGATACTCTCCCCGCAGGCGCGGTGGTGGGAACATCTTCTTTAAGACGCTTGGCACAGTTACGTCACAAATTCCCCCACTTGACATTTAAAGATGTACGAGGAAATTTGAATACACGGTTAGCTAAATTAGATGCTGGTGAGTATGATGCTCTAATTTTAGCGGCTGCGGGATTGCAACGTTTGGGTATGGGCGATCGCATTCACCAAGTCATCCCTAAAGAAATATCCCTCCACGCTGTTGGACAAGGTGCTTTGGGAATAGAGTGTCGTGCTGATGATGCTGAGTTGATATCACTACTTAAAGCCATTGAACACCCCGAAACACGCGATCGCTGTCTAGCAGAACGCTCTTTTTTACGCAGTTTAGAGGGCGGTTGTCAAGTTCCTATAGGTGTAAATACAGAAATTAATGGTGATGAATTAACACTCACAGGTGTAGTTGCCAGCGTAGATGGACAGAACATAGTTAAAGACACCATTTCCGGCGCTGCTAGTGATGCGGAAGCAATTGGTAAACAATTAGCCGAACGCCTACGCGAACAGGGAGCGCAAGAAATTTTAGAGGTCATTTTTGCAGAAATTCAACGTGGTTCTTAACAGGGGTATGTGGGTGTAGGAGTATAGCGCAAAGTCTGGGCGGAGGTTTCCTCCGATCAGAACTTTGTAAGAGAAGGGTGTAAAGGTTTTGAACGCCTGCACTTTTATTCCTTACTTCCTGTCCCCAGTCTTAACAGATAATCTTGATGCGTCATATTTTCTGGTAGGGGCAGGTAATGAGCCAACATAATTTTTTGAAGAATATTGTATTAGCAATATTCCTAGCTAGTTTTTCCTTATCCTGTGAAACAAAGGTTAGCGAAAGGACAGAATCAGGTAAGGCTGTAGGACAGGAACAGACACCACCCCAGGTTAGCTACGGTGACTTAATTATTAAAGAGCAATCAGATTATTTAATGATTCCAGTAAATGCTAATGGAAAGAATCAGGAGCAAAAATTCAGTTTAGATTCATCCCGTTATGATAAACGAGATTACACGCTACTTTATAACCTCATTTTTTATCATAAACAAACTGGTGAAAGTCATATTCTATTAGATAAAAAAGCAATTATTAACTCATATGATTTATTAGAAGCAAAAATCACCGATAAACCTGTAACAAGAGCGTGGTTTTATCAAATCATTGACCAAGATACTAATAAGGATAAAAACCTTAATCAAGAAGATGCTGTGATTGGTTACATCTCTGATTTATCTGGAAAGAATCTCATACAAGTCACACCCAACAATACTAAAATCATTAATTGGGTAGTTTTGCCGAGCCAAAAAGCAATATTTATTAAAATTATCAAAGATTCTGATAATGATAATAAATTTACCGGAGCAGATAAAACTAACTTTGTCAGAGTTAGCTTAGAAAAGCCCAGTATCGGTACAGAAATTATTAGTGAACAGATAGAGCAAATAGTTAAGTCATATATCATTAAATAGATAATAAGTATTTAGATTCCTGACTGTTAATCAGGTCAGGAATCATATTTTCCTACTGAGAAATTGACAAAACCCAATCTCTTAAAAGCGGGTTTACCTGATTTGGAACTTCATCATGAGGACAATGACCAGCCTGAAGAAAATGTTCTGTAAGTTCTGGATAATATAGGCGAAATTTTTGAGAACGTTCTTTAGCATTCATCCAAGGATCAGCTTCACCCCATAAGAGTAATAGCGGACAAGTTAATTGCTTTAATAACACATCAACTTTTTCCCCTTTAGGACTGCTAAAAACTGAGACAAACACATCCAACGCGCCCTCATCGTAAGCAGGACGGGCAAGTTCTTCTACTAATTGGTCTGTGACTGCACTTTTGTCAAGATACACTTTTTCTAAAGTTTGGCGAATTACCCAACCTTGACGCACGTATTGAAATAATAAAAATTGTGCTAAAGGTTGTTGAAACATCCACTTAACACTATCACCCAAAAGTTTTTGTAAAGGAGACTGTTGCTTGGGAGGTTGAATTTGCGATTTTAAAGTTTCTGGTTCTGATGTGGATTCAGTTTCGCTAAATGGCCCGGCGCTATTAAGTAAAACTACACCAACCGCGCTTTCAGGACGTTGAGATGCAGTACATAAGCAAGCATAACCACCGAGAGAGTTACCCGCTAATACTGCTTTTTCACCAATGACTTCACTAATAAAATCATGCAGTTGGTCACGCCACAAATCACCGCTATACTGCAAATTGGGTTTAGCCGATCGCCCAAAACCTAAAAGGTCGATGGCAAATACCTCAAAATCATTGCACAATCCTGTGATATTCTTACGCCAGTGGTCTGTAGAAGCACCAAAGCCATGTACCAACAACAACGGCGGACGCTGCGATCGCTTTTCCCCCGCACGCACGTAGTAAATTTTATGCCCTCGCCATTGCCAGTATTGCCCAGGTATTGGATTTGTTGAGGTAACTGTAGTTGCCTGCATATTCCTAAGAAATGTTAAGTAGCCTTTAATAATTGTAGAGTAGGTACTGGGAAGTGGGGGGATGAGAGAGAGGAGGAGATGAGGGAGATAAGGGAGAATAACTATGGACTATGGACTAATGACTAATGACTAATGACTAATGACTAATGACCAAAACAATGATTACAGGCAAAACTAAACTATTAGGGGTAATTGGACATCCGGTGGAACATTCGCTGTCACCGGTGATGCACAATGCAGCTTTAGGACAATTGGGATTGGACTATGTGTATCTACCCTTTCCCATAGCACCGGATAATTTAGAGGTGGCGATCGCGGGTTTGGCTAGTATTGGTGTAGTCGGGTTTAGTGTGACTATTCCCCATAAACAAGCTATTATTCCCTTGCTTGACGAAATTAGTCCCGTTGCTCAAGCTATTGGTGCGGTAAATACTGTTACCCGTCGAGGTAATCAATGGGTGGGAACGAATACGGATATAGAAGGGTTTATCTCTCCTTTGCAAACTACCTATCAGCAAGATTGGAGTCAGAAAGTTGCTGTAATTTTAGGCAATGGTGGCGCTGCTAGGGCTGTGGTTGCAGGTTGTCATCAACTGGGTTTTCCAGAAATTCATGTAGTAGGGCGCAATGTACAACGCTTAGAAGAATTTCGTCACAGTTGGGAAAATTCAACCATTGGCGAGAATTTACAAGTCCATAGCTGGGATCACTTAGCAAAACTTATTCCCCAAGCCAACCTCTTGGTAAATACTACGCCGATAGGGATGTATCCTAAAATCGATGAGTCGCCTTTAAGTACACAGGAATTGGTAAATTTACCAGCAGGTGCGTTGACCTCTGGTCTGTCGCAGACCATCGCTTATGATTTAATTTATATTCCGCAACCTACGCAATTTCTCCACAAAGCACACCAACAAGGTGCAATTGCTATAGACGGTTTAGAAATGTTAGTTCAGCAAGGTGTCGCTGCTTTAAAAATCTGGCTACAGCAGGACAATATACCTGTGGATGTCATGCGTCAAGCATTGAAAAATCAACTAGGTTTGGGGTAATTAATGTGTCTGCAATGTCGGTATTTCTGGCATTGCTGATTGAAAATATGAATTAGCCGCATACGGCTAAAGCCGAACCCGCAGGGTAGGCGCAAATCAAACCTATAATGTTGCTTTTGTGGCGGTTGTGTATTTTAGATGCAGCTAGCTATCGCCCAACGATAAATTGTAGCTAATACTACATCAGTTTTGATAGTGATAATATTGTATTTCTTAATATATTGTTAATTTTTGGGAGAAATGGGCAATTCAGCTTTGTATAAATTACATTAAAAATCAAGTTGTCTATTGTAATCATACTCATGGCTGTAGTGCGATCGCTTCTTTCCATCCTCTGCCCTGCTATGGCAAAAATCATACTTTCTAGTTGGCTGAAAGATAATTCGTTAGGGAAGGCAACCGGAGATGAGATAGTAGACAAGCTGAAAGATTTTATTTTTAACCCCAGTGAGCAAGAAAAGACGCAGAGAAGCATTGAAAAGATTGCCCAGCAAATAGTGACACAGGTACAGCCGATTTTTGACTTGGAAGCAGCAAGCCTCAGTCAAGACAGCCGGACAGCAATTCAATTTGAAATTGTGGAAACATTACGTCAGGCTGAGGTAACAAGTGAATTGCTAATGAGTTTTAGCCTGGATAGAAAATTATTAACAATTAATCTTCGCAATGCTTATCCAGAGGCTTGCAAACACTTTAGCCGTAATGAAACTGCTCTTTATGAGCGGATGTTAGAAGAAGTCAGTCGCGGCATCATTGAAGTAGCACCAGAATTGCAAGGTTTTACACTTGCAGCAACTACAGAGACTTTAGAACGACTAGAAGTAATTATTAACGATTTACAGGGATCGCGGCAACAGTATCAACGAGAAAAAACTGAGTTTGAGAGGAAATATCGTCAAGCCATTATCCGCGAACTAGATCGGATGGAGATGTTCGGTTTGCCTAAAATGAACAGTATCACTGCTCAACAAAGTCTGAGCAAAGCTTACGTTACTTTGTCAGCTACAAGGGACGGACGAGATGAGCAGAATAAAGAGGCGGAAATTATCAGTAGAAGGCTGACGGAGGAAATAGCCGTTCAGGTTCAACAGGAGGAGAACAACAGTTCACGCAGTTCTCCAGTTGATGAAACATTGGCTTCCTGCCGAAAGATAGTGATTCGAGGTGAGGCTGGGGCTGGTAAAAGTACACTTCTTCAATGGCTAGCAGTGCGTGCTGCCAAGCAGGACTTTCCTTCTTCTTTAGCGCCTTGGAATCGACTGATACCATTTTTTATCCGCTTAAGGTCTTTAGTAGATAAAGGTTTTCCAACACCAGAAGAGTTTCCAAAACTCATTGCCCCTAACATTGCTGATATGATGCCCAAGGGATGGGTACACCAATGCCTTGATGCTGGATATGCCTTGGTATTAATTGACGGGGTAGATGAACTGCCACGACAGCAGCGTCAAGATTTTTTTGAGGCTCTGACTCGTCTAGTAGCAGACTTCCCTTATGCACGTTATATTGTCACATCTCGTCCTGCTGGGCTGAAGGACAGTCAAGGGGAAACTTGGCAGGAGTGGGAAACTTGGACAGAGCAAGCAGAGTTTCTCAATCTGTCTCTACGGTCGATGAGTCCAAGTAATATTGAGCAGTTTGTTACTCAGTGGCATGAGGCTCTGGCTGCTGCTAAACGCCCAGAAGACCAACGGATAGACTTGCCCAAAAAAGGAAGCGACTTGCAGCGCCTACTCCGTCAACGCCCTGAGTTGCGGCGACTGGCGACTACACCATTATTGTGTGCGATGATTTGTGCGTTGCATCGAGATCGTGGTGAAAACTTACCTACAGAACGTATCAAGCTTTACCAAGAATGTATTGATATGTTGTTAAACAGCCGCGATCGCGGTCGTGAAATCAAACTAGAACTTGATGACTCTTACCCAAGGGGTTTATCCGATAGTCAGAAGATGGCTTTGATTCAGTCTTTTGCTTATTGGATGATGAGTAATAATTATTCTGACGTTGACATAAGCCGAGTTGATGAACACTTCCAGAAACGTTTAAAACTGATGAACCTTCCCGAACAAGTGACTGGGCAACAAATACGCGCCCTGTTTGTAGAGAGAGCGGCACTCTTACGAGAACCAGTCATAGGGAAAATTGATTTTGCACACCGCACCTTTCAAGAATTTCTGGCAGCACAGGCAGCACTAAATGAAGATAGTCTCAATGTATTACTAAGAGAAGCTGACAATGATCAATGGAGAGAAGCAATTATTGTTGCGGCGGGGCTAGGCCGCCCAAGGGAGCAGAAAGAACTGCTACAAAAATTGGTTCAGATGGGGAACGAAAGACCAGATAAACGTCATTATTTGCATTTGTTAGCTGTGGCTTGTTTGGAAACAACCGTAGAACTTGATCCTCAAGTGCGTACTGAAGTGCTTAAACAGGCTCAGGCTTTGTTACCTCCCAAAGATGATGACGAGGTGTTAATGGTGACTAGGGCTGGAGATGCGATCGTCCCCTTGCTTGCACCAAATCCAAACTATTCTGAGGTGGAAACTGATCGGTGTGTGGATGCTTTAGCTAAGATTGGTAGTTCTGCTGCTATGGAAATTTTGGCTGATTATGCAAAAGATACTCGTTATAAATTGATTGGCGAATTAGGCAGAGCTTGGGATGCTTTTGACCGTAGCACTTATGCTTCTAAAGTTTTGTCTCACCTCAATGAAGTTTATGTTCCTAATTTAAGGAACTGGGAAGGATTTGAACATCTTCAGCATATTAACAAACTAAGCATAGAAACGCTATCTTTAAAAGATTTGAGTCCACTGCAAGAGCTTACCAATCTCACCCAATTAGAAATATCGGAAGCAGATGAAGTATGTAATCTAACAGCATTAGAAAAAAATCCTAGATTGACTAACCTATTATTAGGAAATTTTTTCAAAAACAAGATTTTCAGGTTAGATACTAATCATTTAGCGAAAATTAATAATTTAAATTATCTATATCTATCTAATGTAGAGATTAATGAAATTAGCGAAATTTGTCAGCTTTTCAGACTTTCTGAGCTAATTTTAGAACGATTAGAAATAAGAGATATTAGCCCTTTAGCACAACTACCAAATTTAGTAAGCTTGGGGATTTTTGACACATATGGCTCTTTAGACTTAAAATTTCCGAATACATTTAATAACCTTGCTTGCCTTTACCTAGCGCACACGGGCATCAGTAATCTAGATTTACTAAGTAATGTTAGTAATCTAAAAAGCTTGAGTATTTTAGAAGATAGTATCAGTGATTTAAGCCCCCTTGCCAACTTGAATCAACTAAGTAAATTAAGTATAGGTGCAGTAATTTACAGGAATGGAGGCCGATTTAGTTATTGTAGGGAAATTAATGTTAAAAGTTGTTTGGATAAACTTTATAATCTAACAGATTTAAGACTAAATGGAACGGGAATAAACGACATTAGTCTACTAGTTTCTCTTCCAAATCTCTCTAATTTAATACTTAATGAAAACAACATTCATGACCTAAACCCCTTGGCAAGCCTCCCCAATCTTATTAGTCTAAGCATATCCGAACCAAATGTCAGAGACATTAGCCCTCTTGTGAATTGTCAGAGTTTACGTAGACTATATTTAGGTGCATTTGAGATGCCATATGGAAGACGTAGTTCCTTTTACGAAAAAACGCCTATTACTGATATTAGCCCGCTTGCTAACCTTCCTCATCTCACAGAATTGGTTCTAGGAGATACAGATGTTACCGACCTTAGCCCACTAGAAGGATTACCAAACCTTAAGATTGAAATCCTAAAAGACTAACAGATAAAAAATCTACAAAAATAAAAGTTTTTATGTTTAAGTGACTATTCGCTCAAACATCAAGCCTTAACTACATCTTCGGCCAGCGCCAATTATACCGATTCCAATCATAAACGCCCTGAATTTCATACTCAGAACCATTTTGGAAGCGCAAAACGCAGTTAGTAGAAGCGTTAATTTCGTTAATCTGAATGACTGTAGAAAGAAACCATTCGCGTTTGCAGGGGCCATCATCTTGCACCCATTCCCATAAGGCGTTGGAAACTTCAATGCGATCGCCTATTCTCAGTTTCAGTGCATCACCAAAATGAGCATACTTGTCAAAATGATAAGACTCAATCCGGTTTAACCACTGCAACCCATACCGTTCTCGAATAAACTGCACATTTCCTGAGTCTTGGTTATGCAGCCAGTCGTTGAGTAACTGTACCTTCCAAGTGCGATTTTGTTGTTCTTCTGTTTTCACAAATGTTAAAAATATTTCTAATTCCTCTGGTGTCAGTTCATCCAAGGGATTAAGAATATCTAACTTACCAGACGAAGATTGCCGTTGAATCTCCTCCACCAATTGCAGTAATATCTGTTTCTGCTGATCAGTGAGAGGACAGCTAGCCGCATCACAACGCTTAAAAGCATTTTGTAAAACCGTAGCAATCTCATCTGGAGTCATAACTTAATTGCGATCACAAGTATGATTTCATAATTATTACAAAAGTAAATAAAAGTGATTAGTTTTTAGTCATTAGTCATTAGTCCATAGTCAAAAAGCAGAAAAGACTAGGAAGAAGATTTTTCCCCTGCCCCCCTGCCTCTTTCTCTCCCTCAAATACTTTTGTTAAAATTTATATGTGTAATAAGAAAGTCTTTATTATCTATAATGTCAACTGCTCTAATTACGGGTGCATCTGGTGGTATTGGTAAAGCTTTTGCTCAAGAACTAGCTGCACGTCAAACAAATCTTGTGCTTGTGGCGCGTTCAGAAGCGAAACTTCATCAATTAGCACAAGAACTACAACAGCAATACAAAATCCAAGTAGATGTAGTAGTTCAAGATTTAACCGAACCAGATGCGGCGACGGCTGTCTTTGATGCCACCATAAGTAAGGGATTGACAATTGATACATTAATTAATAATGCTGGTTTTGGCGACTACGGTGATTTTGCTAAAAGCGATCGCACTAGGCAAGTAAAGATTGTCCAATTGAACGTTGCCGCATTGGTAGATTTAACCCATAGATTTTTGACTCCCATGCGTCAACGCGGTTCAGGAAGCATTATTAACGTCGCTTCAATTGCAGGCTTTCAACCAATACCATATCTTTCTGTTTATGCTGCCAGTAAAGCTTTTATCGTTAGTTTTAGTGAAGCTTTATGGGCAGAAAATCGCCCGTACAATATTCGTGTTTTAGTTACCTGTCCAGGCCCCACAGAAACAGACTTTTTTACAGAAGCTAATTTTCCCCAAGCATTAGCAGAAACTACAAATAAAGTTATGGCTTGTAAAGAAGTGGTACTTCAGTCACTCAAAGCCCTAGAAAATGGGCAACCTACAGTAATAGTCAGTGATACTAGCACACAATTTAGAAGCGCAGTAGCTAGACTCGTCCCACGCAAAACTTTGTTAAGTCTTTTGGCGAGGCATTTTAAGAGTTGACAGGTGACAGTTGTTAGCTCATTTCCACTGTCAATTGTCAATTGTCAATTGTTCACTACTACATAGGGCTTGCTGAAAAAGTCATTTCAAAGGAAGAGAAAAATTGATTAAGTAGTCAGTCCAGAAAAAAGATAAGTTTTTGTTGTTTAAGGTTTAATGAAATATCAGTTTCGATAATAGAAGAAGTAAAAAAAGACTCAGTTTTGAAAAATAGGCAAAAAAATACACAAAAAAGCCGTAATAGCAGAGTAGAAAGATTCATAACTAAAAAAGTTATGGCAATAGCGGTGAAAGAAGTATGAGGAAGTTTAGCCATAACTCTACCAAGGCTAAATCTTCGTTTACCTTGTCCAAACTTGCCCTCAATACAATTACGAATCCTTTCGTCATAAGCGGCTTGTTTCTTCTTTTCAGGGCTGACATTTTGGGGGGGTCTACCTAGTGGTGGGCCACTAATTCTAATTCCCCTTTCTTGACACCAAGCTCGATTCTCCCTCGTCCGATAAATCTTATCAACATGAACTGATTCAGGATAATATCCGGTGTAGTTTTTGTATGCTTCTACTTGTGATTTTAAGTCTCCTGATTCGTTAAAGTTGTCCCAACTAATATGGTCTAAAAATACATAGCCATCATAGTAACTAGCTGAAAACTTAGCCCCAAACTCTACTGTTCTCCCGGCTTTACCTCGGATAATCGGACGAATGTGTGGTTGGTTTAAACTGACAATGCGGTCTTGTATACTAATTTTTTGATTTTCATATAACCATAACTGTTGACGATAAACTTCTGCTACTACTAGCAACATCTTATATTGACTGTTGCTCAGTTTTAATAGTGACGCACCTAAATTTATTAGCTGCTGAATATGAGTTAAATTTCTGTTGATATATTGCAGTTGCTTTCTGATAGCTTTCCTTCTTTCTTTAACTGTTGGTTTTCTTTTCTTGGCTACTGCTAAATAATCCTTTCTTGCTTTGTTTCTGTAGGTTCTTGGTTTGTTGATATTTCTTACTAATAAGGACTTATATAATGTATCTATGATTGTTTCTGTTTGCTTTCTGGCTTGATTTAATAATCCTAAATCTGTCGGATAACTTATGTCTGCTGGCGCACAACTAGCATCTAATATTAATTTTCCTCTATTGGCTGGCTTACTTTTTGAATCCTCGACCTCTGGCTTTTTTGCTCTTACTTCTACCTCCTGTTTATTTTCTAACATCTTCCTGACTATTTCTTGATTGATTTTATTGACTAATTCTATATCTATCCTTTCTCTAAAATGAACTAGCATTGACGGGTCAAATGCAGATTCATTACTATATGCTGACATTCCTATAAAGTATTGCAGATACGGGTTCTCCCGAATTTGTTCTACTGTCTCTCTGTCACTTATTCCTAATTTTTCTTTAATTATTAATGCTCCCAACGCCATTCTAAATGTTTTGGCTGGCGCTCCCATTCTTGCTGAAAATATTTCTGCGTACTCTGCTTCAAATTTTGACCAAGGTATCATGTTCGCCATGATTACCCATCGGTTATCTGACGCTAGTTTTCCCCCAAAGGGTAGTTCAAAGTTTTCTGCTGCTTTTTCTTGCTTTTGCGCTCTTCGATACATTTTAACGCAACTTGCTACAAGGATTTTTACTTATCTTACCCTTTTTCTTTTCACCTTATTTTTCTTTCCTGACCCTGAAACTCTTCATTCTGCTATCTTTCGCCCTTATTCAGCCAGCCCTACATATACCTAGTTAATTGCACACGGTAACGGTCTTTTTTGGTGACAGCAATGTCGCCTACTTCTAAGCGTCCTTTACCGCGAATGGCAATTAAGTCGCCTGATTTAACTTGAGAACTGGCTTGGGTAACTTCTTTCCAATTGACACGCACATCACCTGTATCAATTAAGTCTACCATTTTGTTGCGAGACATACCAAAACCAGCAGAGGCGATCGCATCCAGCCGCAAGGAAGCTTCTACTGTAGTTAATTCTTTCTTCTTGGGTTCCCTGACTTTTAACTCAGCCAAATCGATAGCTTGAGCTTTTACAGGAACCGAACGCACTTGTTTAAGATTAAATTCTAGAAATTCTGCTAACTCAGGAACTACAATTGCTTGTGCGCCGCGTTCACCCAATACGATAATATCGCCAGTTTTCTCTCTGACGATTCCCGTTCCTAACATTGCGCCTAAAAAGTCGCGGTGAGTTGCTGAATCAAATAAGAAATTTCCCGCGATTTCTAGCACTGTCAGACTAACTTGGGATTGATCTAAGGGTAACTCAGCACGAGCGATCGCTAATCTTTGGCGTTCTGCTTGCGGATATCCACCCCAAGCTACTATTTGCACTTCTGTTAGCCTACTAAACACTCGTTGAATTTCTACCAATTCTGGGGGGGACAGAAAATCTGTCAACACCACTTCCCAAGTTTTAATTGCTTGCTCTGCTTGGTCAATTACACGAGCTATACTATCTCGATTTTCAACACCCTTTAAAAGTTCTTCTCGTGGCAACATTTTAAATAGTCATTAGTTATTAGTCATTAGTCCATAGTCAAAAGTCCAAGGTTATTCTCCCCTACTCCCACCCTACGGGTTCGCGTAGAGTCTGTCTCCGACACGCTACGCGAACGTAAGAGAAGCAAGCTACATCTCCCTCATCTCCCTCACACCGGAGTACTGTCAGCATAACCTTGGATATTTTCTGGCTCAAACTGGCGTAATATCTTTGTTGCTTGGCGCGAAAGAGCGTCTGAACCTTGAACTACAATTAAGTACTTTCCTGCATCCAAGCGGTTACGGTAGGGTAAAGCATCACCACCACCAACAACTAAGCCTACTCCACCGCCAACAACCACACCACCCAAAGCGCCGCTAGCAGCACCTAAAAGACCACCGATAACATGATTACCAATTTCACCCGCCCAAGCAAAGGTGTTCAAACCAGTGATAAGACTAAAGGTGAAACCAGCAAAAAAGCCAAATGGTACTAACCAGAGCGACATGAGCTTCGCTTGCTTTCTAGCTTGGAGGTTGGGATCAACTAAGCCATACTCATCAGCAGTTTTATAACCTCTACCTAAGATGGTACTATTGATGCCTTCTCTTTCTAAGGCTAAGTAAGCAGCTTCTGCTTGGATACGGTCTGGTAATACGGCAACAAGGTAATTCATTGATAGAAAAATTCATCTGATAAAATTTTCGCCCTTACTAACAGGGTATCAGTCCTTGTTCGATCAATGATGAGTCTTGAGTAGTGTTAGCGGAAGCGGCGCGTTTAGCGCGTGCTGAGTAGTGAGTAAGTATTTTACTTGGAACCAGGAACTCAGCACTGATTTTACTTAAGCGCATCTAAAGGCTCACAAAAGTTGTCTACACCTTGCTTAAGAATATATAGCAAGACTGGTGTTGCCAAAATTTTGGGAAATGTGGGCATTGTTTGGAGATGTGCGAGCATTTTCGTAATGGAGCCGTTGAGCAAATCATTACGAAATTCTTGTTCGCAAATTACAGCACGCCACTTTCTCGCCAAAGCATCTAACCACTCGGCGTTAGCTCGTTCTGGTTCTTGTCCTGCTTTGATGGCTAGCGTCATCGCTGCATCTTCTAAATCTCCTTCGCAGTCCTCAATTAAGTCCAAAGCCTCCATCGCTCCCAGGTCATCTGCCAACTGAGAGCGAAATAGTGCTATTTCTTGTGATGTAACTGTAGTCATGGGTAAGTAATCAGTAGTACTAATAAGTCAATAGTCTATAGTCCATAGTTTATAGGTAGTTGACAGTTGACAGTGAGGCAGTCGGAGTCTTCTCTACGAGAGGCTACGCCAAGGCGGTTCCCGTCGAGTCCGAACTGCCGTTCTCCGAAGGAGTTCTCGTTCGCGTCAGCGTCTCCAAAGGAGAAGAGTACCCGGAGGGTTGACAGTTAACTGTTAACAGTTGACTAATAACTAATGACCAATGACTAATCATTACTGAACAGCCAATGCTCTAGAAGTAACAGCACGTTGTAGGTCAGCTAAGGCACGGTTGTAATTGAGAATTGCTTGAACTCTGTTACCCTCAGCTTGTGTTAAATCATTTTCTGCGTTAATTACATCTGTTTGAGTACCTACACCAGCTTGGAAACGCAAACGTGCTAGCCGCAGCGATTCTCTAGCTTGTTCTAAGGCAACATTGGCAGTTTGTACGTTCTCTAGATTGGAGCGTTGGTTTGTAAAGGCTTGTTCTACTTGGAAGCGAACTTGGTCACGTTGACTAGCAAATTGAGTTTCGGCGATCGCAATATTTGCCCTGGCTTGATCGGCTCTAGCTCTGGATGCTCCACCATCGTACAAGTTTAAGGTCGCTCTAAGTCCAACGGAATAACCATCAGTCACACCAACGCTATCATCAAATTGATCGAGCAGGTTATAGTTAGCCACAAAGCTAATTTGTGGCCCTAAGTTGGCCAGTGCTTCTCTGCGCTGTTGTTCGCTAATGTTCCTTTGTGCTAGTTGTTGTTGCAGTTCGGGACGGTTTTGATAGGCGAGGATGATGCTTTGTTCTAGAGTTTGGTTCCACAGACCTGCTAATTGCACAGGGTCGGCTGCACTAATATTTGTCGATTGTGGGACGCTTAACAGAGTTGCCAATTGACGACGGTTAATTTGCTGCTGTGCCAGGTTATTGGTGAGCTGTTGGGTGTTATTGGCTAAGTTTACTTGCGATCGCAACACATCAAACCTTGTCCCTACCCCAGCTCTTTCTAAAGCCTCTGCATCTCGCAAACTAGCCTGGGCATTTTCTACTGCCGAGCGAGCAATACGTACTTGCTCATCTGCTTGTTGCAAGTCGTAATATGCTCTAGTTACACTCAAGCGAATTTCTTCAGACTGGCGCTCTACGTCCAACTGTTGAAAGCGCAATTGCTCCTCGGCCTGTTGAATGGTAGCGTTCCGTCTTCCAGACGTAAACAAGTCATAGGTTAATTGAGCTTGACCATTGAAGCCTGTACTCGGTTCATCCCTGCTCGTCGCCACTCCTCCCTGCTTTGTAGCAAGTTCATTCGACAACTGACTGCTTGCAGACTGGCTACGGGTAATATCACTGCTGAGAGACAAATTAGGCAATAAAGCTGCTTGTGCCTCCCTTAAGGCTGCTTGAGTGCGTTGCAGTTGCAACAGCGAAACCTGTAAATCCCGATTGTTCCGCCTTGCCAGTTCCAGAGCCTGTGCCAATGTAATCGGCTGAGTTTCCTGGATTGTCACTTCCCCTGGTTTGGTAGGAAACTGTAACGGATTAGCGTTAGGCAGCAGATTTTGTGGCACTTCTACTTTACCTGGCGGTGTAGGAGTAATTATCGGCTGAGTGTTGGCTGGCGCTGTTTGGGTTGACTCAGGATTAACTGTAGGTGCTTGAGTATTGGCTGGCGCTGTTTGAGTTGGTTCAGGAGTTACAACTGGGTTTGGTGTTGTAGTGTTCCCCTGAGCTATCTCCATCGGTGTCAATCTGTTTAGCTGGCAATTTTGTAGTGAGCAACTACTAATTGCTAGTAGCTTTGCTGCTCCCTCATACCTTGCTGTTACTGGTAAAACCGTTGATAACTGAGTTTTTAGCCTTTCTGGCGATGCTGAACTTGGTAAATTAGACAGGGAGAATGTCTGTTGTGCAGCCGATGAATTTGTAAATGTAGTAGAAGCTGCTTTTGCTACTAATTCTGGTTGAGATATCCCTGAGCGAATTTGTTTTTTTTGCTTGGGAGAAAGTTTTTGTTTTAGCCGTTGAGCAAGAGTCCGATCTGATTTAGAGTTAGGAAGTTTACCTTCATTTTGTCGAGACTTTTGTTCTTTATCGATACCAGTATTTTCTGTCAAGATTACTGGGTGATTGCGACTACTTAAAAATTGCAAATTCGCTGTAGTCACACCAGAATTGTGAATGATGTCTGGAAAGATTTCGACTTTAGCATTTGGCGGTTGTGTTTCAATTTTGCCAACTAGCAATTTTTGACTATTTTGATTAGTCACAGCACTAGAAGTAGGCACAATTTGTACATTGCCAAATTTCATTGCTTCAGCCACGGCTGGCTGAGTCGTCAATACTGCTGCTGTTACACCAGGTAAGAAACTATAGAATAACTGTTGTCCTTTCACCGCATCCCCTCACACGAAAATCAATCTGGCGGCAGAAAACTTTTCTTCACCACAGAATATAGCACGATACTAAATTTTAAGAGGAATATAGTACGATACCAAACTTAGGAATCGGAACCCTGTTTGTCTTCAAAACGTCTGACGATGCGAGATAGTTCCGCCTTTTCGTCAAAACTAACGCGGGTAGGAGCGCCACTGACAATTCTTTCGTAGTTACGGAAAGAGTCTTTGATTTCTGGCCCATCTGCCGTAATATTATATTCTCTAATTCCTTTATCGTGCCAGGAACCTCTCATCTTAAATACGTTAATTGCTCTTGACATTTCTCCGCGAATTTCTACGTACTGTAACATTAAGATTGTGTCGGTGATTGTAGAGATATGGGAATCGGTAATTGAATGCGATCCCATAAATTGGTCTGTAGTATTGGTAAAGAAACCAGTTATTTCTTCCTGTTTGGCATAACCTGTAACGCCAATTACAAACTGACGAAAGGCATTATTACTTACACCCCTAGCTAATGCTGACAGAGAATCAATGGCAATACGCGAGGGTTTAAAATGAGCAATTTCTGATTTAATAATTTGTAGGTGGTCTTCTAAACCAGTTGATTCAGGATAGGTACAAATAATTTTAAGTAAACCTTGGCTTTCTAATTCCTCAAAATCAATACCCCAAGAGTAAGCATTGCGAGATAGTTGAGCGCGTGACTCTTCATAAGCAAATAAGATGGCTCGCTCATTACTGACGCAGCCATTTTGTAAGAATTTACTTACTAACAGGGTTTTACCTGTACCTGTTGCACCTGTGGCGAGAATAATTGAATCTTTGAAGAAACCGCCACCACACATTTGATCTAAAGTTGTCACCCCAGAAGAAACGCGAATATTAGAAGACCTTTGAGTCAAGCGCATAGCTCCCAAAGGAAAGATATTTACACCTTCATTAGTAATGGTGAAAGGATATTCACCTTTCATGTGAGTCGTACCCCGCAATTTTAAAATTTCAATGGTGCGGCGGCGACGTTCTCCTTCTAAAACGTTACGGGCGATTACCACATTATCAGAAACAAATTCTTCCACACCAAAAGAAGCTACTGGCCCGTATTCTTCACCCCGTTCCGTGGTAATTATAGTGGTGACATTGAGTTGTTTAAGACGCGCTACTAAGCGAAAAATCTCTCGCCGGACTACTCCCACTGCTTCATACTGCTGAAATACGGCGGTAATTGAGTCGATAGATACCCGTTTGGCTTTATATTTACGGATTGCATACTGCAAACGCTCAATTAATGCGGAAAGGTCGAAATTGCCCACAATATCTTGCCCTTCCGGGTCTGGGGAGGCATCGAGAATAAATAATTTACCCTCATTAATTAGGCGTTGTAAATTCCAACCAAATATATGAGCATTCTTGATGATGTCGCTCGGAGATTCTTCAAAGGTAACAAAGACTCCAGGTTCGTCAAAATAGGTGATGCCGTTAAAGAGAAACTGTAGAGATAATAAAGTTTTGCCTGTACCGGAAGTTCCACTGACTAAAGTAGTTCTACCAGCTGGTAATCCGCCATGACTAATATCGTCAAAGCCTTCGATCATTGTGCGAATTTTTTCTACACCATTACCTGGTGTATTGTTCTGTTCCTGTTGCTCGTTGTCACTCATCGGTTGTTAATAATAGGCTTATGCCCAGTTTTTATATGACTAAAGTTGGTAAATTATTTTTAACATTTCAAGATTAAAGATTACTTTGGGCTTCCCAATCTTCTTCTGTTAGTTCTTCATACAATAAATCTAAACCAATTAGCACTCTTTCCCGGTCGGAAAGATCACCGATAATTTTGCGGACTGGCGGCGGCAAAATTTTAGATAATGTCGGTGTGGCTAATATTTTATCTTCTTCTGCTAACTGGGGGTTTTTCAGGACATCAATAACTTTTAAAGCATAAATACCTTTAAATTCCTGTTCTAAAATGTTTTTGAGCGTCTTCAAGGCTCGGACAGAATTGGGGGTGTTGCCTGCGACGTAAAGCTTGAGGACGTATGTCTTTCTGGCTTTATTCATAAAAAAAGAAGATAGAAGTCAACATTTTAATATTAGAGGCTATTCATAAATTTTGTATTCAAATACGTTTTGTCTTGGTCACTACTTTATTTGGCATAACTTGTACTATTTAAAAACTGCACCTCTGTAGGTTTCACAAAGATGAGCTAGGATGTCTATAAGAGTTAAACGATAATCTATCAAAGTTTCATCACCTCTACCCTCCAAACGTAGCTGATGGGAAAATTCATCAATCAGTTCCATATGAATTTCTATAATTTCTGGCACAGGAATATTAGCACAAAATACTCCATTGACAAATTTATCAATTTTTTCTTGTAGTGCTTTGTCTGTAGTAAAGTAACTTAAAAGTATCTGGCGATAATCTGATCTGATTTGCTCTAATAATACTCGCCGATCAACCTCTTGAGTCATGTGCTGACAAACCTGTTGTGCTTTTTGCTTTTGGCATCTATATAAATAAGGGGATTTACTAGTAAAATTTCCATTAGTCCGTAATTGTGAGCGTTCCCAGAGATAGTAAATTCTTGTAACAGTGGCAAAAAATAGAGACAAGAGCTATACGTAAAGCTTTACAGACCAAATTTGAACTCCGCAACGATTTGCTTGATACTGTACTAGTAGCTAGCTTTGGCAGAGGATCTAAATTTTCTTTAACATCTCGTTGGAAAATCAATATTAATAGTAGCATTTACATACTTGTATATTTTTACTATCGCCATAACCCAGCAAAGGATGAAAATTATTGAGAATAATTGAGATTTCTTAAATTAAGAGTGCCACTACTTCAAAATACATATATGTAAATATCCACTCAATCACCTAACTAGGAGTAAATGAGAAGAAAAATTACAGTTGTCAAAAGTACACTATTTAATTCAAGACTTACACATGTATATCTATCCAAATAGGGATTTATTCAATTGCTCCTTAATAAGATACTTGAACGAAAATAAAGTATTGTCGCGTTCTCAATCATTATAATTCCTCAAGGTTCTAAAGCGAATGTTTGGAGCCATAATTGTCTTAGCTGTCACTATCGATCAAAAATTGAAACGCTTGTAGAAACTGGTGGGTTAATTCTGCCAGAGTTCTCAGGAGCAGAAAAAATGCCCCGCTCCAAAACTAGTGACTTCAAACAGTAGTGTTCGAGAGAAGTAAATCTATTGTTTCAATAGTGTTTAAGCTGTACCAAAATCGCTAACACGAGTCTTCTTAGAGGATATTGCTTTTGGCAGTCACACTATCTGCGTATTTGCTGATGGTGTAGCCACAGGCTTTCATAGGAAGAATGACCCCCAAAGCTTATGTCAATGCTACAGTGTCCGCTTGATGAATTTCTAGCAAACGTAAACAGTTGCTCAGAAATAAGTACTCTGGCAATGGTGCTAGAGATTTTTGAGCAAAAGCAATGCGATCGCTTGGTAATAGTAAATGAACAGCAACGCCCCATTGGGTTGCTGCACTCTGGGCAGCTAGCACAAAAGTTTTTAGCAGCCACAGGTAATAGATTATTTTTAAACTTACAACAGCCACTGTCAACCTTTAGTCAAGCCCTAATTGAACCAATACAAATATTACCAGCCAGCTATAGTGTAGAGCAATTAACCCTATTTTGGCGTTATCACCAAGCCCAGAATGCGGAGTATGCGCTAGTAGATGACGATGGTAAGCTTTTAGGAGTGCTAAATAGCGTGCGTCTATTGGCATTATTAGCTCAGGAACAAACAACCAATAGTCTCAATTCCCCTAAATCATATATAGATACTAATGATATCGACTCTGGGTTGAAGCGTTCGCCAACGATGGGTGGAACGTCCCTGCCAAGAAATAACCAACTCCAACCACTAGTTCAGTTATTAGAAAGTCTACCTTGGCCTTTGATGCTACAAACGGCTACGGGTGAAGTATTAACGCAAAATTTGGCTTGGTGGCAACAATTAGGGGTATTGAAAGACCCAGAAGGAATACGCCAACAAGTCGAAGGGATATTAGCAACCACTAGAATTAAGCAACCAGAATATGCAGGGCAAAAAACTGTAGCGGCCGCAAATTATAGTAAAGGTTACGACTCAGTAGCAGAAGATTTAGCCCAAATCCCAACTACAGGGTTGCTACCCCTATCACCCTATGAACCAAGCGTAAGTACAAAAACTGAGTCCAATCGCTGCTTTTTAGATCACCAACTCAATACTTGTACCTGCGTTGTGGAAGTGCAGAACGGACAGGAGCGAGTATGGCAGTTTGTCAAAATTCCCCTAGAGAATACTGAACTAAAATTGCCTAATAGCGATGATTTATGGCTGGTGTTGGCAACTGATGTCACAGAACAGCAGCAACTTTGTAAAGAACTAGCTGCCAAAAATGCCGACCTCATCCAATTGAATCGTTTAAAGGATGAATTTTTAGCTTGTATCAGTCACGAACTCAAGACCCCGTTAACAGCAGTTTTGGGTTTATCTAGATTGTTGGTAGACCAGCAGTTGGGAGAACTCAACGAACGCCAAGCCCGTTATGCAGGACTGATTCATCAAAGCGGTCGCCATCTGATGAGCGTGGTGAATGACATTTTGGATTTAACCAGGATGGAAACAGGGCAGATGGAACTAACCCTCGTCCCTGTGAATATTCGCGCTGTGTGCGATCGCGCTCTTTTGGAAGCCAAAGCGATCCATAATCAAACTAGTAAAACCGCCACGGCTGTTAACTCATCCACTCCAGAATTTACCCTATCAATGGAGACGGATTTAGAACAGATAGTCGCAGATGAATTACGCTTGCGACAAATGCTGGTTCATCTATTATCTAACGCCTTCAAATTCACAGAAATATCTGGTGAAATTGGTTTGCGGGTGAGTCGTTGGGAAGGGTGGATTGCCTTTACAGTGTGGGATACAGGTATTGGTATTCCCGAACATCAGCAACACCTCATCTTCCAGAAGTTCCAGCAACTAGAAAATCCCCTCACCCGTCAGTTTGAAGGTACTGGTTTAGGACTAGTCTTAACTAGGGCTTTAGCCCGTCTCCACGGTGGCGATGTCAGCTTTTTGTCGCGGGAAGGTAAAGGTAGTCAATTTACCTTGCTATTACCACCAAGCCCACCTAGTTCTAGTTTTACTGATTCAGAAGTAGGTAGAGAAAATGTTTCTAACCCTAGCAGCAAAACTCGTAATCGAGCAACACCTACTGGACAAAATCAACCTGTCTCTTGCCAAAGGTTAGTGCTAGTAGTTGAAGCAGTAGCCAGATACATAGAAGATTTAACAGACCAACTCAAAGCTTTAGGTTATCGGGTAGTAATTGCCCGTTCTGGAACAGAAGCTGTAGAAAAAGCGCGGCGTTTACAACCGACAGCCATCTTTTTGAACCCCCTATTACCCTTGTTGTCTGGTTGGGATGTGTTGACCTTGCTCAAATCTGATGGTGCAACTCATCATATTCCTGTAATTGTGACAGCTACAGGCGCAGAAAAAGAACTAGCTTTTGCTAACCGCGCAGATGGTTTCTTAAGTTTACCAGTGGAACAACCATCGCTCACACCATTGTTAGATAAATTATGTGGTAAACCAATGGTGCAGTCGCAAGGTTTAGACTCTAGTGAAACGACTGCATCCAAAAAAACCCTGCGGATTCTTAGATTAGTTGATGCCGAATTGGAATCTATTAATCCCCATCCCTCACTGCAAGAACATCGCGTGATTGAAGTAGACGATTTAGACCAAGCAGAACTTTTAGCTAGAGTTTGGCAGTTTGATGTCATTTTATTGGATGTAGAAACTGTTGTAGCCCAAACTTACATACAACAGTTAACTCACCATCCCCGACTAGCAGCTTTACCATTAGTAACTTGTGATGTTGAGACAACCCTGGCTGCTTCCCAAATTCCTGGACTTTCGGTTTTTCCTTGTTTAACCCCAATAGGTAAAGATTATAAGGATGGGTTAAAACAGGGTAAAGACCCACTATTATCAGTGCTACAAATTGCTTCTGGCGTTTGCTATCCCCCAAGCATCTTTGTAGTAGATTTAGTCATGTTGGAAGACTTACCACAAACCAGACGTAAATCCGCTAAAAGTGACGGCACAGAGAAAAACACAGCATTTGCTCAGGAAGTGGCACAACGGGGAACCGAATGGTTCCAAGCTTTGATTCAGTATTTACACACGGCTGGCTTAAAGGCAACAATGGCACGCCATTGGGCAGAAGTATTACAACAAATTCGCCACCACAGCATAGATTTGCTACTCATTTGTTTAGGTGAGTCAACTATCCATCCAGAAGTGGTGAAAGCATTACAAGCACTACCGGATTTACCATTCGATTTGCCGCCCATTTTAATTATTGACCAACGATTAAATAGCAGTAGAGTTACTTCTGCTAGTAAGCTTAGTCATAGCAAAAAGCAAGAATCACCTATTACGAGTGCTATAAAAGCGATCGCTACTCAAATTGTTCCTCGTTCTATCTCAATGGAAGACTTGCTTACTCAGATTCATCAAAATCTGAGATTGAATGAAAAATAAATCCTAAATTCTATTATTTAAGGGTTAAAAACTGGGGAATAGAACTTTATCACTACTCCCCACTCAGCATTTTTTTCTAAGCAACTCCAGCCAATGAATTTGCGTATAAACCTTGCTGACGCATTTCCCATGCGAGAGTGAAGTAGACGATTTGATCTAAATCATTATATTTAGGTTGCCATCCTAAAACTTGGCGAATTTTATCAGCACAAGCTATTACACAAGCAGGATCACCAGAACGGCGATCGGTTTCAATCACAGGAAAATCCTTACCGGAAATGACCTTCACCCGTTCAATTACTTGCCGCACGCTGTAACCTTGTCCATAACCACAATTGAAAATTTGGCTTTTCTCACCTTGTTGTAGATAAGCCATAGCAGCTTATCAACACTACTATTAGTGAAATTTTAGCATGAGAATTTATAGCTAATAATCCCTAAATAAAGGTAGTGATATTTTCAGTATCTCTTTCTAGGCTCAACGGTCAATATATTCATCAAGAAAATGATTGAACTGACTCATCTACCAATGCATTATTCGCCATCACTTTAAATTAAGATGCGTTTGCCCTGATTATGACCCAAGTTTAGGACGGTTTATCTATAAAGATGCGTTCCCTTTATTGTCAGGGCTTGAGAAATATTTACAGGTAGTTATTAGTCATCTGGTGATTATTCTAGCCTTATGCAGAAATACTTATGCACAAAGACATTATTGACAGAATTTGCTTATTTCTAGCTTATGACAAATATTTTAAGACTATGTAAGTAGCTCAGTGTTAAAAATTATCGCTATGGCAAGGCAGGAGGCAAAAGGGAAGAGGGTTATAGCTTTGTTTACTTTTCTTAACTTAGTTTTGTTTTTTCCACCGACTTACTAAGAGGATGTTTGAAAAGTCGGGAAAGTAGTAAAAAAGCTCTCTCAGTATAAGCTGTAAATGAATAGTAAACAGCACCGAGAGAGCGACATGAGTAAAGCATACCCCAGCAATCTGACCCGTGACCAATATGAATTTCTCAGTGAGCTGATTCCAGAGGCAAAACCAGGAGGACGCAAGCGTGAAGTCGATACGTGGGAAGTTCTCAATGCAATTTTCTATATTTTGGTAGAAGGAGTGAGATGGCGAGGGCTACCAGGAGACTTTCCGCCCTGGCAGACAGTGTACACATATTTCCGTAATTGGCGCAAAGATGGGACGTGGCTGTTAATCCATGACAGTCTCAGGGAGTGGGTGCGAATAGACCAGGAACGACACAAGAATCCATCGGAAGCCATTATCGATAGTCAAAGTGTTAAAAGTGCGGCAATGGTGAGTCAAGACGTAGGTTTTGATTCAGGTAAGAAAATTAAAGGGCGTAAGCGATTTATCACAGTTGATACCTTGGGATTAGTGCTACGAGTCTTGGTCACAGCTAGCTGCCAATGTGGGTGAGCGCGCTGGCGGTCAACAAGTTCTCAAACGAGTCAAACAATCTCAGCCACAGTCTCGCTTAACAACCATCTGGGTTGATGGTGGGTTTGATGGAGAACCTTTCATGCAATGGGTTATGAATTTTTGTCGCTGGATTGTCCAGGTTGTGCTGCGACCAGAGCAAACTAAGGGCTTTGTTTTGCTCAAAAAACGTTGGGTGGTGGAACGCACTTTTGGTTGGTTTATGGGATGTCGCCGATTGGTCAGAGACTATGAATTATTGCCCGAAACATCAGAAACTTTTATCTACCTTGCAATGATCCGTATTATGCTGAAGCGACTGGCTTAATTTTTGACTTCCTAAAACTTTTCAAACATCCTCTTACACTATTTTCCTTTGCAAGATATACTTGGTATTTTTTTACTCAAAATATTAATAGTTTTGTATTATTTATTTTTGGATTTAGTAATAAACTTCAGCAATAGTACTTAAAAAAAATAGAAAATCTTATTTTATAAAGAAAAAAACATAATTAATACCAATATTAATCACGTCAAGGAAAATTGTTTATTTATATAAGTAAATATAAAAAATCAATAGAAATACTGGTTTGCTTTTTTACTTATGTGAAATATATTAATGAAGAGATAAGGACTCTTCTGTACCTGTTATGCTAAAAGCTTTTACAAATAAGTATAAAATCCTTATTTGGCAATAATAGCAGACTTGTCTTTACTATTTGAGTCTTAGCCTTAGCACTGAAATTGAGTCTAGGGTCTCTTGTAAGCTTTGATTTAAAGGGATAATTGCGTAGTTCAATTAAATTTGAATTATAACATCTACCAAAGAAATGAAGTAAGTAATTTTAGATAAAAAAATATCAAAAATGTTTTGATATTTTCGTTTTTGATAGTTTTTGTTTTTGATGACTTGGCTGTAAATAGCATTTTAAAAAACAACAGATTGTCTTTGAGGTAGCCAATAATGGTTAATTTAATTACTGAAAGCTTATTGGGAAGTTCACTTTTAAAGCAAGAATCACCGTTGCTTAATTATTCAATTAGCATAGTTATTCCCTGCCTGAACGAAGAAGGTAATTTGGAACGTCTCTTCCTCAATATAGAAGAAACTTTTGAGGATATGGGCTTTAGCTTACCAGTTCTAGTAGTTGATGATGGCAGCACAGATAATAGCTATCAAATTCTCAAACAAATAAGTGAAACACGCGACTATTTGACTATTGTTCGTCATCCCCAAAGGCTTGGTGTAGCTAGAGTATGGAAAACAGCATTAGATTACGTCCAAACTGATTGGATATTTTGGGGACAAGCAGACTTAGAGTCAGATCCCAGAACTGACATCCCATTGCTGTTAAAAGCTTGTGTACCAGGGGTAGATGCAGTTGCTGGTTGGCGGCAGAAACGGGGTGATGGTAAGGTTTTCGCTTCTAAAATTGCCAATACCACTTGTCGCTTACTCTTTGATTTAAAGATCCACGACATGAACTGGATCAAACTGGTTCGTCGTGATTTACTAGTAAATCTGCCAATAGAAACAATTACCCATCGCTACTTATTGGCAGTATTAGCAGCACAAGGATATAACGTTACAGAAGTTGCTACACCTTGGCATCCTCGATACTCTGGAACCAGCAAGTTTGGCAAAAAGCGTCTTTTGACTTCAACTATTGATTTTGTCAAATTATGGTGGTGGTTTCAAACTGAAGGTCGTCTAATTAATCGACAGCAACAGAAAAGCACTGATTCAGTCATAAACTATGCTGGTGTTGTTCAACAGGAAATAGTCTAGCTAATTCAGCTATCTATAAATAAACCCAGAGAGAGTTTGTCCTTGTTCTCCTGGGTTTGATTTTTACCTCAAATTTAGTAAGTTTTTCATATCTATGAGTATTGAAGGTAAACACATTCTTGTTGTTACTTCCGTATATCCCATAACTACTGATGGTAATCATGGTGCTTTTGTACGAGAAGCAATTTTACGCTTGCAAGAAACAGGAGCTAAATTTACAGTATTCGCTCCTGCTTATGAAGGTTCTACAAGCCATGTATTAGACGGGGTAAAAGTATATCGCTTTCGCTACTGCCCAAAACGTTTTGAGAATTTGGCAAGAGATGGCGCTCCTACCAAGTTGCAGAGACAGCCACTCTATTTGTTAGCTGCTGTTTTATATATCTTGTTAGGTACGTTGCAATTACTTTGGCTATGCTGCAAGGAAAAGCCAAATTTACTCCAGATCCATTGGCCTTTTCCGCACGGTTTAATGGCTTTACCTGCCAGCATCTTATTCGGTATTCCGATGGTGTTTAGTTTCCACGGAGCCGAACTTATGTTAGCAAATAAGTTTGGTTTTGTAACACATATTCTCCGTTGGTTACTACCTATCGCTAAAGGTGTGACAGCTAATTCTTCTTTTACCAACGGATTGATTCGTAAAATTTATGATGGGCCTGTTACCGTTATCCCTTACGGTATGACTATCAAGCCGAAGCCACCTAAAAAACGTTCACCAGAGGAAGTGCCTAAGCTTTTGTTTGTCGGAAGGTTAGATGAACGTAAGGGTTTGCGATATTTATTGGCATCTCTACCTTTAGTCTTAGCTAAATATCCTGTGCGTTTACGCATTGTGGGCAAAGGTATTCTCGAAGATGAAATTAAATTACAGTGCCAAGCACTGAATCTAAATGGCATAGTTGATTTCCTTGGCTTTGTCACCAAAGAAGAATTAGCTGATGAGTATGCTGGATGTGACATGTTTGTATTACCCGCAATTGTAGATAGCAAGGGCGATACTGAAGGCTTAGGAATTGTGATGATAGAAGCTTTAGCTCACCAAAAGCCTGTAATTGCCAGTGCTGTAGGGGGAATTGTCGATGTCATCCATTCTGGAACTACTGGATTACTAGTACCAGAGAAAGATCCAAAAGCTTTAGCTCAAGCGATATTGAGTTTATTATCGAATCCCATCAAAGCTCAAAAAATGGGTCAAGAAGGTTTAGCAGATATACAAGTTCGGTTTAATTGGTTTCGTATTACTCCTATGTGGCAGAAAGTATTTGCTAACGCATTGGCTAACGGTGTGATGGAAAAAGATGCTCAAACTATTACCTCTTAATTTTTGCTGATAAATGATAATTGTTAATTTTTTGGAGATTGTTAGTTTGTTGACTATTTAGGGAATATTAACTGGTGTGCAAAAGATGTAAATAATTCCAATCCTGAATTACAGCTTATTACTATTCTGTTTTGTCAAGGGTCTCAAATAGTATCTACCAAGTTCTGTTTAAGTGCATATTTCAAGGAAATTCTGCAATTAACTCTAGGTTTTGACAAAATATGACCCAATTATCTTCAATTCTCAATCGTGGGATTCTCACTAGTTTTGTAATCGCTCCTTTAGGTGTGATGGGGATTTTAAGCTTTACTGTACTTCTCCCAGCCCTTAAAGACCCAAGCTCAAGATTTTACTCTTCGGGCTTTGGTTATCCAGCTTTACAACGTATAGCTGGCAAACCTATCAAAGTAGAAACTGCATTAGTAGCATCAAAAAGTTTAGAGGATGATTTAGCCGCTCCTGGTGAATCTTTTGCTATGCAGCAGGTAGATGTTCGTTCTTTGCTCTCAGGCCCTATAGAAAAAGTTTTCGTTGAGGAAGGACAATGGGTGCATCGAGGTCAACCTCTGCTTCAGTTACAAAAGGCTTCTTTTGAAAATCAAGTAAATACAGCTCGTAATAACCTTACTATTGCACAAAAGAATCTTGAGACTGTGCAGAACTCGGTAGCAGAAAGGTTATTAGCCTTGAAAGAGAATGTGAGGTCTGCTCAAGATAGGTTTTATGCAGCTAAAACTAGACTGGGAAAAATTGATCAATTGGCAGATCAGGAATTAGATAATAATGTCAAGGCTGCTCAGGTAAGGCTAGCCACAGCAGAAGAGAAACTAAAACAAATTCAAATTTTAGCTCGGCAGGGAGCAATTTCTAAGTTTCAGCTCTATGATATGCAAGATACCTATGCCACTCGCAAACGAGAATTAGTAGCTGCCCAACAGGGGATAATTGGTACACAAAGTCAGCAATTTACCAACCAAGATTTCTACATTTCTCGCCAAAATGACTTGATTTCTGCTCAACAAACTTTGACGTTAGCCCAGCAGACATTAGATAAAGATGTGAAAAACGCTCAACTCGCAGTTGATAACAGAAGGATCGAATTACAAGAAGCTCTGACAAATCTAAGTAGAACAACGATTTACGCCAGTACTGATGGTTTAGTTAGTCAGGTAAATATCCATGCTGGTGAAATAGCAGATGCACGCGGTCGTGATGCTTTAGTAACTTTAACTCAAAATGTTGTATTTAAGGCTTATATTGATCAAGCCAGGCTTAATGCAGTTAAAGTAGGCGACAAAGCAACAGTCCGTTTAGTAGCATACCCTGGACGTACTTTTGAAGGGCGGGTGATCCAGCTTAATCCAACTGTAGAAACTAATGCAACTAAGCCAACTAAAGTGGGTATTGACCGACAATATACCTATTCTGTTTGGGTGGCTGTTGATAATTTGCAAATGCCTCCTGGTTTACAGGGTTATGTTCAGTTCGCTAATCTAACAAGAACAGCTTTAGTCATTCCAGAAAGTTCTGTGACTCATTTATCGGCTGGTGAAGGCATGGTGATGGTTAACGAAGCTGGTAAGGCTGTTGTGAGGAAAGTCAAACTAGGAAGAACTTTTGACAATCAACGTGAAGTTTTAGCCGGCTTGAAGCCTGGGGAGCAAGTAGTAGTATCTTCTTTAGCTTTAAATCCAGGCGATCGCCTGGAAAATAAATCTGCATTACCAACGATCGCCGAGAGACACTAAAAGATGAATCAAGGTAGTTGGTTTATTCGAGAAAGAATTACTCTATTAATTGGCTCCGTATTTCTACTATCAGGAGCCGTATTTCCTTGGTATTGTTTACCTCCACAAACCTTAGATGTATTCGGGACTAACCTATTTTGGGCTAATGCTGGCAGATTGTTGTTGGGTGTGTTTGCGATCGCCAGTTTCACTTACACTTTCATATTTCCGATTCAGCAAGCCCCACGCTTAGTTTTTTGGGGTGCATTACTACCTATATTACTTTTTCCTTATTTCATCACAACTTGGTCGCCTGCCGTCTCTTTCATCGCCGCAGAATACTACAATCGAGGAGAAGAAGTTTCTTCTCATGTTGAAAACAATTTTTCCGAAGTTCAGGCACAGTGGAAACAAAATATACTTTTGGATAATCCAGATATTCCTGCTTCTACTTTTGGCATGAAAATTGAGGATAGCCGATTTTTTCAACTACCATCATGGGATAAAGTTATCCTTGAAGGATTTGGCTATAAAAATAGTTTTTTCGCTTTAATTGGCAAAGGTTGGGGCTTTGCCTTAATTGGCGGGATGATTACTTTAATGGGTCTTTATCTGGCATTGATACAGCAGGGACTAAATCTACTAATTCAGGACATGAAAGTATTAGCACCTGTGACTGTACTCGTATGCGCTGTAATTATAGGTTCTCAAATTTATTGTAATATTGCTAACTATCAATTAAATGTTCAGTTTGCCAAAGGTGAATATTCTCAAGTTGTCAATGCTAGCAAAGTTTTAACCAGATTTTATCCAGCTTTGAAGGGAGATGAAGAATTTTTAGAGCGTCTAGCGAAAGCGGAGTTATATACAGATAACATCGAGCCTGGATTACTGAATTTCATCCAGGGGTTAGAGAATTATAAAAATAGTAACTTCCTAGAAGCTGAGAGATATTTAAAACAATCATTAAATAGTCAACCTCACAGCTTTTTAGTTAGAGGTTATTTAGTTGCGGCTTTACTCAATCAAGGTGTTAACTATTTTAACGAGCCTAACACTAAAAATGCGGGAACAGCCGCCGACATTTTTGAAAAAGCATTAAATATATTTCCTGGTCATGTTGAGGCTTTGTATGACTTGATGTTAGCCAGAGTCGTCAACGGAGAATTTCAAAAATCGGCGGAAGTCGCCAAACAAATTATCAATGGACAAAAGTATCTTCAGGAACCGGGAATTGGTTTAATGGGTCAAGCTTATGTCCATCTAACTTGGGCTGAATATCAAAACGGTAATATTGACAAGACTTGGGAGAGGTATCGTCAGTCAGTTGACACCAAGGCTTGGGATGAATCAGGAGTAGGGGAATAATTATGATGCAGCGATCGCAGCATTGGTTGCCATTAGGGTTGATACTAGCGTTAGGATTATTGTTAGGAAGTTTGATGTTTTCCATTTGGGAAGTAATCCCTACCCCTGTAGAGCGCGTGAATTGGTCACAACAAGCCCAATGGATTGCACCTCAAACACCTACTTATCGTTTTTATCTACGTAATACCTTTAATTTACCTGATAATGCCACAGCAGCTTGGCTACGTATAAGTGCTGATAATGACTTTACTTTATATGTAAATGGAAGACGTATAGCCAAAGAAAACAGTGTTCTCAACAATTCTCTAGGACTGGGTGCAGGGCTGAAAATGCCTTTTCAAAATATTAATGATAGTAATCCCTATAAAACTAAGACATCAGTTAATTACTTACTTGCAAGTTCTAACGACTGGAAACTAACAGCATATGTAGACATAACTCGTCATCTGCGCCCAGGTAAAAATGTTATTGCCCTAGAAATTCAACAAGGGAAAACCAATCCGCGTGTAGTTGTTGAAGGGGAAGTTTATCCCACAGAGGATGCTACACCTATTAGTTTGTCAACTGGAGAAACTACTTGGCGAGTTTCTAATTTATCAGAAACTCGTCAATCTCTCCAATGGTATGACCGAGATTTCGCCGATGAAAATTGGTCAGAAGCTAAAACACTCGGTTCGGTTCGAGAAGCTACTTACAGTCGTTTAAGTAAAAACTTATTTGACCGCCCTCTACAGGGAAATTTGATTACAGGAAACCAAAGTCCTCAAGGGCAAGTATGGCTGAGAGGTAACTGGCAAATCCCCATAGACAAAATTTCTCATGCTTATATAAGATTTGCGGCTGAGGGTGCATATTCTCTGTTACTCAATGGCAATCTTATTAATAATTATCGAACCGAGAACGGCGATCAGTTGCATTTATTAGAAGTAACAAAGTTTCTTCAACCCGGAAATAATACATTAGCTGTCAGCTTAGTTAGTCCCTTAAATACAGTATTAACGGGGACTAACTCACTCAACTCTAATGGTATTCTGAATTTCTTTTTAGATGGGTGGGTGGAAACAGAAACAGGTGCAATTATTGGCGAAATTGCTACAGATAATACTTGGACAGCATTAAATCAACCTGTACCTGGATGGGCAAAAGGAGTAGGTGAAGCACAACCTGTTAAACTTTTAGGTTTACCTCAACCAGAAGATTTCCAACGCAACTTTGAAGGTAACGCCTATTTACTTAATTATCCTAATTACCTATGGCATCAAAGCCTTTGGTTAATAGGAGGAGTTATCTTTGCAACTATTTATGCTTCACTTTTAGGTTTATGGCTGGGATATGGAAATCGGTGGTGGGATAACTTTGTTGCAGGTTCTGCAATACTCTCACCAAGCACTCTATTTTTAGCTGCTATTGGTTTACTCAAACATCGCTTTGCAGAATCAGAAGTTGGTTTACTATTTGCCCAGCCGCAAAGCAACTATGTCATCTTGTGTGGATTTACAGCCATAATTATATTGACATTAATTTACAGCCGTACAAAGAAAAACATTAATAGATTACCTCTATCTTTCATTTGGTTCTCGCTAGGTTTAGTAGGCTGTGTTAGTTTCAGCTTGGCATCAGGTGGAAATGTCTTGCTTGTGTTTAGTTTAGGGTTGGTAGCAGCAATTATTGCTTACATCTCCGTTTGGATACAAAGACGCGGGCGATCGCCAATTCTACTATTACAGGATAAGTTTAATGTTATACAGCAGAAATGGCCTATTTGGGGTGAGTGGCTATTTCTCATCCTGATTGTCAGTGTAGGGTTTGGGTTGAGGGTATATAACCTTGGTTTAATAGATTTAGATTCTGATGAAAATACTTCTCTAGACGCTGCCAGAGGTATCCTCCGCACTGGCGCACCTATAGCCACCTCTGGTATTTGGTATACTCGTGGGCCTTTTTATCACTATTTGTTAGCTCTGTGGTTAAGAGTAGTAGGAGATTCTATAGTTAATGCTCGCTTGCTATCTGCAATTTGGGGTACAGCTACTCTAATTTTAGTCTATATTCTTGCTCGACAACTGACTGGAAAGATTTGGATTGCTCTACTAGTAACAGCAATTTTAGCTATCAACCCTTGGGAACTTTGGTATTCAAGAAATATCCGTTTTTATCAGGCTTTACAATGCCTGACTATGGCATCTTTCTGGTCGTTCTACAAGGGCTTTATAGAAAAATCTGGCAGGGGTTATCAGTACATTTTCTTTATGGCTTTAACTTTAACTTTATTAACTCAAGAAATTAGCCTCACTTTATTGCCCGTATTTTTGATTGGTTTCCTTTGTTTTTACCGCCCCTTTAACTTATCACAAGACTGGCACATTATCTTAGGCAGTGTAGTTACTTTAGCGATTTTCATTTATAACCTTGGTTTTGCTGCTATTCGCCTTTTAACTCCTTTAGCTGCAATATCTGATAGTACAGCTAGTTATCTAAGGTTACACTTTTCTGATGTCACAGTATTAATTGCTAATCTCTTTCAAGGTGCTGACAGACTGCAAACTCTTTATACAGCTTTCTTTGTAGTAGGATTTATTTATTTTATTAGTCAATACAACTATAAATTATGCTTTCTATTTTTTGGTACTCTGATTCAAATTTTGATGATAACTATTCTTTGTTATCAGTTAGATGAACGCTATGTCTATGGAATTTATCCATTGTTTATATTTTTAGCTATTTATAGTGCAATTACTGTTGTAAGAAGTTGTGGTGATAAATTACAGTTGATTCTTGATAATTTAGTTCCAATAAAAGCGATTAGCTTAGTTGTTGCTTTGATTATATTGTTTATAAATATACAACCAGCTAGAGTATTAGCTGGGTATAATGAGGCTATCAATAAGCGGAATACATCAATATTTGAATACATCCAAAATTATAAACAGCAATCTGATGTAGTTATTTCACCTCTACCATCTTTAGCAGTTATTAAATTAGGTAAACTTGATTACTTTTTAATGGGTAATCGCTATTTTGATGCTGTTTATTGGCGACAAGGAAAGTTAGTTGACCGTTGGGCAGGTGCAACAGTAATTAGTAATTTAGACCAATTAAATCATGTTTTGCAAAACTCCCAACGTGTATGGATTCATTTGGAAGATAGTAGAGAAGGTAGATTCAGGCGTGAAACTTGGTCATATATGGAAACTTTAGGAAAACCAGTTATAGATAGTTTCGGCACTCGTTTGCGGCTTTGGCAACCAGAAGATGGATTACCAAAACGTATAGCAAATAAAGGTAAGGATCTAGGGGCTTATTAAGCTATAAACCTGTATTAAGTGACTGATGAATACAGGTTTATGTTTTTTCAATTGAAAAAATATGAAAATAAAACAAAACACATTCATTAAAACAACTGTAAGTATTGGTCTACTTGCTTTTGTATTTACTCGCATCGATTTTACTCAAGCTTGGACTCAGTTTAAACATTTATCTTTACCCTTTATTGTCCTAGCTTTGGTCTATTACACTGGTTGCCAACTGTTGAGTTGCTGGCGCTGGCAGGTTGTACTTAATTCGAGTGGTCATTCAGCACCAATAAGCAGTTTACTGAACAGCTATTTTGCGGGGATGTTTCTGAATATTTTTTTGCCAGGTGCGCTTGGGGGTGATGTATATCGCGTTTATCGAGTTGCTCAAGTCACTCAGGATTCAGAAGTGGCAATTGTATCTGTATTTTTAGAAAGGTTTACCGGATTAGCTGCTTTATCTGCTTTAGCTTTAATTGGTTTACCTCCTGCGTTTAAATTAATAGGACGTTGGGATATTATTTTATTATTTCTTGCTTGTGTAGGCGCTTTAGTAGGAGCAGTTCTACTTATATCTAGCCCAAAACTATTAATGTTAGCTGAACCTTGGTTAGAAAAGTTACGCCTTGGTAAGATAGCCACCCGTTTTGCTAAAATTCAAATTCTCTTGCGAAAATTTGCCCAGCATCGTACAGCACTAGTTGTATCTATGGGGTTATCAATGTTGTTGCAATTAGCTATAGTTTATTACCACTACCTTGTGGCACAACAGTTAAAAATCCCTATTTCTTATTTACAACTTTTAGTATTCATTCCCATTATTGTAGTAGTTACCTTGCTGCCAATATCTTTAGGGGGTCTGGGTTTAAAAGAAGGTTTATGGATTTACCTATTCAATCGTATTGGCTTAACTACAGAACAGGCTCTACTTTTATCCCTCACAATTACAGCTTTAAGTTGGCTGTTGAGTTTGCCAGGAGCATTAATTTTGCTGTTGGACTCAACAGGATTCCAATTAGCAAGGCAAGGAAAAATGGAGTAAGTCAAATGCTGAAAAGTCAATATATAGCAGCTTGGTTAGTTGCAGTATCCTTGTCGCTGATGACAAGCCCTAGTATTGTACTGACACAAGAAAATAAGAACTCTCTTAATAGCCAGTTTGAGATAGAGTCAAGTACAAAACAAAGTAATCAATCTCGGTTTCAATTATCGCAAAAAACTGATTTTGAGAACGAATCAACTGATTTAATCGCTAATGTTCTCTACCGAGGTTTGTCGGGGCGTTACAGATCAATAATGCCTAATGGTGCTAATGGTGCTAACGTCCTTTGGGTGCATAATAAGGCAAAACGTTGGTATATTGAAGAGCAAAGATATGGGGAAGATTTGGTTATTGGTGGGTTGATTAAGAATGATCCACAAGCCATCGAGGCGGGATTTAAGATGTTTGATTGGGGATTTGCCTATCAAGTTGATGACGGCAGTTTTTTTATGACGGGCGATCGCTTCCATAGTACATCTTTCTTTGTACAAGCTGTAGCTCGTAGTCTTTTAGTAATACAACAATCCCCATATTCTCAAAAGTATGCTGCCCAAGTAGCTAAATATAAGCCTTTGGTGCATCGTGCGGCGCGATGGATGATTTTGCCAAATGTTTGGAAAGTAGGCATCAGACGTAACAAGCCATACACCCATCGCCGTTACTTAGTGGCTGCGGCTTTAGGATTAACAGGTAAACTAACTGGCGATCAAGAATTGATTAACTATAGTCGTAAGTCCATTCAAGAAGGCTTATCTCTGCAACGTCCTGATGGTGTTAACCCAGAAAAAGGTGGTCATGATAGTAGTTATCAGATGGTAGGCGTAGTTTATGCCCAGCGATGGGTGATGTACTTTCCCCATGATCCCATAACGCCCAAACTTGTAGCGATGATCAATAAATCTTTGTTATGGCAACAAACTAGAATGTTGCCTTCTGGAGAAATTAGCGCTGAGGATAATACGCGCACTGCTGGACAGGAAAAAGGACGCTCTGGCAAAGTAAAAGGTATAGATAGAAAGTCAGCCCTACGTGCCTTTGCTTATTGGGCATCTGTTACAGGGAATCAACAATGGGAAGAAACCGCCCTGAAGATAACTAAGTTTTACTATAAAATTCCATAAATTTTTGGAAGACCACAAATATATTGTTAGCTTACCTGAATTTGGCTCATACGCACATACTCATGGTGACACTTATACTGATGCGTTGAAAAATGGTGAGGAGGTCTTGGAACTTTTGATTGAGGATTATCAAGCACAAGAAAAACGGCTACCAGAACCTCTTACCGATAACTTTTCCTTCGTTGCAAGTTAACGACTTAAAATTTTATAAATACTTAGATGTTAGGGTATAGGGTGTAAGACTAAATTTGTAATACTTCGACTACGCTCAGTACAAGTTCGTAATGTGTCGTAATTGATAATTTGAGTTTGTTTAAAAGCGATGGTGTTCTGTTCACTACAGGCGATCGCAATCCTTACAGGAATGATACTAACTAACAAAAGTGCGATCGCTAAAACTAACCATTTCCATCCCAGTTGGCGTTTCATGAAAGTAGATAGACTTAAACAATTGAATTAAAACTATAGCTGGGTAATCCAATCGTATTAGTCTCAACCGCAAATAAGTCACCAGAGTAGAAACTTTTTTCAATCTCCTCCTCACTCAACCCCACCGAAGCACTTGTAATATACAACGTCCGCAAATCCTCACCGCCAAAAGTGCAACTAGTGGGACGCTGCACTGGTAGCTTTATACGCGATATTTCCTTACCTTCATGGTTAAAGCAAATCACACACCAGCCATCCCACATGGCTGACCAAATATTACCCTGACTATCTATCGCCATCCCATCAGGATAAAAAGATTCACCGGTTAAATCTACAAATATGCGGCGATCGCTAATTTTACCCGTCACGGCATCAAAGTTATAAGCATAAATTTTTTGCTGTGGAGAATCAGTTAAGTAAAATGTCTGTTGATCAGGACTCCAGCCTAAGCCGTTAGAAATCGTCAATCCCGTTTCCATCAGGTGCAAAGAACCGTCGGGATCGTAACGATAAAGGTTAGCTTCAGGTTTACCAAGAGACAAAGAACCGAACCAAAAACGTCCTTGGTGATCGCATTTCCCATCGTTAAAACGATTATTTGGCTTATCGGCTTCAATCTGGATAATCGGTATGACCTCACCATTATCTAAATTGAGAAACGTCAAACCATGACGCTGCGCCATAATCAAGCGATTTGTTCCAGCCAGAGCGATCGCACCAACAACATCTCCTACATCAAAATGTAAAGTCTCCCCAGCCACAGGATTAAATCTGTTTACATGATGATTATAAATATCAACCCAATACAACCATTGATGAGTCGAGTCCCATATCGGCCCTTCTCCTAAACGAGCGCGAGCAAACAACACATTTTTGAATTGATAGTCACTCTGCATATTTCAAAAATAATCCTTTGATGATTGCGCTGCTTTTGTAGGGACTCTTAAATTGACGATATCTTCTTGGATTTTTTGATCAGCTTGTACTGCATATATCTCTCTGCAACAAACTGACAAGGCTATTAGCTGGGTCATTAAGTGCTGAAGTTTCGCTTAATATATTAGCGATCGCTTCATTTAAACTATTTTGTAATTCTATTGATGTGCTAAGACCGCCATCACTACCAACTTCTACATTTACTCCAGGTGTAGGTTCCGCAGGTGTTTGAGCATCATCTGAGCCAAAAGTTTTAAATTATTACTTTTGATATTTATCCGTATTTGATCCATCTCATCTTCCAAAGTCAAAAATTTTACGAAAACATGACTGCAATTTATACGTAAAATCTCTGGTAAATAGTAATATCGCGGGAACATCACTAATCTTATATTTTACCAGAGTGAAAGGTTCGGCTCACCTAAGAAGATTGAGTCATAGGGATACACAGATGTGTGTCCCTAAAAATGAAATAAAAACTTTGATTTAAGAGAGCTTCACCTTTTCTTGCTTCATCTTTTTGAAATTAATCCGAGTCAATTGGTAAGCACCTTTAATATCTATATTTTCGTAATTATCTGGTGATAAATCCATTTTGAAAAAGTTTTTCTTGTTAGTCACCATTAACAGTGAAGATGGCTTAACTTCTTGATTCGCTACATTGTGAATATGTTCTAAGCCTTTTTCAGTTGAAGGGATAAAATTGATATTTTTGTGGCTATAAAAAACTACAGTTGGCTTTTTGAAACCAACCATCATGACTTCTTCTGTTGGTTGTTTTACTTGGTCGATAACGGAAGATAATTGCCTTAATGGTAGTTGACGCTCTTGATCCATTAAAAACATAGCTGGCATAGTCACAAAAATCAGAAATACCACAAATGCCAACAAGTTAACACCGACAATGGAATGCCAGTAACGACGTAAAATTAAAAAGGCAATAGAAATTGCTGCTACTAGCCAAAGCCAACCAGAGATAGTAGATAAACCAACATCCTGTAAATTTTGCCGGAAGTCTGGTGCAGCTTCATCATAACCCAGCAAGTTATAAATGTGAAATGATGCCACTGCTAATGCGCTTAAAAATATGACATTTACCCAACTACTAACCTGTAAAAGAGAAGATGGATAAGTAATAGATATTTTGCTTGTTTGTTCACTACCAGGAAACAAATCACTCCACAAAAATGCAACTAAAATAGCGGCGGCTGGGATTAAAGGTAAGACATAGCTTGGTAGCTTGGTAACGGCAATTGTAAAAAAACTAAAGACACTAATAAACCAAATACAGGCAAATAAACCCAACTGTTGAGAGCGTGCTTGATTGCGCCAGTGCGATCGCTGCCAGAACTTCAATCTGAAAATTGCTAAAGGCAAGTAGATTGAGTATGGGGCGAAAAGCAGTAATACTATCACAAAATAAAAATACCAAGGAGCTGAGTGACCATTAACGACCTCTGTAAAACGCTCCACATTGTGATATCCGAAAAAAGAATTAATATAACTTTCACCATTACGCCAAATTACCAGCGCATACCAGGGAATAGATAAACCCAAGATAATTATGATCCCCAAAAATAGGCGCATCTCTCGCAGCACTGTTCGCAACTGCCCCAAATACAGCAAGAACGCCAAAATGATGATCCCCGGTAAAACAATACCCACCGGCCCCTTAGTCAAAATTGCCCCAGCCGTTAATACGTAACAAGCCAAGTACCAGTTATTGGGGAGTAGGGAGTGGGGAGTGGGGGGAGATGAGGGAGTGGAGGAAGAGGATAATTCACTGCTGCCTCCTGCCTCCTGCCTTCTGCCTCCTGCCTCCTGCCCATCTGTTGCGTATCCCAAGAAAAAACATAACAAGGCACAGGCCATGCAGCCAGTCAGCAACATATCGGAAACACCAGTTCTTCCCCAAACAATCATTTGAGGATTGAGCGCCATGACACCTGCGGCTACAGCAGCTGTTAAGTAGCGGCGAGTTGGGAGCGTCACTTGTTCCAACTCATCTTTTTTGGCTAAAGACCACTGTACAGTGTAAAAACCTAATGCTACCAGTCCTACGGCTGCTAAGGCTGAAGGAAGCCGCACGGCCCATTCGTTCACACCAAACACAGCATAGGCGATCGCTTGACACCAATAAAGTAAAGCTGGCTTATCAAAACGAGTCTGTCCGTTAAAATATGGCGTGATCCAATCACCCGTCAATAGCATTTGCCGGGAAGCTTCCGCAAATAGTGGCTCTGTTTCGTCAACCAAGCCAATACTGCCCAAATGCCATCCATAGCCTATCCAACCAATTAGAATTAACCACAGAATTGAGACAGTCACAGCAAGGGCTGGACGTTTTGCTATATTATTGAACCACCGCTCAACAGCGTTAGGAACGCTCAAGTTTAACCTCATTTGTCAATAGTCATTAGTCATTGGTCAATAGTCATCAGTCAAGAGTTATTGCTTCTGTGACTGCGAACTACTAACTTTTTATATGTTGCACTAATCATAAGTCGTTACAGGGCTATGTTTTGTTCTTGAGTATTTGTACTTTTTTACTGTTGACTACGGACTAATGACTAACACCCACTCTTGACTTTGTGAGTTCCACGTAGGTTGAGATGTCTCACCAACGACATAAGGCCCCCAATAGCGCCGGGAACCATCTTGGGCAAAGGCTACTAAAACATCCCCTTTTTCTAGTTTCAGGTTGCCAATTGGCAGGGAGAGAACTAAGCCTTTTGTACTCCCTTCTTGGGGATCAAAATCCCAATGTGCCGGAATTTCCGCCTGTTTATCACTTAAACCTTTATTACCTACTTGTCTAGCTAGTAATGCCAAGCGCACAGGTTGATTGGTTTGATTGCTCATCCGCAATTTTCCGGGAAGTCTGCCTTTATCGGCTAAAGCCTGACGTGCGGCGAGGATAGAATTTGTTTGGTTCTCTTTACGTACTATTGAGTCTGTAATTATTGGTGTTGTATTAGTAACTTCAGTAGAGTTAGTTGTTAGTGTCGAATTACTTTCGGATTTGGGAGTATCACTAGATATATCTGAGGGTGTATTTGAATTTGTAGTTTCAAATGATAGTGTCATTCCCCAACAACCTGCTAGTAGCCCCAGCAGACCCAAGGCACACACTGTCACGGCTGCGTGACGATAGACTGAAGCTTTCATATTGATATTAGAAATAATTATTTTTGTAGGCTTGTCCAAATACTAGCCTATTCTTACTATAGATAATCAAAGAAAATTACGTATTTCTGGGGTATGGATTTCTGTAGATATTGGTTGAGGAATGTAGCGTATATATCATTTTTCGCAAAAATAGCCAGCATGAATAATCACTTAGCTCATGATCTGAACGAATGCTGAGAAATTGAGCTTATAACATAAGCATTGTATAAAATTTATAGAATACAAGTAATTTAAAATACATAAAAAATATATTTACACAGAGAACTATTTCGGTATTTTTTTGAGTTTAAGTAATTTGAGACACAATGGCTCATGCTTTAAAACACAATTTTGAGCAACAGTAGAATATTTACATTTGTTAATATTCTGTCTTTAGTTATCTTTGTCTGTATGGCTAGTAATATATCAAAGATCAAGTTCTTTGTGGGTATTCCGATATTTTATACTAGATGGAAACTATTTTTCGGACTGCCAATCATTCCAGAAGCCTGATCGATGCAAAATACTCGACTTAACAATTTATTTGATGCTATTGCTAGGCAGTTGGGGCAATTGTTTCTCAATCCTTGGCGGCGATTGTCCCTACTATTACTTAGTTTTCTGTTCGGATTTTTTCTAGGTACAGCAGTTTCTACCACAGCAGGTCAAAGGGCTGAACTAGATATTGTCATAGCTGCCTTCTTAGTATTTTTAACAGAAATTACTAGTAGAATATTTTACAATCGAAATTTTTTCGCTAGCCGATCGCTCTTAGTAGAAGCACTCAACATTCTTAAAGTAGGTTTCACATACAGCTTGTTTATTGAAGCCTTTAAACTGGGATCTTAAGAGTGAGCGAGTAGGAGTACCGCGCAGTCATGGAATTTAGGCAACAGGAAGCGTTAGCGGATACCTTAAGGGCTAAAACCTTCGGGATCACATCGGCAAATGTAGAGGAAAAGATGCAAGAGCGATCGCATCTTTTACAAGCAGTGCTACCTGCTTTTAATCAGTTCTGCCAAACAAGCCTGCATATTGCCCCAGAACAAATGTTACCCGTATTGTGGGATTTGTGGCTACCACTGGGCATGAAAATAGCTGCACAACGTCAACAATTAAAACGTCCCTTCATTCAAGGAATTTTAGGTAGTCAAGGAACGGGGAAAACTACAATGTCCCTGGTGATTGAGTTAATTCTCCAGCAGTTGGGATACCGTACCTTAAGTTTATCTTTAGACGATTTGTATAAAACCTATAGCGATCGCCTAGCCTTATTAGAACATGATCCCCGCTTAATTTGGCGTGGCCCACCAGGAACCCATGATATTGACTTAGGCTTAGATGTACTCGAACAAATCCGCCAAGGAAAAAGCCCGATAACTGTTCCCCGCTTTGATAAATCTGCACATGCGGGTGCAGGCGATCGCACTAACCCAGATATCATCACCGGAGTCGATATTGTCATTTTTGAAGGATGGTTTGTTGGTGTGCGCCCAATTAATCCTGACTTATTTGATTGCGCCCCACCGCCAATTGTCACTGATGCAGATAAAACCTTTGCTCGTGATATGAATCATCAGCTAACTAAATATTTACCATTGTGGGAGAAATTAGACAGTTTAATTTTGTTATATCCGATTGATTACCGTTGTTCTTTGGCATGGCGCAAACAAGCCGAACAAAAAATGATTGCTGCTGGTAAATCAGGTATGACAGATGCACAAATAGAAGATTTTGTCAATTACTTTTGGCGATCGCTACATCCAGAATTATTTATTAAACCTTTGTCTCAATCAGCAGAAATTGTAGATTTAGTTATAGAGGTTCACCCTGATCATTCATTTGGGAAAGTCTATCAGCCGTAATTCGTGATTAAGGAAATAGATTTTTCATGTTCTAACCTCTCCCCTGTTCCCTGAATTTAAAATGTAAACAGGAGATGATATTTGTTTAATGTATTGTTGACAGCGATCGCGTCCTTTGGTTTTGGCTTGGTATAATGCGCGATCAGCTGCGTCAATGATTTCTTGAAAATCAGAGTTCGGCACAGGAATTTCTGTTGCTACGCCAGCACTAACTGTGACACAAGTGTGAGCTTGAGAAGTTATATGGGGAATTGCAAGTTCTCGTACAGCCGTGCAGATTCTAGTTGCTAAATGAATCGCTCCGTCCGCATACGTTGTTGGTAGAATCACGGCAAATTCTTCACCGCCATAACGAGCGACAACATCACCAGGACGATTAACAGTTTCTTGGATAGTTTTGGCTACTAATTGTAAACAGCGATCGCCTGCTCGATGCCCATAAGTATCGTTGTAAGCTTTGAAAAAATCGACATCGCAAAGAATCAGCGATAACGGTAGTTGATTTCGCGCCATGCGTTGCCATTCTTGAGCGCAATATTCTTCAAATCTGCGGCGATTGGCTACTTGAGTTAACTCATCAATTGCTACCAACCTTTGCAATTCTAGGTTAGCAGCTTCTAGCTTTTGTTGGAGATGAGATTGCTGAATTAGTCGTTTGACTCTTTGACGCAAAACCGGCCAATGAATCGGTTTAGTTACATAATCAATGGCTCCCACCTCAAATGCACGGTCAACTGATTCTTGATCCTCTAATCCCGTAATCATTAAAACTGGAGTATATTTACCATTATCTAGTGATTGCAAATAAGTACAACACTCAAAGCCATCGAGATCGGGCATGATTGCATCCAGTAGGACAATATCAGGTTGCCGCTCTTGGAAAATATTTAAAGCCTCTCTACCATTTTCCGCCTCTACTGTCTGATAGCCTTCACGTTGTAGAGATAGGCGTAGCTGCGCTCGGATGAATGGTTCATCATCAACAATGAGGACTAGGGATTGGTCTTGTGGAACCACCGTGTTCATGATTTCTCCTTGTTAATTTCTCTGTGCAGAGCTATTTGAACTAGTTCATACTCTTGACGTAATTGTGAGCCTAGTTCCACGCAACCGCTTAAATTGCTACTGCGTCCTCTGGTTTCTAGCTGTTTACACAGTTGTGTTAAAAAAACTGCTCCAACCGATCCACTGCTAGATTTCAGCTTGTGTGCTGTTTTCCATAGAGCCTGAGCATCATTAGATGCGATCGCTATATCTATCTCCCCGATTAGTTTAGGAGATTCAGTAAGATAACAATTGATTAATTCAGCAAATGCTACCTGATTCTCTCCTAACATATCCCGTAATGCTTGTAAAACATTTGCATCCATTGTGGCAAATTTTAAATCATGAAGCTCCGTAATTGATTGAGTTTGGCTACTAATTGTTGAATGTGTTTTTTCTATATCAATACTTAAATGGTGGCATTTTCTGAGTGCTTTGGCTAACTCTTCCATTTGTAGGGGTTTGCTGAGGTAGTCATCCATACCAGCCGCTAAACAAGCTTGGCGATCGCCCCTCATGGCATTAGCTGTCATGGCAATAATATATGGACGAGAACCAGAACTCCAATTTTGCGAAATGATTTGGCTGGCTCTCAATCCATCCATTTCTGGCATATTCACATCCATCAATACCACATCATAGGCTTGATGCTGCAAAGCTTCTAATACTTTTAATCCATTAGCCACCACATCTGCTCGATAACCTAATTTTTTCAGCATGAGTAGGGCGACTTTTTGATTTATCACTATATCTTCAGCTAACAAAATTCTTAAAGGTCTTTGTTCTGCCAATGATGAATCGATGTTGAGAGTATCAACCGACTGGCTGTTAGTGCGAATTAGTTGATTGTTTAGAGTAGATATCAAAACATTGTAGAGTTGGGACTGTTTAATGGGTTTACTCAAACAAGCAGCAAATTCAATATCACTGACATTAGTATTTGGTTGACCCCAAGAGCTAACAATTACCACGGGTAGGTATTGATCATGAGGACGCTGACGAATTTGACGTACTAGGGAAAGACCATCTATTTCTGGGCTGCGCATATCTAAAATGGCAACATCAAAAGGCATTCCTTGATCAATTACAGCTAAAGCTTCAGCACCGGAGCGGACAGTATATGTTTCCATCTGCCAAAGTTCGGCTTGTAATTTCAAAATCTGGAGACTAGCAGGATGATCATCCACAATTAACAACCGCTTACCGATTAGCTGTACTGGAGAACTCATGGCAGTTTCTAAGCCTGAATAGGCAACCACTGGCACAGTCATAGAAAAATAAAAGGTAGAACCCGTAGAAGTAGATGAATCTGGGTTTCTAACTTGCCAATCAGAGGGAGGATTTCCACCCACACAGCCCCGACTTTCTACCCAAAGATGACCCCTCATCATCTCGCCTAATCTTTTGCTAATCACCAGCCCTAAACCAGTTCCGCCATATTTGCGAGTCATGGAAGCATCAGCTTGAACAAATGGTTGAAATAACCTTTCCATTACCTCCGGGGCAATCCCAATACCTGTATCTTTGATGGTAAAGAGGAGTTCGCAGCAGTTTTTGGCATTTTGGCTAGGCGATGACTGGCTACGCACTGAGATAACAACTTCTCCTTCGTGGGTAAATTTAATAGCATTATTAATCAGATTTGTCAGTATTTGCCGTAGACGAGTGACATCGCCAATAATTTGGGAAGGCACTTGGGGATGGATTAAGTAAGCTAGTTCAATATCTTTTTGGGCTGCTTTAGCGGCTAAAAGGTCAATAACTTGTTCTATACAAGTTCTCACCTCGAAAGGTTCTTGTTCTAGTTCTAACTTACCAGATTCAATTTTAGAAAAATCTAGAATGTCATTAATAATACTCAACAAAGCATCACTACTCGTCAGAACTGTTTCTACAAAGTCACGCTGTTGCGATGTCAAGTCAGTTTCTAATAGTAGTTCCGTCATGCCGATAACAGCGTTCATGGGGGTACGGATTTCATGGCTCATCATGGCCAGAAATTCACTTTTTGCCCGATTAGCTGTTTCTGCGGCACGTTTAGCCTGCTCTAAGGCAAAATTCTTCAGGGTGAGTTCTTCTCGTTGTTTGGTTTCTTGTTCTAATAACTGGGCTTGGGCTAAGGCTATACCTAATTGAGCGGCGACTGCTTCTAGTAAAGCAATTTCCTCAGTCGTCCACTGGCGAAAATGGTCACACTGATGGAGACAAATAGCTCCATTTGGTTCTCCTTGGTAAGAAGTGCGGACGGCAAGTATAGATTTTACACTGATTTGACAACAGCTAGGGACTACTAATTGCAGTGAAGAATCGCTGCGAACATCACCAGAGGTATAAGCGATCGCTTGATCTTGGGACATTAACTGTAGAATGTGGCTATCTTCAACCGTGGAAAAGTCCCATTTCTGCATTGAACAATCAGCAGCATGACGATATTGGGCAACTATAGGAATACGTGATTCGGGATGAGTAATATAAGAATGTATTAGACAGCGATCAACTGCAAAGGCTTGTCCAATTTGTGTCGCAGCAGTTTCAAAAATTTCCTGACTATCTAGGCTTTGACGAATCTTTTGGGTAATTTGTTCTAATAATAGAGTGCGGTGTAATTGTTGCTGTAAGGCTTCTTGCGCTTGTACTCGTTCGGTAATATCTTTGATTGAGCCAACCATCCGCACCGGATTACCCTGCTGATCACGTTGGGCGATCGCATGTACCAATACCCACTTATAACTACCATCGTTGCAACGCAAACGATATTCCACTACATAACTTGGAATTTTACCCTCAAGACAATCTTGCTTAACCGCCATAACTCGTTCCAAATCATCGGGATGAATGCGGCTAATGCAATCTTGATGATCAGCAATGGGATGATAGTTTACTTCTTTAACTAGTTCCGCCCACCGTGCAGAGCGAAAAGTTTCATCAGTGGTAATGTCCCAATCCCAAATAGCGTCTTGATTACCTTCAATAACTAATTGCCAACGTTCTTCACTTTTTCTCAAGGCAGTTTCTGCTTGTTTATGTTCGGTAATATCAACCGCAATCCCGCCAATGAGGGATTCCTCTGGTTTACTGGCTATGGGAAATTTATAAACTAAAAAATCTCGCACTGTACCATCAGCACAGGGGATCTGTTCTACAACGTCAATCACTTGGTTAGTACGAGCAACCGTTTGGATGGTTTCGAGGAATGTTTGGGCAAATTCTTGTTCATAAATATCAAAAATATTTTTGCCAATTAATTCTCTCGTCGGTATTTGAAAAGTAAGTAGGTAAGTTTCACTAACATAAATAATTGTGCCGTTCGCATCTGTAATCCAAGCTGGTGTAGGACTATGATTCATGAATGCTTGAAAACGTTCTTCGCTACGCCTGAGCAATAATTCAGCGTGTTTGTGTTCGGTGATGTCACGATTGACGCTAATCATTGCCACGGATTGCCCTGCTTCATCTTGTACAACTACTATAGTTGTCTCACAAATACCTTCACTACCGTCTTTGCGAACAAAGTTATTTTCGCCTGACCAACGCCCTTGTTTGATCATATCTGCGATCGCTGTGGCATTCAATTTGGCTGTTTGTGCCGATTTATTCAAAAAACTAGGAGTTTGTCCGAGAACGTCTGCTTTACTATAACCAAACATCCGCTCGGCAGCAGGATTCCAGTCTAGAATTTGTCTTTGCAAGTCAGTAATAATCACACCATCATACATATTCTCAAAGGTGAGGGCTTGCCGCCTCAGTGCCAGTTCTGCTTGCTGGCGTTCGCGTAGCGCAGCTTGCTGTTCGCTAATATCGGTTTGAATACCAATAAAATGGGTGACGTTGCCATTTTCTTCATATATGGGAGAGATACTTAATTGATTCCAAAACAAACTGCCATCTTTGCGATAATTCCGCAGAATTACTTGACAATCTTTACCTGTTTCTAATGCTGATTTGATTTCGGCGATCGCACTTTGTTCGACATCTTCCCCTTGTAAAAAACGACAGTTGCGTCCAATCACCTCTTTTGCTTTATAGCCTGTAATTTTCTCAAAGGCAGAGTTAACATAAATCACTGGGTAATTGGGGAGTTTAGCATCAGCAATGATTACCCCACTACTAATAGCAGCTAACGCCCGCTCCCGCAGCCTCAAAGTTTCTTCCACTAGCTTGAGGTCGGTAATATCAAACATAAACCCGCGCAACATCACAGGAGTTCCATCAACCTGGACTACATTCACAATGTCGCGCAGCCATACAACTCTGCCATCTGCGGCCAACATTCTATATTCAAATTCGAGGTTTTCTCCTGTATTGGTAGCTTCCCGACAAAAGTTTACTGCCCAATCTCGATCATCGGGATGCAGATGATTAATCCAAAAGTCTTGTTTGTACCATTCGGCTACAGGATAGGCCAAAATAGTTTCTGCTTGGGGACCTACATAGATAAAACGCCAAGTTTTTAAGTCTAATTCCCAAGGGATGACTTTGACTGTTTCGAGTAACTCTCGCAGACGGGTTTCGCTATTGCGCAAGGCGATTTCTGTGTGAGTTTGTTGTTCGATTGTGTTAGCTAGTTCTCGGTTAATTCTGCCAATTTCAAGATTGTTGAGTCTAGAAGCTTGAGCAAAATAAATTAATAAAATGATGACCCCAGCATTAATCGTGCCACCTATCAATACAAATGTGGGTAGTGGTGAGAATAGATTCTCCAATAGTTGTGGAGTAGGGGAAATCTGTAATTGCCAATTAATTCCGTAAAAATCAATATTAACCTCTTGTCGCCAAGATGACTGTATTGATAATTGTGTATCTTGGCTATAAATCAGTTCTTTGTTATCAAATATCCTAATTGTGTACCCTGGCGGTTTGTGTAGAGATGAATTAAAGAATGGTTGAATGGGAAAAACCCCTAAGATTGCACCACTAAATTTATTTCTTTTCTTGATGGGTACACAAATTAATAATTCCTGCTTGTTTTGGACGGGGTTAACTATTTGGACTACTGTAGTTTCGTGCTTGTTTTGTGGTGCAATGGAAATTGACTGTTTTAGTGATGCTTCTTCTTGAGCGAAAGAGACAGCTTGCAATACCTGCCATGATGAGTCAAGCAATTGGAGTGATTTATATCCTTGATCATCGCTTAGATAGGAGCTTGCTTCTATTCCCCAATGTGTTTGTGACGGACTGTTGTGCCTTTCCCAATGTCGTGCTAGATGTTCCAGTGACAAAACACGAGTATTAAGTTGTGTTAATACTTCAGTTTTTGTGGCGATCGCTTGTTGTTGAATCAGTTGTTGAATATTGATTTGCTCTTCGGCTTTCAGTCTCAGCCACAGCATCAACACTATACAAAGAATTATTATACCAATTAAGAACGGCAGCAACTTTCGTTCACTAAATAACTTCACTGAATAACATCGGTGATATTTATGCTGCCTATTCACTTATTGCCCCTCCATCGCTGAGACATCAGCGCCATTACTAATTACTAACTTTTTAGTTGTATGTCAAGACAAATACCAAAAGCAACAGAATATTTACTTGTATTATTTTTATAAACTTCTTTAAGCACTAAATTTTGGACAACTCCAATGTTTTCTACAAAAATCTAAAAAAATTGTAAAAAAATAGTAATTTATATTGTGTATATTCACAATCAAATTTTATTTAACTTTAATATTTAAATAATTGTGATTAAATCTTATCTAACAAATATACAATTAACATGCAGCAAATAACATACTAAAAACCACCAAAAATCAAGTATGAGTCATATATAATAACAACTGAATTTATTTTATAGTCAAAGTTTGTAGTAATGATTTAGCCCTGAAAAAAGGACTAAATCATTACTACAAACTCAACTATTCTATTTCTTCGCAGCGAATCAATAACTTTTCCATCGCCTCTGCTAAAGAAATTAAATCGCTCCAAGAAGAACCACTAACTAAACTTTGGGCGTGTGCTAATCTGTTGCGTAATTGTTCAGCTGATTTTAAGAAGCGTTCACCAGAACGTTTTGATTTGAGTTCTAGTTGTTCTAGAAGTTGTGGTTGATGTAATACTAACTCTCGCTTGTCACAAAACTGGAGGTAATCTAATAAATCTGTGGCTTCGTTTCTTTCTTGACTTTCTTTCCATAGCCGTTGTGCAGCTTCTAAACGCTCAGATTTCAGAAAATTCTGCCAAGAATCTTGGGGATAATAAAGTCGTACCAACCTAAGTAGGTTCATTTCCAGCAAAGTCACTAAACCAAATAGCAGCATCCTCACAGGTGCTTTCTGCAAGTCACCACAAGTAATAATGCCACTTACTTGATTACAGTCGAGGACAAATAAACGTGGATTTCGTTGTAAAACGGGTAGCAACTTCATTAACGGTGTGGAAATTGCAATCAGTTCCTTGGGATGAAACACACGCTGATAGTCACCGCACTTACCAGATTTAGCCTGCATTAAACTAGAGCGTTCAACGTAGCCAGTGATAGTCTCTCCCGTTTCTACACCAACTACATCGAAATCTTGCGATCGCATCCAGCCTAACACCTCTGTCACTTCAGCCTCTGCTGGTACAGCTTTTAGAGGTTCTGCCACATATTCAATTGTGATATTGTTCTCAAATAACCCCCGCAAGTCTTGAGAACGGGATTTTAAGTGTTTCATCTACATAATTCGTAATTCGTAATTCGTAATCGTCTGCAACAAGGCTTGCGCCTACGTAATTCGTAATTACGAATTTAACCTGAATTGCTCATTGTCGTGGCTATTTAAACAACACTCTTACCTTCTTCCTCATCTCCCTCATCTCCCTCATCTCTCCCACTCCCTCCCTTTAAACTTCAAGCGCCCAGACTAAACAGCCTGAGCGCTTGAATGTTAGGTTGCAGATAAAATTCTGCTAAGTTATGGAATTAAGCAGGCATCATTTGCATGGATCTGCAAGCTTCTGCACATTTGCGGCAAGCCATTGCACAATCCATCATCATTTGATCATCGCTCATTTGTTCGCACATCATGGCACAGCGATCGCACATTTCCGCGCAAAGCATACAAGTGCGTCCCATAAATTCGGAACCGCCCATCATCATATTCATACACATCATGCACATTTCTGAACAATCACGCATCATGCTCATCATGCCCATATCCATGTGCATACCGCCTTTGCTCATGCAGTAAGTCATGGTTTCCATACACATTTTATGACAGTCCATACAAGCTTTCATGCAGGCTTGCATTTCGGCAGTCATCATTTCAGTCATCATCATCATCATAGGAAATACCTCGTGATTTATTGATGTGTTAGTTGCCCTTTATCAAGGCTTACCTACAACATTAATCCTATCCTTTTAAGGAGTCAATACTGCTTAATTTTATGGAATTTATAAGCCGACTTACCCGATAGAATTACTGGCTTTTCAGTTCTAATCTACAGTTATTTAGGGGTATTTTCCTAGAAAATCTTACCAACTACAGCTTTCAAACACCGAAAGTAAAGTAGGCTTTATATAAGCCAAGATAATTTACTGCCAATAAGGGACATTAAAGCTAAATATTCCTCAAAGCAAAGTCATATTTTTTTGACAAAATTATTCTTAAAGATTTATTACGTTAAATAAAAATAAACTTTGTTTAAGAGATATCAGACTTGGGCTAGATGTTGGGAAATATAATTTTAAAAAAGTTAATTAAAAGCCAGCTTTAAGGTTACTAATAGTTGCTAAGTTAGCGATATATTCGTTTGAATAATATTATAAAAGCGCCTTATGATATGGTGCGATCGCCTGATATATCCAATATTTTCAGATCACTTAATCTATAGCTCATCAATTCTTCCCAAACCACCTTCCATCAACTGGATAGTCAATTCATACCCATTCAATAAAGCAGTTCCCAACAGAGGCCGTCTTCCTGTCGCTAAGACACGCACTACTTTTTCTTCGCCATTCCAGAGAATGGTAGCTCGATGTAAGGGTATATCTCAATACGGTTCGGTTAAAGGGGAAAGGCGAAGGGGAAAAGGGAAGAAAAAACCTTTAACCCTTACCCTTTAACCTTTTCCCTAAACCAATTATTAGTTCAAAATGCTTATCCGAACCGTATTGGGGTATATCTATACGAACGATTATCAGCTAAATTTGCAGGCATATCATATGGGAATGGCAAACCCATCAAAGCGATTCGTTTGCTGATGAACTTCATCCACGGGTTACTGGTAAATCTTGATAATTGATGTTTAATACACTACTAGTTTTACATCATCTACGTATTTAACTAATATTTACGGAATCGGAAAAAGTAAAGTGGTATCTTATATCTACTTGAATTAAGTAGTTTTCACTATTAAAAGCAAAGGACTATTATGAAGCACTCAGGATTGACAACTATTCTCACAAGCAGCGCGATCGCGATCAGTGCATTAGCAACTCTACAACAACCAAGCAGGGCAGATTATACAAAAGGTTTTTATTGTGACACTTCCACAGGTCAACCAGTCACAGTGTACCGCAATGCTAGTGGTGGTCTAGAACCCTGGATTCGCTGGACTTCTGAGTTCTTTAGAAAAAGTGGTTACAACTCTGTTGACAGATGTCGAGAAGTCAGTGGTCGGTTAGAAACTTACCGCCAGCAAAAGAGCTTAAGATTTATCACTGTAGGTATCATCAATCGCCAGAGAGTAGTTTGCACCGCCAGTCAAGTAAATGGTCGTTGTGAAGGACTCATTTTCACCCTCAAACCTGGACAAGACGCAGTAAAAACACTGGTAAACCTTTTAGCTTGGCGTGAAGGTCAAGCAGGAACACCTTCACTTTATGAAAGTGGTGAAATTCCTTACATTGATGTCAGCAGTCGCTTGGATAGTAATACAACTCCAGTTGTTTCTCCTAACAATTCTCAACCAACACAACAACCTCCTTCTACTACAGGTAGGGAACTATAAAATGCGATTAGTGCGGGGATTATGGCGATTACGATGGCTGGGTATCGGCATGGTTTTACTCATTGCTTATCCGCCAATTTGTTTAGCGGAAACTCGTCCTTTGATAACAACCAAACTTACCAAGCCAAAAATCGAACAAATCGCCCGCCAAACAACAGTTCGCATTTTCACTGGTACAGCATCAGGTTCAGGTGTAATTGTTCAGCGTCAAGGCGAAATTTATACTGTACTTACGAATTGGCACGTAGTTGGATTGAGTGAAAAACTCACAATTATGACCTGTGATGGTCGCCGATATTTCCCTATTACTAACAATTTTGTGCAAGTAGGGAAAGCAGATATGGCGATCGTCCAATTCAGGAGTGCGACTCCGTACCGCACCGCCACGATTCATCCCCAACCTGTTACCCCTGGTGAACCTTTATATACAGCCGGATTTCCCATGTATACCCAATATCAGGTAGAGACAACTTTTGATCAAGGTATTCAAGGATTTCGCCTGACTCAAGGAATAGTATCTCTGGTTTTACCCAAATCCCTCGATCAAGGATATCGCTTAGGGTACACCAATGATATCAGCATCGGCATGAGTGGCGGGCCAATTTTTAACCAATACGGTTTACTAGTAGGAATTAACGGACGCTTAAAAAACCGCGACCCAGATTTTGGCGTTTATACCTTTGAAGATAACACTTCCCCACATCCAGAATTATTAAAGCAAATGGTTCGTTCTAGTTGGGGCATACCAATAACTACATATTTACAATTAAAGTAGGAAAATTAATTATGAATCGTTTTTATAACTTACCAAGTGTACTTATGGGAACAGCAGTAGTTGCCAGTGTAGTGATTACTCAGCCTGTGTTTGCCCAATCTGCAAAAGACGTAGCTAAAGTAGCAATTCCTACCACTGTACAAATTAATAACACCCTCAGTCCTGGTGATAGTGGTTCTGGGGTAATTATTGCTAAAAATGGCAATACTTATACTGTGTTAACCGCCAATCATGTTGTCAAAAATCCTAATTCAGAATATATAATTCGCACCTATAACGGCAAAGAATATACTGTGACAACAGTACAAAGCTTGTCAGGAAAACCAGGAAGTCTTGATTTAGCGATCGCCAAATTTGAAAGCAAAGATGATTTAGCGATCGCACCCTTAGCAAATTCTGATGAAACAAGTATTGGTTCGGGTATTTATGTTTCTGGTTATCCCTTACCCGCCAAAGGGGGAACAGAACGAGAATATGCTTTTACTAACGGACAAGTCACTAATATCCGTCCTAGCAATAACGAAGGCTACACTATGCGATATGACGCTGTAACCCGCCGAGGGATGAGTGGTGGCCCAGTATTTGATGTTTCTGGTCGCGTAGTAGGTATTCACGGTCAAGGTGACACTGTAGGGACAGTACAAAACGAAGCTGGCGGAAGAAATGAAGAAGTGAAAACAGGTTTAAATTCGGCAATTCCTAGTAATACCGTTCTCGCATCTATATCTGATAAATCTGGCATGAAGTTTGATAATAAACCACCAGCAAATGTCGATGCAGAGAAAGTTTCACAAAACGATGTCAACAACTGGGTTAATGATATTGCTAAAGGAATTGTTAGTGATGTAATTCGCAGAATCTTACCGTTTTAATCTTACTGTAGTGGTTGCCACAAGATTTTTATTTTGTGGCGATCGCACATTCATTCTAGAAGATATAATTTGACGATTATTTTTAATAATAAATTCGCTTCAGCCTAAAGTTAATATACCTGCTGAAAAATTCACTGATAGCGGCAATATTTTCAACCACTGCAAACCCAATAAAGGCTCAGAAATACCTTCACCAGCTAAAACAGGAACAATATACTCCTGTCCATCCAATCTTACTTTACCTTCATATATATCAAAGAATGCTTCTCCCCTTGCCATTTGCATAATTTTATCCCTTTCAATTAAGCGCCACCCAATACTTTCAGCATCTTGTACATCAAGCGCCAACCAACCTGATGTAAATCCTGTATCTAACAAAACTTCAATAGGATACCTATCTTCATCAGATGAAATAATTTCTATCTCAAAAATTAACTCTCCAAGTTCACCAAACTCACCTGAAATCATATCCGTCCACAAGCACCTGTTTCATTGAGACGGAATGTAACTAGCCAACCAGTAGGATATTTCTCTCTCGCTTGTTTTTCAGCTACATTGTCATCTACATCAATAAAATAATCGCCACTGTTTGGTTCAATGACAATAAACCAGTTGTAATGTTCACTTATTAATTGCGGACGCACCCTATCAAAAACAATACGCGCTTTTTGACAACGAGCATTTCTTTCATCTCTCCGTCTAGCTAATTCTTCAGGTGGTAGGGTAAATTCTGGAAAGATTCTTCCAGGTTGACGACGGCGCACGGGTTTTGTGTTAGTCATATTCCTAGTTCCTTTATAGCGAAGCGATCGCCTACTCATTCTACAAGCTTTTTACTGAGGATATGGTTGAGCGATCGCACTTACCCATTCAAGGTAAATAACATATATAATCATTCTTCTAGCCACTGTTGATAACCACAGCTAAGTAAATTATTTTTTAAATTAGCAACAGCTTCAGCTTTAAGAATATCAATTGACTGTACTCGATATACATCGTTAAGTACCACGCTATATTCTTTACCAAGGTAACAAGCAATTACTTCTGTTAAGTTCCTATCTGACATCTCCTCACCTAGTAAAGCTAAAAGTGGTTCATAATCTTGTGCTTCAATACCATTAGGGAAAGCACATTGAATTAATTTATAAGTGCTTTGTAGATGAGGCGGAATAGTTAGCTGCATAATTAATTACCTGTTAGGGGAAAAGGTGAATGACTATATCGCGCCTAATAGAGCCTAGTCGATGGGTTTAGTTCAACTAATTCCGTAGCCAATAATCTACCTTCGATTGGTTCATACTCATCTTCTAGTAACCATGATTTTGCTGCTTCATAATTACTACTAGAAAATACAATCTTATAACCCTGTGCTGGGTCATAAATTTGACAGTTTTGCTTACTATCACAGAGTAATAAAACAATGTATGGAGGAGAAAACATAGGATCTATCCATACCTCTGTAAATTCCCAATTATTCTTCACTTAGTCTTTGTATCAGTTATAACTTGCAGCTTCTCTGACTATTTCCACATCTAGTTTTAATTTTTCTGCTATTTGCTGAATACTCAATCCCAACTCCAGTAAAATAGGAACCATTTTCAACTTAGTCTGTAGTTCGCCTTCTTCAAACGCTTCTTGATAAACTTTAGTATCTTTAATCAAGTCTACATTTAACATGACTTATAATTCCTCACGGCTTAAATTAGGAAACTTATAGATAAAGATTTTCTCTATAAATTCTAAAACTTTTTTTGTATGAGATTGTCTGTTAATTCTTCCCTAGCTTTTTCAATTAATTGAGCCAAATGTAGATTATATTCTTGTATTCCAGCTAAAAGCCAATTCTTACACTACCACTTTTAAACTCTTTGTAAAGAAAAAATAACAACGGTTGCTGATTTAGTTGTCCAAACAAACAAGTTTTGTTTATCAATATCCAAATCAATCGCTACTGCTTCTATTTGCTGGATAGTATTATCTTGATCTCTATATTTTAATAAGGTAGTAAATTGACAGATGTCTACACTTGGTTCGTTGATGATCAATTCTACTGGTTGACTAAGTTGATCAGGTTTCCACCCAGCTATTCCAGTAATCTTTATATTATCTATATAATATTTTCTTACTTTTTTACTATCCAAATTGTTCCACCACTCAGTAATTCTCTGAGCTTGTTCTTGATATTTCTTTGTGTTGTTGCAGTACCAACGAATAGAATTTTGACTATACTTAATTGCTTCTATAACTTTTTCTTCCCAATTTTCATCATTAGGATGTATTGTGTTCATTCTGCCTTCAGCTTTTGAGCGGTCTACATAGGCATAAAAAGCTTCAGTATCTTCTCGGTGTGTGAGAACATAATGACGTAGTTCATCGAGATTCATATCTTGATACTTAGCTAAAGTCATGCTCTATCCTCCAATTACTTATATTCTCCACTCGGTTCAATCTCGAACTCTAGATTTTCTCCTGCTAGTACATATAAATTACCTGTTCGTTCATCCATTCTCACCAAGTCTATACTTTTATATATTTTAGTCAGTTGATAACAAATTCTATAAAGTGTTTGAGTTTGTTCGTTTGTGGGTTTCATTTACCCTATGCTTAATATTTTGATTATAGAGGTTAATAATAATCATAATATCTGGAATGATACAAAAAACATAAAGTCTATCATTGCTATGTGAAAACATAGATGGGGTGAGTTGAGAAACAAAAAAGCAATATCTTATTTCTTAGATTTCTCTGTCTCTCAACTAAATTTATAACTTTAAAAAGATTGATATTGTTGAAATACTGACTCAATCTTTTTTCTTAAATCAGCTAAAGTAAGAGCATTATAACCATTTCGAGCAACTATATATTGTTCTAATAGTAATTTATCTATCTCGTTTTCACACTTGATCAAACCATAACTCCTAATCTCTGATAGTAAAAATCTAATTCCACAATTCAACCCAAATTCTATGAAAGGAGGATAAAACCTAGTATGTCCTGAAGCATCAAGACTTACATAAAAGTCAAACCTTCCTATAAATTCCTTTGAAGTCATTCGCTTATCTTGATCAAAGGTTGCTTGATGAACCATACTGATACTCATACCTATTAGTTTCCTTATAGAATGGAACTTATTAAACCCACTCTAGCCATAACCGACAACAAGACAAAAGCGGTAGAGAAATGTATCCTCTACCGCTTGCTAAATTTTATTTGAGAATTAAATTCCCAACTTTAACTATGACTCAACACCTTGGGGTAATAATTCCCGACGCTGTTGAGAACTAACTTGGACAGTGCCGTTTTCATCAACATCAACAAAGGCGACATCGCCATCTTTGATGCGACCAGAAAGAATTTCTTCGGCGAGGCTATCTTCCAGCAAGCGCATAATGGCGCGGCGTAATGGTCTTGCGCCGTAGCTGGGGCTGTAGCCTTCTTCGATAAGTCTGTCTTTGAAGCGATCGCTTACTTCTAAAGTTATACCTTTTTCTGTCAAGCGACCAAATACTTCTTTGAGCATGATATCCGCAATCTCGGTAACTTCTGCCTTGCTCAACTGACGGAAGACGATAATCTCATCTAGACGGTTGAGGAACTCAGGACGGAAGTATTGCTTCAATTCTTCGTTCACCAAGGAGCGAATACGGTTGTATTGCGATTCGCTTTGGTTGTCGGCGAACTCAAAACCGATACCGCCGCCACCTTTCTCGATTACCTTGGAACCGATGTTGGATGTCAAAATCAGCAAGGTATTCTTGAAGTCAACGGTGCGTCCTTTGGCATCTGTTAACCGACCGTCTTCTAAAATTTGCAGCAGCATATTGAAGACATCGGGGTGGGCTTTTTCGATTTCGTCGAACAGTACCACAGTGTAAGGACGACGGCGTACAGCTTCGGTTAATTGTCCACCTTCGTTATAACCAACGTAACCTGGAGGCGAACCAATCAACTTACTGACGGTGTGACGTTCCATGTACTCGGACATATCCAAGCGGATCATCGCTTCCTCGGAACCGAAGAAGTATGAAGCCAAGGATTTCGCCAACTCGGTTTTACCTACACCAGTCGGCCCGGAGAAGACAAAGCTTGCTATGGGTCGGTTGGGGTTCTTCAAACCAACACGAGCGCGACGAATGGCTCGTGAAACTGCTTTTACCGCATCTTCTTGACCGATTAAGCGCTGGTGCAAGGTGTCTTCCATGTGCAGCAGCTTTTCGGATTCAGATTCGGTCAGCTTGTTGACGGGAACGCCTGTCCAAGAAGCAACGATGTGCGCAATATCTTCCTCGGTTACTACAGGCTCTTCACCTTCTGTACCAGAAGCATTGGTCTTACTTTGGGCGATCGCGCGAATTTCGGCTTTGATTTCCATTTCGCGATCGCGCAGTTCCCCGGCTCTATCAAAGTCTTGGGAACGGACAGCATCATCTTTTTCTTTTAAGATTTGGCGCAGTTCTTTATCTAACTCTTTGGCTGCGGGGGGCAGTTGGGAGTTGATCAACCGCACACGAGAACCAGCTTCATCAACCAAGTCGATGGCTTTGTCTGGCAGATAGCGATCGCTAATATAACGATCAGATAATTTCGCTGCCGCGACTAAAGCTTCGTCGGAGATTTTCAGCTTGTGGTGTTGCTCGTAGCGATCGCGCAAACCATATAAAATTTCTATTGTTTCATCGACGGTAGGTTCACCGACCATCACAGGCTGGAAGCGCCGCTCTAACGCTGCGTCTCGTTCGATGTGCTTGCGGTACTCATCTAAGGTTGTCGCCCCGATACATTGCAATTCACCTCTCGCCAAAGCTGGTTTGAGGATATTTGCCGCATCAATTGCGCCTTCCGCCGCACCTGCACCAATGAGGGTGTGTACTTCGTCTATTACAAGAATTACATTACCCGCTTGACGAATCTCGTCCATGATTTTCTTCAAGCGTTCTTCAAATTCACCCCGGTACTTGGTTCCAGCGACCAACAAACCGATATCTAGGGTTACTACACGCTTATCTTCGAGGATGTCGGGGACATCTTTGTTAGCGATACGAGATGCTAGACCTTCGGCGATCGCGGTTTTACCAACCCCAGGTTCACCAATCAATACTGGGTTATTTTTTGTCCGGCGGCCTAAGATTTGGATTACACGCTCGATTTCCTTGGCGCGTCCCACCACAGGATCGAGCTTGTTATCTGTGGCCATTTGAGTCAGGTTAGAGCCAAATTCATCCAATGTTGGTGTTTTGGTGCGTCCAGATTGCCCTGTCGCTGAAACCTCGGCGGTTTCTCCCAACATCCGAATAACTTGGGTTCTTACCTTAGATAGATCCACCCCAAGATTTTCCAGCACCCTGGCTGCCACACCTTCCCCTTCCCGGATCAGGCCCAACAGCAGATGCTCGGTGCCAATGTAGTTATGCCCTAATTGGCGCGCTTCTTCTAGGGATAGTTCTAGAACCCGCTTTGCCCGTGGCGTAAACGGAATTTCCACGGCCACAAAGCCCGAACCCCGGCCTATGATTTTTTCTACTTCGATGCGAGCATCTTTGAGATTGACTCCCATTGATTTCAGCACCTTGGCCGCAACTCCCGTACCTTCCCCGATCAAACCCAAGAGGATTTGCTCGGTTCCAACGAAGTTGTGACCTAAACGGCGGGCCTCTTCTTGGGCCAGCATGATTACTTTAATGGCTTTTTCTGTGAAGCGTTCAAACATGGCATTTTTCCCATCACCTGCGTCGTGCCGGTACGCTGATTTTAGCACAGGCTAAGAGTTTGGATGTCTGTATCCAAAGATAATTAGCATCCAAGAGCTATCACACAAGTTGACGGCGTGATTAATATTCATTTATTAGTGCTGCCCTGCCAATATTACTGAGGAGAGAGAATTTATCAGCATTTTTGGGCTTGAATAATTTGCAGCCAAAGATTAAATTGGCTATTTTTATGAACGGTCACAAATATTCATTGTTAGCACAAGTGATGTACTAATATCAAGATTTTTTCTCGTTCAATATCTTATTTAAAACTTTATCAATTTCAAGATTAAATATTCTGATGATTCAAATTCAGGAAAATTAGATTATTTTTTATTAACTTAGTTGTTTTCAATATGGACAACCAAGTAAAGATGTGTATTAGGAAATGGGGAGTAGGGAGTGGGGAGTGGGGAGTGGGGAAATTAGGGAGATGAGGGAGAACAACTGTCAACTGTCAACTGACCAATGACTATTGGCTAATTCATACCGAATAATAGTTTCCCAATATTGTAATTTCTTTTGAAACTGGGGATATTGCAAATCGGGGAGCCAAAGAATTAGAGCATCTTCGCCATTATCTTGGTAATAACCGCGTCGCCTGCCTGCGGTTTGGAACTCAAATTTTTGGTATAAAGATATTGCGGCTAAATTAGAAGCGCGAACTTCGAGGGTGGCGCGTTCTAAACCGCGATCGCAAGCTGTTTGGAGGAGAAAATATAATAAAGCTTGTCCCAAACCTTGATGATGATATTGGGGATGAACGGCAACAATTGTGATATGGGCTTCTTCTAAAATTGACCAAAAACACCCCATCCCTAATAACTTGACGCTGGAGTGGGGAGAAAATAAACCAAGTAAATCACTATTGGGACTATCCAACTCTCTTTGGTAGCCCTCCATAGTCCAAAGCCCACCAAAACAGGCTTGATCCAGTTCTAGGATTGCAGTTAAATCCTCTGAGGTGAGGGTTTTAAGTTCTAAGCTCGATAAGATCACTTTTAACTTGGATAAGAATACAAACCCTTTGTAAACTGGGATTGGGACAATTAATTCACGCCCGTAATTTGAGCAAGGACAACTTATATAGTTATGGTATCAACTCACCCGGTTGGGGTTCAAAATGCTGGGACTCAGTATTTACCCGAACAAAACACAAATACTCATATTTCGCCCAATCAGGAACTATTACCTTTAACTGCCAAAATTAACAGTCAAGGAAACCTAGAAATTGGTGGGTGTGATGTCACAACTCTAGTTGAACAGTTTGGTTCACCTTTATATATATTAGATGAAGAAACTCTCAGAACAGCTTGTCAGCAATATCGAGATAGTTTCCAAAAGTATTATCCTGGCGAATCCCAAGTATTGTATGCTTCCAAAGCATGGAATTGTTTAGCTGTTTGTGCGATCGCAGGCTCAGAGGGTTTAGGAATTGATGTAGTTTCCGGTGGTGAACTCTACACTGCACTAACGGCTGGTGTGAATCCCGCAAAAATTTACCTCCACGGTAATAATAAATCTTTAGAAGAACTACGTCTAGCGATAGATGCAGATGTAACTATTGTGGTAGATAACTGGTACGAATTGCGTACCTTGGCAAGTTTAGCTCAAGCAGAACAGCCAATTCGGATTATGTTGCGGCTGACTCCGGGGATTGAATGTCATACCCACGAGTACATCCGCACAGGACATCTGGATAGTAAATTTGGTTTTGATCCTAACGACTTGGATGATGTTTTCCAGTTTGTGAGTCAGCAACCAAATTTAAACTGTGTAGGCTTACACGCTCATATTGGTTCCCAAATTTTTGAGCGCCAACCCCATCGGGATTTAGCGGCTGTCATGGTGCAGTGGTTGCGCGATGCTAATAAATACGGCTTGAATGTCACCGAATTAAATATTGGCGGTGGTTTGGGAATCAAGTACGTAGAATCAGACGATCCACCAAGTATTGATGAGTGGGTGAAGGCGATTTGTGAAGTAGTACAACAAGCTTGTGCAGCCGAAAATTTGCCTTTACCAAAACTACTGTCCGAACCAGGGCGATCGCTCATTGCCACAAGCTGCGTTACCGCTTACACTATTGGTTCAACTAAAACAATACCAGATATCCGTACCTACGTTTCTATTGACGGAGGTATGTCTGATAACCCACGCCCAATTACCTATCAGTCGGTTTATCGGGCAGTAATTGCCAATAAATTGTCTGCTCCCCATACCCAAACAGTAACTGTCGCGGGTAAGCATTGTGAATCAGGAGATATTCTGATTAAAAATGCCCAACTGCCAAAAACTGAACCAGGGGATATTCTCGTAGTTATGGCAACTGGTGCATACAATTACAGTATGGCCTCTAACTATAACCGCCTACCCCGACCGGCAGCAGTTGTAGTGGCAAACGGCGAAGCAAACTTAATTTTGCAACGCGAAACCTATCAAGACTTAATTCGACAAGATCGTCTACCGGAAAGATTGAAGAATTAGTCAATAAGTCCATAGTCCACAGTCAATAGTCCATAGAGCAATCTCTGTAACTAATGACTATGGACTAATGACTAATGACTAATGACTAATGACTAATGACTAATGACTAATGACTATTAGAATCCAGATGTCATGAAAGATTGGTGGAAGCAATGGCTGGCAAACCTGGGATGGTCACAGTCCTTGCTGCTGGGGACTCTGGATATTGTATTGGTGTTGGTGCTGACCTACATGATACTGGTGATCATTAATGAGCGCCGGACTTTGTGGTTGGTGCGAGGATTTATTGTGTTAATGCTGGCTTCAGCGCTTAGTGGCAGGTTTGGTTTACCCCTGCTAAATTTTGTTTTGGAAAAATTGGTGATTGGCTGTGCTGTAGCAATGGCAGTTGCTTTACAGTCAGAATTTCGCCGCTTTTTGGAACAATTAGGGCGTGGAGAATTTCGCCAATTATTGCAACCAGCCAATCTGACTATTCCCAAGTCTGATAATGTAATTGAAGAAATTGTCGAAGCGGTTAAAGAACTTTCAAAAAACCGCATCGGAGCTTTATTAATATTGGAAACTACTGGCCCCATCGATGAACGAGATTTTTCTGTACCTGGCGTAAAACTCAACGCCGATGTTTCTAAAGAACTGATACAGACAATCTTTCAACCGAAAACTTTGCTACATGATGGGGCAACATTAATTCGTGGCTCAAGGATCATATCTTCGGGTATAATTTTACCGCTTTCGGGACGCACAGCCTCGCGCCAGTTGGGAACACGCCATCGGGCAGCAATGGGAATTACTGAGCGAGTCGAAAATTGTATATGTGTCGTTGTATCAGAAGAAACGGGTTCTATTTCCCTAGCGGAAAGGGGAACTCTAAATAGACCACTGACAATTAGGAAGCTCAAAGAGTCATTAGAGGCTCGATTATCTCCGATAGTAGATCGGGAAGCTGTCGCTCCTGGGTTGTTCAGTTTGGGTCGTCAGGTTAGTGATCAGGCACTAGCACTGGTTTCACGTTTACCACTTCTTCGACGCGCTACGCATAATTTACTTTCCCGTAGGGACAAGACCGCTTCTCGAGATAAAAAATGACAATACAACAAACTGAACTGCTACAATTACCATCTGATTTAAAACGAGAATTGCTACCCAAACACGTTGCAGTAATTATGGATGGCAACGGTCGATGGGCAAAACGTCAAGGTCTACCCCGAATTATGGGTCATAAGCGAGGAGTAGATGCGCTCAAGGATCTCCTGCGTTGCTGTAGAGACTGGGGAATTGGTGCGCTAACAGCCTATGCTTTTTCTACAGAAAATTGGAAAAGACCGCAGGAAGAAGTTGATTTTTTGATGACTCTGTTCCAGCGAGTTTTGCGTCAAGAACTGCGGGAGATGATCGAGGAAAACGTACAAATTCAGTTTGTGGGGAATTTAGCAGCTTTACCGCGATCGCTGCAAGAAGAAATTTCCCGTTCTATGGAAGAAACTAAAAATAATCGTGGTATTCGCTTCTCGGTTGCTACCAATTATGGAGGACGGCAAGAGATTCTACAAGCTTGCCGAGCGATCGCGCAAAAAGTCCAGCAAGGTCTGCTTCAGCCAGATGAAATTAATGAAGAAGTATTTGAACGCCATCTATACACAGCCGGAATTGACGACCCAGACTTATTAATTCGCACGAGTGGCGAAATGCGCCTTTCCAATTTCTTACTATGGCAGATGGCTTATGGAGAAATTTACATTACCGATACTCTCTGGCCAGATTTCGACCGCGCCGAGTTTCACCGCGCCTTGTGTGCTTATCAGCAGAGAGAACGGCGGTTTGGGAAAGTGTAGAACAAGGGGAGTAGGGAGTAGGGAATGGGGAGTGGTGAATTTTCCCTACTCTCCACTCCGCACTCACCACTCCCCATTTTCAAGGGCCAGAAAACACTGCTTGTTCAATATCTTCCCGACTAAGGGAATATTTAAACGCGCGTTGAATATCTTGTCCGTTTTCCCCAGCTTGGATGTAGCGGACGACAATTTGCTCGATATCTAGCCACAGTTCAGCTTGCCAACTGGGACGTTGTACACGCCAACAGTGAAGTTGTGTATCATCTTGTTGACAACCTTGGTCTTTTAGCCATTGTTCAATTTGGGGCAGAGGATGACTATATAAGGGGGTATTAGAAGGAATCAGAGACATAAATTAATTCAAAATTCAAAACTTGTACTGAGCTTGTCAAAGTATTCAAAATGAGCTAAAAACTTGTAATAAATAGAGAATAGGCTGTTGTATTGTAGCTGTTGATGGTGGTATCGATTGGGGAAAGAGTGAATCACCACGGATAAAGGCGACGGTAACTGCTAGCAATAGACAACCAACAAAAGTTAAGCCGAGAATAAATAAGGCAAAGATTTCGCCAGAGGAGAGGGGGCGATCGCTAGCATCAAGATAAGCTGATTTTGAGTAGTCGTAGTTGTATGAGACAGGACGATTCAAATCAGGTGGTGCTTGAATTACCCCAAAACGAGAATAACCGATTTTTAAGTCGTAATTTAAACGCCTATCTGGATTACTTAAGGTAGCGTAGGCTTCGTTAATCTGCTGAAATTTGGACGTAGCTACAGCAGCAGGCAATTCCGTAGTATCTGGATGATATCGTTTGCTCAGTTCACGATAAGCACGGCGGATGTCGATGACCGATGCTGAAGGATGCAGCCCTAGCAAGGAATAGTATGTAGGGTCACTGCTTTTCGGCATTGCACCGTTTTGATTCACGGCTGTCTGATTCACTTTGTAATCAAGTTTTTTCTAATATTGTAAACCCGTTACGAGCCAGGAATGTCATAGAACTTTAGGCAGACAACCATAATCAAACTACGATAAATTTTCATGCTTGAGTGCATTCTCTACTCAATGACCAAGGCGCAGACATCGAATTATCAAGCGTTTAAGCTTATTCTAGAGCCAGGCGAAATTGAAAATCCAACATCTAATCCAACATCTATAAGAACTTTCATTGATAGTTTAAGCGTTGCATCATAGTACGAATTATGAGTTATAAGTTATGAGTGTTACACCTAACTATGACTTATGTACAAAAATTCTTTGTTCAGATTAGGTGTAAGGGGGTAAGGTTATAGGGGTATTTAAGTGATTTCAAAATCTACACCCACCTCTACACCTCCAAAATCGTCAGTTCTACTAACTTTACCTGTACTGAATCGTGAAGCTACGCAGCCTGATTCCATTTTTTGATGATTCTGTCTCCACTTGGGCATTAGAAGCGCGGTTGTTGCGCTGGTTAACATTTATTTGGTTGTTCGTCGGTTTAACAATCCTATTTTCAGCGTCTTATGTAGTGGCTGATGTCCGTCAAGGGGACGGCTTGTATTATTTTAAGCGACAAGTCCTCTGGGTTATAGCCTCACTCATCGGCTTTAACATTATTGTTAATCGACCTCTACAAAAAATTCTCAATGTCTCTCATTGGCTACTAGGACTATTTTTAATCTTAATTTTTGTTACCCTCATCCCAGGATTGGGTAAAAAAGCGTTCGATGCAGCGAGGTGGATAGCCCTTGGCCCCATTCCTATACAACCATCGGAACTGATTAAACCCTTTTTAGTCTTACAGAGTGCCAGACTATTTGGACAGTGGGAACGGTTGACTTGGCGAGTGCGTTTAACTTGGTTAGGGATTTTTGGTTTAGTAATTTTAGGTATCCTGGCCCAGCCTAACTTGAGTACAGCCTCACTCTGCGGTATGACTATCTGGTTAATAGCCCTAGCAGGCGGTATACCTTATCAGTATTTAGCAGGAACAGCGATCGGTGGATTTCTGTTAGGCTTACTCAGTATTAGCATCAAAGAATATCAACGCAGACGGGTATTGTCATTTCTCAACCCTTGGGCAGATGCTACAGGAGATGGTTATCAATTAGTACAAAGTCTTTTAGCCGTGGGTTCTGGTAGAACTTGGGGTGCTGGATTTGGCATGTCCCAACAAAAGCTATTCTATTTACCAATTCAGGACACTGACTTTATTTTTGCTGTATTCGCTGAAGAATTTGGTTTTATCGGCAGTATAGTTTTGCTAACACTCTTAGCACTATTCGCTACTTTAGGACTGGTAATAGCCTTGAAGGCCAAAAATTCTGTCCACAGATTAGTAGCGATGGGTGTGACGATTATCATGGTAGGGCAATCATTATTACATGTTGCCGTAGCCACAGGCGCATTACCCACAACAGGCTTACCCTTGCCTATGTTTAGCTACGGTGGTAATTCTATGATTGCCAGCTTAATAGGTGCAGGTTTGTTAATTCGCGTAGCTAGAGAAAGTAGCGAAGCTGAAGTTTTACCATTACGCAGACCGCAATTTCAAAGTAAACGTCCGCGTCGATTATAAGGGAATTTAAGCCTTGCCAATTAAATTCTTAGTAAGAGAGTTAGTTGTGGATAGTTTTCTGCCATAGTATATTGCTGCTAAACCAGTCAAATACATAAATAAGCCATAAATCGCGGCAGGAATTGCCATATCCTCGTTCTTGATTAGTCCAGCCGTAATAGCGATCGCTAGCGTACCATTTTGGATGCCTACTTCAATCGCAATGCAAATTTGCTGAGGAATGTTGAGTTGGAATAGTTTACTCACCAACCATCCTGACAGGATGGCGAGGATATTCAAAATTACTACACCCAAACCGACTTGCACAATAAAATTAGGCAGGCGGCTCCATTCCCGAATTAAGATGAGTAAAATAATTAAAGCCAAAAATGCGATCGCCAAACGATTTGTCGCTTTTTCTAAGCGTAAGGCAGTTTCGGGAAAGATACGCTTGATATACATTCCCAATGCGATCGGCACAATTGTAATTAAAAATATTTGTAGCATTGTCGAACCCACAGGTAGCGCTATCGCTGCTGTTTGTCCTAAAAAATGCTGAAGTGCCAAATTTGCAAATACAGGAATTGTAAATATTGTAATAATACTGCTGACAACTGTAAGTGTTACTGATAGTGCCACATCCCCATTAGCCAGGTAGGTAACCATATTCGATGAAGGGCCACCAGGACACAGGGCTAATATTACCAATCCCACTGCAATTTGTGGCTGCATTGGCACAAATTTAGCAATTAAAAAACCGATAATTGGTAAAATAATTATCTGGGTGACTGAACCAATAGCCACTGCTTTAGGATATTTAGTGACACGCTTAAAGTCCTCTAGCTGCAAAGATAGCCCCATCCCTAGCATGATAATTGCCAGTGCTAGAGGTAAAATCACATTAGTAAACAAATTTGCCTGCATAAACTGGAGATAAACCCTAAAACTGCAATATCTTGAAATATATGAGCAGTTTACAGTAGTTTGTCATCCAGATTGCTAAGTCATACCAATTAGGAATTAAAATGACTGTTGATTAAAAATTAACAATCCTGTTTGTAATAGTCCCACAACAAACCCTAAAATTCCACCTAAAGTCACAATGGCTTGTAATTCATTTTTGACAATCCCTTCAATTCCTGCTTCTAAATCAGCCGGAGAAGTTGATTTTACACGGTCAACAATTACTTGGTCTATTGACAAGATAGGGATTACTTGAGCAACAATCACTTCTAAATCTTTTTCTAAATATCGTTCTAAAATCAGAGCTAATTCTTTACTAACAACTTCTAAAGAACTTATCACTACAGGTGAAGTACTCAGACGATTTAACAGTAACTCGGCGATGTGTACCCAATTTACTGAGTCTGTTAATCCTTGGAGTAAATCGCTACCGCTAGTCTGGATATAGTGGCGGACGGTTTCACGGGTAGTTTTTCGTAGTTGTCTAACTGTACCAATTGGGAGATTTTGCAGTGTTAAATTCTGAAAGATTCTCTTGAAGCGATCGCGCATCTGCAAATCTTGAGTTAACTCTTTTAAACGATTATTAGTAGCTTCTTTTTCATCTAAACAAAAAGTACGTAGTCTGGTTAATGTATTCCGCAAACCAAATAAATTGGCAACTACCCAATAAGTACCACTAGTTTTTTCCCGAAAGCTTTCATCAATAATTTGGATTGTGCGATCGGTTAAAAAATCTATAATCGTTTGTCGGATAACGTCTGGGGGTATAACGACTTCTAATAACCAATCAGCTAGTCTATTTGCCTGTTCTTCACTTAGTTGCAATTCTAGTAATACTTGGTCAAAAATTTGATTGATTTGTACTTCTAAGAAATCATCTTTTCTGGCCAAAACTTTCAGCAGGCGTGGTAAAGATTCTCCCAGCAAATCACGCAAAATTCCGGCAACAATTTTAGCACTTTTTTGGTTGGTATCATTTTTAATTTGGTCTATAGCCAGTTGCAGCAACCAAAGAATTGCCCCTTGTACCCGTTCGGTTTCTAATAAACGCCGTGCCAATTTTTGCAACTCATCAGGTGTGAGTAGCGACCCCATGATTGTATTAGAAATATTTTTTGCCAAACGTTCCTGGTTAGCAGGAATCAAGCCAGGGGTAAATGGAACTCTTCGTCCGCCAATATAAATTGCTCGATAGGGACGAAATAGCATTTTGATGGCTATATCATTTGTGAAATAGCCAATAATTCCACCCAGTACTGGGGGCGATACATACAGCCAAAGATGTGACCAATCCACTGTTTTTTAGATGAGGAATGGGTACTGGGGATTAGATACTAGGCAATAGTTTGTCTATTACCAATTACCAATTACCAATTACCTATTTAATAATTGTCAATACTCCCATCATACCGTTCGCAATGGGATAGTGTGTGGCTGAGGTAAAACCAACTTGGTAGGCTATCTCTACTTGTTCTTTACCGTTGGGGAAGCGGTCTAAGCTGGGGCTAATGTAAGCGTACTCCTCTTTCACCCCCAGGCGATCGGCTAGTGGCACAACTACATTGTCTAGATACCACTGCTGAAAAGTGCGGAGTTTTTGATTATAGGGGCGATGGAAATCTAAAATTGCGGCTTTTGCCCCAGGTTTGAGAACACGATGTAATTCTTGCAGGCTACGAGGAATATCTGTAACATTTCTTAATCCATAGCCCATCGTCGCAGCATCAAATTGATTGTTATTAAATGGTAAATTCAGCACATCGGCTTCTACCCAGGAAATATTGGGTTGGGGGTATTGGGTTTGGGAGCGTTGTTTGGCAGCTTCTAACAGGTTGGGTGAGAAATCCACACCATACACTTTTCCTGTTGAACCTATCCGCCGTGCTAGACGCAAGGCTAAGTCACCGCTTCCGCAACATAAATCTAGACAAGTATCTCCTGGTTTAGCTGCACTCCATTTAATAGCCATTTCTTTCCAAATGCGGTGTTGTCCTAAACTTAACCAATCATTCAATTGGTCATAGACAGGAGCGATACGGTCAAAAATGGCACGGATGTCGTTTGTCATTGGTCAATAGTTATTAGTCATTAGTCCATAGTCCATAGTCTATAGTCAACTGGTAAAATTAAGTTAATCTGTTGGATGGGATATCCTAGCTGTTTAAATAGTGATAATATGTGTATTGTTGGTAACGCTGATTTAATTATTTGTTACTGATAACCTGTTGCCAACTATATTGTTAGTTATTAGCCATATTTAATATCAATGAAGTTGTTTACAATTTTATGGCTGACAGGCATGGCGGGTATTATCTCTCTTTGGTGGATGGAATTACCTATTCCTGAAGGTGAAGAATTAAAGATGCCTTTGTGGCAGATTAAATTGCTTTCCTTGACTTCACCAACTATTCTTTTATCTGTTGCTGTATTAATTGGTGTTTTTTTAGCTCATCAAGTGGGATTATCTGCACCTTTTATAGAAGCATTAACTCAAGGAAATTCAGCAAGTTTAGCTATTCAGCCTCAAGTGATTCCAGGGATTATTGGCGGTTTGATAGGTGGTGTTCTATTGGTAGCTATCCAGTGGTTTGCCAAGTTATTTCTCCCCTCAGATTTTCTAACAAAGGCTGAAGCACTTTCAGGAAATACGCCCCTTGTGACTCGTATTTTATATGGAGGTATTACCGAAGAGTTATTGCTGAGATGGGGAATGATGACTCTTTTAGTGTGGATAGGCTGGCACGTTCTTTCCCAAGGGCATGGTAAACCATCTACATTATGTTTTGTAGTAGCGATCGCACTGTCATCTCTCCTTTTTGCCTTGGGTCATTTACCCCTTGCTTTTCTAATAACAAAACAGCTAACAACTTCAGTAATTGCTTATGTAATTATCGGTAATTCAGTTTTTGGTTTAATAGCAGGTTATCTCTACTGGCGCAAAGGTCTAGAAGCCGCAATCATATCTCATATGCTTGTTCATGTTGTTATGGTAACAGCCGCACGTTTAGTCCAATAACCAATCTAGTCAGCTACACTTAATTTATTATCGGCTTCTTGCATATCGTTAGATATTCTCAAACAAATAGTCAACAGTCCTGACTATTGACTATTGACTATTGACTATTAACTACAGCGACTACTCGTTAGAGCGATCGCTACTAGTTGCGCTGATAAATGGATGAGGTTTAATTCATCTTCCCGTAGTGAGCCTGGTTGTTGCCACTGGAGAGATAATACACCTAACATATCGTTGCGGTAGGTAATAGGAATCACCACATGGGCTTGGATACCATGCTCTTGATAGTAAGTTACACTCGCTAGGTTGGGGTCTTTAGCAGCATTGACTGTCACCTGAATTTGTCCTGAAGCGATCGCTGCGGTTGTCAGGGGGTCTTGATTTAACCAATTTTTGAGAGTTGTTTCACTGCTATAAAAACCTTGTACTGTGCTGAGTGTTTTGCCTTCTAGCATTTGTAAAATACAGGCATCGGCACAGAAACTTTCAGCAAATGCAGTAGCAATGGGTGTTAAGGTTTCTTCTAAACTCTTTGCTGCTTGTGTTACCTGTACCAAAACCGTTAATAATGACATTTGAGCGTTGGCACGGCGCAATTCTTCTGTCCGTTGCTTGAGCAAATCATAGGTTTCGGCTGCTCTCTGCACAACAGCTTTCAGTTCGCTAGGGTCCCAAGGCTTAGTAATATACTTGTAAACTTGCCCAGCGTTAATTGCCTCTACTAAGTCTTCAATGTCGGTAAAGCCGGTAAGAATAATTCTGACGGTATCGGGAAACTGAGGTACAGTTTTACTCAAAAACTCAGTTCCCTTCATTTCCGGCATACGCTGATCGGAGATAATAACTGCTACTTCTCCCTCAGATGCTAAAATTTCTAAGGCATTTATCCCACTATCAGCTTTGAGAACTTGGAAATCTCGCCGGAAAGTGCGATAAAGCAAATCTAGATTATCTGGCTCATCATCAACTACTAATATTTTCAGTTTTTTTGCTCGTTCTAGAGTTGCTACTTGTCGACGACTAGCTTGAATATCGCTGACACCATTAGTCATAAGGTTCTACCCATAAATTTTTTTATATTGTTATATTCCTTACAAGCTTAGTAGATTATTTCAGCCAAGCCTTGCGGGTAATTGCGGATATAGTTTATGTTGCTCTGATGAGGAATTTGTAACTCAAAAATTTATTTGACGGTAGGGTGTAGAGATAGTTGGCTGTTAAAGATTACAATAAGATTTGCTGATACAGTATAAAGTTAGTCGCATCAACCAAAATTTCAACTCTATAAGTTAGGTCAATGCTCGTTTAAATTACGTCCTATTTATCAAGTGAAAATTCTACGCTGTTAGCGTTTGGCTTATACATAACTCTACAAAATTTTGAATTGCAATTATGACTGACTTCACACCCAACGCTCCCAATCCTGAGAATGTACCTACTGAATTGGCACAAGAACTGCTGCGAAAACTAAGGCAAAAACAAGGTAACTGGGTGGAATGGGGTCAAGCGATCGCCTATTTACAAAAATCTGGTTACAATCCTCAAGAGATTTTTGAAGCTACAGGATTTGAGCCAGTTCAACAAAATCAGGTGGTTGTAGGCTCTCAAGTTTATAATTCTATAGAAAAAGTGGGAGCATCAGAGGCTACACGCGCTTATTATGCTACTAGGGGGAGTGATGTTTTATATGAACTACGTTTGCTCACTCAAGAAGAAAGAGCAGCTGCGGCTGAGTTAACTTTTACCCATAAACTAGATTTGGAAGAAGCACGGGAAGTAGCCAAGGCGATTAAAGATTTTTCCCGCTTCCGTACCTTACCAGAAGGATTTACTGACCATCCTGGGGATGCAGTAGCCTATCAAACTTGGAAATTAGCACGACAATACACAGATTTACAAGAGCGATCGCGTCTCATTGCCAAAGGTTTACGATTTGCTCATAGTCCATCAGCTAGGAAACAAATCGAACAGTTATTAATTGATTTTACCGTTGTTTCCCAGCGTCCTGCCCCTATTCCTCCGTTTTACCGCTTTGATACAGAGGACGAGTTACCCAGGATGGTTCCGGTAGCAGGTGAGTTACCTTTAAAAGCGCAAGAACTGCAAGAAGTTCCTCTAGTTGAAGAAATTGAACCATTTCGCATAGTTAAATTTGCTGGCGAACAGGCTTGGGTGGCTTTACCGGGTTGGCGAGTACTGTTAGCCGCAGAAGATCCAGTGACAATTTTAGCAACTAGCGATCGCTTCCCTAATCAAAACCAAGCACAGCCAGGGCCAATCCTAGTGGTTGTAGATCGTTCTCAGCGTGAATGGAATGATTTTAGTTACTTTGTAGTAGATAACGGTGGTGAATTAGATTTTCAGTGGTTTGAAACTCAACCAGAACTACCCATATTAGGGAAAGTAATTATTATTGTTCGTCCTCGGAAAATTTTGGATGAGAATGTAACTAAAGATTCCTGGCAAATTGATGAATAGGTAACGGGGGAAGATGAGGACAGAGCAAGCGCATTATAAAGTGGCACAACAAGGGTTGACTTTGAAGCAAATATATAGATTAAACCTCTTAATTGATTTTCCTCATTTATGAGCCGCACTCAAAACTACATGATAATGATAATCAAAGTTGCTAAGAGGGAGATTACGTTATTAAATTAACGTGAGTTCGATGAGAGAAGAAAGCCAGAAAGCTAGTATAAAAAGGAATTGGCGAACAAGGAAATCAAAGAACAGTAAAATTTATGGCAAGAGGGTGAAAAAAACATAAAAAAGACCGAGACTAAAAAATATCATTACAAAATCAGGGTCTCGGCTATGTCTACTATTGTATCTCGCCTCGATATTACACAAGTATTCTGTGATGTAGATGATTTCTGTAAACAGTGGGAACAGTTATGGCAAGTGATCCCACAGCTACCATCGATAACAGGAGAACGTCGTAGTCGCTCAAGGATGAGCATATCGGAAGTGATGACAATAGTCATTGCCTTTCATGGTAGTGGATATCGAACATTTAAGGAATTTTATACATTGCACGTACTACCTGGTTGGCGTGGGGCATTTCCCAACTTGGTGAGCTACAACAGATTTGTAGAATTGATGCCGTGGTGCTTAATGCTGTTGTGCTGCTTTTTGCATACAAGGACAGGAGAAATTACGGGAATTAGTTTTATTGATTCAACGCCTATTAATGTGTGCCATAATTGCCGCGCCCATGCACATAAAGTATTTAAAGGATTAGTAAATTGGGGCAAAAACTCGGTCGGTTGGCACTTCGGATTCAAACTTCATTTGATAATTAATGACCAAGGTGAATTGTTGGCATTTAAATTAACTTCTGCCAACGTAGATGACCGCAAGCCAGTGCCAGAAATGACTGAGGATTTGATTGGCAAACTGTTTGGTGATTTACATCTGAAGCTGATTGAATTAGATTTGCAATACGAATTAGAAGATAAAAAACAGCAAGAGCAAGAAAGGGATAGAGAAAATAGAAAGCAAAATAAAGAACGTGAAGCAATTGATAAGGCAAGACTGAGGGCAGAAGAGGCAGAAGAAAGAGAAAGACTTCATCAAAAAGAAATTGATAAAATAAGACAAGAGATAGTACAAGCTAAAGACGCAGAAAGAAAACAATTGGAGATGAAAATCCAGGAGTTAGAACGACTAGTTGCAGAAGATAGAAGTGACAGAGAAAATGCTCTATCTGAAACTAGAAGATTGAAATCAGGATATATTTATATAATTTCTAATATAGGTTCTCTTGGACGAGATATGTATCGAATTTGTATGACATCTCGTAGTCAAGAAGACTTATATATTAGAGAGATGAATCCCGCAGTTCCATTTCAATTTGACGTTCATTTTAAAATTTTCTCAGAGGATGCTGTAGATACATTACAGAAGTTACATCAACGTTTTGATGATAAAAGAGTGAATGTAGTTAATTCAAGAAGAGACTTTTTTCAAGTTTCAATAGATGAAATTGAGACAGCAGTTAAAGAAATTCAGAAAAAAAGTGGTGTATTTTTAAGAATAGATGAATTTGAAAAATATCCTCAAGCATATGAATATCGACAAACTCTATCTGTACGTAAAAAGCATCGGCTATCAAACACAAATGAGGAGTATTCAGAAGTAAATGAAATTGCTTAGTTTAAGTAATTTCATATTACAGTAAGCGAACAATTCTAAAACCAACATTGTTCAAGATTTCGCTTGCATAATTAGGGCTGGCTGAATAAGGGCGAAAGATAGCAGAATGAAGAGTTTCAGGGTCAGGAAAGAAAAATAAGGTGAAAAGAAAAAGGGTAAGATAAGTAAAAATCCTTGTAGCAAGTTGCGTTAAAATGTATCGAAGAGCGCAAAAGCAAGAAAAAGCAGCAGAAAACTTTGAACTACCCTTTGGGGGAAAACTAGCGTCAGATAACCGATGGGTAATCATGGCGAACATGATACCTTGGTCAAAATTTGAAGCAGAGTACGCAGAAATATTTTCAGCAAGAATGGGAGCGCCAGCCAAAACATTTAGAATGGCGTTGGGAGCATTAATAATTAAAGAAAAATTAGGAATAAGTGACAGAGAGACAGTAGAACAAATTCGGGAGAACCCGTATCTGCAATACTTTATAGGAATGTCAGCATATAGTAATGAATCTGCATTTGACCCGTCAATGCTAGTTCATTTTAGAGAAAGGATAGATATAGAATTAGTCAATAAAATCAATCAAGAAATAGTCAGGAAGATGTTAGAAAATAAACAGGAGGTAGAAGTAAGAGCAAAAAAGCCAGAGGTCGAGGATTCAAAAAGTAAGCCAGCCAATAGAGGAAAATTAATATTAGATGCTAGTTGTGCGCCAGCAGACATAAGTTATCCGACAGATTTAGGATTATTAAATCAAGCCAGAAAGCAAACAGAAACAATCATAGATACATTATATAAGTCCTTATTAGTAAGAAATATCAACAAACCAAGAACCTACAGAAACAAAGCAAGAAAGGATTATTTAGCAGTAGCCAAGAAAAGAAAACCAACAGTTAAAGAAAGAAGGAAAGCTATCAGAAAGCAACTGCAATATATCAACAGAAATTTAACTCATATTCAGCAGCTAATAAATTTAGGTGCGTCACTATTAAAACTGAGCAACAGTCAATATAAGATGTTGCTAGTAGTAGCAGAAGTTTATCGTCAACAGTTATGGTTATATGAAAATCAAAAAATTAGTATACAAGACCGCATTGTCAGTTTAAACCAACCACACATTCGTCCGATTATCCGAGGTAAAGCCGGGAGAACAGTAGAGTTTGGGGCTAAGTTTTCAGCTAGTTACTATGATGGCTATGTATTTTTAGACCATATTAGTTGGGACAACTTTAACGAATCAGGAGACTTAAAATCACAAGTAGAAGCATACAAAAACTACACCGGATATTATCCTGAATCAGTTCATGTTGATAAGATTTATCGGACGAGGGAGAATCGAGCTTGGTGTCAAGAAAGGGGAATTAGAATTAGTGGCCCACCACTAGGTAGACCCCCCCAAAATGTCAGCCCTGAAAAGAAGAAACAAGCCGCTTATGACGAAAGGATTCGTAATTGTATTGAGGGCAAGTTTGGACAAGGTAAACGAAGATTTAGCCTTGGTAGAGTTATGGCTAAACTTCCTCATACTTCTTTCACCGCTATTGCCATAACTTTTTTAGTTATGAATCTTTCTACTCTGCTATTACGGCTTTTTTGTGTATTTTTTTGCCTATTTTTCAAAACTGAGTCTTTTTTTACTTCTTCTATTATCGAAACTGATATTTCATTAAACCTTAAACAACAAAAACTTATCTTTTTTCTGGACTGACTACTTAATCAATTTTTCTCTTCCTTTGAAATGACTTTTTCAGCAAGCCCTAATTAAACTGGCGAAAACTAGAACGACATAAAAATGCTTCGCTACTCCATGAACCACCACGCATCACACGAATATTATTATCATTACTGTCTAGCCAAGCATCTCCGTTTGTAGGTGCTAGATCATAACTTTGATGCCAATTATCTAAGCACCATTCCCAAACTAACCCGTGCATATCGAACAATCCAAAAGAGTTAGCAAACTGAAAAAAGCCTACTTCTGTAGTTTTTTCACGATAAATCCCTTTAGGTTCTGAAAGATAGGGGTAACGACTATCATAATTAGCTACATTGAAGTTAATAGTTTGCCCAAAGTGAAAAGGGGTTGTAGTTCCAGCACGACAGGCATATTCCCACTCTGCTTCGCTAGGAAGACGGTACTTGTGACCTGTTTTTTGAGATAGTCGATCACAAAACTCAACAGCATCAAACCAGGAAACTTGGGTAACAGGGTGACTGTTACCTCCTTGACGTGATGGACGAAGCTTGAGTTTTTGACGAACTTCTGGCAAAGAAGCAATTTGTTTCCACTGTGTTTGTGTAATGGCGTATTTGCTAATAAAAAATGGTTTCACTGTGACTAAATGCTGAGGTCTTTCGTTTGAATATCGCCTTTTTTTTCCTTCTGCTTCCGGTGAACCCATCCAAAATTCTCCTCCAGGAATATAAACCATTTCCAATACAATCCCATTCCCAAGTTCTTCAGTTAAGTAGTAAGCTTGTTCTTGATGAGATTCTATTTCTTGGCCTTGAGAATTTATTGTAACCAAAGTAAATTCAAAAGCTTGACTTCCGGGGAATGATGAGACACCATTTTCTCCAATTATTTTCTCGAATATCTCTACTAAAGTTTCTCTTCCTCGCCAGTGATTTATTGCTGGTAATGGGGCGATTGGAGTCATCATGTCATATTTTGTTAGCAGCTTGTCTAAAAATTGTTGCTGCTGCACTCCCACAAAGTCTTTCAAAGTATTTAAGAAGCGCCCTAATGCTTCTTGGTCATAATTTAAACGTCCGTAATTAGATAGATAGCTGACTATCTCATTAACTGCTACAAAGGGCGCACCAGAAAGGTCAATCATTGGTGACAACTGTTTTAAATCTGCTAGCTCCAAAATTTGCTGACGCGATCGCTCTGTAGTTAGTTCTGGTATGTCTTTAAGAAGAGTTATCAGTTGTTTGCGGTCTTCAGCTTCTAGGTTGACCATATCTAGACTCTTTATTTACAAGGCAATAGTTAATTAAACTGAGGAAAATCTATTAAATTAGAGTAAAATTATACAATAGTTTGACATTAACTATGGACTATTGAATCCTTCCCTCACACCTATAAAGTTGATGGCGAACTCCTATACGGTAATGCTGTTGGGGGTCGAGTTGACAAACAGTTTGGTTAGACAACAACAATTGTTGAGGAAAACTCTGTCTTCTCATACCTCGTCCCACTACCCATAAATTCCGGGGAGATTTTACTGTCATGGGTAGTTGGGAAATTTTCTTCCAAATGGCATCTAAATTAGGATCTGGTGATAAAGCTACAAAATTATCAGGCTGGGAGTTTTGACTTCTAATTTGTTCTAGCGCAGATGCAATGCTAACTCCTAAAACTGCATCTTGGTAATTGCTATATATACTCACCAACATTACAGGTGATGATGGCTCTAAATTTAGGTTTTGTGCTATTCTGTCTGGTTGAAAAGGCTTTTGAAAAACTAAATTATAAACTACAAAAATACTACTTAGAAAACCAACAAAAGTAAAAATTAATACTTGTGAATTTTGGATTTTAAAATTAAAAGACCTTGAATTTTGATTTGTACTTAAACTTGCAGCTAATAACGCACAAAAGCCAGGATAGTAAACAAAGCTGTAACGCGGAACACTAGTAATATCTTTTTTTGTCAGATAGGCGATCGCTATCATTTCCAGTAATATAAAGCCAGTAAAACTTAAAAGTGTTAACGTAGGTAGATGAGTTGCTGGTTTTATCCATAGTTGCTTGAGTCCACGAAAAACTCGCCAACTTGCAAAAATAGCAAATGCAAGTATTAAAACTCCACTGATAATCACTACTATTAGAGGTTGATTTTCTATAGGTAAGAAAATCATCATTAATATCCAATTCATAAGAATTTGGTAGAAAGGCGAGATAATGCTCGGCGCATCTAACCAATTGGTTTCTGTTCTTTTGGCATGACTAAGAGTTATGAGCATCCAAGGCAAGAAACTCAGCACAACAATACCAATAGAAAAAAGTATTGTTAGGAAAAATTTTGACTTGCTAAATAATTGAAAATTATATAGTTTAATTAATATGAGTAAAGTGACAATCTCAGCAAAGAAAACGAATGCAAAAAAGTAGTGGATGTAAAATCCTATAATATTAACAACTATCCATAATAGCCATACCCATAATCGCCAGATTTCTTGAGCCAAATCTCGTTGAATCTGCATGAGTATCAGTAATGATAAACTAATAAAAAGCATGGGTAAGGTATAGTGCCGTGCTTCTTGAGAAAGGTAAACGGCAAAGGGAGATACCGCCATTAAGGCAGCAGCAATAATTCCTGATTTTGCAGAAAAGGCTATACGATTAACACCATAAATAGCAGCGATCGCACCTACACCAAACAAAGCTGGTAGCGATCGCAATTTGACTATCCAGTTTTCTCCTAACGGCGTTAACCATCCTAACCAATAGTGCATTACACAAAAAAATAGTGGCGGGTGGGTGGATTGACGAGCAATATTCTCGGCAATTTGTGAACAACTAACACCAGGACGGAAAGTAAAAATATTTTGTACTTGTTGTAGAGGAATTAGTACGTCTAACTGCAAATCTTGATAGTTATTACCTAAACTAAAGATGGCAGTAATCACTTCATCTAACCACAGTGGTTTTAAGTCCAAATGCCAAAAACGTAAAATAGTACCAACGACTAGCAACCCAAACAAAGCTAAATAATGCGAATAATGTCTGTAATTTGTCATAACAAAGATATGAGTCAATTAGAAAAAATAAATTTTTTGACATTAAGATAGGAGATAGAAAAAACAATAGTATTAACTTTTTAAGCTATTTATTTTATAGAATTGTTTTAGAATAGAAAATAGTAATACATATAAAAACACAAAGTCACAATCATCAAAGAAAGCTATTTTAAAACAGAATTTTATATGACAGATTCTAATATTACCGAAATACCGTCGGCATCTGTGCAAACAGAATTATCATTTGTTGCTAGCCTACAAGAAAAAATTGCAGCTATTCGTCACACTTTACGCCCAGGACAACAACAAATGGCAGACTGGCAATCAGGGCCTTTGGCGGTGTCGGCTGTACCAGGTGCGGGTAAATCTACTGGTATGGCGGCGGCGGCGGCAATTGCGATCGCTCGTCAGTATCAGCAGGCGGCCCAGTCAGCAAAATCTTCTCGTCGTCAGTTAGTAGTAGTCACTTTTACTCGTTCGGCAGCTGCCAATATTAAATCAAAAATTCGCTACTACCTTAAACAATTATCTTTACCTCAAACTGGTTTTGCCGTCTATACCCTACATGGTTTGGCTTTAAACATCGCCAGTCGTCATCCAGATTTATCAGGGTTAGAGTTAGAGAATGTTACCCTCATCACCCCCAACCAAAGCCATCGCTTTATTCGTACAGCAGTTGAACTATGGATTAATAATCACCCCAGATTATATTTGCGGTTATTAGAAGGACAACAATTTGATGGCGAAGAAACAGAAAGGTTACGCCGTCAGTCAGTTTTACGCACAGAAGTTTTACCAGATTTAGCAACTACAGTTATACACGAAGCCAAAAGTTCCGGTATATCACCAAATCAACTCAGACAATGGAGTCAACAAACTACCAACGCCTATGAGATTTTAACCATAGCGGCTGGATTGTATGAACAATATCAAGACCTAATGCGATCGCGCGACTTCATCGACTACGACGACATGATTTTAGCCGCCCTGCGTGTCCTAGAAAACGATAGCGCTCGCAGAATTGAGCAAAACCAAGTTTTTGCCGTTTTTGAAGATGAAGCCCAAGATTCCAGTCCATTGCAAACGCGACTGTTAGAGATTTTAGCCGCAGGAGCCAGGAAGCAGGAGGCAGAAGTCAGGAGGCAGGAGGCAGGAGGCAGAAGGCAGGAGGCAGAAGTTAATAATTATTTCCCCCACTCCCCACTCCCCACTCCCTACTCCCCAATTAACCTAGTCCGTGTTGGTGATCCTAATCAAGCGATTAACTCAACTTTCACCCCAGCAGATCCGATTTACTTTCGGGAATTTTGCCAAGAGTGCGATCGCTCCCATAAACTAGCAACAATGGATCAGGCTGGTCGTAGTACCGCCATGATTATTAACGCTGCTAACTTTGCTCTGGAATGGGTAAATAGTTTTTATGGGGCGAAAAATCAACAGTCTTCCCATCCTCCTATTTCTACCCCCTTTAGCCTGCAAAAAATCCGTCCGGTCAATTTAATTGATGTCAACCCTGTAGCTATAGGTAGAGGATTAGAACTGCATACACCCCGCGATATTTTTCAGACTGTGGAATTACTGTCTAAGAGGGTGGTGGAGTTATTCACCGAAGACATGGGTAAAAATGCGGCTGTGCTGGTGCGGGAAAATCGCCAAGGACGTTGGTTATCAGAAGCACTAGCGCCTATATGTAAAGAGCATAATATTACATTGTTTGATGTAGGAGAAAGCGATCGCCGTTCTCATGTTCCCCAAGAGATTTTGGCATTATTGCAATTTTGCGATCGCCCTCATTCTCCCGACTATCTCAAATCTGCCTTAGAAGTATTAGTAAAACGTCAATTAATCCCTACTCAAGACCTAAATGCACTTGCTAGTTTACCAGAAGAATTTTTGTATCCAGGCCCCTTAGCTGCACCCCAATCTGAACCAGTACAGAAAGCTTCGCACCTCTGTCGTAGTTTACTACGCGCTCGTTTAGAACTGCCTTTATATCAAATCATTTCTTTCCTCGCCCTGACATTAAATTACGACCAAGCAGAACTAGCCACAGCCGATAAACTTTCAGAACGGGTAAATAAACAAATAGCTGGTAGTAACTCGATGGGGGCTATGCTTTCCGCCTTAAGTGAAATTGTCAGTTCCGAAAGGTTTGAACCAGTAGAAACAGACGATGCAGAAGCGCGTTACACCCGTAATGGTCAATTGACTATTATTACCATGCACAAAGCCAAAGGACTAGATTGGAACTATGTGTTTATTCCCTTCCTCCATGAAAACTTAATTCCCGGTAGATTTTGGGTTCCGCCCCAAAGTCAGTTTTTGGGTGACTTTACCTTATCAGAAGTTGCCCGCGCTCAAATTCGTGCTGCACTCCACGGTGAAACCGAGATACCAGAAGTAACACCAGCTTGGGAACAAGCAAAACACCTCAAAACAGCCGAAGAATACCGTTTACTCTACGTAGCCATGACAAGAGCAAAACAACTATTGTGGATGTCTGCGGCACAAAAAGCTCCATTTACCTGGAGTAAACCAGAGAATTTACAAGAACAAGCTCCCTGTCCAGTATTTCCAGCATTAAAACGTCAGTTTCCTGAATGTGTAGTTTTGTAGGAGAAGCGAGGGCAAAACGCGATCGCTAGTACAGATAAGATGTAAGCTCATCCTAAAACCTCTATAGTAAAAGGTTTCCCAGTTTATCCCCTGTTCCCGAATATAAAAACTTCAAGCGCCAGACAAGTAAATACTCGAACTGGCGCTTGAAAGATTCTGGTTTTTTTTAACTTGGGGGTCTTTAAAATAGTTTGACCCCTTTTAAAAGGATGGACTTATATTCAGAGTCTTTATATTTGCTGACTCCGTTTGAACAATTACCAGTGTCTCAGAAAATTTTGAAATTCCTTAATTCCTAATATTTTCTTTATCTTTTCTCTCTTTATGTTTCAGAGTGTATCAAAATATCAATTTTCTTAAGAAGAATTACGATATATTAAACCCTGTTCCCTGCTCACCCCATATTTATCTACAAAATTAAGTATCTATACTCATTATTTTTTCCGTCTTTGTTCCCAACGCCAAAGAAAAATCATCAGTGTCACAATTCCTATTTGCAAAGCGAAATTTGGTAGAGCATTTTCCACATCTCGCCCAGCAAGGAGTTGAAAAAAGAAAATGAACGCGCCAATAAAGCCAGACGCACCGAAACCAACATAGAGAAATTGCCGCAGTCCACGATAGGGTGTTGCCATTCCTGCTTTAAGACGGGCATATTGTTCAGGGTCAAGGCGCTTTTGGGAATTAGGTTCCACCATAAGTAAATAATGCTATAATTCCTAATCGTATATGCCGATGTGGCTCAGTGGTAGAGCAGCTGATTCGTAATCAGCAGGCCGTGGGTTCAAATCCCATCATCGGCTTTTAATCAAATTCAGTTTCGCAAAAAGCTTTTAACAAATTAATACAGTTAGCAATTGCACCTAAATGAGCAATTTCATAACCATGAGTATTTTGAGTGGGAAAAGCTAAACAAGCTGCGCGTCCAACATGACCAAATTTCATAGCAATTGAAGCATCACTGCCAAAACCACTGAGGGTTGTTAGCTGTATTGGCATATTCAACTGCTTGGCACATTGGCGTAATTGTCTATTCAAACCCTCGTCATATATGCCATAGGCATCCTGAGACAACAGGACAGGATTTGCCTCATCTTTAACAGGATATTCTTCAGCTAATGGACAAATTTCTAAAGCAATTAAAGCATCTAATTGTTGATTTTGAGTAAAAAATAACGCCCCAATAGCACCAACTTCTTCTTTGGCGGAAGCTACTAAGTAAACATCAATTGCTGGCTCTTGTAAATATTGAGCTAAAGCCAATAAAATCGCTACTGATGCTTTGTTATCTAAAGTATAGCTGGCAATATAATCCTGTAATCTTACGGGGCGTTTGCGATGTTTGCCGATGACCATTCTTGTCCCTGGACGAATACCAGCCGCTTCTAATTCCTCAGTTGTGCGTTTGGTTTCGATCCAAGCATCTTCCCATTTAACTGGTGTATCTTCTTGCTGGATTTTCTGTGGTGACTCGTGGGAGACATGGCGAGAACCAAAGCTGAGAATACCGCTAATGGTTTCGCTGTCTCCTATTAAATCGACAACACCCTCGCCGTAAACCCAAGGGAAAGCACCACCAAGTTTGCGGACTTCTACTTTACCTGCATCACCGATATTTTTGACGATAGCGCCTATTTCATCTTTGTGGGCAGTGATAGCGATCGCTCTAGTGGAGTCTTTTCCAGGTATTTTGGCTATGATATTATCAGCGCGATCGCTCCACACTTGTACACCCAAAGCGGTAAATTTTTGTAGTAAATATTGGTTAATTTCTTCCTCTACACCACTAGGTGAATGATGCAGCACCAATTCTTCAATAATTTCAAATAATTGGTTGTAATTCCACATTAGTAAAGTTAAATCTAAAAATCAGTTTTGCTTGATCAACTATAGAACCCATTCTTAATTTTGAAATATAGGTAGGGTGGGCATTGCCCACCAAAACCATGATACGGTGGATGTGATTAATTTTTACTAGCCGTCAAAGCTAAATTTCTTCCAGTTAGTTTTGACCTTGTTTGTTTCCGCTTCAGCATTCCTGCCGCAGCCAAAGCACCAAAAGACAACATTCCTATTGTCATAGAAGGTTCAGGAACTGTAGAAAATGCTGCTGCCCCTAAGATGGCATGAGCGCGTGCTGTGGGATGAATTTCATCCCAAAATAAATATTCATCGGGATTTGCACAGATGGTTCCAGCAACCCTATCCAAACAAGGCTTATCTATAGTTTTAAAACCTAAGTTTTTGGCATTATTAAACAGAGGATTGACATCTAGAAGTTTAATATTTAAACCTAATGCTGGATTTTGGTTTAAATTGGCAATGAGTTGGGATAATCCCAGATTGTGTTGTTGGCTTAATGTATTGAGTTGGTGGGAAAAGCCGTTGAATTGGCTATCTATACCTAGTGCTAGGGGGGTATCTCCTAAGTTGGGCAAATTAGCAACTACGAAATTTTTTGCACCAACACTAGCTAAATCTAGTATGGCATCAGAGATATTCTTTAAGGTCGTATTAGGAGTAGTAAAAGGTGGGAAATCTAGGGATTGAGTAGGCAAGTAATCATTAGCACCAAACCAAACTGTGTAAAGGGCGTTTGGATCAGCTAGTTGAGGATTTTGACTCACTAAATATTTAAAAGTGCCAATCTCTTGGGGCAAAGATGGCAAACCTGTGGCGATCGTGTTTATGGGTGTGGTAGTTGCACCACCGAAGGCAAAATTAATACCACTATTGAGATTGCCACCAGTAGCAATCGGGGTGGGAGACTTGAGATTTAACTTTTGGGCTAGAATATCTGTCCAGTTAAGCCCGTTGCTAAAGCGTCCTTGAAAATAAGGAGGAGGAGGAAAACCAATACCTGTATTGGGATCTTTGGTGAAAGCAAATAAGTTACCATTGTCTGACAAACTATCACCGAATACATACAGTTTAGAAAAACTTGCAGCCGAAGCTTTTAGAGGCAACATAAAAGAAAAAGAAATCAAAGTTGCCGCTAATATTTTAATTTTCATGTTTGATGAATAAATGAGATTTTATTGTTGAGTTTGTTTGATAAAGTTACAAAAAAATCACAAGACCAACTAAGTTATTTTTTTACCTCAGCTATTCTTGATATTTTTACTTAAGTAACTTTACATAGACAACAATTAAGATATCAAGAAAAATCAGAGAGAAATATCAAGATTTTCAGTATTTTTTGCTACTCGGTTAATAGCTATCAAAAATGATGTTAGCGATCGCCTAAAATCAACCGTAGGTCATTGTGCTTGTTTTGCGGGTGATGTTTGCTTCAACTTGAGTGCATCAACAGCCGATATTCCCTCACCTTGTGAGCCGAAATACCATAAAGCCGCCGCCGCTTCTGCACGAGTTACGGGTTTTTTCGGTTGAAATAAGGTAGTGTAGCCAAATACCCGCCGAATATTTGCTTGTTCGCCATTTTGGAAATCTGCTAAAACTGCTCTTAAAGCTTTGGGGTCAATTTTCCCCACATCTTGGAAACCCCAAGTTTCCCGCACCGCATCCAAAGTAGCATTAGGTAAAGCTTGGCGAGTATCTAAAGGTAATTTCCACAAAATCAACTGTTCTCGTGTCAAAGGTGCATCAGGACGAAACAAAACGGCTGTCGCATCTCCAGATAAAGGGCTAGGTATTAAACCAGCTTCGGCTAATCCTTGAATGACGGGAAAATCTGGATTTTGTGGCGACACATCACTAAAAGCCGCTTGCGTACTTTCCCCAGCCAAACGAATCTGCTTTGCTGGGTTATTAGCATACATAGCATTATTAGCAGCCACTAACCAATGGGCATATTCTCGCCGAGTCACAATTTTTCCAGGTTCAAACTGGTTGCTAGAAATATTAGTTTTATTCCCCGAAGATGTGGAATTGAAAACCCCCAAAGCAGCTAAATCTTGGATATATTGCCGCAGTTGTTGCGGTGCTTTATTAATATCGTTAAATGTTGTGGCTGTCGCAGTGGTTGAATTATTAGGTGTATTAGTTGGCTGTGTTACCCAATTTGCTGGAGGTACTGGGCCGATAAACTGGGCATCACCACTTGTAGGAACATTAGATGATGCGGTAGCCGCAGCATTAGGAACGTACTTAATTTGTATTGCTGTAGATGTTTGGGGTTGATTTGCTGCGGCGTTAGTTACTGACTTAGGTTGAATTGATACCTTGACTAGCAAATCATTACGTCGGGCTTCAAAAGTCCCTTCTACATCATCAGTTGGCTGTTGCAAAATCTGCCAGTTGTTGGCTTGAAACTGGTTACGATAAAAGTTACTAATGAAGTTGCTGGGGTCTGAACTCAGCCAACGTGTTGATACTCGCTGTTCTCCACCACTAGCAGGAGTGATTTCCTGTAGTTGAGCATTTTGGTATATGGGTATATCCTTGGGAAAATCAGCAGGTAACTGGACTGTAGGCTGAGTTGGTGTCGGTTGGACTTCACTCTCCTTAGCCTCTCCAAAAACCACTTGATTACCTTGTAATCTTGGGTCTGCTGCTAGAGACTGTTCTAAGTTCTTAGCAGTTGGACTGTTAGCGCAGGCTGTTAATGAAGTCAACAAAACAGCCAAACTTAAGACTAAAGCAGGTCGTTTACTAGAAAGCACAGGAAATCACAAATCGCGTGTCAATTCCTACCCTAGCGCAGACGAGGGTTTTTTAGTCATTAGTCATTAGTCATTAGTCATTAGTCCATAGTCAAAAAACTTTATCTTTGACTGTGGACTGTGGACTGTTGACTAAAGCCTTAATGAAAATTGGCGTAACAAAGCAAATTTGATTAGCCTCATGGGGGTAGTGGAACCTTTGACGACTGGGGGACGTAAAAAGCGACCTACTGCTAAACGAGCAATTCCTTTGAGACGTGCTTGTAATCTGACGTTGAGAAAATTTCCTGTTCCACCCTGTTCACCAACGGCGTACAAAGGAGTAAAGGCGAGTTTACCGTAGAGGACATCAGCACGATGAACTTTACTGAGATTATTTTGCTTATGTTCTGGATTAGGTAAACCTCCATGTTCTCCATAGTTGCGCCAAGGAATATAGTTTTTAAGCTGGCGTTGGCGGAGAAATTTATCAATATCAGAATCCCAAGTCGAGTATTTAGTGGCTCCTATTTTTTCTGTAACTTCATCAGCTAGTTCTAATAGATAGGTAGCACTTTGTGGATTGACAATATATGCGACGGCAGAAGTGGAATACCCTTGAGCATAGCCTTCTGGTGAAACATGATAAACTTGCGGCGCACAAGTGTAAAGCCAGCTAATGCCAACATCAGTTTGATCGGGATTAAAAGGTAAGGGTAATTTACCAAAACCTATTACTGGCACAAAATCTGCTTCAATAATTAGGGTCGGTTTATCTGCTTGGGCGGCTCTTTCCCAGGCGTGGCGATGATTTAGTAAGCATAAATAACTGCGAGAAAAGTCTTTAAATTCTGGCTTACTTTCTTGGCGAAGAACTTCATAATCAAATTCTTCTTGTTTTAAGGTTACTTCTAATTGATCAGTTGCTTCTTTATGAGCAATAATTAGTACTTTATCAATATAGTTAATTAAATAATTATTCACCGTTTCTTGCTTGCTCATACCTTTTATTAAAATTATTTGTTGGCATTTACTAGTAGTTTTTCCAGGCTGATGTTGTGTATGAATACTGTGGTATGGGATCTTGCCTATGTTAAAAAGGTAGACATTCAACCTACCAGCAGAATTTTAACTTGATAATTAATTTTTCACTCTTTGATTTGTGGTGCTGGTAGCTCCTTGAGGATTCGCCAAATTACGGTGTAACTACCATCAGACCTTTTGCGGACTGGTCGAAAAGCAATAATCATATCGCTACTACGCACTTGTTTTAATTGGTCTAGGTAGCTGCTCTTTTCTATATTGGCGATCTGACCATTGAGAATAATCTCTGGTAGTTGGAATTGCAGCGATCGCACTAAATAAGTATGATTCAATTGGGCGGTGGTACTAGCCCAAATTACCTGATTTTGCTGCCAATTCTGGTCTTTACCTGTAATAAAGCGTCTTCTATCTACTTGTAAAGCTGCCAACTGTTGAGGGGGTTGGTAGTTCAGGAAGAACTCTCTGGTTGATGAGGGTACAGCTTTCAACCTATCATCTAATTTCTCTAATGGCACATCCCCCAGGTTTACCATAAAGCTATAATCTACCCCCTGATGTCGTAGCTGGAATTTCTCATCTACTATCTCAAGTGTTAAACTAGGATTAAGTCCTGCTTGGGTATTACCCAACCTCGGAAAAGCATAGCGTTCACTTACACTAGCCTGTAATCGGTTACTTACAGTATTGAGCAGACGCTGGTAAGCTGATGCAGGCAAAGCCCGAAAAATACCAGTACGTGGTAATCGCAAAAACTTAGCGTAAGTTTCCGCCTCTTGCGGGTCAAGTCCATAAGTAAAGCGGTCAAGAGCTATATTAGTTTTTTGTGCATCTCGAAATTTTGTTTCTGGGGGAAATGCTATCTGCGCTGCTGTCAATGACTGCTTGGCATTGGCTAATATATTTAGTGTTGCATCTGGTGGAGCGATCGCAGGTTGCATCGGTGGCTGATAATTAGCTATCGCTGTTTTACCAATTACACCGATAATTGGTAATGCAGATGGGGAAGTGACTGTGGTAGACTGTGGCAGTGATAAATTTGGTTCTCTAGTTGATAGAGGCGTTGCTGGCTTTCCCAAGTTGGGCAGTTGTGTTGGTGCAATAGTCAGTATTGGGTCTGACTTACGTTCCCCACTTACCAAGGGTAACGGTCTAACTAAACCGACTTCACCCCGGCGAGACAAGAGTTGATCTAGTACGGGCGAAAGTTTAAATAACTCCTGGCTAGAAGCAGACAAAGCACAATAAATTTTTGTTTGTGATTGACTCCACTGGCTAGATAAGGGAAAAGTTGCTTGCTGCTGGCACAAATTCTGACTGCTAGGGTAATGGCGCTTGAGAAAAGCTTCTACTGTTTTATTTTGGATAATTAACTGTCCACGCACAGCACGCATCTGATTTGCATCTGGAGAAACTAGAGCTTGTTCGATGCGTACAATCAAATCTAGCTGTTGCTGAATTAAATAACTGGCATCAGTATAAAAATTTTCATTAGTTGACGCAACAGCCAGAGTATGATTATGAGGTGAAGACTGATATTGTAGAGCAAGGGCGTTTCCTGCCAAGCTAGTGACCCAAAAAGGCAATAAAAGGCTAAAAACTATGGTTCTCATCTCCAAAACCTTGTGTGAATAGGTGTAGTAAAAATCTAAAATAGAGATTAAATTGAGAAAAAACGACCACGACAATTGTCAGTTTATTCTAATTTTTGCAAAGCGTCGCCGGGTTGTTACCAGTGCTGAAACACGATTCCATGCAAGTTTCCCAGGATCAGCCTATTTATTCTGAGGCTTCACTCCAGCTGTTGTTGTTCGTTGATGGACGACCTCAGTCCAAACAGCAGGTGCAGCGTATCCGTGCTTACTTAAAAGAATTACAGGCTGAGTATAACTTTGAACTTCAAATTATTGATGTCGGACAACAACCATACTTAGCAGAACATTTTAAGTTAGTCGCTACACCAGCGTTAATTAAGATTCATCCCGAACCCAGGCAGACTTTAGCCGGCAGCAACATCATCACCCAACTCAAGAACTGGTGGCCGCGATGGCAAGCCTCCGCAGAGGCTTATGTAAAATTGCAGGAAGAGTTACAACAAGAGCGTATAGATGACAATGGTCTAGTGGTGCAACCTCAATCAACTATTAGTTCTATTGCCGTTTCTTCTGAATTGTTGCGCCTTTCAGATGAAATTTTTAATCTCAAACAAGAAAAAGAGAAATTAATAGAGCAGTTACAGTTTAAAGACCGAGTGATTGCCATGTTAGTTCATGACCTACGTAACCCACTAACAGCAGCTGCGATCGCCATCGAAACCCTACAGTCTAACTACAACCCAGACATCGGTACATTTCAACGCCTAAAACCTGCTTTAGTCGTCAATCTCCTCAGACAAGCCCGTACTCAAACCAAATCAATAGATAAAATGATTGCGGAGCTATTACAAGTTGGTAGAGGTTCTGATACAGAGTTCATAATTATACCACAAAAAACTGAAATTGGCTCACTGTGTTTAGAAATACTAGCGCAATTGCGCGATCGCTACACAACCAAAGCGCAGAAAGTTGAAACAGACATTCCCCAAGACTTACCCTGTGTTTACGCCGACCCCGAACGCATTCGCCAAGTACTGATAAACTTGCTAGACAACGCCATTAAATACACACCAGAAGGTGGCACAATTAGCATTGCTGGATTACATCGTACTACACAAAAAATACAATTTAGTATTGGTGACACAGGCCCTGGTATTCCCATAGAGAATCGAGAGCGCATATTTGAAAATCACTATCGTCTAGAGCGAGATGAAGCTAAAGATGGTTACGGCATCGGCTTATCTTTATGTCAAAGAATCATCCGCGCCCACTACGGACAAATCTGGGTAGACTCTAACCCCCACGGCGGAGCGTGGTTTCACTTTACACTTCCCGTATATCCTGCGTAGGGAGCGGGGGAGTAATCAATTCAAAATTCAAAATTCAAAATTCAAACAGTTCTACCTCCTGCCTTTTGACTATGGACTATGGACTATGGACTAATGACAACTGTCAACTGTTAACTGTCAACTGACAAATCCGATTACGTCCTGCTTCTTTTGCCTGATAAAGAGCTTTATCCGCAGTTGCAATTAACTCGGATGGCGAAGACTCCCAAGTAGGAATGACAGTTGCTACACCCATACTCAGGGTAATATGGTCACTGATAATTGATTTGCGGTGGGGAATTTGCAAATTTCTAACGCTGTACTGGATGTTTTTGGCGACATAAGTTGCTCCGTCTGCATGAGTATACGGCATGATTACGGCAAATTCTTCACCGCCATAACGAGCTACTAAATCTCGATGTTTCTGTACCTTGTAGCTTAAAACAGCACCTACTCTTTGTAAACAGATGTCTCCGGCTGGGTGTCCATATTGGTCATTATAAAATTTAAAAAAGTCAATATCACATAAAATCAGTGACAGAGGAGCGCCCTCTTGTACCAAGTTAATCCATTGTGTATTCAAGTAATTATCAAAGCGACGGCGATTTGCTAATCCAGTTAAGCCGTCTACATTGGCTAAATGCTGTAAAGCCAAGTTAGCCGCCTCTAGCTGTTTATAAACTTGTGCTTGCTGTAGCAATCTTCTCAGACGTTGACGCAATACAGGCCAGTGGATGGGCTTAGTAATATAATCAGTCGCTCCCGCCTCAAAAGCACGATCTACGGATTCTGCATCGTTTAAACTTGTAATCATGATGATAGGAGTACGTTCCCATAATCTGGAAATCATTGTGCTACCTAATTCAGCATCATTATCTAAATTTGCTAAAGCGGAAATTAAGTTATTTCTGGCAATTTGCAATAATTCCTTACAGCAAATAAAACCATCCATTACAGGCATCATTGCATCCAGTAAAACTATATCTGGTTTTACTGTCTCATAAGCATCCAGACACTGTTTACCATCTGTTACCTCTACCACTCGATAGCCTTCTCTTTCCATAGCTTCACGCAATAGCATACGGATGATTTTGTCATCATCTGCGACTAAAATAAGGGGTGGTTTTTTAGAAAGAGAATATGGGCTTATGCCTGACATGAGTTGCATTCCATAGAAAATCAGAGTTCTGAGGACTGAAAAACTACTTAAAGCTTCACCTTGGGGCTAAATTACCAATTAGCGATGGCGTTCCGCCCAGCGTAGCTGATCGCTTTTTTAGACTATTGATAATTTCAGCCATTTCTCGACGAGTTTGTAGGTAAACGCCTACATAACAATCATCAATGCTGAAATGTAGTTGTCCTATCCATCCCTCTTTTCTCCTTGACTTGTTCGATGACTTGCGGCTCAGAATATTTACTGACATTGGTTTGGTTACACATGGCATAGAAATAACAAAAGTAATAAACAATTACCTTACTCCCTATAGTGACAATAAGAAATATTACTTTTATGATTCCCCTTTAATAAAACGTAATCACGCTCTTAAAATAAAATTCACATCGCAAATCTTATTTTTCGCTCTAAAGTAGCTTTTTTATCTAAACTTTAAAATTTAACAGAATGAGAAAATCACTTAATTACATTGAGAAAATATCATAAACTGAACACTACATTACCTATAGATCGGGAATCAACGAAATTTTCATAGAGTTAAGAATGAGTATCTGATAGGTGAACTAAAGTTTTTACGTCTGTTATCAAGCTAGTAACACTATTTGTTTTATATGCTATTTCTGTTTTACTTAATTCAGTAAAATTGCTGATAACAATCAAATAACATCTTATTTATTTATTCATCTAATTTTTTAGCTGCATCCTAGAGAATAAAATTTTAGACTACTTGATAATTTGTGTTGAATCTGAATCGCTAAAATGGCGTTTTTATTGAAGATACACAACTAAGAATAAAGATTATAATATTATTTCACGCAATGTCTTATACAAATATATGGGTAGGGCGTATGTGTTGCCAAGATTTTTGATAAAAGTAGAACATTGCGAGTAAATACTCTCAAAGTGTGAAGAAAAATGTTTATTTTTTCATTGTTGAAAATAAGTATCTTGTTAAAAGAAATAGAGATACTTAATAAATGTATAAAATAAGTGTGACTTACTTTTCAAACATTCTCTAAGGTCGAGATAACGATGATTCCATTAATCAACTTAGCTGGGTTTAAAAATGGTGACATCCAAACTCACCAGAATGTAGTAAAACAAATATATCAAGCTTGCCATGAAGTTGGCTTTATGTATTTACAAACAGGAATATCGCCAGAAATACTTGAGCAAGTATTTAGTTTCAGTAAAAAATTCTTCGATTTACCTATAGAGGTGAAACAGCAACTAGCTTGGAGTGATGAATTTAGTAATTTAGGCTATGTGGCAATAGAGAGAGAAAGCCTTAACCCTAAACAACCAGGTGATTTAAAAGAGGCTTTTAATATTAACATACAGGTTGATAGTGAAAATAGTAACCCCTCTCCTCACTCCTTAACGCTACTTGCTACAACGAGGGGAACCGACGCAACGCACCGGCTACTTCCTACACCTCTTTCTCCAGACAAAGAACCACTAATTATTGCTTTTTATCAAGCTTGTACAGAACTGGCTAATACTGTACTAGAAGCTTTGGCTTTAGCTCTAGAATTACCAGTTGACTTTTTGACAATTAGACATAATCAACATCATCATACTTTACGCCTGCTACACTATCCTCCCGTGCAGACATTACCCAAGCAGGGACAAGTACGTGCAGGGGAACATTGCGACTATGGCAGTATTACATTACTGTTTCAAGATGAGGTAGGTGGGTTAGAAGTTCAGACAAAAAATGGCCAGTGGATTGCCGCACCAAAAATTCCTGATACAGTCATAGTTAATACTGGTGATTTAATGCAACGGTGGACAAATGATGTATTTTGCTCAACTAAACATCGCGTGATCATTCCCAATGATCATAGAGTAGAGCGATCGCCTATGGCGGGTGGATCATTGTCGCGCTATTCTATTGCTTTTTTCTGCCATCCCAACAATGATACAGAAATTGCTTGCCTGAAAAGTTGTCAACAAGGAAAAGCACCTATCTATCCGCCCGTGCTTGCGGGAGAATATCTTATAAGTCGTCTACAAGCAACCTATTAGATGAAAACTTACGACTGGACTGTGGTGGGTGGGGGAATTACGGGTGCTGCACTCGCCTACGAATTAGTGAAAGTGGGTTTTAGTGTACTTCTACTAGAAAAAGACGCTGTAGTGCAAAATGCTACCCGTTATAGTTATGGTGGTTTAGCTTATTGGTCTGGTAGTACAGAACTTACTCGGCAATTATGCCAGGAAGCGATCGCCCGATACAATATCTTATCTCAAGAGTTAGATACTGATATTGAGTTACGGGAATTAGATTTATTACTGACAATACCTGCCGATAGTGATCCAGAAGCTACTGCTAGGTTATACGCTCAGTGTGTAGTACCGCCACGCTTACTCAGTGTATCAGAAGCTTGTGAATTAGAACCACTCATAAATAAAGGAGCGATCGCAGGTGCTTTAACTGTCAAACATGGTCATATCCATCCCCAGAAAACAGCGCAAGCATACATTCAAGCTTTTTTACGTGCTGGTGGTGAGTTACAAATTAGTGAGTGGGATGGAACAACTACTCACAGTGATAACGTAGTCATTTGTGCAGGTGGACTCAGCCGACAGTTATTAAAATCGCTAGGTATTTTTCTCAAAGTCTATTTTACCCATGCAGAAATTATCGAAATTTCTCCTGTTGATTGGCGACTAAATACTTTAGTTATGCCAGCTAATTTGCAACGATTTCAACTAGAAACTGCCTCTACTAAAGTTGATGAATTATGGGATGAACCGGGTAATCAACCTGTACTACCAATATTAGATGCGGGTGCAGTTCAGTTTTTAGATGGCAGTTTGCGCGTAGGACAAATTAGCCGCGTGATAACAGATCCTTATGCTGTAATTAATCCTGAAGAAAGTGAAAATTGGTTACGACAAAGCATCAGTCAAGTTTTACCTACATTGGGTAATTTGCCAGGAAGTTGGCATCATTGTTTAGTTGCATTTAGTAGCAATAGCTTACCTATAATTGGTGCTATTCCCGAATTAGCAGGCGTGTATATTTTCTCTGGTTTTAGTAATCCTCTAGTTTTTGTACCACCTTTAGCAAAACGATTTGCTCAATTCTTAGCAGGTAAAGAAGATGAAATCATTCCTCAATTATCACCATAAATTGCCCTTGTGCCTATGTGGTAATAACTGTGAACCATAGAGACACAGAGTTTTTATTTCAAGTATTCATAATATTAGTGTCTTCTGCCATCAGAATTGACGCTTCTTGCAATAACTCTTGTTGTTCTTGTTGAATTGCTTGCAGACGCGCAGCTATTTCTGTTAATCTATGTTTCTTATCTAGATAAATAACAGAAGCTTCTATTTTTTTATCTAAAATCTGATTTTTATTTAACCTTTGTACTGCTAAGTTACCCACTTGATTAAAAGAGAAAACACTAAATTTGATTAAACCTTGAAGTAGTTTTAATGGTACTTGTAGAATTGACAAACTGGCTGTTTCAATCAAGCGGATGATAGCTTTGATAATGCTCCAAATAAGAGCGATCGCAAATAGTAAAATAATTAAACTGATAATTGGGTGATTGCTTGCCCAACTGAGTATTTGTACTAACCGTAAAAATATGGGGTGCTGTACTAACCAATCATTTACAGAAGAATTTATCGCTGTTTGTACAGCCCCAGATGTTGTATTTTTGATCTGTTCTGCCGTTTGCCAACTTTGTCCTATTGTCGTTGTGACGGCATCAACAGCTTTGTCTGTGGCTGTAGTAGTTGTTTGCTGTAAAGATTGCTCAAGTTGCTGTGCTGAGTTAGTCAAGGAGTTAACACCTTGATTTACATAATCCTTGGCTACTTGCCAGCGTTGTAAAAATCCTTCACTTAAGCTTACATTTACTGGGTATACCATAAAACATTTTACTGTCCATCCTACTAAATTTAAGTAGCTTGGAGTGATGAAGATAAGTTTGTAGTCAAGGTTTTGAGTCTTTTGCAGGACTAAAGTCCTTACCCTCCGGGTTAGTTAGTCGCTCATGAGGGTTTCCCCATGAACGCGCTAACTCACTACAAACTTTCAATTATTGATTAAACAAATCTAAATCAGTAACAGCACCAACACTACTAGAAGCAACCAACTTGGCATATTTAGCCAGAATGCCTTTAGTATAACGAGGTGGACGGGGTTGCCATTTAGCACGGCGGCTTGCTAGTTCTTCTTCAGTGATATTTAACTGTAGCAAACGAGAATTAGCATCGATGGTGATACTATCATCTTCTTCGACCAGAGCAATGTTACCCCCAACCGCCGCCTCCGGCGCAACGTGTCCGACTACCATCCCGTAAGTACCACCAGAAAAACGGCCATCAGTAATTAACCCGACTGCATCCCCTAAACCTGCACCAATAATTGCTGAAGTCGGTGCAAGCATTTCTCGCATACCGGGGCCACCTTTAGGGCCTTCGTAACGGATAACAATCACATCACCAGCCTTGATTTTACCTGCCAGAATCGCATCTAAGCAGGATTCTTCCGATTCAAACACTCGCGCCGGGCCAGTAATTACAGGCTTTTTCACCCCAGTAATTTTGGCAACAGCACCCTCAGTAGCTAAATTACCCTTGAGTATCGCCAAGTGACCTTGAGCATACATCGGGTGATTCCAAGGACGAATGACATCTTGGCTAGGTGATGGTTCATCGGGGACATCTGCTAAAACTTCAGCAATGGTTTTACCTGTGATGGTGATACAGTCGCCGTGGAGTAAACCATGTACCAATAACATCTTCATCACTTGGGGGATACCGCCTGCTTGATGCAGGTCTGTGGCGACGTATCTACCACTGGGTTTGAGATCACATAAAACGGGTACACGACCACGGATAGTTTCAAAGTCATCTAAATTTAGTTCTACACCAGCCGCACGAGCGATCGCCAGAAAATGTAACACGGCGTTAGTTGAACCACCCACCGCCATAATCACAGAGATGGCATTTTCTATGGATTTACGGGTGATAATCTGTTTGGGTAATAGTTGATGGCGTATTGCTTCTACTAATACTTTGGCTGATTCTTCTGTACTGTCTGCTTTTTCATCATCTTCGGCTGACATTGTGGAGGAATAAGGTAAGCTCATACCCATCGCTTCAAAGGCGCTTGACATAGTATTTGCTGTATACATTCCACCACAGGAACCTGCACCTGGACAAGCACGGCGTTCGACTGCTAATAGTTCATCGTCGTTAATTTTGCCAGCGCTGTATTCACCCACAGCTTCAAAAGAGCTAACGACGGTTAAATCTCTACCGTTGTAGTGTCCTGGCTTAATAGTACCACCGTAAACAAAGATAGCCGGGATATTCAGCCGGGCGATCGCAATCATTGCTCCTGGCATATTTTTATCACAACCACCGATAGCAATTACCCCATCCATCGTTTGACCGTTACAAACGGTTTCAATGGAGTCGGCAATTACCTCTCTGGAAACTAGGGAATATTTCATCCCTTCCGTTCCCATAGAAATGCCATCACTAATGGTAATTGTACCGAATATTTGCGGCATTGCTCCAGCTAGTTTTACACCTGCTTCGGCTCTTTCGGCTAGTCTATTAATCCCCATGTTACAAGGGGTAATTGTACTGTAGCCATTGGCAACACCTACAATAGCTTTGGTAAAATCTGCATCCTGAAAACCAACCGCCCGGAGCATAGCTCTATTAGGCGATCGCTGCACCCCTTGTGTGACAACCTTGCTTCTAAAATTCTCCGACATCTTTTTTCCTTCCGTGCCTTCATCGCTTGTGTTGCGATCGTGTTATCTGTATTTTTTCAGGCAGATGATGCCTTGATTTGTATCCATCTTTCGGAAGTTTATCTATATTTGATCATCAGCAGTTCAGATGCGAAAATTTTACATATAAAGGTTTGTTCTTCTTCACATTTATACAAATTTGTCAATGAGTTGAGTCATAAATTGTATAAGAATTTAAAGAGTAACATTACACTTACTGTTCTTTAGCTTTATGGATGAGCTTAATTTTCATCAATATCTGAGCGATTAATATTCAAATATTGCCCAATAAAAAATGCCCTATCTAGTATTTAATAGCACTCAAAAAGTATGAAGATTTCATAAAGAAGGCTCATTTATTTAGGTATACTCAGTCAGATACAGTTAACCTCATAGAAGAATCTTCTACCACCTGGACTCTAATGAGTATCAATAAAACTCAGTCATTATTGCCCGTACCCGTAGGTAATTTACAAGTTCCTGAGTTTCCACCTAGTTATTCAGGTGCGACTGATCAGCCTATCCAGTTTTCACTCATCATTCCTACCTACAAAGAGAGTGGAAATATTAGAAATGTTGTTGAGAAGTTAACTCAAATACTTGATGAGTTTATCCCAGGCGATTATGAACTAATCGTGGTAGATGATGATAGCCCGGATGGCACATGGGAAGTGGCGTTGTCTTTGACATCAGAGTATCCACAATTACAAGTAATGCGACGGCAGCAAGAAAGAGGACTGTCAACAGCTGTAATTCGTGGTTGGCAAGCAGCAAGAGGTAATATCTTAGGTGTAATTGATGGAGACTTGCAACATCCGCCTCATGTATTGCAAGAACTCTTGACTAAAATCCATAGAGGAGCAGATTTAGCAGTAGCCAGCCGTCACGTAGATGGGGGTGGCGTAAGTAGCTGGAGTTTTATTAGACGCTTTTTATCTCGCGGGGCGCAATTGTTAGGACTGATGATTCTACCTAGAGTTTTGGGTAGAGTTTCCGACCCCATGAGTGGTTATTTTATGGTGCGTCGTGAATGTATTACCAATGCCACTTTTAACCCGGTAGGGTACAAGATTTTATTAGAGGTAATTGGGCGTGGTCAAGTAGATGAAATTGCGGAAGCAGGCTATGTATTTCGTGAACGCCAAGAAGGCGAGAGCAAAGTTACATGGAAGCAGTATGTAGACTACATCCGCCATTTAATTCGTTTACGAATTTCTACAGGTAGACTACAAAGAATTAATGAAAGCTTCCCCTTGGGTAGATTTGTCCGTTTTGGCTTGGTAGGGTTAAGTGGAGTATTTATAGATATGGCACTGCTGTACCTACTCAGTGACCCATCAACACTAGGCTGGCCTTTAACCCGCAGTAAAATTATCGCCTCGGAAATAGCAATTTTTAATAACTTCCTGTGGAATGATGCCTGGACATTTGCCGATGTGTCTATGCAGCAACAAGGTTGGTCGCAACGGATCAAGCGGTTTGTAAAATTTAATATTGTCTGCCTTGCCGGCTTAGTGCTGAATGTCTTGATATTAAATATTGTGTTTAACTATCTCATTCCCAACCGCTATATTGCTAACCTCATTGCGATCGCCATAGCTACCGTTTGGAACTTCTGGGTTAACTTGCGTCTGAGTTGGCGTGTCACTCAAGTCAAATAAGCAGCTTGAAAAAACTCCTGTTCACAAAACATAGCGTAGCGATAAGTTGAATGGGTTATGGCATTAGCACTAGCGTAATTTTCTACCAAACTTTCTAATTGTTGCGCCAAGGGTAAAAAATCCGCGCTACTGTAAGTACGAATCCAGTCAGCATACCGATGATGAGGAATACCATTCTTAGCTAACTCCTCACCCAAAAAAGCATACAACCGCATACAGGGAGACATAGCCGCAGCCGTTAAACCTACATCCCCACTCCAAGCAGTAGCTAACAAAAAATCAGTATAGCGACGAGTGGCTCCTCCAGGTTGGACAGAACGCAAATCTACACCCCATTTTGCTGCATAGCCTTCGTGTAGCCGCAGTTCCTCAAGTACACCACCAGCTAATGAGTGAAACGTGGTAAAACCAACCCAGTCTGGTGACTTAGCGGCCGCAATACTATAAGCACGGGCAAAAGCCTCTAAGAAAAAAGCATCCTGCCCCACATAGTAAGCAAATTTCCGCTCCTCAAGACTACCATCACCAATACCTTGAACAAAAGGATGTTCTAAGCAAGCTTGGGCTAAATCTTGGTTTGCTGTCCAAAGTTCGTTTGAGAGAGTCATTAGTCATTAGTCCATAGTCATTAGTCCATAGTCAACAGTCAACACTCAACACTCAAAATGGGAAAAACTGTAGCAAGACTGAACCTAAACTACCTACAAAGTCGAAGAAACTGGGTTTACCAGTGCTGAGTTTTTCTGTATATGGTGTTTGTAGTTCTTTGATGAAAGCTTGAGAGGTTTGTATTCCTCTGGCGTTATTTTGTGTTGTAAATAGTTTTTCGGCGATTTGTGCGTCTTGCGCTGCGCCTTGACGGTCAAAAATTTGGTATTTAGAAATACCCCGCGCTAAGTATGCTCCTGCATATTCTGGTTGCGCAGCGATCGCTTGATTAAAATAATAGATGGCTTGTTGTTGATTGCCTTTTTGCGCTTCAGCTACACCTAAAGCATAAAATTCATCTGGTGTTGCAACTTGTAATGGTATACCTACTGCACCCTGAAAGTTGGTTCCTTGCAAATATGCACCTGTAAATTGGGCATTACTTAAGAACGCGCCTCTTAAATCTGCACCAGCTAAATTTGCGCCACTGAGTTTGGCTTCACTTAAATTCACCCCGGCTAAACCTGCACCACTTAAGTTTGCACCCCGTAAATCAGCACCACTTAAGTTTGCCCGGCTTAAATTTGCACCTGCTAAGTTAGCACCACTTAAATTCGCTCCAGACAAGTCAGCCATAACTAAGCCAGCACCACTTAAGTTACAGTTTTGACATTGTTTTGTTGCCAATAGCTGTCTAACATGTTCTTGATTTGCCGCTTGGGCAATATTGATAAAACTAATAGATGTTATAACGGTAGTTGCGATAAAAATTAGATTTTTCATAGTCAATTTTGGAGTGTTTCTGCCTAGTACCCAAATCAGCGTGATGGTGTATCAGTTGTAATTTTTTCTTTATACCTTTATGAGTAGCTAGAAAATATTTACAAGCACTGATTACTGACAAAATTCCATCTGCAAGCTTATGATATGAGCCACTTGAGCAATTTGCCCTCCGTATAGACCGACCTAAATCACTGCTCAACAATACTTATAGGTTGAGTAAAACTGGTAACTTCTGGAGTTTTAAATTCAAAGCCCATTTTTTGAGGAACAGGCGCACTCAATCGCGTAAATATACTGAGTGTAAAGGTTATGATAGCAGCTAATAAGAGTTTTTCTAGCATAATTTTGACTCTGCCGATACCGCAATATAACTTCAAGTTATAGAGGTGCTAAGTAAAATTTATTTTGATTTAACCTAGATGATTAATAGCGGTTAGTCAGTGATTTATATCTTTTATAAACGTGATTTGTATCACTAATACCTCTGTGTCTCCCTCCGGCTACTCCCAATACGGTTCGGATAAGCATTTTGAACTAATAATTGGTTTAGGGAAAAGGTTAAAGGGCAAGGGTTAAAGGTTTTTTCTTCCCTTTTCCCCTTCGCCTTTCCCCTTTAACCGAACCGTATTGCGGCTACTCCCACAAAGAAGCAAGCTAAAAGCCGCCTACGGTTTGCGGAGCGTCTTGGAGAGAGGGAAGCCCTCCTACAGCGCTGGTTCACTGCATCTCTGTAGTAAAAATTTTTCAAACCACAAACGCACCGAGAACTTATTCTGCTTCTCGCTCTAATATCAAAGTTACAGGGCCATCATTCTCAATCATCACCTGCATCATAGCGCCAAATTTGCCTGTTTCTACTTGTAAATTACTACTGCGTAACTTCAAAACAAAGCGGTTGTATAATTCCTCTGCTAGTGAGGGAGTAGCTGAACGGTCAAAAGAAGGACGGCGACCTTTGCGACAATCTCCATACAAAGTAAACTGACTCACTACTAACAACCCACCACCAATTTCCTGCACAGATTTCTGCCATCTGTCTCCACCTGCTTCATCAGGAAACAGACGCAACTCCAAACATTTGCGCACCATCCAATCAAGTTCGTTATCTGTATCTGTATCAGCAATACCTACAAGTAAGTTTAATCCTCGACCAATTTTGCCAACAATTTCACCATTGACAGTAACTTGAGACGATTTAACTCGCTGGACAATAACGCGCATTGTAATTTTGGCTTAATTCTCATCCCTAAATTTTAGAGCGATCGCAAGATATCGGGAATAGGAGATGAGGGGGATGAGGGAGATGAGGCAGAGGGGGAAGACAGAGAATGATTATGGACTGTGGACTAATGACTAATGACTAATGACTAATAACCAGATATGTATCTACGCGATCGCTCGACCTATCACCGCTCAACTACAATATATGTATATTGTTGCGAATTGTATATTTAGGGTTTAGCTGTCATGGCTCCCGCCGTTTTAATTCAAAATCTCCAAAAGCGTTACGGTACTGTTGAAGCCGTCAAAGATGTTTCCTTTCAGGTAGAACCAGGAGAAATCTTTGGCTTACTCGGCCCCAATGGTGCAGGTAAAACTACTACTCTGAGAGCTTTGTGTACCCTCACTACACCAGATGCTGGCAAAATCGAGGTATCTGGAGTTTCTGTGTTGGATAACCCCAGAGTAGCTAGACAACGGCTAGGCTATGTTGCTCAAGAAGTTGCCTTAGATAAGGTACTGACAGGACAAGAACTACTGCAACTACAAGCAGCACTGTATCACCTGCCTGGCGCAGTAGCCAAACAGCGAATTGAGACAGTTTTAGATTTACTTGGTTTACAAGAGTACGCCAATAAAAAAACAGGAACCTATTCTGGCGGTTTACGCAAACGCTTAGACTTGGCCGCCGGGTTGCTTCATGCGCCGGATGTGTTGGTGTTGGATGAACCAACCGTAGGGCTTGACATAGAAAGCCGTTTTGTGGTGTGGGAATTTTTGCGTAAGTTACGCGCATCGGGGACAACGGTTGTTATTACCAGCCACTACTTAGAAGAAATTGACGCACTAGCCGATCGCGTGGCAATCATTGACCGTGGCGTAGTCATTGCCGTTGGTACACCCTCAGAATTAAAAGATAGAGTAGGGGGCGATCGCATCACCCTACGCATCCGTGAGTTTTCCCCTACAGAAGAAGCAGAAAAAGCTAAAAACCTACTGCAAGAATTACCTTTCGTCAAAGAAGTCATCATTAATAATGCTCAAGGTAATTCCCTCAACTTAGTAGTAACACCTCAAAATGATGCCCTCAGCACAATTCAGCAAGCATTAAATAACGCCAGCTTGCCAATTTTCGGCATCGCCCAATCCCGCCCCAGCCTTGATGATGTCTACCTCGCCGCCACCGGACGCACCCTATTGGATGCGGAATTAGCAGCAGTAGCCAATCGCGATCCCAAGGCGGAGAAGAAGCAGAATATGAGATGAGGGAGAGGGGGGAGATGAGGGGGAAATTAATTATTAACTCCTGCCTTTTGACTAATAACTAATGACTAATAACTAATGACTAATAACTAATGACTAATGACTAATGACTAACATCAAAACTGACATTAATTGGCAACCAGCGACATCACCACAAGCCTACGCCGATGCTGCACCTAATTTTTTTGGTGAACTAGCACAAGAGACGCTGGCTTTAACTCGTCGCTTATTTATTCAATTACAACGTCGTCCCTCTACCTTGTTAGCAGGTATTGTTCAGCCTGTAATGTGGTTGGTATTATTCGGCGCTTTATTTCAAAATGCCCCTAAAGGTTTATTTGGAAGTACAACAAATTACGGGCAATTTCTCGCTGCGGGTGTGATTGTATTTACCGCTTTTGCGGGAGCCTTAAATGCTGGTTTACCAGTCATGTTTGACCGTGAGTTTGGCTTTTTGAATCGTTTATTAGTCGCCCCTTTGGCATCACGGTTTTCTATTGTCTTCGCTTCCGCAATCTTTATTGTCAGCCAAAGCTTACTGCAAGCAGCCGTAATTGTTGGCGCGGCGGCGTTTCTAGGTGCTGGATTACCAGATGCGGCTGGATTAGGTGCGATCGCTCTCATTGTCTTTCTACTGGCTTTAGGTGTTACAGCCATTTCTTTAGGATTGGCTTTTGCCCTGCCTGGACACATTGAGTTAATTGCTGTAATCTTTGTTACTAACTTACCATTACTCTTTGCTAGTACCGCTCTTGCTCCCTTATCCTTCATGCCCAAGTGGTTACAGGTTGTAGCTACTCTTAATCCTCTTAGCTACGCTATCGAACCCATTCGTTATCTCTATCTTCATAATCACTGGGGTTTAGGCGATGTAGTCATGCAAGCACCTTGGGGTGATGTCACTTTTGGTGGAGCATTGTTAATATTGTTTAGCTTCGCTTTGATCGCTTTGTTGAGTATTCAGCCGCAACTAAGACGGACTCTCGCTTAAAACAGTGAACAGTCAACGGTAAACAGTTATCAGGTGTATGGTGGGGGATTTAAAAGAGTCACCAGCACCTATTAATAATTAGTGGGTAATTTAAACCCTCTTATTTAACTGATAACTGTGAAAAAACGACTGAGGGCTAAATTTTTACTTAGTACGGGCTGAACGCCCTGTTACTGCTAACAGCAGTTTTAACTCAAAATAGTGTTAGAGAAATTTTAGAGTCAAAAACCATGAAAAAACTATTTTTACCAGTTACCAGACTTTTATTAGGTTTTGTCGGAATGAGCGCCGCTTCCTTGCTGACAGTACAGCCAAGCTTGGCTCAACTGGGAACGGTGGATGCAGGCGGTAATAATGATACCCAAAATAATAATATTGATTTCAATTCTGGCAATTTCAATATGTTTGACCTCATTCATCGGGCAAACTTTGGTAATGCGACATTTGACGTGAATCAGCAGAACGAAGCATTAGATGATGCGGCTAAAGCATTTAGAGAAAGACAAAATCGCGCAACTGGTAATCAACAACAAAGACAAATACTGCTTGTGCCTCAAACTACAACTCAACCAGCCACTAATCCATCAACATCGACTGTTCCGGGAAATAATTGAGACAAGAGAGATAAGGGAGATGAGGGAGAACTTGTTACTCAGCACTCCCTACCCCCTACCTTGATTACCCTACAGCCCTAAAGCTGATAAAACATCGCCAGCATGGGTTGCAGTGTTGACAGTAGAATCAACATGAATGATTTTACCTTCCGGGTTAATTACGTAGGTAACACGCTTGGCATAACCGCCGCCATCAACGTCATAAGCTTTGATTAAGCTGTGGTCGGTGTCAGCTAGTAGAGGAAAATTCAAATTATATTTTTGAGTGAAGGCTTGATGAGAAGATTCATCATCAGCACTCACACCTAAAACGACTACATCCTTGTTTTTGTAATCAGATTGAGCATCACGGAAGCTACAAGCTTGTTTAGTGCAGCCTGGTGTGTCATCTTTGGGGTAAAAATACAAAACTACAGTCTTCCCAGCAAAATCAGATAACGAAACGGTGTTACCGTTGGTATCTTTGACGGTAAATGCAGGTGCATCCGTACCAACTGCTAGAGGCATAATGAACCTTTCCTGTTTCAGATTTTTGATGACTCTGAAATTTTACAATAATTTACAATAATTTCATGACAAATTTAGAAACGGTTGACTGTTGACTGTTGATTAATGACTAATGTGAATTACAAATTATGCCTACAAAGGATTCTCCAACACCCAAAGCCTTTTCTTACCCACAAACTACTGTAGAACGAGCCAAGCGATCGCTTATCTGTTCTCCTTTCAATTTGGGACTATTTGAAACCATGCGTAGTCAGAGTGTTTCCGTGAATGCGATCGCTAATGAAACTGGTATTAAGCATGGTTATACTAAAAAGTCCTTGTCTGAGTTGACTTGTGATGATGAGTTAGGATGGCTGATTCAGGTTGGAGTATTGCGGCGTGAAGTAGACGGACAAGGTATTACAGATAGTTTTCGCCTCACTCCCTTGGGACATCAGCTTATAGAACAATACCAAGGAAAAACCTTGCCTTTACCATCGTGGCGCAATCGCCTATACGACGCTGTAATTCGTTGGTTTAGACTTCCCTTTTAGAATCAAGAACCAAAAAGTTAGGATTTGGGATTTCTAGGGAACAATATATACGGAGAAACATCAACCCATTTATAAAGTCTTCACCATTTTCCCTAACTGAATTGGTGAGATTGTGAATTTGGGTTGAAGCATATACAGTGGCGCTGGCATATCCTTCAACTCAAGGATAAATACCTGCGCTCAATTTCTATTAGTAGCTGCCCAATTTTCTGACATTTGAGCAGCAAATTGCTATATTAGCCCTCAAATAACTCACACCATCCATAAGCAAGCTATAAATGTACAACTATTAAAAATTACGAATTACGTAGGCGCAAGCCTTTGCTACGCAACGCTACCGCGAACCCGTAGGGTATTACAAATTAATCAAGAAGTGGCTATGAAATCAATAATGGTAGTGGGAACAACATCCCATGCAGGTAAATCACTGATAAGTACGGCTATTTGTCGCATTTTGTCACGGCGTGGGTGGCGAGTAGCTCCCTTTAAGGGTCAAAATATGGCATTAAATGCTTATGTCACCTCAAATGGTGGGGAAATTGGCTACGCGCAAGCAGTACAAGCTTGGGCAGCAGGGGTGATACCTTGGGTAGAAATGAACCCGATTTTACTCAAGCCTCAAGGCGATATGACATCTCAGGTAATTATCCGAGGCAGACCTGTAGGTAAAGTCAGCGCCGCCGACTATTATGAGCAGTATTTTGACATTGGTTGGCGAGCCATTGAAGAATCTCTACAGCATTTGGGAACTGAATTTGATTTAATCGTTTGTGAAGGTGCGGGTAGTCCAGCAGAAATTAACCTCAAGCACCGCGACTTAACCAATATGCGGGTAGCCAAATACTTAAACGCTCCCACTTTATTAGTAGTTGATATTGACCGTGGGGGTGCTTTTGCTCACGTAGTCGGCACATTAGAGTTATTAGAACCAGAAGAGCGCCAACTAATTAAAGGCGTAGTAATTAACAAATTCCGAGGACAGCGATCGCTCCTAGACTCAGGAATCAAATGGTTAGAAGAACGGACGGGTATTCCTGTAGTTGGTGTCATTCCTTACATTCATGAAATTTTCCCTGCCGAAGATTCCCTGGACTTACTAGAACGCAAAACATACAAAGCCCACGCAGACCTAAATATTACAGTTGTTCGTCTACCCCGAATCGCTAACTTTACCGACTTTGACCCCTTAGAATCAGAACCCACAGTTGCAGTCAAATACATCAGTCCAAAACAAGATTTAGGACACCCTGATGCAGTAATTCTCCCAGGTACGAAAACCACAATTGCCGACTTGATACTTCTGCAAAAAACAGGCATGGCAGAAGCCATCCAAAACTATGCCGCATCTGGTGGTACAGTGTTGGGGATTTGCGGTGGCTACCAAATGTTAGGACAAATTATCGCCGATCCAGAGGGGCTAGAAGGACAAGCTGGCAGATATCAAGGCTTAAATCTCCTGCCAATTAGAACCGTCATTACAGGACAAAAAATTGCCCGTCAGCGCCAAGTTAGCTCAAACTTCCCCCAGATGGGCTTACCAGTCAACGGCTTCGAGATTCATCAAGGGCGATCGCGTGTGGAACCCCAAGGCGATAGTAAAGCCTTCCAACCCTTATTTGATGATGTTAACTTAGGGTTAGTTGATAGTTGCCAATCTGTTTGGGGTAGTTATCTACACGGATTATTTGATAATGGGCCTTGGAGACGCGCTTGGTTAAATCGTCTGCGTCAACAGCGTGGTTTAAAATCTCTACCTACAGGTGTGGCTAACTACAGAGAACAACGAGAGCAGATGTTAGATAATATAGCTACTGAGATAGAAAGCCATTTAGATTTAACACCCTTCCTGCCCTAGCGAGGCTAGTTTTTCATGAGTGTTCGCGTCCGATTTTTGCCAGATGATGTCACTATTAACGCTGAAGTGGGAGAAGCCCTGTTAGATGTAGCAGATCGGGCGGGAGTCTTTATCCCCACTGGTTGTCTTATGGGTTCATGTCATGCTTGCACAGTGGAACTCGAAGATGGCGACATCATCCGTGCTTGTCTTACCGCCATACCATCAGGACGCGAAGAATTAATTATTCATCTATTTAGCGATCCCACTTGGTAGTTTACTTGAGCCTAGCGGCGTGCATCTACGGTTTAATATTGATTTCTCCTAACTTCTGGCAAAAACCTAAAATGAGCAAACTCAAGTACCAAATGGTGATTCAATGGTCTGAGGAAGATAATTGCTTTTTGGTAGGATTACCAGATTTTCCTGGGCAACGCTGGCGCACTCATGGGGATACTTACGAATTAGCAGTTAAAAATGGCATTGAAGCCTTAGAGTCCTTAATTATTGCTTATGAAGCTGCGGGTGATCCGCTTCCAGAACCGACAGTTTGTCAGGCTGCGTAATATAAACTCAATAACAAAGAGTTTTAATGTCTCTCTTGATAATGGTATAAAAGCAGCGTTGCCAAAACCTATTAAAATACTTAACTCTCTGACAGAAGATAAACATCATATAAATGAGTTTCGGCAACTAGTTGAGAAGTATTTTGATATTTTGCCAACTCTTGAGGAAACTTCTCAGTTTTTTTAAGTTTATAGTTTCCTAGTGATTCGTACTTAGGATGGATAATGTAAAAACCAGCCTGACAATTCGGAACAAATTTCAAATCTCTTTTAGTCACGTAACGGTCAATATACTCCTTATTTTTGAGATTAAGGTAATTTCCGTTAGGTTGGCATAAGGTAGACTTTTCAGGTAACTTTCTCAGACTATCTGCTATATCATGTGTACTTAGAACTCTGGAAATACCAGACCTACTATTTATATAGTTGTGATGGAAATTTAGATTAATCACGATGGAAATAGTTATACAGGCTATGATAAAACCTGACAACATCTGATTAACTGTTTTAGGAAAATTGAGATAAGCTAAACTGCAAACAGTAAAAATAATAGGAGCCAAATAAATTAGTAGTTTATAAAATGTGGGATTGTATGTTTTTTCTATGTCTGTAGAAGAATAAGCCAGCAGGAAAATTGACCAAATTATAAAAAACAAATTTAAAAGTATTCTGTTTCCCCGAAATTTAAGAATACCTAAAACTAATACTAAACCAAGAAATATTACAGAAATAACTAAACTTTTCCAAGATTCCCCAGCAAAATATACTTCTTGTCCTAAGCTAAAATAACCGTTGAATATAGCTTTAAATCTTGATAAGATTGAAGCTCCGTACTCTTTTCCACCACTAGATTTTGTCACCACTGCGATAATTCTAGCTGTGTTTATCCAATTTCTGCTAATTTCTCCTATCCAATAGGGTGTCATGGCAAGTAACGCGGTGATAACAGCCACACCAGATAACTGCCATCTTCTCTTTTCTCGGTAGTTTCTAGAAATATAAATAATTAAAGTAATTATAAAAACTACTGGCATTACATAGAGACTAGAAAAGTGTAAATTTGATAATATCGCTAACACTAATCCATAAGCCATCCAAGAAAATACTTCTAAATTTGCAGATAGCTTACCTTCCATTTGATAAGTGTAGAGTAACACAAAACAAAGCAGAAAAAAGGTAATTGAGACAGGATTTCCAGCTATGCTATTACCTGTACTCATCACAATATTTTCAAATAAACAAATATACCAAAATCCTGCTAATGACGATAGAAAGAGTCTTTGATTACGCTCAACATTATCTAAAAGTTTATAGCTAGTTAAAATAAGTAATGGAATTGATAGGAATGTTAGTATTGCATTTGGCATTGCTTGAGCAGACAAATCAGCAGTTAATGCAGTAAACGGCAACACTAAATAGTAATATAAAGGTGGTAAATAAAAATCTCCCACTAACCCTGACCAAGCGGTAGGCCCTGACCCTAATGTAGGCCATTTGCCATTCCATGTTGCCATGATTCTATAAGCATCGTTAATTTGATCGCCACTATAGTCAGCGAAATTTATCACAACAAAGCTAAGAATATATATTCCAAAAGCTAACGATAAAAATATCAGAACATAGCTGACTTTTCTCAAACTTAGCTGTTTTAACATTGCTTTGGCAATTATTTTATTTTCAGTATACTGACCAGTATTATATTAATCTAAAGACTGCTTTCAGGGAATTTGACTAGTGAAAGCTATATCAAGTCTTTACAAAGCCTTAAGCACTTCTAGATAAAAAATATCCAACATTTAGGGTGCGTCAGTACGATAAACTCTAGCCACACAAAAAAATATTCATACTGACGCATTCTACTAACAGTCAATTTGGATAATTTATTTTTTGGTATTCTCTTAATATAAGTACAAAGTTTGTTGTTAATTTATTTTCTTATTTGCGTCAAGTTTGATCCATGATATCGTGGGCATTGCCCACCCAGCCCTTTCAAAGCGAACAGATGAACTAGTTTATTCAAAATAAAATATTGTTCTTTTGCGTCTTTGTGCCTACCCTGCGGGTTCCGCTTAAGCGGTATGCGTGAGCTTAATAAGCCAGGGTATTAAGTGCAGCTTTATGGAGAAATGGTATGAGTAGAAAAATTCAACTTTTAGCCACTTCCCCCAATCTGTCGTCTGGCTGCTGCGAGAATTATACGCTGTTCGGCACGCGCGATCGCCTGATAAGTCCTTTCCACTGCTTCTGGTTCTACAGAAATTGATGTAATTCCCCACTGCACTAATTCATCTATGATTTCTGGATGAATTGCTGGTGCTTGTCCGCAAATAGAACAAGGTATCCCAGCCGTTTTCGACATTTGAATTAGTTGGGAAATTGCCGCCATCACCGCCGGATGGCGTTCGTTTAAAACCTTAGTAATATCCCCTTGTTCTCTGTCTACTCCTAGTAGCAATTGTGTCAGGTCGTTTGTGCCGATAGATATACCTGCTACGCCTGCTTTAACGTATTCTGGTAGTAGAAATAACACGCTGGGAACTTCAGCCATGATCCACAGTTGAAACTGGGGTACTTGAGTGAGTCCGAATTGCTCGGCTTTTTGGCGACAGAAACTAAACTCAGGGACGCTACGGACAAAGGGTAACAATAGGTGTAGGTTATCATAGCCAGCTTTTTGGGCATTAGCGATCGCGCTTAGTTCTAATTCAAATACAGAGGAGTTGCGTACATAACTGAATGTACCGCGATCGCCTAAAGCTGACTGAGGCGCAGATTGAGAACTATTTGCCGATAATTCATGCGATCGCCAATCCAAGGTGCGATAGAAAACTGGGCGGGGCGTAAAGGCACGGGCAAACTGTATAATCAACTGAGTCCATTGTTCTAATAGTTCAGATTGCCTTCCCTCTAGTAACCAAAAGTTTGGATGTTGCCCCTGAAGTAAAGGTAGTAACATCAGTTCTGAACGCAATAAACCTATGCCATCCACAGGCAAGTTCTGCACTTGTTCGATGAGATTAGGTTGACTGAGGTTAACTAGCAATTGGGTAGCAATTATCGGCATTTGCTTGTTAACAATAGGTGGAAATGATGCGGTAATAGCTGGTTGACTTTGACTTTCTGTAGGTAATTCGTCTCTTAATAAATACACTTCACCGCGATCGCCATCTATCAACAATCGCTCACCATGAGGAATTAATAGTGTGGCATCTGCTACATTCACTACAGCAGGAATGCCTAATTCTCTCGCTAAAATGGCAGCGTGGCTGGTTACTCCTCCCTGGACTGTAACAATACCTACGGCTTTTTGTAGTAATGGCAACCAATCTGGAGTGATGGCTGGTACTACTAAAATTAGCCCTTCTGGTAGGTTTTCTGGTTTTTGGGAGTTGTTTACTACATAAGCATTTGCTGTAACACGTCCCCTACCTGCCCCGACACCTTTGATAAACTGTAAATTGGGAATGGCAGATTGGGGAGTACTCACTTGAGTAATGTCGAGATGGGTTGTTTCATTTTCTTGGGCAATTACCCACTCAAGAGTAAAACTTTTACCTAGTTCACTTTCTAATTGATGCCCTAAGTTAATTATCTGTTGGAGTGATTCTTCGGCTAAAGCGTATTGTTGCTGGTGTGCTTCTTCTACTAAGTACGCACCTACACAGGTGTTTTCCAGCAGAGATGCTTCAGAATGTGGCAATACCGAACTATCAAGACGATAAGCCACCATTTTATGTCCTAGATGCCGTTCTAAGACAATACCCGTTTCCTGCTGAATGTGGTAAGTATCAGGTACAACTTCACCTTGAGTTAGTGCTAGTCCTAACCCCCAAGTAGCTTCGATTTTCCAGCCAGAGGAGTTAGCACTGAGTAAACCACTAGCGATCGCATTTTGCACCGGCTGGACTAGAATTGCTAGGTTAACTTCTTGCAAGTTAACTCCCATACGCTGCCAATATAATAAGCTTCTGGCACGAAATAGCTGACCCCAGGTATGCTTGAGAGTATGGGCGATCGCAGTTTCATCACAAGGGCAAAAAGTCGCATCCAACAGTCCGCTAGTGTTCCTGACTCTGTTGGTTGTATTTCCTAGTGCCAAACTAGGACGAAAAATTAAATAATTAGTTTGCCATTCCCTAGCAGCAAGAAGAATTTTCTCCACCCATTGCGGTGGAACAATTGCATGAGTAATTTCCTGGCGTAGACAACCAGCCATTTGCTGGAGTTGTCGCCAATTGGCTACGTCCAAGTGTAAGGAAGAATTAGGTAAGTTGGCAACTAGAGATTCGGAACTGTTGAGAGTCTCTAGGAATAATCGTAAAACTTCTTCTGGAACCACAAAACCAGGAACAACCGGGTAGCCACGCTGCCTAATTCTGCTTAAATAGAACGCTTTTTCACCAACTTTAGGGCGGTCTTGTAGTTTAATTTGGTCAAGCCAGTAGAGTTTGTCCACTCAATTTCTTTGGTTTGTCAGTTGTTAGTTGTCAGTTATTAGCCTCCTAGTAGCGATATGCTACTAGCACATATGAAAGAAACTGGTAGGTTGTTAATTGTCCATAGTCAATAGTCCATAATCAATAGTCATTCTCCCCCGCTCCGTGGTATTTAATTGCTTGCTGCCAATAACTAATAACAAAGCCAAGATAGATTTACTTTGCGATCAAGATGTTTAAACTTAAAGTTATTTCCACTTTTGTATATAGTGAATTTTAAGTATAGGATGTATAGCCTCATTTTGTCTTAAAAGACTGTCCTTCTAGGATTGCCAGTGATAAACAGAAACAGACATTGATTAACTTTACTTCATCAGGCAGTATTTGCTGTATATATCGATATGATGTGCTAACTGTTTGCTTAGGAAGGTTTTTATATAAGACTCATATTTGATTTCTGTATCCCTTACGGGAGCGTAGCTATAAAAACTTAGTACACACTAAATCCCTTCTACCTGTTCCCCGTTGCCTGTTAATAGTTCCCTCTCTACGCAAATATGCTAATTAATCAAATCGGATTCCTATATGCGTAGTTAGTAATTATAGGTGGGATTTTGTAGAACTCAGTTATTTTTCCTTAATTAGTAAGTTAGTAAGTAACTACTCTACCGTAGCAGCAATGATTAATATTTTTATAAATTATTAGTCAGATTATAGCTATAGATAAAAGTAAAATTTAGATATCAATAGTAGCAAAATAAATTTTTAATTATTAATAAAAATGTATTTAGTAGTTAATTAATGTAGAAATATAAAGTTTATCATCAAAACACTACAATAAAATTTTTCTCCACTGCTTCGGATATAAGTTATACATTACCTATAGAACTCTATTTGATTTTTGAAAAACTTAAGCACAGCTCGAAGAGGCGGATTATTTATCTATGATCTATGCTACTGAGTATTGTTATATCAAGCTATGTGAACAAAAATTAAATTGAATGTTATAATTTATAGCTTTTTATCTTAAGAATAAAATTGTTAGACAATCGCTACTTAGAACATAATGACCTTTTGCAGCTGATATTTCGGCTTTTCCTAGCTTTGCTGATTGGGGCTATTATTGGCTTAGAACGTCAACTCAGGCATAAGCCAGCTGGGTTAAGAACTCATATGCTGGTTAGTTTTGGTTCTGCTGTATTTGTTCTCATACCTTTACAATTAGCCACAATACAATCACATCCAGACATGATTAGCCGAGTTATTCAAGGTATTGCAGCTGGAGTGGGATTTCTTGGTGCTGGGGAAATCGTCCGCGAATCTTCCCAAGAATCACAACGTTTAGAAATTCATGGACTCACCTCAGCCGCAGCAATTTGGGTTTCGGCTAGTTTGGGAATTGCTGCTGGTTGTGGTTTGTGGCAGTTGGGTTTAGTGGGAGCTATTATGACTTTTGCAATTTTGAATCTTTTTAAGAGGTTAGAAAGGCATTAGTCAACAGTCAATAGTCAATAGTCAATAGTCAATAGTCAATAGTCAACAGTTAGCAGGACTGTAAACTATTAACCAAATAGTGCTAATGCCTTGGCGAACATTGGTTCTTCTGTTTTAGTCTGAATGATTGATTTAACTAAGTTTATAAAATTATCATCTGCTTGATTGTCAGTTTCAATAGTTTTAGTAGCAGCATAAAAACTAGCATCATTAACGCATAGTTCATTTGTTGTGCCTGTTTGTAGGCCTGGTTGTTTTCTATCCCATGACAATGATTTTCCTCGCCAAGTAAATTGAAACCAGGAAAGTTCATCATAATAAAATTCAAAGAAAACATCAAAATCAGGTTCTTCTCCTTGGAACCAAATTTTAGTTATTCCTTCTTCTTGGCTTGGCTTAAGTATATTTTGCTCAATTTTTCTTAATGATCTACTTAATGATAAAATCTCACCTGCATCCAATTTATAATCCGTATTGTTCATATTATTAATTATCAAGTGATTAATGTGGCCAATTACTTACGATATACTTGGTTTAGTTGGTAATCGGTAATTGTTTTGTTTCATTATCGATTATCCACTACCTATTACCAACCCTCACGATATGATAAGCATTTAAGCGGACAATCTAAAAATCAGAGGTAGAGATTTCTCCTTTATGAACATACAAAATTTGGGAGGAATTTAGCCACTGAGAATCAAAAGAACTGAGGTGAGTAGTAGTAATTAAGGTCTGAAATCGGTCTTGAATAGTGTCTAATAATTGATTTTGACGATACGGATCTAATTCTGCTAAAACATCGTCCAGTAAAAGTAAAGGTGATTCTTTAACAACTTCTTCAATTAACTGTAATTCTGCTAATTTTAGGGCTAATACTAATGTGCGTTGCTGACCTTGAGAACCGTATTGACGAGCGGGTGTTTGATTGATAGTTAATTCTACTTCGTCTCGATGGGGGCCGACAAGGGTAGTACCTCGATACATTTCCGCAACAGTTCTTTGTTGCAATTTGCTTAAAAAAGCTTGTTGGATTTCTTCTTGTTGATTTTGCTGCAATGGTACATTAGGGGTGTAGGTAATTTGTAAAACTTCTGTGCTGCCGCTAATACTGGCGTGCCAAGCAGCAGCTAGGGGTGCAAGTCGAGCTAAAGCGCGATCGCGTCTTCTAATTACCCTAGTCCCAGTTGTAGCTAATTGTGCATCCCAGATAGCCAGTTGTGATTCCTGAGCGTTGGGTGCTGAGTCTTGAATCTTTTTTAAATAGGCGTTGCGTTGACGTAAAACCTGATTATATTGATGCAAAATATGAGCGTAAACAGGTTCCAGCTGAACTAAAAGTGTATCTAACCAGTTACGTCTAATTTCGGGACTACCGCGCACTAATTCTAAATCTAAACTGGAGAACTGCACCGCATTCAACACCCCCAAAAAATCCATTTGTCGCCGCAGCGATTCGCCATTAAAGGCGACGCTACGGCGACCATTACGGCGTAAGGTGACGCTGAGGTCACTAACCCCTGAATCTCTCTCCAGAGAAGCATTAATTTGGGCGGCTGGTTCTTCTTCTTGGATTAAATCACGATCGCGTGCCATCCGGTGCGATCGCAATGTCGCTAATAACTCCACCGCCTCCAACAAATTCGACTTTCCCTGAGCATTATTACCCACCAGAATAGTTTTCGCAGCCGTAAAATCGACCCTTTGGTCGTAGTAGTTGCGGAAGTGTCTTAGGTGTATCGTTTTGAGGTACATAGCGGGGGGAGTGGGAAGTGGGGAGTGGGGAATGGGGAGTGGGAGAGATGAGGAAGTTGGGGAGTGGGGGAAGAAATATATATGAGTTTAGTAACCAATAAATATTATTTTTCCCTCCTCATCTCCCTCATGTCCCTCATCCCCCTCATCCCCCTTATCCCCCTCATCCTCATACAGCTTTCTTACCTGTAAAGCGGAAGAATAGCTTCTCCATTTCAATCCAGACGAACATTAAAGCACTGAAGCCGATGCAAATGGCCAATTCTGAAGGTGGTAGCCAGTGAGTACCGAAGAAATCGCGTAGGGGTGGGACGTAGATAAGCATCAACTGCAAAGCCGTTGTGACAACTACTGCTCCTAATACGAAAGGATTGGAGAGTGGATTCATCTCGATTGTAAGTTGGTTGTTGGAACGAATGGCGATCGCATGACCCATTTGGGCAATACATAGAGTAGTGAACACCATTGTTTTCCATCGGTCATCATCAAGTCCTGGCCCTGTGACTGCATGGGAATGGGTGTATGCCCATTCCATCAGGATGATGGTGATGATGGCAAAAACAATGCCGATGCGGATCATGTATGAACCCAAGCCTCTGGCAAAAATGCTTTCGCGGGGGCTGAAGGGTGGGCGTTGCATTACATCGGGTTCTGGTGGTTCTACGGCTAAAGCTAAGGCTGGTAAACCATCTGTTACCAAGTTCATCCAGAGGATTTGTAGGGGTGTTAAGGGTACACCGCCTAATCCTAGAAGGGGCGCAGCCGCGATGGTTAAGACTTCACCGATGTTACTACCCAAGATGTACTTAATAAAGCGGCGGATATTGGTGTAAACAACTCTACCTTCCTTTGTAGCGGCGACGATAGTAGCGAAGTTATCATCTAATAACACCATATCACTGGCTTCTTTACTTACGTCTGTGCCAGTGATACCCATAGCAATACCAATATCTGCTTGTTTGAGGGCTGGCGCATCATTAACACCATCCCCTGTCATTGCCACAAATCTGCCGCGACGTTGCAATGCTTGGACTATTCGTAGTTTGTGTTCTGGGGCTACCCTTGCATAGATACTTACTAGGTCTACTTGCTGTTCTAATTCCTGGTCGCTCATTCTTTGCAATTCTTGACCAGTCAGAACCCTGTCACCTTCTTGAGCAATACCTAAGTCAACAGCGATCGCTCGTGCTGTTAGTTGATGGTCGCCTGTAATCATGACTGGGCGAATACCAGCTTGTCGGCATTCTTGGACGGCTGAACGCACTTCTGGGCGTGGTGCATCCAACATTCCCACTAAGCCCAGCCATACCAGCCCTTGCTCTGATGTTTCGTCAGACCCTTCTGGCGGTATTTCTGTCAAAGCTTTATAGGAGAAACCCAGTACCCGTAAACCTTTACTTGCCATTTGGTCATTTTCTGCCAAAATTTGCTGGCGTTGTGCTTCATTTAAAGGGGCAGAGTTTGCACCTAAATGAATGGATGTGCAACGGGCTAAAATCAACTCTGGCGAACCTTTAGTAAACATGATGTAAGGTTCGTTGTTGATTAAGCCTGTTAAGGCGGGGTCAATATCTGCGAAGGACTGATCACCAGTATCTATTTTCTCTAGCTGAGAAATTACGCTCATGCGTTTACGTTCTGAGGAGAAGGGGAACTCGCTCACACGGGGTAATTTATAGCTCCACTGGTCTTTTTCAATCCCTGCCTTACCTGCTAATGTTAGCAATGCGCCTTCTGTGGGGTCGCCTAAAATCGCCCATTCACCTTTTTCTTTTTGCAGTACGGAATCATTACATACTGCACAGGCGAGTAATAAGGCGGAGACTTCAGGATACTCTTCAACCTCTACCTTTTCTCCATCGAACTGGAAATCACCCGCAGGCGCATAACCTTCGCCTGTAACCCGAAAAGTTTTCTGGTTGGTGTAAACCGACTGCACAACCATTTTATTTTGGGTGAGTGTGCCGGTTTTATCTGAACAAATGGTAGTTACAGAACCCAAGGTTTCCACGGCTGGGAGTTTGCGAATGAGGGCGTTACGCTTGACCATGCGCTGGGTTCCCAATGCCAAAGTCACAGTAATTACGGCTGGTAAACCTTCGGGAACCACAGCTACCGCCATACTCAAGGAAACTTCTAACAATTCTCTGAGGGGGCTAAAGTTTCCTGCCTGAACTACACCACCAACGACAACGATCGCCACTAAAATCAAAGAACCTGTCACTAGAACATTGCCTAGTTGAGTCATGCGCTGCTGTAATGGTGTGGGTTCACTTTCCACCGACTGCAACATAGCGGCGATTTTACCCAGTTCTGTAGTCATGCCAGTATTAGTTACTAGCACCTTACCGCGTCCTTGAACTACTTCTGTACCTTGAAAAACTAAATTAATGCGATCGCCTAAAGATGTGTCTTCGGGTAGATGTATAGTAGCTTGTTTATTTACTGCTTCTGCTTCGCCTGTAAGTGCTGACTCGCGTATTTGTAAATTAGATTGTTCAATCAACCGCCCATCGGCAGATATCTGTACTCCCGCCTCTAATAGCATGACATCGCCTGGGACTATATCTTTGGCTGCTATGTCTATCAATTTGTTGCCACGAATAACTCGCACCGAGGGGGATGCGAGTTTTTTCAGGGCGGCTAGGGCTTGTTCAGCACGGCTTTCTTGCACATAACCCAAAATACCGTTAAGAATGACAATTGCTAAGATAGCGATCGTATCCTTAAAGGGAATTTCCCCAGGCTTAAGTTCTCCAGCCCGCCAAGAGTAAAAATCGAGAAATCCAGAAATAAACGCCACTGCTATCAGCATCAATAACATAATGTTTTTGAACTGATCCAGCAAAATTTCCCAGGTGCTACGCCCCCCATGTTCTTCTAATTCGTTGGGGCCGTATTTTTGCAACCGTTGTTCAACTTCTTGGGTTGTTAAGCCACCGTCTGCATTACTATTCAGCAGTCCTAGTGCTTGATCAACTTCCAAACTATGCCAAGCAGCGGCCGTTTCAGGTAGAGAATTAGCAGACATCGTGTAAGTTACAGAAAATGGTTACAAAACTTGATCATAATTCAGTGGTGGTCACAAAACCATCCACCAAAGTTACATTACAGTCAGTTGACAATTGACAATTGACGATTGACAGTTGACAGTTGTTATTAGTCCATAGTCAACAGTCCATAGTTATTATCCTACTCCCCTACTTCCTTATCTCCCCCCACTTCCTCAGCACTCATAACTCATAACTCAGCACTTCTCATGTTATTTCCTCGGTAAGAGTTTTTCAGGGGTCGTTGTACTGATAATGTAATTAACATCAAGTCTAAATCTGGATTATTGCAGTTATGCCACAATTTGTTTTAGGCGTGCTAAACCGTTAAATATTATGCTGAATATGAGTTTTGCGCCCACCAATGTGACCGTTAGCCAAATGTTAGCGCCAAGAACAATTAGACCGTTGACGGCTGCTACTTTATGTGGCATGGCTTTTATCCAAGATAGACTGATTGCCATTGACACAATCAAGGGGCATTTACTAGAAATTGACCCAAAAACTGATAACAGTAAAATCGTTAATCCACATCAGGTTCAGGAATTTACAGATGTTACAGGTTTAGCAGTTTGGGAAGATACCCTTTGGGTAACTCGCGGTAACAGTGTCTATCGATGCAAGGTTGATTCTTTAGGTTTGGAACATTTTGTCACCTTACCTTACAGTGCAGATGGTGTTGCTGTTTGGGAATCAACAGTTTACGTTAGTTGCTATCGGTTAGGCTACATTTTAATTTTTGACCGGGACACCCGTAAAGAAATTACCAGATTTTATGCACCAGGTGTTGGGGTAGAGAATTTAGCAGTTTATGGTGATACCCTATGGGTGTGCGATCGCACTGAACAAACGGTCTATTCTCTAGATCGGGCAACGGGTGAAATCAAGTTTAGTGTGTTGACTCCGTTTGAATCACCTACGGGTATCGGTGTACATTTAGATGCCGAGACAGGTAAGCAAAATCTCTACATTGCCTACGCCTCAGAGGAGCCATACATCAGGGATAATCCTAACGCTGATCCTAACCATGAATTAACGTACCGCGATCGCACCTTTATCCATCCCCTCTACTACTATCACGACCCAGAAAAACACTACGCCTTATCTAATGGTTATTTAATCGAAATGTCCTACGCTGAGGAAATTGCTCCTTTAGATGAGGTGTATTTACAAGAAGTAGAATGGCGTATTGCCCTCCCCTCAGAAACAGAACGCCAAAAAATTCAACAAATCGAACCCATCGGTATTCCTTTTACAGAAGAAGTCATTGATGGACAACGTGTAGCTGTATTTAAGTTTGATACCTTAGCCCCCGGTGAACGGCACATATTTGGCTGGAAAGCAGTGCTAGAAGTGCGGAGTATTAAGTATCGCATCACACCCAAAGATGTGGAAAATTTACCCGAAATTCCCCCAGAATTTCAGGAACGGTACTTGGTAGACGATGATGAATTAGCAATGGATACTAGCATCGTCCGCCGTGCTGCCCGTGACGCTGTTGGTTCGGAAACAAATTTGTTGCGGAAAATGTATAACATTCGCAATTACGTTTATGATGAATTATCTTATGGTATTAAACCTTACATAGATACACCAGATATTGTTTTAGAACGGGGCGTTGGTTCCTGTGGTGAGTATGTAGGCGTATTACTGGCGCTGTGCCGTTTGAATGGTATTCCTTGCCGCACCGTTGGTAGATACAAATGCCCCCCACAAAGCGAACATCAAAACGTTCCTTTACAACCAGATTTTAATCATGTGTGGCTAGAATTTTACATGCCTGGATTTGGCTGGTTGCCAATGGAATCTAATCCTGATGATGTGGGCAATGATGGTCGATATCCTACCCGCTTTTTCATGGGTTTGAGTTGGTATCACATCGAAATTGGTAAAGGCATACCTTTTGAAACTCTCAGTAGTCAAGGTGCTAGGTTAACTAAGGAAGATATCCCCATAGGCGATTTAGCGATTAACCACATCCGGTTTACCATTCTCAAAGAGTTGTCTGATTTTTAAGTCCGTGTAATACCAAATTTGTATAGAACCCATTTGATATCTTTTTGGTGATTGAGTAGAATCAACAGAAATTAGGTGCATGGAAGCAGATCAGGATTGAAAATGGGTTATTCAAGCGATTTGACAGACAAAGAGTGGGAAATAATTGAGCCATTATTGCCGACGAAGAAGAAAACCAGACCCCCTGTGTGGACAAAGCGGCAAATCCTTAACGGTATACTTTATCAACTGAAGAATGGTTGTAATTGGGCTGACTTACCTAGAGATATGCCGCCATATTCAACAGTATTCTGGTATTACCAGCAGTGGTGTGAAGGGGACATCCTGACGAAAATCATGACTGAGTTGCATCAGCAGGTGCGGGAACAAGTAAAAAAAAACCGCAGTGGACGACTCTAATCATGATTGACTCACAAGCGGTGAAAAATACTTGTAATGCCAGTGTTGAGTCGAAAGGGTTTTGCTTTTACAAATGCACTAATGGCATCAAAAGACATTTGGCAGTGGATATCTTAGGCTTCCCTTTCTTTACCCACTGCACCAAAGCTAATGTATCTGATGACCAAGGGTTAATTGAAATGCTCTCGAAAAACATTGATTACTTCAAATCTAAACCTGTGGAGCAACCCATGACGACTATTCTGGTAGATAACGGCTATCATCCTGATCAATTGACACAAGCCTTGGAACAGATTTACCCAGAGATTATGACTAAAATTCAATTTGAACTTTCAGCCAAACCATCAAAAGCACAGAAACAGACGAAAGGACTATCTGGATTTGTGCCTGTTGCTGCCAGATGGGTCATTGAAAGATCGAATGCTTGGGTGGAGAGATGTAAAAGTTTAGTCAAAAATTTCGACCGCACACTCGAACGTTCCAATGCCAAGCTCAAGCTATGTTTTATTCGGCTAATGCTCAAACGGCTAGCTGTCGCAGATACCGCCTGAAAAGATATCAAATGGGTTCTATAGGTTGTCTTGATTCAAACTGCTGAAATAATCTGTGAATCAATGTTTTCAATCCAAAATCCAAAATCTAAAATCCAAAATTGGTATAACGGAAGTAAAAATAGGCATTTGCTACATTCAAGTCTGTTAAGGCGGCTTTGTAGCCCAATATTAGGGTGCGTCTATGGAACATTCCTTGAGTCTAACGCACCCTACTGGGTTATAGATTGAAAAAAATTGAACGCAGCGAAAAGTTCTGTAGGAGGGTTTCCCTCCGTAGGAAACTTTTCAAGACAGATAAACGCGGATAAACGCAGATGATTAAGATGTTAGATTATTGACTAATGCACATGGACGGGAAAAACGCCTAAAGCAATCAATCTGGCTGGGAGGTCGCGTAAGATGGGCAGGCGTAATAGTGCTGGGGGTTGAAAGGTACTATCGGCAGCTAAGACAGGGGCCAATACTCGTTTTTGGACGAAGGTTTGAAATCCTTGGATGATGCGTGTAGGTAATTCTCGCCGACGTTGAACCTTGGCTAAGTCGCTAAGTTTTACATGGTGGTTTTGCAGTGGTTTAGTTAAGACGTTAGCGGCTACAACTGCATCTTGAATAGCGTAATTAATTCCTACCCCGCCAACGGGTGACATAATATGGGCTGCATCACCAATTAGTAGCAAACCTGGACGATACCAGCGCTTGACAAGGTTAGATTCGACTGAGAGAAAAGCTACCTGTGACCAGTCTTGTAAATGGTGGATACGATTTTCTAGTTCTGGGACGATTTCCACAATAGATTTTTTCAGGGCTTCTAAACCTGTAGCCCGTAATTTTTGATAGCCTCCCTTGGGAATAACATAAGCCATTTGCCACTCATCACCACGGTCAAGCATGGCGATAAGATGACCAAGGGTAAAACGTCCCATTCCTCCCTCACCGTCTTCTGGTTGACGGGGTAGGCGGAACCATAATACATCCATTGGTGGTGAGGTTTCAGTCGCGGTAAAATTGCCTAGTTGCCTTAACCGGGAATGACGACCATCTGCACCAACTGTTAATATTGCCCTAATTTCGTGCCAACCACCGCCGCCTCGATAGCGGATACCTTTAATTACTCCCTCTTCCTCAATTAATTCTTGGACATTCGCACCCATGACTAGGTGAAAGGTTGGGTATTTTTGCGCCTCTTGAGTAATAAACTCTAGGAATTTCACTTGAGGCAACATTGTAATGTAGGGATAACGGGTTTTTAGGTGACTAAAATCAGCTAAGGTAACTGTATCTTGCGGCGTTTTGATTTGAATTTGCCGCATTTTAGTATGGGGTAATTGTAGCAGGCGATCGCTTAATCCCAATTCTTCCATAATCTCCATCACCGATGGATGAATGGTATCGCCGCGAAAATCCCGGTCAAAATCCTTATGTGCTTCCAGCAAGGTTACAGAAACACCTTGACGCGCCAACAGTAAAGCTAAAACAGTACCAGCCGGGCCACCCCCGACAACGCAACAATCTGTAGTTTTAACATCTACAATCTCATGGGCAGGATTAGTCAGTATATCGGTAGTCATAGCCACACCTCCAGACAGCCCTTAAATCAAGGGTAGTGTGCTTTTGCTGGTGTGAGCAATTTTTTTAATTTTTCGTAGCGATACAGAAGGTATATTATGGACGCTACAATGACCATTTAGTCATTAGTCCATAGTCCAGAGTCAATAGTCCAAAGTTCAGTACTTTTTTGACCAATGACTAATGACCAATGACCAATGACCAATGACTAATGACTAATGACTATTAAAAATACCGTGGCGCAAGTTGTTTTAGAAAACGTTTACAAGAGTTTTCCCTCCCGCAGAGGGGAAAGTGCTAATTCACAAGGTAAGACTGATACAGAACCAGCAGGAACCGTTAATGTTTTACGCCGGATTAACCTGACGATTCCTGATGGGGAATTTATGGTGCTGGTGGGGCCTTCTGGTTGTGGTAAAAGCACCCTGCTGCGGTTAATTGCGGGGTTAGAGGTGATGACTGGTGGTAATATTTGGGTAGGCGATCGCTTGGTGAATGATTTACCACCAAAAGAACGCGATATTGCTATGGTGTTTCAAAATTACGCCCTCTATCCCCACATGACGGTGTATGACAATATCGCCTTCGGTTTACGCCGCCGTTCTCAATCAGAAGAACCAGCAAGCCAAACGCAGAACTCCCAACTCCCTCCTTGGGCGGAAAATATCATAGTGGGTGCGACCAGGAAGTTACCTAAAGGACTGCGTTATGTTTCTGATAAGGAACGGGAAGTTGATCAGCAAGTGCGGTCTGTAGCGCAATTGTTACAAATAGAAACTTTACTGCATCGCTTACCTAAACAATTATCTGGGGGACAAAGACAACGGGTAGCGTTAGGAAGGGCGATCGCGCGTAATCCTCAAGTATTCTTAATGGATGAACCCCTTTCTAACCTAGATGCGAAGTTAAGGGCAGAAACTCGCGCTCAAATTGTCAAATTACAACGCCAACTGGGTACAACTACGATATATGTTACCCACGACCAAACAGAAGCGATGACAATGGGCGATCGTATCGCCATTATGAATCAAGGGCAAATTCAACAAGTAGCTTCTCCCCTAGAATTATACAATCATCCTGCAAATCGCTTTGTCGCTGAGTTCATTGGTACACCCCCAATGAATTTTATTCCCGTAGAGTTTCACGCCCCGTTATTAATTACTCATTCTCAATTTAGACTCACCCTTCCCGATATTTGGGCAAGTGTGCTGCAAAAGTATGATGGGCGAACCTTGATTTTAGGTATTCGTCCAGAACATTTAGTTGTCAGTGTACCCGCAACTAAGAATTTACCAGTACAAGTAGATTTAGTAGAAAACTTAGGTAATGATTCTTTTATTACTGTGGCGCTAAATGAAACTGAATTTCGATCTACTCAACCTGTTAAGCCTCTACAAGTAAGAGTTCCCCCAGACAGACTTGTGAGTGTGGGTGAACAGCTTTGGTTATCATTAACCGCAGATAAACTTCACTTTTTCGACCCAGACACCGATTTAGCAATATTTCCTAAAAATTAAGTATGCGTGAGCATTTATCGTAAGTTTGCTGGGCATTACTCACTAAACTTACGTAGTTGAATCTGGTTTTTATAGGTAAAAATCTCAGGTTATATATTACTAATTACTAACCATAAATAAATTATCAAATGATTTTATTAACGAAATCTTCCTAATAACTCCTGTCTGGATAATTGCAGTAATAAGGGAATATACTCTTGTGGCGTTAATAGTAGTAAAGGCTCAATAATAGCGATTAACTCTGCATCTAAAGTGCCAAATCTTACTTGTAAGATATTTTCTATGACTTGGCGACGTTCGGTTTGTATACCTTCCTGGAATCCTTTACGAAAACCTTCTTGTTTAGCTTCTGATAGTTTTTGCTCGTAAGTAGCTGATAACCGCATAATTAAATTTTTAAATACCAAATAATTTTATTAACGAAATCTTTCTAATAACTCCTCTCTTGATAATTGCAGTAATAAAGGAGTAAATTCTTGTGGTGTTAATAGTAGTAAAGGCTCAATAATAGCGATTAACTCTGCATCTAAAATGCCAAATCTTACTTGTAAGAGGTTTTCTATCACTTGGCGATGTCCTGCTTGTATACCTTCCTGGAGTCCTTCACGTATACCTTCCTGGAGTCCTTCACGAAGACCTTCTTGTTTAGCTTCGGCTAGTTTTTGCTCGTAAATAGCTGATAACCGCATAATTAAATCTCTATCCTCCTGGTCTGTGTTTTGATTTACTTCTAAGGTTGTCTTTAAACTCAATAGTAAATCAATTGCTTTGGCACGTAGTGGATGGTTGTTAGGTAATGCTTCCAATTCATCTATTGCTTGTTTCTGTACTCTACCCTTACCTAAAATTCTCAACCATAATGTTTCTTGTGTACGCGGTAATTGATGAATTGCTACTATTACGGTTCGTAGATAATCTCCTAAAAAATGTACTCCTCCTCCCCAGTTTTCTTCATCTATACTAGCTCTAAAACCATTTAATATAGAATCAGAAGCAGTCGGTGATAAAATCCATAGCATTGGTAATGCTGATTCGTCAAGTGGTTTCTCGTCACCTTTAGTTTGACGCTTAATTTGTGCAAAGACATCAAATAATTTGTTCATACAGCTACGAATTTCTGTAATTGTAGCCGCATTTCTAAATGGTTCAATTAAGGCGGGTTTCGTCGCAATTTTTCCCAGCAGTCCTATTTGTATTGTATCGCTTGTTGATTGGGCTGACGGCGCGAAATAAACATCGATTTCTCTTACTTCTGATGGGACTTTACGACTTGTTTCTACTTGTCCCAACGGTTGTAACAATTCTGTAAGGTAATCTTTGGCGAACTGGTCGTAGGGAAACCTAGTCATGAGCTAATCTAAGGACGATGGAAATATTCTACATGAGTGCGATCGCTCGATTAAATAAGAGTAGATTAGTTAACCACAGAGGCACAGAGAAATATATTGATTAGAGAAACAACGTAATTAGTAACCAATAAGCGTAGTAACTTGTTGTAATTTTGTCTGATAAACCTTAACTAATCTATCAATACCTTTAAAGCGATAATCTCCCATTTCTTGAAAATCATAAGGCTCTGAAAGTAATTGATATGTAGCTTCGCTAATGACGCACTCACTAGGTGGACAAACTCCTTCCATACGTGCAGCTAAATTAATTGTTCCACCTAATGCTGTGTACTCTATCCTTTGGGAACTACCAACATCACCAACAACGGCTTTACCACTGTTAATAGCGATGCGTAATTGTAGCGGTTCATGCCAGAAGCCGTTGGCGTTGAGATGTTCCATGCGGGTAAGCATAGCTTTAGCCGCAGCCGTGGCGCGGTCGGCGTGGTCGGCTTGGGGTTCGGGAGCGCCAAAAAATGCCATGATACAATCACCGATGTATTTATCTAACGTACCGCCACGGGCAAAGACTTCTTGCAACATCTCCTCAAATAGATTATTCAATAATTCGGCGATCGCAGTTGGTGTTAATTTCTCAGAAATAGCTGTAAACCCAACTAAGTCAGCAAACAAAATACTAATTTCGCTTTCTGCTGGTGGTAAACGTCCATCTGGTGAACCACCAACGGAGATTAGCTGCTGCACAACAGCCGGGGAATGATAACGTTCTAAACGATGACGAATTACTTCTTCAGTTTTCAATTTCTCTGCTAATAACCAGCGTTGGACACTAGAAGCTACCAAGTTGGCTAAAGCCGAAAAAAAGCTGAGTTCTTCTTCACCATCTCTTTCCCAATGATAAGAAGATAAATGAGCATCAGCATAAAGCACGCCTACAACTTTGGTTTCGTCCCATAAAGGTACGGCCATAGCGCTACGAATACCTTTAAGTAATATGCTGTGTTCACTAGAAAAACGCTCGTCTTTGTGAGTATCAGCAGTTTGAATAACAATTTTTTCTTCAAATACCTTTTGACAAATACTACGACTAATCCAACTACCATCAGCCAGTAAATATTTTTGTTGAGTTTTGTCTCTTGTACCTGCATTCACTAACTCTAAATGACCAGAACCACTAACATCAATTAATAGCGCCAAGCGGTCAATACTACTGAGGTAGCGGAATATAACTTGTTGCACCTGGGAAAAAATTTCTTCAATAGATGCGGCTGCACTAAGATTTTTGGCAATATCTACTAAATCTTTTAGTCTGGCAATTGTTTTATTTTTATTGCCGATATCACCATCATCACTATTAGATTCTATCCATTGTTGTTGTAGTTGTTTGGCGCTACGGAAAATCGTTCTCTGTTCACCACTTTCTTCAACGTGTATGTGCTTAGTCGCTGCTGGTTTAGATGGAGTTTGAAACAGCACAACTAAATTCACATTCCCCAACCAAATTACATCACCATGCTGTAACGGCTGGGGATGGGAAACAATATTTTGATTAACCTGTGTCCCATTTTTACTACCCAAGTCTTCAATTACCCATTTACCATCAGCTTGCTTTACCAGTTGGGCGTGCTTGCGAGAAATTCCACCATAGGGTAAGTATAAATTACATTCTGGTAATCGCCCAATTGTGAATACATTCTGATTCACGGTAACAGTTGTTTCCGCATCTCCTTGTTGTAGGCGTAAAGTCAGTTCAGTCATGGGTTTGTTATGTCTATCCTGGGTGTTGGGAACACAAAGTTATGTGGGTAAAGAGTATACAGATAGTCTTTACCTTTTCTTTATGGCATTGTAAATGGCGATCGACAACTATATGTAGTAAATATTACGCATTAATTATATGCAAAATTTTTTGAAGCTCTAGGAAAATCAACTCAGAGAAATTACTGAATTTATCAAGAAATTCCTTGCCTGCATATAAGAAATAACACTATTTTGTATCTGCTTACATGAGGTTTATGGCTCACGAAATTAAAACACCTCTTTTAAGTATACATAACTACATTTACAGTTTATTTATAATATCTATATATAAAAAATACATAAGCCTTAGCAGAATATTTTTTATTCAAATAATATTAGAAGGAACCTTGGGAGTATCTGCCAGATTGAGTATTAATTACTAACTATTATCTGTGACTGTAATTCCTTATGGTTAAAAACCAGAAACCTACGTCAAAATATAATCTCTTATCTTTGATATTCACAACGTTAGTTATATTAATAGCTACGCTTTATCCTTTCAATTTTTCTAAAATTCAATTATTTTCATTAGCAGAAATTATTGCTAATTTTAATCATTCCAGCAATTTTCAGGATCAGGTAAACAATATTATATTATTTATACCTTTGGGTTTTAGTTTTACTAGTTTGTTGTTAAAATCAAGCAAGAAAAGTATAGTCAAGCTTGGTTTAGTTATTCTGTTTAGTTTTGGCTTATCGCTAACAGTAGAAATTTTGCAGATATTCTTACCTTCCAGAAGCCCTACTCCTGCTGATTTATTCAATAATACATTGGGGGGATTATTCGGGTTTGTTTGCTTTTATATCTGGAATCCTCAAAGTTTTAGCAGCACAATTAAAAATCTAAAAATAAGTCAAGCTAATCAATCACGTAAACAGATAGTTTGCTGTTTCATCGCATATCTACTTTTGACATTATTTATTTCTATTTTATGGCAAAATGCAAACAATTTAAGTAATTGGCATACCAATTATTACTTAAGTATAGGCAATGAAGTTAGAGGAAATAGACATTGGCAAGGCTATGTTTCCGAAATTTATATTGCTGATCAAGCTATATCTAAAAATGAAGCATCACACGGGTTATCTAACCCAAGTTACTTGAATCAATTGGGTAAATCTTTAGTAGCTCACTATGAACTAAGTGGTAAATGTTGCTATCAAGACAAAACAGGAAATCAGCCCGAACTCTTATGGCAAGGACAGCCTGTTAGTATACCTCAAAGCCAGGGAGTATTTTTAAATGCAAATAGTTGGTTGAAAACATCTGCTCCTGTGTCTACTCTCAGCCACAGAATTAGTCAGACCTCTGAGTTTACTATTAGTGCTGCGATCGCTACTACCAATTTAGACCAAAAAGGGCCGGCGCGGATTATATCTATTTCTGATAGTTCTTTACGCCGCAATTTAACGCTAGGACAACAAGGTAATAGTCTAGATTTGCGTTTACGGACACCACTCACAGGAGAAAATGGAACAGAAATAAAGTTAAATATACCTAATATATTTACAGATACTTATCTTCATCAGATTATTATTACCTATGCTAGAGGTACTGTCCAAGTCTATGTAGACAAATTAAATAACTTTTACTCTTTTAACTTGCTAGATTTAATTCCTAAAGAGCAACGTATTTTTTACTATGCACTTAGCTTCATCCCTTTAGGCATAGGCTTAAGCATTATAACTTTGCTGGCTCAAAAAAGATTAATATTTTATCGAGTTCTTTTTTATAGTGGAATATTCATCCCTTCTTTAATGCTAGAAAGTATTTTAGTAAGTGAGAGCGGTAAGGATTTTAGTATGAAAAATATTTTACTTGGCATCTCATTTACAGCAGTAACTATGGTGTGTTTAAGAATAAGAGCCGCTCAGTTAAAAACTAGTTCAAAGTTTACCAATTGACAAGATAAATATTGTGTGGCTTTTATATTGACTGCCCTTGTATAGCAATCCTAAATCATTTGTGAATAACAAAATCCCCAACTTCTTAAAGAAGTCGGGGGTCTGAAACTCACTAATTTTTACACATCAAGTAGGATTACCATATCATGATTTATATATCAATTTGCTGCTTTGTCAGATGATAGTAAAGTCCTTGAAGTGACATTAGTTCTTCGTGAGTGCCTTGTTCAGCAATCACACCTTTATCTAGTACGATAATATGGTCGGCATTACGTACGGTTGAGAGACGGTGAGCAATAATAAAAGTAGTACGAGCCTCGGTTTCATTGACGCGACTAATGCGGCGGAGATTTTGTTGAAAACGACGTTCTGATTCGGTGTCTAAGGAGCTGGTTGCTTCATCTAATATGAGAATGCGGGGATTACTTAAAATAGCACGCGCGATCGCAATTCTTTGTCTTTGTCCTCCAGAAAGGCTAGAACCACGCTCACCGACTGTGGTGTTGTAGCCTAGAGGTAAAGTTTGAATAAAAGCATGTGCTTCTGCCAGCTTGCTGACTTCAATGACCTGTTCTAAACTATATTCTGGACGATATAGGGTGATATTTTCGAGAATTGTACCAGAAAATAAGAAGCATTCTTGTGGCACAACCCCCAATTGCCGACGCAAAGATTGGGGCGAAACATGACGGATATCATGCCCATCTACTAAAATTTTGCCACTAGTAGGATAGTATAAACCTTGCAATAGATTTACTAAGGTACTTTTACCAGAACCGCTACGTCCAACAATCGCAATAGTTTGGCCTGGTTGTACTACAAAAGAGAGATTTTGTAAGATATTGCGGTCATCATCTGCACTATAACGAAAATTTACATTTTCAAATTTTACTTCGCCTCGAATTGGCGGTAGAACCAACATCGAATTTTCCGCAATTTCTTCTGGTTGAGTGTTGAAAATATCATCTAAACGCTCTACAGAAACTAAAACTTCTTGAAATTCATCCCAAAGACTGACAAGTGATAAAACAGGGCCAATTACATTACCAATCAGCATATTAAAAGCCACTAATTGACCTATGCTGAGTTGGTCTTGAATTACTAATGTTGCTGAATACCACAGCAAAGCTGTACTACCTAATGTATTAATTAATCCGCTAATTACTTGTAGGATAATTGCCAGTTTTTGACCACGAAATTTGGCATTAACTGTACTTGTAAAGTGGTCTTCCCAGCGCCAGCGCAATTCACGTTCGGCGGCTGCGGCTTTAACTGTAGCAACTCCTGTGAGCATTTCTACTAATGACGAGTTTTGCTTGGCAGATTCATTAAAAATTTCCCGCGATACCTGACGTAAAATTGGACTAGCAATTACTGTTAACAAAATAATTGGTGGCAATAGTGCCAACACTAAAAAAGTTAATTGCAAGTTGTAATATGCCATAAGTCCGACATAGACAACTGCTGTCAGTGCATCCAGCCAAGCTGCTACTGCTTGTCGTGTGAGAAACACCTGAATTTTTTGGTTTTCTTGAACACGGGTAATAATATCGCCTACATGGCGGGTAGCAAAAAACTGAAGCGGTAAATTGAGAGTATGAGTAATAAAGCCAGTAATCAAACTCAAGTCCACTCGGTTCGAGAAATAGTCGAGCATATATTGGCGAATGCTTCCCAAACCAATGCGCCAAATACTAAATACCAACGAACCGATGATGAAGATATGTAGAGTGCTGAGACTTTTATGCACTACTACTTGGTCGAGAATGATTTGAGTTAATAGGGGAGTTATCAAACCAAAAATTTGCAGGAGCAAAGAAGCAATGATAATAGGTAGTAGCAATGAACGGTAAGGTAAAAACGCTCCCCAAAATCGTCTTAAAGATGGTTTGGCAGATTGTACAGATTGGAATTGTGACGTAGGCGTTAGTAGCAGTGCATATCCAGTCCAACCTGCTTGAAAATCTTTGAGTTTGAGCTTTTTACGCCCAATAGCCGGGTCAGCAACAATAACGCAATTTTTTCGCACCCCATAAACAACTACATAATGATCGCCTTGCCAGTGGGCAATCCAAGGATGTTTTTGATTGGCTATACGGTTTAAACTAGCTCGTACTGGCCTAGCTTGAAAACCTATACTTTCTGCGGCGGTTGCTAAACTTTTGAGGGAAGCTCCGCTACGACCAACATTGGCGATATTTCGCAGCACATTAATACTAAACTTTTTCCCCCAGTAACGAGAGATCATCGCCAAGCAAGCTGGCCCGCAATCAGACGTACTCTGCTGCTGAATGAATGGATAACGCTGTCCAAACAAGGGACGGCGTTGTGGACTGGGTAGGGGAAAGGTGATGACATTAGACTGGGCTTTTGCAGATGGCGTTTGCAGATTGGTTTTGGGTGTACTTGCTACGGGATGTTTGCGGCGTTGAGCTTTATCTGTAATCATCTGCTCGGAAGATACGCCCAATAGTTGCGGAACAATAGCTTGAGCTTTCTGCCAATGTGCGATCGCTAGTTTATAAATAACTAAATCTGTTTTGGCAATCCAATCAGCTGGTACTTGTTCAGGATATCCCCAACTGTTACCGACATTGGGGAAAGGTGCTGATGAATTTTCTAAACTATGAATTTCTCCACTACGCAACCAGAAACGTCCCGCATCACCGGGAGTTGACTCAGACAAGACTGAACCAGCACTAACTTTTACTTCTACTAGATCAAGTACAAATTCTTTGAGGGTATGGCTGGAAAGTTTGGGACGTGATTGCTTATCTGTTACCTTCTGCACATCAACAGCCGTTTTGAAGAATAGCAGAGTTTGTCGAATCGCAGTCATACGGCTTAAGTAGTCTAGCAGTTGCGGCAACTCATCACACCACTGTTTGAGTTTGGCGGTAGGGATAAAAGCCACCTTACCTGCACTAGCTGCGATCGCACGATAAGCTATAGGTTCATCGGTGAATAGTTCATCTGCACCATAAGTTTCTCCAAATTCTAATAATGAAGCTGCTACTTCTTTTTGTAAGGTTGCATTCCAGCTAATCAGTCGCACCTTACCGTGACAAATAATGTAACAACCTTTTTGTGCTTCATGAAAAAGCTCATCACCAAGGTTAAAGTCTCGGATTTCAAAGGCTGGAGACAAGTTCCGTACTAACTCGCTATTAACTGGCAACCAACTCAAAAGAATATCGGATAATGTTTGGCGATCGTTGTCAGACTGTACTAAAAAGTTATTTTTTTCAGTTCCTAATGTTTGTTTCATAATGTTTTACACCAGAATAATTATGTATTTGTGATTACAACCAACATCAAATGCTTTTAAATTGGCAATCATTTAGATTTACAAATTAGTTTATAAGTTTATTTATTCTACAAAAATATAAAAATTGTCCTGATTTTAAGTTTGATTTGTATCTATTGTTTATTGATTAAAAATATAAATACTCTCAAGCAAAGCATCATAGCAAATTGGCTTATAAGCGTATCGCCAATTTGGCAAAAACTTTCATTTATCCTCTTAAAAAAACATCTTATTTACTGAAATCATTATTTTTTCGTGCCTCCAAATTTGTTCCAGCCAAAATGGCAGTAATTTGGTCTAAACATATTGACTCTAATAAAAAATGCTTTATCTTGATAAATGTAACCAAACAAAAAACGGTTACAGCAAAGTTCCCAATGATCGGCTACTATTCATAGGAGAAAACAATGATTATTTCTGATTTAGAAATTTTAGAAGTTGTTGAAGTTGCTAATGTTCAAGGTGGTTTAGTACCTCCCTATACCTACTACCAAAATGATTTTATTAGTATCGATTTTGATACTACCAATACCTTCACTACTGTTATTAACCCTCCTGATGATCCTACCAACAACTCTGCTGCTGCTGGTGCTAAGGCTCAAACTCGCAATTTCACTTTCTTTCCTACCCGCTCTTACACCAAGGCTGACACCGTAACTGTATCTGATTACTTGGGAGGCTCCTTCGCTAGTAGTACTTCTGCTGCTGTAATTAGTAGAGCTTCTTTGATACCGTAGCTGTAGCTGATTACTTGGGAGGCTCCTTCGCTAGTAGTACTTCTGCTCGTGTAATTAACAGAGCTTTTTAGTTAATTCAAAATAGGTTTTGAAAGCTTCAGCCTTATAGATTGCAATCTATAAATTCCAAAAAAATGCTTATACAGGTATGAGATTTTCTTGTTAAATTATAGTTAAAGCAATCTATACCTATGTTTGAATTGGTTAATAGCCTACTAGAATGTTAAGGGAAAATGCAAGTTGAAAATAGTTTTATAGTAAGTGTTAAAGCGCTATAGACTTTTGTAGCCCAAGGGTAACACTTACTAAAAACTAACTCACAGCATCAGAATTGATGACAGCAGATTAGTAATAAGAAACCACTGCACACTCAATATTTACGAGTTTTCAGTGGTTTCTTATTTCCCAACTACGCTGCTAATAGATTTGGCGCATTTTTTCTAACTGAATATTAGATTTTGTGATCGCTCTACCAGCTTCATTGAGGATTGTATGCAGAGATATTTAGGATTTACACACCACTTCTTATTACTGACTACATCTTGGCTAGCTAGTTCAGTTTTATTAACTTCACCTAGCCAAGCTGCTACTATTGCTTTGTCTCAAGGAAGTTTACTTTTTACTAACTTTAGTCAAAGCCCTTCAAGTACTTTTACTAACGCAGATACTAACGTTACATCGATTTTTAATGGTGGTGATGTAGCTACTAAAGCTGATGCGATCGCTTATCTTGGGGTTACGCCACCAGTAGGATATAGTATCACTTCTACTCAAGTCTTTGGTGAAAACAAAGATTCCATAGGTTTAGGACGTAGTAAAGCTACAATACAAGGTATTTTTGAGGCAGATAAAAATTTTTCTTTTAATTTCTCAGGTGAGCTAAACTTAGCAACCTTAACAAATAATCCACGCCAGGAAGGTGCAAGTGTAAATGGTAATCTTGGTTTTGCTTTAATTAATCTTGCTAATAACAAGATATTGGACTATTTCCAAGTTAACGGTAATTTAACAACAGGAGATAATGATAGTCTTACATATCAAAACAGTAGTAATGTCGAATTTAGCGCATTCAGTAACTATGATTTAAGTGAATCACAAGAATTTTACACATCAAATTTTGAAGGCTCTTTAAACCACTACTTTAATAATAAAACTACTGTAGCTTTAGTAGCATTCAATTCAACTGAAGCTAGAGTTTCCACCCCTACGCCTTCTATGTTGTCAGGAGTGATTTTAAGTTGGAGTGTAATTATGTTGGGAATAAAGAGAAAGCATATAAAAAATAATGAACCTTGCTGATTGAACAAAAAATATTATAATTTGAATATTTTTCCCATAAAGAGAGATGGCGATCGCCATCTCTTTTCCTATTAAGCATATAGCATATAATTTAACTCCGCTAGTAACCATTCCTGAAACATTTTATGTAAAATTTCTTGATATATCTCAGGTGTTAATGTAGCAGAAATAAAATCTTCCACCATGAAAATACAACTGCTATGATTAACTCTCATCGGGACTAGTAATTCTTTTGGTTGAGCATTAAATATAATTGCGGCTACATCTGGCTCGAAACTCCAACGGTACAATTTACCTTCATAACCACAACGATTTCTGCGTGTTTCATCAACATCATAAAGATGAGCCGCTTCATAAAAACTAAGTTCACCTTCTTCTATTTGGTAGTAAATCTCTTGGGCAGAGTTTTGCTCAGGCAGAATTATTTGATAAAGGACAACTTGATCGTAATTAAGTTTATTTTCCCAAAAATATCTTTCTACCTCTTTGCCGAATAAATGTTCTGCTAATCTCTTACTTAAAAGATGATTACGGATTCCTGCTTCCCATTCGTCAGAGGAAATTAAATTATCAGCTAACCATCCTAAAGTGTCACTAGCTTTAAATAAACGTTTTTCATAACGTAGTTTCTCAGCTTCTATTTGAATTTCTTCTGGTGTTATTTGGATATTTCTGTCTGCGGCAGCTTGATTAATAATCTTTTGCTGTAATATCTGACTGCATAATCCTTTGAGTTGCAGATTATTTTTGAGGTATGTAATTACTTCTGGGAATGCAATCAATTTACTTTTAAATTCAATCATATAGATAGAATGATAGGAATATAAGCTTAATACCTAAAATAGTTTGGTAACAGGTAATAGGTAATTGTTTTCTCCCATTACCTATTACCGACCAAAGCAAGCATGTCGTTATCAATTAGCGGGATTTTATCTAAGTACTACATTTTACAAGGTGTTACCATCTGCTTGCAATTCTCTTAATGGTTCGAGCAAAATATCTGCAATGCGGCGGCGACGGATGATAATTTCAGCAGTAGCAGTTTGACCAGCTTGAAATTTAATTGTTTGATTCTTAGCTTTAACATAGTTGCGCTCCATAGCAATTTCTACTCGATATACTGCGCCAGTTTTTTCACTAACTGTGCTATTTGGTGAAATCGAGATTACTTTGCCAGGGATAATACTATAGTCTTGATATGGGTAAGCATCAAATTTAATTTTGACTTGGTTTCCGACTTTGACAAAGCCAGCTTCTTTAGTTGGTAAAGCGGCTTCTAAAATTAGTGGTACATTCTCAGGTGCTAATTCAGCTATTGTTTGTCCTGGTTGAACTACTTCCCCACTGTTGCGAACATTGAGTGATAAAACTGTACCAGCCACAGGAGCGATAAGAGCAAGTTGTTTTAACCTAGTTTTTGCTTCTAAAATCAGTTGTCCAGTTTGTTGGACTTGAGCTTGTAACTGAGTCTTTTGTACTTGTAGTTTTTGAATAGTTTGTTGGGCTTGTAACTGTATTGTTGTACCTTCTGCTTGCTTTTGGGTTAACTCAGCTTGTAATCGCTTTGACTCTGACAAAACTTGTTGCAGCGTCATTTGTTCTCGTTGGGATTGTGTCAGAGTTTGCTGGATATCGCCAGTTTGTTGAATGATTGTACGCTGGCGATCGCTCAAATTCTGTTGAGCCTGAAACAGTTGTTCTTGGGACAGTACCCCTTGTTCTACCAGAGATTTTAATCTTTGTATTCGTTCTTCTTGGGCTTTAGCATCTTTATACAATTGAGTCAGCAGCGCTTGGCTGACTTCTGCTCTTTGTTCATCCTGGGCGATCGCTACTTTTTGGCTTTGAATTTTCGAGATAGTTTGAGCGATCGTTGCCTTTTGTCCTTGAATTTCTGCCTGATGAATCGCCATCTGCATTTTAGCTTCTAAGCGAGTTTTATCAATCAAAGCTTGTGTTTGAATAACTTGAGTTTGATAAGCAGTTAATTCTTGTTTCAACCGTTCTAATTCATTCAAGGCAATTTCTTGATCTAGTTGGGCTAATACTTCTCCAGATTTAACTTTCTGCCCTTCTTGAATATAAACATGAGCAACCTTACCAGAAATTGCCGGATGGACTTTATACACCTCTCCTAAAGGAACTAATCTGCCTCTAGCTTGACCAACTTCGTCCATATGCCCTACATTTGCCCAAGTAACAATAGCTATACAAAATGCCATGCCACCTGCCATCAGTTGATAGGGTAGAGATGAAGGCGGTTGATCAATTAATGTCTGTACAGATGTTGACCATCTATCACTTTGAACATTAGCTGTCGGTAGGATTAATGATGTGTCGGTATTAACTAATTTCTGTTCTGAGAAAGTAGTAGAATCTTGGGCAACAGCTTTTATAGATGTAGTCGTACCACCAGATAATAAAGCTGCTTCATCACTAGCATCTGTAAATCCTTCAGAACTTACAAGTGGAGAATCTATAAACTTTTCCAGAGATTTGTATGATGATTTCATAGAAAATTTTGGTTTGCCAAGATTAATTAATCAGGATTTACTTGTTATTACTTTTTTCTTACAACAGTTAGCGAGTATGTGAGATACAAAAGACTCTACCCGCGCGATCGCGCACCCTAACCTTGGTAAAGCCACGGTGTACACACAAGATTTATCAAATTGTCTAACAGCGTTTCAATCCCCCTTAAAAAGCGGGACTTTGATTCCAGTTCCCCCCTTTTTCAAGGGGGGTTAGGGGGGATCAGATAATTTATGTGTACACGGTAGCCTTGGTAAGAGTAGGGATATACTTCATTTACCTGCACTACGCTGTAAATGCCTAAAGCAATTATTTTGATGCTAATCCTAAAATTTTTGTCGCTAATAATATGCTAATAAATATAATACTCTTGACTTTTATCGCTTCTAGCCAAAATGGCATTTCTTTAAGGGAAGATAGCAATTGTTAGGAACAAGCTACAAAATAATACTTATATTTTTCCAGAAATAAAATTAAATTCCTCTAGTTTGAAAAAATACCCTAGAGATTATATGTACAGTTTTCTTAACTTAGGTTTTGAATTAATACTATGTTCACTGAATATCCTGAATACCTTATGTATCGCCAATGGATGAGCCGTGCTTTGGAGTTAGCAAAAATTGCCGGAGATGCAGGCGAAATTCCCGTTGGGGCAGTCATTACCGATGCAAGTGGTAACTTGATAGCCCAAGGAGAAAATCGTAAAGAACGTGACCAAGACCCGACAGCACACGCAGAAATTGTGGCGTTGAGAGCTGCTGCTCAAACCTTAAACACTTGGCGACTGCATGAATGTACCATGTACGTCACTCTAGAACCTTGCCCAATGTGTGCTGGTGCAATTATTCATGGGCGGTTGAGCAAACTTGTTTATGGAGTGGACGATACTAAAACTGGCGCAATTCGGACTGTTTTAAATATACCTGATAGTGCAGCTTCTAATCACCACTTACGAGTTATTGGAGGCATTCTAGAATCAGCCTGTCGCCAACATTTGCAAGACTGGTTTGCAATTCGGCGGATAAAAAACAAGTAACGGACAGACTTGAAACTGTCCAACTACCATCACACAAATTACGGAAGAAAAACTACGGTGGTACTACGTCAACATGACACCCCGATTTTACCAAGTAATTCGCAGCTACCAAAATGATGGAATTTTTATCTGAGTCTTCTCATACCTGTCAAGTAAAACCACAAAATGAAATCTTTCAGTCTCAGGTAGCTGTAGCTGGGTCGCGGGTTTCGCCTTGGCTGGCTCCTGTTCTGTATTTTGTTGGTAATTATTTTCTTTTGCCATCCTTCTTCGGACATATCTCCGTTACCGGACAAGAACAACTTCCCAAAACTGGCCCTGTGATTCTAGCTCCAACTCATCGTGCAAGGTGGGATTCCTTACTTATACCCTACGTTGCTGGACGTTACGTCACAGGAAGAGACTTAAACTTTATGGTTTCTAATAATGAATGCCAGGGTTTACAAGGTTGGTTTGTCCGTCGCATGGGTGGCTTTCCTGTAGATACTCTGCACCCAGCCGTATCTAGCCTCCGCCATGCAGTTGAGTTACTCAAACAAAAACAAATGTTAGTTATTTATCCCGAAGGCAATATTTTTCGGGACGGCAAACTGCATCCCCTGAAGCCGGGAATAGCCCGTTTAGCCTTGAGTGCAGAACTCAGCCATCCAGGTTTGGGCGTGAAAATAGTGCCAATTAGCATCAATTACAGCCATCCTTATCCTTGCTGGGGTACAGATGTTAGTATTCACATCGGCTCGGCAATTAGTATTCAAGATTACACCAATGGTAAAATCAAGCAAAATGCCAAACGCCTTACAGAAGATTTAAGCAAGGATTTACAACGCTTAAGTAATTCCTTGGTGGTGAGTCATCGTGCTTTTGCGGAGTCTATTAATTAACTGTTGACCGTACTAATTTTAGATTTTAAATTTTGGATTTTGGATGATTTTTGGTTCAAGCCCTGCCCCTAGTGGGCGGAACAAATAGCGCTGCTTCGTCAATCCAAAATCTCCAAGCTGCATCCCCTTGTGGGTGCAGTCAATCCAAAATCGTCAATCCAAAATCTAAAATTGTTTGACTGTTGACTAAACTAAATCCCTAAAGTTAATTCCCAACTATTGAGTCTGCCTACATCTTGGGGTGAATAGTCAACTATCCATAATTGCCAGTTGCCTTTAGCTGGTTGTAAAAGTAATTGTTTAAGAATAGGATGCGATCGCACTCCATAAGTTGTTTGTAAGTCGGTACGATTACCTAAAGTACGATTTTGCAATAAGACTTGTTGATTATTAGGGGCAATTAAATAAATCTCGATATCGCCTAGAAATTCGTGAGTAACATTAACTGCGACTTGAATATCTTTAACAGGGCTGGAATCGGAGATCGTAATCGCACTTTTAATCCCTTGTAAATTATTATCGGGAATCCCTATCTGGTTAGAATTAGCCTGTTTTACTTGTCTACTTACACTTAATAGTGTGCCTTGTTGTTGGAATGCAACTTGCACCGCCCTAGCAGCATTGACCTTACCATAACCAAACCATTGGGAATGACCCTTATCATCGTATTTACCTTCGCTTAAACCTAGTTGAGGGTCGGGATTAGGGTCTACAATTTTATCTGCCGTTGTTTCTAGGATTTGTTTGACTTGTTGGGCTGTCAAATCGGGATTGACTGATAAAACCAAGGCTGCTACTCCAGCCACAACAGGCGTAGCGCTGGAAGTACCGCCAAAGTTGTTAGTGAAATCACCAGGATCGTAACCTGCGGCTCCTACTATATCAGTTGTCAGCATTCCTAACCCAAGCAAGTTAGTCTTGATGTTGGGCTGTGTATATAAAAAACCTTTCTCAGGGAATGACATTCCAGGCGAAGCATTGTTACTAGGCGCACACAGGCAAATATTAGCTCCCCAATTACTGTAGGCAGCTTTTCTACTCATACTGGTGGATGCGGCAATAGCCATCACATCAGGATGTACCCCAAAACCATTTAGCCAATCTGTTACACCTTGTAAAATATTATCCGGCCAATCTTGCTCAAAAATAGCGCCACTAACTGGACGGTTAGCATTACCAGCCGCAAATAACACTACACAACCTTTCCCATTGCGTCCACGGGTAGCAGCCCTGGTAATAGCAGCTTTTTGGCGCAAGGATAGGGGAAAATACACAGCCGAAGCCCCCCAACTGCATGAGATGACGCTGGCTCCTTTTTCTACAGCCCAGTTAAATATCTGCTCAATTGATTCGTCATCGAGAAACCCAGTAGTACGGATGGGCATGAATGCACAACCAGGGGCAACCCCAACAATTCCTGTACCATTTTCCTCCGCCACAGCTATGCCAGCACAAGCCGTACCATGACTGGTTTCTTTCGCACTTGGCAAGGGCAAAAAATCATTGTCCCGTAAATCTCTAGGGGCGACTATCTTACCACTACCTTGAAAATCTGGATGATTCAAATCAAAAGAATCATCCACCACAGCTACCACCACCGAACGGACACCGCGCGTAATGTCCCAAGCCTGTTCTACGGCGATATGCGAGCCAAGAACCAACTCATTTCCGCCATTGTGGTTGAGATACCATTGCTGGGGATAAAGGTTGTCATTGGGCTTGTAGTGGGTTTCTGTTTGAATGATGACATTCGGTTCGGCCGCCAACACTTCGGGAATGGCTTGCAACTGATTAGCAATTTTGATGGGATTTTCGGTAGCTTGCTTACTCACTAAAAATACAAAGGCATTTGTTAAACCTGCAATTGCTTTGTCTTGGACTAAGTTGAAGCCAGAAGTGATGAGGGTAATTTTGTCAGCGTCTAGCTTAGACACAAACTGAATTGTAATTTGGTCGCCCAGATAGACAAAAGTTCCTGGATTATCCTTAACAGTGTAAGCGTGGCTGGCAAAAGCTACATTTTGGTCAGTCCGGGCTTGGGCGATCGCTTCCTCTATCTGGTCTGGTGTAACCTGATATATTTCTAAATGAGCTTGGGCAATACTGCCCTGCCAAATACCCCAACTAACCTGAGATAATTGTTGCACAGGAAAGTCGGTGACAAAACGGACGGTGAAGCGGTGTAGCACTTTTTCGAGTATCAATTCTTCACCGCCCCGTTGCAGAACTAATCCCAAGTTGCTTGCTGATACACCTGTGGTTGAAAAATCAGAGGAATTGTTACGGTCGTTCATAGAAGCGATTGTGGTTAATGCACGGGCTATGGGAACTCTATTAAACCGATTTTCTGTCTAAATCAAAGAAACTCAGTACGTAACTTGATTTGGTTAAAAACACAAACAGAGTTAAGATACCCGAAGTTTCTCTAGATTGTCCTGTTTCTTAAATAGTTGTTGCACAAATTGACCCCATGAACTTTGCGGCCCCTGCTTCTGTAATTCGTTTGACTTCCCTATCGGTGATAGCAGCCCTTGGGATGCTTGCATCTCCCGTGAATGCTCAACAAGCGAAGCCTATTGACCCCAATAGCCCTAATAATCTGCGTCCCACATCTCAAAATAACAGCCTACTGAGTCTTGAAGGTGGTGAACGTTTAATGAAAGAAGCAGAACAAGCCGTTGCTGCTCAAGACTACACCTTGGCTGCCAAAAAACTCCAAGAAGCACGTCAGGTATACAATCAGTTATCGAATTTCTATCAAGATTTAAACTCTAGTTTTTCCGGTATTGATAATAGAGTTTCCGATTCTCAACGTCAAAAAGCTTTCTTAACAGCGCAAAAGCGGGATGAAGCCACCTATCAATTAGCATTGGTACATCGCGCCCAAAATCAACCAGAATTAGCCGTACCTTTGTTAGTCCAGATTATTAAGAGTCAAAACCCCACCAGAGATTTAGGCAAGAAAGCTTATCAGCAGTTGTTTGAGTTAGGTTTTGTTGATTCACCTTATCCCCGACAAGGTGGTTCTTCATCGCAGAAGTAACAAATTCAGGACTTACGCACCAAGATTGTCAGTTAAGACTGGGTGTAGGAGTTGTGAAGGCTCTTTCCCTTTGTCCTTTCCCTTTGTCCAAAGCCTTGAGGTCTCGTTTTCATGCGTAAGTCCTAACAATGCAATTTCTTTAATATGGAACTCATATTTGATTACTGTTCGCGTAGCGTGGCGTAGCCATAAAAAACTCTGTACATTTTTATTCCCGTTTACCTAAGTCGGCGCAATAAAACCAAACTATGTAAAGAAAAGTAAATCAGGCTCAAACTCTTTCTTCCCCTGCTCCCTGCTCCCTGCCTTATTACAACAATAATTATTTACGCCGACCTACTTACCTGTCCTGTATTAAGTGTTCCCTCTCTCTACGAGTAGTTCAGGAATTAAACCGGATTCCTATATTTATCCCTCCTAATGATTGAAAGTAGAAGGGATTTTTTATTAATTTATAGGTCATCATCTCATACCATTTCACAAAAAATATGATACAGATGCAAACGCCCAAATCTTTGCTACGTATCACTTTCTTAATTTTGAATTTTGTAGCTTGCTTCCCGTAGGGTATTTTGAATTGGTATCATTTCTTGCTTAAAGGCATTGTTTTGACAAAGCCGTTACCTCATGGACTTGCTGATAGATAGGAATTTGAATTGCAAATGTCGCTCCCTCTCCAGGTTTTGAGAAACACTCTAACTTGCCGTTATGTTTTTCCGTGATGATTTGATAGGTAATAGACATACCCATACCTGTTCCTTTGCCCACAGGTTTTGTTGTAAAAAAGGGATCGAAGATGCGTTGTTGAATTTCTTCTGGTATGCCAGGGCCGTTGTCAGTAATCCTAATTTCTATCGATTGTGAATCAACTACAGATGTACGAATGACAATGCACCCTGGATTATGCTGAATTTCCTTATAACTGCGATGATCATTCATTTCTTCCAAGGCATCGATCGCATTTGCCAAAATATTCATAAATGCTTGATTGAGTTGTCCGGCATAGCATTTAATTAAAGGCAAATTGCCATATTCTCTAATTACCCTAATCTGTGGATATTCCGGTTTGGCTTTTAAGCGATGTTGCAAAATCATAATGGTACTATCAAGACCCTCATGAATATCAACAGCTTTAAATTCGGCTTCATCCATACGGGAGAAATTACGGAGCGATCGCACAATTTCGCGGATACGTTGAGTCCCTATTTTCATGGAAGCAAGAGTTTTAACTACATCTTCTTGCAAAAATTCTAAATCATGTTCTTCTGCTTGTTCTTGAATTTCATCAACAGGCTCAGGATAATGCTTTTGGTAGAGTTGCAGAAAATTTAGCAGCGTTTGAGTATAACCCTCCATGTGTTCGAGATTACCGTGAATAAAACTCACTGGATTATTAATTTCATGGGCAACTCCTGCTACTAATTGCCCTAAAGTTGCCATTTTTTCTGATTGAATTAACTTAAGTTGTGAGCTTTGCAATTGTCTTAAAGCATCTGTTAATTCTGCGGTACGTTCAGTAATTTGCTGCTCTAATATTTGGTGGAAGTTACGCAATTTCAATTGCGTTTGCACCCGAACAATTAGTTCGGCTTCTTGAAAAGGCTTGGTAATATAATCAGCAGCGCCGAGATTAAACCCACGAACTTTATCATTAGTTTCAGACAAAGCTGTCATGAAGATGATGGGAATATCTTGGGTAATGGTAGAAGCTTTAAGACGACGGCAAGTCTCAAACCCATCAATACCAGGCATCATCACATCAAGCAAAATTAAGCTAGGTAAACTACATTGGGCTTGTTTGATTGCTCGTTCGCCATCAGTGGCGATCGCTACTTCAAAACCTGCATCAGTCAGTGCTTCAGACAGCACTTCCAAATTTGCAGGCGTATCATCTACTACTAAAATCAATTCAGATTCTTTCATGATGTATTCCTTCAAATATGATTTAACTTCTTGATAGATTCCTGAATAAAAGTTTCTACTGTTGCCACTTGAAAACCCTTGGTGAGTTGCACAATATGTCCAACAAATTCAGTGTACTGTGGATTTTTCTGCTCCAAGTTGTGAGCAGCCGCCACTAATTTTTTTAATCGCCCTTGTTGGGCAAGTCCCAGTAACTCTGTTAAATCTTCTATCGTGGGTAAAATTAGCTCTGATGTGACAGTTTTGGTATCACTATGATTTTGTCCAACATATGACTCAGCATTAATAAATGCTAATGATTTATATTTCCAAGTGATCTGTAAATGTTTTTGCAATAGCCTGAATAATTCTTCTGCCTCCACAGGCTTCGCTAAAAAAGCATCCCCACCAGCATCTAAACTCTGTTGTTGATCCATTGTCGAAACAGATGCAGAAGATACAATCACTGGAATTAATTTAAAGATGGCTGATTGCCGGATTTGCTGTAAAAATATGTACCCATCCATGATAGGCATTAACAAATCAGTAATGATCAAATCTGGTTTGACTTGAGTAAGTTTATGCAACCCATCCTCACCGTTTTCTGCTTCTATTACAGTGAAACTAAGTGGTTCTAGTAAGTTGACAATTACTGAGCGGTTTTCCCATTTATCGTCTACGACTAAAATTGTTTTTAGTTCGCCTTCATAGCCGACTAATTCTTGACCAGTGGTAGTCAATGCACGATGCTGCCATTCTACCGCTAAGGGAAACTCGGACTCAAAGGAAAAAGTGCTACCAACTCCTAACTGACTTGTAACCTGAATTTTGCTTCCCATCAAATTAACAATGTTATTACTGATAGCAAGTCCAAGTCCGGTTCCCTCAGAATGACGTTTCTCATCACCAACTTGTTCAAAAGGCAGGAAGATTTTTTCTAAAGATTCTGGACTAATACCAATACCTGTATCACTAACCTGAAAAATAAGTTTAGTAGTAGATAAAGACCGATTGTCTGGCAGAAAATTATCTATCTGCTTGACTATAAATTTTACTTTCCCCTTTTCGGTAAACTTGACAGCATTTCCTAATAAGTTAATTAAAACTTGTCGCAACCTTTTACTATCGGCTTTGATACCCTCTGGTAAGTTTGCATCCGGCAAATAGACAAATTCAATGCCTTTTTGTTCTGCTCGAATACGCACAATTTCCACAATTCCTTGTAATAAAGATGGCAAATGAATATCTTGTGGTTGCAATTCTAGTTTGCGGGCTTCAATTTTTGAAAGGTCGAGGATGTCATTAATCAGCGTCAGCAAATGAGAACCACATTGGTAGATAATGTGAATACCATTACGTTCCTTTTCGCCCCAAGTTTGGGAGCGGTTGAGGATTTGAGCATAACCAAGAATACCGTTAAGAGGAGTACGCAGTTCATGGCTCATATTCGCTAAAAACTCACTCTTGGCTTGGTTAGCTAAATCGGCGGCGGCGCGTTTTTCTTCTAGTGAAGTATAGTAAGAAGCTAACTGGGCTGCCATTTGGTTAAATTCCTCTGCCAGTTGTTCAATTTCATCGCCAGTGCGAATATTTAAACGGTAGTCCATATTGCCACTACCAAGTTTTGTTGCTCCAATTTGCAGGGCTTGAATCGAGCGAATGACTGGTAATAGTGTAAGAGCAAACTGAGCGATAAAAATTAGCAAAACTACGCCAATTAAACCATAGGTGGCAATGGTAGCATTTTGCTGGAATTGCTCGGCAGTTTGATGGGTAACAGTATCTTGTTGCTGAACTTCTTCAACCAGCGCATTAAGAAAGAACTGAATGTCATTTTGAAATGAGTTAATAGCTTTAACATCTTCTTGTATTTGCACTGTTGAAGAACCTGTTTGGTTTTTTAAATCCTCAACTAAGCGCACAAGAAATTGATGGCGACGACGCACCACATTAGGTTGTTTTACATCTGGAAGTAACTGTTCTAATGCTGCCAAATTTGCCAAGAAATTGGACATTTCCTGCTGATAGCTAGCTATATCTGTGGGATTACGATTTAGTAAGAGATAGTTCTTCAAGACCGAAGTTTGTTTTTCTAGGGAAAGCTGCAAATTTTGAGTGAGAAGAACTGCTTGATTAGTGCGATCGCGGCTTTGAGTTACAGATTTTTCTATCTGTTTAATTAAAAGTGTACTTCCCCCTAGCAATACACTTACTAAGCTTACAGAAATCGCTGTCGAAGCAATAAACTTAGTGACTATCTTCATTTTTCAGCTACTTTTACCGATTGCAGACGAGTATAAATTTGCCGTACTTGCTCAAAATCCGCATCTTTGGCTAAAGTATAGCCAGCAGATTGTGTCCCCATTACATCCAAAGTCCCTACTGGTGCATCAATTAAAGCTTGCTGTAGTTGTTTGATGAGTTTTGGTGATAACTTCTTGTCGTTGATGACAATCGGGGGTGATGGTATGGGGTCAGATTCCCAAATAATTTTGTACTTACTAGCAGGGAGTTTTCCTGATTGTTGACTCCGTAAGAAGGCGGCTTTATCGTCAGCGATCGCATCAACTAAATCATTTGTCAATTCCTGCTCAACTTTGTCGTGACTTCCCGCATAGCGAATTTTCGTAAAGTCCCGTTTGGGGTAAATTCCTTGGCTTTGCAAAGCAATCATGGGTAACAAAAATCCAGAAGTGGAAGATGGACTCACAAAGGCAAAGCGTTTACCTTGCAAATCCTTTAATGACTTGATACCCTTAGCCGTATTGGCAACGATCACGCTATTGTACCAAGGTCGTCCAGTGCTTTGATTGATCGGGATAACTAGAGGCTGAATATGAGGATTGAGATTGCGTGCTTTAATGTAGGTTAATGCTCCTAAATAAGCCATATCTGCTTCTTCTTTCGCTAATAGCTCTACCGCAGTATCGTAATCCTTAGTAGTTTGGAAATTTACTGGCATTTTTAGGATTTTTTCTAGATACTCAGCTAAAGGTTGTAGTTTCTTTTCCTGCTCCTCTTGGCTTTGGGCTGGAATCACTACTACCCGCAAACGCTGTGTGATTTCTGCACTAGTCGCAGAGGTTGTCCCAACTTGGCGAGAGTTTTGAGAATCAGCTATTGTGCAACTGGTAGCGATCGCGCTGATACCAAATAGTAAGCTCAATCCTATTGAACATCTGAGAAGGCGATGGGGTCGCCAAACTTGAAGTAGTTTCAAGGAAAAATTACTCATTGATAATTTAATATCTACGATTTGTAAGCTTAAATCCCTTTATAGAGTTCCCTAAAAATTCTCGAAAACAACAAGGCTCAGGAGTATTTCCTCTGCATAAAATACTCCTGAGCAATTAGCCTCTCATTATAGATATTACTGAGTAATTTTCCCGAAAATACAGTCTAACTTAGCTTAAATACAGCCATGCTATAGCCATATAGAATTGACACAGCATAATTGAATTAAAGCCATGAATGTACCAGAGGATGAGCTTCTTAAAAATACGATAAGCTCAAACCCTCTTACCTCATTGCAGTTGCTCCACTAGGGTAAAGGCTAGACCGCACTGCTCTGTATTTCCTAGCGATTATTCCATTCTTGCGCCGCATCCTCTACAGCTTTATCTACTGTTTTTTCTCCTAACATTGCAGCTTGTAAATTCTCATAAATTGCTTTTTGTAGCTTGTTAATATCCTTTAAATTGGGGGTGAGAATTTCTGCTTGTTGTAGTTGTTGGGCGCTGACAATTCGCGCTTTTTCTACAGTTGAAGCATTAGCTGGAACATTTTTAAAATAACTATCAGCTAATGCTTTGGTTGTTGATGGTAAAACATTTGCAGCTTTAGCAAAGGCTAATTGATTTTCATCATTAGTAACGAATAAAGCAAATTTTACTGCTGCATCAGGTTGTTTTGTTTCGCGCGGAATAACGATGTTCATAACAGCCACATTTTTCTTACCAGTATCGCCAGTCAGTTGTGGTGCGATCGCCGAAGCTTGAGCAATTTTTGGAGCGTTAGTAGCAATGTTTTTGAGAAATTCTGGCCCAGAAGATAAAAAGGCTATTTCGCCAGATTGATATAAATCAATTGCATGACGATGACCTTGAGTTAAAACCTCTTTAGGTAATAACCCTTTCTTATAAAGATCCACCCAATACTGAAACGCAGCTTTCCCTTGCGGTGAATTAAAAGCTGCCTTACCTTCAGCATCTATTAAAGTAACTCCCATCTGCACAAAAGATTCTAAAACTTCACCGGAATCCTGCGGTACAAAAGTGACAAAAAAAGCGTATTTCCCTGTCTTATCTTTAATTTGTTGCGCCACTTGTGCTAATTGCACGTAAGTAGCAGGTGGTGTACTGATACCTGACTGTTTTAATAAATCAGTGTTATAAATGGTTAGCCTCGTTGTGAGGTACCAAGGGATGCCAAAACTTTTACCATTCAAAGTGCTGGCTTGCCAAATATTGGGTAAATAGGAGGAACGCGCCGTTTCTGGAACTTTTGTATCCAAATCCAACCAAGCATTTCGTCCTGCTAGTTGAGAAGCAAAACCTGGATTGAGGTTAACTACATCAGGTGGCGTTTTTGCGGAGACAGCTGTTAAAATTTTGTTCTCCATAGCCGCCCAAGGTACATCAACCCAGTTCACCTTTATACCAGGATTTTGAGTTTCAAAATTCTTAATCAAACTTTGGAAGTAGTCAGTAAATTGAGGTTGGAGCTGCATAGTCCAAAACTCAATACTTGCTCCTCCCGAAGCGTTTTGTTGTGTGTTTGTATTCACATTTCCTGTGCCGCAACTAACCATCCAAGTGGATATTAAACCGAGCAGCGCACAAGCAATAAATTTCTTAAATTTTCGCAGTTCAATCATTTTACCAGTATTTTTACGCTTGATTAAGGACAAAACCTTATGCAGAATTGTCGAGATTATAGGCTAAATCAAACAACTTTGCAGAGTCATTAAATTTATAGTCCACAGTCAATAGTTTCTAATTTTTGCTGTATTGCTCTGAATCTTGAACTAATGACTAATGACTATTGACCAATGACCACTTAAGTAAATTTAAAATTTTTAATTTAGCAAGTTGGTAGGGATCAGTGTGGTGAAAAGTTTCAGTAGTCTGTTTGGAAAATCTCATAGAGGGGTGGGTGTAGAAATTGCACCAGAACGGGTGAATGTAGTTCAACTACGCAAGCAGCGCCAAGGCTTGAAACTCGAATCTTTGACATCGGTTCCAGTTCCCGAAGGAATTGTCAGTGATGGTCAAATCACCGATCCTCCAGCAATGGCGCAATTAATTCAGCAGGCGCTGGCTGAAAGCAAAATCAAAGTATCTAGTGTAGCAACTGGTGTCCCTGGAAGGGATGCGATCGTCCGCATCATACCTGTACCAGCAGAGTTGGATGATAAAGAATTACGGGATATGGTGTTAAACCACGAAGCTGGTTTGTATTTGCCTTATCCCCGTGAGGAAGCTGATGTAGATTATCAAAAACTTGGGTACTTTGTAGATGAGGACGGCATTGAGAAGGTACAAGTACTTTTAGTTGCTACTCGCAAGGAGGTAACAGATACATATATTAGAACTTTTGAGCAAGCAGGTTTACAAATTAGCGTACTGGAAATCAATAGTTTTGCTTTAATTCGGACAATTCGTGATCAACTACGACAATTTGGGCCGCAAGAAGCAACAGTACTAGTTGACATCGAGTTCGACAGTACAGAAATCGCCATCATTATTAACGGGGTTCCCCAATTTTCCCGTACTGTCCCCATTGGTACATATCAAATGCAAATGGCTTATGCCAGAGCAATGAGTTTGCCTACATCACGAGACATGGAAATCTTACAGGAAATGGTAATTCCTGTAAATTCTGGTGATGGTGATAGAACTGGGATGACAGAAACCGACCCTGCTATGGCTGGTGTGTTGCGTATCTTGGGAGAACTGACAGATGAGTTACGCCGTTCTATAGATTTTTACTTAAATCAAAGTGAAAACTTAGAAATCGTCCAGATTCTATTAGGTGGGCCTGGTGGTGGTTTACAGCAACTTAATGAGTTTTTTACTCAACGCTTAAGTATTCCCACTAATCAAATAGATCCTATCGGGTCTTTGTCCTTGCAAGTTGATGAAGCAAAGTATCCCTCTACACAACGTTCTGGTTTAGGAATAGTCCTTGGTTTAGGGATGCGGGAGGTGTGATACCAATTCAAAATTCAAAATACCCTACGGGTTCGCGGTAGCGTCTCTAAAAGAGAAGCTAAAGCTACAAAACGCAAATTTCAAAGTTGTAGAGAATTGGTAAAAGAGAATGTATGGATTAGATATTAACTTTCTCAAAGACCGCCCAGCTTACCAGCCTAAAGGTGAACAAAAAAAATCAGGTGTCAAACTGCCGACTGGGAACTTAACACCTATATATTTGGGAGTTGGTTTAGGTCTTTGTCTGCCGATGTTTGTAGGTGGTGGTTTGTGGTTTATACAAACGAAAACCAGTGAATTAGAACAGGCGATCGCATTACTTGAAGATGAAAGCAAGAAACTAGATACAGAAATCGCCAGCATTAACAAAATCAAGGAACAGACTAACGCTGTCCAAGCCGAAACTAAAAGTTTAGTCACGGTATTTGACCAAATTCGCCCTTGGTCGGCAATGTTGGAAGATTTGCGCGATCGCATTCCTGCATCAGTACAAATAGAAAATGTTAAACAAACACCACCTACTCCTCCAGCACAGGGCGAAGCCCCTAGTAATCCGGCAGGCGGGATAGAAATTACAGGATTGGCTCGTTCCTTCAACGATGTCAACGACTTTTTATTAGTTCTACAACAATCCCGCTTCCTCAAATCATCGGAAAGCAAAATTACTACAGCTACCCTAGTAGACGCACCATTACCACCCAGTAGTGGTGCTAACGGGGTACAAATTAAACCACCTCAAGTAGTTAAATATACTATTCAATCTAGCCTCAGTGACGTTCCTGCATCTGAATTAATTCGGGAGCTAGAGCAGAAAGGCACTGTAGGGCTGGTAACTAGGATTCGTGCTATGCAAAAAACAGGAGTCATTACAAGATGACGCTGAGTGATGATTTGAATTTCGCCGAACAGGCTGCTGAATTAGATGCTGGTGCGTCACCATATCCAGTAGTCTTTGGTATAACTTTTACACCTAAAATTATAGGTCTTATCGTAGGTGTACTAGGTCTATTAGGCGCTTTGTATATGCTGCTAAATATGGTAATGCCAGCTTGGGATGCTTATCAGCAAAAGCAAACCCAAAGCAGCGAATTAGAAAGTCAAGTTACTCAAAAAAAAGCCACTGTCAGACAAAAAGGCAAGGTAACAGAGGAACTAGCCCAAGCAAAACAGCAAAAACTACAGGTTTTAGCTTTATTTGCTGATGAAAAAACCTTAGATACCCTGCTTTTAGATTTGAACCGACTAGTAGAAGCTGGTAATGCTCAAGTTCCTCCTAATGCAGTTAGGGCTAAACTACAAAAGTTTGTGCCTGCTATACAAAAACCAGAACCTATCACTGATAGTTCCTTAGGAGTAGCAGTTAACGGCAAACTGAAGCGTACTAGCGTGAATATAGAGATTGTTGGCACTTATGAGCAAACCCAATCAATTCTTCGTAATATAGAGCGTTTGCAGCCTTTATTAATAGTTAGAGACTATCAATCAGCACTAGCATCGATTCAAGCCACTGATAGGTCAGGCAAACCCATACGCAGAATAGGCCCTGCACCAATCACCACATCTTTTCAACTACAAGCTTTAATGCCTCTGAGTTCTGAGGAATTGGCAGCTGCGGCTAAGGCAGCACCGAAGAAGTAGGGATGGGGTTCGACTAGCGGTAATCGAGCGTATTCGAGATTCACCAACCGGGAAATAGGGGAGATGAGGGAGATGAGGAGAAGATAATTACTCAGCACGCGCTAAACGCGCCGCTACCGCTAACATAACTCACTACTCAGCACAGGCTAAACGCCCCGCTACCGCTAACAGCACTTATAACTTTATTTTCGTTTAAAAGACTTTATCAGGTGAGGAATGAACTGTGAAACACGTTCACGGTAATAGCTTAATTTTGGGTACTGCTGCTTGCGTATTTTTGGCAGCACAACCAGCATGGGCGCAAACAACCCAAGTTACAGAAGTAAAGGTAAGTCCTAGTGATGGTGGACTGAGCGTTGTCTTAAAAACTTCTACTGGTTCACGTCCACAGGTTTTTACAACAAAAAGAGGCAAAGCTTTAGTTGCAGATGTTACTAATACGCAACTACGACTGCGACAAGGTAACAACTTCCGTCAAGACAAACCTGCACCGGGAATTGCTTCTGTTGAGGTTGTGCAATTAGATGCTAATAGTATTCGTGTAATTGTTACAGGTGACAACGATGCGCCAATGAGCCAACCTGTCACACGCCAACAAGATAGTATTACTCTGAGCATCACACCATCATCAGGTACTACAGTCTCAGCGCCAGTCATCCCCAGACCGCCAGTTTCGACAACACCACCAGCTACCACACCTGCTCAAACTGGTGCAGTACCTAACGTACTTATACCCAACCCAGAAGTAACAATTGATGGTAGACCAGCTCAACCTGCTGCACCTGGACAGCCATTAAGCCAAGCACCACCATTCTTACCTAGAGCTGTTGCGCCACCAGTTGGAGACATAGCCATTTCTGCCACTGATGCCTCTCCTAGTACGATTGATTTAGGTACTCAAGAACGTGTACCTCGTCTGGTGTTGCGCGATGCACCAATTAGGGAAGTTTTATCATTGCTCGCCCGTGCGGCTAATCTCAACTTAGCTTATATCGGTGGAGATGCTGGTAAAGACGCACAGCCAATTCAGCAAACGATTTCTTTAGATATAGAAAATGAGCCAGTGCAAGATGTGTTTAATTACGTCTTGCGTCTGAGTGGTTTAGAAGCTAACCGCAGTAACAGAACAATTTTTGTAGGGCCGAAACTGCCTAATTCCACCCGCGATGTAGTGATGCGGAATCTGCGACTCAATCAGGTAAATGTGGGAGTGGCTTTGAACTTCCTAGTTGGTTTAGGTGCTGAAACTGCTGTCAGTAGAGAACGACAAGTAACTAACGTAAATGCCGTACCTGTAGGAACTGGGATTGCACCTATTACGCAAACGCAGACAACCACAGAAACTAGAGTTGAAACTCAAAGGATTGATTTTCAAGACTCGAAGCCTTTACTAAGAGGATTACAGGCACTTGGAGATGAGCGGACAAACTCTCTTACACTAATTGGTTCTCCAAAGCTAGTTGAGATGGCAATTACTCAATTAACTCAGTTAGATATTCGTCGCCGTCAAGTAGTGGTTAATGTCAAAATTGTTGATGTTAACCTAACAGGAGATCAACTTTATAACAGTAGCTTCTCTTTTGGTATTGGTAACAATTACTTTTCTGTTGATGGTGGTGCAGCAACCTTTAATTTTGGTGGTTCTAGACCTGCAACTGGTAGTGAAGTAGCCAACAGTGTCACCAGTACACCCACGACTACTAACCCAGTGAGTAGTGCAAATATTTTTCTTAACCAAACAGATCCAAATACAGGGCTACCTAGTGCTGGTGTAAGTTCTAATCCAACACAACCAGGGCTTACCGCATTTACTCAAGGAACCCCAGGAACAAGTACCACTTCAGTTGTACCAACTGCTATTAATCCGGCTACTGGTCAACCTACTAGCTATGGTTTTCAAACAACAACAACTCCTGGTACTCCTAGTACTTATACATATAGCTTACCAACACTCTATCAGTTCCCTAAACGTCTTTTAGCTAGTTTGCAAGCTCAAATTACAAGTGGCAACGCTAAGATATTGACTGACCCAACCTTGATTGTACAAGAAGGTCAAACCGCTAATGTTAAACTCACCCAGGAAGTAGTCGGCAATATCAAGAGTGAAACAACTCGCGGTGATGGTACTTCTACACAAACCGTTACAGCAGAGAAAACAGACGTAGGTTTAACCCTAGCTGTGAAGATTGATCGGATTGATGATAATGGTTTTGTTTCATTATCAGTGGCTCCTGTTGTCAAAGCGCCACAATCTTCAGCTGTACTAAGTGTTTCTGGTAATAGCCAAACAATCTTTTTGGTATCTGAACGATCTTTAAATTCAGGTTTAATTCGTCTACGTGATGGTCAAACTTTGATTCTGTCTGGTATCATTCAAGACCAAGATAGAACAACTGTATCAAAAATTCCTATTCTAGGTGATATCCCATTAATTGGTTCGCTTTTTAGAAAAACAAGCAGGACTAATGAACGTAGGGAAGTGATTGTTCTTCTGACACCTCAAGTTATGGATGATTCTCAAAACTCATCCTATGGCTATAACTATACACCTAGCCCAGAGGTGCGGCAATTGCTTGAGCGCCGTGGTTTGAATACGCCTAAGCGGTAAAAAAGTAACCAATTCGTAATTCGTAATTTCGGAAAGAGTCTATAAATTCGACGAATTGGTGTTAGAAATATAATGTAATCTTTCAGACTAACCACAAAAGCTTAAGCTTTGTGGTGTCTTTTTTTGCTAGTAAAAAAGCTATTTCATCTAGAGCTTGATGTAGACATATTTACGTTATCGTTGAGGTGGCGAATTAGGCGAGATAGTTCCCGAATAATGTTGACGGCGATTTCAGGTGTTTCTTCGATCGCATCATATAGTTGCTCTTGTGTTAGTTCCAAAAATTCACAAGGTTCTACAGTGGTCACAGAAGCGGAACGCGGCTGTGTATCAAATACTGCCATTTCGCCAAAGTATTTACCTTGGTCTACTTCAGCTAGTTGTTTATCGCCAATATGTACTCTGACTCTACCAGAAACAATAATATATAGCGATCGCCCCTCTTCCCCCTGTCTAAAAATCGTATGATTAGCGGGGAATTGCAATTCGTGCATCACCGAGGTCAGCCGCACAATAAAATCATCCCGCAATTCTTTAAAAATTGGGACTCGCCGCACAAATAATAAACGGTCAACGCTACTTAGCATGGTAGATGGTCAGTTGTCAGTGGTCAGTGGTTAGTAGTTATTAATTGCTCACCCCTGCCTTATGTCTAGCAAGTATAAGCTAAAGATTGACTTAATCCAGCAAAATAATTACTAGATAAATTCATAATAGGTAAGGAACTAAGGAAAGAGTAATTAATTTGGCTGCCAAAGAATGTCTTGGAAATGGTGCTTTCGACTGTTAATAGTCTTTGTAGGACTTTGGTTGTTCTTGGATTTAAGTTCGCGCTTGGGTGCGGAAATCCTCTGGTTTCAAGAAGTTGGCTATCTGCAAGTATTTCTCCTGCGGCTGTTTAGTCGTGGATTTTTATGGGTAGTCGCTGCGGGTGTCACTGCTGCTTACCTGTGGGGAAATTTAGCTTTGGCGCAACGGCTGAAGTATCCCCAGTCTTTGAAGATTGCGGAAGTTAGGCAAGAAGAAGCAGCTTTGAGTGAGGGACTAAAAAACTATCTTAGTCCCTCATATTCTAGGATGAATGCGGCTCCGGTAACTGATGGACGAATGCGACCTTTTCGATTACGATCGCTATTACCCCTAACTGTAACTTTAAGTTTGTTAGCAGGGTTAATCCTAGTTCACTACGGCAAAATCGCTCTTTCCTACTGGTATCCAGCATTTAATAAGAATAATTTACCTATAATTACCCCATTCCGCTTAGAAACTATCTGGGAACTTGGCATACAGCTTACTGCTCAAGTTTTATATATAAGTTTAATTGTTAGTGTAGCGATCGCTATTCTAATTTACTCACAATTTGCCTTAAGAGCGATCGCCATTATCCTGAGTGTGGTGTTTGGGACAATTTTGTTTTACAACTGGGCAAAGGTTTTAGCTTATTTTTCCCCTACCCCCTTCAATAATAACGATCCTCTATTTGGAAAAGATATCAGCTTTTATATATTTTCCCTGCCATTTTGGGAATTACTAGAACTTTGGCTGATGGGAATGTTGTTGTATGGGTTTATTGCTGTTACTCTTACATATCTCCTCTCCGCAGATAGTCTCAGCCAAGGCATATTTCCTGGTTTTTCACCCCAACAGCAACGTCATCTCTTAGGTATAAGTGGCTTATTAATGTTGATGGTGGCTTTTAGTTATTGGCTGAGTCGTTATGAATTGGTTTATTCTCCCCGTGGGGTGAGTTATGGCGCTAGTTATACAGATGTGACTGTACAGTTACCAGCCTATAACCTTTTGTGTGGTCTTGGATTGGCGATCGCTTTCTACTTATTGTGGCGGACGATTTTTTGGCGGTCTAAGTCTCAGCATCGTCAATTTGCATTTTACGGATTAAGCATTTATTTGTCGCTGGTCGTTGCTGTTGGCTATGTCTTACCTACAGTAGTCCAGTATTTAATTGTTCAGCCCAACGAATTACAACGAGAACAACCCTATATTCAACATACAATTAACTTAACTAGGCAAGCATTTGATTTAGAAACAATTGATGCTAAAACCTTTAATCCCCAAGGTAATTTAACCACTGCTGATATCCGAGCCAATGATTTAACAATTCGCAACATTAGGTTGTGGGATCAACGACCATTATTAGACACTAATCGCCAGCTACAACAATTTCGCCCTTACTATCGCTTTCCTGACGCAGATATTGACCGCTACACTCTAAACACAGAAACATCAGCAAGTAGACCAGCTTCCCCTCCTCAGCCATTAGCAGGAGACACAGCAAACGAACAAAAAGAACGGCGACAGGTATTAATTGCAGCCAGAGAACTAGATTACAGTGCAGTTCCACAACAGGCGCAAACCTGGATAAACCAACATTTAATTTATACCCACGGCTATGGCTTTACCATGAGTCCAGTGAATACTGTTGGTGCAGGTGGACTACCGGAATATTTTGTCAAAGATATTGCGGGAAATAATCAAGGTGCGCTGACTACTTCCAATGAAGAAGTTCGTAACAGCATTCCCATTGGTCAACCCCGGATTTATTACGGTGAAATTACTAATAGCTATGTCATGACTGGTACAAGTGTGAGAGAATTAGACTACCCAAGCGGCAGTGATAATACTTACAATAGCTATGATGGTTTGGGTGGTGTAACTATTGGTAATGGTTGGCGGCGGGGACTATTTGCCATGTATTTAAAAGATTGGCAGATGTTGTTTACACGGGATTTTTTACCACAGACAAAGGTATTATTTCGCCGTAATATTAAGCATAGGATTAGGGCGATCGCACCTTTTATCAAATTTGATAGTGACCCTTATTTAGTTGCGGCTGAAGCTGGTTCAGCATTTCCTGGCAATAATTATTTGTATTGGATTATTGATGGTTATACCACAAGCGATCGCTATCCTTACTCAGATCCAAATAGTGACGGGATTAATTACATTCGTAACTCTGTCAAAGTAGTTATTGATGCTTATAACGGTAGCGTAAAATTTTACATTGCGGATAGGTCAGATCCTATCATTGCCACTTGGTCGAATATATTTCCTCAGATGTTCCGACTACTGAGTGATATGCCAGTTTCTCTACGCAGTCATATCCGTTATCCTCTAGATTACTTCTCAATTCAATCTGAGCGGTTATCAACTTACCATATGACCGACACCCAAGTATTTTACAACCGAGAAGACCAGTGGCAAATTCCTAACGAAATTTATGGTGATAAACCCCGTCCAGTAGAACCTTATTATTTGATTACCAGCCTACCCACCGTTCCCTTTGTTGGCGAAGCCTCTCGTAGAGAGGAATTTCTCTTATTACTACCCTACACCCCCAAACAACGGACGAACTTAATTGCTTGGTTAGCAGCGCGATCAGATGGGCAGAATTACGGTAAGTTGTTACTGTATAACTTTCCTAAAGAACGCCTTGTATACGGGACAGAGCAAATTGAAGCACGTATTAACCAAGATCCTGTAATTTCTCAACAAATTTCTTTATGGAATCGTCAGGGTTCTAGAGCAATTCAAGGAAATTTGTTAGTAATTCCTATCGAACAATCTCTGTTATACGTTGAGCCAATTTATTTAGAGGCAACGCAAAATAGCTTACCAACATTGGTGCGGGTAGTCGTAGCTTACGAAAACCGCATCGTCATGGCTCAGACTTTGGAACAAGCTTTACAGGGTATCTTTCAACCAGAAGTGACACCAGCACCCCCCATTATTCGTCCTTTCGAGGAAGGTGTATCACCTGGCTGATCAGGGAAAAGAGGAAGCAATGAATTATTATCTCTCTCATATCCCTAATTCTAAAGAAAATATTAAGCATATCTACTCATATATCCTTTGATAGAAGTTAAAAAAACTTAACAATGAGCAAAATAATAATTATAAATTGATTCTCTAACCAAATAGTACAAAATTAGTTCTTTAAAGCCCTACCGCTCATGAAAGGCAACTTTTTCATATCACAGGAAGAAAAGGAGAGATTATTTCACACCCAGTTAGTGAAGTACGGTGTGAAATTTGAAAAAGCTGCAAAAGTGGCAAAAATTTTAGCCTCTGGGGAATCAGAGGAATTTTGGACACAAGAAGAGAGACGACTTGTCACAGAAACTTGTGAAGAGTGGTTAAAAGCACACAAACGTCACAAGCAACTGGTTTCTTTATTTCAATACATCAAAAGATAGATATATTAGGGAACAGGGGATGGGTACAGGTTGAAAAGTTGCTTGTTCTGATATATCTGGTAAGTTTTATGCTTGGTGAAATATGATCTAGGTCAACTAATCCCAATCTCAAAACAGCAGTTTTTGCATTCTAGTGGGAATCCTAAACTTTAGAGATTCTCAAATAGATGTTGCGAACTGCGAGTGGAGAGGAAATAAAATATGCGGCAGATGGCTAACTTGAGACAATGGCTATTTCTTCCATTGGTTGCCAGCATTGTATTATTTTCGGAGTCCAGTGTTGTCCGTGCTGAACAATATACTCAATATACAGGACAAGCGACTGTAGCAAATCCCACTCAAGCTAAAGCAGATCAAATATATCAGCAGGCGAAAGAATTATATGAGGAAGGAACAGCCGCATCTCAACAACAAGCACTGATAAAATTTGAACAAGCTCTTTCTCTTTATCGTAATCTAGGCGATCGCTCATCACAATCCCTTACCCTTGGTCATATTGGTAAAATCTACTCAGACTTAGGGGAACTGCAAAAATCGCTGAGTTATTTAAACCAAACCTTGAACCTCAGACGACAGTTAGGAGATAAAACTGGGGAAACTATTACCTTGAGTAACATTGGTGCTGTCTACTCAGATTTGGGAGAATTGCAAAAAGCTCTAGATTTTTTCCATCAAGCCTTGTCACTTAATCGCCAAATGGGAGATAAGACAAGGGAAGCCCGAAGCCTAAATAATATTGGTTCAGTTTACATAGATTTAGAAGAATCGCAAAAAGCACTAGATTATTTCCATCAGTCCCTCTTACTCAGACGACAGGTAGGAGACAAAGTAGGTGAAGCTCGTACCCTCAATAACATTGGCAAAATCTACTTAGATTTAGGCGCACAGCAAAAAGCGTTGGATTATTTTAACCAGTCCCTACCCTTATATCAACAAAAGGGAGACAAAGCAGGAGAAGCAGTTACATTAAATAACATTGCCTCAGTTTACTTGTATGGGCGAGAACAGCAAAAAGCCCTTAATTATTACCAGAAATCCCTATCTCTCAGAAAACAAATAGGAGACAAATTAGGGGAAGCTAATAGTCTAAATAACATTGGTGCTGTTTACTTAGATTTAGCAGAAAAACAAAAAGCACTGGATTACTTTAACCAGTCTTTACCCTTATTTGAGGCTGTAGGAAATAAATTAGGGTTAGCAGCTACCCTCAACAACATTGGCAGAATTTACATCAGTTTGGGAGAACAGCCAAAAGCGTTAAATAATTTCCAAAAATCTTTACCTTTATATCAACAAGTAGGCAATAGGGGAGGAGAAGCTTTAACTCTTTATCATATTGCTACAGTTCATGCCAATCAAGGAAATCTGGATGCAGCCTTAACTCAGATGAAAACAGTCATCAGCATAGTAGAAAAGCTGCGTACTAAAGTTGACTCTCAAGAACTCCGCACAGCCTATTTTGCCACAGTGCAGGATTATTATCAGTTCTACATCGATTTGCTAATGCAACTGCACAAGCAAAAACCATCCCAAGGCTATGACGCTTTAGCACTGGAAACCAGCGAACGCGCCCGCGCCCGCAGTCTTCTAGACTTGCTGACAGAAGCTAAGGCAGATATTCGCCAAGGCGTAGAACCAAAGTTACTTACTCAAGAACAGGAGTTGCGGCAAAAACTAGATGCAACTGAACAACGACGCATAAAATTATTGGCTAGTAAGTATGACGAAACACAACTTCAGGCTTTAGACAAGGAAATTGCCGAACTTCTCGAACAATACAATCAACTCCAAACCAAAATTCGCACAACTAGCCCACGCTATGCAGCTTTAACTCAACCTCAACCCCTGTCATTGGCACAAATTCAGCAGCAAGTTTTAGACGATAACACTCTACTTTTAGAATACTCGCTCGGAGAAAAGCGGAGTTATCTTTGGGCAGTTACTAATAAAAGTATTATCAGCTACGAATTGCCCAAACGTGCAGAAATAGCAGCCGTTGTACAAAAGTTGCGGCGAGATATTACCACCCCATATCTGACAGAAAGTCCTGCTATAGCAACTTTGTCACAAATCATACTTGCACCTGTAGCCCAGCAATTAGGAAACAAACGCTTGGTATTTGTTAGTGATGGTGCTTTGCAGTATGTGCCATTTGCAGCCTTGAATACGCCAGGAAGTAGCAATTATCAACCATTACTGACGAACCACGAAATCATTCATTTACCTTCAGCATCTACGATCGCACTTCTCAGACAGGATAATAAGCAACGTCAACCCGCATCTCAAGTGTTAGCGGTGTTCGCAGATCCAGTTTTTAGCCGAGATGATGAACGTTTACAAGGGAAAATTAAACCATCAAATCTACCCGCGACAGATACCATCGCTCTAACCAGAGCCGCTACCAACTCAGATATTAATTTTGAGCGCCTACTTTTCACCCGCACAGAAGCAGCGCAAATTCTCTCCCTTGTACCAGCTAACAAAGGTAAGCAAGCCTTCGACTTTAACGCCAGCCGCACTACTGCTACAAGTAAAGAGTTAAGTCAGTACCAAATTATACATTTTGCTACTCATGGCATTCTCAACAGCCAGAATCCAGAACTATCGGGTGTTGTCTTATCCCTATTTGATAATCAAGGAACACCGCAAAATGGTTTCTTGCGCCTGCATGATATTTTCAACCTCAACCTCCAAGCAGAGTTAGTGGTACTCAGCGCCTGTCAAACTGGGCTAGGGGAAGAAATTAGAGGAGAAGGTGTGATTGGATTAACTAGAGGATTTATGTATGCAGGAAGTCCGCGAGTTGTGGTAAGTCTATGGAGTGTAGATGACCAAGCTACCTCAGAATTAATGGCTGGATTTTACAAAAAAATGCTCAAAGAGGGATTAAAACCCGCCGCCGCCTTACGAGCCGCGCAGTTAGAAATCTGGCGTAATCAGAAATATGCTGCACCGTATTATTGGGCGGCTTTTACGATGCAGGGTGAGTGGAGATGAGGGAAAATAATTAATGGATATATGTAGCGATCGCTAGATACACTAAAACACAAGCTAACCTGTCCCGTACTATACAATGTAGCTGCTTAAATATACTTGCGGATAAGTTTATGGCGGATATTCGTTTGGCTATTGAGGGTGAGGATGCGATCGCAGCTACAGAGGCGTTGTTAGCAATACCTGGGATATCGGGTAATTATGAGGTGAGTGCAGAAGCGCCGAAAAAAGAGACTGTAGTGGCGACTGTGGCTACTATTATCGGCATTGTGGGGGGAACAATTGCTATTGCTGAACAAATCCGCAAGTGGTATCAGGAGTATAAAGCGAATCAGTCTGGAAAACGGATTGAAAAGGTATTGATTGTCGGGCGTAATGGTAGACGCATCCTTTTGGAAGATGCAACCATAGAAGAAATTAGCCAAATTTTAGAAGAGTGAATTTTTTTACCCCTCCCTAACCCTCCCCTTGCAAAGGGGAGGGAACTTAATTTCTTGATTTCCCCACTTTCCAAGTGAGGATTAAGGGGGGGTAATAACTTACGTGAGCTTAGTGAGTTGTGAGTGTTATAGTTGATTGGATTACTGAGTTTTAGGACTTAGAACGTGCGCTCGCTTCACATCGACCTCAAGCTAGTTGCTGAGAATTACGTAGAGTTACGCTACTTTATTGATAATCCTAATGAGTATCAGCCCCGAAGGCTCTCGTTGTCAGAAATCGCTGACTTGATTAAGTTAGCCGAGCGAGATTACTATGTTTCGGCTTTTGCAGAGGATTATACAGTAACAGGGCGGCGGTTGTATCAGTGGTTGGATGGGAGCGATCGCAACTTACAACCCCTACTAGACAAATATCGGCGAGAGGGGATTGTATTAGCAATTTCCGCAACTGAAAAACTAGCACATCTACCTTGGGAAGTGCTGCACGATGGCGTAGGTTTTTTGGTGCAGCGTGGGGTGGTTCCTGTGCGGTGGGTGGCGGATAGCAGCGTGAGAAAGTTGACTATTGACGGGGGGGAACCGGAAAACCGCGCTTTGCAAGTCTTGTTTATGGCTACTTCGCCGTTGAATGTGTCACCTGTGCTGGATTTTGAAGGTGAGGAAGCGCAGATTCTTGCAGCGACGGCGCGACAACCTTTAACTTTGACAGTGGAAGAAAGCGGGTGTTTGTCGGAGTTGGGTAATTTAGTTAAGAGTTACGACAAAGATTATTTTGATGTATTACACCTGACTGGTCATGCTACCTTGCAAGATGGACAACCCCGGTTTATTACAGAAACGCCTACAGGTGAAGCTGAGTATGCCAGTGCGGAAGATATCTCCCAAGAGTTACAATTCCGACTACCGAAGCTGATTTTTCTCTCTGGTTGTCACACAGGACAAGCAGGAAAGGCTGGTTCTGTCCCTTCAATGGCGGAAGAATTATTGAAAGCTGGTGCAAAAGCGGTGTTGGGTTGGGGTCAAGCCGTTTTAGAAACGGATGCTACAGAAGCCGCCGCTACATTATACGGGGAATTGTCAGCCGGGAAGCAAATCACCGAGGCGGTTGCTAGTACCTACCAAACATTAATTAAGAATAAAGCGCGGGATTGGCATTTATTGCGGCTGTATGCAGCAGGGGAGTTACCCAGTGCTTTAGTTACACCCTTGCGGACTCGTGGACGGAAACCAGCACCACCGCTTTCTGTTGCTACCGAGTTTTTAGACCCGGCTGGTAAAGTCAAAGTCCCGACGCGGGAGAGTTTTGTTGGTCGTCGCCGTCAGTTGCAAAATTGTTTGCGGGTGCTGACACAAGCAAGTGATGAAGTTGGGTTGTTAATTTATGGGATGGGGGGTTTAGGTAAAAGTAGTTTAGCGGCTAGGCTGTGCGACAGACTGCCGAATTTTGAGCGTGTGGTCTGGGTGGGGAGAATTGATGAAGGTAGTTTAGTGAGTCGTTTGAGTGAAAAGTTGGATGACAACGAACAACGCAAAAGCTTACAAAATTACGATGAAGAATTGAAGTTTCGGCTGCGGCGAGTTTTCCAGCAGTTGCATGAAGAAGCAAAGCCGTTTTTATTAGTGCTGGATGATTTTGAGTGGAATTTAGAACCTCGTAATGATAGCTATGTGCTGCAACCGGAAGCAGTAGAGGTGTTAAAAGCTTTAGTTTGGACAATTAGAGAAAATTACACTTCCCACCGCATCATTATTACTTGCCGTTACGATTTTGCATTTACCCAGTTGCAGTATTTCTACAAGCAACCATTAGATGCACTGCATGGGGCAGATTTGCGAAAAAAGTTTAATCGCCTCAAAGCTTTTAGTGATGAATCACAGGTGGATGAGGCGTTAAAATCCCAGGCGCAAAACTTAGCAGATGGAAATCCCCGCTTGCTGGAATGGTTGGATAAGATTCTGCAAAATACAACAGTTGACCAAGCAGCAATTTTAAATCGGTTAGCAGCAGACCCGGTGGAGTTGCGAGAACAGGTTTTAGCTGAGGCGTTGCTGCAACAGATGGATAAAACCATGCGGGAGATGTTATCGCGGGGTTTGGTGTTTGAGTTGCCAGTACCAAGGGAAGCTTTCGCCGCAGTTTGTAAGAATATTGCCAGTTTGGAAGATTCTATTAATCGGGCAGTGGCGTTGGGGCTGTTGGAAGTAAGTCATGATGAAGCGTTACGAGTACCGCACATTTTGCCTGTGCAGTTACCCGAAGATAGGGAAACTTTGCATAAAGAAGCTGCTGAGGTGTTGTATCGTCTTTGGCGGCAGGAGACGCAAATCACAACTGAAGAACAAGCCTTAGAAATTCATCGGCTAGCGCTAGGAGGAAAGGTAGACAACATCGCTGTAGAAGTTACTACAGCTCTAGCAACTAGATGGTATCAGAATAGCCGATTTTGGGAAGCGGTTGTAGTTTCCCAAGGCACTTTAGAAATTATTGCAAATTATCGTGTTCTCTATGAATTAGCTAAATCTGAACAAGAACTTGGTTTAATTGAACAAGCATTTGAACACTATCAACAAGTTCTGGCCCTTTGCCCTCCAGAAGACAAAATGCAAAAAGCGGTAACTTTGCACTATTTGGGAAGACTCAAAGCCAATACAGGAGAAATAGAAGAAGCGATCGCCTTATATGAACAATCCCTTGCCCTTACAGAACAATTCGGCAATATCCAAGGTAAAGCGGCAACATTAGACCAATTAGGGATACTTAAAGCCAATACAGGAGAAATAGAAGAAGCGATCGCCCTATATCAACAATCCCTTGCCCTTACAGAACAAATTGGCGATGTTCAAGGTCAGGCGGCAACACTGAACAACTTGGGATATCTCAAAGCTAAGAGGGGAGAAATAGAAGAAGCGATCGCTTTATATGAACAATCCTTTTTCTTCTCAAAACAAATTGGCAATATTCAAGGTCAGGCGGTAACTTTGAACCAACTGGGGCTTCTCAAAGTCAATAGCGGAGAAATAAACGCAGCACTTACCCTTTTTGAACAATCCCTTGCTTTAAATGAACAAATCGGGTATGTCCAAGGTCAGGCAACGACGTTGATCAACTTAGGATATCTCAAAGAGGCTTGTGGAGAAATCAACCTAGCGATCGCCCTTCTTGAACAAGCCCTTGCTTTAAATGAACAAATCGGAGATGTTCAAGGCAAAGCGACAACGTTAAACAACTTGGCAATGCTCAAAGCTAATACAGGAAAAATAGAAGAAGCGATTGCCCTTTGTGAACAGTCTCTTGCTCTCTATGAACAAATCGGCAATGTCCAAAGCCAGACGGTGACGTTGCAAAACTTGGGAATGCTCAAAGCTAATACAGGAAAAATAGAAGAAGCAATCGCCTTATATGAACAATCCCTTGCTCTAAGTAAACAAATCGGTGATATCCAAGCCCAGGTGGTAACGTTGAAATATTTGTTAATGCTCAAAGCTAATACAGGAAAAATAGAAGAAGCGATCGCCATTTGTGAACAGTCTCTTGCCCTCAGCGAACAAATCGGCGATGTCCAAAGTCAGGCGGGGATGTTGCAATGTTTGGGAGCATTCAAAGCCAACGTCGGAGAAATAGAAGCAGCGATCGCCCTATATCAACAATCCCTGGCTCTGGATGAACAAATCGGCGATGTCCAAGGCAAGGCAACGACGTTGCACCAATTGGGAATACTCAAAGCCGATAGGGGAGAAATAGAAGAAGCGATCGCCCTTTTTCACCAATCCCTGGCTCTCAAGGAACAAATCGGCAATGTCCAAGGCAAGGCTATGACTTTGTGGTGGTTAGGAGGCATGGCAGAACAGCAGGGAAATTACAATCAAGCACTAGATTATTTACAGCCAGCCTTGGAGATATTACAGCGTATCCAATCACCTGATGCTGAGGCAGTGAGGCAAATAGTAGAGCGAGTCAGAAATTTAATTCGTAATTCGTAATTTGTGATTCTTTGCCCTACTTCCTACTCTAATCCAAGTAACTATCTTTGACGGCAACACAGTATTAATACTGGTGAATGAGTCTTTGATACTCGTGAGCGAGTCTTTGATACTGGCGCGTGAGTGTTTAATACTGGTGAGCGAGTCTTTGATACTCGTGAGCGAGTCTTTGATACTGGCGTGTGAGTGTTTGATACTCGTGAGCGAGTCTTTGATACTGGAGCGTGAGTGTTTGATACTCGTGAATGAGTTTTTGATACTCGTGAGCGAGTCTTTGATACTGGCGCGTGAGTGTTTAATACTCGTGAGCGAGTCTTTGATACTGGCGCGTGAGTGTTTAATACTCGTGAGCGAGTCTTTGATTCTCCTAAAAGGATGCTTAAAAACTCTTATGCTTGGTAGCAAAACGTTTTAGATCCCCCTAAATCCCCCTTAAAAAGGGAGACTTTGATTTAATTTCCCCTCTTTTTAAGCTACCGTGTAGACAAAAGTCGAATTACCCCCCTTAATCCCCCCTTGTAAAGGGGGGAAACTAGAAATTCAATTCCCTCCCCTTTCCAAGGGGAGGGTTAGGGAGGGGTAAAACAAGATTTATCAACTACTTTTAGACTTGTGTGTACACCGTAGCCTTAAAAATTACGAATTACACTAACTAATTCCAATCCTGCTCCTCCCGTTTCCCCCGACTCTTATAAATCCCCCCTACCTGATGTATTTGTCGGGTTTTCTCGAATAATTCCGGTTCGGTTAACCCCCATTGTTGCAAAACTTTATCTAAGTCCTGTTGTATATCTCTCGCGCCTGGGAAGCCTTGATAGCGGATTCTTAACCGAGCTAATTCGGCTAAATCCTGGTCTGAAGGGGCTTGAGTTTGTAGAATATTATTTATGAGGGGGCGATCGCGGTTGTAAAGTGGGTGTTGTTGGTCTTTAGAGCCGTTTTTCTCAGCCATAGTTCATTCCTTTAGATAGAGTGTAAATTCAGTCAGAGTCTAGAGTCCAGGGTCTTGCCAACGCGCCATAATTAATCATGACGGCAACTACACCTGAGCCAATACGGCTCTCACCACTGTCGCTCAATATCAGACAAAGATACATTGTCTTTAAGAAAGTACAAAAAACTTTATTCACAGGGTGGATTTATTAAGTCGCCCAAAGTCCAAGCAGCAAGGGAGCAAGAACCCGCTATGTTTGAACACTTCACTTCCGAAGCCATCAAAGTCATTATGCTCGCTCAGGAGGAAGCACGTCGCCTGGGACACAACTTCGTAGGAACAGAACAGATTCTCCTGGGTTTGATGGGAGAAGGAACTGGGGTTGCTGCCAAAGTGCTGACTGAGTTGGGTGTCACTCTCAAAGACGCTCGACGCGAGGTAGAAAAAATTATTGGTAGAGGTTCTGGCTTCGTACCGCCAGAAATTCCCTTTACCCCAAAGGTTAAAAGCCTCTTCGAGCAGTCGTTTAGAGAAGCTCATAATCTCGGAAATAACTACATCAACACAGAACATTTACTCTTAGGTTTAACAGAAGCTGGCGAAGGTGTCGCCGCTAAAGTTCTGCAAAATCTCGGCGTTGACCTCAAGAGTGTCCGCTCTGCTGTCATTCGTCGCTTAGGTGAAGACCCGACTGTAGTAGTGGGCGCTGGCGGTAGTAGTCCCAGACGGAACCAAGCACCAACGACAGAAGAGTTTGGCAGAAATCTTAGCAAATTAGCTAAAGAAGGTAAACTCGACCCCGTAGTCGGTCGGGAAAAAGAAATTGAACGTGCTGTGCAAATTCTCGGTCGTCGCACCAAGAATAACCCCGTGTTAATTGGTGAACCAGGGGTTGGTAAAACTGCGATCGCCGAAGGTTTAGCCCAACGCATCCTTAACCAAGATGTCCCTGACATTTTGCAAGATAAACAAGTTATCAGCCTCGATATGGGTTCACTGGTTGCGGGAACCCGCTTCCGGGGAGACTTTGAAGAACGCATCAAGAAAATTATTGATGAAGTCCGCAATGCGGGTAACATCATCCTGGTAATCGATGAAATCCACACCTTAGTAGGTGCAGGTGGTACAGAAGGCGGTTTAGATGCAGCCAATATCCTCAAACCAGCTTTAGCCAGAGGTGAGTTACAGTGCATCGGTGCTACCACATTAGATGAATATCGTCAACATATTGAACGGGATGCAGCCTTAGAACGGCGTTTCCAACCAATTATGGTAGGCGAACCATCAGTCACAGAAACCATCGAAATTCTCTATGGTTTGCGGGGAGCCTACGAGCAGCATCATAAAGTAGAAATTTCTGATGCGGCGGTAGTAGCAGCAGCCGAATTAGCTGATAGATATATTAGCGATCGCTTCCTTCCCGATAAGGCGATCGACTTGATTGATGAAGCAGGTTCTCGTGTACGTCTGCGGAACTCGCAAATCTCCACCAACAAGGAACTCAAGCGCCAATTAGCGGAAGTTACCAAATCCAAAAACGAAGCCGTTAGAGTCCAAGACTTTGACAAAGCAGGGAAACTGCGTGACCAGGAAATTGCCCTGGAAGGTGAACTACAAGCAGCCACTACAGGACAAACTCCTAAACCCGTGGTAGACGAAGAAGACATCGCGCAAATCGTCGCCTCTTGGACTGGCGTTCCCGTCAACAAGCTAACAGAATCAGAATCAGAGTTACTTCTCCACCTAGAAGACACTCTCCACGAACGGTTAATTGGTCAAGAGCAAGCAGTTACCTCTGTTTCTCGCGCCATCCGTCGCGCCAGAGTTGGGTTAAAGAGTCCTAACCGTCCTATTGCCAGCTTTATCTTCTCCGGCCCCACTGGCGTAGGTAAAACAGAACTAGCCAAAGCATTGGCGGCTTACTTCTTCGGTGCAGAAGAAGCGATGATTCGGCTAGATATGTCTGAATACATGGAGAGCCACACCGTATCTAAATTGATCGGTTCACCTCCAGGTTACGTAGGCTACGACGAAGGCGGACAACTCACCGAAGCCGTGCGCCGCAAACCATACACAGTGTTGCTGTTCGACGAAATCGAAAAAGCGCACCCCGATGTATTCAATATGCTGCTGCAAATTCTGGATGACGGACACCTCACCGATGCTAAAGGTCGGAAGGTAGACTTCAAGAACACCTTGATTATCCTTACCTCTAACATTGGTTCTAAGGTAATTGAAAAAGGTGGCGGTGGTTTAGGCTTTGAATTTGACAATCAAGCCGAAGCTAGTTACAACCGCATCCGTAACTTAGTTAACGAAGAACTGAAGAATTACTTCCGTCCTGAGTTCCTCAACCGACTCGATGAAGTTATCGTCTTCACTCAACTATCTAAGGATGAAGTCAAGCAAATCGCCGATATCATGTTACGCGATGTCGCCAGCCGCTTGACCGAGAAGGGAATTACCTTAGAAGTTACCGAAGCCTTCAAGGAACTGGTAGTCACAGAAGGTTATAACCCCAGCTACGGCGCTAGACCATTACGTCGTGCAATTATGCGCCTGTTAGAAGATTCCTTAGCAGAAGCGATGCTAGGTGGGCAAATCGGTGAGGGAGATGTAGCCACTGTTGATGTTAACGATGATGGTCAAGTATACATCCGCTCCTCAGAAAGCAAAGAGTTACTCTTGGCAAGCGTTAGCTAAATCAGTTATCAGTTATCAACTTTTTAGCTAAATTAAACCCTGGTAGAAATACCGGGGTATTTTTTTAGTTCGTAGTCAAGACTTTAGGTTTTTTAGTTCGCGGAGCGTCTTGCAGAGAGGACTAAAGTCCTCACTACAAACTTTTAATAAGCAATTGCAGCTTGAAAAATTTGTTCAGCAGTTAGATTTAACTCTGGGAAAGTTGATGATTTGATGCGATCGCCATTTTGGAATTGCTTAACTTGATATTCCCCCTCAACTAAGGAATAAATCGAGATAGTTGGTTGTTTAGGATTACCAATAAATTTTCTCCCACCCAAAGCCGCATAATCGACAATCCAGTATTCTGGGATGCCAATAGCTTCATACTGACCAAGTTTAGTAAAATAATCATCTCGCCAGTTTGTACTGACAACCTCTATTACCAATGGGATTGATGAGGCTTGAGAAACAGTTGATTTATTTCTCCACAATGGTTCGTTAGCTAAATTAGAACGATTCAACAGCATTACATCAGGCAAAAAGGCATATTCACCTTCCGTTGACTGTACAAATCCTGTTTTGGGAATGTCATAAGGCTGTCCCAGTCGGGCGCACTCTAGCAAAATTTGCTTAACTAAAAATGCAATAACTAACTCATGATCACCTGTTGGTGGGGGCATTTTAACAATTACTCCGTTATGTAGTTCATAGCGTTGCTGTGAGTTTTCTGGATACCAGTCCAGAAACTTATCAACAGTAATAGGAGTTAGTAGCGACTGAACCATCAAAACCTCCGGTGTTTTCAGCCAACAGGCTCAGATTTTTATTTAATTGTAAACCTAATACTTTGCTTGGTTTTAACACTGGGTAATTTTGAGCGATCGCGTTCCGCCCAGCATAGCTGATCGCTTTTTATGTCACTCATGCTGAAAAATACATAGATTTAGATTTTGTAAAATTTATCAGTATGTCAAATGGCATAGGTTATAATTTTTACAAAAATAATTAGAGTCTTGGTGATTCCCTAAACTATGGATACACTTGCTTATTTGCATTTAGCTGAGACTTACGGAGCATCTACCAAAGAAGTATCTTTACCGGAAATATCTTGCTCAAAGAATCATGGGGCGTTAATGCTGGCGGTTTCCTTGACTATGGGTTCTTTAAGTGGGTATCTTCCTGCTACGGCTGCTTTAAAAAAAGGTCACAGAAATGCTCAGGTGGTATCACTCCAGCAAAAATTAAAAGCTACAGGATATTTTCAACAAGCTCCTACAGGATACTATGGGCCTTTAACTGAAGCGGCTGTAAAGAGATTTCAACAAGCTCATGGTTTAAAGGCTGATGGTGTTGCTGGCCCAGCAACCTTAGCAGCATTAGAGTCTAATGTGGGTGTATCAGATTCTACTGTTGTACCTCCTCAAGCAGTGGAAACTAAGTCGGCTTTGAAAAAAGGTGATATTAGCGATCGCATCATCTCTTTGCAAGAAAAATTACAAGCCGATGGATACTATAAAGGGGAGATTACAGGCATTTTTGATGATGCAACTCAAGCAGCCGTTATCCGATTTCAGCAAGCTAATAGCTTAGTTACTGATGGTGTTGTTGGTAGACAAACATCATCTGTTTTAGAATCAAGTTCGAGGAAATTAGCTACTTCACTACCCGAAAAAACTACTCTTAAACCTTTTTTAGCTGAGGAACCTCAAAATCCGCAAAATCAGACGGAAATAGCACCTCAAGACTCTTCAAAATTTGAGGAACCGCAAAAGCCCATAAATCAGGAAGACATAACGCCTCAATCATCTACGCCTCCAGACGCTTCACAAAAGATGAGGCTGATCAAAACTATTTCTGGGCAAATTTCACCTAAATCTGTGGTGTATTCGGGTAATGGTTTATTTTTTGCCCAAAATATGATGTATAACCACACAATTACCGTGTATAACCGCGACTATGAATTAGTCAAAGTTATTCCCGATGCAGTGGATTTATCTAAATATGGGCATTCCAAGTATAAAGGTAAGTATAGAGGCTCACCAGTAGAAGCGAGTTTTTCCCATAATGGTAAGTATGCTTGGGTGTCTAATTATCAAATGTATGGGACTGGCTTTAACAACCCTGGTGATGATAAATGTAATCCATCTCAAAATACCGACAAAAGTTTCTTATATCGCATTGATACAGAAAGTTTAGAAATTGACAGAGTTATCCCTGTTGGTTCTGTACCGAAATTTGTGGCTACAACTGGTGATGGAAACCTAGTGTTAGTTAGTAACTGGTGTTCCTGGGATTTAAGTATAGTAGATACTAATGAAAATAGAGAAATCAAACGGATTCCACTAGGTCGATATCCTCGCGGAATTGCTGTTGATGCAGCTTCAGAAAATGCTTATGTTGCTGTCATGGGTTCTTACGATATTGCTAAAGTTAACTTAAAAGATTTTTCAGTACATTGGTTAAAAAATATAGGTCGTTCACCACGACATTTGAATCTTGACCCATCAGGTAAATATCTTTATGCTTCTTTAAATGGTGAAGGTAAAATTGCCAAGATTAGTTTATCTGAAGGGAGAGTAGTAGAGAAAGTAACTTCCGGTGATGCTCCTCGTAGTATGGTTTTATCTGCTGATGGTGAAGTAATTTATGTTGTGAACTATGGCGAAAATACGGTTAGTAAAATTCGTACTAATGACATGAAGATTTTACAAAAAATCAAAGTAGAACCTCATCCTATAGGCATTACTTACGATCCAAAAACTAGAGAAGTTTGGGTGGCTTGTTATTCCGGCAATATTATGGTTTTTCAAGATTAAAAAGTTTGTACTTATTGCTAGAGATCGCCTACTTTTTGTGAAACATTAAATCGAGGCGATCGCTGATGAAGACAAATAAATAAAATAGGGAAAGTTATCGCTTTCCCTTAATTACTAAATTAATGCTAAAGCTCCCATACTTAATAGCTTTTAGCCTATTTAGTTGCTTCCTCATATATTCAAGCGAATTTAGAAACAGATATGTTCAGACTAAAGTCACAAATACATTCATGACTTTAGTCACGTTTAAGCCAAATATATAAATTTAATACTCAAGTAGTAGTAATTAATAGTGGTTAAAATCGGAAAAATTATTAAGATAGAATTTGTGGCTATAATTCAATCACTATTCAATAGTTTCTGTTTTCTATGTGTAGATTAATTGGCTATCTTGGCAGCAGCATTCGATTAGATGAATTGGTATATAAAAAAGACCATTCTCTGTATGAACAAAGTTATAATTCTCTGGAATTAAAATCCGGCGTTGTATGTGCCGATGGCGTTGGTATAGGCTGGTATGATGAAGCGGCAAAATCATTTATTTACCGTAATACTATCCCACTTTGGAACGATACAAATTTGCAAGAGTTAAGCCAATATATACAATCTAATTGCATTGTAGGTTATGCAAGATTAGCAGGAATTGGCGAATCTCTGGACATTAGTAATTGTCAACCTTTCCGTAGCGGTAAACTTTTGTTTGTCCATAATGGAGAAATATCAAGTTTTCCACAGACACTTTATAGACCAATACGTGATAATCTTTCGGATTCAACATACAATTTGATTAAAGGCATGACGGATTCTGAACATATTTTTGCACTCTTAGTAGAAATGTGGCAGTCATCCCCAGACACGACTCTTGTGTCAGCTATACATAGCACGCTGCAAAAATTGACTGAGTTAGCGGAAAAATACGATACCACTTTTAGTAGCAATCTGATTGTTAGTGATGGGCAAGCGATCGCAGCCGTCCGTTATGCTTATGGTATGCAAGCACCTACTCTCTATTGGTCTTATGACAATGAAAGTCATGCAAACGGAGTGATAGTTGCATCAGAACCTTTATCTCAAGACAATTGGACAGCTTTTCCAGAAAAAAGTATTTTACTGGTTGAAGCAGATTCTCTAATGCCAAAAATTATACCTTTGGAGCTACATTCGTAGTTTTGTTTATACTCCGAAAATTGTCTTGTGTTCACTAAATCATCAATTTTTGACAAACCATATTCCTCACAAGTTCCTCAAATTTCCTGTGTATATCTATTTTATTGGTCAAAAAGAACACACAGTTAATTTTTGCTGGAGCATAACTAATGATACGTTTATTAGTTGGGATATTAGTATTTGTTATTAACACAGTTTAGCGCGATCGCCCCTATCCCCGGTTTTATGTATTGGAAACCGTAGCGCGAGTACCTTATTTCTCTTATCTGTCGGTTTTGCATTTATACGAAACCTTGTGATTGTGGCGTAAAGCTGATTGGTTAAAGGTTCACTTTGCTGAATCTTGGAATGAATTACATCACTTGTTGATTATGGAGAGTTTAGGGGGTGCGGATTCTTGGGGCGATCGCTTTTTAGCAAAAACAACTGCTTTAATATATTACTGGACTATTACTCTTCTCTATTTTGTCTCTCCCCGTTCCGCCTATAGATTTATGGAATTGGTAGAACAACACGCTTATGAAAGCTACAACAAATTTCTCACAACTTACGAAGCACAACTAAAAGCACAAGCAGCGCCGGAAGTAGCAAAACAATACTATCGGGACGGAGATTTATATATGTTTGATGAATTTCAAACATCACATTTTCCCACAGAACGCCGTCCCAAAATAGATAATCTCTATGATGTATTTGTAGCCATCCGTGATGATGAGATGGAACACGTAAAAACAATGTTAGCCTGTCAACAAACCAATGCTCAATTCTCCTTCAAGAGTCCTCACAATTTGGAAGGGAGAACAATATTAATCACAAGTGCTGAGGTAAATAGTAGGGAGGTTTTAAATTAAGAGAAATTGATAGATTAAAACTGGTAAATTAATTCTGCTGTTTGTAGTTATGCTGACAGCAGAATTTTTTATATGGATGTTATTAAAGGTTAGACAAAATATTATAAGCCTCATTAACTAAGTGCATCTTCTCTTGCGCCTGCTTTTGTAATTGTGGCTTACCAACAAATAAGTCTGGATGCCATTTTTTTACTAAATTACGATAAGCCTGTTTGACATCAGCCAAAGATGCACCTTGTGGTAATTCCAAAATCTTATAAGCAAGAGCAATTTTATTCGTTTCTGCTTGGTTTTTAGGTGGTTTAGCAGCTTGCTGACGATTCTGAGAACTAGGAGAACCCATTTTTGCTTTCATCTGCGCTATTTCCTCATCCAGTTCCCAATTACGGAACTTTGCTTCTAACTCTGCTGAGTTGGAAGAAGGCGCTTTTGGTGGTGGGGAAGTATATACTTGCTGTCGTGGTGATTCTACTTTCTTCTCAGATGTCTCCCGCGCCTGGGAAGCATTGGCGGAAGAAGGCGCTTTTGGTGGTGGGGGAGTATATACTTGCTGTCGTGGTGGGTAAGCATAAACCCGTTGCTGTTGTCGAGGAGGTGTTTGTTGAGGTTTGGGTATTTCTATATAAGGCTGATATTGAGTATTTATTTTTAGTTTTTCTAACTCATTTATTAATTGATTAAACCCCTGTTGTAATTTCTGTAATTCTTCACGCTTTTTAGTAATTTCCCGTGGTTCTTGACTAACTTTAAAACAAATTACCTTATCGGATTGGCGTTCGTATGTAGCCAAGATTGATAAACCTTGATTACTTAATTGAGAAAAATAATCTTCGGTTGCAGCGATACAAAGTTTAGCTACTTGTTGATGATAAGATTCCTGAGCGGAATCATCATCTTGTTTCTGGACATTTTTGTTTAACAAATAAGAAATACTGCCAACTACAGCCGCACCCACAGGCCCACCTAATAACCATCCGATACCACCACCTACGGCAATTGAACCAGGTTCACTCCAGACATCACTATTATCTGGCTTAGGCGGTAATGTAATACTTGGTTCGCTGGGGAAAGGAATTGATAAATCTTCTGGTCTTTCTTCTTGGAAAAATTCGTATGCTTGATAAAGCCATTTAACTACTGCTAATTGTAAATCTTGTAAGTCTTTCTTTAACTTATTTGTTTGCAAAGATTTAAAATTGTTTTCTGCCAAAGCTACGGCAGCATCAGATTGATATTTAGCAAGTAAGTTAGGTAATAATAACCAATTATATAACTCTTTCACACTAGCAGCAAAGCCACGCTCAATTAAATCTTGAGCTTTTTGTTTAATTTCTAATTTAGCATTGTGCTTATCATTAATAGACTTGATTTCATTAACAAGGGGGTCAATTTTATATTTTAATGATAACTGGATTTGAGATGCGATCGCCTCCACCCTCGGCAACCTCACACCACCCCGATTTTGTTGTAAAATACCCACAACATTTTGCAATGCTGCTTCAAAAGTTGCCAAACCGCTAGAACTCGCCGCCGCTACATCCCCTTTTAATCTGGCGCGTAAAGCTGGTAAAGCATCAACACGATATAAATTACTAAATCCTGGTGGTAACTCAGCACGGAAACTCTCAGCCACAAACCGCAAGCGATTTTGTACCTGTTGTTGTTCTTCGGGTTCTAGTAAATTAATAAAATTAGCAACAAATATAACTGTCTTAATACCCCTATCCAATAACCAATCTCGCAGGTTTTCCCGTTCTCCCAACGTCATCAACTTACGTGCATCAAGTAACTGCACCACCAAATCTGCACTTAAAAGTTGTTCCTTAACTAAATTATCCTGCTCCTCCCGGTCATTTGTTCCTGGTAAATCAACAAACTCCACCCCAGTTTCCAAGAAGGGATGAGGACAAAACACTTCCACCGATGCCACATCTTGACGCATCTGGCGATTACCATCAAGGATAGCAAACTGTTGTAAAACCTCCGTACCACTACGATAGACTTCTGTACCGTCCACCAACATAATACGCGATCGCACACTAGAACCATACTTAACCGTAATCGCCGCACCAGTAGTCGGAATCAAATCAATAGGTAAAGTCCGACTCCCCAACATGGCATTTAACAAAGTAGACTTACCATAATTAAAAGGCCCAAAAACCGCAATGCGAAAATTAGGATTAACCAAATAATCACAAACAGACATCACATCCCGATACAACTTAGATGTCTTCTCCCACCCCAACAACCCAGACGCAGACTTCAAAGCCCCAACTAAACCCTCATACTCCCCCATACTTCCCTCCCTCATCCTCCTACAAAACAGAGAGAGAAGAAACCCTCCCCTCTCTCATTAAACCTCAGCGCCCCTCCGCGCCAACCTCAGCGCCCCTCTGCGTTTAAAAAAAACTACCCATAATAAGCCAACAAACTACTATAAGCAGTCTCAATCTTCTGCAACTGTGCTATCACATCCTCCTGCAAACTCTTAAACCTCCTCAACTCACCTTCCCGATTAATTTCCCTCGTTTCCTTCTGCTTCAGCAAATTATCCAACTCAGATTTACGAGCAGTAATATCATCATTAATGCGCTTACTTACCTCACGTTCATAAGCATCAAAACATTCCTTAACCGCATCATATACAGTTTGAGATTGTTCATGGGCTACCTGCGGGAGATATTTCACCAACTCCTTCTTAGCCGTTTTAACTAACTCCTTCCGCGCCTGATCTGCTTGCAGGAAACCTACACCCAAACCTAGCAATGCAAAGCCAATAGGACCTAAAAATACCCCAGTGACGGCTGTAATTATTCCCCCAACACCTATCACAGTAAAATAGTTTAAAAGAATGTTCTTCCAATCAAAACCTGCACCAGCTAACGCCACCCCAGCGAGATTTCCGCGAGTTAAAGATAACAAACCCATTGCCCATTTTGCCCAAGCGGGAGATTTATCATCTTCTGTGGTTGTGGTAGGGTTAACTATAACCTTCTGCCCAGTAAGTTTTTCAGTTATCCTATCTGTTACTTGATTGTATGATGCACCATACTGAGAAGCACTGTAAGACAATTCTTTAAACGCCGCATTAATATCCTTCTCGGCGGTTAAACTCCATGCAGCGAATTTATCAGTCATGTATTGTTCAAAGGCTTTTTGTAGTGCAGCATTAAAAGCTTCCCTCTTACCATTACTGAGGAAATCCAACAGATTTAACTCTGGTTGATAACGTAAGAAATCACTTTCAAAAGTATTACCCAAATTTAATATATAGCTACGGAAAGATTCAGAAACTTTTCTAGCTTGATTATCTCTGGTACTAAAAATTTCCTTTTGAAATTGGTCGCGGATATTCTGAAGTTTGGTAAACTCAGGCTCAACAGAATCAATACGTTTTTTCAACTCATCAACATCGTGATCTAGTAAGGGTAGCCTTCTCCCAATAGCTTCACGGGTGTGGTTGACGGCTTGTCTGGCTAAAGTTCTTACTTGTCTTAGTTCTGCGATCGCCCTTTCTCTGGTAAGAAATATATTTAGACTAGCCATAAACTCAGAAAAGCCAGTTCCAGATAAGTCAGCTTGGGGATTTTTCAACCGCCGCCGTAATGCTTGAATTGATGACAACTCAAACACCCGCTCATCATAAATATCATGACCATCTACATAACAATATTCTGATAAATTGGCTTTAAATACTTGGCGTAATCTATCTTCCGCCGCTTGTAACTCTTCTACATCATCAGGATCAATTAAGGATTCCTTTACCTGATCCCACGCATTGATTAAGAAGAAAACCGATAAACCTCTACCTTTAATATAATTTTCTAAATAGCGACGCTCACCCAAAGTACAAGGTTGGGAAGCTCTCATGACAAATAGAATAGCATGACAATTATTCACATATCCCAAGGATAATTCATTGCGTGCTTCCGTGTCATTTAACCCAGGACTATCAACAATTTCAATTCCTTTTTCTAGTAAACTTAAAGGATATTCTACCACTGCATAATCAACATCAGGGAAAGCTTGTTTTTTCTCTTGCTCTAACTTTTTCGCTTCGGCAGGGTCAATTGTATATTTATATTTAAAACTTTGAAAATCTAGAACTAGTGGGCTTTTGCCATCATTAAAATGAATTGTAACTTTTTTCTCTGGGCCGTAACGCAATACTGTTAAGACTGCCGTACAGGGGTTAACATCACTAGGTAATAAGTTCTCCCCAATCAAAGCATTAAGGAAGGTACTTTTACCCCGCTTCATGTCGCCTAATACCAGCAGCCGAAAGACACCATTCTTGAGGTTTTTACTAGCGACTGAAATATCTTCTAAATCTCTTTCTAAACTCAGCTTACCTGATGATGTATCTCCAACAAATTCAGCTTGACTAATTGTCTGGCATAATTGTTGTAGAGATACAGCAATTTCCGAACGTACTTGAGCTACACGTTCCAAATCTTGAATAAATTTATCAGTTGCTACTTGATTAACCACAATAGTTACACCTTAAATTAAGATTTTTTTCGAGACACAAAAAATAGTTGATAAGATACCCATCCCAGAACAGCAACAATAATGAACCCAGCTAAAACTGAAGCGACTCTTACCGCAACTAACGCCGCTACACCCAAAGCAAACAACTTTCCACCCAGAACCACTTTTTTCATCCAAGGTTTTTCTTCTGGCTGATGCTTCACAGTCTTATGGAAAGGAACATCACTATTAGTCATTTGCTGTTCCATTTCCCGCAGCCGCAATTCTACTTCTTTCTCACGCAGCCTACGTTCCCGTTGCTCAATTTCTTGATTGCGATCGCTTGGAGATGTCATTGATACCCACCCAGGCTAGGATGTTAATAGTAATATTGGCACTTATGGTATAATGTATATTAACTTACATATATTTTAAGCAGCCACAGTAAAAATACTATTTGTCAGTAGTCAGTAGTCAAAATGTCTATAATATTTGTAAGGTGGGTAATCTCCAGCCTACGTTTAGTTAAATCAAAAACAACTGACAACTGGCTAAGTAACAATAGATTCCACAAACTACGCTCGTTTTTCGGAAATATTGAATAAATAAAATAACAGACGCATCAGCTATTACACTTTTATATTGCATAGTCGCTTATCAAGTTCATTGACTACTGACAGTTAGTTAACTGTCAACAGCTAACCGTCAACAAAGACACGCGATAGCTTAACTATATTGTCGAGATTAATATTAGATTTGCAGATAATTTGGTGATGATGACCTTATAATTGCTGACAAAGTAGCATATGACGACTGACAAACTGTATATCTTGCCACCACTATAAGCCACAATTTTTATATGCACTCAAGACAAAACACAATGGATATCAAAAATGGCTTTGTAGGCACGATTGGCAACACACCACTGATTCGTTTAAATAGTTTTAGCGAAGAAACAGGGTGTGAAATTTTAGCTAAAGCAGAATTTCTCAATCCTGGTGGTTCAGTTAAAGATCGTGCTGCACTTTACATCATCAAAGATGCAGAAGAAAAAGGCTTACTCAAACCCGGCGGAACCGTTGTAGAAGGGACTGCGGGTAATACGGGTATTGGACTTGCGCATATTTGCAATGCCAAAGGCTACAAATGCCTCATCATTATTCCTAACACCCAATCACAAGAAAAAATTGACGCACTCACAGCTTTAGGCGCGGAAGTTCGTCCTGTGCCGGCTGTACCTTATAAAGACCCAAATAACTACGTCAAACTCTCTGGGAGAATTGCTGCTGAGTTAGACAATGCCATTTGGGCAAATCAGTTTGACAATTTAGCAAACCGCCGCGCTCATTACGAAACCACAGGCCCAGAAATCTGGACACAAACCGATGGTAAAGTTGATGGTTGGGTAGCGGCAACTGGTACTGGTGGTACATTTGCAGGTGTAGCCATGTACCTGAAAGAAAAAAATCCTGCCGTTAAATGTGTTGTAGCAGACCCACTGGGTAGCGGACTGTACAGTTACATTAAAACTGGGGAAATCAAGATAGAGGGAAATTCTATCACTGAAGGTATTGGTAACAGCCGCGTCACAGCTAACATGGAAGACGCACCAGCTGACGATGCCATCCAAATAGATGACACGGAAGCTTTGCGAGTAGTTTATCAACTACTACGCAAAGATGGGTTATTAATGGGTGGTTCGACTGGTATTAATGTGGCGGCGGCTGTGGCTTTGGCAAAACAATTAGGCCCTGGCCATACAATTGTTACTATCCTCTGTGATAGTGGTTCCCGCTATCAATCACGCATATTTAACAGCGAATGGCTGGCTTCTAAAGGACTATCTGTAGATTAGTCATTAGATCAAAAATTCGTTAGGTGTTAACTGTTGACTCTATAAACTCGCTGTTAACACATAAGAGCGTGTTCCAGTTAGAGTTTGCCCAGTAAACTCGTCTTTGTAGGTATATGTTCCAGTAGCAACTATCTCACCAAAGTTGTTAATACTAACGGCATTATTGATGGTGACAGTTGCACCGTTGTATGTCAATGGTGTGGTGATTAAGTTATTTAAGTCAGTCATCACACCTTGATTCCAAATATAGGCATGATTTGTACCTGAAGCAATTTGTGAGGCTCCAACAACCTGTTTAAATTCGTTGAGCGCATTAACTGAACCTGTATTACCACCAAGGCTACCCAAAGCTGTAAACTCGTCACCTCTTAACATGAATGGCGTACTCGCTGTACTGGCTCCAGAACCATTGCTAGTTGAGCCAATGATGTCACCTTGATCATTGATTTCGCGCAATGTGGCTTGTTCGGCTCCAAAGGTTCCCAAGTCTTTTAACTGATAAACACCTTTAGCATCTTTCTGCCAAATGACGGCTGTATTGACAAAGTTCCCATCAAGAACACTATCACTATCTACATAACCAACTATCTGTCCTCGATTATTGATAGCCCGTGCAGTACCGCCATCACCGCCCAAGGTTGCCAGTTCTTTGATTACGCCATTTTCTGAGTAGATGGTTTTTTCATAACCTGATGATAGGATATTGCGCCCTACTATCTGGTTGTTGTTATTAATGTCTAGGAAGTAACTTTCAACACCACCCAAATCATTAATAGTTAAGTCGTAACTGCTGCCATTCTTTTGCCAAACTAATGCCCTATCCGTTGCTTTGGGTACAGGTTGACGTACTTCATCAGCCGTTCCTAATACAACCCCAAGATTGCTGATGGTATTAACAGTCGGTGTTAGCAAGGTAACAACTGCACCATTAGGTGCGCCAAAGTTAGACTCTCCGTTCTTTACACCTGTGCTGGTAAGAGGTGTTTGAGTGCCATTTTTCCAGATAAATCCCTGGCGGACGTTATTAGTTTGGTTTGCACCTGTTGTAGCATTCTGATTGGTAAATGCTGCCCCTGTATCATATCGTCCGGCAATTACCCCAAAGTCATTAATTGAAGCAGCTACAACTGAGCCATTGGAATTTGTACTTAAAGAACCCAAATCAGTGACCTGATAGCGATATAGTGGGCCACTGTCTATCAAGGCTTGAGAACCTTTGGTAACACCCTTAAGGGTAGCGAGTAAATCATTACCCGCCTTAACTAAGGTATCTGAACCTTGGGTAATAAATTTCAAGGATTTGCCAAGTAAGCTTTCTCCCAGGCGCAGTTTATCATTCTTGGCATCAAACCCATAGACAGTAACAGAACCATTACCACCTTCAAGAATGATTCTATCTTTGCCACTGCCAAGATATACCTGATCATTACCTATACCTGCATTAATCAGGTTGTTTCCATCCCCAGCAAAGATAATATCATTGCCTGCTCCACTGTAAATGGTATCGTTGCCACTACCAGAGTAGATGGTATCGTTACCACTACCTGTAATGATGTTATTGACACCTTCACCCGCGAAAATAACATTGTTGCCATCTCCAGCAGAAATGAAGTCTCGGCCTGACCCCGCATAGATGAGATCATTGCCTTTCCCAATGTAGATGAGGTTGTTACCCTCACCTGCATAAACTTGTTTTGCGCGATCGCTAATCGCAGTTACCACATCATCACCACTGCCATAGTACAGCAGATGGGAATTGTTGCTCTGGAACGTTAACCCATAAGCACCATAACCTCCGGCTGCGTTGCTTACTGAGTGTAAAGGATTAGCTGCTACATGATCTGATGCACCATGTTTCAAAGAAAAAACCATATCAAAGCCCTTAACAACTGGTTTGTAAATGCTGGTGTGAATACAAACATGTACTGCAAGGAAACAAATACTGGTTGCACACCCCATAGTCTTCCGTCATTCCATGAGAGAAGACTATGGGGAATGAGTAATGATTTCCTAGTCAGGAAAGTGGTATTTTATTGAGAGTAATAACTATTAAGCTAGGTACTTAATACTAAAATATCTTAATTTAACAGAAATTATTCTCATTAATTTAGTAAATATTGCCATCTCAAACTAGCTTCTCAGAAACCTAGAGAAGCCTGAATTTTAACGTGAGTTCGACAGATTAAAAAACTCCTTTCATAACATCAATCCTCCAAAGAGGAGCCTGCATTACGGGAGTCCGCCCACGCGGCTACCTCCTCTAGCAAGTGATGTTAGAAGCTTGAAAAACCTTATTTTTTGAGCCAATATGGAGATTTTTAGCCCATTTCTTTGTAGAGAAAGGGTTGAGGTTAGGTTCGCTCAAACTCACGTTGATTTAAGTTGGCGATGGTTATTTGGCAAATTACAGGAAGTCAAATACCTATGCCACAGCATAGATATCAAGCACTACTGGTTTTATTGATGATTGAAGCTATTCCTCAGATAATAATTATTTTCAATAATGAGCATAGATTCCCAAGGTTATTTTTGTCAATTACTTTCAATAGTTTCTTAACGCAGATTCTCAACACAAGAGAAAAACTGGCAAGCGCGGTGTATGTGAGAAACGAGAATTGACAGAATGGTAAGATAGTGCTTTGGCTACAACGTCGGTAAGATAATTGAGCGATCGCTAAATCTGTTGTTAATCGCCAAATACAGCAGCAATCTCAAAGATTTCAGGGTGGACAAATGACTGATATCACGCAACCATCAAACTCACTCGTTACAAAACCATCCACTCCAAGATGTGTAAGGGTTTGTCAAAATCGCACCTGTAAAAAGCAAGGTGCAAAAGAGGTGTTAGCGGCTTTTGAGGCTTTGCCAGTTGCAGATGTGAGTGTCATGGGTAGCAGTTGCTTAGGGCAGTGTGGTAACGGGCCGATGGTGCTGATTTTACCGGATATGGTTTGGTATAGCGGTGTTCAGCCTGATGAAGTATGTCTGTTGGTAGAACAACACTTACTAGGTGGTCAAAAGGTCAAGCAGATGCTCTATTATCGGTTTCATCCCCAAAAATAGTAGAACTTACTCATAAAGTTTGAAGAAGGGTGTAGGGGTATGGGGGTGTGAGGGTGTAGATATTCAACACCCTTACATACTTACACCCTTACTAAATATATATGTACTATTTTTGACTGAAGCGAGGCATCCGATGGACATTCAGGGGCTGCGTCAATCCTTGAAAATAAAGTGGTTGAGTTATTACGAGCAAAATCGCTCTTGGTTGGACAAAATGAGGGTTTGGGCTACTTATAATGGTCTGCGGCGACCTTCATCTGGATTCATTTTGGCAACACTTTCTGTTTTAGAGCCAGAGTTTGAGCAGGTACTAGCTTTTATTATGGAGCTAAATAATGACCCGGATGAGATTGTTGCTGCTTTAGGTTTGAATTTCAATCCCAATACTGAGTTGCTAGCACAACAAAATTATCATCAACAGCAGCAAACTGAAAGCAAAGCCCCAGCCTCTAATGGATTTGCTGCCGATACTCAATATTTAGAAAGTGCGCCTATGCTTTCATTGGTGCAGAAACCTGAGCGATCGCCAACAAATAATAGGAATGTTAACAGTCAAAAGGCCATCGGCTATACTTCACCCAAGGTCAACACAGTTAATGCAAATGGTAATAATATCTACGCTCACTCAGCATTACAATCTTTGAGCGATCACCGCAAGTCGTCATCAGTTCTAATGACAGATGATCCAGTCAAACCTACGCCACCCTCCCTCAAACTGGCACTAGCAGCAGAAACTTCCCAAAATAGCAAAATAGTCAGAGTTTTAGAAATTACAACTAAACCAGGTCAACAAAAAACTCTACCTTTACTAAAATTGGCTAAAGAAATAACCCAAAATGAACAATATTTAAACACAGCAGCACCTACTTCCAAATTAAACGCATTACCAAAGACAAATGCCACTACTTTGGCCTCTTGGGTAGATGAATTTTGTCAGGGTACTGGTGCTAATTAATCAAATAATTTGTTTTTTGTATGTTTTATTTAAAGAAATTGTCTAATTGGGTAATAGGTAATCGGAAAAAACAATTACCTATTACCCATTACCAGCCCCCACGATATGATAAGTATTTAAGCAAACTTGATATAGGCAGCTTTACTAAGTTAATAATGGTAACAATAGTTGTAGTTATTAATATTTTTATCTCACTCATGCTACTTTACGTGGCTTGGCAAGTCTGGCGGCTGAAAAAGCAGATAGCATTTATTAGCGATCGCTTACTTGATTATGAGCGCTGTAGTCATGAGCTACTATATCAAGCGCCAACAAATATCAACCTTGCACAGCAGAATATTCAGAATTTGCGACAGAGTAAACAAGGTTTACAAATGCAAATTCAACAAGTAAGGCAGATTATCAGTTTGCTATTACTTGGGCAAAGAACCTGGGGGCGTTATATTCGTAGACCAGTTCCCATAACAGGGAAAAAGCTACCAGTGACATTCAATTAGGTCATAAAAGCAACATTTTTGGTTGATATATTGTCACGATAAATTAACTCAAGAAAATGATTAGAGTTTTTCAGTGGACGAAAACCACCTAAAATGGTTGAAAGGAGAGAAACAATATTAAAATGTCTAATAACCGTTCTGGAGTATTTATTGGCGGTTTGATGCTGGGAGCTACTATAGGTGCTTTAGCAGGGTTACTTGCAGCTCCACGCACAGGGCGCGAAACTCGCAAAATTTTAAAAAAATCTGCTGATGCAATTCCCGAATTGGCAGAAGATTTATCAACCAGTGTCCAAATTCAAGCAGATAAGCTTTCTGCTAATGCTTTACGCAACTGGGATGAAACCTTGGATAGATTACGGGATGCGATCGCGGCTGGTATAGATGCTAGTCAGCGTGAAAGCCAAGTAATAAAGCGTCAACAACCAAGCCCAGAATCCGATTCGCTTGCTGAAGAATTAGAACGTCCATAAGTTGCCGACAGGCAACCATATCAAAAGTTATTACAGTAAATGTATATTGGCTGATTTTGTAACTTGCTCATCACAAAGCATTTTGAATCATAAATTTTTATTGCTGTGACTGAACCCCTGTTTTGGTTGGGACTTTCAATTGTCTTAGTTGCTGCCAGTTTAACTGCTGTGTTGGTAGCAGCAATACCCGCTTTGCAGGAATTAGCACGGGCTGCCCGTAGTGCGGAAAAACTATTTGATACACTCTCAAGAGAACTACCACCGACGTTAGAAGCCATCCGCACTACAGGCTTGGAAATTACAGACTTGACAGAAGATGTCAGCGAAGGTGTTAAAAGTGCTGGTCAAGTAGTCAAGCAAGTTGATCAAAGTTTAGATGGTGCAAGAAAACAAGCTCAAAATCTGCAAGTAGGTACACGCAGCGTCTTTGTTGGTGTCAAAGCAGCTTGGAAGACCTTCACCCGGCAAAAACCTACACGACGAACTGAACGTCTATCAATTACAGAACAATCTTCCTTAACTCTAAGAGAAAGAGAGGCACTAAAAGCAGAAAACCGACTCCCCAAAGCAGAAGCATACCGGATAAATGATAGTTATCAAGAACTCTCCAACTGGGACAATGATGTTGATGAGTAATTAGTCATTAGTCATTAGTCATTAGTCCATAGTCCATAGTCAGAAGTTATTCTCCCTCATCTCCTTTATCTCCTTCACAATAATCTTTGCTTTCCCGTCCAAGATTAGAGTAAAGTAAACAAGTGTAACGAATTATCACTTTTCCCGTACTCTTTTAAACCAACTTGTTCACTTCTACTGTTGATATTTGTATAAGAACGTCCATGCAGTCTCGTTTTTGGCGACGGATTTTAGTATCTATTACAGTATTTTTCTTAGCTGGGTCACTATGGGGGCTACACTCTCCCTCGGCGCTGGCTTACGATAATCCTGACTTATTACCTAAGTTTTTTACCCCAGTTGTAGACTTAGCTAAGACATTACCTGACCCACAGGAAGATAAGTTAGTTAAGGAAATAGAACAATTTGAGGCAGATACTGGCTGGAAACTGCGAGTATTAACGCAGTATGACCGTACCCCAGGTAGGGCTGTGATTAATTACTGGGGATTAGATGACAAAAGTATTCTCTTAGTCGCTGACTCCCGTGGTGGAAACATCCTCAGTTTCAGCGTTGGTGATGCAGTTTATGAACTCTTACCCAGGACTTTTTGGATAGAATTACAAACCCGTTTTGGCAATTTGTATTTTGTCCGAGAACAAGGTGAAGACCAAGCAATTTTACAAGCCTTAGATTCAGTTAAAGGCTGTTTACTCAAGGGTGGTTGTAACGTTGTCCCTGGTTTACCCAGAGAACAGTGGATTTTAACCCTAATTACATCAATCATTGGTGGGATTATTTGCGGTTTTGCAGCACAACCTCGCACAGAAGGACAGGTTTTCGCTTGGCAATGGGCTTTAATTTTCTCACCTTTATGGGGAATATTGTTTATTGCCTTCGGTATCGGGCCTGTGGTGACACGTACTAGTGATTGGCTACCTCTAGTCCGTAACATCTCTGGTTTCTTGATTGGTGCGTTGGTGGCTTATTTATCTCCTGTTTTTAGTCGTCCGTCATCTAGTACTAATTCTTAGGGGAGTGGAGAGTGAGGAGTGCTGAGTGCTGAGTGCGAAGAAATTCTTATTTTGAATTTTGAATTTTGAATTTTGAATTGATTTCTCCCTCTACTTCTCCTAACCCTCTTACCTTGCGATCGCCCAAACTGATAAGCTGATGGCTGGTCTCTCAGTAATAAATAGCGATGAAATGGCACGTAACTGATGCTCAAAGTTTAGCAATCATCGATAGCGAAATTGGCGATCATGTATTATCGCCGGCAGAATATGAGATTGTCCGGCGGGTAATTTACGCTACGGCTGACTTTGAGTATAAGTCTTTAATCCGGTTTTCTGAACGTGCTTTGCAAGCCGGGGCAGCAGCATTGGCGGCACGGACTACAATTGTTGTGGATGTGCCGATGATGCAAACAGGTATCGCCTATAATATTCAAAATACGTTTGCTAATCCAGTATATTGCAGCACTGAAGCTTTAACCCGTCCGCAAACAGATAAAACTAGCGCCTCCTGGGGAATTGAAACTTTAGCTAAACGCTACCCAGAAGGCATTTTTATCGTAGGTCAAGCACAAACTGCATTAACTACATTGGTAGATTTAATTGAAGCAGAAGAGATTAACCCGGCTTTGATTATTGCTACCCCTGCAATATTTTTAGATGATGAAGATTATAAAAGACGGTTACAAGATTCCCTTGTACCCAACATCACAGTTGACGATCGCAAAGGGAATGCAGTTGTAGCAGCTGCGATCGCCGATGGATTGATAGACTTAGCGTGGCAAGCTTATGGGAAGAATAGTTAGTTGACAATTAACAATTGACAATTGACAGTTGTCATTGGTCAATAGTCTTAGTTATTATTTTTTCTTTTCTGCTCCTCATCTCCCTCATCTCTCCCCACTCCTTCGCCGGCGGCGGGGTCTGTCTTGTCTGTCTTCACGTAGGCGATCGCTGACTTCGTTAAAGAAATCTCGCCGCAGAACAGGGTAGTCGCTTACCCAGATGTCGCGGCTGGGGATATAAACATCACTAAATTCTTCTATTCTGCTCAAATCAGCGCTATTTGACAGTACAATCATTTCCGCTATTTGACCACGGGCTATAGCTTTATGAAAAGGTTTTAGTGGTGCTTCTAACTCAATACTAAAACCTGTATCATCGCCTACCTCAATGTTGATGCGTTTTTCTCGGTTTTCAACAATTACCAATTCCCCTTTGCTATTAACGGTTTCTTGTTTACCCATCAATTTGTCTGTAATCCACCAATCAATGATGCGACCACGGAAAAAGCCACCGTATTTGTAACGGCGGCTTTTTGCATTGCGGAGACTAGCTTGAAGTACGGGATACCACAACCAAAAAAATGCACCAAATACTCCGAACAAAAAGACGAGAAGTCCAAAATCTAAACCAAAAACCCCTCTAATTAGCAAAACTGCAACTACTGTGACTATAGAAATTAACAGGCGTTGCAAAAAATTAGAAAACTTTCCCCAGTAGTGTTTATACTGAGGGCCAGTAGCAATTAGAGGCATTAGTTGTTCAAGTTTCTGGCGAGTCAGTGGTACTAACATGGGTGGGCAGTTTGAAGTTTATAGGATCTTTTCTAAACCATATACTAACGACTTTAACTGTAAGACTTTGCGGATCGCAAGCAGGACTCCTGGCATATAGCAGGCGCGATCGCTTGTATCGTGGCGTAATGTATAAATTTGTCCTGGCGCACCGAAAATTACTTCTTGATGGGCTATCAGTCCAGGTAGGCGCACGCTATGTATTCTAATACCTTCGCCAGCTAAACTACCTCTTGCTCCAGCTATCTTTTCCGTTTCTTCCACAATAGCAGGGTTAAAAGTTTTACCCAATTCTCCTAATAACTGTGCTGTTTGAATTGCAGTTCCACTAGGTGCATCAGCTTTTTGGTTGTGGTGGAGTTCGATTATTTCTACATGGTCAAAATATTGCGATGCAGTAACGGCAGCTTGTTGGAGTAATACCATGCCAATGGAGAAGTTAGGAATGATGAGACAACCGGTGCTAGCTTTATCGGCAAAATCAGCCAAATCGTGGATTTGTGCTGGACTTAACCCGGTAGTGCCGACAACTGGACGAATACCGTAGGCGATCGCGCTACGGACGTTATCATAAACTGAATCAGGATGGGTAAAGTCTACTATCACCCCTGGCGGCCCTTTTCTTTCACCAGCCACATAACCCAGCATTGGTTCTAGTTGGTCTGTGATGGGAACTTCTAACGGTTCACTTAAACCCGCCAATTCCCCAGCATCTTGACCTTGATGTTCTGGGCTGCGGTCAATTGCACCTAATAAATTTAAGTCTGGCGCTTGGGCTATTGCTTTCACCACTTCACGTCCCATTTTGCCAGCCGCACCATTAACAATCACTGGAATAGGAGCTTGATTAGTCATAATTGAGAATATACTTTTTTACCTAACAAGGGAATTATTGTAGACAGTTTCGTGGTCTACTACTAGCCCCCAGAGCAAAAATGCCTTTCCAGTTTTAGCACTTTGATGGGTCTATAATAAACGTAATTTGAAATCGATAGAGGTAGGAGAATGAATTGGGAAGTTACCAAAGCCAAACAAAAATTCTCCGATTTGATTAATGCTGTAGCCGAAGAAACACAACTGATATATGACCAGAATCAACTGGTAGCTGTTGTAGTTGAGGCTGAAGTTTTTCAAGAATTTTTAGCTTGGCGCAAGCAACAAAAAAAGCCGTCTGTAGCTGATGCTCTTAAAGAATTGCGTCAAATCATGGAGGAGGAAAACTACACTTTAGAAATACCTCCACGCTAAGACTGTTATAACCCTTTTGCCGATTGCATAAATGACAAGTGTAAATAATTTAAGGTTTGTAGTAAGGACTTTAGTCCTAAAAAAGGCTAAAGCACCAATTACGAACTAAACTTCAAATGTTAACTTAACTGTGCTACTAATTGATTTTCTAATAGAGTATCATTAGTTAATAAATCCTCAACAGTGATTCTTAAAAAGCGTTGTTCATCAACTTGAAATAAGATTTTAATGCGATCGCTCCCAGGAAATCCAGGCGGTGTGAGTTGGGCTATGGTTCTTGCGCCTTCTTTGTCGTTGAGGGGTTTGACGCTGGTAACATTATTATCCAGGCGGCGGGTAATTAAGTGATCGCCATCAAAGTAAACTTCTGTACCGCCTGTTTCTGCGCCTAGTTCGCCCAGTATTAACTCGATACTAGGTTGATTTTCTAAGGAAGCGCCTAAGACTAATTCTACAGGCTGGATCATGGGGTAGGCTTGTCCGGCGCGAATAATGGGATGCCAACTGTGGCGTTGGTTACGACGATCCCAATAGCGTACACCGTAGCTGTGATAGAGAAAATCTTTAATTTCTACACCTTGGGATAGTTGCAATGCACCTTGAGCAATCGCTTCAAATGGTTTTTCACAACGGATTGTTTCAGGCTCAAAATATTGCTTTACCCATGTCTGCACGGCGGGTAGCTGTACTGTTCCCCCAACTAATAAAACTGCATTAATATCTGTTTGTTCAATTCCTTGGCGGCGTGCTTGTTGCAATAGATTAGCCATTGCATCATCTAATTGTTCAAAAAAGGCGTGTTCTCTGAGGATATTTTCTAAAGTTTCGCGGTTTAATTCTAATTCGTAAGTTTCAAAATTCTCATCATCAAAATAAACTTCACTAGCTTGGGTTTGCGTTGATAGTTGAATTTTTACCCTTTCTGCTAGTCTTGTTGTAATAGGACTGACTGCTAATCCTTTATTTTTGGCAAAGTAATCTACTAACCAATTGTCAATATCTGTACCGCCTAAATTCTGCCCAGCTTTTGCCAAGACACGGGCAGTTTTAGTTTTTTGTTTGGAATCTTCTGCTAAAGATTTATTACCCCATTTCAACAAGAAACCTACAGGTTTGGTGTTAGCTTGTGTAGGCTTATTTAGTTGAACCAGGGATAAATCTAATGTCCCGCCACCAAAGTCAACTACTAACAATATTTCTTGGTCTGCTAAACCATAACCCAAGGCGGCGGCTGTGGGTTCGTCTAACATTCGCACTTGTTCCACAGGTAGGGCTTGGCAGACTTTACCCAGCCAGTAACGATAAGCTTCAAAACTGTCAACTGGTACAGTTAAGACTAAGGAGTCTAAGCCGCCTTCTTGGGGTGCTAGTTGTTGAATGACTTCAGTGAGGAACCATTGTCCTACTTGTTCAAAGGTGACAATTTGTCCGTCAAGTTCTGGTAAAAAGCCTTGGATATCAGCGCCGATACCCCGTTTGAAGCTACGAAAAAATCGCGCATCACCTTTGAGGTCAAGACCGCGATCGCGTACTTGTTGCCCTGCTAAGATATTACCTTGGTTGGCATCTTCTACATACACCAAGCTGGGAATGAGGGGGGGATTAAGGCTTTGTTGGATGGATAAGCCCGGTAAGGTGAGGGTTTCGCTTTGTTGGGTAACGGGGTTCCAACGGGCAATTACTGTGTTACTTGTACCAAAATCAATTGCGATCGCCATAGTCTATAGTTATCTCACGCAGAGGCGCAAAGAGCTTTCCTATCAAACAACTATTCTCCCATAAGCCACCATGACCGCAAATGGGCGATCGCTGCTTCTTTTTGTTTGGCTTCTACTTCTATCCAAGGTGCTTGGCGGTAAACGCTGGGCATATCGGTGATTAAATTGCTGTGTTTTCTATCTTTGAAGGCTTGTTCGCCGTTGGAAATATGGACTAATTGCCATTCTGGTTTTGCCCACGTTTCTCTGGCGGCGTTAAACATGGCGGTAACGCTGGAATCGTCGTAGCTATCTAAGTTTTCGTGGCATATATGATGATGAGCATCAAATACCATTGGGATTTTTGCTTGTTGGCATACTGTGAAAATTTCTTCGGCACTGTAGGCGTATTCGTCATTTTCTAGTGTGAGGCGATTTTTGATATTTTCTGGTAGGTTAGCGATAACTTTGACTAGTTGTTCGCTACGTTGCGATTTACCACCGTGAATGTTCATCAAGGACCAAGGGGAACGAGGTAAGCCTAGTAAGTCAAAAATATGGGCATGGTCTTCTAGGATTTTAATACTGTTTTTTACGACCTCGGACGAGTCGGAACTGAGAACTACAAATTGGTCTGGATGTAGAACCATTCTAATATTGAGAGATTGGGCGCGTATACCAATTTGACCCAAATCAGCATTAATCTCTGCTAATATCTTTGCCCCAATTTGGTCTTCCATATCGCTGAGGGGAAATACACCTGAAGGAATGCGATATAGACGGATATTATTGTTCTGACAAAATGTTAGGGCATCGTGTAGACGCTGTAAATTATGCAGATATATTTCTCTCAAGCCGCTTTCACGTTCACTGAGGGAGAGTTGTAAATAACGTGTGCGCGTCATTGTCCGAAAGCGCACTTGCTTATCAAATGTAATGCAAACCAGCCCTAACTCTGGTTGAGTGTTTTCTGCTAACTGCACTGTTGAAGGCAGGTTATTTAACTGGGTTGCAGCCATTGAATTATCTGTTATCTATTACCACTGCTTTATTAAAGTTAATTCTCTTGATATGTGAGCAGTATCTAAAGCCTGATTCTTTAGGGTTTTTAACCTTATGGGATAGAAATTTTCTGTAGCTGGAGAGTAAATATCTATCCTGTGACATAAATCACATTTATATAAATAAAGTTACATATAGTTATATGTATTTTTTGTAAAGTAAAAGAATACATTCTTAACCAAAAAGCCTGAAAGCCTCTTGATTAGAGGTCAAAGCATAGCAACAAAACCAATGACGGAATGTCAAGATAATGAGATGTATCTTTTGGTAGTACTGTCAAGATAGTGAAATATTTATTAATATAGGTATAGATGTACTCTCAAAAAGCAAAAGCAATCACGGTTATTTTTCAACAAGTTATTACAAAGAGAACGAGGAAGTATGAAAGACCAGCAACAGACGGAAACTAAGGAGTTTGTAGGTAATCTCAAGAATGGGATATGGTTATTTGGCTTGTCCTCTTGGGTATTTGGTATAACTGACCGCAGCATTGCATCTTTTGCTGATGGTTATTTATCAGCATTAGATTTAACGCAGCTATTCACAGCAGCAACCTTCTTCGTAGCGTGGTTATTTTTGAAGCCAACTTCTAGAGTTTAATCAGCTTGGAGTGCTTCACAGGTAGAACTTTTATGAAAACTGGAAGTGTGTGGAACAATGCGATAAATATAAGTGAAAAGTTGGGGTAATTCGGCTTCCAAAATTACTCCAATTTTTTAACCCAATATTATGTAAAAATTAGATATTTATCAGCGAGAAGTTGTTTGAATGAGAGGCTGTATAGAAGAATATTTCGAGAATAATTGAACGCAGCGAAAAGTTCTGTAGGAGGGTTTCCCTCCGTAGGAAACTTTTCAAGACAGATGCACGCTGATAAACGCTGATAAAGTAATGAATTTTATATTATGTGTAACCTCAAATACAATTGATATTACTGCTATTTATCTTTAGGCGTTAAATATCCGCGTGTTTTATTGAGGTAGTAATCACGCAGTACATTTTCTATATTCTTAATTAAATCTTCTCTTAATTTTTTATATTTTTCGGAATCTATATTATTTTCTCTAAATAAAAGACCAAAACCATTATATAAAGAATCTTTTTGGGCAATTTCTTTAGAGTTTAAAACCATCTCAGCAATATACTCAGCTATTTCATAATCAAAATTCTCAGGTAAGGTAAGAGAATCTTTAGGGATATCAAGTATATTCTCGAACTCTTTGTTAAATTCCATATAATCCTCTAAATTTTTCTTTATCTACTTTATTCATTTGCAAACACTGGAAAGCCAGCCAATCATTTAGTTAAATATTCTGGATTTCTCAATGGTTAATTATTTTTGTGTGAGATTATTATCGAGAGAAAAATGTTGTTTAATTACATCTAAAAGTGAACAGTGCCAATAATCAATGTGAGAGACAATTAAACCTTCAGCATTAAGACCAAGTTCACTCCAACCGGAAATGGAAATACGTGGTTTCCAAGGTATGGGAGTATTCCAACTCAAAGTCCATTCAGTTCTGATTTTATCTTCTAATTGTTGAATATCATGCAAATCCATTTTGATATTTAAAAACCAAGTTTGCATGAAATGAATCATCTGTTTATAGCGTTCAATACCACGGAATTTATTTAATGGGTCTTGAAAATAAACATCCTTGGCATAAATACTATAAGTTTGATTAACAGGAAATCTTTGATAGTCTTCTTTAAGTCTTGAAATAATGTCCATTGAAAAAATTATGAATTACAAATTACGTAGCTTGCTTCCCGTAGGGTATTACGAATTATATTCCCGCTTCATTCCACAAACGTTCTAATTGACGCTTCCAAGCTGCTAAAACTTGTTCCCTCTCATCTACAGTTTGGTTAACTTCTCCTAATAATCCTTCTGAATAAAACCGTTCTAGGTTTTGCATTGTGGCTTCTAGAGATTGTCCTTGCTGTTTGGCTGCTTGCACAATTTGCCGAACACGCTTTTCAATCAGGCGATTGAACACATCATTTAAACCAGCTTCGTATAGTGAAATTAACCTAGCGATCGCACTACTCAAATCCTCTGTGGTCAAAGTGCTGCTATTGTGTTGATATACCGCCCAAACCACATCATCATACAAGGCGTAACGTACTTCTTGGGTATCGTCAAAGTTAGCTTCTAAAAACTGTGCTAAGAATGCTTGCGCTTCACGTAATGGCACTATTGGTAATAAAACTCGCAGCCAACTGTTATCATCCGACAATAATACCAATAGTCTATATGTAGGCGTATCTACTTGCCACGATCCAGGTGCGATCGCTTGTACATCTGCTGTACTAAATAATTCTGCCAGAGTTTGGGCAATTGTTTCAGGTGTCATAGTCATTTTTGCAGCTCCAGCCTCTAGCGTACCGCTTTTGCGTTCACAGGCGCATCAGCTTATTGGCGGGACTGTTGCACTGCTTGTTGGACTATATCTAATGGTAAATCTAATAACTGAGCGATCGCTTCTACACTCAAGCCAAACTGTATCATCCGGGGTATAGCTTCTAACTTCGCTTCCTGCTTCCCTTCTTCTAAACCTTGTTGCTTCCCTTCTTCTAAACCTTGTTGCTTCCCTTCTTCTAAAGCTTCCTGATAAACTCGGCTTTGCTTTAATTCATTTAAACCCAACATGGCTTCTATCTCCTCTCGGCTCTTTTGCGGTAATTTGTAGACGATAATTGTTTCAATTAAGTTGATAAAATCGCGTTTGGTTGCTGCATCAATTAGCTGCTGTTTTGCTTGCGCTATCAAGCGTCTTGCTAAAACTGGTGCAGTTTCTTCCGTTTCAATTACTAGCTTAACAACTCCCACACCCAGAGAAGTTTCTGCTACTTCTCCTAACTCATCTAAGTAAATGCGTTTGACTCTGTTGAGTAGCAAAATTTCATCGAAATGTAAATCCTGTAGTCTTTCAATGCTACGACTAGGATAAATGACTACAACTTGCCAAGGATAAGGAGGTTTGTATTGTCTCAGATAAAGAAATAGTTCCGCAAATAAGCGATAGTATAAATCATCATCTGGCTGAAATTGAACTTCAAGCACATAAACAGGTTTTGAGGAGTCGTTAATTTTGGGGAAAAACAAGCCATCTATCCGAAAAGCTAGTTGTTTAACTTCCAGTGAGGTAAATTCATAAATACTTGCTTCTTGTGGAGACTGGTTGATTAGTTCAAAGAAAATGCTCGGAAAAGCTTGGAATAGACTGTAGAAGATGCTGTCAGTTTTCATGCTTAGAAATGGAATTTTATTTTTTATAAATAAGAAATACTGAACCAATAGGGCCAAAATTTTGTAAATAAATTTTATTGTTGTAATACAAGGCTGGTGACATTCCACCATCAAATAAAATTCCTTCTTGAATCTTTCCTAAACAGTTATTCTGTGCAATACCTTCTAACACATCATCAAACTTGTCTGGTGTTAACTCTTGATTATTTGAACTAACCTCAATAGGTGAATTAGCTTTGACATCATTTACTAATAAAATTACATAACCTTTACTAGTAATAGCTGCCATTGAACGATTTGTGGCTTGCTTACAGGCAAACTCACCTAAATCTTGACAAATATCTTTAAATTTCCCTTGACGATAAAACCTTCCATTACCGCCGACTAAGTTGTAATTAAGTATATTACTTTTTCTTCTCCCGGCTTGGATTGTCGCTTGACGTTCCTGTGGTTTACCGCCAGAAATTCCAAAGGAAGAACGTTTATTTTTAAAATCGCCTGAATACTCTACGCCACGGGAAATATTCAAACCTTGGGGTTTATTATCAGTCCCTATATAGTCGGCGTTAATTGCTGCAATTGGTCGTTTTCCATTTAATGTAGAGTTACCATCAGAAATTAACTCATTAAATTGTTTGGGAATGTAATCTCGGCGGATTTTTCCCGTGGCATCTTTACTATATATCTGATGTGATAATCCAACATTGACTTTAAAATCTAATACTGGCGACTTGGGATTAAAAATAATGACATGATTAATCCCTTTAGCAAATTTTTCACCCCGATTATTAGTTTTAAAAAATTCAATGCTAAAAAATTGAGCATCATTACCAGGACAAGTCTTTGCTGCTTTTGTTGTTGCACTAGCATCAATCCTGTTACAACCAGACAATAAACTGAGAGTGAATATAAATATAGATAAAGCAAATATTTTTTTCAAATACATACAAATAAATAACCCGCTATAGGACGACTATAGCGGGTAATAATTAAAAATTACAATTGCAGTTTATGAAAGCCATTCCACAACAGCTTCTTCTTTGGTGTTGGTGTTACGGGATGGAGTTTCACGGTTAAACTTCATGTGAATTGAGCGGGTTTGCTCACCATCAGCTGCAACAGCCAAGATAGGATAGTCGATTAAGCCGTCTTGGAAGGACATTTGGAAACGGAATGTACCATCTGGATTGAGTTTGATGGGACGGCCGCCAATTGTTACAGTAGCGTCTGGTTCGGTTGCACCGTAAACAATCAACTCAGCATCAGCAATTAGCCAGAATTGGCGAGGACGGATGGGGATGGCGGAACCAGAGAAGCCAACACCAGACATTCCCACACCAGACATATTCAAACCGGAGGTGGTGGGAACTGCCCACATACCTACACCAGAGGGGAAGATGTAAGAACTGATAGCTTCTTCGGGACGCGCGGAACCGGGAAGGTGCTGTTGGGAACCGAACAGAGAACCTGCAACCCGTTGTGCTTCGGCGGACTCTGCCAAGCCAAAGATTTGGTCGTAGATGGGGTTGCTGCTACCATTAACACCAGCTGTAACAGGAATTTTCTTAGCTGGGGGTACGAGTTCGTAAAGTGTCTTACCGCGTAAGTCTTCTTCAAAGTTAACGCTGATGAAGACATCTTCAATCCAGTCGGAAGGATAGACTGGGGGAATGTGGACACGAGCGGAACGTGCCAGAACTAACCAACGGCCATCTACTGCACGATAACCGATATCGAGTACATAATCGCGATCGCTCACGGGAATGGGTACGTACCATTCTCTTGCTAACTCATCCGCAGGATATTCTTGGATGCTGTGGGGGCTTTGATAATCGAGGTTAACGTCGGTGACATCATAAATCCGCAGGGCTAATTGCTGCCCACCTTGGCGACGTAACTCTTCTTTATGATCGTTAGGAACATCCCAATAAGCGTAAGCCCACTGAGGATCGCGTGGTAATAAAACAATCCGGCTGTCACCGTAACCACCTGGTAAGTCTGCTAGTCCTTCATCAACATCGGCTAGAGAGCCACCAGTACGATCTTCTTGTCCTAATTCAAATTTCGCAGCTTCCACGGTTTCCTGTGCCTCCAGTGAACGAGTTGGGTTAAGCAAAGCTTTGTTTCGCTGGACTTCTTGAATTGCTGCCAGCAATTGCGATTTACGCATTCGGCTATAACGAGAGATGCTACATTCGCTAGCAACTCTCCGTAGTTGCCGTAATGTCATCTCTTCTAACGGTGGGCGTTCTTTTGCCATGATTTTTGGCCTCCAGTAGTTTGAAAGGTTAATGCTTTCCCCTGGTTATAGAATGCTTGATATAAAAGCTCATCTTTCCCAGATGAATTTCTTATTCCTGACTCCTGGTTTTGCTAAGTGTGTTTTTAGTCTTTTTTTAAAAGAGGGGACACTCCCTTTCATTTCCTTACTTGTGCCAAAGTTGGCACTTTGGGCGGAGGAGTCAATCAATTTGGGATTTTGCATTGCCCACAAGGGCGGGGCTGTTATTTGTTTTTCTGTAGGAATACTAGAAAAACTTTTGTCTCAAATCGTCACTAATTTATTAACTTTGTTAACTGAATATTAACTACTAACCCTTGCTAGGGATCAAGGGGTGTCAACAGGCTTTTTTGCCTAATTTACGGACTTACTAGCTCTGAGGGGATCATATTGTCATGAAATGTTGACATAAGGCTTAGTGATCCCCGGAGTTATATCAAAGTTTCATAACAATAGGACGGACTCAACTAAAAACTTGAATCCACAAGGGCAGGATCAGCAGTAATAGAAGGGTTGAGAGAATAATGCTGCCGGCAATTAAATCTCGATTGAGGTTGTATTCTTCCGCCAAAATCAGTCCAGCAAAGGCTGAGGGCATCCCCGACATTAATACCATCGCTAAACGGCGATCGCCAGACAAGCCCAAAAGCGCAGTTGTCAGCAAACCCACAAGTAAGGGAGTAATGACAACCCGCAACACTGTCGGGATCAGTGCTAGTTGCAAACTTTGCCATCCTTGGAGTTGTGCCAAACGAATACCAGTCAACAAAAAGGCGCAAGCAATCACAACATCAACAGAACTCTGTAACCCTGATTCCAATACATCTGGTAGTTTTAGTTGTTGGGTGAGAGTACCAATCACAAAAGCCCACAAAGGCGGTACTGTGAGGAGATCCCAAAGCTGCATCCACCAGCGATTATTAGATTTGGTGTGGCTGAAATAGCTGGCAATTAATACCCCTACGCCATAGGGGCCAATAACATTGTGAGTAATACTGAAGAGAACAACCCAATTTAGGGTATCAACATGAATTAGAGAGGGTGCGATCGCCAACCCGACAAAACCAGTATTTCCTAAAACAGCCGCTAACAAAAAGCTGCCTTTCGTGGGAGAGTCGAGTAAAGGCTGAGAAGTAGGTTCACTCAATTCAGTTTTAAACAAATTTGGTGATACTTTTTGCCAACCCCACCACACCAGCAACGCCACTACTAAACCCAAGAACAATGTACCAAAAGTGATAAATGATGCTAGTACAGGTATATCTCCAGCACCATTTAATTGACTCTGATTACCCCTACGAGACAACGCTATCAGTTGCAAGGGTACACCCGCCCAGTAAAGACCACGACCTAATAGATGTGGCAACCACTCAGGTAAAAATCTAAATAGTAATAACCCCAAACCTATCCAGAGAATCAGGGGTGTATAAGCCTGAACTAAAGTTTCTGTCATGAATCATCATAGGGATTAAATTAAGTGATTAATCGCAAGTGTAAAGCTTGCGCTAATTCATCATTATTCAGCTTTAGGTCAAATTATTAACGTTATCTAAAATATCTCATAATTAAAATTATGCTCGAAAATACCTGCCCTGCTCATACTACCAAAAACTGTGGTATCAAGTTCGTTTAATTATTGTCAATAGAGTTTGTTTTCTTGGTAATAGTCATAGCTAATAGGTAATAGTCTTTTAAAATTATCTATTACTAAACCTCAGAAATGTCATCAATGTTCAAACAAACATGATATTAAGAGGACGTTGGAAAAGTATGATCGTGAATATCAATATCTAAAAAGCCCCTCCCCGAAATGGAGAGAGGTGATTAGTTACTTTTCGGCTATTAAAATATCATCTATAGCTTGGATTTTTCTACAGTTAACCCAAGCTATAGCAATTATCTTCCCACTAATTTATCTCGCAATTGCTTGATGCGATCGCGCAATTTTGCCGCCTCCTCAAATTCGAGCTTCTTAGCTGCTTCTTTCATCTGCGCTTCTAATTTCTCAATCAAATTGGGAATCTCTTCTAGTGGTAATTCATCGATATGTTCTTCGACAACTTTTAAATCTGTCGCATTTAATCTGCGAGAAACTTCTAAAAAAGACAAGATGGCATTACTTGATTTTTTCACAATCGGTTGCGGTGTAATTCCATGTAGGCGATTATATGCCGACTGAATATTACGTCTTCTGTCTGTTTCTTCAATGGCTTTAATCATGCTGTCTGTTAAATTATCAGCATATAAAATTGCTTGCCCTCTAATGTGCCGTGCTGCTCTCCCAATGGTTTGAATTAAAGAACGTTCAGCGCGGAGGAAGCCTTCTTTGTCAGCATCCATAATTGCCACTAAGGAAACTTCAGGTAAATCTAACCCTTCCCGTAATAAGTTCACACCAACCAACACATCAAAGCTACCTTGACGTAAATCTTGTAAAATTTCAATGCGTTGAATGGAATTAATTTCTGAGTGTAAATACCGCACTTTCACATTATGTTCTTGCAGATATTCTGTTAAATCCTCTGCCATCCGCTTGGTTAAGGTGGTAATTAATACCCTTTCATGCAGGTCAATTCTATCTCTAATTTCTCCTAATAAATCATCAATTTGTCCATCTGTGGGACGTACAGAAATTTCTGGATCAATTACACCCGTGGGACGAATTACTTGCTCAACTATATGATTTTCAGAAATTTCTAGTTCCCAATCTCCAGGTGTGGCAGAAACAAAAACGCACTGGTTAACTTTCTGCCAAAATTCTTCTGCTTTTAAAGGACGGTTATCGGCTGCACTAGGAAGTCTAAATCCATGCTCAATTAATACTTTCTTTCTTGCTTGGTCGCCGTTATACATCCCGCGAATTTGGGGAACTGTAACGTGAGATTCGTCAATTACTAACAACCAATCTTTAGGGAAATAATCAATTAAACTTTCTGGTGGTTCTCCGGCTTGCCTTCCTGCTAAATGTCGGGAATAGTTTTCTACGCCATTGCAGTAACCAACTTCTCGCAACATTTCTAAGTCGTAGCGTGTGCGTTGGTCGATGCGTTGCGCTTCTAATAATTTGCCAGCTTCTTCTAACTCTGCTTTGCGCTGTTTGAGTTCGGCGGCTATATCTTCACATGCTATTTCTAAACGTTCTTCTGGGGTAACAAAGTGGCGTGCAGGGTAAATATTTACTGCTTCTAAACTGCTGAGAATTTCCCCAGTCACCGGGTCAATATAACGAATTGCGTCAATTTCATCACCAAAAAATTCTACACGAATAATTCTGTCTTCATAAGCAGGGCCAATTTCTAACACATCACCCCGGACACGGAAACGTCCCCTTCCCATTTCTATATCGTTTCGGCTGTACTGTACAGAAGCCAAATCTCGTAAAATCTCACGCTGATTTACTTCCATACCAATTTGTAGAGGGATAGCAGCTTTGAGATATTCTGAGGGGATACCCAAACCGTAGATACAGCTAATAGATGCAACAACAATCACATCACGCCGCTCGAATAGCGATCGCGTTGCTGAATGTCGTAACATATCTATCTCATCATTTATAGATGCCGTTTTCTCAATATAAGTATCGGTAACGGGAATATAAGCTTCTGGCTGATAGTAGTCGTAATAACTGACAAAATACTCAACAGCATTTTTCGGAAAGAACTCGCGCAATTCATTACAAAGCTGCGCCGCCAAAGTTTTATTATGCGCCAAAACTAGAGTTGGCCTCCCCACCTTCTCAATAACTGCGGCGATAGAAAACGTTTTACCTGTTCCCGTAGCACCTAGTAAAGTTTGGTAGCGGTTGCCATCTTGAATACTAGCAGTTAACTGAGCGATCGCGTGTGGTTGGTCGCCTGTCGGACTAAACGGAGCTTGCAGGCAAAATTCTGTCATACATTTGTACTAAAAATACCCTATCTCATGGTAGCGATAAATCTTAGTCAGCAGTCAACAGCCCACTGATTAAGCCTGCCTTTTTATCAAGCAATCTTTTTTCACAAAATTTTAAGATTTAAGTTTACTTATATGTCAGTTTTGAAGATACTTATATATATGCAAGGTTCTTTAAGGGTAAACTCACTTATATAGGAAATAATCTCTTTTTTCCTTAAGTATTGTAAAGTAAAGTTAATATCCAGAGGTGTTTAATTATGACCATTAGCAGTACCGGCAAAACGGTCAGTCCTCGACAAAGACGCGCCAAACTGAAAGGAGAATCAACAGTGGAAGTAGAGAATAATCAGAGTCAGAGCTTGAATAAAGAGCAAGCCGAAGCGAATGGCGGTTTGTCGGCTGACAAATCTGAGCAAAAAGAAATTGTGGGAACACTAGCAATTTCTGGAGTGCGTCCCATTGCCGGTAGTGACTTGCAAGTAGCCCACACAATTTCATCTGCGGGAATACGTCCCATTGGTGTTAGCACTTTGCACATAGTTGAGACAATGAATGTGATGGGCATACGTCCCATTGGTGCTAATACAATTGATGTAGTTGATAGCATTAATCTTTCTGGAGTGCGTCCCATATCTTCCAGTGCGTTGGCGATTTCTAGTAGTTACTCAGTTATGGGTAATCGTCCAGTAGCATCAAATACTATTGATGATTCTGATGGCTTGATGGGTTTTATAGATTAGAGCGCAAAATAATTTAATTAATTTATATAACAGTAAAACCCAGTTGCATGATGCAACTGGGTTTTTACGTTTTTTGTTAGTTATCAGTACTCGTTACTACTACAGACAAAACTTTCTCCTCTTTGTTTTCATAGCATCATGCAGAGAAGTTTCTTATTGCTAAAAATTTGATCCCCGAATAATTACAAAATTTAAAGATATATACCTCAATCGTATATATTCAGTGATTTTTCACTCTTTATATATAGATAGTTAATATCTCTTGTGGCGGAAGGCTACAACAAGAAGTTTAAGTTACTTTGTAAATGTGATAACAAATTCAAAGTTAGTTAATAGCTTTGAAATTAAATTATATAAGATTAGGAGAGCAAAATGAGCTTAGAAGATAGAGCAAAAGCCACTGCTAAAAATATTGAAGGTAAAGCTCAAGAGGCTTTAGGAAATGTAACTGGTGATCCTGAAGATAAAGCTGAAGGTAAAGCCAAACAAGCCGAAGGCGAATTACGTCATGGCGTTGAAGATGTTAAGGACAAAGTAAAAAAGAATATTGACTAAGTTTAATTTAGTCATAGTTCAGGTAACTACTCAATGTGAGGAGTATTTAAAAGTTACCTGTTAGTTAAGGTTTTAGTTTGGGAGATGGAGGTTTATTTGCAAGGTTGTTGTAGAGATGTGTTCAATCATATCTCTACATTTCTTAAGTTTATTCAACATACTTAAATTAAGCAAAAAGAAAACTCAATCCATTTATTAATAAAAAAGCAGTTATGGAATTTATTGTTACAGGAGGTAGACAATGATGTTGGTTCAGCAGGGTCGGAAAATCTTGACTACTGTTGTCTTGGTTTTAGTGTTGATGATCACTACCGCTTGTAGTGGTGGCGGAAATGTTGCTCAACTTGATCGCACCAGCACACCACCAGCCATTGGTAGAGATGTAGCTTATTCTCAATTAGAAAGAGGTAATTCCCCATCTGGACAAAGTTTCGGTAATTGGGTTGTACAAACCTCTCAAGGATTGGTTCAAGATGCTTACGTCCGCGATAACAACAAATTAGGAATTGTAATTTCGCGCCAAGTACGCCCCAACGAAGTAAAACCTTTAGCAAAGTCTTTAGCGCAAGGTTTCCGCAAGAATTTTCCTAATCAGGATTTAACTGTTCTCGTGTACGGCCCCGACAAAAAACTGATTTTGACAGCTAAATACGATGTTCAGTCTAACCAAATTCAGTACACCTAAATACTGATTACTGAATTGGCATTAATAAGGAGAAAAATAGTGAGTAGTAGCGAAGAATACAGACGGCAAGTCATGAGAGATTTGGCAGAAGGTAATGTCGAATCTTTAGATGCCCCAACAGGCGAACCTGCGGCTGAGTACGAAACTTTTGACGATTTCGCACAACGGACAACTACAGATCAGCGTCGTCAATTATTCGGTCGTTCTTTGCATCCAGAACAGATTCCTAGCAGCCAAATGGAACCTGAATTGCAAAAAGCGATCGCCCAAATCAAACCCAATGAACGCGATGATGTCGCCCGTGCCTTTTTCAAACACTTCAAAGAACGGGGATTAGATGAACGCCACCTAGAACAACAACTAGGTCTTACCACCCACCATGCTGGTCGGATGAATGCTGACGATGTAAGTAAACTTGCATCCTTCGCCTATCATAATCACCCCGACATCTTCCGCGAAGTCCTAGCAGAACAACCAGGAATTATCAAATTCCTCAGCAATCCTGTAGTTGCAGGTATTATCGGAGTTGCAGCCGCTAAATGGTTAGGTGGTCGCAAATAGGTATAAGGTCATCAACTAAATAAAAATAAAAAGGTGGGTATTATCCACCTTTTTTTATTAATGTTTAACAGAAAAGTATTTGTGTATGGCAGCTAATAGAAAACAAACTCAAAAATTTCTGGCTGTAATTTTTATGAGCTAATCTATCTTGCAAAGGTTGCTATTTTATCTAAATTTTTTATATAATCAATTCCACTTTAATCTAAGTAAGTTATTTATAGTTTATAGTTTATAGTTATAAAAAGTACTAAAAAATAACTTACGATATTAGTTTAATATAAAGTTTTTGTAAGGAAATTATTTTTTCAAACAGAAAATATAATTTTATCTATACTAACTATTATAGATAAAATATGTGCTTGCCTTTAAACCATAGCAAGAACTACTAATGTAATTAGGAATTGTGAATACACAAGCAATGCAACTAAAAGAAAATTTGCAAACACATGTTAAGACTAGAAATATCAAAAAGCAGTACCTTCTACTCGGCAGTTTGATAGTTATTGGTGTACTATTGCGTTTACCAAGCCTTAAATTAGGTGTATGGCGGGATGAAGGATCAACCTATTTTAATGCACTGCCAACAAACCTACATGAAGTAATTAACACTGTTATTTATAGCGAACTAAATCCACCTGGTTTTTACCTCATTATGCACAAGTGGATACAGTGGTTTGGAGCAGATGATGTCATTTTTAAGTTACCTGTATTCATTTTTGGCATATTGCTAATACCTGCTACATACACACTAGGTTCTTTAATTAGTTCACCTAAAATTGGACTTATTGCTGCTGCTGTCACTACTTTTGAACCAAATGCTATTTATTACTCTCAAGAGGCTCGACCTTATACTTTAGCAGCTTTATTATGCTGTTTAATCTTAATTTTATACTGCAAAGCAATTAATAGTGACAAGCAGATATGGTACTTAATAGGCTTGGTAATTTGTGCTGACATAATGCTATATGTGCAGTATACGAGTTTAATTTTGCTTGCTAGTCTGGCGATTGTTACTGTGTATTTATGGTGGAGTGGGGTTGCCAATATTCGCCCAATAAGATTTGTTATAGCGGGTGTAATTATCTTTTTGCTATTTACACCCTGGTTGAAAATTTTCTTGATACATTTGTCAACTGGTCTTCCTTGGTTAACTAAAAAAGTTTGGTTTACTCGACCTAAGTTGTTGTATGACATTTTTTTATATACCCTACCCGTAACGAAGTTGCAAAAGTATTTAGTAGGAATTATTGTTATATTCTCTTTTGCATATCAAGCACGTCAGTTATTTTCTCGTAGTCAACAATTGACTGCTCTAAAAAACACAACAATCAAAACATATACATTGATATTATATTTGAGTGTTTTACTAACAGTTATGCTGCTAGCAGCCCTTTCCTATAGCGGACGCTATGTGTTTCCTTTTGCTCCTCTAGCTTGGGTAGTCTATACTCACAGTGTAGTTAATCTTTTCCAAAGCATAAATAACTACCGAACTGCTCAATTGTATCGTTTTAGTAAGCAAGTAGCTGTTGTTTTACTAGTTACTTTTATTATTTTCCCCAATATCAAATAAGCTTTATCTTTACAGGAGAGAGATAAATCGGGAATAAGAGCGATAGCGGCTGATGTACGTAAAGAATCACAAGAAAAAAGCTTTTACTTGATTAATCCTGACTATTTAAGTCCAACATTTGGTTACTATTTCGCGCATAAACCAGTCAAATTTTATGGCGTTGGTCGCTGGAATAATCCTGAAATATTTAGTCCGCAAAGTTATGCCGAAGTGTGGAAAAAACCTACCTTAATATCAGATATAGAACAGGGTATTCAAAATGAAATCAATAATGGTTATACACAATTATTCCTTGTTCAAGAATTAGGCACTAGAAAGAATATGGGAAAAATGGAATATAGCCGAGCTAATGAAGTTTTGGCAAGGTTAAAACAAAAATATTTACTACGAAGCAAAACTGACTATCGTGGTGTTACTGAATCTGTAAGTCTTTATGATTTCGCATTAAGAAATGAGATAAAGCAGTAAAAAAGGCGATCGCAATTTGTGATCGCCTTTTAATTATTTACTAACTAATTGCTTAAACCTTAGCCAATTCTGGTGTAGGACGCTTGCTGTTGCGAATATTTGTAATAGCCTCAGCATAATCCTTAGCATTAAATACCGCAGAACCAGCCACAACTGCATTAGCACCTGCTTCTAGAACTTGCCAAGTATTATTAGCTTTGAGTCCGCCATCTACTTCAATCCAGGGGTCTAAACCGCGCTCATCACACATTTGACGTAGCTTACGAATTTTCGGCAATACACCAGGAATAAAGCTTTGACCACCAAAACCTGGGTTAACACTCATAATTAGTACTAGGTCAGCTAATTCTAGTACATATTCAATCAGTTCTAAAGGAGTGCCGGGATTGAGAACTACTCCAGCTTTTTTACCTAACTCTTTGATTTGTCCCAGAGTGCGGTGTAAGTGAGGAGAAGCATTATGTTCCGCGTGAACAGAAATAATATCAGCTCCTGCTTTAGCAAAGCCTTCTACATACTTTTCTGGTTCCACAATCATCAAGTGGACATCCAGAGGCTTAGTTGTAACCGGACGAATCGCCTCCACTACCAGAGGCCCTATCGTTATATTAGGTACAAAACGACCGTCCATTACATCAACATGAATCCAATCGGCTCCAGCCGCGTCTACGGCGCGAATCTCCTCGCCTAAACGGCTAAAATCGGCTGATAGGATAGATGGAGCAATTACTATGGGTTTTTCAGATCGGTTTTGGGTCATGGCTAGTGGCTTTTTTAGCGTCCTCGTCTGTAAGCATTGTAACAAAATCTTGTAACAAAATATTGAGAATTTTAGAAACAAGGGAGTGGGGAGTAGGGAGTGGGAGATGAGTGAGATGAGGGAGAGGGGGAAGGGAGAAAGGAAGAAGCCTTTAACCTCTTACTACCTCCTACCTTTTGACTGTGGACTATTGACTATGGACTAATGACTGATGACTAATGACTAATGACTATGAAAAAACTAATTTGGATAATTTGCGGATTTAGTGCTTCTTGTTTGAGTGTACCTGTGTTGGCTATACCTTTATCAAGTTCTATAGGAACTAATGGTATTGATGCTTTGAGGTTACATCAACCTCCTTATAATTTACTCGGTCGTAAAATTGCTATCGGTCAGGTGGAAATCGGTCGTCCTGGGATGTTTGGTTGGGATAAGGCGGTGTCAAAAAATCGCGCTGTATCACTGGCGGCTGTCTTTTTACGCAATGGCCCAGCTAAGTCTAATAATGGTGTTGACCCCCACGCTTATAATGTTGCCGGTGTGATGGTGAGTAGGGACAAAGCTTTACCTGGGGTTGCGCCGGAAGCAAGGTTATATTCGTCGGCGGTGGGTTCTACAAAAAATATGGGTCAACCAGAGGAGTGTTTGTCCGCGCAGCACATAGCTTTACAAAATGGTGGTGATGTCCGGGCAATTAACTTTAGTTTTGGTGAACCCCTCAACCGTGACCCTCGACCGGAGGCTGTTCTAGATGGGAATGCTTTACTAACTTTATGTGTTGATTGGTCGAGTCGCGTTCACAATGTTTTGTATGCGATCGCTGGCAATCAGGGTAAAGGGGGTATACCTATCCCTACAGATAATTTTAACGCAGTTAACGTGGCTTTTTCATCCCGACGAGGAGGGATTTTTAATAAAGTAGACGTTTCTAATCTAGCTGGGGTGAATCAGGGTGTAAGTGGTCGCTTGGCGGGTAGGGAATTTAATATTGATGGTCGCCGCGCTGTGAGTATAGTAGCGCCTGGGAGTAATATTGCCATGCTCAATCCCGATGGCAAAGTAAACAAGGTAACAGGTACAAGCTTTGCTGCGCCTCATGTGACAGCTACTGTTGCTTTATTACAAGAGTTTGGTGATAGACAACTACGGACAAAACAACCACACTGGAGCATTGATAGCCGCCGTCAGCAAGTGACGAAAGCTGTATTACTCAATTCGGCAGATAAAGTACAAGATAATGGTAATGGCTTAATGCTGGGCATGACTCGGACACTTATTGATAAACAAAATCAAGACTGGTTGAGTTCTGATGCCTATAAAAACCCGAAAATTCCCTTAGATGCGCAAATGGGAACAGGTCATTTGAATGCGTTTCGTGCCTATCAGCAATTTAGTGCGGGTCAATGGCAACCAACAGCACCAATTCCGGCAATTGGTTGGGATTATCGACAAGTAGATGTAGGCAAATCTGTTGATTATACGTTAGCAAAATCGTTAAAACAAGGTAGTTTTGTCGCTATTACTTTAAGTTGGAATCGATTAGTAGAATTAAATGATACTAATAAAAATCAACAATTTGATGTGGGTGAAAATTTCCGCGATCGCGGTTTAAATAACCTCGACCTTTATTTAGTAAACGCTGATGCTAAAAGTACAGATCCCGGCGTTGTTTGTTCTTCAATTAGTGAAGTTGATAGTGTAGAGCATATTTTCTGCCCTGTGCCTGCTACTGGTAATTACAAAATCCGTGTGCAGTACCAGAAACAGGTCAACGACGCAACTCAGCCCTATGCTTTAGCTTGGTGGACAGTTCCTACTAATTAAGATTTTGTCAAGAGGTGATAGACAATATTAGGGTGGGTTATCCCCACCCTTCTTATTTACTAATTACTATTAGAATCCTGCTAAAATTATTATTTAGTAGTTTAGAATACAGATATTTAAGCTAAAAATCAACAGTCAAAGTTAACGATAATAAACTAAATCTGCATTGCCATATTTATAAAAATTTGGCAATAGTTATATTTACTTCTTTTAATAAGATTACTGTTACCAAAATTGTAACCGTCGATTGTTCAGGTTTTGTTAATGCAATAGTAAATAATCAAGACAACATGAATAATCTCAGGTTTGATAGATAGTTAAAAACTTTGGCGTGCGAGGTAGTAAAATGAATCGGCAAAAGTTCAGTGGTGTGAAAGACAGTTTCTTACAAAGACGCTACGGTGTTAGTTTGGGAAGACGTTATGTTTTAGCCGCCGCTAGTGTCGTTTTGTTTAGCGTATTAGGTTGTTCGCAAGTTGATACGAAGACAAGCGCGTTAGCACAGTCTGGACTACCTCAACCAGAGTCTTCATTGCAAAAAAAAACAGTAGTGCCTAATACTAAAGTTGTAGATGCTAATAATAAGTTTGCATTCAAACTGTTCTCAGAGGTGGTGAAAGAGGAAAATAACGCTAAAAATATTTCTGTTTCACCGACGAGTGTAGCGATCGCCCTAGCCATGACCTACAATGGCGCTAGCGGCTCTACGCAGAAAGCAATGGCTAAAACCTTAGAGTTACAGGGTATTACTCTACCAGAACTCAATTCTGCTAATGCTGAATTAAACAAGCTGCTACAAAACCCCGAAGAAAATGTCCAGCTAACTATTGCTAACTCTTTGTGGGTAAATAAAAATATTAGCTTGCGTCCTGATTTCTTGCAGAGGAACCGCGATTTTTATCAAGCTCAGGTGTCAAATTTAGACTTTCAAAACCCTAACGCTACAAAAACGATTAACAATTGGGTTAAAGAGAATACTAAAGGGAAAATTAACAATATTGTTGACACAATTGAGCCAAATCAGGCGTTATTTTTAATTAATGCCATATATTTTAAGGGGCAATGGAGCCAAAAGTTTGATAAAGCTCAGACTAAGCCTCAGACTTTTTACACTGGATCTGGTCAACAAAAACAACACCCAATGATGTCCCAAAAGGGTGAATATAGATATTTTGAAACTCCACAATTTCAGGCTATAAGTTTACCTTACGGTCAAAAAAGAAATGTCAGTTTATATATATTCTTACCTAAACAAAACTCTAACTTAAAAGCTTTCTACCAAAACTTAACTCCTGAGAACTGGAACAAATGGCTGTCTGAGTTTAGTCAGCGAGATGGGTCTATAACTTTGCCACGTTTTCAATCAGATTACGATATTTCTCTTAATGATACGCTGAAAGCTTTAGGCATGGGAGAAGCTTTTACTAATAAAGCCAATTTTTCCGGGATGGGAGACAAATTAGCTATTAGCCAAGTTAAACATAAAACTGTGATTGAGGTAAATGAAGAAGGTACAGAAGCTAGTGCAGCAACCTCTGTAGGGATAGTAGCTACATCTTTAAGACAGCCCCAACCACCATTTCAAATGGTTGTTAATCGTCCTTTCTTCTATGCAATTCGGGATCATCAAAGCAAGAATATCTTGTTTATGGGGGCAGTGGTTGACCCAGAGTAATTATTATACATTCATTGTTTAATGAGTATTTAATCTGGGATTGGTAAATACTTCTGACTTCTTTTAAAATTTAAAAACCAGCATTTGGTGGAGTCAATTTTTATGTCGCTTCAACAACTGAAACAACAAGCCCGTCAATTGTCTATAAATGAGCGCTTGGAACTTATCAGCGATATTATAGAATCATTACAAGCTCCTCGAACTCCACCTTCTGAGCGATCGCATATACTCAAGCAGATGAAAGGTTTATTGAAAACAGACCAGCCAGTACCAACTGATGCAGAAGTGGAAATCATGCTAGACGAACGTAGGGTGGAGAAATACCTTTAGTGAGAGTGTTGATTGATACCAATATTGTTTTAGATTATTTATTAGAGCGGAAACCTTTCTTTGAGGACACTGAAGCTTTATTTAACAAAATCGATTCGGGTCAAGTTATCGGATATGTTAGCGCTACAACATTGACTGATATTTTTTACATTGCACGTAGACAAACACGTAACCTTGAACTAGCCAGACAAGCTATATCGACTACATTAGCTGTCATGATGATTTGCCCAGTTAATCAAAATGTACTAGAAACTGCTTTTGCATCTGGCTTGGAAGATTTTGAAGATGCAGTACAAATTGCTTGTGCAGTAGCTTTAAGATTAGATGGGATTGCTACTCGTGATCAACAGGGCTTTATCGGTTCACCCATACCTGTACTAACAGTACATCAGCTATTAGAACAGTTAGGTTAAGGTTGTCGATTTTGTGTCATCATCACAGAGAATGGGATGTAGGAACTCAACATAAACTGATGACTGCCATCGCTGCTACTATTGCATCTATCGTTGGTGAAGAAAATACCGTTTCCCCAAAAGAAAATCTCAAACTTAGTCAAGCTATATCGGGAAACCTCCCCAGTTGTATCGTTTATCCCCAAACTCAAGCACAACTAGCCGCAGTTATCGCCGCAGTACACCAAAATAACTGGCGTGTTTTACCCTGTGGTAGCGGGAGTAAACTTAGTTGGGGTGGTTTAACTAAAGATATTGATGTGGTCGTCAGTACGGAACGCATCAACCAATTAATTGAACATGCTGTTGGTGATTTGACTATTACCGTTGAAGTTGGGATGAAGTTTTCCCATCTCCAGAATATTTTGGCACAAGCAAGACAATTTCTCGCCCTTGACCCCTCTACACCAGAAGCAACCATTGGGGGTATTGTCGCTACTGCTGATACTAATTCCCTACGTCAACGTTATGGTAGTGTGCGCGACCAACTTTTAGGTATTACTTTTGTCCGTGCTGATGGTCAAATTGCCAAAGCTGGAGGACGGGTAGTTAAAAATGTGGCTGGTTATGACTTGATGAAGTTATTTACAGGCGCATACGGTACATTAGGAATTATTAGCCAAGTAACTTTTCGTGTGTATCCTGTTCAAGAAGCATCAGGGACAGTAGTATTGACTGGTGCAGTAGAGGATGTATCGCAAGCGGCTACAACTTTGCGAGGTTCGGCATTAACACCTACCCAAGCTGATTTAATCTCTACTGGATTGGTATCTAGTCTAGAATTGGGTAAGGGAGTAGGGTTAATTGCCCGTTTTCAAAGTATTAGTGAGAGTGTGAAGGAACAATCGAACCGTTTGTTAGAAGTAGGGCAGAAGTTAGGTTTAGCTGGGGTAGTATTTTCTGGTGCAGATGAAAGTCATCTATGGCAGAGATTGCAACAACAAATACATCCTCCTACTACAGAATCTACAATTACTTGCAAAATAGGAGTATTACCTAGTGCGGCTGTAGAGATTTTGCATCAAGTACAAATTGGTTTGATTCATATTGGTAGTGGGTTGGGTGTATTACAAGTTGAGGATAAAAATCAAGTTTTGCAAATGCGATCGCTTTTATCATCTCACAACGGTTTTTTAACAGTTCTGCAAGCGCCTGTACCAGTTAAGCAACAAATAGATGTATGGGGATATGCTGGTAATGCTTTACCGTTGATGCGTCGCATTAAAGAACAGTTTGATAATAAAAATATTTTAAGTCCGGGTCGGTTTATGGGTGGAATTTAAGTAACTCACTAGAGATATACAGGGAGCAGATAAATATGCAGGTTTCAGAAAATTCTACTAATAATACTGCTAGTATCAAAAATTTACAGGGATTTGATCCTAATCATCCACCTGATCCAAAATTAATTGATAGTTGTGTACATTGTGGCTTTTGTCTTTCTACTTGTCCTAGCTATCGGGTAATTGGGAAAGAAATGGATTCTCCTAGAGGACGCATCTATTTAATGGATGCCATAAATGAGGGAGAAATTGCTCTTAATACAGCTACAGTAGAACATTTCGATTCTTGTTTGGGATGTCTTGCTTGTGTAACCACTTGTCCTTCTGGTGTGCAGTATGACAAGTTAATTTCTGCTACTCGTCATCAAGTAGAACGTAATTATCCTCGCAGTTTTTCTGATAATTTAATTCGTAAATTAATATTTACATTATTTCCCAACCCGGATTTATTACGTATTCTATTAATACCCTTATTCTTTTATCAAAAGTCAGGCATTTCCAAAGCCATCCGCGCTACAGGCTTACTCAAAAAAATCTCGCCTCGCTTGGCAGCAATGGAGTCAATTCTGCCAAACATTACGCTAAAAACTTTCCAAGATAATCTGCCTACTATTATTCCCGCACAGGGTGAGAAACGTTATCGAGTCGGAGTAATTTTAGGATGTGTGCAAAGACTATTTTTCTCGCCAGTTAATGAAGCGACAGTGCGAGTATTAACGGCAAATGGTTGTGAGGTGGTGATTCCTAAATCTCAAGGCTGTTGTGCGGCGCTTCCCGAACACCAAGGACAAACAGAACAAGCCAAAGCTTTAGCTAGGCAAATGATAGATAGCTTTGCTGATACTAATGTTGATTATGTGATTATCAACGCTGCTGGGTGTGGTCATACTTTAAAAGAATATGGTCACATCTTAGCGGATGACCCAGAATATAAGGAAAAAGCTCAAGATTTTGCTGCTAAAGTGAAAGACGCTCAAGAGTTTTTGGCTACTGTAGGGTTGACAGCCAAACTTTCACCACTGACAGATAAACCTTTGAATTTGGTTTATCAAGATGCTTGTCATTTATTACATGGACAAAAAATTAGTGTGCAGCCTCGTCAACTATTAAAGCAAATTCCCGGTGTGAAGCTGAAAGAACCATTGGATGCAGCTTTGTGTTGTGGTAGTGCGGGTGTTTATAATATGTTGCAACCAGAAGTTGCTGAGGAATTAGGCCAGCAAAAGGTGACAAATTTATTAAATACTGGCGCTGAGTTAATTGCTTCTGCTAATCCCGGTTGTACTTTGCAGATTACTAAGCATTTAGAATTACAAGGCAAGAAAATCTCTGTCATCCATCCGATGGAGTTATTAGATTACTCGATTTGTGGTGTGAAATTTGAAAGCTAATATTCAACTTTTCACACACCTCTTGTAATTGTTTCTACAAACTGTTCATGTGCGGCTGAAGTTAAACCTTGCTGCAATACTGCCAAAACTTGCGGCATATCTCCTGCTACTAATGCCGCAACATCCAACCACAAGCCGGGGAAGACTTGGCTTTTAATGATGCCTGCCTCATCTGCTGTTAATGGTAGGTATTCCCCATCCTGCAAACTAAACCAACTGACAGTTTTTTCATAAACCTGCCAAACAAAATACTCTTGAATGCCATTACGACGATAAGCACGTTTTTTATCATACAAGTCTTTGGCGGCACTACTGGCTGCAACTTCTGCGACTAATTCTGGTGCGCCTTCTACGTAACCATCGACGCTAATACGAGATGAACCACCATAAGCGGCATCAATTAAGAGAATGGCATCCGGTTGGGGTTCATTATCTAAATCTAGTCGTAAAGTTGGATTATCTCCCAGTCTAGTTCCTGGTGTACTTACTTTATAATTACCAAGCCAAATCATTAAATTAGCATGAGGTTCGGCATGAGGTTCAAAACGCAAAGGAGATGCCACGTAAACTATTCCTTCAATTAATTCGGCTTTTTTGAGATCAGGCATGGCGTTGTAGCGCCGTTCAAATTCGACACGAGTTAAGCGATCGCCACTTTCTAACGGTGGCAAGTTGGGGTTACTATTATTACCGTATTCTGGGGAAATCTTCACCATAACCGCAAGCAATAGAGGAGAGTAAATTCATTCTAAGTTGCCAGCTACTTAATATGGGGGCATAAAGTGCGATCGCTGTTACTCACTTTCATATTAGTTTTCAAATAATCATGTAGTGAATCACATCCACGCACCAGCAAATTTTCTAATTTAATATCAGCTAAGTTCCGCAACATGACCTGACCATCACCGCTACCTACTGCCAAAATTTGGCTGTCGGGACTGAAGGTAACACTAGTTAACTCTTCTTTGTCGCCTTTGAGGACTATCAGCAATGTCCCTTTTTGATTCCAAAGCCTGACTTTATCATCACTGCTGGCGGCTAACATCTTACCATCAGGGCTAAAACTGACGCTGATGAAACTATCTCCATCACCCGAAAGATTTTTGATCAGACTACCATCTCGATTCCATAGTTTCACTGTGCCATCAATACTAGCAGAAGCTAAAATCTGCCCATCTGGCGACCATGCTACGCCATTGACTCGGCGGCTATGGTCTTTGAGGTTGCCAATTAATTGACCTTCTCGATTCCATAATTTGATGGTGGTATCATCGCTGGCGGAGGCTAACAACTCACCATCAGGGCTAAAACTCACCCAATTAACAGCATCAGTATGACCTTGTAAGGTGTGGAGTAGTTGACCGTCTCGACTCCATAATTTCACAGTTTTATCTTTACTAGCTGAAGCTATTACCTGACTATCTGATGACCAAGCTACAGCTAAAACTCCATCTTGATGACCCACTAAGGTATGGAGTAATTTTCCTTGTGGGTTCCACAACTTCACAGTTTGATCTTTACTAGCTGAGGCTATCATCTGACGATTTGGCGACCAAGCTACACCCCAAATTGAGTCTGTATGTCCTTTAAGAATGTTGAGTTGTTTGCCATCTGGGTACAAAATTTTCACCGTTTTATCCCGACTCGCCGCCGCCAAATTCTTACCATCAGGACTAAAACTCACACTTGTTATCCAATCACTACCATCCGTTTGAGGATTTCGCAATAAGACTCGATCCCAACGCCAAAGGATCACCGTTTTGTCTCGACTACCAGAAACAAGGGTACGGCCATTAGGGCTGAAATTGACACTATTTACCCAACTGTTATGTCCCTTGAGGGTTCCTAAGAGTAGACCTTGCGGACTCCATAATTTTATAGTTGCGTCGATACTTGCAGATGCGATCGTTTGTCCGTTGGGGCTGAAGGTGACGGCTGTGACTTCCGCCGTATGTCCTGATAAGGTTTTTAATAAATTACCTTGGCGATTCCAAAGTCTGATAGTCTTATCGAAACTGGCAGTGGCAATTGTTTCATCCTTGGGCGACCAAGCTACACCCAAGATAGCATCATCATGACCTTGCCAACTTTTGAGGAGTTTACCTTCTCGACTCCAAAGTTTGATGGTTTTATCAGCACCCACAGAGGCAAGAGTTTTACCATCACCTGACCAAGCTACACCCAAAACAGCATCACTATGACCTGATAGAGTCTTGAGTAATTGTCCTTCTCGACTCCATAATTTAACGGTGTTGTCGCTACTAGCGGAAGCAATGAGAGAACCGTCAGGGCTGAAACTAGCACTATTTACGCCATCAGTATGTCCTGTTAAAGTTTTGACTAATTGACCGACTCGATTCCATAATCTAACTGTCTTGTCTTGACTAGCAGAGACAATCAACAAGCCATCAGGACTAAAGCTCACGCTGTTAACTACATTAGTATGTTGGGATAAGATGTTAACCGGAGTACCATCTTTACGCCACAGATGGATGGTATTATCAGCGCTGGCGGAAGCAATGAGGGAACCGTCGCGGCTGAATACAGTACCATTTACGCCAGCAATATGTCCTTCCAAGCGGTTGTACTCCCTCACTCCCACCACTGCTTGATAGAGTGCTGTTTTTACCTGTTCTCTGGTGTAACCATCTACCCAAATAGCTTGTTGTAGTTTTCTACCAGCTTTGACACCTTCTTTAACTGCATCAAGTCCTTTTTGCGAAGCAAACAAGGCTTCACTGGAAACACTCAAGGTTTTTATTTCGTTATCTACGGCTGTAATAATAGAGTAACTTAACCCTAAAATGGCAAGGCAAGAAGCAGCCAAGGCAATTTTTAGGGAACGATTAAGCTTGGCTTCACTTAGCCTTTGTTGTTTTTGACTTTCTACTAGTTGGGCAGTTAATTCTTTTTCTTTTAATTCTGCACGTAATTGTTCAATTTCTAGTTGAGTTAATTCTTCGCGTTTGCGTAACTCTCTCAGTTCTGTCACTAAATCTAATCCCGGTTGAGGATTAGGATCTAAGATTTTAGACTGCTGCTTTTTTTGTCTAAGTTCGCTTTGCAGTCGGGCAATTTCAACTTGACTTTGCTGCACTTTACGGCGCAATTGTTTAAGTTGTGCCTGTAAGCTTGATTCCTGTTGTTGGAGAAAGCGAATTAAATCTACTAGATAATCATGAATTAGTTGATAACGTTCGGGAACATCAGGAAATAAGACAACTAAACCAGAGCTAACTAAAATATCTAAGACTAACTCTAGTTTGTCTGGATCTTCTAATTCTGCTAGTTCAGACGCTAATTCTGCACGAGTTTTAAAAGGACGTTTATTACTCTCATCCGTTAATAAATATAAAACAAGCAACGCTGCACGCTCATTTTCCGGGCCACAATCTTTTATAAGTTCTTTGATATATCTTTCTATGAGTTTGTTTGGTCGATATTGCTGATATTCTTTTAAAGTATTAATTCGCTCATCTTGTAATTGAGCGCCAACTACTTGTAATTCGATGGGGCGGACTTCTCCTAATTCTGTAGATAAGTCTTCAACTAAAGCATCAATTAAGGCTGGTTCTAAATTGAGTTGAGAACGTTGTGTTAATTTTTGAATGATGACTTTGGCGTATTCGGGAGAAAAGTTATTTAATTGATAACGGATTTGTTTATCAAGAATATTATTATTGATTGCTTCTAGGTGAGAAAAATGTTTAAATTCTAATAGACGATGTAAATAGTCTTCTCTAATAGAAAGAATGATTTTGACAAAAGATATATTGAGACATTGGCTCAAGAAATTATCAAATTCTTGCTTTTGTTGTCTATCGCTATAACCAAAGAAAAATTCCTCAAACTGGTCAAATATCAAAACCGTGATCAAATGGTTGTTAGCATTTTGACGTAATTGATCTAATATATCCGCGATCGCCAAAGGTCGGGCATTATCTACCCCCATTGGTGGCGTAGGCGTTGATAAAATCTCTGGGGCAATGTTAACCTCCCCTTGCACATGATTAACCGCCTCAGTTAAAGATTTACCTAATTCGCGCACCCAATCTGTATATACTTGCAATACCACAGGCATAGCCAACTGATCACCGATCGCGCGATTTTGTAATGCTGGCACTAACCCAGCCGTCACCGTCGAACTCTTACCTACTCCCGATGGGCCGTGAATGACAATCAGTTTTTGATCAGAGCGGCTAATTCTGCCAATTAAATTATTAATATCCTGTTCTCGACCGGAAGCCTCAATTTCTAACGCCACACTACTACTTCCCAAGGGTGACATCACAGCCGGGTTAGTCGCTTGTCTTTGGGGTTGTAACCTCCCCGCACCAATAAAAGCGCGTAACCCATACTGCTGTTCTACAGAACGCCGTTGTTGGCGAATGCGGTAAGCTTCTAGATATCTGCCAGCTTCAAAGTAAAGCGATCGCAAAGTCCGCAGCAGTCTAATATAACGATGGGCATCATATTGATGGACACTATTTTCTAAGGCAGATGGTAATTCTCTAGCTGCTTTATCTAAATACTCCTGGGCAACAGCTTGTTCACCCAGATTTTGCTGGGCTTTGGCTAAAATTAGGTAATATACCTGCGCCAACAGCAGAGGAAACAGGCAATGATGGGGGTCACTATCTTGCAGTTGTTGCGCCTCAGCTAACTTGAGAAGTGAGACATGCGCCAAAATACTCGCCTGCACCCAGCGCGACTGTTGTAGTGCTACCTGCGCCAAAAAACCATAATCACAAGCTAACTGAATATGATTACCGTAGGTATGATGTAACTCTAGCGCCGTTTCCGCTATAGTTTGCAATTCACCCCAAGCTTGCAGATGTTCTAGAACTTCCTCCAGTTGACCAACAAATTCCGATGCAATATCTGGTCTTCCAGCTAATTCCAAAGTCTCCAAGCATTCCTGCAAGTAAAATTTGGCCGTATCCCAATGACGACGATTCTCTAGCTGATTATGTTCGGCAAGACGGCAGTAACATAATCCTATATAAAATTGCAAAACCCCCTGTCGGAGAATTGGCGCAGTGGGGGGAGTAGGAGGAGTAGGGGAAGATGAGGGAGTGGGGGGAGATGATAATTCATTGCTGCCTCCTGCCTCCTGCCTCCTGCCTCCTGCCTCCTGCCTCTCCCTTTTCACAAGCTGTTGCCAAACTTGCAGGCTTTGCTGAAAATGATGTAAGGCGTGATGAATGCGATCGCTTACGTAATCATCTAAGCCAAAAACAAATTTTAAACTGGCATTTAATTCTGGTTCTAAGGTAATTCCTCGTTCATGTAACTCGGAAATGCCATAGTGTAATTCTTTATTACGTTTCCAAACTTGCTCTAAAGTAGAGTATTCTTCAGGGGTTTGTACTTGTTGGCGCTGTCCGATATCTTTAGGTAAGACTTTGGCAAATAAAGAGTCGGTTTCTTCCCGCAGAAATTGTAACAACTCTGGCGTTGTCATTTCAAAACGAATCGGTGTCGCTGCCCAACTGGCGAAATCAGGCGCTAAACGCATCACCTTTTGTAAAACTTCGTCATTCACCCAAAAAATCATCGGAAATGAATGGCGTTTAGGAAATTCATCCCGAATGTGATTAATTGCTCTGAGTAAGTCGTCAATTTCATCGACTGATTCTAAACCTAACACCATCAATGCTGACGGCTGTTGTTCGGGTAGATTGATATGCAGTGTTGTATATAAACTTCTGGTATTATGAGGTAAAACAACTTTTTGAATGTAAGTACCACTCGCCAGTTCATCTAGTCTTTGCAGTATCCGATCTTGTAAGACTCGGTAATTACAACAAACCAAAGCTACAGAAAAATTACCATGAGATAGGGCGATCGCTCTCCAAAGACTCCTCAAAGCACGCTCATTTGCTGCTTTTATATCGACTGATGGGTTTCCTTCAACCATGATTTGAACTTTTGTGTCTCCGCTATAACTGGGTTAACAGCAAACCAAGCTCCTTGATGGTCGCGGTACTCAAAAACAAACAAGCTCCGCAATAGTGCATGATATTCAATATCACCCCTAACCCTCTGCTCTTGCATTACCCGGAAGATTAACTCCCATTCGTGGGGGTCGATGGCGTTGGCGCGGTAGTCCCGTTGTCTTTGAATAACCAACTCGACACATTCCCGTCCAAAGGGTGGATCTTGTTCGCGCAAACAGTCAAACAGCAACCCTAATAAGTCGCGTACATGACCACCACTGATCAAACACAACCTATCCAATGTTTCTAAACTATCAAACACTTCTGTAATTAAGCCTAACCGATCACTTGTGGGAATGTCAGGGAAACTCCTTGCTAATACCATTTGTCGCATCAGTGCTAACCCCTGCGTAAATATTTCCCCAGACCGCAGACGTACAGGTATCATTGGTAAGACTTTCGGTGCGACTCCACCACCCAGACGATGTTGCAGTTCGGCGCTATCGTTGGAGAAGGTTAACGCTAAAGGAATTGTGTAAACTACATGACAGTTGAGTTTCCGTAGCTGTTCGCCGCGTTCAATAAACAAGTATTCTGGAAGCGATCGCCCGGATGGTAATGGTCGAATTGCTACCCTATCCAAGTTGTCAACAATAACTACCAAACCCTTTTTACCTATAGCTTTGAGGTCTTTGGTGGCACGTTCCAGCAACTCTTGATTAATTGATTGCAGTATATTTTGTGTACGTGGTTCTAAGTAATCGCGTAACCTTCGCCGTAATTGTGGACTTTCCTTTGTCTTGGCGGTAATCTTGGCAATACCTACAGATAACTCACCTTCCACGCCTAACTCAATTGGCGTTTGTAGAAAATCTACAACCTCCCCAAACAACTTAGTAAAGTAGTTGGGTTTGAGACGAATTTTGATAGCTTCTAAACTCTCGCTCACCTGACCCGCGATCGCAAGTAAAATATCAGTCACATCCACATCCGCCATTTCTAGGACATGGGTAGACTCAAAATAAACTACGTGGAATTGTTGTTCTTCTAACTCAGCCTTGAGGCGTAATAACTCTGTAGATTTGCCACAACCAAGATGCCCAGTAAATAGCTGACAAGTAGGGGCATCCGGTGATATTTTACTAATTGTACGTAATAGAGCCTCGATAATTTTCCCGCCCCGTACCGCCGCAAAATCGATATAATAACGGCGATCGCTAGCATCACCTATCATCAAAGGTCTGCTTGGATTGCAAGCTTGATAAAATCTTTCTAAATCCAGGGGCATAGCTAATTAAACTTACTGAGGAATGGGCAAGTTGTATCTGCTGATTAAATATATTAATTTTTAGCAAGTTATGCTCTAAATCTGCCCGGTTTGTACCAGTTACTCACTAATTTAACAATAATTTAGTCAAATAGGTGGTTAGAAACTGCTTCTATCCACATATCTGTCATATTCTTTTGGCTTTAGTAATTAATTAAAAAAACAAGGAAGCTCAAGTAAGCGTCCGTTAGTTGACATCAGCCACACTCTTTTACCAGCAAGGGTTTTGATGATTGGCACAAATTTTGGCCATATCTAGGGTTTTTTCTAGATTTATATAGTACAATTGTACTAAATTGATTTTTAGTTTTGGCTATTACACTTTGTTGGGGTCAAACAACTGCCAGCAACAGTCTAGCCACAAGAAAAACCCTACTGTGAGATCATTTACTCATGATGACACCAATACAGGGTGTAACTGCAACCCAAATTAACTCACACCAGTTTGAGCCATACGTCGAAGATTCTGTGACCGCATCAGAATTTTCCTTTCAAACCCTTGCTGATGTCACCAAAGCAATTTTACGTCATGCTTTCTGGCTAGCCGAACAGAAACACAATCTTTCATTAAAAGAGTATAAAAAATTACTATCAATTTATGGTTGGCAAGGAGAGGAAAAGAAATACCTCAAGATTGCAGCCACATTTGGTAAGTTTGAGCCTCAAGATTTTGCTCAAGTTGAGCCAAGAACAATCTATCAACTAGCAGAGAGAAGCAAACAGTATCAAAAAGTTATAGATAAACTATTAGATTTAAGTGTAATTAACCAAGAAACGGTACGTACCCTAATTCAAAAACAGCGTACCCCAAGAGCGGCTAGACCCAAAAAACCCAGTATTTGGCGACGGTTAAAGAATGGCGGGAGATATTGCCAAATTCCCCCCATTCACGAAACCTCAGAACAAACTGGTACAACTTTACAAAAAATGATGGATGAAGAGGGATTGACCGCCCAACAAATCGTAGCAGAAGCGATCGCTCTGCGCCAAGCTTACAAAGAAGGGCAGCTAGTATTGGCAAAAGATAGAAATTAGTGCTGATTTATATATTGGTTGAAGTGGTAATAGCTAATGGGTAATTGTTTTCTCCCATTACCTATTACCAACCACCACAATATGATCAGTATTTAAACAGATCATGAGTGCTGAGTCACGAGATTTACCCTAACTCATCACTCATCACTGATTAGGACTTGCTGGCATTGGTTGAGTCTCAAAAGTCGGGCTGAACTGTGTTCCTCCTTGTTGACTTGGTAAGCTTGATGGAGGAGTATATCCACTAATGCGATCGCTACCATCAATACAAGTATCCAATGCCTGAATAGGAGGTAGCTCCTTAATTTCACTACGTAAGCCAACAACACACTGAGCAAACCGCACTGGTAACAAACTACGACCACAGTAATTTATTACATCTGGGTTAATAGACCCTTCAGTATTTTTACTTACTGCAACTGCACAAGTAGCTAAATCTCTCGGCTGTCTTGCCCTTCTACAGCCAGAAAGCGCATCAGTAGCAGTTATTTGAGTATTTCTGCTAATATCCAGCACACAAGCAGATAAATCTCTTGGGCGAAGTGCTGTAGCACAACCTTCAGCTGCTGCTTGTGCCGTTACTCCCAAACTGACGAGTCTACCTGCACAAGCACGATAATCATTGTTGTATGAGGCAGTAACAGCCACACCAGGGACACTCATCCCTAAAATCCCAGCCGTAGCCAAAGCAGGCGCTGTTAGCCGCATAATGCGAGTTTTGAGAGCTAATTTTTGTTTTTCCAACCCAAAAACCTTCTTTCTGCACATTGCCGTTCTCCAAACACCCAACGTTATGCTAACTCAAATGTGCAGCGAATCTTTGGCAAATCAGGTAAAACAGCAAATATAAAATAAAATTTTGCTGATCTGACCAATGATTTTTGCATTTGTGATTTCCAAGTACTTATAATAGTATGTCTGGGTAAATTTAAACAGGATTAAATTAAGGAAACTCATGTCCCGATATAGAGGGCCACGTCTTAGAATTGTACGTCGCTTGGGCGATTTGCCAGGATTAACTCGTAAGAGCGCTAGACGCGCTTACCCACCAGGACAGCATGGTCAGAACCGCAAGAAGCGCTCTGAATATGCTATCCGTTTAGAAGAAAAGCAAAAGCTGCGGATGAACTACGGTTTGACTGAAAAGCAACTGTTACGTTATGTGCGTCGAGCTAGACGTGTAACTGGTTCTACCGGACAAGTATTGCTACAACTGTTAGAAATGCGCTTGGATAATACGGTTTTCCGTTTGGGTATGGCTCCCACAATTCCAGCCGCTCGTCAGCTAGTAAATCACGGCCATGTTACAGTTAACGGTCGTGTGGTCAATATTGCCAGTTACCAATGCCGTCCCGGCGAAGAAATTGCTGTTAGAGACAAAGCACCATCACGGAAGTTAGTAGAAAACAATCTACAATATCCTGGTTTAGCTAACCTCCCCAGCCACTTAGAGTTTGACAAAAACAAGTTGGTTGGTAAGGTTAATGGTGTCATCGAACGTGAATGGGTGGCGCTACAAGTTAACGAACTGCTGGTTGTGGAATACTACTCACGGCAAGCGTGACAAAATCCCGTCGCCAACTGCCTTAGCAGCACGGCGCGGGCTTCTTCAGCTTATTTTTCACTCGCGTATTTTGATCTTGAGGTCTTCATCAACGACCTCAAAATTTTTATAGGGCATTTGTCTACCACATGACAAAATCATCCTGCTAATTGGTAATCATCTACTCATTCTTTGCCAATTAGCAGACTGTTTAGAAATCCCAAAAAGATTACCTTAGCTATAACTAAAAACTGCTCTTGGGTTAAAAGATTTCCAGCGCAGTAATACATCAGTTAATAGTTAATATCTGAAATCAATGACCTATGCTTCCTCTGGTTCAAGTTGAGCCACTGTCACGGCATTGACAGCAAAAGCAAATACTAATGGCATGGGACAACGGAAGACAAAGGTAGTGATAACCGCCAAAATTGTGCTAACTACGGCTGATATTGACCACAATCTTTCATCAAAAGTTAATCCTTTTTCGGCTTTAATATCTCTAAGAACATGGTTCGGAATAGGTTCAGGCATTACACAGCCAGGAGGAAACGCCCAAAAGTGGTTTCTTCTTTCTTCAAATAATTCTGTCCAGCCGTTTTCCTCGCACCATGCTTCAATCCATTCAATAGAATAATGAGTCATAATCACTGTTACTGATTGTTTTGGTTGAGTTTGTTTACTTAGTAAAAATAAGAATTTAGATAATTTATAGCTAATCTGTAATTAATTAAGGAATTACAATCAATCCTACATAAAGGAGTATATTAACCAGCATAAATATATAGTTTTTATGCTCATTGTCTTGCTATAGCTTCACCTTGTTTAACAGACTAACAGTCAACCTTACCTAGTAAACATAAAAGACAATAAACTTTACCTACAAAAATTAAAGTAAATAAATGTAAATCTAGGACGCACATAATAACTAATAAAAATATTTATATCGCAAAAATCGCCGCCAAAAATCAAGAATTGTAAACTACAGCTTGAGCAATTACTTGAAACTAAACTTAATACTTTATATATCTTCTAAAACGCTTATTTATCTAGTACCCAAAGTTATATCTAGCTAAACGTTTGTCAGCATTTAGTCATAAATTTCAGGACATAGACAGCTAGAGCAAAGTGCTGTTATCGGTAGCGGGACTTTGAGTGTCAAGCCTGCTATTTCAGGCTTTGAACAGTCAACAACTTTCTTACGTTATTGACGATTTTCCTAAAATCAGACTTTTGTGACAAAATGTTAAGTATAAATAATACCAAATAACTAAAAAATAGGGGATATAAGAAGTGGCAATCCAGAATGCTAGAAATTCTTATGCGTTCATCAAAAACCGAATTAGCCAGCTAACAAAGTTCTGCACGATCGCATTAGCTATAATATCCGCGATCTCTATACTTTGCTTACCATACCCAGCCTTAGCCGACTGGACTCATCCCCTATCATTTAGCAATGCTGAATTATCAAGACATAACTTTGCAGGTGAAAGTCTACAAGCGGCTGAGTTCTCTAACGCTAATTTAGAATTGGCTAACTTCGTCGGTGCTGACTTGCGTGGTGCAGTCTTGAGTGCTTCTGTGATGACACAAGCCAATCTCCAAGGAGCGGATTTAACGAATGCGATGGTTGATCAGGTAAACTTAACAGGGGCTAATTTAAGCGATGCCGTTTTTAAAGAAGCTCTTTTACTCCGCGCCGTATTCGCTAACGTGAACATAGAAGGCGCAGACTTTACTGATGCAGTTTTGGATAAAGCACAAATTAAAGAACTTTGTACAAAAGCAAGCGGAGTAAATACAAAAACTGGCGTAGAAACTCGTGATTCTTTAGGATGTCGATGAAGCGTGTAGGCGTAATTGGTGGTGGACAACTGGCTTGGATGATGGGAAGCGCAGCCAATAAACTAGGGGTTGAGTTGATAGTGCAGACTCCTAGTATGAATGATCCGGCTGTATCCATTGCCCAGGATACTGTATTAGCGAAGATAGATGATGCTCATGCTACAGAGATTTTAGCTCAAAAGAGTGATGTCATCACGTTTGAAAATGAATTTGTGAATCTAGAGGCTTTATCACTGTTAGAAAATCAAGGTGTCTATTTCCGTCCCAAGTTAGACGCTTTAAAACCATTGTTAGATAAATATCATCAGCGTTGCTACTTACAAAAGTTAGGTTTACCTGTTCCTCAATTCTTTGCACTGGAACACCAAGAAAATTTGTTATCCAAAATAGATAATTTGGGTTTTCCTTTAGTTTTAAAATCTCGCCGTCACGGTTATGACGGACAAGGCACTTTTATCATTCATGATTTAGCAACTTTACAAGCAAAAATTGAGTTAGATAAAAATACAAACACTGAATTTTTAATAGAAGAGTTTATCCCTTTTGAACGAGAATTAGCAGTAATAGCGGCTCGTTCTTTAGATGGGAAAATTGTCATCTATCCTGTGGTAGAAACGCAGCAAGAACAGCAAGTTTGTAGACGAGTTATTGCACCTGCTGATATTACATCTGAGCAAGCCGCAGCCGCCGAAGCGATCGCCCGTACACTATTAGATAGTTTGGAAGTAGTCGGCGTATTTGGCATCGAGTTATTCCTTACCGCCGATGGTCAAGTCTTAGTCAATGAAATCGCACCCCGCACCCACAATTCAGGGCATTTTTCTCTAGATGCTTGTGAAACATCGCAATTTGAACAACATTTGAGGGCTGTTTGCGGATTATCTTTAGGCAACCCAGCCTTACAATGCGCTGGTGCAGTCATGGTCAATCTTTTAGGCTACGAAACATCTCAAAGTGATTACCAAAGTCAGCGCCAACAACTAGCCGCCATTCCCCAAGCTCATGTCCATTGGTATGGCAAAACAGAATCTCGTCCCGGACGCAAACTAGGACACGTTACAGTTTTGTTAAATAATCATAACCAAAAGGATGCAGAAGCGATCGCTCGGACAGTGGAGTCGATTTGGTATCCCAGTTAGGAGATGAGGGAGCAGGAGATTACTGTCAAATGTCAACTGTCAATTGTCAACTGCCCAAAATTTTTAGACTTTGAATTTGTACAACCTGTTTTTGAAAGCTATAATGAGTTAGTTGCACTGCGACGTTGGTGACTGCCATCAAGTTTTTTGATCTATGTCTTTAAGAAAAAGGGAACTAAACATCTCTCGTGGCAGTAGACCGGGCATGTACCCGGAAACTTTAAACGAGGAAAATCGGTTCCCCCCTGGTTTTACCAGGTCATAAACTTAGGTAAAACGGCGTTGCGGTGAACTCAAAATTTTTAGCTCCCAAATCGTAACTTGGGAGCTTTAGTTTTTTAATTGGCAACTCATACAAGCAGACAAATGAAAACCCCACCTGTTAAAGTGGGGAGTGATTCAATCAGGATTTCTCTTGTCAGTACAAGTGTACTACATAAGATAAAAAATAACAAGCTATGTGCAGAAAACTGTTCATAGCTTTATTTTTTATCAGTTGCCAGAACAGATTTTATGCTGATTGGGTGCTTTTCTTTTGGCGGCTTGTCCATAAACCAACAGCAGAAGCGATCGCAGTACCAACAACAGCCAAAGGTTCTGATACTGGTACTGTAGAGTAGGTGACTGTGCCTACTGGGATAGCCGTGAATAAATTAGCACTCTCAACACTATAAAAAATGTTACCGCCTAAGAAGGGATTATCTAAATCTCCACCGATAAAAAATTGATTTTCCACTAAATAACTCAGTCCTAAAACTTTGCCATCTCTAAAGCTAACCAATGGTGCTACCCCTGTTGGGAAATCAATATCGTCTACTTCTGTATATTGAGTACCCAAGTAATCAAATTTAATAGATAATAATCCATTGCTGACATCTAGACTCTCTTCACCAAGTCCAGTTAAATTCGAGTCATCGTAACTAAAAGAACCAAAATACTGACCAGGATTACCACCAGATGTAGCATCTACAGTAAAGTTGTAATTAACTACAGCAGCCTGTGTTGGTTTAGCTTCTAAAGTAGCTAAAGAAACGGCAAGAGCAAAACTAGCCAAGCCAAGATTTTTATTTAATCTCATTAGACAAGCTCCAAAGCAAAAAAGTAAACATTATTGCTATGTCACTTAAATAAGCTTTGAACTAATGACAGAAGGTTAAGACAAATAGAATAAACGGTTAAGCTCGTAGTAAAGGCTTTAGCCTTTTCTTGAGGACTAAAGTCTTAACTACAAAAGTAAAATCATCAAGCTCTGACAAAAAATGCACAGATATTGTGCCTGTCCCTTGTCCCCTGTTTCCTACTAATTCCCAATCATTCAGCATTTAGAGAAAATATACCCTATGTAGTTAGATATAATAATGACTCATTATTTGTTTTCCTAACTGGAGAAAGCAATGGGTCGCGCCAAAAAGGTTGTTCTGGCATATTCTGGTGGGGTGGATACCTCCGTTTGTATTCCTTACTTGAAGCAAGAGTGGGGAGTAGAAGAGGTAATTACCCTCGCAGCAGATTTAGGCCAGGGAGATGAATTAGAACCAATCCGAGAAAAAGCTTTAAAATCGGGTGCAAGTGAATCCCTAGTAGCGGATGTCAAAGAAAGTTTTATTAAAGATTATGCTTTTCCCGCGATTCAGGCCAACGCCCTATATGAAAATCGCTATCCGCTAGGAACTGCTTTAGCTCGGCCGTTGATTGCTAAGATATTAGTTGAAGCGGCAGAAAAATACGGTGCTGATGCGATCGCACATGGTTGTACAGGTAAAGGTAACGATCAGGTGCGTTTTGATGTTTCTTGTACCGCCCTCAATCCTCACCTCAAAATCCTTGCCCCGGCGCGAGAATGGGGGATGAGTCGGGAAGCAACCATCGCCTATGGTGAAAAGTTTGGTATCCCCGCACCAGTGAAAAAGTCTTCACCTTACAGTATTGATAAGAATTTGCTGGGTCGCAGTGTAGAAGCTGGCTCCTTAGAAGATCCTACATTTGAACCGCCGGAAGAAATTTATGAAATGACGAAGGCGATCGCAGACACCCCTAATGAGCCAGAATACATTGAGATAGGATTTACCCAAGGTATACCCACCGCCATCAACGGTACCCCTAAAAATCCTGTAGAACTAATTCACGAACTCAATCAAATAGTGGGAAATCATGGTGTCGGACGCATCGACATGATTGAAAACCGACTAGTGGGAATTAAATCAAGAGAAATTTACGAATCTCCCGCGATGTTGGTGCTAATTCATGCTCACCGTGACTTAGAAAGCTTGACCTTGACAGCAGACGTTAGCCATTACAAACGAGGCATTGAAGAGACATACAGCCAAATAGTTTATAACGGTCTGTGGTACAGTCCCCTCAAAGCAGCCCTAGATGCTTTTATTCAAAAGACCCAAGAAAGAGTGTCAGGAACTGTGCGAGTAAAGCTGTTCAAAGGTAACGCCACCATAGTTGGACGCTGGAGTGAGAACACACTCTACACCCCAGACTTAGCCACCTACGGCGCAGAAGACCAATTTGACCACAAAGCTGCCGAAGGCTTCATCTACGTTTGGGGACTACCCACACGTATTTGGGCGCAGAAGGATAGAGGTTAGGGGTAAGGGAGATGAGGGAGTAATCAATTCAAAATTCGTCTTGGAAAGTTTCCTACGGAGGGAAACCCTCCTACAGAACTTTCCGCAAAATTCAAAATTCAAAATTTTCAGAACTTCTCACTTCCCCTACTCCCTCATCTCCCCCCACTCCCTCATCTCCTCTACTCCCTCATCTCCTCTACTCCTCAGCCGCCCGTTTAACTTGACGAGACTCCAGCCATATCGGCACGAAAATTAACGCTGCGAGTATAAGGACAGCTACAATGGCAAACTGACTTACCCAAGCAACTAATTGTTCGAGGGAAATTACTTTACCTGCGAAAAAGGCTAATGTCACCATCAAACTAGCCCAAGCTGTCGCCCCTGCTAAGTTATACGCAAAGAATTTTCCAAAAGGCATCTCAGCTATACCTGCCAAAGGAGCCGCAAAAATTCTTAACAATGCAAAAAAGCGGCCAAAAAATACGGCTTTAGCAGCATTTTGACTAAATTGTTCTTTGATATTTAATAATCTTTCTTCAGATATCCGAAAAATCTTCCCAATTCGCAGCAAGAAAGGCCAGCCGCCTAGTTTACCAACCCAGTAACCGCAATTAGCGCCAATTACGGCTCCTGTAACGGCGACACTGAGAACTAGCCAGTAATTCAATTCATCACTGCCAGCCAAAAATCCACCCACTAGAGTTACAGTTTCACCGGGTATGGGAAGACCCAAATTTTCTAGTAATATTCCTAAAAAAATCGCCCAGTAACCGTACTGATGGGCAAACTCCTGAATGTTTTCTAGTGAAATCAGCTCAAGAGACATCCCGCACCGCCGTCTTTACAATTTTTTACCATATAACCTATCTTGGCTCGTTTATGCCTGGGGTGTCAATCAAGCCGCCTTTGGATATTATGATGATTTTGCGTTACTTATATCTACTGCTGTGTGCGTATTGACAATACAATATAGTGCCGTTAAATAGCACAACCGCATAATTACGGACATAAATCAACTGTTTATTATAAAAAATTTATAAAAGCCCTGGACAAATATAAAAATTATGTAAAAGATGCGCTTGATACTGAAATCATTAAGCGTTTGTGCCTATATTGATGAAAGTTAACACAAATTATACGGCATGAATACTGACAGACAATTTGTCAACTATGTAGCTGTTGTGTTTCGTTTACACGAATAGCACAGCAACTTTGTTGAGGGAATTAATCAGTATTAATAGCCGTTTCTTGCTTTTGTTAAGTGTGCAGTTTACTTAGTAAAATTTATGACTATTACACAAGAACAACAACTAGTTTTATTCAAGCCCCAAGGCAGTATAGATTTGCAAGGTGGCTTGGCTTTATCGGAACAGATGACTCAGGCAGGATCGCAACCGGATCAACTTTGGGTTATCGATTTAGCCGAGGTAGATTTTATGGATAGCTCCGGGTTAGTTTCATTAGTTAAAGGACTTACTTCTGCAAGGCAACTTGGTTGCCGCTTAGTTCTGTGTAATGTACAAACTCCAGTCAGATTGATTTTAGAACTCACTCAATTAGATTCTGTGTTTGAAATTTTCGACACTTACGAAGATATTGTTACCCTCGTTAACGGTGGTAATCTCGCTTTAGTGAGCTAATCCAATATCTTACGATGGATAGGTGGCGAGGTCAATAGAAAGTGGTAGCTTCTTTTCAAAACCATCATTTTTACCATTACCTATGACTGCACCTATCGTCGGCGTAGCTCATACCAAGGTATTGGTATTAAAGTTATCTAACTCAAATTATGCGTGAGTATTTATACTAGGGATTCTTGCAAATTGCGATCGCTCATTCAACAATGGACAATGGACAATGGACAATTAACAATTGACTTTTTCCCTCTCGCGCTTAACTGAGAGGATTGGAGAAAAGGATCTATTTTTTGATTTTTTCTCTTTGAAAGGAGAGGTCTTAAACCGTTCGGCTGACGCTCACGGCGGAAGCCTTGAATGAAACAATTGTCAATTATCAATTGATAAAGCTATGGAACTAAAGAATTAGCAAATCTTATAGATGAGGAGTTATACCAATTCATAAAGCTTACGGTAAGTTTAATGCTTACCCAATTAAGAAAATTCAGATGTGACAAAATTTTTCCTGCTCTGCATCTGCTGCTTAATTTTTGAGAATTGGTATTACTCAATATCTAGTTAATTTATTACTAAAAATGTTTTGACTCCACAGAGTCAAGATTCAAAAAATAAATTTTTAGAGAACCTAAGCATTCTGTACACTAGGCATACCACCTTGTCCTGATATTGGACGGGGGAAGTTTGGTAAATCTATGCCACTGTGGCTAGAAGTACGGGTTTTTAATGCCAGACGATAACTAACACTTTGCAGTTCTGCTTGTAATTGCCGATTTTCTCGCTGTAGTACTGATACTTTTTCTCTAACTGGAGCCATACGTTCTTCAAATTTACGGCGGTAAATTTGAGGTAATTCTTGTACTACTTGCTCCAGCATTCGGCTACGATCAGTTAGTTCTTGTACTGACTGACGCAGTTGGTAAATTTCAGTGTCACGTTCTGTAATTTGCTCTTGATAAAACGTCACTTGCTGTTCAACAGCTTGTAATTGTTCTCGCAAGGCTTGTATCTGACTCAAATCAGGCTCAGACTCAGTTCGCAAGGGGGGCATAAAATTAGTGTTGCCCTTGACTAACCGAAAGAGTTCCTGAGATAGCTGTTGCACTAGTTGGTCTCGCAACTGTAGTTCTTGACGCAGCTGCGATATTTCCGTTGATAGAGCTTGGATGTTGGGTGTATCAGTTTGGCTCACGGTTGCTTACAGTTCCCATTGACGAATGTCGAACCTTATGTCTAACTGCAATAGTACTGCTTTTGGCAAGTACTTGTTAATCTAGCATTCCCAACTAAATAAAAAAAAAGTCAGAAGGTAAAATTTTTTTAAAAGAGTCGTAAGTGCTGAGTCGTCAATGCTGAGTGCTAAGTACTGAGTATGTCAGTTAACAGTCAACAGTGAACATAACTTGATAACTACTGAGTGTTGAGTTGTGCTAACCCAACGCTCAGTAAAAATTAGTTTAGAGACTATATTAAGCGGTCACAGGCTCTTTGTCTTCTTTTTCTTCGGTTACTTCTTGCTTAACTGTTAAGTAACGAATTACTTCTTCGCTCAACCGCATAGCACGCTCTAGAACAGCGATCGCATTTCCAGGTGCGTTGTAGTTAAATTGAACGTAAACTCCATCACGCTGCTTTTTGATTTCATAAGCTAGACGGCGCTTACCCCGATTTTGAATTTCTAGATCAGTCGCACCTTGATCTTGAAGTATGGTTTGGTATTTAGCGATCGCTTGGTCTACCTGTTCATCTGTCAGGTCTGGGCGTAGGATGTATAAAGTTTCGTAAACTGTGGACATGATAATATTAGTCTCCTTTTGGACAACTGGCTGCTTGTATTGGTTTATACAATTAGTTGATAATAACTACTCGCATCAATCAATATTTGAGCAACAAGGAACTATAATCTTACCAGTTTTTAAATTGAATCATCAGGTCTATCTGCCCTAACATCAAGGATATTCATCAAAATTATGGCGCAGCGCTACGTGCGAGTTCAAAACCGAGAAGGTAAAGTCTACTATGGGTTGCTACAACCATCTTTCAATGTGCAGGTTCTAGATGCTCCACCGTGGCTACAGGGACAACCAACGGATTTAATTTTAGAACCAGACCATTATCAAATTTTGGCTCCCTGCGCTCCTTCTAAAATTATCGCAGTGGGCAAAAATTACGCCAATCATGCAGCCGAAATGGGAACATCAGTTCCTAGTGAACCACTGATTTTTCTCAAACCACCAACAACAATTATCGCTTCGGAAACAGAAATAAAATATCCTCAGCAGTCGCAAAGGGTGGATTATGAGGGAGAATTAGCGTTAATAATTGGCGATCGCGCTTGTAACTGCACACCAGAAGAAGCCCAAACTAAAATTTGGGGCTACACCATCGCCAATGATGTCACAGCACGAGATTTGCAGCAGAAAGATGGACAATGGACAAGAGCTAAGGGGTTTGATACTTTCTGCCCCATAGGGCCTTGGATTGTCCGAGAATTGAGTCCTGGGGCAAAATTACAAACTTTTCTCAACGATGACACCAATCCTGTACAATCGGCTGGGATTGACCAAATGGTATTTGCCCCCGATTTTTTGGTGTCATATATCAGTCAAGTAATGACATTGCTCCCTGGTGATGTAATCTTAACGGGTACGCCAGAGGGTGTAGGAGCATTGCATACAGGCGATCGCATCCGTGTAGAAATTGAAGGTATCGGTCGCTTAGAAAACACCGTGGCAACCCGTTAACTCTAGCGCACCTGCATATAAACTGCATCTGAGATGGCAGGAATTTCTGCGTAACGTCCTAGCAAAGAATTAGCCACAGAATAGACAACGGCAGCGACAATACCCAAAAAGATGGTATTGGCTAATGTTTCTATTGCAAAGGCAGTGCCAGGAACCTGAGTCAAAATTCGCACTAATATAGAACACAAAAATATGACGATATCCAGCAGAATTGCCTGCATGGTGTTGAAACGAATGAAATGATTAATCTTTTCATTTCTCACCACAAATATAAATAAGGCAAAAAACATGAGAAGTTGACCCAACTGTCCCAAGCTTTCGTAAATTATCAACACTGGCTGCAATGGTATTAGCAGTACTTGTAGCGCGGGGAAGTTCCTAAATAAAAAACTCCCAAACATTAAACTATCAACTATGGGCAACAAGTAAGGTAAACAAGCAAAAATTCTATCTTTGATGGTTGTAGACCCGCGCCATGTCATCGTGCGTTCTCCTGTGGCTAAATTTTATGACCTACTTGAGCTTAGGATAACGCAGTTACTCAGCATTACTGGCAATTATGATTATTCTATCTGGGCAACCCGAAAACCCATGAGACATTCGTACTGTTCTGGTTGCTCTTGAGCAAGTTGACGAATAGCTTGACCACAGCTAAGTTTGCCACCGCGCCATCGGGGTTGGCCACTACCGTTAGCGAGTAAACAAGATTGGCAAACCCGCTCAGGGGCGAGGATTTGATCGTCCATTAAAATGACTAACATCTCCATTCCTCCTGTAACTCCTCAACACTCAGCAGTTTCTATTCAAATCGCCAAGTGAACCTAAATTTATTGTATGTTGTATATCTCGGAGATTAACTCTTTGGGTAAGATGTCATATATAAATTATTACTCCTTTGGTTAGTAGTCAGTAGTCAATTGTTAGTCGCTTTTGGATTTGGTTGATAGCTTGCTTTCTTATCAGAGGACTGCTAAAGCAAAAACATTCCAGATTTTCTCGTAGAATAGTCCCTCCAGACAGCCTGTTCTAGTTTATGGGTCGTCAGGATGCCCCGTCGGCAAACGGAAGATTTTATTGCAGGAAAATACACAATGATTTTCAAATACAAGTAGCTACTGACCACTAACAAAAAGCTGATAATAAATAAACCAGCATAAATAAAAGTCAATAGTACAGATTACGATGAATTGTAGGTGTACGGCTGCCAAAATAGATTGAACTCTTGATTGGTAAAACCAGCGCCCTCCGGGTTCCTCCCGTTGTTCGCGTTGGCACAGCCTCTTGTAGAGAAGAGAGGCGAGTGGCGAACCCCAAGGGGGAGTTTTATTTAAAAGCTGCGTTCAAACAAAATCAACGGTTTTGCAAGTTTCCATTAGGTATAGTTGAAGTGACAAGAACAAACTCAGATTTTCTCAATAATTCTGACCCGGCGATCGCCGGATTAATTAATCAAGAACTCCAACGTCAACGCGACCACTTGGAGTTAATTGCTAGTGAAAACTTTACCTCGGCGGCTGTGTTGGCGGCTCAAGGTTCGGTACTAACAAATAAATACGCTGAGGGTTTACCAGGAAAGCGTTACTACGGCGGTTGTGAATTTGTCGATAAAATCGAGCAAATCGCCATTGACCGCGCTAAACAGCTATTTGGTGCGGCTCACGCCAACGTCCAACCCCACTCCGGTGCACAAGCTAATTTTGCTGTCTTCCTGAGCTTATTGGAACCAGGAGACACAATTATGGGGATGGACTTGTCTCATGGTGGACACCTCACCCACGGTTCCCCCGTCAACGTTTCTGGAAAGTGGTTTCAAGTAAGCCATTATGGTGTGAGCCAACAAACAGAACAACTAGACTACGAGCAAATTCGTGAGCTGGCGCTTAGGGAGCGTCCCAAGCTCTTAATTTGTGGTTACTCTGCTTATCCTCGAATTATTGACTTTGAAAAATTCCGTAGCATCGCCGATGAAGTTGGCGCTTACTTGCTGGCGGACATTGCTCACATTGCCGGTTTAGTAGCAACTGGACTCCACCCCAACCCAATACCTTACTGTGATGTAGTCACAACCACCACCCATAAAACACTACGTGGCCCCAGAGGTGGTTTGATTTTGACCCGTGACGCAGAACTTGGGAAGAAATTAGATAAATCAGTTTTCCCTGGAACTCAAGGCGGGCCTTTAGAACATGTAATTGCTGGGAAAGCAGTTGCTTTTGGCGAAGCTTTAAAACCAGAGTTTCAAGAGTACTCAGCGCAAGTAATTAAAAACGCCAATGTTTTGGCATCTCAACTACAAAATCGTGGATTGAAATTAGTATCAGACGGTACAGACAACCACCTAATGTTAGTAGATTTGCGGTCTGTGAATATGACAGGTAAACGAGCAGATCAGTTGGTGAGTGAAGTAAATATTACCGCTAACAAAAATACCGTTCCCTTCGATCCTCAATCACCATTTGTTACCAGTGGCTTGCGTTTGGGTTCCCCAGCTATGACAACAAGAGGTATGGGAGTAGATGAATTTACCGAAATCGGTAATATTATCGCTGATCGCCTACTCAACCCAGACTCAGAAACAGTAGCTCAAGATTGTAAACGCCGGGTAGCCGCATTGTGCGATCGCTTCCCCTTGTATCCACACTTGGAGATTCCTGTGCCTGTCTTGGTGTAGGGATGAGGCAGGAGGCAGGAGGTAATTGACAGTTGACAGTTGACAGTTGACAGTTAACAGTTTGTTTTTTCTCCCCTGCCCCCCTGCCCCCTGCTCCCCCACTCCCCACTCCCCACTCCTAAATTTCTCGCTGATCAGGGTCTGAAATGTAGTAAAAATATGTAAGAAAGTCTGTTTGATTATTTTTGTTTCATAAACTACTCATTAAATATACAGATGCCTGCTCAGATTTATCATCTGATTGCCTTTTTGGTAGCGGCGGTAGTCGTTCTCTGGACTACGCCTGATGTGAGGAATATTGGTATAAAAAGTGGACGTTTAGATAGACCAGGCGATCGCAAAATTCACGACCGTCCAATGGTACGTCTGGGGGGGGTTTCTATCTTTGCGGGTACGATACTTTCCCTCATGGTCGTTTGGTGGTTGGGTGGATTTAATAACCTCTCCCCAGAAAAAGAATGGCAAATTTGGGGCGTTGTTTTAGGTGGTCTGGGCTTTTTCCTGATTGGTTTAGCTGATGATTTATTAAACCTGTCTCCTTTGGGGCGTTTAATTATACAAGTTATTGTGGCGGCTGGTGCTTGGAAAGCAGGTGTCAGCATAGATTTTGTGACTGTTCCCTTGATGGGGATAGTTGACCTCAACTGGCTGAGTTTGCCCATCACAGTTATATGGTTAGTGGGGATGGTAAACGCTATCAACTGGATTGATGGTTTAGATGGGTTAGCATCTGGGGTTTCGGGAATTGCAGCTGTGGTGATGCTGCTTGTGTCCTTGTTTATGCACCAACCAGCAGCAGCTTTAATTGCAGCCGCCTTAGCTGGTGCGGCTTTGGGATTTCTCCGCTACAATTTCAACCCCGCACAAATCTTTATGGGTGATGGCGGGTCTTATTTTATGGGCTTCACCTTGGCGGCTGTGGGTGTTATTGGTTTGGTAAAAATCCCGGCGTTTACGGCTGTAATTTTGCCTTATTTAATTTTGGCAGTTCCCATTGTTGATATGTCGGCGGTAATTCTGTCTCGTATCCGCCGTGGTAAGTTGCCTTGGGTGGCTGATAAACGCCATCTCCACCATCGATTATTACAAGCTGGTTTATCCCATCGCTGGACTGTATTATTGATTTATACTTTGACTTTGTGGGTAGGTAGTCTAGCGTTAGTTTTAGCTGGCGTACCTAGTAGCATTGCTTATGCTTGTGGTTCCACATCGCTGTTAACTTATGTGATTTGGAGAGCGTGGAAAGTTTCTCAGCAAAAGTAAATAAGTAAAGTAGTATTAGTGCCTTTGCCTTTTTACTTAATTATACCAATTTGAAAAAAGAAGGCGACAAATACACAGTCTCAAAGCCTTGTTCTGTCTGGATTTCTAATTTTGAATTTTGAATTTTGAATTTTGAATTGGTATTACATGAGTGCAGAAATTATTTGTGTTGGTACTGAACTGCTTTTAGGGGATATTCTTAATGGCAATGCTCAATATCTAGCGCAGCAGCTAGCTCAACTCGGTATTCCTCATTATCATCAAACTGTAGTTGGGGATAATCCAGACAGAATTAAGCAAGTTATAGAAATTGCTATTTCCAGAGCCAAAATTTTGATTTTTACAGGTGGACTAGGCCCTACACCAGACGACCTCACTTGTGAAACCATTGCTGATTTTTTTGGCTCACCTTTGGTAGAAAGTCCAGAAATTATTGAAGATATTAGCCAAAAATTTGCTCAACGCGGTCGGGTAATGACACCAAGCAACCGCAAACAAGCTTTAATTCCGCAAGGGGCAGACATTTTACCTAATCCCACTGGTACAGCACCCGGCATCATCTGGCAACCCCGTCCTGATGTGACGATTTTCACTTTTCCTGGTGTACCTAGTGAAATGCACCGGATGTGGGAAGAAACAGCCGTCCCGTTTCTTAAAAGTCAAGGTTGGGGAAAAGAAATTATTTATAGTCGCAGTCTCAAGTTTTGGGGTATTGGGGAATCTGCTTTGGCAGAAAAGGTAACAGATTTACTCAACTTGCCTAATCCCACAGTAGCGCCCTATGCAGGCAAAGGAGAGGTGAGGCTGCGTGTTTGTGCAAAAGCACCCTCAGAAGCCGCCGCCGATGCTTTAATTGTGCCTGTAGAAAAGCAAATTAAAGAAATTGCTGGCTTAGATTTTTATGGTGTCAATAGTGATACCTTGGCTTCTGTGGTGGGTGATTTGTTACGCGCGTCTAGGGAAACACTATCGGTAGCAGAATCTTGTACTGGTGGTTTGTTAGGGCAAATGTTAACAGAGATTTCTGGTAGTTCTGATTATTTTTGGGGTGGTGTCATTTCCTACGACAACTCGGTGAAGGAGGGGTTGTTGGGAGTGAACCCGGAAGATTTAGAGAAATGGGGTGCAGTCAGCGATACTGTAGCTGAACAAATGGCTATAGGTGTGAAAACTCGTCTGTCAACAACGTGGGGATTGAGTATTACGGGTATTGCTGGGCCGACTGGGGGAACTGAGACAAAACCTGTAGGTTTGGTTTATATCGGGTTAGCTGGGCCAAAAGATGAAGTCAAAAGCTTTAAATATCAGTTTGGTACAATGCGCGATCGCTCTTTTATCCGTCATTTAAGTGCATGTACAGCCCTAGATTTACTCCGCCGCCAATTATTGACTAGGTAAAGGCAAAAATGCGATCGCCTAATTTGCGATCGCATCTCTAAGGTTTATTATTTTTACAGTAGTTTAACAATTACGAATTACGAATTAAGTAGCTCAGTGTTAAAAATTATCGCTATGGCAAGGCAGGAGGCAGGAGGCAGAAGGCAGGAGGGAAGAGGGTTATAGCTTTATTTACCTTTCTTAACTTAGTTTTGTTTTTTCCCACCGACTTACTTAACTGGTATTTCTATACAAAACTCCGTACCCTTACCTAGTTCAGAAATACACTTAATTTGCCCACCATGTTTTTCCACAATAATTTGATAGCTAATAGATAAACCTAAGCCTGTACCCTGTCCTGGCTGTTTGGTAGTGAAAAAGGGTTCAAAAATGCGCGATCGCTTTTCTTCTGGAATCCCACAACCATTGTCAGCAATACAAATCACAATGTTTTTTTGTTCTAACTTTGTCCTTATTGTAATTTGTGGTTTTTCAGTTATTTCTCCTGCATTTTGAGAATTTTCTATGGCATCAATTGCATTATTAATAATATTCATGAATACTTGATTCATTTGGGCTGCATAACACATTACTTCCGGGAGATAATCATATTCTTTAACAATCTCTATAGAGAAATTATTAGTATTAGCTTGCAGCCGATGTTGAACTATTAATAAAGTGCTATCAATACCATCATGCAAATTAACTGGCTTCATTTCGGCTTCGTCAAGGCGAGCAAAAGTGCGTAAAGATAAGACTAGCTGGGAAATTCTTTCAGCACCCGATTTTAGAGAACCAAGTATTTTTGGTAAATCCTCAGCAATATAATCTAAATCTATTGCTGTTACTTCTTCTTTAATGTCTATCTTTTGTTGATAAATATTTATTAATTTGAACAAATTATCTATGTGTTCTGTAACATATGTAATGTTACCGTAAATAAAATTAATAGGATTATTAATTTCATGGGCTACTCCAGCTACTAATTGCCCTAAGCCAGCCATTTTTTCACTTTGAATTAGCTGGCTTTGAGTGGCTTGCAATTCTTTAAGAGTATGAATGATTTCTTCTTTTTGACGCTCTGTTTGTGCGAGTAATTCCGCTTGCTGGATTCCTACTCCCAATTGAGTACCAATCTGCACTAATAAATCTACTTCATCTTCTTGCCAATCACGGGGGTTGGTATTTTGATAAGCACCTAATAATCCCCATATTTTATCACATTGAAAAATTGGCACAATTATATATGCTCTTGCCTGCATAGCTTCAATCAGAGCAATATGGTATTGAGAATAATCACTACCGTAAATATCTTTGATAACTAAATTTTTGCCATTAACAAAGTATCCACCTTGAGTTCTTTGTAAATAATCATCTGTAACTACAGGTTGAAGTTGGCTAACTGGTGTCCAACCCTCAGCTAAAGATTCGGCGACAAATTCACCACTCCAATCTGGATTGAAACAATAAATAATCACTCGCTCTACTTCTAAAAGTCGCCGCACTTCTTGGGTGCTAGTAGCAAAAATAGTATTTAAGTCCAGGGAACGGCGGATTTTCTCTACTGTCGCAGCTAATGCTTTTTCCCTTTGTGCAGCTTTTGCTAATTGTGTGGCTTGTACTTGTACCTGTTTTAAAGTTTCAGCTTGCTGTAAGGCTACCCCTAACTGCACCCCAACTTGCGCGAGTAAGTTAATTTCTTCTTCTTGCCAATAACGGGGTTGGGAGTTCTGATAAGCTACTAGCAATCCCCACAACTTATCACCTTGAGAAATAGGTACAAAAACCTCATTACGTGCATACTTACCAGCTTGGGTTCTTTGTAGTAGTAGCCGTTCTGTGAAAGGCTGTGGTTTAACTATTGGTGTCCAGCCATCAACAATAGAATCAGCAACAAATTCACCACTCCAGTCAGAATAAAAGCGATAAATTGCCACTCTTTCTACTTCTAACAGACGTAAAACTTCTTGAGTAGTAGTTTTAAAGATGGTATCGATATCGAGAGAGTGACGAATTTTTTCAACAGTGTTAGCTAACGCTCTTTGTCTTTCCGCAGCTTTGGTAAGTTCTGCGGCTTGGGTTTTTAATTGTTTTAAATATTCTGCTTGCTGTAATGCTACACCCAGTTGGGTGCTAATTTGAGTCAGTAAGTATACCTCATCTTCTTGCCATTCACGCTTGCTTGTATTTTGATAAATTGCTAGCAAACCCCATAGTTTTTGACCGTGGTAAATAGCAATAATTACATAAGCTCTAGCTTGGTAACTTTCTAATATCTTGATGTAGCAGTCGCTAAAGCCTGCATTATAAATATCATTACAGACTCGATAAATTTCACATTTTGTAAATAGCCCACCATCTGTTTGTTGTAGGTAAGTATCCACTACAGGGATAGTAGCTAAATCTTTGGCGCTACATTCACTAACATTTTTTCTGAGTTCTGCATTATTTACCTGTTCATCTATCAGAGAAATCCAACCATCAGCAACAGATTCAAAGACAAACTCACCGCTCCAATCTGGATTAAAACGGTAAATAGCCACGCGATCTGCATTTAATAGTTTTCTAATTTCTGTGGTACTGGTGCGGAAAATATTTTCTAAATCAAGGGACTGGCGAATTTTTTCGATAGCGATCGCCATGCTTCTTTGCCATTGTGTGGCTTTTTCTCTGGCTTTGGCTTGTGCTAATTGTGCTGATTGTGCTTTTACCTGTTCTAGATATTCGGCTTGTTGTAAAGCCACTCCTAAATGTTCAGCGATTAATTGTACAAATTCAATTTCTGATGCGTTCCATTGTCTGGGTCTATCACATTGATGAATACATAGCAATCCCCATAAATCCTTTCCTCTCATCAAGGGAGCGGTTATATTAGCACGTACTTGCAACTTTTCTAGCGTCTGAATTTGACAATCACTAATTTTAAGTTCGTAAATATCAGCAGTTGCTGTGATTTGTCCATGCTGATAGGGTTGAGCGAACTCCTCACCAAAACAGCGATCGCCAAGTTTAGCTGTGAGGACAGAACTCCACTCACTACCTACATCCTCATATATAAATTTTCCTTCCCATCCCAACTCAGGATAAAAACGCAACACTCCCACCCGATCAGTCTGTAATAGTTGACGTACTTCCCTAACAGTAATTTGCAATATCGTTTCTATATCCAGAGACTGACGAATCCGAGCAATTATCATAGACAAAGCTGTTTTCATGTCTAATTGATGTTCTTGCTCGGTAGGGTTTTGTAGGGGTTGTGTTTGATACAAGTTTTCCATTTTGTTGGGACTTAAAATATCAAAAAGTCTTGTCTACTTATTGTTCCCAATTGTCTAACAAATGTAACACTTGTTAGCAATTATCAAGTTTCAGTAAACAGTAAATAAACTACTAAATTAACTACACAATCTTCATAAAAAATTTAGGGATACGAGCTAATCGTATCCCTAAAAAAGCATTTGTTTGTTAGTGGTCAGTAGTTGGTGGTCAGTGGTCAGTTGTTTTAAAGTAAATGAAAATTCTGACAAAGAATTGATTAAACCAGAGCAAGAAACAACTAACAACTGACAAACAACAACTGAAACGCGCTAGCGCCGTTTGGGTGTGCTGCGTCGGACTTCGCGCTTTTCGTTGTCTCGAAGACGGCGATCGCGCCAGTCTGCTAGTGTTAGATAACCAACGCCGCCTGTAACAGCGAGTAATAGCACTATGGCTACTAAAGCCAAAATACTTAGGAATGGACTTTCCACGATTCTCCTACAGTCCGTTACGTCCCCAAACTACCATCGCAATCGACCAAGTAAACACAACTAACAGTGATACCCATCCCAGTGTCAAAATCGCCATAGTCTCTCTTTGAAATTTATTTACAAAATGTCTCTAATATTTATCATACTGGGGACTGGGTGTTTAGGGATGAGGGTCATGGATATGTTTCGGTGGATTGTGGAAATTGTTCTTCGACCTCTGGAGAAGAAAGGTTTTGTTCATTTACCTTAAAACCTCGCCCCTAGTGGGCGAAAAAAAGCTAAAACTTTTTCCTCATTCAAACCCCATCCCTTTATGGTTGAATTTAAAAGCCGTATCCCAACTTTCCAAAAAATAGTGAAAGATATAGCCCAGGAAAACCTTGCTATATCCAAATTTCTTAATTATGAATTACGAATTGGTATTATTTCCACTCAAGAGTAACTTTATCTAAATCCTGAACTTCCTGGTCGCTTAATCTCCAACCCAACGCGCCTGCATTTTGCTGTACCTGTTTGGCGTTTTTGACTCCAGCGATAGGAATTACGTTACCTTGAGCAATCAACCAGTTTAGGGCGACTTGCGCAGGAGTGCGATCGTATTTTTCACCTAAGCTACGTAGTAGTGATGTTACTGATGTAATTTTTTGCAATCCGTCTTTATTAAATCTTGGGTCTATACTTCTAGCACCTGTCGGTGTTTCACCACTTTCAGGGGAATATTTTCCTGTAAGTAACCCTTGGGCTAAGGGACTATAAGCCAAAATAGTTACATCTAACTCACGCGCAGTTGCAAAAATCCCGTTAGTTTCTATTTGGCGAGTTACCAAAGAATAGCGGACTTGATTCACCGCTAAAGGTACACCCTTAGCAGCTAAAATTTGATGCGCTTCACGCATTTGTGATGCTGAGTAATTACTTACACCAACAGAGGCAATTCTGCCGCGCTTCACCTCATCCGCTAAGGTATTTAACAAAGTTTCTTGACTTAACAAAAAAGCAAACGGCCAATGCACTTGGTACAAGTCTACCCGCTCAAGTTGTAGTCTTTTAAGACTATCTGTTAAGGCATCAGAAACAGACTGGCCTGTAAAGCGCCAAGGTACAGGGCCAAATTTCGTGGCAATTTGTACAGGTTGGTTTGCCTGCTTGATGAATTTTCCTAATAATTCTTCTGATAAACCAAACCCGTAGATTTCTGCTGTGTCAAAGAAGGTAACACCAGCTTCTAATGCTGCGTTAAATGCTTCTTGCAACTGTTCCGGGCCGTAGCCATTGCCATAATTCCAGAAAAGTTTATCACCCCAAGCCCAAGTTCCAATACAAAGGGGTGTGACAGCAGGGCCATTTTTCCCTAAAGTAATTGTTTCCACGATCGCCAAATCTATTTATTTACATTTCTTTACTTTCTTAGTGTAGCCTTGGCGAACTGAATTTTATAAAGCTTCCAGGTTATGTACAATACACTGTCCTGAGAGAGATGCTAGAGAGGAGAATATTTTTACTCCACCCTCTCACGTTTAGTCTTAAGCAACTTGAAAGTTATCTGCTTCCTCGACAACCTCATAGCCATGAGTTAACTGTTCAGTGGCTTTATCAATTAAATCTAAACCTTGTTGGACTGTTTCAATTACACTTAATTGTCCACGTAGTTCAGCCGCACCGACAAAACCCTTAGCGTACCAAGTCATGTGCTTACGGGCTTGACGGACACCGCGATCGCCTTTATATTCCCATAAAGCCTGTAAATGATCTCTAGCACATTCCAAACGTTGAATTGGCGTTGGTGCTGGCAAAATTTCCCCAGTTTTTAGGAAATGGTCAATTTCTCCCACCAAAAACGGATAACCCAAAGTTCCACGGGAACACATCACCCCATCAGCGCCAGTTTCTTCCAAACATCTCACCGCCGCTTCCACTGAAAATATATCCCCATTACCAATTACCGGAATGGAAAGAATTTCTTTCACACGGGCTATCCATTCCCAACGAGCATTACCATTGTAACCTTGAGCGCGGGTGCGTCCATGCACCGTGATCATTTGCGCTCCCGCATCTTCCATCCGCTTGGCAAAGTCGAGAATGGTAATTTCTTTATCATTCCAACCAATACGGGTTTTGACGGTGACTGGTACATCAACAGCTTTCACCACTTCCCGCACAATGGCTTCTGCAACTTCCGGTTGGCGTAATAAAGAAGAACCACCACCATTTTTGGTAATTTTATTTACCGGACAACCCATATTAATATCAACAGTATCAGCGCCTTCCGCAACAGCTTTGACTGCGGCTTCTGCTAGGAAATCAGGGCGACAGTCAAACAACTGAATACTAATTGGTCGCTCGTTGGGGTCTACTTCCATGATTTTTGGTAACTGCTTAACATAATGTAAACCCGTAGCATTGACCATTTCCGTATACATCATCGAATCTGGTGCATAGCGACGTACCAAGCGGCGAAACACCATATCTGTCACCCCCGACAAAGGCGACTGAAGAACACGGCTGTTAACTGCAAATGAGCCGATTTTTAGGGGTTGAGCAAGTCTAGTTTTGAGGTTGGGAGACAGAGTAACCATAGAGGCAATTGAAAATACCAAATCAATGATAATTGTTGACTGTTGATTGTTGACTGTTAGAAGATATTTTAAAAGTCCTTCATGATGTATCAAATACTTTTAGATCCCCCTAAATACCCCTTATTAAGGGTATTTAGGGGGATCTAACCACATTTTGCACTCAGCACAAAGATGTGTGTACACCGTAGCCTTTTTAAGGGGGGTAGGGGGGATCAAGGAGTGTCTAAAATTACAGCCAACCACTCTTAAAATAACCTCTTAACTGTTGAATGTTAAAGGTTGACGCTGATCAGCAATTAACTCAATACACTTGTGTATCTGCTGACGCATTGTATCAACATCAGCATGAAAACGTCGCCCATGTCCTGGCAATACCCACTCAAAAGAGTAATCAGCTAATCGCCGCATGGACTTAATTTGTTCTGCCCAAGAATACCAGCATACATCATGAAATGCTATTAATTGTTGCCGAGTTTCTGACCATGCAAGATGATCACCTGTAAACAGAAACTTATTTTTATATAGTAAAACTGTGTGTCCTTTAGTGTGACCAGGGACGGGAATAATTAAGACATCTGGTTGTAAAGTAAATACTTCTGTACCAGATAATTGTATTTCTACATTGCGAGTACCTGTAGAAATTTCATCAGCGTGCAAGATACGTTGACAATGGAAATGTTCAGCGAACTTTTGATGATCTGCCACATCATCCCGATGAGTTAAATACATATATTTAATTCCCCCCATTTCTTCTATCCGTTTCACTAAAGGCGGTGTAAAGCGTGGGGAGTCTACTAATATATTTCCTTCGGGCTGTTGAATTAAATAGCTGGCTGCACCATAGGATTTTTCTGAATGATAGCCACAGTGATAAATATTCTCATCGACTAAAATAGGAAAATTTTCCTGAGCCACTTTGATATCTTTGGGTTTTTCAACTGTACCAATAGAACTTGTAGGACAAGATAAAAGTGCTTGCAGTGCTGCTAATCTTTCTGTCTCGTTTGCAGGTTGATGATACACTGCTGACATCTCATCAGCACGATAGAAAACTTCCGGTGTCATCCAGCGACAGGTATCGCAATCAATACAGGTAGTATCGACATAAAAATCGCCCTCAGTATTTTCCAGGCGACGAAGATTTAAGTGAGCCATAATCACCTCTGGTTAGCGATTTGCTAGGCGAGTCAGTAACCCTTATTTCACTACCCTAACAAATGCTGTTTGAAACTATCTGCACCACCAGAAATATATCAATGTAGGAGCGCTGTACTGTGCGCCCCTATTGCCAATTCATTTTTTACAAAAATTTTTGGAAATGGTGTAAGTAGAACGAGGTGAAAATCTACTAGTTCATTTGTTCGCGTTGAAAAGGCTGGGTGGGCAATGCCCACCTTTACATTTTGGGTAAAATAGGACTGCTGTGGACTATTGACTATTGACTATTGACTGTTGAGTGGAATTACATCTTAAATCAAGGGTGTGAAGTAGGGGACTAATTCTGAGCGACTGACGACGAGGGTAGGGAAAGAGCGATCGCTATAATCTTCCCCTGCTATTAAAGGAAAAGGTTCACTGTTAAGGGATACCCAGCTACCGCCAGCCGCTTGCACAATTACCCATGCGCCTGCTATATCCCAAACTTTTGGCGTTGCTTCTATACCCCCTAGTGTCGCCCCTGTCGCCACAGTGAGGAAGTTGTAACTCGCTACACCCAACATCCGAATTTTGCAGGGAAAGCCATTCTGTACAACCGAGAGACTGCGGGAACAAAGGTTAAAGAAGTGGTTGCTACTGGGAGCATCGTTACTGGTATGGATGGGGTGATGATTAAGAAAGGCTCCTGATGGGGTAGCTAAACCTGATGTACCTGGGTAGAAACCATGAAAGGCTTGATTAAGGGGCGGTACATAAACATAACCAAAAATTGGTGTGCCTTGATAAAGTAAACCCAAGGAAATCGACCAAATAGGAATACCCCGTGTGAAGTTTGTTGTCCCATCTAGGGGATCAATCACCCAACACCATTCTGTTCCCGGAAAGGTGCGATCGCTTTCTTCTGCTAATATGCCATAACCAGCGAAATTAGCTGCGATCGCATCACGAATTTCTTGATCTGCCCATTTATCTGCTTGCGTTACCAAACTACCATCGGCTTTTTGCAAAGCCTGCACTTGCCCAAAATCCTGCATTAATTGTGCGCCTACTCTGGTGGTAGTAGTTTGGGCAAATTCGAGAACTGTTGTCCAAAAATCACTCATGCTTGTTTTTAGTTAATCTAAATCACTTTCCAACACAGAAGCGATCGCTTGTTTGGTAGTGCTTTGAAATTCTGTCACATTCACGCGGTTAAGGAACCAAATCGATAACACCATCCCCACTGCTTCCAGTACAAATACTAAACAGTAAGCTAGTTCTAAGGTAGGAAATGCTTTTTTCCCTGCATCCAAGACTGCGCCACCTATAACTACTGCTAGTCCTCTAGCTAAGGACTGCGCCAGTCCCCAAGCACCGATAAATGTACCTGCGGTTTCTGCAACTGTTAAATCCAACATTAAACTAATTGCTGCCGTAGTGACAAAACCAGTGGCTAAACCAAACAATACCAAACCCAACTTCAAAAAAGCAGGATTAGCCGAAAAGCCTGACGCGCCTAGCAATAATGCCGCAAATGCCACCAGCACACAACCCAGGCGTGCAGTTCGCCGCTTACCCAAGCGCGGAACAATAAAAAAGCCAGTCACACCATAGGCAATTAAAATACCTATGCCATAAAAAACATTCAGTCTGGTACTTTCTGCCAAAGGCATCTTAAACACCTGACCCGCAAAAGGTTCAATTACTGGGTCTTGCATAAATAAACTGATGCTCATCACTACTAAAAAAGTGAAGAACAACGCTGTTTGAGGGCTAGCTGTCAAAATCTTCCAAGCAGCACCTAAAGTAATACTATCTTCTCTGTTTACGAGAGTGGAACGCTTGGTATATTGAGAGTATTTTTTCTCTACACCAAGGGTTGCAATAATTGACAACGCAAATACAATTGCTGGGACGATAATAAATAACCGATTAACTGCGGCTTGCAAGGTAGTTACAGTGGCTTCTGGTGTTAATTGTTTGAGTAAGCTAGAACTGATAATTGCTCCAACAATAATTCCCACCATCAACATCGACCAAACTATGCCCACCACTTGAGAACGGTTATCTTCTTCGGAGATATCCACCAATAAAGCGGCGAAAGCCGTACCACTAGCACAAATTGCTAGACCGTATATGGCAAAAACTAACGAGAGAACTGCCGTCCAGCCCATAGTTTGAGTAGTCCACACCCAACCGCTAGGGTTATTGGCGACAGCATTTAACTGCCACATTACTTGTACAGCTAAAAAAGCGGCGATCGCAAATACAGCCGCCCCTACCCAAACATAAGCTGTGCGATGATAACCCCACAAAGGCTTGGCATCAGACATCTGACCAAACCAGATGCGAGAAGGAGACACAAACGCAGGTAAAGCCAACACCACAGCTACTAATGTTGCCGGAATCGCTATTTCTTGAATCATGACTCTGTTGAGTACACCCAGAGTCAAAATTGACATCATACTCAGACCCATTTGAAATAATCCGAGTCTGAACACCGTCGGTATATTCACTCTGGGAACTGAATCAGGACGAATTGATTGACCTGATTCGGGATCGGGTAAAAAATTGCTAGTTGCCATTACGACTTTAAAGAGAAATAGTAAAGGATTTAGTCTTTATAACTAAAGATAAACCCTGCCCATCCCCAGTCTGCTAATTTTCATTCTGTTTACAAAAAAGGTGGTGGGGAGCTTTTAAAAATAGGAAATCTCTATGTCTTCATGACACTCACAATCCCTTCATTTTGGCAGAAACAGGAAAATTACATAGTAAACTTGTATAAAACCTCCGTATAAACCCTTAGTGATGCGATTATGCCACCAGACTATTCCGGTCAAAACTTGCGAGGTCGTTCATTTAAAGGTCAAGACTTGACTGGAGCTAATTTTAGTAAAGCAGATATTCGAGGCGCTAATTTTAGCAAGGCTATTCTCAAAGGGGCTAATTTCACAGGTGCTAAAGCTGGACTACAGAAACGTTTGATTGTTAGTTTGCTTATAGGCTCATGGTTGTTGTCAGCAATATCAAGTTTTTTCTCAATTCTTCTGGGTTCATTTGTAGCATATGCTTTTAACCTCAGCGAAACTGAAAACTTCAATGGAGGAATGATCAGCTTAATTATTCTTATAGTTTTTTGTATTGTGACTGTTCGTAAAGGTTTAACAGCAGGTTTTGGAGCCGTAGCCGTAGCCGTAGCCATAGCCTTCGCCATAGCCTTCGTCGTAGCTGGAGGCTTCGACGTAGCCGGAGTCGTAGCCGGAATCGGAGCCATAACCGGAGTCGTAACCTTCGCCTTGGTCGTAGCCGGAGCTGGAGCCGGAGTCGTAGCCGGAGCCGTAGCCGTAGCTGTAGCCGTAGCCGGAGCCGTAGCCGGAGCAGGAGCCATAGCTGTAGCCGTAGCCGTAGGCGTAACCGAAGTCGTAGCCTTCGCCGTAGCTGGAGCCGTAACTGGAGTTGGAGCCGAAGTCTTAGTCGTAGCCGTAGCCGGAGCCGGAGCTTTCACATTATTTATTGCTTATATTGGCTGGCGTAGTCTAGAAGGAGATGAAAAAGATGCTTGGATTCGCTCATTCGCCATTACCTTTGCAGCAACAGGCGGTACAAGCTTCTTTGGTGCTGATTTAACTGATGCTGACCTGACTGGAGCAACTCTCAAAAATACAGATTTCAGAATAGCAAATCTAACACGCACTCGTTTTTATGAATCTAAAAAACTAGACCTTGCCAGAGTAGGCGATGCAATATTAGCTAAACGAGATATTCTCAATTTGCTAGTTAGTTTAAATGGCAGAAATAAATCATATTTTGGTGCTAACCTAAAAGGCGCAAACCTCATAGGCGCAGATTTAAAAGAAGCTAATTTTAAAGACACCGATATTACTGAAGCCACATTTGCAGGAGCCTGTTTAGAGTGGTTAAACTTAACTCTAGCTCAAGCTGTAGGTACTGATTTCACTCGCGCTCAAATGACTGGTGCTTGTGTAGAAGCATGGAATATTGAAAGTACAACTAAATTAGATCATGTCGATTGTCGCTTTATCTATCTTCTAGAAAATCCCCATCCTGGAACTGATGATAGAGAACGCCGTCCCAGTAGTGGCGACTTTCAACAAGGTGAATTTACAAAACTATTTGCAGAAGTTTTAAATACTGTCGATTTAATTTTCCGCAATGGCATAGACTGGAAAGCTTTTGTTAGCACTTTCAAAAAAGTCCAAGAAGATAATCAAGATACAGAGTTAGCTATCCAAAGCATTGCAAATAAAGGTGATGGCGTAGTTGTTGTTAAACTTGACGTACCTGATGGTACAGATAAAGAAAAGATTCATAGTGATTTCATGCAGAATTATCAGTTAGCATTGCAAGCTGTCGAGGAAAAATATAAAGCGCAATTGCAAGCTAAGGATAATGAAATCACAATTTATCGCCAACAGAGCGCAGATATGAAAGAAATTATTAGCTTGTTAGCAAATAAGCCAATTAATGTTCAAGTTGATAATAAAGTAGAAACTAAAGCTATGACTAATAGTAATGACTCCAGCCGTAATATTAATATTGGCAATATTGGCAGAGATTTTAACGCTAGTGGACAAGCATTAAATTTAGGCGAAATTAGTGGTACAGTGACAAATACCATCAACCAATTACCAACTGCACAAGAACCAGAAAAACCCGGAATCAAGGAATTATTGACACAATTACAAGCAGCAATAGAAGCTGAAACAGATTTATCTGATGAAGATAAAGCCGAAGCCTTAGAGCAAGTACAAGCCTTAGCCGAAGCTGGGAAAAATCCCCAAGAAGAAACAAAACAGAAAGCTGCAAAAACTGCGCTGAAAATTTTGAAAGGGACAATGACTGGTTTACCAGCCACAGCAACATTAATTGAAGCTGTGAGTAAACTATTACCTTTGATTTCTAAGTTTTTGGGTTTAGGGTAGTAGACACAATAAAAAACTACTAAATTTTTCTATGACTCTTACTTGATTCTGAAAATATATATAGGGTGAGCATTTCCCGCGTATCATGGCTGTGTGGGCATTACCCAATCCATAAATACTGCATAAGCTCCAAAAGGTTTTTAATATCTAGAAATTAGATTTATATATATGTTAAAATAATTACCTGTATTTTTAACATAGCTTTTATTTGCTCATTTAGTAATTATGTCAAGATAAATGTAAGACTTAGCTAAAGTCATACAATGTTAGGTACTGTATTAGTCGGTCGTTATCAAATCCGCGAAATGTTGGGTGGAGGTGGATTTGGTAAAACTTATATCGCAATTGACACTCAACGTCCTGGTCAGCCCCAATGCGTAGTCAAACACTTTCAGCCTGTCACCCATAACCCAGAGTTTCTGGAAACGGCCAGACGGCTGTTTAACAGCGAAGCCGAAACACTAGAAAAATTAGGACATCATGACCAAATTCCGCGCCTTTTAGCATACTTTGAGGAAAATCACGAATTTTTCCTGGTACAAGAATTTATTGAAGGGCATTCACTGAAAGTAGAAATGCCACCTCATCAACCTTGGTCAGAAGACAAGGTTGTCAAACTGTTGCAGCAAAGCTTAGATATTTTGAAGTTTATTCACTCTCATCAAGTGATTCATCGAGATATTAAGCCAGAAAATATGCTCAGAAGGCTAGAAGATGGTAAGGTGGTGCTGATAGATTTTGGAGCTGTAAAACAAGTCCAAACACAGATAAGTGGACTTAGTGGACAAACGGAAATGACAATTGCTATTGGCACACCAGGATACATGCCTTTAGAACAGTTTCGGGGTAAACCACACCTTAACAGCGATATCTATTCTTTAGGTATGGTTTGTATTCAAGCGCTAACAGGGGTACATCCTAGACAATTAGGCGAAGATCCTGCTACTGGAGAATTTCTTTGGCAATATAGAGCCAAAGTTAGTCCTGAGTTAGCATCTGTGTTATCAAAGATGGTACTTATTAATAATAAACTGCGTTATCAGTCTGCAAATGAGGTTTTAGAGGCGCTACAAAATAACTTTTATCCTCACATAGAGACACAAGTAACTGAAGCACCATCAACATTAATGCAACCATCTCCAGTGACCATATCACAACAATCAGTAGATGATTGTTATAGTCAAAATAGCTTAATTCTTTCCGCAGAACAGTATCACTCTTTAGAAAATACACTCATGAAGTTTGTCGGCCCCATAGGTCGAACTTTGTTACAGCGTGCAGTATCAGTATCTAACTATCAAGAATTAGTAGATAATTTATCTTCGCATTTAACAGGAAATCAACAAACTGAGTTTAAGCAAAAAATAATATCTTTACTAGAAGAACAAACTAGCAAGGATGAAAATACTCCTATTAATACCCCACAACAAACACAGCCAGATATTAATAAAATAAATGATTCTGTTATCCGTGAATGTGAGAAAGAGTTACTCAACTTAATTGGGCCAATTGCCACTTTCCTAGTCCAAAAAGTAATAAAGTCTGGCAGTGCTGCACATTCTCGCGCCGAATTTATTCAAATGTTAGCGGCGGAAATTCCTGATGCTCAAAAAGCTTTGCAATTTCAGAAGCGTTTACTTCCTTAAATGTAAGACAATGAGATTTATTAACTGTTGGCCGTACTAATTTTTGATTTTAAATTTTGGATTTTGGATGATTTTTGGTTCAAGCCCAGCCCCTTGTGGGCGGAACAAATCGCGCTGCTTCGTCAATCCAAAATCTCCAAGCTGCATCCCCTTGTGGGTGCAGTCAATCCAAAATCGTCAATCCAAAATCTAAAATTGTTTGACTTTTACCAGCCAACATAAGAAAATAAAATCAGCTGCACCCCAATAGGAAATGTTATTAATTCTGCTTATTTAACATATCCATAGCTATAGTTAAACTGTACTTCATTCGATTAAATGCTGCGGCTAAACCACCAATTTCATCATTAGCATTATCCTCAAATTCTACAGCCATATCGCCTGTGCTTACTCTTTGGGCTATATTTTCAATTCTTCTAATGCGCTGAATTACAGTTTTCTTAATTAGGAAGTTAATAATAAATATAATTATGGCAAACAAAACGCTTAAAGATGCCATAATTCCTAACCAAGTAGTTCGCGCGTTACTAAACACTTCTTCAGAAGGCACTGAGATAATTTGAGCAGCAACAATTTCATTCAGGTTCCAGCCAAAACCATTTTCGGAACCATAGGTTACAAGTTGACTTTTCGGCGCTTTTTCTGGTGTAGAATGACATTGCAAACAGGTTTGCTCTTTGATGGCTAGTGGTCTAGCGATGTAAAATACTTTACCTTCAGGCAAATCACGAAAGTCAGTAATTTCCTTGAGTGAAGGATTTTTGCGAAAGCGCTCTACAATTGCTGATTCATAAGTATCAGCCTTATCTCGTAAATTCGTAGGGTTCAGTGTTGCTTCTTTATAGAAAAAGTTTTGATACTGTTCATTTTTGCGTAAATTTTCAAATACTTCTGTTGCAGAGTAAGCAGGTACGGTTTCTGGAATAAATGATGATGCAGTCTCTAGCTGAGGTAAGAGTAAATTTCTGACCTTATTTTGTGTGTATTGGCGTACAGCAGTCATTGTGTTCAAGAGCGCTAGGGCTTTAGAAGCTACTTCTGTTTGCGCTCGTTGCTGGAGTATGCTGGATAGCACTGTACCGCTTAAAACAATACTAATGATAAAAACTATAGTTAATAGTAAGTTAAATTTTGTACCAATCTTTAATTTTTTTAACATTAGTCTAAAATTATTAGATAAGTCTTATCTACTATTGTAGTAAAATACTGTAGCGAAGATAGCGGATAAAAGCAAGATAATATATTAATTAAAACTACTAATGCTAAGGAAATTCTCACGACGTTTTTTTTTGGGCAATCAATTTTATTAATAGTTAATGCCTGTACATCACAGTCTGAATCTTCTGGATTATTGAATATTGGTGTAATCAATTATGAAGGTGGAGCAGAAATAATTAATCAGTACGCTAGATTTAAGCGTTATCTGGGAGAGAGAACAAAAGCGAAGATAATTTTAGAGCCTACTTTTAATGAAAATAAAGCCATTGAGCGTTTAGAATCTCTTGCTTGGTCATTGATGTTTGCTCCTCCTGGATTAGCTGCGATCGCAATTTCCCGCTATCAATATATTCCCATATTTCCGTTAATTGGTTTAACTAATTTGCGATGTGTACTTGTTACCCGTGAAGACAGCGCCATTCGGAATATACAAGATTTACAAGGTAAAACAGTAGCGTTAGGGCAATTAGGTTCAGCCACCGGCTATTATCTGCCTCTTTATAATCTTTATGGACTGACACTAGCTGAAGTTTTATCTGCACCTACACCAAAAACCGTCATGGAATGGGTAGCAGAAGGAAAAGCTATTGCTGGGGCTGTTTCTATGGCAGAATTTAATCTTTATAGATCCCAATTTCAAGACACTAAATTTCGCATTTTCTATACCGACCCTCATTATGTACCGCCTGGTGTAGTGTTAATTCAACCAAATATAGAAAGTAAACGTCAAGAGTATATTCGTAAAGTTATGAGTGAGTTTCCTTCCACTTCGGCTCAAGAAGTTGGTTATATACCTAACGCACCTATTCCTAATTATCAATATATGATTAGTGTGGTTGAAAGAGTCCAACCAATTGCATCTCAATTACAAAGCAAACCTGTTCAGTTATTTAATAAAACTATTTAGCTATTAAGTATTTTTGTGCTAAAGATTAATGTTTTTTAATTAATTTTGAGCATAGTTATTTGTATAACCTGTAGTACATTAGCCAACTAATATTCTGCTCCTGCAAATATTATAAGTTCTATGAGCGAATCAAAGGTCATCCTCAGCACATCATTACCTCGCACTCGCCAGAGTCTAGCCACAGACTTATTCAATGCTGGGGTTAACTCAGGTATGACAGTAATAGTTCATTCATCTCTTAGTTCTATCGGTTGGGTTTGTGGGGGTTCGGTTGCAGTGGTTCAAGCGCTAATGGATGTAATTACATCAACCGGAAATATAGTCATGCCTACTCATACTGGTGATTTGTCTGACCCTGCTAACTGGCAAAACCCTGCTGTTCCTAGAGAGTGGTGGACTATTATTCGGGAAACGATGCCAGCTTTTGACCCTAAAGTAACGCCAACGCGAGGGATGGGGCAAATCGTAGAAACCTTCCGCACTTGGGAAAATGTGCTGCGAAGTTCTCACCCACAAGTTTCTTTTGCTGCTTGGGGAAAAGATGCCCAAAAAATAGTATTAAATCATTCTCTTGACTATTCTTTAGGAGAAAATTCACCCTTAGCTCGTCTCTATGACCTTGATGGTTGGGTATTGTTATTGGGAGTTGGATATGAAAATTGTACTAGTTTTCATCTAGCCGAATATCGGATTGGTGGAGGACAGCAAATTAAAAAAGGTGCGCCTACTGTAGAAGCTGGACAACGAGTTTGGCGTTGGTTTACAGATATTGATTTTGATACAAGCTGTTTTGTAGAGATGGGTAAGGCTTTTGAACAAACTGTTCAGGTAAAAATATCAACAGTTGGTTCTGCACAAATTAAGTTATTTAAAGTGAGGAATGCAGTTGATTTTGCTGTTACTTGGCTAAGAGATTATTCATGCTAGATAGATACAACAGTTTATTTTGATTGTGAATTTTGCTAGTAAAAATTAAATATCAGACTGAAAGTATTTTCCCAAGGCGTTTTATCCACAACGCTCTTTGAGGAAAGCATCAAATGTAAACCTGTTGGGTAACGAAGTTTGTGCGCCTAATTTTGTGGCGGCTAAAGCACCAGCCGCCGTACCCCAAACAACTGCTTGATGTAAAGAAAGTCCTGTGTAAAGTCCTGCTGCTAAACCAGCATTAAAAGCATCACCAGCCGCTACAGTATCAACAGCTTCTACAGAGAATGCAGGGACAAAAAACACTTCTTTTTCCGTAGCACAAACAACACCCTTAGCACCAAGTTTCACGATCGCACTTTTCACACCTCTTTGCAACAACATGCCAGCCGCCTTGGTTGCTGCTGCTTCCCCATCTACAGGAAAACCAACTAATTGCCCCGCTTCTACTTCATTTGGCGTAATAATATCGATTAAAGGATAAAGTTCTGCTGGTAAATTCGCTGGTGCTGGTGCTGGGTCTAAAATTACCTGAATATTTGCATTTCTTGCTGCTTGTGCAGCTGCTACTACGGCATTAATAGGAATTTCTAGTTGCAATAATAATGTTTTTGCGTCTGGTATTATATATGACAATCGCTCTACATCTTCCTCATCAACCCGTCCGTTAGCACCAGGAATCACAATTATTTGATTATCACCATTATGTGCCACGGTGATAATAGCAACTCCAGAACTGACGGTTTCATCTGCAAAAATATTCTCAGTTTCTACGCCAGCATCTTGTAGATTTTGCACCAGTTCTGCACCAAAACTATATGCGCCCACACGCCCTACCATTTGTGTAGGAACTCCTAACCTTGCTAGGGCGACAGCTTGGTTCGCACCTTTACCGCCAGGAACCTTCAAAAAATTTTCTCCCAGCAATGTTTCTCCGGCAACAGGTAAGCGGGGTGCTGTGGCGACTAAATCTATATTGATGCTGCCGAAGACGATAATACTCATGATTTATATCATGTTTGTTTAAATACTTATCATATCTTGAGGATTGGTAATTGGTGAGTCCAGTCCTGTAGGCAGGTTTCCCGCCGTAGGGAACTGGCGAACCCGGAGGGTAATTGGTAATTGGTCAAGATACTGGTGTGGCAAAACTCAAATTTAACAAACGATTTGGATAAAATTAACCGCCGATACACGTTTTTTAATGAATAAGCTGTTACGCAGCTAAAGTTAATAAACAGCATTACCTTTATTTTTAATCTTGCGTTCCCATTTAATAATAAGTCCACCTTGATTGAGCAATTTATTTAACAATTCTTCTAGCTGTGATACAGACTCAAACAATCTATGAGCTATATATTCTTTAGCTGAATGCCAAAGCAATTCAATTAAATTATAATCTGGACTATAAGGTGGAAGAAATTCTAGAATAATATTTGGCATTTCTGACTCAATTTTAGATAAAATATCTTTCCTTTTATGGAAACTAGCATTATCTAGTATGATAACTATTTTCGCTGAACCATCTTTAAATTCTTCAACTGATTTCCCTTGTTCTACCCATTCTTGTAACAGAAAATTATTTAGAGATTTAATCTGTTCATAGAATACATCTGCATTTCCTTTTTTTATGACAAAATTTATTCTTTTCTTGTCATGATAACGTAACCCTCCCATAATATTTACTCTTCCTCTTCTCCTTTGCCCTGTAACTTTTTTCCTTGTACCTTTCTTACCCCAACTTTTTCTTCTTATCACTCTTAAACTAAATCCACTTTCGTCCCAAAACCATACTTGTAAACGCTCTGGAGTTTTTTTGGTTATTCTTAAATATTCTGATAGCTTTTCTTGAAATGCCTTACGCTTTTCAGGATTCTGTTTGTCCTCTAGGCTATATTTTGCCCAGAGGTAAACGTACTTTTTTCGCTCTAATATTCTCCTAACTTGAGAGCCGCTTAACTTAATTCCTGTTGTTTCTTCAAGATATGTTGCTAATCTTGCCGCCGTCCATCGACCAAATTCATATCCATTTTCTACTGGGTCTTTCTCAATTATTTCTAATAACAAATTTTCATATTCTTTGGTAACTTTGCGGCAGTTACCTTCTCTTCTTCCATCTAAAAAGCTTTCTAAATTATCCGGGTCGCCGTGAACTGCCCAATATGCGACTGTCGGATATGCAATCTCTAAAAAATTGCTAATTTCTTGATATGTTTTTCCATCATTTATCAACAGAATAATCAGAATCTTCTCTCTTACATAAGGATTTTCATGCTCTTTTAGTGTTTTCAGTAGCCTTTCCTTCTGCTCTTGAGAAAGATGGTTTTTTGCTGGCATATATGGCCGATAATAGTTTTTACTTAAGTTTATATTATACAATTAAGCTGCGTAGCAGCTTACCCAGATTTATATAGGACTAGTATTTGATTTCTGAAAAAACTCCGTACATCTGGAGAGACATAAAATCAAAGGTAGTGTTTTGGATAAACCATTCAAACATCCACTTTAAATGAGAGAATGTTGAAATTAAAGCGCAAAAACGTCTAATCCAGGTTTTTGCTTGTAACCAAATATCTTATATAGGATTTTGTGATGGGCAATTAGGAGCAAAGCGGACGCAATGAATTTTCCATTGCTCTTGAGATAAACCTTGACTTACCTCGCATAAAAAGTTTTGAACCAGATGCGAACGATGGTAAGAAGCACCATCCCAAAAAATATGATTCCTATATATCTCAGTGTGTTATAAGTATTTAACTGTACAAGTAAATTAGTTAAAGCTAAATATCTACTTAGCGAAATACTAAGGAGAAATCCATAATAATGTATCACCAATATTTTAAATTTGTTACATTCTCTACACTCCTAACATCAAGTTTACTTCTATTGGGACTTAAACAAGATGCCGCAGAAGTTACTAACACACAGTTGAATGAACAGTCTGTATTAGCAATTAATTGGGTACAGCAATCTGGTGAGTATCAAGCCCTTGCTTACCAAGCTTTTAATATAGCTAAAATTGTTTTTGACCAAGCCAAAGCTAAAAAAGTACGTCAACCAGCCATTATTGTTGATATTGATGAAACAGTTCTCGATAATAGTGCTTATCAAGCTGGTTTAGTTGACACTAATAATAGTTATGAACTCTCAACATGGAACAAATGGGTAGCAGCATCTGGGGCTAGGACTGTTCCTGGTGCAGCTAAATTTGTTAATTATGTTAACGATAGTGGTGGGAAAGTCTTTTTTATTTCTGACCGAGATAAAAGCAGTAATAAACAGAGAAATAACAATGATTTAGAAATAGCAACTATCAATAACTTAAAGGCAAATGGTTTTAAAGGTGCTAATAGTACAACAGTGTTACTAAAAGGCGAGTTTACTAAAATTATTGATGGTAAAGAAAATACTTCAAAACAATGGCGGCGTGAAGCAGTAGAAAACGGTCAAGCCGATAGTAAAAAATATACGATAGTAGCCTTAATTGGCGATAATCTTAATGATTTTGACCAAGCAGCCGGCATCACAAATCAGGAACGTCGTAGTTACGTAGAAAAACATTCTAGTTACTATGGCATCCTTGATTCTATTCCTATTAGTAAGACTTTAGAGCCTGCATATATTGCGCTACCTAATCCCATGTATGGTAACTGGGAAACAGGGCTATATAAACCGCAAGCTGGTCAAAAACCATCACAAAAAAATCAGCAACGCAAGGAAGTTTTAATTCGTTGGCTACCCGATAAATAATTATTAACTAACTTATGTAAGTAAATGAGGAAAGGAGAGCCTAAAACTTTATTTTAAAGCAGTATTTAACTCTGATAAAGCTTTTTCAAGGCTCTTCTCCAATTAATTTAATGATATTGGCAAACAGAGGTTTGTTGCTCAACATTGCTGATGAGAAACTACGTAGGGTTACGGTGCGGGAACTGCTACGCGATTACTGGGAACAATCTGTGGCTGATATGAAAAAACTTCTCGGCTACGAGGATCTACTGTTACCTTAAGCCACTGTACATCGTTAGTACCATTTGCCTGATTGTCGCCAAATGTCTCAACTCTAGTAAAATTCTCCAGTCGTCTGCCTTGAGTATCTAGAAATGGCTTGTCAATACGGAAGTAGTGTGAGTCACCGTGTACATAGGCAACTGGCTTACGGAAAGCAATTACTTCTTCGCGCAACGCTAGTAAAAAGTCTTTGAAGCCATCAGGTTGTCCATCGGTTTGTTCTAGCGTTTTGGGATTACGCAAAGGCGCTCTGGTTGAATCGCTCTGATCCCAACCAGGATCGGCTTGAGAAATCAACATGACTGCTGACGAGTTGCGTTCCTTCGCCACTCTAAAAGTTTCTCTCATCCATGCAATATTAGCTGCGTTGCGTGCTTCGTACTCGGCTTTGTCTGGTGCTGTGTCGCATAAGTTATTGCATGAACCCTGGATGTTGAGTGTCACATAGGTAACTCTACCGACTGTCCAACGACGGTTCTCAACACAAGGAACTGCACCGTTAACACCAAGACAGAGTGGCGTTGTCTGCACTTCCTGGAATAGTCGGCGCTGTCCTTGGGTGAAATTCGTGCTGAAGAATACGCGACGCTCGTAGTCAAGGCGCTCAAGTGAGTTGTAGCCACCATTGGAAGTGCGATCGCAATCTGTCCAATCGTTGTCACCTGGTGTAAAGGCGGCTGGTGCATCCAAGGCGTTGAGGTAGCGGAGTGCTTTGGTGTACAGCGCATTGTCACAAAGGCTATTAGAACCAGCTTTGAGATCGCCATCATGAACGGTGAAAGCAAGTCTCTGCGAGTTCATATCCTCAATTAGTTTTATTACCCCAACTTCCTGTGCAGGCGAGTAGGGTAAGTCGCCCCAAAGCCCAATCTCATAGGGTGCATTCGCGTTCTCACGATCTCTAGCAACCACTAAATTAGTGTTAGCAAATGCCAAAAACGGTAAAGTCAGACCTACTAAACATATTTTGTAGAGCAAATGTGTAGTGGTGAAGCGTCGAAACAGTGAGTAGCCAAGCTTGGTCATCATCATATCCTTGTTTGTTTCTGGGTTCGTGGGTGCATTCTGGAGAAGTAGTTTTTGCCCACGCTATTCCTCTCAGAAATTTAGACTACCGATTCTTGATGAGAGATTGGTTATGAATAGGTTAATTGAGCAATTACCCAGATGAGAGGTAGTGTTGATTATATATTTCTGGCGTTGCTGAATAGCATTGCTGAGTTTAGGGATGATTTTTGTAGGGTAGGTATTGTACCAATACGGTTTGGTTAAGCTCAAAAATATTTAGACTGAGGGTTGTCCCCTAAATGTACTTACGTCATATCATTGAAGTGAGCTAGTGCTTTTCCTCCTGGCATCTGGCAACATGATCAGTTTTTTGGTTGAACTGAGACGGTCTGCTGTTAAGCCTGCTCAAAAAATCGCTCAACTACTGCTTAGTTCAGTGTTGCTCAAAGAAGCATTGAACCCCTATACAATTTATGTCTGCTGAGTCACCCCTCCCCAACGATCCATCCGACTCACTCCCCGTCAACCCAGACTCGGAGCTAAATCAGCCATCCCAAACCAATGCCCCTTTTCCCGTGGTGGGAATTGCCGCTTCTGCTGGCGGGCTAGAGGCATTTACGGAACTGATCCGCCATTTGCCAACGGATACAGGCATGGCGTTTGTGCTAATTCAGCATTTGTCTCCTGATCATGAAAGCCTGCTGTCGGAAATTTTGGGCCGAGTGACTACCATGCCTGTGCTTCAGGTGCATGACCAGATGCGGGTTGAGCCAAACGCGGTCTATGTGATTCCGCCCAATGCCCAAATGACCCTGGTCGATGGCATTCTGCGGCTCGCGCCCCGGCAGAAAAGTAAGGGCAAATATTTGCCCGCAGACATCTTTCTTGAGTCGTTAGCGACCGATCGCGGCAACAAAGCGATCGCCGTTGTGCTGTCGGGGATGGATGGAGACGGTGCTGAGGGGGTGAAAGCCGTCAAGATTGCTGGAGGTGTCACTTTTGCCGAATGTGATGCCACGGCGCAATTTAACAGTATGCCCAATACGGCGGTTGCAACTGGCAATGTGGATTTTGTGTTGCCGCCGCCAGCCATTGCTAGAGAACTGAGCAATCTCAGTCGCAACCCCTTTTTGGTGCAATCAGAGCCATTGCCGATCATCCAGAAGTTACCCCCGGAACCGGGTGATCCCCTGAGCCGAATTTTTTCCCTCCTCCGCACAACAACTGGCGTTGACTTTACCCAATACAAACCGGCATCGCTGGAGCGCCGCATCCAGAGGCGGATGCTGCTATATAAGCTGGACAGTCTGGCAGCATACGCGCAATATTTGCAAACGCACAGCGACGAAATTCAAGCTCTGTATGAAGAAATTCTCATCCATGTGACCAGTTTCTTTCGCGATCCCCACGTCTTTGAGAAATTGAAGACCCAGATTTTCCCTATGATCAGCCAAAATAAAGGCAGCGATGTTCCGCTTCGGATTTGGGTGGCTGGCTGTTCAACTGGGGAAGAAGTCTACTCACTCGCCATCTGCTTGTTAGAGTTTTTCAGCGATCGCGCCACCGTCCCGCCGATTCAGATTTTTGCCACCGACATTAGCGAAACAGCCATTAGCAAAGCCCGAACAGGCTTATACCTAGAAAGCCAGATGGAAGGCGTTTCACCGGAGCGTAAAAGTCGGTTCTTTGTCCCACAGGCAGAGGGTGGCTATCAAATTAGCAGTACCATTCGTGAATTGTGTGTGTTTGCCCATCATAACTTATGCGACGACCCCCCATTCTCGAATCTCGATCTGATTAGCTGTCGCAACCTGCTGATTTATTTATCAGATCGCCTGCAAGAGCGCATCATGGCGCTGTTTCATTACAGTCTCAACTTAACGGGCTATTTGGTGTTGGGTACGGCAGAAAGCGTCAAAGCTGCCTCAAATTTGTTTGCGCCCGTGGATGAAGCCTGCAAAATCTATGCCCGAAAATTAAGCTTATCTAATCGCTTATTTTCATTTACAGCCACTTCTGGGCGCGTCCCCAGTCTCCATAATCCGCAGCCCATTCCAGAAAACCGTTCCATTTCCTTTGATTTAGCCAGAGAAGTTGACCAACTGATCGCCAATCGCTATATGCCGCTATCAGTCGTGGTTAATGAACAAATGCAGATATTACAGATGCGCGGAGACCTCGATCTTTACCTGAAGTTGACCCCTAGCACCACGGAGCTAAACCTGCTGTCTATGGCACGCGAAGGGCTGGTAACACCCCTTCGCACCGCCCTATATCAGGCTCAGACAGAGAACGTGCTGGTGCGGCAGGAAGACGTTCAGATGGAACAGGGTGAGAGATCGCGACTGAATCTAGAGGTGCTGCCATTTCGCCCAGCCCAGACGAACACACTTTATTTTTTGGTGCTTTTTAATCCCATCTCGCCTTCTGCCCCTGCCTCTAACACGTTCACCAGTCCCGCAACAGTAGAAAACTTGGAGCCGGCAGACTTAGCGCGTGAGCTTGTAACGCTGCGTCAGGCCCTATCTGCTGCCACCCAACGTGAACTCTCAGCCCAAGCGCATCTGCAAGCGGTGATACAGGAGCAAAACCAACTCAACCAAAACTTACGCATAGCGAATGAAGAGATCCTATCGAGCAATGAGGAACTGCAAAGCACGAATGAAGAACTGCAAACGGCAAAAGAAGAAGTTCAAGCCACCAATGAAGAACTCTCGACGACCAATGAAGAGCTGCGGAGTCGGAATCTGCAACAAAATCGAGACAATAGTGATCTCAACAACTTTATCGCCAGCATTAATATCCCGATTGTGATGCTGACGAATGACTTAAGGATTCGTCGCTATACACCAACCGCCCAGAGACTGTTCAATTTCATCCCCACCGATATCGGACGACCCTTCACTGACCTGCATGGCAATTTTGACGTTTCCCAGCTAGAACCAATGATTTTGGAGGTTTTGGAGACCCTCAATACGAAAGAACAGGAGATCCAAACAGAAACCGGATACTGGTATACCATCCGCATTCGCCCCTATCGCACCACTGAAAACCAAATTGACGGTGTGACAATGGTGCTACAGGATATTGATGCCCTCAAACGCTACAACGTCAGCCTAGAGCGCGCTCGCAACTATGCAGAAACCATCATTGAGACGGTGCAAATCCCTCTGGTTGTGCTGGACGCTGATTTACGGGTGAATGCCGCGAATCGGGCATTTTACGAGACATTTCAGGTTTCTGAAGCTGAAACCATCCATACGTTGCTGTTTGAATTAGGCAATGGGCAGTGGGATATTCCCGAACTGCGATCGATGTTGAACGGTATTCTGGCGGGTGAGCTTGCGGTGCAGGATTTTGAGGTCAATCATGATTTCGAGCAGATTGGGCAGAAAAATATGCTGCTCAATGCGTGCAAATTGCACCGAGAAGACAACACAGACATGATTTTGCTAGCGATCTTAGATGTTACCGAGCGCACGGCACGCCAGCAGGCTGAAGCGGCCAGTCGTGCCAAAGATGAATTTCTCTCAAATCTATCCCATGAACTGCGAAATCCTCTCACCTCGCTGCTGGGATGGGTGCAACTGCTCCGCAACCGCAACTGCGACGAGGTAACAGTTGATCGCGCCTTAGAAGCCGTTGAGCAGAACGGTAGGCTACTCAATTACCTAATTGAAGATATTCTGGATGCCTCTCGGATTACGAGTGGCAAGTTGCAATTGAATAGCCGCCCGATCGACTTGAGCTTATTGGTTCAAGCTGCTCTCGATAGCGTTAACTTATCGGCGGTGGCAAAAAATATTCAGTTAGTGTCATCGTTGAGTGAGATCACCGTGCTGGGGGATGCCGAACGATTGCAGCAAGTGCTGGGGAACATGCTCTCGAATGCGATCAAGTATACGCCTGCGGGTGGACGAGTAGACATTACGCTGTCACAGGTTGACAACCAGGCGCAAATTCAAGTCAGTGACACCGGAATTGGTATTTCAGCAGATTTATTGCCACATATTTTCGAGCGGTTCTATCAGGGTGATTCCAGTACAATCAAAACCAATCAAGGGCTAGGACTGGGCTTGGCGATCGTGCGGCATCTCATCGAGCTGCATGGTGGCACTGTGCAGGCAGAAAGTCCAGGCGAAGGACAAGGTGCCACACTGACCGTGCGGTTGCCTTTATACGTCCCGCCCCCAACCTCACCGCCGATTGTCGAACCGACGGTAGAAACATCTTTGGACGCTTCGCAAAATCTCCCCTCTCTAGAAGGCTTGAAAATCCTGGTGGTTGATGATCAGGTCGATGTGCTTTTACCCTTGCAGTTAATGCTAGAGGATTACGGGGCAGAGGTGTTGGCCGTAACGACTGTCAGAGCAGCCCTCTCTGCTCTCAGGGAAAGCCCTAACCGCTATGATGTGCTGATTTCTGATCTCGGCTTGCCTGAGGAAGATGGCTACTTCCTGATTCAACAGGTGCGATCGCTCAGTGCGGCAGATGGAGGACAAATTCCGGCGATCGCTCTGACGGGCCATGCCAGTAAAGCAGAAGAGCAACGGGCGATCGAGGCTGGGTTTCAAATGCACATAGCTAAACCCTGTGATCTGGTTCAACTAGGTGCAATAGTTGCCGATTTAGCTAAACGAACTTAACGGCTTGCTTCTATACTCAATACTGCTTAGAGCTTAACCGAACCGTATTGGGCATTGTACTTGCTGATAAATATTAGCGGGACTTAGACAAAAATCAAGCCCAAATAAAGCCTAAACTGGCTTTATAAGCGGTAAACACGTCACGGTTGAGGGTCAACCAATCGAAGAATCGATAAGACATAGCCGTTCTAAATGCTTCCAAAGCTTCAGTAAAGGTGTTCAAAGGTTTGTTTGCCCACCTACGTCTCAAGCCTCCTGTCATCTGATGCCAAAGAATAAAAGTATAAGCACAAAAAACCAAGATAAAATGTCGAAATAAACTTCTTTTATCTCGAACTTGATATTCTCTTAGCCCTAACCACCCTTTTGCTTCTCTATAAAAAACTTCTACCCAATTTCTTGAGCTATAAGTGTCAACTATCCATTCTGGGGTGACAATTGATGAGTCAACATTGGTAATAAAATAGTCAATATCAGTAGCTTGTGAGAAAGTCGCAGCATTCATGACGATAGCAATATTCCGCTTTCCACTTAGACCAGATATCTCTACTTCTTTAGTTACCACCCATAATGTTTTGGGTTTATTTAAGTTGAGTTGAATTTCTGTAAAAGCTTCTTGGGGTAACGCTTGCGCTAATTCATCTAGTCTGATTGTTTCTCGAACCTTCTCTTGATTATTGACAATGACTTTGCGATTTTTAGCCAATCCCCCTAAATACTTTAGTTGGCGATTTTCTAATTTTAATAAGAAGGATGTGTTGTTGCCATATCCAGCATCTACAATTACTATTCCTGGTTGATAACCACGGTTTAAACTTAGGTCTATTAATTTAATTGCTAGTTCGGGTTTTTTCTCAAATTCTGGGTGTTGTTTCCCAGATGATAAAGAATCAGCGTGCTGATATAGCTCTATATCTAATGGTAAACTTTTTCTTCCATCATATAGATGTGTTGTTACTATTACTATTCCATTATCTGTTTTGCCAATTTCTCCGATGTACTGCCTTCCCACTCCAGCAGTAAAATTACCACTTTTTCTATGACCAGAATCATCAATTATTAAACTAAAACCTCTACTGATTCTCGTCTGGCTACACTTATCCATGATCTCTAACCGACGCTCATTCACTTGGCTACTAGTAGTCTGCCAAGGTAACTTTGCTAAGTAAAACCTCTAATTGGTAAAATAGCCAAAAACGGGGTGTAACATGGCGAAAAAGTACATTGTTGACTTGAATGAAGAGGAAGTTTCTCAGCTACAAGCAATAATTAAAAAAGGTAAACACAAAGCAAGAACCATAACCCGTGCAAACATTCTTCTAATGGCTTCTGAAGGAGAAACGGATCAAGCGATCGCTAGCATAGTTAGAGCGCATGTTGCAACAGTGCAACGAATACGAGAAAAATTTGTCATTGGGGGGTTAGATTTTGCTTTAAAGGATGAAGTTCATCCACCAAAACCTAAAAAGTTAGATGAAAAACAAGAAGCATTTTTAATTGCCACTGCTTGTTCCAATCCACCAGTTGGAAGAGTACGTTGGACAATGCAATTATTAGCGGATCATTTAGTGAACGTTGGTATCATAGATTCAATTTCGGACGAAACAGTGCGTCAAACTTTAAAAAAAATGAAATCAAACCGTGGTTAAAACAACAGTGGTGCATTCCTGAAGTTAACGCAGAATATGTTTTCCGAATGGAAGATGTGTTGGATTTATACAATGAGCCTTATGATCCTAAACGTCCTGTAGTCTGCTTTGATGAACGTCCCTACCAACTAGTAGAAGAAGTAAGACTTCCTTTGCCACCAGAGCCGGAGCAGCCTGAACGTTATGATTTCGAGTATAAACGTAACGGGACAGTAAATTTATTTGCGTGTTTTCAACCCTTGGCAGGTTGGCGGCATATCGAAGTTACAGAACGTCGAACTAAAGTCGATTTTGCTAAACAGATGAAAAATTTAGTAGATGTTTGCTACCAAGATGCTGATGTTATTCGTTTGGTAGTTGATAACCTGAATATTCATACTCCCAGCGCATTATATGAAGTTTTTCCACCAGAAGAAGCACGTCGAATTATTCAAAAATTAGAGTTTCACTATACTCCTAAGCACGCTTCTTGGTTGAATCAAGTAGAAATTGAATTATCTGTTTTATCCCGCCAATGTTTAGAACGGCGTATTCCTAATGCAGAAACATTAACTTCTGAGATTGCCGCTTGGGAGAAACAACGTAATCAGCAAAAAGCCAGTGTCTATTGGGGTTTCCAAACCAAAGATGCTCGCCGAAAAATGCAGCGTTTATATCCAACTCTAACCTAGCAAAGTTGTCTTGGCAGACTACTAGACCAAGGTGCTTCAGTTAAAAAATGGTGTAATCGGTGGTAAGTTACTCCTACAGCATTCTCTGCAATTTGAAACAGGTTTTTTCTCTCACTTTCACCCAATAATCCACCTACATAATGCCTAAACTCTCTTTTTTGAGCCTTATGAGTAAATACATCATCAAACCGTTGACACCATCTTTCAAAGCATGGCGGCATGGCGGCAGGTGTGGTTTCTTTCATGAGCTTTTTTAACGTGAAAGCTATGCTAATTCAGCATTATAGCGTTTCTCACTCTGGTGAAGTACAGTAACAAGAATGGGTAAACCAATTATAAATATCATTTAACGAGACTTGGTTAAAAGCACTTTCAATTGCTTTTGCTAAGTCTGGATAACTTTTAGCTCCAATAGAACGTAGTATATTTTTAATTTTTGACCAACAGTTTTCAATGGGTGAGAAATCAGGAGAATATGGTGGTAAATAAATCAATTTAGCTCCAGCAGATTCGATTAATTCCTCAATATCTCTACCTTTATGAATTGAACAATTATCCATAATTACATAAGCGCCTTCCCACAGTTTTGGAACTAATTTTTGAGAAATGTAAGCCTCAAATGTTAGCCCATCAGATGCTCCTAAAATGCTATATTGACTAATCACGCCTTTGAGAGCAATCGCTCCAATTATGGATACATTTTTACAACGTTTTTGAGGTCGTGAACTATGCGCTCTTTTACCTTTTTTAGAACGGGCGGAGTGTCTTATTAAAGATAGATTAGCTCCTGCTTCATCAATAAAGACAAGGTTTTCCGCCGGTATCTCATGAAGTTTAAGCCAGAACTGTACTCTTAATAATTGTACTCTTTCAGTCTCTTTTTCAGAGGCGTGCAATGTTTTTTTTTAGGCTGATTTCTATCCTCTGTAACATCCTGTCTACCGTAGATATACTAATTGTTATTCCTGTTTTTTCTTTGAGAATTAAGCTAATTTCTTTTAAGGTGGCATCATTCTTAGCTTCAACTATTTCTTCCAGAATCTTAATTTGTTCTTCGTTGAGCTTTGGAGGAGTTTGTTTTGTCCTCACTTTAGGAGCGATACTTGCTGTTTCTCTATATTGCTTTAGTAATTTCTCAATAAAACCTAAACTTACACAAAATTTGTTTGCTAATTGACGTTGTGATATTCCACCTGTTTTATATGTATCCAATATTTTTTGGCGAAAGTCTAGGGAATATGGTTTCATTTTTACCCTTGAGTAGATACACTGATTTATTTTAATAACTGTACTTCATTAGACTGGTAAACGCTATATACCCTTTTTTACTCTTAACTTCTGTTTAAGTCCCGTTAGGAACAGTTGGGGCTGCAAATTAAGTTACTATATTAGTAAGGATTTTCTTTACTACTTTTTGGTAGGAATATGAAAGCAGAAAAATTATCTATTTCTTTACCACCATCCTTAGTGGAGTTTATCGAAAACTATAAGTTTAATAAAGGATGTAAATCTCGTTCTCAAGTAATTGAAGAAGCGTTAGAGTTACTGCGAAATCGAGAACTAGAAGAGGCTTATCGAGAAGCCTCTGCGGAAGTTGACAGTGATTGGAATGTAACAGTAGCAGATGGACTAGCAGATGAAACGTGGTGATATTTACTACGCAGACCTTAGTCCTACCCTTGGTTCAGAAATGGGTAAACGCCGTCCAGTGCTGGTAGTGAGTAATAACATTAGTAATCGTGTTGCTACGACAGTAACGATTTTACCTCTTACTTCTAACGTTAATCGTGTTTATCCTTTTGAAGTGCTGCTAAATCCAGAGGTGAGTGGTTTAACAAAACCTTCTAAAGTCCAGGCGCAACAGGTAAGAACAATTTCTAAGGAACGAATTATGGGCGAAGTAGTGGGTAGTTTAGATGAAGAGATGATGGTACTAATTGATGCTGCCTTGATGTTGCATTTGGGATTGACTTGACTAGGAATAATGATGCGATCGCCTACAGCATTAATGCTTAGTCTCTGGTGTAGTCTATCACTAGAAAATAGTAACTTATAAGACATTTTTGGGAAAAATCAAAACGAAAAGACTAGAATTTGGGTGGTAGCTGACTTTGGGGAATGTGTGTAACACTAAGAAGCTACCTCAAGCTATTTATCCACGGGAGGTTAGGAAATGGCGATCGCCACCATCAATCCCGCAACTGGGGAGACGCTCAAAACCTTTGAGCCGATCAACGATGCAGAAATTGCCGCTAAATTAGATTTGGCAGACCAGGCTTTTGCAAAGTACCGTCATACAAGTTTTGCCGAGCGTGCCAAGGCTTTGCAAGCAGCAGCAGATATCTTAGAGCAAGAAAAAGCCGACTTTGCTAAGTTAATGACTGTGGAAATGGGCAAGCCTTATAAAGCAGCTATTTCCGAAGTCGAAAAATGTGCGGCTGTCTGCCGATACTATGCAGAAAATGCCGCCGATTTCTTAGCTGATGTCAGTGTAAAAACGGATGCTAGTCATAGCTTTGTCCGCTATCAGCCTTTGGGTATTATTCTGGCAGTCATGCCGTGGAATTTTCCCTTTTGGCAAGTATTCCGCTTTGTTGCACCTGCACTCATGGCGGGGAATGTGGGCTTACTCAAGCACGCATCGAATGTACCACAGTGCGCTTTAGCTATCGAAGATATTATCCTCCGGGCGGGTTTTCCTGAAGGTGTCTTTCAAACCCTGTTAATTGGGGCGGCAAAAGTAGCCGATGTCATCGCTGATGATAGGGTCAAAGCTGCTACCTTAACTGGAAGCGAACCTGCCGGTGCTTCTTTGGCGGCGGCGGCGGGAAAACAAATTAAAAAAACCGTGTTGGAATTGGGGGGAAGTGACCCCTTTATTGTGTTGGAAAGTGCTGATTTAGCAGCCGCAGCCGCGACAGCGACAACTGCAAGGATGTTAAATAATGGGCAATCTTGTATTGCAGCTAAACGCTTTATCATTGCAGAAGCGATCGCAGATCAATTTGAAAAACTGCTGTTGGAAAAATTCACAGCCCTAAAAATTGGCGACCCCTTGCATCTCGACACTGATTTAGGGCCATTAGCTACCCCCGACATCCTCCAAGATTTAGACCAACAAGTACAAACTGCCGTGAAAAGTGGTGGTAAAGTCTTGACTGGCGGCTATCCTTTAAGCGATCGTCCTGGCAACTTTTACCCCGCGACAATTATTATAGATATCCCCATTGACGCGCCTATCGCCCAAGAGGAATTTTTCGGCCCAGTAGCCTTGTTATTTCGAGTGCCAAATTTGGATGCTGCGATTAAACTAGCTAATGCTACACCCTTTGGGTTAGGTGCGAGTGCTTGGACAAACAATGACCAAGAACGCGATCGCTTAATTTCGGAAATTGAAGCCGGCGCAGTATTTATTAATGGTTTAGTTAAATCCGACCCCCGACTACCGTTTGGGGGCATAAAACGTTCTGGGTACGGCCGAGAATTAAGTATTCAAGGCATACATGAGTTTGTGAATGTAAAAACTGTTTGGGTGAAGTGAAAGGGGAGTAGGGAGTAGGGAGTAGGGAGTGGAGCTATCTTTCACTACTCCCAATTCCCCACTCACAACTCCCCGATATTTATCGCTAATTGAGGATTTGAAAATGAATACAGCAGAATTACTAGTCAAGTGTTTAGAAAATGAGGGTGTTGAATATGTTTTTGGTCTTCCTGGCGAAGAAAATTTACACGTTTTAGAAGCGCTTAGACATTCATCTATCAAGTTTATCACAACTCGCCATGAACAGGGTGCAGCTTTCATGGCAGATGTTTACGGACGTTTGACGGGGAAAGCTGGCGTATGTCTTTCTACCTTGGGGCCTGGGGCGACTAATTTAATGACTGGGGTAGCAGATGCTAATTTAGATGGTGCGCCGTTGGTGGCGATTACTGGGCAAGTGGGAACAGATAGAATGCACATCGAATCCCATCAATATTTAGATTTGGTGGCGATGTTTGCTCCGGTAACTAAGTGGAATAAACAGATTGTCCGTCCTAGCATTACACCGGAAGTTGTGCGTAAAGCCTTTAAGCGATCGCAAACTGAAAAACCCGGTGCAGTTCACATCGATTTACCAGAAAATATTGCCGCGATGCCCGTAGAGGGCAAACCTTTACATAAAGATAATAATATCGAAAAAACCTACGCTTCATTTGCTAGTATTCGCGCCGCCGCCGCCGCTATTTCTCAAGCGGTTAACCCCTTAATCTTGGTAGGTAATGGGGCAATCAGGGCTAACGCTAGTGATGCTGTAACCCAATTTGCCACGCAAATGAATATACCTGTGGCTAATACTTTCATGGGTAAAGGTGTGATTCCCTACACCCATCCTTTAGCTTTATGGTCGGTAGGATTGCAACAGCGAGATTTTATCACTTGCGGCTTTGATAACACCGATTTAGTAATTGCGATCGGCTATGATTTAATTGAATTTTCACCTAAGAAATGGAATCCAGAAGGGAAAATTCCTATTGTCCATATTGGGGCAGATGGTGCGGAAATTGATAGTAGTTATATCCCAAAAGTGCAAGTAATAGGAGATATTTCTGATTCCTTAGTAGAAATATTAAAAGTAGCAGATAGACAAGGTAAACCTAATCCTTATGCTATCAGCTTGAGAGGAAATATTCGCGCAGATTATGAGCAATATGCCAACGATGATGGTTATCCTATTAAACCGCAAAAATTGATTTATGATTTGCGGCAGGTAATGGGGCCAGATGATATTGTTATTTCTGATGTCGGCGCTCATAAAATGTGGATGGCTCGTCATTATCATTGCCATAGTCCTAACACTTGTATTATTTCTAATGGCTTTGCAGCAATGGGGATTGCTATTCCTGGTGCTTTGGCTGCCAAACTCGTATATCCAAACCGCAAAGTAGTAGCGGCTACTGGTGATGGTGGCTTTATGATGAATTGCCAGGAATTAGAAACCGCTTTACGAGTAGGTACACCATTTGTCACCTTAATTTTCAATGATGGCGGCTATGGTTTAATTGAATGGAAACAAGAAAATCATTTTGGTAAAGGTCACTCATCTTTTGTACATTTTGGCAATCCAGACTTTGTTAAATTAGCCGAAAGTATGGGTTTGAAAGGTTATAGAGTTGAATCAGCTTTAGACTTAATTCCTGTACTCAAAGAAGCCTTAGCGCAAGATGTACCTGCTGTCATCGATTGTCCGGTAGATTATCGAGAAAATAGCCGTTTTACACAAAAAGCTGGTGAGTTAAATTGTTCTGTTTAGTAGGATTCGCAAATAAGCTACTTTAACTATTTCAAGTTAGGCTTTTTCATTTAAGAATCTAGCCTCACATTATTTAAGTTCGTAGTAAGGACTTTATTCCTCTTTTTTATAAAGACTAAAGTCCTGACTACGAACATTACTTTCTTTGGTTTGTCTTGCGTCGCTAATTATAATAAAGCTACACTTTTTAAAACTTGTCTCATCATTATTGAGATTTTTTATTAAGAGGCTATTGATAAAGTAAATCTAAAAGTGAGAATAAAAGATTTAAAGTAAAATATAATACTTTATTTATAGTGTATTTACACAGTTAATCATAACACGAAGCTTTACCCCACAAGCTTAACTGATATGAAATGGGAAATCCTGTCTGTGATAAATGTGCGCTTTGTGTCTAAAGATTTACTTTATAAATAAATAGTCTCTCACGAGGTACAAAAGTATTTTTGTGGAACGTGGCGATTAATAGTGGTCTTTTACTAGTGGGGGTTTAAAATTGTAATATTAGCTTTTAATTAATTATTTTTACAGATTATTCATCAAATTTTTCTATCACTACTATATTTCTCACCCAATCATAATATTGATCTCCCATTATTCTCTTAGCTCATATATGCTGCTTGCTTCTAAAAGCAGCATATGTTACTATCCGTGGGAATACGGAAAAAAGTCCGTTAGCTAAATCTATTTGTAGATTCTAGATGCTAATCATTAGCAAAATTTATAGTGTTTCTTGATTTTGTGCTAAGAGTTTTTTCGGTTTAAGTTTAACTAAATTTACTACATAGATTGCTATAGATAGGCATTTGGTGTTTGTCATAGCGTAGCGACTGGCTACACTCAAAAAATACGGTTAAATAAATTTAGTAACAAGTAAAACTTATGAAACTAGGGTATTGGTGTATAGGTATGGCTCTGGCTACAACTAGCGCCATAATATCAAATGGGAATAAAGCGATCGCACAAATTATCCCAGATAGCAGCTTGGGGGTAGAAAATTCGGTAGTCACACCCAATATTGATATTAGAGGTATCACGAGCGATCTCATTGATGGAGGGGCAATTCGTGGTGCTAACCTCTTCCATAGTTTTCAAGAGTTCAACATTAGAGAGGGACGAGGAGCCTATTTTACTAATCCGACGGGAATCGAGAACATTTTCAGCCGAGTGACTGGGGGTAATGCTTCTCATATCTATGGCAAACTCGGTGTACTAGGCGATGCCAATTTATTTCTGCTCAATCCTCACGGGATTCTCTTTGGCCCCAACGCTTCCTTAGACTTGACGGGTTCATTTTTAGGCAGTACAGGTAACAGTTTTAATTTTGGTAACGGACTAGAGTTTAGTGCCACAAATCCCAAAGCTGCGCCATTGCTCAGTGTATCAGTTCCTTTGGGAGTGCAGTTTAACCAGGGACAACCAAAAGCGATCGCCAACTCCGCCCACCTCAGCGTAGGTACAGGGCAGAACCTCACCCTGTTGGGAGGTACAGTTGCTAGTACAGGGCAATTATCCGCAGGAGGAGAAATTGCAGTTGCCGCCGTACCCGGTAATAGTATTGTCAATGTCAATTCATCGGGACAGTTACTCAATATAGATACTTCTTCAATAGCCACTGGAGAAGGTTCTGCTCTGGCTGATTTATTACTCAACAGCGATACACAATTCCATCCAGGGCTGACGGTAAATAGCAATGGACAGGTGGAAGTGACTGAATCGGGCTTGTCTGTAACAGATGGTGATGTGGTAGCGAAGAATGTCGTAGCCCAGACAGCAATACTCACAGCCTATAACAATTTAACTCTGGTAGAAAGTTTGATCGGGACGAATGGCGATTTAAACCTGCTAGCAGGGGATACAGTACAGGTACGAGATAGTGCGGCGAATCCCTTTGTAGCCCAAGCTGGAGGAAAGTTATTAGTTCAAGGTAGACAAGGAGTTGATATTTTTGCCTTGAATAATTCTAATAGTGGGTTGGTATCGGGTGGGGATTTAATATTGCGATCGGCTAACACAGTCGGCGGTGATGCTCACTACTGGGCTGGTGGGAATTTCCGCATTGAACAAATGGATGGCAGTTTAGGAGGTTTGTTCAGTCCTTACGATCCCATTATTCGAGCGGCTGGAGATGTGAGTTTTGCAAGCTATCGAGGGGCTTCGCTGCACATTCTCGCTGGTGGGAGTGTCACAATTAACGGCAATGTTGAAATTATAGGTGCAGATGCAAATGCACTTACCGAAACAGTACCTTTATCACAAACACTACCAGATGGAACTTCATCAGTCCGGATTAATGGCATAGAACAACCAACTTTGGATATTCGGGCGGGTGTACGTGCAGATGCGATCGGTACTAGTACTAGTAGAATCGAAGGTATTCTTACTGATGTATCTGCTATTACAGGACAAAATCCTAATGAAATTGTCAACCGCCAATTAGGTAATGAACCAACAAGCGCGAACATCACAATCGGAAGCATTGTTAACACAAGAGTTAATGGTCAAATATTTTTAACTAATCAATATCAGCAAAATCCCAATCTAGCTGGCGGTTTGATTGAAATTACAGATGGGACTGTAGATCCAGAAGCCCCTACTTTAGGCTCCTTCTCAATCCGTGCTTACGGTAATCCAGTCACGATAGATGCTAGAGGAAATGTGCAGGTTAATGGCATCATTACTGGTAGAGGCGATGGTAACGGTGGAAATGTCAAAATTCTCAGTGACGGAGATATCAATACTACAGGTGGAAATATACTATCAAGAAGCAGTGGGCGTGCTGGTGATGTGACTCTTCAAGCGATTGGTAATATTAATTCTGGTAATATTGAAGCTTCTAATAATAGCAATACTAATGATAGAAACAATTTCAGTACAATCACACTTCGTTCATCACGAGGCTCTGTTTTCTTGGCTCAAGTTCAGCTAGAAGCTAGTAATAGTGGTTCAGATTTTGCAGGAGATATTAACATTTTTGCTCCTCAAGGGAATGTAGAAATCACTGGAAATGGAAGTACAAATCGTGGAGACGAAACTATTCTTACTGATGGATATTTTGGAAGAATTAATATTGAAGCTGGCGGTCAAGTATCTATCACTAATAGTACAGTGACAGCCCAAGCTAAGAACCCAAATGGAAGAGTGTTACCTGCCCCAGGACAAAGTATAAATCCTCAAGCGGGAAATATTGAAATTACTTCCCAAAACGGGGATATTAGGATACTTAACTCCCTTGTAAATAGCAGCACTAGTGTGCAAGTACAGCAAAATGGCAACAACATCAACGTAGATGCAGGCAACATCAACATTAATGCCAGAAATGGCTCTGTATCTGTTGTATCTTCTAAAGGTGAATCTAGAATTTTCAGCAGAAATGAGGGTGGACGAGGGAATGCAGGCAATGTGACGATAACAGCTAATAGTGGTACGGTTACTATCGATGGATCTCAAGAGAATGCTCTCCCCACTGTAGGTACTGATGTAACACAAGGTGGAATAGGAAACGGCGGCGAGAGACTCGATATTACAGCACGCTCAGTTCGTATTCAAGATGGGGCGATAGTAGCAGCTAGCATTCTCAGTGGAAATGGAGGAAGAAGACCAGATGGAACAACAATTGCAGCACAGGCTGGCAATGTGACTATTACGGCAACTGATACGGTTTCTGTAACTGGCAATAGTGTGGTTTTCAGCGAGGTAGTTGGACAATCAGTTGGTAACGGTGGCACAGTTAATATAACTGCTCCCAACGTGACTCTCAACCAAGGTACTTTAGCTACTGTTGTTAGAGAAGGAGGTCAGGGTAGGGGGGGTAATATAAATATCACAACTCAAATGCTGTCTTTAGAAAATGGCAGTATAGTAGCTACTAGCACTTTCGGTAATAGCACCCTTGGTGTTCCAGGTGGCGCTGGCAATGTAAATATTAGACCCATTAATTCTGAAGAAATTAATACTGTTAAAGTTGATGGTCAAGGTAATAATAGATGGAGTTTTTTAGTACCGAGTATTCGGGGTGATCGTAATAGCGATTTTATTCCTAGTGCAATCTTAAGCACAGTAGAAGCACCAGCACAAGGGACAAATAATGGCGGCATAATTGATATTAAAACTGGCTCGCTTTTTGTTACTGAATTTGCTCGATTGATTACTAGCACTTTTGCACAGGGAAAAGCCGGCAATTTAATTATTAATGCGGCTAACCAAGTTACCTTTGATGGAGGTTTTGCCTTCGCCACAGTTGAAACTCCCACACAAACACAAGCACGTATTACTGGTCAAGGCGGAGACATCAACATCAACACTGGCTCCTTCTTTGTTCGCAATGGCGCTCAAGTGCAAGCCCTCACTAGGGGACGGGGGGATGCTGGGAAAATAACAATTAATGCTTCTAATTCTGTCAATATTTCTGGAAATTCTAGCAGATTATTAACTTCCGCAGAACCCGGTTCTATAGGATCTGGTGGCGATATCACTATAGGGAGTGAAATACGACCTCATCTTTTTCGCATATCAGATGGTGCTGACTTAACTGCAAGTACTAATAACACTCAAACAGCAGGCAACATTGAAATAAATGCTAATAGAGTTGAAGCTATTAATGGCGGACAACTGATTGCTCAAACCAACGTTCAAGGTGGAGGAGCAGCAGGTACAATCACTGTCAATGCTGGTAGGCGGGTAACTATCAATGGGAATCCTGAAGTTGCAACTGGCTTTTTTGTTAGTTCTCAAAGCTCAGTGAGTCAAGCAGGCGATATTAATGTTAACTCACCCATCGTGTTTTTAGACAACAATGGCAGGTTGAATGCTAACTCTGGTAGAGGTAATGGGGGTAATATCAATTTGAACAATGGGACTTTACTACTGTTGCGTCGTAACAGTCTCATCTCAACTAATGCAGGTACTGGTGGGAATCGGGGCAATGGTGGCAGAATCAATGTCAATTACCCTGAAGGTTTTGTGATTGCTGGTTTTCGCAGAAATAACGACATTGCGGCTGACTCTTTTCAGGACTATGCTGGCAGAGTCACAATTAATGCTCTTGGTGTTGTAAATATAGAAGCGTTAAGTCGAGAAGAATTACAACGCCGATTACCTGACACCCCACTAGTAAACTTAAACCCTCAAGACTTACCAACTAACGATGCCACGGCAAACTCACTGACAAACCCTGCTGGAGCGGGGATTGTAGAAATTAATGGCATCATTGCAGACCCCACACGCGGGACGATTCAGTTACCAGAAGATTTAGGTGATTCTTCTAAATTGATTGCCCAAAGTTGTCGAGTAGGTGTGCAGGGGGCTGCTAGTAGCTTTGTCATCACTGGACGCGGAGGATTACCGCCTAGTCCTAATTCTGCTCTCAGCACTGATACTTTTTTAGGCAGTGCGGCAAATACTTCTGGTGAACAGACCACTTCCACCCCAGCACCTTTACGAGAAGCGCAAGGTGTGGAGATTGGGTCTAGAGGACAGCTTATTTTGACTGCTCGTCCCTCTACTTTCACACCTGATCCTTCAAAACCTGTATTCAACAGTTGCAATGGACTATAAATATTTTGGGTATTTGTGAAATATGCGTCAGCTTAAATTCTTACTTACACTAGCGGCTGTGGGGTTCAGCCTACCTATACAAACCAGAGCAATTGCTGAGGAAACAGTTCCCAGGCAAAACTTGCTTGCCCAGACTAACGTACCACAAAATTTACCTCCTCCCCAGGATGTCTTGCCTGCACCTTCTCCATCTCCTGAACTGCCAACAACGCCTTCCGCACCACCTTCTCCAGATAACTTACTACCTACACCTACTCCCAATCTCCCACAACAATCAGATCCTAAAGTACCGATTAAGTTATTAATCAATAAGTTTCAATTTAGGGGTAGTTCAGTTTTTAAAGATGAGGAAAAATTACTCCAAGCAATTGAAGTTTTTCTGTTTGAAGAAAGCTCTAATTTATTAAATGAGCAGGCAAAATGCGATCGCCTAAAACAACTCAATCAACAGCCTCCCCCACGGAAACTACCTAGAAACGAAACTGACCCTCCCGTTGAACTCACATTTTCTCAGTTACTAGAAGCACGTTCTGCTATTACTCAGCTTTATTTATGTAATGGCTATATCACCTCTGGCGCGGTGATCCCAGCAGGGCAAGAACTCCCACCTCCACCCCAAGCTGGTGCGGTAACAATAGAAATAGTCGAGGGTTCTTTAGAAGATATCCAAGTTATTGGGAATCGGCGGTTAGGTAAAGACTATATTCGCTCTCGCCTAGCCAGGGGAAGTCAAAAACCTCTTAATCGTGAGAAGTTATTAGAAGCCCTACAAATATTACAACTTAATCCTCGGATAGAAAATTTATCGGCTGAGTTAGCTGCTGGTACTCGTATAGGTCAGAATTTACTCGTCGTGCGAGTTGAAGAAGCCAAAACATTTAACGCTCAGATCGCCCTTGATAATAATCGTTCTCCCGCCGTGGGTACTTTCCAACGTAGCCTTCAGTTAGAAGAGACAAATCTGAGCGGGATAGGAGATACGTTGAGCGTTGGTTACGCCAACACTGATGGTAGTAATGAAGTGAATGTCAGCTATACTTTACCTTTAACTCCCCAAGAAACTACCTTAGCTTTCAACTACGGGAGGGGTTGGAGTAATGTAATTGAAAAACCTTTTGACAGGCTAGATATTTCTTCTGAGTCTGAGAATTATCAACTGACACTGCGCCATCCATTGTTTCGCAATCCTCGTCAAGAATTGGCCTTGGAATTGGCTTTATCCCATCAACAAACTCAAACCTTTATCGGATTTGATGATATCGGCCCTTTCCCTATTTCACCAGGAGCTGATGATGAGGGACGGACTCGTATCTCTGCGTTGCGTTTTGCTCAACAGTGGACTGATCGTGGCGATCGCTCTGTTTTTGCTCTCCGTTCTCAGTTCAGTGTAGGACTTGATTTTCTGGGTGCAACAATTAATGATTACGAACCAGACAGCCGCTTTTTTGCTTGGAAAGGACAGGCTCAATGGGTACGTCTTTTAGGTAGAAATACATTCTTAGTGCTGCGTGGCGAGTTGCAATTAGCAGACCGAAGACTTGTGTCTCTAGAGCAGTTTCGTCTTGGTGGTCAAGCAAGTGTAAGAGGCTTTCGTCAAGATGCTTTACTTGCAGATAATGGATTCTTCGGTTCCGCAGAAGTCCGCTTACCAATTAAAACTTTTCCTGAAATTCAAGGCTCATTACAAGTCATACCTTTTGTTGATGTGGGTCAAGTTTGGAATAACTTCGAGGGTGCTGAACTTGAGCCAAATCCTCTGGTGTCTACGGGTTTAGGTTTGCGTTTTCAAATGGGCGATCGCTTTGACGCACGTCTAGATTGGGGTATTCCCTTAGTATCTGTTAATTCTGATAAAAAAACTTTACAGGAACAGGGCATTTATTTTTCTCTCATATGGAGCCTCTTTTAATATCGGGCTAGGACTACTACTTAATCAACTTGAGCTTAATAAAATATCTATTTCTTATGGACAAGCTATCCCGAAAAATAATTTCTCTATTCCTATTAAGTCTTATAGGCTTACTTTCAACATTGATAATTCCTGTATTAACATCTTCAAAAGCCATAGGTATTCAGACGCAATTAGCGCAACCAGCAAATCAGGAAATCAATTGTTCAAACACGACAAAGCTGACACCAGAAGAATTCAGCATACGAGGGAGATATAACTATCAATTTTCTCATTTTGAAGATGCAATAAATTGCTGGAAAAATGCTGTTAAAGCCTATCGTCAAATTAATAATGAAGAAGAAGTTATTAATAACCAGATCAACCAAGCCCTAGCTGAACAAGCAATGGGATTATACCCGCGAGCTTGTAATACTTTATTACAAATTTATAAGATAGAAGATTGTATTTCACAAATACAAGATGAAGACAAACGCCAAAAATTTAGAGAGAAATTTAACAAATCAGAATCCATAATAGAACTGTCAACCTCTCCTGGTAAAGCTGCTGGGCTGCGTATATTGAGTAATGTTTTTAGAGGACTTGGTGAGATAGATTTATCATATAAAATCTTATTAGCTTTAGCTAACAATAAAGAAAAAATACCACAACAATCAAAAGAGATATGGCTAGATTTAGGTAATGCTTTACGCACTTTGAGTAACAGAGAACAGGATTTTTATAGCCGTAATCAACAATTGCAAAATTTCAATTGTGCGTTTAGATATGCCAATGTTGCAGATAGTATCTATCGACAAGTTTCTAGTATCCAAGACACATCATCAAATGCTGATTTAGCAAAAATACAAGCACAACTTAATCAGTTAGGCATTGTGTTAGATTTGATTAGTTGGAGTGAGCAACTTACTAAAGAAACTCAAGCAAAAGAAAATATATTTCAAAAATTTACTAAGTTATATAGTAGCTCCTCTGGAAATCCCAGATGTGAAGAACTACAATTTGATCAAGACCTATCCAAGCTACTAGCAAATATTAGCACTGAAACGAAGCAGGATAACTTGTATGCGATCGTTCAACAGTTAACACAAGAAAATTGCCAATTTATCTCTCAGCAAACAGATAGTCTTCAACGGCAAATAGAGCAATTACCCTTTACTCATTCAACACTGCTCATTAAACTCAATTTTGCTAAAAGCTTAATTCGCATTCAAGATATCAATAAAGATGTACCTGATGTCAAAACTGAACAATTTCTGAAGAATACGATTCAACAAGCTAAAAATATAGGAGATTTAAGATCCGAATCCTATGCTTATGGTTATCTTGGTGAGTTATATGAAATATATGCAAAAGGTAAAGGTGAGTTATATGAAAAAAGTCAAATATGGAATTTAGCTAAAGAAAACACCGAGAAGGCTTTATTAATTGCTCAATCTTTATCTATCCCATCAGCACCGTCAGATATTGAATATTTATGGGAGTGGCAACTAGGCAGAATTTACAAATCTCAACTTCCACCAAGAATACAAACTCAAAATAAACAAATGAAGACAGAGAGTTTGCAAAACTTGGATAATGCTAACCAATTTTATCAAAAGGCGTATCTAACTTTGCAATCACTGCGGAGAGAATTAGTAGCTGGTAATCCTGATGCTCAATTCTCCTTTCAAAATGATATCGAGAGTATTTATCGAGATTATGTTAATTTGCTGTTATGGGATAGTAATCCTGAGCAAGAAAACTTATTGAAAGCTAGAGAAGTTATCTCTTCTTTACAAGCGGTAGAATTAGAAAATTTCCTACGTGCAGCCTGTCCCGAATTTAATTTAGAAGAAATTGATGCAATTGTTGATCAACAACCAGTAAAAACAGCGTTTTTATATCCAATTCTCTTGGATGATCGCATTGAAGTTATTCTCAAGTTACCCGACGCATCAAATTCTCTAAAAAATAAATCTTCAAGCAAAAATATTCCATCTACTTTAAGACATTACAGTAATTCCATAGACCAAGCTACAGTCAAACAACAAATCAAAGATTTGAATTTGCACACAGAACCAAATGAATATACTTTTAATGCTCTGATCAGAAAATTGCAAATTGATTTAGAGGAAGAGTATACATTTGAAGATTTAAAAAAAGAAGCTAACTTGGTCTATAAATGGCTCTTACAAAAGGCAGAAAAAGATATTAAAGAGGAACAGATTGATACATTAGTATTTGCTTTAGATACTAATTTACGTAACATTCCTTTAGCTGCATTAGTGGTAGATTATAACGAAAAGGAGAGAATAACCAAATACTTAATTGATGAATATGCGTTAGCACTAGCCCCAAGACTAGAAATTCCCAAAACCAAATCTCTTCAAGGTAAAGGACTGAGAATTTTAGCGGCAGGTTTAAAAGAACCAGACATAAACAGAAGAAAATATCCTGAACTAAATTATGTCCAACAGGAAATAAAGGCAATTGAAACAATACCTAATTCTGGCTTTTCTGTATCTCAGCTGATTGATAGTGACTTCAAAATAAACAACTTAAAAAGTCAAATTAATACGTTTGATTTTAATGTTATTCACTTAGCTACACACGGTGAGTTTAGTTCTAGCCCTGAGAAAACATTTCTCTTAGCTTATGATGACTTGATTAATATCAATCAGATTGGTAATATATTCCGCAGGCAAGCTCAAAGACAGCCTGAACCTGTTGAATTACTCGTATTAAGTGCGTGTGAAACTGCTACTGGTGATAAGCGAGCAACTTTAGGCATTTCTGGTGTGGGGGTTCGATCTGGGGCGCGTAGCGCTTTGGCTTCACTATGGACTTTGGATGATGAAGTCAGCGCTGATTTCACAAAGATATTTTACAAACAGTTAGTTGACTCCACAACCATTACAAAAGCTCAAGCATTAAAACAAGCTCAAAAACAACTTAAAGATTTACCAGGCCGTGAACATCCTAGATATTGGGCATCTTATATCTTGCTTGGCAACTGGCTTTAAATTGGCAATTTCAAGTCCTAAGAGGATGCCTGAGAAGTGTGAAATATATCTTTTGATCCCCCCTAACCTCGCTTAAAAAGTTATCCATTAGTCACATCTTTCTTAACAATCCTAAAACGCTTGTTTTCTAATCATCTTGAACACTGAGGGGTTAAGCATACTTGACAAACTCGCTTTTTGTATTCTCGCTAAAATTGGCTTTTTATTGAGAATTAAGAACGAAGTAATCAGGGTTAGAAAAAGCGTGAGTGAATACTCTGATAAATGTTGAGAAAGATCCGGGTAATGGATAGCTTGAAAAGGGGGATTTAGGGGAATCTACTAGTCTTAAACACAACACGAAAAAGTCTTCAGACATCCTCTAAATTTAACTTTGCATGGATGTGGGATTTGGAACAGGAACTAATTCTTGGATAGGAAAGCTAACGATTTTATTTGCTATTTCATCTAGATTTTCTGCTTCACTAATTTTTTCACTTATCTTTGGTTTCTTGATCACATCTTTGAATATATACTTAACAAGCCCTAGTTTGTCTTCCTGTGATTGTGTTTGCAAATCTTTAGTAGTCAATAGCCGTGTTATCATATCATACCAAATACCTCTTTCGATATAAAATAAATTGTTTTTTGGCGGAAAGAAGCCTAGTTTAGTTCTTTGAATCCAACCTACAACACCAGGATTATTCGATGGTTTCAAAGAATTACAGATGATGGAAAAATACCAGTTATATTCTTGATTTTCTTTGAGGGGAGGAACCGTGTTTGGTAGGGTAAATTTTGCCAGGATAGGTTGATTAGATTCAGGAATTTTTACTAAGATTGGCCCTGCAATAATTTCCTGATTTTGGTTTAATAAAACAAATTTTCCATACTCAATTTCTGACTCTTTATAAGAATAAGGAATGTAAAACCAGAAGGTTGGATATGCTTCGGTTGTCGTACCCCAAACTATATCTACCTCGGATGATGATATTTGTTGTTCTTGTATTGTGGGTACAAAAGCAGTCAATGGGATTTCATTATTGTCTAAAGATATAAGAGCAGGACAGCGACCTCTACCAGCACCTCCTCGTGAACGACCATTAGGTGCTTTCAGTTCTTTGCGCTGCGATCGCCCTTTCACAGCATCCGTCACAGCTTGGAAAAAAACTTGAATAAAGTTTCTGTCGTCTTGCTGTGCTATTGCTGGTGTCGGATAACTTATAAAAATAATAATTGCCAGAATCAAGCTTATAATGGCTCTCAACCAATTTACTATGGGTAAGGATAATTTAAGCATAAAAAATAGTTTGGTAATTTATTTAAAACTTTCTGGGTTTTGAAGATTTTAACTTTATAAACAATACGAATCCTCCTGTACTTAAAAAACTCAAAATAGGAGGAATACAAGGTATCCAAATCATAGGAATAATAAACACCATATAGCAACTAAAAGGTATAGTGAATAAAGTTATTATACCCACAACAGTCCACTTTCTGTTTGTACTATAATTTTGGAATAAAGTTCCTCCAATTAATGACCAGGCAAAAATCCAAGATATATCCAACCAAATAGGCCAAACTTGCAATAAAGGACGTTTTTCTAATACTGCGTTTATAATTTGGCTGACCATTTGCGCCTGAATAATTACCCCTGGTACTTGTCGATGACTTTTAGAATATAAAGGAGTAGTCCAAGGTGCTTCATAAGTAGAGTCTGTTACTCCAATTAAAACAATCTTATCTTTGATAAACTCTCCGTACCTTGTGATGAAATCATCTTTGAGGACATCAGCAATTGTGACTTTTTTTGCAAAATTCTCAGGAGAGCAGGTAGCTCCACTTTCGCAATGTATACGATAATTTAGTAGTATTTGATACCCATCAAAATCGGCGAACATCGAATAGCCACTACGGTAGTCACTGTAAAGTGCTTCAAATGAAGTGTTATTAATTTTTAAATCAGTTTCATTCTTAAATGCTTCTTGTTCAGATTGGTCTAAAAAGTGCAGAGCTAAATTTAGGCTAAAAGCATTCTTAATTGGTTTACGGTCAGGATTTGTTCTACAAAGAGAAGAAGTCTGCTTGTCACCCATTCTGAGGATATGACGACGAACTATACCATCCCTATCTGGTAGAAAATCACTAAAACCTACGCGGTTGTTGGGTAATTCTGGTGGTGGTTTAACTCCATAACGATTTTGTTGAGTTTCATCACCCACATAGCAAATACCAAAAATAGGATTATTTTTGTTATCTTTTAAAAATTCAGATAATTCTTGATTTTTAGTTTCAAAATCACGATATATGTCTATGCCAACAACTTTTGGTCTAATGTTTTCCTTATTTTTTAGTAGTTTATTGAGTATATTAAGTAAGGTTTTATCTGTTAAAGAACCTTGTCGTGGGTCTGAACCCTGATTACTTATATCTTCAGATGTAACTTGAATAATTAATATGTTTTCATCTTGGTCTTCGGGCAATTTATATCTCATCATATTGTCAAACAACCAAAACTCTGATGGCTCCAAAAGTCCAAAAAAGCGTACAAATATGATTAGGAAACTTACCCACATACTGCTCACAACAACGTTACGAACACCATACCAATGAATAGCCTTGAGCCAGTTCTTCTTTTCTTTAGTTTGGCTATTTTCTTGAGGTGTGGTTTTTGTTGTGGGAGTTTCTGGAGGGTGAAGTTGGTCTAGCGATTTCTTTGTTAGCCGAGAAATTTCGTCGATAGTCTCCTTAATGCCTTGAGCAACTTCTGTAAATGCTTCATCTTCATTGCTTAAACTTTTGATAAAATTCCCGTCTTTTGGCAGAGTTTGTATCGGTCTATTCAGTGGCTTACGTTGCCAAAGGCATTTACGAAGTAGTACAGGAATAACACGAGCTTCTGTCGCATCGTGCCTCTCCATAGCTATTTTTACATCGCGCTCCCAAAGCTTATCGGAAGCAATAAAATCTGGGCTGATAAGTAGAAGAATTATACGGGCTGAACTTAAATGTTGTTTAATCTCATCATCAGTGTCCTTCCCTGCACTAACTTGACTTTCGTACCAAGAAATAATTTCTACATCTTTTTCTAAGGTACTTAAGTGCTTTACAAGTTCCTTCCTGAGTATTTCATCCTTTTCAGAATTGGAAGAGGAAAAGAAAATTTCAATTGCTTGGCTTACCTGAGTATGTGTCACATTAGTCACGATTATTGGTATTTAAATATACAATGAATGTAACTTAAATGGCAAAATAACTTAACAGGAAAATTGATGCAGCTAACTTTAATTCAATTTAAATCTCCTTCTAAAATTTTCTTTATTAACTAATAAATATATTTGTTAATGAATAATTATATTGAATACTAGTTAGCTAAAACTTGGCGGATATCTTTGGCAATTTCTGCAAATGCTTCATCTTGATTTTTCCATGTTGTTACAGGCTGTCTATTTTTTGGTAAAGGTTGTAGTCTCCCAAATGGTGTTTTTTCCCAATCTACTGGACGCAAAATAATTGGAATTACACGAGCTTCTTTTGCTTGATGACGTTCCATTGCTCTTTTTACATCACGTTCCCAAAGTTCTTCTGAAAAAATAAAATCGGGGCTAATCAGTAGCAAAATTATCTGGGCTGAGTTTAAATGTTTTTCAATTTCACTTTCTTTGTCACTACCACCGGAAATGTCGTGTCCATGCCAAGCTTGAATAGTTCCCTCTCTCTGCATTAGTTTTAGATGCTTTGCCAACTCATCTTGTAATTCTTTATCTTTTTCGTCGTAGGAAAAGAAAATTTTGATCGCTCGATTCTCTGGTTGGCTAGATAAAGGTTCTACAGTCTTGGGTAGTTGTGTTTTCTTAAGTAAAACTGGTGTCAGATTTTCTTCGATTCCCTCTAATTGAATAGCAGCGCAACCAACAGCGTAAGCCATTTCAATCGATTTTCCGGCTCCTAACGTATCGTAAAAACCCACTGCAAATTCAATAGCAGCTTTGTCACCGATCGCTCGATTCATACCAATAACATAGTTAATGTGTTGATTTATCGCTTCTGCTTGCACTACTGAATAGCAGCCGTTCAGCAACACACACTCGATATCTTCAGCAAATATTTTAAATAAATTAGCTAGTGCAGAGCCGCTTACTAGCTTGTGATTCCCCATCTCATCCTCAAAAACTAGTCCTTCTTCTCCTGCGCCATGTCCCGAAAAATGAATGATTTGTGGACTGACATCTAACAACGCTCGTTGGATATCTCTAGGACGAACAGCTAACTTTGTCTCCAAGCTAAACTGGTCACGTTTTTGTGAGCGTCGTAATCCTTCGTCAATATCTCTTACCTCCTGATCTACACGTAGGCGAAGAGTGTTTGTAGGATTAGCAGCCAAAATTAGTATTTTTTTCACTGGATTTTACCGTGGTGATCCATGTCTTGGGTCAATAATAACATTTACGTTAAATTACTCATAGTATAAACAACTAGTTATCTAAAGCTGAGATTTTTATTATACCGATACGGAAATTCATGTATTTGCGATCGCCTGACCATATACCATGTTGCCAATCTATGATTAATATAGGAAATCTAATTCTGTACTTATGCTGTCTGTTATTAATTATTGCCTGTAATAGTTTTATCTCTGATACACAATCAGATATTAAATCTCTTAAAGTAGCTACAGACCCTACTTTTATTCCGTTGGAGTTCCAAACATCGCAAGGAGAACGGGTTGGTTTTGATATTGATTTGATGAGAGACTATTTTATTTATAAAGTAAATCTTTAGACAACAGGACTACGTAAAATAATACGAGACATAACAGCGTATATGTCAGCTTCACTCCTGCGCTTGCAAATGCTCATAATCTATTTTTTTAATTATTAGAGCTAGCGCATATTTTACGCAATTATTTATAAATAATTGCTTTTCAAAGCATTTTGTATTGTGTAATACCAAACATAAAAAAATATAAAAATATTAGCCTGTTAGGCTGTCTTATAGCTTGAGAAAAGGCATAAGAGCAAATTCTATTAAGTGAGAAATATAACTTTTGTAATAATACGTAACCTAACTACAGATGGTTCGGAATCATAAGTTTATATCAATAGTATGAGTAAGAATAAACCAGATAACTAGTGCTTTTCATCGTAAAAATACTCCTTCAGAATTAGATGTTGACTTCAAATTGGCAAATTCCACTTCCGTTGGATCAATACCTAAATCACCGGGTTGTCCTATATTTTTTCAGCGATGGGTACTGGGTTCCAATAAAATATTGCAGTTTAACAAAAGCAATTGAACTGCATCACAAAATCCAAGGTGAGGCAAATAAAGAAGTTTTTCTTTTTCCTATCGATTTAAACCCAAATACTTTTCAGGAATAGTAAATTTATGAGCAAAATGTGTAAAAAAGCTTACAAAAGAGATATGTTATACCAATTTTGGATTTTAGATTTTGGATAAAATCTTGACTCATAGTCTTAGGACTTACACATCAAGATTATTTGTGAAGACTGGGTATAAGGGTTTTGCAATATAAGCTTTTATCCCAATTCAATCAATCTTTTAATACATTGATTATCTGTAAGGGCGTACTGTTGTACGCCCTTACCTTGTTAAAAGCCTTAATTTTTCGTTTTCATACGTAAATCTTATTAGCGCCGCGCTTAAGTTAGAGCCTTAACGCCTTTATCTTTACTGGCGTAGTTTCCTCTTGCAGTGGAGACTGTAGTTATAGCGTTTCTTTCCGTAAGTACGTTTCGTTGAGATGAGGAAATAAATGTTAGGCGCTAGTGTGTACTCATGGGATAAGGGCCTGCTATATCGAACAAAACTGCTGAAAAACTTACAATAGCCTCAATTTAAGGGGAACCTCATGACTAATACAATCATCAACCCGGCTGAACGTCCCGAAGTGACTCAGAATTTATCAGAGAACTTCATTCTAACTACAGTAGATGACCTTTATAACTGGGCGAAAATGTCCAGTTTGTATCCACTGATGTTTGGTACAGCTTGCTGTTTCATGGAGTTTATGGCGGCTTATGCGTCCCGCTTTGATATGGAACGCTATGGCATGATTCCCCGCGCTACACCACGCCAAGCAGACTTAATGATTACCGCAGGTACAATTACCATGAAATATGCGCCCAATTTGGTACGCCTCTACGAACAAATGCCAGAACCTAAGTATGTGATTGCAATGGGCGCTTGTACAATTACTGGGGGAATGTTTAGTGTTGATTCTCCCTCGGCTGTGCGCGGTGTCGATAAGTTAATTCCAGTTGATGTATATATTCCTGGTTGCCCACCTAGACCAGAAGCAGTTATCGATGCCATCATTAAACTACGCAAGAAAATCTCTAACGAGAGTATCCAAGAATTACAACAAACACAACAAACTCATCGTTATTACAGTACTACACATCGAATGAAGGTAGTTGAGCCAATTCTGGATGGGCAATACCTCACAAGTTCAAAGCGCGAAGTTCCGCCGCCAGAACTAACAGCAGCTAAAGGTTTACCATTGGTTAATAGTCAAGAGTCATTAGTTATTAGTTATTAGTCATTAGTCCATAGTCAACAGTCAACAGTCAACAGTTAACACTCAACAGCTTATGATTACCTTACAAGAAAATTCAGCAAATGAGGCTGCTGTCAAACTACCGGATGGGAGTAGTAGCTTTAAATGGCTACAAATTATTAAAATAATTTTGCGACCTATCGAAACTCTACAAGAGATAGAACAGCGCTATGGTGATATATTCACTTCTGATTTAGGTGTGTTTCCTAAACAGATAATTGTTAGTAATCCCCAAGCTATTCAAGAACTTTTTACGGCTGATGCTCAGTTATTTGAATCAGGTTCAGGAAATTTTGTAGTTCAACCTTTGGTGGGTGCTAACTCGTTAATTTTGTTAGATGGCGATCGCCACCTGCAACAGCGTAAACTATTAATGCCTCCGTTTCATGGGGAAAGGATGCGGGCTTATGGTCAAGTCATCCGTGATATTACGGGGCAAGTCACTAGCCGATGGGCTATTGGCAAACAGTTTACAGCTCGTACCTGTATGCAGGATATATCTCTGCAAGTAATTTTACGTACAGTATTTGGTTTACAGGAAGGGGAACGTTACCAACAAATTAAGCAAGTCTTAGTGGAAATGTTGGATTCCTTTAACACACCCATCAGTGTTGTATTCTTATTCTTTAAATCATTACAACGCGATTTAGGGCCTTGGACTCCTTGGGGTAGGTTTATCCGTCGCAGACAGCAGCTTGATGAACTCCTTTATCAAGAAATTCGGGAACGTCGTCAGCAACCAGAGGCTAATAGTGAAGATATCCTCAGCTTGCTATTATCAGCGCGTGATGAAAATGGTCAACCTATGACTGATGTAGAGTTACGCGATGAGTTGATGACTATGCTATTTGCTGGACATGAAACAACTGCGATCGCTCTCTCTTGGGCATTATATTGGATTCATTACGTTCCCGAAGTCCGCGAGAAGTTACTGCAAGAACTAAATTCTATTGATGTAGCTAATGCAGATCCTACAGCAATTACTCAATTACCTTACTTAAATGCTGTCTGTTCAGAGACATTACGAATTACACCTGTTGCCTTCTTTACCTTCCCGCGTGTTCTCAAACAACCGATGAAATTCATGGGTTACAACTTACCAAAAGGGATGATGATTTCACCTTGTGTATATTTAACTCATCATCACCCAGATATTTATCCAGAACCTGAACGTTTTAAGCCGGAACGGTTTCTTGAACGTCAGTTTTCTCCTTACGAATTTATCCCCTTTGGTGGTGGTAATCGTCGTTGTTTAGGAATGGCATTTGCTTTATTTGAAATGAAGTTAGTATTAGCTACTATCCTCTCCCAATACTCACTCGAATTATTAGATAAAGTTCCTCTTAAACCTGTGCGTCGAGGAATAGTATTTGCCCCACCCGGTGGTGTGCGTTTGATGGTTCACTGAGTAGTGAGTGCTGAGTGATGAGTAGTGAGTGGTGAGTTATGAGTGCTGAGTAAAAATTTCTCCCTCATCCCCCTCATCCTCCTCATCTCCCTCATCTCCCTCATCCCCTTCATTTCCACATCACTTACCATTTTTCAGCCCAATAAATAATTTCTGAAGCTGAACTATCAATAGCTACACCATAGCTATCACCGTGATTCCACTTAAAACCTGGTCTACCTTTATCCTCTGCATTCAAAACAAGTATTTCATAGGAAGGGGGAAAAGATTCAGCAGTTTCACCAGTGTAGAAAAAAGTAGTTGGCACACCGTTGGGTAAATTGGCGTGAACATTAGTATCACCGCCTCTATATTGATGTTTAGCCAGTTTGCGGTATTGAGTTAATAGTTGTTGAACCTTTTGTGGTGAGTCTTTCAGCCTGACTTGGAAATAACTACCAGTTTGTGAACTTCCAGGTGAATAAGCTAGACGTACATTCTCAACTTCCGCCGATACTTCTGTTGGGAAGTGTTTAATCTCGTCCTGACTAGTCCAAAGTTGATTGCGAATTTCTTGGTAACGTGAAGTATCAGTAACTACTTCTAGTTGGTTACTACTACTAAAAGCTTTCTTAAGAAAGAAACTCCCTCCGACAACACCAACGCTGCCAAAAGAGATTAAAACTATCATGATGGCTTTGACTAGGTGCGATGGGATTTGCGTCAGTGTAAGCGATCGCTTCATAGCGTTGGGTAAGTCTAAGTTTTATAACCATATACCCAACTACTAAACTATATTCGTAATATTTCGGAGGCGATCGCAGATATTTTGATTAAAACTTTGTCAAATCAGGGTAAATACTAATTTTTAGTGAAGTCTTGGTAAAGTTGATTATGTAATAATACTTAAAATTTAGGAATGAGGATTTAATCAGTCCATAGTCAGCAGTCAACAGTCAACAATGAACATCACCTGATAACTGTTAAAAAGAACCTACTATCATCCCAGCCAGTAAAAGAAAACCAAGCCAAACATTTTGTCTGAACATCTCACCATAGGCGGGATTAGGTAATTTTGGCTGTCTTAAGCGTACAAACTGCCAAACCCAACCAAATGTGGCAATTGCTAAGGTAATCCAAAATGCTAAATGTAGATGAATGGCAACACCTAACCAAGCGAGGCAAATAATTGTACCTAAAAAGAAAATACCAATTGCTAAAGGTGCATAATCACCAAAAAATAAGGCACTAGAATTAATACCAATGCGCCGATCATCTTCGCGATCGCTCATGGCGTAAACTGTATCAAATCCCAATGTCCAGAATAAGGTAGCACCCCACAGTAACCAAGTAGGCTGAGAAATGTTCTGGGTGACTGCACTCCAGCTAATTAACACCGCAAAACCCCAGGCGATAGAGAGTACCAATTGCGGCACAGGAAACACGCGCTTCGCACCCGGATACAACAAAATCACAGGTACAGCCGCCACAGATAACCAAAAGCTTAGGGGGTTAAGGTAAAAAGCCAGAATCGCTGCACAAAATAAAGCTATAATACCAACGGCAATACCAACTTTTATGGAAAGGGTACGAGCTGCCAAAGGGCGATCGCGGGTTCTCTCCACTTGTGGGTCAATATCCTTATCCCACAAATCATTTGCGATACATCCAGCTGCACTGGTAGCCAGAGTACCTAAAATAATCACACCCACCAAAGGTAAAGGTGGTTTACCTGCGGCTGCCAAAAACACAGCCCAAAGGGCAGGTATCATCAAAATTAAGCGTCCTTCCGGTTTATGCCATCGCAAAAGACGGAAAATAGTTAGCCACACTGGTTCTTGCTTGCTTTCTAACATAGTCAATAGTCATTGGTCATTAGTCATTGGTCATTGGTCATTGGTCATTAGTTTTTTCTCCCCCTACTCCCTCATCTCCCTTGCTTTACATATCTTTACATCTATAGAATAACTTTATTTGATATTTATAAAAACACAATCTATTCAGTGACGACTTTAAGTCAAATTAACTAAATAGTCACTAAAATTGTAAACGACAGGGTGAATATACTTACATCAGGTAATTCCGGCTACGTCCGCCTGAAAACAAGTGTGTTGCAACGTGTATCAGTGCCAACTACCCCGACACGCCATTCATTTCCATCCATCCTGAATATAGCGAGAAGACTAGATGGTGAATTTAGTTTCATCAAGTTGGGAGAGTGTCAGCACTCAACCAGTTCAGCAACATCGGATTATTGCTGCCATCGATATGGGAACCAATTCTCTGCATATGGTAGTAGTAAAAATTGACCCGACACTACCAGCTTTTAGCATTATTTCCAGAGAAAAGGAAACTGTGCGGTTGGGCGATCGCAATATTGCTACTGGAGAATTAAAACCAGAGGTGATGGCAAAAGCGATCGCTACTTTGAGGCGCTTCCAAGAAGCCGCTAAAATTGCCAATGCGGAAACCCTAATTGCCGTGGCAACTAGTGCAGTGCGGGAAGCACCCAACGGTAAAGATTTTCTCCATCAGATACAAACCGAGTTGGGTTTAAGTGTTGATTTAATTTCTGGTCAAGAAGAAGCGCGACGCATCTACCTGGGTGTGCTGTCGGGGATGGAGTTTCACAACCAGCCGCACCTAATTATCGACATTGGCGGCGGTTCAACAGAATTAATTCTCGGTGATTCTCAAGAACCGCGAACCCTTACCAGCACAAAAGTAGGTGCGGTAAGACTCACTAGCGAGTTAATCACCACAGACCCCATCAGCCATATTGAGTTTCAATACCTGCAAGCCTACGCGCGGGGAATGCTAGAACGTTCTGTGGAAGAAGTCCTAACAAATGTCAAATCTGGCGAGTCTCCCCGCTTAATCGGCACATCCGGCACGATTGAAACTATAGCCATGATTCATGCGCGGGAAAAACTGGGAACAGTACCCTCGACCCTCAACGGCTATCAATTCACCCTGACAGACCTCAGAGAGTGGGTAAATCGCTTGCGGAAAATGACCAACGCCGAAAGATCCGCCATCCCTGGTATGCCAGAAAAACGGTCTGAAGTCATACTTGCTGGTGCAGTCATCTTACAAGAAGCGATGGCACTGTTGGGTGTGGAGTCATTAACAGCTTGCAGTCGCGCATTGCGGGAAGGTGTAATCGTTGACTGGATGTTAAGCAATGGCTTAATTGAAGATAGATTACGCTTTCAAAGTTCGATCCGCCAACGTAGTGTGTTGAAGCAGGCAAGCAAGTATCAAGTTAATTTAGCATATAGCGATCGCGTTGCCAACTTTGCCCTAAGTTTATTTGACCAAACCCAAGGCTTACTTCACCATTGGGGAAGTAATGAAAGAAGACTACTATGGGCGGCGGCAATTTTACACAACTGCGGTCATCACATTAGCCATTCATCACACCACAAACACTCTTACTATCTCATTCGTAATAGTGAGTTACTTGGTTACAACGAAACTGAGATAGAAATTATTGCGAATCTAGCCCGTTATCATCGCAAATCACCACCCAAGAAAAAGCATGATAACTTCCGTAACATGTTGAGTAAAGAACATCGTCAAGTTGTATGTCAACTCAGCGCACTATTAAGATTAGCAGTAGCATTAGATAGAAGACAAATTGGGGCTGTATCTGAAATTAAATGTGATTATTATCCCCACTTTCAGCAGGTCAATTTGTTAATTTATCCATCACAACCAGATGATGATTGTGATTTAGAACTCTGGAGTTTAGACTTCAAAAAAGGAGTATTTGAAGCCGAGTTTGGCGTGAAATTAGTCACACATTTAGAAAGAAATCTGCTACCTCAATACTCCTGAAAAGTAGGGTGCGTTATTTTATTAACGCACCTATTAATTATTTCCATAAGTTATAATTTATATAAAATGAGGTCGAACTATATGTTATCTTTTCAGAGTAATAAGATTCAAAATCAACATAAATCTGCTTATGATATATTAATAGAAAATGAACAAGATGGTACGGTAAGTGCAACAGTAATAGGTATAGCAGACTGTAAAAGCTCAGGTGCAACAGAAGAAGAAGCAATAGAAAAACTAAAACCTCTTTTGCAAGAGCGTTTGCAGCGAGCCAAAATAGTTACCTTAGAAATTGAACCTCCCCAAACAGAACATCCTTGGATGAAATTTGCTGGTATGTTCAAAGATGATCCTCTATTTGATGAAGTGTTAGAAAATATAGAAGCAAATCGTCGTGAACTTGATTCAGAAATGGAACAACATTATCATCAACTGGATGCTGAGGATGAAAAGCAGTGAGTTTGTGGATACTTGATACAGATCATGTTTCTCTTTTTCAACGGCAACATCCTAATGTAGTTCAGCGTATTAATCAGATTAATTCTCAAGATATTGCTATAACTATAATCACAGTTGAAGAACAGATAAGAGGTAGACTCAATATTATTAGAAAAGCTGAGTCATCAGAAATATTACTATCAGCTTATACAAGGTTACTGACTAATTTGAATTTTTTTCAAAGCATCAATGTAATAAATTTCAATCACGATGCACTCAATCATTATCAAGCACTGGTAAGTCAAAGAATCCGTATAGGTACACAAGATTTACGTATTGCAGCCATTACTTTATCTGTAAATGGTATTTTAGTAACACGCAATCATAAGGATTTTGCCAAAGTTCCTAATTTGCAACTAGAAGATTGGACGATATAAAAATTTTAGGCTCATGAGGGTAAACATTGTTACCTCATATCATGTTTTAGATGCTTAGTTATTTCTTACATGGCTTCTACGCATTTGTTATGGTGTGATTTTATCTGTACTCATAGTTGCTAGCTTTTAATAAGTCGAGGGATATTTATCTACGTAATGACAGGGTTCGCTCAAGGTGATTAAAAATAACAAGTTTGTAGTAAGAACTTCAGCCCTGAAAATCTAGCATCACTGACTCCAAAACTATTCCTTCACAAAAAGACACAATTGGGTAGAATTGGTAAAAGTAATCTCTGCAACCTGTAAATCCATGCAACTGAAACTCAGTGCATCTAAATTCCCCATATCCACAATCTTGTTAATTGCCCCGTTTTTTCTCTGGGGGACAGCAATGGTAGCGATGAAGGGAGTTATGCCTCATACCACGCCGTTTTTTATGGCGGGGGTTCGATTAGTACCGGCGGGAATCTTGATTTTAATTGCTGCGGCGCTTTTAGGTAGACCCCAACCCAGTAGTTGGGAAGCATGGTTATGGATAGCCTTATTTGGGCTAGTAGATGGAACTTTATTTCAAGGATTCTTAGCTGAGGGATTAGTCCGTACTAGTGCGGGTTTAGGTTCAGTCATGATTGACTCCCAACCTTTGGCTGTGGCGTTGCTATCGTTGTGGTTATTTCAAGAACACATCGGTTTATGGGGATGGCTGGGTTTAGGTTTAGGCGTAACAGGTATTAGTTTAATTGGCTTACCGGATGAGTTGATTTACGGATTCTTAGGTACAGGTGCAAGTGTGACACTTGGTAACTGGCAAGACCTGTTTGCTAGTGGGGAAGGGTTAATGTTGTTAGCGGCTTTATCTATGGCGGTGGGGACGGTATTAATTAGATTTGTGACTCGTTATGTTGACCCAGTGACGGCTACAGGATGGCACATGATTTTGGGTGGGTTGCCATTGTGGGGAATCTCCTCTGTAGTGGAGTCTCAACAATGGGAGAATTTGGTTGGTTCTGAATGGCTGGCTTTGGCTTATGCTACCGTTTTTGGTAGTGCGATCGCCTATGGATTATTTTTCTACTTCGCTTCTAGTGGTAGTCTCACCAGTCTGAGTTCTCTTACCTTCCTTACCCCTGTATTTGCCCTCTTGTTTGGTCATCTCTTACTCTCAGAAGTTCTCAGTACTTTGCAATGGGTAGGAGTATTTCTTACCTTAGTTAGTATCTATCTAATTAATCAGCGTGATAATCTGTCAGGAGAACATACACAACCTGTTCTAGAAGAAGCATCTGTAACATTGAAGCCGCTAGTTACTGAGACATCTGGTAAAAAATTTAATCCTTTAGCGATACAAGTGAGAGAGTCTAAATCAGAAAATATACCGTAGATTTACAAGAAAAAAATAAAATAACCAGACAAAATACGATATATTACTAGCAACTTAGGTTAGATTTTTCCGTCAAAATAACAGATAACACCTAGATAAACTTACGTTGTAAATAACTCATTTAGGCTCTAACTTTTAATATGAGGCTACAATACTCCTCACTTTTCATACTTACCTGTTTTTCTTGTGTGGGTTTATATTCAATTCCAGCCAGCACAGCCACAACTAAGTTCACACCAGAAAAATTAGAACTGGCACAAGTCAGTTCCATCTCAACTACTCAAGTCGTGCTTGAGCCAGGTAGACAAGGGCCAGATGTACAGAGATTACAAACTCAACTAAGTCGGCTAGGCTACTACAGTGATGTTGTAGATGGAAAATATGGGCAAAGTACGAAAACGGCTGTAGCAAAATTTCAACAAGCCAAGGGTTTAAAAAGAGTAGATGGGATCGCGGACATAACTACTAGAAGAACCCTGCAAACCTCCCTAAAAGCTAGCAGCACTAAACCAACAAGCCTAATATCAGCTTTTGACGTTCCTACCACAACCCCTCCCAGCCAAAATAACTCTGATTCAGGACTGAGAGATTTTCTTTGGTGGTCAATATTGGGTTTGGGAACTTTAGGAACTGTCGGCGCAACTCTATATCTATTGCGATGGTTTGACCCACAAAAACAGAAAAAGCAACGTAAGCCTTCCATACACAAAGCTTTAAGCCCTACGCAACAACAGCAAATCACACCAGTTTTAAAAGAGTTAGCCCACGCAACAAGTTATCAAGAAAACGGTGTTCACGCCAACAATGGTTCTCAAACAGGCAAAGCATCAGTTCCAGCAACAATGATGCCTATAGAACCGACATCTCGTCTTGCTAAAGTCAACATAGTTGAGGAGTTGATTCAGGATTTACGTAGTACCGACCCAACAAAACGACACAAGGCGATTTGGGATTTGGGACAACAAGGTGATTCCCGTGCAATTCAGCCACTAGTAAACATGTTGATTGATGCTGATTCACAACAGCGTAACTTAATTTTGGCGGCTTTATCAGAAATTAACGTGCGATCGCTCAAACCAATCAACAAAGCTTTTGCTGTCTCCATACAGGATGAAAGCCCACAAGTTCGACAAAATGCCATCCGTGATTTAACCCGCGTGTATGACATGATGTCCCAAATGAGCCAAATGTTAGTTCACGCCTTAGATGATCCTGATCAAGAAGTACAGGCAACTGCAAAGTATGCTCTAACTCAGATGAATAAAATGCGGAGTGTAGAGAAGGCAAGCCTAGCAGAAAATAGCCCACAGGATGCGCGTTAAGAGGTGAGTAGGGAATAGAGAGTGGAGAGTAGGCAGATGAGGGAGTAATCAATTCAAAATTCGCTCATTAAGAATTTCTCAGCACGTGCTAAACGCCCCGCTATCGCTAACAGCACTCTGTACTCATAACTTTCTCATCTGGATTTGAATAACAGTGCTGGGACCTGCCAATATAAAAGCTGCATCACCAAACTTGGGGGCGCTGTTGCGAACTTCTGGGTTGAGGGAAAATCCAAAAGGTTCAACAGGCATCCCTAAATTATTCCGATTGAGAGTACCATCACCATTCAGGTCTTGAATTACAGCTACGGCGTAACTACCAGCTTTTAAATTATCAAAAGTAAGCGTTAAAGGCGTTTCGCTAATCTGAGTACACTGCTTTTGTAATGCCCGTTTACGGTCACTGGGGAATCCTTGGCTACTACTAAAGATACTGGCGCAGACTTGTCCTTGTTTATTTTGTAATCCATCGATTTCCACAATCAGCTTGCCATTAAAATTAGCCCTAGCACTCAACGACCAAGCTAAACTACTGACACTTGTCATTAGCATTAAGCTAATTGTCCATTTTTTCATCATAGAATGTACTTTGATTGGCTCATGCAGACTTATCCTGACATAACTGCGTCGATATACGCAAGTATTTTGTATAAAAATTAGTCATTGGTCATTGGTCATTAGTCATTAGTCAACAGTTATTAGTTTTTCTCCCTTACTTCTCTGCTTCCTGTTACTCAACGTAACTTCTTTTCCCTCACTTTTAGATTTACTTTATAAATAACCTCTAATTTTGAGCTAATAATTGCTTTACTCAGTGATGTTGCTGATATCATTTACAGCCCAAACTCTCACGGGTAGCAACGCCTGTAATAGGATTTACCCCATCTGCCTTTTCGCACAGCAAGGAAACTTGATAGCGGTCAATTATCGCGTCTGTAAAATCCGCTCCTGTAATGTCAGCTTCATAGAAGCGACTACGAGTCAAAGTTGCTTCTGTGAAAATGGCATTTTTTAAGTTAGCGTTGTCTAAAGTTGCTCTGTCAACTAAAGCACCTGTTAAATTTGCTCCCTCCAAATTCGCCTTTAATAAAACTCCCTTGGTAAGAATAGCGTTAGTTAAATTCGCACCTTGAAAGTTTGTACCTCGCATTTCTGCGGCAACAAAAGTTACTCCTACTAAATCAGCATTAGTGAAGTCACGATTATCTAGATTTATATTGCTGTAGTTAATTGTATTGATTTGTGCATAGGCCGGACTTGGAGTCATAATTAACCAAAAACAAGCCAAAATTAAAACCAAAATTAAACTAAATAATCGTCCTAAATTTTTTCTCATATAGGAATGAATCCGATTTGATTTCTAAAAAAATCTCAGTAATTGTAGGGTGAGCATTGCCCACCCTACTAAATTTTTTCTCATAACTTCACAAGATATCTGAAAAAGAAAAAGTCAATAGTCTTAAGTAATAACTAATGACCCGTACGGGTATGCCTTCTCTACGAGAGGCTGCGCCAACGGCACGCCAAGGGCGAACGCCAGTTCCCTATGGCGAGAAACCCACCTACAAGACTGGCTCACTAATGACTAATGACTATTGACTATTGACTATTGACTAAGTAACTATTTCCAATCTTTCCCAATCCGAATTGTCAGATCAGATCCTAAATCGCCAATAGATTTAGTCTCCACTAAGCCTACTCCTAAAACCTTTTGTAATTCAAATCCTGCGGTACGGTTGCCTTTTTGAACTATAATTTGGGTTTGGCGTTGGCTATCTGGCCAATCTGGGACAGTGTAAATATTTTTAAAGCCTTTCTGTTGCAAGTAAGCAATAACTTTTTGAGTTAGCTGAGGTTGATTGGAAGCATTTTGAATAGCAATTTTTAGTTGAGAAACGGGTCGAGAATCTTGTTTGAGTCCAGGCACGTCTACGCCAACATAATTGTTTAATAGATTTTGCTGTCCGGTGAGATTCAGCCAATAGTTATTAGGGTCTTTACTAAATTTACTGAATGTACCAGGTAGCATGGCCATTTGGAATTTATCCCGTTCTACATTAACGGAAAAATTCACCAAAGCCATCATTTCTTCTATTTTCAAATTTGTATCAAAATATTTCCGCATCAGGCGGGTTAATTGGGGCAATCTGGGTAATACTGTAGGACTATTCAGCCTTTGCAGCAATGCAGCTACAAGTGCTTGTTGTCGCTGTACTCTCGGTAAATCCCCTAATCCTTCTTCGCGGTAACGAGCAAATAATTCTGCCTGTTCACCGTTCAGAGTTTGCCATCCTGCAACTAAGCTAATCGTAGAGCCACTTTTAGGGTCTTGATAAGCCATTGCTTTAGGTACAAAAATCTCTACTCCACCCAATTGATCAACTAATTGCTTTAAACCACTGGTGGAAATGCGAATATAGCGATCTATTCGAGCATTATTTAAGGTACGGCTGACTACCCTAGCAGCCAATACTGGCCCGCCTTGAGCGTTAGCTTCGGATACCTTAGTTAAGCCCTGTTCGGGGATGGCAATCATTGTATCTCTGGGAATGGAAAGCACCCGCATAGTTTTATCACTGGGGTCTAGCCTAGCCATTAACATGGTGTCACTTTTACCAGCGAAACTTTCTGGTGAACCATCCACAGCACCATTAACCGGCTCAATTCCCATAATGAGAATATTCATCGGTTTAGATAGCTGATACTGGGAAATTTTGCTCCATAATTCCCCAGGCAATGGCATTTTCTGCTCATCTTTCCCAGTTACACCCAATTCTTCGTCGGTACGGTCTAAATTACTCCACAAGGGAGTCCACAGCGCCAAGGTGGATACTAACAGCCCAGATAGGATGACTCCTAAAACAACTGTCAAAATCCACAATAGCCAACGAGGCATGGTTAAGCCCAAGCGCTCGTATAGTTCATGAGGTATTATGCCGACAGACTCAACAACATTACGAGAAACGGTAGCTGACTGGTTTTGAGATTCTGTCTCTATCTCTTGTGTTGATGCGCTTTGAGGCATTCCCTGATTTTCTACCAGTTGTATTTGTCCTGGCCCCACCTCTAAATTGAGATCCGGTATTTGTTGCGGTGTGACCTGATTTTCCGACCATTGAACCTGTTTAATCACAATTATCTCCCCACTCAAACCACTCCCTAGCAGTATATTAATCCAAGCTACCAATCTTGCCAGTGTCAGACCGCACTGTACACTTAAAATGTTCTACCGTTGGTGTGTATGACAAGATGAGTAGTCCATTGTTCCCAGTAATCCTGGCTGGTGGTAAGGGAGAACGTTTCTGGCCCCTCAGCCGCCAAGACCGACCGAAACAATTTTTAAGTCTTGATGGTAGCTCTAGAAGTTTATTGCAATCAACCGCCGATAGGCTGGTTAAGCTCGCCGGCGGACGGACTGAATTATGGGTAATCACCTCTAGTCAGCTAGGACTAGGGGTGCAACAACAACTACCCGAATTACCATCGCAAAATTTATTAATTGAACCCCAAGGTAGAGACACGGCTGCGGCTGTTGCTTGGGCCAGTTTGGAAATTCAAAAGCGTTATGGTGATGACGCAATTATAGGCTTTTTTCCTGCTGATCACTGGATAGCAGATCAAGAGGCATTTAAAAACACCTTAGATGCTGCAACCCAGTTAGCGGCAAGCACAGAAGCGATTGTCACTTTAGGGATTAAGCCTGCTTTTCCATCAACTGGCTACGGCTACATTGAACAAGGTCAAAAAATTGGTAGCTTTAATGATTTGCCAGCCTATCATGTCAACCGCTTTACTGAAAAGCCCAACCGCGAAACGGCAGAAACTTTTTTATCTACGGGAAGATTTAGCTGGAATAGCGGTATGTTTGTCTTCCGTGCGGGAGTTGTCCTCAAGGAACTACATACCCATGCACCTGAAATTATCGAACCATTAGAAAAACTGGGTGTTGAGGTCTATCCCCAGTTACCTAAGAAAAGTATAGACTACGCACTCATGGAAAAGACTAGTCTAGTATATGTCTTGCCAGCAGAATTTGGTTGGGATGATCTAGGCGATTGGAATGCTATTGAGCGTTTGTTAAAAAAAGCAGATATACCTAATGTAGAACTAGCTACTCACGTCGGTCTGGATACGCACGGGGCAATTCTTTACGCTTCTGATCCAGATGATGTAATTGTTACTATTGGTTTAGAGGATCTAGTGATTGTGCGCGATCGCAATGTCACTCTCATTGTTAACAAAGAACGCACCCAAGAAATCAAGCAAGTCCTCAAAACCCTCCAAAGCGATCCCCGCTTTACCGAACTGCTTTAAAAGTTGACAGTTGACAGATAAGTAGTAAAAGTTAGAACCCTTGGCAGAGGCGGAAATGCGGGGTTTTTAGTAAAAATATCAAGGAAGGGATAAGGGAGATGTGGAATACTTTACAGTTTTTCTCCCCCTACTCCCCTATCTCCCCCCACTTCCCCATCTCCTCCACTCCCTACTCCCCCCTCCCCAACAATGTTCCTCACCCAAACTGTCCCCCGACAACGCGAAATTCTTGAAGTCTTCCTCCGCAATGGTTGGGATTATATGCGGCGGTTGCTTACAGGCGGTAAAGCTGATGAACCCCAACTACCTACACCGGCGGTTTTAAAAAATATTTTGATAGATTTGGGGCCGGTTTATGTGAAACTCGGTCAATTGATGTCCACTCGTCCAGATTTGCTGAGTGGGGCTTATATTGAAGAACTTTCTACCTTACAAGACGAAGTTCCCCCAGTTCCTTGGACAGAAATTGAAATAGTCCTGCGTCAACAACTCAAACGCCCTCTAGAGGAGACTTTCAGCAAAGTTAATCCTGTACCAGTGGCGGCGGGATCAATTGCGCAAATTCATCGCGCTACATTAATAGATGGTCGAGAGGTAGCAATCAAGCTCCAAAGACCAGGGATCGATGTAACAATTGCCCAAGATACAGCTTTGATTCTAGGGATTGCTGATTTGGTGGCACGTACCGAATTTGGGCAGAATTATGAAATTAAATCCACTGCGGAAGAATTTACTAAAGCTTTAGAAGCGGAGTTAGATTTTACACGCGAAGCTACGCATACAGACCAGTTGCGGCGTAATTTATCTCGTAGTCGCTGGTATGATCCAACACAGCTTGTAGTGGCTGAGATTTACTGGCATTTGACTACAGAGAAATTGCTGGTAATGGAATGGTTAGATGGTGTACCTATACTGTCAACAAGCTTAAACAATAACAATGGTAAAGACCCGATAGAGGTACGCAAAGCGATTACCACACTGCTATTCCGGGCTTTCTTTCAACAGTTATATGTCGATGGCTTCTTCCATGCTGATCCCCATCCAGGAAATATTTTCTATCTCAATGATGGTCGTGTTGCCCTGTTAGATTGTGGCATGGTGGGCAGACTAGATCCCCGGACTCAGCAGATATTAACAGAGATGTTGTTGGCGATCGTAGATTTAGATGCGGGGAGATGCGCCCAATTAACTCTACAACTGGCAGATTCCGCCCAACCTGTGATTTTATCAAGGTTAGAAAGTGATTATGACCGTATGCTGCGGAAGTATTACAACGTCAGTTTGACGGAGATGAATTTTAGCCAAATTTTTTATGAAATTTTGCAAGTTGCCAGAAATAATAAAATTCGCTTACCCAGCAATATGGGTTTGTATGCCAAAACGATCGCAAATCTGGAAGGAGTAGCCCAGACGTTTAATCCAGAGGTAAATTTATTTGAAGAAATTCAACCATTAATTACCGACTTGTTTAGACGGCAGTTGTTAGGCGATAATCCAGTGCGATCGCTCCTGAGAACAGCCTTAGATATAAAAAGTCTCTCCTTACAATCTCCCAGGCAAATCGAACTGCTGCTAGATAGAGTCACATCGGAAACCCTGCGCTGGAACTTTACCCTACACGGTTTGGATGGGGTGCGGCGGACAATGGATGATGCAGCTAACCGCCTATCTTTCAGTATTTTGGTGGGTTCGATGATTATGGGGGCGGCGATTATTTCTAATAACGCCCATACAAGCCAGTTGTCGCTGTTGAGTAATTTACTGTTTGCGGCGGCGAGTTTGTTGGGATTGTGGTTGATTATTAGTATATTGCGATCGGGTCGTTTAAAGTGATTTTTTTAACGCAGAGGAGCGCAGAGGTTAGCGCGGAGGAACGCGGAGTAAGAGGTTACAAAAACATTTAGTATTATTTTCTGCTGCCTCCTAGTCTATTTGAGGTATGTATCTATTATTAGATGTAGGTTAAGTTGAGACACAAAATCCAACACCTCAAACCCTTGTATAATTTGGGTTTGGTTATGTTCAAGCAAACCTACGCATTTGTCGCATTCTTTAATTAAATTGGTATTACTAAAATGGGATGTGAATATGGAACACAACACAAGCATAGAGCCACAGGATAATTACTGTTATGAACAAATAGTAGATCAATTATTATTTGATAATATCTTTAATCTAGATAATTGTGACAATATTATAAAAATTCCTTCAATTGAAATCAAAATTGAAGGAAGACCTTTGAGTTTTCAAAATAAAAATAAGCAAAATAATAGTAGACATAATGATTTCAAGGAAAAAGTTTTAGAAAAAATAGATAAATTTGATTATTTCATAATTAATAGGGTTCAAATTGAAATTCAGTTATACATAAAAGAAATGACTTTGTATGAAGACCATACATTAATAGATATAGATAATATACCCAAAAACTTAATAGATATTTTACATCAATCATTTCCGAAAGGTATTTTAATAGAAGATACACAAGTTGATAAAATTATTTCTGAACGTATTCGTATATTACCTAAACCTGGAATTTCTTGTAGTGAGCATTTTTTAATATGTATAAGCCCAATCAACGAAAGTGAAATTTATGCAATAAAGAAGAATGATATAATATTTATACCTATTATTAAGGGTGAAAAATCTAATTCTAAATTATATTATCCAGTACCTAAAAGTAATCAGGAAATAATCGATAAAACGCAAAACTTATTTGAATGTTTAAATAATATTAAATATAGATTAAAAAAATATACTTTCTTTTGGATATATCTTTTCCTTTTGGTTTTAGAATCAGGTTCAGGCAGCTTAATAAAATATATCTCTCGTAAATTGTGTGTCAGTGTAGAGGAATATATGCTAAGTATAGGTATGCTTTCAGGTACAGTATTTCCTAGTAGAATACTGAGGAAGGGATTTAAATCTATGCCATGAGTTTGTTAATCAATATTTTCTACAGGATTTTCTGTCAATTAAGAAGAGCTACAGATGAAAATAGATAAATATTCATTTGTGGTTTTAATATTTAAGATAATATGTCTATTATTTCTGTTGAAAATCTCAGTAAGTCTTATCCTGTGGCGGTGAAGGAACCTGGGCTTGCAGGAACAATTACCCACTTTTTCCGCCGCACCTATCGTTCAATTCATGCTGTTCAGGATGTGTCTTTTGAAATCGCTCCTGGGGAAGTAGTGGGCTTTCTGGGGCCGAATGGTGCTGGTAAAACTACCACGCTAAAAATGCTGACAGGATTAATTCATCCTACTAGTGGTGTGGTTAAGGTAGCTGGTTATGTGCCTTTTTTACGCCAAGAAGCATTTTTACAAAAAATCACTTTGGTAATGGGGCAGAAACAGCAGCTTCTTTGGGACTTACCAGCCTTAGATTCTTTAAAAATTAACGCGGCTGTTTACAATATCTCCGATAAGGAGTTTCATCGCCGGATAGGGGAATTAACAGAAATGTTGTCTTTGGAGAGTAAGCTTACCCAACCAGTACGGAAACTGTCTTTAGGTGAACGAATGAAGGCGGAACTTCTAGCCGCACTCTTACACCGTCCCCATGTGTTGTTTTTAGATGAACCAACTTTAGGATTAGATGTTAACGCTCAAGTCGCTGTGCGCGATTTTTTACGTGAGTACAATCAACGTTATCAAGCGACAGTGTTATTAACTAGTCATTACATGGCTGATATCACAGCTTTGTGTGAAAGGGTATTGTTGATTCACCAAGGGAAACTTATGTATGACGGTAGTTTAGATGGACTACTAGAACGTTTTGCACCATACCGAGAAGTGCGTGTAGAGTTAGCCCACCCTTTACCTTTAGAAAAACTCCAATTGTACGGTGATGTGCAACTTCTGGAAGGACGAGCGGTATGTTTTATGGTGCAACAAGAGATTTTGACACGCACAGTATCTAAGATATTAACTGATTTGGAAGTTATAGATTTGACTGTAACTGAGCCGCCTGTAGAAGAAGTAATAGGACGAGTTTTTCAGGCAGGAGTGGTTTAGAGAGTGCTGAGTGTTGAATCAAAAGTAATTTTTAATAGCAGGGAGTGAATGAAAAGGGTAATTAGAAAAGCTTTGACTTTGCTGACAGTTTACTACGCCTATATGCTTGAGTATCGAGCAGAACTAGTTTTATGGGTTTTGTCTGGTTCTTTACCAATTATCTTGATGGGGGTTTGGATAAAGGCGGCACAAGGTGGAAAATTTGGATTATCTCCTGTGGATTTTGCCCGTTACTTTTTGACGGTTTTTATTGTCAGGCAAATTTCTGTTGTGTGGGTAATTTGGGAATTTGAAAGGGAAGTTGTAGAAGGTAAGTTATCCCCTAAATTATTACAACCTTTAGATCCGGTATGGCATCATGTAGCATCTCATCTTTCGGAAAGGGTGGCGAGAGTACCTTTTGCACTGTTACTCATAGGGTTGTTTTTTATTCTGTACCCTCAAGCTTTATGGATGCCGAGTTTTAGCCAATTATTTTTATTTACAATTGCTGTAGCGTTGGCTTTTGTTTTGCGCTTTGTAATTCAGTACACCTTTGCTATGTTCGCCTTTTGGACGGAAAGGGCTAATGCTTTAGAAAACTTCTGGTTTTTGTTTTACTTGTTTTTATCAGGGTTGATTGCTCCTTTAGATGTGTTTCCGCCAGAAGTAAAGGCGATCGTTTTATTTACCCCATTTCCATACTTGATTGATTTTCCTGTTAGTTTATTAGTAGGAATACCTGTTGATATTGGACGAGGATTTTTAGCACTACTTGGATGGATATTAATATTTTGGATTTTGAATCGCTTATTGTGGCGTGCGGGATTAAAAAGATATTCAGGAATGGGAGCATAAATCTTAAGATTCTATTTTGATGTCGGTATACTTCACCGAAGTTATATAGTAATCCATTTGATTCTAAAAAAGTCTTAGTATCTGTAGGGTGGGTATTTATAGTGATTTGAGGTTCTTTTGGGGAATTTGGCGAAAAATTTTCGGAAATTGTAGATTATACTTAAGTATCTCAATACATCCTGGTATTTACTTAAGCTAAGTTGTGTATGGCAGTAATCACGATTCGGGAAAAACAGCTAACAGAAAAGGGTTTTGCCGCAAGTTTGATTTTTGAGGGTGGGGAATACCCAATCAATATTACTGATCCGTTTACACCCCAGGAAGAAAGACAACTGGAATGGTATTTTGAGAAATGGCTGACTTACCCGATGTTAAACGGAAAGAAAGCAGAAGCGGCGAAAATGAGCGTTGCTAGTTATGGGGAAAGTTTATTTAACCAGGTTTTTAAGGCTGATATTGATGCTTACAGCCATTATCGCCAACTGCGGGGAAATCTGAAGCAGGTAAAAATTGAGATAGTTGGTAATAGTCCCGAATTTCACGCGCTGCACTGGGAAGCTATGCGGGATCAGGATTTGCCGCGACCTTTGGCTGTGGATTGCGTAATGATACGCAAACGCCTTGATAAAGCGGCATCAGTGGCGGCGAATATGGCAGAATCACCGATAATTAACTTGTTGGTGGTAATTGCTCGACCGGATGAGGAGCATGATGTGGGTTATCGTACCATTGCTCGTCCGTTGATTGAGGTGATTGAAAATAGCCACTTGCCTGTAAATATAGACTTATTGCGTCCGGGTACTTATGAAAGTTTAGAACGCCATTTAGAGGCAAAGGGTGCAGGATATTACCATATCATCCATTTTGACTGTCACGGGGCGTTGATGGCATACGCAGATATTCAGAAAGGGGTGAAACGTAACCGATATACCTATCAAGCTAGGTGGGGACGGGAAGATATTCAACCCTATGCTGGGGTAAAGGCATTTTTGTTTTTGGATGGGGAAAGTAAGGGAAAAGCCGATCCCATAGAGGCGGGGGAATTAGCGAATTTGTTGACGGGGAAGGGAATTCCTGTTTGTATTCTCAATGCGTGTCAGTCGGGGAAACAGGTACGAGGAAACGGGGAAGCAGACTACGACTACGCTCAGTCTACAGAAAGTCGAGACACGACTACACTCAAGGAAGTAGACTACGACTACGCTCAGTCTACAGAAAGTAGGGAGACGAGTTTGGCTAGTCGGTTGATGACTGCGGGAATGCAAATGGTAGTTGCAATGGGGTATTCGGTGACGGTTTCGGCGGCGCGGTTGATGATGGAACAGGTTTATCAAAACTTGTTTGGGGGAAAGGAGATAACCGAAGCGATCCGGTTGGGAAGAAGAGAGCTATTTAATAATAAGACGCGGAAAGCTTATTTTAATATCAGTATTGATTTGGAAGATTGGCTTTTACCTGTAGTTTATAGTAACCAACAGGTGAATTTGAATTTGCGGCGATTCACAGCAGAGGAAGCAGAAAAATATTATGAAAGTTTAGGTAATTTATATCAATATACGCCGCCAGAATATGGATTTATTGGGCGTGATTTGGAGATTTTGAAGATTGAAAAGGCTTTATTCCGTCATAATATTTTGCTGTTGCAGGGAATGGGAGGTACGGGAAAAACTACCCTGTTAAATTATTTGCGTAGTTGGTGGCAGACAACGAACTTTGCACCAGACATATTTTATTTTGGTTATGATGAAAAGGCTTGGACGCTGACGCAGATTTTGTTTGACATTGGCAAGCGGGTATATAAAAAGTTTGAGTTTGCGAATTTTCAAGCAATGAGTTTAACTGCACAGAAGCAGCAATTACTGGTGAAATTGCGGTCGGAATCTTATGTTTTGATATTGGATAATTTGGAGTCGGTGACGGGACAAGCTTTAGCGATTCAAAATACTTTACCGCCAGATGAGCAACAGCAATTGCGTGACTTTTTAACAAGGTTGGTAGAGGGAGAAACGCGGGTAATTTTAGGTTCTCGCAGTGATGAAATTTGGTTAAAAGATGCTTTTAAACAGAATGTTTATCAGTTGCGAGGATTGGATGCGGAAGCGAGAACTGAGTTATCCAATAAGATTTTAGAACGGAATGTGGGGGATGAAAAGAAGATAGTCAAGATTCGGGGAGATGAGTATTTTCAGAAATTGATGAAGGTGTTAGCGGGGTATCCGTTAGCGATGGAAGTGGTATTGGCAAATTTAAAAAATCTGTCATCCCAGGAAATTTTGGCAAAGTTAGCAGCAGCAGATATTAATTTAGATACGGGAAGCGAAGACAAAACCCAGAGTATACTCAAATGTGTGGAATATTCCCATAGTAATTTATCACCGGAGGCTCAGAAGTTATTATTGTGTTTGGCTCCTTTTAGCGGGTTTATTGATAGAGGCGATATTCCTAATTATGCCAAGGAATTAAAGAAGTTAGAGCCGTTTCAAGCTTATGATTTTGATGGATTTGATGAGGCAATTCAAGAAGCGATCAATTGGGGTTTGCTTTCTGATATCTCCTCTAACTCCTCTGCGAGGAGAGGAGAAGAAAAATTACTACAAATTCAACCAGTTTTTCCTTTCTTTCTGAAAGCAAAATTAGCAGAAATCGATGCAGCTACCCGCGAAGCCTTGCAGGAGGGTTTTAAAAACCACTATATCGGTTTAGCTCGTTCCTACAATCACTTGATGGAATCGAAAGAACCGGAAGAAAGGCGGTTCGGAATTTTATTCTGTCGGCTAGAATATGAAAATTTATATAAAGCTTTAGAAATTTGTTTAGAGAAACAAGAACCTATTGATATTTTCGTTTGCTTGGATAAGTATTTAGAGTTAATTAATGATATTCCAAGTAGTTTGAAACTGTCGGGATTTGTCTGTAAGGCACAAGCTGCTTATCCACCAGAAATTAGAACAGGTAGGACGGGTTGGGAAATTCTGATGGCACTTGATCGCCTTGCTATGGGTTATTTGAAAACACAAAATTATCCCCAAGCAAAAGAATCTTATTTGCGGGTTATAGAATTATCTCAACAACTCCAAGGTGTAGAACTAACACAAGTCAAGTCTTCCTTAGCTAGCACCTACCACCAGTTAGGATATATTGCCCAACAATTGCGAGAATACGACCAGGCCAGGGATTATTATCAACAAGCCCTGGAAATCAAAATCGAATTTGGCAATCGCTACTCTTGTGCTAGCACTTACCACCAGTTGGGAATGGTTGCCCAACAGTTGCGCGAATACGACCAAGCCAGGGATTATTATCAACAAGCCCTGGAAATCAACATCGAATTTGGCGATCGCTACTCTTGTGCTAGGACTTACCACCAGTTGGGAAGTGTTGCCCAACAGTTGCGCGAATACGACCAAGCCAGGGATTATTATCAACAAGCCCTGGAAATCAAAATCGAATTTGGCGATCACTACTCTTGTGCTAGCACTTACCACCAGTTGGGAAGGGTTGCCGAAGAATTGCGAGAATACGACCAGGCAAGGGATTATTATCAACAAGCCCTGGAAATCAAAATCGAATTTGGCGATCGCTATGAGTGTGCTGGCACTTACGGACAATTGGGAATCGTTGCCCAAGAATTGCGGGAATACGACCAGGCAAGGGATTATTATCAACAAGCCCTGGAAATATTTATCGAATTTAGCGATCGCTATTCTTGTGCTGGCACTTACCACCAGTTGGGAAGGGTTGCCGAAGACTTGCGCGAATACGACCAGGCAAGGGATTATTATCAACAAGCTCTGGAAATCAAAATCGAATTTGGCGATCTCTATGGGTGTGCTAGGACTTACCACCAGTTGGGAAGGGTTGCCGAAGACTTGCGCCAATACGACCAGGCAAGGGATTATCATCAACAAGCTCTGGAAATATTTATCGAATTTAGCGATCGCTATTCTTGTGCTAGGACTTACCACCAGTTGGGAAGGGTTGCCGAAGATTTGCAAGAATACGACCAGGCAAGGGATTATTATCAACAAGCCCTGGAAATCAAAATCGAATTTGGCGATCGCTATTCTTGTGCTAGCACTTACTATCAGCTTGGGAAAGTAGCAGAAGCATTAGGAGAGTTAGAGGAAGCAAAAGCCAATTACTTACAAGATTTGATAATTACAACTGAGTTTAATGACGAGCATGATTTGGGTATTTCGCTGCGTAATGTTGCCCGTTTTTATCAAACTACCCAGGATGAAGATTTATTGAATGAGGTAGCGAAGATATTCGGGACAACGGTGGAGGAATTGAAGAAGGCAATAATCAAGAGTGGGGAGTAATTGAGCGCATTTGGGTTTGTGGAGATGCGATCGCCCGTGCTTGATTGTAAAGTGCGATCGCGCTGCTTAACGAAGTTATTCTCCTGGTGGTAAAGTTCCCTTATCACCTTCATCGGTATATTGACAATAGACATTCAAACCGATTTTGAAGATGTAGAGAACAATAATAGTAGCAATAGATGGATCGAGTGGAATTGCGGTTAAAGCCATGAGGGATGTAATCGCTGCTGTAAGTAACACAGCGTTTTCTGGACTTTTGGTATAATCGCTCAAACGCGCACGAAAACCTTCATCTCCGCAAAGTTCTTCCCGCAACACTTCTAATGTAGTTTGCCAGATTTCTTTTACTCCCATAGTCGAGGTTCCGTTTTTCTCTATCCACAGTTCTTCAAAGGAGGTTTCGAGATTACCGTTGTGATTTTCTAGAGTATCAATGGCTTTGTTAGCTGGTTGATATTCTTTGAGTGATTTGCGTAGTGAGTTAATTTCGTCTGGAGTTAGATGTGCATCCATATTGTTTTATTTCAGATTTAAAGCAAGCATAGAAGACTACTTATTCCATATCTTGCACCTTCTCAATCAGCAGGTGGCGCTGCACTGTCCAACCTACTACTAAATAACAAGCTTTTGGGACTTTTATTTTGTCAATAAGAGAGTGGTGCAAAATATCAGTATCAAGTAAATCTTATACTGTTACACTGCCATAAATCCAGACTATACCAAAATGGCATCTGACTTTTCACGGTATATGGAAGAACCCTCTCCTTTTAAATCTTCAATCTCCATAAATTTATTAGTGAGCGATCGCACCCAAAAAACAATGTTACATTTTACTTGATATTGTCTTAAATTTATCTACAGAACCTAAAGAATAATCTTCTAATTTAAAATCCCCAAAGGGTTTATTTTCTAATCTATCTCGCAAAGCCTCGTCAATGACTACAGCTTTAGATTGTCTTTTTACACCTATAATAATGACACTGCTTTGATATGCAGTTAAATCTCGATTACTTTGACAATCCACAGCTTGAAATTGCCCTAAATTTAATAAGCGGTAATTTTTAACGCTTGGTGTACTTTGAAATAGTCTTTTTACTAGGTTTTGAATCTGTTGCGATCGCTCGAAAGCTTTGCGTTGAGCAACTGTTATATTACCTTCACAAGAAGCAGTTCCTACAGAGATAATTTCCTCTGGATTTTCCATTATTTCCTGTATGCCTTCTTGCTCCAAACGTAACTTTAAAACATCAAGGCTAATTACTCTATCATTATTTTTAATTTGAAAATTACTGCCAGAAAGCCATTTATATTCCATTGATAAAACAGCTATATTAAATTTAGCATACCGTCCTTGATTATCTTTACCTGCTTCATAAGAAAAGTAAGCAATCTTGCCTTTTCTTTGTGGTGATTGGCTTGGTGGTGGTAATAAGGTAAATCTGGGATAGCTTATCCAGAAACTAACTAAACTTAGCAACCCTACTGAAACTAAAAGGGCGGCACAAAATGCGGTTAACGGAACTTTTTTAAGGTTTTTAATAGAGGATTGTGAAGAAATTTGATGTTTTAGCTGAGTGTGTTGTTCAGTTTTAGGTGATTCTGGAACACTAACTTGCTGCTCAATATCTCGTAGACGCTGTAAAATTCCCTTAGCGTTTGTCGGACGATTTTTTAATTCTGGTGCTATTAACCAATCAATTAAATTCAATAACGAAGGTGAAATTTGTTTAGTATGGTTACGCCAATGCAGTGAGTTTTGGTGAACATCATACATATCTAAGGGATGTTGTCCTGTGAGTAAAAAGACAAAAGTACGTCCCAAACTAAAAAAATCAGATTTCGGTACAGCTTCTCCGTTCATCTGTTCTGGAGCGCTGTAACCAGATAATAAGGTTGGTGTAGTGGTTCCATTAGCATAAATTCTCTCTGCACCAAAGTTAATCAAAACTACCTTCCCGTCAGGTTGGAGCAGAATATTAGATGGTTTAATATCTAAGTGCAGGTATAGTTTGCTATGTACTAAATCTAAAACCTCTGCTAACTGTATTAACCAAGTGATAGCTTGTGTTTGGGAAATCGGCTGATAGTGTTGCTGTTGTAGCCAATCTTCTAAGTTCGTTCCAGTGATTTTCTCTGTAACGATGCAGTGCAGAATCGTTCCATTTCTGGTTTGATGTTGGAAGTAGCTATCAACTTTAGGAATACCCGAATGATTTAGCTGTCCTAAAACCACCGCTTCTTGGCGAAATTGTTCTACTGCTTGAGAATCACTGGCGTAATTAGCTTTGAGGACTTTGAGTATTTTGGCTGTGTTTTGTTCGTAGGCTTCATAAATTGCGGCAATGCCTGTTGTATCATTTAAAAATTGCTTTACCCGATAGCGTCCTAGCAATTCCAATTGGGAACCACAACTTTGACAAAATCGGTTTTCGTTGTTACCGGGATGGTTAGGCTTGGGGCAAACTGGATTTATACAAAAAGAGTCATTAGTCATTAGTCCATAGTCATTAGTCCATAGTCATTAGTCATTGGTCAACTGTCAACTGTTAACTGTCAACACTTCTCTGCGTTCGCGCAAGCGTGTCGTAGACAGACGCTCCGCGTAGCTTGCTTTGCTACGCAACGCTACCGCGAACCACGGAGTGGTACGACAAGCTCAGTGCATCGCTGTCAACTGTATTCCCTGCTTATCTATCTATCAATGATGAGATTGCTTTTCCTGACATTCTGCTAAGAATGCTGCTATTGTTTGATTGAATGTCTGTGGTGCGGTTAAGAAAGGCCAGTGATTACCGGGTGTTTGGCACAGGCGGAAGTTTTTAAGATAGGTTTTGTAGGGTTTGATTTGCCATTCCTGGCGGTTTAGTCCCTGTTCTGGTTGGATGAACAAGGCTGGAGTGTCTAGGGAAATGGTGAAGCCAGGTACGCGCAATACATCATCAAAAATGCCATCACGGGCGGCTATGGTAAATTTGCTACCCCAGCTACCATCGGGTTTCTGTTCGATTCCAGCTTGAAAGACTTGTTGTTGTAAAGGACTCCAGCCTTGGAATTGGTTTAATTGTTGTGCTGTTTGTTCGGCTTGTTCGTAGCTGGTAAAAGGCCCCATTGCTTTGAGGAAGGATAAGAAGCGGTAAAGCAGGGGAAATGTTAGCCGAAATAGGTTGGGCATTTTCCAAATGAAGATGGGGTCAATTAACACCATACTCCGCAGGCGTTGGGGATTTTGCCTTGCCCAAATGACTGCTAATTTACCTGTCCATGAATGGCTGACGATGTGGGCTGATGTCCAGCCTACATGATCCATGAGGGCTTCTAGGTCGGCGATCGCACTCTCAAAGCTATAATCTTTCTCTGGCTTGCTGCTTTCGCCATGACCCCGCATATCTGGCGCTACTATGTGGTAGTCTGCCGCTAAATAATCTCCTAAACTAGACCAAACTAAGGCATGATCGCCTAAACCATGTAATAGCAGCAAAGGTTCTTTTCCACCTTGATTCCATTCCAAGTAAGACAGTTGGATCTCAGGTGTTAATAGGGTTTGGCGTACAGGCATTGTCTTTAGTAATTCACTATGCAAAATAGTCTCAAGTAAACAGTGGTAAATAACTGGTAAATCAGCACTGTTACGGGTACTTTACGAGAACTAATACGCGAAATGCAAGTAGTGGCATGTTACCCATACTTTTTCTGAGGGCATCCTAAGTTTAGTTTAATTTTTAGTACTGTTTTATACTATGAGTAGTTAGCCAATTGTCAAAAATGTCTTGTTTTCATAACTGAATTTCTTCCAAAAGTTTTTTATATCTATATCTTGCGATGGATTACTAATAAATTATCAATATAAGGACTAGTTTGATAGCTAATATATTTCTCTCTTTGGTTACTCATGTACTGACTATCATGTTTGTTATTTTTTTAATATGACTATAATTAGAAACCAATCTTTAAATCACTCAATAAGTTCTTCAGATCAATTAGCTCGTAAGCAAATTGAAAAACAGCGAATGCGAGATGTCCAGCTTTTGCTACTCAACTTATCTGAGAATGAAGAAGCTACAATTAAACTGATTTTAGATAGCCTTTATGATATTGGTGCAGTCAACTTTATTAACCAAAGGTTTCGCTATCGACCTTTTAATCGAGTATTGAAATCAATCGCTCGGATGTCTAAACCTGTATTTAAAATTTATGCGTGGCACTGGTTTAAGAAAAATTGCCCTCAATTAATTGCCAATTGGTTATACACTCAGGTAGCTTTTGAAAATCCCATTGCTGTGGCTCAAGAAATAGCTGTTGAAGCCTCAACAATTCAACAACCTCAACTTTTACCAGCAGAAAATGCGATGCTTGAGGTTAAGGCTTTACGTCATCAAATTAGATGGCTGAGTTGTATTACGATTGTCTCACTTTCTACTTTAGGTATAGTCATTGCTACATGGAACCGTAATCCTCCAAGATTATTACAAAGCAGTCCACAATATCAATCAAGTATATGCCGATAGTTTAATATGTAATTTATAGTAAAGACTTTAGTATTTTTGGCTCTTCAGTTCCTTTTATGGAGTCGAATAATAAATAAAATCTAGTCAGAGCTTATATTCCTTATTATGACTGGATTTTAGATTTTTGAGCCTTTCTATAAAACGGCTATTTTAATGCCGTACCATAAAACCAACGCAAGAGCCGTCTTTTTTGAGGACTAAAGTCTTTACTACATAGCTTAATTATTTATCCAGTTATATTTAATTTCTCTTTAATTACTTTCTCATCTCTAAAGCCTACCGCGACGGCTGTACCATCGATAACAAAAAGTGGGCGTTTGAGTAGCATTGCATCCTTTGCAAATGCTTCAATCCATTGTTCATCAGTCCAGTTCTTTTTTTCATCACCCAAAGCGCGATAAGATTGACCAGAAGTATTACGCATGGGTGCAGAACCTAAAGCTTTCACCCAACCTTTGATTAATTCATTTGTTGGAGGATTCTCTTTGGTGTTAATAAATTCATAGTCAACATTATTATTTTGTAGCCAGCTTAAGGCTTTTTTACAAGTCCCGCAGTTAGGGATTCCGTAAATTTGGAGAGACATAATAATTTGTAATTCGTAATAGTCTGCGACATCGCGTAGCGTCTCGTAGAGAAGGCTTGCGACTACGTAATTCGTAATTAATATACAGTTCCATCATGCCAGTGATGGGTACAAGTTTTTACTTTTAGCAATTATCAATTGCTAACCTGTGCTGTATTTTAATTGTTGGTATGGAGATAATAGCTTAGGGATTTTCCGGGCTTACCTGTAATCACGAAAGCTGCCCAATAATAAGGATGAGAATAAAGTTTTTTATCGGGGGGCATTTTACTAATTCTATATAAATGGGTGGCTAAGTAAGCTTTGATTTTTATTTCATCTGGATCAAGATTTTTGAGCAAATCTTCATACCATTGTGTTAGTTCTGCTGCTGTTAATTCTCTTAACCAAAGAGTAGCTTCTGTTAAAGCTGTGCTTGCTGATTGTACTAATTTTAGTCGGCGGTAAAACTCAATAATTACTAAGGCACTGGCAGATGATTCTATTGTCCAGAGAGTACTAATTACATGAGGAACACCTTTATGGAAGAAAGCACTCACTAAGTCTATATATTCACCTGTAGTTATTTGATTATTAGCTACAGTTTCACAATGAGAAAGAGTAACTAAGTTATATGTTGATAAATTCGTTTCGCAGATTTCTTCTAAAGTAAACTTATCTTGACCCGCTAATACTAATTCTGATGCTTTAGGCTCAACTGCAATATTAATTGCCTGACCTGAAAAATGCAATATATTGTATTTTGCAAAGAAAGCATCTTCAAAGTTAATTTTTGTAGCGTCCCTACCTTGGATGCGGAGACGGTTTGTAAACATCTGACTAACAACTTCGGCTTCTAGGTTAGCAAACCTCAAGGTAGGATAAACTGTATTTTCAGGGTATTCCACACTTAAGAAGACTTGGTTATCAAACTGGGCAATGTCTGTATTTTTTACTGATAATCCTGTTTGAATATTTGGTAAATAACTAATATTTAAAATTGAGATTTCTTCTGTGGCTGAATTTACATGAAATAAAGAATGTAGAGGTAGTTTAAATAAATCGCGGTGGGGAACTAAGATTAGTTCGGTAATACCTTCCAGTTCTTGTTGAATTGTGTCAATTTCTAAAATATTCCTTAATTGCAACAATCTCTCTTCCATTTCTACGCGCCAAGGATGATTATTTTTACTTTGTTGGTCTTGAGCTTGCTGGCGATATGCTTGATAGGTTTGTTGCCAATCTTCTAACCAATTTTCAAATGCAATTAGCCGTCTGTTGGCTTCGGGTAATGGTAAATCTTGTAGGGGTGTAGCGCTAATAGTTCCAGTATCTTGAACTGGTGTAAAAACGAGAATTGGTGATGGGGCTTGGTCTTTGATAATGAATGTGTGTAATGCAACTGGGCTAAGATGCCAATAAATAATTGCCGTGTGGGAATTGAGTAGTGGTTGAACTGAGCGATAATTTAAGGGGCGAATGTCTGCATTCCATCCAGATAATTGCCAAGTAAAACAGGCTTTTTTTCCTTGTTCGGCAATTTCCCAAGCTTCTACTAAATCACCATATTCTACAGATATATCAACAGCTAATTGAGTAAATCCTGCAAATTTCAAGGCTAATTGTTTTTTAATTTCACTACTGCGCCCTGGTTCATTAAGTAATTTTTGTAATAAATTTGCGCCGCGTTGCTGTAGTTCTTGGGCTTGTGCTGTTTGTCCTAGTCCTAGTAATGCTTTAACTAGGGATTGTAAAACTTCTAAATGTAACTGAGGAAAACCAGCAATTGTCAGTGTTAGTAAGGCTTGATTATATTCAGTGACGGCTTTGCGCCAATAGTTACGAGATGTGGAATGTTTTTTACCTTGTTCGTAGTATGTATTAGCGATCGCCAAATGCAATCTCCCCCAACCTTCTGGGTGTGTATCTGGGCGGATATGCTTTAAACCTTCCTGATAACTAGCTAATTTACCTTCATGACCAGCTAATTTCAACGCAGAATTATTTGTGGCGATCGCAGTCAATAAATTTAACGGCGTTTCTGTCTCACTCAAATTACCAACAGCCGTCCCTCTCCCAATCCAAGCTTCCCAGTAATCAGGCTTGAATTGTAAAGCGTTGTCATAACAAACGATCGCTTCTAAATATCTTTCTAAATAAAACAACGCCACCGCTTGGTTATACCAAGCTAAGTGGAAATCTGGCTTAATCGCGATCGCTTGCTTATAGGATGCGATCGCTTCTTCACGACCACCTAAGTTTTCTAAAGCCACACCCCGATTATACCATGCTAGGTAAAAATCTGGCTGTGTAGATAAAGCCTGATCCCAAGAGGCGATCGCATCTGACCATTGTTTTAAGTTAAATAACACCACACCCCGATCAATCCAAACTTCGTGGAAGTCCGGGTAAATTTCCAAGGCTTTATCATAAGAAGCGATCGCTGCTTGGTATTGTTCATCGATACCTAAAGCAATTCCTCGGTAATACCAATTTTCTGGGTCATCGGGTGATAAAGCCAAAGCTTCGTCATAAGAGGCGATCGCTTCAGTAATTTGCCCCACCTTTAATTCCGCCCAGCCTTTACTAGACCACACTTCCGGCGTATCCGGCTGGATGGTAATTGCTTGTTTAAATGAGGCGATCGCTTCCTCATACAATCCCAATTGTCCTAAAGTCCCGCCTCGGTTGTACCAAGCTTTGTAATAATCAGGCTTGAGTTCGATGGCTTGGTCATAAGAGGCGATCGCTTCCACAAACTGTTCTAAATGGAACAGAGTTAAACCACGATTAAACCAGTATTCGTAAGAGTTGGGGTATAATTGAATTGCTTGTTCATAGGCGGCGATCGCTCCTGATAAATCACCCGTTTTTGCTAACTGCAACCCTTGGTAATATAGCGCCTGAGCCTTAATAAACGCATTGGATTGTTCACTGGTAGTAGTAGGCGACTGGTTAGTTTGCATGATTAAATTAGCCGCCAATTGCTGGACTAAATTTGTACTTTGATCCAGCCGCACCATTAATTCATCTAAAGTATAAGCAACATTAGGTTCTAGATTAACTAAAGACTGATCCCAATCACTTTGTGTAGATATTATAGCTGCTGAATTTTGTTGCCTATAATCCAATGCCAGTTCGCCTAAGTTACTAATAACATCTTCCTGTGCTGGCATTAGTAAAGCTGGTGCTGTAAATTCTACTTCTTGATATTCCCAAGTATGTTCTTGTGAATTGTCTATTGTTTCATCCACTGGTTGATTCGACGCTGTTGTATATTCCCAAGTATGTCCTTGTGAATTGTTTTGTGAGGTTTCATCTACTGATTTAGCCCAGGCTGTGGGATATTCCCAACTTATTTCTGTTGTATTTTCATTATCTAATTCAACTTCTGTTGTGGTATCTTCCCAACTTTGTTCATGTACTTGTTCACTTCTATATTCTTCTACTGGTTCAGTTGGGTTTATTTGATATTCCCAACTCAATTCTTGTAAACTACTAATTGTATCTTCATGAACTAATTCGTTGGGTGTAATTTGATATTCCCAACTCAATTGTTGTAAATTACTAATTGTATCTATATTATTAACAGTCTCAATCTCTGGTGCTGCTTTAGAAGCCTTAACTTGTGGTTCTTCCGACTCCCACAATAAATCTCCCAAGTTACGAATTAATTCTTGTCCAGGCGAATCTAGAGTATGTTCGTTAAGTTCTAAGGCTGTAGCCGAAGATATTTCTTGTTCCTGATTAAATCCATTTAGTTCAATAAATTCCTTATTTAGCAAACGGATACCAATATCGTAGGAAAGTTCTCCCACCTTCCCAATTTCTAATTCACCCAACTGCACCATTTTTCTACCTAAATCATGATTTGGTGCAGGTGAGATTAATAGTTTTTCACCAAATAATAATAACCAATCTATCCAGCGCTCAACACTAATACGGTCTTCCATCCGTTGCAAAAACTTAACTGCCCATTGCTGTTCTCGTCCTTGTTCTACACCTTGCAGCAGTTGAGTAAACAGCAATTCCAAATCCGCATTAGTTAGTTCAGGTGGTCTTTCTGCCACCTGTTTATTGACACCCTTAAAATAATCAGTTTGTGGATTATCAACTGGGTGTTTGTCAAAAGTTTTAAGCCACTGAAATAGCCGAGTGAGCATTTGTCATACTCTTAAATTTTACTTAACGTAGATTGTATAGTCGAAGGCAGTGGTTAAACTGCATTCACCAACTAGGCAGGGGGTAAACACATTAATATTGCTGACATTTACGCTTTCAAAATGTCTTAAATTAGACCGTTGTGTTTAAGGACATCATGATAACTCATAATTTCCGTGGAATCTACGAAAGTTAACATAGTTTTCCATAATTGAGGGATTCCTACTCCCCACCCTCAGCTTCCTGACCCGCATGATATTGACTCATCAAAGTTTCCACAATAGCTTGCGGATCGTCTGTTTCTATTCCTAGCTGTTCGGCTATCTGTTGGCGGAGGTTATCATCTTGCTGCAACATGATAAACAACTGATCAAGGGTGACGGTTTGATATTCTCCCTCTGGGTTTTCCTCAGTTGCGGAAACGCTTTCCTCTGTATATAATACATTAGTACTATCAAGGTCTGGGCCATCGTATTCCCAGATGGGTTCGCCTTGATTGCGGCTTAACACCTGCATACCAATGTCGTAGGCGACATCGCCTATTTCCCCAACACCCAATTCACCCAGTTGGACTAATCGAGCTGCTAATTCATTATTTGGTGAGGAGGATGCTAGTAATTTTTCGCCAAAACGTTTTAACCAATCTACCCATTGTGCAGTCGTGACACGATTCTCAATATTTTGTAGCCATTTAACAGCCCAAGCTTCGCCTCGCGCCTGATGCACTCCTTCAAGCAGTTCAGTAAACAGAAATTCTAAATCTGTATCACTGAGGGGTGGTGCTGGTTGTTTTGTCGCGGTAGGACTAGTTCTAACCGCAGTCTTTTTCTTACCACCACCAAACAAGCGTTGAAAAAAACTTTTCAGCCATTGGACGAGCCGCCTGAGCATTTGCTGTACCATCTACTATTGTTTCCCCTAAGATTGTAGCCGCCGCCTAAAGCTAGCGATCGCATTCACTAATTCTCTTCTAGGGTATGCCACAGTTTCCAATATATGTGGCAAAGTTTAAAATGGTTTAACTTCATTCACCATTCAAAATGTTCAGACTCTTTGGGGAAAAAATACTAACGATGGGGTGTAAGTAAATTTAAGGCAAACTGCTTCCTAAATCAACCCTAAAAGGTATTGACTTTTTCCTAACCATGTCTTATGAACCCCTGCACCACAAGTATCGCCCAAAGAGTTTTGCTGAACTGGTGGGGCAAGAGGCGATCGCTACCACTCTCACAAACGCTATCCGCACAGCTAAAATAGCCCCAGCATATTTATTTACAGGCCCTAGAGGTACAGGTAAAACCTCCAGCGCCCGGATTCTTGCCAAATCCCTCAACTGTCTTAAAAGTGACAAACCCACAGCCGAACCCTGTGGGGTTTGTGATGTTTGTCAGGGAATCACTAAAGGCTACTCCCTCGACGTAATCGAAATTGATGCCGCAAGTAATACAGGTGTAGACAACATCCGCGAACTGATTGAAAAAGCCCAGTTTGCCCCTGTACAGTGCCGTTATAAAGTTTACGTGGTCGATGAATGCCATATGCTCAGTAGTGCGGCGTTCAATGCGCTACTAAAGACACTGGAAGAACCACCTAAACACGTAGTTTTTGTATTAGCCACAACTGACCCACAACGAGTATTAGCGACAATCATTTCTCGTTGCCAGAGATTTGATTTTAGACGCATTCAACTAGAGGCGATGGTGAAGCATTTAAGTGCGATCGCCTCCAAAGAAAATATTAGTATTTCCCAAGAAGCTGTAACATTGGTAGCCCAATTATCCCAAGGTGGATTACGGGACGCAGAAAGCTTACTCGACCAGTTAGCCTTATTACCTAATGAAGTCACACCGGATAAAGTATGGGATTTAGTCGGTTCAGTTAGTGAACGCGACTTGTTGATGTTGCTAGAAGCGATCGCCCAAGATAACCCAGAAGGAGTATTAGACTGTGCTAGGCAAATCTTAGATCGCGGTCGAGAACCCTTAACCATTCTGCAAAACCTAGCCGCCTTCTACCGCGACTTACTCATAGCCAAAACAGCCCCCAATCGCCATGATTTAGTAGCTTGCACTCAACAAACTTGGAAATCCCTAGTTGAGTCAGCCCAATCATTGCCCATAACTACAATCTTGCTAGGGCAGAAACACCTACAAGAAGCAGAACTACAAATTAAACACACCACCCAACCCCGCTTATGGTTGGAAGTGACATTACTAGGACTATCACCCAGCGCCAACATACAACCTACAACCATAATCCCTACATCAAACAATAACCGTTCAGCATCACCACAAACAGTTCCTCAAAAACCAGCCGCACAAAATCCTCCCCCCCAATACATACCCTCAACCCCACCATCCTCCAGCCAGTCAGAACTTAATAACAGGTCTGTATCCCCAGTTTCACAGGAAGTTAACACTAAACCTCCAACTACCCCAGAAACCAAAGCACCACTACAGAACCCAGTTGAACAATCTACTTCCCCTGTAACTGAAGAAGTAATTGATACAGGAGAACTTGACTTAGCCCAAATTTGGCAACGAGTAGTCACCAGTATTGAACCAATATCTAGACGGTCTTTACTAGGTCAAATGTGTAGTCTGATTGAGTTTAATGGCGCAACAGCTCGTGTTGGTGTCCAACCTAAATGGTATGACAAAGTTAAATTAGACTTACCAACAATTACGGCCGCTTTCCAACAGACTTTTAATCGTGGAGTTCAGGTAACTTTAGAAAGTAATAACGCCATTAAAACTTCCACAGTAAAAAAAACGCCATCAGCCAACACTAATAACGGTAACGGCCATAAACCTTCTTCTACCGTACAACAGCCACCTCCACCAACTTTTAACAACGGAAAGCCAGCCACTCCTCCACCACAAACCAGTACACCCCCACTTACACAAAAAACACCGCCAGCAACCTCAAATAGTGGAGGGGCAAAAACAACACAAGCCGCCCCGAATAAAGCACCTATAGTTGAGTGGGAAACTGACGAAGTTGCGATCGCCGCCCAACGTCTAGCACAATTTTTTGATGGGCAAATTATCAGATTTGGCGACGATGGCGAAGCATTAACCGAGATCGCTACATCTGAATGGACAGATGACTCGGATTTAGAAGATGAGTAATCAATTCAAAATTCAAAATTTAAAGAGTTATGCTTCCTGTCTTTTGACTAATGACTAATGACTAATGATCAAATATAAAAAAATGCAAAATCCAATCGTATATTTTTGGACTTTGCATTTTGTATTTTGAATTGTTTAAGAGAATTATTCGCCAGTTCCCGTATGTACAGTTTTTACCCACTTTAAACGCTTGGGTCGGAAGGACATCCGCGCTGTGGTACTGCTCATAACTACTAGCCAGTGCAGCATATATAATGTGCCGCGTACTGTTTGCAGTAAAAGCACAAAGGGGGTGTGAACTTGGAATTTTTGCTCTTGGCGGATGCGGCGTAAACCAGCAAACATCCCAACAACGGACATGGTTACAGATAAACCTGTTACCGGGCCTAGCATTGGCGGGCGATGACGAGCGATCGCCATTAGTACGTCGGGAATTGCTGCTGTCGGTAAAATATACATCGTCAGCATAAACATGAGCATATCCCAGGTTTTCCTGGTTCCCATGCGATTTTTGAGAATCAAATCCCAATAGTCTAAATAGCGTTGATAACCGCCTTCCGCCCAACGATTGCGTTGATGCCAAAGGGCGATCGCCGTTGTTACGCCTTCTTCTTGCACTGCTGGGTAAAATAAGCATTCAATATCCCATTTGTCAAGATGCAGGCGGAAAGTCAGATCCAAATCATCGGTGATTGTTTCTTCATTCCAACCACCACAGCTATCTAAAGCTTGACGGCGTACAAATTGACCATTCCCCCGCAGTTCTCCAATACCTCCCAAGGCTGTGCGTTGCTGCTGGAACCACATATCCAGAGCCATTTCCGCCATTTGCCCTTTTGTCCAGAAATTCTCTCTGGCGTTGGCGATGGCTTTTCGCACCTGCACCGCCCCCACCTTTTCGCGTTGAAACAACGGTACTACATGAAGTAACATATCTGATGCCACTTGAGCATCAGCATCAAACACGGCGATGATTTCACCTTTAGTTAATGGTAAAACCTGATTTAAAGCCCCCGATTTTCCACCAGTAGCTTGAGCAGAACGTCTAAGGACTTTGAGTTTGTCACACTCTTTTGCCACTTCTGCTAAGACTTCGGAGGTTTTATCTGTACTATTATCGTCAATTATCCAAACTTCGTATTGCCCGTTGGGATATTCCAGATTACAAAGATTTTTCGCTAATTTCGCAATGACAGCTTCTTCATTTTTCGCGGCTACCAATATAGATACAAAAGGTAAATTACCCTGGATCTCTTTTTGATGGTGGCGGGGACGAGCAAAAATTACTCCTAAAGCATGAATACCTAAAATGGTAGTCAGCCCTAGTATGAAAATAAAACCCCAAGAAGCCAAATGTAGAGCGATCGTGCCACTCCAGACAATTGTTAAAACTAGAGCAGCTTTCCCTCTACGTCCTTGGAACCGGGATGTTCGAGATAAATCCCGTGTTTCCACTACTGCTTCCTCAGTTATTGAGAGGTCAGATAACAGGGAATTGAGTGGATCAAGCTCTTTGTAGGAATCGTTGTCGGGCCAGGGATTGGCTGGCATAAGTTACTTGATTCAAAAACCAGTATTTGTCTACACCTCACTAGAAGCTGGGAATCAGTTAACAATGAACTGCGTTAGCCATCTTTGCCCATCCTTAGCTATTTCAGAAATCAGACTATTAAATAGTGCTGATGATTGATCACGATAAAATCGTCTCTGAGTTGCGCTTGAGATTGGTAGAGCGATCGCCAAACTACAGTTAATTGTTGCTAGAAACTGCAATACCAGCATCCACAACTTAAAGGAGCGGATTTTGGCAATAATTGCACCCAGCTTCAAAAAAGCTAATGCTGCCCTATTTTAACCGACATTTTAATATTTCTTAGCAGTAACTTGGATTATCACTCTCATTGGTCATTAGTCATTAGTCATTAGTCCATAGTCATTCAATACGGTTCGGATAAGCATTTTGAACTAATAATTGGTTTAGGGAAAAGGTTAAAGGGTAAGGGTTAAAGGTTTTTTCTTCCCTTTTCCCCTTCGCCTTTCCCCTTTAACCGAACCGTATTGCATAGTCATTAGTCAACAGTTCATAGTCAAAAGGCAGTAATAATTATTGTCTCCCCTCTCTCCCTCATCTCCCGGTTGGTGAGCGTAGCCGTTCGCGTTAGCGTCTCTGAAAGAGAACCACATCTTCCCCCACTCCCTACTCCCCACATATGTGAACAATCAAAAATTTTTGGGAATACTATTGACAACGACTGATACCCCTAGTTGTCGATTAACTTGAGGAATAGCCAAAGATGTCTCTTGAGCAACTCCAGCCTGCCACGCCACAACAAGCGAATGTCTACTTACCTTATATTCAAGGTACTAAGCGTAACCTTTTACCCGTTGCTATCAGTCTTTATCAAAAAGGCGTTCTCGAAGGGCAACGTAAAATAGAAGCAGGTGACAATATTCCCTTTGTTGCTTCTTGGAACGTTGCTACTTTACCTTCAGATTTGACACGTTGCCGGATGCAGTTTGATGGGAACGCTGAGTTGAGTTATGAAGTAATGATGGCAAGTTTTGAATTTATCAGTTTTTTAATCGAATTAATGGAAAATCATAAACGTTATAAGCTAACAGATTTCTCCCAATCTTTTTACCGCAAACTCCTGCGTATAGATGAGTAAACATCTTTTGTATATATTAAGTATAAGAGTTTAGCAACGGAAATATATCCTTTAAGTTATGCTCTTATACTTTTATTTATTCAAACTTTTATTTAAGATAAATTAATTTTTTATATTTAATACTATAAATATTTACCTAAAAGGGAACTATCAATTTTGTGGGTGGTCAGTAGTTGGTGGCGAAATATGTTGTTAACCTGTCTAAAAGCAGATGGACTAATAAAATGTCTCTAAAACAACTGATACCTTGGAGCAGTAAAAATATTTAGTATTTGATGAATTTGATTACCTAAAAAAAGTACATTTCCAAAAAATACTTTCTAAAAACGTCTGAGGTTTCTGCCAGAACCAATTAAAATTAGTAAACACCTGACTGGTTTTATTGCCTTTTGAAATTAGGAGTGCGCGTGTGCCAAAGTCTGCTAAATATTTGCTGATTGGCTCAACTGAGACTTATAGCGGTAAGTCCGCAACAGTTCTGGGATTGTCTCATCAGTTACAGCAAAAGGGATTAGACATTGCTTACGGCAAACCATTAGGTAATAGTTTGAGTAAGTCGGAAGGCACTGTAGTTGAAGAAGATGTCCAGTTTATTACTCATAGTCTCAACCTATCGGCAAACCGCATCGCTCCCACAATACTGGCTTTAGATGAAGTTAGTGTGCAGAAGCGTCTGTTTGGCGAAGACACAACTGATTATCACCAGACTCTAGTAGAGCAATATTTACAAATTCCCCGTGGGGACTTAGTTGTACTAGAAGGGCCTGGAGATTTGTCGGAAGGCTATTTGTTTGATTTGTCTTTACTACAAGTAGCAGATGTTCTAGATGCTTCTGTGCTATTGGTAAGCCGTTACAGTTCGCTGATGTCTATTGAGCCTGTATTATCTGCTAAACAACGTGTGGGCGATCGCTTGATTGGTGTTGTCATCAACGATATCCCCACTAACGAGTTAGAAATGGTGAATAATTTTGTCCGTCCTTATCTAGAACAGCATGGTATTGCCGTACTAGCAACACTACCGAAAAACGACTTACTCCGCAGCGTCAGCGTAGGCGAATTAGTCAAACAGCTCAACGCCGAAGTTCTATGTCGGAGTGATCGCTTAGATTTGATGGTGGAAAGCCTAGCAATTGGCGCTATGAACGTCAACGCGGCAGTAAAATACTTCCGCAAACGCCGCAATATGGCAGTAGTTACAGGCGGCGATCGCGTAGAAATTCAGCAAGCAGCCTTAGAAACCTCTACTCAATGCCTCATCCTCACCGGACAATTACCTCCCCCACAGTTTATTCTTAGCCGTGCTGAAGAATTAGAAATCCCCATCTTATCCGTTGATTTGGATACCCTAACTACTGTGGAAATTGTTGACCGTACCTTCGGTCAAGTGCGCGTCCACGAACCCATTAAAGTACACTGCATTCGTCAGTTAATGGCAGAGCATTTTGACTGCGATCGGCTACTGTCTAAACTTGGGTTAACGCCTGTTACTAGTCATTAGTCAACAGTTCATAGTCAACAGTTCATAGTCAACATTTCATAGTCAACAGTCAACAGTAATTAGTTCTGCTCCCCCCACTCCCTCATCTTCCCCCACTCCCTACTCCCCACTCCCTTCACAAAATTCTGATTTAACTTCGCTTCGCACTTACACGCTCTTTGGTAAAATAACTTGGTTGTTTAATCTGAACATTTCCGTCTTTGAGCCAGTCAATAGACCTTATTAACCTCGATACGTTAGCGCAAGAACTGGCGACAATCCAGCAAACAGGTTCTAAACGAATCGCTTTGTTGGGTTCCCGTCATGTGCCGATTACGCATCAGAATCTAATCGAAATGATGACTTATGCCTTGGTTTTGTCAGGGAATCGAGTCATTACCTCTGGTGCTACCGGTACTAACTCAGCTGCCATTAAGGGCGCAATGCGTGCTGACCCCAATTTGCTGACGGTAATTTTACCTCAAAGCTTGGAACGTCAGCCCCAAGAATCGCGCCAGCAACTAGAACAAGTGATGCACCTAGTAGAAAATCCTAGTAATGATAACTTGTCTCTCGCTGAAGCCAGTTACTTGTGCAATAAAGAAATCGTTTCTCGATGCCAGCAGCTTATCTGCTTTGCATTCCATGACAGCCGGACTCTACTACAAACTTGTGGAGATGCGGAAGAACAAAGAAAGGTGGTGACACTTTTCTACTTTGATTAGTCAGCAGTCAAACAATTTTGGATTTTAGATTTGCGATTTTAGATTGACTCAGGTGTAACTGGGGGATTTTAGATTTGCAATTTTAAATTTGCTCGCCTACAAGCGACAGGGCTTGTACCAACGAAGCAATCCAAAATCCACAATCCAAAATCTAAAATTGGCACAGTCAAACATCTAAACTATTGACTGATGACTAATGACTAATGACTAATAACCATAAAACATGATTATTTTCTTATATTCTATTGCCGCAGCTGCGGTTTTAATTTATCTACCATTTTTGGTGGTAGGTTATGCTCGTGCGCGTTTTGGGTATGATGTTTCTGCTCCACGCGCTATGTTCGATAAGTTACCACCTTATGGGCAACGGGCTACATGGGCGCACCAAAACTCTTTTGAGGCGTTTATGATTTTTAGTGCAGCCGCACTGATGGCTTATGTTACAGGTGTAAATTCCCCGATAGCCATTTGGGCTGCGATCGCCTTTGTTGTGGCTCGTTTGCTATACTCTATCTTCTATATTTTGAATATACCGCTTTTGCGATCGTTGATGTTTGCCACTGCCTCTACTAGCAGTGCGACTCTGTTTATTTTGAGTATCATACAAGCTAACAGTTAATTGGGGAGTGGAACTTTCCTCAATCCATACTCTATCCTTCATCTAAAATCAAAAATCGCAAACTAGACATTTTTTATGGCTTCCACTTATTCCTTTGACATTGTGAGCGATTTTGATCGGCAGGAATTAGTTAACGCTGTTGATCAAGTCGACCGAGAACTTAAAAGTCGTTACGACCTCAAAGATACTCAGACAACTGTGGAATTGGGTGAAGAAAAGATTACCATTGGTACGGATAGCGAGTTTACCCTAGAGTCTGTTCACAACATTCTTCGGGAAAAAGCCGCAAAACGTAATCTCTCACAAAAAATCTTTGATTTTGGCAAAGTAGACTCAGCTAGTGGTAATCGTGTTCGTCAAGAAATCACTCTCAAAAAAGGTATTAGTCAAGATATCGCCAAGCAAATCTCTAAGTTGATTCGAGATGAATTTAAGAAGGTTCAAGCCTCGATTCAAGGTGATGCTGTGCGAGTATCTGCTAAATCCAAAGATGATTTGCAAGTAGTTATTCAACGATTAAAGCAAGAAGATTATCCTGTAGCTTTGCAATTCACTAATTATCGTTAAAAGCCAATTTCAAACATAAAAAAGCGGGGAAATTATGACATATCTACCCGCTTTTTTATTTTTTTTAATCAGTCAACAGTCAACAGTCAACAGTCAACAGTTAGCGATTCAAATTGTTCACTACCTTTTACCGATACTTTTTTGAAATGCTGGTCTTTCAGTAATTTGCTTGATATAGTTCACTACGGCTGGATAAGCGCTTAAATCTAATTTCAACATAGTAGGAATGTAAGCCAACATTGAGCCGACAGCAACATCAGCAACACTAAATTCATTACCCAGCAAAAAGGGTTGATGTTGGAAAATCTCATTTAACGGAGTTAGTAAACGAGGCATTTCCTTTTCTCGGTTAGCTTCTACAAAAACACCAGGGCCAAGAGTGGCGTTAGCAAATAATACCCATTGAGAGAATATTCCCCTCTCCTCTGGAGTTAGAGAAGTTTGACCATACTTATCGTTTAGATAGAGCAAAATTGCTCCTGATTCCCAAAGTTGAAAATCCCCGTCTACAATTGCGGGTACTTTGCCAAAAGGGTTGATTTTTAGGTATTCAGGACTGCGGTGTTCTCCAGCCTGCATATCTAGCAGCACAAACTCGTAGGGAACTTCTAGCTCCTCTAAATACCATTTAACGATTGATGCGCGGCTAAAAGCCCCACCATATAGCTTCAACATAACTACCTGAGATTAAAGTATTTTGTGAGTGTGAGAATGTTGTTTGACGTTATCGTCTTTCGTCACTACTCTACTAGCATTTAATACCCGCTTGCGGTCAAGGGAATATTTAAAATCTGTATAGGTTGTGCCTAGAGGAATCAATGATTTCGCACTTTCTCGACGCTTGTATGTACGCGCTGCTGCAAATACTCGTGGTGCAAATTCATCTGCGAACTGAGCCGAGTCGGGAAAGCCTGCTGGTAAAATTGGCTCATCTTTGTTAACTACTGAACCTAAAGTAGTTGCACAAGCATATTTGTAAGATGTAGGGATACCCTTCAAAAGCGCTTCTAAAGACGCTGAGGGAATTGGTTCAATTACATCGACTTGATGAACTTCACCATCTTCCTTAATAAAGCAAGTAGCTAGACCGATGACAATATAATCGTCAGCAGTTAAATCAACAGAGTTTTGTTCAGAAATCATAAGGAGTGGGGAATTGGGAGTGGAGAGTAGGGAGTGGTGAAAGAGAGAGGAATAAGCCTTTAATCTCTGTCAACTGTCAACTGTCAACTGTCAACTGTCAACTGTCAACTGTCAACTGTCAACTGTCAACTGTTCTATCCCTCTTACCTCTCTGGCATTTTACCGAATTTGTCCCTCTTACTACTTGAATAGTCTTAGAGATTAATATTTCTTGTTTCAGGAATTTACCCTGAGGATGACGTATGTATTACTAGATTGGAGTGTAAATAGTCTGTATCAGGTGTGCTTGTCTTCAAGAAAATTTATAAACAAGCTACCCCAGCAACTCTAATTTGATTTCCCAGACCAAGCAGCTAAGGTAGGAAAATATGAACACTCACCCGTTTTTAGCCTCCGGCGATCAGCAAAATAGTTGTTATCAGTTTCTTACTCAAACTACACTCGACTCCCAAAAGCATGGGGTTAACTGTGATGAGTCGGGGTTTGCTGACGGCTACTTACGGTCTTGTGCTTTACGTTCAGCACAACAGGGAAATTATTATGAAGCGATCGCACTCCTCAACCAATTAATTAATCGTCACCCTTACAATGCGGTTGACTACAACAACCGGGGGTTAATTTATTTTCAAAGCGGTCAAAACCAACAAGCACTGCAAGATTACAACACGGCTCTCCAGTTAAATCCTAATTTAGCTAGTGCTTACAATAATCGTGCCAATTATTACGCCGCCTGTGGAGAGTTAGCAGCCGCGTTAGCTGATTACGATCGCGCTATTGATTTAAACCCTCGTCATGTACGGGCGTGGATTAATCGTGGTATCACTCTACGCGATTTGGGCGAGTACGAACAAGCAATTGAGAATTTTGATATCGCGCTCGTTTTTGGTCAGCTAGAAGGGCATATTTGGGCGGAACGCGGTAGAACTTACCACCTCTGGGGTGACTGGAATTGTGCGATCGCTGATTATCGTCGCGCTGTGTCACAGTTACCTTCTTTGTATAGTCGCCGAGATGTTCCTGGCTACCGTTTGCGTTTACAATTAGAAAATTGGATAAATGAATTGTTACCTTCGGGGTAATTCGTAATTCGTAATTACATGGGTTGAAATAACAATTTTAAATAAGAGTTAATTTGAAATTTGAGTTTGATAAGTGCAGGTTAAGGGCTAATTTACATCCGAGATTTTAAATTTTGAATTGATACTATTTACGCTGGGTGTGGTGGTAATGGATAATGTTATTTTTCATTACCAATTACCAATTACCAACGGCACAGCTATCATAAGTTTTCCAACGGACGTTATATTAGCAGTCTGTAATAAAACCCTGGTTTTAAAAGCTCACTACATTTGTAAATAATTTATATCATCATTGTCTTAATGATATTTTTTATGGCAAAGATTCAGGAGCTTCGTTATCTGGCTGCTCTTGCTTTGTCACTACAATAGGAATTTGATTAGGTTCAAATTTAAATGCTTGTTCTTGCCGAATACTGTTAGCCTGACGCGGATCTAAATTACGGCTCAATTTTTCTTGTAAATCACTAACACGCTTTTCCATCTGCTTAACTTCAACATGGACTTCGCGCAACTTGGCCTGTTGTGACAAGTGATGAGGAATAAGCTGTATCAAAGCGCCTGCGGCGGCGGCAGAAATTGCTACGTTAACCCCTATCTTAGCTGTTGTTTCCACAGCCATAAGCCGATATGAACGTTGCCGTAGATGCCGTTTTGGGCGCGGGGCTGGTGGGCGCTGTTGTGGTGTAGGTTGTTGCGGAAATTGGGAAGGTTGAAAAGCGTTCATGATGCTACAGAAAAATTGCCTGATTGAATAAGTCCAGCCGTCAGAAGCCTACTGGCTTTGATAACGGCTAAGATTAGCTGACATATTACTTCATTTTTTCCAAATTGCTACACGTATGTTCTTTGTTAAAACAAAACAAAACATACGTAGGTAACTGGTTGGCACAACTTTGTAGGATTCAGCCACCAGTATCTGGAAACTGCACCTTGTATGCCAAGGATTATTATTCTTTTGGGTGTCAATGTCAATTGCTATGTGCATCTCACTTGTGAAGCACAAGTTGATGTATTATATTGACTTTTGGATGTTTAATTTCTCTGAAGAAATTAAACCCCTCTAACGTATCAAGCGAAACTTGCTTTTGTCAATTTAACTCCATTAATACCTGTATACTCTTCAACTATTTATGCTGTTAATGGGTAATTATTGCCATTTTTAGCTGATTACTATAGCTATATTTCATGTGTATTATTTGTAATTTTACGTTTATACACGTAAACAAAAGGTATAGAATTTAAGTTTGTTTAAAGATACCAATACATGAGTAGGGGCGCACAGATGTCCGCCCCTACAGATGACCAATAATTATGGAAATTGGTATGACCAACAATACACAACAATGCAAAAGAGCTAGATTGTTGTGTTGGCAAACATGAAGCTAGATTTTATACCAATTCATTAAATTCATTACTCAAATTCAAACCTAGAAAGCTTTGAAAAATTCAGTTTTTCTAATTTTGAATTTTGCGGAAAGTTTCTTACGGTGGGAAACCCTCCTACAGAACTTTCCAAGACGAATGCACGAATTTTGAATTGGTTCAAGCTTTAGAACTTGTAAAGTTCTGTTGCCAAGCGCCAAGCCAGAACACCTGGGATTAGCGCTACAACTAGAGCGATGTAAACTTGAGTATCTGGGATGGAAGTTACTGCAAGATACAGATTAGGCATGGTGGGAAACCTCCTAAACTCGAATGGATGTGAATAGTAGTTCGTTTACTACTTTTCCTTGTTTTGCCAAGAATGGGGAATATCTTGTTACAAGATGCAACAAAAGCAGTTATAAGTCAGTAATATTAGTCATTTTTCATAAAAAAAATTTATAAAAATATGGATTTTTATTTGGGAATCGACTTTGGTACGTCTGGGGCTAGGGCAGTGGTAATTGATGAGGCTGCCCATATCCAGACACAAGTGCAGTATCCTTGGGCTGCGGCTGATGCTGAATTAATGGTGAGTTGGCAGGAGGCTTTATTCACGCTGTTAGCACAAATCCCTGAAGCGTTGCGGCGAGGGATGAGAGCGATCGCTATTAACGGCACTTCCTCTACAGTCTTATTATGCGATGAGGATGGCAACCCTGTAGATGCGCCTTTACTCTACAACGATGCGCGGGGATCATCGGTGCTGGATGGGTTGAAAGATATCGCGCCACCAAATCATACAGTTTTAAGCGCTACCTCTAGTTTGGCTAAATTGCGCTGGATGATGCAGTTACCCTCTTTTGGTGAGGCGAGGTATTTTCTACATCAAGCTGACTGGTTGGCGTTTCTGTTACATGGAAAGTTAGGAATTAGCGACTACCACAATGCCTTAAAGCTGGGGTATGACGTTGAGAAGTTGCAATATCCAGAATGGCTGTTAAGGCTGCAAATACCGCTTCAGTTACCTACAGTATTAGCACCTGGGACTCCTATTGGGGAACTACGTCCTGAAATTTCTCAGCAGTTCCTATTCCCGTCAAATTGCTTGGTATGTGCAGGGACAACGGATAGCATTGCGGCGTTTCTGGCGAGTGGCGCAAAATCTCCTGGGGAAGTTGTGACTTCCCTTGGTTCGACATTGGTGCTGAAACTTTTGAGTCGCACCCGTGTAGAGGATGCAAGGTATGGGATTTATAGCCATCGCCTGGGTGATTTGTGGCTGACTGGTGGCGCGTCGAATACAGGGGGTGCAGTATTACGCGAGTTTTTCACCGATGCTGAGTTAGAAAACTGGAGTCGTGAGATTGATGCTAGTAAAGCCAGCGAATTAGATTATTATCCCTTGTTGAAGGTAGGCGATCGCTTCCCGATCAACGATCCCAATTTACCCCCACGCCTGACACCACGCCCAGATCATCCTGTTCAATTCCTGCATGGCTTATTAGAAAGTATTGCCCGGATAGAAGCCCAAGGATACGAACTATTGCAAAAACTAGGCGCAGATAAATTAACTCAAGTATATACAGCCGGAGGTGGGGCAAAAAACCCCACCTGGACTGCAATTCGGCAAAGAAATTTACAAGTTCCTGTAATTTCCTCAATTAATACAGAAGCCGCCTATGGAACAGCATTGCTGGCGATGAGAGGTACTGGAGACTCAGAACATAACGAATGATCTTGAGAAAACCTCTGCGTACCTCAGCGCTAACCTCAGCGCCCCTCTGCGTTAAAAAACAAAAAATGCAGTGTTTTGTGCGTTTATATGGAAGGTGCTGGGCGATCGCCTTCACCTGGAGGATGCGGTGGAACACCAAGTGCGTCTTTTAACTGTTGTTCAGTCACACCCAACTTAGTGGCGGCTGCGGCAAAATCAGGACGAGGTGGACGTTGATTTCTATCTCCAGGGCTAGGAGGATTAGCAGGTACTCCTAACGCATCTTTTAACCGTTGTTCAGTTACACCCAACTTGCTGGCGGCGGCGGCAAAATTCGGGCGGGGTGGATGAGGCGGAACACCGAGTGCATCTTTTAACTGTTGTTCAGTTACACCTAACTTGCTGGCGGCGGCGGCAAAATCTGGGCGGGGTGGACGCTGATTTCTGTCTCCAGGATTGGGAGGATTGGCCGGTACTCCTAGCGCATCTTTTAACTGCTGTTCAGTCACACCTAACTTGCTGGCGGCGGCGGCAAAATCTGGGCGGGGTGGACGCTGTTTATCTGGTCGTTGGTTGGGTTGTGGTGATGCTTGGGCTAGTTGATAAGATGGGTTAGCAGCATTTACCTGATTTAGATAAATCAAACTAAATGTACTAGCTACAACAGAAATTGCTGTTACGACTACTGCTTTATTCAGCTTCATGGTCATCCTCTACAAGTTAGATTGTTTATGCTTCTGATTGAAATAGATAAAAATTACAGTTAGCCCTGCTTTTAAATGACAATTTTGTAATTTGAGCTAAAGAGTAATCAATCTAAAATGGAACAATAGATAAACTAATTAATAGTTGTGAAGGTTCTGTTTGTTGAAGATGAAGCAAAAATTGCTAACTTCGTCCGGGCTGGATTGAAGGAGCAGGGGTTTGTTGTGGACTACTGCGACAATGGTGATGAAGGATATCTGCGGGCATTAGATAACGAATATGATGCGATTATCTTGGACATTATGGTTCCGGGAAAAGATGGGCTGGCAATTCTCAAACAACTACGGCGAGAAGGTCGTAATGCTCCGGTAATTTTGTTAACGGCTCGCAATGAACTAGACGATCGCCTACAAGGTCTAAATTTGGGCGCGGATGATTATATTGCTAAACCGTTTTTTGTGGAAGAGTTAGTGGCGCGTATTCATGCGGTTGTGCGCCGGAGTGTGGGCGATCGCCAAAATCTCTTAACGGTTGGGTCAATTAAACTTGATCGCATCACGCGCGAAGTTACTTGCAATCAAAAGGCAATTGAACTTACCAGCCGGGAGTTTAATCTGTTGGAATATCTGATGCGATCGCCGGGAAGAGTTTTCACCCGTACCCAAATTCTAGAACACGTTTGGGGCTACGACTTTAACCCCAACACTAATGTTGTGGATGTATCTATTCAGCGCATCCGCAAAAAAATTGACTCCATTGATGAAGCTAGTTGGATTGAAAGCATTCGCGGCGTTGGCTATCGATTTCGCAAACCAGAATCATGAAACAATTGCGATCTTTTCGCCTGCGAATTGCTCTGTTGTCTGCGGCTCTGGCTGGCAGCACATTAGTCGGGTTTGGTGCTGTCTCGTGGTTGCAGATTTATAATGCCAAAATCAGCAGTTTAGATACAGAACTGTTAAATCAGTTGATGCGAGCTGGTCTTCCACACCCAAGAGAGCGATTACCACCTCCACCAAGAGTAGAAACGAATACCAAAACTCCTGTAACCCTACTGATACTTGATGCCAATGGTCAGACAGTATTTCAATCTGACTCCCTATCTACCGATAGTCAGCTAAACCGCTTATTAGTTGAGCGTCTTGAGTTAACACCTCTACCGCTACCCCTTCCAGAACTACCAAATCCATCCTTAGAACCACCATCCTTTCGCCCACCTCTCCCGCGATTTGTTACCGCAAAGACAACTTCAGCAACTTGGCGGATAGGAGCCGCTAAATTTCCTGCTCATCAAGTGGCGATCGCAGTTAGCCTGCAAGCTGTCAATCAAGAGATGGCGACAATTCGCAATATCTTTTTGGTTTCAATTCCCGCCGCGTTGTTACTAGTTGCGATCGGCGCATGGTTAATTTCTGGTGGGGCTTTGCGTCCTATCGGCCAATTAACGGGTGTGATTCAACAGGTAACAGTCAAAGGGTTAGATCAGCGCATTCCCATCGGGACAACTGATGTTGAGTTTGTGCAACTGATTGTGGTGTTTAACCAAATGCTAGAGCGCCTAGAACGGAGTTTTACCCAAGCTTCCCGCTTCAGTGCTGATGCGGCGCACGAACTGAAAACCCCACTGACAATTTTGCAAGGCGAACTAGAAAGAACTCTGCAACAGGTTGAGCCTGGAAGTGAAGTGCAACAAAGTCTCAGCAATCTTTTGGATGAAGTGCGTCGCCTGAGTGGGATTATGCGGAAACTGCTGCTGCTATCTTTGGCAGATGCGGGACAAATGAGCTTGTATTTGGTTGAGGTGGATATGTCACAGTTACTGATGGAAATGGTAGAGGATGTGGAACTGCTGGCTCCTAGTTTGACTGTAGAAACTGATATTTCCAGTGGACTCAAAGTAGAAGGCGATCGCGATTTGCTCATGCAGGTTCTACAAAACCTCTTGAGTAATGCCATCAAATACAATCTTCCTAACGGCTGGATGAAGATTTATGCCGCGAAAACGCCAACAAATATTCAGATTACTATCGCCAATGCTTCCAAAGACATCCCTCAGAGCGATCGCGATCGCCTTTTTGACCGCTTCTATCGCGGCGATCCGGCGCGTACCCGCAAAGTTGAAGGTATTGGGCTAGGACTAAGTTTAGCCCGTGAAATTGCTCGCGCTCACCGTGGCGACCTCACCCTTAACTCAACATTGAACGGTCAAACAGCCTTCACCCTCACCTTACCAATGGCTCATCATCATTAAATTCTGGCTTTTTGAATTTTGAATTGGTATAACCTCTAGCCTTTCTGGTAAATATGCTGATAAACCAAATCCCGCAACATATTAGCTTGATGATTTGGGATAGATGTATGCAGACTCCTCAACGTCATCCGCACCAGCAAGTTCTTTTGATGAGGTTGAATACCCAAACGATGAATAACTTTATCCGGGAGTTGGTGATAGGGAGTATCACTCAAAATTTCCACAGATTCTAACAACTCAGCATCATTACCTAAAATCAGTATGATTTGTTCACAAATATCTTCTAATTCAGTATCTATCCCAGTGACAATCGACATATCACGGCTGATACTAGGTTTATTAGATACCAGAATATAGGGTTCCAGGTTCGTCATCTGGGCAGCTATTTGGGGATGGGTGCTTCGCAACAAACGAATGTCATCCATCCCTTTAATTAGTCTATTCCATTGTTTTTCGAGTGCGCGATCGCCAATCTGTAAAAGTAGATTAATCAAATATCAAAAGTTTAAAGGTGATGCAAATCAATAACTTATTTTATAGATAATAAACAATAGGAAACAAAATATTTTCCTTTGTTTAAAATTTATTATATTTGGATTACTTACAATCTAATTCTTAATTAGTGATCAAGTATTAAATTGCAAAAACTAAATAAAAATGTGTGGCTTGATACAATACTTTTGAAATAGCTGGTATATGCTTTTTAAACCCTTTACTTTTACCCTAATTGCGGAATATACCGCTTAATTAACGCCAGAGTGTTGGAAATTATGCTTAACTAAAAGCAATTTGCGCTAATCAAAAGCAACAATTGTGAAGTAAGCTAAGTTTGTTCCTCCGCCCTGGTGGTTTATTTATGGTAGTAATTTTTAGTTAGGTGAAGTACAAATTAAAAGTTTTTTAGGTAGAGAGCAAAAGAAAAGTAATACATCTCTACTCATAACTCAATACTTTTTCAACGCAGATAACCGCAAGCCTAACTATTCACATTACAATCAAGGTCTAGAGTTACAATTTTTATAGTTTTGTCGCCCTGTGCTTATCTCCGTGTTACAGACTATCAATGCACTAAAGCAACCCACTAGTGAAGCTTGGATAGAACAAGCGATCGCTAACTTAGATATCATCTTGCTGGATCATTCACACTGCGAACGTAAAGCAGCTGGTGTGGCGTTAAATTTTATGTTTCGCTACCCATCAAATACCAAAATGGTACGAGAATTAACTGCGATCGCTCGTGAAGAATTAGAACACTTTGAACTGGTAAATCAGTGGCTAGAACGCCGCAATATACCCTTAGCACCCCTACCACCCCCTCCCTATGGTGCGGGTTTAAAAGCTTCTGTACGTCCCAATGAACCCGAACGCTTTCTAGATTCCTTACTTGTGACTGGTTTAATCGAAGCGCGGAGTCATGAACGCTTGGGACTATTAGCTACTCATTGTCCTGAACCAGAATTAGCCAAATTTTATCAAGGTTTGATGTCATCTGAAGCGCGACACTTTGGTACATACTGGGTTTTAGCCGCTACTTATTTTGAGCGAGAAATTGTTAGCCAAAGGCTCGAAGAATTGGCTATTGTGGAAAGTGAGTTACTAGAAAATTTACACCCTGAACCGAGAATCCATAGTTAGTATAATCACTTATAAATATGCAGCTACAGTTAACACATATCAGGTTGCTTGTCTCCAATTATCAAGAATGTTTTTTATTCTACCGGGATGCGCTGGGATTTGCGATTGATTGGGGTGATGAGAATAGTGGTTATGCCGAGTTACATACCGGCGACTACATCAAGTTAGCTTTGTTTAAAAAAGAGTTAATGGCGGAAGCCGTTCCCAGTGCTTATCAACCTTCAGCAGTTGAGTGTCAGAACAAAGTCGCTTTAGTGTTTGCAGTGGATAATGTCGATGAGTTGTATTATCACCTCAAAGACTATAATGCGATCGTTGTCACTCAACCTCTAGACCGTCCAGAGTGGGGACTACGAACAGCACATTTTCGTGATCCTGATGGAAATTTGATTGAAATATTCAGCAATATGAGCAGTGTAAATTAACATTAGTTACTTCTTATTAATTAAGAAAAAGTAATGGATAATATATGGTTCTCAATCATTACCAATTATCCATTACTAAATCTGCATAAAAGCAATTTAGGTAAGCAGGATTCGCTGTTACAATACAACCAATTCGCTCAATTTAAACGAGACAAACAGCCTATGATTACTCAAATGATGGTTCAACCCTCATTCTGGGTAGAATCTGGAATTAGACTTAGTAAAGTAAGAAACATATATTTATTCAAGTTTACTGATGAACTACAATTTCGGCTTGAAGAACTCTCACAGAAGAGAAAAGCCGAATTTTTGACATTAGAAGAAGAAGCTGAACTAGCAGGCATATTAGAACTTGATAGAATTTTTACCTTGCTCAATGCCAAAATTATTTCTGAATCATGACTGTCAATGATGCGACTAAAAAGATAGTTATACAAAGACAATACCTTTGCCAAATTACGAGGGTTCAACGCCCGTAGAAACGGGATGAATACGTCCTAAAGAAGTAAGCTTGGCAAAAATCTGGTTTAATAAAATAGGCTCAGGGATTTCTGGAAGCATTTTCAAGATTTCATGGACATATCGAAAGCCACGATAATGAGCCTTAAGGTCAATAATGCCGGAGTCGGGATTAAGGGTGCGGAAATCAGCGAGAAGATGATGAGATAAATTAACCATAAAGAATGCGCTTATTAGCAGCATTAGTAACCGCAGTTTGACCGATGTTCATAAAGTCTTCCAATCCCCAAAATTGCTTGGCATCACGGAAGTTAAACTCGATTTGAAAGCGCAGTTTGTAGTAGTCAATTATTTTCTCAGATGACAATTTTAGGTCACTAGAAAAAAGAATGACGTGACTGCGAGCATTAGTTTTAAGATTGGTTTTCACCAAAATAACTACATTCAGAGGCTGGGCAAATTCTTTGTGCAGTAAACTAGCTTGGTAAGTATCGGTTTGGATATTCTCTTCAATAATACTTTGACGCAAATATTCATTAGAAATATTACTCCAGTCCAGTTTATCTCCGTATTTACGGCGTGAACGATGATTGGGGTCAGGATTTTGATAAGGTATGTATAATGCGGAATCGTGGCGTAGCTTGGAAATTATATGTAAGTTTACTTGTCGAGCCATCTGCAAAGCATTATTGTTTCCAAAATGACCATCTAAAACTAAGTAACTCAAGGGGATAAAGTTAGCTATTAACTTGAGTAACTCATTAATCATCTTCTTAATTCTTAGTAATTCAGATGTAAGAATTACCTCTGTTTTATTCTTGTTCTTGCTCCCTTTCGGTCGTCCACGCTTATGTTTCTCTTTCTTGTTTATTTCTGGGGTTGTTGATGAGCTACTTTTTTCTATATTGCTCTTTATCACCTGTTCTATCCCAATTGGAAATGAGTGCCTTCGCTCAACACTTATTAATGACAATGTGAAGAAAGATATTCCTGATATAGGTTTGCTGATCAGACTGGAAAAGAACCTATCCAACCCATAAGTTTCTTTACCTGCCTTACTGACTACAACTTCATCTCCTGCAAGCAAATATACCTCATTTGCACGGAACAAATGCTTACGGAAAAATAGCCAAAACAACGTCGCCCAAGGTATTACTGTCTGAAAGAATCTTAATATCGTCCGATAGCTACCACCAGTGCCTGCCCAACGCGAGATTCCCAACATCGTGACTCGCCCGCTCATCGTTAACATAGCCAGGATTATTTGGTTAAATTGCCGCATTGTTGTGGCGTTGATCTGCGGTAGCAGGCATTGTAACAATGATAAGATATCGGGCATGGGCGAATTGTAGCTTTTGAGTTGTCGTTTTGAGAGACAATAACTCTACTACGAAACGCCCTACCTCTTCATGCTCTTATTTTGGCAACGGTATTGTCATAATGAAGGGTCTATTGTTAAAGCACGTCGTCTTTGGATTAAAGGTGGTTGGCATCCACCTACGGGAGATAAGCGACAAGTATAAAGAATTACTATTCAAGATAATAAATTCAAGATCCATAGCATAAAGAATTAATACGATCGCCTCTAGCCTCACAAATCCAAGAACTATTGCTTTGCATAGATAAAAACCATGCGTTGAACGTGCGACCTGAGCTAAAATCGACAGGAGAAGCTTTATGCTGGGTAAATTGGGGAATAAATCCAGAAGACTTTTCTGTACAAACCTGACCCAAAAACGGTAATGAACAGCTATTATCAAGACTTTTTAATTCGTAACTGGCAAAAAAGCGATCGCACTAAAGCAGCCGCAGTCATCAGTTACGTGTTATCAGAATATGGTCTAGGTTGGGAACCTAAAGGCGCTGACCGCGATGTATTGGAAGTAGAGGAATGTTACTTAGCCACAGGAGGCGAGTTTTGGGTAATTGAACACCAAAGCCAAATTGTAGGTACGGGGGCATATTATCCGATAACTCGTGGAGAAAAGGCTGTAGAAATCAGGAAAATGTATCTTTTAGCCAGCGTTAGGGGTTTGGGATTAGGGAAATATTTGTTACAACAGTTGGAAGCTGCGATCGCTTCTCGTGGTTTCCAGCAGATTTGGATTGAAACTGCCAGCGTTTTGGTAGAAGCAGTCAAGCTGTATGAAAACAATGGTTATCAAGCAGCCACGGGTGTAGAAACCCCACGTTGCGATCGCGTCTATGTTAAATACCTCTAAGTAAGTTTCGCCCCTCTCTCAGTTCCCCATCCCTGCTTCAATGCCATCATGGAATCAACATTTTAAAGGTCTGCTTGACCTGTTTTTACAAGCTAACTGTCCACTGTGTCAAAGACCTACATCGAGTGAAATTTGTCTCAACTGCACTAGACAGTTACAAAGATGTCATCAAAAACATCCTCATGCTTTGTGGCAACAGCCTATACCTGTATTTGGCTTGGGTGTATATGGTGGTATTCTTAAACGAGCGATCGCAGTTATGAAGTATGAAAATCAGCCTGAAATTGCTCGTTGTTTGGGACAATGGCTAGGAGAAGCATGGTTATTACATTCTCTTCATCAAACAACCCAAATTTTAGTTGTACCCATCCCACTCCACGCCAGCAAGCAAAAACAACGAGGTTACAATCAAGCTGCGTTAATTGCCCAGAGCTTCTGCCAAGTAACTGGACTAAAATTAAAACAAAATGGTTTGGCAAGAGTACGTAATACGACAGCGCAGTTTGGTTTATCGGTATCTGAACGAGAAAATAACTTGGCCCAAGCTTTTGCTATTGGACAAGATTTTCGCCATAGTCACCCAAACGCACCAGTATTGTTAATAGATGATATTTACACCACTGGGGCAACTGTTAAATCTGCCGTGGAAACACTCCGCCAAAATGAAATCACCGTCTTGGGGTTAGCGGCTGTTGCCACTGCTGTTAAAAATAGTTACATGAAAAATTAACAGGCAAGCTATCTCTGAGGAATTTATAATTAATAAAACTACCCAGTGTTTGTGGGAACATCACTTACATGATCAGTAAATCTTTGACAAAGAATTTCACAAGAATAATTATACTTCCCGCTACATTAATGGCAATAGCCACAAGTACAACAGCAGCATTTGCTCAAACTAGTAAGTTGTACAGTCCTATTCTTTTAACTGATTTTAAGGAAATTTCTGATTCACTTTCGGATAAAGATATTCCCACAGGACAGGGTGGATTTGCCCGTGATTATGCGGTGAAATTGAATAAGGGTGACAATCTAGCAGTTGATTTATCTTCAGAAAGTTTTGATAGTATCATCACGCTACTAGCACCCGATGGCTCGACATTAGCAGAAAATGATGATGGCCCTGACGGTACTAGTAATTCTTTACTGTTTACCCGCATCAATGAAACAGGGACTTTTATTATTCGTGTCCGGTCTTTTGGTGAAACGGGAGTAGGGGCTTTTAAACTTAAGGTAACAAAACTGCAACCAATGAAGTAATTACTAATTCGTAATAGCCTACGTCCAAGACTTGCGCCTACGTAATTCGTAATTAGGAAAGGCAGACTCAATGTGGCTTTTTGCGATTGAGTCTGTTGTTATAATTGGGAACTTTGCAGCAAAAAGGCTCAAACATATTTGTTTGAGCCTTTTATAATGCTAGTTTTTCAAAAAGAAGATTGAAATTCAGGAATACTAAATAAGTAGAAATTACTACTACCTGTTCTTATTTCCTAATTCAAACGGGTTCTTCTTAATAACGGTTACGGAAGTTGTTATTACCACCTCGATTCCCACCACCATAGGAACCTCTGGAACCGCCGCCGCCTCTGTCTTCTCTGGGTTTAGCCTTATTAACTTTTAAGTCACGTCCCATCCACTCAGCACCATCAAGTGCTTCAATGGCAGCTGTTTCTTCCGCATCGCTACTCATTTCCACGAAACCAAAGCCACGTACCCGGCCGGTTTCACGGTCTACAGGTAGCTGAACGCGCTTTACAGAACCATATTCTGCAAATACAGCATTCAAGCTCTCTTCTGTAACGTCGTAAGAAAGGTTGCCTACATAAATGGACATATTTTGTCTCCAAAATCGTTAGTTTGTAGAGATTTAGACTTCGGAGAGATGTCTGTAAATACCACAAGGAAAAAGCCTGTCAATACTAAAAACAAACGCGGTCTGCCGAGTTAATTCTCACTTCCTAGTATGGCACAGCAATTCAAAATGCGGTAATAGTTTGCAATAAATATTTTAAATAAATTCCATTACTATGCGATCGTTTAACTGTTGGAGCGGACGCGCATTAACTGGAAACATTTGGCTAAACTGCACTATTTGTGCTGTGGAAGCTTCGATAGGGGTTTCCATAACGCACCAGAGAACATTTTCTGAACAGGGTGGAGTTGTTAGAGAGCCGGAATAAGCTAAAAATGTGTGTTTTGCTGGCAAAAATTGAGAAGCATCAATATTTATATCCTTAATTCTTGTTTCTACTCCTTTTTCTTGAGGCATGGCATCCCAGATAATTTGCAGTGTGGGATTAAACTTGCCAGCCTCCAAGAAAACAGCCATCACAGCTAGATTGCCGTTTTGACTCCGGTGAACTAAATGCAGTTCCATATCATATGACTTACCATTCAGTCGGTGTTCGCTGATGTGATGAAAGTGGAACTGTAGTAACTCAAACTGTTGTTGTCCAAATTTTAGGTAACTTCCAGCTTGATAGTTAACTTGAATAGTTTTACCGTTATTGATCAGGTGTAATGCCGTTGGCTGATAATTGACGCTCAACAAATCCTGATTGGTGACATTTTTGACATCTGCAATCTGCAAGTCAATGGGTGTTTGTTGTCTTCCTAACCCACAAAGCTGATATTCAGGGGAAAGTTCACCCCAATGTTCTGGCCCAGCTTTACCAATATAACCCCAGTTTACCGATGTTGCTCTAGCTGGGGAAGTGATGCAGCTAGAGAATGAGGTTCCCAGGATACTCATACCCAACAATTTTAATAATTGCCTTCTCGGCACAGTGTTAGTCATGTCACTGGGGTTGAATTAACTGTATTTTAAACTAGACGTTGCAAACGACTAAGCCGTTCTGCATAGCTTCTTAGCACATTAAGTGCAAACATAGGTGTTTCTTGCACAGCAAATAAAAACCGTTTCTCATCTAGATAAGCTAGTTGACAATCAGTTTTGGCGATCGCAGTATAAGTCCTTTTCGCTACTCCTACTAGTACACCTGTGCCAAATATTTCTCCTGCCTCTATTGTTTCTACAACTTTGGCATTGATAAATAAATTAACTCTCCCTTCTACGATACCGTACATATAATCGCCGTGCTGTCCTTCCTCAAATATGACATTTCCGGCTGAGAATACTTGAGGATCAGGTTGCTTTTGAAAGATAGCGATCGTCAATACAGGATTTAACATCAGCACTCACCTAGCTTGTTTCCATCTAGCTCCAGCTTGGGCAAAGCCAAGATTAGAGCAGGACAAATTATACTATGGGAATCCAGTTTGATGAGTATATTTGTTCACGTAGGCGGGAAAAAATTAACAACACATGAATATGTACTGAATGGACATAAGTTAAATATAGATCCTTTAATTTATGCTGAAGCCTAAGCTTAGGAAATATTTAATAATAAGGTGATAAAAATTCAGTACTTCTCAAGTGTTAACTTGAATAAGTGCCAAAAGAAAACTTTTGTGGCAATTTGGCAGTTATCAGAATTTAAACACTGTTACCTTTTATATATGCAAGGAGTGTAGCAGAAATTAGCCTAATCTTAAGGTCAGGCTGGTTTCTGCGCCTTTACTTAAAATTATTTATCTTAACTTATTATAATTACCTATTGCCAACAAAATTCATGTTTAATTAAATATGTTGATTTTTGAATATTAACTATAGTTAACAATATGGAAACCATCACAAGGATAAATTCTGCGTATGCGAAAAATTTGCCGGGACTGAAAACTTTCAAGATTACAAGTCCATGTTAGGGAGAAGTCTAGACGATGGCGAAACAATAACTCAAGCCGTGATGATCTGGTAGATAAAATTACTCCTTGATAGCGCACTAAATGAAAATCGAAATTATTATCCTGAATAAATAAATCCAAATCCTTAGCTTTCAGGACTGTTTGCCGCATAATTGGTTCTAAAATAAAAATCATGCCATATCGACGAATATAACGAACTTTTTCTTTATTCTTCCCTGGTTTTCGGCAAATGCCATAACCTGACAATAATACGCCTTCATCGTTTACCAAAGCCAAATTATTAATAATAATTTGTTTATTTAGCTCCCTCTCAATATATTTAATTTCTGTCTTGTTTAAATAACTAAGTTTTTCTGGATCAAGATAAGTTCGATATAAAGCATCAAGCAAAGTAACTTCTGATTCTTGCCAATTAAGTTTTTCTCCCCAGTCTGGAATATCTGTACTTCTATATATAAGTCCATTTCTTTTAGATTTATGTTTCCATAATTCAAATTGCTGATGAAAAGGACGGTGTAAAGGGAACTTTTGGCAACCTGTATATTCTCTATTAACTTCAACAAATTGAAAAAATGCGCTACGTACTGTTTGAGGTGTAAGAATCAGTAACCGTCCATCACCAGCTAGAGATAATTGAATTGGCAAAACCATAGAAACTCAAAAATTACTTCATGTTTGATTTTGCGGTGATGGCAACTTAGCCAAAATTATACGGCTGATGTTATCAATCACACTATCAAGCACAGGATCATTTTCTCTGCCTTTAGTATTAGCTTCATCAATCGCTACTTGAATAGACGTACCTAAATCATCAACCATTTCACCTAATTCATTGAGCAGTTTAATATCTAAACCGTAATCAATTTCTACTTTTTGTGTGTAATGAGTGATGACTTTATACGTTTCTTCATAAGTTCTAATTCTCGTAGTCGAATCTTCTTCATACGGTACGTAGCGAGTCTCTATTTCTTCGTGTTTTTGCTTTACATGAGCAAAAGCTGGACGATTATTAACTGTTGTATTGTAAATGAGTTTAGGATTACGGCGAGGAAGTTTATGCACTAATTCTTCTAATACTGTATGAGCGCTTTGTAACGCACGTAATTGTGGCACAGTAAGTTCTACAGAGATACCGTACCATGTGAAAGTCCCTGTATTTTGGGAATTTGCCTTTTGTCGCGCACCATGTTGGATGACTACATTTTTGACAATTTCTAACACATGATGACTAATTTCTTCTGGAGAATAATCTACATAGGTTTCGCGGATTTCGTCTTGTAGTTCATCTTGAGCGTTATAATTACGATGACGAACTTCTTGCGCTCTAATTTTTTCAAGCCAGGAAATTGCTTTAGCTAGTTCCCGTTTTTGTTTAGTGAATGTTGTTTGCACCATAGAGTATTGATGTTTAAAGTAGTAGCAATTTAGTTAATCATTTAGATATTTAAAAGAAAGGCATTACTTTATATCTGGATACTAGATATTCCATAGTATTACTACTACAAAACTGAAGGCTTAACGGTAAGAACCGAGGAGACTTTGCCACTAAGGTATTCGCCAGCTATTTTGAACAAATTACTAAAGCATATGCAGATCCAGAGGTCTTATCTTTTTACAAGAGCCTACTTTCTTTTCTGCTCATTGCCAAAGCAAAAGTAAAAATAACCAACATCCTACGAATACCTACCTTGTAGTGGCTCTCTGAGTTACTAAAATCTCCCTGAAATCTTCAATGAAGACTCCAGCTAAATTCACCCATCATCTCTATGTCACCATAGAGAACAACTGACAGATTGATTCTCCGCTCTTACGACCTGTTTAGGGAGTCGCTCCCCCACTTTTAGTAATGCTTAACGCCGCCACGCTAATAGCAAGGGAATTGAAAATAGTCATTGTCATGGAGAAATCCCGCAGGATTTAAGGTTCTAGTGAGAGTTTTTCCGTGCCTGTATCTGATAATAATGTTTTGAATACATCATATTTGATTGGACAACGGATGAAAGCCTTCCTCCCTCTCTAATATCTCTTATTCAAGATCCGAGAAGTTTACGACCCCAACGAACGGCTCAAGGTTATACCCCTCTCCAAACATCTTAGGCTAATTTCACATTAGTTTTTCAAGGATCGGTTTACTATCCTTTACTTGTTTGGCGGAACTTTTTATCATCAGTTCTATCCCATTTGTCTTTGGTTATTGAAGAACTTAGATATTTTCTCTGAAAGATGAATCCTATAGTCTTGAACGAGATTTTTATTCGTAAAGACATATATCTTTACTTTTCAGAAAGCTTAACCTTTCTTGCAATAGCTTAGAACAAGTCTAAGTTATTACAATACTAAGTTTAACTCTAGTCAGTATTATTTTGTCTAGTGGATTAGAAGCAAGTAATTTTGTAGATGCAACTTTGATTCAGGGCAAAATTATTTATTAAAGTAGGCTGTTCATGAATAATTCTGAGCCTCGCTTACTGGGGGTCGCAGCGTATTTCGATCATAAAGCCATCGGGGTCGTAGAAATATACACCTCTACCTGTGGGACGAGTCACAGGGCCATGAGCGATCGCAATTTCATTTTCTCGCAATACTGCCAACGCTCGCTCAAATAAACGTGGGTCAATGTCAAAGGCTAAATGGTATGCTCTAGTAAAACTCTGCTCTGGGTCTGGATTTGGTGGTGTTAAATCGGGTGTCCAAAATAGGTCTAAAATTGTCCCGTCGGGAGTGACAAAGTTAGCAACTTTCCCTGCGGCTACCATTTCCACCAAAGTTGCGGGTACTGCATCACCTGTGAGTTCATGTAGACCCAAAATAATACCGTAAAAGTGTCGGGAAGCCTGCATATCTTTAACATTGAGGGCAATATGATGTACTCTCCGCAAATTACCCGGTATCAGCACACTGTTGAGGGAGGAAGGGGTAGTAACCATAGCAGTATAAATTCCCTACAAAGATGGAAGCGTAACTCTATTTTTAGATTTTATAATCCATGATAAAAAACAATCATGGCTTTTGATTATTCTTTAGATTTCAAGAATATAGATTTTCGGCAACATCCTGATCTGTATCGTGTTGGTAAAGGTGAACAGGGTGTACTTTTAGTTGAGCCGTATAAATCAGAGATTCTTCCCTATTGGCGGTTCAAAACTCCTGATATTGCCAAAGAATCAAGCCAAAAGATTTACGAGATTTTTTTGGAGTATTTAGATAAAGATGACTTTATTGGTGCAGATATGGCGCGGAAGTTCTTACAGATGGGCTATACGCGATCGCGCCGCTATGCTAATCATAAAAGTGGCAGAAAATATAAGCAAGATGATGAGAAAAAAGAGATTCTGCCTTATGATGTAGACCCTGTTAAAGCCGAGTCAGCAGCAATATTTAAAACTAAGTGGATAGAAGCAAAAACGAATGATAAATATCTGTATCTATTAACAAAGCATAAACAAATGTATGAAACAACTTAAAGCATATTTTCCCTAATAAATTTTAATTAAATAAATCAGTAATTTTACTAACAATTATAAAAAGAGTTTTTATAATTGTACTTAATAATACAATACTACTATGGAAATTTTTTGATAAATATTTAAAATAATTACACACAAATTTAGTATATAGGACTCATATTTGATTCTGTTCGCGTGGCGTAGCCATACAAAACTCAGTACACTTTTATTCTTTCTTACCTGTTCCCTATTCTCTACCTACGCAAATGATTTCAGGAATCAAAGCAGATTCTTATATTTATCAAAGGGTTGATTTAGAGCTAACCAAAGCTTAATTAACTAACTTTGCTAAAAGTCTACTCATTCATGTGAATTTACATATAAAACCAAAGATGGACGCAGATAAACATAAATGAATTTAATAATTATTAAGGTTTATATATTACTTAGGGATCTGAGTTATAAGTATGGCTGCAACTATACCGAGTATGTAAAGGTGCAGTTTGTTTATAGATAGATAGTTAATTTGTTTGTCTTTAGTCTTTTACTATATTTGTAGCTGAAAATTTTTTATCAGAGTTAGGACTTCCAGATGGAAACGAAAAATTAAAGATTTTGGTAAGGATGCACGGTTATTAGGAGTGTACCTATAAAAAACCTTTATACCCTGCCAACACATATAAATTTCGTTGTGTAAGTCCTGAAACTCCTAAAAATTCTATCCCAGCGATTTTTACAATAAAACTGTGTCTAATGGCTAAACGAATTTTTTCCACAAAACATCTCGGTAGACAGTTGATGGACTGGCTACTAGAAGAAAACAGACGCAAAACAGAAGGCCCTTACCGTAAGGAGACGGCACATCGTCAGCATCCTTGGTGGCAGGTAATGTGCTTGACTGGTGTAGATTATTTTTCTACTCTTGGTTATCAACCAGGTATTGCCGCACTAGCAGCCGGCGCTCTTTCTCCCATAGCTACACTGATTTTAGTTTTATTAACGCTTTTTGGTGCATTACCAATTTATCGCCGCATTGCTGGTAAAAGTTCTCATGGTGAAGGTTCTATTGCCATGTTGGAGCATTTGCTTTCCTGGTGGCAAGGAAAATTACTGGTGTTATGCCTACTTGGTTTCGTGGCGACGGACTTCATCATTACTATTACACTCTCGGCTGCTGATGCTACCGCCCACATCATCGAAAATCCTCTGACACCAAACCTATTTCATGGTCAAAGTATTGCTATCACCCTTGTACTAGTAACCTTATTAGGGGCAGTCTTTTTAAGAGGTTTTCGAGAAGCTATTGGTATTGCAGTAGTTTTGGTAAGCGTTTATCTACTGCTAAATATAATTGTAATTGCGGTTGGCTCGTATCAAATTCTGATTAACCCATCGACGATCGCCAATTGGCAAACAGCAGTTTTTGCTCGTCACTCTAATATTTTTACCATCATCGGCGTAGCTATCCTGTTATTTCCCCGGTTAGCATTGGGGTTATCAGGTTTTGAAACTGGTGTTACCGTTATGCCTTTGGTAGAAGGTAGCAGCACCGATACTCATGATCATCCTAGAGGACGTATCCGCAATACTCGGAAGCTACTGACAGTTGCGGCTTTAATTATGAGTTTCTTTTTGCTCACCAGTAGCTTTATTACCACCTTGCTCATACCAGCCGCAGAATTTGCCACAGGTGGTAAAGCCAATGGACGCGCCCTAGCTTATCTAGCACATCTACATCTAGGTAACAGCTTCGGCACAATTTATGACCTCAGCACAATTTCTATTCTCTGGTTTGCTGGCGCATCGGCAATGGCTGGACTACTAAATATTGTGCCTCGTTATCTGCCACGTTATGGTATGGCTCCAAATTGGGCATTAGCATCCAGACCTTTAGTATTGGTCTATACAGCGATCGCCTTTGTTGTTACCATTATCTTTCGGGCAGATGTGGAAGCCCAAGGTGGAGCTTATGCTACAGGTGTCCTAGTTTTAATTACTTCCGCCGCCTTTGCCGTCACTCTCTCCGCTCACCGTCACAACTCCACAAAGGGTAGATTTATCTTTGGTAGCATTACCTTAGTATTTATATATACGACTATTGTCAACATCATTGAAAGGCCGGAAGGTATTAGAATTGCGGCGTTCTTCATCAGTGCAATTATTATTACCTCCCTAGTCTCCCGCGTTTGGCGGTCAACTGAATTACGGGTAGAGCAAATCGAATTTGACGAAATCGCGCACCAATTTTTAGCCGAAGAAAGCCAAGGAGCAATTCGCCTCATTGCCAATAGATTAAGTGAGGGTAATGAACAAGAGTATTCTGCCAAAGAAAAAGAAGTGCGCGAAGACAACCACATTCCTCCAACCGATCCGATTCTCTTCTTAGAAATCGTCATTTCCGATGCTTCAGACTTTGCTGATGTAATCAAAGTTCAAGGCGTACAAGTCGGAGACTACCGCATCCTCCGCGCTAAAAGTGCCGCCGTACCCAATGCGATCGCAGCTTTACTTCTATATATACGCGATCAAACAGGTAAAATTCCTCATGCTTATTTTGGTTGGGTAGAAGGAAACCCAATCCAATACCTACTGCGTTTCATCTTGTTTGGTGAAGGTGATATTGCTGTAGTCACCCGCGAAGTTCTGCGCCGAGCTGAGAAGAACCCCGAAAGACGGCCTGCTGTGCATGTGGGAGGGTAAACAGTTGATAGTTGACAGTTGACAGTTTATTTTTAATGTCCACTGTCACATCCACTCCCTTTAAAATTCTTGGGAACCGTTTCTTAGTAAGTAACCGTCATAGGCGGAAAAGGAAAACTTAGGATTGATGCTTCATGAGTTTCTATAGTTAGGACATTTTGAGAGTGATGAGTGATAAAGCGCGGTAGCGGGGCGTTCAGTCCGTGCTGAGTGGTTAGTAAAAATTTCTCCCTCATCTCCCTCATCTCCCTTATCTCCCCTTACTCCCCATACTTCCTATACCCCCGTATGCTTACCCTTTTCATTCTGGTAAAACGTGGTTAAAAATGGGTTGAACATAATTTGGGGATTCAACCTTATGCCTAGAACACCGAGTGAATACGCTGTACACCTAATGTTAGAAAGTGGTCATCGTGAAGAAGTCCGGTTTCCCACAATTCAAGATTTCCAAAAATGGTATAGTGGGGAACTTGTACCTAAATCTGGTTCTAGTGACTTCATTAGCGTACCAATCAAAAATATTCAAGGGGAGTATATGGTTGTGCGCCCATCCCGGATTGTGGCAATTCGGGTAGAACCTGTTTTTAGTTCTAGTGTTGAAAGATTCAACTAAATGATGAGAAAAACCCTTGCTTTGGTTTCCTTGAGTCTGGGAATTGCTTGTGTAAATCCGATCGCAATAGCTCAGGTGATTGATGTTCCGTCACCACTCCCTAGCCAACCTGTATTACCCTCACCTGGAAAACAGCCACCGCTTAAACTTGTAGAGATTGGCAATAACTGTGTTACCCAAGATCCTTGTTTGGGTTTCGATGAGCAACTTTTTGGGATGGGTAGGCCAAGTGACCGCCGGGCGCTATTAGCGTCAATTGATAACAGTCTGCGTTATTTAACGACCAATACCGCCAAACGAATTTATCAAAATTATCCAGTCAGAGGAATTACTCTAAGTCGTGTCCGGCGGAGTTTGCTACGTTTTCGCCAACTAGTTGTCAACTCCAGAACTCCCGCCCAATTGCAAGCTGCTGTGCGGCAAGAGTTTGCTTTTTACCAGTCCGTGGGTAACGATGGCAAGGGTACTGTCAAGTTTACTTCCTACTATCAGCCAGTTTATAACGCCAGCCGTTTTAGGACATCTATATATAAGTATCCTGTTTATCGATTACCATCGAATTTTGCCAATTGGCCTAAACCACATCCCACAAGGCTACAACTGGAAGGAGAAGATGGCTTACAAGGAGATAAAAGCCCATTACGCGGTTATGAATTGCTCTGGTTTAGCGATCGCCTAGATGCGTACATGGTGCAAATTCAAGGTTCTGCCCAAATTCAGTTAGCTGATGGTAGCCAAACTGCGATCGGTTATGCAGGCGGAACTGATTATCCCTGGACTAGCATCGGTCGAGAACTAGCAAAAGATGGCAAACTCCCTTTGTCGGGAATGACACTACCAAAAATGATCAGTTACTTCCGCCAACAGCCAGAGGAACTGAATGTTTATCTCCCACGTTGGGAACGGTTTGTGTTCTTTCAAGAAACAGGTAGTAGACCAGCCACAGGTAGTATTAATGTACCAGTTACACCAGAACGTTCTATTGCCACCGACAAATCTGTAATGCCTCCAGGCGCACTAGCCCTGATCAATACTTCCATTCCCTTCCCCTCTAATGCTGGAACAATGGAGTATCGTACAGTTAGCCGTTATGTCTTAGATCAAGACACAGGTAACGCCATCAAAGGCCCAGGCAGAGTAGATTACTTCATGGGAACCGGGAAACTAGCAGGCGATCGTGCAGGCGTTACAGGCGGCGCTGGTTCACTATATTATTTGCTGCTGAAAAGATGATGTAGGGAAGCAGTTGACAGTTGACAGTTGATAGTTGTCCTCTGCTCTTCTGCTCCTCTGCTCCCTCTACTCCCTCATCTCCCCCTACTCCCCACTCCCAAATTTCCCACACTCAAACAGATGTAACCCCAACTGTCCAGAAAGTTCTTCACAGACTTTCACTCCCCGGACGCTGTTACCTCTGATATCCAAAGGTGGGGAAAATACAGCGATTCCCATTTTATTAGGAACAACTGCCAAAATTCCGCCGCAAACGCCGCTTTTCGCTGGAATACCAACTTTATAAGCCCACTCGCCAGCAAAGTTGTACATCCCGCAGGTGTACATGACGCTGAGGATATCTTTTATATATCTACTATTTACTGCTTGTTCCCCTGTGATTGGGTTCACACCCCGATTAGCTAAAGTAGCCGCCATCACTGCTAAGTCATGGCAGTTCACCATCACAGCACATTGTTGAAAATATAGGTCTAAAGCTTCTTCTATATTTTTATCTATCATGCCAAAGTTGAGCATGAGGTGCGCCATCGCCCGGTTACGGTGTCCGGTGCTGCGTTCGGAAGTAAATACAGAAATGTCCACGAATACGTCATGGCCGATGTAGCGGTGAAACATTTCCAGTACGCGATTGAGGCGTTCTGTTGCTCCAGCCCCTTTGATTAAACTTGTGGTGGCGATCGCACCAGCATTTACCATCGGGTTGTAAGGTCGCTTCGACTGCTCATCCAAGATAATCGCATTAAAAGCTTCCCCTGTGGGTTCTACACCCACCCTCGTTAACACATAATCCCGTCCATGATCCTCCAAAGCCAGCCCGTAAGCAAAAACTTTAGAAATTGACTGAATAGTAAAAAGTTGTTGATAATCTCCTACCTGATATACCTGACCGTCTACCGTAACGATGGAAATACTAAATAGATCCGGGTCAACTTTGGCCAGTTCTGGTATGTAGTTTGCTACTATCCCTTCTTTTAATGACTTGTATTTAGAATGCAAATCATTGATCACGGTTAATAGGGGAGAAGGAAGTATTTCTAAATCTCCTTGATTTACTTTATTGGCCATGAGCTAATAGCTTGCTCTCGAAAATAGAGTTTTATTAAGTAATTTGGGGCTTTTTCAATATGTGTATTTTTTTATACATATATTAATTAGTTTACTCAAACTAATGCCCTATTGCTCATTATCTCACTATGTAATTCAGATTTTAAATAAAAACAAAATAGCTACAAAACTAAGCAGTTTTTTTTACTTAGCTTTACTGTAGTTAACTTGTCACCTGCATCACGTTTTTTTACAAAGTTGGGAGTATAATCACATATCTAAGTATGCTAAAAAAGCATTGGTAATAAATACTTATAGATAAATTTCGGTATTTTTTAAATCTAAAAGTATTGACATATAACAGTTACAGGCTATCATAAAGGAAATATAAAACAATTTTATTACAACCGTCTAAGTAAAAGCCGACTGTAGTATAATAGATTATTATTTAAATGATTTAAAATAAATATATATATAAAATTATACTTAAATTCCTAGAAATAATACATAATTTCTATATTGGTTTAGGGGCAATTTCAAAACCAATAATTGTTAAGTTTTATAAAAAAAAACCTAGTAGATAGAAAAAAACGCTACATAGGCAGAATCCGCATTTGAACAAGGTTTCGCCCTTGTTTACAGAAATAAAATTTGTTTAAAGAGCCGATCTCTACGATAAAACCCTGATCCCCAAGTCGAGAAGTTCGTGTTAGTCTGTTGCAGTTACAAAACAAGAAAGTGAAAGCGGAACGAGTTTACATTTTTAGGAGTTGCCACTAAAAAGTGAACCAAACTCTTATGAGTTAAGAAAACTGCTGTTCTACAGTCGCTTTATAATCGGACGCATGAATCAAAGACATTTGTGGACTATTGTCGCCCTCTCTGTAACTGTTTTGGGTACGCCCGCAGTCGGTCGGACTCAAACCACTAAAACCACAACACCAGCTGCTCAAATTCTAGCTAGTGATGTAGTCAAAGTAGGGGAGTTTCAATCAAGAGATGGGAAAACAACCTCGGATGATGTGATCACAAGCATTTATCCTCACAACATCGGAGGTCGTAAGGCGGCAACCCTATTTATTCGCAAGATTCCAGTTCTCACATTTTTGAGTTCTAAGCCAGTTGCCAGTGCAGAGACTAAAATCGGTGCAATTGGAGATGCCCAAGGAGAGGAGTTATACACTCTAAAAGCAGAAAACTCAGTGCAAGTGGCGAGTATTGGAGACTTAGCGGATTCCAAAAGCCAGAATCGTTCCTCAAGTGATGATCCAGTTAAGAGAGCTAGTTTAGTAGCAGCAAGAATCAATCAACTAATCAGAGATAACGTCAAAGCTGACCAGATTACTGTCAGTTGGAAGGGAGAAGATCCCTCAATTGCCTCTCAATCTCAAAATAAAAGTTCTTCTAGCCAACAATCAGACCGCTACACCATCAAAATCAACAACCAAGAGTTGGTGGAAATTAATGAAAATACACGGCTGGCAGACTCCACCAGTAATCTTGCTAATGATGCGTTGCAAGCCACAAATCGTCTCCGCAGACTTATAGGCAATGCTTCGCCCCTAACAGCAATTGCTAATTTACCAACAAGCTCACCCAAGCGTTCTCGAAATCCAATAGCAAACATACAGCAACAAATCGCTAGTACTATCAAACTCACGTTCCAAGGCATAGCCTCCTTCTACGGACATGAAGATGGGTTCGCAGGTAAACCCACAGCCACAGGTGAGAGATTTAATCCCAATGCGATGACAGCTGCACACCGTAGCTTACCTTTCGGTACTAGAGTTCGTGTTACGAATACCAGTAATGGTCGTTCTGTAGTAGTACGAATCAACGATAGGGGGCCATTTGCTCGTGGTCGAGTGATTGATCTATCTACAGGTGCAGCCAGAGTGCTAGGAATGATTGGCAGTGGTATTGCACCAGTAAGGATTGAAGTTCTAGGAAGATAAGGCTTAGACACTCACATTCAGTTTTCTCAATGAAAATAGCCTTTCAAATCCAAAAATTAAAATCTCAAATCTAAAATCCCAATTCCTCTAGTTATTCATCTCTTACCCCTAATTCAGATATAAACTAACGGGGGAAAGGTTCAATGAAGAACTAGAGGTATTTTTTTGTGCGCCTGTTAACAACAGTTGCAGCTTTACGCTGTTTTTTAACTAAACGTCGCTTGGAAAGTCAGGTTACAGTATCAGAAGAACAGATACTAGATGGCCTCAGTAGTTGGTATCAGACAGATGTTGGTCTGGTTCCCACAATGGGTAACTTGCATCAAGGACATTTAAGCTTGATTGAACGGGCGCGGCAAGAAAACTCCACTGTGATTGTCAGTATTTTTATCAATCCTCTGCAATTTGGCCCTAACGAGGATTATGGACGCTATCCCCGCACTCTAGAACAAGACCGACAATTGTGCGAACAAGCTGGAGTTGATGCAATTTTTGCACCTTCTCCGGACGAAATGGGAATACCGCAGAAAAATATACAAGAATCACAGGTTACACAAGTGATCCCTCCATCTGTTATGATATCTGGCTTGTGTGGTCGTTCTCGATTAGGTCACTTTCAGGGTGTAGCGACGATTGTAACCAAGCTTTTGAACTTGGTACAACCTGATCGAGCCTATTTTGGTCAAAAAGATGGTCAGCAGTTGGCAGTGATTAAACGGCTAGTTGCTGATTTGAATTTGCCTGTGGAAATTGTTGCTTGTCCTACTGTGCGAGAAGCATCGGGTTTGGCCTGTAGTTCTCGTAATCAGTACTTGACTGCTCAGGAAAAACAGCAGGCAGCAGTATTGTATCGCAGTTTGTTGCAAGCTGAGGCTGCATTTAAGGCTGGTGTTCGCTATAGCAGTAGGTTGCTAGAAGTGGTACAGCAGGAATTAGCTAAGGTTAGTAGTGTTTTAGTGGAATATATTGAATTGGTTGAACCGACTACGTTAATGCCGTTAGATAAAATTCAGGAGGAAGGAATGCTCGCGATCGCTGCTCGTCTTGGTGCTACACGTTTGATTGATAATACCATCTTGCGCGATCGCCAACCTATCATCGCTATTGATGGGCCTGCTGGTGCGGGAAAATCCACCGTCGCCCGTCAAGTGGCCACTCAACTAGGTCTAGTGTATTTAGATACAGGAGCTATGTACCGTGCTGTCACTTGGTTAGTACTACAACAGGGTATTGCCATTGACGATGAGTGTGCGATCGCTGAATTAGCCAACAAGTGCAAAATAGAATTAACTCCTAGCCAAGATTTACAATCTCCGGTGCGGGTGTGGATTAATGATACGGATGTTACCCAAGCTATTCGCACGATTGAGGTGACTTCTCAAGTATCGGCGATCGCCGCTCAAGCTGCTGTACGTCAAGCGCTAGTCAAACAACAGCAAAGCTTGGGTAAGCGTGGTGGATTAGTAGCTGAAGGTAGAGATATTGGTACTCATGTATTTCCTGAAGCAGAAGTGAAAATCTTTTTAACTGCGTCAGTAGGTGAACGCGCTCGTCGCCGCCAACAAGACTTTAAAACCCAAGGTCAATCTGAAGTAAGTTTAGAACAGCTAGAAAAAGATATCGCTGAACGCGATTGGAAAGATAGTACTCGTAAAGTTTCTCCCCTTAAAAAAGCAGAAGATGCCATAGAACTACAAACAGATGGACTAAGCATATCAGACGTTGCCTCAAGAATTATTGACTACTATCAACAACGCTTGTCCCAATGGTAATAAAAACACGCTGTTGTGATTCATACATTTGAATTTATTTAGGAGGTGAGTCTAGTAAAACTTACCTCCTATTTTTCTGGGCTGCTGAAAAGACTTCACAACCAGTTATGTTGCAGAGAAATTCGACTTAGTAGTGAATATATTAGAACTATTGTTGTGAAATTCATCTAACTTTAGAGATATTTTTAGATATAAAATACTACTTCTAAAGATGGAAGTCAGTTAAAGTTGGAGATAGCTAAATAGGTTTGTATATAGGAAAATTATTTGAATCAGTTAGAACTTGTATATAGCTCTTATGAAAACTTAAGATATCAAGAGGTGATTTGAGCAGTTGACAATTTTGAGTTTTACTGTAGATAAGATATTTTTACTTAATAAGTATATCATCTTTATTTCCTTAGTATTGGCGAGGTTGAGAAACTAGTATTTATTTGGTCAATCTGTGAAAAGACAAAGACCACAGTTTAAAAGGTCTATGTTGTTCATCAATAATCCTCATATCCACAGATTCTGATTAACCTTTGCATAAAAAGTATTAGCGGTTTTTATTCATAATTCTTGATTTACCAGATTTTGACTTATGAAAAAAACTATTTTGTCTGAGTCTTCACTTTGGTAGTAGAATGACGATGTTAAGTTTTATATCCCACCATGAAAGATATAAAACTACTAAGCACATAACCTGTAATTTCCCAGGCTGCTCAATAGCCTTTGCATGGAAACTGGTAAAGAGAGGACTTCACAAAATGGCATTTGTACAGGAACCACTACCCTACGATTTTAATGCTCTAGAGCCGTATGGCATGAAAGGTGAGACTTTTGAGTATCACTATGGCAAACATCACAAAGCCTATGTAGATAACTTGAACAAGCTCGTCGATGGTACAGAACTAGCTGATAAATCTTTAGAAGAAGTCATCAAAACCTCCTTCAAAGATTCCTCCAAAGCAGGAATCTTTAATAACTCTGCTCAAGTATGGAACCATACCTTCTTCTGGAACTCTCTAAAACCTTCAGGTGGTGGCGCACCTACAGGTGAACTCGCAGCTAAGATTAATCAAGACTTTGGTAGCTTCGACAAGTTCAAAGAAGAATTTTCTAACGCGGCTGCTACTCAATTCGGTAGTGGTTGGGCTTGGCTGATTGATGATGGTGGTACACTCAAAGTCATCAAAACACCAAACGCCGAAAATCCCTTGGCTTATGGACAAAAAGCACTTTTGACTTTGGATGTGTGGGAACACGCCTATTACATCGACTTCAAAAACGCTCGTCCAGCATTTATCAAGAATTACTTAGAGCAATTAGTTAACTGGGACTTTGCGGCCAAAAATTACGCTAAAGCTTAATTCGCTGGTGAGATAAGAGCTTGTGCTAAATCTTTAAAGCAAAATAGTTAATTAATTTTTCAACAGAACAAGCAGCCACGGCTTTATCGTGGCTGTTTTGCTATCTAATTATGTAAGTGGGAAGCCAAGAGAAAAAAACTTTTGACTATAGACTATGGACTAATGACTAATAACAAATTGCCTCACTTATCATTAAAAGTAGTTAAACATTCATCATTAGAGATACATGGATAGCAGAGAACTAGCACAATATATGGAATCAACCAATAGCATTGCCAAGCCGTGGCTATTGGTACAACTACGCTTGAAGAAATTACAAGAACACCGAGATATCATTCCAGAAGATGTTTATGCTAAAGAATTAGCCGATATTCACGAAGATTTGATGAATTTAGGCGAATGGTGGCGAGGTATTGAACATGAGGTTTTTTGATTTTGCTGAATTAGCAACTGTGTTTTAATTTTTTTGTAATAGTAATCTTGACCTTGTAAGATTTACAGCACCTAAGTAAGTCGTGGAGAAAATTTATAAGTATGTAACAAAGAATTAAGCAGAAGAATAAGAGTTAAATTTTACACGTTGCGTACTGTAGTTTCCCTTTTCTCCTCTATTTTGAACTCCATCAATGACAGCATAGGCAAGGTCTAATTCATCCTCAAAACTTTGAGAAGCTAGTTCATTTTTTTTCAGGTGTTGCCACTCCAATTCAATTGGATTCATCTCTGAGCAATATTTAGGTAAAAAGAAGATGTACAAACCCATCTCTTCCCACTTTGTCCATAATTGCTGAACTTCTTTGCACCGATGTATCGGGCCGTTGTCCTGAACGATGACTCTGATACGACCTGCTTTTTGGGCTTCAAGTGCTTCAAGCTCCATCATTTGAATATAGGATTTGCGTGAAACGCCACCAATCACTAGACCGTACACAAAACTAATTAGGGGTTGAAGAAACCCAATAATACTTAACCTTCGACCCCGACGCTTACTCTGCTCCAGGCGTTTTTGCTGACCTCGGAAGTAGTAACTGTAACTGGGTTCACTCCAGGCACAAAACCCTGATTCATCCATATACTTTAAATCGATTTCTCCAGCAGCAGCAGATAATTCCAACATCTCTAAGTCTGCCTGTTTGATTTGCTGCAATACTTTGTCTTGCTTTCCTTTGTGGCTTTTTCTAGTTCGCTTCCAAATGACCCCCTTTTTTTGAGTACCTGCCTTAACCAGTCAGGACTCAATTTCACGGAGCGTTCTTGCTCTAATTTTTGGGCTAATTGAACACTATTATATGTACGTGGTTCTTGCTCCAAGCATTTTTCTAAGAACGCCATGTCAGCTTCTGCCCACCTTGATTTTCCTCCCCGCCCTGCTTTCTCCCACAGTCCTTCTAGACCTTGTTTTTCCCATCTATGCAAAACTTCTCTTACTGTTTGGGCAGTCCAGTCAAAGTGATCTGCTATCTTCTCTACGTACCAACCATGTGCGCTTAATCTGATCACTTCGGCTCGGTCTTTCACTTTCTGGGGTACATCTGCCGTTCTCAGGTTGAACAAAATTTTATCTTGCTTAGGAGTCAGAAATACCCTTAAACGGCTGCCCATATCCCTGTTACCTTGGTAGACACATTTATGTATTTACTTATCTTTACACACTTTGGTTTTTTCACCTTGTTCTACTTATATATTTGTAGTGAGTGCTTTAGTTCTTCAATATTGAAAGCATTAAAGTGCTTACTACAAACCGACTCAACAATATATTTCTACTTTCTATAATTTTTGGACTTAGAAGATTTAAGTTATTTTTAATACAAAAATAAAACTATATTTATAAGCCATTAGTAATGGATATCTTGGAATAGTCATTATTTATCTCAATATTTATTTACGTAAAATTACTGCAATATAGCAATATTTGTCACTATTGCTTATGAAGGCAATTGGAAATACTCATGACCAGAAGCGTTCAGATTTGCTAACGTAGTCTTAACATATTGCAAAATTTCAATTGATTTACTAGAGAAAATAACTATTAGCACTAATCAAAAGTGCTAGGTGTGTTTCTTTTATGAGTGTGGCGTGTTGGTTTGTGAGGATTCGCGTATTGTTATTTAGAGGGGGTTATGGTTATCAATTTTGCCCGGACATCTGCTTCCACAGAATTATTAAAGCAAGTATTTCAGACAATTGATGCTCAAAGTTGTCCGAAATTATTTAACTTTCATATGCATACAGTTTATTCGGATGGTAGATTACAGCCTAATATATTGTTAGAGCAAGCGATCGCCATCGGATTACAAGGTTTTGCTATCACCGATCACCATACCATAGGCGGATATGAAGCCGCACAAGCTTGGTTAGAGAATTGGCAATGGAACAATCCTGGGGTAGCAACTCCTTACCTATGGAGTGGCGTAGAAATTAATGCCAACCTATTGAATGTAGAAGTGCATATTTTAGCTTATGCCTTCCAAACCGGACATTCTAGCATGAAGCCTTATCTGCAAAGAAAGCCGACTACAGATAAAGAATATCAAGCAGGTAATGTAATAGACGCTATTCATGCAGCCGGAGGAATAGCAGTATTAGCGCACCCTGCACGTTATCGGCGATCGCACTTTGACCTAATTCCGGCTGCTGTAGAATACGGGATTAATGGTGTAGAAACATTTTACGCCTACAACAACCCCAACCCTTGGAAGCCAAGCGTCATTGAATCAGAACAAATACAAAACCTAGCCCAAGAGTACGGACTTTACAATACTTGTGGTACTGATACCCACGGTTTAAGCCTACTCCAACGCTTGTAAAGTTGTTGTCAACTAATGCAGAACTCCTGGTTTCCCAGCCAGGGGATATTTTTGTGAGGAAGGAAAGGCAGATCAGGGACAAAGAGACAAGAATTATTAATTATAAATTAATCACTAATATGAAGATTTAGCTAAATATAGAATAGCCATTAATTATGTGAAATTTTATTAAGCTATTTTGGGAAATATAAGTATGGCAATACTGCTTTGTTTAGTAATTGCTGAACTTCAGTATTCGCAATGCAAAGTAGTAAAGATACCTGAAGGGCAAGGAAATAAAACGATGTTCGCTACCCACAGAGTAGAAGATGCTAATGAGTTGAGCCTGCAATTAGATTCTACGTTACAAGAATTACCTGGATGGGATGTGAAGCTAGAAACTCATCTTCCAGGTAATAAATTGAATAGTCTTTTTGAGAATGAATCTTTATTGCCAGGAATTATTTTGACTGATAAACAGCATTTTGTGGGGATGATTTCGCGGCAGAAATTTTTTGAATTTATGAGTCGCCCTTATAGTTTTGGTTTGTTTTCTATGCGACCAATTCAAAGCCTGTATAATTTTATTCACCCAAAAGAGTTCATATATCCTGCAAATATGCCGATTACAGAAGCAACTCAGGCAGCATTGCAGCGATCGCCTCAATGTGTGTATGAACCAATTTTAGTCAAAAGTGCATCAGGAGAGTATAAAGTAGTAGATTTTCATCAGTTACTTTTGGCTAACTCCCAAATCCATGCTCTGACATTAACAAAACTACAACAAGTAGAACAACAATCGCAAATAGCTAAAGCAGGATTTCGTGACTTGCAAAATAACTATACCCGACTGTTGCAAAATGAAAAAATGGCAGCTTTAGGCCAGTTAGTTGCTGGTATTGCTCATGAAATTAACAATCCCATCAACTTTATTGCTGGTAATCTCGTTCATACCATCGACTATAGCCAACAATTACTAGACTTGATTAATCTGTATCAAAAGAACTATCCGCATCCAGTAGCAGAGATTGAAGATGCGATCGCCCAAAGTGAATTAGACTTTATTACCAGTGATTTACCTACAATACTCAATTCTATGCAGAGCGGTTGCGATCGTATCGGACAAATTGTTCGCTCCTTACGTAATTTCTCTCGTCTAGATGAATCTGAGAGAAAACTCGTTGATATTCATGAAGGTATTGATAGCACTCTGTTAATTTTACACAGTCGGCTTAAAAACCAAAAAAATTATCACAATATTAGCGTTATTAAAGAATACGGCAATCTACCTTTAGTTGATTGCTATGCTGGTTTGCTTAATCAAGTATTTATGAATCTTCTTAGTAATGCTATTGATGCTTTAGAAGAGTCAACACTACAGAATCAAACAACAACAAAACCTCAAATTATTATTCGGACAGAAATTACAAATGATCGGCAAGTACTCGTTAGTATTGCTGATAATGGAATAGGCATTCCAGAAGAAGTACAAGAGCGCTTGTTTGATCCATTCTTTACCACAAAACCTGTAGGTAAAGGTACTGGCTTAGGTTTATCTATCTGCTATCAGATTGTTACGGAAAAACATGGAGGTCAAATTAATTGTCTCTCTATTTTGGGGCAAGGGTCTGAGTTCATTATCAAAATTCCTATTCAGTAAGATATCGTAAATATTTCTCCAACTTACTATTGACAATTTTCGCTAAATACTGTATTCATAATTACTTAAATCTTACAGCAGAAGATTTTTCTCGTAAATAGCTGCCGTTTGGGGATATACGGAGAAAACGAAGGTAAATTTGTTGTTAAAAAACAAAACAGGGATTGCAACATAGAATGATTCTGTCTTAATCTGGAAAGGCAACGGCTAGTTTCCTTAACTGGCTTTACAGCCTTGGTGCTGTAACAATAAATCTCTCTAGCAAAACACACTGTAGCCTAAAACGATGAAAGCATCTGCTAAGTTCGACTTTGAGGACGAGAAATTTAATGCACCCCCTTCTCAAGTCATCCCTTGGTGTCAGATGATTAATCCTCGGTATGGCACAGATGGTATGCAACACCACGGTTTAGCAATTAAGTTAGATAATGCTCAAGCTGTTGGTTTCCAGCCTGATGAAAATTGGCAACAGGTAGAGCATGAGTTTAGCTCTGGTATAGAAACAGTATTTATTACCAGTACGCCTCGAATAGTGATAGTGCGGCGGGGGCCTTTGTCTGTTAAGGACAGGGAAACAGGTATTAAATTAGGAACGCTGAAAGAAAATTATGATGCGTTTCTAGCAGACAAACTCAAATTTAAAACCTTTACACGTTACTTAATTTTTTTAGCAGGCGAAAATAAAAAATTTTTACATGAATCGCCATTACAATTAACCCTCAATGGTGCAGCAGGAGCTAGTTTTAGCAAAACTTATTGTGAGTTTCAACAAGGCAAAGTAACAGGTGGATTTGTAGCGGAACTCGAAAGAGCTTATGCTTTATACCGCAAGCAACCAATAACGCCAAAAGGCCCCTTATTTCATGCTCATGGTATCTTTTGTCCCATTATTGAATGTGAAGAAAGAGGGATTGAACCAAATACAGTTTTAGTCGCCTCAACTGTAGATTATGAACATCCTACAGTGGGGAATTTGACAAGATATTTAATCGCTTCTGATGCACCAGAATCAGCAATTATTTGTAGAGCTTTTGAAGATTACAAAGATTTTGGTAAGGAACCTGTAAGAACAGAAACACCAAAAATGGCAATGGCTGGAGTTTCTAGTTCTTATATTTATCCTGATGAAGATGAGTTTGGTTATCCGCCCTATTAAAGGATATTTTAAAAGTCTTTAATACATCATTAAAGACTTTTAGCAGACCCTAAATCTTTTCCTAAGTGAAAATTTGACTGTTGACTGTTTACCCTGAGCGTAGCCGTTCGCGTTAGCGTCTCCGTAGGAGAAAGGTTGACTAAGAACTAATCGGCAACCAAATAATAAATGTTGTTCCTGGTGAATTGGTTGCATTTGATTTAGAATTAATTGCTGGGCTGAAAATTTCTATTTTGCCTTGCATTTGTTCAATTAGTTGTTTAGCTATGGCTAACCCTAAACCTGTACCGGGAATTTCTGTTTGGGCTTGTACGCCTCGGTAATGTCTTTCGCCTAGATGGGCTAAATCTTCTGGAGGAATACCAGGGCCATTATCACTAATAGCAATTCCTTGAAAGTTGGGTTTTTCTTGTCCAGCTTGAATATAAATTCTGCCGCCTTGCGGAGTGTACTTTAAAGCATTATCAATAATATTGCTTAACACCTCTTGCAAGGCTTTGATATTAGCTTTTACTAGCGGTAAATTTGGTGGAATATCGGCTTTTAATTTAATTTGTCTTTCTTGAGCGATCGCTTTTGCTGAAACTAGTAACGGTGTGAGCAAATCAGCCACATAACAATCAGTAACTTGCTCACCTGTTCCGGGTAATAATAATACTGGTTTGGTTTCTTTGTGGACTGTTGCTTCTACAACTGGTTCATTTTCTGGTAATGAAAGTGTAGCTAAATCTACTTCTGTCCAATCAACAACTTGTTCAAATTTTTGTAGTAATTCTTTGAGGCGATCGCTTTCCCTAACAATATTTTCTCCTACATCCCGATTAGGATCGCCTGGGCGTAACCGTTTTAATAGTAGCTTTCCAAAAGTCCGTAAGGCTGTTAATGGGTTACGAAACTGATGTAAGAGATTGTCTAGTAAATCTTGCTGTTGTTCTTGCAAAATTTGTTGTTGATGCAGTTGATGTTGCAACCATGCTCGACGCTGATCCAAAATACAAGCGATCGCTAATGTTTGCCCTACCTTCTGTACTTGACTTTGTTCTTGTTCATTCCAAGGGCGATCGTCTCGGTTTGTTACCAATAGTCCCATCATTACACCCTCATGTATTAAAGGTAAGACTATTTGGTGTTCATCAAGCAAGTATTCGTCCCTATAAGATGATTGTTTCGCCTCTGGTGTTTCTTGGTCTGTCCCTACTGTTAATGAATTTTTCACTTGTTGAGGTAACAACAGCAAGTTTCCTACCTGTAATTGTTTACGTGTAGTTACTTCCGCAATCTCGTCTCCTGGTAGTATAACTGCTGTTTCTGGGTAAACCACCACAGGAATTAGTTTCGCCTCTCCTGCTGGCGAGTCTACCAATTCTTGCGTTAAATAAACTACACTTAAGGAAGCACCTAGCCCTTGGGTAAGTAATGCTATTTGCTCTCGACATAGAGCCACAAAATCTGGACTGGCAGACATTAACATTTTTCAGCTCTTGCTCAGGATCACAGGATTTGAGGAAAATAAAAGAAGACACTCTATTTTCCTTGGTTATTTAATAAAGCTTAACTAAAACTTTTTAGTAATGGTTTCTTCTAAGCGATGATGTACTAATTAGGTTCTGATTTATCTACCATCAATAGTAATATCTTTCTTGTATCTAAAGTTAAAAAACTATTGATCTTTTGAACTAGAACTTATATAATGACGACGGATTTTGTAGCTATCACTACAATCTATAGCTTGAAAGAGGAGGAAAATAGGTTGGCAAGGAGACGTAAAAGAAAGAGTCGTCGTCGCCAAGAAGGACGGCGTATTTTAGAACATGTGCCTCAATATAGCATCGAAAGCGGCGAAGAAAAACCCGTGACAGCAGCCAGAAAATTTATTCAAGCTGAAGGTATCTTGCCACCAGCGTTGCTACTCGTAAAGCGAAACGAACACACTACAGACCGTTATTTTTGGGCAGAGAAAGGGCTGTTTGGCGCTCAATACGTCGAAGAAAATCATTTCTTATTTCCTAGCCTACGGGTGTTAGAGTCTCCCGCAGGTGCAGAACCAGTGGCAGTAGGAAGTCGCTGAGTCATAAATGATTATCTTACGAATGAAGTGCAGCTTCTGACAATCATTTAACTGGCAAAAATGTTCAGTTTAGGCAAAATTTCCATTTTTTTTAAGTTTGTAACTGATTTGCCAGTACAGCTAGTCCAAGTAATTGGAAAGTTAACTCTCAACAAACCAATTTGGTTTGTCTGGGTTGATTTCTGTTCTCATGATGCAGAAGAGAATCAGGATAGAGCAAACAAAACCCAGAAGCGAGAGTTGAACTTTACTTTTCTTTTGTGGATTGTTCAGAAAACTCTGTCAGCAGATTACACTTTTCCCTACGATTAAAGTCGTAGGGAAAAATCGCACTAGTACAATAGGCACAGGTAAAAGCAAAGGGCAAAACATTAGCTTCGTATCAATTCAAAATTGAGAAAGCCGAATCCTATAAGGGTTTCTCAATTATCAAGAATTGATATGTTGTAGATTCTATTTTGGCACTTAAGTACTAGTGATGCTCCAACTCCTGCCTTTTAAACCGTGGTTCGTGAATATAATGTACATCGGGCATCTACACACCTATTCAGCAGTCTTCAAAGGTAATACTTTTTGTAACTCGATTAGTTCATCCCTGTGAGCAACCACAGTGATCTTACTAAAAGCTTGTTGCTGATTAGTTTGGGGTTCTAGCCTCAGCAAGACTTTTTCGAGTCTGCCAGCCTTCTGCCAATAAAAAAAGCCACTTAAGGGCGCAAATACTACTAATACAAAAAAAATATTACCGAATCTAGGGAACAACAGAGCAAAAACCAAAGACAAACAAACCAAGCCAGCAGATGCTAACAGCGTGAGAAATGCAGCTAGAAATATGCTGGGTTTAACGAACCCTTCAAAAATCACTTGGTTTTTTGCATGGTCTACCTCTGCCACTCGGTAGGAACGAGAACGAAAATACTCTTGTAATTGAGGCATAAAAACAGCTTCTTCTTGCTCGGATATAAGTTGTGTTGTTTCTGTACGATCTTTAGTCGATGCTCGAATAAAGAAAAACAACCCAACTGCAAGCAACAAGGTGAGTACAAACGTTGATGGCAGAACAGCAGTATCCATAAATAATCACTAATGTTTAACAGGCTTAGACTGATTCATTACTAAATTATTGGTTAATTTGTCCTCCCGTGAATATAATTTTGCCAAAGCCGAGCTAATTCTTGGGCTTGCTGTTGCCATTCTGGAGAAACTTGATACATTCGCCTGGGACGACCTCGGCCTTCTAACTTCTTCCAATACCCGGTAATAGCTTTATTGTCTTCCAGAAATTTGATGGCGCTATAAAGCACAGTATCTGAAAGTCTATAGGTTGGGTGTTCAGTTTCTATTTGCTGAATTAACTCAGTTCCGTAAGATTCACCTTGGAGTAAAACATACAGAATGTAGCAAATAGCTACTTCCTGACAAAGGTAAGTTGGCGGAGGATTTTCAAAAAATTTATATATATCCTCAAGTTTCATAAGTTAGTGATGGCTAAAAGTATTGCTTACTGTGGAATCTACAGGTTTGTTGTTAGTGTATAGCACTACTACTCAAAGGGTAAGTATATAGCGCTACCTAGACAGGATTTTTTGGCGTAAATAGTAAATAGTTACCCACGCCATGAAAAAGGGAGGGTAGATACAAAAGCTTTGGAAACGCACAGATAAGTGCGTCCCTACCTGGCTCTGAGTTAGTGTGGTGAGGAGCAATCAAGACAGTGATTTTGCCACTATCTTGGTGTTAAGTAATGCCGAGCTAGTTGAGAACTGCTGAAACGTAAGATGCTATCGAAGAAATTTTACAGGTAAAATGCTGTTTTGTCTGTAACTTTAATAAATAGTCATTAGTCATTAGTCATTAGTCCATAGTCCTTAGTCAACAGTCCACAGGAATGGACAAGGACTTACCCTTTCCCCTCATCCCCTTTTCTGGAAACTAGCAAATGCTTAGTCTTCGAGGGCGAAATCGAGATACCATTTAAGATCAGCCCTCAGCCTTTGGGATGGGGGTTTATTAATAATTGCGTTTTTGCTTCGTTGGTGAGCAGTATGTCACAGAACCGCGACGCTCCATCGTCCTCCTCTACTCTCCGCACAATTGGTCAGACTTTTCGCCTCACTGGTTGGATTAGCTTTTGGATTCAGTTAGTCTTAGGTGTAATTTCTGGCATTATCGTTTTACTGTTTGGTATCTTTAGTCAAAGATCAGGTAGCCCAAATAACAATCCTGGGACTGGGTTTGGAGTATTCTTGGCAGTCTGTGGGTTGTTGGTCTTGGGTGGGGGTATTTATTTAGCCTATCGTTACACTAGAATTGGTGGTCAATTATTGTCCTCTAACCCAAGTAACCGCCCTCGAAAAGCTGAGACGGTGCAAGTATTACGCTTGGGACTGTGGATTAATTTAGGGGGAACAGTATTAACATTGTTGGGAGCGCAGGCGATCGTTGGTACATTGGTTGCTAGGTCAATATCTCCCCAAGCTGTAACAACTCAATTATTTGACCCTACACGCATTATTAGCGGTTTAGATATGTTGGTAGTGCAAGCAAACATCAACACAGTCTCAGCTCATTTTTGTGGGTTAGTTGGGTCGCTGTGGCTGTTAAATCGCATCAATAAATCTTAAATTGTTGACTGTTGACAGTTGACTGTTAACAGTCAACACAAAAATTGGTGTTTTGCGAAATCATATAGACCTTCTATAGATATTTATGATTGCTTTTCCTGGCACAGCGAGTCAAAATCAGTATATGCTGATGTGTTGGCAGGAAGATAGGCGAAAGATTGAGAAAAATTTGTGCTGGATATTAAGCAAATACGGGAAAATCCGCAATTAGTTCAAGAACGGTTGAATAGTCGCAATGGTACGTATGACATTCAGCCAATATTGCAATTGGATAAGCAACAACGGGAATTGGAAGCGACTCGCAGTCAACTCCAAGCCCGGAGTAATGAAATTGGTAAAACAGTCGGGCAGAAGATTAAATCTGGAATAAATCCTCAAGACCCGGAAATTCAATCTCTACGGGATGAGGGTAATGCTGTTAAAGCCCAATTAAGTGAACTGGAGCCGAGGGAAAAAGAACTTAAGGCGGAAATTGAGCAACTTATACTCGCAATTCCTAATTTACCTAGTGAATACACACCTGTAGGTAAAAGTGAAAATGAGAATGTCGAGGTAAGGCGTTGGGGTGATGAGTACATACCTCAACATCCGAACATTCTCCCGCATTGGGAAATCGGCGAAAAGTTGGGTATTCTCAACGTAGAACGAGCTGTGAAAGTTGCTCAAAGTCGCTTTGTGAATTTGATAGGCGCTGGTGCGGCTTTAGAGCGGGCATTGATTCAGTTTATGCTGACTATGCAAACTCAAGCTGGGTATGTAGAAGTTAGTCCGCCACTGTTGGTTAATAGTGCATCTTTAACGGCAACTGGTCAGTTACCCAAGTTTGCGGAAGAAAGTTTTAGATGTGCTGATGATGATTTGTGGTTAATTCCCACAGCAGAAGTACCCGTGACGAACCTGTACCGGGGTGAAATTCTCGCGACTGAAGATTTACCTATTTACCACTGTGCTTACACTCCCTGTTTTCGCCGGGAAGCTGGTAGTTATGGGCGAGATATGCGGGGATTAATTCGTCTGCATCAATTCAATAAAGTGGAGTTGGTGAAATTCGTCCATCCCAGCACTTCCTTTGATGAGTTAGAAAAATTGGTGGCGAATGCAGAAGCAATATTACAGGCTTTAAAGTTGCCTTATCGAGTCATCAATTTATGTAGTGGTGATTTAGGTTTTTCATCGACGAAAACCTATGATTTAGAGGTATGGCTACCGTCTTCTGGTAAATACAGGGAGATTTCTAGCTGTTCCAATTTTGTAGACTTCCAAGCACGACGGGCTGATATTCGGTTTAAAGAAGCTGGAAAGAAAGGAACTCAGTTTGTGCATACCCTTAACGGTTCTGGCTTGGCCGTGGGGCGGACAATGGCAGCTATCTTGGAAAATTATCAGCAGCCTGATGGGACAGTGTTGATACCGGAAGTTTTACAAGCTTTCTTAGGAAGGAAGGTTTTGTAACTCAAAGCAGTTATTACAGCTAAGACCTGTCCATACATTTTAGGGATATACGGTGCAAATTCGTATAATCCCTAACTTTTACTTTTAATAAAAAATAGTAATCGCTAGTGTTAGATTATACCATTGATGTTTTGTGTCAATAAATTAAGATTCTTCTCTAGCAACTATATGGAACGTATAAAAAGAAATCCTATTTACTCTGATCTTCAATGGCCATCTTGTATTGAAGGAGGCCCAAACCACTATTGGGTTACAGGCCATTTTGGGATGATTTATCATAATGAGTTCCGGTGGCTACTTTTTGATTTTTGCCGTATGCACCAAATTGTGTATAAAGAGATAGGTCATATTGATGAGCATTTAGATAATTTTCTTCAGGAAAATAAAGAAAACTTAAATCTATCTGGAAATCCAAAATCCGAAGAAGATTTTTATAAGGAATTACAAACATCACGAATGTTGGATGGGATAATTGCCCAAGAGCATGAAAACAGAGGTGTAATTAGATTCATTGATCAGATGGCTGTTGTTGGTTTATGGGCGCTGAGTGAACAGTTTTTAGGTAGGATATACAGAGAGTATATTGCTGTAAAAGATAGTATTGATGCTGATACAGTCACTGCACCATATAAATGGAACGATTTTATTGATGAGTATAAAAGTATTGGCATTGATCTTTCTCTATGTGATAATTTTCAAGATGCCAATGAGTGTAGATTAGTCAATAATGCTATTAAGCATCATCCAGTAATTGTTGGAAAACTTGCAGAATTTCCATATTTTACATCCTATAAAGGTAAAAGAATTATGGAAATTACGTTAGATATGCAGCGTTATTTAAACGGCATAAGTAACTTCTTGGGAAGTTTATTTGAAAAAGTAGATACAAAATTAAAAGACAGCAATAACTAAGTATCTCTCTTTATATATTTTGTTTAAGTGCTAAAACGTAACCCCAAACTATAATTAAGAAAACAACAATGTTAATAGGGGTAACATTTCTATGCTAAAAAGTTACGAAGCGATTTATGAGAATGGTCAAATAAAGTGGATATCAGAACAGCCTCAAGTTAATACTGCTCGTGTCATTGTTACCTTTATAGAAGAAAATTTACCATCAAAGAAACGCCGCACTGCCCCTGCATCTATTGCAGGTAAAGGTAAAACATTAGGTGATATTGTCAGTCCTATTGTTGATGAAGAAGACTGGGAATGTCTGAAGTAATAGTTTTAGATACTCACATTTGGTTCTGGTTGATTAATCAAGAATTTTCAAGATTTCCGACTCAGTGGAGAGATGCTATCGAAACGGTTGAACAAGTAGGAGTTTCGGTAATTTCTTGTTATGAAATTGCACTAGCACAACAACGAGGCAGGCTAAAGTTACCTTGTGCTGCTAACCAGTGGTTTCAGGACGCTTTGCAGCCAGCAGATATTACATTATTTTCCTTAAGTCCCGAAATTGTCTGCCGTGCTGTAGATTTATCTCCTATTCACAAAGATCCGTTTGACCGCCTGATTATTGCTACTACTTTGGAATATCAAGCAAAGTTAGCCAGTATTGATGGTGTGTTCCCACAGTATCCTGAACTTGATACTCATTTGATGAAGTAGTGGGCGCTCAGTCTTACTCAGGTATAGTCTAATTATTGTAGGAGCGATGGAATCTCTGCACTTGTTGTCAAGCTACTACAATAAAAATATATATCCGCATATTTTTGATTAATTTGCTTTATGTCAGTTTTAGCAGCGATCGCAGTCTTAGCGGTATTAATCTTGGTACACGAGTTGGGACATTTTGTCGCCGCACGTTCTCAAGGTATTTATGCCAATCGTTTTTCTCTTGGATTTGGGCCTGTTTTGTGGAAGTATCAAGGTGCGGAAACTGAGTATGCTATTCGGGCTTTTCCTTTAGGTGGTTTCGTCGGTTTTCCTGATGATGACCCCGATAGCGAAATTCCCCCCAATGACCCGAATTTGCTGCGTAACCGTCCCATTTTAGACCGGGCGATCGTTATCAGTGCGGGTGTCATCGCTAATTTAATTTTTGCTTATATGCTACTGGTAGCCCAAGTAGGCTTGATCGGTATCGGTCAAGCCAGCCAGCCAGGGGTGTTAATTCAGCAATTAGCGCCAGAGGTGAGTGCCGTTGCTACCGATGCTGGACTTAAACCAGGAGATGTAATTCTTGCAGCTAATCAAAAGCAGTTTGGTACTTCCCTGCAAGAGATAGACGCATTAAGAGACATCATTAAAAATAGCCCAGGTAAATCGATTCAACTGCAAGTTGCCCGTGGAGATGAAAAGCTATCGGTTAATGTTACTCCTGAAGCGAAACCAGCCGGTGGTAGCATTGGCATTGGGCTTGCGCCTAACGGCAAAGTAGAACGCCGTCCTGTGGGTATCACTCAAGCTTTTAGCGTTGGTGCTACTGAGTTTCAGCGCATTGTCGTCATGACATTTAAAGGCTTTGGGCAGCTAATCACTAATTTTGGCGAAACAGCCTCTCAAGTAGCTGGCCCCATCAAGATAGTCGAAATTGGCGCTAACATTGCCCAAAATGATACAGGTAGCTTGTTCTTCTTTGCAGCCTTGATTAGTATCAACTTGGCAGTCATCAATATTCTGCCTCTCCCAGCTTTGGATGGTGGACAACTAGCCTTTTTACTCATTGAAGGTTTACGTGGTAAGCCCTTACCTAACCGTATTCAAGAAAGCGTTATGCAGACTGGTCTGGTGCTACTGTTGGGTTTGGGTATTTTCCTCATCGTTAAAGAAACCACCCAGTTAACTACCCAATTAGAATGGGTGCAAAAATTGTTCCAGTGATTACGACTAAACGCAAATCTTTATCTAAGAAGCAACGGGCGTTAGAAATTCTCTCGCGCCTGAAGCGTCTTTATCCTGATGCAACTTGCTCATTAAACTACACCACACCAGTACAGTTGTTAGTGGCTACTATTCTCTCTGCTCAGTGTACAGATGAGCGAGTGAATTTAGTTACACCTACTTTATTTAGTTGCTTTCCTGATGCGCCTAGTTTAGCGAATGCTGACATAACTGAGTTAGAAAACCTGGTACGTTCTACAGGGTTTTATCGCAATAAGGCAAAGAATATTCAAGCCGCCTGTCGCATGATTGTGAATGAGTATAACTCTGAGGTTCCTAATACAATGGAACAGTTGCTAAAACTGCCAGGGGTGGCGAGGAAAACGGCAAATGTGGTTTTAGCCCATGCTTATGGTATTAATGCTGGGGTAACTGTTGATACTCATGTGAAGCGCCTTAGTCAACGTTTGGGTTTAACTAAGTATCCAGACCCTATCCACATTGAACAGGATTTAATAAAATTATTACCGCAACCTGATTGGGAAAATTGGTCGATTCGGCTAATTTATCACGGTCGCGCTGTGTGTAAAGCCCGTTCTCCTATGTGTGAGGCTTGCGAACTGGTGGATTTATGCCCATATAAGACGAAAACAATTATTGTTGGCTAGATGAGTAAAAATAGAGGCGATTAGCCTTTTCTAAATGTAGAATGGAAAATGCTGTCAAAATTGTTGAATTAATTTATGGCAAAGAAAAGCATGATTGAGCGCGAGAAGAAACGCGCTAGGTTGGTAGAAAAGTATGCTGCAAAGCGTGAAGCTTTGTTAGAAGAGTTCAGAACTACTGAATCTCCTCTAGACAAGTTAGAAATTCACCGCCAGATTCAACAGCTACCCCGCAATAGTGCGCCTATCCGTCGCCGTAACCGTTGCTGGGTAACTGGTCGTCCTAGAGGTGTTTATCGTGACTTTGGGCTATCTCGGAACGTTCTCCGGGAATGGGCGCACGAAGGCCTTTTACCTGGGGTTGTTAAGTCTAGCTGGTAGTCATTAGTCATTAGTCAACAGTCAACAGTCAACAGTTTCATACTTTGGACTATGGACTTTTGACTATGGACTAAACTTTATTGTCCACAACAACGGTCTATACCTAGACTTTCTAAGAGTAGATCGCTGACGGCGTTGGCGATCGCAAACTCTCCATAAAAGCTTTTGGAAAAATCAAAGGCCTGCATCTCTGTCACAATGGCAATTACCAGAGAACCCAGGTCATTCTCACCTTCCATTCTTTGGCGGACAAAGATTTGGGCTGCACGTTGAGCAATTTTTTGATTGACTGCTTCGGGAATAAATTCCGTATCTAGCCACCGTAGCAAACGCTCTTGCAACCATTCACCTTCGAGGTTTGGATTGGCTGCTGGTGGTAGGGTGATTGGTGGTATGGGTTGTGTCATATTCTTAAACGCAGAGGAACGCTAAGGGAAAGACAGAGGAGCGCGGAGGATGGATGCTAGCATCAGACTGCGTTCCTCTGATATTTTTATTTTTATCTATGCAATATGATATCGCCTCTATTATTCAAGGCTACGCTCAAGGCTATTTTCTCATGGCGGATGACAATGATTGTCTGGGATGGTATGGTAGCCGCGATCGCACTTTGATACCTTTAGATGAGCGATTTCGTTATCCTAAATCTTTACAACGTGTTTTGAATCAAGAAAGGTTTTCTGTGGCGATTAACCGTGATTTTGCGGCTGTAGTCGCTGGCTGTGCTAACCGCGAAACTACTTGGATTTCCCAAGAACTGCAAGAAATTTATTGGCTAATGTATCAGACTGGTTACGCCTATAGCTTTGAAACATGGCAAGGTGATGAGTTAGCCGGCGGGATTTTAGGAATTGTCATCGGTGGTGCGTTTATTGGTGAATCAATGTTTTATCGCATTCCCGATGGTTCTAAGGTAGCAATGGTGAAGCTGGTAGAAAGATTACGTAAAAATGAATTTGTCATGTTTGATGCACAAATGATGAATCCCCACTTAGAAAGATTTGGCGCTTACAGCATTAAGGATAAAGAATATAAAGCTCTACTGGGCAAAGCACTACAGACTTCTTGCAGTTTAAGTTAATATCAAGCTCACTTAAACACTTATCATATTGTGGAGGTTGGTAATTGGTAATCTTATAGAAAGCGAGATAAAACTTCAACGGTGGCTTGCCCTGTTTTTTCCCAACTAAATTGATTAGCTCTATCTATACCTTTAATGGAAAGCTGCGATCGCAGTTCTGCATCCGTGGTTAACTGCTGCATTGCATCGGTAATTTCTGCGGTGTTGTAGGGGTTGATGAGGATAGCAGCATCACCAGCAACTTCAGGTAAGGAAGATAAGTTAGAGGTAATAACAGGCGTACCGCAAGCCATAGCTTCTAAGACAGGGAAACCGAAACCTTCCCACAGACTAGGAAATACAAGAGCGATCGCACCATTAATAATTATTGGTAAGTCAGCATAGGCTACATAGTTGAGAAATTTCACGCGATTAGTAATTCCCAATTCCTCAACCTGCGCTTGCAAAAACGGTGTATATCGCTTATCAGTCGGCCCTACTAACCATAGTTCATAATCATTGTTTGGTAACGCAGCAAAAGCCGTGATGAGGCGCTGTAAATTTTTATATGGGTCTTGCCTACCAATGTAGAGAAAGTAGTTGCGAGTTGGTAAATTGAGAAAACGGAAGTGAGTGCGATCGTGTGCCAGATGAATCGGTGTTATTTTATTAGCGGGAATTTGATAAAAGTTAACGATATCATCGGCTGTAGCTTGAGAGTTACAAATAACGTGTTGCGCTTGCTTCAGCACTTGGGGGATGTAGTAGCGATGGTATGGTGTCAACGGTGAGAAGCGTTTAGGAAAGCGCAACGGTATTAAGTCATGCGACATGACCACAAAACGACAGTTGCTATGTAGAGGTGCTTCTGGTAAGGGTGAAAATAAAAGTTGCGATCGTAGTTGATAATAAATTTTTGGTAATTCCCATTGTGTCCAAACTAATCTGCGAAAATGTCCTTTTGTTCCATGAGCAGGAGTCAAATTATCTGGTATGCAATAACACTTGTATTCAGGATGATTTTTTGCTGTTAATAATATAAGATTCAGTGCTTTTAAATTAGGAAAAACCCTTTGGGCATAGTTACTTATGCCTGTTGGTTGGGATAAAAGTATAGATAAATTAACAATTAGTGCATTAGAGTTGGTATTATCTATCATGTTAATTAAAAATTAAAATAAGCTTTTATAAGCATTTAGGGTTTCTTTTGCTGTTCTTTCCCAAGAAAATAATTTTGCTCTTTCTTTACCTTTAATAATTAAATCTTGCCTTAATTGAGAATCACTAATTACTTTGAGTATTGCATCTGCTAGTTGAATAGGGTCATTTGGATCAATTAGTAGAGCCGCATCTCCTGCAACTTCGGGAATTGATGAAGTATTAGAAGTAACTACTGGTGCGCCCAAAGTCATAGCTTCTAAAACAGGTAAGCCAAAACCTTCATAATAAGATGGATAAACAAAAACATTAGCTTTTGCATAAAACAATGCAACTAATTCATCTGATAAGTAATCAAGATGGTGAATATCATTTTTCCAAAGAGAATTTTCAATAGCTGTAAATATAGGTTTGTAACTCCAGCCTTTTTTCCCAATTAATACTAAATTATGTTCAATTGCCTGCTTTTGTTTCAGTAAGTTAAATGCTGTTATTAAATTAGTAATATTTTTTCTAGGCTCTATGGTACTAACGAAAAGTAAATATGGTTTATCAAAATTATAGTTAATTTGATTTTGTAAAGCAGAAAATTCTACATTACATAAGTAATCGGAATGGTAACGACTAGCTAGGGGAGTCACATAAACTATTTTAGGATCTACTTGCAAATACTCAATTATATCTTTCTTTGAACTTTCTGAACTTGTTAAAATTAGATCAGTCCACTGGAGATTTTGCTGAATTTGTCTTTTATAATTTTTTGCAACAGAGTCCACATATTGTGGATATTTTTCAAAAGCCAAATCGTATATATTCAAAACACGGCGACTTGAAAGATAGGGATAGACACTGTGGTTAGTTCCATGAACTATATCCGGTGTATCTAAATATTTTTCCAAGTAGAAAGAAAATAATTGAGGCGACAGGTTTACTAATAGATTGGATAATCTAACTGGTAAAGGAATTACAGTAGTGTTTGTATATTGCTCAAGGAGTAGAGGAACATACCTGTTATTTTTTAACCAGTTTATTAAACGGGGTTGGTAAGCTATAAAAAGTTGAAATTGTTCAGAACTCTGTAGGTAATATAGAGAATTTATTAAATTTAACACATGAAAACCAACACCACTTTGTTCTGGCATTATTGGTGTGGCATCAATGGTAATTTTTAGCATCTTCTACATTTATATGAGTCATCACACAATTCTTTCATTTGTTTAGCAAAACCTTCTATTGTATGGAATTTTTGATAAGCTTGTTGAATTTCTTTAATTTTATTTTTTATATTTAAAGATTGAGAAATATTAAAAATTTTATGTATAACAGTTTCATGTTGACTCCAATCTTCTATAATAACTTCCGTTAAATCATATTTTGAAAGTTCTTTTGCCATCCAAGTACCTTGAGTAACAAGGGGGATTTTACCAGCCATAATAGATTCAGTAAAAATTCCTGAAGTACGTTCTTTATAAGCGTTAGCATCATATGGCAGTAGTATAATATGAGATTTTTGTAACCAGATGATATACTCTTTTTTACTTAGGTGATTTGGCACAAACTGAACTCTCACCCCGCCATCAATAGGAACCAGTTCAGAAGCTTGAGCAGCTACTACACAGATTCTGCTTGCTTGTTGAGCAACAGAACTGACTAAATCTTGAATAACATTCCATCCTTTTTCGTCTCTTGGTGGCCCAGCCCACCAACATATTATTTCATCATTTGGATAATAATCATTTTCAATATGTAAAAATTCTGTGTGAGGAATAGGCATTACCATTACAGATTCATCAAAATATTTAGATATAGAACTACTCAATATTTCACTATCTGTTAGTAAATGAAATTTTCCTGAAGCTACTCTGTTTTTAATTGCCTTATTTAATAATTTATATATCCAACAAGTTTTGTCGTTATGTACCTCTCTGCGATAAAGTAACCAGATTGATAGATTCTTTATTGGAATAATGTAGAGTGCTATCAGCAAAGCCAATAATTGTACATGGATAAATCTTTCAAGAAAAATTATGGGATGTTTATATCTAGGTAAAATATCTTGATTTAACTTTTTGGCAATACTCCAACCCAAATCGAAAATAGCTCTTAATTTTAAAATTCTTACCACTGGATGCAGTTTAGCCTCCAAGTCTTCACTACTAAGGCAAGGATACCAATTAGCAGGTAAATCAACAATTTTTGGATCAGGTGTGGCTAATGCTATATGATGCCAATTTAACAAATTTGCTGCTTGAGTAACCGAAGTGTGATATGGTACTATGTGACCATCTCCTCCCATGAGATTGGGAATGATAGATATTAAAATAGGTGTATCATCTACATCACTCACATTCATAAAATTTTAAAAATTTAGTTAGCCTGAATGAATTTAACTGTTTTTGTTAGCTCTTCAACAACATAAATTAGAACTTGCATGTCAGCTAATTGTTTAGCAAAATCTGAGGTTCTATCTGTAAGTAATAAGATTGCTTGACAACCAGCATTTATAGCACACTCTACATCACTAATTGCATCTCCGATAAAAAAAGATTGCGAAAGGTCTATAGAGTACTTACTTGCAGCTTCTAAAAGCATATGCGGGGAAGGCTTGCGGCATTTGCAGTTATCAGATGGTTGATGAGGACAAATAAAAATATCATGAAAATATACGCCAAAGCTTTCATATTCTTGGCGAATTTCTTTATGAACCATATCAACATCATCTAGAGTGAAATAACCTCTACTTACACCAGATTGATTGGTAATTACTATTAATAAATAGCCGGAATTTTGCCATTTTTTAAAAGTTTCCTTAGCACTGTAGGGAACTTTTACTTGATTTGGATGATTCAGATAAGGAAGATACTCTATCAAAACTCCATCTCTGTCAAGAAACAAAGCTTTATTAAGTTGATTTGCTTGAGGGGTAGCTTGATTTTCATCATGAATGAACATATTTATCTGAGTATGCTATACACTTTTAATATATGCAGTCTATGTATATTAAAGTTGTGATATGTATATTTATTTTGTAAATAACTGAAACTCTACCAGTTCACAAATCCGATGGTAGGTAATCACATGAATTTCTTGAACTAATGGCGTATGTTGTTCAGCAACAAATAAGGGATAGTCTGCAACACCTTGAAGCATACCTCCTTCGTTACCTGCCATACCTATAGTGATAATTCCCATTTGTTGAGATGCTTTTAAAGCTCGAATAACATTTTGAGATTTACCAGAGGTGGAAATTCCCCAAACAATATCTCCTGGTTTACCAAGAGATTCCACTTGTCGGGAAAAAATAGTTTCAAATTCGTGGTCATTTGTCCAAGCTGTGAGAGTAGCTGGATTAGTAGAGAGTGCGATCGCCGGCAATCCTTTACGATTAACTAAGAAGCGTCCAATAAACTCAGCAGCTATGTGTTGTGCGTCAGATGCAGATCCACCATTACCGCAAATGAACAAGGTATTGCCTTTTTGGAAACTTTCCACAATCAAACCGACTACCTTATCTATAGCTTGGCAATACTCTGGTGTGAACGCTGCTTCCAAGCTTTTGAGTTTATCCTGCACCCAGTAATCCAAAGTTCTTCCTCACTTGTTTGGTAACAGTTTATCTTTTTGTGTCTCAAACCACTCAATTGTTTTGGACAAACCAACTTCTAACGGAGTTAAAGTTAAATCAGGAATATATTGTTTTAATTTATTGATGGCTAGACACTTAGATTTAGCGCCAACATAGCGTCCTGTGTCAAATTGGATTAAGTTGAAATCATAGTCTACCTGCTCACAAATGAGTTTGGCGAAGTGTCTAATAGTAAATTCTTCACCAGCACCGATGTTAATTAACTCATTGTCTACTGTCGCTGCTAATTGCAGCATAATTTTGACAAAATCGGTTACAAAAACCAGTTCGCGGGACTGATAACCGTTCCCCCAAAGAGTTACTGTTTCCCCATAGAGTTTACCGCGAATAATCTTGCGGATTAAATCGAAAATAAAGTGCATTTGCCGCCCATCTGTATGGTAGCCTGGGCCATATAGGGTAGAGGGTACTAGACAAAGGTACTTCAAGCCATACTGTTTATGTAATGCTAGTTGACCAGCATACAACATCCGTTTGGTCATTGCATAGGTAAACAAGCTGTCTATAGGCATTCCTGTGAGATAATTTTCTTCCACTAACTCTAAATCGGGAGCGTAGGCACAGCTAGTACCCATACTAATTAACTTTGCTTGAGGTTGATATGCCTGCCACCAAGCAAGTATATTGGTGTTGATTTGTTGGTTGATAATCCACTGTTCGCCGGGATGGTAGAGGCAAAAATCACCAGCTTGAGTCCAAGCTGCTAAATGATACATTTGGTCGTAAGTTTCATGATTAAACTTTAGCAAAGAGTCTTGTTGAGTGAGGTCACAGTTTTGAGAATTAAGACGGACTAACTCATGACCTTGAGCTTCTAGCTGTGTACAAAGGATTGTACCTAAAAAGCCTGTAGCACCAGTAATTAGTATTTTCATAAATTAACTGTCTTGAGGATTGACAGGAAAGTAAAATTCAACTCCTTGATCGATAAGGTGTTGATTGTTAGACAAAATCTCTTTTTTAAAGTTCCAAGCTAAAACGTAGTAAATATCGGGAAGTTCCTCAAGTTCTTTCTCAATCACGATAGGAATGTGCATTCCTGGTGAATAAAGTCCGCGACGTAATTCGTTTTTTTCTACTAAACAATCTATGTAATTGCTACCAACACCAAAATAGTTCAACATAGTATTTCCCTTAACGGGAGCGCCAAAACCAAAAATCTTCTTACCTTGCTGTTTAGCTTGTTCTAAATAAGCAAGATTTTCGGTTTTCATTTGTTTAATTCTTTGGGCAAATGTTAAATAAGTAGATAATTCATTGCTTTTATCATCTACTTCTGATTGACGCATTTTCTGTAGGCGATCGCTTGGTTGTTTTTGCCCTTTATGTGTTACAAACCCAATAATAGAACCACCATGAATAGGTGAAAGGTAAGCATCAAACATGGATAAGCCATGTCTGTTTAACAGCACTTCTATAGTGTTGAGATTGTAGTAAAGTAGATGTTCGTGGTAGATTTGGTCAAAAGCAAGATTTTCTACAATCCGTTTCATGTAGAGAAACTGGACAACAAACACCCCGTCATCCCTTAATGCTTCTCGAATCCCTTCAGTAACAGAATGTAATTCTTCTAAGTGAAAAAATACCCCGGCTGCATTGATGACATGAAATTTACGGTTCAGGCGTTGAACCACATCTAAATTGAAAAACTCATTTAAAGTTGTAATTCCTGCATCATTAGCAATCTTAGCTGTAGTTTTGGAAGACTCTACACCCAGAACATCATAACCAAGAGCCTGGAAATGCTTGAGTTGAGTACCATCATTAGAGCCAATATCCAGCACTGACTTATTTTCTACATCTTGAAAGAAGCAATTTTCAACCTCTTGGGCGACATTTTTGAAATGTTCACTTAAAGAGCGAGTCACACCTGACAAATAGGTATGATCGCCAAACATAATTTCTTTTTTAACAGTGTAATCTAGCTGGACTGTACCGCAATTGTGACAATACAAAACCCGCAAAGGATAAAAAGGTTCTTTACCAATTTCCTCTGGTTTGAGAAAGTGATTACACCAAGGTTGCGAGCCTAAGTCAACCGCAATTTCTAAATCTGTGGAGTCACAAACACGACATTCCATTACGGAAAAGACCTCATAGCTAAATTTTCAAAGCGATCGCCGAGAGTATATCTCAGTATATTAAATGGCGATCGCTTTACTATCTCATAATTATGCGGTCTTTTTGTGGCCCATTTAATTATTTCTCTGGTGAGCTAAAAATTCTTACCGCTACAAGCTAGTAAAATCTACAGACCTTCATATTTTTTTTACACTTTATGAATATAGAAATAAATACTTAATTTTGTATAAATAGTATAAAGATTTTATTTGATTTTTCCTAAATACTACGAGAAAATACTAAAAAATAGATTTTATCTACGAGCGGAAACGGCAAATGTAACAGTATAAACCACCATCGGGAAACTCTAACACATAGTCGTAGTTTTGACAAAAAGTTTGTTAACCAAGATTACTTGGGTAACTTTACTGCTTGAAGCCAGAGTAACAAACCGCTAAACAATAAATTATTTAAATAATTTTAAACTCAATCAAAGTATTTCCTTATGACAAATCCTGCTTTTGATCTGATTGGTTTGACCCAACTACGCAACGACTCACGCTTTACTGGTATAGATGGTAGCGGAATGACCGTTGCTGTAATTGATACTGGATTAGATAGAACTCATTCCCTGCTAAATGATAATTACATTGCTGGGCGAGATTTTATTTATGGAGATGATAACCCTGAAGATGTAGAAGGGCATGGTACTCATGTGGCGGGTACAATTGGGGCGGAAGATCCACAGTATGGAGTCGCTCCCAATGTAAAGCTTATTGGTTTGAAGGTATTTGGCAATGATGGAAGCGGAGCCTATGGTACAGATGTTGAAGCTGCTCTACAGTGGGTAATTGCCAACAAAGACCGTTACAACATTGTTGCCGTTAATATGTCTTTAGGAGGCGGATTCTATACATCTGCGTCTCAGGTTGCTGGTGATATTAGACTTGATGAAATCAGAAGGCTGGAAGAATTAGGAGTAGTAGTTGTCTCGGCTGCCGGTAACTCATTTAAAGATCATGAATATCAGAATGTGGCCGCACCTGCAATTTTTAGTACCTTATCTGTAGGTGCTGTCTGGCAAGATGGAGTTAATCAAGATGCTCAGTGGGGTTCGGGAGGAGTTGATTACACGACAGGCCCAGATCGCGTTACTAGTTTTTCACAACGCTTAGATGCAGCAAACACTATATTTGCTCCAGGAGCAATGATTACCAGCACAGTACCTGGAAACGGTATTGAGCAACTGGCCGGAACGAGTATGGCCTCGCCCATAGTGGCGGGAGCGGTAGCGCTGATGCAGGAAGCATCCATGCAATTTGGGGGACGGTTGTTGAGTCCAGCCGAAGTTGTAGATATCATGCGCTCAACCGCAGATACTATATTTGATGGTGACGATGAAAACGATAATGTTGGCAACACCAATGTTGCATATCCTCGTTTAAATATATATAAAGCAGTCCAAGAAATTCAAAGAAGATTTCAGCAAACTGCTCCTAGTGGCGACCCGAATGGCACTATTCAGGGAGCGATTATTGGCCCAATATTAGATGGTACTACTGCGATTAATCCGATTCTGGGTAGCATTGGCATTGATGGGACTTTAACCAATGTAGGCAATAAAGATGTTGACATCATCAGATTTGAAGTGCGTTCTCGTGGTACAGTCACCATTCAACTGGGTTCACATACCACAAATCGTGCAGATTTTGATACTCTTTTACGCCTGTTTAACTCTTCAGGACAAGAAATAGCTTTTAACAACGATGTAGGTAGTAATAAATTCTCGGCAATTACAGCTATCCTCGATCCAGGCACATATTATGTAGGGGTAAGCGGTGCTAACAATCGCAACTATAATCCTAATGTTGCCGCTAGCGGTGTAGCTGGTGCCACAGGCAATTACTCCCTACAATTTCAACTCAGCAACTCTGATCCTAACGGTATTCTCAGTGGCGCAGTTCCAGTCAATCTGGGTACAGATTTAGCACCCTTAAAATTCAATGGTATTTTAGGCTCCGACCCGATTGAAAACTCCACCGAACGAATTAATATTGGGGCAGCCGATGTAGATATATTTAAATTAGTTGCACCAGATAATGGCATTCTGCTGATAGATATTGATACGCCATACGACAGTGACTTTGCTGATTCATTTTTGAGAATATTCGATGCGGATGGTAATGAGCTATTTAGTAATGATGATGCCTTAGCTTTTGATAGCACATTAGCTTACACAGAGTTTACAGACTCCAGATACCCAAATTTAGTTTTTGAAGATCCGAGCGATCGCACATATTTCTATGGACACACCACCGATAGCTTTATTGGTTTAAGAGTAGATCGAGGGGAAACTCTTTATATTGGTGTTTCTGATTATTTTAACGATGCTTATAATCCCAACAATCTTAGTGGACGTTCCACTAACAATGCGACTGGTGGTCTATATGATTTAATCGTCCAGTTCTTCAATAATGACCAGAATGGCAGTATCTCTCAGGCATTAGATAGTTCTGTCAGACCGCTTCCCAGCATTAAAGCGCCAGGAGTCATAGGTGGAGATAGTAATTTTACGACTGGAGAATTTATTGAAGTAGGCGATCGAGATGTAGATTTTATCAAAATCAATTCTCCCACCGCAGGCATTTTAGAAATTGATATTGATTCCTACGATGATTCCACCATTACAGATAAAGTTGATACTGTCGCCTTTATTTTCAACAAAGACGGTCAATTATTAGCTTCTAATGACGATACAGATTCATCTTTAGATCCCCTTATACGCTATCAAATAGCAGCTAATACAGATTATTTCGTGGCTGTAGCAGGCTATGGCAATGACAATTTTGATCCCTTTCAACTAGGTAGTGGTTCATCAGGAGATACAGGAGAGTATAAGTACAGCAGCCGACTCTTACCACTGTCTCAAACAAATCTTTTATCCAATAACACATTCACCAGTGGAGGTGTACAAAATATTTCCTTTGGTGCAACTGTTTTTGCCGACATCGGTTATGACAATGGCTTTTTCATAGGTGGTAATGATGTTGATATCTATCGGTTTACCTCTACAATAACCGGACAAGTAACCATTAGAACTAGCTCAAATGAAGCTTATAGTGCTGATACATTTTTACGAGTCTTCAACACTAATGGTACAGAAATCGCTTTTAATAACGATGAAAATACTTCCACCAGAGGCAGCGCCGTTCAATTAAATGTAACTGCTGGTACTCAATATCTCATAGGTGTTAACGGAGCAAGTTCTCAAGCCAGAAATTATAACCCTGTGATAGGTACTGGAGCAGCTAGCGGTAGCCAAGGTAACTATTCTCTAACGATTTCTACTAATGAAAGTACATGGCAAATTGAGGGAACAGGAGACTTTAACCGTGATGGACACATCGATATCCTCTGGCACAACTCATCTACTAACCAAAATGGCGCATGGTTAATGAACTCTGGTGGTGCAAATATCGGCTGGCAAAACATGGCAGGCAACCCCGCCGGTTGGGAAATTAACGGTACAGGAGACTTCAACCGCGACGGCAACATCGATATCCTCTGGCACAACGCATCTACTAACCAAAATGGCGCATGGTTAATGAACTCTGGTGGTGCAAATATCGGCTGGCAAAACATGGCAGGCAACCCCGGCGGTTGGGAAATCAACGGTACAGGAGACTTCAACCGCGACGGCAACATTGATATCCTCTGGCACAACTCATCTACTAACCAAAATGGTGCATGGTTAATGAACTCTGGTGGTGCAAATATCGGCTGGCAAAACATGGCAGGCAACCCCGGCGGTTGGGAAATCAACGGTACAGGAGACTTCAACCGCGACGGCAACATCGATATCCTCTGGCACAACTCCTCTACTAACCAAAATGGCGCATGGTTAATGAACTCTGGTGGTGCAAATATCGGCTGGCAAAACATGGCAGGCAACCCCGCCAGTTGGGAAATTAACGGTATAGGAGACTTCAACCGCGACGGCAACATCGATATCCTCTGGCACAACCCCACCAGCAACCTCAATGGTGCATGGTTAATGAACTCTGGTGGTGCAAATATCGGCTGGCAAGGTATGTCTCCTAACCCGTAAATTTTTAATACTTATTTCACATGGGTAAACCATAGTGAGCCACCAGATAACCAACCATCAGGAGAATCTCGCCATTGTTGCAGAATTGGCTCTATTGCCTGCTTAAAATCTGCACTATCAGACATAAATCTAGATGGCATGAGTATTTTTACTTTATCTCCTGCGGCTAACAGATATGCTGCCAGGATATATTGCTCGTTCCAATACCAATCACTAAACATATCTGGATAGTCATAAGGAAGCACAATATCATGGAAGTGAATAACTACTCCTGGCTTAAGCTTAGGCAGTACGTCAAGCATAAATACAGTGACATCTGAGTTCATAAATGAACGATGACTGCCATCCATAAATACGATGTCTCCAGGCTCCAGATTATAGAAAACTGATAAATCTGTAGTTTCAAGTCCCGCTCTAATTACCTCATCGCAGACAGCATCCACATCTGCACGGGGTTCTGGGTCAATTGAGACTATGCGCGTTGTCAGGTTATGATCCCGTTTGGCTCGTGCCGCAAACAGCGTAGTCACCCCAGAACCAATTTCTAAATAAGTTTTTGGTTTGAGTTCGTATACAAAGTAGTACAGCAAAGCAGTATCTATTGCATTAATAGGCCCACCAATCCATCCTGGTTCACCTGTATGCTCATGAGAAAATTTAGAATTTATTTTTAATAAAAAACTTTGTAAACCTACTAACTTATGAAACGTTTGACAATACTCATGATAGTTTTTATTAAAAAAATCTATGAGACCTTGGTGCGGCGGATGAGTATTCCCCCATCTTGGGCGGTAATCACGGGATGGAGGATAATCTAATTCAACAATGAATTTTTCATGATTATGGCCAGTATGATGGCTATTTTGTTTTTCTGCTAATGATTTAGTGAGTTCACTAATATTTTGAATCTGTTGTTCTAATTCTGGTAAGTTGAGCGCTCTTCGTAATCGTTTTTTTATCCAATTTCTTATGCCCATAACTGCCAATTTGGTATTTGATAAGTATTCAATGCTCTCCTATTAATTCTCAAGACTTGTATACCAAGTAAATGAGTGCTGTTCGTGACGATTATCATTAAAAATTTTATACATGGGTTCAATAGCTTGATTACTCATAGCTTGATGTTGTCTCTCGATTTCTGTAATCACACGATTTGCGCGGATAACGGTATTGGCAGGTAGAAACTTAGAAATGTGGGGTAGCCAATCTAATAATCTATAAGTATCTAGTAACTTTTTAGTTCCTGGTAGATATTTTAATGCTGGTGAATCTGGTATATGTTGCTGTATATAACAACCTACATTGTAGGCATACTCTACATCTGTACTCCAGTGCTGGCAGTATGACTTGCGATATCGCAGGCAACTGTAAAATAATTCCTCAGCTTCTTTGGGGTCGTGATTGGCAAAAGCATACTCAACTCCTGCTAAAGTACGATGCAAATACCAAGCGCGTAAATCTTCTATCTCTGCTCTAGGATGCTGGGTTGTTCGCTCATCTGGGTAGTTACGAAAAACGCCTAAAGTTTGGGGAATAGCTTTAGTTTTAATGAATGGTAAGACGCGACTTTTAAATTCTGTGTCTCCAGCAGCTCTGAAGCTAGCATCATAAAAACCAAATCGGTCGTGAATAGAACGACGATAAAGCGCACCTACCCACGATAAATAACAGGTTTCTAGGTAGACAAGACCTTGTTTATAACCTTTTCGATCATAAGTCATAATGTCGCTAACCCATGAACCACTCTGATCTACGTTTGTTACTAAACTGTTAGCCTGTACCCAGTCTAAAGTCGGATCTGCATCTAATTCTGCTGCTAAAATCTCTAAACATTCAGGCAGTACGGCTTCATCAACACCTAAAAAAGTTAAATATGGTGAGCGTGCCAAGTCAATACCACGATTCCAAGCACTTTGTATGGTTTCACGTTGAGCAGACCGAGCATAGATAATAGGAATATCCAGGGATTCCATTACTTGCTTAAATACCCGATACTCATCAGCAGGGGAACCGCTATCAACTAGAATCACCTCAGCTACACCAGCTTGAATCAAAGTTTGAAGTTTGAGTGTTTGAAGAAACAAAGGTAATTTGGCAGCAGCATTATAAAGGGAAACTATAACGGAGACTCGACAACTAGATGAAGTACGCCGATCATCTATAAACTCGTACTCCCACTTCTGGTTATGTTTGTTGTTTACTAAAGCTTCATTGATTAGTTCTTGACATCGTTCATGTTTATCGGCAAAGTTACCATACATGGCTTCCGCCGTTATTGCTTCTCGACTAAAACCATTAGCTTGAAGTACGGAGACAACATTTGAAAGATCGCCAAAATAATCATAGCCTAGCGATCGCATACATCTAATTTGATAAGTTGCCGCAACAATATCATTTCCTCTTAGCATCTCTAATCGTGCGATTTCTCTCCACATCCTGGCACGATCAATCCGATACTCAGATGATATATTCCAACAACTACTCACCTTGCTACTTAATTCTATCTGGCTGGTTTCACCTAAATTGAAAATATACTGATAACTATCAATTAATGATAAAGCTTTTAAACCTTGGTCTACAATTTTTAGGTTCTCGTAATTGTCCTTACTTAAAGCAGATCGTAACTGTTCTTTTAAAAAGAATTTAGGATTAGACTGTAAAGATTTTAACCGCTTGAATACTTGTTTTATTTCTGGTTGAACTCGTTTTTTAATAACTTTTATAATATCATTTTTAATATATTTAGACTTAACAATATTTCTACGTTTAACTTTCTCTTGGTATTTCATTAATTGAAGATACCAATTCTCCGTTTCACTACGTAAAACTTGCTCGTATGAGACTTGACTTTCGTATATTGATTCTATTGATAATCCAGATCCTTCTGGTTTAGCTTGAGCTAAATATTCAACTAATTGATAACGATATTCATCATAATTTTCTAATAATCTAATTATCTGCTGTATACATGAATAAATATTATTTATATCTATAGTTATTAAAGGTAAATTAGGATATGTCTCTAGGAGAAATCTTACAATGCCTGCTCCAGTTCCTATAACTGTTGGACAACCTGAAAATAATGATTCTAGAGCTGTCAAATTAAATGTGTCATATTTAGATGGTAGTATTGTTAACGACTTACTAGCAAATACTTGTTCACAAAGCTCTTCATAACTCATAGATGACCTTAGTCTAATGTCATCCTGTAGCCTGTTATTGATCATTTGGTACAGAAACAGTCCTGAACCAAATTCACCCTTATAATCAAAACTCTGTGGCCCAATAATATTAGCTGTTTTGAATTTAGAACGAGGTATCCACCAAGCTAATTCAACAAAACTATCTGGGCCTTTACGCCTTTCAGTCCGACCGACAAAATTTATATCTGGCAATTCATCTAAGTTTTTAGATATCTTTGGTTTAGGCAGAGATATAACTGACAAAGGATTCAAATAATAAGACTTTAAATCTACCTTTTGACTCCATTCATCTAAATACGTCTTACTGATACCGTAGCGAGTATCTACCACGCTATATTGGATTTTTTCTTGCCAAATTAAAGTTTGGTCAACTTTTCCACCATAAAACCAATCCATCTGAATAGAAGTAGATATATTTCCGTGCATAGATAAAGCAATACGTTCAAAATCCACATTATGATGTTTAAATGCTGGTCTTAGCATAGTACCTAGCTGTTCATAATCTGGTATATCTACAACATCAAAACTCTGCCCTGTTACTGAAGCTGCAATATTACTAGCCATAACAAAGGCTCTATAAATCCATTTTGGTGGTGTTAAATCAAGGAAATTTACATAATCAGCTACATTATATTTTTCTTTATAAAAAATGGTATGAGCATTACTTGGACGATAGCATTCTAGAGCTTCAGAAATTATAAAATAGTAAAAATCAATCTGTGGATTTTTTTCAATTAGGCTACGGTAGAATGTTTGTCCACCACCAATTTTATTAAATAAATCAAAATCAACGATTAAAACTTTCATGCGCTTTTTTGGTTTGTTAAATTATGTTTTAAGAAAAAATAACTTGCGAAGCAGGTGCATTAATTTTTACATTTAATATTTGTTGAGCAGAAAAAACCTTTTGTAGATAAGTATGAACTTCTACAGGAGCGAAAAATAGCATAAATCCACCTGCTCCAGCCCCTAGTAACTTTCCACCCCAAGCACCTGCTTCTATCCCCATCTGATAAATTTTGTCAATTTCAGAGTTAGAAATCCCTCCATCAAGGCTACGTTTAGCTAACCATGCACGATGTAATAAAGCACCAAACTCTGATAAAGGTATATTACTAGTCAAAATATCCCAACCTTCATCAACCATGTGTCGCATTTCTTTTAAAATGGCTGTGTTATCTGATACTTTTTGTAATTGTTGTGCTACAACGTCACATGCCTTGCGTCTAATACCTGTAAAGACAATGAAAATATGCTGCTCAAATTCTTGTAGGCGTTGCTGAGAGATTGGTACGCGATTGACTACAATATCATCTTCACCTCTAAACTCAACTAAATTAAAACCACCAATGGCAGCTAAAACCTGATCTTGACACCCTACTTTGTCTTTAACTAAATGTCGTTCTACATAAATTGCTTCATATGCCAATTCAATTGGTTTAAGAAATTCACCTTTAAAACTATGCAGTGCGTGTAGCAGAGAAACCGTAAATGCTGACGAAGAGCCTAGACCAGTAAAAGCAGGTAAATCAGCTACATTATGTAGCTCAATATCCTTATCCAATCCACAAAATTTTAAACATTCTCGATAAACACTGTGTTCAATTTCATCTACATTTTTCACTAACTCTACTTTGCGGTAGGACACACGAATTGAGTAGTCAAATAGACGACTAAGAAATGTACTAGCAGTAACATAAGAATACTTATCAATTGCCGTAGCTAATACAGCGCCTCCATGCTGAAGAAAATATTCAGGGTAGTCAGTTCCACCACCAAAAAAACTAATACGAACAGGTGCGCGAGATATTAGCATAGTTAACTCCTGTTGTAGCTATTAACTACTGTCATGTTTAGCTGATCATTTCAAGAGCAAAAATATTTGTATTATCTGGACTCCAATTAAAAGGGTGGTTTTTACCTATTTGTTCACAGATGTATAATTCATTCTTAATTGGAAATAAGCCAAATTTAGCAAATTTATCAAGCCACCAATCACGAGGTCGTACTAGTATATGCACGTCAAACACTTGCAATGATGCTGTACAAAATACTACTGATTTTGAGTGCATATGATTTTTGATAGTCTTAATAAAGTTGTCAATCATTTCTTCTTTTATATGCTCAAGCACTTCAAAAGACATTATGATATCGAATTTTAATTCATTTGGCGCACAGAGTTTAATTTCCTGCTGAAGGTTTAATAATAAAAATTTTTCCTTATCATTGATTAAATACGGATTAAACTTAATAAAATCTGGATGTCCATCTATCCCTACATAATTATTGATGCCGTATCGGTTTAGAAAAAAATGTAAATGAGCTGGCCCACAACCTAACTCCAATATAGAAGGCTTGGAATAATTTGCATACCCAAACGATGCAATAATACCAGCTAAACCAACATTACTCCAAAGCTCATGAAATTGAGTATCTGGGTCAAAAATAGCATCATCGGGAGCAAACCCTTCAAAACCTTCTATATTTTGAACACGTTTATCAGAGTTTAGAAAAGTTTCAACTATTTCCTTAGCGGAAGAAAACGTTGATTCAAGTAATATAGGACCACTATTAGGTAAAATATTTTGTAAATATTTATAATTTATATCACTATCAAATTGAGTTAAATTTTTTCTAATTAATCCTTTAGTCAAATTATTAAAGTAGTATACAAGTTGTGAATCTAAATTATTAATTTGAGTTTGTTGTAATTCTTGGTAAGCTAATATTAGTCGTTCATAAGTAGTTTGCAAATCAATATTCAAAATTTCTAATTCCTGAATTTGTTGCTGCTGAATATCAACCTTGTTTTCTAGTTTGTGATAAGCAGTATCTAAATCTCGAACAAAAGTTCTTATTGAACGCGGCATTAACTTTTTTACAATGGAGTAGATTGGTGTCATAAGTTATTGGTAATTTTATGAAAATTATGTTTAATAAATGAATCAGCTTGTAGTAGAGATTCAGGAGTACCTATATCTAAAAAGGCAGTATCAGTAATTTCTACTTGCAAGTGAAAACTTTTGGTTAAGAATAAAGGAAATACTTCATTTTCAAAACTTAAAGGCAGACTTTGTGGAAATTCTTGTATTAAAGAGTTTCTTAATAGATAAACACCTGCACTTATTATTCCAGCACCTGGACGCTTTTCTGCAAAACTATCTAATTTACCAAACTGATCACACACTAGGGAACCATATCGAGAAGCATCACTCACAGATAAACCAAGTATGACACCACTAGTTTTGATATCAGAAAGATGATCACTAAGTAATGCCAAGTTGGCAAAAACTAGAGAATCACCATTGACAACTAACCAAGTTTTAGGCGACTCGCCACTCTGATGCACAGCATTTAAAAAACCTCCGGCTGTTCCTAATGGCTCGGTTTCTCGGCAAAAAATAATTTGCATCCCGTCAATAGGATTTTTGAGAAAATACTCCTCTATCACTTCTGCAAGATAACCTGTAGAAATGATAGCTGTAGTAATTCCCTGCTTTTTTAAATAACGTACAACCCACTCAACAAATGGCTTGCCTGCAACTACTGCCATAGGTTTAGGTACACCGTTTAGTAGGTGTTTAATCCGTGTGCCGTAGCCACCAGCTAGGATTACAGCTATGACTTCATTTGGGTCAAATGGCATCGACTTACTCTACTAAACATTAGAATAAAGACTGTTACGGAGTATTGTATATCCTTTGATTAACTCTTTTATACCTCTGCTTAAAGACCAATCTGGCTCGAAGCCTGTATTCAAAATCCTGGCATTAGAAACTATGTAATCGCGCTTATCTGGATCTTCACCGATAGGAGCTTCTAGATAAACAAAGTTAGGTAAGTGTTTCTTAATTTCGGCACATAACTCTAATTTAGATAAATTAGCTTCTTCTAAACCTACATTGTATGGTTTGCCCTTCATTTGTTCAAAGTTAGCAATGCCATGTAAAAACACATTAGCTACATCGCGGATATGAATATAATTTCTCTTAAAATGTCCCTCAAAAACAAGCACTGCTCGGTCATGTACAGCCCTGTAAACAAAGTCATTTACTAATAAATCTACTCTCATCCGAGGCGACATGCCAAATACAGTCGCTAATCTAAAAGTGATACTATTTTCTCTATCCAGTACTACTTTTTCTGCTTCTACTTTCGTTACTCCATATAGGGAAATAGGCCGTAGAGGTGTGTCTTCTGTGCAAAACTTTCCGGGTTCACCAATACCATAACCACTATTTGTCACTGGCATCAAAATTCTCTGTTCTTTGCTTGCCAGACGACACAGCATATCTACTGCATCAAAGTTGATAGTTTGAGTGCCAATTTTATCATTTTTGCACAGAGGCGCACCTACTAATGCAGCCAGAGGGATAATAACATCAGCATCTTTGAGAACCAATTTAAGGGTATCTTCATCTCTGCAATCACCTCTGACAACCTGGAATCCTTCATATTGACAGCAATCAGCTAAACTATTTTGGTGAAACATGAAGTTATCTAATACTGTCACCTCATAACCTTGAGCTAGTAAAGTTGGTGTCAAAACTGAACCAATATAACCAGCTCCTCCAGTAATTAGTATTTTCATAAAACCCCCTGATTCACTCTGATTGAAAATTTTACAAGTTAAAGAGCTTTTTTAAGCAAAATATAGTTTTGTAAATAAAAACTTATAAGTTAGTGTCTTTCACGGCTTGTAAATAATGATCTACAGTCTCTACTGCATTTCCCATAAACTTAATTTGTCCTTGATTTAACCAGATAGCTCGTTCGCAGGAATTTCTAATAAATCCCAAATCATGGGATACAGCTATAACTGTTGCATTACCATCCCAAAAATTGTCAATTCTCTGTTTACACTTGTTTTTAAAACTTTCATCTCCAACCGATAGAACTTCATCCAGTATCAAAATATCCGGCTGCACATCAGTAGCAATAGCAAAACCTAACCTTGCCACCATACCAGATGATAAACCTTTCACTGGTACGAAAGCGTAATCTTGTAATTCTGCAAATTCTAATATTGAAGTAGCTCTTTTTCGCATCTCTGCTTTGGAAAAGCCTAGCAGCACACCGTATAAAAAAATATTATCCATAACAGAAATTTCTGTATCAAAGCCTGCCCCCAACTCAATTAGAGGGGCGATTTGTCCTTTTACTCTCACTGTACCGTTTGTAGGCTTGAGAATACCACAAATTATTTTTAGTAGAGTTGATTTGCCTGAACCATTTGCTCCAATAATTCCTATTTTTTCACCTGAATTAATAACTAAGTTAATTTGGTTTAACACTAATTTTTTTGCAGGCTGGCGATATTTGCCTTCTAAAATAGATAGCAATGTCTTCTTGAGGTCGTAAGAAAACTCTTCTTGCGTCCGCCGCCATAATGAAATTTGATCTAGACGAATGACTTCCATTTACAGCAAATCCATAAATTGATGTCGCCACATATGAAAACAAACCCATCCTAATGACAAAATAATTACCCCACTGAGCAAAGCTCCCCAGATTAAGCTCAAATCTGGTGTATTTCCTGAGATTGTAATTTGGCGTAAGCTTTCAATAATCGGTGATAGTGGATTTAATAATAAGAATGGTTTTACTCGTGCTGGGACGATCGCAGCAGGATAAAACACCGGACTACTGATCCAAAGCACAAATACAACTAACTCATAAAAATAAGGCAAATCTCTAAAAAAAACATAAAGCGCACTGACTAAGAAACCTACTCCTGTAGAAACTAAAACTAAAGAGATAAATGGAAATAGTAGAGCCAGAACATTGATTATACTCTTAGAATTAATCAGGGCAATTACTGCTAGTAAGGGGAACGCACCCACAGCAAACTGGAATACGTTAGCCGCAACCATCGAAACAGGAAAAACACTAACAGGCAAGCGAATTTTATTTAATAAAGCTCCATTTCCTACTACACTGCTTAAAGCTTGAGATGTAGAAGCAGAGAAAAAGTTGATAACTACTAGCCCGGTAAATGCTGCCAATATATAGTTCAGGATAGAATTACCGTAATAGGAAGCAAATGCTGTACCAAAAATTGCACCATACAGCGCTGTCATAATTAAGGGGTTCAATAGCGACCAATACACACCTAATAAGGAACCGCGATAGCGGACTTTAAGATTCCGCGTTACTAAAACGTGCGACAGTTCCCAGTAGCGATGTACTTGCAGCCAGTCGGCATTTTTTTTAATTAAAAGGGTCATCCTCAAGTACCACCACAAACCACAGCCAAGTTATTCGCGCATTGTATACTATCCGAGTGTACTTTGCCGCACTAGCATAGTAGGAAAATTAAATTTTTCTACCCATTATTAGCAACCAAGATAATTTATCATTTTGCAGATAGAATAATAAAGCATATTTTACGTCTGCAAGACCAATTTATTGTTAAATAGGTTCCTCAAATCACTTGTGAGTGATTAAGTATTGTTGAAATATCATTGAATGCCTAAAAATTAAATTAGTACCAAGATTGTAAATGAATATACATTAAATTATGTGTAGTACATGTATGGAAATTTTATTTGTGCTTAAGTGAGGTTAGTTGAGTTTATATGTGAGCGATCGCAAATCCTTAGCCAGTCTATGAGCCAATTGACATTCTCGCTGTCAATTCTTCCGTTAATCATGTATGGCAACTGGTGGTTAACTATAGTTAGTTAAGGATGATTTTGAGGAACGGTGTATGTTGTTTGGACTAGGATGGCCGGAAGTAGCGATAATTGTCGTCGTGGCGGTAGTAATTTTCGGGCCGAAAAAAATTCCCGAACTGGGAAGCGCACTAGGTAAAACCCTCAGAGGTTTTAAGGAGGAATTGAAGAATCCTAGTGAGGATACCACCTCGGAGGAAGAAGAAAAATAAAGATTGGCAAATTGGATTTATCAGCAACGGTCAATAGTGGAGATGGGAAAAACCGCATCTCTACTATCGACTACAGCAGAGTATTAATTACAGAAGAAGATGCTACACCATTTTGGTTATCTATAACTGTTGTTGAGGAATTTTGTTGCTGTATCTCCTCTTTGACTAAACCGCGCAGTTTAATTAACTTAATAGCACGGCTAACACTTTCTGGTAAAATCACCACCAATCCGTTAGCGGGAGCCATATCCAAGCCTTTATTAATTGCTTGGGTTTCATCAAGAATTGACTCAAACCGCGCATCTGGTTTGACTTGGGTGATGCCTTTGGTAATCAACGCGGAAGCTGATCCCCTGGCTCTACCTCTGGTGTCGTCGTCTTCTTTGATGATAATATAATCAAATATTTCGGCTGCGAGTTTGCCCAAAGTGACAAAATCTTCGTCACGGCGATCGCCTGGCCCACCAATTACGCCTATACGTTGTCCATTCGTCCAGTTCCGCACAAATGCACCCACGGCTTCATAACTAGCTGGATTATGGGCGTAATCTACTAAGGCATGGTAGTTACCCAAATTGAATAAGTTCATCCGTCCTGGGGTTTGGCTGACGGAAGCGCGGAAGGTTCTTAAACCTGCGCGAATTTGCTCAATGGTGACATTCTGCACGAAGGCTGCCAAACTTGCCGCTAGGGCGTTAGCAATCATGAATGGGGCGCGTCCACCCATTGTTAAGGGAATATTCTCTGCCCTTTCGATGCGGTGTGTCCAGTCGCCTTTGACGATGGACAGGTAGCCATTTTCATATACAGCCGCCACTCCGCCCTTTTGGATGTGCTTGCGCACCAATTCCGAATCGGGGTTCATGGTGAAGTAGGCGATATTGGCTTTGGTTTTTTCTGCCATTGCCGCAACACGGCGATCGTCAGCATTCAAAACTACGTAGCCATCAGGATATACTGCTTCTGCTACGACACTCTTGAGGTTGGCTAACTGGTCGATAGTGTCAATGTCCCCGATACCTAAGTGGTCAGCCGCTACATTTAACACTACACCTACATTTGCGGCTTCAAAGCCTAAGCCTGAGCGCAGGATACCGCCACGGGCTGTTTCTAAGACTGCCACCTCTACTGTTGGGTCTTGTAAAATCAGGTGGGCGCTTTGCGGCCCGGTGTTATCCCCTGCTTCTACCAAGTATTCACCGATGTATGTCCCATCTGTAGTTGTATAACCGACAACTTTACCCGTTTGCTTGTAAATATGAGCTAACAGGCGGGTAGTTGTGGTTTTACCATTCGTCCCGGTAACGCTGAGAATGGGGATACGGCCCGACTGTTCATTGGGGAACAGCATATCCATGACTGCGCCGGCGACGTTGCGGGGAATGCCTTGACTGGGGGCTACGTGCATTCTAAAGCCAGGGGCGGCGTTTACTTCCACAATTACGCCATCTGTCTCGCGTAGGGGGCGACTAATATCGGTAGTCACGATATCCAGTCCGGCGATATCTAAACCGATGATTTTGACTACCCTTTGGGCTATCCAAAGGTTTTCCGGGTGAATTTCGTCTGTCCTGTCTACAGCTGTACCACCTGTACTCAAATTCGCGGTTGCCTTTAAATAACAAATCGTGCCTTTGGGTGGCACGCTGTTGAGGGTGTAACCTTGTCTTTCGAGTAGTTGGTAGCTAGTACGGTCTAGTTCTATTTTGGTGAGGACTTTATCATGCCCGTCGCCACGATTGGGGTCAAGGTTGGTTTCCTCGATGAGTTCGGCGATGGTGGATCTACCATTACCAACGACATGAGCGGGTACACGTTCGGCAACGGCCACTACTTTACCATCTACCACTAGTACCCTGTGGTCGCGCCCAACGTAATATCGCTCAACAATAATTGACCGGGAAACCTGTCTGGCAGCTTCGTAAGCAGCTTCGGCTTCTTCCCAAGTTCTAATATCGATAGTAATACCCCGTCCGTGATTGCCATCTAGCGGCTTAATCACGATGGGATAACCACCGACGTATTCTATGGCTTCTTCTAAGTCATCTAAGAAATTAATCACCGTACCTTTCGGTACTGGCACACCAGATGCCGCTAGAATGCGCTTGGTTGCTTCTTTGTCACAAGCTAGTTCTACACCTAAAATGCCCGTCTTATCGGACATGGTGGCCTGCATCCGCTTGTGATTCACGCCATAGCCTAGTTGAATCAAAAAGCGTGCGCCTAGCTGCATCCAAGGGATACCGCGTTTTTCTGCTTCTTTAACTATTGCTTCGGTTGAAGGGCCAAGGGAAGCATCACGCCATAAATCTTTCAGGTCTTGTATATCTTGCTCTAGTTCTGCCTTGGGGTAGCGACCGCGATCTACGATGCTTTGGCACAACCTGACAGCTGCTCGTCCAGCATAGCGCCCCGCTTCCTCGTTTAAATATTCGATGACTACCTGATAAACTCCGGGTGTGGCAGTTTCGCGGGTACGACCAAAGCCGACGTGCATCCCCGCTAATTCTTGGAGTTCTAAGGCTACATGTTCCACGATATGACCCATCATGGTGCCTTCTCGCACTCTCATCAAAAAACCACCATGACAGCCAGGTGAGCAATAATGACCCTCCAGACTCGGCAGCGCCTCTACCAATCCTTCATAAAATCCGGGGATTTCATTTGATGGCACCTCGGCAAGGGTTTCTAAATCGAGGCGCATGACGATTAGTTTGTGGCGTCGAATGCTCCAGTAGTTTGGGCCGCGTAAGGTCTGGATCTTGAGGATTCTCATGGGAATAGGTAGATGGAGATTCGGAACCAAAATTCTAGTTTCTAACTGTAATTGACCAGTAAACTGTTCACAATAAACAGTTTTTTCTATTATTTACATCCTATTTCTCTGGTTTTTCTACAGCAGGAAGTTAATAGATGATCAATTCAGTCTAACCTCGGATACTCTATTCCGTCAGCTGGAGATGCGGTGTACGGCAGGCAATACAGTCCTTTGGTACAGGTGGAAGCGATCGCCATAGCTGAGGATATGCAGGCGTAAGTTATGCACGGTTAAAGGTTCGGTCGCGCCAACGTGAGGTTCGTTGGTGTGGGTGAGTTCGGTAGGATCGACAATGGTGACACTGCCTTTACCTAACACTTGGAGCCAGCCATCGCGCTCAAATACAGCACAAGTATCTTCATCAATGCCGATACCTAAGCGATCAGGGTGAGCGGCGATCGCACTAATCAGACGACCCATGCGATTGCGATTGTGGAAGTGTTGGTCAACTATCACTTCAGGGATTAGCCCTAAGCCTGTTGCCATATCCACTAGGGAACGATTGGGCGTTTCGCCACTACCGCCACCAGCAATCATATGATGCCCCATCACCGCCGCACCAGCACTTGTGCCTGCCAGAGTTAGTTGTCCACCTCTGACTCGCTGCCGGATAATATCCATCACAGGTGTATCAGATAATACACCACACAGGCGCAGTTGGTCGCCTCCTGTGAGAAATACACCACTACAGGCTTCTAGGGATGCTCTCACTTGGGGGGATTCGCACTGCTCCCGTTCACGGATGTCTAAAATCTCGACCTTTTCAGCACCCATTTCTTCAAAAATGCGAATGTAACGACCACCGATGATCGCAGGTTCGCGGGAGGCAGATGGAATAATTGTAATATAGGCTTTGTTTGCACCAGACCTGCCAAAAAAAGTTCTGAGGATTTCGCGTCCGTGAACTTTGTCTTCTGCGCCTCCGATTACCAGAACGGCGGTTTTAGTTGCTTGGGGTGTCCTCATTTCCAGCGATTTAGCTTGTAGTTGCGGCATTATGTTTCTCCTGTCAACAACTTCAGAAGCCATCGCCTTGTACAGGTTTCCCGGTTTGTGGCGAATGGCGTGTGAATTTAACAAGGTTTTGCAGCCTGATGATGTTCGCACTCTGCTTTTTTCTGAAGACACTGCCACAAATGCCATAAAGCCTCATGATTTGTAAGTGCCGTGTCCTCAAAGCCAGCGCCTTGTTGTTCACCTGTCCACTTGTTCCAGACTGGCGATGAGTAGTGCTTGGGGTTCAGGTTCCCCTCTGGCGCTAGGAATTAGTTTTCCCATCTGGGCTAAGAGTGAGCAGGTCATTACACATATTTTCTGAGGCTGGCTCGACGCATCCTGTAAGTTGTTAACCTGGTTAGATTATTTATTCAAATGGTAGTTGTGACAATATTTAAACATAAATTAAGTAATTAGAAAAACTTTTGCTCCCAAGGAAAAGCAATAACTCTAGTCCTTTTAGATACTATTGTGAAAGCCTATGTGTAGTTTTACCCTGTGGAAGCATCTTGTGTTTGATAGCCATTCAAATTTAAGATTAGTGTTCTCGAATACGAATTACTGTGCGCTTTGATATAGTTACACTTTTTCCTGACTGTTTTACCTCTGTTCTCAGTTCCGGTTTACTGGGTAAAGCTCTTGCTAAACAAATTGCCCAAGTAAATTTAGTAAATCCTAGAGATTTCACCACAGATAAACATCGCAAGGTAGATGATGAGCCTTACGGTGGTGGTGTGGGGATGCTGATGAAGCCAGAGCCGATTTTTAGTGCTGTAGAGTCTTTGCCGATTCTAGAGCGCCGAGAAGTGATTTTGATGAGTCCCCAAGGGGAAACAATTAATCAGCCCCTCTTGCGAGAATTGGCTAGTAATTATGACCAATTAGTAGTAATTTGTGGGCATTACGAAGGAGTAGACGAGCGGGTACTGCATTTAGTCACCCGTGAGGTGTCTTTAGGCGATTTCATCCTCACAGGTGGAGAAATCCCCGCAATGGCACTAATTAACGGTGTAGTGCGGCTGCTTCCGGGAACTGTCGCCAAAACTGAATCCCTCACCGCCGAAAGTTTCGAGGAAGGTTTATTGGACTATCCCCAATACACCCGTCCCGCCGACTTTCGCGGCTGGAAAGTCCCTGATGTCTTGTTATCTGGAAACCACGCTGCGATCGCCAAATGGCGTTATGAGCAGCAAATCAAGAGAACAAGCGATCGCCGCCCTGATTTGCTAGAAAAATGGCAACGACAGAAGAAAGAAGGGGAGCAGGGGGAGCAGGGGGAGTAGGGGAAGTAGAGGAACAGAGGAGAATAACTGTGGACTATGGACTAATGACTAATGACTATGAACATCAGAATTGGTAACGGCTACGATATTCACAAATTGGTGAGCGATCGCGCTTTGATTTTAGGCGGTGTTAACATTCCCCATGAACTCGGTTTATTGGGGCATAGTGATGCTGATGTACTCACCCACGCCATTATGGATGCCATGTTAGGTGCTTTGTCTTTGGGGGATATTGGTCATTATTTCCCCCCTACAGATCCTAAATGGGCTGGGGCAGATAGTTTAGTTTTGTTAAGCCAAGTCAACGAATTAATTCTTACGCAAGGTTGGCGCATAGGTAATATTGACTCGGTGGTAGTTGCAGAACGTCCCAAATTGAAACCACACATTAAAACTATGCGTGACAAACTAGCCCATGTTTTGCAAGTAGAACCTAATCAAATTGGAATTAAAGCTACTACTAATGAGAAATTAGGCCCAGTAGGACGAGAAGAAGGCATCTGTGCTTATGCTGTAGTCTTGCTAGTAACTGCTGATTAGGATAAATTGATGTTTATTTTACTGAAACTCAAGATTTTCTTGATCGGCTAAAGACTTAAAATCAATAAATTTATAGTTAATGTTATGCACTCAACTAATCATATATTTTCTGTAGTTAAACGTTTTTGGATACTTATAATCATGGCTGCATTCACAGCCGTTACATTAGCAGCTTGTAATCCATCCAATTATAAAAGCTCGGCGGCTCAAATCCCGCAATTAGTAACTAGTATCCTTAGCGATCCTAAAACATTTAACTACCCTCTAAGTTCAGAATCGCCTAACGTTTTTGGCTTGATTTATGAAGGTTTAATTACGGAAAACTTTGATACTGGTGCAGTTGAGCCAGCCTTAGCCGAATCTTGGACAATTTCTGATGATAAATTAAAGATTGTTTTTACTCTCCGCGACGGTTTAAAGTGGTCTGATGGACAACCATTAACAGTAGATGATGTAGTCTTTACTTACAACGAAATTTACTTAAATGAAGCAATCCCTACTGATATTAGAGATATTATGCGGATTGGTGAAAGTCGCAAATTACCAACTATCAGAAAAGTTGATAATCGTCGGGTTGAGTTCTCTGTACCAGAACCGTTTGCACCTTTTTTACGTAGTGTTACAAGCAACGCTATTTTACCAGCCCATGTACTCAGAGAATCGATAAAAACTAAAGATTCTGAAGGCAAGCCTAAGTTTTTGCAAATGTGGGGAGTAGATACACCACCAGACCAAATTGTTTGTAATGGCATGTACAAACTAGAGCGTTATGACACTAGTGAACGTGTAGTATTCCGCCGTAACCCATACTATTGGCGCAAAGGATCAAAAGGTGAAGCTCAACCTTATATTGAGCGATTAGTATGGCAAATTGTTGAATCTACAGATACTTCTTTACTACAATTCCGTTCTGGTGGACTGGATAGTATTAGTGTTTCCCCAGATTACTTTTCTCTGTTAAAAGTGCAAGAAAAGCAAGGTAATTTTAAAATATACAATGGTGGACCAGCTACTGGGACAACATTTATCTTATTTAATCTGAATAAGGGTAAGAGAAATGGTAAACCACTCATTGATCCGATAAAATCACGCTGGTTTAATACAGTAGAATTTCGGCAAGCGGTAGCTTATGCCATTGACCGTCAAACAATGATTAATAATATTTATCGAGGTTTGGGTCAAACTCAAGATTCACCAATTTCTGTTCAAAGTCCATATTATCTTTCCCCCAAAGAAGGGTTAAAAGTTTACGATTACAACATAGAAAAAGCCAAGCAATTACTATTAAAGGCTGGGTTTAAATATAATGCTCAAAATCAGTTGCTAGACTCTGAAGGTAATCGAGTCCGCTTTTCATTGTTGACGAATGCGGGAAATAAAATTCGTGAGGCAATTGGTTCGCAAATTAAACAAGACTTAAGCAAAATCGGAATGCAGGTCGATTTTACTCCCTTGGCTTGGAATACTTATTTAGATAAGCTTTCCAACACTTTAGATTGGGACGCTTCTATGTTGGGTTTGACTGGTGGTTTAGAACCAAACGACGGTGCTAACGTCTGGAACCCTGAAGGCGGGTTACATATGTTTAATCAAAAACCCCAAGCAGGACAAAAGCCGATTGAAGGTTGGGAAGTAGCGCCTTGGGAAGCAAAAATTGGTCAACTATACATCCAAGCTGCTAGAGAATTGGATGAAGCCAAGCGCAAGGCAATTTATGCCGAAACGCAAAAAGTTACCCAAGAAAACTTACCATTTATTTACTTGGTAAATCAGTATGCGCTATCCGCAGTACGCGATCGCTTTGAGAACATCCGCTTCTCTGCATTAGGCGGCGCATTCTGGAACTTGTATGAAATAAAAATTGTTAAATAGGTAATTGGTAATTAGTAATTGGTAAGTAGCAACAACTGTTACCCATTACCTATTACCCATCACCCATTACCCATTACCTAAAATTACTGTGACCCAACCTGAAGCTTTGCGATCGCTCCTCGAAGCGGTTGCCAATGGTAAAGTTACCCCAGATAAGGCGTTAGATTCTCTCAAGAATTTAGCCTATGAACCTGTGGGTGAGTTTGCCAAAATTGACCATCACCGTCATCTGAGAACTGGTTTCCCTGAAGTAATTTGGGGACCAGGTAAAACACCAGAACAAATTGCGCGAATTATGGAGGTGATGCGCCAACGCAATCCGGTAGTCATGGCTACCCGCATTGAACCAAGCGTTTACGCCTTATTGCAGCCAAAGATTAGAGATTTACACTACTACGAATCGGCAAGAATTTGTGCGATCGCTCCCTCTACTATCGAACCTCAGTTTGAGGGAGTTATCGGCATTCTTTCAGCTGGTACTGCTGACTTACCTGTGGCGGAAGAAGCAGCCGTCACAGCTGAACTGTCTGGTTTTCGCGTAATGCGTCTTTGGGATGTGGGGGTGGCGGGTATTCATCGCCTGTTAAGTAACCGTCATCTAATTGAAGCCGCATCAGTATTGATTGTTGTCGCTGGGATGGAAGGTGCTTTACCCAGCGTCGTGGCTGGTTTGGCTAATTGCCCTGTAATTGCTGTACCTACCAGCGTGGGTTATGGCGCTAGTTTTGGCGGTTTAGCGCCTTTGTTGACAATGCTTAACTCTTGTGCTGCGGGTGTAGGAGTAGTGAATATTGATAATGGGTTTGGTGCAGCCGTCTTAGCTGGGCAAATTTTGCGGACAGCAGAGAAATTGCGGATGGCATCACAAGAATCTTGAGTTATGACATCAAGGTACATGGGTATGAGGACGGATTTAATTCAAAATTCACCTTCCTCTAATTCCCTAAATTACATCCCTAAATTAATTACCTAAGATGCACTACTTTAACGATTTCATATTTCAGATTCTGGGGAATTTCCCGGTAAATTTACCTGTACTGGCGCAAAACGTCACTGACCCAAATCTTTTAGGTCAAATACAGAAAGCTTGGACTCATTTTTTGCAAACAGGTCAAATATGGGCCCTGTTGATTGGTTTAGTTGTTGGTTATATGTTCCGTAACCTCACCAAGTACGGTTGACAAGTGTGGGGAGTAGGGAGTAGGGAGTAGGGAGTGGGGACTAGTAAAATTACCCAGTTCCCTTGAATTTTGGATTGCTCAATCCAAAATCCGTCTTGAAAAGTTTCTTACGGCGGGAGACCCGCCTACAGAACTTTCCGCAAAATCCAAAATTCCTCACTTCCCAGTCCCCTCGTACTTATGACCGAAAAACAAACTTGGAGTCAGCGATTTGAATCTGCACTACATCCAGCGATCGCTCGTTTTAATGCCAGTATAGGTTTTGACATAGAATTAATCGAATACGACATCACAGGTTCTCAAGCCCATGCCCAAATGTTGGCGCATACAGGGATTATTTCCCCAGCAGAAGGAGACCAACTAGTTGCAGGTTTAGAGCAAATTCGTGAGGAATATCGTCAAGGTAATTTTCAGCCAGGAATTGATGCTGAAGATGTCCATTTTGCTGTGGAACGGCGGTTAACAGAGATTGTAGGAGATGTAGGGAAAAAACTACATACTGCGCGATCGCGTAATGACCAAGTAGGTACTGATACTAGACTTTACCTGCGTGACCAAATTGGGCAAATTAAAACTCAGTTACGAGAATTTCAAAGTGTCCTACTAGAGATAGCTGAACAAAACGTAGAGACTCTGATTCCTGGTTATACTCACCTACAACGCGCCCAACCACTGAGTTTAGCCCATCACCTGTTGGCTTACTTCCAGATGGCACAACGAGACTGGGAACGGTTGGGTGATGTATATCGTCGTGTGAATATTTCGCCTTTGGGTTGTGGCGCTTTAGCTGGTACGACTTTTCCGATTGACCGTCATTACACAGCCGAACTGTTGCAATTTGAGCGTGTATATGAGAATAGCTTAGATGGGGTGAGCGATCGCGATTTTGCGATCGAATTTTTGTGTGCGGCAAGCTTGATTATGGTTCACCTCAGCCGTCTTAGTGAGGAAATTATTCTTTGGGCATCAGAAGAATTTCGCTTCGTCACCCTCAAAGATAGCTGTGCTACAGGTTCCAGCATCATGCCCCAAAAGAAAAACCCCGATGTTCCAGAATTAGTTAGAGGAAAAACTGGGCGTGTATTTGGTCATCTCCAAGCAATGCTGGTAATTATGAAAGGATTACCCTTGGCATATAACAAAGATTTGCAAGAAGACAAAGAGGGTATATTTGACAGCGTTAACACAGTTAAAGGTTGCTTAGAAGCCATGACAATACTGCTGCAAGAAGGGCTAGAATTTCGTACTCAGCGCCTTAACACAGCCGTCACAGAAGATTTTTCTAACGCTACAGATGTGGCAGATTATTTAGCAGCTAAAGGTGTACCGTTCCGCGAAGCTTATAATCTCGTAGGTAAAGTAGTCAAAACCAGCATTGCGGCTGGCAAACTTTTAAAAGATTTGACCATAGAAGAATGGCAACAAATACATCCAGCATTTGCCGCCGATATTTACGAAGCTATTTCCCCCCGCCAAGTTGTAGCAGCCCGTAATAGTTACGGTGGTACTGGTTTTGAGCAAGTCAGTAAAGCCCTAATTGCTGCGCGTCAGGAGATTGGGGAGAACTCAATTCAAAATTCAAAATTCAAAATTCAAAATTAGAGAATTTTGGAGAGATGAGATAAAGAAGTAGGAAAGAAAACTATGGACTATGGACTAATGACTAATGACTAAAAAAATTAGGGTGTACAGATGTACACCCTAAAAACTAAAACACTTCAAGAATCAAATTTTAAATAGATAAATTATTCAGCATCAACTGCTGCTGCTCCTTCATCTTCCTCATTCTTGGGTGTTCTTTGTTGGAACCTTCTTTGCATTCTTCCTGTTGTAGTCCGTTTACGAAACTTTCTGGCGTATGCCTGGTTCCGTAGCGCCTTTTCTTTTTTCGGGTTACGGCGCTTTGCCATATTCACCTCGTTTATAAACAACAAAAAATCGCTACTAGGCGTTTTTGAGAGAATATCAGCTACGAATGTTATTGATAAAACTCTGGCCTAGTTTAGCTGGATAAATCTTTGAACAGCATACAATTCTACCGCATCTATCTAATTATGTCAATTGAGAATAACTATGAAATGGTGAAAGGCACAGGGCAATAAAATACTGATAAAAATCAAAAATACACGTATATAAAGATATACTTTATTAGTATTAACACTAAAACATATTTAATTTACGTATACTGTAATCCTTATAAATTAAGGATAAATAAGCCTGTGATAAAAATATTGCCATTTTTGAAATTTATGTTAATGTTGTGTTTGCTACCCCGCAATAAAATAAAGTTCACAATGGCTTGGGGTGACAGGCTGTGCATTTACCTATCTGTGTCTCCTGACTCTTAGATTCTTCTTTGAAAATAACTCGGATAGGTTCAATGATTAAATATTGCAAGTTACCAAAATATTTCGCTTCTCTATCTTTAACAGCAGTATTCGCATCTAATTTAGCGATGTCTTCGGCTACTGCTCAAGTTGCCACTCAGTCAGCTTTTGGCCCATCTGTGACATTCACTTGTAATGACAGTGAGGCAACTATCAGGGCTAAGAATGGCCCAAGGGTAGTGATGGGGACGACAAGTATCTACATCGGTTATCAGCAAGTAACTTCCGTAAATAAAGACCCACGCATTATTCGTTTCGATAATGGTGTCAGAACTTGGTGTCGTAGTGATTACGAAACAACAAATGATGATGGTACAGGTTACGGCTTGATGTGGGATAGAGGAAACGTTCTGTATGGGGTTTTCACTTCTACAGGAACCCAGACAGGAAATGATTTCCGGCGTTTTAGCAATGGTCGTTGGATGCCTACCTATGGTAGCGGTGGTGGTGCAAAAGTAGCGGTAATCGCTCGGATTAATCCTACTAATGGCGATGTTAACTACGCGACTTTTTTATCTGGGAGAAAAACTAGTGATGGCACAAGTAACTCTTTGTCAGTTCTTGGTTTGTCATGGAATGGGACAAATTTGACGGTGCTATCAGATGCTTGGGCGTTTCCTCGCCGTCCTGACAGAACTTCTATGAGTTGTACTGGTTCATCACCTTTTAAATATGTGGCTGTTTTCACAGGTGATTTGACCACTATGAGTGGTGCTGCGGCTATTGGCTGTAATTAGGTTAGTAAGCTCCTGCGGGTAGGCTAATACCTATATCATTACTTAACTGTTGATTTTATTTTGTTATCAGGGTTGTATCGTTTTTTCTTGGTGAAGTAATATAGTGCAGCGTATGGGCTATGGGCATTATTATTGAAGCAAAAAAATAAGGCTCTTGCGTTGGTTTTATGGTGCGGCATTAAAATAGCCGTTTTATAGAAAAGCTCAAAAATCTAAAATCCAGTCATAATAAGGAACATAAGCTCTGACTAGATTTTATTTATTATTCGACTCCATAAAAGGAACTGAAGAGCCAAAAATAAAGCCTCTGAATTGAGACAAGTCAGTCAGTTATTAACTAAAAATCAGTAATTTAAAACTTAATTAAATATGTGATATTATGTCGGATACATATACTCATAGCCTATTTGATGATTTTCAAATAGGCTACTACTCTTATAGGAGGTTAAAAGTGCTAAAATACTTGGTTTTAGCATTTCTTGCACTGCTCATAGCGGCTTTTATGTTTTATTACCTTTCCGCTATGTTTAGCAAAATTGATAGCATTTTGAAATCAATCATTGTGCTACTGAACATGCTGCTTAAATAAAGTTATCAGCAAAAACTTGTATAGCCTAAACTAGACTGATCCTCTTATTTAGCTTTTTTCGAGTCGCTGAAAACTTGAGAAACTTAACTCTGTAACTTAGTTACAAACTTATTATATCACCATACTTTACATCGTCAAGTATGGTGCTTCCTTAGAAATACTCTCAGATTTTAAAGTCACTTTAAAATGGCATGAGTTCGGCGTTGAGAGAAACCCCCCTCCAAACCTCTCCCCTACAAGACTACGGTGTACACACAACTTAGGCCGCAAGGGTTTCAACTCTTTAATTCTCGATAAATCACCAAATTTTGGGCAACTTGAAACTCTATTTATCCCCCTAATTTTAGAGCTAGGGCGACGAAACCGAGCTTCAGGTAGTATTTCTAGACTTGTGTGTACACCTTAGCCTACAAGGAGAAAGGCTTAAAGTACCTAGTTTTCCGTTGGACTTCAAATGTATTTAAGCCTCTCTCCGCGTCGAAGAGGGGTGGGGGAGAGGTCGATCAAACTCACTTCCCCATCTGTCTCCTACTATCAATTAATAATGATTACCTGATTTGCGATGATGGACTGCGGTTACACCATCCTGATTTAAGACTTTGCCATTCTCTACAGTGGCGTAAACTAGCCAGTGATCACCTGACTCCATCCTATTTTTGACTGAACACTCCAAATATGCCAGGGCATCTTTGAGTACAGGACTGCCGTTTTCAGCTTGTTCTGTAGCTACATCAGCAAATCTATCTTGTGCTGGGCCAAAGGGTTTGAGGAAGTGTTTCATCAACCCCAAGTGATTACCTTCTTTGAGAACATTGAGAACAAACTTATTACCAGTGTGGGTAAGTGTTTCCACTGCTCGGTCTTTAGCAACTGCAATAGTTAAGCCAGGAGGATTAAAGCTGGCTTGAGCTACCCAAGAGGCTAACATGGCGCTGGAAATTTCGCCTTGCTTGGCGGTGACTACACACAATGAACCAACTATGCGCCCTACTGCTTGTTCTACGTTGGTGGCGGGTAGACTTTGCGATCGCACTTTCTTAGCTTTCTTCAAGCCTTGAGCAAAGTCGGTTCCGGCTTCTTCACACAATTGCAAGGTGACTTCGTTGGGTTTGAATTTGACGCGGATGGGTTCAAAGCCAAACCGATAACCTGCATCTTTGAGCTTACTTTCTATTAAATCAACGGCTTCACCACTCCAACCAAAGGAACCAAACACACCAGCTAGTTTATTATTGGTGGCGGTTGATAACACTATTCCTAAAGCTGTTTGTACTGGTGTAGGTGCATGACCGCCAAGTGTTGGGGAACCAATCACAAAGCCAGCCGATTTCTCTACGGCTGCACGAATTTCTTCAGGGTCGGCAAATTCACAGTTAATTGATTCTACAGCAACACCAGCTTTGGTAATGCCACGAGCGATCGCTTGGGCTAAGGTGGCTGTATTCCCGTAAGCAGACGCATAAATCAACGCTACTGTCAAGTCAGCAGATGTCTGTTGTTGGCTCCATTCCCGATAGGCGTGTGTGAGGTCGATTAAGCCGTAACGGACTAAGGGGCCGTGTCCGGTGGCGTAAAGTCGGGCGGGATAATCTGCTAGTTTCTCTAAGGCTGTTTCTACTTGCCGGGCATGGGGAGCCATCAAGCAATCATAATAGTAACGGCGGTCTTCGTTGATTGTCTCCCAGCCCTCATCAAATACTTGGTCGCCGCAAATATGCGCCCCAAATAGCTTGTCTGTGTAGAGAATTTCGGTTTGGGGGTCGTAGGTACACAACTCGTCAGCATAGCGGGGGTTGGGTGTGGGGATGAATTGCAAATCATGCCCTTTACCTAAATCAAGGGTTTCATCACCCCGCATAATCAAAATTGGTAAATCAGGCTTTTCTAGCGCCCCGCGTAAATTAATCGCCCCTGGATTAGAACAGACAAAGGTAACTTGTGGCGCTATTTCTAGTAAAGCTTTTAAGGTTGCGGCTCGGTTGGGGTTAACGTGACCGAGAATTACATAATCGATAGTTGTGACATCTAGTCTTTGCTGCAACGCATCCAGATAGATTTCCGTAAAAGTTTCCCCAGGTGGGTCAATCAAGGCAAGCTTATCACCTCGAATGAGATATGAATTAGCCGTTGTTCCTTTTGCTAAAGCATACTCAATTTCAAATCTCAATCTTGTCCAACTGCGCGATCGCAGTACAGTTGTATCTGTGCTAATTGGTAATACTTGAACGTCGCGTGGTTTATTTTGTGGCTTCATAATTTACTTATTTGAAAGTATTTTTGATAAATTTGTCACTAGATTTAAACTATTGCCAAAGTGTAGGCATTCACAACTTTAGGAAATGAGTAGCTATTTATAATTAAAGCTTAGTTTATTTGAGTAGATTTTCAGCGTTGATGATCAATGAGATAAATGTTTAGTAATCTCAATTGTGAATTTGGATTTGAGAGAGCGATAAGCGTAGCTTAAGCCTTTGGCTATTGCCTCAAACAACGCTGTTACAATAAAGGCATACTTGATGCCGTATTCATTCTATGACCATCGCTCAAGAAATCAATCCGCAAACAACATTCTGCCAGGATGTTACATTTCCTCCTAGTGACATATACAGTGATGAACCACCCTTGGAAAGCGAACTACATCTAGAGCAAATCATGCTCTTACTACAATGTTTAAAATGGCTGTGGCGGGAGAGGAATGATTTCTATGCGGTGGGAAACTTGACTATTTACTACAGTCCCCATCAACGTAAATCAGAGTATTTCCGAGGGCCAGACTTTTTCGTAGTGCTAGGATGTGAACGTAAAACCAGAAAAAGTTGGGTGGTATGGGAAGAACACGGCAAATATCCCAATGTTATCGTTGAAATTCTGTTTGACTCCACAGCTGATACAGACAAAAATTTAAAAAAAACAATTTATCAAGACACCTTCCGCACACCGGATTATTTTTGGTTTGACCCTTACACCTTAGAATTAGCTGGGTTTCATTTATTAGATGGTGAATATCAACCTCTGCAACCAAATGAACATGGGCATTTGTGGAGTCAACAATTAGGATTGTATTTGGGTGTACATGAAGGATTATTGCGTTATTTTACACCAGAACATCAACTCGTACCCACGCTGGAAGAAATTGCACAACAAGCGCAGCAAGCACAACAACAAGCAGAACGTATGGCGGCTAAACTGCGGGAGTTGAATATCGATCCAGATACAATATGAGTATTTTAGGCAAGCTATTGAGTAAACTTAGTTTGTATTTTGCGACTTTGTTTTGCTATGGTTAACGGTTCGTCTAAGGAAAGTTGACCAAGTTCATTAACAGTTCCTTGAACCTCAATGGCTTTCATTGGTGTAAATCTGAGTTTACCTTTAATAGTATAGAGTTTATAACCATACATCACGAAGCCACAACCATGCAAAATCTTACCAGAATTACCCGTAATCCAGAGGTGATGGGCGGTAAACCCTGCATTCGGGGAATGCGCGTTACTGTTGGTACTATAGTCGGTTTAATGGCATCTGGACATACCAACAGCGATATCCTCAAAGCGTATCCCTATCTGGAAGAAGCTGATATTTATGAGGCACTTGCCTATGCTGCATGGCGAGTTGAAGAAATTGAAGTACCTCTCACAAGTGCATGAAAATTTTGATTGATATGAACCTTTCGCCTAATTGGGTTGCGGTTTTTGATAGGTACAATTTGTAATGTCGCTGCTGCAAAAGTGCTTAAATTATTTTGGTGAAGAGGATTTGCTTTAAGCTTCGTATTGCACGAGTAACAAAATTATGCTGATGCCAAGCTTGATAGAAATCGGGGTAAGGCATATTCTGGGAGCATTTCCACAAAACACTGTAGCAATTAGCATCAAATTGCTGATAAGCACTTAAAACATTGACTACCTCAAAGCGAGCCTGATTATTATGTAAAATTTCGCTTAAGTTTGATGCTACAAACATACGGGTGATGTAATCCTTAATATTTGATTGTAACAGTTTTACCAAAGCTGCGCTCGCTATTTTATTACCAGGGTCGATCATTCCTAAGCTTTTTGCTACATACATACGAGTTTGGTAATCCACATTATTGGATTGCAGCAGTTGTACTAAAGCTGTGATCGCCAGTTTATCGTTTAGTCCAATTTCCCCTAAGTTTGATGCTGCCTTCTTAAGTATGGACTCAGGCACATCTCTGAATTGCAGCAGTTGTACCAAAGCTGTGACCGCTATTTTATTGCCAGGGTTGATAATACTTAAGCATTCTGCTACCTGCCTACGTATGTCATAATTCACATTATTTGATTGCAGCAGTTGTACTAAAGCTGTGATCGCCATTTTATTGCCAGGGTTGATAGTCTCTAAAGTATATGCTGCCCGCCTACGTATGTCGTAATCCACATATTTATACCTAAAATCTTGATTTGATTGAAGCAGTTGTACTAAAGCTGTGATCGCTATTTTATTGCCAGGGTCGATTTTACCTAAGCTTTTTGCTGTATATATACGGGTGTCCTCATGCAAATCTTTAGATTGAAGCAGTTGTACTAAAGCTGTGATCGCTATTTTATTGCCAGGGTCGATTTTACCTAAGTTTTCTGCCGCCTCTATACGAAGGGAGTTAGACACATCTTTAGATTGAAGCAGTTGTACTAAAGCTGCGATCGCTATTTTATTGTCAGGGTCAATAGTCCCTAAACTTTTTGCTGCATATATACGGGTGTGATAATCGACATCAGGTGATTGCAGCAGTTGTACCAAGGCTCTGATTGCCATTTCATTGCCTGTGCCTATTTTTCCTAAGCTTTCTGCTGCCGCTCTACGGGTGTAGTCATACACATCTTCGGATTGCAGGAGTTTTGCCAAGGCAGTGATTGCCATTTCATTGCCTGTGCCTATTTTTCCTAAGCTTTTTGCTGCCTTACTGCGGGTTTCGTCAAGTACATCTTCAGATTGCAGGAATTTAACCAAGGCAGTGATTGCTATTTCATTGCCTGTGCCTATTTCCCCTAAGCTATAAGCTGCATTACTATGGTTGTCCTTATCCGCATTATCTGATAGAAGCAGTTGCACCAAGGCGGCGATCGCCATTTCATTGCCTGTGCCTATTTTCACTAAACTTTTTTCTACCTGCCAACGGACGTGGACAGGCACATCATTGGACTGTAGCAGTTGCACTAGGGCTGTGATTGCTTTTTTGCGGTCTGTCTGTTGCAGTGCTAACTTAGCTTCCTCTTCAATTGGATATGGAAATTGTATCCATTCTTGTTTTTTAATGTAGAAATGACCAAAGCACCACTTGATAATTTGCGCTATTATTTCATCGGCTCTAGTAGAATTATCTCTAAACTCTTTAATTCCTGCGGCTGCTAAAAAATAAGCATAATACTCATAAAATCCTTTATAGAAATCGTCTAGATTCCAACATTCATCTTTAAAGTTGACTAAAGCATCAATAAACTCTTCCTTTTGCTGATTAAAATGTTCTTCTTCTCTTCCCAACCATAGTAATATTGTTTGCTTCCACTGCGGTTCAAAAATCCGATATTTCTTATTTTTAACAGGTTTATTTTTGTGTTTACGAGGTAAGAAAAAGTCCCAATTATCAATTGCTGTAGCAGCAAAATACTCTTGAAATGAGGCATGAAAGAAAGCGTAAAAAGGTTTTTTATTTGCATCTATTCCTACTTGATTCAACCAGCCACGATTTAGTGCTAATTTCAGCAGTGAATTTCCATCATCCGTATTACCCAAAAACCCAGTTACAAAATCCTGACGCAAACGAAAACGGGTTGATTCTTTATCTATCGATTCTTTCGCTAATTCCCCTAATTTGATATTGAGTTGCTGACGCTGGTGAGATGTTGTAGCAAATTCTTCTTGTTTCCACTTGTAAAAATCATCAACAAATTGCTGATATAATCCTGCTTGAGTATACGGTAATTTTCCATCTCCTGATTGCCAATTTAGGCACAGTAGAGTTAAACGTAAAGGATTTTTTACTAAATCTTGAATGCGTTCTTTACCTTGTTCTTTCAACGCAGTACATAACTTCTTTCCAGTTTCGGGAATTTCAATTTTAGTGAACCATTTAGCAATAAATTTTTCTACTTGTTCTGGATAAGAAAAGTCTAAAGTACGATAGATATCAAAATTATCAAGTTTATGAGTATTGCCATCCCATAAATTAACTCGACAAGTCATTACAATTCGCGCTTGAGCAATAAACCCTACTTCACGGAATTGTCGCGCAATTTCTTCTAGAGGATTAGACGCAGATATTTCATCTAATCCATCTAGCAGCAACCACACATGATTTTGATTAAATAAAGTTACAAGGTCATCCTTTAGTTGCTTGGGTACATCAGCTTTATCCTTTTTCTCTGCAACCTGTGTCAACCAAGTTTCAAACAGATAAGATTTGAGGTCTTTACCTTGTAAATCTGCTAAAGATACCCAAATGACTATCGACTGGGAAATCTCACGAGATACCCGATCTGCAATCTGTTGTAATAATGTTGTTTTTCCTGCGCCTGGTTCACCAATAATCGCAATTCGCCTACCCTGACTTTTAGGCGTGTTCTGTTGTTTGAGAACTTCTTCTAAAAAAGCATCATGCTCAAATGTTCTAGTGATTTCTGTCTCTTTATACAGTTCTGAACCCTGTTCTGGAGAAACATCACCTTGAGGCTTCGGCTGTTTTTTACGCTCAACTAATCCCAGTGGTACATAAACATCATCAACTTGCAGCGCAACGCCTTCTGTTAATGTCAAAGGATTTGTTGTCAGCTTACGCCGTTCCGCAATTATTGCAAGACAGATTTCACGCCATTCATCGGGAGTTAACTTTGTCCCCTCCTCCCCTGGAGACGGCTGTAGTCAGTTGTAAGTATTATTCTGTTGCTCAATTTTGATTTGTTGAGCAACCATTGCACCTTTTTCCGCTTTAATTTCTTCTGCTAACTTCGCAAAGTTATTGACAACTGACGGCTGAGATTTAATTTCATCTGCTTTATTTTTAATTTCTTTAGCAGCCTCAGAGTGAGTGCTGTTAACTGCTGTTTCCACATCTACAACAGCTTGAGCAATTTCGGGATCTTTGTCTACTGCGGCTTTGAGTTCTAGCACTGCTTGACCGTAATCTAATGGCTGCGGTTCATTACTAGTAAGAGATGGAGCTTTATCCTTTTGGCGCAGTAATTCTATCAACTTACTAGGAGCAGTCCATAAAACATCACCAATGTTTTCGCCAATTTTCTCCTGTGCTTTAGTCCACAGTACGTTAGCGATCGCAGTAGCTACAGCAGTCAAGCTCACAGTTATCATAAATCCACTATCAATAAACCAAATAGTGTCAAAATTTGATGTGTCTATTCTACTGGTAAAACTACTGTTACGCGAAAACTGAAGGCGATCGCTCTTGGCGGCTGTATAGTCAATTGTACTGAGCGACTCTTTACCCCTAAACTTAGGTAAGATGAAATGCGATCGCCATGACTCATCAAGGGTATATCTTATCTGTATTTCTCCACTGATTCCACAGCAACATTAAATTGTTGAGCAATCTGTTCGACACTCATCCCAGTTTTTAGTAACAGTGGGACAGCAACTTTCAACATTTCAGCTTCCCGTTGTTCTAAACCTTGTTTTCGACCTTCTTCTCGACCTTCTGCTTTGGCTTCTTGATATACTCTGGTTTGCTCTAAAGTTATTCCTAGCATGGCTTCCACTTCCTCCCTACTTAAAGACGAAAACTTGTAAACAGCAATTGTCGTAATCATTTCGATGATTTCGTTTTTCGGCAATGTGCCTGTTTCTTCTAATTTTACCCGTTGAATTAGTTGCTTTGCTTCCTCTGCCATTACCTTGTCTGAGGCAATTGTCAACTGTATTAAATTAATACCTATTGGCTGAGTATTAGGATCACCTAATTCATCCAAATAAATGCGCTGCACTTGTTCACTATTGAAAAACATTCGATGAGTTCTGGTATCACTTGGCTCTAAACTCCGTGAAGGAAATATCACTACACAATACCAATCATCGTATTGAGATTGATTTCGGTACAAATACGTCAGCGACTCCGTAAAAAAGCGATGATAAAGACTTTCATCTTTCTGAAATTGAACTTCGGCAAAATAGATAACTCTAGATGTTGCGTCTTCTGGTGGTAGAAAAACGCCATCAATGCGAAAGGCGGTTTCTTTCACCTCCACTGACTCAAATCGATAGTTTTGCGCTTGTGCGGGGCGGTTATCAATCAGTTCAAATATTAACGCTGGAAATCGCTTGAAAATTTGGTAATAAATGGAGTCACGTTTCACAAAAATATCGCCATATTATGTTGATAATGCAGGAGTATTTGAATTAGGCAAATTTTGATGCAGTCATCCATTAAAAAGACGTTGCACTACAACGTCTTTTTAACAGTGATTCTCGCTCTGTTCACTAAAACGATAGGATGTGTTAGTTGGAAATCCCTTAGTAATGATTTCCGACTTTGCGGTGGTGAACGGCTGTTAGTGCTTCGGGTTTGGATACTCGTCCGGCGTAGACGGTGCTGTATACTGCCCAGTGGTCGCCGCAGTCCATCCGGCTAACTACTTCACATTCTATATACGCTAGGGCATCGCTCAGGATGGGTGCGCCATTTTCGGCTGGCTGGGTTTTGACTCCTTCAAAACGGTCTGCACCGGGGGCAAATCGTTTGAGGAAGTGGCGCATGAGTGGTTGGTAGTTGCCTTCTTCTAATACGTTGAGGACGAAGCGATCGCCTACTTGCATTAATGATTCAATTGCTCTATCTTTAGCTACGGCAATGGAAAATCCTAGAGGTTTGAAGCTGGCTTGGGCTACCCAGGAAGCTAACATGGCGCTGGCTACTTCGCCTTTTTTGGCTGTGATGATATATAAGCCACCGCTCAGTCTACCTAATGCTTTGTCTAAATCAGCACCTAAAGATTTCATGGCTTTGATGCTGCGATCGCGTGTTATCCATTGTCCTAAGTCTGTACCAGCTTCTTCACACAGTTTGTAGGTGTTTTCTGTAGGTGTGTCTTTAATTTGAATTACTGGGAAGCCTACATGTAAGCCCAAGGCACGGAATTTATTTAGTAGAGGATAGGTAGGTTCATCATCACCGCCACCAGTTTCAAAGATACCTATGGTTTGTTTTTCGGTGGCAGAACCTAAAATGGTGCTAAGTGCTGCTTGGATGCTGGCTGCACTAGAGGCGGGAGTCATACCGATTACGAGTCCAGAACAACGCCCCACTAGTTCGCGCAATTCCTGTAAATCAACGGGTGAACCCAGGTCTACTACTTCAACACCGATACCAGTTTTACTGATACCATTGATAATTGCTTGGGCTAGGCGATCGCTATATCCATATTCAGAAACGTAAAATACACCGACGCTGGTTTCTGCCTTGGTTTGGTTTTGACTCCAATGGCGGTAACGTCCAGTTAGTTCCTCAACGTTATGGTAAAGTAGTGGCCCGTGACCAGTGGCAATCATTTTCACGGCTGGTAGTTCTCCCATGCGCTTGAGGGCAGATAAAACTGACCGCGCATTTGGCCCCATCAAGCATTCATAGTAATAATGAAAGTCAGCTTCGATGGTTTTTAAGTCTTCGTCAAAGGTGCTATCAGAACAGTAGTGCATTCCGAAAGCGTCGCAGGTGTAGAGGGTTTGGGTTTTGTGATCGAAGCTAAAGATGGTGTCCGGCCAGTGTAAATTGGGGGCGATGACAAACTCGATTTCGTGACCGTTGCCTAAATCTAGGCGATCGCCATTTTTGACAATCTTCCGCTTAAAGGGCTGGTGTACTAAATCTTCGAGAAACTGAATTGCTACTTTTGAGGCTACCACTGTAATATCTGGAGCCATCTGTAACAAATCTTTAACTAAGCCACTGTGGTCTGGCTCGGTGTGGCTAACAATTAAATAATCTATATCTGTAGGATTGATTAGCCCTGTCAGGATATCAAAATAAAGTTTACGAAACTTTTCATGAGACGTATCAACCAAGGCTATCTGCTCACCGCGTATGAGAAAAGAGTTATAGGTAGTGCCGTTTTGCAGACCAAACTCAATATCGAAGCGATCGCGATCCCAATCTAGAGAGCGAATTGCTGTAGTATCTTGAGCAATTTCCGCAGTCTGTATGGTGAGCCGTTTTTCAGTTTTATCAGTGATTGCTACCATAACTCTCTCCTTAACACAATGAGTATTTATTCCCCTAGTCTTATTTTGACACGGAATATTTGTAAATTTTTATTCAAAAACCTATAGATAACTTAAAAAATATAAAAAAGTGAAATCACAACAGTATCTAGAACGAATAGAAGGTACATGGTTAGCCTTAGAAATAGGTAATTCTCGGCTACATTGGGCATTATTCAATGGCGAATCCCTAGAATTTACGTGGGATACAGAATATCTACCTGAGTCTGTTATACAGCAGTTGGGGGACAGTGGGACAGATTGGGGAGTAGGGAGTGGGGAGTGGGGAGTAGGAGGATTAGGGAAAGATGAGGGAGTGGGGGGAGTAGAAGGAGTAGGGGGAGAATTTTTATCTATATTGTCTACCTTGACTCCTTTATCTCCTATCCTGCGGATAGGGTTAGAACTGCATCGGCGCAGCCTCTCGCAGACAAAGCAAGCTAAAGACTCATCCTCCACCCCTTCATCTCCCCCCATTTCCCCCACTCCCTCATCTCCCCTCACTCCCCTACCTCTCTTCCTCGCCTCGGTAGTTCCTCGCCAGACTGCACTTTGGCAAAGTTATCCGAATGTTCGTGTGATTACTTTAGAAGATATACCGCTTAACAATATATATCCAACGTTGGGAATTGATAGGGCTTTGGCTTTGTGGGGGGCGGGGATGAGTTGGGGTTTCCCGATGTTGGTCATTGATGCGGGAACAGCACTTACTTTTACGGCTGCGGATGGGGAAAAAAATCTGGTGGGTGGGGCTATTTTGCCAGGGATGGGTTTACAGTTGGCAAGTTTGGGACAGAAAACTGAACAATTACCACAGTTAGAGGTTGGGAAAATTCAATCTTTACCGCCACGTTTTGCACTGAATACACCAGAAGCGATGCAAAGTGGGGTGATTTACACTTTATTAGCGGGAATTAAGGATTTTGTTGAGGAGTGGTGGAGTTTGTTTCCTGATGGAAAGGTGGCGATGAAAGGAGGCGATCGCAATTTACTATTAAATTATCTCCAAGAATTATATCCAGCGATCGCCTCACGTTTACTCGTCGAACCTAATTTAATTTTCTGGGGTATGCAGAAAATATCTATAAGTAGTTCATAAACACCAATTACCAATTACCAATTACCCATTACCAAGAAAATCCTTAACCTCCCCAACCACAAGCCCTACACAAGATTGTGGCAAATTATTTTCGGCGTGGGCAATGATTTTCAACTCTGCTTGAGGAATCAGTTTGCTGTAAGCTTGGCTTCTAGCTAAAGCATCGGGTGTATCTTTACCGCCTTGCAAAATTAAAGCAGGAATCTCTAGTTTGCCCAAACTATTGTTTAATAATTCTGCTTCGATTTCTGGTTGCTGACGTTGAAAGAGTAGTTGAGAAGCTGTAAGATTTTGTAGTAACTTTTGGCGTGTTTGCCAGTCTTGTTCTATTTTTTTATCTAACCCAAATAGTTTAGTTAAAAAACGCAGCGATCGCAGTATTTTAAAAAATAGTGGTGGACGCTGGATTAATTGCCGCATCTTCCGACAATTTTGTTCTTGTCCTTCTATGTTTACACCCTCTGGCGCTGACAAAATTAATCCCTGAACTTGTTCTGGATACTTTAAGGCATAAGTAGCAGCAACCCAAGCCCCAAGGGAGTCTGCTAATAGATAGACTTTTTCTAACTTTAAAGCTTGGCAAAATTCGGCTAAACACTCTACTTCTAAATCTATTGAATAATGAATATTAGGTCTTTCTGATTCACCAAAACCCAATAAATCTGGTGCGAAGCAGTGAAAATTTAGGGAAAGTGATTCTATCACTTCTACCCATTGGCTACTTTCATACCAATTTCCATGTAACAAAACTATTGGTATGCCTTCACCAGCTTCACGCCAGAATAATAGCCCTTGAGATAGCTTTCTCCGGGCGTTACGTAAGAGCGTATCCATTTTGATATAGTAGTTAACCCTGAGTGAATTTTATGTTCTTAATCAGTATATTCATATATAAAATATAAGCAACATTTTTAACCCAAAAGTTCACTAATTTTTAAGCTAAAGTAGTTAATCCATTTAAGTAATCTTGTAGCTGTCGATAGTGGTCATGAGACATTGGCTCTTGCGGTATGGAACCAGGATAAAAAGCCTTAATTTCTAGAACTTCTGAGGTATCGTGAATTTCCATTTTTCCCTGTACCTCAGCCTCAACCACAACACAAATAGAATGTATTCTGGGGTCGCGGTCTGGTGCAGAGTAAACACCCACCAGCCGTCTAATTTTGGTTAATTCTAGTCCGGTTTCTTCCAACAACTCACGGCGGACTGTCGTGGGAATGTCTTCTCCCCAGTCCACCATACCTCCAGGCAATGCCCAAAGGCCATCATCACGCCGACGGATGAGTACAATTGAGCCATCCGCTAGGAGGGGGATAATACTAGTTCCCGTGATTGGGTGGCGAAATATAATACCCAATACCGTTTGACCAATGCGCCACAGGCTACGTGTGGTTTGGATCGGTGACTTTAAAAAAGCAATAACGTTCAATCTAAAATTATCTATGGTTGAGTTTTTTAATTGTCTACCACTGGCGCAATCTCAACTAAATAATGTAGTTGAGTTTTGCATTATAATGCAATATGCCAACGATGTTAGTGGTTAGCAATTATATTTTAACTATATTCACATAATATATCAACTTAATCCGTTGAATTATACATAAATTTATCTGTATTTGCCTATACATAAGACATATTTCAGAAAAATAGTATTAGGCGATCGCTATAAATTAAAATCACCTCAACCCATAGTCGGAAACTTGTATTTTTCTGTTTTTTCCATGATCAAATAGGTGGGATTGTCTATTCTAGAATCTGGGACAGATAAATTAAGTAGCGGCAGATTTTGCTGTTCCTATCTTTAGGTCGTTGTACTGCCGTCTGAACTTATGAAGAGAATAGAAGAATCGTATACAAAAAAACTTACATAGTATATGTGAGGTATTCAATAAAAATATTTAATTTCAGGATAATGTGATGCAAACAAATTGGAAAATCGGATCTTTATTTGGTATTCCCCTATTTTTAGACCCTTTGTGGTTTGTAATTTTGGGTTTAGCAACACTGAATTTTGGTGTTGCTTACCAAGAATGGGGAACTGTAACAGCCTGGAGTGCTGGCATAGTTATGGCGTTGCTGCTATTTGGTTCGGTATTATTGCACGAGTTGGGTCATAGTTTAGCAGCGCGATCGCAAGGCATTAAAGTTAACTCGATTACTCTATTTCTATTTGGTGGTATTGCTGCCATTGAAGAAGAATCGAAAACTCCGGGTAAAGCTTTTCAAGTAGCCATTGCTGGGCCTTTGGTAAGTATCGGCTTATTTTTGTTGCTGAGAATAGTAAGTACAGTCATTCCAGATACCAGCCCAGTCAGTATGATGGTAGGTGATTTGGCACGCATTAACTTAGTCGTGGCTCTATTTAACTTGATTCCTGGCTTACCTTTAGATGGAGGTCAAGTTTTGAAAGCTGCACTCTGGAAAATTACCGGGGATCGCTTTCAGGCGGTACATTGGGCAGCCAAGGCGGGACAAATTTTGGGTTATAGTGCGATCGCTCTAGGTTTTGCTGTAGATTTCTTTACTAGAGAGTTAGTTACAGGCTTGTGGATAGCCTTGTTAGGTTGGTTTGCCATTCGTAACGCCAACTCCTACGACCGTGTAACCACATTACAAGAAACCTTACTCAAAGTCACAGCCGCCGATGCTATGACTTGTGATTTTAGGGTCATTGATGCCGACCAAACTCTACGTTCTTTTGCTGATACCTACTTATTAGCCGCTACCCCAGAAATTTATTTTGCTGCTTCCGATGGACGTTATCGCGGTATGGTTGCCATTGAGGATTTACGTTTGGTGGAAAGAAGCGCCTGGGAAACCCAAACTCTCCACAGTATCGCCCATCCTTTGACGGAAATTCCTTCTGTTACAGAATCAACTTCCATCGCTGAAGTCATCAAAAAGTTGGAGAATGAACAGTTACCCCGTATTACCGTACTTACTCCGGCTGGCGCTGTTGCTGGCATGATTGACCGGGGTGATATTGTTAAAGCATTGGCACAAAAGTTAGGCTTGCGAGTTACAGACGCAGAAATTAAACGCATTAAGGAAGATGGTAGTTATCCGCCAGGGTTACAGTTAGGGGTAATTGCTAAATCAATTGATTAGTCATTAGTCCATAGTCAACAGTCAACGGTCTATTGCCTTACCTCTTAATCAAGCTTTGAGGACAAAAGACAAAAAATATACTGTGTAATGGTGTAGAAATGTATAGAATCTTGTAAAGATATAAATTAAAATCTTTTAAGATGCAAACATTTCCCACTCATTCCTCAATGCAGCTGTCTGTAGCACCAACCCAATGTCAGCCTTTGAAGATTATCGCACTGGGGGATAGTTTAATATATGGCTTCGGCGACCCAGAAAAAGGCGGCTGGGTCGAGCAATTGCGGCGCTGGTGGATGCTGCTCGGTAGCTCTGGTCATGTCCTGTATAATTTGGGAGTAAGAGGCGATCGCACCCAGCAAGTAGCCCAAAGGTTAGAGGTAGAATTTCGGCATCGTGGCGAATTGCGAAATCGTGTCCCTGATTTAATTATCCTTTCCGTTGGCGTAAATGATTCGGCGCGGTTAGCCCGCCCCAATGGACGAAATCATACAGATTTTGCCGTGTTTGAATCGGAAATCGCCGCTTTACTAGACCAAGCCCAGCAACTCTGCCCTGTATTATTTGTGGGTATGGTTCCAGTTGATGAAGCCAAAATGCCTTTTGTCGATTGCTTCTATTTTAATCATGCCGACCAATACCGCTACAAAGAAGCAACCCGCATCGCTTGCAATCAAAGGCAAATTCCCTATTTAGATATTTTTGACCAATGGATGGCGCGGGGCGAGGCTTGGCGAAACAAGCGTTTCACCGAAGATGGACTACATCCCAATACTCTAGGTTATCAGTCCCTATTAGAAGATGTGATTCATTGGGAACCGTTAGCAGCCTATCATACCCCCCGACCTGATTATCAGTTAGTCTGACTGTTGACTGTTGACTAATGGCTTATCATGGGGTGAGTTTTAGGAATCTTTCATGTCCAACAACCACCCTAAAATAAATAAATTTTTTGGTTTAATAGCGATCGCTACTTTTTTAGTAGCTAGTTCTATTACCATAGGTATATTTTTGGCGTTCCGCAAGAACCAAACGGCAATAGCCACGCCAGATTTACCAGATGCAAGTAATCAAGTAAAGCCATTAGTTAAAGAACCTTCACAGCCATCAGCTAAGATAAATAATCTTAACTTTACTGTGCCAGTCCAGTATCAGGGTAAGACAGTTTATCAGCCACAGATTGATAGTAATAAAAAAACAAATACCTATACTGGGCGGAAAGTCATCGCTCTGACTTTTGATGATGGGCCTTGGCAGAAAACCACCCCAGAAATATTAGATATTCTTAAACAAAATCAAATTAAAGCGACCTTCTTTTGGGTAGGACAAGCCTTACAAGCCAACCCTGAAATCGCCAAACAAGTTGTAGCTGAAGGTCATGCTATTGGTAATCACACTTGGCATCATTGGTATAAGCGTATGGATGCAGCCACAGTTAAGAGTGAAATTGAGCGGACATCTGAGCTAATTTACAAAACTACAGGTGTGAAAACTCAATTATTCCGTCCCCCTGGAGGAGTTCTGAATAATGGTTTAGCCAGTTACGCCAAAAGCCAGAAAAATGCTGTGGTGATGTGGTCTTTAACTTCAGCTGATACTGATCCTCATGCCAAATATGAGGTATTTATTAAAAATGTAGTCAAAGGCGCAAAGCCTGGTTATATAGTTTTAATGCACGATGGAGGAGGCGATCGCAAAAGAACAGTAGAAGCCTTACCAAAAATTATCAGTGGATTAAAACAGCAAGGTTACGAGTTTGTTACAGTTCCCGAATTACTAGAAATGAACCTGTAACCCTACTCTCAGGATAGAATAATGCGTAATTCATCAATTTTGAGATGTAATTATTTATGCAGCATTTGTTACTTTTATGACTCCAACTTTATTAGGTCGTTGGCAAACTAGACTGTTATTACTTGCTACTGTCGGTGTAGTAGTATCCTTGCCTTTTGCAATAGGTTTAATTGGCCCTGGTGCTAACTCAGTATATTTTTGGATACTAGCCTATGTTGCTATCTTCGGCTTGGGCTGGGACATCCTTTATAATTATTTGCAAAAGTTCCGTTGGGATCGAGATTGGCCTGCCGTTTATCAACTCATAGCTGGTATTTGGGAACTAATATTTGTTTTTTGTGGGGCTAAACTTTTTGGTTTCTTACCATTACCCATACCTAAAGAAGAACTACCAGTAGATGCTTTTATATTTCATTACAGTGTGGTTTGGTTAGCAGTTTTTATTGCTTCCCAAAGCATTATGCGAATTATATTTCCTCGTTGGCGTTTCCGGGGAGGACAATGGCTATAATAATTAGTAATTCGTAATTCAAGCAATGTGCGAATTATGATGTTAAGCCCTCTTCAAACCACTTCAATAAAAGGAGAGAAGTTTAAATTCTTACTCCCCTTCCCTTGTAGGGAAGGGGCTGGGGGTTAGGTCTGAAAGAAATTTATACAAGGCGTTGATTAGTAATTAATAATTTTGCTAACTTGATATTAATTAGGTAATTAAAGAGATTTGTTGCGATAAATACTAATATATTGTCCATGAATATTAACGAAATAGGGAACTATATAAGTTAGCCCGGCGGAAATCCAGCGATCGCGGCTCATATTCCCTTTTAATAAAGCATGAGCATGATTGATGGTAAATAAGATAGAGCCAACAACAAGTGCAACTTTTAAAGCAGTTGGCACAAATTTTGGATCAGTCAGACTTGCAAAATATCCTTTTAGAAAATCTATCTTTTTGACCATAAATCATTGAATGCTGAGAGAAAATAATTAAAAAACTAATGACTCATTTAAAGAATTTGTGATAGAAACCTGCGAGTACGTTCTTCTTGAGGTTTTGTGAAGAAGTTCTCTGGAGTAGCTGATTCCACTAGGTTTCCGCCATCCATTAAAACTACTCGATCAGCGACTTCACGAGCAAATCCGACTTCATGAGTAACTACAACCATTGTCATCCCGTCGCGTGCTAGACCGCGCATTACGTCTAGGACTTCTCTTACCATTTCTGGGTCTAAAGCGGAAGTAGGTTCATCGAATAGCATAATTTTAGGCTGCATCGCTAATGCACGCGCGATCGCCACTCGTTGTTGTTGTCCTCCAGATAACTGTCCGGGGTATTTATTCGCTTGTTCTAAAATCCCCACTCTTTCCAACAATTGCATTGCCAATTCTTCGGCTTTAGCTTTTTTCGCTCGCCGTACCCAAATAGGAGCCAAAGTAATATTTTGCAGGACAGTTAAATGGGGAAATAAATTAAATTGCTGAAATACCATTCCTACTTCTCGACGAATGGCTTCAATATTTCGTAAGTCGTGACCCAGAGTAATTCCATCGATAATGATTTTGCCTTGCTGATACTCCTCTAAAGCATTAAAAGTACGAATAAATGTTGATTTACCCGACCCAGAAGGCCCCATCAAAACTACCACTTCTCCACGGTACACTGTTAAACTCACACCTTGAAGCACATGGAATTTCCCATACCATTTATGCACATTTTCAGAAATAATTATCGGCGTTTGTTCTGTCATATTTTTTATTCAACTAGTTGATAAAAGTAGGGTATTTGGTTCGGCTACGCTCACCAACCGGGAGAGGGAAAACAGGTGATAATAACTATGGACTATGGACTGTTGACTAATGACTAATTATTCAATTGCCTTTCTAAATGCCTAGAAGCTAATGACATTAAGTAACAAAATACCCAATAAATAAAACCAACAAATAAATAGGTTTCTGCATAACGACCAATAAATTGAGGTTGTGCCAAAATGGAACGGGAAATTCCTGTAAGTTCCACTAAGCCTACAAGAGATAATAAAGAAGTATCTTTAAATAGTCCGATAAATTGCCCCACAATGGCAGGAATAACTGCTCGTAATGCTTGAGGTAAGACAATAAACAGAACTACAAAGAATGTATTTAATCCTAACGCTTTTGCCGCTTCAACTTGTCCACGGGATACAGACTGGAGTCCACCGCGTACATTTTCTGCCATGTAAGCTGCACTAAATAGTACCAAACCAGCGATCGCTCTCAACACTCGGTCTAAACGGAAATCAGTAGGTAACAATAAAGGCAACATAACTTGCGCCAGGAATAAAATTCCAATAAGTGGCACTCCGCGAATAATTTCAATATAAAGAATAGAAAACCAACGTATCACAGGCAATTTGCTAGTCCTTCCTAAAGCGAGTAGAAGCCCAATAGGAAAGGAAAGGACAATGCTAATTGCTGCCATAAGTAAGGTGAGTAGTAAACCGTTCCATAAATTGCTGGAAACAGGACGCAAACCAAACCCACCGCTAATTAACCACAGAATAACAGGGAATGATAATAACCAAATTAAGGAAAGCCAAGGCGCGACTAATTTTGTCAATCCTGCGAACCTTTGCTTACCAAAGAATACAACCGCAGTAATAGCAGCTAAACTTAAAGCGATCGCCAAAACAACCCAAACTCGCCAATACTCAGTTTGCGGAAATCTCCCAACTAAAAATAAAGGTAAATTAACTTGTACAACTGCCCATTGCGCTTTAGTAGTTGCCCAAACAAAAGCCCCTAGCAACACCCGAAACAGTAACACCAAGCAGATAACAGTTAAGGCGCTGTTATACCAAGTATTAAATAAGTTTTTACGTAGCCAAGATAGATTAGTCATTGGTCATTGGTCATTAGTCCATAGTCAACAGTCCATAGTCCAAAGCTATTTTTTCCTTTTCTCCCCCACTCCCTCATCTTCCCCCACTCCCTCATCTCCCCCACTCCCTACCTCTCCTTAATCTGCACGGTGCGATTAAAGGTATTCATGATGAGAGATATAGTCAAACTAAGGGTGAGATAGGTAAGCATGAGTAGTAACATGACTTCTACGGCTCTACCTGTTTGGTTAAAGGTAGTGGAGGCGACAAAATAAATATCAGGATAGCCGATCGCGATCGCTAAACTTGAGTTTTTTGTTAAGTTTAAATACTGACTGGTTAGGGGAGGAATAATCACTCGCAAAGCTTGGGGAAAAATAACTAAGCGCATGATTAAGCCAGGTTTTAAGCCGAGCGATCGCGCTGCTTCCCATTGTCCTTTCGATACTGATCCAATCCCACCCCGGACAATCTCTGCGATGAAAGCGCCTGTGTAAAAAGTTAAACCCAGCAATAAAGCAGAAAACTCAGGAGATAGGGTAAACCAAGGTAGTTCTATGCCATTTTGACTCAGCCCAATCAATCCCCCAAGAGAAATTTTATTATCAGCTTTGGGAAAACCGAGAAAAACGGCAAAGTACCAGAATAGCAACTGTAAAAGTAGCGGCGTATTCCGAAAAATTTCCACATACACCAGCGCAATATTCCGTACTAACCAGTTATCTGATAATCTGGCAACCCCAGCTAACACACCGACGATCCCGGATTTCTCACAAGCAGTAAAAAATAAATTTACATGACCTGATGTGAGGCTCTTTTCTGATACATCATCAATCAAAATTTAGGCGCAGAGATAAATTAAGTATAAAACCGAAGTTGTTAAGTAAAAATGATTACTATTTTTTATTGCTGGTAAAATTAAAATGCTCTGTTCATAAAATATCCGCATTCCAAAACAGGACTTGAATCGGCCCAAGCCCAAAGTATCATTGATTAGAAATAAGCAAAAGGCAATTTAATTTCAATTTAAGCAGTATTAGGGAGCATTTTTAAACGTCTATGAGCAGTAGCAAATATATGTTTGTATGGACAAGAACTAGTAATTGCAATTAAAATACGGCGTGTACTTATAGTAATTAAAGCTCCTAACTTCAATAACTTGGTACGAATAGTTCCAACAGTGGCATTTTGTAATTCAGTTTTAGCTAAACATTTTTGACGCAACGCATTCATCAAAACGTAAGCAACAGAAGAAAACCACAGACGTAATTGATTTCCCGCAAACGTGTGGGTGCTTGTTCTATCACTAAAAAGTTCTAATTGTTGTTCTTTAAAGCGATTTTCCATCTCCCCTCGCTGACAATATTTTTGTTTATACAGTTGACTAGGAGGTACTTTATTAGTAGCTAAAGAAGTTACAACAAAACGAATTTTAGCTCCCTTCGTCCCATATTCAACCTTACAAACAACACGACGACTACGACTCCAAGATTCACGGGTTTGATAGTCTAAAGACTTGTACCAAATTGAGTTATCAATCAAATCTTCCGCAAGCGAAGGAAGTTGTTCATCTGGCTGAAATACTGTTTCTAAAAATGAAACTACTGTTGATAGTTTTTGCTCAAACTCAAGCGAGGCTCTATTTTGAGTCGTCGTAGTCATCCCAATTAAACGACTATTTTGCGCCAATCCAAAAACATAATCTAAACCGGGCTGTGATTCACACCACCTCATGATATCGTCCCTAGAATAGGCACTATCTCCACGTACTAAAATCTCAACATTCTTCCATTGTTGACGTATTTGTTTAATCACTCTCTGTAGTTCTGATAATGCCCCAAATGCTGGGTCTACATTTGAAGGGCGAAGTTTGGATGCTAACAGATGTTTTCCACAAAATATATACAGTGGAGCATAGCAGTATCCCCCATAATAAGTATTGAAGAAAACTTGCTCCTGATTGCCGTGTACTAAGTCATCAGTTACATCTAAATCCAAAATAATTTGTCTTGGCTCTTTGGCGTAAGATTCTAGAAATATTTTGACAAATAAACTTTCAATCTCTGATCGAGAATGCCCGATTTTATGATAACGACTGTCTACTCCTTGTTCTATCTCTTCAGGGCAATGTTCCAGTCGGTTTAATGTACTTTTTCCTGCCAATATTGCAGGCTCATCCTCTATTCCAATTGTTTTTAAGACTGCTAGAGCAAACATCGGGTCATGACGTAATTCCTCGTGGTCATTTAAGTCTTCATATCCCATGACTAACCCGTATATACGTTGTTTAATTAAACTCTCTACTGAATGGTCAACTCGATTTGGCTGACGGTAATCTTGGAAACACTGTGCAAATTTTGATGTGATTTCTAATTTTCTGTCTATTTCCGCAATTAAGCTTAATCCTGCATCCGATGTTACCGTCCCACCCTGAAAATTAACTACAATCGGGTGTGATTTTTCCCCGGAGAATTTGAATTGTTTTGGTGTAATATCTGTGAAAGTCGGGGTCATGGTTTATAACTGCTGGAATGCTTATCCTATATACATTTTCGCAGTTTTTGACCCCCTTTTTTTATCTCTTTGTGAGAAATCCGGGACGATGGTTGCCAGAATAATTCCGGTAACTGCTACTCGTAAGGCGTTAATTAGTCCCACCAACAAAGCGAGAGTATAGGTATCTGTTGGTTTATAAGCAATCAGGGTTTCGCCGATATCAAAAGATGCTTGCTGTTTAAGAAAATCAAAGCCGAATTGAATGCCTAGTTGTTGCAAATTGCGGTTGAGATTACCCAAAAGCACAGCCACCACAAATGCTGCTAAGAACAAAGCCATCAATTGTCCGGCAATATTCCAGAAGCGATTATCACGCCATAAAGGGGGTTTGTCATTGGTCATTAGTCATTAGTCATTAGTCATTAGTCATTAGTCAACAGTCCATAGTCCATAGTCCATACTTCTTCTACCTTGTCTCCCCCCACTCCCTCATCTCCCTCATCTCCCTCATCTCCCCCACTCCCTTACCTGAACGGTGGCGAATATAACAATCCACCTTTTGACCATAGTTGATTTTGACCGCGTGCTAGGTTGAGTTTTGTTTTGGGGCCGAGGTTGCGATCGTAAACTTCAGCATAATTACCTACATGTTTGATAACTCTGGCGGCAAAGTCGTTAGGTAAACCTAGTCCTTGGCCTAAATTGCCTTCGGTTCCTAAAAAGCGTTTGACATCTGGGTCTGTGCTATTGGCAAATTGCGCTAAATTTTGGGAATTAATGCCCAATTCTTCAGCTTTTACTAAGGAATAAACTACCCACTTTACGGTATCACCCCACTTGCTATCTCCTTTGGCTACGGCTGGGGCAAGGGGTTCGGAAGAAATTACTTCTGGCAGAATTTGGTTATCTTCTGGTTTGGGGAGAGTCGTTCCTCTGGATACTAAAGCTGAACGGTCTGCGGTAATTGCGTCACAGCGTCCTTCGGCATAGGTGGCAAAGGTGATGTTAACGTCTTCAAAAACTACAGGTTTATAAGTTATGTTGCGCTTGCGCATTTGGTCTGCCAAGTTCTGCTCTGTGGTTGTGCCTGTTTGTACACAAATGGCTTTATTTTTGAGGTCTGCTAAAGATTTGATACCGCTACTTTTGCGTACCATGATTGCTTGACCATCATAAAAAACCACTGGTGCAAACTCTAAACCAACTGAAGTAGCGCGGCTTAATGTCCAGGTGGTGTTGCGGCTGAGAATATCTACTTCGCCAGTTTGTAGCGCGGTAAACCGTTCTTTAGCATTGAGGTTGCGAAATTCTACTGCATCTGGGTTATCAAATAAGGCAGCAGCTACGGCACGGCAAATATCCACATCAATACCGCTATATTTGCCGTCAGTTCCCACAAAACTGAATCCAGGAACTTCACCACTGACACCACAGATTAATTGTCCGCGATTTTTGATTGTGTTGAAGCGATCGCCACCTGTTTTTTGCGCTACTGGTGTACCTCCTGTATTAGTGGTTGTAGTTGGTGCTGAGTTTCCCCCACAAGCAGTAGTAGTTAAAATTAAGGATGCTCCCAGAATTAAAGCCGATTTTTTCATAAACTTCAAAGACAATTAATGCTCAAGAATGTGTTGATGAATACAATAAGTATGTAATCTCAATATTGATGTCTGTAATATAAAACTTTTTTGGCACTTATGATGTAGTTTACTTTAAGAAAAAGCCTAGTAATGCCTAACAACATTGGCTCTTGAGTTTATGTAATGATTTATATTCAGCTTGAATTTTGTTTTTTCTATTGAAAATAGACTAATTTATTGTTTATCTAGAAAACAGATTATCAAAACCAAATAAATGCTTCCATATTTGCTATCAAATCAAAAATATCAACAAAGAATTTTCATTAACTCATAATTAGTATATTAGGCAGAGGATCTACTATCCAGAAATTTGTAGATGTTAACGCATCAACTAATCTAAGATAGTAAGCCTAAGAGCATACTTATAGAATTAGAGAAGCAATTAGGGTAATTAAGTAAAGTCCACTAAAAGGTTAAACTAGGTCTTGTGACAGATGCTCCACCATTTTTTCAAGGGGCTTATATGGGAGCTAACCTCAAACAAATTGCTAATTACCTAGATAGACTGGGTTGGGACTACCGCCTTGAGGAGGAAGAAGACCGCATTATTACAGGTGTGGACGCTGATAACCTAGAAGATTTTTTGATAGTTGTCCAACTGGATGAAGAAGGTAAGTTTTTTCGGGTATTTGCGCCACAAGTTTTGGCGGGAGTGCAAAACCATCCTTACAAAGGAGCAATCTTACAGACTATGCTGGCGATTTCCTGGGAAACAAAAATGCTGCAATGGGAGTATGACCCATCAGATGGTGAAATCAGGGCAATTATAGAGTTTCCCTTAGAAGACTCAATTTTGACAGAGAAGCAGTTTCATCGTTGTTTGAGTGGATTAATTCAAATTGTCGATAACATAGCTCTACCTCGCCTGAAGGAAGTTATGAAAACAGGGCATGATCCAGGAAATATAGAACTTGGGGAAAGAATTTTATTGAGTATCCAAGAAGAAGCACCTGGATTATTAGAAATATTAGAAAAAGCAATGGAAGCACGAAAGAAGCGCGGAAGCTTTCCTACAGAGTGAGGCGGATCAGCACCGAAATAGCTATCATTAACTACATACACCAGAATGAATGCAAAGAGTGGCTTAGACTAGAGGATAGAGGTGAAAATTTTTTACTCAGGACGCAGCACTCATTGCTGATCCAAGTCAGCTATACTCCAAAATGATAACCTCGCTATATATTGAAATTTTTTAGGGCTGGATTTTATGACATCCTATGCAACCTCCTCTGCCAAAGCGGAAATGAGTGAACTTCGGCGGTTGAAAGGCTTACTACCGCCAGAATTGCAGAGCTGGGTCACGGTTGAAGGTACAACTGAAGTCAATCCACCCCTGATCCGCAGCGAAGAAATCGGTAAAGACCAAGTAGAGATTCAAATTGACTTGGTGAAATGGGATTCTTTGGCGATGGATCAGCGTAATCTGCTATTTTGGCATGAAGTCGCCCGCATTCAAAATGACACAATTCCCAAAGATGGTTGGGAAATGGCAGCATTAGCTATTGGTTTAGGCGGTGCTGTGGGTGAATTATGGGTACAGGATGGATTATTGTTAGTTTTAGCTTTGGCGCTTTGCGGTGTTTCCGGCTGGCGATTGTATCAAAAGAATAACGGCGAAAAGCAGATGCGCGAATTGCTTGATGCTGATGAAAAAGCGATCGCCCTCGCTACTCGCTTTGGTTATAGTCTCCCCAACGCCTACAAGAGTCTTGGTAGTGCCTTAAAAACACTGATTGACACTACACCCAGTAAGCGCCAACGTTCCCGCTATGAAGCTAGGCTTTCAGCACTCAAGCGCAGCGCCAACAAGGCAAAAGGCAAATCTCGAAATGATGAATCTGATCTGTAAAATATTTACAGTTAGTGGGTTGGATACTGCACAACCCACTAAAGTGTTTAATTATTTTTTGATAGCCCTTGATTGCCGCTTCAACAAGAAAGCACCCAAACCGAGCATGAGTAATTCCGCGCTTGCGGTTGGCTCTGGGACTGTTGAAACATTCTGAGGCGCAAAAGTAGAATTACCCAGGTCTGCATCGGTAAAGCCAAATACGTAGAAACGGTTTGGCCCAGCAGTTTCCGGTACAAAGTCGTTATCGTTGGCTACCCAAAGGGTATGGTTGACAACACCATTGACAATAACATCTTGACCGATGGCAAGACCTTCGATTTTAGAAGGAATCTGATTCTTGGGTATGTTGTTTGGTGCGCTATTGAGGATATTAACAATATCTAGAAAAGGCTGGGCGGATTTTGTGACTGCCTTGTTGACAGCTTGTGCGCCAGTTAGATTGCTGACATCAGAAGCATTGCTAATATCTATCTTGAAGACCTGCTTGATGGCAGCAGAAGAACCATCTCCAAGACCTTTTCCATCACGTTCATCAACTAGAAACTCATGGTCGTTCAGTGCCACTATATCACTCACGCCTGATCCAGTTGTCAGATTGTAGGCATATTCATGGGTTGTCGCTCCAGTTGCGATGTCAATAGTCACCATACGTAGCACTTTTGCTGATTTACCACCAGCGTTGGCATCCTGGATGAGTGAAGCTTGCACCATAGCGACCAGAGTTTTACCATCAGGAGTAATAGCGAGTGCCTCTACACCCTTATTAGCAGTGCGACCAGAAGTGTTGTTCTTAATCTCTGTACTACCCACAGAAGATAGATTTTTTACATAGAATTTATCAGGTAGGGTGAAGGTGCGGATGCGCTCACCAGTTGAGCGGTTGAACTGATAAATATATGGCCCGTATTCGTCGGAGACAAAAACACTAGTGCCATCGTTGGAGAGGCGAATACCTTCCGGGTCGAACCTAGCATCGTTAGGATTGCCAGAGTTTTTGGATGGGTCGTAGTTGTCTGACCGGCCAGTAAAGTAGAACTTACTGGGGGTATTTACAGAAGGCGCACCCGAACCGAGACTGACATTGCTTCCTGTTCCGTATGTGAGTGGGGTTGAACTATAAAGTAAGGTAGTTTTAGCCAACGTCGGTATCAAGGAAAAAGGTTGAGCAGATCCAGGCGCGTTAGGTGTCAATTCCATCGATATAGTGTGAAACCGTGAAATAAAAGATACGGTGTCATCAACTTGACTGTTATAGGGAGTAGCGTTAGGCCCACGGTCAGGTATTGCCAAGAATGTGTTACCTCCTGCCCAGGTTAAGCCTGATCCAAGACCGCCCAGGATATTCTTTGGCAAACCGTTCTCCAGATTGCCAGTCAAGCCAGATAAGTCCGCATTAACACCTGATTTAGATCCAGTAAGTGTACCTGTGGCTAATAACGATGCTGCTTTTGATTCAGATGCACCGATCAACCAGAGGCAGGCAGCAAAAACTAAGTATTTGGGAAATTTTCTCACGATGCTCAGTCTCATATTTGGATATGTGTTTCTATACAAAATAATCAGCAGAATTTGGAAATCTAAAATTTCTTGAGGTGCTTGTTAAGGTTTAGAGAAGCTATTAGCACCATAGAAATTGATGCCATCAGTATTTGAAATTAAGTAATCTCTATTTTTCTGTTACCAATTTTTAAGGTCACAGTTAACACAAGTAATTGCGTCAATAGATGTTATGTAAGTGGTAATAGTAACTACAGTAACGACCAAAGGAAAACTTAATTCAGAGAGCCGATGCTTTGGTAGAATCCTCGATATTATGGCAAAAGTGAACACTTTGCTCATTTTTGGAGCGTTAAGTTAAGAAAAAATTATCTAATGATTAAGGTTTACACCACTACATAAACACTTCATAAAAGCATTTATGAGGAGGCAGTATATTTATGGAAATTACTCTTGATATTTGAATCAATATAATTACATAATTAAAGTTACAAAGACCAAAGTTTAGCCATAAAAAAATAGGGAACTGTTTGTTGTTAGGGTTCCCTATTTCCTGCCCTTGAATGTGTAATTAATTTTGTTGAGGTACTTAATAGGATGAGATGAGAATTATTCATCGCATTTTCTCCTCACACAAATTTTAATTTTATCGGAGAAATTTACTTAAAATTCTTACTCTTTAGGCCTAGAGTTGATTTAACATTTTATGAGTCTGCGGCACGACGCGGACTTGTTTTAAGAACCGTTTCATCAAGGCTTGCCAAGTCAACACTTGTTCAGGCGCAGGAGCAAGCACAGGTGTTTGGCTCAATTGCTCAGAAGCAGCCAATGGCGTGACGGGTTGTAAATATACAGGGATTTCGGGACTGACATCTGCCACTAGCAAAGCAGCATGTTCTAATTCAGCTATGTCTGTACTGTTAGAGATGATTATCTTGACAAAAGTCTCTAAATGTGGATAGCAAAGTTGAAGGAATTGGCTATGCGCTTGCCAATGAGATTCACCACTGACGCTCTTGAGCTTCAAATCCATACCCACAGAATCTAGATGGGGTAAAATCGTGGCCAGTTGTTCTGGCCGATGCCCGCCGCTTTCTAGGTATATAGGTAAACCAGTGAGCGATCGCACTTTGGGCAAAAACTCTTGTAAAAAATGAGCATGAAGAAGTGGTTCTCCCCCAGTCAAGCTAATGCTATCGTGTAGACAAGGTAAATTTTGCCTTTGAACCCATTCGATCAGGGTGTGTAGTGGAACGGGATTTAAGTGGTTTTCAAAATCTCTCAGTCCAGGCGATCGTTCTATTCTACAAGTATCAGGTGCATTCCAAGTGTGGGCGCTATCGCAAAAGTGACAGCGCAAGTCACAAAAAGCAAAGCGAATGAAAATTTGACGTGTCCCGACATTCAGTCCTTCCCCTTGAATAGCAGAAAAGACCTCAACCAGGCGTGCAGTAGGTTCGGCTGTAGTTTTAGCAGTCATGGGTATAATATGCGATCGCACCGCGTCGATGCAACAATAAGTAAGTTTTTTGGCTTATTGTTCTATTGTGAATCGTCGTCAGCAATCTCTAAATCCTGAGAAAATAACTATAAGTCATTATGCCTACTGATTAACCTATAGGTTAGGTAATTTTCTAAAGCAGTAATGATGTGTGGCAGATTTAATGTACATGGCAACCAAAGTGCAAAGCTTCATGACCAGCCAACCCACAGAGGTAAATTTTCTAGTTACTACCCTAAACGAAACAGTAATAGTGCAGGTTCCTACGCGATTAAGCGTGCTAGAGGCAGTAGACTTTAAGCAAACTTGCCAAAACTTAACCAAAGAAGAATCTCTTCCCAAAGAAATCATCGTTGATTTTCAAGCTACCACTTTTATGGATAGCAGTGGTTTAGGAGCCTTGGTTAGTAATTTTAAAACTACCCAAGAAAAAGGGATTCCCATGATCCTGCGGAATGTTTCTCCTCAAGTCATGGCAGTGCTAAACCTTACAGGACTAGATAAAGTTTTTTCTATTGAATCTAGTAGCGAAGTACTTCCCAAAGAAACAGAAAACGCTTCAGAGCCTCACAAGGGTTCTACTCGGAAAATAGAGCAGCTTCCCACCACTCATCCTTCTGTGGCATCGTGGACTAAACGATTTCTCGATATTGTTGGTGCGTTGGTGGGTTTGGTAATCACGGGGATTTTATTGATTCCTATAGTAATTGCCATTCAAATTGATGACCCAGGCCCTATTTTCTTTGGACAAATACGTTGTGGTTGGATGGGTAAACGCTTCAAAATTTGGAAATTCCGCTCCATGTGTGTGGATGCAGAAGCGAAAAAATCCCTAGTGGAAAATAAAGTACAGGGTGCTTTCTTTAAGAATGAAAATGACCCCAGAATTACGCGAGTTGGCAGATTCTTACGCCGCACTAGTCTAGATGAATTTCCCCAATTTTGGAATGTCTTGAAAGGTGATATGAGTTTAGTAGGAACTAGACCACCTACACCAGATGAAGTAGAACGCTATGAAGTACCTGAATGGCAGCGTCTAGATGTTAAACCTGGGATGACTGGGGAATGGCAAGTAAATGGTAGGTCTAAAGTTAATAGTTTTGAAGATGTAATTCGCTTAGATTTGCTATATCAAAAAAACTGGAGTTTGATGTACGATTTAAAGCTAATTTTCAAGACTATTGCTGTTATTTTTGATAGAAATAGTGGTGCTTACTAGCAGATTAATATATTTGGGTAACTGTCAAAACCGATAAATAGTGGTAACTAAATACAATTAGTTGTTAAAAACATTGATGATCCCTGAATTAACAAATCAGGGATTTTTTATGATAAATTTTTCCACTTGGAGATTTCTAGTCAATTAGTGCCAACATGGCTTCAAGGCAAACAGGAAGGACGATATTATGAGCAATTAAATATAAGTACTGCTAAAGATGGCTGATACAAGCTTAATTATGAAAACAATTATTAAAAAAGTTCGTAATGAAATAATTAGAAAGTTATATCAAATACCATTGCTCAGTACTAATGCTGATATTGCTTATAAGACTGCGATCGCCAAACATATTAACCATCTACCTCTGCGAACATATTTTATAGAGGAAAATTACCTCTATCTTCAGATAGATTATCAATATTTTTTGACTACACTACCAGAAAACCCAAACATCCGTTTTATTGTAAATCTTCACTTACTGAAAAAGATTTATTAGTAACCAAAGTTGCGGGTAATAGAAGATAAAAGAGGATATGGAAAGTGTAGGCACAGTAAATGAGGGATTGTCCGAACTACAATCACCATGAAAATGCAATCTGAAATATTCAGTGTAGTTGAAGATGAAGTAACATTTACAACTTAGTCAATAAAAGCTTGTTGCAGAGTATAAGCAAAAATAAAAGCTTGTAACTTCAGTAAAAACCCTTCAAATGTTACCGCATGAATAGATTTGTGAAAGCGCCTAGTAATGCCGCTAAATACAGTTTCAATGTAATGACGAATAGACTGTTTAATGTATTGAATCCACGGTGCATCTTGGCGTTTAGAGTTAATTTTTCGCATGACTTGCATCGAGATTTGACTAGTTTCAATCAAGTCATCTTCTACAGTGTAATCAAGATAGGCACAATCGGCATAAACTTGGCTCCCTGGTAGTAAATTCAAGGGTAAAGCTCCCAATCCCCGTATATCTGTCGCGCTAGCTGGCATGAACACAAATTCCACCGGAATACCTGTTTTGGTGGTTAATAACTGTACTCTCACTCCATAAAAATAACGTTTCTTCGATGCAATATAACCCCGATATTCTTCTGATTGAATCAATTTCGCATTAAAGATGCGAATATTATGAGCCACTCCGTTGCGGGGGTTCCCCCCGTTGTAGGAAGTGGCGAACCCGTAGGGTCACATATCGGCACCGGAAATGAGTCTAAAAGATATTCCGTATCTTCACTAATCTCTTTGAGTGCCATTCCTACTTGATGAAATAAATCGTTGATTAACATCGAGACTTTGTGTAATCGCCGATTAAATCGTGATTTTTCTAACATTCGTGGTATCAAATTATGGTCTTTCATATAGCTGCAAGTCTGACTGTGATTACCACCAAAGTACATAGCTGCGATTATTGCCGTTGTGATAATTTCTCCATCGCTCATTTCACAACGACTATCTTCATCATGTCCGATCGCCTTCAACAGGTCATCTATGACAGAATAGATGGTAACTATTTCATTTAACATATATCCCTCCTAATTCTCTGTCTGGAGGGATTTTCTTGTTTCTTTACCCCTATGTCATCTTTCGGAAGAGAGTAACTAGCAACTTGGGTTAGTAGTTATTTCCAAATTAACTGAAAATCAAAAGCAGTATGTATTCTGGCAGCATAATTACAATTAAATTGGGCGGGTGGGGTCTTTTGTATTCCATTGACTAGCAAAATGCTGTAACTGGCAATAATAAAAAAGCCCTCCTAAAAAGGGGGCTGGAGTAATCGAAATGTAGTCGTAAGGTAAAGACTTTAGCGATAATCTTGATTTTGAATTTGGCGCAGACGCGCAGCATCACGCATATTGTATTCGGAACGAGTAAAGCGATTTAGCTGGGCTTCAAAAAACTCGCGGTTGGCTTGTAAATGTTTGGGGTTTGGGTCATCTAATGGATATAAAAGTGCTGTACGTAATGCTTGAATTACAGCAGAAGTAACGTTATACATTGAACGTTGGAAAGTAACTCCCAACTGAATCAACATATCTTCTTCACCACGGCAATATTGTTTGTAGTAATCAAGCAGATATGGTGGTAAGAAGTGCAACATATCTTGCATTAATAATGTGGGCGGAATACCCGCAGTACCTACAGGAAATACGTCAGCGTAGAGAATACCGTAGTGGAAGTCTTTTTGATCAGTAGGTACTTGACCAGCTTGGGCGTTGTAAGATTTTGTACCACGGAATGGGGCTGTGCGGTAGAATACTGCTTCTACGTAGGGTAATGCAGCTTCGTATAGCCAAGTGAAACCTTTGGATTTGGGGATAATTTCGTAACATTCACCCCGAATATATACATGATGGTAAATCGGACGACCTGCGATCGCAAATATTCCATTAATCAAAAAGTCCATCGCATCGGGAACACCTTTGAAGCCGCCTTCATCATAGATATCCGACATTTCAAAGAACACCGGGGCCATGACTTCCCAGAATAAGCCCAGGTTAGCGTAGTATGACATCTGGCGGCACTGTTCCAAGAACATATCAGGGAACAGTTTGTAAAGTCCCAACATCAAGGGGTTGCCTTGGAAGTAGGCTTTAATTGCCCTATCAGCGTTAGCTTTATATTCGTCTGAGTCTAAGTAGGCATCAAACTGGTTAACAGGCGCATACATGTGGCGATGCCATAGCATAGCCTGCATACACGCTTCCGCGAACTCCATGTTAACGCGATCGTGTAACCAGTGATGCAATAATTTTGGCATCTTGCCGGTTTCACCCTTCTCCATAAATTCCAGAAGTTCCGGGTGTGCTGTGGCTGGGCCACGCCAAATTCTTAAATCAGCATCATCACCAGCGTAATGATTATGTCTATCTAAATATTCTTGAGGAATGAAGTATTTGAAAAAGGGTAACGGGTTTAAAAATACTTGTTCGGCAATATAAAGTAGGTCACGCCAATAAAAATCCATCGGCACAGCATAAGCCTTATATATGCCGATAATTTGCATCAGATTTTCTGGCGTATCTGGTAACATGGAACCGCCAGCTTCTAGGCGATGAATTACCTCAGCAAACTCATGTTGAGACGGTGGTAATTTTGTAATCGGTTTTTCTGGAGTTTGTACCATCGTGGTTTCCTTGGAGCAAATTTTCTATCAAGGGTTAATCAGCAAGAAACAAAAGGATTGCTTTTTTTGGGTTAATTAGACTTCACTTTTTTGAAACTCTTGGCGTAGACTCAGCGCATGAAAAATACTTAAAACATCATGAGTCCAAACAGGCAATATTAAGGTCATCAAAATTTCTTCAATACTATGAATTGTACCGACAATGCAGGTTATCCATAAAGTAATTCCTGCATAATTAAAGCCAAATAAAGCAATAATGGCGACGAATAGAGTGATGCCCCAGAACTTGGCTGAGTAGGTGTGATAGCTAGCAGGTTTACCATATTTAATTAAATTAACTATCCACCATGCCAACTGAGCAAAAACAGCCATCAATAAAGGCAATTTTTCAGCTATAAGAATATCTCGATAACTCAACCATGCACTTATAAATACACTGCTGAAAAGGTAAACATCAGCCCAACTGTCAGCTTGTCTTAAATTAGCAGTGCTGACACCCAAGCGTCGGGCGATAATGCCATCAAAAATATCAGAAACAAAAGCAGCAACAAAACCCACGATAAACCAAATACTGGTTTGTCCATCCCAGGCATCCCACAGGAGGAAAGGTGATATCAAAAAGCGAAATAGTACAAGACCAATAGGGATGAATTTGAGATCCATTTTTCCTCCTGTAATAATTAAGTGCTGAGTAGTAAGTGCTGAGTCATGAGTGAATTAATCAAATACTCAGCACTCCTTAATTACTTCAAAGCAACTTGAGAGATTACAGTTTTCTCTACAGGGGGAATTGCTGCTACCATTGCCGTGGTTGTGGGTTCACTCCAACGTACTAACCAAGTGGGTTGCACACCTAAGAAGATGATTAAAGCTGCCAAAATTAAGGCTGGTGTTTTCTCAGGCCAAAGAACTCTGGGGTAGTAGGCTAGGTTGTTATCTAGTTTACCGAAACAGGTACGGTTGAGGAGGATAACGAAATAAACTGCTGTTAACCCGCTTGCTGCAACACATAACAAAGTCGGTAAAGGGAATACAGAAAAACTAGCTTGGAAAACGATAAATTCAGAAATAAATCCGACTAACCCAGGTATACCAGCACTAGCCATACCACTGAGAACCAGTAAAGCACTAATTAGCGGTAGACCACGAATAGGACTCATCAAACCATTAAGTTTATCTAGTTCTCTTGTGCCAACTTTAACTTCTATGACTCCTACCAAATGGAAAAGTATAGCCAGGATTAAACCGTGGCTAAACATTTGTGATACAGCGCCTACTAAGGATAGAGAATTACTAGCGGCAGAAGCTAATAATACGTATCCCATGTGACCGATAGAACTGTAGGCTACCATGCGCTTGATATCTGTTTGAGCGATCGCAATTACTGCGCCATAAATAGCACTGACTGCGCCCCAAATTGCTAAGGTTGGTGCTACTACACTCCAAGCTTGGGGAAACATCCCCAAACCAAATCGCAATAATCCGTAAGTTCCGAGTTTTGCCAACACACCACCTAAAAGAATGGCAACTGGTGCAGATGCTTCTACATAAGCATCAGGCAACCAAGTATGGAAAGGAATCAGAGGAATTTTGATACCAAAGCCGATGATAATTCCGCACAGAAGAACAAATTGCAGTGTGGCAGAGATGGTTTGAGTTGAGATAGCATCAAAGGCGAAGCTGGTAGAACCAGTCAGCCAAACCATGCCTAAGAAGGTTGCCAGAATGAATGCGCCGGAAACAGCTGTGTAAATCAAAAATTTGATACCAGCGTAAGCGCGTTTTTCCCCTCCCCAAATGGAAATTAACAAATAAAAGGGGATTAATTCTAGTTCGTAGAAAAGGAAGAATAGCAGTAAATTCTCTGCTAAAAATGCACCAGCAGCGCCGCCACTGACTAACAAAATCAATGAGTAGAAAAGGCGTGGGCGTTCTGTCTGGTTACTGCTGCTGTAAATAGCAATCCAAGTGAGGAGGCTATTTAATATCAACATCAAAATTGATAGCCCATCTACGCCTAATTGGTAACTCAAGCCCAAGGTATCATTCCAAGGTAGATACTCTTGAAACTGCATTCCTGGATTGCTGAGGTCGAATTTCAGCAGAATAAATAGGTTCCAGAATAAGACTATGGCCGCAACGGTTAAAGATATTAGACGAATACGGCTGGCTTGATTGGGACTACTTGGCCAAAATCCGATAATTATGGCGCTTACAATCGGTATCCAAATTAATACACTAAGCATAACCAATGCAAAATTCAAAATAAAAGTGATCGCAGTAGTCAATTGTAGATTTTTGCTACTAACAACTGACTACTAACTATTGACTTAATAAATCAATTCTAAAAAGGGGATTCCCCAGAAAGGCCAAGTCACCCACGCGCCTAAAAGACCTACTCCTAAAAGTACGGTGAAGGCATAAAATTGGGTTTGTCCAGAGGTGCTGTATTTTAAACCTTCCCCGCCTAATAGCGAGAACAGACCCACAAAATTGACGATACCATCGACGACGAAACGGTCAATCATATCGGCGAATTTGGATAGTTGAGCAACGCCGAAAATGATCGTCATTTTATATAATTTGGGGGTGTAAAAATCGTAAGCAATTAGGTCTTGTAAACCTTTGAAGGGTAGGCGGACTGGTTTAGGAATAATGTTGCCTAAGTAGATGACGGCGCTAATGCTGCAACCGAAAATGCTTGACCAAATTAATAGTAGAGCAACATCTTTATTTAAGGTGGCCCAACTAGGTAAAAGAGATAAGCTTTGCAATATTAAAGGCAGGTGTAGAACAAAGCCGAATAAAATCATCATTGGTAATACCATTGGCCAATGAACTTCCGGCGATCGCTCACTCATTTGTTTAGCTTTACCACCAAAGATTAAGCCAAACTCTCTGGTTAAACTAAAGGCTGTTAAAGCGTTCACCCCTATAACAATTCCCACTAACCAAGGGTGAGTATTCCATAAACCATCAGCTAGTTTCAGTAATGCCCAAAAGCTACCAAGTGGGGGAACACCAATTAAACCCAATACACCAACGATGTAGGATAAGCCGGAAATAGGGCGGCGTGACCATAACCCACCTAGTTGAGTCAAATCTTGGGTGATGCTATTCCAAACAATACCGCCAGTACTCATAACTAACAATGCCGCAGCTAGGGCATGAGTAAGTACTAACAATAGTGCTGCTTCGTCTTGCTGTGCGCCTACAGCAATAAACACCAAACCCATGTATGCGCTGACTGAGTATGATAAGCAGCGTTTAATATCAATTTGGGCGATCGCAATTAAAGAAGCACCAATGGCTGTTACTGCACCAATCCCCACAATAAATGAAGAAACTATTGGCGATAGGGTTAATACTGGTTGCAGTTTAATCAGAATCCATGCACCACTAGCAACTACTACCGAGTTCCGCAAAATTGTACTAGGAACAGGGCCTTCCATCGCTTCATCTAACCACAGATGCAAGGGGAACTGAGCGCACTTACCCATCGGCCCGGCAACTAAAGCTAAACCTACTAATGTAATGACAGTGGGGTCAACCTTAGCTGTTTGCGCCCATTGCTCTAGTGCGGGAAAATCCCAAGTTCCTGCTAGAGTCCATAACGCTAATACTCCCATCAGGAGAAACAAGTCTCCTACCCGTTTGGTGAGGAAAGCATCTCTCGCACCAGAGACTACCAGTGGTTGGCTAAACCATAAACCCACTAATAAGTAGGTTCCCAAGGTAAGAACTTCTAATATGACATAGCTGAAGAAAAGGTTATTACACAGCACTAAAGCGCATAACCCGGCTTCAAATAACCCTAATAATGAGTAGAAACGCCCCCATCCCCAATCCATTTCCATGTAGCCAACGGCAAAAATTTGGGCGAGGAAATTTAAGCCAGTGATGACTACCATTGCTCCCACTGTGATAGAGGAGATTTCTATCGCAATAGTCAGGTCTAACCCAGCCGTAGATAGCCAGGGAAAGAATTGTTCTATGGGTGGACGGTTCCAAGTTGCTTGTAAGGCGATCGCGCTATGCACCAACGCGAAAAATGTCATGATTAAATTTACATAACCTGCCGGTCTTGGCCCCGTTTTGCGAATGATCCCCGGCGACCAAGGTATAGCTAACAGCCCGCCAATCAAAGGATACAAAGGGACTAGCCAAACAGTCTCAAGGAGAAACTGAGCCATGAACTTACCTCTAGAATTGTCACAAAAAATTACAGTATTTCGGAGTTAACTTTTGTTACTCCTAGCCAATCCGGATATTTTCAGATGATGCAAATTTATCTTTGCTTAATATTCTTCTTAGCTTACCGTTTTATCTATCAAAAAGGAATTAACTATCAAAATAAATCAACGATGTCTACTCTAATTAATTCTTATATGTCGAATATTCTGATACTTACCATAAACAAAACTCTATGGATAATCTAAAACCTATAATAAAGGAAAACAAAAAAGGAAAGAATTTATTATTTAGTTAAGATTCAATACTTAATTAGCTTAACTATGTAATAAATGACACAACAATATAAAAAGTTTTTCTTTTATCCTTACATCCCCCTTAAGTAATATTTATAGAACATTTTGTAAATAATTATGAATACATACACTCTACAAGCAAGCCGTGAATGGTGGTCACAAAGGTGGCTAGATTTATTAGATTCTTATCGCTTTAAAAAACGTTTAGAACGAGCAAGAATATATGCCCGTCAAGGTAATGTCTTAAGTATCGAATTTAAAAGTGCAAAAGTATTAGCAAGAGTTCAGGGTAGTGAAGAAGAACCATATAAAGTCTCTTTATCTCTTGATCCCTTTACTGATGAACAATGGGGCTATGTAATTGAAACAATGTCTCAAAAGGCTGTATTCGCTGCCAAGCTATTAGCAGGAGAAATGCCCCAAAATATTGAAGATGTATTCACCAGTAATGGGCTTTCTTTATTCCCTTTTACTCTGTCTGATGTCCATAGTAAATGCTCTTGTCCTGATAAAGCTAACCCTTGTAAACACGTTGGTGCAGTTTACTATCAGTTAGGTGATAGATTCAGTGAAGACCCATTTGTATTATTTCAATTACGCGGACGTACCAAAGAGCAAATTATTAGTGATTTACGACAATTACGTAGAGGAAAAGTTGAAGTTAAAGTAACAGAAACATCCGAAACGCAGAAACCAATTACCAATAATCAAATAAATATTAACCTGCTTTCTTGTTGGCAATACAACGAGCCACTAGAGTCTTCTTTAGTTGTGATTGCACCATCAACTAGCGAAACTGTATTAGATATATTGGGGGCAATTCCTTTAGCAAAGGATGAAGAAAATTCAGCAAGTCTAAATTCTAGCGATATAGTCATGAAATACTTGGAAACTCTTTACAAAGAAGTTAGCCAAAAAGCTATGCTGGCAGCAATGAATGTGGGCGGTTAGATAAATAGACAATACGCACCCTACAGTTACTCTAGCCTCAAGCCCCTAGCTCTCCCTCCTGTAAGCTCCCAGACCAGTTTGAGCAATTATAGGCAGGGTGGGTCATAAAAAGTAGTACAGTGAAAATTGCATCTAGTAGCGTTAGGAACTTGGCTAAATCACCTGTGCGGAAAATAGTTATTGCTGGTAACTGGAAAATGTTCAAAACTCAGGCAGAGTCCCAAGAGTTTCTACAAGGATTTCTGCCTGCACTAGAGGAAACACCTCAAGAACGAGAAGTGCTGCTTTGTGTTCCTTTTACTGACCTGGGCATTTTGTCCAAGAGTTTACACGGCAGCCGTGTACAACTAGGAGCGCAAAATGTCCACTGGGCGGAAAGTGGAGCCTACACGGGTGAAATTTCTGCCCCCATGTTGACAGAGATTGGTGTACGTTACGTAATTGTCGGTCATAGTGAACGGCGACAATATTTTGGGGAAACAGACGAAACAGTTAATTTGCGTCTGAAAGCAGCTCAAACCTATGGTTTAACGCCAATTCTTTGTGTAGGCGAAACCAAACAACAAAGGGACGCTGGGGAAACTGAATCACTCATTACCAGCCAATTAGATAAAGACCTAATTGATGTCGATCAGACAAATTTAGTGATTGCCTACGAACCAATTTGGGCAATTGGCACAGGCGACACCTGTGAGACAACTGAGGCTAATCGAGTTATTGGTTTAATTCGTAGCCAGTTGAAGAATCCTAATGTACCAATTCAATATGGTGGTTCAGTCAAACCAAACAATATTGATGAAATTATGGCTCAAAGTGAAATTGACGGCGTTCTCGTCGGCGGAGCAAGTCTAGAACCTGACAGTTTCGCCAGAATTGTCAACTATCAGTAAGGAGTCAAAAGTTAATAGTCCACAGTCAATAGTCAATAGTCAATAGTCCAAAACTGTTGACTATTGACTATTGACTATTGACTAATAATTATGTGTAGTAAGTTAGTAATACGCGATCGCTGTTTTAATTGGGGGCAGCGTACTTATTTAATGGGCGTGTTAAATGTAACGCCTGATAGTTTTAGTGATGGTGGTAAGTTTAATACTACTTCGGCGGCTTTGGCTCAGGCACAAGCTTTAGTAGCGGCTGGCGCTGATATTATCGATATTGGTGGTCAATCGACTAGACCAGGAGCAGAGCAAATCACTCTGGCAGAGGAACTGGAGCGAGTCTTGCCAATTGTGGAGCTAGTGCGATCGCAAAGTTCTGTGCCTATATCCGTAGATACAACTAGAGCTAGTGTAGCCAAAGCAGCGATTGAAGTTGGAGCAGATATTATTAATGATATTTCTGGTGGTACATTTGACTCCCAAATGTTGCCAACAGTAGCAAGTTTAGGCGTACCAATAGTATTGATGCACATGCGAGGTACACCGCAGACGATGCAGCAATTTACTGATTATCAAGATTTAATGGGAGAAATTGCTAGTTTTTTAGCTAACCAAATTACCATAGCCACAAATTTGGGTATCAAACCCGAAAAAATCATGATTGATCCAGGAATTGGTTTTGCTAAAAACTACGAACAAAATCTAGAAATATTACGAAACTTACATTTATTGCGATCGCTAAACTGTCCTATTTTGGTAGGTGCATCTCGTAAAAGTTTCATCGGTCGGATATTAAATCAACCAGACCCCAAAGCGCGAGTTTGGGGAACTGCAGCCGCTTGTTGCGCTGCCATTTTCAACGGTGCGGATATCTTAAGAGTACATGACGTACAACAGATGCGCGAAGTATCTCTGGTTGCAGATGCAGTATTTCGAGGTAAGTAGTGTTAGCGGTAGCGGCGCGTTTAGCGCATGATGAGTATTGAGTAACAAAGAATTTCTCCCTCATCTCCCTCATCTCCTCCTACCTCTCACTACCATTTCCATTACTTTCAGTATTTGTAGATTCAGCAATTACTTCTTTCATCAAGTCACCTGATTTACCAGGGTCTACAAATACAACTTTGGCATTGGGACTTTCTCCTAGTCTGTAGCTGGCATTAATATAATCTTGAGCTACTAAATAACGCAAAATTTCTTTACTTTCGGGATTGCTACGCAATGCTTCTGCAATTATCTGCATTGAGGACATGGTTCCTTCCGCTTTCTTAATTGCTGCTTGGCGTTCCCCTTCAGCTTCGGAAATTAACGCTCGTTTTTTGATTTCAGCCGCTCTTTCCTCTTCCATTGACCTGCGAACACTCTCTGGTGGAGTAATTCTTTGAATATCCAACCGGATAATTTCCACCCCCCAAGTTGCTGTTGTCTCATTCAACTCTCTAAGGATTGTGCGGTTCATTTCCTCTCTGGTAACATTGGTTTCCTCTAAAGTGTTTTGAGCAATAATCTCTCGGAGTGTGGTTGTTGCCAACTGCATCAAGGCTCCTTGCAAGTTTTCGATTGCATAAAAACTCTTTTCAATATCTCTGATACGCCAGTAAAGAATAGCATCAACTTCTAAGTAAATATTATCTTTGGTGATTACGTTCTGTGGCTTGATATCTAAATACTGTTCGCGCGTAGTGTCTTCCATCACAACCTGATCCACCAACGGCACAATAAAGTTTAAACCTGGACTTAAGGTGCGATGTCTCCGTCCCAAGCGTTCTACAAGGGCGGCATTTCCTTCATTAATAATTTTTGCCGATCCTAACGCATAACCGATCAGGGCTAAGACTATAGCAATAATTGGCTCCATAGATGCTCCTATTACCTTTTAGGGCAATTTTAGTTTAAAGGACACGGTACTACCATGCCCTACATTTAAGTCTAATGTTTTCACTTATGCACTAGTGGATACTGCTGCTTTTACAGATATCATGGTCAACTAGCTTACCGCGACAGTTGTATTTTATATAGCCTAAATAATACCAACTAAAAAAAACTTTGTAACATACCTATTATCTGTAGTGACGCAAAACTATGCGTCACTACGAGTACATTCTTTTTTAAACGGGTATAACTAATATTTTTTTAGAAAAAGAAAATAATGAGCCGCCTAATCTCTCAGTTTTCCTGTATGGTTCAACAAAAAAACCTGGGGACAAGTAAATTTAACAAAGCCCCCAGTTTAATAGATTGCTTTAAAAACCGATGACCAACCTAATTAACCCTAAGAAAGTACCTAAAGGCCCTGAAATCAAACCTACACTATCACTAGTGCTGGCTAGACCTGAGCGACCAACTAAAACAACATCGTTGTTTCGTAGTATGGGATTGGTTTGCTCGTTAATTCCTTGGTTAAAGTCAATTTTTATATCGCGTTTAGTCACTGAACCATTAGGATTAAGACGAATCAACTGTACACTGGCACTACGCGCTCTTGCATCATTAAATCCACCAGCAGCCAGTATTGCTTGATTTAAAGAACTATTAGGTTTAATATCTACAGATCCTGGGCGTTTTACTTCACCGACTACACCAACCTGAATTTTATCTGGAGATAAAGTAGTAGTTGCTAATTCCGTAGCTAATGCTGGGTTAACCGTAGTAGCTTTAGGAATAACGATTGTGTCTCCATCTTGGACAATTACATCTTGATTCACATCACCATTGCGTAATAGTTCCAAAAGATTAAGGTCTATACTTTGCTCACCACCAGTTCTTGTTGGTCGGCGTAGCTTGATAGTAGTAACATCAGCGTCTGAAGTAATACCACCAGCTAATTGAATTGCCCGTGTCACAGTTGGTAAACCACTGCCACTAGCTCCACCAGTAGCTCCACCAGTTTGAGCTTCTGTCGAACCCGCAGTTACAAGATATGAGCCAGGACGATAAACTTGACCAATTACTGCTACTGTGCGTGGTGCAGTTTGACTAGCAGCAAAGTTAGCAGAAAATAAATTACGTGCTTCTGCAACGTTAAAGTTAGTTGCTGTTGGCACAACTATAACGTCTCCATCCCTCAAGGTAATATCTTGAGACGAACTACCTGTTTCTATGAGTTGTTTTAAATTGAGATTAACAACTTGCTCAGTAGAACCACTAGTTTTACGTCTGAGTGTCACTTGGGTAACATCTGCGGCTAAGGTGACACCCTGAGCTATTGTGAGTGCAGCCAATACAGTTGGATATTGTACCCCTGGATTCTGACCTGCGCCTCCTTGTAAGTTCAAAGTATAAGCACCTGGGCGTGTTACTTCTCCAGCCACTAAAACGTTGATGGGGCGGGGGGATAAAAGATTGACAGAAATCTGAGGACGTTTTAAATACCTACGGTATTTTTCGGTAATTATGTCAGCTGCTTGCTCAGTTGTTAATCCTTGAACAGTAACACTACCAACTAAAGGTAAGTTGATAGCTCCACCAGGAGGAATTTGATATTCACCACCATATTCAGGTACTTCAAACACATTTACACGAACAAGGTCGCCGCCTCCCAATAAATATTTTGTATCTATTGGTATTGGTGCTGTTGCTTGTCGGTTAATGGGGGTTACTACTCGCGGATTGGGAAATACTTGTTGTCCCTGAGCTACACTGGCAAACGGCACAAACAAATAAGCAGCCGTTAACAAAGTCGCACCCACAGCTGGCTGTGATAGAAGTTTCAGCGAACCGGTGTTAAGCATATTTTTTAAACTCTGAGACTACAATCGGTAAAGTATTGTCTAAACATTTTAATCTTGACTATACTTAAGTATTCAAGTTTCCCGACAATTCTCATTTTCTTTAAAAATTAAACTCAATCCGGGCAGATGTTTTTACCTGAAATTAAATTTTTAGTAAAGTTAAAGTAAAGTTTGTCTAAGTCTACTAACCAGTTATTTTGATAAAGTTCTGGTCTTAGTATTTATACTGAAATATTGCCATTAATTCAGAAATTAAAACATACTTAGGAAGATGTACACTTTGTACTCCCTCATATAAGCTATTCCATCTTTAGCTTGCATTATGATTGTGGACAAAATGCCCAACTCACATGAATTACTGAAATTTTCCTTATGTAACCTAAAAGTAGTTTAGCTTAGTGTATGGGTTTATGTGAGGTTCCATATAGCAAAATTTTGCATCATTCTAATTCCTGAAGTGTAGGCTCAAAAGATTGATCTTGTTTTTGAATTTGAGTGATAAAAAATTCTTCTAAAGACTGACGAGATAAATTCATAGAAATAATTCGTCCACCCATCAAGCGAACACTAGCCAGAAAATCGTAATAATCGTCATGCAAAGTACCGCGCCAAGAACCATCAGGTTCAAATGTTAAATTGGGAAGCCATTTTTTGAGAACTTCCCAATCACCGCCTTGACCTTTCATGTGGTATGTATTTTCACTACCTAGTAGTTCATCTAGGGAACCAGAGCAAATTAATTCACCTTTAGAAAGAATGGCGATGCGATCGCAAATTTGCTCCACTTCACTGAGAATATGGCTGTTAAAGAAAATCGTTTTACCTGCGGCTTTCAGTGACAAGATAATTTCTCGCATCCGGTAACGTCCCAAAGGATCTAAACCAGACATAGGTTCATCCAAAAATATTAAGTCTGGGTCATTGATGAGCGCCTGAGCCATACCAACACGCTGTAGCATACCCTTAGAATAACGACGCATCTGTTTCTTACGTGCATCGGCTACAGATAAACCCACTAAATCTAGTAATTCGGGAATGCGTTGACGTTGTAAATCGGTAGGAATTTCAAACAAACCAGCCGCCATTTCTAAAAATTCCCAGCCAGTCAGATACTCATACAAATAAGGATTTTCTGGTAAATACCCAATATGTTGCTTAATCTGGCGATCGCCTAATGGTTTACCCAATAGTAATCCCTTACCAGCAGTAGGACGGATAATTCCTAGCAGTAGTTTTAACAGAGTAGTTTTACCCGCACCATTTGGCCCCAATAAACCAAAAGTTTCCCCTTGATAAACCTCTAAAGAACAGCCTTTAAGAGAAACAACTTTTTGATTCATCCAAAACCCGGTGCGGTAAACTTTTCGCAACTCGGAAGTCAAAACTACCTCTTGGGTATCTGTTGTAGTTAGTTGAGGATTGGAAGTATCTGTAAAAGACTGCATTTGGTTTCAATTAACAATAGTGACTGCACAGGATGGTTATAAAGTACCCAAGAAGACAACTGCGATCGCCACAAGTTTGTTAATTGTTGAAAATTATTTAAGCATGGGGAGTAGGGAGTAGGGAGTAGGGAGTAGGAATTTCTCCCTCATCTCCCTCATCTCCCTCACACCTCCTAAAGCACACCCTTAGAACTAGGAATAGTCCCAGCACGGCGGGGGTCGATTTCTATTGCGGTTCTGACGGCTCTGGCGAAGGCTTTGAATGTAGCCTCAATGATGTGATGGGAGTTAATACCATCTAGCTGACGGATGTGTAGCGTCATTTGGCTGTGGTTGACTAATGCTACAAAAAATTCTCTAACTAATTGAGTGTCATAGTTTCCTACACGTTCGGTAGGGATTTGTAAGCCGTAGCTCAGGTGAGGACGACCGGAAAAGTCTAGTGCTACTTGTACTAAAGCTTCGTCTAAGGGTGCTAAAAAATTGCCGAAGCGGACTATACCTTTGCGATCGCCTAGTGCTTTAGCCAAGGCTTGTCCTAAAGTAATACCTACGTCTTCATTTGTGTGGTGATCATCAATTTCCCAGTCTCCCTTAGCTTGAATATCCAAATCAATCAAGCCGTGGGAAGCAATTTGATGCAGCATATGATCTAAAAAGGGAATGCCAGTGACGGCTTGACAAATTCCCGTACCATCCAGATTTATAGTCACCTGTACATCCGTTTCCCCAGTTGTACGGTGAACAGAAGCAATTCGAGGAATTGAGGATAAATTGAGTTGGGGATAATCGCTGATTTGCATAATTAGGGATGAAGGAGTGGGAAGATATAAGGAAGTAGGGGGAGATGAGGGAGTGGGAAGAGAATTATGTACTGTGGACTGTGGACTGTGGACTAATGACTAATGACTAATGACTAATAATCAAATCTTATTACATTCCCATAATTTCATATCCTGCATCCACATACAGGACTTGTCCGGTGATACCACTAGCTAAATCACTTGCTAAGAAAGCCGCAGTGTTGCCTACTTCTGTTTGTGTAACAGTCCGACGTAGAGGAGCTACTTCTTCTACATGGTGAATCATATCTAAAATGCCACCGACGGCACTAGATGCTAAGGTGCGAATAGGACCAGCAGAGATGGCATTAACGCGAATATTTTGGGGGCCGAGTTCAGATGCTAAATAACGGACACTTGCTTCTAAACCTGCTTTGGCAACACCCATAACGTTGTAGTTAGGAACTGCTCTGACACCGCCTAAATATGTCAGGGTGATAATACTACCGCCTTCGGTCATTAAAGGTTTAGCTGCACCGCTTAATTGCACTAAAGAAAAGGTGCTGATATCCAAAGCTGTGGCAAAACCAGCACGGGAAGTTTGGCTAAAATCTCCTGTCAAATCATCTCTGTTAGCAAAAGCCAAACAATGAATCAGAATATCTAACCTGCCCCATTTATCGCGGATAGTATCAAAGGTGGACTGAATTTGTTCATCGTTTTGAACATTACAGGGAACGAATAAGCTGGGATTGAGGGGTTCTACAAGTTCCGCAACTTTTTTCTCCAATTTGCCGCGTTCATCTGGTAGGTAAGTAATACCAAGGTTCGCTCCTGCTGCGTGCAGTTGTTGGGCAATTCCCCAGGCAATGGAGCGATTATTGGCGATACCTGTAACCAAGGCATTTTTTCCGTTCAGATTCAGCATATACAATTTTGATGTGCTTATTTTGATTTATTCATTAGGAGCATACCTGAATCGTTGACCTATTGGTTAGTGGTTATTGGTCATTAGTCCATAGTCCATAGTCATCGGTCAGTTGTTCGTAGCATTACGGAAATGGAAGATGAGGAAGTAGGTGGAGATGAGGTAGATGAGGTAGATGAGGTAGATGAAATAATTCACTCCTGCCTCCTGCCTTTTGACTGTGGACTAATGACTAATGACTAATGACAAACGGAGTCCTTTATCTATGTTTTATACATTGGTTACAAAAATGTTTATTATTAATGGAGTTTTTTAGAATAAAATGTTTGTTAATTCTTAAGATATTTTCAAGATTACTTAATTTTTTCTGTAAGAAACCTGATGGTTAGAGCAAGTAGAAGTATCTATCAAGAATTGATGGCTAAAAATAGCAGAAATTAGGTATCATTATGAACAAATATCCTTAAAGTTGTGTGTTTGAGTATAGGAAAGTACAGAATGGTTAACGGTGCTTTATTCATTTTTCAGGTGTATTCTTAGGTAATTAGTTTTTAGTTTTTTATTATTCCGGTATTGGGTAGGGGAAGGGAGATGATCGTGACACAAGATAAGGCCCTAGCAAATGTTTTTCGTCAGATGGCAACCGGGGCATTTCCGCCGGTTGTAGAAACGTTTGAACGCAATAAAACGATCTTTTTTCCTGGCGATCCTGCCGAACGAGTTTACTTTCTTTTGAAAGGCGCTGTAAAACTTTCCAGGGTGTACGAGGCAGGAGAAGAAATTACAGTCGCACTGCTACGGGAAAATAGCGTTTTTGGAGTCCTGTCTTTGTTGACAGGAAACAAGTCAGATCGGTTTTACCATGCGGTGGCATTTACTCCAGTAGAATTGCTGTCTGCACCCATTGAACAAGTTGAGCAAGCACTTAAGGAAAATCCTGAACTATCAATGTTAATGCTGCGGGGTCTATCTTCGCGGATTCTGCAAACAGAAATGATGATTGAAACTTTGGCTCACCGAGATATGGGTTCAAGGTTAATCAGTTTTCTGTTAATTCTCTGCCGTGATTTTGGTATTCCCTGTGCAGATGGCATCACCATTGACTTGAAGTTATCTCATCAAGCGATCGCAGAAGCAATTGGTTCCACTCGCGTTACTGTTACGAGGCTATTAGGGGATCTCCGCGAGAAAAAAATGATTTCCATCCACAAAAAGAAAATTACTGTGCATAAACCAGTGACTCTCAGCAGACAGTTCACTTAAAATCAGCCCAGTTAACTGTGATCAAGGGTGGGTGGCGCATGTTATATTTTTGTAAATAACGCATATAGTTGGAACAAAGTCGAAAACCTTGGTAATTTCAGCTATTGCCACCCTCCCATCCTCCACAGATAATGATTGAAAGTAGTAGGCTGTATCTGGACGCAATTCGGTAGCAGAAGATGACCACCGGGTACATCCTCATCGCAGCAATTTTAATTCTGGGAGGTGTAATTGCCACTGTTGGCGATCGCATCGGCACAAGAGTTGGCAAAGCACGCCTCTCACTGTTTAATCTACGCCCTAAAAATACGGCTGTACTGGTAACTATTATTACTGGTGGATTAATTTCTGCCACTACCTTAGCTATTCTATTTCTTGCTGATGAAGGGCTACGGAAAGGGGTGTTTGAGTTAGAAGATATTCAAAAAGACCTCAGACAAAAACGAGAACAGCTCAAAGTTGCTGAGGCACAAAAAAGCCAAGTAGAAGCTGAACGCAATAAAGTTAATCAAGAGTTAGAAATCACCAGAAGCGATAAAAGACAGGTAGAAACTCAGCGCGACGAAGCGAAGAAAGAGAAACTAAAAGCACAGCAAGATTTAGCACAAACACAAGCACAATTCCAGCGCACACAAAGCCGGCTAGGTCAAGTTGTCACGCAATATCAAAAAGCGATCGCCGAACTGCAAAACGTTTACAATCAAAGACAAGCACTACAAGCCGCAGTTGAACAACTCAAGACAGAACGGCAAAAGCTATATGCTGAAGCCAAAAAAGCTATAGAACAGCGTGACAAAGAATTAGCTAACCGTAAACAAGCCATAGAAGAACGCGATAGGGAACTAGCTAACCGTCAACAAGCCGTAGAACAGCGCGATCGCAAAATTTCTGATCTGGATAAAATCATTCAAAACCGTAACCTAGAAATTACCCAAAGAGAAGAAGTACTAGCCAAGCGAGAATCTCGCCTGAAAGAATTAGAAAAACAACAGGATTATTTAGAACAAGAAGTAGCTCGACTGGAAAAATATTATCAGTCATACCGCGACTTACGTTTAGGCAAATTAGCCTTAGTTCGTGGTCAAGTTTTGGCTTCTGCTGTGGTGCGTGTTAATCAAGTTACCGCAGCACGTAAGGTAATATCGCAACTGTTGCAAGAAGCAAACCGTAATGCTAGTTTTGGACTAAGCGAACCTGGGGCGAACTCGGCAAATACCGAATTGCTACGCATTACTCCAGATAGAGTTGAACAACTGATTCAGCAAATAGATGATGGTCGAGAATACGTAGTGAGAATATTCTCGGCTGGCAACTATGTCAGAGGAGAAAAGCAGATAGAATTTTTTGCTGATGCGGCTAGAAATGTATTGGTATTTTCAGGAAGCGAAGTTTTGGCTACAACCACAGCCAATCCTAGCAGTATGACATCTTATGAATTAAGACAGAGGTTAGATTTATTAATTTCTGCTTCTCAATTTCGCGCTAGGAATGCAGGAATTGTTGAAAGCGTGCAAATAGATGGTACAGTGCTGCGCTTTGTTGCTTTATTGAGTCAAATAAATCAATCAATAGAAATTAAAGCTGTCGCTGCCGAAGACACATACACAGCCGGGCCTTTAAGAGTGAGGCTAGTAGTAATTCAAGATGGCAAAGTTATTTTGAGTACTTAAAACCAATTTAGCGATTGAATAAAGATATTACAAAAGCGACAGATATATTTATTTTCTATGTGAAATTTTCAATAACTATTTGTATTAATTTATTTTGAATTTATGATGATTGTTAGTGAATTTTCTCCAACACAACCAGTTATCTTAGGCTTTGACCCTGGTAAAGATAAGTGTGGTTTAGCGGTGATGGGATTGGATCGGCAATTATATTATCATCAAGTCATTCCTTCCCCAGAAGCGATCGCCAATATTAATAAACTCAGACAAAAGTTTCCCATTTCTATGCTAGTTATGGGCAACCAAACCACAGCCAAACGCTGGAAACAGCAACTACAGCAAGAGTTAATCGAGGCATTAAATATTGTATTAGTAGACGAGCGCTATAGTACCTTAGAGGCACGCGATCGCTATTGGCAGATGTATCCCCCTAAAGGAATAACAAAGCTACTACCACAAGGAATGCGCCAGCCGCCACGCCCCATAGACGATATCGTCGCTATTCTTTTAATTGAACGATACCTAAATCGCCTTACAGAGTCGGTTAATGGTTAATAGTCATTGGTCATTAGTCATTAGTCATCAGTCAACAGTCCATAGTCCATAGTCAAAAGGCAGGAGGTAGAATTACTTCTAACTCAGCACTCTTATAACTGTGCGCGAATCTTAAAAGCATAGTCTCCTCCTGGTTCTAGCTGATAATCTTGCTGTTCCAAGAAGCGACCGAGGGGTTCTTTAATTAAAGCCCGGCCTTGAGATGGCTTAACTAAAAGTTCTCCTCGACGGAAATTCCATTGAAAATGCCATTCAAAATCGCCAGCACTCACTTCACCTTCTAAGAAGCCGTGTTGCCAAGATTGGCGGGTAATTTTGACATGGGCTGTGGTTTCTGGCAAACGTTTAGCACTCACAATGCTTGGTGTTAAATATGGAATAAAATTTGAAGCTTAATTATGTAAGCTATTTCTTTTATTTACCAAACTTCGCCCAAATCGACAAACTGACAAAATGAGTATTTATAGTTTTGATAAGTATATATCACCATTCATCTGAAAGAAGTAGATGACTCTGTTGACCAATGACTGTTGACTGTTGACTATGGACTAATGACTAATAACTAATGACTAATGACTAACCTTATTATTATTGGACACCGGGGCGCTAGCGGTTATCGCCCAGAACATACTTTAGCTGCATATGAACTAGCTATTAAGATGGGGGCTGATTATATCGAACCTGATTTAGTTTCTACTAAGGATGGTGTTTTAGTTGCGCGTCACGAAAACGCTTTAGCAATTTTTAACCCTGATAGTACGCTTAATACTACTGATACTAGTACAGATGTTTATTTACGTCCAGAGTTTGGCGATCGCAAAACTACTAAAGTCATAGATGGACGTTCTATTACAGGCTGGTTTACAGAGGATTTTACCCTAGCAGAGTTAAAAACTCTCCGCGCCATAGAAAGGATTCCTACTATTCGTCCTCAGAACACTGAATATAATGGGTTATTTGAAATTCCCACTTTTCAAGAAATCATTAATTTAGCCAAGCAGCAAAGTTCTTCACTTGGACGGACTATTGGTATTTATCCAGAAACAAAGCATCCAACTTATTTCGATTCTATTGGTTTACCAATGGAACAGAGGTTAGTAGAGATTCTTGATACTAATGGATATGTTGATGAAGCAGCCCCAGTTTTTATTCAATCATTTGAAGTTAGTAACTTGCAAAAGCTCAATCAATTAACTGATGTCTGTTTAGTGCAATTAATTAACAATAATGGACAACCTTATGATTTTCAAGTTAATGGAGATGTTCGCCAATATAGCGACTTGATTAGAACTAAAGGTTTAGCAGAGATTTCTACTTATGCCAATGGAATTGGTGTTCATAAAAACTTAGTTATTCCAAGAGATAGGCAAAGTAAACTATTAACGCCTACCACTTTAGTTAATGATGCTCATGAGGCTGGGTTAGTAGTTCATACTTGGACGTTTCGTAATGAAGATGTTTTCTTGCCTAAAAATTTGCAAGGTAAGCCACAAGAGGAATATAAAATATTTTATCAACTGGGTGTTGATGGTGTATTTAGTGATAACCCAGATACAGCTTTTACGATGCGTTCTAGCTGATTTACTGCCTTATAATTTTAGGATGATAATTTTGCGATTGTTTATAAATCTACTCTATGAAAGCTTATATACAAAAAAACTCTGAAGGTGAATTTGCTACTGTTAATTTTTTTGCTGCTTATGATAGTTTTAAAAAAATGGGTTGGGAAATTGTTCCTTTTACTAAAGGGGAATCTTTTCTAGATTTAGAACCAGATAATGTAGTAGTAGGATATGTTGATGCTGTTCATGCAGCCCTTAAAAGATTAAACATTCCTTGTCCAACCGAAATTAACTATCCAGTAGAGTTACATGAATTTTTAGTTAGAAGAATCTGGAAATCAAAAATCAATTATATTGCTAGTCATCCAGAAGAATGGAATATTTTTGTCAAGCCTGCTTATGCTTCTAAAAAGTTTACAGGTAGATTGATACGAAGCACTAAAGATTTAATCAGTTGTGGCGATGAGTTTGAGAATACTGAAGTTTGGTGTTCTGAACCTGTAAATTTCCTGGCAGAGTGGCGGTGTTTTGTTAGATATGGCGAAATCCTTGATGTAAGAATCTATAAAGGAGATTGGAGAGCAAGTTTTGATTACAAAGTTATTGAAAAAGCGGTGAAATCTTATCAATCTGCTCCTAATGGATATGCTATTGATTTTGGTTGTACTGATAAAGGAGAAACATTATTGGTTGAGGTAAATGATGGATATGCTTTAGGTTCTTACGGGCTATTTCCTTTAGATTATGCCAAGCTGTTATCAGCAAGATGGGCAGAAATTACAGGTTCTGAAGACTATTGTAATTTCTAATTCTACTTTTATAAAATGCTTGCTAAATACCTAGTTAAAAGTAGGTATTTTATAGACTTATCTAGCCAACCATAAAGCAGCATTACGCACAAAAGCTTGTATATCTTCTAAAGCACGAGGTTCTGTTTTCATACTATTTCCTGGTGCTTCATCGACAAACGAAGGGCACCCTTTTTCTATATCCCAGTTGTAATCAACAAAGTGATGAAAACTAGATGTAGCTATTGCCCTTCCTATATGGTTTTCGTCAGTATCTTTGTAATGTTCAATTGCTACAATCAAATTGAAGTTACGGCTAGTAAATAAGCTCTTTCCTAAAGCAATTACCCGCGAGTTCAGGCTATCTGGTTTTACACCAATACCACCTTCATGGGGATGAGATGGGAAAAATTCAATCAAGCCAGAAGGTGAATTGGGGTTATATAAAAGTTCGTGGACTGGTTCTAGAGGAATAATTTTCTGATAGTCGCCATTAGCTCCAGAATGGTAGTTAGTCCAAGAAATATACGTTGTATGCGGGTCGTCACGACTCCAGCGAGAATCATCGGGGTCGGGATTTTTGGTGTTAAAATAATGGACATCACCAATATCAATTAAGCCGCACATAGAACAGCCCATATCTTGATGATCTCTTGTTGTCAGAATGCCACCGCCTCGTTTTCTAAAAGCGTTAATTCCGGCAACGTCTTGTTCTGTTAAACCATCACCAGTATCAAGGGCAAATAGCCAAAGTTGATCAAAGTCTGATTGGTCTAGTGTACTTAAAATGGGGTCATTACCTGCGGCATCTGATAGGCGATCGCGTGCTATAACTGTAAATAATGGACTGCTTGATTCATCTTTTAGAGATTCTAAATAATCTTGCAATAACGAAAAACGGAAGATACTCCAGTCATCTTCAGTTGTGGCGATTGTTGTCTGTAAGAGGATGCGAATTGGTTCTGCCATAAATTTTCTAAGTTAATTGTTCTACCAATCGACTCAGGGTTATGAATACTTGCATTACTCTACAACAAATTCACCAATAAATATCTAAAGATGGCTGGAATAGGCAAAACATTAACTTTTATTGAATTACTTGAAAATTCTCAATTTTGAGAAATAATTCTTCATCGGCTATTTGAGCGCTGTAATCAATATTAATTTGCGTGGGATAACCCCGTCTAGTATCGTAATTGACTGTTAGACTAGATGCTTGACGTGCGATCGCATCTTGAATTAGATTGAAGAGTTTAGGGATTGTATTGTAGTTTTGAAAATATTCTGAGTTAACTGGTTGACCAGTAGCAACAGAGGTAATGGAAGTTGTTTGACCATTGCGAACTTCAATGATCACTGGGCCTCTAGCTTCAGGTATACAAAAACAACTGTTACTCAAGGTATAGCGGTAGTTGGAAATATTTTGCTTGTTCCACAAGTTGCGATTAAAATATAATTGTCGCGTACTCAGGTTACTAAGAGCAACTAATTGTGGTTTAGCTACAGCAGGCTGAGACATGGTTGGAGCAGTCATGCTCAAAAACAATAGTAATCCCAGGCTAACAGAAGTAGATAAGCGCATAAACTTTGTTGGGGAAATTTTTCGCGGAGGTTATTTTAATAAAGTTGCAGAGATATAAAAGGGAATAGAAAAAAGGCTCAAAAGCTTGTTGTAAAAGCTTTATAATTCATTTATATCCTCATATATCTGACGATTACTATACCACCTCATCTGGATATTAATTCTTCAGATGTAACTAATGTTTTTATACATGCTTAATATAATTTAATCCCCGACTTCTCAAAGAAGACGAGGATTATTTTACAAAATATCTCAATTGTTATTTTTCAGTTGTCTTGCTAAAAATTTTGTAATACAACCAAGTACTTGTTTCTTTCAGTGGAAATAAAATACAAGTAAGAGGATTAATTGTCACAATAATATTGCGGAAGTCTCGACGAGCTAGAAACAAAACCATCCGCGCTACTTGTTGTGCTGACATTACTCCGTAAGGATTAAGTTGACTTTTGAAGGGGCCGAGAATTAATTTACGAATTACACAATCATCATCTAAGCGTTTGAGAGTAACAATATCTCCTAATGCACGTTTGCTGAGTTCATAAAGTGGACTCAACGCCGGAGATACTTCCGCCTCAGACGTATTTACCCAAATTTCTTTAGTTGCTTTTGCTTGCGGCCCAGTTACAGTTGTTAAAAATACATCCATGAGTCGCAATGCAGAAAAAGTATTTACTTCATAGGAAGAGTTAATTGCTTGTGGTGTGCGTTTGTCATACACATTAATTCCGTGGTTGATTATTAGAATATCTACTTTTTCTAAAGCAGCTTTGAGTTCAGCTTCACTACCTAGTTCCCAAGGAATAATTTTAATGCTGCCATCTGTTGGTAGTTTATCGGGATTAGTGGTTAACGCTACAACCTTGGCATTATGCTCAAGTAATTGCTCTGTTAAGGCTTGTCCTAAAGCACCTGATGCACCAGTAATAGCAACAGTTTTACCTTTGAGTGAGAGTGCTGTTCCCAATACTTTATCCACTAGAGAAAATACACCGCTATAGTAAGCATCAACATCATCGAAATGGTGTCGCCAATGGTAAGTGCGATTTACCCACCAAACAGAAGGAATTGCCTCTAAAGGCCCTGGTAAGTGATTATAGTCTGTTTCGATTGTGCCTTGGTAATATCGTAGGGATGCACCAAACAAGAACGTACAAGCGTAAAAGACTCCCAACCATAACCCAGCTTGCTGGACGAGTAAAGCTGTTACCGTTAGGACAATTACTAGTAGACTTGATTCTAAAATGTCGTGATAGAGTTGAGATTCTTGATAAGCTTTCAGTGAAACTATCGACAAATCCCGCCGATATGCTGCATGATGCTTGTTGTGCCATTTACTCAGCCAGTTGACTTGGTGGCACAAGGCATGGTAGCTATCTCTGAGTATCTCCGCCAGCAGTAGGGAAAAAAAGCCCCAGATAGCAAACTGCCAGCAGGTATTAATCAGCATCCCATCAATTTTTAACTTAGCCCAAATATCGGTTAAGCTTTCAGCCAATATCTGTATCATGTCTTTCTACACGTTACTTGTCTTAATCTTTGTTCATATTCTGATAAGGATAGATTAAGGCAGAGTTACAAAGCAAACTTAATTGGCTATATCAGTATTTAGCGTTGTTATGGTGGCTGATGCTGTATGGGCGATCGCACAAGATTGGTATCATATAGCACTAAGCTACTTTTGTACTGATGAATCCACATTAACTTCTTAAATACTCAGTTTAAACTCTTACTAAAAAATGTTACTTAAAGTTTAACTTACAAGACGTGTATCTATGTTTGAGAGACAATAGAGATGTAGAAACACTCAGGCTTTTATAGAAATCAACTTCTGCTTCTACGATTTGCTCACTACCTCATGAAAATCTAAATTAGCTATAGATGGAGGTGTACAATGACTCACGATTTTCCTATATACAACCTTAGCAATTACCTGATTTTTAAAATCAGTATTTTAGTTTTGATGCTGGTACTATTTTTGATCATTTCCTCAGCTCCAGCCATTTAGAAATCAGTTAATCTCATCTTAATTATCCTCATTGCACTAATTCTTTTGATAATGAGGATGATGTTATGCTGAATAAAAACAATTTCACACAAGTGCTGGTAATTCTTGGCGCTGTATTTTCTATTGGCTGCGTTTTGAATCAACCAGCTAAAGAATATAAAAGACCATTTCTAATGGTCGAACAAAAAGTTAATATTGCAAATTTAGCAAACGGTAACTACCAATTTTGTAGCCAACCTGATCCTCAAGATTGGCGTGATGGTGCGGGGGTTTGCGCCAATTTCCAAAAAAGGGAAAATCGCTTCGATGGTTATTATGGCTATCCTCATTCAGATAGCTTTATCTGTATTAGAGGAGATATCAAAGATAATTTGATTGCAGGTAAAGCTTTATCTATCTTATGGACTGATGAACAGAATAATATAGCTACATCTGCGTTTAAATGGGATTTAGAGGAGCGATTGACACTCAGCCAAGGTAATTTTATTAGTGCTGCTAATAATCAGGATGATGTGCAGTGGATTGTTTATGGCCAAGCTTTACTAAATCTTGAGGGATTTTATCAATACAACCGCCCTCGTATGACACCTGTGTCTCAACTATGTAAATGGAATTAAAATCATCAATTAACTGGCGTGGTTCCAGTCGCTTAATAACTCATATTCTTGTTTGATTTTTTTTGCTTTACGTAATGGGACTCTGGGTGTGCCGATATCCACACTTAAAAAAGACGGTTGTCTCTTTTTGGCTAATTTTTTGTCTTGTTTAGGGGAAATAGTCTGTGTAGTTGTCATTTTTGTCTCAATCCTTGGTCTAAACCGAGAGTTCAGTTTATATCAACAATTTCAAAACGGCAAATATCCCATAGACATAGGTTTTCATCATATTTATTAATCGAGCAGTATATTTTTTACACTGGGCGGGGAGTGGTGAGTGCTGAGTTAAGATATTAACCTTCTGTACCCTGCACCATGCCTCCTGCTTCTTGCCTTCGCTTAAAAATATGTGGAAGCGATCGCCTCAGTGCTGCTTATGGATGATAATTTTAAGCATTGGGAACCCTTAAAAATCGAAGTTTATGAACGCAGCCGACGATAAAACCATTGTTCGTGAGTATTTCAATTCCACGGGGTTTGACCGATGGAAACGCATTTATGGCGATGGCGAAGTCAACAAAGTCCAACTCGATATCCGCAATGGCCACCAGCAAACTGTGGATACTGTCATCGGCTGGCTAAAAGATGATGGCAATTTAGCAGAGTTATCAATTTGTGACGCTGGCTGTGGTGTGGGTAGTCTCAGCATTCCCTTAGCCACAGAAGGCGCTAAAGTCTATGCCAGCGACATTTCTGAGAAAATGGTAGAGGAAGGTAAGCAAAGAGCCTTACAGACCTTGGGAAATGCCGATAATCCCACTTTTGCGGTGCAAGACTTGGAATCTTTGAGTGGTAGTTATCATTCTGTCATTTGCTTGGATGTGTTGATTCACTACCCCCAAGAAAAAGCCGATGAAATGATTTCTCATCTTTGTTCATTATCACAGTCGCGGATTATTCTCAGTTTTGCACCTAAAACCTGTGCCTTAACTTTGCTTAAAAAAATTGGCAGTTTCTTTCCTGGCCCAAGTAAAACCACCCGCGCTTATCTACATCGTGAAGCTGATGTGATCAAAATTTTAGAAAGCAATGGCTTTGCTATTCAAAGAAAGGCGTTTACTAAAACTCGCTTCTACTTCTCCCGCATATTAGAAGCTACAAGGGCTTAAGTTAGGAAATAAGTATTGGGAACTGGTGACTGGGATTTAAAGTAGACAAGAGTGAAAAATTCTTGATTTTATCCCGCCCCAGTTACCCCAATTGATACATCTAGATTAGGGCGCTGGTTGTCTTGAAAAAATACTATGAATGACTCTGGACTGCGCCAACAAATTGCTGAGATGACCTATGCTTGATTTATACGATTTGCTCCGCAATATTCAAAAGCGCCCTGCAATGTACTTGGGTCAACCTTCAATTTCTCATTTGCAAGCTTTTTTATCAGGTTACTTCTTCTCTCGTCATCAACTAGGAACCCCGGAAACAGAACAGGAAAAAGATTTTGCCAATTTTCAAACCTGGATTCAGGAAAGATTTAAGGTGACATCTAGTCAGTCTTGGGACAAAATTATTTTGTTTTTTTCACAAGATGAACATAAAGCCTTAGAACAATTTTTTCAATTATTTGATGAGTTTACTAAAAGCGATCGCCATGACCAAACCTCTGTAATTCTCGACAATAATCACTCACATACATAGTTAAGTTAAGGCGATCGCAACTTCATGAAAAAGCTGGGTTTTCTTGCGTCAACCCAACCTATTTGTCTAAAGCACTAAAGTGCTTACTACGAACTTATTGCTTGATACCTACCAAGGGCAATTAAAGGAAAGTATTGTTGATAATAGTGATACTTGAGATAAAAGTGGCAGGGGAAACCAGTTCCAGTAAAGTATGCCTCAAACCAGCTACCGTCAGGCTGTTGAGTTGAGACAAGATAGTTAACACCGCGTTCAATAGCATCACGGGCAAATTTGCCTGTAGCTTCACCCGCAGCTATCAACCCAATTATTGCCCAAGCTGTTTGTGATGCTGTACTATCACCCTTACCTTTCAGACTGGGGTCGTTATAACTAAAGCAAGTTTCACCCCAACCACCATCAGCATTTTGACAACTAACTAACCAATTAGCCCCGCGTTCAATCTGACGTTGATACTTTTGGGGATTAATTAAGGCTAGGGCAGAGAGAACGCCGCTAGTACCATAGATGTAATTTACGCCCCAGCGCCCAAACCAACAGCCCTCGACTTCCTGTTCATTTAACAGGTATGTCAACGCCCGTTCTAGGTTATGGGAATCTATGGTTAAGTTACAAGCGCCAAGCATTTCTATCACTCTGGCGGTAACATCTGCGGTGTTGGGGTCAATCATGGCTTTTAAGTCGCCATAGGGGATAGCATTGAGCCAATCTTGATCGTTGTCAATATCAAAGGCAGCCCAACCACCGGGTTTGCATTGCATTGAGGCTACCCATTGCAGAGCGCGATCGCAAGCTTTCTGTTTTAATTGTTCATTAGGTAGTTTGGCGGCATGTAGTGCCATGACTACTACAGCCGTATCATCTACATCAGGGTAAAAGCGGTTATCAAATTCAAAAGCCCAAGCCCCTGGTTTACCTTGGGGATTTTTGACTGTCCAATCACCATAATCGAGGATTTGCTTTTGTAATAGCCATTCCCCCGCCTTAACAATAGCGGGATGGTCTGGTGACAACCCAGAGTCAATAAACGCCCTTATTACCCAAGCTGTATCCCACACAGGCGACACACAAGGCTGGACTACATAGGAATCTTCTGTTTCAATAGCGAAGTTATCAATGGCTTGTAAACCCCGTTCCACAATGGGATCGCTGGTGTGATAACCCAGAGTGCGTAAAGCCAACATCGAATTTAACATGGCGGGAATGATTCCCCCCCAGTCGCCTGTGGCTTCTTGGCGTTCGATAATCCATTTTTCGGCGGCTTTGATGCCTTCTTCGCGGAAAGGGATAAAGTTGAAGCTTTCTGCTAACTTAAAGCCTTCGTCAAGGGTGAGGAATATATCTGTCCAGTCGCCACTTCGGGATAACTCATAGCGGACATTCTCTACACCTTCCGCGTATAACTCATCAAGGTTAATGGCTGGGTTAACTTGATAGACAGGTTTCTGATCAAAGACAATCAACAGTGGCACAGTGCTAGAACGCGCCCAACTGGACATCTCATAAATATTAACTGGGAACTCCTTGGGTAACAGCATCACCCAAGCTGGTAAGGAAGGAAGACCACGCCAGTTGTAGCAGCCGATGAGTGCAAGGTGAAATTTGGTAAAGATGCGGGTTTTGCTGATACCACCACGTTGGATAATAAACTCTCGCGCCCGTATCATTGCTGGGTCGGTTGCAGGTACACCCAGCAGTTTCAGCGCCATATATGCCTCAACCGATGTGCTGATTTCTCCCCCGTCCCCGTAGAATAATTCCCAGCCTCCATGTTGCCGTTGCTGCGATCGCAAGTAGGTTTCTACTTTATGTAAGGGTCTAGTTTTATCTGTTCCCCAAATTTTATGAAGTAAGACCGCCTCAGATGTAATGGTGACATTCGACTCCAACTCCGCCCACCAGTAGCCTGCCGGATTTTGTAACGATAGCAGATATTTTTGACTAGCTGCGATCGCTTCGGCAATGGGATTGACTTGTACCCTGTCTTGTGTTTGCATCAAATACTACTCAAGCGCAATCAGCAATTATTGTATTGTGTTTGGGGTATTAAAGTAAGGAGGCAGGAGGCAGGAGGCAGGAGGCAGCAATGAATTATTATCTCCCTTGTCTCCCCCTACTCCCCCCACTCTCCCCACTCCTCACAATTTTGAATTTAAGCAGTAGCGACTTATGGGTGCATTTTTTTTAGGGTTAATGCTTTTATCGTTGGTTATTTGGTTGGGATTGTTAAGTTTGCGAGGGCAGTTTTGGCGGTCAGATCAGAAGTTAGAAGTTGAAGAAATTCAGTTAAAATCTTTACCAAAAATTTGTGCAGTAGTGCCAGCGCGTGACGAAGCTGATGTGATACCTGTGAGCTTGCGATCGCTCCTGCTGCAAGATTATCCTGGTGATTTCCACATTTTTTTAGTAGATGATCAAAGTACAGACGGGACAGCAGCTTTTGCCGAAGGTGTAGCCCACGCTGTAGATAAAGCCCAACAATTACATATTGTTCTTGGTGAATCCTTGCCTCCTGGCTGGTCTGGTAAACTTTGGGCAGTTGAACAAGGTATTCGCAACGCTAAGACACTTGCACCTGATTATTTTTTCCTCACTGATGCAGATATTCAACATGATGTTAGTAACCTGCGGCGATTAGTCGCTAAAGCCGTACAGGAAGATTTAGACCTAGCATCAGTAATGGTAAAGCTTAGATGTGAAAGCTTCTGGGAAAAATTTTTAATCCCCGCCTTCGTCTTTTTCTTTCAGAAACTCTACCCCTTTCGCTGGGTAAATAATCCAAAAAACAAAACTGCGGCGGCGGCTGGCGGTTGTATTCTCATTCGCGCATCAGCTTTAGAACAAATTGGCGGTATCCAAGTCATCCGCCAAACCCTAATCGATGATTGTACCCTCGCCCAAGTCATCAAAGGCACAGACAACAATTCAAAATTAAAAACTTCTCCCCCATCTCCCCCTACTCCCTCCCGCAAAATCTGGCTAGGCTTAAGTTCATCAACTCACAGCCTCAGACAATATCAGTCTTTGCAAACAATTTGGGATATGGTGGCGCGGACTGCATACACTCAATTAGATTATTCGCCTTGGTTACTCTTGGGAACTGTCGCGGCGATGACTTTGATTTATCTGCTTCCACCTGTGGGAACCATCATCGGCGCATTGATGGGTAACTTAGGAATAGCGCTTACAGGTTTAGCTACTTGGTTGTTGATGTCCTTGGCTTATTTCCCTACGATTCGTTTTTACAAACTTTCCCCGTTGTTAGCTTTTAGTTTACCTGCGATCGCTTTTCTCTATACCCTCATGACCATTGATTCAGCATTACGTCATTGGCAAGGACGCGGCGGTGCTTGGAAAGGTAGAGTCTATCCAGGGTAAATATATAAAGACTTTATTCGATTATTGAGCGAGAATATTATGCAAGAGTCAGTAATTTATCAAGATATTTTGCAGAAAGGTGAAAAGAAAGAAGCTTTCCGTTTTTTAAAGCGTCTTTTAAACAGGCGCTTTGGTGAACTAGATTCATCAATTATTGAGCGTATTCAATCTTTATCCACAGAACAATTAGAAGAATTAGGGGAAAAGCTTTTAGATTTTTCTCATGTGTCGGATTTAATTGTTTGGCTTGAATCACCTACAGCATAGTGATTTTGTTAATTCTTCTAATACTTTTAATCCTCGTAGGGAACCGCGAATCAGGCGAGTTGCGGCTATAGGTTGACGTAGCAAACTCAAGGCTAGAGGTAATGGCTGTAGCGAACCATCGGCATTAAATGCTGCTGTGAGATCAGGGATATCATGATGACAGTCATCGCTGACTACCCGCACCATAGCTACTGCTACACCGATGCTATTGAAGAACTCTAGGGCTGCGAATCCTTCCATGTCAACCACATCAGCCCCTAAGATTTCGCCAAGGTATTGTTTTTCTGAAGCAGTGCAAATAACGCGATCGCTTGTCAATGATTTGACTAAATTCAGTGCTGGCTGCTGAGTTTTGAGTTTTGAGTGTAGTTCTGTGGTAAAAGAGCGATCGGTGAAATCGTGCTGTAGGCGATCGCACTCTTGTAGTTTTTGCTGATAAATACAACTCTCATACAAAACAATATCCCCCACATGATAGCGCGGGGTTAAGCTGCCGCATAAACCCATGACTAGAAATCTGGATTGGGAGTTATTAGGAAAATATTCTTGCTTCTGCCATTTTTGCAGGTATCTTGTTAATGGCTCTATACCTACTGGTATCTGGACAATTTTGGGTGTTTGCCCAGTTATTTGGGTCAAACCACGATACACAGCTTTATATTCAGATCCTTGGGGTACAAAAATCGTATCGATAGTCATTAGTCAACAATTATAGCAGTAGACAAAACTGTTAGGACGTATTCGAGGAGCCTTAATTCATCCCTACTCAGCACGCGCTAAACGCGCCGCTACCGCTAACAGCACTCCAAAAAGACTACTCAATTAACTCAAGCGGAGATAATATTAGCATCAGAAGATTCTGAGAGCAATTTCTATGAAAGGCAGCTTGAGAGCAAGTATCACTTACTTAGAGCCACAAAATACATTTGGCTGCTTTAGAGTAAGCAAATTTTATTGGCTACTGATGTTATCCTTGATGACTACTTTCATCGGATCTTCGGCTGTAGTAGCAATTGCACCACCACAAAAAATTGCCCAACAAGTTGTTATTAACCGTCCTACACTTAGGGTTGGAAGTCAAGGTGAACGTGTTTCTGAACTGCAAGCAACGCTGAGACTTTTAGGGTTTTATTCAGGTGCGGTAGATGGAGTTTATAACGAAAGTACAGCCAATGCTGTGTCTCAGTTCAAACAAGCGGCTGGCTTGACTCCTGATGGTATTGTGGATGCTGCTACTTGGCAAAGATTATTTCCTAATCAAGCAACGGGTATATCAACGGCTTCTGTACCAACCACAACACCTAATCCGCCAGCCAGCTTAGTAAATGATTTCCCTGTTCCCACTCAGTCCACAACTACTCCGAGTGTTAATCCCAAAGTTACTACTCCCGCTCCACTAAATAACACAAGAACTGAGCCAAGACTGACTACCCCCAGACAGCCTTCCAATCAAGTTGTTAATACTAGACCCGCTCCTTCGCGGGTAACAACTCCCAGTCCCAGAGGACAAACAACCCCACAACGATCATCTTCCAGCCCAAGCTTTGGCACTACACCACCTGATCAACGACTGTCTGGTATACAATACACTACCGAAGGCTGGCCGATTTTGCGTGTGGGGATGAAAAATTCGGAAGTCACCAAATTACAACAAAGATTGAGTCAGCTTGGTTTTTTAAAGGGTGGTGTTGATGGATATTTTGGGGTGCAGACAGAGGAAGCACTCAAAGCTGCTCAAAAACGCTACGGTATAGAACCTGATGGTGTGGCTGGTGGTGCTACTTGGGAAGCACTATTACGGCGTTCGCCAACGGCGGGGCGAAGCTCATCGCCGAATACAGGACGTAGTACATCGTCCCAGCAACGTTAGGTTAAAGTAAGTGTTAACTGCTGAGTTGTCATCTTTAAATATCTCAACTCAGCACTAAGTTCATTCTTACAACCAAAAAGCAAAAATTCTGGTTCAATTTATTACTGATTTCTGCCAAACAACAACTGATGAAACACTTTTTATTTACATGGCTCGGCACTGCGTTGGCTTTGCTCGTTACTGCCCATATCGTCCCAGGATTTATTGTTAAAAATTTTATAGCGGCTCTAGTTGCTGTATTAGTGATTGGGTTAGTTAATGCCTTAATTCGACCAATTCTCAGCATTTTGTCCTTTCCTATTACTTTACTAACTTTTGGATTATTTACATTTGTGATTAATGCTTTAACCCTATGGTTAGCAAGTGTGATCACACCTGGTTCTGATTTCAAGATTGAAGGCTTTTTGGCTGCTCTTTTGGGTTCAATTGTTTTATCTATTGTTTCTAGCTTTATTAATTACCTTTTGAGAGTGGTTGAATAAATGTAATTTAATTTATAGCAGGAGGCAGGAGTAAAAGTCTTACTATTCCTTGCATTCAGGCTTTAGAAATGTCCGCGCCCTATGTGACTACGGCTATAATGTTAATTTCTTGCTTGTAGTGAGCAATTGATACCATTTCACAAAAAACCTGATACAGATGCAAACGCTTAAACCTTTGCTACGTATCACTTTCTTAATTTTGAATTTTGAATTTTGAATTGGTATGACTGCGAGTTCTATTTTATTTACTAAAATATTAAGCTAGTATCTCTTAGTATCCTGTTTACTACAAGATAATAATTAAACTTCTGTAGCGATCGCGATCGTTACTACTCCTGGTTCCCCAGGTAAGCGAAAGATTCGTTTAGGAACTAATAACGTTACTTCTAGCGGCTGTTTTTCATTGGCTGAAGCTGCAAGTATAGCCGCAGCCTCAGCAACACTTGCAGTGCCTACTTTTGCAGCAATCATTTGGCTAGGATGAGGAACAGCAACATTAGCCAGTAATTCGCTACTAAAGGTTTTTAAGGGTAATTTAAGCAAGCTGCAAAACTCTACTAAGCCAGGTTCTAATGCTTTTGTATCGATTGTGGCAATCCCTGCAATTACTTTTTGCTCAAGTTTGTTTTCTTGCCAAACTTGGTTGATGGCGACGGCGATTAAGTGACTAGAAATACCTGATTGACAACCAAATCCCACCCACAAATTTCTCCCAAACACTGTTATTGATTAATTTTTACTATTACTACTAAATTTTAACTAAGTAGAGTTTGAGACTTTATACCTTTTACGTAATTGAAAAGCTGATAAATTATACTATTTTGGAGTTTACTAAAACACCCATAAACTGATAGTTAGAACACTGTTCTCAGAAATGAAAAACTATATATTAAGCATATCTAGCACAGTAGGAAACGCCGGGGGGAGGACGAGGTAAAAATAGAAAGTGTAATTACTTTTTGCGTTTTGTTTTTTGGACAACTTAGAAACAAATACATTTTACCTGGTCTACTTCGGTGTTTCAATTTCTTCCTATTGTTGACAGTAACTTAGTCAACAGATTGGACAGTAAATTTTGTAATTTAGTTTTTTATTTCTGAGCTTTATTACAGCAGGGAATAAGCACTTAAGCTGATTGCTATAAAAAATTTATGATTTATCTATATAGCTACTGCTCTACCTCCTTTAGTATTTAATTAAATAGCGTGGTTGGCATTACTTGTCAAGGTATGTAACCACGATTTTCTAAGATAAGTAAATTTAGGCTAAAATTACCTAAAAATTCTTCTTACATCAGGTTTTTACACTACATAATTGAAACTCTTTTGTTTCTCTTACTAGAGAAGCAAAAGATACTTAACTAGAAAGGCTTTAATTTGCGAAGTTCATCCAAACATTATTGACAGTGTGCTTAAAAGCACAATTTATTAAATATTTAGTATGTCCTAACACAGCTACTTAGTATACGTGTAGATATACTACCAATTGAAGATGCGAAATTTTTTGATAGCTTAAAAAATCAAGCCATTAGCTAATTTCTTAGCTGAATCTACGAGATAATAAAGCGTATCTCGTTGTTGGTATGGTCTACCTAAAGAAGCGATCGCACTTTGCAATGTTTCTACTTCCATACATGTGCCACCCACAGCACCAGCCATTGTGGTGATGTGTTCTTCCATCAATGTGCCGCCAATATCATTACAACCCCACACTAGGGCTTCGGTTGCCCCAGCTAGCCCCAATTTAACCCAACTTGGTTGATGGTTGGGTATCCAATTACCTAAATAAATCCGCGCTACTGCACCCAATAAGAGGGCATCGGCTAACACTGGTTGGTCGCGTCCTACACGCCGACGTAAAGATTTAGGCGCTTCTTGACCCACAAAAGGCAAAACAATAAACTCTGTAATCCTGGCTGGGTATTGGTGATTGATGGCTGTTTGTTGTAGCGATCGCAATTTTTCTAAATGCCCAATTTGTTGTTCTGGAGTTTCAATATGTCCTGATAGTATGGTGCTGGTGGTATGTAAACCTAATTTGTGGGCTGTACCTATAATTTCTAACCAAGTAGCAGTATTAATTTTTTCTGGGCAGAGTATGCGCCGCACTTCATCATCCAAGACTTCGGCTGCTGTTCCTGGCATAGAATTAACACCAGCATTTTGCAAAGCAGAGATGACATCAATATATTCCAGTCCGTCCACTCTGGCGATAAACTGCACTTCTTGGGGTGAGAAAGCATGGAGATGAATTTGCGGATACTCTTGCTTGATAGTTTCTACTAATTTGAGATAGTAAGGTAGAGATTTACCGTTGATTTGCGCTTGTGGGTGCAATCCTCCCTGCATACAAATTTCTGTTGCCCCTCTCTGCACAGCATCATAGGATTTTTCTAGAATGGCTGCCCAATCTAACCAATAAGCGTCATCATCTCCATCATCCCGGCGAAAAGCACAAAAACTACAGTGCTGCTCACAAATGTTAGTAAAGTTTATATTGCGGTTAATTACGTAAGTAACCGTATCACTTACTTGCTGCTGGCGGAGTTTGTCAGCCGTGGTGCGAATAGCTGCGATCGCCCCTGTGTCAGCTTGCTTGAGTAATACTACTCCTTCTTGCGGGGATATGTCATCTCCTACCAAGGCACGCTCAAGAATGGCATCAATCGTTTTATAATTCACAGTAAATTCAAAATATTTCTAAAAAAATTTATAGTAAATAAGCCTAAAAATAGTAGATTTATCATTAGGCACAATAAAAATTATACAACTCCTCAACTTGATTTTACCAAGTTGGTTCACAACATGATATTTTACGTACGTCTAATTACAAATGATTTTCTATATTTTATTCTCAACTGAAGCTACCTTTAAGTAGAAGGACTAAATCAAACCTAACTTGATATCACCGGGTTTCGACTACGCTCAACCCTCTTATAGTCTGGTTATCGAGCATTGAGCGTAGTCGAAATGCGTCTTCTAAATAATTGTGTCTACCTACTTACTGATGATTACAAAGTTTCTAATTTTTTCTATTAATTATCAATATGAAAGCACTAAAAATTAATATACCTTTAGCAATTATCTTATTAGGTATAATCTTTTCCTTGTACTTACTCTCAAGAGTACCTAATGATATTTATTTTAGTGGAGATGGTGGACTAAAAGCATTACTGACTCAACAGTTTAGTTCAGGCAAGCTCGATTTTGATTTGAAGTTAACAGTACCCTCATGGGTACATAGTCTTTGGAACAATGGATTATACCCTTTTGAACCACCTTTTAGTTATAAAATAGCTAATCGTTACTATATTACGTTTCCCTTTACTTTCCCTTTAGTAACAGCACCTTTTTACGCCCTATTCGGTTATCGAGGTTTTTATATAGTTCCATTATTATCTACTTGGCTTATTTGGATTAATCTTTATCGAATTTGCCAGTTTTTTAAAGTTAGTTTACTTTTAACATCTGTTGGTCTTACTACACTAATATTTGCTTCTCCACTTACTATGTATAGTGCTATGTATTGGGAACATACACTAGCAGTTAGTTTAGCTTTTGGAGGACTGGCAATTATATTAACTAAAGGACAAGAAGCTTTTACTCAAAAAGATGCTGTAATTAGTGGTATTTTAATTGGCTTTTCCGTTTGGTTCAGACCTGAGTTTCTTGCCTTAGCAGCAATTTTATTACCTTTAATTGCGGTTTCTTATAAATGGAGAATAGGTAGCTTCAATATTATTGACCAACAAAAAACATTATTTATCGTTGCCCTAGTTACAACAATTATTGGCTTTTTTATCGCTAATCAACTAATTTATAATCATCCTTTAGGCGCTCACGCGCTACAAGTTGTGGAAGAATTTTCACTACAAACAAGGTTAAAAACTGCTAAGAAAATTTTTGGCATATTGTGGAATAATTTCCAGCAATATTTTCCAGTCATATATTTCATACTTGTATTTACAGGGGTGTCAGTGTTTTATCGGCCTATGAAACTGACATCTGTGATGCAAAAGATTATAGTAATATCTACTCCATTCTTATTTTTAGTACCTATACTTCTACCTAGTGATGGCGGTAAGCAATGGGGGCCTAGATTTTTATTAATTTTGATTCCTCTGTTGAGTCTACTTACAGTATTTTTGTTAGAGTCTACTTTATCTATCAAAAAGTTTGGCATCAAATATATTAGTAGCGCTGTGTTTGTAGCATTTTTTGTGCTTGGTGTTCACACAAACACAGTCATGGGTTTAAATCACAGCTATTACACGGGAAATACTGAAGTTGTTGATGTTCTCAATTATTTCCGTAACAATAACCAAAAAGTTGTAGCGGTTGCTCATCAATATGTTAACCAAACTTTTGAGCCTGCTTTTAAAGATAAAATATTTTTACTCACGAAAACACCAGAGGCTGTGAGTAAGCTGGGTTTAGCATTGCATGAACAAGGCTATCAAAATTTTGTTTATATATGTCCTGCTTATGATCCTTGCTACTCTTCACCAACCATACCTACTGTATTAAATATAGCCGCCAAAGATAAACCTTTGCAGATTCAATTTAAACAAATCAAAAAGAACAAAAAATATATTGTTCAAGAGGCAAATATTGTGCAAGCAACAGCTAAGTAAAGTATGAAAATGATTTTGTAGTGAGGATTAATTTCTTCACTACTTTTGCATAGTCTGTTATAGGCGGACGCTACTTATAATACTTTTAAATAGCCTTTACAATATATTAATTATTACAGACGCACAGTGACTTGCATTTCTCCCACCGACTTAGGTGCTGTGCGCCTCTACAGCTAATTCTTTTAAAAATTATGAAAGCTTTATTTAGTAATGTTTAAGTGTGTAAAAAAGTATTAAAAATCATAGTTATTTTGCTTACAGAAACTAAGTTTAATACTTAACACAATTATTACAGAAAAATATAAAAATTGCTGTATCATGACAACAACACTTTACAAACAAATATATTGATGAATCCTGGGTTGCCAACTACAAAGCTAAATAAACTAGTTTCCATCCAAACATTAGCATTAGGCGCGATCGCTATTGCCGTAGTTCTACGGTTAGTCAATTTAGGTAGTCGAGAGTTTTGGTACGACGAAGTTTTATCTTTACTCTTGTCTACAGGGCAAAAAAACGGATACCAAACTCCTGGTGATATACCAGTAGCCTTAGCTCCATACTTATCGGTATTCACTATCCCTGTTGAATCTGGTTTTGGAGGAGTTATCTCAAGCGTCAAAAACTTACTTTTGGGTCTTATGGGGGGGGAACCACATCCACCACTATTTTATTTGAGTCAACATTTCTGGTTACGTCTGTTTGGTAACAGAGAAGCAGCAATGCGGAGTTTAAATACATTATTGAGCATTGGTGCGATCGCTAGTGCCTACAATTTGGGAAAAGTCGTCCTTGGACATCGGGGTGGGTTACTATTGGCTGCGTTGTTGGGACTCAACCCCTTTTATTTATTCCACTCCCTGAATGTGCGTATGTATGCACCTTTAGTTTTGTGGACAACATTAAGTGCAGCAGCGCTTCTCCATTTGATTGAAAAACCTACTACCTCAAACCCTGACAACACTCGCCGCTATTCGTTGCTGTGGAACATCCTTTTAATTGGTTCAATTGCTGCTGGCTTACTGACATTTTATTTATATATATTTTTTGTAATAGCTTTAGCTGTTGTAGTACTTTATCTTGACAGAAGACATTGGTGGCAGCATGGTTTGCGTTTAGGCGCGGGAGTAATACTAACTACCCCTTGGATTTTCTTGGGAGCTATCAAACAAATCCGTAATGCAGATTTAAAAAGATTCGGTGTTATTAAAGATTCTGGTTCAGCAATATTAATTCACTTACAAGATACAGCTAAGACTTTAGCAAGTAACTTAATATTAGGAGACTGGGTAACAAGCTTACCAGCAATCAGTATTCTTATAGTTGGTTGTTTAGCGATCGCTTTGATAATTGCCTCTAGCCTGAAACTTTGGCAACATGGTGAACAGAAAAAATTAACTGTAGCCTTGATACTGGGAATTTTGCCGCTATTATTGGGTTTATTATTGGATATTGCTAGCAAAAAATCAACTTTAAATTTTGGCGGCGGAAGAACTATGATTATGATTCTTCCTGGATGCCTATTACTTCTAACTTTGTGGTTAGAAAAAGTTATTTCTACGCAATGGCGGACACTGGTTGCTTCTTGTTTGTTAGTGTTATATCTCGCTATTGGTGTCAGTGATTATAGTTTACGGCAACGCTCAGTTTTCCATTCAATTGCCAAAATAGCAACACAACAAGCACAACAACCAACCTTAATCGCTATGAACTCTAAAGCTTGGGGTCATGTTGCGCGTTTAGCATACTATACTCCACCCACAGTCCCAGTAATGCTGTTAGCTCAACACCCTGCAAAATTGGCTGACTCACTAGAAAAAGTTCTCCAAGATGAGCCAAATAAATATTCTAGTGTGCTTTGGTTAGACAGCGAAAATCCGGTTTGGTCAAAATTAAAAACCCCAGCAGATAAAGAGAGAGAACAACAGAAAATCCAGCAGATATTATCCAAACAATTTCAACTCAAACAAACTCAAAATCTTACAGGAACTATGAATTTAGATAATTTCATAGCTAAAGTTTATGAACGCACTGCGAATAATTGAACTTGTTGAAACTTGCTGCTAATAACTATTGACCGTACTAATTTTAGATTTTAAATTTTGGATTTTGGATTATTTTTGGTTCAAGCCCTGCCCCTGGTGGAGCCACTCTCGTGGGCGGGTTTCCCGACTTGAGAGAAGTGGCGTGGCGGAACAAATCGCGCAATCGTCAATCCAAAATCGTCAATCCAAAATCTAAAATTGTTTGACTGTTGACTATGGACTAATGACCAATGACTAAAATCGCTATTATTGGTGTTGGACGCTGGGGAGTGCATTTGTTGCGGAATTTTTTAGCACATCCGCAAGCTGATGTTGTGGCGGTAGTTGATCCCCATCCAGAAAGGTTGGCAGTTGTTAAGCAGCAGTTTAATTTGGATGAAAGTATCCTGCTTACTACCCAATTCTCTGATTTACAGCAAATATCAGGTTTGTCAGCAGTGGCGATCGCCACTCCAGCTACTACTCACTACACTCTCATCAAAGATGCTCTCAATCAAGGCTATCATGTTCTGGCAGAAAAACCCCTTACCCTAGACCCAGTAGAGTGTGAGGAACTGTGCCAACTAGCCCAGCATCGGCAATTAATCCTCATGGTTGATCATACCTATCTATTTCACCCAGCCGTCGAACAAGGGCAAACCGTAGTTCAGGCGGGTAAATTAGGCAAGTTACGTTATGGCTACGCCGCACGCACCCATCTAGGCCCTGTCCGCCAAGACGTTGATGCTTTATGGGATTTAGCTATTCATGACATCGCCATCTTTAACAACTGGTTAGGTCAAGTTCCAGTCAGTGTGCAGGCGACTGGTACAGTTTGGCTACAAAGTGGGAGTGGGGAGTGGGGAGTAGGGAGTAGGGAAGATGAAACAAACTCAGTCAACAGTCAACAGTCAACAGGATTAGCCGATTTAGTTTGGGTAACATTAACATACCCAGATGGATTTAAGGCTTATATTCACTTATGTTGGTTAAATACTGATAAACAGCGCCGCTTGGCGGTTGTGGGTAGTCGTGGAACTTTGATTTTTGATGAAATGTCATCAGCATCACAGTTAACTTTATTACATGGTGAGTTTGAACGCCAGGGAAATTTATTTATCCCTGTGAATCAAAGTAGAGAAGTGTTGGAACTAAAATCAGGCGAACCGTTGCAGCGAGTTTGCGATCGCTTTATTACTTCCATTCTCCATAATACACCCCCTGAAATTTCCTCCGGCTGGGTAGGCACAGAATTAGTCAAAATCCTCTCAGCCTTAACAGCATCTCTCAATCAAGGCGGTCAAATTATATCAATTCAAAATTCAAAATTCAAAATTCAAAATTAAAGATTTATGCTTTTTGACTAATGACTAATTACAATAAAGACTAACTTCACAGTCTTTTTCTAATGGTTGTAGTTCGCAGTATTCTTGATTTCCATTAGATTCTGAAAGTACTGCTTCTGTATAATTGCCAGACAAATAGTTAGTGCTTTTAATTCCTTCATTACCAGGTAAAAGTTTCTGGTTTTTGCTATTATTCTCTTTGTTTGTTAGAGCTAATGAAGAAGCATCAATGATTGGCAAAGTAATCTTAACTGTAGTGCCTTCATTTATTCCCGCACTCTCTAGAGTAATAGTACCTCCCATCAGTTCAATTAAGTTACGCGAAATCGCTAAACCTAAGCCTGTACCTTCAAATTTACGAGTGCTGCTACCATTTACCATTACAAAGGGACGAAATAGTTTGTGTTGTTGAGATGGTTCAATACCCAAACCTGTATCTTTAATACTAACTGTTACATGTGATGTGCCATCAATTAGAGTTTTAATTGTTGTCACAATTGTAATACCACCTTCATCAGTAAATTTAGTGGCGTTACCAATAATATTAATTAATACCTGTTTAAGTTTAGCTGCATCCGCTTTGACGGGAATTTGTTCTGTACCTAATTCAGTTTTTAGTTGTAAGCCTTTTTGTTGAACATTTACTGATTGTATATTGATGACTTCTAAGAGTATTTGCCTTAAGTCTAAAGGCTGCATAACCACAGAAAGTTTTCCTGCTTCAATTTTAGAAATATCAAGCAAGTCGTTAATTATTCCTAATAGGTGTATGGCTGTCTCATCAGCGCGTTGAAGAAATTCGAGTTCTTCTTCTCTGTTATCACACAAACCATCTTTAACTAAACGTACACAATTAATAATAATGTTTAAGGGATTGCGTAATTCGTGAGAGGTTGTAGCTAAAAACTGACTTTTAATTTGATTAGCATTCTTGGCTTCTTTCCATGAGGTTTCTATTTCTTCTGACCAAGCTTTGAGTCTATCAACCATTTGGTCTATTGCTTGTGCAAGTTGATTAAATTCCCGAATTTGGAAATTATGGGGTACTGGTCTGGCGGCGTGGTGGCTGTGAATATTTAAAGCATAGTCGCGTAATTCTTCCACAGGCCCAGCTAAGTAAGGCCCCAAATATAATGATGCTGCTAAACTTGCACCAATTAGACCAACTGTTAATACAATAAGAATAAGTTTAATTTCCTCTAAACCAAGTAGAGCATTATCTACAGTGGTCACAGACATGATGATCCATTTTTGCTGCGGTCGTACTGTACTAGGATCAGTGATTACTGTATAACCTGCTACTAATTCTTTAGTTTTTTGGAAAATTAAATTTATCGGTTCGTTACGTCCAGCAATTGCATTGTTGATAATGCTTTGTACTTGTTTTGCATCTGAGTGTTCTTTGATGTTAGTTCCCATCAACTCAGGTAATGGGTGAGCTAATATAGTTCCGTCTTCAGCAATTACTATCGTGGAACCTGCTAATGAACCAGGTTGATTACGAGTTTGTTTATACAATGATGACTCAAGGTTTAATGTATATAGTAATTGCCCTGAGTTGTTATATACGGAAGTTGTAAGTAATAATTGTAACTGGTCTTCGGGATTGCGTGGCCCAGTAGTTCCAGGTTTTGGGGGTGGAACGTTGCTGATTTCTACGCCATCATTAGGTACTGGTGGCCCAATTTGAATAATTTCTTTTTTACCGCAGCTACTAGCAATTACTTCACCATTCTCCACGCTGGTTAGTTGCAAGCACTGGATATAGTTAGGTAGTGCTTGTGCTAGCTCCATTAAAAATGCTTCTTTTTCCTCAGCATTACCTGATTGTAAAACAGTAGTGCGACTAGCAGTTAATATACCAGTTTTGAGAGTAGCGATCGCACCTATTATCCTCTCTCCTCTCATGACAGCACTTTCTGTGAGATTCTGTCGAGCAGTTTTGAGTAAGCTAGAGCGTGCCTTATTTAAGGCGACAATCTGTCCAATAAATAATACTGGGACAAACAGCAGCAAAATCCTTGTTACTAAAATACGTCTAAATGACGATTGACCGTTAATACGCATCTAGTGTCTCACTTCGCAACTGCAAATCACAACAGAAAACACAGGCAATTAGACTAGCTAAAGGAGACATTCATGAAGTTATCATAAATTTGTTATCAAGAATTAAAATTATCAAAAGTTTAATATATAAAATGCAATTTAGGATACAAAATTTTATGCAAATTTATGTATTGGCAAAGCATACTGCATTTAACCCCACACTAACAGGTAGAGTTGAAAAAGTTGATGGATGATTGGGGAGTTTACTTAGGCTATGATATTTCTGTTTCTGCCCTCATTTGCTAGTAAGTAGAAAATCGAGACTATCAAACCAACCTCATGATGCAACACCGTCCGCATACAACAGTAGTTTTAGCAATGAGTGCTGATGGCAAGATAGCAGATTTTAAGCGATCGCCTGCTCGATTTGGTACTGGTGTTGACAAATCACACTTAGAACAACAAATTGCTGCTGCTGATGCCGTTTTTATAGGTGCGGGAACACTCCGGGCCTATGGTACAACAATGACTGTATCAAATACACTCCTGTTGCAACATCGCCGACAAAACGGCAAGTGCGACCAACCGATTCATATAGTTATTACACATTCTGCTAACCTCAATCCGGAAATTAGATTTTTCCAACAGCCTGTTAAGCGCTGGCTAGTAACAACAACATCGGGAAAAAATGCTTGGCAAGGACGCTCAGAATTTGAGCGCATTTTAGTTTTTGAAACCCCAACAGGGAAAATAGACATTACAGCAGTTCTACAGCACCTCATATCTCTACAAATAACACGCTTGGTTGTGTTAGGTGGTGGTGCATTAGTAAGTTTAATGCTTGAGGCTGATTTAATAGACGAACTTTGGCTGACAGTGTGTCCGTTGATTTTAGGTGGCGTAAATGCACCCACCCCAGTAGATGGTAGAGGGTTTTTCGCACAAGTTGCCCCTCATCTCCAACTTTTGGAAGTCAAACAAGTAGAAAACGAAGTTTTCCTGCACTATGGAGTGCAAAAGGGAGTGGGGAGTAGGGAGTAGTGAGTGTTTAGCAAGAAGTTTGCCGACACTATCAACTACAACGGCAGGATAGATTAAATTAGTCATTAGTCATTGGTCATTAGTCCATAGTCCATAGTTATTAATTGTTCTCCCTCATCTTCCCCCACTCCCTCATCTCCCCCCACTCCCCACTCCCCAAATATGGTTGAACAACTCAAGCCTCGCTATTCCAGCGTTTGGATTAATAAAATCGCTGAAGTACCCCAAGATGCTTGGGATGCTTTGGCGCTACCTTTAAAAACTCCCTTTTTAGAGTGGGATTGGCTGCATAATTTAGAAACTTCTCAAAGTGCTACGGCGAAAACTGGTTGGCTACCTAATCACTTGACGCTGTGGCGCGATAGAACGCTGATTGCTGCGGCTCCACTGTATATTAAAGGGCATAGTTATGGTGAGTTTGTATTTGACCACCAATGGGCAGAGTTAGCAGAACGTATTGGTGTACAGTATTATCCCAAACTTTTGGGTATGACTCCATTCACCCCGGCTGAAGGTTATCGCTTTTTGATTGCCAATGGGGAGGATGAAGAAGAGATCACGGCAATGATGGTGCATGAGATTGATGCTTTTTGTGTGAAGCATCATATTTCTAGTTGCCATTTTCTCTATGTTGACCCAGAATGGCGACCAGTATTAGAACGACAAGGTTTTACAACTTGGTTACACCATAGTTTTGTGTGGGAAAATTCAAAATTTCAAACCTTTGATGATTACTTGAAGATGTTCAATGCTAATCAGCGTCGGAATATTAAGCGGGAACGTAAAGCTGTGGAAAAGGCTGGTTTACAACTGCAACCAGTAGCGGGTGATGAAATCCCTAAATTTTTATTTCCTTTGATGTATCAGTTTTATGCTGATACTTGTGACAAGTTTGGTTGGTGGGGTAGTAAGTATTTAACAAAGCAATTTTTTGAGCAGTTACACCACGATTATCGTCATCGGGTGGTGTTTTTTGCTGCTTACCATGAGCAAGATACCCGCCAGCCTTTGGGTATGTCTTTCTGTTTGTATAAAGGCGATCGCTTATATGGTCGTTATTGGGGAAGCTTTCAGGAAATCGATTGCTTACACTTTGATGCTTGTTATTATGCACCGATTGAGTGGGCGATCGCTAATGGGATTCAACTATTTGATCCCGGTGCTGGCGGACGGCACAAAAAACGTCGCGGTTTTCCGGCTGCACCTAATTACAGCCTGCATCGCTTTTATAATAGTCGTTTAGCACAAATACTCCGTCCTTACATTAGTGAAGTGAATCAATTAGAAGAACAGGAAATTGCTGCTATCAATGCAGAGTTGCCTTTTAGTCAGTAGTCAACAGTCAACTGTTGCCAAATCTGTTAATAATAGAGAGGACAGTAAGTTTTTTCAGGAATTGCGATGGTTACTCCGCAGGAAGTTGAGGCAATGATTAAGGCACAATTGCCAGACGCGCAGGTTCAGGTGCAAGACTTGACTGGTGGCGGCGACCATTATCAGGTGACAGTGGTCTCATCGCAGTTTGCAGGTAAAAGGCTTGTACAGCAGCATCAGTTAGTTTATGCTGCGTTGCAGCAAGCTATGTCCACCGAAGCCATTCACGCCTTAGCATTAAAAACATCCACTCCCGATAGTCAATAGTTCATAGTCAACAGTCCACAGTAATGACCAATGACTAATGAGCAATGACTAATAAATCATCAAAAACTAGGACATATAACAGCCATGACACAGGACGTTAAAGAGAGAATCGGTAACTTAATAAAAGAAAATAAGATTATGGTTTTCATGAAGGGAACCAAATTGATGCCGCAGTGTGGTTTTTCTAACAATGTGGTACAAATTCTTAATACCTTGGGTGTTCCTTTTGAAACTATCAATGTTTTAGATGACAGTGAAATTCGTCAAGGTATTAAAGAGTATTCCAACTGGCCGACAATTCCCCAAGTTTATATCAATGGTGAGTTTATAGGTGGTTCCGATATTTTGATTGAAATGTATCAAAAAGGTGAGTTACAAGAATTGGTGGAAGTTGCTTTAGCTTCTTAGTTTTCGTTTGTAGTAAGTACTTTAGTACGGAGGAATTAAGGACTAAAGTCCTTACTACGAACAGTTCTATTTACGCATTTGAGTTACTAAATGAGTCAATTCTGGCAATATCAACTTTTCCATTCCTAATCTCACTGCATTGCTGGAACCAGGAAGGGAAAAGATTAATTTATTTTGATATACGCCTGCAACTGCACGGGATGCGATCGCTCTTGAGCCAATTTCTTGATAACTTAAATATCTGAATATCTCCCCAAATCCAGGTAGGGTTTTTTCTAACAATTTTTCAATAGCGTCATACGTATTATCTCTAGGTGCGATACCTGTACCGCCATTAAAAATGACGGCATCCAGATTACCCTTTTGGCTCAGGATTTCTATTTGTGCCTGAATTTGTGCTGGTTCATCAAGAATAATGGCGTAAGCCACCACAGTATGATTTGTGTCAGATAACAACTGTTGAATCAGTTGACCACTTTTATCTGTTTCTGGGGTACGTGTATCGCTAACGGTCACAACCGCGCAATTGACGGTTATTCCCGGCGCATCGGGATGAGGTTTTTGTGTATTCATTCTTCTGGGAAGTTAATAGTCCAGAAATGCGTTGACTGTGGACTATTAACTATTGACTGTGGACTATTGACTATTGACTAATGACCCTTTAAGATTTACTGAAATCCAAACCGTTTTCTTCTGCGTAACGCTGCATAAAGCGAAGGAAACGATCCCATTCTTCGCTGGATTTCATTAAGTAAATAGCTTCTAATGCTTCCGGTCTACCGTTGACAAATCTAGCTTTAACTTCGCGGGTGATGAGTTCCCCCTCTTCGTCGATGAGGTACATTCCGGTAATATCATCAGTAGTAGCTTGATCTAAAGCTTTAGGATTCACAAACACAAATGTTGCTGTACCACTATCACCACTGCGCGATCGAGTCAAGCGTACATCTGGAATTGCGTCTTCGTCTATTCCCCTAGAAAACTGGATTTTTGCCATGATGGTTAAGTTTAAAGTTTTGTGATGGTTAGTTTAATATTTTCTCATCATTTAGAACTTACTAAACCGTCATTACAAGAATTTAAAAATGAGATAAATAGACAAAACTTAGCATAATTGCCAAACTCTCCACCTACAAAGGTACAGATACTTGATTTATCTTTTTTACCCCACCCTAACCCTCCCCTTGGAAAGGGGAGGGAACTTAATTTATTGATTTCCCCCCTTTGCAACGGGGGATTAAGGGGGGTAAGTCCATTACCAAAGATTTTATACTCCAGTGACGGCTAATGCACCAGCGATCGCACTAGCTATGAGAGAAGAAAAAGCAGCACCGAATAGCCACCAAGCGGCGCTGGCGACGGTTTTTCTCGTTTCTTCGGCTTGCTTTTTAGCTTGCTTTCTGATAGCTTTGATGCGGTTTTGTGCTTCCTGTTGGATGCGTGTGGCGCGATTTAGCACACTATCCCGTGCAGCTTCGATTTGGTCGATGATGCGGTTAACATCTTCGCTGGCGATATCTTCACGGGAACTGAGGATAGCAACTAGGGTATCACGGTCGAATTGACCCAGGCGATCGCGTAACGCTTCAAATCCAGCTTGTGGGTCATCGAACAATTTAGCAAAGTCTTGACGGATACCTTCGTAACTAAGTTCGGGACGATTTAAGGAGTTGAGATAGTTACGAATCCTGTCAAAAACTTGGTCAATTGCTGACTGTACAGTGTTTTGAATTTGCTGTACTTGTTTGGCAATGTTACTGCGAACCGATTCAATTTGATCGGCGATGCGGTTTGCTTCTTCCTCGGAAATGTCTTCCCGTTGCGATAGTAAAGCGACAACTGTGGAACGGTCAAATCGGGAGAGGCGATCGCTTAAACTACCAATTCCTAAGCGGGGGTCTTGCAAGAGTAACTGTAAATCCCGTTTGATAGCATCAGGATTCAATTCCTCTTTATTGGTTTGACGCAGATAATCTTCTAGGCTGGCTTCAAAGTCTGCAATCCTTTGTGTAGTGCGTTTAGCTAAACGGCGAGGCGCTTTAATAATATCCCGAATAGCATCTTGTACTTGGTCAATAATTTGATTAACTTGGTCTTCACTCAAGTTTTGCTGTTGGCTGAGAAGTTTGACTAAGGTGTCGCGGTCAACTTGTGACAACCTGTGTCGTAAAGCCACAGCACCCTCTTTAGGATCGCTGAGTAAGGTTTCCAAATCTTGTCTGATACCTGCGGGATCTAATTCTTCTAAGTTTGTATTGCGGAGATAATCAGCGATCGCTGTGGTAGTCTTTTCGTATTGTTCTTTGGCTTTATCTACCACTACTTGCGGTGCTTGTAATACATTATCTTTAACTGTCTCTACTTGGTCAACAATTTGATTAATTTGGTCTTCGCTTAAATCTTGACGCTGATTGAGCAGTTGTACTAAGGTATCACGGTCAAACTGAGATAGGCGCGATCGCAACAGATTTATTCCCACTTGGGGGTCTTCCAGCAATACTTGCAAATCACGCTTGATAGCATCAGGATTTAACTCCTCTTTATTGGTATTGCGGAGATAGTCTTTCACTCTATGCCATAATTCATCAGCTTTAGCTGTTGCTTGTTCTTTTGTTTCACTGGCTTGAGTTAAGAAATTATCCCGGATGCTTTCGAGTTGGCTAACAATATTATTAGCCTCGTCTTCGCTGAAGTCTTGACGTTGCAACAATACTTGGATAAAGGCTTCCCGGTCAAATCCTTGTAAGCGACTACTGATATCTGCAAACTCTTGGTCTGCTTCTGTCAACAGATTGCCAAAATCTCGCTCAATTGCTTCTGGGTACAGTTCTTGCTTACCAGTCGCACGGAGATAATTTTCGATGCGGCTGCGAATTTCTTGACCTTTTTCAGATTTCTCCGATAGTTGTACTGTTTCTAGAACTTGCTGACGAATGCTGTCCATTTCTTGAGCAATTTCTTTGACCTTAGCTTCGCTGAGGTCACCTCTTTGAGTCAGCAAGTTAGTAAAATCATCTGTATTTAATTGTTCAATTTGCTGGCGGACATTTGTAGGATCTGCCTGTGGGTCGTAGATGACATCCTGAAATTCATTTCTAATGGTAAGGCGGTTAAAATGCCAGGGAAAAGAATTACGGATGTAGTCTTCTACATCTGTTTTGACAGTGTTATCGTTGGGAGTAGAGAATGTTTGACTAACTTGCTCAGTCGTTTTTGCTCTAATTTGTTGTAATTGTTGAGTGATTTTTTCGACATCAATATCTTGAACTTTATCTCTCAACTGTTGTAGTTGATTGGTGATTCTATTTACATCAATGTCGGAAAGGTCTACTCGATCTAATACAGCAGGTAAAGCGGCACTAACGCCATATTTTACTGCTTGCTGCATTACCCCATTTCTGCCGTTGCCATTTTTTCTAGTTGTAACTAGTTGTTGTAAACGCTCACCCAAATCTGCTGATTTTAATTCTTCAGGTGTGGCAGATTGCAGTAAGTTAATTACCTGTTCTGTGGGGTTACGACGATTAGAAACTTGTTGCCAAGCCGCTTGTAATTGGTCAGCTATTTGATTAATCTCTGCTTTAGATAAATTGGTGCGATCGCTAATTAAATCAACAAAAGTTTGCCGATTTACATTCCGCAGTAAATCACTATCACCCAAAGATTGCCAATCAATATCACCCAGAATTTTATCAAACTGGCTGCGAACTTCGTTTAAATTTATTGTTGGTATGGGTAGAGCTGATAAAGAAGATTGAAGGGTGTTTTTAATAGTATCCTGATCCAGCCCAGCAGTTAATTCGCGCCGGACGGCGGCGGTAATATCTTCTGCTGCTGATACCATTTGATTTTTAGTAGTTGCCGCCCCAATGGCGCTAGTTGCTGTTCCTGTAAGCGCCTGTATACCAGAACTAACAGTGCTGATAATTGAACCCAGTAAGGAACCTACGGCAGAAGAACCAAACCAAGCTATTAAGAAAAAGTAGGTAGACCAAATAACCACACCACTAATTGCGCCTAGTGTTGCACTTTGAATGAATGTTAATTTTACTGCTAAGAAACTAGCAGCAAAGAGGGCAATACTAGCAGTAGCGATCGCCCAACCACCAACTTTAGCTTCTATCTCCCGAACCTGTTCACCAAAGCTTTCTGAATCGTCATCATCACTATCTGGGGTCTTTCCGTATGTAGAGATGCCCACAGCTACAGAAAGATTAGTTAATAGTAAATGAAAGGCGATCGCCATTAAAGTACCAGCTAACAAAGCCACTAAGATTTTAGTAGCAGAAAAATCTATAGGGATTGTTGTTGGAGATATGACTTGGGGTAAGCTATCTGCTGGTACTACCCCCAAAGATAGGCAGGAAGTAACCAATAAACTGGCAAAATTATAAATCATAGGACTTTTTTTCTTACGTCCGATAGATGAAATACCCATCATCCATATAATGGGCTTATCTCCCAGTCTATTTATTGTTGACAGCGTCCTACACTTTCTCTGGTAATAATTACATTTATCAAAAGTTGTATTTTTCATAAACCAAAAAAAGATGCAGTTTTTTGCTATAGTTATCTGATTTTTTCAAAAAAATAAAACTAATGTTTTAAGTAGAAAGCGCATCTCTATCTAAATTAGTATTAGCCTACATATTTATAAAGTTTTATATATTTAAAAGCTTTAATTAATCTGTGAATTTGAAATTTAAGTTTACCTATAATTTATACATTAAAAAAATCTATATCTAATGATAGAGCTAAAATTTATTCCGGCTGATTGATGAAAGAACATTATTGATGAGTGATAAATAGAAAGTAATGAACATCAATATTTTGTAACTAGTTATTAACTAATTTTGTCTTGTTTATTTACTGAGGAGAAACTTAAGCATGGTAGTAGGATTACATAGACGTGCGGTGGGTGTATTTTCTCACCGTCGAGATGCTGAAAAAGCATTAAACGAATTGAAAAATTCTGGTTTTGCAATGGATAGAGTTTCTATCATTGCTCAAGACGCAGACCGGAATGAAGAAATCGCTGGTAGTCCAGTACGCGAGAAAGTAGGCGATAAATCAGACGAGGGTGCTACAACTGGTGCTGTGACTGGCGGTGCTTTGGGTGGTTTAACAGGCTTATTAGTTGGTCTTGGTACTCTGGCAATTCCCGGTATTGGGCCAATCATGTTGGCAGGTGCAACTGCAACTACCTTAGCTACAACTTTAGCTGGTGCAGGTATAGGTGCAGTAGCTGGTGGTTTACTAGGTGGTTTAATTGGTTTAGGTATCCCTGAAGAACGCGCTAGAGGTTATGAAAGCCGTGTACGCAAGGGTCACTACTTAGTAATCGTTGATGGTACAGATGCAGAGATTGCCCAAGCAGAAGCAATTCTCCGCCGTGGTGGGATAGAAGATTATGACGTTTATGATGCTCCTGGTGGGGCGGCTGCGGCCACAACAGGCGTAGCGGCTGGAACTGCTGGTGTTGCTCATCGGGATATTACTCCCTCTACAACTACACAAAGAAGGGCGATTGGTGTATTTCCTCACCGTCGAGATGCAGAAGCAGCATTAACAGACTTGCGTGATGCTGGTTTCTCCATGAATCAAGTATCTTTGATTGCCAAAGATAGCAGTGGTAGTGGCGCTACAGGTGCAGGCGCTAATCTTGGACATGGTAACAAAGCAGATGAGGGTGCTAAAGCAGGTGCAGCTACAGGTGGTGCTTTAGGCGGTCTAGGCGGCTTATTAGTTGGTTTAGGCGCTTTGGCTATCCCTGGAGTCGGGCCAATTATTGCAGGTGGTGCAGTTGCTACCACGATCGCTACAACTTTAGCAGGTGGTGCTATCGGTGCAGCCGCAGGCGGTATTGCTGGCGGACTGGTAGGTTTAGGCATCCCTGAAGACAGAGCGAAAGTATATAGCGATCGCTTCCAAAGAGGTGAATATCTAGTCATCGTTGATGGTACAGAATCCGAAATCCAACGTGCTGAAGCCATCCTCAAGCGCCGTGGTATTCAAGAATACTCAGTTTTTGACGCTAGAGATTTACACGATACCCACCGTTCTGGTGTTGATCGTGCTGTGAGTGGCGATGTTGGCACTTCCACCGTAGGCGATCGTGTTTCCCCAGTAGTAGGCGACTATAACGAACCCAGCGTAGTTATAGTTGACAACCGGGAAGAAAGAATCTAATTCCTTTGATGTTTGAGGGACGCAACATATCGTGTCCCTCACGCAGTTAAACAAAATTTATCCTCTTTAATTATTGATACCGAGAAGTAAAGAAATGAAAAAACTAACTCCTTTTCTAATTAGTGGCTTGCTATTATTAGGTACTGCTGCTTGTCAACAGGCAGAAAAAACTACTCAGTCTGCACCTGATAATCCTGCACAAAATGTACAAGCACCCTCTGTAGAAGAAACACAAGCAGCGCAAAAAGACGCTCAAAGTCAAGTTCGTAGAGACCAACTCAACTCTGATATCCGCTCTCGTGAACAACGTAATAACACTACTGGCGGCGATACACAAAGAGCTGAAGGTGATTTAGAAAGTGAAGTTCGCTCTAAATTAGAAGCGAATATACCCAACGGTCAATTGACAGTTGCTGCTGAAAAAAATGGTACTGTCACAGTTGGCGGAACTGTTAACAACCAAGACCAACTAGCTAAAATTGATCCTTTAGCTAGACAAATTAAAGGTGTCAAAAATGTAGTTGTCAAAGCAAAAGTCGCTCCACCTACATCTAACAGATAAACCACCTCTAGGTGAATCATCAATATTTTATCCGTATCAGTAGTTAGATATACTAACTACTGAGAAATTTTATTGACAATTGTCAACATGAATGTTTATGTTTATTTACGTCTAGCTACCTAAAGCAACTGTTGTAATTACCCAGATATAAAAACTATGGAAACCGAACAAAAGCCACTGGAATCTCTAAATACAGAGGGAGCGATCGCACTCCCTAGTGCAGCAAATAACAACCTACCCAAGCTACCACCAGCTACAGCGAATACTACCCAATGGCAACAAATTACCCAACAAGTTACTGACTTTTTGACAGAACTACCAGGGTATATAGGTGGCTTCTATCAAAAATACAGTCAGCCTATACTTACCGTCGTGTTAATCTTATCAGCGATCGTTACCTTAAAAGTCGTATTAGCTTTGGTTGGTGCAATCAATGATATTCCTCTGCTACAACTATTTTTTGAGTTGATTGGCATTAGTTATTCCATCTGGTTCACTCTCCGCTATCTATTAAAAGCCTCAACTCGCCAAGAATTAAGTGCAGAGGTTGATACACTCAAAAATCAAATTTTTGGTAAATAATTTAATCCAAGGCACTATCTTTAATTAGTAAATAAATACCCAGCTTTTTAGTAAAGTTGGGTATTTATCATTTTGTAATTTTGTATATATCTAAAGAGAGAGGTTTTTTTATAATTTGCTATTAAATCACTTCTAAAGATAGTCGATTTATACCTATCAAAAATCGTAATCTAGTTCTCGAAGTTTTAAGAAATCTTTTAACGAGGACAGATTTATGACTAATGAATCAACTAATAAAGCAAATCAGCCAGTCGGTACAACAAATGATTCATCTGATAGAGTACAAGGCGACCATTACGATCGCATAATCGTACCCGCCGAAACTGCTGCCCGTAAAGAAAGAGAAGGCGACCTCTTTAAATCAACTCCTACAGAGGAAAGAGAAGCAGACGCAGCCACAGACGACCAAACAGATGCTCAAAGCATCCGCACTACAGATGGTTACACAGTAGATAAAGAAGGTTTATTAAACAACTACGCCGTTGAACCAGAAATGTACTACGAAGTTCCTGGTGATGCTAGAAAAGCCAAACAACAAGAAACAGCTTCACGGGTTCAAGAATTAGTAGATGTTAACGAAGATAAGCAAGGTGAGTTAACCGAAAGAGGCGATGATCGCGGTAGAGGCCCAGGTTTAGTTTAAACAACAATTATCCAGTTTGATATTAAGTTTGGCTAATTACTGATGATTTTGTAGGGACGTACATATGTGCGTCCCTATTTAATTTTTCCCACTACACTAGCGACGACAGCCGTCAACTGTGTGGGTTCAATAGGTTTGGGGAAATGTGTTTGATAGCCAGATGCGATCGCCTTGAGTCTATCTTCTTCCCGTGTAAAGGCTGTGACCGCTATGGCGGGAATGTGACTACCTACATCAACCTCCCGCGCCCTCAATTGACGAATAAAAGAATAGCCATCTTCTTGTGGCATCCCAATATCGCACAGGATGACAGTAGGTTTCCAGGTGAACACTTGTTTTAACCCCTCTGCTGCGGAAGCACAGGTATATACTTCTGCTCCTTGTTGTATGAGTACAGCTTTGGCAATATCTCTCGCATCATGTTCGTCGTCCACCACCAGCACCCGCACGCCCTCAAGCCTATGCTGAGTTTCGGGTAACGAAGGGGCGCTATCTACGGGTGTTTTCGCTGGTGTGCTAATATTCTCCTGACGCGCAGTTACAGGAAGTTTCACGCTAAAAGTTGCTCCCTTACCTTCCCCCTCACTATCAGCCTGCACTGTCCCGCCATGAAGTTCAACCAAATGGCGAACGATCGCTAAACCCAGCCCCAAGCCGCCAAACTTTCTAGTAGTTGAGCCATCTGCTTGGCGGAAACGCTCAAAAACGTGTGGCAAAAACTCTGGCTTAATACCTACTCCAGTATCACTTACCATCAATTCAACAACTGAACCAGTCTGCCTTAAATGCACTTCAACTCGCCCACCTTCAGGCGTAAATTTAACGGCATTCGAGAGGAGATTCCACACTATCTGCTGAAGACGATTCTGGTCGCCTAAGATGGGTTCTACATGGGCAAGTTGAATCTGCAATTCGATGTTTTTTACTTCCGCCGCATGGCGTACCGAATCGACGCTACTCATAATCAAACTAGCGAAGTTCAGCAAGCGTAGTTCTAGATGAAGTTTGCCCGTGATCATCCGCGATACATCAAGAAGGTCATTTACTAGTTGTGCTTGAGCTTTAGCGTTCCGCTCAATTGTTGCAATTGCTATCTCTACTTTTTCTGGATTGAGTTTGCCAGCACTTAGCAACTGCGACCAACCTAAGATGCCGTTGAGAGGGGTTCTCAGTTCGTGGGAAACGGTAATTAAAAACTCATCTTTGAGACGGTTAGCCGCCTCCGCTTCGGCTCGCGCTGCTTCCGACTGTCTTAAATTTTCATCCCGTTCTTGCTCTCGTTGTTGCAGCAGTTGCGCCGAAAATTCTAAAGCTTGTCCTAATAAAGCTACTTCCTTAATAGATGAAGGATTGATGCGGGGATATTCACCTTTGGCAAGTGCTTCTGCGGCAGTAGTAGCAGAGATGATACTCTCAGACATGGAGCGTGAGAGGGCGATCGCACCCACACCACTAACCACCAGCAATCCCAAGCCAGAGCCAATTACCAGCCACATTGCCTGACGAGGTGGACTTTCAATTACATCGGCGGGAACGACAACAGCAGTTGTCCAGCGAGAAAAATTAGTTCGATTGAAGGCAACGTAAACTTGCGCTCCCTCCAAAGTAGTTTCGCGGTAAACATCCTCAGTTTTTGCGGCAATTCGCTTGAGAAAAGATGGTGTACCTGACTTCCCCACAAATTTCTCAGGATTACGAGTCCGCGCTACCACAATTCCATGACCGTCAACAACAGTTCTTGTCCACTCGCCATCAACTTGTGTTCTGTTTTTAATGATATTGGTGAGTGCTTCTGAGGAGATGAGGGCAGTAAGTACATACCGTACTTTGCCATCCCGCATAACCGGAACACGGACAGGAAAAGCCCATTGATTTTTAAGACGTGCAAAAGCAAGATAACCTACTGTCGGCTGGTGCGTTTTCACAACCATCTGCACACTTTCAGGCTCATTTACTAAAGGTAAAGCAGTGCCGTAAGGACGAAAAGTGTTGAGAATCTGTTTCCCATCCGGCGTTAACAGAATCACACTTAACCAAGTTGTTTGCGTCTTTGCTGTGCGTTTTGCCTCTTTATAAAAACCTTTTAAATCATTTTGGTCGAGACGTTCAGAAGCCGCCAACGCTTGCAGAGTCCTGGCTGTGCTGGAAACCTCCCATTCTACATCTTGAGTAAGATTACGTGCTGCCAAAGCCAAGCGCCGCTCTGATGCTGCACGCTCATTGAGTGAGAGTTTGTGTACAACCGCAACAGCAAAAAGAACGACTGGAAGTAGTACCCCAGCAACGAGCAACACAAAATGCCACTTTAGAGAAAGTGTATATCTACCAAAAGCTTTTAAATCATAATTTAGACTTGTTTTCCGCAACCTGATTTCCCAATGTGAGAATAATTGTGGTTTCCGTGAATATTGTTACGCTTTTTTATCAAAAGCACTCGAATCACTAAGTGTAGAATGGTCATTTGGATTATAGCTACCTATTTACCTCATGTTCGTAACACTAGTGAAATATTTTCTCCAATAACAGATTTTTACCCACTTAATCAGGTTCACAGCCCACAGGACTGGATTTATCACCTGTAAGAGCTAACTTTTAAACCTGTGGAGGTAGATTTTATTTGTATATCAACGATTTTTGAACATTTATTTGGCTGAAAGTATGTGCTGTCTTCTTGCTTCAAATTGGTAGTAAAGATTAATGGTTAAAAGCTAAATACCATCTCTTTGCTTTATATTTTATAGCTATAAATATTAATTGTAAAACTTGACTCTAAGTAAAAATAATCGTTTGTTGAAAATATAGTGAAAAATAAAACCCTAATATTAATAAATATATAAATACAAAAACTATGTAAATACTTTAAAATTAATCAAATAACTTGCTATTTTGGCAAATAAATCAGCTAAACGGGGGAATATCATTATTATTCCTCTACACATAATGCTGATAAACAGCAGTTATTATGCTGTAAGTCTTAACAAAGTCTTCTAACAAGAAATTTCTAGAATATTTAGAATGAAAAAAGTTTTAATACATATTCATATATAGTAAAAAAAATACAGTATCATAGGAATCACTTATGTATTTTTATACAATAAACAATTAAGACTAGACTTCTTATGTCAGACAGAATTTTACATAAAATCACAAAAGCATCTGCTGATTTATTCTGTAAACTTTTAGGACAGCCTAGTAATAGTAATTTAAAAACTCAATTACATGATAAAAACATTCAAATTGAACAACTAGAAGAGCAAGCAAGGGCGCTATATCGAGTCATTAGCAGAATCAGGGCTTCTTTAGAGCTAGAAACCATTTTTAGGACAGCCACCAAAGAAACTTGCAAGTTACTACGTGTAGAAAGGATAGCTGTGTATCGTTTCAATGAAAACTGGGGTGGGGAATTTATCTACGACTTTGAGTTTGCAGAGCCTGGATGGGACAATATAGAGACATTAGGAAAAAATCTAGTCTGGAATGATTCTTATTTACAGGAACATCAAGGTGGACGGTATCGTCACAATGAAACTTTAGTAGTTTCAGATATCTACTCAGCAGGCTTAAGTAGAACAAGGTGAAAAAACCAAAGTGTGTAAAGATAAGTAAATACATAAATGTGTCTACCAAGGTAACAGGGATATGGGCAGCCGTTTAAGGGTATTTCTGACTCCTAAGCAAGATAAAATTTTGTTCAACCTGAGAACGGCAGATGTACCCCAGAAAGTGAAAGACCGAGCCGAAGTGATCAGATTAAGCGCACATGGTTGGTACGTAGAGAAGATAGCAGATCACTTTGACTGGACTGCCCAAACAGTAAGAGAAGTTTTGCATAGATGGGAAAAACAAGGTCTAGAAGGACTGTGGGAGAAAGCAGGGCGGGGAGGAAAATCAAGGTGGGCAGAAGCTGACATGGCGTTCTTAGAAAAATGCTTGGAGCAAGAACCACGTACATATAATAGTGTTCAATTAGCCCAAAAATTAGAGCAAGAACGCTCCGTGAAATTGAGTCCTGACTGGTTAAGGCAGGTACTCAAAAAAAGGGGGTCATTTGGAAGCGAACTAGAAAAAGCCACAAAGGAAAGCAAGACAAAGTATTGCAGCAAATCAAACAGGCAGACTTAGAGATGTTGGAATTATCTGCTGCTGCTGGAGAAATCGATTTAAAGTATATGGATGAATCAGGGTTTTGTGCCTGGAGTGAACCCAGTTACAGTTACTACTTCCGAGGTCAGCAAAAACGCCTGGAGCAGAGTAAGCGTCGGGGTCGAAGGTTAAGTATTATTGGGTTTCTTCAACCCCTAATTAGTTTTGTGTACGGTCTAGTGATTGGTGGCGTTTCACGCAAATCCTATATTCAAATGATGGAGCTTGAAGCACTTGAAGCCCAAAAAGCAGGTCGTATCAGAGTCATCGTTCAGGACAACGGCCCGATACATCGGTGCAAAGAAGTTCAGCAATTATGGACAAAGTGGGAAGAGATGGGTTTGTACATCTTCTTTTTACCTAAATATTGCTCAGAGATGAATCCAATTGAATTGGAGTGGCAACACCTGAAAAAAAATGAACTAGCTTCTCAAAGTTTTGAGGATGAATTAGACCTTGCCTATGCTGTCATTGATGGAGTTCAAAATAGAGGAGAAAAGGGAAACTACAGTACGCAACGTGTAAAATTTAACTCTTATTCTTCTGCTTAATTCTTTGTTACATACTTATAAATTTTCTCCACGACTTACTTATCTCCATGCCATATAGAAATATTAGAACAGTTCTATATTCGAGCTTACGCAACTGCACCAATTTTTGTAGGCAAAAAACTGTGGGGAGTACTCGCTGCATATCAGCACTCACAACCGCATGAATGGAAAAAAATAGAAATACAGTTTCTCTCTCAGATTGCCACACATTTAGGGTTTGCCGTTAAACAAGCAGAATTATTAGCACAAGCAGAACAAAGAGCAGCAGAACTGCATAAAGCCAATGAGCAGCAGGAAATTCTCTTTAACTTAGTAGCGGAAATTCGTGAATCTCTTAATTTAGATACTTTGTTTAAAACAACTGTCCGAGAAATGCGTAAAGCTCTGCGTGCAGATCGTGTTGGTATTTTTCGCTTTGACCATGAATCAAACTATACCTTTGGCGAATTTGTTGCTGAGAATGTATTGCCTGATTATGATTCTGCGATCGCCATTAAAGTCAAGGATAATTGTTTTGGAGAAAAATATGCAGTTTATTATCAACAAGGTCAAATACAAGTATTATCAAATATTTATGAAGCTGAGTTACAAGATTGCCATCTTGCAGTATTAGAGCGATTTCAAATCAAAGCCCAAATTATTGTTCCCCTAATGAAAGGCCAAACATTATGGGGATTACTATGTGTTCATCAATGTCGTTGTCCACGCGAGTGGAAAAAACCAGAAATCCAATTTATTCGCCAATTAGCAGCGCAGTTTAATGTAGCTTTAGAACATTCAGAATTATTAGAGCAATTTCGTTCTCAAACTAATCAATTGGCTCAGACAAATAAAGCTTTAAAACTAGCAAATTCTCAATTAGAAAAACTGAGTAAACTAGATGGTTTAACTAAAATCGCTAACCGTCGTTGCTTCGATGAATTTTTAGAGCGAGAATGGAATCGACTACAACGAAGTGGAAATTATTTATCTTTAATTATATTTGATATTGATTATTTCAAAGCTTATAATGATAATTATGGACATCTAGCAGGGGATAAATGCTTAATACAAATTGCTCGTGCAGCACAATCTGTATTAAAGCGTCCCACAGATTTAATAGCTCGTTATGGTGGTGAAGAATTTATTGTCCTTTTGCCAAATACAAACGAATCGGGTGCAACTAAAGTAGCTAAGTTAATTCATAAGTCTATAGAAGAATTAAAAATTCCTCATAAAAGAAAGAATGGTATTGAAGATTTTGTGACTGTCAGTTTAGGTGTTGCCAGTCAAGTACCAATAATTAGAACTTCGCCTCAAGAGTTAATTAATGCAGCCGATCAAGCTTTATACAAAGCAAAAGAACAAGGACGCAACAGATGGGTTTGTGCTGCAAAAGTCTTATTTCAGTGAAATGTATCAAAATAAATTTTAGTCACTTCCACCCCAAGTCCAGGTAGGATTGCCATTCTTTAAACCCTTTTTCAGAACAACTAAGGGATAATTATTAGGATCAAAGCCGCCTGCCAAATCTAAAATAAAGTAAACCTTACCTTTAACAAAGTGCATTCTTAAATAATTAATGTTCCCAGAGTAATTTTCCCCGTCAACCTTAGTCATCCCAGCAGATGCCAAACACTTAGCATATCTCGGTTTGAGTTGACCCACCCATGTAACACTAAATTCATTACTACTAACAACAGAAACGTTACTAGCATAAGCATTCAGGTTAACAGAACCATCTGTACTAAAACTCCCTTCTCTATAAGGTTGGGGTTTTTCTGTAACAAGCACTTTATCTGGACAGCTTTGTTTTTGGTCGTTTTCGCTATAAATTTTTAATTCAATCTTTTGAGAAGTATTTTGGGCAAAGGCGTGTAAGTTAGACAATACAGGTAATAAAACAATACTTGCGCCTATGATCAAAGGTCTTAATATAATCGTATTCATATAAACTGTTACCAAGGTGACGAGGATGCTAACTTCTAAACGGTTCCAGTTTAAGAGAATTAATGATTTTTGTCAGACACAAAGTTATAGTTTTACTAGCCTCCAACCTAAAACATTGGTTTGGAGTATAAAAATGTAATAATTTTAAACACCAACACCCTTACACTCCTAAACCTTGTTAAAACCTTTGATTTTTCGTTTCCATGCGTAAGCCAATTATTTCCTAGAAGCGCTGGAACGAGCAATAACATCTGAAGGAGTAATTTTAGCGTACTCTTCTGGCGTTAAAAATCCATCTCTCACATTCACCTTCTTCGGTATTAATCCCAGACTGTACCATTTATCAGCGACTTCTTGTTGCTTGTTAATTACTTGTTCGGTAATTGGCAACAAGCCATAATCATATTTATTGTGCATAATTTCCAAGGTAGCTGCATCAAGCTGAGTCACAGGTGCAAGTAATTGCGCCACTTCTTTAGGATGATCCTTTGTCCAGAGTTCAGCTTTTTCTAATTCTTCTAAAAATATTTTGATTACGTCTGGATTTGCTTGATAAAACTGACGAGATGTTGAGTAGAAATTTCCCGTATCTCGCAGACTACCACCATCTACTAAAACCCGACCTATTTTATTTTGTACATTTCTGGTCACAAATGGCTCCCAAATAAACCAACCATCTACCTTATCCTGACTAAATGCTACATTTGCGTCTGGAGGAGGTAAAAAAACCGACTGCACATCACTCAATTTTAAACCAGCACTTTCTAACGCTTTCACTAACAGGTAATGACCAATTGATGCTTTTTGAAAAGCAACTTTTTTGCCTTTCAAATCAGCAACACTTTTAATAGGAGAATTTGTAGGAACTATAAGTGAAACTGCTTTACCACTAGGACGAGTAGTAGCTAGATAAACAAGAGGCGCACCTGCGGCTTGAGAAAAAATAGGTGGAGATTCTGCTGTGGAAGCAATATCAAGTCCATTAGCATTAAGGGCTTCCAATTGTTGCGGCCCGGCTGCAAACTCAGCCCACTCAACTTTATAACCCAGAGGTGCTAATCTTTTTTCTAAAGAACCTTGTTTTTCTAAAATAGCCAAAGCAGAAAGTTGTTTAGAACGAACTACCCGTACTACTTTGTCTGTTTTTGGTTGTTCGTTACTAACAGCAGTAGTTGTAGGCGTTGGCTGTTGAGTTGTTTGCTCGGCTTGATTGCAACTAGATAACGTAGTTGATAACACTAAGCCATAACCCAACATAAATAACAACGAACGGCGTGTTGTTTTTAAACCTTGTTTAAATTGAAATTTTGGTTTTGAGAAAGACATGGGTTTCTTATAGGTGGTCAAAATCTTTAAGAAATTAGGAAGAGGGGCAGATATAATCCACCCCAGGCGACTCAAGGGACTGAAAATTGATTAGATGTTAACTGTTAACAACTAATGCTTCCAAGCTACTAAGATTGTTACTTTGATTTCTTCTGTGAACTGTCCAGAAGGCTCGACTGTTAATAGTGCTTCTTCTAAGTCGGCTTCAAATGCTGGTGCGTTATCACCAAAGAAAATTTTCAAAGCAAAAGCTGTAGTGTATAAATAGCCAAGGTAGCTGGAGACTGTCCAGCTTTTCTCAAAGGGAACCTCGTAGAATTGTTGACGAGCGAACGCTGAATTAGCGATGACTACTTGGTGAGGTGGGTCTACTGGTTTACGGACACCTTGTCCTCTTTGTCCAGTCCGCCGTTGTTCACCCAACCACTTTTTCACAACTCCAATAGCAGCTTGTTTCCAAGGTAGTTGGCTTTCCCAAGGGTTTTCATTGGTATTGAGTAAAGCTATGCCACCATCATCAGATAGCAATGGATAAAGACGCTCAAGTACAAGTTCTCTCTCCATCCAGTGGAAGGCTCTACCAACAGTAGTTAACTTAAATGTGCCTAAACTGGAATCGATTAGTTCTGCACCTTGCTCTAACCAAGTAATATTATTTGCCTGTACTGCTGCGGCTTGCTGTTGAGCTTCTTTGATCATATCTGGGTCTGGATCAACAGCCACAACTTCCTCAAAATACTCGCGGAAAGGAATAGCAATTAATCCAGGCCCACAACCTAAATCAAGCAGTCGTCCTTGTCCATTCAGGTTAAATATTTCTGCTAATTTTTCAAATACAACAGGCGGGTATTTGGTTCGATACTGAGCATAAGCCTCAGCTGCACCCTCAAATAATGTCGGGTCGTAAGTTGGAAGTGTTTTTATTGTAGTCATTGGTCATTGGTCAAATAATTTAGATAAGTAGGACGAACACTAGATTGTGTTCACCCTACGAGTTAGCGAGTAGACAGCTTATACCAACTCAAAATTAACTACTAATAACCCAGCACGGGCTGAACGCCCCGCTTCCGCTAACAGCACTCATTACTCAGCACTGTTTAGGAATACTGAGTCACTACAGGCAATTCTTTATTGAGAACCCAATTGCCTATATCTTTGAGTTTGTAGTCTACGGGGTCGTGGAGGGTAAAGGTGCGTAAGTCGCGCCAGTAGCGGTCAAAGCCATACTTGGTGGCTGTGGCGCGTGTACCTGTGACTTCAAATATACGGTTGGTAATATCTATACCTACGCGGGTGGCTAGGGCTTTAGCGGCGGAGACTGCGATCGCCACTTCTCCTCTTTCTTCTGGAGTCAGCGCCACATCTTTCTCCCAAGCTGCTTGCACCTGTTGAGCAGCTTTGTCAGCTAAACCAATAGCCGCTTGCAATTCTACCCAAAATTCACCGTAATGATGCAGAATATATGGGTCTTGTGTAGCACTTTTTACACCAGAAGTAATCCAAGGTTTAGTATTTGTTTGTGTATACTCCCGTGCTGCCGCAAAAGCCCCTTTGGTAATCCCCAAATAAACGTTAACCTTGGTTAATTGGGCAATAATTCCTAAAAATGTTGCAAAAATATTATCAGGGGGACTGGGTGGCCCTAAAATTTCATCTTTGTAAACTAAGACATTATTAAAAGTAAAACTACTGCTATCAGTCCGACGTTGCCCGAAGTTGTCCCAATCTTGATTAGAAACCAACCCTTCTCTATCTTTAGGAATCACAAAAAAGAAAGGTATTTCTACACCGTCTTGCACAGCAGAGAAGACACGTAAATCAGCTAATGCCACTCCTGTAGCAAAGCTTTTTACACCATGCAAGCGATAATTTTCACCATCAGGCGTAATTTTTAATCTTGTATCCCTTGTATTGATAGCATTTGCCCAAAATAAATTATTTCTAGCAGTTTCCCGATAATATTTTTCCTTCTGTTCTGGGGTTCCAGAAACATGACCCAAAGCTGTTAGATTGAGATGATTACCATACAACTGACCAATTGAACCATCAGCTTTTGATAACTTTCTCACTACTTTTAAAGCATCAATCCAAGTTGCACCAATTCCACCATATTGCTTAGGTACAATCAAGGATAATAAACCACTTTCACGCAATTTGTTGATTTCTGCTTCGGGAACTCCTGCTTGAATATCTCGTTCAACTGCTGTTTGTGCTAATTCCTTAGATAAAGCTTCTGCTATATCAATATAATCTTTTGGTTGCGTAGTGTTGAGTACCATAAACAACCTATCCTTAATGTAGATTTTTGTAAAAAGTGAAGATATCAGAAATGTATAGTGGGTGTAATATTAATTTTTCAAAATTCAAAAGTAGATTAAAAATTATTGAATTTTGAGTTAACATTGCCCACTCTACAAGTGACAGAGGAAATGGAACATGGAAAATTTATCCAATTCTTATTTCTTAACTATCCAATCAGCTAACTGAAAATCGGACTTGGCTAAATTCTGGGAAACAAGAAACTTTTTAGTCCCTTCTACAAGTTTCACACCCTCTGTTGGGAATGGCTCTTCAGATACTTGCTTGAGTGGGAAAGAAGTTTTGATAATCTCCACAGGATATTTAGCTACCTGAGCGTGGTATTTATAATACTCTTGTGAGTTAGCTTTTAAGTCTTTAGTAGCTTCCGTTAGCAGTGCATTTAACTTTTGCGGAAAATCTGGTTGTTGAGCTAAAAATTTTTCAGTCGCTACAACTAATGATGTACCTGAAAGACCTGGGTGATCTCCAGAGGAGTCAATTATGGGAAACCCTTGTGATTTAAGAAAAACACCTAAATCACTAGAAGCAGCATAAGCAGCAATATCACCCCGCTCTAAAGCTGGCTTTGCTTCCGTACTCAACAAGTGTACGACTTTAACATCCTTAGAGAGTCCCTTCTGATCCAAAAGTCCTAATAGATAGCGGTGCATATAGGAGCCTTTTTGCGTAGCTACTATCTTTCCTTTCAAATCTGCAACAGAGAGCGGGCCATTCTTCTTCGTTACTAACCAGGCAGTAGTATTATATTGGCTGATTCTTAACAATCTAGTTTCTACACCTCTAGCTCTTAGAACTATAGCTGGTGTATCACCTAAAAAGCCTACATCTACTTGCCCTGCTACTAACGACTCATTGAGATTCGGCCCGTTCACAAATCGCGCATAGGTAATATCTCTAAATCCTAGTTTTTGCAGTTCTCTGTCTAAAAGACCTGTTTTCTTAGCCCAACCTAATGACCCTGTTGGTTCTGCACTACCTACATAACCTATGCGTAGTGTAGAGGTTTGCTTAGGAGTAGCAACAGAACTCACGCTACTAGTTTTGTTGCTATCAACAAACTGAGCCGATTCAGTTTTACTAGGACTACAAGCTGTAGTTATTAGTAGTAAAACACATGCAGCTAATTTTAGGGGAGTGGGGAGTAGGGGAGATGAGGGAGTGGGGGGAGCTAACAATTCACTACTGCCTTCTGTCTCCTGCTTTCTTCCTATTGTTCCTACTGCAAACCACCGCATGATTATATTTCTCCGCAGATTTATCTCATTTGTTTGAGAATTTGGAATGTTTGGTCATTTTTGGCTGTGGAAGCTCGTTTTGTTCCCCAGCCGATATTTTCTCGATAACTTCCGAGTAATCCTTTTTGTGCCAGTTCGTCCTCGTTGACTGAGGTTTGCAGATCAGTTTCTGGTGCTACATAAAGAGCGTCAACGGGGCAGTATAGTTCGCACATAAAGCAAGTTTGGCAATCACTTTTTCGGGCGATCGCAGGTGGTGCATCAGGTACACGGTCAAATACGTTTGTCGGACAAATGTTGACGCAGATATTACACTTAATACACCGCGACGCACTGACCAATTCAATCACAGTCTTACTCCTACTTTAGAAATTCAAAATTAATCAAGCTTTACCGTAGGTATTGCGAATTACGAATTACTAATTGCACCTATTAGAGTTTTTTCTGTTTTCTCAATTGGTTGTGATTTCACCCACACTTGATCTAAACCACCACTAATTAGGTGATGTTGTTGGTTAGCATCTTGTTGAGGATAGTCTTGGTGTTTGTGCATTCCGCGAGTTTCTTTGCGTTCTAAGGCGCTGTTGTACATCCACCGTGCTGTAGCTACCATTGCTGACGCTTCTCTAGCTCTGATTAGCTGTTTATTTTCCACCTGGCTATCTCTAACTTCTTGCCAGAGATAATCTAGTCTACCTAGTGAATCTAATAAGCCTTGCTCTGTACGGAATAGGTTGCGCTCATATGGGAACACTTCAGCTTGTACTGCTTGAATGACTTCATCGGTAGCTAAAGTATGGGGATGTTCTGTTCTGGGTTGGAATGCGGTTTCGCCTACTCTTTGGACTTGGCGTTGATTGGCTTTATGTCCTAAAGTTTTGGCATATTCTGCCGCAGATTCACCAGACCAATAACCAGAAGAAATTGCCCAGGCTGCATTGTGACTTCCACCACCTGTAAAACCGCCACAAATCAATTCTCTTGTAGCTGCATCTCCGGCTGCATAGAGTCCTTTAACGGAGGTTGCACAGGTTTCATCAATAATTCTGATGCCACCTGTGCCGCGTACTGTCCCTTCTAAGCGTAAGGTGACAGGAAATTTTTGGGTAAAGGGATCTATACCTGCTCGGTCGAAGGGTAGGAAGAAGTTAGGCTGCGCTAAACGCATTGATGAGCGCATCTCTTCTGTGGCTTTGTCGATGATGGCGTAAACCGGTTGTTCGAGTAATGTTTTGGCAATTAGCGATCGCCCACGTTGGGAACCTGCGCCGGGAATGGGTGTACCATCTTCGTAGGTGAAGGTTGCCCAGTTATAAAACAGGGTTTTTGTCACTGAAGAAAAGGCAGGAGAGATGCCGTAAGCGTTGGAAAACTCCATCCCCGACATTTCGGCACCTGCTTCCGCCGCCATCAAGTAACCATCCCCTGTTAGGACGTTACATCCTAACGCTTTGCTCAGGAATGCACAGCCACCAGTGGCAATAACTACAGCTAATGCACGCACACGCCACTGGTTATTTGTCTGGCGGTTGACTCCTGTTGCACCTGCGACGACTCCGGTTTCATCGACCAAAAGTTCTAAAGCAGGGCTATTATCTAAAATTTTTACGCCTGCTCGTTTAATTTGTCGCCGCATCAGTTTCATGTACTCTGGGCCTTGCAGCGATCGCCGATAAGGTTTACCCTCATCATCGGTAGGAAAGGGATAACCCCACTCTGCTAAAAGGTTAACGCTGGTATAAGTTTGATCTAGTACGCGCCTCATCCATTGGCGATGTGCTAGGTATCCACCCAAGGATTCCCGGCTTGCCATTGCTGCTTCTCTTGCTTGAGGTTCCGGTGGTACATACCAAACCCCATTACCCGACGCAGCCGCACATCCTGTTGTACCACAGTAACCTTTATCTACCAATACAACCTTCGCGCCTCTGGATGCAGCACTCCATGCTGCCCATGTGCCAGCCGGGCCACCCCCAATCACTAGCACATCTGTTTCTAGATCAACTTCCCAATCAGTCGTTAACTTACTCACCATTAATTATTCCCCCCATCGATAAAAGTGTTTAGCTTATCGATACCGTTGCTATAAAAGTTTGCTTAACTTTTGCTCTACAGCCAATGCTGTAAGCATTTGCCCGATTTAGCTGTAGACTCAGCTTGATTTATTTACAATCTACGGCAACTTGACCAAACTACCGTATTTTACATAACAAAGTCTTTCACAGTTACCAGCAAAAAGCAAGTGTTTTTAAAGACAAATTGCAAAGTTATGTTAAATTACCTTCTTAAAAATGGGACTTGCGTTTTGTATTAACTTGTGCAAATATCACTAAATAATAGACATACAACATAAATTCGATAGAATTACCGTACTTTATGGTTGTGAGCATTACAGACTAAGAATAAAAGTTACCATCAATGAATAGGAAACATAAATGTTTGGTAACAAACACAAAAGATGATGGCGACATTGTTATGAACAACTGACTTGAACAAGGGAGTAAGATAAAACCTTTTTATTAGCAGTTACTTAATTTTTTGGTTATGAAGTGAGCCGGAGACTTTGTTTCAAAGTAGAGTAATAACCTAAGTGTAAGTTTGTTTGCAGATATGATGCAAAACTAAAAGCGCTAAAATACTCGTTTTTAGATAAAGTTTCACCTTGGTTAACTAGATATTTGCTATATGTACAGCAAAGATGCTGTTGAATGCTTGAAAAAAGCATAACACAACCCCAGATGATTCTGTGTTATGAACTCTACATAAAACTAAAGTAAGACGTAACTACCTAACTATAAAGTTGCTCGTTGTCTCAAGGGTACTTACATTCAACAAGAGATTTTTGGTTGAAATGTTGATTACTTATGAAGTTATCTTGCCCTCAATTCAGCTACCTGAAAAATTAAGAAAAATTTTATATTTTTCAGGCTCTACATATCAGGTTGTTCATTCTTTTACAAAAGTCTTTTAACTACTTCATCCCGTAAATATTATCCAGTGCAATCAAGTTTATATTGTGTGAGGAACAACCCAATGTCTAAGTTTATTTGGAACTATGTCTTAGTAATTCCAACTTTTGTTAGTAGTTTTTTGATTATATCTTTAGTGGGAAATGCTGCTGAAGTACCAACAACATCACCTGCAAGAAATCAATTACAAAACTCTTTATCAAAAACTAAAGATAATGTTACAACAATTGCTCAGGAACCACTCAGCAATGTAGAGCTAGAAAAAACGCCTGAAGCTAACCAACAAACAGCCGAGATTCCAGTTACTCAGTTAACAAATAGCAACAACCAAGACTTAACCGGACAAGTAACATCTGTCTCCCAATTATCTGATGTTAATCCATCAGACTGGGCGTTTGGTGCTTTGCAGTCCTTAGTAGAGCGTTACGGGGTGATAGCGGGATATCCAGATGGGACATTCAAAGGTAATCGCGCCCTCACACGGTATGAATTTGCGGCTGGGTTAAATGCTGCTTTAGATAGGCTCAACGAACTCATCGCTACCAATACAGCAGATTTGGTACGTAAAGAAGATTTAGCTACCTTACAAAAACTGCGAGAACAATTTGCAGGAGAATTAGCTACATTGCGGGGAAGAGTCGATACTTTAGAAACTCGGACTGCTAGAGTAGAAGCCCAGCAATTTTCCACTACTACTAAATTAGTGGGGGATGCCATCTTTGTGGTTGGTGATACTTTTGGCGATGGGCTACGCCCTACCGTAGGTAATCGCGCCAATAATACCCCAGCCAATGATACAAAAGATAATACCAATACCTTTTTCGGCTACCGCGCCCGCCTTAACCTGCAAACGAGCTTTACTGGTAGAGACCAGCTATCAACCTTGCTCACGGCTGGTAACAATATTCCTAACTTGAGTGCTTCAACGGGAACCAACATGATCCGTTTTACCTTTGATTCAGATGGAACTGTAGGAACTTTTATCAGCCAATTAACTTATCGTTTTCCCTTGGGTGCGAATACCACCGTTTGGATAGGGCCAAGAGCATTACAACCAGCCATCTTTACCCCTACCTTAAATGGTGCAATTGGTGGCTTAAATGGTGGTCTTTCCCGATTTTCTACATTTAACCCTACTATTTACCGTCCTGGTTTTGATGGAGCGGGTTTAGCCTTTGCCTATAAGTTTAATAATCAGTTCCAACTCAATGCAGGCTACATTGCACCAGACACTCTTCAGGCCGCTAACCCGGCAACTGGTGGGTTGTTCGGTGGTAGTTATTTAGCTTTAGCTCAATTAACTATTTCACCAAGTCGCCAGCTAGATATAGGTTTAACTTACACCCGTAAATATTACACGGCTAACAGTGGTTTGAACCTGACTGGTGGTACAGGTAGTCGTAACGCCTTCCGTCCCTTTGATAACAATGCTACTAATGCCTTCTCCGCCGATAACTTTGGGGTGCAATTTAACTGGAGGGCTAGTCGTAAATTAGTTCTAGGTGGGTGGTTTGGTTACACAGAAGCACACCAAGAAAGTGGAGCTAAAAATGATGCCACTATTATTAATGGTGCGCTTACCCTTGCCTTGCCAGACTTTGGGAAAAAAGGTAATGTGGCTGGATTTGTGATTGGTGTACCACCAAAGGCGACAAGCAACACCATAGCGAACCGAAAAGATCCCGATACTTCCTTACATTTAGAAACTTTCTACACCTACCGAGTCAATGACAACATTACTGTCACCCCAACTTTTTACGTTATTACTAGTCCAGAACATAACAGTGCTAATGATGCAATTTGGGTAGGTGCTGTCAGAACTAGTTTTTCTTTCTAATAGTTTGATGAACTAAATATTAATTGAGCGAAGTTTTTGTCTCCTAATCAAAAGCGATCGCACTTGTTTTACCAATGGCGATCGCTTATTTCCTTGATTACCCCTAGCCTCAAGCCTGTATTTTTAACTCTGGACTATTAACTATTAGTTATGAACGAATAACTAATAACTAATGACTATTCCGTAGTAACTTGTGTTTCCCACTACAACTATTTTGGTTAAGAAAGTGTCAGAATCATTTTTGAAGATGTTCTTTCTGTTTCAAAACCGAAAATTTTTTATATTTCATCAACTAAAAGTACCGTTTGACAATTTTTGATGTAAAATCTATGGCTATAAAATACGGTAACTCGACCGAATAACCGTACTTTTAGACCTTAAATACCTTGACACTAATGCAGATTCTTTGGTTTATTCCCACAAGTCGTGACGGACGTTATTTAGGCACAGAGATTAGCGGACGCGATGCCACGCCCGATTATTTACAGCAAATTGCCCAAGCTGTAGATAACTTAGGTTATGTAGGCGCTTTATTACCAACAGGCCCCTTTTGTGAAGATGCTTGGATTACTGCCGCATCTTTGATTCCTGTTACTAAAAGGATGAAGTTTCTGGTAGCAATTCGCCCAGGAATTAGTTCTCCTGGTGTGGCGGCGCGAATGGCTGCGACTTTTGACAGAATGTCAAATGGCAGATTATTGATCAATGTTGTCACAGGTGGCGATCCAGCACATCTAGCTGGAGACGGACTTCATCTAAGCCATGATGACCGTTACGACCTAACCGATGAATTTTTAGCAGTTTGGCGAGGTATTGTAAGCGGGGAAACAGTTGATTTTCAAGGTAAATACTTGGATATTAAAGGTGGGAAGCTTTTGTTTCCACCAATTCAAAAGCCTTATCCACCGTTATGGTTTGGTGGTTCATCAGCAGCCGCGAAACGAGTAGCCGCCAAGCATATCGATACTTATCTAACTTGGGGTGAACCACCTGCACAGGTAGCTGAAAAAATTGCCGAAGTGCGCCAGCTGGCCGCCGAACAAGGTAGAACAGTGCGGTTTGGTATTCGCTTGCACGTTATTGTCAGAGAAACAACATCGGCAGCTTGGGATGCAGCCAATGAGTTAATTAAGTATGTGGATGATGAGGCGATCGCAAAAGCGCAACAAGCCTACGCCACCTCTGATTCCGAAGGGCAAAAACGCATGGTGCAATTGCACAACGGTAAACGCGATGCCCTAGAAATTAGCCCCAACTTGTGGGCAGGACTTGGCTTAGTTAGAGGTGGTGCTGGTACTGCCCTGGTTGGTGATCCTGACACCGTAGCCGCAAGGATGTTGGAATATCAAGAATTAGGAATTGATACCTTTGTCTTCTCTGGATATCCCCATCTGGAAGAAGCTTATCGTACCGCAGAATTGCTATTCCCTCGCCTACCTCTACAACAAGAAGCTGCGACAATCACATCATCAGTTGTGACTCCTTTCAGCGAATTTGCCAGCAAAGAGAACTTGACTCAAAAAATCAAAGAAGTAGCTACTACGAGTGCCTCATGACTATTACTTTCAAAAACACTAAAAGCTACAACAATATATCTCTAAGTGGGGTACTAAATAGCCGCCAATTTCAGAAAATTGTTCCCTGGATTGTGCCTATCTTAGTTCTCACACTTTGGGAAACTGCTTCTAGAACAGGATTACTCTCTAGTAGAATCTTGCCAGCACCAAGCGGTGTAGTACTCACAGCGTTTAAACTAGCTTCCACTGGCGAATTATTCCAAAATATTGGAATTAGTGCCGCAAGAGCAATATCGGGCTTTGTCATCGGTGGTAGTATTGGCTTTGCTTTAGGATTACTCAATGGCTTTTCTCGTGTCGCTGAAAATCTGTTGGATAGCTCTTTACAAATGCTACGTACTATTCCTAACCTAGCATTAATTCCCCTAGTAATATTGTGGTTTGGTATTGGCGATCAAGCTAGATTATTTCTAGTATCAATGGGGGTTTTCTTTCCCATTTACTTGAACACATTTCATGGTATTCGCAGTGTTGACCCCGGATTAATTGAAATGGGAAAAGTGTATGGATTAAAAACACCACAACTTTTGTGGCATATTATTTTTCCCGGAGCATTATCTTCAATTCTCGTCGGTGTCCGCTTTTCTTTGGGGATTATGTGGTTGACACTAATTGTGGCAGAAACCATTGCTGCTGATTCTGGGCTGGGTTACATGGCGATGAATGCCCGTGAATTTATGCAAACAGACGTAGTGGTTTTGAGTATTGTGATTTATGCGTTGTTGGGTAAATTAGCAGATTTTGTTGCCAGAACATTAGAAGAAAAATTCTTGGCATGGAATCCCAATTATCAGTTGAAGTGAGAGTCAAAGTCACATACACCATAACTCAGGAGTCAGAAAACAAAATAATTGGCAGAGTAAATAGCCATAATACTTTTCCAAATTATTAAGGTTTGATAGCAAATCTTTCTGACTCTTAGTTATTTTTTATGACCAAAAAGGAGATTTTGAAAATGGTTACACATAAAAGAGGCACACAACTCAGCATTCTCGATTTGACAAAATCTTTTGGCAAACAAACGGTCTTAAATTCTTTGAATTTAGAAGTCCCTCCGGGAGAGTTTGTTGCTATTGTCGGTCGTAGTGGTTGCGGTAAAAGTACATTATTACGTCTAGTTTCAGGTTTAGATAGACCAAATAGCGGTGGTATCTTACTAGATGGAGAGCCATTGCGTAAGCTTGGTGATTCTCTGCGGGTAATGTTTCAAGATTCGCGCCTGTTACCTTGGAAAAGTGTGATTGATAATGTAGGTTTAGGTTTGCATGACAACTGGCAAGAAAAAGCCTTGTGGGCATTAGAAAAAGTCGGACTTAAAGCTAGAGCCAAAGAATGGCCATCTGTACTTTCTGGAGGACAACGCCAAAGAGTATCCTTAGCAAGAGCTTTAGTGAATCAGCCCCGTTTGTTGTTGCTTGATGAACCTCTAGGCGCGTTAGATGCTTTGACTCGTTTAGAAATGCAGCAGTTAATTGAAAACTTGTGGCTAGAGCGAGGATTTACAGCGTTTTTAGTTACCCACGATGTAGAAGAAGCCGTGGCACTAGCTGACAGAATAGTAGTCATTGAAGAGGGTGGAATTGCGCTAGATTTGCCTGTAGATTTACCACGCCCCAGAGATAGAGCCAGCGAAGCATTTGTTAATATTAGAGAAGCTGTGTTGGAAAAGGTAATGAATACAGAAAACGGTTATGCCAACAAGCAGTTATTACAATTGAGTAGCTAAAATTCAGGACTTCATGCCATTAACTCTACGCCTAAGAATTTTCACATTAACCTCAAACTATCAATAACCTATCATTGTACATAAGGCATCTCTACAAAAATAGAGAGTTTGATAGTATGAGTGTGTGCGTTAGTCAACGAACTCTGGCGTAAACAGAGCGTTGCCAAACGCTTGAGATAAAAGTTGTTATTGAATCTACATTAAAAAAGCTTTTCCTAAAAACTCTGCCACTAGGAGAAAGAGTCTATATGAAACTCATTTTGCCCATCGAAGTCGCTGCGGAAATTGAGCCTCATCTACCATCTGATACAAAAGTGGTATTAGTTGATAGTGATGGCAAGCTTGATGGTGATGCTAGTGATGCAGAAATTTATCTCAGTTGGTTCTTTCTCAAAAGCCCAGTTTTACATAGAGTGTTAGAATCTGCTCCTAATTTACGTTGGCATCATGCACCTAATGCTGGTGTAAACCATATTTTGACACCTACTTATTTGGAACGCGATCTCATCTTGACAAATGGTGCAGGAGTCCACGCAATTCCCATCGCTGAATTTGTCATTGCTTACATTCTCTCTCACGCCAAACACTTACCAGAATTACACGCGCTACAAACTGAACGTCGCTGGCAAAGAGGCTTTGCTATTCAAGAATTAACAGATGCAACTATACTAATTATCGGTGCTGGTGGTATCGGTCAAGCGATCGCATCTCGCGCTAAAGCCTTCGGTACAAGAGTAATTGGTAGCCGCCGCAAACCCGAACCACTACCCAATTTCGACAAAGTAGTCGGTGCGGATGAATGGCGATCGCACCTTAGCGAAGCCGACTATGTAGTAGTTGCTACTCCCCTCACCCCAGAAACCAAAGGTTTAATTGATGAAGCAGCTTTGCGATCGCTACCTCGTCATGCTTATTTAATTAATATTGCCCGTGGTGCTGTTGTTGATGAACCTGCCTTAATTAAAGCAGTCACAGAAGGTTGGATTGCAGGCGCAGCTTTAGACACAGTAATTAATGAACCTCTATCATCTGATAGCCCTTTGTGGACAGTGCCAAACCTCTTCATTACACCTCACTGTTCCGGTCATTCCCCAAGAGTAAAACAGCGTTCTATAGAACTATTTATTGATAATTTCCACCGCTATATTACTAATCAGCCCTTACGTAATGTAGTAGATAAACAGGCAGGATATTAATACCAATTCAAAATTTCCATGACAAATTAGAATACACTCTATGCCTCTGTGGTTAAAATCACCAAACACAAAGGCATCAAACAGGTATTAATTAACTTTCAAAGCTGACTTACCCAAAGACTGACAAATCACATCATTTTGTGGCGTATGAATACGGCTACACAAAACATCACGATAATGTCTTTCTAAAGGATTCTTTTTCATCAAACCAGGATTTCCAGTTAGTTCTAAGCCAATTTCTACAGCCTGAATTGAATTTTTAGTTGTGAGATATTTCACAGCTTGCGCTTGTAGCCCTATATTAGACTCATATTCATTGTTATCAATCTCTTGTGCCAAACTGTAAATAATTTTGCGGTTAGCAAATAGCAAAGCTTCTATTTCGCCGATCGCAATTTGAAAGCGTGGTAAACTTGCCAAAGGTTCACCTAAATTAGAAGGTGTGCGCTCATTCAGATATTCCACTAACCAGTTACGAGCGCTAGTAGCTACGCCTTGATACAAAGCGCTGATAGTTAAACTACCCCAAGTGGAAATTAAGGGGTCTATAGGTTGAGATACTGATACAGGACTCAGATTTAAAGCATACTCGTGAGGAATTAAGACATTTTCCAAAATTAAATCATGGCTACCTGTAGCTCTCATTCCCAAATGATCCCAAGTTTCCACAATTTGCAAACCGGGTAAGTCGCGGGGAACTAAAAAACTACCAACTTGGGGTTCGTCTTCAATGGTTCTGGCCCAAACCACAAAGTAACGTAGTATGGGGCTACCAGTTGTGTACTGCTTATGTCCTGTTAACCGCCAACCCTCGGCTGTAAGCTCTGCAAATGTTGCTGGTAAGCCGCCTCTAGCTGGCGTACCTAACTCTGGTTCCACACGCGCCGCATTGAGCAAAGCAATACCCTCTATAGACTCGCGGCATAAGCGTTTGTATAATTCTGAATGCCAGCGACGATGGCGAGAAGCATGGGCGTGTTGCAGATAGTGCATCGTCAAAACTAGCGCCGTTGAAGCATCACCACGGGCTACTCCTTCAATGACTTTGCAAGTATCAGCTAACCCAAAACCTTGACCCCCTAATTCACGAGGAATTGTCAGGCTAAGTAGTCCAGCTTCGTGTAATGCTGTAAAATTCTCAAAAGGAAAAGAAGCTTCTTTGTCATGTATGGCTGCACGAGTAGCAAAATCTTGAGCCACAGTATCAACTCGCTCAAAAACGGTAGTGCTACTTTCCCATTCTTTAGTAGTTGAGGCATTTGCTACTAATTGTTCTAAAGGTGTCATATCCACTCCTAGACATTTACTTTGATAATTTCTGTATTGGCTATATCAATATTTTGAAAGTAATTTCTACTTAAACTGCTAATGAAAATACTTATCAATTCTGACAAATTGCAACTATGCAGCGAATGTACAGATAATTTACTTTAGTCAAACTGTTGTAGATATTCTAGCGATCGCCTAAGCCCCACCATAGCCTATCGCAATTTATTTTCAGCCTGAACTAGATAGTACTAAAAACTTATGGGTTTACTGAATTTAGTTAGTATCACTAACTATGACACACCTAACCATAGCTGTGAAGTACTCAGCTTAAAGTCAGCCCATAACTCAGGCGACCTTAAACTTAATCTTTCTTTATTATGTTAGTAACCAGATTTCCACTACATTTCAGCCATTGAAGACAAATTTTATGTTCTATGCAATTATCTTCAGCTTGCTTATTCAATTAATTTGTGGTACTTTTTAATTTGTAAAACTACGGTAAACCAATCAATTTACAGTAGTTAGGCAAAATTTTATGATTGAGTCGAAACAGAGTCTTGGATTTAATCCAGTCTAAAGATTCTAGACACTTCCTGCCAGATTTTGTTACAAACTTCTAGAATATTGCACAGTTGCAGCAAAAGAATCTGCCAAAACATTCATATTGATGAATACAGCCCATAACTTTGTTTTATCAATTGATAATTAGCAATTGACAATTGTTTCATTCAAGGCTTTAAACCTCTCCTTTCAAGGAAAAAATAAAAAAGTTCCTATTCTCCAATCCTTCCACTACCTCCTGAAAGGTAATTGTCAATTGTTAATTGTCCATTGTTGAACTAGACCTATTTATATATAGGAGTTGAAAATCATGGTGCAAGCTTCCCCCATACGTCCTAGCAACCCCTTCCAACAACCCACCTTTGTTTCAATTGAGACAGAACGTCGTCATCGCAAAGAACGTTTAGCAGCAGCGTTTAGAGTATTTGCCCGTTTGGGTTTTGCTCAAGGTTTAGCAGGACATATTACAGCTCGTGATCCTGAACTGACAGATCATTTTTGGGTTAACCCTTTTGGCTTACACTTTAGCCGGATTCGAGTTTCCAACTTGATATTAGTCAACCGTGACGGTGAAGTTATTCAAGGTGAAGGCAACGTGAGCCAAGCAGCTTTTGCCATTCACTCGCAAATTCACGAAGCTAGACCAGATATAGTTGCGGCGGCTCACGCTCATTCATTCTATGGAAAAACTTGGTCTTCTCTAGGTCGCCTGCTCGATCCCATAACCCAAGACTCCTGTGCTTTTTATCAAGATCATGCCTTATTTGACGACTATCAAGGAGTGGTTTTAGAGACAAGTGAAGGCAAACGTATTGCTGAGGCGTTAGGCGATCGCAAAGCCATCATCCTCCGCAACCACGGTATATTAACTGTAGGACACAGCGTAGACGAAGCTGCCTGGTGGTACATCAGATTAGAAGATACCTGTAAAGCCCAGTTACTAGCAGAAGCAGCAGGTAAACCCGTTATCATTAACCACGACATCGCCCTAAATCTGCAACAACGTGCAGGCACACACAAAGCCGGCTGGGGCAGCTTTCAATACCTATGGGATGAAATCACCCACGACCAACCAGATTTATTAGATTAATTGGTCATTAGTCATTAGTTATTAGTCCATAGTCCATAGTTAACAGTCATTAATTATTCTCCCTCATCTTCCTCATCTTCCCCCTTTCCCTCATCTCCCCTCACTCCCCAATCTCACTTCACAGGAGAATTAATCGTGCCAGTCGAGTTTATTGGATTGATTCGGACAAAGCCTGCTTCAGAGTTGAATAGCCCTACTGGTAGCTTAGGCGATGATATTATTGACCCTGCTTATGTGCGTGAGTTTGCCAAAGCGCACGAAGATGGCGACTTTGACAAAGTATTAATTGGTTATAGTTCTAGTAGCCCTGATGGTTTGACAGTTGCTAGTTTTGCGGCTGCGGCTACAGAGCGTTTAGGCTTTTTGATTGCTCATAGACCGGGGTTTGTTGCTCCTACTCTCGCGGCGCGTAAGGCAGCAACCCTAGACCACTTTACTAACGGTCGCATTGCCATACATATCATTACTGGTGGTAGTGATGCTGACCAACAAAAAGACGGTGATTGGTTAGACCATGATAACCGCTACCGCCGCACTGATGAGTATCTAGAAATCGTCCGTCGTGTCTGGACAAGCGATACACCATTCGATTACGAAGGCGAATTTTACCGCGTCAAAGATGCTTTCTCTGCCGTCAAACCTCTACAAAAGCCCCACATTCCTATTTACTTTGGTGGTGCATCTGGCCCAGCTGTGACAGTAGGAGCCAAGCACAGTAACGTTTATGCTCTCTGGGGTGAACCAATTGCGGCTGTTAAAGAACGTATAGCCCAAGTCAAAGCTGCTTTACTTCCTGGTCGTTCTATTCGCTTTAGCGTTTCTCTTAGACCTATTCTTGGTAAAACCGAACAAGAGGCGTGGGAAAAAGCACACAACATCTTGGCACGTATTCAAGAATTACGGGGAGGGGTGAAAGTAGCTCCCGCAGCTAGACCACAGGCTGTAGGTTCACAACGGTTACTAGATTTCGCGGCAAATAGTGAAGTCTACGATAAGCGCTTGTGGACACCGATAGCCGCCGCCACAGGTGCAGCAGGTAACACTACTGCTTTAGTTGGTACACCAGAACAAGTTGCTGAAGCTTTGGTTGATTACTACGACGCAGGTGTGACGACACTTTTAGTTCGTGGTTTTGATCCTTTACAAGATGCCATTGACTATGGACGTGAGGTAATTCCTCTGGTACGTGCAGAGGTAGCACGACGCGAACGGCAAGCTGTAGCAGTTGGTTAGGCTAATTCGTAACAAATAGGAATTATGGTACAAACATCTACGCCTACTAGAACCGTTGAGTTAATTACTGTTGATACTGCATTGACCGCAGTTAAAGCAGGGTTAAAAGAGAGTCAGAATTTAGGCGTTGGTGTATCCATCGCTGTTTACAACTCACTACTGACTTTAGTTGCTTTTGTGCAAGGTGATGGAGCAACGCCTCACAGCGTCGAAACCAGCAAACGCAAAGCCCAAACATCGGCTTCGATTCGTCGCCCTACTGGCACATTTTCTGATAACTTGGCTGTAGCTTTACCTTTAGCATCAGGCAATTTATTAACTAACCTTGGTGGCGGTTTGCCTATTCGTTTTGGTGGCGTTCATGTAGGAGCCATTGGTGTTGGTGGTGGGACTACCGACCAAGATATAGTCATAGCTAAAGCCGCTCTCAGTGCCATTGGTGCAGACCCCATAGATTAACCTCAGTGTCACATCGGGTTTTGGGCATATTTTATCTCCCTTACCCGGTTCTTTTTCCCCAAGTTTCAACTCCCCTAGCTAAATTCTCACCAAAATACCTGCATATCATCAGTATTTGGTGAGTTTTTCTATTTGAATAAAAGGGGAATGAAAATGCAGAGGAGCCGAGGAGAATAACTAATGACTATGGACTAATGACTAATGACCAATGACTAATAACTTTTATGATTAGCGGCATTTTTGAAAATTGTGTTGGCTCAAAAGATATTGAAGCTACTTTGAAATACTGGACTGAGTTTGGCTACAGAGAAGTAAATAGACGTGAGTTCGACGGAGCTAAAAAATGGCAGGAGGTAGAGCAGGCAAGTCTTTTGGATAAATATCAATAGATGGTTTTTTAGGCAAATAAGTATAAGCTGCCAAGCCTGCCATTAAATTAACCAAAAAGTTAAGTGGACTACGATGTCGAGAGTGTTCTATTTGACAAATATTTTTGAGATGGTCATTCACTGATTCAATGACTGCTCGTTTACGTAACAAAATTTTATCAAGCAACTTGACCAAGCGATTTTTCATGTTTTTCTTGGATTTAGTAATTAGCTCTAAACCTCGTTCGTATAACTCTTCAAATAATTTTTGTGAAACATATCCTCGGTCACCAAACAGTTTGCCAATCAAATCCTCAGTCATTTCTGGCACTGGCTTGCGGTCATCTACGTTGGCAGAAGTTAATTTAAATGCCAACAATTCACCTTGGTCATTAATTATCAAATGAAGTTTGAATCCGAAGTGCCAACCGACCGAGTTTTTGCCCCAATTTACTAATCCTTTAAATACTTTATGTGCATGGGCGCGGCAATTATGGCACACATTAATAGGCGTTGAATCAATAAAACTAATTCCCGTAATTTCTCCTGTCCTTGTATGCAAAAAGCAGCACAACAGCATTAAGCACCACGGCATCAATAAATGTTCGATATCCACTACCATGAAAGGCAATGACTATTGTCATCACTTCCGATATGCTCATCCTTGAGCGACTACGACGTTCTCCTGTTATCGATGGTAGCTGTGGGATCACTTGCCATAACTGTTCCCACTGTTTACAGAAATCATCTACATCACAGAATACTTGTGTAATATCGAGGCGAGATACAATAGTAGACATAGCCGAGACCCTGATTTTGTAATGATATTTTTTAGTCTCGGTCTTTTTTTATGTTTTTTTCACCCTCTTGCCATAAATTTTACTGTTCTTTGATTTCCTTGTTCGCCAATTCCTTTTTATACTAGCTTTCTGGCTTTCTTCTCTCATCGAACTCACGTTAAATAGAGGTCAATTCACAGCAGAACAAGCTGGTTTACTCTATGGCTATAAGTCAGATTTAATATCATTGCGGCTGCAAAATGGGAACTCGGCAAATCACGGACTAGTGCGGGTGATGGGGTGGCAAGAACCTCGGAATGAGGGTCTTGGTAATACTTTGCCGGTGGTCGTTGGTAGTCGCTGGTTTGCTTCTTTAACTAGGGCTTGCTGAAAAAGTCATTTCAAAGGAAGAGAAAAATTGATTAAGTAGTCAGTCCAGAAAAAAGATAAGTTTTTGTTGTTTAAGGTTTAATGAAATATCAGTTTCGATAATAGAAGAAGTAAAAAAAGACTCAGTTTTGAAAAATAGGCAAAAAAATACACAAAAAAGCCGTAATAGCAGAGTAGAAAGATTCATAACTAAAAAAGTTATGGCAATAGCGGTGAAAGAAGTATGAGGAAGTTTAGCCATAACTCTACCAAGGCTAAATCTTCGTTTACCTTGTCCAAACTTGCCCTCAATACAATTACGAATCCTTTCGTCATAAGCGGCTTGTTTCTTCTTTTCAGGGCTGACATTTTGGGGGGGTCTACCTAGTGGTGGGCCACTAATTCTAATTCCCCTTTCTTGACACCAAGCTCGATTCTCCCTCGTCCGATAAATCTTATCAACATGAACTGATTCAGGATAATATCCGGTGTAGTTTTTGTATGCTTCTACTTGTGATTTTAAGTCTCCTGATTCGTTAAAGTTGTCCCAACTAATATGGTCTAAAAATACATAGCCATCATAGTAACTAGCTGAAAACTTAGCCCCAAACTCTACTGTTCTCCCGGCTTTACCTCGGATAATCGGACGAATGTGTGGTTGGTTTAAACTGACAATGCGGTCTTGTATACTAATTTTTTGATTTTCATATAACCATAACTGTTGACGATAAACTTCTGCTACTACTAGCAACATCTTATATTGACTGTTGCTCAGTTTTAATAGTGACGCACCTAAATTTATTAGCTGCTGAATATGAGTTAAATTTCTGTTGATATATTGCAGTTGCTTTCTGATAGCTTTCCTTCTTTCTTTAACTGTTGGTTTTCTTTTCTTGGCTACTGCTAAATAATCCTTTCTTGCTTTGTTTCTGTAGGTTCTTGGTTTGTTGATATTTCTTACTAATAAGGACTTATATAATGTATCTATGATTGTTTCTGTTTGCTTTCTGGCTTGATTTAATAATCCTAAATCTGTCGGATAACTTATGTCTGCTGGCGCACAACTAGCATCTAATATTAATTTTCCTCTATTGGCTGGCTTACTTTTTGAATCCTCGACCTCTGGCTTTTTTGCTCTTACTTCTACCTCCTGTTTATTTTCTAACATCTTCCTGACTATTTCTTGATTGATTTTATTGACTAATTCTATATCTATCCTTTCTCTAAAATGAACTAGCATTGACGGGTCAAATGCAGATTCATTACTATATGCTGACATTCCTATAAAGTATTGCAGATACGGGTTCTCCCGAATTTGTTCTACTGTCTCTCTGTCACTTATTCCTAATTTTTCTTTAATTATTAATGCTCCCAACGCCATTCTAAATGTTTTGGCTGGCGCTCCCATTCTTGCTGAAAATATTTCTGCGTACTCTGCTTCAAATTTTGACCAAGGTATCATGTTCGCCATGATTACCCATCGGTTATCTGACGCTAGTTTTCCCCCAAAGGGTAGTTCAAAGTTTTCTGCTGCTTTTTCTTGCTTTTGCGCTCTTCGATACATTTTAACGCAACTTGCTACAAGGATTTTTACTTATCTTACCCTTTTTCTTTTCACCTTATTTTTCTTTCCTGACCCTGAAACTCTTCATTCTGCTATCTTTCGCCCTTATTCAGCCAGCCCTAACTAAAGATATTTATGCGATCGCTGATGCTTTTACTGATGATAAAGCTAACGGCGGACACTGGATTTATACTGAACCTGTCCGTGCTATTGAAGCGATCGGTAATGTTGGTACTGGCTTATATAATCGCTTTGTCGGTGTGCGGGAAATGTTTGTTATTGGGGCTGAAACAAGACAGGCATTTTTCCAACGTTACAATTATAACTGCCCTGGCTACGGCACAATTGAGCCAGATTCCCCACTCTTAGTAAGTGAAGGGACTCACTCTAGCTTGGTTACTTCTGATCATAGCTTTGTATCGTTTTATGCCGATGTTTTTGGATTGATACCACTAACTAATAGTAAGCGATCGGGTTATCAAAATCCTTCTACTCGCCAAATATTGATATTATCTGAAGGGCAAGAGTTTTATCTTTCGGCTTTTAGTTCACCTAAAACCAATGTAGGCTTGTTTCAAGTTTACAGCCCGCTTTATTCCACACCAGATAAGCGCGATTATTCTCAACCCGGTTCTTCGGGATTGAGTTTGTTTACATATAAAGTTGATGATATCGCGTCTTTTCATCAACGAGTCAGCCAGAGTGCGGAGACAAATATTAGCCCAATTTTAACTAACGAATTTGGCGAACCATCGTTTGGATTGATTGCACCAGATGGTACTTACTGGGTGATAGTAGGATTGATTTAGAGACACTTTTGATGCTGGACAATTCAAAATAAAAATAGGGCGGTTAATAACTGCCCTAGAAATAATAGCAGAGAAGAAATTTAACTATTAACTACTCAACAACACACTGAAAACAATACCTGCAACAATTAATCCACCGCCAAGGACGAATGACCAGAAACGATGGTAACTATTTACGATAGTACCGTTCTCACTTTGAAGTTGAATTAAATCCATCCAAGGCGCAACGCCACGACGGAACCAACCTACAGCCCCGACATCTTGACCAAGCAAGCTTTGTACTCGCTTCATCCCAAACAAAAAATTACCGATGGGGCCAAAGCGAGAGGAGTATTGTAAATACAGCATTCCACTACGGTCTTGAATCTTCAAATCAGAACCAAACTTATAACCTGCATCACCACGACCAATTAATACACCCTCCAACTTGGCGGGTTGTCCACGTAATGGACTGGCGTAAGGGTCTGACATGAGGGTGAGAACGTCGGTTTCTGGCGCTTGTTTATAGTCGGGGAACATTACAAAAGCTTTGATGATAATTCCCATCCCTATACCAATGAATGGCGCAGCAAAAGCCAAAGGCGAGTTACTTGCCCAAAGGATGGTAGAGATAACCAAACCTGTTAAGAAACCGATGGTTTCCGCCCCATACAACACCACATCTAAGAAGAAGTTACCGTAAAGCTTACTCTTACTCAAGGTTTTGCCTTCACCGATGACTCGTCCCATATCAAACTCAGTTGGTAAACCTAGCTGTTCGGCGTAGGTACTGAGGGCGCGGACTCGTTTACCAGTCAGAGGGTGAGTAGAATTTAACTCCATCCACCAACCCCACGGGTTAAAAATATCCCACAAAAAGACGCGACCAATTTTTTGAGTATCGGAGGCTACACGGTAGGCTGTACCAGTTGATGCGGCGGCTTTGGGGTCATAGATACCTAAAGCCCTTGTTCCTTCAACTAAGCGACTAGGCTCTTTTGACCGTGAACCTTCTTCTAGTATCCCGTAAGCAATTTTGACTAAGGCGCGGGATAAGCCGTTGGGGTTGCCTGTAGTTTCTGCGGCGAAGTGGTCAGCAAAGTATTCTCTAGTACGGGAGAGATACAAAACTAGGTAAGTACCGACCAAGTAAAATATGTACGCCACTAAAGCGGCTGTTTGCATTGCATCTTTGATTTTGCTATCGCCGCCGCCGCGTCCCAGTCTTCTGGCTGTGCTGTATATCAAGTAGCAAATTTGCACTAGGGTAGAGGCTATCGTCATGACGGCAAAGTCCCAATGGACGATGTGTCCTAGTTCATGAGCGTAGACGGTAGCAATTTCATCGTCATCTAAGTAAGTGAAAAGTCCTTGGCTGACAACTAGGCGGGCGCTATTAGGCAAGGAACCGTAAGTAAAAGCCGTAGGGTTTTGGTCGTTAATAATGCCCAGGCGGGGAACTTTGAGGTTTTTCTGCTGACAAACTTGGCGAATAACTCTGGCTGTCTCTGGACTATAGCTTTCCACCTCTGCTAACTCTACCCAGCGAGTTTGATAAAGCCAGCTTTGGGTTAAGTCCATGAGGAAGGGAGACAGGAAGAAGGCGAGAATATTAAAAACTAGGGTAATACCAATTGCGATCGCCAGCCCTTGCACTGGGTCGTCGCTACCTAAAATAAATACTAAGCTCAAACCTAAAGCCAACACCATGCCAAATAGCAAGGTCATGGTGACACCAGAGGCTAATACCAAACTACCACCAACGCCCCCCATCGCTAATTTCACGCCAGATGTAGCCGCACGCCCCGCTTTTTGGACGGCGTTAGACTGGCTTTGGAGATTTTGCGGTAAGGTTTGGCTAGCTTTTTGGGCCCAACTGCGTACTTCTGGGTTTTGGCTCATCATCAGCTTTTGACACATAATCGCAGCTTTTTCTGGTTCGCCTGCACCTTGATACGCTTTCATCAGCCACATTTGCGCAGATAGGTAGTCTGAGGAATTTTGATCAGCACAATTGCGGCAGAACTGTTCTAGTAGTTGAACTGCTTCTTGATAACGCCCTGCTTGAAAGGCATCTAATCCAGATTGCAATGACATAAAATCTCCTTAGTCAAGGAGTAGTATTTGATCCATGAATAGCCAATGGATACAATCTTTGTCATCACATTTTCGTAAAAATTTAAAATATTATTCAATTTATTATTTTTCTATTGATAAATACTGAAGCTCAGTAGTTCTAACATTACTTACGGGTGTTATCAATTTGGCATCAGTACAATCTAGAAAATTTCTGCATAATAAAGTTGAATAAATCATCATACTCATTGTTTAAACACAGTGAACCAGCGCTGTAGGAGGGTTTCCCTTCGTCGTCGACTGGTGAACCCGAAGGGAGACACAAAGACACAGAGATAGCAATAATAAAAAATTACATTGAGTTTTATACTTGCATTTAGTAACTTCAGCTTTTGTAAACGTAATAAATTAAACTACTGTTTGTCTACTGATATATAGTTGTTTGTGTCTCAAAAGACTCATAAAATCATCGTCTTTTCGGTCATTAAAATCTGCTCATAATAACTAATATTTTTGCTATTAATAAAAATAAAAAATTCTGATTTTAGTGCTAATAAATTTCGAGTTGCTATACTTATAAAACAATGAAATAAGCATAAAAATAAGTCAACAAATTTAATTACAGTACAATCATTAATCGCTGTAGTTGATGAATTTGTTTGTTGATATGGTGGTGCTTTTATACCAATCTCACAAATAAAAGCGTACGGAGAGGTAAATCAAATCATGAAATACGTACATAAATTCTTAGGTACACTTTTAATAGTTAGTACCGGAATTTCGTCATTGCCGCATATAGCAAATGCAGTGACTCTTAGTAATGGTGAGGTTGCTTTTGTTCAACCGCCGCGTCTAGTTAGTGCTTCCACCCCATACACTGATACTAGCTTCCCTAACCCCACCTACTACTTTACTGTAGAAGTACCAGCCGCAGCCGGAGAAGCGTTACAGCAAGTAACCTTTACCCAACGGAGTGGAACGGAAAATATTGAGTTTGCACCAAATGAAACGATCGCCTTTGTCGGTACGCGCCACCGTCAAGGACAAAGTTTAGCAGTGAGAACACTCAGAAGTGACACACAAAGACAGACTGTAACTGTCACCTTTGATTCTCCCATACCACCAGGGCAAACTGTGACAATTGGTTTACGTCCCGATCGCAATCCCTTCTATGATGGGGTATATTTATTTGATGTAACCGCTTTTCCTTCTGGAAAGCAAACAGCCGGGCAGTCACTCGGCGTTGGTCGCTTACAGTTCTATTCAGACACGACCACAGAAAGCTAATGTCATCAGGCGCATCGAAATTTATTCGCACACCATTTGCTATTTTATTTTGGGACAAGAGAAATCTTGTCCTTTATTTTTAGGACTTTTTTGTTGCCATAATCACATTTTTGGTGAGCATTATCACTAATTCTTAATATCCTCTTGTATTTTTCCTTAATCTATGCAAATCTCATACTTATATAATACGGTAAATCTATAGAATTAACGTATTATATTGATGGTTGAATTTCTCAATAGTCTAAACGTAGCTTGTGAGCAGTTATCTCAATCTCAACGTGATGGCTGATAACTGAATTTGATATTTAAAAAGTTAGGAGATTTGAAACATCGTGAGTGCTTATCAATCGGAGTTAGGCAGCAACTCGCAACTAGAACTAGAGGCTGATGTTTTAGTTATCGGCGGTGGGCCGTCTGTAACTTGGGCAGCTTGGAATGCAGCATCTAACGGAGCCAAGGTAATTTTAGTAGATAAGGGTTACTGCGGAACGAGCGGAGCCACCGCACCTTCTGGGACTGGTGTGTGGTGCCACCAGAACCCCAACAACGGGAAGCCGCAATGGCTAGCCGAGAAGCATTAGGGGGGTTCCTCTCAGAATGGCGTTGGATGGAACGGGTATTGGATCAGACTTACACCAACCTCAATCAATTGGGCGACTGGGGCTATCCTTTTCCTGTAGATAATGACGGTCGTTATTTTTTGGACGAAATCAGTTGTTGAAGCAGTGTAGTTACCAATGTTTTAAACTCTGGCTTTTCAATTGAAGAATAAAAAATTTATTAGCCATAGTTTAAGAGATGGTCTGCTTAAAAACTCAATATTAATTCTGAAACTAATATGCCATAAATCATACAAATACTATTTTTTGGTAATGGATTTAGATGTTTATATAAGTATACTTGCTCAATTTTTGCAATTGATTATTTTTGATAATTAATACCTACGATGAGAAAATATGATAACGGTTCAGACTCAGAGTTAAACAAAAAAGAATTTTTGTTTAAGAAAACAAAACAAATTATTATTTAACGAGATACTTAAAAGTTAAATATATATTGATAATTTCTTATATAAGCAGTTTTTAAAATGCAAAAAATACGCAGAAGATAATACATTCGTATTACAGGAGATTGCAATCATGTTTTTTGGATACATTGAGAAAGAACTATTAGGGATAGAAATTGACCCAACTAACCAAACCACAACATTACCAGAAAGCTTACAGTTACAAATAAATAAGGGACAAGGCAAACAAGATATTTGGGAATGCCAGTGTGAAGAGATACAGGCGGCGATTAAAAAACAGAGTGAGAAAAAGCTGAAGTAGAAAGCTTTTTTAAGGGCGAATTGGTATAAATGTATGGATAAATAGTTAAGGCGCATCGTAATGGATTTTCAAGAGCAAACAGCTCTGACTACCGCTAATAACAGCTTTAGTAAGCGTAGTACAGTTTTAATATTAGCGATCGCCTGTGGATTAGCGATCGCCAATGTTTACTATAACCAACCACTACTAGGACACATCGGACGCAGCTTAGAAATTCCTGTCAAACAAGTAGGATTTATTCCCTTCTTAACTCAAATGGGCTATGCAACGGGGCTACTTTTGCTAGTTCCCTTGGGGGATAGAATGGAACGCCGCAATTTAATTACTACGATGCTATTGTTGCTGTCCTGCGCTTTAGTAGCTGAAGCCACATCTCCTAATTTGATTTGGTTATCTATAGCTAGTTTTGCGCTAGGTTATTGTAGTATTGTGGCGCATTTAGTGTTGCCCTTGGTTGCATATATGACAGCCCCAGAACAAAGGGGTAAAGTAATTGGCACATTATTAAGTGGCATGATTCTTAGTGTCCTGTTAGCGAGGACTGTTAGTGGGGCAATTGGCGAACATTTTGGTTGGCGGAGTGTATATGCGATCGCCGCAGGTTTGATGATCATCTTAGCTTTAATAGTTAGAAAAGAAATACCTGTAAGTAAGCCCTCATCTACACTCTCTTATCAGCAATTAATGGCAAGTCTTGTAGATTTATTTCGCCAGCAACCTGTATTGCGAGAAGCTTCATTTAATATTGCTTTAATATTTGCCGCCTTTAATATCTTTTGGGCTAGTTTAATCTTTCTTTTAGAGTCACCTATTTATAATTTCAACGCTCAAGTTGCGGGTCTATTTGGTTTAGCTGGTATTATGGGTGCTATTAGTACCCCTATTGTTGGCAGATTAACAGACGAGCGTGGGCCAAGAATGTTAGTAGGAATAGCGGTGTCCCTTGTCTTATCAGCTTTTGTCATCCTTTGGTTAGCGGGAACTTATTTAATGGGTCTAGTGGTGGGAGTGATCATTTTAGACTTGGGGATGCACACTGGCTATATCTCCAACCAAATTCGTGTTTATAACTTGGTTCCCAATGCCGAAAGCCGTTTAAACACGGTTTATATGGTCATAAATTACAGTGGTGGCGCACTAGGTTCTTTTATGGGTACTTACGTTTGGGGTTTATGGCACTGGAATGGTGTTTGTGCATTGGGATTCAGTCTAATAACTATCGCTGCACTAATTCACTTTAATACACGCCAAAGAAAACTAATTCAAAGCCCTTAAATTACGAACTACTAACTACGAATTAAGAATTACGAATTACGAATTATTAAATTTCTTTCACCTAGCAAGAGAAGGAACCAATACCAATGACACACCTATTTGAACCATTGAGGATTCGTGAAGTAACTTTTCGCAACCGCATCGCCGTGTCACCGATGTGTCAATATTCCAGTACTAATGGCTTTGCCAATGATTGGCACTTGGTTCATTTAGCTTCTCGTGCTGTAGGTGGGGCGGGTTTAGTCATCTCAGAGGCGGCGGCTGTGGAACCTCGCGGACGCATTAGCCCCCAAGATTTGGGAATTTGGTCAGATGCACATATAGAAGCTTTAGCGAGAACTGTCAGCTTGATTCATAACTTTGGTGCTGTAGCAGGTATTCAACTAGCCCACGCCGGGAGAAAAGCCAGCACCGCTAAACCCAGCAAAGGGGGAAAAGTTTTAGATGAGTCTCAGGAGGGTTGGCGGCCTGTAGTATCTAGTAGTGCGATCGCTTTTAGTAAAGAAAGCCCAGTACCCGAAGCCCTGAGTATTGAAGGTATCCAGCAAGTTATCCAAGCCTTCGTAGAAGCTGCCAAGCGTTCTTTGCAAGCTGGTTTTAAAGTAATAGAAATTCATGCAGCCCACGGGTATTTGCTACATCAATTCCTTTCCCCCTTAGTTAACCAACGTCAAGACGATTACGGCGGTAGTTTTGAAAACCGTACCCGCATACTACGAGAAGTAGTTGAGGCAGTTCGTGAGGTATGGCCAGAGTCTTATCCTTTATTTGTCCGCCTCTCTGCTACCGACTGGATAGATAAGGGTTGGGATATTGAACAAAGTATTGCCATTAGTGACAAACTTAAATCACTAGGCGTAGATTTAATAGATTGTTCTTCCGGTGGTGCGATACCAGGTATTAATGTACCTGTGAAACCCGGATACCAAACTCAGTTCGCCGAACGTATTCGCCAAGAAGCGAATATTGCTACAGGTGCGGTAGGTTTAATTACGACACCAGAACAGGCCGACCAAATTATTCGTAGTGGTAAAGCCGATATAGTTCTGTTAGGGCGCGAACTCCTCCGCAACCCTTACTGGCCACACTTAGCAGCCAAACAACTAGGACATGAGAAACATTGGCCAGTTCAATATGATAGAGCTTGGTTGTAATAGCCTTGGGTAATTGGTAATAGCTAATAGGTAATTGTTTGAGCCACTACCCTGCGGATAGTCCTACGGAGAAGTAAGCCACGCCAGTTTCCTACAGTGGGAGACTCACCCATTACCCATTACCTATTACCAACCCTCACGATATGATAAGTGTTTAAACGGACATGATATTACTTGACAAACTGAGGCATGATTTCCGCCGCCGTAAATATGCCGTAGATACCGCGTTGGTGCAACTGTACGCCAGCTTTGAGATAACCAAATGCGGGGCCACAGACATTGGCTGCCATGCTGGTTTCATCTCCTAATGTAAAGGTATGGGTAGAAATTTTCCCTTCAAAGGTACGTCCTGTGACTTTTACATTGGTGCTGAGGGGTTTTTTAGGATTGCGGGTATCAACTACACCACCAACAGTCACGCGATCGCGCTCTACTATCCCTGCTAACTCTAGCATGACATCATCGGCGTGTTCCATATTTTCTAAGGTCAGCACGCCGTTAGTTTTGTCTAGTAATGCTTCCACTTCTGCATCAGTCATCGCCCTAGCGGCTTCGACTGTGTAACTAGGCATATGTCCAATATCTTCACGGACGGTGGCGCGGTAAGCTTCCCAATTGGCAATACCTACACCAAAAGTAATTTCTACTTTATGAATTTCGGCATAGCTTTGGGCGGCTAAGGCGGCGGCGGCGGTTAACAGTCCGGGTGTTGCACCACATCCTGTCATGTAGGTAATACCAGCCGCTTGCAATTCTTCTTTCATAGCAATTAGCTGTTCTACCGCACTGGTACGCTTAATCGCATCTACCAGCACACCACGCCAACCAGATTGAATAAATTGTCTAGCTACGGAAGGGATAAAATCGTTGGGTAGGTTGGGTAAAGCCAGAAAATAGCCGTCTACAGGTTGGGCGCTGTCGATTAAATCTTGAATACTGTTATTGGTTAAATTGCCGATAGGTTCTAAATAACCGACTGAACCTTGAGACTGATAGGTAGCAATGCAATCTTTAAAATTTAAACCCTCGGCGGCATAAGCATAACCTTTTTGGTCTGCCACTGCTACTAGGGTCATTTCCCGTTTACCTGCAAGTACCTTGGCGGCTGCTTGTCCGAGTCCACCAAAACCTAGAACTCCCACACGTATAGCTGGCGCAATATTTGCTGTACTCATAGTCAATTACTTAAGTTGAATCACAAGTTTTGAGGATGAACCATCTTGGGTGATAGCATCGCTCAAAGCTATAAAGGTTAATTATGCTTCATTATCCTGGTTTCTTCCCCAACCAGATCAATTTTTTCACCAGAAATTGTTGCTGAGTGATTCACACTTGAGCAAATTTTTATGTGAAATTGCATTGCAGGCTGATTTGTACACGTACTGAAGTATTCAAAAGTAATAAGTTTTTTCCGCTATCCTATAAGAGTAAATCATTGCCCGATTTAGAGATGGTTACTTTACCCGATAGCATTTTCATGAATGCTGAGGAATATTTTATTTGGGAATCAGCCCAAGAACTACGCTACGAATATTGGGATGGTGAAGTTGTTGCAATGGTTGGTGGTACGCGCAACCATAATCGGGTTTCTGGCAATTTTTTCAGATTATTAGATGATGCTTTAGCCGATCGCTACTGCGAAGTGTACATTGTAGATGTGAAGGTGCAAGTGGAACCAGGACAGAAGTATTTTTATCCTGATGTGGTGGTTACTTGCGACGAACGCGATAATGATCCACTATTAATACAATTTCCTAGTTTAATTATTGAAGTGTTATCACCTTCAACCGAAGCAGTTGATCGCGGGAAAAAGTTTGCTGCATATCGTCGTTCTCAAACTTTACAAGAATATGTCTTAGTCCAAGTAACACAACCGGGTGTAGAAGTATTCCGGCGCAATGAACAGGGGAAATGGGTATTGTATGAGTATAATTTAGATGACAAATTGCGGCTTGAATCTGTGAATATAGAAATTGCGATCGCTGATTTATACCGACAAGTTGAGTTTGAAGCTGAAGTAACCAAAAGTTAATAAATGATTACACATATCTAAATTGATGTGGTGCAGTTTCCAAACACCTAGCACCCATCGGCAGTAAAACCATTGTCAATCCAATTTTAGAAGTTATTTGTCTAAAAAGGAACCATGTTAATAATTGCTGGAAATTTTAAAACCATTTTTTCATAAGCTTCTCGTGCAGCTTCTCTTACTTCAACATTACTATCTTGTAAAGCTACAATTATTGCCTCTGCTGCTCTGTAATCTCCAATTTCTCCTAATGCCCATACACATTCTTTACGAATATCTGCATCATCGTTTTTCAAAGAATCAATTAATACGTCTACACTTTTTAGCATAAAAAGTAGAAATACCACTGTTCGTTTAATTATTGCCTCACTACTTTCTGAAGCATTTATGAAAGTGATTATTTCTTCATCTTCTAAAGTTTCTACATAACATCTAATTTCGTTGTATTCTAATTCACTAATATTATTGACGCTATATTCTGATTCAGTTAACAACTTCATATATAAAGAAAGTTTAGCTATGGAACGACTTTGCCAGTATTCTTCCTGTAGGCTTTTCAAGCGAAATCTTATTTTCTTACAATCATCTTCCTGATAGATAAGTCTTGTCGCTATTTGACGAATGCGCGGATCTTCACTATTATTACCGATTTTTTGAACTAACTGTGCTAAAACTTCTGGTATTTTTGGATTATTAAATTTAATCCAATCTAAGACTATCCTTTCTATGGATTCCCAAGATGGCAGACTTAATAAGTTTTCTATCTCAGATTCAGCAAATTGATATGAGTTATATTTATACCAAATATGAATACCTTTATGTTTCTTATCGGTAGATGAATATCATATCATGCTCTTACTATTATTTTCTTGCCTATATTCTGCTATGGTTAGCATCATATTTGTAAGGCTGGTATAGTACATTTCACGAATCCAGAAACCATCTGACCAGTAACCGAAATCTAGCCAGTTTATTTCTCCTTTTTTACTGACTATAATATAACCTTGGTCACTTTCTTCAGGACTAAAAAATAGCTTTAGAAAGTTGGAGTGGAAATGGTTACTAAATCTCCATCTATCATCTTCTGTACCAGGTTGATATGTTATTGATATATCCTGTAAAGTAGGAAATGTAAACCCATCAAAAATATAGTCATAGAGACCGATATCATCAGGTATAGAGCCATTTCTCCATTTATATAGTTCACGAACTTCTGTTGGTAACTGAACTGACCAATCTTGAGTAATTTGGTCTATTTCCTCATCTGAAAGACCGGGCTGTAATAATGTTACTTGTGATGGAAAATGTTTTTGCTCCCATTTAAGTATTTGCTCTAAGGCTTCAGTTAATAATGACATAGCAGTAATCTATAATTGCTGTTGAGAGATCGCTCATTAAGTCTCAACCGCATTTTAGCTTTTTAAAATAAAATAGGATTTAAACACATAAAGGCAAAGTACCCAATTATGGCGATCGTTGTTTCCTTGAATCCAGAATTAGAAGCCAGACTGCGCCAGAAAGCAGCACAACAAGGAAAAGATGTGAGTTCGGTTGCTTCTGAATTGCTAGAAGGTATCCTAGAGTGGGAGTTGCAAGACTCTCAAGAAGCTATTGAGGGCATTCAACGAGGATTAGAAGACTTTGAAGCGGGTAGATATCGTTCCTTTGATGAGTTCGCTGAGGAACAGCGTCGCAAATATAACCTACCTATTGATTCATGAAATATCGTGTAGAAATTTCCAGCGTAGCAGAATCAGAAGCAGACAAAATATTTTTACAGTTGTCTCAAGTTACTTCTCCTGAGAAAGCAAGCCAATGGTATGTAGGGCTACTGCAAATCATCCAGTCTCTATCACAAATGCCAAAGCGATGTTCTCTAGCTAGAGAAAATGATTACTTTAGCCAAGAAATCCGCCAAATACTTTACGGTCGAGGACGCAATTCATACAGGATAATTTTCACAATTGTAGATGGGCAAGAAATATCTACAGTTCGTCTACTTCATATCCGTCATGCCTCACAGCAAACTCTTGGTGAAGTACCAGATGACTCAGACGCGACCTAATTTGATTCATACTAAAATTTAATGTTTAATGGCTTGCTATCAGCGTTTGGATGCAGAAACTTTTTCGCTGGCTATGATGTGTATATCGATATTTTTTAGTAAGCGGACTAATGTTTGCGTTAAAGAACCTTTAAGGAACATTTGCCAACGAGAACGCTGACTTTCGCCAATGACTATTTGTGTAATACGATATTTTTCTGCAACTTGAGCGATCGCCTGAGCTACATTATTATTAGTCTCTCTAATGAAAGTGCCGTCAAATTCTTTACACAATTTCTCACAAGTATCTATGTGTAAGCTTTCTTCTTTAGTTAGGAAGCGTTCAGGATTAGCAACGAATAATACATATAAGGGTGCATTCATGTAGTTAGATATTCTTGCACCCCTGCGTAAAAGTTGTACTGAATTGGGGTAAGTAGATACACAGACTAAAACTCGTTCATGAATGTTACAAAATTGTCCGTTGGGGATAGTGGCGATCGCTTCTTCTTCTACGTTGTCTGCTACTTCACGTAAGGCTAATTCCCGCAACGCAATTAAATTACGGCGTTGGAAAAAGTTATCCAGAGATTGTTGAATTTTCTGTGGTGCGTAAATCTTCCCTTCTAATAACCGTTCTTGTAATGTTTCTGGTGTAACATCTATTACTATTATCTCGTCTGCATCATCAAGAATCCTATCGGCTACACGCTCCCTAACTACAACACCAGTAATTCTCGCTACTACGTCATTGAGGCTTTCCAAATGCTGCACATTCATTGTGGAATAGACATCAATCCCTGCGGCTAAGATGACTTCCACATCTTCGTAGCGTTTTTCCCGTGGCGAACCAGGAACATTAGTATGAGCGAGTTCATCGACTAACACTAACTGGGGCGATCGCTTGATAATAGCCTCAGTATCCATTTCAGTTAATGTTAGTCCGCCTCTGACAATTTCCTGACGAGGTACAACTTCTAAACCTTCAGCTTTATCGGCTGTCTCCTTGCGTCCGTGGGTTTCTAAAAGCCCAATAACGACATCAATCCCTTCTTGTTTAAGTGCGTGCGCTTCTTCTAGCATCCGGTAAGTTTTCCCTACACCCGGAGCCATACCAATAAATATTTTGTGCTTACCCCGTTTTAATTGGTAATTTGTCATTAGTCCATAGTCAACAGTTAACAATTAAAAATCTTATCGATTTTGCTGATTATTCAAATCTTGCAAATCAAGAGCAGCGTTTAAGCGTAAAACATTGACTCCTGGTTCTCCAAAAATCCATAAAAACCTGCCATTAGTGTACTTATTAAGTAAAGGTAGAATTTCATCTGGTTGGATACCACGGGCGCGGGCTACTCTTTCTATTTGTTGTCTTGCTGCTTGAATAGAAATATGGGGATCTAAGCCTGAACCAGAACTATATATTAAATCTTCAACGGGTTGAATATTCTCATCGCGGAGTTGATTTGCTTCTTCAAGAATACGGTTTAATAGAGCCGGGTTGCTAGGAGCTAAATTACTACCACCAGATATACCAGTTGGTCTAGCTCTCCTTCCTTGACTATATCTTGTCACACTGGGACGACTATGAAAATACTTTTCGGAAGCGAATACTTGACCAATTAAAGCAGAACCAATTGGTTCCGCTCCTTCTATAGGGTAAATGATGCTACCGTTAGCTTGAGAGGGAAATAATCCTTGACCAACTACTAAAATAGCCAGAGGATAAATGATGGCTGTAATTAACCAAAATATGAGAGTAATGCGAATTGCTTTTAAAAGTTCTCTAATGAGTGACATATAAAATTTTCCGGCTACTGTTGAAGTTTTAATTTTGTAGTTGTAGATTTCCCTTCAATTTATTTAGCATCATTAAAAGCGTTCTGGCTGAAAAACGACGGTAAATAAGTAAATGACAAGTGCAGTTAGCACTAATGCTAATACGCGAAAAGCCCAAGCAGAGGTTTGATTTACAGTAATCCCCGTAACCGCATAAGCTGCTGGATGAAAGAGCAGATACACACCGAGAGTAATTGCGATCGCTAATAATAAATGTTGTTTACGCATAGTTAGTTAATAGTCAATAGTCCATAGTCATTAGTTCTTCTCCTCCTCATCTCTTTTATCTCACTACTTCACGCCAACCCAACGAGGGTAATTAACACATCGATCAATTTAATGGCGATAAATGGGACGATAACTCCACCTAAGCCATAGATTAAAATGTTGCGTTGTAGTAATTGATTAGCAGTAAGAGGTCGAAACTGTACACCTTTCAAAGCTAAGGGTATGAGAGCGGGAATAATTAGGGCATTGTAGATTAACGCAGATAGTACGGCAGAATTGGTACTGGTTAAGTTCATAATATTGAGGCTTTGCAGATTAGCCGATGCAAAGATGACGGGAATAATTGCAAAGTATTTAGCAATATCGTTAGCAATGGAAAATGTGGTTAATGCGCCCCGCGTAATCAGTAATTGTTTACCAATACCGACAATATCAATCAATTTTGTGGGATCTGAGTCCAAATCAACCATGTTGGCGGCTTCTTTGGCGGCTTGGGTTCCTGTATTCATGGCTACACCGACATTAGCCTGGGCTAAGGCTGGGGCATCGTTGGTTCCGTCTCCTGTCATGGCTACGAGTTTGCCTTGGGCTTGTTCTCGTTGGATGACGCTAATTTTATCTTCCGGGGTGGCTTCGGCAATGAAATCATCAACTCCAGCTTCTTGGGCAATGACAGAAGCGGTGATGCGGTTGTCACCAGTGAGCATGATTGTACGTACACCCATGCGCCGCAATTGGTCAAAACGCTCTCGAATGCCAGATTTCACAATGTCTTTGAGGTAGATAACACCGTAGATTTCGTTATCTAAACAGACTGCTAGAGGTGTACCTCCCTGTTGGGAAACTCGCTCAAAGGCTGTATCTAACTCTGGGGTAGTTCCTCCATTGCGCGATCGCACAAATCCCTTAATCGCTCCGACTGCTCCCTTCCGCGCTTCCCTTCCACCCGGTAGGTTAGTACCACTCATGCGTGTTTTGGCGGAAAACTCTACGCCTTGGGCTAGGTTGGTGTCGAGGTCATACCTTACACCAAATTTCTCAGCTAGACGAACAATAGATTTACCTTCAGGTGTATCATCAAAGACACTAGCAGCCCAAGCAACGCTGGCTAATTCTTCGATGGAATGACCGTTGATAGGGATAAACTCCTCTGCCAAGCGATTACCCAAGGTGATAGTGCCAGTTTTATCTAATACTAGAGTGTTCACATCACCGCAAGCTTCCACAGCCCGTCCTGAAGTAGCAATAACGTTGAATTGGGCGACTCTATCCATACCCGCAATACCGATCGCACTGAGTAAACCGCCAATGGTAGTGGGGATCAATGCAACTAACAGGGCAATCAAAATTGAGACATTGACTGGAGTATCGGCGTAGTAGGCAAATATAGGTAAGGTGGCGACAACAAATAAAAATACCAAGCTCAACACAGCCAGCAATACCGTCAAAGCAATTTCATTTGGCGTTTTTGTCCGTTCCGCACCTTCTACTAAAGCAATCATCCGGTCAATAAAACCTTTACCTGGGTCAGCCGTTATTCTGACAATGAGTTCATCAGAAATAATCCGCGTACCACCAGTAACGGAACTGGCAATATCTGAGCCTGATTCCTTGAGGACTGGGGCTGATTCTCCGGTAATTGCCGATTCATCAACTGAGGCGACACCCATAATTACTTCCCCATCGGCGGGAATGATGTCACCAGCTACTACATATACAGTGTCGCCTTGTTTGAGGTTGGTGGAAGGGACATCTGTAATTGTGCCATCGGGTGAAAGTAATTTGGCGAGGGTTTCCGATTTGGTTGAGCGCAAAGCATCAGCTTGGGCTTTCCCTCTACCCTCGGCTACGGCTTCGGCAAAGTTGGCGAACCAAACAGTAAAGAACAAAATCGCTGTTAAGATGCCATTGAAAAGCTGGGGATTTTTCTGCTGAGTCGGGCCGAATAAATTAGGTTGAATTGTGAGTGATAAAGTGATGAGCGTTCCCACCCACACCAAAAACATCACAGGATTTTTAATGGCTAATTTGGGATTGAGTTTAACAAAAGCATCCCTAATTGCCCGGAGGTAAATACCTTTGGTTTTGATTTTAGCTTTCTTGCGTGCCTGACGGCGATCGCTTGGGCGAGAACGGGTTTTATTTTTTGGGGTAGGTGCAGCGTTCATGGTGGGGAGTAGGGAGTAGGGAGTGGGGAGTGGGGAGTGGGGAAAGAGAAAGGGAGTAATTATTTTCTCCTCTGCTCCTCTGCTCCCCTGCCTCTTCTAACTACCAGAGGCTAGTTTAAATGCTTCGGCGATGGGACCTAAAGCAAGGACGGGGAAGAAGGTTAAGACTCCTAATATCAAAACTATGCCGGCGGTGACGGTGGTAAATAGTAGGGAATCTGTCTTTAAGGTTCCTGGGGTTTGGGGTACAGTTTGCTTACGGGACATACTGTCAGCCAAGAGTAGCATTGCCACAATTGGAACGTAGCGTCCGATGAAAATGCTAACGCTGGTGCTGAGATTCCACCAGAGGGTATTGTCTCCCAGTCCTTCTAAGCCGGAACCATTGTTAGCACTGGCTGAGGCGTACTCATAAACTACCTGGGAAATGCCGTGGTAGCCAGGGTTAGTAATACCCGCAAGAGAAAAAGGATAGGCTAGGGCGATCGCACTGGGAATTAAAACTACTATGGGGTGAATTAGTAATATTAAGCTGGCGAGAACGATTTCACGTTTCTCAATTTTGCGTCCAAAGATTTCTGGGGTACGTCCTACCATTAATCCTGTCAAAAATACGGTGAGAATCAGGTAAATAAATAGGTAAGCTGTGCCAGTTCCCTGTCCACCCCAAATTATTTGTAAGAATAAGTTAAATAAAGTCGCAAATAGTCCTTGAGGCATTAAAGCATCGTGCATACCGTTGACTGCGCCGCACATGGTGGCGCTTGTCATCACTGCCCATAATGCTGTTTCTGCCCAACCAAAGCGCAATTCTTTGCCTTCTAGATTCGGTTTCTCTATTCCTAAAGAGCCGTTAACTAGAGGATTTCCTTGTAGTTCGCCAGTTGCGGCTACCCACACCAGAATTACAAATACGATAAAGACCATCCAAAACAACAGCCAAGCCTGTTTGATATTTTTGGCAAATACTCCGTATGTATAAATCATGGCTGCGGGGATCGCAATCATGGCAATGCTTTCTATCAAGTTAGTCGCACCGTTGGGATTTTCAAAAGGATGAGCGGAGTTAGCTGCAAAAAAACCACCGCCGTTTTCACCCAACATTTTGATCATCTCGAAGGATGCTACCGGGCCTCTGGCAATATATTGTGTTCCACCTTCTAGGGTAGTTATAGTTAATGTTGGGCCTAATGTTTGGGGTACGCCTAACAAAACTAAGACGATCGCACCAATTACCGAGATGGGCAATAATATTCTGGTGATCCCACGGGTGAGATCAATATAGAAATTTCCTAGCTTTTTACCTGTTAAACCACGAATAAAAGCAATACCGACTGCTAAACCAGTAGCGGCTGAGGTAAACATCAAAAATCCCAAAGCTGCTACTTGGGAGAAGTAACTGAGGGTTGTCTCACCAGCGTAGTGTTGCTGGTCAGTATTGGTGACAAAGGAAATTACTGTATGCAGTAGAATATCCCAGCGAGGTACACCTAAACCGTTAGGATTCCACGGTAATAACCTTTGATAATGTATCAGTGAATATACTAAAATACCCATGAATAGGTTAGTGTACAGTATTGCGCGGATATACTGCCAACCATTCATGTCATCTTTAGGACGAACACCCGATATTACATAGATACTGCGCTCTATTGGGTTCATTAAAGGATCGAGTATCGTTCTTTCTCCCAAGAACACACGCGCTATGTATCTACCCAAAACGGGGGTAATTGCTATGACAATACATAGCATTAAGCCGATTTGTAACAAACCTTGTCCCATTTATTTCATACCCAAAGCCAATGGAATGTCATGAAACTAATTATTAGATATAAAAAATAACCTGTTTACTGAGAAGAGTGTGAGCAATTTGGCAACTTCTGCGATCGCTCAACTAACTCTACATAAATTACTTGTTTAAACCATAACTATTTTTTACTTGCTGTTTAAAGTCTCCATCAAGAATAGTTAAATTTACTTTTACACATATATTTGACTTATTAACACTCCTGTTTATACAACACATCCACAAGATTGGCTACTGAATGGTTGTAATAATTACCTGATGGCAAATTAACTAAAAGTATAATATTATACAAAATTTTGTATATGCTCAGGATGAATATAGGATCTAACTTTTAATAGTTTTGAGGAATAAACATATTAAGAAATAATAGCTAAGTAGAAGGACTAAATTAAACCTACTTACTATTAAATTTAAAAAGAATATGTGTGCAGAACAATATAATCATCAAAGTGTGTTAATTGTCGGTGGAGGCCCGGCTGGTTTTGCTACTGCATTAATGTTGGCTAAACGCGGTTGGACTGATATCACAGTTCTAGAACAAAGAAGCACAGCAGATTACTATGAACCAGACAAGTCCTTTAATTATCTAATTGATGGTCGGGGTCAAAAGTTCACAGATTATCTAGGAATGACTTCTAAACTGTCAGCAATAGGCGTTTCCACCCAAAATTTTTACTTAACAAGAATAGCCCCAGATGGTAGCAAGAAATTATCAAAGTTGCCTATTGTAGACCCTAAGCGAAAAACTTCTTATTGGATTACAAGAAAGGCTTTTGTCAGAATGTTGTATCAGGAAATTGAACATAATTGGCAAAATTATATCAAAGTATTGTTCAATGCTAAATGTGTCGAAATTAACAAGATACCTGTCAATCACAATGAAGACAAACTAGATGTTATTGCTGAGGTCGGTAAGGATAATTTTATTAAATTTGCACCTAGTCTTCTAGTTGGTTGTGATGGTCTTCGTTCTGTAGTTCGCAATACCTTGGCAGAGTGGGATACCTCCGGGTTGAATAAATTTCAGATGCAGCTTTTCCCCTCTGATAGTGCTGGTTTGAGGTATAAAGTTTTAAGCTTACCACCGAAGCTACCTTTGGACAACAAGGGTGAAGAAGATACCGTAAGTGAAATGGCTTATGTTGTTATGGGCGTATTGCGTCATCCTCAGCGTTCTTTACGTCTTGGTTTATTACCTGTAAAAGACCCAGAGGAACCACGGACAGCAAATGTTATAAATAAACCAGACCATGAGGTTTGGAATTTAAAAGATGGCGAGGCAATTTACAGCTTTTTTGAGAAATCTTTTCCTCAATTACCCTTAGACAAAATATTATCCCCAGAAGAAGCAGACCGTTTTGCTAAAAGTGAAGGCGGTTATTTCCCGAAACCTCAATACTGTTCTGGACTCCAATTTTTACTGAGACACAAGCCAGAAAGTAAAGATGCTTCAGCTATTGGGGTAGTGCTGTTAGGTGATACTATTCATTGCTTCCCGCCAGATATCGGACAGGGAGTAAACTCAGCGTTAGAAGATGTTCTTGTTCTGGATGAAGCGCTTTCTCAGACGAATGATGACATCTCCCAAGCACTACCTTTATATGAGTCCTTGCGAGTTGCTGATAGCAAAGCTTTAATTAGGCTTGTCCAAATTGCTTTTCCCTGGCAATACGGTCAAGACCCCTTCCGCTCTAAGCTATGGAGTATCAAGTTGTTTCTCAAGCTTGCACTCAGTCGCCTCTTACCCTTCCTACTCAGTCCACCAGCATATTTCCTCGTCCGAAATTACCAGCTTTCTTACCAAGAAATTCTGTTTAGAGTCGAGCGTACCAACAAAATTCTCTACGTACTTGGGCTAATAATATTGTGTGGATTGTTAGTTGTGGGCGATCTCTGGCGATTATAACAGTTGACAATTGACAATTGACAGTTGTCCATAAGAAAGGGCAAAGGGTAAGGGGTAAAGGATTTTCATTCTTACCTTTCACCTTTCACCTTTTCCCTCTTAAATCTCCCTCATCTCCCTTATCTCCCCCCACTCCCCACTCCCTTTCATCACATAATATTTAACGGGTCTACATCTATTGTTAAAGTGACATTATCAGCACACAGTAAGCGTACTTCGTCCCAGTCAGGTAAATATGGCAAAGCGTCAGGGGCAAATTTTAACAATATCTGCCAGCGATAACGGTTTGCTACCCTCATGACACTGGCTGGTGCTGGGCCTAAAATTTCAAAGCCTGGGTTGTCGCTTAAGACTGTGGCGATCGCACTAGCTGTATTTTGTACTTGAATAGGATCAAGGCTACTCAATCGCAATAAAATTAACCTGCCATAAGGTGGGTAATTCAGAACTTGCCGTTGTTCTAATTCAGCCTGCACAAAAGATTGATAGTCATGATACCTGACTGCCTCAATTACCGGATGTTCTGGGGTATAGGTTTGCATAATTACCCTGCCGGGATCATCACCTCTACCAGCCCTACCTGCTACTTGAGTTAAGGTTTGAAACGCCCTTTCACTGGCGCGATAATCTGATAAGTTTAACAGTCCATCGGCAGCCACTACACCTACCAGTGTCACCTGTGGTAAGTCCAAGCCTTTAGTCAGCATTTGTGTACCCACTAATAAATTCGCTTCCCCATTGGCAAACCGAGTTAGTAGGGTACGGTGTGCGCCTTTGTTACGAGTGGTATCACTGTCAAAACGGATGTATTTCAATTCTGGAAACTGTCGGCTTAACTCTTGGGCAACACGTTGAGTTCCGCTACCGAAGAATTTCAGGTAAGGGGAACTACATTCCGGGCAGTGTTTAGGATGTACAGCTACATAATTACAGTAATGACAGCGTAATAATTGCGGTGCGCCTTCTTCTGTCTGGTGATACGCTAGGGACACATCACAGTGGGGACACTCCACGACATAGCCACAACTACGGCAAGAGACAAAGGTACTATGTCCGCGACGATGGATAAATAAAATTCCCTGTTGTCCTGTCTGTTGCAGTTGTTCTAAAGCGTCTTGTAACGACCGACTAAATATAGACCGATTTCCCTCCTGCAACTCTTGCCGCATATCTACAATTTCCACTGGCGGTAGAGGGCGGGAGTTGATGCGTTCGGGGAGGGGGGAGTAGTGGGTGGGGAGTGGTGGTTCGGCTACGCTCACCAACCGGGAGTGGGGAGTGGGGAGTGGGGGAGATGAGGAAGTGGGGGGAGTAGGGGGGGATGAGGGGGATGAGGAAGTTGTTAATTTTGAATTTTGAATTTTGAATTTTGAATTTTGACTCACACTCACCCACGTTTCTAACGATGGTGTGGCGGAACCTAAAATTAAGGGACAGTTTTCTAGTTCTGCACGCCATTGGGCGACGGTGCGGGCGTTGTAGGTGGGGATGGGGGAGTCTTGTTTGAAACTGCTGTCGTGTTCTTCGTCGAGGATGATTAAGCCGAGGTTGGGTAGGGGGGCAAAAATGGCGCTGCGTGTGCCGATGACAATTTGGGGATCGCCTGTCAGCATTTGTCTCCAGGTGTCGTAGCGTTCGCCGTCGGAGAGGGCGCTGTGATAGACGTTGATTTTATTGTTACCAAAACGGGCGCGGAAACGGTCGGTGAGTTGAGGCGTAAGACCAATTTCTGGGACTAAAACTAGGGCTGATTTTCCTTGTGCTAGTAGTGGAGCGATCGCTTGTAAATATACTTCTGTTTTGCCGGAACCTGTCACTCCATGTAACAATACTTGAGCAAATCCGTCTAGCTTTTGTATAGTTGCTAAGGCATTACTTTGGGCAATATTTAATGATTTTGGTGTATCTAAATCTAATACTTGTGCTTGTTCTTTTCGTAATATTTCCCGTTCTTCAATAGCAATGTAGCCTTTTTGTTCCATCGCCTTTAGGGTAGAGGAACTGGTACTACAAATTTGTAACAATTCACTGTGCCATAACTCACCACCACTTCTACGCAATACATCTAAAATTTCTCTTTGCCTGGTGGTTAAATCACTATCAATTGTGTTAATTAAGATCACTGCTTTTTGCAGTTTTGGTCGAGTTGTTCGGGGTGGTTCTATGTAACTTTCTACTAAACCAATACGTAATAATTCCCGCACTCCCCTATAAGTTGATTTAACTTTTTGCTGTAAATAAGCGAAGCTATAATCTCCTGCGCTTTGGGCTTGTAATAGCTTGAGAATTTGCTGTGCTGGAGGACTTAAAAACGAAATTGAAGATTGCTCATTTTGTCTTTTTATCAAGCGGACTCTGCGTTGGGATCGCCCTAATAATCCCGGTGGTAAGGCTACCCTTATTACCTGAATCAATGGCGTATAGTAATACGCTGCTACGCGATTTAATAATTCCCAATAAGCACTAGCAAAAAACCCAGAAGTTACTACATCCTCTACTTCACGGATTTTTTCTGGCGCTATGTCAACATTGGGTTGTGTGGATAATCGAATTGCGATCGCGCCTAATTGCTGAGGGCCAAAAGGTACACTTAATATATCTCCTGGTTTGATTTCTAACTGATTTGGTATCCGGTATGTGAATAATCCTGAATTACCAGGACAGTCAACTAATACTTCAACATACTGATTTGCATTGCTTGCCGCTCGGTATAAGTTCTGATTTTCGCTAACTAATAAACCTAGTGAATTGTTGTCATTAATATACATAATTGTTTAATTCTAAAGATAAATCTTCTTATTTCCTTAGACCAAGCCACTTAACTTTACTGAGCTTGTCAGATTATGGTTTTTCTTTCCTTAGATGTAAATTGTAAATCCTACTACTTTTATTACTTATAATACTTGATAAGTTTCCTCTTATGTAATCTACTAGACAAATTTAACCAAAGCATACGTGCAATAAATATTTGAAGACAACTATAAAAAATCAAACTATGTCCTGGGAAATTGATGAAATAGTTTATCTAAGTACTAAATAGGGAATAGCCTTTTTTCCGCCCATTGATAGATATTCATTCCTTTGTCTCTATGAGATGCTTTTATACAAATAATTTCTTGGAAATAATAAATTGCCAAATTATTAGCATTCGGGAAAATTACTCAAGCTAATAACAAATCAAGACCAACAAATATTATGTGATTCCTCTCATATCTCTCTACAGGTAAAGCTAAAAAACTTTATAAAAGTTTATAATTTTTAAAGATAATAAGGAGAATAACTTATATTTCTTTCTATTTGTTAAATAAAAAAGAGATTGAGGGGGTTTGACAGATTAAAGGATTAATAAAAAAATAAGCAATATATTTGTAGGAAACTGAGAAAATAAAATTTGGGTGCGAAATTAATATCCCAAGAAATTGAACATAGCAGCTACACACCGACAGCTAGCAATTAATGGAAATTTCTAAAAATTAAATTACGAACACTGGATGCTGTCAACAAAAAGACACAGCTTAAGTTAGGGAAACTACCAATTCTCAGTAGTTAATATATTTCATTAAATTATGTACCAGACAAAGCATGAATCCCTCAAGGAAACTATGAATATTGCTGAATTGGGAACAATGGAGATACTAGGGAATGCTGTTGAACATGATGAGCATTCACTTGATAGCCTTGATAATTTAGAACTAATCATAGAAGAAACCCCAATAATAGAAAATCTGGAAACAGACGAACGTGATGGGGACGAAATGGCAGCCGCCCGGCCTTCTGGGTATAATAAAACCGAGCATGATGATGCAGTAGGCGCGTTTTTCAAAGAAATGGCACGCTATCCACTGCTAAAACCTGAAGAAGAAGTGGAATTGGCCAGAAGAGTTAGATTTTTAGAAGAATTTAGAGATTTACAAGCTGCTTTAGAAACACAATTAGGACAGCATCCGACAAAAGCTCAGGTAGCTGCTCAGTTAGATATAACAGAAAAACAATTAGAAAATCGCTTGTATCAAGGTCGAGTAGCGAAAAGAAAAATGATTCGCTCGAACTTGAGATTGGTAGTATCAATTGCTAAACGATATCTTAATCGCGGAGTACCTTTTCTAGATTTAATTCAAGAAGGAGCGATGGGATTAAATCGAGCTACAGAAAAGTTTGATCCCGATAAAGGATACAAGTTTTCTACCTATGCTTACTGGTGGATTAGACAAGCAATTACAAGAGCGATCGCAAATGATGCCAGAACAATCCGCCTACCAATTCACATTGTAGAAAAACTCAACAAACTTAAAAAAGCTCAAAGGGAACTCAAACAAAAATTCAGCCGCAACCCTACCGAAGCGGAAATGGCAGAATGGTTGGAAATCACCGTCCAACAATTACGCCAATTGCAACAATTAAGGCGACAAGCATTATCTTTAAATCACCGAGTCGGTAAAGAAGAAGATACCGAACTGATGGATTTATTAGAAGATGAAGACAACCTATCTCCAGAAGCAAAAATGAACGAAAACATGATGCGTCAGGAGATTTGGGAAGTTTTAGGTGATGTGCTTACCCCTAGAGAAAAAGACGTAATTTCCTTACGTTATGGTTTGACAACCAGCGAACCCTGCACCTTAGAAGAAGTCGGCAACATGTTCAACCTATCCCGCGAACGAGTCCGGCAAATTCAAAGCAAAGCCATGCGCAAGCTCCGCCGTCCTCACATAGCTAAACGGCTTAAGGGTTGGTTGATTTGAGGAACAATTGACAATGGACAATTGACAATGGACAGTGAACAATAGACAGTGGACAGTGAAAATAATCTGTCAACTGTCAACCCTGCGGCTACGCTCAGGGTAAGCTGTTAACTGACCAATGACTAATGAATAACAATTTGACTGTGCGTTTTGCTGAACCTGCTGATAGCGAAACACTGTTTGGCTTGATTAAAGAATTGGCAGAATACGAAAAGTTAACTCATGCTGTAACTGGTAACGCTTTGGCACTGCAAGAGCATCTTTTTGGTTCGCAAAAATACGTGGAAGCAATTTTAGCGGAATCCGCAGGCCAAGCTGTAGGTTTTGCCTTATTTTTTCCTAACTACTCTACCTTTCTCACCAAGCCAGGGATTTATCTGGAAGATTTGTTTGTCCTACCAGAGTATCGTCGGCAAGGCATCGGTAAAGCCCTTCTGACTAAACTAGCCCAAATTGCAGTCGAACGCGGTTGCGGCAGATTAGAGTGGAGTGTTCTCGACTGGAATGAATCAGCCCAAGCATTTTATCGCCGCATGGGAGCATCAATATTAGATGATTGGCGAATTTGCCGGGTTACAGAAGAAGCAATAAGTAAATTAGCTGCTAGTTGACAGTTGACAGTTGACAGGAGTTAATAATTTTTTCCCCCACTCCCTCATCTCCCTCATCTCTTTCATCTCCCCCCACTCCGCTCTCTCTTAAACTTTGACAACCTGTCTTTTGACGCAAGTAATGGCTCAGTTGACAATTATTGAAGAAGATATTGGCTCAATCAAGCCTTACTTGCAGAGAGAACACGAAATGAAAAAGATTTTTTCCTTAGTACTGTTAGGCATAGCACTCTTCACTTTTGCCTTCAGTAAACCAGCATTGGCGGCAGACAGTACCAATGGAGCCAAAATATTTAGTGCTAATTGTGCTTCTTGTCATGCTGGCGGCAAGAATTTAGTTCAAGCCAATAAGAATCTGAAGAAAGACGCTTTGGAGCAGTTTGGTATGTACTCAGCAGAAGCTATTATTGCTCAAGTCACCAATGGTAAAAACGCCATGCCTGCTTTTAACGGTCGCTTAAAACCAGAACAAATTGAAGATATAGCTGCTTATGTACTAGAGCAAGCAGACAAGGATTGGAAGTAATCACTAAGGGGAGTGGGGAGTGGGGGAAGTAGGGGAAGATGGGGAACAATACTAACAATTCTTCCTCATATTTCTCATCTCTCCATCTCCTCTGCTTTCTTAAGAACTACGCGGAATCCTTTCGATTTCTGCGTAGCCACTAAATATCAATTTGTCTCCTTCAGTATCTAAACGATTCAGGCGCATTTTCACGCCGTCAAGGTCAAAACGGTCTAAATCGACCATATTATCTAAAATTTCTGCCAGTACTAGGCTTAAGGTTTTTGATATTTCTTTTTGCGATTCGGAAACTGAATCAAGATCAACTATAGGATTTTTAAAAGAAATGCGGCGACGCTTTTCTACAGCCACTGTTAGAGTCATCGTTATAGGTATGAGTTCTCCATCACCTAAATCTGCCTGGGCATTAATTTTTAGGCTATTTTGGGGCAGAAGTTGTACTTGAACCTCCGTAAAAGAGACTGGTTTCCCATCCGATAACTCAGTTAAGGCGGGTACAGCTAAGTTAACTAGACGCTTCTGCACTAGTTCAGCTTTAAATGCTTTGTTGAGTCCAGTTTCAGATAATATAACTTGAGCGATCGCCTGAGTAGGTTGTTTGAGATTTAACTTACCGCTCAAAACAGCACCAAAGTCAATAGATACCGCATCAGTCTCAAAAGACATTTCCTCTACGGCAAAATCTCTGCGAATAACTAAGCCTCGTCCGCTCATTTTGAAGCTGTCAATACTACCTTGCAACAGCTTGCTGGAGGGAAAGCAACGCACAAAGACTTCTACTGACTCGCTTTGAGTAAACAAGTGGCGAATCGTTTGGCTGGCAACTGTATTGAGCATTCTTTCGCCCCAATCAGTGCCTTTAGGATCTTGGAAACCAGTAAGTCCGCCGAACATTTGGTTGTGGGTCTCTAGAAGTTCTTTGTATTTTTGTAACAAAATGTGAAGATTTCAGCAACCCCTGAGTGATTGAATGTGCTGATATGCAGGGTCGAGTTTTCTAATAAATCAAGATAAAAGCTACAAAACGCTACTTCTTAGCGTTCTGTATAGGAATTTTTTACTGAATTTTGAGTAGGGAATAAGAAATTTTTAAATTCCCTTCTCCTTGTTACTTACAACCCAGAGACTCGCGGGTATCAACCCCAGTTTTGGAATTAACTCCACTAGCTTTGGTGCAGAGCTTTTTTACCTGTACTCCGTCCAAAACCGCATTAGTAAAATCCGCCCCAGTAACATCTACATTATCAAAAATAGAGCGCAGCATCATGGCATCGGTAAAAATAGCATCAGTTAAATCAGCATTTTTAAATTTTGCCAGATAGGCTATGCCATTACTAAAGTCTACACCATGTAAATTTACTCCCTCCAATACAGTACCGTTAAATACGCCACCGCGTAAATCAGCATTGCTGAAGTTGGCATTTTCTAAATCCAGATTAGTAAATTCCGTACCAACTAAGCTTTGACCTGCAAAATCCTTCACCTGCACCTCATCACCAGCAGAACGGGTGATACTAGAAGAACTTGCAGCTTGCGCCGACGCAGGAAACAGAAATAAAACCATAGCCAAAACTAGGCTTGTTACTACTCGCCAATAATTCATAACGCTTTCTTAATAAATCTCAACATTACTCCATTATTAAACATCACTTTGAGTAATGAGTAGTAATTGCAGAGGAAGAAATAAATTATATTTTTCTTCACGATTCCCTATTACCGACTCCCTACTCCTTATAAGATTAGATGTTGGAGTGCGATCGCATAAGCAAAACTATCTGTGGCTAATCAACAAGACACTGCCGAAATCTTAGGGAGAACCCCTCTGTATCAACTGGGTGTAGAACTCAAAGCCCGCTTAACCAGCTTTGGCGGTTGGGAAATGCCAGTACAATTTAGTGGTATTACTCGTGAACACGAAGCTGTGAGAACTGCGGCTGGCATGTTTGACATTTCTCACATGGGCAAATTTACCCTCCAAGGTAAAAACGTAATTTCTCAACTCCAGGGTTTAGTACCCTCAGACTTAAGTCGGTTACAACCAGGGCAAGCCCAATACACTGTGTTGTTAAATCCTCAAGGTGGAATCATTGACGATATTATCGTCTACTACCAAGGCGAAGACAGCAACGGTACACAACAGGCGTTTATCATCGTCAATGCAGCCACCACCAATAAAGACAAAGCATGGATATTGCAACACCTAGATCAAAATCAAGTGCAATTCCAAGACCTTTCACCAACCAAAGTTTTAATTGCCCTCCAAGGGCCAAAAGCTATCAATTATCTCCAACCCTTTGTCAAAGTAGACTTACAACCAATCCCAGCCTTTGGACATTTAGAGACAACAATACTAGACAAACCCGCCTTTATTGCTCGTACAGGTTACACCGGGGAAGATGGCTTTGAAGTTTTAGTAGACCCAGAAGTAGGGGTAGATTTATGGCGTAGTTTGTATAATGCTGGTGTCATTCCCTGCGGACTGGGTGCAAGAGATACCCTCCGGCTAGAAGCAGCAATGGCACTTTACGGACAAGACATCGATGATACAACTACACCTCTAGAAGCAGGCTTAGGGTGGCTAGTTCATTTAGATACCAAAGGTGATTTTATTGGTAGGTCAGTTTTAGAACAACAAAAAGCCACAGGAGTACAGCGCCGACTCATAGGTTTGCAAACCCAAGGTAGAAACATTGCCCGTCACGGCTACCAAGTTTTGTCACAAGGTAAAGTAGTAGGCGAAGTTACAAGCGGTACTCTATCCCCCACATTGGGTTATCCTGTTGCTTTAGCCTACGTTCCCGCTAAACTAGCAAAAGTCGGTCAACAGCTAGAAGTAGAAATACGTGGTAAAGCATACCCAGCAGTTGTAGTTAAACGTCCCTTTTATCGTTCAAGTAATAAGGGATAAAAACGGTTGACTGTTGACTGTTGACTGTGGACTAATGACTAATGACTAATGACTAATGACTAACGACTAAGTGTTTTAAGAGGAAAAGAAATGTCGTCGTTTGAATACCCTCAAGATTTGCGATATTTAGATACTCATGAATATGTGAGGCTAGATGGTGAAATTGCTACTATTGGCATTACAGAATTTGCTGTAGATCAGTTAGGTGATGTAGTGTTCTTAGAATTGCCAGAAATTGGTGACTTACTGACTAAGGGAGATACTTTTGGCTCAATTGAGTCAGTCAAAGCTGTCGAAGATTTGAATGCACCAATTACAGGAACAGTAATAGAACGGAATGAGGCTTTAATTGAATCTCCTGAAGCAGTTGCAGATGATCCTTACGGTGAAGGGTGGTTCTTAAAGTTACGTGTTAATGACCCTGATGAAGTAAATGACGCTTTAACTGCGGATGAATACCGCGCTGAGGTAGAAGGCGAGTAGTTGGGGAGTCAGTTAACAGTTAACTGTTAACTGTCTTGCCTTGTTTATTGAAAGTTGACAAATTACACCAATTGTCTAAACTTCAGCAACAGATACAAACCCCGAAATCCTTGTAATATCTGGTTTTCTCAATTTTGAATTTTGAATTTTGAATTTTGAATTTGGTATTACCCCCACTTTCTGTAGGTATTTGTTGCAAAATATGAAATAGTTACTTCTGGAGTTTAATTTAGTGGTATCTTATGCCCCTATTCCTCAGTCTAGCGATGAAGGTCGTTTTAATGAAGACCAACGCCAACAACTAGACCAAGGGAAACAAGTTTTAAATACTTTTATACAAAGACATATAGGCCCATCATCGGCAGATATTCAACAAATGCTTGGTGTATTGGGATTTTCTAGTATAGATGACCTGATTAATAAAACAGTACCCGCATCAATTCGGCTGAATAAAAAGCTACAGCTACCAGAGGTGCAAACTGAGTATGCAGCACTGGCAAAGTTAAAACAAATTGCCTCGAAAAATCAGGTATTTCGCTCATACATTGGTATGGGATATTACGATACAATCACGCCGACAGTGATTGGGCGTAATATCTTAGAAAATCCTGGTTGGTATACTGCTTATACTCCCTATCAGCCAGAAATTGCTCAAGGGCGGCTAGAAGCGCTGCTTAATTTCCAAACCATGATTATCGACTTAACAGGGTTGGAAATTGCCAATGCTTCCCTACTTGATGAAGCGACAGCCGCCGCCGAAGCTATGAGTATGAGTTATGGAGTGAGTAAAAATAAAGCCAATGCTTATTTTGTTTCTCATGAGTGTCATCCCCAAACGATAGACGTTTTACAAACTAGGGCTAAACCCTTGGGGATTGAAATTATTATCGGGGATCATCAGACTTTTGATTTTGCTCAACCGATTTTCGGCGCTGTCTTACAATATCCCGCCACTGATGGCACAGTCTACGACTACCGTGCTTTCATCGAAAAAGCCCACGCCCAAGGTGCATTGGTAACAGTAGTAGCAGACCCTTTAAGCTTAACTTTACTCACTCCCCCTGGTGAATTTGGTGCTGATATTGCCGTCGGTAGCACCCAACGTTTCGGTATTCCTATGGGTTTTGGCGGCCCTCATGCGGCATACTTTGCTACCAAGGAGGAATACAAGCGGCAAGTTCCAGGGCGAATTGTCGGTGTATCTAAAGATGTCAACGGTAAAACAGCACTGCGTCTAGCTTTGCAAACCCGTGAACAACACATCCGTAGAGAAAAAGCTACTAGTAATATTTGTACGGCTCAGGTATTACTGGCGGTGATGGCGAGTATGTACGCCGTCTATCACGGGCCAGAAGGACTCAAGCAAATTGCGGAAAATATTCACCAGTTAACTGTTACCTTGGCAGAAGGTTTAAAGAGGCTGGGTTATAAAATTAGTTCTCAAAATTTCTTTGATACCTTGCGGGTAGAGTTGGGAACACAAAAATTAGAAACCATCCTCGCAGGTTGCCAAGCCCGTAATATTAACTTACGAATTTATGATGAGACGGCTGTGGGAATTTCTTTAGATGAAACTACCACACCAGAAGACCTCATCGACCTCTGGCAAATCTTCGCAGCTAAAGATGATTTACCCTTCACACCAGAAGAATTAACATCTTCTCCCGATATTTCCCTCCCTCGTACTAGCAGTTACCTCACTCACCCCATCTTCAAGCGCTATCACTCAGAAACAGAGTTACTGCGCTATCTGCACAGGCTGGAAACTAAAGATTTGTCTTTAACTACATCGATGATTCCTTTGGGTTCTTGTACGATGAAGTTAAACGCTACATCTGAGATGATTCCTGTAACTTGGGAAGAATTTGGGAGGATACATCCTTTTGCACCACCAACCCAAACACGGGGTTATCAAATTCTGTTCCAACAACTTGAGGCTTGGTTAGCAGAAATTACTGGCTTTGCTGGTATTTCTCTACAACCTAATGCTGGTTCGCAAGGGGAATATGCTGGGCTTTTGGTAATTCGTCAGTATCATGAAAGTAGGGGAGAAGCAAACCGCAATGTGTGTTTAATTCCTACTTCTGCACATGGGACAAACCCAGCGAGTGCGGTGATGTGTGGGATGAAGGTTGTTGCTGTTGCCTGTGATGCTGAAGGTAATATTGATGTTGATGACCTCAAAGCTAAGGCAGAAAAACACAGCCATGAACTTGGGGCGTTGATGGTAACTTATCCCTCAACTCACGGCGTGTTTGAGGAAGCAATTCAAGAAATTTGTGCGGTTATTCATAGTCACGGCGGTCAAGTCTACATGGATGGGGCAAATATGAATGCCCAAGTGGGGATATGCCGTCCTGGGGATATTGGCGCGGATGTTTGTCACTTGAATTTGCACAAAACTTTCTGTATTCCTCATGGTGGCGGCGGCCCTGGTATGGGGCCAATTGGTGTGGCTTCCCATCTTGTGCCATTTTTACCAGGACATCCCATTTTAGGGAGTGGGGAGTGGGGAGTAGGGAGTGGGGAAATATCTAATTCCCAAAATATTGGCGCGATCGCAGCTGCTCCTTGGGGTAGTGCTAGTATTCTAGTAATTTCTTGGATGTATATTGCCATGATGGGGGCAGATGGGTTGACCCAAGCAACTAAGGTAGCAATTCTCAACGCCAATTACATCGCCAAGAGATTAGAGTCTTACTATCCGGTGTTGTACAAAGGGCAGAATGGTTTGGTTGCCCATGAGTGTATTTTAGATTTGCGATCGCTCAAAAAATCAGCAAACATCGAAATCGATGATGTAGCAAAGCGTCTCATGGATTACGGTTTCCATGCTCCCACAGTCTCTTGGCCTGTGGCGGGTACAATCATGGTGGAACCGACAGAAAGCGAATCTCAGGCAGAATTAGACCGTTTCTGTGATGCTTTAATTGCTATTCGTCAAGAAATTGGCGAAATTGAAGCAGGTAAACTAGATATTCAAGATAATCCCTTGAAAAACGCCCCTCACACTGTCGAAAGCCTCCTCAGTTCCGAATGGCATCATCCCTATTCTCGTGAACAAGCCGCCTATCCAGCCCCTTGGACACGCGAGTATAAATTCTGGCCGAGTGTCGGTAGAATTGATGCGGCTTTTGGCGACAGGAATTTTGTTTGTTCTTGTCTGCCAATGGAAGCATATTCGTAAGTGCTAATTCGTAATTCGTAATTAATAACGAGCTTTGCTACATCTGAGTTCCTGAATTACGAATTACGAATTGGTATTACCAATTACCAAAACCCACCATCTTATCTGAATTTACCTGAACTCAATATAGATGATGCGGGAAATTTAATCATAAAAGTGGTTTGACCATTGCCACTCTCAACATTAATGGAGCCGCCTAAATGCTTGATCATTTGTTTAACTAATGCCATTTCCAAGCCAGTACCGCTATATTTCCAAGGGTCTTTGTCGGAAATATGATAGAAAGGCTCGAAGATGCGCGATCGCACATCATGAGGAATTTCTAATCCAGAATTGCTTATACTCAATTGCATAGCGTCTGCGGTGAGTTGGGCGGAGACTGTAATTGATTCACCCGCAGGAGTATATTTACAGGTATGGGTAAGTAATTCGGTAACAATACGTTCCAGTTCGGTAATATCAGTTTCTAAACGTGGCAGTCCTGGTTCAATAATTAAGTTGAGTTCCTGTCTTTGACAACTGGTGAGGTCGTGAAAAGACTCAACGATAGGAGGAAGCCAGGTTTGGAGGTCGATAGAAATGAGTGTAGGGGGTTCTGGTTGGGCTTGTAAATAAGTCAGTGTCAACAGATCATTAATTAGTTCGCTTTCTCTACCGCATTCGCTATGGAGAATTTGCAAAAGCTGGGGGACGACTTCATCTAATGTACTTGTGGGAGATAGAAGGCTTTCGAGAGTTTGCGCTGCTAGGCTAATGCTAGTTATTGGTATCCGCAATTTTTGAGAGAGTTTTTTGAGAAATGTATTGGTGAGGTTTTCTCGCTGTTCTAATTTTTGCAGTCTTGCTTGAGTGGTTGCGTCTAACCTTGCTTGGCGAATAGCGATCGCACAATGATTTGCTAAAGTTTTTACTAGGCATATTTCCGCTTCATCAAACATCTGTTGTGTTGGTCGAACCAGCCAAAGATTACCTAACATCCCCTGTCCATCAAAAATTGGACAAGCTAGTTGAGTGATGACTAATAACTGGGGATGCCAACCAGGTACAATTTCTATTGTGTGGAAGTTTTGTTTTTGTAAAAGTGGTTGATAAATTTCGCTTAAGTCTGCAATTTGCTTAGTTAAACCTTTGTATGTGGGTTTAGTAGTTGAGTATTCATGAATGACATTAGCACAGGTGTAGTCAGGGTGATAAAGTTCGATATAGCAGGATTCTAGTTGAAATAAATTGGCTAATTCTTGCGTAACTGTTGCTAGAATTTGTTTTTCATTACAGCGTTCGCCTTCGGCGGGGAGTAGCCCATCGCGGATTTTCTCTGTTATGTGCAGAACTAGAGCCTGAAACTTTTGAGACTGGTGTAACTGGTCTTTCTGCTCCTGTTTATGAGAATCTAGTTTAGTTTGTAGTTGTTTTATTTGTTGTTGTAGTTTGGTCTGCTGGATAGCGACACTTAATTGTGTTGATATTTGCTTGACTAAATCAACTTCTATCTGCTGCCATTGATGAGGTTCATCACAATACTGGGCAATTAATAGCCCCCATAAGTCTTTGTGTAAGTTAACGGGTACAACTAAATTAGCCCTCACCTGCATAGAAGCAAGGAACTCTCTTTGACAAGATTTCACTCTGGCTGCGTAGATATCTTCAATAATTTCCAAACAACATCGCCCCTGGCTTTGGTGATATTTGCCGTTTAAGCAAGGATCACGAAAACTTTTACCCAAAAGCGGAATATCAGGAAATACAGTTGATTCCGCCACAACAGTACCATTGTTCTCAGACTTGATTTTATAGATGAGGATGCGATCGCAGTTTAAACACTGGCGTAAATCTTGAGCAATTTGATCTAAAATCCTGTCTAAATCCAAGGATTCTTGAATTTTCTGAGCAATTGCCGCTAAAATTCCTGCGCCTTGGGCTTGAATTTCTCTGGCTTGCACTAACTGTTTTGTGGCAGTAATGTTACTACTAGTGCCAATCAAGCGATAAATTCTGGAATTGCCATCTCGTAGTGGTGTGAGAGTTGTATTCCACCAAGTAGTTACTCCCTGAAACTGCAAGCATTGTTCATAGGAAATCGTTTTGCCAAAGCGCACACAGTCATTGTAGTGTTGACGTACCTTCACCGCATCAACAGCCGTTAAAATCTCCTCTGGTTTTTTGCCCCGCAACTCTTCCGATTTAATACCCAACCATCTTTCATGAGTAGGATTGAGTGCCACATACTGAAAGTCTCCATCTTCCAGTACATCCACTACAAATATAGATGTCTGCATAGAATTATACATACTCAGTAGTAACTGTTCGCCACTACTTGGTTCATCTACCTCTGTCCCAAAAAGAATATGCTGATGCGCCTGTTCCTTCAACTTAATGGTTGAGTCTACTGGGTTGGTATTCATGCGAGAGTCCCTGTCTGGTGTTACTGGGTTATATAGGCGCGTTCTCTCGAAATTTCCTGGTAGAAAATGCTTTTTAGCGCCTAAAGTAAAGATTTGTTAGACTTTCCTGATGATATTTTGATCTTTCTTTATTTCTTACCAGAAATCTCAGAAAGTTAATAGCGGTATGATAAAAAAATACTGCTAGTCAATGCCTAAAACACATTTGCAGGCTACTGTATTTTTACTGAAGTTTATTATTAAGATTAATTAAGATTGTTGCATAACTTTAATTCAATTTTAATTGAAAATTAATTTACGTCATATTTCTTGATAAAGTCATGCTTTCTTAACTTTATATAGCAATAGGCAGATGAGGGAGACAAGGAAGCAGAGGAGAATAACTTTTGACTATGGACTAATGACTAATGACTAATGACCAAATTACTTCACTAACCGATAAGCATTGATACCCGTGAGAATGGCGACTATCAGCCAAGTAATGCCTAATCCTACAACTTCGCCTAAAAATAAGCGTGACAAGCGGTGCAAGATAAAACCTAGTGTAGTACCTATCGGGATAGCGATCGCCCAACTGCAACAATTCACTAATACCCATTGCCAAGCCCAAGGGACTGGCTGACGAATTGCTAACCATTGGGCTAGTCCGATACTCAAACCACCGATAAAACCGGATCTAATCCCATTGAGCAGGCGTAGGGGGAAAATATCTATGGAGGGTATAATCCAACCAATAGCACCTACACCAATTGCTGTTACTGCTACCCAAGCCACCGACGTAAACAAAACCCATTTGAGTATAGAGATATTTTCTTTGAGGAGCAAGCTTTGAGGTAGTGCGATCGCTAATCCACCAATAGCAGCTTGTACCATACCAATCTCTGGCTGTTCAGCAATTTCTAGCCAAAACAAACTACCCAAAAACCCACCACAAGTAGCAACAGTCCACAGCAAGATAAATTTTAACGGTGTTTTCATCTGGGTATGTCAGTTATCAGATGATGTTAACTGTTCACTGTTAACTGGTGCTAGAGGCCTAGCGGCTTTAGCACTGAACATTTTTTGAAAAACCTGACGACGGTAAGGGGGTGACTCTGGAGTGATGTAACCCCACAGACTTTCCCAGTAAAAAAAAGAGATACCAAAAAAAGAGCGATCGCGCACAGCTTGTACTTGTTTTTTAATTTGGTCAATCTTAACAGGAGTTTGCCAAGTTCCTGTTGATATGCCAATAGCCACAGGAATTTTAGTCCGGGCAAACTTGACGGCTGGTTGTTCTAATTCAGTTACAAAACTACTTATATTGTTGCGATACACTTGTAAAACTAACTCATCAATCAGACGTTTTTTCACCCAGGTTGACCAATCTTGTAAATAATATTTGTATGCAAAATATTGAGAATTGGGTGCAAGAGATATTTTAGCATTAGGTTTCAAGTCTTTTACAACCTGATGTATTTCTGTCATGAAACGAGTAATTTTGCTAGCACGCCAACTCATCCATTCTGAGTCAAAGGTGTTTTTAGGAGGGCTTTTTCCTTGATGTTCTTCTTGATAAAGTTTTATGGTGTATGGGTCATAGCCAAATTGTACTGGCATACCAAAATGGTCATCAAATTGGATACCTTCAACATCATAATTAGTAATAACTTCTGTAATTAGCGCTAAGATAAATTGTTGAACTTCTGGATGTAAAGGATTGAGCCAGACTAGCTTATTTGTGGGGTCATTATCACTTTCTTCTGGTAGCATTTCACTAATAGATATAACGCCACCTTGACCATTTGTTAACCACTCAGGGTGACGTTTAGCTATAGCTGAATTAGGGGGAGCCATGAAACCATATTCAAACCAAGGAATTACACTTATACTTTTCGGTTTGGCAAGTTTAATTAACTTGGCTAAAACGTCTTGTCCTCCGTGCATTAAGTTCAGCAGGGGTTGAGTGTCGTCACCTATCACAGATTTAGCTGTAGCACTCTTGTAAAATGTATGACCCCGATTCCAAACTACAGGATAAAGTGTATTAAAGTTAAGTGCAGATAATTGCTCAATAGCACGATCTATACCCCAAGGTACAAAGAGTACACCACTAGCAACATTAGTTAACCAAACTCCTCGAATTTCTGTTGTAGTTGGTACACTGCTTTTTTGTTCATAATTAGGCAATGAAGGGACAGACAATCCTGTTAAATACAATATTAATTGTACAAACAGTAAGTACGAAAAAAACAGTTTTGCCAACCGAGTCATGAGAGGGTCTAACTTCGCCGGGAAGATGGGATAGGAATTACGGAATAAGTTAGTATACCCTCAAAATATTTACAAATAACGTCATCTATGTATCAATAATTTAAACTGTATTAATTGATGATGAGCTTGCTTTATTGATAGAAATTACACATTTGGCGAAAAAAGTTAGTGTCAAATATCATTTTTTAATAAATTTGGTAAAAATAAAATAGTTATATAACCATAAATCAGTCCGGTAGATGCACTAATTGGTATAGGTGCAAATATTAAGTAAATTAGAACTCCTAAACCACCGCCAGTTAACGCTGCGCCAATTGAAATTATGAGAAAAAATAGACCTACACCAACTAAAACACTAGCTAAAATGCTGAGAATATGAGCAAGTAACCATTGGGAAATTTTTTTGATAGACCACTGCATGATTATTGCCTGAGAAAGCCCGATGAGAAATAGGATTAGAGATAGGTTAAAAACTAACATCTGAGGCGTTAAATTACCATTTACATTAGTCCATAGACTAGTTACTTGGCCACCTATACCAAATCCAATAGTTGTTGCCAAAATCCATTTAATAGTAAGCTGACGTATATTTGTAGATAATCCCTGTTTTTTTAATAACTTTTTTAAAGCTATACCTTGACCGAAGCCGAGAAATAATCCTGCGATCGCACTAGGCAAAAAGTTTATCAGTCCTTTGTTAGTAACTAAAAATGGGACATTATAGATAGCAGTAATAGCCAAAATCGCAGCAGCTAATCCAGCAACTAGCCCTATAGTAGTTCCTAATATCCAAGAAAAGTTAAGCTTATCTTTTTTCTCGCCAAAGTACATAGATAAATGTAGAGACTCAATAGAGTTTTTATATTATAGATAAATTTAATGTATGGTTTTACACGTAAAATTTTAATTTTTTAGATTCTTAAAAAATTAAGGGCTTTAGCCCTTATTACGAACAATATATTATGTTGTTAATTGATGAGTGTTAAAATCTTTCTACTCCCTCAAACTGTTGATTTTTGATGACATTTGCAGCTTCGCCACAAGTGCGTGGGGTAGGGAATATCTTCCCAGGATTTGCTAAACCTTGGGGATTAAATACCTGTCTTACCCATTGCATAGTTTCTAAATCGGCATTACTAAACATATCTGGCATGTAACATTTTTTATCAGCTCCAATACCATGTTCCCCAGAAATGCTACCGCCAACTCTCACGCAAAGTTTGAGAATTTCACCTCCTAACTCTTCGACTTTCTCCAATGCACCATGCACAGCATTATCAAAGAGAATTAACGGATGCAGATTACCATCACCAGCGTGAAATACATTGGCAATTGGATAACCAAACTTCTGACTTAATGCCTCAATCTCTTGCAAAACATAAGGTAATTGAGTCCGAGGAATTACCCCATCTTGCACATAATAATCTGGGCTTAAATGACCAGCAGCCGCAAACGCAGCTTTACGCCCTTTCCATAATTTCAATCTAGTTTCTGGGTCACTAGCACAAGTCACACTCCGCGCACCATTCTTTTTACAAATATCGGTGACACGTTGTTTATTCACCTCAACTTCGACTTCTAAACCATCAATTTCCACTAACAAAATCGCCGTAGCATCACGAGGATAACAATTAGTAGCAACAACATCCTCCACCGCGTTAATACTAACGTTATCCATCATTTCCATCCCACCAGGAATTATCCCGGCACTGATAATGTCAGAAACAGCCGCCCCAGCCGCCTCCACGCTGGTAAAATCTGCTAATAACACACAGATTGATTCTGCACTTTTGAGAATACGTAAGGTAATTTCTGTAGCAATTCCTAAAGTCCCTTCTGAACCGACAAATATACCTGTTAAATCATAACCAGGGCTTTCAGGAATTTGCCCACCCAAATCAACTATTTCCCCTTCCGGCGTAACAATTTTCAAACCCAAAACGTGGTTAGTAGTAACACCATACTTTAAACAATGCACCCCACCAGAGTTTTCCGCCACATTACCACCAATTGAACAGATAATTTGGCTAGAAGGGTCTGGTGCATAATAAAATCCCGCACCACTGACAGTTTGTGTTACCCAACTGTTAATCACTCCTGGCTGTACTACAATGCGCTGATTATCTAAATCTACGCTAAGAATTTGCCGCATGAGTGACGTAACAATTAATACTGAGTCTTTCGATGGTAACGCCCCACCAGATAAACCAGTTCCAGAACCGCGTGCAATGAAAGGTACAGCATACTGATTACATATTTTTACTACCGCCGCCACTTGTTCAGTAGTTCTAGGTAACACCGCCACAGCCGGACGCTGACGGTAGCTAGTCAAACCATCACACTCGTAGGTGATAAGTTCTTCTCGGCGTTGGACTACGCCTTTTGTACCAAGCACAGCCTCAAAGGCTTTAATTATGGGTTTCCAGTTACGTTGTTTTTTATCTTGGTCTTGGATAAGCATAGATTTTTATTTAACTACCGGGTGGAGGAGTTTAATTAGTATATGTTGTAAGAATAACAGTTTCAGGCGATGAAAGGGCAATGCCTACGGCCGCTTTGCCAACGCTCTCATCAAATCTTATGACTGGATGGCTGAAGATTGCATTGCTGCATTTTTTATTTGTTTGTGGTATTAAGTGAGTGAGAAAAACAATATTTAAAGGTTTCAATTGACGCTGGTGAAGTTAATAAATAAACCTTCCATTTTTATCTATATAACGTTCCTGTTTACCAATTTTTACCAGTGCCAATCCTTGAGAAAAATATTCAGCATCATCAAACTGAGGAGATATAACTAGCTTTCCAGTTTTATCGATATAGCCCCACTTGTCATCGATTTTGACTCTTGCCATCCCCTCAGAAAAGTTGAAAGTTTCATCAAATTGAGGAGATATAACTAACTTCCCTGTTTTATCGATATAGCCTAGCTTGTCATCGAGTTTGACTAATGCTAGCTCTTCAGAAAATGCCCAAGCATCATCAAACTGGAGAGGTCTCACTAGCTTACCTGTTTTATCAATATAGCCAAATTTATCACCAATCTTAACCACTGCAAGCTCTTCCTCAAAGTCCCAAGCATCATCAAACTGAGGTGCAATAACTAGCTGGCCACTTTTGCCAATATAACCATACTTATCACCTAATTTGACCAATGCTATGCCTTTAAAAAAAGTCCAAGCTTCATCAAACTTAGGCTCGATGATTATTTGACCACTTTTGTTGATATAGCCAAATTTATTGCTGATTTTCACTCTTGCCAGACTTTCATTGAAGGCTTGAACATCATCAAACTGAGGTGGGATAACTAGCTGTCCTGTTTCATCTATATAGCCAAATTTGTCACCAATCTTGATCACTGCTAGCTCTTCAGCAAAATCCTCAGCATCATCAAACTGTGGTGGAATAACTAGCTGTCCTGTTTTATTTATATAGCCAAATTTGTTACCAATCTTGACCACTGCTAGCTCTTCAGAAAAGTTTTCAGCATCATCAAACTGCGGTGGAATAACTACCCGCCCCATCTGGTCAATGTAACCATACTTATTATTAACCTTTATTCGTTTTCGTGAGGTCGTAACAATTAATGAAAGCAAATCTGATTGTTTTAAAGCTTGCAATACCTCACCTGCATCTGTGTATCGTTGCCGGGAATTATACCGCACCATTTTGGTCAAAATATCTGCCAGTATGTTGCTTACTTGAGCTTTTTCCCGCCAGATAACTTCTAATGTGTCGGGATCTATGTGTAGTTCTTGTGGTGGCAACCCAGTTAACGCCTGAATTGCAGTCATTCCTAGCGCATAAATATCACTACATAATTTAGGATGACCATGAAGTTGCTCACTTGGCATATAACCACGAGTACCAATTGGAACTGTACTGCTGATTTTTCCTTTAGCATTTACGCCTAAAGCACTGATTTCTTTGACAATTCCAAAGTCAATGAGGACGATTTTATTATCTAAATACCGCCGCATCAAATTTAATGGTTTGATATCACGGTGGATCACATTATTTTGATGAACAAAATCTAGCACCTCTATAACTTCTTGCAAAAGTTGAATTACCTCAGCCTCACTCCAAGGTTTACCTTGTTCCATTTCGTAACTCAAATCATGTCCATCAATATATTCTTGAACAAGATAAAATTCTCTATTTTCCTCAAAGAAATCATACAGTTCAGGAATTTGGTTATGTTCCTTACCCAACTTGAATAATATAGCTGCTTCTCTCTTAAACCTTTCTTCTGTATCTAAGTCTGGAGTCTGGGGTCTAGTAAGCCGCTTGACAACACATTTATACTTTGAGTTGACTGGTAAATCCTGCGGGTATTCAGCTAGATAAGTTTCACCGAATCCACCTGAGCCTAATTGTTTGATAATTTTATAACGTCGCCACAGTATGTATCCAATCATGATGCTGTTCTACAGTCCTATATTTGTAGATTTTGGCACAGCTTACTCAAGTTTTGTAGGTAAATAACTAAAAGGGTCTTTGGAAAGTCGAAAAGTACACTAATAACCCCTCTCCAAACCTCTCCCCTACAGATGTAGAGACGTTGCATACAAAATCTCTACATTAATTGCTAACTCTTCCCTGCAAAGGAATGGGGGCTAGGGGAGTTAGGTGTTTTATAATTTAATGTTAGTAATAATACTTTTCAAACATCCTTGAAGTATCTTCTCACTCATAATCAATTAACCTAGAAATAACGCACTTACATACTGGATAAATTTATGGTTGAGCAACTTATCATAAATAACGATAATTTCTATGTGCCAGATGCCAACCAGCTAATTACCGAAGATGATACACCTGTGGATAATTTTGCATCTGCCAAACAACAACGTTTATTAGTTAGTTCTCTTTACACTTCTTTTCAGAATCAACCCTTTTTGGCTGAAGCTAATGTAGGTATATATCATTCAGATAAACAGCCACAAATTGTTCCTGATATTTTCCTCAGCTTGGATGTCCAAAGCCCTGAAAATTGGTGGGAAAAACAAAACCGTTGTTATATGGTTTGGCAATTTGGTAAATTTCCAGAGTTGGTGATAGAGATTGTTTCAAATAAAGAAGGGGAAGAACTCGGTAAAAAGCTGCGAATTTATGAACAAATGCGAGTAAGTTACTACATTGTATATGACCCAACACAGCAATTAGGAGAAAAGACACTACGAGTATATGAACTAAGAGGAAGACGTTATTTTGAAACTTCAGAAAATTGGTTAGAACAAGTTGGCTTAGGTATCACTTTTTGGCAAGGTGAGTTTGAAGGAAGACAGGACAATTGGTTACGTTGGTGCTACCAAGACGGTAATCTTTTGCTTACAGGAGATGAACGTGCAGAACAGGAACGACAACGCGCAGAACAAGAACGACAACGTGCAGAACAAGCAGAAGCACGCGCACAACTTTTAGCCGAAAGACTAAGGGCTATGGGTATTGACCCCGATGCTTTGTAAAGGCGATTTGTGAATGTACCATGTAGAGGCGTTTAATGAAATGTCTCTACTGTTGTACTCGCTGCCAAACTTTTTCTAATAAATTAGGGTCATTAGCATCAAACCACTCAATTTGCGAATATGCTCTAAACCATGTACGCTGACGTTTGGCAAATTGTCGTGTATGTAAAACCGTTAATTCTTTCGCTTCCTCCAACGAAATTTTTTCTGCTAAATATTCCTTGATTTCTTGATACCCTAAAGTATTCAGTAAAGGCAAATCAGCACCATATTTTTGACAAAGATATTCAACCTCAGCAACTAAACCATCTGCTATCATTTGCTCAGTGCGTTTGTGAATCCGCTCACCCAATCTATCTATTTCACAATCTAAGCCAATTTGTAAAATAGGATAATCTGGAGGGTTTTCTCCTTGTTGTTCAGATATAGGAATACCAGTCACGTAAAATACTTCTAATGCTCGTAAAGTCCTCACAGGGTCATTGGGATGGATTTTTTGAGCAGCAATAGGATCAACTTGTTGTAATATGCTGTAGAGTGTGGTTTGTCCGAGGGATTCGAGTTGCGATCGCAATTCATAATTCGGTGCAACCCTTGGAATCTTCATTCCCTGCACAATCGAGCGGATATATAAACCAGTACCACCTACTAATAAAATTGGTGAATGTGGCAAAGAATTAATTAATGCTTGAGCTTGTTCTTGATAATCTGCCACTGTCATCGTCTCTTGAGGAGCGCAGATATCTATTAAATAATGAGGAACAGCTTGTTGTTCTGCCAAGCTGGGTTTAGCAGTACCAATATTAAACTCACGATACACTTGACGAGAATCAGCACTAAGAATTACAGAACCCAACCGCTTGGCTAACTCCAAAGCCAAACCAGATTTCCCCGTCGCCGTAGCACCACAAATTACGATTAATTTAGTCATTGGTCATTAGTCATTAGTCCATAGTCAACAGTCCATAGTCCAAACCTATTCCCCCTCATCTTCCTCATCTCCCTCATCCCCCTCTCAGAGCTTTTGTGCTAAAATTTTTAGGCTTTTTGCCATGAACGCTACAAGGTCTTAATTTTTCTACTCAAAACTTGTTGAGTATGTTATAAATCGGTGAAATTTGCAATAGTCAGGCGATTAATTGAAAAAACTTATGGGGATACATCCCCTATTTAAACTTCTCACAAGATTGCCCTACAGCAGCCTTTAAGGCTTTTGTGTTAAAATTTTGGAGTGATTTGACTTTTTAGCCTTTAGGCGATTTTCCACCCCACGCATCAGGAGAATTTTCATGACGAGCAGTTACAGTGCCGATCAGATTCAAGTTCTGGAAGGTCTGGAAGCCGTCCGCAAACGACCGGGGATGTACATCGGTTCTACCGGGCCGCGAGGACTCCACCATCTAGTTTATGAGGTGGTAGACAACTCTATTGATGAAGCATTGGCAGGTTACTGCACTCATATAGAGGTTGATCTCAATGCAGATGGTTCCGTGACTGTCACAGACGATGGTCGGGGGATTCCTACGGATACTCACTCGCGCACGGGGAAATCGGCGTTAGAAACTGTACTAACCGTGCTACATGCTGGGGGTAAGTTTGGCGGCGGTGGTTACAAAGTTTCTGGAGGATTACACGGGGTTGGTATTTCTGTCGTAAACGCCTTGTCAGAAGTTGTCGATGTAACAGTCTGGCGGGATAAAAAAGTTCATACCCAACGTTACGAACGGGGTGTTCCTGTTACAGAACTCATCGCCAAGCCTTACAAAGAAGCAAGAACGGGAACATCTGTCAGCTTCAAACCAGATACGCAAATCTTTACTACTGGGATTGAATTTGATTACATTACCCTAGCAGGTCGCTTGCGCGAGTTAGCATATCTCAATGCAGGAGTAAAAATAACTTTTACCGACAGCCGTTTAGACCTGCTTAAAAGTGATACACCCAAAGTAGAAACTTATGAATATAAGGGTGGAATCAAAGAATACGTTGCTTACATGAACCGTGACAAGCAAGCACTTCATGAAGAAATCATTTATGTGCAAGGCGAACGTAATAACGTCCAGATAGAAGTTTCTTTACAGTGGTGTACAGATGCTTATACAGACAACGTTTTGGGTTTTGCCAATAATATCCGCACCGTAGATGGTGGTACACACCTAGAAGGCTTGAAAGCAGTTCTAACTCGCACATTAAATGCGATCGCTCGTAAGCGTAATAAAATTAAAGAAAATGAACCAAACCTCAGTGGTGAACATGTCCGCGAAGGTTTGACAGCTGTTATTTCCGTTAAAGTCCCAGACCCAGAATTTGAAGGACAAACCAAAACCAAACTTGGTAATACCGAAGTCCGAGGTATTGTTGATTCTTTAGTCGGCGAAGTTCTTACCGAGTACCTAGAATTTCACCCCAGCATTGCTGACTCAATTTTAGATAAAGCCATCCAAGCGTTCAAAGCTGCTGAAGCAGCACGCCACGCACGGGAATTAGTTAGACGTAAATCTGTATTAGAATCTTCCCCACTACCCGGTAAATTGGCAGACTGTAGTTCCCGCGATCCTAGTGAATCAGAAATTTATATAGTGGAAGGTGACTCAGCAGGTGGTAGTGCTAAACAAGGACGCGATCGCCGTACTCAAGCTATCCTGCCTCTACGTGGTAAAATTCTTAATATTGAGAAAACTGACGATTCCAAAATCTATAAAAATAACGAAATTCAGGCATTAATCACAGCCTTGGGTTTAGGGGTAAAAGGTGAAGAATTTGATTCTACCCAACTACGGTATCACCGCATCATTATTATGACCGACGCGGACGTAGACGGGGCGCATATTCGTACACTACTATTGACCTTCTTTTATAGATACCAGCGATCACTCATCGAGCAAGGTTTCATTTACATCGCTTGCCCCCCATTATATAAAGTAGAACGGGGACGTAATTATGAGTATTGCTATAGCGAGCGTGAATTACAACAAGCGATCGCCAAATTCCCAGCCAACGCCAACTATACCATCCAACGCTTCAAAGGTTTGGGTGAAATGATGCCAGAACAACTCTGGACAACCACCATGAACCCCGAAACCCGCACTCTTAAACAAGTAGAAATTGAGGATGCAGCCGAAGCTGATCGCATCTTTACAATCTTAATGGGCGATCGAGTTGCACCCAGACGCGAATTTATCGAAACCTACGGTTCTAAACTTAACCTCATCGATTTAGATATCTAATCGCTTACGAGCTTCAGTATTTAATTTATCAATGGGTAATTGATGTTAGGCAATTACCCTTTTTTTATTGAGTTGTCATCTCTACTGTTCACTGTCAACTGTCAACTGTTCCCATTTCCACAAAAAATTTTTCATCTTTTGATTAGTTTGGGGAAAATGTTTGATAGGATACATTAGGAATATTAAGCCAATTCATAACTTTTTCCGCATATACCGATGCACAAAATTTACCTTCAGTCAAGTATTTCAAATGACGCTTGTAAATTTTTTATCATCTATCTCAGTAAGATGGTGCAATATGAATTTGTGAATAAGTTAAGATCGGCTACAAATTAAACAAGTATTTGTTAAGCTCGTATAACAAAGTTCACCTGGAATTTCAGGCGCAATGAGCATGACTATCTTGATGATTAAAATCTACAAGATAGCAATTTTATTGCTGAACTAGCGTAATTTATTTCACACTTTTCTTATGAAAACATAGCTTGCAAAATTTTCCAATTTTATCAATTCACTAAACTTACGATTTCAAAGAATGTTGCTAGCATAAGATAATGTACTGCTAGTAACTTGCTCATATACGCTAGCTCATCTTTGAAAAAGCTACACATTCTGTCAGTATTTGGTAAAGTTTTCCCATAAGTAAACAAATATCTGTAATTTTGAATGTCAAAGTCCTTTTGAATTGATTAAAATATCGGTGGATACAATAAAAAGAGTTTGTCAAGATTCAATGGGTGGAAATCTCAGTGGTGCGCTAATGTGTGAATAAGACCAAATCAGTAAAATCTCAACTGCTAGTCACTCGGCTAGTCTATCCACACCCTTTACCAATAGCTCAAGACGCTAAACACATAAAACGTCAAGTTTCAGTAAAGGAAGCATCATCTCTGTAGGCTGTATGCACTTCTTGATGAGTCATCTCCAATTCTCCGGACTAATTTATTTATGAAGGAAATGTAAAAATGGGTGCGTTCATGATTCTCGCCTCAGTTAACATAAAATATACTGTTTCTAGGTAATTTATGTTTCACACAACACCAAAAATTGTATGAAGGCGGCATTAATTTCCTGAGTATGTAAAGATAATGGCAATGCAATTGCAAAAAGCTTTAGAGAAAATTTAAGGGGATTACTACCATTTTCAACATCTTTTTGATATCGGAGGCTTTACCTTCCCTAATCAGTTCATGATTAATACACAAAAAGAGTGCAATTTTTGTGAAACAGGCTACAATCGGAACAGTCTTTATAAGAAAATATGCCAACAGTCATAAATCATTTATATGCAGTGGTAAATTTTTTTATCAAGACCAGTCTATTTTTTAGACAAACCAGTTAAAAGTGATCAGCGAAAGCAACACTTTGGTTTGTACAGAGATAAATAAGTCAGCATTAACTGCGACTTTTAACACTTAGTTCAAAAGTTCCTCTTTGGAGGAACAAAACGTCCAAAAAGATTAGGGATAAAGAACTTAAAACCCTATCTTTTGATTATTAACTAGCTCATATTTAAAAGAGCAGTTAAGACATCTTGAGTAATTGATTCTGCAAGGAGCATGAGGAACGCGGCATGAACCAGGCTAACAACGTACTCGATAGCATTTATCAGCCTGACCTAGAAATAATGAATCAGCCTGAGATCGAGTTAGAAGACCTCTTAATAGAAGAAGATGAGGACTTATTGCTCGCTGATGATGGCGATATTGATGAGTTTTTAGAGCCTCAGTCTGATGAGGACGACGCAAAGTCTGGAAAAGCCGCTAAATCGCGTCGTCGGACACAAAGCAAGAAGAAGCACTATACCGAAGATTCCATTCGTCTGTACTTGCAAGAAATTGGTCGTATCCGTTTGTTGCGTGCAGATGAGGAAATCGAACTGGCTAGAAAAATTGCTGATTTATTGGAATTAGAAAGGGTACGCGAGAGGCTGTCAGAACAGCTAGAACGTGACCCCCGTGATAGTGAATGGGCAGAAGCAGTACAAGTTCCATTGCCCGCATTCCGTTACCGCCTGCACGTTGGCCGCAGAGCAAAAGATAAAATGGTGCAATCAAACTTGCGCCTTGTAGTTTCAATTGCCAAGAAGTACATGAACCGTGGCTTATCTTTCCAAGATTTAATTCAAGAAGGAAGCCTTGGTTTGATTCGTGCGGCTGAGAAGTTTGACCACGAGAAAGGCTATAAATTCTCAACCTACGCTACTTGGTGGATTCGCCAAGCAATTACCAGAGCGATCGCTGACCAATCTCGCACCATCCGTCTGCCGGTTCACCTCTACGAAACCATCTCCCGCATCAAGAAAACCACCAAGTTATTGTCTCAAGAAATGGGACGCAAGCCAACAGAAGAAGAAATTGCAACTCGCATGGAAATGACCATCGAGAAACTGCGTTTCATCGCTAAATCTGCACAGTTACCCATTTCCTTAGAAACACCTATTGGTAAAGAAGAAGATTCTCGCTTAGGCGACTTTATCGAATCCGATGGCGAAACCCCAGAAGACCAAGTTTCTAAAAACCTTCTGCGCGAAGATTTAGAAAAAGTCCTCGACAGCCTCAGCCCCCGTGAACGAGACGTTCTCCGCCTGCGCTACGGTTTAGATGACGGACGCATGAAGACTTTAGAGGAAATTGGGCAAATCTTTAACGTCACCCGTGAACGGATTCGCCAAATCGAAGCCAAAGCACTCCGTAAATTACGCCACCCCAACCGCAACAGCGTTCTTAAGGAATATATTCGTTAGTCAGTTGTCAGTGTGCGGTTGTCTTTACAATTGACCACTGACAAATAACTTAAAAGCCTGGAAGTGTTGTTACACCTCCAGGTTTTTTTGTTTAGGCTGTTGACGCTTAACTGTTAATCGTCAACAAACCCTATGAGCGACCATGTAATGTAGCTTATTTATTTTTATAGGTCTTACAGAATGCCCCAGAAGTGTAGGAAGCCTTGACCAGAGAACAGCTCAATTAATGCGGCTGCTAAAAAGCCAATCATTGCCAAGCGACCGTTCCAGATTTCGGCTTGAGGAGTGAAGCCCCAACGCCAAGAATTGCGGTCTTCAACTATAGAAGCAGAGATTTTTGTTGTGTCTGTCATGGGTGGCACTCCAAATTAATTTTTATAAGGATGATTGCCTTATGTAAACTAATATAACAATATTTTTCGAGATTGCAACAATTGTTTAAGTTTTTGTTGTCATAAATTTGGTTGTAATAGTTTGCTGCTGAGGAACAACCAAACTTTACGTCTATGGAAGTAGATGAAGCAAGGACAACAACAAACAAATGATTTTATAGAGAATTATATATATTGCTATTATTTAGCAACTATTTTAATAGTAAGCTCCTGTTTTACTTTATTTATCAGTATTGAATAGTTTGTAAACTTTAATATTAAATATTATATTTGCTAATTAATCGCAATTAATGCAGATATCACACGATAGGCGATCGCATTGTTTTTTGATTGGTATAAGAGGTATGTGGCGATCGCTATTTTTCGCCAATAAAAATTTAGAGGTCGTACAAAGCCTTAAACCAGTTCACAAATACCTGTGCCTTTGGATGCTGGGGATTTAAAATTTTATACTTGATAGCTTGATGCAGTTGCCTTCCTGGTTCTTCCTGCCATGCTAACCAACTGTGAATTTTTGCTTTATCAGTACGTGCATCTATAAATAATGCTCCCTTATTTTTTGCCTCTGCTACAACTTCCTGGGCGTATGTCCAAAGTAGCTCACTCTCATCTGGAATCATATAAGCTAAAAAAGTCTCTAACATTCCTTGCATTGAGTTATCTGGCATCATCCAGACACCAAACTTAATTCCTGTGTTTGTAGTGTGGATTAACCCTGTTTCTGGGATTTCTTGAGGAATATCAAGAATACTATCTACACAAGCATCTCTAATACTTTGCCAACGTGCTTGAGGCTCATCATCTGCATCTACCATTAAACCCAGATGAGTTAGTCCTGATGCTTGTAACTCTGTTGATATCAGGTCTGAATTAAGATTGCTATAACCACCGTAATCTTCAATTGATACAATCGCTTCCTTCTTGTTATTACCCCAAACAATTCCATTTTTTTCTATCAATTCTGGTATGACGCGCAGATCATCCTTCCCCTCAACCAAAAGCTTCTTAGAGGATGTTTGAAAAGTTTTAGGAAGTCAAAAATTAAGCCAGTCGCTTCAGCATAATACGGATCATTGCAAGGTAGATAAAAGTTTCTGATGTTTCGGGCAATAATTCATAGTCTCTGACCAATCGGCGACATCCCATAAACCAACCAAAAGTGCGTTCCACCACCCAACGTTTTTTGAGCAAAACAAAGCCCTTAGTTTGCTCTGGTCGCAGCACAACCTGGACAATCCAGCGACAAAAATTCATAACCCATTGCATGAAAGGTTCTCCATCAAACCCACCATCAACCCAGATGGTTGTTAAGCGAGACTGTGGCTGAGATTGTTTGACTCGTTTGAGAACTTGTTGACCGCCAGCGCGCTCACCCACATTGGCAGCTAGCTGTGACCAAGACTCGTAGCACTAATCCCAAGGTATCAACTGTGATAAATCGCTTACGCCCTTTAATTTTCTTACCTGAATCAAAACCTACGTCTTGACTCACCATTGCCGCACTTTTAACACTTTGACTATCGATAATGGCTTCCGATGGATTCTTGTGTCGTTCCTGGTCTATTCGCACCCACTCCCTGAGACTGTCATGGATTAACAGCCACGTCCCATCTTTGCGCCAATTACGGAAATATGTGTACACTGTCTGCCAGGGCGGAAAGTCTCCTGGTAGCCCTCGCCATCTCACTCCTTCTACCAAAATATAGAAAATTGCATTGAGAACTTCCCACGTATCGACTTCACGCTTGCGTCCTCCTGGTTTTGCCTCTGGAATCAGCTCACTGAGAAATTCATATTGGTCACGGGTCAGATTGCTGGGGTATGCTTTACTCATGTCGCTCTCTCGGTGCTGTTTACTATTCATTTACAGCTTATACTGAGAGAGCTTTTTTACTACTTTCCCGACTTTTCAAACATCCTCTTAGCTGCGTAACCTCTTGGCATTGCTAACGCACCTCAATTTCTCTTTCAGCCGCAATGACAATTTGAGGTTCTGTAAAGACTACACTTTTATCTTTACCTGGCTCAATTCTGTGGATTCTAATACCATCCTCAGTAGCATCATCCCGTTGAGCAATACTGGCTAAACTCATCCAACAATCACTATTATGAGTAGTAGCGAACACCTGTACATTTAACCGCTTTGCTGTCTCCCAAATCATTCGCCACATATCAGACATGGCTGTAAAATGAAGCCCAGTATCTATTTCATCAACAAATAAATATCCATCTTTAGCACAAACTGTAGCTAGTGCCAACCCTAACATACGCCAAATCCCATCACCCATACTTCCTATTGGTACGCGCTGGTTAATATCAGAAAGAAGCACAAAAAAGCCGCCCCGCGAACCATCTAAAGAACGCCTAAATTTAATAGAACCCATTGGAGCGATACGTTGAATTTTAGAATCAATTATATGAAGTGCTTGCTCTACCAGTTTTTCCTCTGGGGTTAGTACAATTTGGTCAAAGAGTTCAATCATCTTCTCAGTCTCTAAAGAAGATGATGTTACAAATTGTACTTTTGAAGCTGCATTTTTGGTATTCCTACGAAATCGCCGGATATAGTCTATAGGTAGCCCTCCGTTAGATGATAGAGGCAATGTTGAAGGCTCTTTTTCTTGTTCATTGTTCCACCTTGTAATAAACTCAAGATTTCTTAATGATTCTATAAATTCATCACCTAGAAGATCAGGAAGTAAACTCAATTGTGCGATATTAGTAATGTTTTCACGTGATTCTATGGATACAACAAGCTCTTCTTGAAGATTGTTATTAGTGCCTAAGTAGGTCGACGTAAATAATTATTGTTGTAATAAGGCAGGGGGCAGGGGGCAGGGGGAGAAAGAGTTTAAGCCTTATTTACTTTTCTTTACATAGTTTGGTTTTATTGCAACGACTTACTTATTATTGAAAATCTGCTTCCTTGATCAATTTCATGTCCATAAAAAAGGTTACGAACATCCAGTTCTTGCGAATTGTTAGAGTTTTCATCAAAATAAAATTCTCCCCGCTTAGTCATGGCTTGACGAAGTGGTTCAAGATTATTTCGTGAACATAAAAGTTGAATAGCTTCTAGTATTGATGTTTTACCTGTATTATTTTTACCTACTAGCAGGTTAACTCTGCCAAGCTGCTGAAGCTCGAAGGACTGAAAACCTCGAAAATTTTCTATTTTTACAGACTTCAACATAATTTTGCTAGCAGGTGATGGAATGGAAATAAAGAATATTTTGAAAATTAGTAATTATAAATATTTCTACTTTAGCAAAAAGTAGCGATCGCGCTCCCTAATCCACACCATCAATTTTCCCTTCCGGCTCTGCAACCTCAAAGTTTACTTTGTCGTATAAATCCTGTAAGGTAATCTCAAAGGGAACAGTTACAAGAGCGATCGCCTCATCTTCCTCATCATATTCCCTTAGATTCCACTGCTTTTTCCCTGTTTTGGAAAACTGCTCTACATGAATCCGAGTTTGATCAATTAACAAATATTCTTGGAAACTAGGAATTGTTCGGTAAGCCTGAAATTTATCTTCACGGTCATACCCTTTAGTAGACTTTGATAAAACTTCAATAATCACCTGGGGATTAGTAATGATATCTGTTCTATTGTTATAGAACTCTGACTCACCGACTATAATCATTGCATCAGGATATGTATAGATACGCTTTTGAGGTAGCCATAAACGCATATCACTGTTAAAAACTTCGTATTCTTTTTGCCTGAATGCAAAATTCATTACAGCATAAAAGTTACCTGCTATTCGATTATGATTTGCTGTTCCGCCTGCCATAGGAATTATTTGTCCATCAATATATTCACTTTTATATTCAGCAGTTTCCTCAAGTGCTAAATATTCTTCTGGTGTGTAGTCTTTCTGTTGTGTTACTTGCATAATTCTCTAAAAAATAAATTACGAATTACGAATTAGCCCCACAATCTTCTCCCAGCTTTGCCATTTAATCGATTATGGGTATCTTCTAATAATGTAGGAATATCTAACTTTTCTGGACACCGAGGTAAACAATCACCGCATTCTGTACAACGGTTAGCTTTCATTCCTGGGAACCAGTGACCAGCATTTTCAAACATTCCATAGCGATATTGTGCGTAATCGGTCATGTTGTACGCCACTGCCAAATTACGTAACCGCAAAACTTCAGGAATATTGATTTTTTCTGGACAAGGTAAACAAGCATAGCATTGGCTACACTTTTCAGTTCCTAAGACTGTTTTTTGATGATTTTCTAAATGCTGAAAAGTGGCAAGTTCTGCTGGTGTTAACTCACCATCACTATCAGCAACTTGTAACGGTTCTATTAATTCTTCTGGAGTGGCTGGCCCTACACTTAAGGTAGTAATACGTTGGTCACTTAACAGAAATCTATAGTTTAATTCTAGAGGTGAAAAGGGGTGACATAAATCTTTAAGGCTTTGGGGTGGCGTGTATAGCTTTCCTCCCTTGTCGGCTGGGGAGATGATAAAAACGCCCATATCTTTGCTTGCAGCTTGGGCGATCGCATCTACATTCCTCTGAAAAAAATAGTAATAATGTAGATTAATAAACTCAAAAAAATCTGTGTTAATTGCGGCTTGAATTAAATCTAACGCCCCGTGGGTGGAAAAGCCAACGTGTCTAACTCTACCATCGTTTACAGCTTCTTCCACGGCTTTCATGCAGCCATTTTTAGCTTGTACCCACTCCAGATGTTCCCAAGTATTTAAGCCATGAATACCTAGACAATCTAAATAATCTAAATTCAACCGTTCTAGGGACTCATCAATATACCGACGCATACTGTCAGCGTCAGATGTTGAGGGAATTTTAGTCGTTATATACAGTTGGGAACGAGGTACACACAACCCAGCTTTGACAGCTTCACCAAAATACTCCTCACTTTTACCGTAACCTCTGGCTGTTTCTATATGATTAATCCCTAGCGCTAAGGCTTTAGCAATAGTTTGCTGCACATTTTCGCTATTAGCCAAGTAGCGCATTGTTCCTAGAGAAAGAACCGAGAGGTTCAGGTTAGTTTTGCCAAAGCGTCGGTAGTGCATAAGTTGAGTGCTGAGTGCTGAGTGCTGAGTGATGAGTGAAAACTTTTTCTTTGAGGATTTACGCCAAATCATTGAAAAATCAATCAGAAAAGATACTGCGTAAAAAAGTTAGGATTAAGAGATAAATTAGCTCAAATCCTGTCCCTTATTTTTACTCAGAACTCGCTACTCATTACTCCACACTTTTCTAACTGTCACCATTACCAAAGCGCTTGATTAAATCCTCGGGACGAAGATTGGAAATAAATTCCTTAAAGGCTTGTTGTTCAGCTTCATCAGCATCACGATCTACGGGAATGGAAGCATCAGCAATTACTTCTTCCATCACCCAAATAGGCGTATTTGTACGGAGAGCAACAGCGATCGCATCACTAGGACGTGCGTCAATTTCTTTTTTGACTTCGCCTTGCTGAAGAATCAACGCTGCATAGAATGTATCCTTTTGTAACGAGTGAATAATCACCTTTTCTAGAGTCATGTCCCACGCCTCCAAAATATTCACTATTAAGTCGTGGGTTAAGGGACGGGGAGGCTTTTGATTCTCCAGTGCGCCCATAATAGCCCTAGCCTGTTCTTGACCAATATAGATTGGTAAAGCACGGCGATCGGAAGCGTCTTTCAACAATACTATTGGGCTGCGGGTTATGGCATCTAATGCTATGCCAGCGACTTTCATTTCAATCATTGACTAAGCCTCTATCATCCTTTGAGTTATCAAGGATAAGTGATAAATAATACCCTTTATTGGGTAAGTAAAAGCAGGAGTAAACATAGTCATCGTTATTTATAATTGCTTCTATTAAACTCCGAACTGGTTGTGAACACCAGAGTAATTCAAATGGGTCTTGGTAGACAATAACCTTCTTTCACAAGTATGCCTTGGGAAAAACGTAATTGTGTTAATAACCTTATAATAGATAAAGTCAGAAAATATACTCAGAATTTTTGCCATTCTTGTGAGAATTACCAGTGGATTTTCGGCAAAATTAAGTAATAAATAGAGTTAGTTTTACAAAAAAGCCGTGTTTACAGGATTAATCCAAGCATTAGGAACAATCAAGCCTCTAGGGGGCGATTCTTGGCAGATTACTTGTGTAAGTCAATCATTATCAATCATGCAGGATTTGGCTTACGGTGACAGCGTGGCGGTAGATGGTGTTTGCCTCACAGTGGAAGAAATTTTAAAAGATGGGTTTATTGCCTCCGCTTCCCCCGAAACTCTCCGCCGCACCACTCTAGGCACTGAACAAGCACAACAAGGATACGTCAACCTAGAAACTTCCTTAAGAGTTGGTGGTAAAGTCGGCGGTCACTTTGTCATGGGTCATGTAGATGGTGTAGGACAATTACTAGGGTTGGAACAGACAGCCACTTCTTGGGAAATGACTTTTACCGCACCAGATGCGATCGCACGTTACATTGTCTCCAAGGGTAGCATTACTGTCAATGGCATCAGTTTAACTGTAGCCGCCTACGAGCCAGAATTATCTCAGTTCACCGTGGCAGTAATCCCTCTAACTTACGCTGAGACGAATCTTCGCTATCTTATCCCTGGCAGATGGGTAAATTTAGAAGGTGATATCTTAGGCAAGTACGTCGAGAAATTTCTCCAACCCGGTCATCGACACAGCAACAATACAGATATTACGCCTGCCTTTTTGGTAGAGCATGGGTATATGTAGCTGGGGAGTGGGGAGTGGGGAGATGAGGGATATGAGGAGAAAAAACAACTGTCAACTGTCAAGTGTCAACTTTCACCACTCCCTACTCCCTACTCTCTACTCCCTATTTCCTCATAGCTTGCGCTGTACGTCTGTTATTCAGCAGTTGGCTAAGGGCAATTTGTAGCTCTACACCAGGATCAACTGCTACCCATCCATTTTGTGTGAGATGGCGGGCTTCAAAGTGCAGGTGAGGCCCTGTAGAGTTGCCAGTACTACCGACCTCTCCAATTACCATACCTGGTTCTACCCATTGTCCTGGTTGGACTAGGATTTGTGACAAATGCCCGTAGAGGGTTTGCTGTGCAGAACCGTGATTGATAATGATGGTGTTGCCATAACCCCCTACCCAACTAGCAGTCTCTACTTGACCTCTGGCGGCGGCTAAAACGGGTGTACCCATAGGCGCACCTAAGTCAATCCCAGCGTGGAAGCGTTGAGTTCCTGTGATGGGGTGAATACGCCAGCCGAATAAAGAGGTAATGGGAGATGCTACCGCCAAGGGGTACATTATCCCTGAACCACTATAAGCGAGGGTATTGCTGAAGGGAATTTGCGGCAGTACTGATGCTAGGGGAATGTCGTAAGCTACAGTGCTAACACGAGGCGCAATGTTACCTTCTGCCATTGGTGGGGGTAACATACCACCACTAGGGGCGATGGGGGTCGCGCTGGTTGTGGTAGTGCCGACAAATTCGCTGGGGTTGGGAATAAAGCGATTGGGGTTATATGCGGTTTTGGTAACGTTAGCAGTCCCAACTGGAGAATTACTCAATTGGCCGTTGTTATTAGCCAAAAATCGCCGATTTGGGGTAAGGGTAGCTACCTGAGCCGTTTGACTTCTTCTGAGCCAAGTGGGAGATGATTTGCCACTGGAATTAGCAACACGCTGGTTATCTGAGGGTTTGGCACAGCCATTACCAACACCTTGCCCTGTAGCTAAAATAGTCCGACAACCGCTAGAGCGTTCGGTAATAATTACAGAATTTGGAGCTTCGTAGGTTCCCGCAGTTTTATCGCTGTAATCGGTGGGGTCAATGTAGGCGTTGTTAAAATCCCTATTTTTCTCTGTCGCCACACCACTGTTTGTAGGTTTGGCAAAAGCTGGGAGGTTATCTGCTGGGGAAGGTGTCGGTGTAGCTACTTCTGTGTCTTTAGTAGGCGTAACTTTTGGAGTTTCCGCTACTTGGGGTTTGACTTGGGGATTTTTAGCTGGAGTTACACGGGAAGTTTCTACCTGTGGTTTTGACTGTCTAACGCTAAAAACAGGTTCGGTAGATTCTGTTTTAGGTTGGGACGGTCTTGTTTGGGAGACTTCTTGTTTACCCAACCTTTGTCTGAGTGTGCTTCTTCTAGAAGAGAATTTTGGCTCAGTTGGTGATGCTTCCGGTATAACAATATCTTTTTTTACAGTAGTTGTGCCTGCTGCTGGCTGGGCATTTTCAATAGTAGGAACAATGTTATCTATTGATGCTTCTGTTTGGGCAACCACTAAGCCACCACTGAGGAGGCTAACGCTACTTAACAAACATAAACCCTGTGCTGGTAAAGTATAAGCTAGGCGTTTTGTGCTTGTTTCTGGCTGTGGTTGGTGTGAATTGTTATGGGCAGAGTTATTGCGCTGCGTCATTTGTTGTCTCAGTTATGTTAATTTGTGCTAAACAGATGATGACAGTGGTTTGTCTAGCCCAAAGAGCAGTATTTAAAACAAACCTAATATGTGCCTAAAGACCTACGATAACCCAAATTAATTGTACCGGGTTCTAGAGAAAGTTCTGATGTTTTAATATCAGTTAAGCCATCTGTTTGGAGAGCCACGCGCAAATCTCCTTGGGGTGTAACTCCCACCACAACACCCCAAAGCTCATTAACGTGTACGCGATCGCCCATATTCACTAATAATTCACAATAGCGAGACAAAAGGATATCAATTCCTTCTTGAAAAAGGCAAGCCAGACCGGACTCTATTCCCAGCAAAACCTTACTGGTTAAAGTTTCTAGACATGAAATTGGTTTATCTACTTGCTGGGCTTGCCACGATTCTAAGTTAATCCCTGTCTCTGGTACGGGATTTGCCCAGTTAATCCCCACACCCACCACAGCTTGCGAAATATGACCGAATTTGATTTTAGTTTCTGTCAGAATCCCGCCTAATTTTCGCCCCTCCAAAACTAGATCATTCGGCCATTTAATCCCCACATCTACACCAGCTTGGCGTAATTGAGAGGCAATACCCCAAGCACTAGCTAAGGTTAACTGATAACTAGTATTTGCTGCTATTTTGGGCGCAATAGCTACAGACACATATAATCCTCCAGTAGGAGAAACCCATTGACGACCCCATTGTCCCCTTCCGGCAGTTTGTTGTGTGGCAATAACTACAGAACCCGCGTCTGCACCTTGGTCGATTAGTTCCCAGAGGGTGCGATTAGTGGAGGCGACAGAAGAAAAAATATGCAGAGAAAATGGTAAATATACAAATTTCCGCCCGTTTTGCAAGGCAGATTCTAATTTTTGCTGATTAAATTCCACAGCCATTGACCGAAATCCCGTTGATCAAGTTAGCATTAATTGGCTGATGAGTGATTTTTTGTTTAGGTTTGGTTCAAGATGCACACTTGGCACTGGCACAATTGGGAAGGACTATCTTATCTAAGTTGTAGTCTCTTAGCAGATTGGCAACACGGCTTTTTCACTCAGCAATTTTGGCCGCGATCGCCCCACGAATTAACAAAGGTGCTGCACCCAGAAGCATCAGCATATCGCTTGAAGCAGGTTCATGGCAATACCGTTCTTACCCCACAAGAAGTTGATAGTCAAACTGATGGCAATACAGAGGATTCTGCTTTAGCCTCAGCCGATGGTTTAGTCAGCCAGCAACCTCTACAAGCCGTCTGGGTAGCCAGCGCCGATTGTACACCAGTCTTGATTGGGGATATGAAAACTGGGCAAGTAGCCGCACTCCACGCAGGTTGGCGGGGTACAGCTAAAAAAATTGTCCCTCATGCGATCGCCCGGATGCAGGCACATGGTAGTCAGTTAGCTGATTTACGTATTGCAATGGGGCCTGCGATCGCTGGTGAAGTTTACCAAGTCTCTATAGAAGTAGCTGCGGAAATTGGGGCTAGTATTATACCACATGATGACACTCATACTATAGTCAAATCATTACATGAATTACCCCATTCACCCCTATTAGCCGACCCAGAACCGGGAAGAGTCAGAGTTGATGTCCGGCGAGTTAATGCTTTGCAGTTAGAGAACTTAGGTATTAGCAAAGAGCAAATAGCGATCGCTCCCTATTGTACATACCAAACCCCTGAGCATTTCTTCTCTTACCGCCGTGAACAGCAGAAAAAAGTCCAATGGTCAGGGATTGTTAGTTATTAGTCATTAGTCCATAGTGAGATAGTGCGTTCCTGTCGCCTTGCGTCGGAAAGCAACTATCGAACCCGTAAGGGTCAACAGTCCATAGTTTTCTTCTCTGCTTCTCTGCTCTTCTTGTTAATGTTAGGAATCTGGTTTGATTCGTGAAATTAATTGTAACGGGAGGGAACGGGAAACAAAAATTATGAGACTGTTTCAGAAATCAAATATGGATTTTATAATTTGATAATGAATTATTGATAACGACGTAATTTATCTTGAGTATTCAACTCGATATTACAATTACTAGGGCTGGAATTAAAACTACAAGTATATGTTCCTAATAGCTCTTTTTGATAGTTAAACACTCGGACATTATAACTATCCCTTCTAGCAGTGCTACCCAAGCGATTTATAAAGTTATAACGTTCTAGGTAGTCTAATAAACTCCAAATTTGCTGATTGACAATTAAATCTACTCGTCCAACTCCTTTTTCTGTGGCTGGATACGCTATCCAATTATCTAATAATTTGTTTTCTGAACTATCTCTTGCCCACCATAAACTGGGAGTACTTAAGCCTGATAAGTTGATAGTATCAGATGTAATTACAGAGCCTTTTGGTTTCGTTAGTAAATCTAGCTCTAAAGGTGCTTCTGAAGGTTGGGGAATCGATGATACTTGTGCAAGTGATGGTGAAATTGAGGAAAGAGAAATAAAGTTGAAAGTTATGGTTAGGAATAATAAAAATTTGTATCTAAGCATAGCTTAAATTAAAGGTCTAGAGGCTAGATGTAGTGACAACTATCTGTGATTAAATTTTTGTAGCCACTATACGTATTCGTCGATAGTCTGCTGTCCAAGTTCCTTGGTAATAGAGTTTTCCTTGTAAAGATTTTTCGACTTCCTGTATTACTTGTACTTGTTGGTCAGATGATAATCCTACCAAAAAATTACTAGCGAACATCTTAATCCAGTTTGCCATACCTGCTTCACCTTCTGCCAGAGGTGTAGGACGGTCAAACAAAACTGCATAGATGACATCAAAGCCTTGTGCTTCTAATAAGCTAACGTACTCCCCAATACTAGGAAAATACCAAGGACTGAGTGTTTGTGGATGGGAAATGCCAATGCCTGCTAAAGCTTTGTATAAAGCTTCGAGGATTTGTTGTATGTTACCTTTACCACCAAACTCAGCCACGAACCGCCCTCCTGATTTTAAGGCTTGATGTATGCTGGCGATCGCAGCTTCTGGTTCTTTTACCCAATGCAGCACAGCATTAGAAAAGACTGCATCTAATGGTTTATCTACCTGCAAGTTCTGCACATCAGCAACTTCAAAATGCAAATTAGCGTAGTTTTGTCTAGCCTTCTCAATCATTGTGGCTGAATTATCTACCCCTACAACTTCTGCACCAAACTGGGCAATTTTTTCTGTTAACTGTCCAGTACCACAACCCAAATCTAATATAAATTCGCCTCGTTGGGGATTGAGTAATTGCAACAAGTCCTCACCATATTGCCAAACAAAGCTGTGTTTATCTTGATATAAGTTGGCATTCCAAGAAGTTTTAGTTGTCATGAGATTATTTACAAGTTAATGACGAACAGACTTTTAAGTATTAGTAAAATGTTCTCTTCTCTAACTCATGCGAGACTTGATTGCTTCTATTGAAGGTTCAGTAGCTTGCCATGACGGACGTGCTAGTAAGCGATTGCACCAAGCATCAAGTTTGGGATAATCATAGAAAGGTAAGCTACTTTTTAGTAACCAAGGAACTATGGTTCCGGCTGCGATGTCAGCTAAGGTGAGATATTCACTACCAAAGTAAGGGCGATCATCTAATAAACTTTCAAAATATTTGAGTACTGTTTCTGCTTTTTGCTGTGCTTGCTGAATTTTTTCTGCATCACCTCCAGGTAAGCCGAGAATTTGCCCAGATAGTGCAATAGTTGCAGGCAATAATTCATTCGCACTCACCAATTGTATCATGCGGACGAGCGCTAAATCTCTAGCATTTTTTGGTAACATCACAGGCTCAGGATATTTTGCTTCTAAATAGTCCAAAATTGCCAATGACTCAATTATCTTAAAGCCATCATCCACTAAAATTGGCACATGATGGAAAGGATTTTTTAGTAAGAACTCTTGATTATACTGTTCACCATTCAGGTTTACTTGTATCAGATCAAAATCTAATCCTTTTTCTAAAAGAGCAATCCAGACACGACGAGAGTTAGGTGAAATTTGAGCGTGATAAAGCTTCAGCATGGAAAAACCTGCGATTACCTGAGTAAATTATGTAAGTAATTTAGCAGCTATTAATTAAATTCTTTTAACAATTTCTCAACGCTAGCATTATGGTCGAAAAATGAAAATAAATGCTTGTAAGCGAGTCTGCCATTTTTATCTAATACGAACTGGGCTGGTAAAGGCGCTCCTAAAGCTTGTCCTACACGATAAGTCCGAAATACTCGGCAACTAGGGTCACTAAGCAATGGCATTTTTAAACTCAAATCTCTCACAACTATTTGGCTTTGTCTTTCATCTGTACTCGTGACTAATAAAACTTCTATACCACGATTAGTAAACTCTTCATACTTTTCGTTTAAAGCTTTGATATGAGGAAAGCAGAAAGGACAATATTGTTTTTCAGTAAAAATTCTAGTGAAGGCTAACAACACAGGCTGTTTACCTCGATAATTTGATAACTTAACTACTGTACCGTTAGTAATATCTGGTAACTGAAAATCTGGAGTTCCTACATCTAACCTAAATTCATTACTCGCTGGAACAGGCAAAAAATTCCGAAAAAAACGTTCACTAAATAAATCAGTAAAATCTGTTGATATCAGCATATTTTTATTCCTAAAATTATAAATAGTACTTGTCAGATACATTAGAGCATAATCATATTATAAAGGCTTTTTACAGAAGGATTGTAGCCCTTTTCCTGCAACCGTTATAAATATCAGCACAAAACAAAACCACAGCTAGATACTGATTTTATATCTGTGTATAGCTGTGGTAATAATTATTTTTTTGACTTTTGCCCGCAGGGTAGAAGTTAGAAATATTGGTAATAACAGGATTGGTTGCAGCAAGGCAGAAAAAAGTTCAGTTGTTTCTTTCTCCTGCCTCCTCCTACCTTCTACACAGCAGCGAAATAAACTTTGGACTTCACGGGATCGGGAGTCATGGTTTTTTCGCCAGGTTGCCAACCAGCAGGACAAACTTCATCTGGGTGAGATTGAACGTATTGAATAGCTTGTAATGTACGCAATGTTTCATCAACGCTACGACCAAAAGCTAGGTTATTAATTGTGGCGTGCTGAATTACACCATCTTTGTCTATGATGAATAGACCACGTAAAGCAATCCCTGCTGCTGGGTCTAGTACGTTGTAAGCGGCGCTAACCTCTTTCTTAATATCGGAAACTAGGGGATAATTTAGGTCGCCAACACCACCAGACTTGCGATCGGTTTGTATCCAAGCTAAGTGGGAGAACTCGCTATCAACGGACACACCGAGAATTTCGGTGTTAAGTTTTTTAAATTCTTCGTAGCGATCGCTAAATGCTGTGATCTCAGTGGGGCAAACAAAGGTAAAGTCTAGGGGGTAGAAGAATAAGACAACATACTTACCACGATAGTCGGAAAGCTTAATTGTCTTAAATTCCTGATCAACCACAGCTGTTGCTGTAAAATCGGGAGCCTGTTGACCAACGCGGAGGCTACCTTCTATTCCGTAAGTGATGGACATTAACTTAATTCTCCTTCAACTTATATCGATTTACTTGGTATTGGAGTTTGGGTTAGGAATAAACTACCCATCCACGCTTTCACCCTATCGGGTAATCTACGAGCAGCCCTACGTAGTAAGCAGTCCTTTAGGGCTGTCTCACAGTTTAATTACGATCTGTTACGACTATATCATAGTCATAACGATTTTGAGTAGCAAATGGATGATTTAGATACAAGAGAATGGTTACTTACCAATGGGTTAGGGAGTTTTGCCAGTGGTACTGTTTCGGATATCCGTACCAGAACCTACCACGGCTGGCTATTTGCCGCGACAAATCCCCCTGGTGAACGTACTCTGCTACTGTCGCATCTGGAAGCTAGCTTAGAAATCGCAGGTAAAGCAGTGGCATTAGGAACAAATATTTGGGGATCAGCAGAGATTACACCAACAGGTTACAAGCTGTTACGTTCCTTTGATATTAACCCGGTTCCCAAATGGGTCTGGGGTGAAGGAGATTGGCAATTAAGTCGGCAATTCGTCATGCCTTATGGCGTAGGGAGTAGGGAGTGGGGAGTAGGCAGTGGTGGAGTAGAGGCAATAAAAACAACTCCTTACTCAGCACCCAGCACTCAATACTCAGCACGGGCTGAACGCCCCGCTTCCGCTAACAATACTCAACACTCCCAATTTTGTCATCGGTTGTTAATTCAATATCGTTATGAAGGTAGAGAAAAGGCTGTACTAAGGCTGCGATTACTGATTGCCGATCGCAACTTTCACCATCAACAAAGCCAAAGTCCAGATATCCAATTCTCTCAAGTGCTAGGTGATCAACAGATTTGTTTACAAGCAATGATTGCTGGGCGCTTTGGCACACCTTGGAAGTTGCGATGGTCACAAGGAGAATATCAAGCAAATGCAGTGTGGTACTGGCAATACGGTTTACCAGAGGAGACGCAACGAGGATTGGGCGATCGCGAAGACCTCCACAGCCCTGGTTATTTAACAGTGACACTCCAACCAGGAGACACAGTTACCTTAGAGGCAAGCATGGGTTTTCCTACAGAATCTACAGATTTCCTCAGTAGCGACACCTTCACAGAAGCGGTGGAAGCAGAACAAGAAAGGCTGGCTCAGGTGTTTGGATGGGAAGTGGATAGAGACGCGATTAATCGCGTCTGTACTGGGGAGTGGGGAATAGGGGGAGATGTGGAAGCGGGGGGAGATAAAGCAGAATTTTTGTATACTTTTTCTCCCTCATCCCCCTCATCTCCCCCATCCGCCATTCGCCAGCAACTACTCAAAGCAGGCGATCAATTCATCGTCTATCGTGAATCTATCGCTGGCCCTACAGTGATTGCTGGATATCATTGGTTTAATGATTGGGGGCGTGATACTTTAATTGCTTTACCGGGTTTAGCTTTAGTACCACAGCGTTTTGGATTGGCAAAGGGATTATTGCAAACCTTTGGACGTTACTGTCGTCACGGTTTGATACCTAATACCTTTCCTGATATTGAGAGTGAGCCATCTTACAACAGTATTGATGCGGCTTTATGGTGGATTGAAACTTTAGGGCTTTATCTGGAGGCTACGCAAGATTGGGAATTTTTGGCGGAACAGTTCTCAACTGTACAGCAAATCTACAAAGCATATTTTGGCGGTACACGCTACAACATTCAGGTTGATGCTACTGACGGCTTAGTGGGTTGGGATGCTCGTGGCATGGCTCTGACTTGGATGGATGCAGTAGTTGGAGGAGAACCTATAACTCCCCGTCCTGGTAAACCAGTGGAAATTAACGCTCTTTGGTATTCTGCTTTATGTTGGCTGAGTCAATGGGCTGAACGTTTGAGTAAGTTTGATATGGGTGATTCAGAGCGTTTGGCAAAACAAGCGCGGCGTTACGCTCAACAAGCGCAACAAGTAAAAGCCTCTTTGCAAAAGTTCTGGAATCCACAGCTTGGTTATTTGTACGACACTATTGATTTAGACGATCGCCGTAATGCTCAAATTCGTCCTAATGCTGTATTAGCCTTATCTTTGCACCATTGCGGGTTTTCTCAACAACAAGGACAACAGATATTAGATTCGGCTACCTATCGCTTGTTAACTCCATACGGTCTACGTAGCCTCGACCCCGCAGACCCTGAATATATTGGTAAATATGAAGGTAATCTTGAAAAACGCGATCGCGCTTATCATCAAGGTACAGTTTGGACTTGGTTAATCGGGCCATTTATTCGCGCTTGGCAACGTTTCTATCCACAACAACCACTACCTTTTGATTGGCAACCCTTATTAGATCATTTTCTTAACGATGCTTGTCTTGGTTCTATTTCTGAAATCTTCGATGGCGACCCTCCCCACAGAGCAAGAGGAGCTGTTGCACAAGCTTGGTCAGTTGCTGAAATAATTAGACATTTTGAGTAGTGGATAGGGAACAGGCGACAGAAATATTTCAAAAAATAGGGGCGTACATTTGATAATTATGTACATCCCCTTAAGTTAACTATTAACTATTGCAGTCGTTACATAGGTTAAGACATAGATAGATCGTCAAATCTTTTCCCTATTCCTTATTGCCTACTATCAAAAACTAAGCGTTAATTGGTTGTCTATTGTTTGCTGGTGCGTAATGGCTTTCACTATCATTACCTTTAGCCAATGCTAAAGATTCTTCACCTGTAATCAATCTGGCGCTACGTTTGCGGGTGAGGTAGTTCCAAGCCCACTGCATCATAACTAAGATTTTGTGGTCAAACTCGATTAAGAAATAGATGTGAATTAGTAGCCAGAACACCCATGCAGAGAAGCCTGTCAGCTTGATTAAGCCTAAATCTACAACGGCTGAATTTTGCCCAATCATGGCTAGGTTGCCGTAATCAGTATATTTAAAGGCTGGCAAGGTTTTACCGCGTAGGCGTTTTTTGATTAATGTGGCGACGTATTCACCTTCTTGTTTAGCTACGGGTGCAACACCAGGAAGGGGTTGACCGTTTTGGTGAGAGAAGTTAGCTAAGTCACCTACTACAAATATGTTCTCATATCCTTTAACACTGAGGTCTGCTTCCACAATCACTCGTCCAGAGCGATCGCATTCTACTCCAGTTTTTTGAGCTAAAACTTTCGCCATTGGTGAGGCTTGTACACCTGCTGCCCATAATATAGTTTTGGCGGCAACTTCTTTAAACTCATCACCTTGTTTGATGGTAACAATATCGTTTTCGATATTTGTGACGCGAGTTTTGGTGTGTACGTCCACACCAAACTGTTTTAAGGATGCTTCAGCTTCTTTGGATAACTCTGGTGCAAGGGCTGGGAGGATACGATCAGCACCTTGTAATAGTAAGATTCTAGTTTCTGAGGTGTCAATGTTACGGAAATCTTCTTGTAGAGTTTTGTATGCTAACTCTGCGATCGCACCTGCTAATTCTACGCCTGTAGGGCCACCACCAACAATTACAAAGGTCAACAAGGCACGGCGTTTTACAGGGTCTGTTTCTTGTTCTGCTGCTTCAAAAGCTGTAAAGATACGGCGACGCATTTCAATCGCATCTTCTACAGTTTTCAAGCCGGGAGCTACTTCTTGCCAGTCATCCTTACCGAAGTAAGAATGCTTTGCACCTGTGGCAACAATTAAAGTATCGTAGGGGATTTTTTTATCACCCATAACTACTTGTTGTGTTGCTGAGTCAATATCATTGACTTCTCCTAGCAACACTTGTGTATTTTTGCTTTTGCTGAGTACAGAACGCAATGGAGCGGAAATATCTGTAGCTGATAGCGCACCTGTAGCAACTTGATATAAAAGTGGTTGAAATAAATGGAAGTTACGTTTATCGATGAGAGTAACATTTACATTATTCGCATTAGCTAACGCCTTTGCTGCATATAGTCCACCAAAGCCTCCACCAATGATGACAACCTGATGGGGTGGATTGTTCTCAAGTGAAGCTACTTTCATAAAAATTTCCTTGTGTTAAGAGCTTTGTAACTATTCTTAATGAATATGTAACAAATTCTTGATGTCTGTTGTAGTTGGTTAAGAACAATTCAGAAAATAATAAAAGTAATCAAATTTACTATTTTGGAGTTTTGAAGCATATTCTTGCTAAAAAAATGCCTAATAAAATATTTATTTACAATCTAAAAATCTTTCCAATATAAGGATTGTAGACATCTAGTAGTTAAGCAAGTAATAAAAATCTGCACTGGAGATTATCTTAAAAATTTTATTTTTATTGAGTATAAACAACTAAAGAATCTGTTTATAAAAATGTGAGTAAACAATCACTAAATATTAAGAGATGTAATGTTATTAATGAACTATAAATATATATAAACTAATAATTCCAATACCTAAGATAATTATGTGAGCGATACCTACGTTAAGCTGCGCTAACGCTTATATGGAGAGATTAGCGATCGCCTGTTTGCCAACTAGAGAAAAGCAGTCTGTGTATATTAGATTTAGAGCAGAAAATTAAAACTGTAAATTTTATGTCTAGCTATCACGAAGTATTACAACAGGCTCAAAGTTTAACACCTGAAGAACAAATGCGCCTAATAGAAGACTTATCCAGTTTAATTTGTCAACAAAGGGCGATGATATCTAAGCCAAAGCGTAGCATTTTAGAATTGCGTGGATTGGGTAAAGAAATCTGGAATTGGGTTGATGCTCAAGAATATGTTAATCAGGAACGTGATTCATGGAATGGCTGCGCTAACGCCTATATGGGAGCCATTGATTAGGCTGTTGCAAAATCTGTAAATTTCCTTACATCTGGAGGATGAAAAGCCAGCACAATATCACTATTAGTTACACCCAATCTTATTAATTCATTTGCTATTCCTTCCTCTGTATAGTCTTCCTCTATATAAATTTTTTCATTCTTAACCCGAACATGAACATAAGTATATTTAATTCGTTTGCTGCCTTGCCAATCTACAGCTAACCAGAGATAATTATCATGATTTTCATCAAATGCTAAACAAGTTTCGTAATTAGTTTCAGGCGATTGGCGAGATAAATTATCATATTCAGTAAGTACTTGTTTAATTAAATTCCGATATTCTGCTACTCTGTCCATAAAGTAATTTCCTCTCTTTCATTGTTAAAAACAATAAGTTTAATATGATGAAGTTCTATAACTGCTTGAATAGATTTTCTTTGAAAGAAGCTATCAAAGATAGTATCTCTAATAGCTAGATATATATCATAGTTTTTATTTGCTAATTGTAAAATGTCACGGTATAAAATATATTGACCTAAAGCATTTTGAAAATCTTTCATTAGAGAAGGGCTGATGAAGCTCTTGATTTCAACAACTATTTTCCGTCCTTCTTGTTCAGCTAGTAAAGCTTTTTCTACAAATAAATCAGTATAAAGTTCAGCATCTTCATACTGCAAAAAATAAGGATCAGCCGTAATTGTTCACCCATCTTTAATTAAGGCATCTTTAACAGCATCATGGTAAATGTCCTTAGCTGGCATTTCGTTCTCTTAATATGGACTAGATAAATTATACTAATTGTGCAAGCAATCGCACTCTGCATTTCCAAAAGCGATCGCCTGTATAGGAATATGAGCGATACCTACGGTAAGCTACGCTAACGCTTGTATAGAGAGATGAGCGCAGTTTATGTTTTAATCACTTAAGTAGACATCAAACGCTGTTTTGGTTCAGGAATTGAACGACCCAATTCTTGAGCAGTTTCAATCCATTCTTGCATAATAACTTCAACATTTTTTAGCGCTTCTTGATAAGTTTCACCGTCAGCAGCACATCCAGGTAATTCTGGCACTTCGGCTATAAATGCTTGGTCTTCTTCACTCCAATAAATATTAATTTCATATCGCAGATTCATCTTGTCCTCCTAGTTCATATTTGAGAATTACTTCACGAACTTGCTTGACCTGATACGCTTTAGCTTTACCTTGTTTAGGCTGAAGATTTAATATTTCTTCAATACCTTCTTTTGTATATATGTGATGGCTACCGCGAATACGTTCATCAAATCCCAATTTAATTAACAGTTGACACAAATGTTCAAAAGTAATATTTTTATCTGATGTGCCTGATAATATTTTAGACAGTAGTTTATCTGTTTGACTCATGATTTAGCATAAGCGATCGCTAATTATATAATCGCATGGTTGGCGATACCTAATGTGAGCTATGTTAACGCATTTTCTCTAGGCTATGAAATAGCGATCGCCTACGGTAAGCTGCGCTAATGTCTGTCTTAAGCATAGTAAAATATAATTTATTTTTATTATTTAATTTCCAATCCGACGAATACGAATAGCTGTTGGTGTAATAACAGTAAAAGCTCCCAGTAATTCAGAACTGTGTTCATTGATAGTATTGGCAATAATTTCTGCTTTGCTAATTATTGATAATCCAGCTAATCTAATTAATACAACGCCTGAAGCAATACGACGCAAGCGAAAAACTAACTCACCAAAATCTTTGTCAGATGTTAATAATATTGCTTCTTCTTGATTAGCTAAATCCAGCACTACATCATCTGAAATTCCTGGCTCCATTTCAGCAACGTACCACACTAAATGACCACCTTGGCGCAAATGCTCAACAATCTGCGAATCTAAATTTTCGTCTGCTAGGAATTTCAAGAAGCGTTCTCAACAATCGGATAAATCACATCATATCTTAAAGCCTCAGCCGCAAATGCCAAAGCTGCTTGAATGGCTTCGCGTGTGAGTCGTGGATGTGATTCTAATATTTGTTCTGGGGTTTCGCCAGCAGCTAATTTTTCTAGAATTAACTCAACAGTGATGCGCGTACCTGCAATTACAGGTTTACCCATCATTACTTTTGGGTCGGATATAACTATTTGTTTAAGCGGTTTTTGCATTGTATTGGCTCATCGCTTGCTTTTTATATCATGCCATTAATAACTTACGATACTTAATGTAAGCTAATGCTGGTACGACTAAATGCGTGATACCTATCGTAAGATACACAACATATACTAACGCATTGAGTAATTACAATAATAAACCAGATATCAAATGCTGTTTCTGGATAAAATATACTATTTGTGCAATTGAGTGTATCTTCTCTACTATGTATAACAGCGATCGCACTCTACACATTTTCAAAAGCAATACCTACGGTAAGCTGCGCTAACGCTAATGATATGATTTTAATCGGTACTTGGGATAAGTTTAGCCCTTTTTAGAAAAAATTATTTAATCCTTAGTTAATTTTGGTGTGTTTTAGGGAAACATAAGCTGTAATAGCTAAAGTCAAAAGTCAATGGCTAATTTCAACATACAATCTAATATTTCTACCTATGGAAACAATAGAAAGTATTTTTACTGCTTTAGAGAATAAGGTTAAAGAAATAAATGTAAGTATAAAACTTACTTTTGGTAATACTAATCTTATGAAGCAACAGCTACGTCATATTATTCTCTGTAAAGAGCAATTAAATGAGATAAAATTAAATTTAGAAGAACTAATTAAATCTACTGATAAAAACACTAAATTTCCTATAATACCTGCTGCTTTAGGTGCTTTACTAACTTTAGTAGGCGGAACTACTTCCGCATTCGGAGTTGATCTAACTATAGAAGCCATACAACACCATACTAGTGAGAAAGAGAGAAGGGAAAATCTTCGTCAACGCTGCATATCTCTTCAGAAAAACGTTGAAGAAATCATACAAACCTGCGAAACTTTACAGTTAGTAGCTGATAAATCATTTGGAAATAGGGAGATTATGCAGTATTTAATTAAGAAAAAAATGCTAAAGAACTGTATTGAATTAATAGGTAATACTGTATTTTGGTTGATTTTTTTTATATTTACTCTGCTTCTGATTTACTCAATCATATTATTGTTCAGATTTGAATTAGGAGGGTTATTAGTTGCATTAATTTTTACTGGCTTCACTGCCGCTCTTGGCTCTAAAGTAGCAGAATATGTCTCAAGTAATGAGAAACAATGGAAAATGTTGCTAAATGATATAGCTCATAACTGTCATAATAAATAATCTTAAGGTAAGTTTGAGGTTAATTAAACATTTCTGCATTCCAGCTTCTTTTCTTTTACACTAATGTCATAACTTGCTCATATTCTTCTTTATGGCTTTGCAAAGCATCCCAAATATCAACTTTTTGCTGAAGATTGAGCCAAAGTCTAGGGCCATTTCCTAACGCTTTACCAAGACGAATTGTTATATCTACTGTAATTGGTTTCTGACAGTTAATAATTTCCTGAATTGTTTGATTAGGTACTCCTAATATTTCCGCAAATTTTGCTGTATTAATATCTAAGTCATCTATAATATCGGCAATTACTTCACCTGGATGTATTGGTCTAACTAATCTATCTTGAGTCATATCTTTCCAGTTATTCATAATTAATATCTAATAATTTAATACTATACTAACAATATATATTAGTGATAATCTTCCAGATTGACATCATAAGCATCACCATTTTCAAAGTTAAAAGTAATACGCCAGTTTGCAGACACCTTAATTGACCAAGTTCCTTTTCTATCTCCTTTTAACTCGTGCAAATCCTAACCCGGTAATCTAATATCTTCTACAATTGAGGCTGAGTCTATAACTTCTAGCCTAATTCTAATTTTCTTTTCTAAGTTAGCAGGGATTCCTTTATTAGAATCTTCTTTAAATAGATTTTCTAATGCTTTACTTTTAAATGTTTGAATCATCTATTTTTTGATTTTATCTCAGCCGCTTAAATCATTTATAGTGATTACCATAATTTAAAAAATATGGCAGGCATAAAGCCTGCCATCTAATCCTATTCTATGCCCTCAATTCGGTCTTCGACTTCTTGGTACAACTCGCGCAGGCGGTCTAAATTCTCCTCGCTAGTTTCCCAATAACCGCGACCATTCACTTCCAACAATGTTGATACCATCTTGCGGAAAGAATGGGGGTTGAGGTTCATCAACCGTTTCTGCATTTCTTCATCTTTGATGAAGGTTTCGTTGGCATCCTCATATATCCAGTTGTCCACAGCGCCGGCTGTTGCACTCCAACCCATTGTGTTTACTAACCGCTTGGAGAGTTCGCGTACACCTTCGTAACCGTGAGATAGCATACCCTCATACCACTTGGGATTTAATAGTTTGGTACGGGCATCTAGGCGGACGGTTTCGGATAAGGTGCGGACTTGGGCGTTAGCTGTGGTGGTGTCTGCAATGTAGGATGCTGGGGTTTTGCCATCACCACGCAGACTTGCTACCAGTTTGGTGGGGTCTGAGTCAAAGTAGTGGGACACATCTGTCAAGCTAATCTCGGAAGAATCCAAATTTTGGAAAGTCGCATCAGCAGTTTTGAGGGTGCTTTCAAAAATCTGCCGGGATTCGTCCATCATTCCGGGGTTATCGGAATTGAAGGAGAAGGATTTGCGCTTGAGGTACATTTCCTGCAACTCGGCTTCGCTATCCCATGTGCTGTTTTCTACTGCCAAGTTAATGTTTGACGAGTAGGAACCAGAAGCATTGGAGAAAACGCGAGTGGCTGCTTGACGCAGATTAATTCCCATTTCCTCAGCTTGCTGCATGGCGTGTTTGCGGACAAAGTTCATTTCTAAGGGTTCATCCGCTTCCGCCGCCATTTTCACCCCTTGGTCTAGCAGGTTCATCTGGTTGATGAACAAGTCGCGGAATACTCCAGAACAGTTGATGACTACATCAATTCTGGGTCGTCCCAATTCTTCTAAGGGAATTAACTCCAACTTGTTCACCCGTCCTAATGCGTCGGGAACGGGACGCACACCCACCATCCACATGATTTGGGCTAGGGATTCCCCGTAGGTTTTGATGTTATCGGTTCCCCAGAGGACGCAGGCGATGGTTTCCGGCCAGTTACCGTTGTTTTCCGCCTTGTTCCTTGCCAATAGCCTATCTACCACGATTTTCGCTGATTGTACAGCCGCAGCCGTAGGGATGGACTGGGGGTCAAGGGCGTGAATGTTCTTACCTGTGGGTAATACATCTGGGTTGCGGATGGGGTCGCCACCAGGGCCGGGGAGGATGTATTCGCCTTCCAAACCTTTGAGTAATGCGCCGAGTTCGTTGTCTGCACAAACTTGTTGTAAGCAGAACTCTAAATACTCAAACAGGGGTTTTAAAGCGGAAGCATCAACTTTGGGATAACCTGCTTTGTGTAATGCTTCTACCCAAGGTTCCTTTTTACCCATGTTGAAGAAATTCAACTTAGAAACTAGGGAAACCCTGCCTTCTGCATCGGTTTGTTCTTGTACCAAGGCGCGGACGGCGGCGCGAGTTGCTAGAGTGATGTCTTGTAGCAGTTGGACATCTTCTAATACGCCTTTGTCGCTGTTTAGGTAGATTTCGTCAATGTTACGTCCGATGCTGTTGGCGATGATGCGGGGTAAGCTGAGGATTTCTTCTTCTTGACGGTCTAAGCTGGCGATATTAACTAAAGTTGCGATCGCTTCCTCTGCACTGGGTGGTTTACCAATGACGTGTAAGCCACAAGGTAACAACCGCGATTCGATTTCCATCAACTTGCGGTAGACGCTACCAACGATATTATCCCGTTCTTCCGGGGTCATATCTTTGGCATCGGTTTCTGGCAAGTTAATATCTTTATCTAGGTTAACGATGCGGCATTTATCCATAATCGTGTTAACGATGGGGATACCGCGACCGCTATCTTTTAGGGTTTGGTAAGAAGCAATTAACTCGCTGAGTTCCTTCAAACCTTTGTACAAACCAGCATTTTCTGCGGGTGGTGTGAGGTAAGAAATTGTCTCGGCGTAACTGCGGCGTTTGGCAATTGTCGCTTCGCTGGGGTTGTTGGCGGCGTAGTAGTACAGGTTAGGAATTGTACCAATTAAGTTATCTGGGTAGCATTCGCCTGACATCCCCATTTGCTTCCCTGGCATAAATTCCAAGGAACCGTGTGTCCCAAAGTGCAGCACTGCATCCGCACCCCAAATCCTTTCTAGGTATGTGTAGTAGGCGGCGAAGCCGTGGTGTGGGCTGGCGGAACGGGAGAACAATAGGCGCATGGGGTCGCCTTCATAACCAAAGGTGGGTTGTACACCGATGAAGACGTTGCCGAATTGCTTACCGTAAATTAACAGGTTTTGTCCGTCGCTATTGAGGTTTCCTGGTGGTGGCCCCCAGTTTTCTTCTAGGCGTTGGGAATAAGGTGTGAGTGCTTCATATTCTGGCACTGACATCTTATAGGCGATGTTGAGTTCGGGGCTAGCATACTGCGCTTGTGCGTCGTGGATGACTTGTTCCATCAACTCTTTCGCGTTTTCTGGCAAGTCTTGCACGTCGTAGCCGTTGTTTCTCAACGCCTGCATCACTTCGTAGATGGAACCGAATACGTCTAGGTATGCGGCTGTACCTACGTTGCCTTTGTCGGGGGGGAAACTGAAGACGGTGATAGCAACTTTTTTGTTTAGCTTCGGTTTGCGGCGGAGGTTAGCCCACTTCAAGGCACGTTGAGCTACGGCTTCGATGCGGTCTCGGAGGGCGATCGCCTTCCCAGTCGCCCCATCTCTACCCGATAATATAATCGGTTCAATCGCCCCATCAAGTTCAGGAATAGCAATTTGCAATGCCACTTGGATGGGATGTAAACCTAAATCGCTATCTAACCACTCTTCGGTAGTTTGGAATACCAAAGGCAACGCCACCATATAAGGACGGTTGAGTTTCTTAAGGGCTTCAATTGCCTTGGGATGGTCTTGTCTAGCTGGGCCACCTACCAAAGCAAAGCCTGTTAAAGATATAACCGCATCTACTAAGGGATGCTTGGTAGTTGGTTCGTAGAAGTAAGCATCTACAGGCTTAGAGAAATCTAATCCGCCAGCAAATACGGGTAATACTCTTGCCCCTAGCGATTCCAACTCCTGTACCATCGCTACATAATGGGCATCATCCCCTGTAACTAGGTGAGTGCGTTGTAATACTAACCCCACACAGGGCGCTAAAGGATCTTTTAAATCGCTGGAAATATCCTTACGGGCTGTGTACCAGTTGAGGTATTCTCTCACATCCTCAAACATAGTAGTTGCCAAAGGATGCCAAATACCCATGTCGGGGTACACCACTGGCGCTTGATATTCCACTGATGCGGAATTTTGTTTTTCTACAGCTTTTAATACGTATTTATCAGCCAGCATCAGCAAGAAGTTTTCCAGGTTTTCTGGCGAACCTCCTAGCCAATACTGAAAACTGAGCATAAAATTACGCGCGTCCTGTGCCTTTTCCATTGGTAGATACTTCAGCACTTGCGGCAATGTCCGCAAAAGCTTCAGCATCCCATCTTGGAATCCCGCACCGGATTTTTCCTTGCGTTTGCGCATGAATTGAGCGATCGCACTCTTCGATTGTCCCAACTGTGCCAGAGAGAAACTGCCCATTTTGTTTAGGCGCATAACTTCTGGCATTGAGGGGAATACAACCGCAACGTCGAGGCGATCGCGGTATGGTTCTACTGCTGTAACTACTTTCTGTGCTAAGTCTTCGATGAAAATCAGTGAAGCGATAAAAATATTGGCACTCGCGATCTCCCGTTGGAACTCTTCGTAGTTCTCTGGATCTCTCAGTTCCTCAATCAAATACCCACTGATTTCAATCGCCAGGTTGGGATTATTCGAGTTAATCGTGCGAACCGCTTGCGACAGTGCGCTCTGGTACTGGGACTCAAGCACGACATAGACCACCTTAATTAAGTTACGTCCGCCCAGATTATCAGGGGCAATGTGTCTAATGGTGGACTTGACGTGGGTGAACATGCTTCCTCGGCTCCTTTGATGCGTGTTCTCTACTAAATTTCCTTTGCGACTTTTGCCGTCAAAGGTGATTTCTTTTGTTCGGCAATATGAGTTTTTTATCAGAAAAACCTTACCAAATGGGCATTTTCTCGTTTATCTGACACAAATCGATATAAAAATCGCAAACTTTGTTAACAAACATTAATAAATAATAAAAGTAAATACTCACTATTTGTAAAGAAAATTTAATAATTACCCATTAATTACGGGCAATTACACCCCAAAAGCTTTAATCTAACCCTGAGATATTTTTTCTATATCTGAACGTTAGGGAAGCACAGTTGTGCGCTCCTACTCCCTACCCTCCATTTACCTCCCTGTAAGGATGTAAAAGCTGATTTTTTGGGGTAAATTTTTCAGATTGCTAGAAATTATCGGAATTTAGAGTAACTGCTAGAATTATCTAGTGTGGAACTTGTTTGTTAGGAGTGAATGTGAATAATTTTTCTCTTGATAAAAATATTTTTTGGTTGCCAAGTTTAGCTGCTTTAGCAGTTGTCAGTACTGGCTTATCTGCTCATGCTCAAACAGCTACTCCTGTTGATGCTCAACAGTTGAATGAATCTTCTGCAACTGTAGTTTCTTTTGATGAAGCGAATACTGAAGCAGGTACACAAATTCAAGAATTTGCTATCGATAATCAAGTATCAGATAAAACTATATCACAACAGTTTCCTAGTATTAATACAGAAAATGTAACTGGTCGCACAATCACACCCGTACCTGGAACTGTAGCAACTACATCCTCTACCTTAACGCCTGAGAATGTAGAACCAACATCTCAACCATCTACTGCTCAAGCGCCTACATCTACAATTGCCCAATCAGATATTGACCCAGGTAGACCTACTCGCGGTGGCAGAAGCTACATTGGTATTGGTGCAAATATCGGTATTAGTGGAGATAGTTCATCTTTGGGTGATGGTAACTTCGCCGTTGTCAGCAAGATTGGTTTGACCAACGCTTTTTCTTTCAGACCATCAGCAGTCTTTGGGGATGATACCACGATTTTGCTCCCCCTTACTTACGATTTTAACCTACAGGCAGCTGATGCTTTTAGTGAACCACTAGCGATCGCTCCCTATGTAGGGATAGGTGCAGCCATTTCAACTGGTAATAACTCAGAAGTAGGCTTTTTAGCTTCTGGTGGAGTCGATTTCCCCCTATCTACTCAATTTACCGCCACAGCATCAGTGAATGCCGCCTTTTTCGATGACACCACTGTTGGTTTACTGCTCGGTATTGGCTACAATTTCACTGGTTTCTAGTTAGGTTAGGGACTGGGTTAAGAAGAGGGGTGATAAGGAAGATAAGGAAGATGATCAGTTTAAATGCTCCCCTATCTTCCCCTACTCCCCCTACTCCCCCATCTCTTACCTTACCAACTCCCTAATCCCTAACTCTTAGGCGTAACTTTATCTACAGTCTTAATCTTGCCATCGTCTCCTACTGTCCACACATCATAGACACCGATGACATCACCATTAGCATCAATATCAACGTTCCCACTGGCTCCCTGATAGTTGATTTTTTTGCCTTCCTTCAATAACTTCAGCCCTTCACAGACATCCGTAACTTCTTGTCCTGGCCCACTGGCTACTTCCCGAATTTTACTAGCAATACCCACACCAGTATTTTCTTTAGCGGCTTGGGCTGCTAAGACTAATAGTGCGGTTGCATCCCAGGCTTGGGGTGCAAATTCTCCAGGCGCACTACCTTTTTTCGCTTGCCAAAGTTTGGTTAAGGCTTCTAAACCTTTACCATCTGAGCCAGGAACTGTACCAATAATGCCAGAGGCAATAAATTTACCATCGCCAGTTTTACCAACTTGGGCGGGAAACTCATCAGATTTCATCCCATCTGTGAGCATTACCTGCACGCCTTGGGCCACACCTTGTTGATAGGCTGATTTGAGTAGCAAGCTACCTGTTTCTACGTAAAAAACGCCGAGAACTGCATCTGGCTTACCTGCAAAAGCTGAGGCTGCTTCAGTTTCAAAGGTAGTTGCTTTGGGGTCGTAACGGACAGGATTATTTTTATTAACTATAGTCCCACCTAGTTTTTCAAAAGCTTGGACAAACGCCTTTTCAAAACCAACTCCATAGTCATTATTAATCACAATTGTCGAAACCCGCTTAAAACCCCTCTTCTTTGCAAGTTCCGCTAAGGCTGGGCCTTGGTAGCTATCAGGGGGAACTGTCCGCGCCCAAAAACCTTGGAAGTCTCCCTTCTGGGCTTTTTCGGTAAATACGGGACTGGTACTACCAGGGGAAACCAACATAACTTTATTTTGAGCCGCAATGGATACAGCTGCTGTGGAAACGCTACTAGCGAAAGAGCCAACTACACCTGCAACTTTATCTATAGTTGCGAGTTTGGTCATACCAGCCGCGCCGGCTCTGGGGTCTGTTTGGTCGTCTACAGCAACTAGGCTCACAGGTTGACCATTAACACCACCACAAGCATTGACTGTTTCCACTACCAAGGGAACAGCAGCAGCCATTTGTTGACCGATAGATGCTAAATCACCTGTTGTTGGCAATAGAGAACCAATTTTTAGACCTGAACCGCTACTGGTTGTGGTTTGAGCGGCTGGGGTACTGGTTGCACCATTGTTAGCTGTACCGTTGGGTGGGGTGTTAGAGGTTTCACAGGCTGCTAACAAAAAACCAGCTGTGAAAGTGGCTAAACTTAAACTCAGGGCAGCACTAATTTTTTGCATATATTACTTTCACTCCTCAAAGATGCGGGAGCCTGAAAGTAAGATTCAAGCTAGATTTTTAGGTTAGCCTGATCTTAGCAGGACTCTAAAGGTTAAATGATAACATCCACCTTTAGATGTAGAAGTGTTTGCCCCAACATTAGTATTTTTTATTAACACATAACTGTGTATATGTGCTGGGATGCTTGAAAAACGGAGAGGGAGGGATTCGAACCCTCGGTACGGAGTTGCCTGCCGTACAACAGATTAGCAATCTGCCGCTTTCGACCACTCAGCCACCTCTCCACGGTGACAAAAATAAATGTTAGCAGATATTTTTGTCAATGTCAATTAATGTTTGGTCAGTAGTCAGTAGTCAGTAGTCAGTGGTTTGAGGTTTTGACTATAGACTATTGACTAAAGAACTTGCGATCGCATCCACGCTAAGGGTAGGGTACGGAGCTTTTTCCACTGGGGGACGTAGGCGCGTTGACTGAAGACATCGTAATTGTTGCGTTCAATCACATCTAAAATTTGTCCGTATAACATAGATGCTGCCCACACTGGCCAACGGGCATCGGGGGCTAGGTAGGTAATGCCCTTTTCTGCTTTGATGTAGAATTGTCGCGCTCTGTCTATTTGAAAGCGCATGAGCGCACGCCAGCGTTCGTCTACAACACCTTTGTTGAAGTCTTGCTCGGTATAGTCGAATCTGGCTAGGTCTTCTAGGGGAATGTAGATTCGCCCTCGTCGGGCATCTTCGCCTACATCCCGCAGAATATTAGTTAGTTGATTGGCTATACCTAAAGCGATCGCTTCTTCTGTTGGCATATACAATGGTTGTTTTTGATACCACGGTGCTGTTCTGCTTGTGGTATCTACTTCCATTACCGATGTTGACATTAACCCTACAGTGCCAGCCACACGGTAGCAGTAAAGGTATAGTTCGTCAAATGTTTCGTAGCGACTTCGGTATAAATCCATACGTTGCCCAGCGATCATATCCCGGAAGGGCTGAATATCTAGGTTAAAGCGTTGGAGTGCATCTACCAAGGCGACATCGTAGTTTTCTTGGGGGTGTCCCGCAAAAATCGCTTCCAGATGCTGCTCCCATAGGTCTAGGGTTTCTGGTGTGGTAATGGCGGATGCGGGCCCGTCCACTAATTCATCTGTACGGCGACACCAGGCATATATTGCCCATATAGCTTGACGCTTTGCCGGACTCATCAGCAATGTACCCAAGTAGAATGTTTTGGCATACTTGGCTGTGAGATGCCGACAAAGTTGATAGGACTCGTCTACAGAGACCAGCGTTTTCATGCGCGGTGGGGAATCAGGCAGTTGCAGCATTCGTTGCAGGCGGTCGGGATAGCGTTTGCAGGTTTGAGGTATTTGCCTCTGGCAGCGATTCACAAATCGCCTGCGCTGTTAGCTTACCAGAAAGTACGGCCCCTTCCATACTGCCTAAGTAGCGTTGCATGGTGTAACTGCCACTCAGGAAGAAGTTAGCTATGGGAGTTTTTTGGGGTGGACGGTACTGTTGGCGACCAGGAGTCGCTTTGTAAACTGAACGTGGCGTTTTCACAACATGATATTTGAGCAATTTTGCCGGATTATCTTCGCTAAAGTGGTCGGGGAAGAGTTTTTCTAACTCGACCATAGTCGCGCAAACAATTTCTTCTTCAGATTTGCTAATCCAATCTTTGGCGGGTGCTAGAACTAATTCCAGCATTGAGCGGTCGGGATTAGCATATTCGCGGCAAGTGTTGCTCATATCAGCATAAACGCTAAGGAGGGGCGATCGCGAGAATAACAGGTGATCAATATCTGTTAATTTACGATCAAACCACAGATGGAGATTAATTACTGGCACGCCTTCTAGTCCTTCTAGCATCTGGAAAAATTCCATTTGCTTCCAGGTATCTGGCAACATAACTTTCAACGGGTCAACTGATAGGGCTGATACGTAAAAGTCTGCTGTAATCACTTCATCGCTTTCTCCATTTAATCCGCGTAGCAAGAATCCTTTTACTGTACCATCCGAGTTGAGCAAAATTTCCTTGAGAGGTGCATTCAACCGAACTTCACCACCCCGTTCGGTGATGTAATCGACGATGGGTTGGCACAGCCGTTCTGTAGGAGAACCATCCAAAAAGGCTATTTTGGAGCCATATCGCTCTTGCAGAAAGCGATTTAGTGCTGTTAATAAAATTGTGGAGGAAACTTCATCAGGGTTAATAAAGGTGAGTGCTTTGGAAGCAGCGATAAATACGTCACTAGCTACCCTCTCACCCACGCCTTGTCTTTTCAACCAATCTGAGAAGCTGTATTTGTCCATCTCCTCAACATACTTTTGACCCCGAACTATGGCTGGAAGCAAGCCAATGGCGAACCTAATCTTCTGCTCCCAGGTCAACATATCGTTGTTGCGGAGAATTGAGGCAATGATGTTAAACGGGGAGGGGATATCGGGAACATCAAAACGGGAGAGTGTTCCGGGTTTATCCGGTTGGTTAAAAATCAATGTATGCTCTTTCCACTGGAGTCGGTCTTGGATGCCTAACTCCTTGAGCAATTGCAGCATATTGGGATATGCACCAAAGAAGGCGTGTAACCCGGTTTCGTACCAGTCGCCGTCAGAGTCTTTCCACGCCGCCACAAGACCACCCAATACATCCCGACGCTCTAGGACAATGGGAGTGTGACCTGCATCCGTGAGATATTTCGCGCAGGAAAGTCCTGCTAGACCAGCGCCAGCGATCGCTACTCGCATTTAAACCTACTGTGCTTCAATATTTCTTAATGGTTTTGCCGTTCTCATTATACGTTGCAATCTGTAACATTTGGCAGAGATTGTGCGATCGCTTCAGGAAAAAATTGGGGAGCAAGTTCTTTATGAGTAAATCGGCTTTTCTCAATGAAGTGCTGAGGGCGTAGGATAGGGTCTAAGATTATTTATGCTGTGAGGCTATTAAGCCGCATGGTCATTCATCAGGTTGGTTAATTGCTGACAGTTAACACTCAACTGTCAACAGCCAATCTCAATTGCAGTCTTTCATCTTATAACTATAGGTTTTAACTATTATGGCAACATTGCAGAAGCTAGAACGCTTTGGACATCACTTAATTATGGGTATTTCCGGGACTACTTTAAGTGATGAGGATAAACGCGCTTTGAGTGAATTAAAACCCATAGGGGTAATATTTTTTGCAAAAAATTTCTTAGATGGTGTACATTATGAAGCTTGGCTGAAAACTTTTGGACAATTACACAGCCAAATACAAGAATATACAGAACGTGATTCCATGTTCTTTACTTTAGACCATGAGGGAGGTCGCGTTGTCCGCACACCTTTACCCATTACTAGATTTCCTCATGCGTTGTTGTTGCGATCGCACTCTCGTGAAGTAGCTAAAGCCACGGCAACTGAATTAAAATCATTAGGTATCAATTTATCTTGGGCCCCTGTAGCTGATATTTATTCCAACCCCCAAAATCCTGTTATTGGTTCTCGCGCTTTTGGTGATACCCCTGAGACTGCGGCTTCTGGTGTGCGTGAATATTATTTAGGACTAACAGAAGCGGGAATTATTGGGTGCGCCAAACACTTCCCCGGACATGGTGATACAAGTAAAGACTCTCATATTGAATTACCAATCCTTAATTTGGCTCCAGAAGATTTACAAAATCGAGAACTGATACCCTTTAAAACATTGATTGAGGAAAACATTCCTTTAATCATGACAGCCCATATATTATTTCCTAAAATCGACCCTGATTTACCAGCTACCCTCTCTCGTCCCATCCTCAAAACCATCCTCCGGGAAGAACTTGGTTTTCAGGGGGTAGTTGTGTCTGATGATTTAGATATGAAAGCTGTCTCAGATATGTTTACCCAAACGGGTACAGTAGCTAGAGCCTTTTATGCTGGTTGTGATTTATTTATTGTCTCGCGTAACATTCACTCATCATCGATTGAACGTACATATAAAATTGCCGAAGATTTGGTTGATTCACTCAATAATGGTACTCTAGCGGAGTCGGTGGTGGAAGCGGCAAAAGAGAGAGTTGAAAAGCTATTAGCTGGAACTCCCCAATATGCTGTACAGGCTTTAGATAAAGATACTTTAGTACATCATGCCCAGTTGGCGATCGCTTGTTGTTTTGAGAAGCATACTAATTAAGCTTCCTGCTCCAAAATATTCTTAGCCTTCAAAAGTTCCTGGTGATGTTCTTCGCTAACTGTAGGATATTGGAGATTTAACTGTTGTAATTTAGAGCAGATAATATCCGACACTACCAAACGTGTATACCATTTGCGATTCGCAGGGATGATATACCAAGGAGCATATTCAGTACTTGTATGCTGAAAAACCTCCTCATAAGCTTTCATATAATCATCCCAAAAAGCTCGCTCACGCACATCATTTACAGAGAACTTCCAGTTTTTATCAGGATATTTTATCCGTTCTAAAAAACGTTTCTTTTGTTCATCTTTAGAAACATTTAGAAAGAACTTAAGAACAACAACCCCATTATTCACCAAATATTTTTCAAAATTATTAATTTCTTCAAAGCGTTGCTGCCAAATCTGATCGCCCTTATATTTATAAGGAAGATTTTGCTTTTGCAAAATTTCTGGATGTACACGAACTACTAGTGTTTCCTCATAATACGAACGATTAAATATGCCAATACGTCCTCGTTCTGGCAGAGCTTTTGTAGCACGCCAAAGATAATCATGGTCTAATTCTTCGTCACTAGGAGCTTTAAAACTAAACACCTGAAATCCTTGTGGATTTACTCCAGACATAACGTGTTTAATAGTACTATCTTTGCCAGCCGCATCCATTGCTTGAAAGATAACCAAAACAGCGTAAGTATTTTGAGCGTAGAGGGTATCTTGATACTTAGCTAATTGTTGGATATTTTCTTGTAGTTGTTGCGCTGCATCAGCTTTTTCGTGATAGCCATCCTGATAAGCAGGGTCATAATTTTTTCGCAGAGAAACTTTTGACCCTGGTGTAAAAATAAAAGCATCCTGATCCATGTAAATCAAGTTACCAATCAATAAATTATTTTATGTAATCGCAAACTCAGTAATTATGCTGAGATTTGTCTTATTTCTTAACCTTTTGCTCTAAATGTGGAAGACGCATTGCTTCTCGACCTAAGAGAAACATTCCCGCTACACCTAAGTTGACAAACCAAATATATTGATGCCAGTATTGCCGAATCTGGTCTACAGTACTTAATTCTGGATGCAGAGTATTTAAATAAAGTAGTAGCACCAGCACTACCAACGCACTAAACCCGACAAAACTTAACCCGATAAAAATTCTCGCAGGTCGCAATTCTAAATCGCTAATTTCTTCTAAATCAATTTCTGCCAGTTCTTTTAAAGACTCATCGGCAACTGTAGAGGCTGCTTGCAAGTTATTGCTTAATTTTGATGGTAGAAGCGGGGTTAGTGTAGCAACAGTTGGACGACGTAGTAAAGCCTCTGTGTTTCGTAAAATCTCTAATGGTTTACGAGCGGTAAGCGATCGCCTAAATTCTACAAATTCTACATTATTTGTAGCAGTCTGAGCGGAGGTTTTGCTTTCAAAATCCATAGCACGCCAGATTAATAACGGGATTATGAATAGCCTAGCTAATTAACCCAGAGTAAGGCAAATGTTTAATAGTTATTTGTAACAAGCAATATTATGTAGATGAGACACAACGGAAGCCAATATGACAGGTGGAAGTGTCAACTGTCTCTGCATGGCGAGCGGCTGGCCGATAGCGAAAGCAGTAATTTGCAGCACAAAGAAATGAACCGCCTTTCAAAACTTTTCTGGGAATGCGAATTTCTGGGAAGTCTGGATCAAAACTTTCTTCCAAACTCCCACCTCTGGGATTTACGGGTATACAGCAAGATTTTGGTTTAGATGCAAGAGGCTGCGTTCTGTACCAGTCCATTGTCCATTCCCAAACGTTACCAGCCATATCATACAAGCCATAGTTATTGGCAGGGTAAGAGCCAACAGGTTCAGGTTGAGGCGGATGAGATTTTAAGTTTTGCCAGGGAAACTCACCTTGCCAAATGTTAGCTAGTAACCTGTTTTTAGGAAACTCATTACCCCAAACATACACCGCACCTTCTAAACCACCACGGGCTGCACACTCCCATTGTGCTTCAGTTGGTAATGCTTTACCTGCCCATTTGGCGTATGCTTCTGCATCCTCATAAGCAATGTGTACAACTGGGTAGTTTTCCCGCCCTTTAATGGAACTACCCGGCCCTTCTGGATGTCTCCAGTTAGCGCCAGGAACATAATTCCACCAACTACAAGAGCTTAAATCAACTGGATGGGGTGGCTGCTGAAAAACCAAAGAACCAGGAACTAACAATTCTGGTAAAGCTCCCGGATAATCTTGTGGGTTTGGTTGGCGCTCGGCAAAAGTTATATATTTGGTATCCTTGACAAATCGCTGAAACTGTTTATTAGTAACAGCGTATTTGTCCATCCAGAATCCAGTGACGGTGACACGTTGTGCAGGTGCTTCTTCAGGATAATGATGATCCGAACCCATTGTAAATGTACCAACCGGAATCCACACCATATTTTTGTCTGGTGGTTTTCCTGGATGGTTTATAGTCGTAGCGATCGCGGCTTTACTCTGTCCGTGCTGTTTCATTAACTATATTACTAACCTAATTAAGACCCATAAGGCAGCACTTGCAACTCCCAATGTTCAAATTGGTTGCGTAACCGCGTAAATACCTGAGCGTTACTAGTCTTGAGGTCTGTTTTTTCTCCTGGGTCAGTGGCTAAATTAAACAAAGCTTCTTGATTTCCCTGTCTCAAATACTTCCAATCACCACTTCGTACAGCTTTTTGCCTTGTCTGTGCGACTGCTCCATAACGCCAAAACAGAGTGCGGGAAAACTCACTTCGTTCGCCACGCAGTAGGGGAATTAAATTTTGACCATCCGGTGGATAGTTGGAAGCAAAACTTGTACCTGTAGCAGCAAGAATAGTTGCAGTTAAATCAAAGGTGACAATCACCTGATTACTAACTTGATTAGCTTGAGTCACCCCAGGATAGCGAATGATAGTAGGTACTCGAATACCACCTTCGTATAGACTACCTTTCCTACCCCGGAAAGGGCCAAAGTTAGAGTATCTTTCTCCACCATTATCACTGGTAAAAATCACCAAGGTATTATCAGCCTGTCCAGTTGCCTCCAAAGCCTGTAATACCTTGCCTACTCCCTCATCTAGCCTTTTTACCATAGCAGCATAGATGGCTTGGGAACCGCCTGCCGTATAGCCATTATTGTTATAAAAACTACTGCTCAATTCCTCATCATCTGGCCCTTCCCAAGGCCAATGAGGCGCATTGTAATGCAGACTGAGATAAAACGGGCGAGAGCGTTGACGTTGGATAAATTCTACCGCTCTGTCTGTATACAAATCTGTGGCATATCCAGGACGGTCTGCCAGTGCTTCACCTTCATAGAAATCTAGTACACGGCTTCCGTCTTTGTGATTGAAATAATCAATCCCACCGCTTAAGTTGCCCAAATACTCGTCAAAGCCACTCTTGAGAGGCCCAAAGTTAGGCGGATAACCGCAGTGCCATTTACCCACTAAGGCAGTTTCATAACCATTTGCTCTCAATAGCGAAGCAATAGTTGGATGACTTGGTGGTAATCCGACATTAGGATCAGCTTGCGAAATATTCGCTAAAGGTTCTCTTAAACCTACAGGTAATCGCGCCTGATAGCGTCCTGTGTAGAAAGCAATTCGTGTTGGAGTACAAACAGTTTGATTGGCGTAGGCATTAGTAAAACGTACTCCCTCCCTTGCTAGTCGGTCTAAATTTGGGGTTTCAAAATCAGTCCGCCCATATATGCTCAGATCACCCCAGCCCATATCATCAGCTAAAATGAACACCACATTTAGACGACGAGATTGAGCTACCGCTTTTGAGAATAAATTTGCACCTCCTGCCACCGTAAGAGTACTGGCAGCCGCCATACCTAAAAACTTACGGCGATTGATACTGCCATTTATCTGTTGCGTCATTGATTCATCTCCTTTTATGTCTCTAAATACACAAATCGCATAATGTTTAATAAGTTCTGTGCCTAGTTACTTACTCTGTGAACTCTGACAATAGTTAACTAGAAAGCTAAAATTAGGCTGATATTTATCTACTGTAATTTGATTGATATACCGGATTTAATATTACAGGTTGGAGTATCACACGGAAATTAGAACAAAGTCAAGCACTTGGATTACCCGAAGCTACTCTTAACTTTTTGTTAATAAATATTGCTGACAAAATAAATTTTTGATTTTACTATTTATCGGTAGACAAACCGTATTATAAATGATATTTTTACCAAGGATGGAATAATACTTAAACAATTTACCTAGTAAAGTATTTAGTTTATGAAAGTGCTAACTCGAACCAAAAAATTATCCGCAATAGCTACTAGCTCAATAACGTTGGCTGTGGTTGCAAGTTTTTCGTTCGCTTTACCCGCTCAAGTTAAAGCTGCAAAAGTTCAAGGTTTAGCATTTTCTGTTTCCAGTGGGCCTGATCCTAATGGGTATGGCATTTACTTTAGCTCTAGCACCAATAATCCCTTTGGTAATCCGCCTGGTAAAAATGAAGTTGGTAATTATTACAATGAAGATATTCGTGGTCTTTCTGAATACAATCTCACAGGCTTAACCTCTACAAAATCAGCATTGCTCAGTTTTAATGTTTTTAAAGCAGGTGGACTTTTCGTTGATCAAAATGACTTTCCTTTTACGGGAAATATCACGGTTTTAAGTTACGTTGGTAACAACTCAGAAAATTTGTATGACTATCAAGCTCCATCGATTGGAACTGTGGGAACTTTTAATACAGCAAATCTAGCTTTAGGAAATACCGTAAGTTTTGATATCACTCCAATTTTTAATAGTGCTATTAATAGCGGATTATCGTCTTTAGGTATTCGTTTGCAAGTTAGTGATGGGACAAATCCAGATGGTGGCGCTTGGACTTTCGATAATTTCCGTTTAACCACAGCTAGTGTTCCTGAACCTACATTTACATCAGCGTTGTTAATGGTTGCTTTTGGTAGCGGTGTGCTTCTGAAAACTAAATTAAAACAAAGCTAAATATTATAGTTAATCTTAAAGGTTGTTGAAAATTTTGGGTCTGTTGTATGAAAGCTAAAGTAGATACATTAGCCCAAACAACATCTAAGTTTTTATTAGTAAATTTTTGAATATTATTGTCAGTTAAAATTAATATTTATTAATGCTAATTTTTTCAATTTAGTAAGTAGAAGGACTAAATTAAACTTAACTTGATAGCGCCGGGTTTCGACTGCGCGGGAGTTGAATCTCGACCACGCTCGATTACCGCGTAGTCGAAACTCAACCCTCTTCTAATCAGGTTAACGAGCATTGAGCGTAGTCGAAATGCGTCTTATAAATAATTGTGTCCACCTACTTATAGATTTTTCTAATCTGGTATTTACTGAGAACATCACTAAATAAACTTGGAAAAAACCTCTACTTTTAAAACAATTAACAATAGGAATCCGATTTGATTTCTGAAAAAATCTAAGTATTAGACTGGGGAAAATATTACAACACTTTACAATAAATATTGTGTTTAGGTCATAGTTTAGCATCTAATTTTCTGGAATATCTCTGACTTATTGGGTAGTCAATGTTGCAAATTTTAGCGATCGCCACTTATCCTCAAGGTTAGCGCTAGGATGGCTATGTAATTCTCAACGGTATAAATATGGCGCAGACTTTTTACGTAAATCCAGCTACAGGCAATGATACTAACTCCGGTAGCCAATCAGCACCATTCAAAACAATTACCCAAGCCTTAAAAATTTCCGCTTCTGATACTACCATCCAACTTGCAGAAGGTACTTACAATGCTGCAAGTGGTGAAGTTTTCCCCCTGACAATTCCATCTACATTCAAGGTAGTAGGAAATGAAGCTAACAAAGGTAAAAACATTTTAATTGAAGGCAGTGGTAACTATCTCAGCCGTACTTTCGCAGGGCAAAATGTCACCTTTGTACTCCAGAATAACTCCGAACTGCGCGGGGTAACTGTAACAAATCCCGCCAGCCGTGGTAGTGGTGTTTGGATAGAATCAACTACGCCAACTGTAGCTAATTCTACCTTCATCAATTGCAAACGCGAAGGTATATTTGCTACAGGTGATGCTAACCCTGTAATTACTGGTAATGTGTTTACAGAGAATGCCGCTAATGGAATTGCGATCGCTAAAAACTCTAAAGGGCAAGTTCAAGGTAACACCTGCTTTAAAACAGGCTTTGGTATTGCTGTTAGTGATACCGCATCACCCACACTTACAGATAATAGAGTCTACGAAAACCGTTCTGGAATCGTTGTATCTGGTTCTGCTCGTCCCATCTTACGTAATAATCTTATAGAAAATAATACGGATGATGGTTTAACAGTCATTAATACTGCGTTACCAGATATTGGCAACACGAACAACCCAGGCGGCAATATTTTCCGCAATAACGCCAAGTTTGATTTGCAAAATGCTAGTTCTAATAAGTTGGTGTCCACAGGTAATCAAATAGATGCAGTTAAAGTTACTGGAAATGTAGAGGTGATAGTAAGTCAGGTTCCAATACCGACACCAACGCCGACACCCACACCCACACCAACGCCGACACCCACACCCACACCAACGCCGACACCCACACCCACACCCACACCAACACCCACACCTACGCCGACACCCACACCCACACCAACGCCGACACCCACACCCACACCCACACCCACACCAACACCTACGCCGACACCCACACCTACACCCACACCCACACCTACACCCACACCCACACCCACGCCAACACCCACACCCACACCCACACCCACACCCACACCTGCACCTATAGAACTAAAAGATGTTGGTAATCATTGGGCAGCACCATTTATAAAAGAGTTAGTCAGACAGAATATAGTTAGCGGCTTTCCTGATGGCACTTTCAGACCAGATGCAACAATGACAAGGGCGCAATATGCAGCCTTACTAGTCAAAGCGTTCAACCCATCACCAAATCGGGCTGTCATTAGATTTAAAGATGTACCTGATAAGTTCTGGGCGTTTAAGGTAATTCAACAAGCATATCAAGGTCTATTTCTTTCTGGTTTTCCCGATAATACCTTTCGTCCTAATGACAATATTCAACGTGTACAAGTAATAGTCTCATTAGTCAACGGACTAGGACTAGGTTTATCGGCTGATGTTGCCAAAACTATCAAAAAATTTGACGACCAAACTAAAATTCCAGACTACGCCAAAGATGAAGTAGCCAAAGCCATAGAAAAAGGCATCATCGTTAATTATCCAAATCTCAAACAACTTAACCCTACCCGCGAAGCTACACGCGCAGAGGTAGTGGCGATAGTTTACCAAGCTTTAGTAGATGCTGACCGTGTAGCGGCGATTGATTCGCCTTATATCGTCAATGCTTAATTTCAGTTGACAGTTGACAGTTGACAGTTATCACGTTGTGTTGGCTGTTGACTGTTGACTATGGACTATTGACTATAGACTGATTCTCTCTTTAGGCAGATTAAGATGCTTTACAATAATTAATATATTTGTTACATTAGTTAACAAGCAATAAAACTGGGGAAAATTAAATGCGTACCAACAATGCCATCGTTGATGACCAAGGTTTAATGAACAACTTTGCAATTGAGCCTAAAGTATATTTAGATGAACAAGGCGATCGCACTGGGTTCACTCCATATGCAGAAGTACTCAACGGTCGCTTGGCGATGATTGGTTTTATCTCATTAATTGCTTTAGAAGTATTGACAGGAAAAGGAATTTTTGGTCTTTTAGCAAGCTTGCAATAATAAATTTTAATTTTTGTGAAAAAAATTGATTTAACAAAACTAGAGGTGGGAAAATCCCCGCCTCTAATTTTTTGTGTAGGTATGTAGTAAGGACTTTAGTCCTCATTACGCGCTTTAACATCGCTGAATACAGTTCGTTAGTGATGACTGATCTGAAAAATTCTCATATTTAGCCGATGTCATTTAAGAATGGTCAGAGGACAATAAGGACGAAATTCTACCAAATACTGAATTATGGTAATTGAATCGGCAATCAGTGAAGAAGCGATCGCCAGTAATCTTAAACAGTTCCTCTTAGTGCTTTCGGTGTCATTGGGAGTTGCAACCCTACCGCAAGTATTTAGTTGGTTTCGACAAATACCCTACACCTTACTCTTAGTCATTGTCGGCTTGGGTTTAGCAGTTGTTGATGTTCGTCTTGTTGTCCTCTCTCCTGGCTTAATTCTCTTCATTTTTTTACCGCCGCTATTATTTGAAGCCGCATGGAATTTAAAATGGTCTGACTTGAAGCGAGATTTTGTTCCTATCTGTCTGTATGCAATATTAGGGGTGGTTATCTCCATCGCCGGAGTCGCCATTGGTTTAAATCAAATAGCTGGACTTTCTTTGACAACAGCTTTGCTTATCGGTGCAAGTCTGTCTGCTACTGACCCGGTTTCTGTGACTGCGTTATTTCGTGAGTTAGGTGTAGGTAGCCGCCTTACCACCTTAATGGAAGGTGAAAGCTTATTTAACGATGGTATGGCAGTAGTTGCCTTTGGTTTTTTGGTAGCTTTGCCTTTAGGAAATGCTGAGTTAGGTTTTCAACCCATTTTGTTGCAGTTTTTTCAAGTTGTGGGTATCGGTTTAGCTGTAGGTGGTTTAATTGGCTTTGGTATTTCCTACATGACCCAACGCTTTGACTTACCAATGGTAGAACAGTCTTTAACCTTGGTTTCCGCTTACGGTACTTATTTAATCACCGAGGACTTGGGAGGTTCCGGTGTCATAGGAGTTGTTACCACAGGCTTAATTTTAGGAAACTTTGGTTCGCGCATAGGGATGAATCCCCGGACAAGGATTATTGTTTCCGAATTTTGGGAATTTTTGGCATTTTTTGTTAATTCAATTGTGTTTTTGTTGATTGGCGACCAAATCAGGTTTGCTAGCTTAGGAGAAAACTTGCAAATCATTGGTATTACAGTAGTAGCAATGATTTTAATGCGGGCGATCGCACTTTATCTTCTCAGTAAACTCAGCGCTACCATCACTCAATCAACAATATCCTTACCCGACCAAACAATTCTCTGGTGGGGTGGGTTACGTGGTTCAGTTTCCATTGCCTTAGCCTTGAGTGTACCGACGGTATTACCGGAGAGAGAAAAAGTTATTGCTACTGTATTTGGCGTAGTTTTATTTACCTTACTCGTCCAAGGTTTGACCATTAAACCCTTACTACAAAAACTCAACCTATTAGGCGATGCACCCTTACGTCAGCAGTATTTAGAATTAGTAGCCCGTAACGTTGCCCTAGAGAGGGTTTTGCAATATATCCAGACAGAAAAACGTCCAGGCATTGACCCAGAGTTTATTCGCTATCAAGAGAAACTCATCAAAGGCGAAATTGGAGAAATACAAACACAGATTGATAAATTACATGATGAATATCCCAATCTTCGCAACTTTACAACCGAACAATTCCGTGATGAGTTATTAGCAATTGAAGCAGATACCTATGCAGAATTTGTTCGTTCTGGTCGTTTAAATAATGAACTTGCGCCTTTACTAGAGAATATTTTGTAAATTAAGAATTAAGTAGGTAATTTAATACTACTTCAGACCGAGTGCAGACTTTCATTTAAACCTACTAGCGTATCAAAGCTAAACTTGTGCATTACCTAACAATGTCATTTTAAAAGCATTGGTGCGCTTACTAATTACTAAAATATTCTTGCTACCTGTAAGCCTCATTAATACTCCTGTTTACTCTTTTTATTTCTTGAGAAGGAACATTTCTCATGACTGAGTGGCTGCAATAGAAGAAGCTAACTGTAATTGGGAATGAAAGGAAGGACTGCATTGTGACTAAACAAGTAAAAGCTCAACAAGCACAGTTAGATTTATTACCAGATATCACTTCTATCCGCATTTTACTGGTTGAGGATGAGCCTGACATAGCCGACCTACTAATGGTTCTTTTAGAAGCTGAAGGTGCAGAGGTGATAACCTTTAACAACGCTGAAGCAGCACTTGCCCAGCTCGAATCACTCCAGCCCGATATTCTCTTATGTAATGTAAAATTACCCCATCATGATGGAAATTGGTTAGTTAAACAGCTTCGTTTGCATTCATGCCCTTTCATACAACATCTGCCTGCTATTGCTATCACTTCCTATACACGAGATTTTCCTATGTCTCTGGCTTTAAACGCTGGTTTTGATCGATGTCTTTCCAAAATTGAAAATTTAGATGATATCGTCGGTGAAATATTTAAGCTAATATCTGCCCCCAATTTACCAGAGTTATGAAACACATCTAAGCCTAGAAACAATTAAAATCGAGTGTGGGTTGCAATATTAATTGGAAATCTACTCCTTAGCGAGTTGTGCTTTAGCCTGTTGCCATAGCGCTTCTAACTCATCCAAACTGTAATCTGAAAGAGGGCGATCAACTACCGCTTCCATTTTTTGTAACCTTTGAACGAAGCGTTGATTTGTCCCTTGTAATCCTTCACTGGGGTCAAGATTATACCAACGGGCTAACTGAATCACCGCAAATAGTAAATCACCTAATTCCGCCTGTTGGCGTTCTGGCGTTTCCTGGGCTAAAGCTTGTTGAAACTCCTCGAACTCCTCATGGAATTTTGCCCACACACCATCAATATTTTCCCACTCAAAACCCACAGCCGCAGCTTTTTGGGATATCTTCATCGCGGCGGTAAGTGGCGGTAGAGTACGCCCATAACGACTGAGTTTGTCACTCAGCTTTTGATGTTGTGCCGATGCTTCGCCTTTTTCTGCCGCCTTAATCTGTTCCCAGTTTTGCCGCACCTCATCTACGCTATTTACCGACACATCACCAAATACATGAGGGTGGCGGCGGATTAATTTTTGTGAAATGCCTTTAGCGACTTCTTGCAAAGAAAATTGCCCATACTCACTAGCAATTTGGGCTTGTAACACTACTTGTAATAATAAATCACCCAACTCCTCAGCGATCGCCTCTTTATCCCCCGTCTTAATCGCATCTACAACCTCGTAAGCCTCCTCAATGACGTAAGGTGTCAGAGTTTGCGGAGTTTGTGCCAAATCCCAAGGACAACCCCCATCAGGCGATCGCAATTTAGCCACAACATCAATTAACTCTTGTAACGCTGCCAAAGTATCACCGTTATTTTGTGCCTTTTCCTCGGTCATTCACCCTTACTCCCTTACGACGACTCGTTACTTTACGCTTCTTAATTTTGCCACTAGGAAGTATGCCGCGAATCCCCTGTTTGCGGAAACGCTTGTAAGCCGAACCTCCCCAATCGCTCAGAGAATGACTCATCGCCCCCAATTCTAAACCTAAGAACAGGGCAAGAAATTCTGTAGCGTAACTAGAAAGTGATCGCCCTACAGTCTTTTCTACATCCTGCCATGTTACAGCTACATTCCCAAACCTATCGGCGATCGCCAAAATTACTACCATCAACACAGCCAGCAAGCTGCTAAGGTAGACAACCCTTAATGTTGTGCCAATAAGCGGCCCGTGGGATAAGAAAGAGCGATGGCGGAGGCTTTTTTGATAGGGTAGCCAAATCCAACGCAGAAACCCCCAACGTTGATATTGACGCGAGTAGATATCCAAATCCGGGCCGAACATCAACCCACCAAACATAAACCCACCAGCCACCAACAAAGTGACATTACCAGAGCGAGTTTGCCAGAAAGTCACACCCGCCACCATTGGTAATGCCCATAAAGTAATGCGATCGTGCGTCCGACCAGAGGGCATTTATTGGTTCTCAAAAATATTGCAAAATTTTTTCTCAAAAATACTAGCGCAATCCAAAATTATTTGCTATATTGTTTAATTGTGAGCGCAAACAGAAAAGCGCAAGCGGGTGGTTAGCTCAGTTGGTAGAGCGCCTGCCTTACAAGCAGGATGTCACTGGTTCGAGTCCAGTACTACCCATAGATATAGCAAGTGCTAACATAACTACTCGTTTGTACAGTGATTAATTATTGTCAGGGTGACTTTTTAATTGTCGCTGTAACCAATTAGTATCCTGAAAGCAGTGATGACTAATTATTGTTATTTTGTAAGATAAAAAGTTTGGCTCACACAAATCAAGTTTTTGATGTATTGGCTAATTGGATTAACTTTGAATCTAAGTATATCCTTACCTTTGTCCCGTTGTTTAAAATTCCTTACTGCTAGTTAAGACATGGCAGTTTAGATTTTTCTAAAAGGGTAGTACAGGACTTGCTTTCAACCCTCCAATTGCTGAAATATGGCAACTCGCTATGAAATTGGACTACAGTATCTGTTGCGTAGCTCTTTCAACCCACTCAATACATGGAGGGTTGTTGCTACTTCATCACAACTTCATCCAAATTTAAGTATGTGTTCTGCTGTCAACCCACCTGTACAGTGACAAAAAATTAGTCACTGTACAGAAGATTTTATTTATAAAATATTTACTAATGAGGAAATGTTCTTGTAGCGTTTTTTAGGAAGGTGTTGTTAGCTGGTTGTGCAAAGATTTGTTGTAATCCGTTTAAAAGGGAATTGAGCGTTAAATCAATCAACCATGACTTACAACTGACACAAGCAGTGCAGTAAAGGGTTAATGTAAAGATTAAAATAAGCTATTTTTTTTGCGGAAATCTCAAATTGTCTACTGTAGCTTTCATTGTCAACAATTTAATTTCACAAGAGGCTATCAATGATTCATAAAATTAACGGTTCAGACGCTCGCCATTCTGTAGTATCTCAAATCGAACTAGATTTATTAGCAACGTTACTAGAATCAGAGGATGCGGCTTATCCTTGGAATCCTGGTGATGCTGAATCAGAAGCATATTTTGACGAACTCGAACGGCAATTTGCAGCCCAAGAGGTTTTAGATGAAGAACTGACAACTAGAGCGCAGGTTTTTTACGACCAACTCGATAACCTATGGTCTGGCGTAAGCAATGCTTCACACTACAATCATACTACAGAGTCTACAGTTGTAGCTCATCTTCAAGAAAATTTACATACAGCTTTTGCAGCTGGTATTCCTCAAGCGTTGCTAAATGCGATCGCCACTAAAGCAGCAGAGATTGTTACATCTGGGCAATCTTTAGGCGAGCAATTAGTAGAATGTGTACAAAGTGTATTACCCACATGGGGAACAGAGGACTTATTAATCTTCACCCGTCCCTACGCTTATGCAATGCGGAGCCGGGAAGAACAAAACCTCACATCTATAGTTGATAACGTTAATAATCAGGATTGGTCTAATTTATCAGAAATCGAACAGGCAAAGATGAGTGTAGCGATCGCTTACTATGCTATCAAACAGCTTAATGATTCCCAATCAGAAGCCTAGACTCTGTATTTTGTTAGTTTATTCTTATTTTGATTTAACTCCGGTGAACAGTAAGATTGCTCACAGGTGGCTTTGTTGTAGGAACTTTTAAATCTATAGTGCTAGCTTTTACTCATAAAAAACCATTATATTGTCACCATAAGCTGATGAAAAAATTAGCACAATCTATCCTAAGATAGATAATACTAGTTCGTAATTCGTAATTCGTAATTGGTATCAATACTCAGCACGCGCTAAACGCGCCGCTACCGCTAACACAACTCACAACTCTATTTATTATCAAGAAAGCGAGTAGCAAAATTTTGCGATCGCGTGGGTGATAATGCTCTAGCCTTGAGAATTGCTGCCATCAAGAAAGCGTAAGACAAGACCCCAACAACGACTAAGAGTAAATTATTGCTGTGTCCTGCGGTATTCCATAAAGCATGAAGTGCGGCGGCGCTGAGATAGCCAACTGCAAGAATTTGTTTAGCATGACGGGGTTTGAGTGCAGCCAACCCGATAAAATATCCCAAATAGCCACTATAAGCCATGTGTCCGGCTGGCAAACCTAATATTCTGGCAATTAAGACTTGTAAACCAACATCTGTACCCGCTTGTATGGACGCGGCTGGTACATATTGACCGAGAGTTTCTAATAAAGTGAAGCCAACAGCCGAAGCTGTTCCTAAAAGAATCCCATCCAAAGGTTCCCAAATACCGATCCGCTCCCGCCAAGGTGATGGTAGTCCTAAAGCGATGAGATATGCTGCCAATATAGGTAAGGCTTTGAGTAATTCTTCCATTAACCCAGCGCCAAAAAAGTACCCCACAAATAACTCTGTGAGGCTGTTGACTGGTTGATCTACGGCTGGTACGTCGCCAGGAAGAACTACACGAAAAATGTAAATGAATAAATTTAATATCGGACTGAGCAAAATTAACGTTGTCGTCAAAGCTGCACCGACTAAGACCCACCAAGGTTTAGGTTTGCCGCACAGTTGGTAAATAAAATAGTAAGCAGCTAAGGCGATATAAGTTGCTACTATGACTTGATTAGCTTGTGGCCTGCCTACCGTGGCAAACATCAACACTACAAATACTACTGTCAGTATTCCTGGGACAAGGTAAGCTTTACGTGTCAAATCCTTCCCAGTGGAAATGATGGGAAACAGTTGAGTAAAGCTAACCGAATCTGGCTTTTGTGGGGAATTTTTAGCTGAAGGTAGAGGTGAAGCTTGATTGGTGATAACTGTAGGTTGGGGTGCAACGGCATACTCGAATAGAAATTCTGGGCCATCCGCGCCTAAAGAAATGCGATCGCCTGCGTGCAACTCCTGACACCCATACAAGCGCTGACCGTTTAAATAAGTACCATTGGCACTGTTTAAATCACAAAGTACCCAGCTAAATGTGTTATCGACAGATGAAGCGACGGGACGAACCACAGCATGACGGCGGGACACCATCCGATACATCATGGCATCTAAAACAACTTGGCAACTGGGGTCACGTCCAATTACTACCTCTTTACTGGTAAGCGAGTAGCGAGATTCTGATCCAAATGCCGCTCCATTACCAGACACTAGCCGCAGAAAAGCATTATGTCTTGCGTTTTTGCCTGTCATCGAGTAGGTTTTTCCAAACTAATTCCTAAAATACCTTGGCATTGGAGGTTAAATTGACCGCGCCAATAGCAGCATTGATAAGTACACTATAGCTTTACTCTTTGCGAATAAATTTAAAATTCACTCATACAAAATTTAAAATTATTTCTCTTAATTTTGACAAGTCTTCTTTTTATAAAAAGTATAGTTTGTACTTTATTTATTAGATGTGTCAATTATAAAAATCCTGTAATTAATAAAAAGTACAGATAGTAAACAAATTTTGACAGTTGACAGTTGATAGTTGACAGTTGACAGTTAGCAATTGTTCTGACTTGCTCCCTCATTTCCCCCCACTCTCTACTTACAGGCTTTTTGCTGCAAATATGCCACTAGCTGTTCCCCTGCACTGTCAATGTGGTGTTTGAGTAAGGGAACAGCTATTTTAATGTCTCGTTTTCGGCACGCCTCTAAAAGTTGATAGTGTTCTTTTTGAGAAAATTCTTGGTAGTCCATTTGCGCCATTTGCACCCGGACGTAGCGATCGCAATTTATATGTAATGTCTTAATCATCCCTAACAGGCGTGGACGTTCGGCTGTGGCGTAAAGGGTGGAATGAAATTCCCAGTTTAATTTTGCTAATTCACCAGCATCAGTAGCTTGGTTGCTGGCTTCCAATATTACTGCCGCTTTTTCTATATCTATTTCCCTAATTTTGGGAATGGCTAACTGTATCGCTGTTACTTCCAAGGCGCTACGAATTTCACAAATTTCCTGTAATTCCGCCGCCGTCAGTACGGAAACGATCGCACCACGATTAAGATGCAGTGTCACTAAGCCTTCCGCTTCCAACTGCCGCAATGCTTCCCGCACAGGAATACGGCTGACACCAAACTGTGTGGCAATTTCGTCTTGTCTGAGAGATTGTCCTTCCGCAAAGATGCCGCGTAGAATCGCTTCCCGCAAAGCATCGGCAATTAAATCGGGGGTGCTGCGTTGTTGTTGCAGCACGTTAGCAGCTAGTTGAGTTAAATCCATAATTTATATTGTATACAATTTATGTTATTGTATACAATATCCAAAATAATTCCCTTAAACCAATGGGAGACAGTTATGAGTATGGAATCCACAGCAGATAGAGTTATCATCTTCGACACCACCCTGAGAGATGGCGAACAGTCTCCAGGTGCAACCCTCAATGTAGAAGAAAAGCTAGCGATCGCTCATCAACTGGCTCTCTTAGGTGTAGATGTAATAGAAGCTGGTTTTGCTGTGACTAGTTCTGGGGATTTTCAAGCGGTGAAAACCATTGCTGAAAAAGTCGGAACCCCTGATGGCCCAGTGATTTGTAGTTTGGCAAGAGCGGTACGCCAAGATATTCAAGTCGCCGCCGAGGCTTTGAAAGGTGCAGCGCGTCGGCGCATCCACACATTTATTGCCACCTCGGATATTCACCTGCAATATCAGTTGAAAAAATCTCGTAGCGAAGTATTGGCGATCGCAGAGGAAATGGTTGCCTATGCGAAATTGTTTGTAGATGATGTAGAATTTTCGCCAATGGATGCCAGCCGTACCGAAAGAGAGTTTTTGTATCAGGTATTGGAGAGGGCGATCGCCGCAGGTGCAACTACAATTAATATTCCTGACACTGTTGGTTACTGCACACCCAAGGAAATGGGTAATTTAATTCAAGGGATTCGCCAAAACGTCGCCAATATTGACCAAGTAATTTTGTCAATTCACACACAAAATGATTTAGGTTTGGCAACAGCCAACGCTTTGGCAGCAATTGAAAACGGTGTGCGTCAGGTAGAGTGTACGATTAATGGTATTGGCGAACGAGCGGGAAATGCAGCCTTAGAAGAAATTGTTATGGCTTTACAGGTTCGCAAACATTATTTCAATCCCTATTTTGGGCGTGTAGTAGATAGTGATGTACCCTTAACCAATATCAAAACCCAGGAAATTTATAGAACTTCCTCCTTGGTTTCCCAATTAACAGGGATGCTGATTCAACCGAATAAAGCGATCGTTGGTGCTAACGCTTTCGCCCATGAATCGGGGATTCATCAAGATGGGGTAATTAAGCATCGTCAGACTTACGAAATTATGGAAGCTGCATCTATTGGCTTGCCAGAAAACAAGATTGTCTTAGGTAAGCACTCTGGTAGAAATGCTTTTCGGACTCGGTTGAAAGAATTAGGTTTTGAATTGGGCGAGGCGGAATTAAATAAAGCCTTCAATCGGTTTAAAGAAGTCGCCGATAAGAAAAAAGAAATGTCGGATTTGGATTTAGAGGCGATAGTCAGAGATGAAACCCAAATTCAAGTAGACAGTGGTTTTCAGATAGAACACGTACAGGTAATTTGCGGTGACTGTACTTGTCCGACTGCAACTATCACTATTGTCACCCCTGACGGCAAAATTATCACCGATGCCAGTGTGGGTACAGGCCCAGTAGATGCGGTGTACCAAGCTATTAATCGCTTAGTGCAGATTCCTAATCAATTGATTGAGTTTTCTGTGCAGTCGGTGACGGGTGGAATTGATGCACTGGGAACGGTAACAATTCGCTTAGAATATCAAGGGCAAATATTCTCTGGACAAGCATCTGATACTGATATTGTAGTGGCGGCTGCTTATGCTTATATCAATGCTGTCAATCGTCTTTATCGGTATTTGGAAACGCAGAAGTCGGTTTTGGTAACTTCTTAACTTTGTGGTTTAATGAGTGATTTTAACCACAGAGGCACGGAGAACACAGAGGAGAAATAACAAAGGGGTTTTATGGATTGATGAGAATCTGCCATAAAACCCTTATTAATTTAATGCTGAGTGTTGTTAAAAATTTGCAGGTATAACTAAAGTCCGGCTAACTGACTACCTGTTTGTCTAGCGTTGACTAGATATAAGTTATCTTGTCCGCGTCTGGGTGTGAATACAAAGGGTTGTTCGCGTGCTGGCTGTTGTAGGCGAGGAGGAAGCAGTGCGAAGATATTTTGGAAATCGACTGTAATTTGCTTGGTAGCGCCATCAACTATAAAACAAGATTGATTGCCGCTACTTTGATAGTTATCATATAAAGCATTAAGCGCTTTAGCACTTAAGTCTTTGGCAGGAGAAACATAAACTAAGTACTTCTTGGCATCTAGTTCCTTAGCTTTTGCGATCGCTTTGTTGGCATCTGTGAAGAATGCAATTTGCGTATCTTTAATTTGCAAAGGGCAGGATAGCGCTGGATCTCCAGCTACTACTGTGTAGAGTTTTTGTCCAGAAGGGGCATTAACGCTAAACAATTCGTTACCTGCTGTTTGGGCTTGTGCAGCTTGGAAATCAAACCAAGCTTTAGTGACAGAACCATCACCCAACTTCTCAACTAAACCGGGTAACAGTTTTTGAAATTCTTCTTTAGTTTGGGGAAAAGGAACGCCTTGAGGAATTTCCTGTGCTGGAATCGCTACAGCGTATTGTAATATATCGTGATATACGCTGTACCCTTGTTTCTGGTCTTCTGGGTTATTGTAAAGGCTAGTTATACCTAATGCTGGTTTGGGGGAAGACTGCGCGAGGGCAGGGCTTAATCCGCCTAGCCAAAGAACAAAGGTGAGAGTTACGGCTAAGAAGTAGGTAAACTTTTTCACAAAAATCTTCCGTTGTAACGTTGACTGGATTATTAGGTGGTGTCTTAACAAGAATCTGCAAATATTCCGGTTGGATTATTTGCATCAAGTTGTTTTATTAGACACGCTATTTGTTAAAGGTTTATGCTGAAACTTTGTATGCCAAATTAAGCGCCAGACAATATATGTAGCAAGGCACTAATCTATGGAAACAATAGTTTTAGACAAGTTTTAGACTGCTAAACCCGGATTTCTCACAAGCAGTAAAAAATAAATTTACATGACCTGATGTGAGGCTCTTTTCTGATACATCATCAATCAAAATTTAGGCGCAGAGATAAATTAAGTATAAAACCGAAGTTGTTAAGTAAAAATGATTACTATTTTTTATTGCTGGTAAAATTAAAATGCTCTGTTCATAAAATATCCGCATTCCAAAACAGGACTTGAATCGGCCCAAGCCCAAAGTATCATTGATTAGAAATAAGCAAAAGGCAATTTAATTTCAATTTAAGCAGTATTAGGGAGCATTTTTAAACGTCTATGAGCAGTAGCAAATATATGTTTGTATGGACAAGAACTAGTAATTGCAATTAAAATACGGCGTGTACTTATAGTAATTAAAGCTCCTAACTTCAATAACTTGGTACGAATAGTTCCAACAGTGGCATTTTGTAATTCAGTTTTAGCTAAACATTTTTGACGCAACGCATTCATCAAAACGTAAGCAACAGAAGAAAACCACAGACGTAATTGATTTCCCGCAAACGTGTGGGTGCTTGTTCTATCACTAAAAAGTTCTAATTGTTGTTCTTTAAAGCGATTTTCCATCTCCCCTCGCTGACAATATTTTTGTTTATACAGTTGACTAGGAGGTACTTTATTAGTAGCTAAAGAAGTTACAACAAAACGAATTTTAGCTCCCTTCGTCCCATATTCAACCTTACAAACAACACGACGACTACGACTCCAAGATTCACGGGTTTGATAGTCTAAAGACTTGTACCAAATTGAGTTATCAATCAAATCTTCCGCAAGCGAAGGAAGTTGTTCATCTGGCTGAAATACTGTTTCTAAAAATGAAACTACTGTTGATAGTTTTTGCTCAAACTCAAGCGAGGCTCTATTTTGAGTCGTCGTAGTCATCCCAATTAAACGACTATTTTGCGCCAATCCAAAAACATAATCTAAACCGGGCTGTGATTCACACCACCTCATGATATCGTCCCTAGAATAGGCACTATCTCCACGTACTAAAATCTCAACATTCTTCCATTGTTGACGTATTTGTTTAATCACTCTCTGTAGTTCTGATAATGCCCCAAATGCTGGGTCTACATTTGAAGGGCGAAGTTTGGATGCTAACAGATGTTTTCCACAAAATATATACAGTGGAGCATAGCAGTATCCCCCATAATAAGTATTGAAGAAAACTTGCTCCTGATTGCCGTGTACTAAGTCATCAGTTACATCTAAATCCAAAATAATTTGTCTTGGCTCTTTGGCGTAAGATTCTAGAAATATTTTGACAAATAAACTTTCAATCTCTGATCGAGAATGCCCGATTTTATGATAACGACTGTCTACTCCTTGTTCTATCTCTTCAGGGCAATGTTCCAGTCGGTTTAATGTACTTTTTCCTGCCAATATTGCAGGCTCATCCTCTATTCCAATTGTTTTTAAGACTGCTAGAGCAAACATCGGGTCATGACGTAATTCCTCGTGGTCATTTAAGTCTTCATATCCCATGACTAACCCGTATATACGTTGTTTAATTAAACTCTCTACTGAATGGTCAACTCGATTTGGCTGACGGTAATCTTGGAAACACTGTGCAAATTTTGATGTGATTTCTAATTTTCTGTCTATTTCCGCAATTAAGCTTAATCCTGCATCCGATGTTACCGTCCCACCCTGAAAATTAACTACAATCGGGTGTGATTTTTCCCCGGAGAATTTGAATTGTTTTGGTGTAATATCTGTGAAAGTCGGGGTCATGGTTTATAACTGCTGGAATGCTTATCCTATATACATTTTCGCAGTTTTTGACCCCCTTTTTTTATCTCTTTGTGAGAAATCCGGGTAAAGCGTAGCATCTGTGACACACTGTATTCGCTATTTTTTCAGTGGTCAATCTTCTTAATAAAACTTAATATTAGTTATATATACGGACTGAGTACTGAGATTGCGTGTTGCTATTGAGAGGAATTAAAGCTGGTTAACAAGTATTTCAAGTTAGCAATAGTAGCTATTTTTTATAATTCTTAACTTATTGTCTGTGTATAAAGAATAATAATTTTAGCCATGAATTTGTGTTATTAATAACATATAATTTATTGGTATAAAAGCTATTTTTTTAAATGAAAGCTTCAGACCTAGCTTTGTCAGAAAAGTTTGATATTACTAACTGCGATCGCGAACCTATTCACATACCTGGATTGATACAACCTCATGGAGTTCTGATAGTTTTACAAGAGCCAGAGTTAAAAATTATCCAAGTTAGTGAAAATACGAATGCTTTTTTCGGTCTCTCAGCAGAATCTTTAATTGGTAAACACTTAAGCTACTTAATATCACCTGAGCAAGTAAGTAAAATTCAAAGCTTCTTCACCCAAGAGAATCAAGTACTTATTCAACTACTGAAAATAAATCATCAAATTCTCAATAGTAACCATGAAATTGCTGAATTACTTAAGTCTGTATTTTTCTTAAGTATTATCCATCGCTGTGAGGGAGTTTTAATTTTAGAACTAGAACCTCAAGTATCAAAAGCGACGAGTAATTATTTAGAAAATTATCAAGTATTAGAAAAAGCCGTTAACAACATCCGTAATTCTAAGACTTTAGCAGAACTATATGAAAATATTACTCATGAATTGAGACAAATTACGCAGTTTGACAGGGTGGTGATTTACAAATTTGAAGCAGATAACAGTGGAGTGATTATAGCCGAAGATAAACAAAGTCATTTAGATAGCTACTTAGGACTACATTATCCAGCTTCCGATATTCCAGCGCAAGCGCGAAGACTTTATTATCAAAAATGGCTGCGACTCATCCCAGATGTTAATTATCAACCTGTGCAATTAATTCCTACAAATAATCCCCTCACAGGTACACCACTCGATTTAAGCGATGCTGTATTGAGAAGCGTTTCACCCTTACATATAGAGTATTTACAAAATATGGGTGTGGCGGCTACTGTTTGTGTTTCCTTGATTAATGAAAATAGGCTTTGGGGTTTGATAGCTTGTCACCATTACACACCTAAAAATGTTGATTATGAAGTTCGCAAAGTGTGTGAATTTATTGGCAAGTTTGCATCAGTAGAATTGCTGAATCAACAAGAGCGATCGCTCTATTCGTACCGCCAACAAGTCAAGCTAATTCAAGAACAGTTAAGACAAGCATTATCAGATGACTCTGAATACATTGGTGGTGTGTTTAAACGCAATGAAACTAACTTATTGAATTTAGTACAAGCACAAGGGGCGGCGATATTATTAGCGGGACAACTAACCCTACTGGGAGTTACGCCAACGGTATCAGATACGCAAGCGATCGTTAGTTGGCTGATGAGCCAAAATACTCAAGAAATTATTTATACAGATTCCTTACCTCAACTCTATCCCAAAGCTGGAGACTTTAAAGATAAAGCTTGTGGTTTATTAGCAATTTCAATTGTTCTCAATCACAGTTCTTATCACATTATCTGGTTTAGAGCAGAGCAAATTCATACAGTTAATTGGGCAGGTAATCCTCATAAACCAGTGACTATTGATCCAGATAATAGCCTGCGTTTGTCTCCGCGTAAATCATTTGAATTGTGGAAAGAAACAGTCAAAGATAAATCATTACCGTGGCAACATTTTGATATTGAAGTTGCTCACGAAATGAAAAATAATTTGATGCTGGCTGCATTAGAGTTTTCTCATACAGCACTCAAACAAGCCGCAGAACATGCAGAAATTGCTAACCGCGCCAAGAGCCAATTTCTAGCTAAGATGAGTCATGAATTACGCACGCCACTTAATGCTATTTTAGGCTTTACCCAACTTATCGCCCGTAATCAATCTTTATCCCATGAAGATAGAGAAAATCTCGACATTATTAGTAGGAGTGGTGAACATCTATTAGGGTTAATTAATGATGTTTTAGAAATGTCTAAAATAGAAGCTGGACAATTAACCCTGAATGAAAACTATTTTGACCTACATCGGCTGCTTTACTCAATTCGGGAGATGTTTGCCTTAAAAGCGGCAGAAAAAGGGTTATATTTAAGTATTTATTTAAGTCCAGAAGTTAATCAATATGTTTGTGGAGATGAAAACAAACTCAGCCAAATATTAATTAACCTCATCGGTAATGCCATCAAATTCACAGTTATTGGTCATGTTGCGCTCAAAGTTTATTATCCGCCTGATTGTGCAGTATCTACAGGCAAAGTAATAATTGAATTTGAAGTTGAAGATACAGGACTAGGAATTGATTCTGAAGATATAGAGTTAATTTTTGATGCTTTTGTACAAGCCAAAAGTGGACGACAATTTACACAAGGTACAGGTTTAGGTTTACCTATTAGCCGCCAGTTTGCCAGACTGATGGGAGGCGAGGTAACAGTCAAGAGTATTTTAAATCAAGGTACAACTTTTACTTGCCGTATCCAACTAACTGTAGCAGAAACAGTTGATGTGCTTCCTCTAGCACAAATTACGAGGAGAGTCATCGGTTTAGAGCCTGGACAACCGCATTATCGAATTCTCATTGTTGAGGATATTCAAGAAAATCGGCAACTGATGGTCAAACTTTTGGAGTCTGTGGGTTTTGAAGTTTGTGCTGCGGAAAACGGTTTACAAGCTCTTAATATCTGCAAGGAATGGCAACCGCACCTGATTTGGATGGATATCCAAATGCCTGTATTAAATGGGTATGAGGCAACTAATCAAATTAGAGCTATGCCGCAAGGAAAAAACATAGCAATTATTGCTTTAACAGCAAATGTTTTTGAGGAAGATAGAAAAGCTGTTTTAAAAGTTGGCTTTGATGATTTTGTCGCTAAACCTTTTGAAGAAACAACTCTTTTCGACAAAATGTCAGACTGTCTTGGTGTGCGTTATATTTATGCCGAAAGTTCCCCCCAAAAGTTACCTGAACCAAAGAAAATATCTCTACAGTTAACAGTAGCAGATTTGCAAATTATGCCAGCCGACTGGATTGCTCAAGTTCATGAAGCGGCTCTGGTGATTGATGATGTAAGACTCTATGAGTTGCTCAATCAAATTCCCCAAAGTGAACAACAACTTGCTCATGCTTTAAAAGATTTAGTTGATAACTTTAATTTAGAAACTATCGTTAATCTTACCTATCCCCAATAAAAGCATATGTATATACCTCAATATTTTAATGAATCAGGACCTATTTTACTTGTTGATGATACCCCCGATAATCTACGGTTATTATCAAAGATTTTGGAATCTAAAGGCTTTAAGGTAAGAAAAACTGTAAGCGGTAAGATGGCAATTCAAGCGGCACAAATAGAGCCTCCTGATTTAATTTTACTCGACATTAATATGCCAGAAATCAACGGTTATGAAGTTTGCCGACAGTTGAAATCCCAAGAAAAAACTGCCCATATTCCGATTATTTTTATTAGTGCCTTAGACCAAGCTATAGATAAAGTGAAAGCTTTTGATATTGGTGGCGCAGATTACATTACCAAGCCTTTTCAAGAAGCCGAGGTTGTAGCTAGAGTGACGCACCAATTAATTATTCACCACCAGCAACAACAACTGCAAACACAAAACCAAAAATTACAGCAAGAAGTTCGCCAACGCCAACAGGTAGAAGCAAACTTAAAAAAAATACAGCGAGTTTATGAGGAGAAAGTTGTAGAATTGACCAATCAACTACAGCGATCGCTAGAATTAGTAGACAAAATACAACTCATCACGACTAAGCTGCATGATAGCTTGGCAGAAGCTGATATTTGGCAATTGGTAGTGCAAGAGTTAGCGGTGAGCTTAGAGCTAGAGAGTTGTTGTTTAACTAGCTGCGAACCAGAATTTTACAACTGCGCTATTACCCATCAATATGTGAACACTCAAGATAGTCAAGTCGGTCATCTGATTGAGTCATTGGTAAACTCGCCCAAATTTTATCAACAATTAGCGCCAGAAGATATTACTCAATTCTGCTTGTGGAAACCGAACTCAACCCAAGAGGAGGAACGCCAACAGACAATTCTCATCTACTCACTTTTTGACACCTACGGTATTTTCGGTAACTTGTGGCTGTTGAAGAAAAATGCAGAAATGTTCTCAGAATTGGAAATTCGCCTAGTCAAAGAGGTAGTTTATCACTGTGCGTTAGCCCTGCGTCAATCCCGACTTCATCCAGGTACATCAAGTATTGTTGGTGAATGTGTTTTATAAAGTTTTTGTGAACCAGATTGACGAGTAATAATTTATTTAGTACATATGTATTATAAAGATTTTTAGTTGTTTTAAAACTCCCATTACGCAATAGGAGAGCAAATTCATGAAACTATCCAAGATAGACTTGAGCAATTTAGTAGCTATCTCTCACTCTGATGGATGTTTGCAATTGTTGCTCGATAAAGGTCATGAATTTGAGTTTTTAGAAATTCCCGCACCAATACAAGCTTATGAAGGCTTGCAAGAACTGAACGAAATTGTCGCTGAAGCTAATGCACTTCCTTATGAAGAAGCAGCAATTGCTATGTTACCTGTGAACTCATCAATGGCGACAGCTGTTGGTTACGATAGCGAGGAACAGGTATTGCAGGTGGAATTTTACAATGGTGCAGTTTATCAATATTCGGGTATAGAAGCAGAAACTTGGGAAGATTTACAAGCAGCAGACTCTATTGGTCAGTTTTTTAATCAAGAGATTAAAGGTAAATATGAGTGTGACCGTTTAGATGAGATATGTGATTTTAATCAATGTAATTATTAATTTGTTCAATACTTATTATATAGTAGGGTTTGGTAATGGTTAATAGGTAATTCGTAATGAGAGAAAATAATTACCTATTACCAACCAAAGCAAACATATCGTAACTAATTAACCGGACTTGTATCATGTAATTAATTGTATAAATCCTTCATTATCTGCAATTTCATCAAAATCTATATCATTTGCAGCATCTTCTTTATATCGAGGATTGATAATAATTGCTTGTTGCAAATTGGCTAAAGCTAAGTTAACTTCTTTTTGCAGAGCATAACAAGCGGCTTTATTATAATAAGCACTGGCATAGTCTGGTTTAATTTCTAGTGCCTTATCAAAAGCAATTATTGCCTCATCATCAAAACCTAATCTAACTAAGCAATAGCCACGCTTATCCCAGATTTTAGGGGATTCTGGTTGCAATTTTAAGGCTTGGTTAAAAGATGCGATCGCATCTTCGTATGCTTCCAATTCTATCAGAGCCAAACCGCGATTTAACCAAACAACTCCATCATCAGGTTTAACTTGTGTGGCTTTGTCAAAGGCTGCGAATGCTTCCTGATGGCGACGGATATAGCCAAAGGCTACACCTAAATCACACCAAGCTTGATAATAGTCTGGTTGAATTTTAATCGCTTGATTGTAGGATTTTATCGCATCTTTGAAACGCTTTAACCTTGCCAGAGTAAGACCACGTTTAAACCAAGCTACAGAGTCATCAGCTTGAATTTTAACAGCTTGTTCGTAATAGGCGATCGCTTCTTCGTAAAGCTTTTGAGAAAACAGACTATCTCCCTGTTCAACACACTCATCAAATCTGACTTGTGGCTGTTCTGTTTCATTTATTGATTCTTCCGGCTGAGTTTCTTTTATTGGTTGCGATTCTAAAACTACAGCAGGTTGATTTGCCACTAATTCTTGTAAAATTTCATCCTTGCTTTGTTGAGCATCTAATTGTATTTCTGAGATTTGGTTGATAAACTCTGTTTTTAATTGTTCTAGCTTTTCTAGAATCAGAAATTTTTGTTGTTGAGCGTTAGATTGTATTTCCGAAAATTGGGAAACAAACTCTGAGCCAGATTTTTCTAATTCTGTAATTATTTGAGTTTTGCTATTTTCGGCATTTATTTTTAGTTCAGATATATATGATGCAAACTCTGATTGAAATCGGGTTAACTCTTGTTGTGTTTGCACTTGTAATTCAGACACTTGAGCTTGGAATAAACTTTTCAATTCCTCTAAACTTTGTAAAACCCTATCCTTTTCTAGCTGCACATCTGACTGCAACTGATTGAAATTATTGCCCAGGCTATCTTTTTCATTTTGGGCTGCTAATTGCAATTCGTTAACTTGAGAATTAAAACTACTTGCTACTTCTTGGATATTTCTTATCTGAATATCTTTTTGTTGTTGTAAATCTTGCTGTAATTCTGCTTGCCAGCGATTTAAGTTATCAATAATGTTATTTCTATGTTGTTGAGTTTCAGATTGTATATTTAATAAATTATTATTAAAGTCAACTCTAGTATTATCTATGTTTCCTAAAACTAACTTTTGGTGTTCCTCAGCTTTGTTTTGTAGTTCGACAAGTTGGCTACTAAGGAGTGATTCTATCTGAAATATATTCTCTAGGGTTATATCTCTTTGCTTTTGCGTATCTAACTCAGATTGAGAAAGCCTGTTGGTAAAGTCCAAAACTAAAGTTTCTATCTTGCTCTGAAAATTGCCAATCTCTGCTGTGATTTGTGCTAAGTTATCTGTTTTAGCTTGTAACAATTCAGATGTAGCAAAAGATAGATTTTCTTGTTCGATTTTAATTTTTTGTTGTAAAGCTTCAGTTTCTTTTTCTAAGACCCGATTAATATTTTTAGCATCTTGGATGAGGTTTTCGGCATCTTGTTTCACAATAACTAACTGATTTTCTAACTTTTCTACTCCCTCAAATTGAGACATTGCTCGATTCACGATTTCCCGAATGGCAACTCGGCGCAATAACCAAAATAAAGCGATGATAGCGACAGGAAATAAGCTCAGGATAACTAACCAGATATTGAGGAGGATGGTTGTACGGCTGAAAGCTTGCTCAAAATCAGCTTGAATTTGTGCGCGTTCTTTTTTATCTGCACGCAACTTCGTTAATTCTTCTCGTTCCTGATTTGTGAGTGCTTGAGCAACAATTTGTTGTTGCGTGGTTGATGGTGTCTGTCCACGGCTAATATCAGCACACAGCAGCAACGGCGAAAAGATTAAAGCACCTTTCAAAATCAGGGATACAACAAATTGATTCTTGCTCGTCATTACAACCATCCTCATTTGTTGTGCGTATCTCCTAATCTATAACAGAATTTTGTGGTGAACGACGATGCAGCCTGAATTTTACTTTAGAGTCATTGGGGTTTCTGGGGTGGCGGTGCTAATTCCTTGCACCGTCAACACTGAACAAGGAGCATGATGTAAAACATAATTGCTAACACTACCCAGTAGAAACTCACTCAAACCATGTAAACCCCGACGACCGAGAATAATTAAGTCAGCATTCCAACTCCGGGCAATTTCACAAATCAAGCGACTAGGCTCACCCAATTCTTGAGTAAAATCAACTGTGACACCTTTAGCGATCGCCTGATTAGTCAGCAGTGTCAAAAAGTCTATCCCCTCTTGCTTAAGCGTGTTCCATTGACCTATGTAATACTCAACAGCATCAGTTGGAGTTTTATAAGAACTGCGCGTTTCTATTGAGTCAGGATTCAAGTAATCTTCATCAAAAGGTGAGACAACGTGTAGCAACAACAATTCAGCATTAGTCGCCACCGCCAAAGATACAGCTTTCTCGAATACCTGCTTACCCACTTCAGTATTGTTTACCGCCACCAAAATTTTGTTAAACATAATTTTATTAGTCATTAGTCATTAGTCAACAGTCCATAGTCAAAAGTTGTTCTCCTCTACTCCCACATCTCCCCCCACTCCCTCATCTGAACTACCTTCCGCCTCAGCAATTTCCAACAAAGTCTTAAGCACTGAATCAGGGTTAAGGCTGATGGAATCAATTCCTTGTTCGACTAAGAAACAGGCAAATTCTGGGTAATCACTTGGTGCTTGACCGCAGATACCAATTTTACATCCGTGCTGTTTGACAGTGGCGATCGCTTTCGCTATCATCCGCTTAACGGCTTCGTCACGTTCATCAAATAAATGGGCGACTAACTCCGAATCTCTATCTAGTCCCAGTGTTAACTGTGTCAAGTCATTGGAACCAATGGAGAAACCATCAAATACTTGACAAAATTCGTCTGCTAACTCCACGTTACTGGGTAACTCACACATGACATAAACTTGTAAGTCGTTTTCCCCCCGCACTAACCCATGTTTCGCCATCTCTGCTAATACCCGCCGTCCTTCGTTGGGAGTGCGGCAGAAGGGAACCATTAAGATGACGTTGGTTAAACCCATGTCGTCGCGGACTCGTTTCATGGCTTGACATTCTAGGGCGAAACCTTCGCTGTAACGGGGGTCATAGTAGCGAGAAGCACCACGCCAGCCAATCATCGGGTTTTCTTCTTTAGGTTCAAACTGTCTACCGCCTAAGAGGTTGGCGTATTCATTACTTTTGAAGTCAGAGAGGCGGACTATGACAGGTTTGGGATAAAATGCAGCTGCGATCGTGGCAATTCCTTGAGCTAGTTTATCGACAAAGAATTGGGCTTTATCTTCGTATTGGGCAGTTAATTCTGCAATTTTGTATTTAGCTAATTCGTCTGCCAACTCATCGAAGTGAATCAATGCCATAGGATGGGCTTTGATGTGGTTGTTTATAATAAACTCCATCCTGGCCAATCCTACCCCATCATTAGGAATGCTCCTTAAGCCAAAGGCTTCTTCGGGATTGCCCAAATTCATCATAATTTGGGTACGGGTGCGGGGCAATTTTTCTAGCGGAATTTCTTTGATTTCGTAGGGTAACAAACCAGAGTAGACTTTACCTGTTTCCCCTTCTGCACAGCTAACAGTAATTTCCTGTCCAGTTTTTAAAATAGTAGTCGCATTACCACAACCCACGATCGCCGGGATACCCAACTCCCTAGCAATAATCGCTGCGTGACAAGTTCTACCACCAGAGTTAGTGACAATGGCACTAGCCCGTTTCATAATTGGTTCCCAATCTGGATCAGTGCGGTTAGTAACTAACACTTCTCCCGCTTGAAACTGGTTAATTTGATGGACATCTAGAATTACTCTGGCTTTACCTTGTCCAATCATTTCCCCAACACTGCGACCAGTAATAATAGGTGTAAGAGATTGAGTATTTTCTTCTCCATTTCTTGACAAGTGATAATTCCGCAGTACATTATTTGTTTTCTGCGATTGCACCGTTTCTGGACGCGCTTGGACAATGAACAATTCATTAGTTAAACCATCTTTCGCCCATTCAATATCCATTGGTGTGTAGACACCACGCACTTGAGAATAGTGTTCCTCAATGATGTAAGCCCAATGTGCTAGTTGTAAGATGTCTTCATCGTTGAGGGCGAAAACGTTGCGTTCTGAGTGAGGAACGGAAACGTTTTTAGTCAATTTTGAACCGCCCAAGTCATACACCATTTTAATTTCTTTAGTGCCGAGGCGCTTTTTAATAACTGAGCGGTATCCTTGTTTCAGAGTTGGTTTAAATACTAAATACTCATCGGGGTTAACTGCGCCTTGGACGACATTTTCCCCCAAACCATAGGCGGCTGTAATCAAAGCTGCATCTTTAAACCCGGTTTCCGTATCAATGGAGAACATCACCCCAGAAGTAGCCAAGTCAGAACGCACCATTTTTTGTACACCGACCGAAAGGGCAATATTGAAGTGGTCAAAGCCTTTGATTTGACGATAGGAGATGGCGCGATCGGTGAAAATGGAAGCAAAACACTTGTGACAAGATTCGAGGACGGCTGGTAAACCGTGGACATTGAGGTAAGTTTCTTGTTGTCCTGCAAAGCTTGCGTCAGGTAAATCCTCAGCCGTGGCGCTAGAACGGACGGCGACATCGGTATCAGCACCGTATTCTTGACAGAGGTTGGTGTAGGCTTGGGCGATCGCATCTTGTAATGCTGTCGGGAAAGGAGTTTGCAACATTAGTAACCTAGCTTGTTTACCACGCTGGCGTAAATTCTGCACATCCTCTACATCTAAATCTGCAAAAATCTCTCTTAATTTAGCTTCTAACCCGGCGGAGGAAATGAAATATCTATAAGCAAAAGCAGTAGTAGCGAACCCAGTCGGAACTTTCACACCCTTACGCCGCAATTGCTGAATCATCTCACCCAAGGAGGCATTTTTTCCACCTACTAAGGGGATATCTGCAATTCCCACTTGATTCAGAGGTAACACTAGAACTTGTTCTTTAGAAACTAAATCAGATTGGGAATTTATTAGTATGTTTACCATGATGAATTTTCCTATAACTCAAAGACTTAGTGTGTAGTCCAGTTATCTACTTTTAAGTCTCACACTCATGTTTATAGGAACTTATTTTGAGGAACTTGTGAGGACACTTCCTAACCCTAAATTTAGGGTTTTTAAACTGCCGAGGCTGCTTGTATTTGTGTAATAGCAGTCTATAGCCGTCGATTTGGCTGAAAATTTATATAGAAATTCCCACCTCTAGCTAATAAAATCATTTACTTTTATGTATAAATATTACGGAATATTACCAAGAATAATTTTCCTCACAAAATCCTCATATTACCTAACTATTCTCAAGATAGATAAAGAACATTTTAAGTCTAAACACGGTTGTCAATTGATTTGAATGATGTTGTCAACAAACTTTAAAAGAGGATTTATTAATATGATTAGCTGTCCTTGCTGTTCTAGGTTACTTTTACCGCACATACGCAGTGATGCACAAATTCATTGGTTTTGTCGTCACTGTTGGCAAGATATGCCAGTATTCTCATTGACGACTGTTTCTTTGACTGAAATCATGGTTGAAAAGATTTCTCGCAACTTTTATAATAAAGAACGGCTTAATAAAGCTGACTCTATCTATCAGCGTCAAACTATTGATGGGCGGGTAGAATTACAAGATGTTTTAGTCTAAAATACTTACGGCCTTGATTATTTCCTATGTATATTATTAGTCAATTATAATACATCGCATTAAGTTATAGATTTCTTAATCACTTTTATAAATTTTTAAACCCTCGATTAATTCGAGGGTTTTGTATATTATTGACAATTTTGAATCAACTATTTCTCAAGGATGATATTAATAGAAACCAAGTGTTCGTTATAGTTTTAGTCGTCTTCCCATTTGTCCTGGCTCAACAAATCGATAACTCTATCTCTCAGCAAAAATTCGTTTTTCTCTAACTCTAATTCAAAAAATGGCCAGTCGCGCTCTGGAATATATTTACACAAAGCATAAATTGGTTGTTGACGATTTAAAATCCCCTTAGAGATAAGGAGACGCGCTTCATCCTTGATAACTTCAATGTCATATTTTACTGCGGTATCCATAACTATTTCCTTTGTTCTTAATCAAGGAATCAAGAGGTAAATGTAATAAATACTTGACTCTAATTTAACTTTATCAAAAAAATGTGAAGAAATCTTGAAGATATCTAATAGTAAAATATCTTGATATTACTTATTTTTATGTCTGAAGATAGAGTTATTTTTAACTTTAAATTGGTGACTTTATATAAATATTAAATTATAAGTATATAAAACTCATATTTGGCTTATGTTCGTGTAGCGTGGCGTAGCCTTACAAAACTTCAGTATACGTTTATTCCTTCTTACCCGTTCCCTTTTCCCTACCTACGCAAATGATTTCATGAATCAAGCCAGATTCCTATAGATATGTTTCGGCCAATTGTAGCGATCGCTATTAGACCTCTGGAATTGAAAGGTTTTGTCAATTAATTCAAATATTTGGTTTTAGAAGCTGTGGTTATTTTATTACTGGTTGTAGTAATAAAATAACTCCTAGCCTAATAATTCATCTACTGCAACATTAAAGCCTTGAAGTACAGCTTGAGTTTTTACCACTTCACCACTAACAAAGATAAGGCGCTGATTTTTAGTCACAACTATAATCCAGCGATTTTCAGGAAAAACTAACCAAATTTCTTCACTGCCTGAGTGCAAATACTCTTGAGATTTAGCAATCATATCTTCGGCTAAATCTGTAGGGGAAATAATCTCAGCTATTAGGGGAAAACTCTGGGGTAAAACAGCAGGTTCACCAAATTGCTGCATCAATTCTGGAGTAAGATAAGCAACATCAGGACGACGACCTTGTTGATTAGTCCGACAGGGTGCTTCTGTATAAACTTCGCCGCCTTGCCCGTTGGTATTTTTAAAATTTCTCCAATAAAAATATAAATTACCCTGTATGCGGCTGTGCTTCAACGTCACTTCTTCTTTCTCCCGTAATTCCCCATTTACCCATTCTGTACCTTCAGGGGAATTTTGTAGCCAATTTTCTAAGGAATAATCTGTTGATATATCTTCTTTGATTGGTGTGATTACCATAATTAATTAATAAAGTTATTTCCTTTCAACAATGTTATGAATAAATTATATATAAATCGTTAATAGGACGAGTAAATCCCGCCCTATTAATTAACTCAAATTAACCGAAATGTTTGATAATTGCGTCGGCAAATTCAGAACATTTTAGTGGTTCTACTGGTGGTTCTAGTAACCTAGCTAAATCGTAGGTGACTTGACCATTGGCGATCGCATCCCCTAAACCTTTCTTAACTAAGTCTGCGGCTTCTTGCCAACCTAAATATTCCAGCATCATCACACCAGACAAAATCAACGAACCAGGGTTAATTTTGTCTAAGCCTGCGTGTTTGGGTGCTGTACCGTGGGTAGCTTCAAACACAGCGCTGGAATCACCAATATTTGCACCAGGCCCCATTCCCAAGCCACCGACAATAGCCGCAGCCGCATCAGATAAGTAATCGCCGTTTAAGTTCATTGTCGCCAGAATCGAATACTCATCTGGTCTGGTTTGGATTTGTTGAAAGATACTGTCAGCAATTCTGTCATTGACTAGAATTTTTTCTTTCCACTTGCCGTTACCGTGAGTTTCCCAAATTGAGTTAAGAACTGTTTCTACTTCCTTGACAATTTGTGCTTTCTTCTCTTGGGTAAGAGCATCAAAACCAGGGTCAATTTGACGGGCGTTTTCTTCCAAGGAAATATTTGGGTTCTTCTCCTTGTTGCTTAAGATCCAAGATTCCCGTTCGGTGACAGTTTCTTGACGGAACTCAGTGGTAGCGAGTTCATAACCCCAATCACGGAAAGCGCCTTCGGTATACTTCATGATGTTACCCTTATGCACCAACGTCACCTGCTGCTTTTGCTTGGGTAGTGTTAAGGCGTGTTTAATCGCCCGACGCACAAGCCGTTGGGAACCCGTTTTACTGATGGGTTTGATACCTATACCAGAATCAAGGGGGATCTGCTTCTTACCGTGTTCTGGGGTAGCGGGGATCAGTTCTTTGTTGAGGATGGAAATTAGGCGATCGCCTATTTCACTCCCTTGCTTCCACTCGATCCCCAAATAAATATCCTCTGTATTTTCCCGATAAACAATCACATCCAGCTTTTCGGGGTTTTTGTGGGGTGAAGGCGTACCCGCATAATAACGGCAAGGACGTACACAGGCATACAAGTCAAAAATCTGTCTTAACGCCACATTCAAAGAGCGAATCCCACCACCCACAGGAGTAGTCAAAGGCCCTTTAATTGCTACGCCATATTCCCGAATTGCTGTTAATGTATCCTCTGGTAAATACTGATAAGTACCGTATAAATCACAAGCTTCATCACCAGCGTAAATTTTAAACCAGCTAATTTGACGCTTACCTTGATAAGCTTTGGCTACAGCCGCATCTAATACTTTTTGCGTAGCTGGCCAAATATCAATTCCTGTTCCATCGCCCCGAATAAAGGGGATAATTGGGTTGTCAGGCACAATCGGCTCACCATTCTTAAAGGTGATTTTTTCTCCGGTTGTAGGGGGGGTAATCTTGTCATACATATTTCACACACTCCACAAAAATACACTGTGTATTGGGGATTGGAGACTGGGGATTGGGGAGATGAGGGAGTGGGGGGAGTGGGGGAAGATGGGGAAGAATTTTTATTTACCCTGTTCATCTTGTCTCTTTCTCACCCAGTGAAAAGCTGAAGCTACATCTCCCTCATCTCCCTTATCTCCCCACTATTTCAATTGAGGCGCAGATTTCCCCCTATTCCTCTTTTACAGTATTTGAGGATTCAGATATAGGATTTCCGTGAAACTGCCGCAATTTTGTACGATCAAAAATAGTAAACTACTTTTCGCTATCATTGCTTCGCTATCAAGAACGCCGATAGCCGATCGCTTTTTCACTGACCGCTAATTACGAGTAATGGCATGACAGACCCAATGATTGTATCAGGCACTGCTAATGACATCGACTCCCTCCGGCAACGGTTAATCGCTGGGTCTATTCAAGTTCAACAACAGATAATCCCACAGTTAGCTGATTTGGGCAATCAAGGATTAGATGTTTTACAGGAATTTTTACTGAAACGTCGTGACAACCCAGCGACTTGGATTGATGGGAAAGCTTACCAAGTCCTTTACAACTCTGATGCACCACAAGCCCAGGAGTTTTTACAAAATCATTTTCCTGAAGGAATTGTAACTCTAAAATCAAGCTGCGGGATGAATTACCATCCTTTGCAACAATTATTAGCCAAGCAAGACTTCCAAGCAGCCGATCGCACGACAATCGAAAAAATGTGCGAACTAGCAGGGCCAATGGCTGTAAAAAGAAAATGGCTGTATTTTACTGAGGTAGAAAGTTTTCCCATCGATGACCTACAAACAATCAATCAGCTTTGGCTTGTCCACTCTGAAGGCAAATTTGGCTTCTCGGTACAACGAGACATTTGGTTGAGTTTGGGTAAAAACTGGGATAATCTCTGGCCGAAAATCGGCTGGAAAAGCGGTAACAACTGGACTCGCTACCCCAACAGCTTCACTTGGGATTTAACCGCGCCTAGAGGTCATTTACCCCTGTCTAATCAACTGCGAGGAGTGCGAGTGATTGCTTCTTTATTTGCTCATCCTGCTTGGTCTAAGTGAAGGGAGTGGAGAGTAAAGAGTGGGGGGAGTGAGGGGAGATGTGGTTCAACTGCGCTCACCAACCGGGAGTGGGGGGAGTGGGGGAGAGTAACAACTGTCAACTGTCAACTGTCAACTGATAACGTATGGCAAAAGTTCGTTTAGAAGATATTAAGCGTCGGTTTAACAATGTTATCGCCATTGAGGATATCTCCTTTGAAATCCCTGATGGGGAGTTTTGGGTTTTGGTGGGGCCTTCTGGGTGTGGTAAGTCTACAATTTTACGCACGATCGCTGGTTTAGAAACTGCTAGTTCCGGTAATCTGTTTATTGGCGATCGCTTGGTGAATAATATCCCCGCTAGAGCGCGAGATGTGGCGATGGTGTTTCAAAATTACGCACTTTATCCCCACATGACGGTGGCGGAAAATATCGCCTTTGGGTTGAAGATGCGGAAATTTGACCCCAAGATGATCCAAGAACGGGTGGTGAAGGTGGCGCGATCGCTTTCTTTGGATCATCTGTTGGATCGCAAACCCAAACAATTGTCGGGCGGTCAGCAACAACGGGTAGCATTAGGAAGGGCGATCGCGCGTGAACCCCAAGTCTTTCTATTAGACGAACCTTTATCAAATTTGGATGCCCAATTACGTGATGATACTAGGACAGAGTTAAAGCAGTTACATCAACATTTAGGCATTACAACAATCTACGTTACCCATGATCAAGTCGAGGCGATGACTTTGGCTGATCAGATTGTGGTATTAAATGGCGGAAGGATTCAACAAATTGGCGAACCTCAAGCTATTTATGCTCGTCCTGCTAATCAAATGGTGGCAACTTTTTTAGGTAATCCACCGATGAATATTCTGAACGCAGTTTATAAGGGTGATGCTTTTGATGTCAATGGACAGTTACTAACTCTTCCTTCATCTCTTAAAGAGAATTTACCACTCCATTCAGGACAAAGTGTTGATTTGGGTATCCGTCCAGAACACATCTCAATTCATGCTGATGCAACTAATACAGAAAACTCAGGACTATTAGTCGAAGTCAAGGTAGTTGAACCTTTGGGGAGAGAAACATTAGTTCGTGTCAGTTTACCCGACTCGACGGTGCTTTTAAATGTTCAATTGGGTGGCGATGTTCGTCTACATCCAGGCGATCGCCTTTCTCTACAACTTGATTTAAATCAATTATTTATTTTCGATCCCAAAAGTGGACAGAGGATTTCACCCCAGGATTAATACCAATTCAAAATTCAAAATTGAGGAAACCGGACTTAGCATAGTTATGGCGTTTGCATCTGCATCATAATTTTTTGCGAAATGGTATAAACCCAGCCCATTGTGGGCAGCTTAGTTTCACTGTTTCCTATTCCCTTTAATTAAGTAGTTTTATTCGCCAACTTAACAGGTATTTCAATCCAAAACTCTGTACCTTTGCCTAATTCAGATATACATTCCAAAATCCCATTATGTTTTTCTACAATAATTTGATAACTTATAGCTAAACCTAGTCCTGTACCTTTTCCTACTGATTTAGTAGTAAAAAATGGATCAAAAATTTTATTTTTTGTTTCTTGTGACATGCCAGAACCATTGTCAGCAATCCGAATCAGTAGACGATATTCATCTATCGAGAGTTTAGTAGAGATATAAATTTGTGGGTGTTGAGTTGTCTTTTCTTTTACAGCACACAAACTTTTGTTTTTGTTAGTTGTTATGCTATTTGCCTCTGATATTTCACCACTCAGACTGGATTCCTCTAAGGCATCAATGGCATTACTAATAATATTCATGAATACTTGATTCATCTGTCCGGCATAGCATTCTATTAAGGGTAGATTACCGTAATCTTTCACTATTTCAATGCCAGAAAAATTAGGACTTGGTTTTAGGCGATGTTGCAAAATTAATAGAGTGTTGTTAATACCTTCATGAATATCAACTGGCTTACATTCAGCCTCATCTAAACGAGAGAAATTTCTTAAAGAAAGGACAATGGAACGAATGCGATCTGCACCAAGCTGCATGGAAGTGATGATTTTCGGCAAGTCTTCTAACAAGAAATCTAAATCAATATCTTCTATGGTTTCGGAAATTTTACTGGCAGGTTGTGGATAATGGTCTTGATAAAGTTTTAATAGTTCTAGTAGTTGTTGCGTATATTCACTAGCATGGCAAAGATTGCCGTGAATAAAGTTGACGGGGTTGTTAATTTCGTGGGCAACTCCTGCAACTAACTGTCCTAAACTAGACATTTTCTCGTTTTGTATTAATCTTGTCTGAGTTTGGTGCAATTGAGACAAAGCTTGTTCTAACTGTGTGGCTTTAGCTTTAGCCTCAGCTTCGGCTAGACAGCTTTGTGCATATAGTTGTGCTTGTTGAATGGCGATCGCCGCTTGATCTGCTAATTGTTGTAATAAATTAATTTCTATATCCTGCCAATCTCTAGGCGATGAACATTGATGGGCAATCACTAATCCCCAGAGTTGATTAGTCATCTTAATGGGTACTATTAAGTTCGCTTGCACTTGCAAACTCTCTAAAAACTCACGATGGCAAGCACTCATAGTCTCGGCTGAGACGTTATTAATCGCCCTCACTCTACCCCGAAAGAAAAGACGGGCATATTCATCAGGGAAGCAACCTAATGGCATCTTTATGCCTAAAACTGAATCCCAACTGCCGTTGAGTTCTTCAACAACAACTTCACCATCGTCATCTGTAATTTGGTAAATTATTGCTCTATCTGAGTTGAGCAAAAAACGAACTTCTTTAACAATAGTTTGCAGGATAGTTTTTAAATCTAAGGTGCTGCGGATTTGTTGAGTAACTTGCTTAATTACTTCTGTTAAGAGAAATGTTTTTTCTAGTTCCGCCGTTTGTTCTTGGACTTGATGTTTTAAATCAAGATTAAACGCTTGTAGTTTTTGGGTTGTATGTTTTTGGTGAATTGCTATAGAAAAGTCAGATGCTATCACTTGCGCTAAAGAAATTTCTTCCGTACTCCATTGTGGCGCTTGCCCTTTTTTTTGTTCGCGCCATAAGTCAAAGGAAAGCTGGGGTAGGCGTTGGCGTTTACTTTCTTCACATCTGCCAGCCCACAAAATTTCTGAATCAAATTCAAGGCGAAAAATGGTGATTACCCCAATCAAAACTTGTCGATAATGTAGGGGCATAACCAACATTCCGCGAATAAGAGTAGGTTGAAATGCAGTAGCTACAACCCGCAATCGAGTTTCTTTGTAAATATCAGTAATTGCCGCAATATCACCTGGTTTATACTCGCTCATCCAGTTTTGCCACACTGGATGGTTTTCCAGGATACTATAACCTAAATCATCCGATAAACTGGGTTGTTCGCCGCTAGTATATAGCTCTTTAGTTTGTTCTATATCAATATATAATCTGCCACTAGTACCGCCCAAAGCCGCGATCGCTGTTTCTAAGGCTGCTTGTAATTGAATAACTGATTGTCTATGTAAAAGACTATTAATTTGATTAATAATTGCTTCTCGCCTTTGCTGGGCGCGGGTTTCATTCAATAGATTACTTTGGGCGATCGCCATTGCTACCTGATCGCTTACTTGCTGTACTAATTTCAGTTCCCGTTTTAAAATTGTACGTACTTGAGAGTGATGTGAGACTAACAATCCCCACAATTGCGGCGGTTGGGAAGGTGTTATCAAGTCACACAATAAAATTGGCACTACCAAGGAAGACTGCACACCCATCGCTTGCAAATATTCCAGGTGGCAAGCATCAACCGGACGATAAGCTATATTCTCAGCTTGGGAAGATTCATGATTTGACGATGCAAGGGGAGATACACCAATACGTCCACTAGCTACATCCACTATAGAACGTTGCCCGGCTGTGACAAAAAGTTCTCTAGCTGTTTGCGGGATATCATCGGCAGGAAAGTGTAGCCCCAGCAACGAAGGTAAACGCTGTTCGTAAATAGATTCCGCAACTACTTCACCGCTACCATCTGTATCGAAGCGATAGATCATTACTCGGTCTGTTGCCAAAAAGTCCCGAATCTCTGACACTGTAGCTGTTAATATATCTTGCAGTTCGAGCGATCGCCTAATTCGGTTAATCATCCGATGCAATATACTATCTTGCTCTAATGATGTTGGAACACTACCTGGATTATCCGCAAATTTCATTACTTAATACACCTAGATAATAAGTATAGTATTTTTACGCAAAATTTTATCCTCAATTGCAATTAAGATACACTTTCCTGATTTTTAAAGATGCAGGTAAGAAACTATATAAATAATTCTTTATTGTATCTCCGTTATACTGATATGGATTCGGTGAAACTATCTAAGTTAAGACAATTTTTTAACTTTTTGCTAAGTAAAGTTTATCTTGAAGATAAATCATTATAATCTTCAATATTTCATGATTACTTAGTAAGTACTTACAACAAAATAATTAAGCTATGTCAACCAGAAAAACTAGAATCTACGAGCTAAAAGCTAATATTTTTTCAAGTTACCTTTGAGAAAGGCTTGAAAAAAACTGCTGAAATTTATGTATTAAAATCCTGAAAATATCTTCCCCTACTCCCCAGCCCCTCATCCCTAGTTACTAACCTCTATTCTCTAGAAGCTCACCAGAAAATACGGTTGTAAACTGTAGTTTGCGGATTTCTTCACGTACACTCATGAGAATTTTACCTAGATGATTTTGTCCAGTTTTATCCGCACCGCAGCCCCAAAAATAATCACAGTGTGAATTTTCTACCAAAACTTCATTACCCGTACTTAAGAGAGTTTCTCTAATATCAGCGTGAGTAAGAAACTTCTTCAGTACAGCTTCCCGCATGACTGTAGTTTTAACTAAATCCCAATCTGGGCGAAGCTTACGACTGCTACATCGTCCCAAAGCTGCCGCTTCTTCTGGAGTTTCGCAAGCGCGGATCATGGGTATAATCACGGCATCTACACTACCCACAAATTTTTGCGCTTGATAATAATGTTCTACTGTTAACCAGTAAGTCCCCTGAATTTCAATGCTATGGGGAGAAAAGTTAGAAAAACAGCCATAAGGCTGCCAAACCTTATAAAAGTAAATGGTCATTGAAAAATTGCTCTTTTTATATACATATATATTCTTACTTCTATGATGCCTTTAGTTGTCAGCAAGAAGTGAGCAACTTGAGATTGAACCGAGTATTTGCCTGAAGACAGAAGATATTACAACAAAAAAGTTATATTTTGGTGAAAAAACGGGTTAAGAGGTTGACAATGGAAGCAAATAATGAATTATCTAGCAAGCGTTTACCACTAATTTCTGCGGGAATTTTTCTAGGTTTGGGATTGGGAGGGTTTGTAGATGGCATTTTATTGCATCAAATTCTCCAGTGGCATCATATGTTAAGTAACGTTCGACCCTTGACCACAGATTCTAATATAGATTTAAACATGGTATGGGATGGGTTGTTTCATGCCTTAGATTGGGTTTTGACTGTAACCGGAGTGGTATTGCTGTGGCGAGCGGGAGGAAGGGAAGATGTGGTATGGTCTTCACAAACTTTCGTTGGTTCTCTGCTGATAGGGGCTGGGTTATTTAATGTAGTTGAAGGAATTATTGACCATCAAATTCTCGGTATTCACCATGTAAAATCAGGGCCTAATCAATTAGCCTGGGATTTAGGATTTTTAATTTTAGGGGCGTTGCTTGTGTTTATTGGGTGGGTGATGTTAAAAAGAGTTGACAATTGACAATTGACAATTGACAGTTGACAGTTGACAGTTGACAGTTGTTAGTTGTTAGTAATTCTCTTCTGCTCCCCCACTCCCCACTCCCCACTCCCTACTCCCAGCCATGAATCTACTAATTCTCTGCACCTACTACTTAATGTCTACAGATAACTTTGAAAAAGGTGGTTGGGATTGGCAGTTTTCTCAGTTTCAACAGCAAGTGGGAGAATGGTTGGAATATCAGTCATACCGTTTTGAGCGAGTTTTACCAGATTGGAGTCCGGCGTGGAAGTTTGCTCCGTGGCTGGGTGGTGTGTTGAATTTTCTGTCTTGGCTGCTACTAGGTTTATTTGTCGCGGTGGTAGTTTGGCGTTTATGGAGCGCACTCAACCCTTATTTATATACTTGGTTCAATATTGGTGGTTCTGGTCGTAATCGGGGGAAAATATTTACTCCAGATGTATCAATAGCCAATTTATTAGAGCGATCGCAATCTCTTTACCGTCAAGGTAATTATCGTGAGGCTTGTCGTTGTCTTTACTTAGCCATTTTGCAACATTTACACGATACTAAAATCATTACCCACAAACCCAGCCGCACAGATAACGAATATCTGCAATTGCTGCGTTCTGCTGTAACTCCTATCCAACCCTATGAAACTGTGATTACCACTCACGAGCAATTATGTTTTGGCAATGCAGAGATTTTGCCAGAAAATTATGAACAGTGTCGGCAAGCTTACCAGGAGATTGTCCAAAAATGAAACGCTCAAACCGCGTTGTTTGGCTGGGTGCGATCGCTTTAGTGGCAATAATTTTACTGAGTTTCCTAGCTGCGCCTAATACAAAAATTTACACTGGTTCTACTTATAATCGTGCTGTCGATGGTTATGGTGCTTGGTATGCTTTTATGCAGAAACAAGGCGTAACTGTTCAGCGTTGGCAAAAGCCTTTAGCAAAACTCGACAATGAAAAACGACCAGCTACACTCTTGCGTGTATATAGTTACCTCAGACCACCAGAACTAGATACAGAAGAATTAAATTGGTTGGAAAATGGAAATAATTTGGTAATTTTGGGTGTGAAAGCACGGGTAAGTGCAGCTAACTTTCACACCACACAGAAGTCATCTGTAGGTGAAGTAAAGATTGGTACAAGCAGACGTTATCAAGATAAACAAGTTTTATTAGGCGATCGCTTTGGTGCTGTAGTTTGGCAAGATAAGCAAGATAAAGGTCAAGTAATTTATGCGACTACACCCTATTTAGCTGCTAACGCTTATCAAGATAATATTAGTAATTTTAAATACTTAGCTAGTTTAGTTAATCAAAAAGGCAAAATCATATTTGTAGATGAATATATTCACGGCTACAAAGATGCTGATGTTAAAGAAGGTGAGGGAGAAGGGGATTTAATTAGTTATTTTGCTCGTACCCCTGTGGTAGTGATATTAGTACAACTTGGTATTTTATTACTGTTTTTGATTTGGGGACAAAATCGGCGTTTTGGTAAGCCTCAATCTTTAACTACCCCAGTTATTGATAATAGCCAAGCCTATATTCAAGCTTTGGCTGGAGTGTTACACAAAGCTGAATCTAGTGATTTTGTTGTAGACATTGTAGGGAAAGAAGAACAATTACAACTCCAGAAAGCTTTGGGTTTAGGAACAGTTTTATTAGAACATCAAACTCTAATCAATATTTGGACAGAAAAAACAGGTAAACCAGCCACAGAACTAGATGCAGTCTTAAAGCTACAACAACGCAAACGTCGTTTAAGTGAAGGAGAACTATTAAGTTGGTTAGCAAGATGGCGTAATCTGAGGGGTTTTAAAACAGACTCGGCTGAATCTCGTCAAAATTAGATACGGCTTTCATTGCTGATTTTGTTATGATCAAAAAGTAATCTCATGCTGGCATTGTCAACATTTGCCTTTCTCTATCAGCTGCATAACTCAGACAAGCCAAAATATCCTCTTGTGTCAAATAAGGAAAATCATTCAGCACTTCCTCATAAGTCATACCAGAGGAAAGATATGATAAAATATCATACACAGTAATTCTCATACCCCGAATACAAGGTTTACCACCTCGTTTTCCTGGCTCAATTGTAATAATATCTCGATACGACATATAAATTATTAACTTACATAAAAAGCTACTAATTACTAACTAGCCTCTAGCTTAATACAAGTTTCATTAACTAATAACGAATAAACCCTGTGCGTTCCTCCGCGCCTACCTCCGCGCCCCTCCGCGTTAAAAAACCACCCTCCTCAAAACTCCTCATCATCAACAAAAAACTCAGCATCATCCTCCAACCGAGAACCACGAGAACCAGCCACACCCCAAAGCGGTTGTAAAATAGCTATAGCAATTAACCCAATACAAGCACTGAAAGCCAGCACCAAACCCACTGGTATTTGCACCGATTGAAATGTTAAAAACTTTAACGATACAGGTGTAGCATTTTGGACAGAAATAATTGCGATCGCTGCCACCCAAAAAGCTACAACTAAAGATGTGATAAAAGGAGCAAAAGTTTTCATAAATCACGAACCACAAATACACACAGATGAACACGGGCGTTCATCTGTGGTGGAGATTCTTATCCTAACTTAGCGATCGCACTTTCCAACTCTTGCGCCAGCTTTGTCAGCTTCTCAGGAGAGTTGGTTTCTAAGTAAACGCGCACCAGTGGTTCAGTACCAGAGGGACGCAGCAACACCCAACTTCCTTCTTCCAAATACAGCTTAATCCCGTCCTTACGTCCAACTTCCTTCACTTTCACCCCAGCTACCTCGGAAGGAGGATTTTTTGTAAAGGAATCAATCACAGCATTTTTATGTGCTTCTGTCAAGTGTAAATCTAGACGATTGTTATACAAGGGGCCGTCAGCTTCCGCGATCGCTTCCTTGACTAATTGACTCAGGGGCTTACCTTCGTAGGCGATCGCCTCAGCAATCAGCATATCAGCTAAAACGCCATCTTTTTCGGGAATATGCCCAATAATACTTAAACCGCCTGATTCTTCACCCCCAATCAAGACCGCAGTTTCCCGCATCTTTTCCCCAATGTATTTAAAGCCTACTGCGGTTTCGTAAATGGTCAAACCGTATTTAGCGGCGAAGTTATCTAATAGGTGAGTTGTGGCTACTGTGCGGACGATAGCGCCAGTCTTGCCTTTATTTTTGATTAAATGGCGTGCCAGGACTAACAGCACAGTGTTGGGCGTGAGGACATTACCTAACTCATCCACAATCCCAAAGCGATCGCTATCCCCATCTGTCGCCAGTCCCAAATCTGCATGGTCGTTGCGGACTGCTTCAACTAACTCAACTAACTGTTCCCCCTTCGGTTCAGGCATTCCCCCACCAAAGAGAACATCGCGCCAAGTGTGGAAACTTTCTAATTGCACACCACTTTCTAGCAATACTTCATCTAAATAGCCACGGGATGTAGAATATAACGCATCATACTTGACTTTGAGTTGGGCGCTTTTAATTTTTTCCAGATCCAGCAAAGTGTAAATAAACTGGAGATAGTCCGGTTTGGGATCGAAAGTAGAAATCGAACCTGATGGCTTGCCAGATGGCAATTCATCCGATGCACTTTCAATATTTGCCACAATAGTATCAGTAATTTCTGGAGTGGCAGGGCCAGCATAATCAGGGATATATTTAATTCCACAGTATGGTGCTGGATTATGACTAGCCGTAAACATTAATGCCCCAGCCGAATTTAGGTGACGGGCGTTATAAGCGATTACTGGTGTGGGGCAATCCCGGTCAGTAATTTTAACATTCCAGCCCAAGTCCGCCAAGACTTGAGCTGCTGTTTGGGCAAACTGATCAGCTAAAAACCGCGTATCGTAGGCAATTAAAACAGGTCTATCTTTTGTGTAGGCTGTTTCTAAATAACTTGCGATCGCTCTTGTCACTTTCCGCACATTGGGAAAAGTGAAGTCATCGGCAATAATGCCTCGCCATCCATCAGTACCAAACTTTATCTTGCCGGAATTACTACTAGCGCTCATGTCTGCCACTTTCTCCCATTTATTTGAACTGAACACTATTAGGAAGCTTCCCGCAAAGCGTGCGTAGTCGCAAGCATCCTTCACCGTATTTTTTCTCACTGCTCTTGACCAATGTCAACCCCCGAACGACTGTTTGTTAGTTATCACCTCTGGTCTTTAGTTGCCCCAGCTATAGGGCAAGAACGTTGGCATTGCCAGATGAGACGGGGGTTTATCAAGGCGCGTCAACATGAGCCACAAGTCAAAGCACTACTAGGGAATGCTACCGCACCTCAGCGAATAGGTATCCTTGCCCAAAAAGGCGTTTATGAGTTTCATCATAATCGACATTTGTTAACACGCTCAGATGGAGTTGAGCAAGTAGCGCGGCTGTTGAAATTAAGTAACGCTACAATTCAAGTTCAACAAAGAGTGATACAAATTCTGAAGAAGTATTACAATTCACCTTTATTGTTGGGCAAAAAAATTCTGCAATTAACTCGCGGTGATGAAGGTTTTCCCAAGCCAATTTTAATTGAGCAGAAAGATGATCGTTTTCGCTTATATGCAGCGATGGACTGTGTTTTCATTGAGTCAGACGATCGCCATACTCTGCATATTTTAGATTTTAAGACTGGTAAAGCTGCTTTTGATAAAAGGCAAGCCTTAGTTTACTTATTAGCTGCTCATTACCTTTACCCAGGTAAAGAAGCTGTAGCATCATTTTATAATTTAGAACTCTGTCAAGAATCAGAGTTGATTAGTCTGAAGAGAAATGAGTTAGAAGATTTAAAGCTGGAGCTAATCAATATTGCTAAAAAGCACTACGAAGACGTACAACAGTATCAGGATGCTGCTGAAAATTTCAGTGAGATATTCCCACCCAATCCTGGTTATCACTGTCGCTTCTGCCCCTTTCAATCAATTTGTGAGTTTTCGGCTCAACCTTCTCAAGTACAATCTTCACCAATTATCAAAACTAATAGTAGTCAATAAAGCACAGCTTATAAACTAAAAAAATTTTAAAACTAAATTAAATCCTTGTGGGGTGGGCATCTTGCCCGCCCCAATTATACAAAATATTACATTGAACCTTTCTGCATTACTTCTTGGAGATGATTACGAATTTCTTGTGCTTGCTCAATATCAGACTGACGCAATTTTTGAAATAAATCTACACAAGGCTTAGAGTTAGCGGCTTGTGCATCTTCAATGTATTTATCATAAGCTCTCACCGCTTCCGCTTTGCTTTGTAAAACGGTGATAAAGTCGTACTCCAAGTTACTAATAGGTTGTTGAGAATTTCTGTTAGCTGTAGTCATTTATTCACCCTCCATTTAGGTCTTTAACTCATTTCTACTGAACCTTACACAGTCATTCATCCATCCAAAAGGGTAGAAAAAAGTACATAGGAGGGGGGTGGTAATTTATAATTCGTAATTCGTAATTCGTAATAGCCTACGGCATCTCTAAACGCCTACTTAATTCTTAATAAAGTGATAACTCTTGTCGGATAGGTAAAATACCTCATCTACAAGAGCTATCTTTTAATTCAGCAAACCCATCTTTTTGAGTTTTAAATTGCTATGGAGTTCCTACTGCCCCAGAGTAGACTAAACCACGTTGCAAATCCATAGTGAGAATTGCTCCATCACGAATGACTTGCGTGGCTTTCTTCACACCCACAATTACCGGGACACCAAGGCGTAAACCAATTACGGCTGCATGACTGGTTAAACTTTCATCCTCTGTAATAATGCCGCCTGCTTTGCGAATTGCTTCGACAAAATCTGCGCCAGTGCGGGGTGCAACCAAAATATCACCAGTGTTAAAGTTACTTACATCCAAACCCTTGTGAGCTACCCTAGCACAACCGCTTACCAAGCCTTGTCCTAAGCCAATTCCTTGACCTAACACGGCTGTCACTACTTCCACTTTAATTAAATCTGTCGAGCCGGATACCCCTTGCAGCGTTCCCGCCGTCATCACCACCAAATCGCCTTCAAATAGCAACTTATGCTCTTGCGCGACGTTAATGGCGGCTTGGAAGGTTTGACCAGCAGAGGGTAATTCTAACACCAGCAAAGGTTTCACGCCCCATACCATTTGTAGTTGCCGTGCGACGTTAACGTGGGGTGTTACTGCCAAGATTGGTGTATGAGGACGGAATTTAGAAACGTTGCGTGCTGTCGCCCCTGTTTGGGTGAGAGTCATAATTGCGGCTGCTCCCAACTGTTCGGCAATTTGCCCTACAGCTTGGCTGATAGCGTTGGGAATAGAACGGCGGTTATCGCGCAGTTGACGTAATTTGGTCGCAGTATATTCTTCCTGCTCGATGCGTTCAGCAATTCTAGCCATTGTCGCCACTGCTTCTACTGGGTAGCTACCCACAGCCGTTTCGTTAGAAAGCATCACCGCATCTGTACCATCAATGATGGCGTTGGCTACGTCAGAAACTTCCGCGCGGGTGGGACGGGGGTTGCTCACCATGCTGTCCAACATTTGGGTAGCAGTGATGATAGGAATCCCTAAGCGGTTGGCTGTGGCAATTAAGCGCTTTTGCAGTACAGGCACATCTTCTGCTGGTAGTTCTACCCCTAAATCGCCTCTAGCCACCATTACGCCGTCGCATAAAGCAAGAACAGCTTCCATCTGTTCGATCGCTTCATGCTTCTCAATTTTGGCAACTACTGGCACTTGTTTACCAGTGCTGGAAATCAACTCTTTAATTTCAATAATGTCCTGGGGGTTACGGACAAAGGAAAGCGCTATCCAATCAACACCCTGGTCTAGACCGAACATCAAGTCCTCGCGGTCTTTGTCGGTCATGGCTTTAATTGATAGGTAAACGCCGGGGAAGTTTACGCCTTTGTTATTCGATAACTTACCCGCTACAGTTACCCGACAATGTAAATCGCCTTTGTCGCGGTTGATTTCTTCTACCAACATTTCTACGCGACCATCATCAAGCAGGATTTTTGCGCCTACAGGTACTTCTTCTGCCAAATACTCGTAGGTGACGCAGCTGATTTCTTGAGTACCGACAACGGGGCGATTTGTCAAGGTGAAGCGATCGCCTTTCGCTAAAACTATAGACCCGTTTTCAAACTTACCCAAGCGAATTTTTGGCCCTTGCAAATCCTGGAGAATTGCCACTGGCTGATTTAGTTCAAATGCGGTTTGCCGAATTAGGCGAATACTACGCTGATGATCGGCATGAGTACCGTGGGAAAAGTTGAGTCGCAACGTTGTCGCACCCGCTTCAATAATTGCTTTCAGCATTTCTGGGCTGCTAGTGGCGGGGCCAATTGTGGCGACAATTTTTGTCCGGCGTACAGAATCTCTTAATTGCATAGGGGCTGATTCTAGGGAGCTATCTAGTGAGTCATAGTAAATTAAGGGGCTTTTAGTTTTCCGTCACGGTTATATCTGTGACGCAAACAATCCGAAATGTTATGGAACTATCAGACAGACTTGATATGTTACACCAATCTGGGTTCCATCCTGCTGTAGATAGAATTTCTTACATCAAAATTATTCGTTAAGCGGATAGCACACCCTACTCATCAGCTAAGATTTAGGTCTTGTTTGGAATCATAGCGCCATTCATCTACACCTCAGCATAGATATTAGATAAAAATTGCTATACAAAACCTTACAAAAATTTATTATCCACTAATATTTATCGTATATTTGTAATGTTTGATCAAAGAGGAGACAGTAATGCTCACATTGGAGGCACAGCAGCCACTGAAAGTCCCACCCAAGGAATTTTTAGCGCCTCCTGGTGATTTTAACCCCACGATGCTGTTATTTTTGGCATCTGTGGTGATGTTGGTGTTATCTAATTTTGGTTACTGGGTTTGGGAATGGCCGCATTGGTTGTGCTTTAGCGTTAATACTCTGGCTTTACATTTTGCGGGAACTGTAATTCATGATGCTTGCCATCAATCTGCTCACCGCGATCGCCTAATTAATGCCATGTTAGGTCATGGTAGCGCGTTGATACTAGCTTTTGCATACCCAGTCTTTACACGGGTGCATTTACAGCACCACGCCCACGTTAATCATCCCAAAGACGACCCAGATCATTACGTCTCTACAGGCGGGCCACTATGGTTAATTGCTGTGCGATTTCTATACCATGAGGTATTTTTCTTTCAACGCCGACTATGGAAGAAAAATGAGTTATTAGAATGGTTTATTAGCCGTCTAATTGTTATCACAATTGTTTACATTTCTGTTCAGTATCACTTTTTGGGTTACATTCTCAACTTTTGGTTTATCCCCGCATTTATCATTGGCATCACATTGGGGCTATTCTTTGATTATCTACCTCATCGGCCTTTTGCAGAACGCGATCGCTGGAAGAATGCCCGTGTCTATCCAGGAAAGCTGCTAAACATTTTAATCATGGGTCAGAATTATCATCTAATTCATCATTTATGGCCTTCAATTCCCTGGTATAACTATCAGCCTGCATACTATAAGATGAAGCCGCTTTTAGATGAAAAAGGCTGCTACCAAACTTCAGGATTATTGCAGAAAAAAGACTTTTTTGAGTTTGTTTATGACATCTTTTTAGGAATTAGATTTCATCATCATCAGGAATAGAATACTGGCATCAAGCACTTTTTTATTAAAGCTTGAATCATGTCATTGATGTGTTCAGTCTGACGAACAGAGAGACTTATATTGATAAGCCTTACTTTGGCTATGAAGGTATGATCAATATGATGGAAGTCATTGCTAACTATTGGGAAGGGAACGAGCTTTTCGTTCTAAACATATCCACTGAACTTAGGCAGAGGGCAATCGCTTTATAATAGAGTATGAGAAATAAATCTTCATCATGTAAAAAATATGACACACTCTTCACCCGAAAGAATTGTGAGACGTGGGAGAGTATTCCCCGAAATTCAGTGGACAAAAGCACAAAAAGCCCAAGACAAAGCCAGAAGACAAGCATTTTATGAGCGTTGTTGGGCGATTTTTGAACGTTTAAAACCAGAAATTCTAGATAAATATTATGGCTGGTATATTGCCATTGAACCTGATAGCGGCGATTATTTTATTGATCAGGATAAAGAAGTAGCCAGTAAAATGGCTAGAGAAAAATACCCTCAACTTATTCATCATATTTTTGGCATTAATGAAACAGGTGTTAGTGGCAGAATATGATTGAGGGTAGATTTGGAGAATATGGACAAATTTATTTTGAAATAGATTTAATTGGTGGGGATGACTTGAGTTTTCCTGTAGAAACGATGTTAGATACAGGATTCACTGAGTTTTTAGCTATGAACAAACAAGATTTAGAGAGTCTTGATTGGCAGTTTTTAAATCAAGATAAATTGAGAACTGCTCAAGGAGAAACTGAATTTGATGTTTATAGAGGTAGAGTAATCATAGATAATCAAGAATGGGAAATTCCTGTATTTGCTGGAAATGAAATACAGGAAATTTTATTAGGTTCTCGATGGTTGAAATCATTTATTTTAGTTGCTGATTATAGTCAAAATAGAGTTACATTAGAGTACACGTAAAAATTACCATCGCCCCATCTTCTGTAAATTTTTTAATCTGGGCGATCGCGTCCACAATCTTATTTGAAAGATACTCAGAAAGTGAGCCATTAAGTAATTTGAAGAGTTATAGGTTCAGGAATAGATACGCCTTCTGTTTCCCAAGCTTTCAAGTACATTTCAATTACTTCTTCGCCGTTATGTATTGCTTCTTCAAGAGTTTTACCATGAGTGCAAGGCATAATAACGCGATCGCTAAACTCTGGAATTGTTACTAAGAACAGCTGATCTTCATCAGACCATTGAATAATCATGCTGTATTGACTCATGTACTTTTTATCTCTAGTTGCTTCTCATCTTTTCTATTCTGCAACGCCGATTTTCTGAGCAATGATATAAACATGCTTTTCTGGATATTGGTCATATTCAACATGGCGACAAGTGCAGTTATGCTCAGTGATAATCCGCAGGAAAGTATCTACACCTAAAGTGCTGTAATCAAAATCCTGTCCTTGAAATGAACCAGAAATTTCACCGCTTGTATGGCTACCGCCACAGGTAAAGATAAATACTCCCCCAAGTTCTAACGCATCGCATAGCTTCCTCGTCATCGGTTCCTGCATGTTTAACGGTAGATGAAAAGTGCTATCCCAAGCAGAAATTAAACTGTAAAGTTTTGGCGGAACCCAATGACAGATATCTTCTCTGTAAAATGTGACTTCTGGATGTAATTGCTTGGCTAGATTGATCATTTCTGTTGAAATATCTAGCCCTTCAACCTGAAATCCATGCTGGCATAAAACGCGAATAAAACGTCCAGCACTTCCGCAGCCGATATCAATAGCTGAGTTTCGTCCAGAAGTAAATTTAATAGCCCGTTCTAATTGTGCAATCCCGTATGATGAATCTTGATGCTGAGTCTGCCACCATTTGGCGATTTGATCATATCGAGCGGCTGTATCATTAGGATTCATAAGACTGGGTTACTAGCTAAAAGGCAGGAAGCTAATAAATTCAAAATTCAAAATTCAAAATTCAAAATTCAGATTTTCCTTGCACATAGCACTCAGCACTCATCACTCAGCACTCAGCACTCTAAACTTTTGACTCTATTACTTGTGATGCTTGTAGCGCCTGGGGGAAACTCCAATCGGGACGTAACTTTGTAGCTTCGCGCAGATAAATATGATGAACAGAAACGGAGGCTGGGAGGTAGGCGTGGATTAAGAAGCGGATGCAGCGCTGTAAACTACCTTCAACGTGCATTTGCTGGACATCTAACATAGCTACATTATCCCAGCCGGGGCGGGGTCTGGCGATCGCAGCTGGAAAAATCGCATCTAAGTCTCGCGTTACTGAAAATGTCACGCTAATCATCTCCTCTGGCTGGAGTTGGTTTCGTCTTTCGAGTTCGTCAAGCAGTTCACTAACCGCTTCCCGGATAGCTTCCACTGTATTTTCAGAAACGGTTGTTGCTCCACGAATAGCACGCAATCGCCACTCCACGCCAAAATCCTCCTTAAGTGATCATTATTCAATAGTCATTAGTCAACAGTAATTAGTCAATAATCTATATTTATTTTTGATTGTCTTTTTTATCTCCCTTTATTACGGTCTATACAACCAGAGTGGCAAACCACTGGTAGACATTTCAAACTCTAACCAGTCAATACTTGCGCCTAGTTTCGAGTAACTACGACTGCTTCCGTTTAAAACTCGACTCAATAGCGGTTTTCGTTCTTCTAAGGTGTAACAAGTTGTTTTTTCTGGGTCAAGACCTACTAGTTCTGCTGTCCAACGACGGGCTTCTTCTTCAGTTCCCAGTCGGTCTACAACTCCTAATTCTAAGGCTTGCTGTCCAGTAAATATCCGTCCATCAGCAAAACTTTTCACTTGTTCTACTGTTAAAGACCGCCCTTGAGCTACTGTTTCCACAAATTGCTGATAACTGGTATCAATCAATTCTTGCAGAATACCTTGTTCTGGTTCGGTTAATTCCCGGTCAAATGCCAAGATATCTTTGTAAGGGCCAGATTTGATGACTTTAAAGGAAACACCAATTTTATCTAGCAGCCGTTCTAGATTGTTTCCCCGCAGAATTACACCTATACTTCCCGTGATGGTTCCAGGGTTGGCGACGATGTGTTCTGCTCCCATACCAATGTAAACACCGCCTGAAGCCGAAATATTGCCAAAACTAGCGACAATCTTGATTTTTTCTCGTAATCGCTTTAATGCACTATATATTTCTTGGGAATCTCCTACTGTACCGCCAGGGCTATCAATGCGTAGTAGCAATGCTGGAAACTTTCTTTCTTCAACAGTTTTTAAAGCTTCTAGCACCCGCTTACGAGTTGCACTAGCGATCGCACCTGTAATTTCAATGCGAGCAATTTGTTTACGAAATCTTGACTTGAAAGGCCAAACCATGAGCAAATTAAAAACCTGATAATGATCTAAATATAATTTGTCTAGTGGTCAGATGTGTTAACTCCGCTCTATTAAAAAAACGAGCAGCCATGAGTCCACACCGAATTTTAACTATTTTTTTATGCTTTGTGTGGATATTTGTTTGCTATTCTTATCCCACAGGCAACAAATTAGAGCAGTCTAAATAGGTTTAAAAACTTAAAAAATAATATTCTAATTTTTGCTTTCTGGTAAGCCCATGCTCAAATTCAAACCTTTCATTGGCTGAATTTGTAGCATTGATTTATATATTCAATATTTATTTGAATAACTATTCAACAGTAAATATATAACTATTTCTATATCACCAAGTAAGTGTAGCTATCCTTTCGTTGGCGGGCATAAGAGGCTACTAGTTTTTTGTAGCTTATTCAGTTGTAAATTTTATTATAAAAACAATTAATACTAATTTAGTAATATAAATATTTGTTAAATCGAAAAGATAAAATATCTCCGAGGCGTAGAAGCCATAGTTAAATTTGCCTTTGTGAATTTTGGAGGATTTAGGAATCTAAGCGTAAAATTTGATAGCGGTAGTAGACATAGGTATCGAACAGCGCACCGACGAAACTACAAGTCATGCAAATCACTAAAATGCCATGCAAAGCAGAACCACTACCAAAAATGCTCAAGAAATTAAAGATAGTATTTGCGATCGCCTCAGTTACACCTCCTAAAAGCGGAACATAGCCACCCAAAGACAAGAACAAGAGTACAGCACCGATCAAACATAGAGGTGCTGCAAAGCTAAAGATGATCGTCAATACCAAGGAACGAAGAAAATTGGTAAAAATAGTCATTTGAGATAAGCTCCAAGATTAAGTGAAAAATAGCCGAACAGCTACTTGTCCTCTTTCTACAATACGTGCGATCGCTTCTCAACAGCCAAGTTGTCAAAAATCTTAAGTTTTCATTAAAAAAGTAGGTTACTTGTTACACAAGTGCTGTGAGTGCAAAATCACATAACAATCTCTAAAACCCTTGTTAAATAAAGCTTATATTTCAGCCTGTCAAGAAGTTATCACGTTTAACGTGTTTATGCAAAGCAATATATCCTGAGAAATTTATTAAGCAAAGTTAATATTTGCCACAAGATCAAGGTGTAACAACAGTTGACCGTTGACTGTTGACTGTTGACTATGGACTAATGACTAAATGACCAATGACTAATTACAAATGACCATATCTAAATCCAGCTTAGGAACATGGAGTCAGCGATTGCTGGCGGCAACATTTCTAGGTGGACAAGCCATAGTTCACCTACTCAGGGGTAAAATTCACTGGCGTAATACTACAGAACAAATGGCAGCCGTAGGGCCAGATTCTTTATTCATTGCCCTGTTAACAGCAGTTTTTGTTGGTGCAGTTTTTACAATTCAAGTCGCACGGGAGTTTATTAACTTTGGCGCGGGGAATCTTGTCGGCGGAGTGTTAGCAGTCGCATTAACCCGCGAATTATCACCAGTACTCACAGCCGTAGTATTGGCGGGGCGTGTTGGTTCTGCCTTTGCCGCAGAAATTGGCACAATGCGAGTGACAGAACAAATTGATGCCATGTTGATGCTCAAAACTGACCCAATTGACTATTTGGTCATTCCCAGGCTACTGGCTTGTTTTATCATGCTGCCCATCCTAACAATCTTGTCCTTAATTACCGGAATGTTAGGAGGATTAATCATTGCCACAAACTTATATGGACTCTCCGACACAGTATTTTTAGATTCCGCCCGTAATTTGTTGGGAAGTTGGGATATTTGTAGCGCCATGATCAAGGCTTGCTGCTTTGGAGTATTAATCGCCATCATCGGTTGTAGCTGGGGTTTAACAACCACAGGTGGAGCCAAAGGCGTAGGACAATCAACTACAACAGCAGTCGTTACAGCCTTATTAATTATTTTCATCAGCAACTTCTTCTTATCCTGGGTAATGTTTCAAGGCACTGGTAGCGCATTTGAGCAAGGATTTTGAGAATGAGGAGATGAGGGAGTAGGGAGTAGGGAGTGGCTGACAGGTGTAGGTTTTTTACAATTAGGAGGAATTGAAGCAAAAGAAATCGTCAACAGGAGTATGAGGAAAAGCACTCCAACTGGGAAGATGAATAGGAAGATGGTTGAGTAAATCAGCAATCAGGGTCAACAGGCCTAACAAAAAACAAGAAATCTGACGCTGAGGATGAAGGTGGAAAGGCTGAGAAAAGACAACATGTCGAGGTGGAAGTTGTTCGAGAGTTGGGGGAGAAGATTGATTTTCCGCTTCGCCCCCCAGCATCACCATCCAAAGAGTGGCAACAGCGATGGCTAACCACAAACGTTCAGCACGTTGTGGTGAGAGCAAACGAGTATGATGCCAATCCCAACCATCTCCTTTGACATCCCGATAAACACATTCTGTAGAAGGACGTAAACCGTACCAGAGTGCAGAGGCGCTCGTGGGTTCAAGGTCAGTCAAAATCAACCAAGGGTCTTTGTAACCAAAATCCCAACGGGCAAGCAATGTACATTCAACGGGATTGGTGACAAAGCAAATAATTCGACCTGACCAAGATGTTCCAGGGGTACAAACCACATCTTTTAGTGGATGCCATGTATTCCCAGATGGCAGGCGATAAGTTCCTTGATGGTTAATACGTAAAAACGGATGCCAGCCAGCAGCCACAATCAATTCATACAACCAACAAGCATACAGTCCTCTGTCAGCAGTGACTATGACATCAAACTCAGTTGGGATGGCATCTTTGATTGCTGTGAGCAGATTGTGCCAATGCCCTTTCCAACTTCCTGGCTCATGTGCTTTGACCACACACCATGCTATCGGGATTCCACAACCCGCCAAGAGTATGTTTACTGATAAGACTACAAACTTATTGCCGATACTGGTTGCGTCTAGTGCTAGCGCAATACGCTTGATATTGGTAGGTAGCAAACTGATCACCCATAACAGCAATGGCGCAAAACAACTACTTACATCTAGAGTCCGACGATGAAGCCCTTTTTTGGCAGAGGCTTCCTCATACCATTCTTTTAATCTTTGACGTACTGTATTTGCCTTTTCTGAGTTGACTTGAGCTATGAATTTTGACACTTTGCTCAAGCTACTTGATCTTGTCATCACTATGCCAAAACTCCATGTTGCCAGCCCTACCACTTGTGGTAACGTCAGATGTGGCATTTTCTGTGACACTATATTTGTCCATTGTTTGAGGTACTCATTTTTCAGCATTTGAGCCTCTGTTTCACTTTGTCAGTCTGCTTTTATTTTCTGTCAAGCGTGAATGAATGCTCACACTCTTGTAAAAAACCTACACCTGTCAGGTAGGGAGTGGGGAGTAGGGGAAGATGAGGAAGCAGGGGGAGCAAGGGAAAAACGATGAACTGTGGACTAATGACTAATGACTAATGACTAATGACAACTGACAACTGACAAACTCCTAAAATAAAAAGAGTGTCTACTAAAATAGGATGAGAAACTGTGACCAGTTCAATTTTGCGTAACTCCACCGCCACTGTGGAACTTAAACCTAGTTACAATATCCCTGTAGTGTTGGTGATTGTGGCTATTCCACTATTATTGGTACAGCCTTGGGTGGGGATTGTATTTGCTCTTTTGGGTTTATTTCTTTTGTTTCAAACAGTCAGCTTGCGTGTGCAGTTTACCGCCACTGACTTTGACCTTTACAGAGGGAACAAACTTCTTCGCCGCTTCCCTTACCGAGAATGGCAGAACTGGCGCATTTTCTGGGATGTATTTCCCGTTTTGTTCTATTTTAAAGAAGTTAACAGCATTCACTTTTTACCAATTCTATTTGACCCCAAAACTCTGAAAGCTTGTTTAGAAGAGCGTTGTCCACGTATTTAAAGAGGAAGATGAGGGAGAAGTTTTTGAATTTTGAATTGATTCCTCCCTATTCCCCTTTTCAAGTTAGACTGAGAACTTAGAAATTTTCATGCAGCTTATACAGTAAATTTTTGAAAGCTATATTATTTGCATCTTAGGAATCGCACTATAGTTTATGAACCCTGACGAATCTCAAACTCCAGAACCGATTGATGAGTGGTTGGAGCAAATACAACAAGAAAACCCTAAGCTGGAAAATTCAGAAGGCTCATCTGGAGAGACAGTTGGGGAAATCGCGGAACAAACACCATCGGTTGAGCCAGAATCAATCTCAGACAATGTAACGATAGAATCAACAGATGATTTTGTTCGGCAGCTAGAAACAGAAACTACTGCACTGGGTTCAGAGTTAGCATCAGAATCATCAAATAATTCGCTATACACACAAGCCGAACAACGGCTTGCCGAACTGCAAAGTACAGAGGTAACGCTGAAAGAAGAAATAGCCAAACTGCAAGCTACATACACAACTCTGCAAGGGCAAATTAGCGATACTCAAACGGCATTGGGAAGAATTGTGCAAGAGTCGTTAGCACAGCTAGAACAACGCAAACAAGCATTGCAAATTTCTGTAGAACAGTTAGAACGTCGTCAAGAACGCATCCGTAATGAGATGCGGACTACTTTTGCTGGTACATCTCAAGATTTGGCAATTCGGGTACAAGGTTTTAAAGATTATTTGGCAGGTAGTTTACAAGATTTGGCATCCGCAGCCGAACAACTGCAATTAGTCCCAGCCGTTGTTGAAAGAGAAAAACCACCAGTTAAGGAAAGGGAACCTAAACCTACAGAACCCCAAGCAGGTACGCCACAATTTGCTCAACAGCAGTTTCAAGATACAACAAAGCAAATTCGTCGTTTAATTGACCAATATCGGAATAAACCAGATTATTACGGCCCACCTTGGCAACTGCGTCGCACCTTTGAACCAGTCCACGCTGAACGAGTTGCTAATTGGTTTTTTAATCAAGGTGGAAGGGGTGCTTTAAGAACTATGGGTAGCCGCTTGCAAAATATTTTAATTGCTTCGGCGGCAATTTCCATATTACATAAGTTATATGGCGATCGCGTCCGTACTCTAGTTTTAGCTAATACACCAGAGCGTCTAGGTGAATGGCGGCGAGGCTTACAAGACTGCCTTGGTATCGGTCGGCCAGATTTTGGTCCAGATAGAGGCGTTGTATTATTTGAAGCACCTGAAGCTCTAGCACAAAAAGCCGACCGTCTAGTCAAAGCCAACCAATTACCCGTGATTCTCATAGATGATTCCGAGGAGCAAATTAGCCTAGCATTACTACAGTTTCCTCTGTGGTTAGCTTTCGCTCCCGACCCTAAAGCTATGAGAAACTTTGACGATGATTTTTAAGTTAGTTATTAGTTATTAGTCATTTGTCATTTGTCATTTGTGAGATCGCTAATGTTGGGCGATCTCACAACAAAGAAGATTGGTGAACAATATATATTTAATAATCAAGTTTCTTCTATCAATTTTTTATAATTCAGGCACCAGGGGCAACCGACGTATACGGATACGGGTTGGCTCAACTGTTACCGCTACACCCTGGTTTAGCTCATCTGCACACTCATTAATAACTTTTCTTAATAAGTCAGTCAACGCTTGAGCGCGTAACCTTTCAATACGAATACGAATTACCGATGGAGAATTAGCCTCATCAATGGCTAACAACGTGTGAAAGTCAGCATCAAGTGTGATGATGATACGTCCTGCCTCTCTAGCTATTTGAATAATTTCCGTATCTTCGGCAGTGGATAGCCCAATCTCAGAAACGTGAACTGTATCAATTCCTACACTTTTTAACAATCCTGCGGCAGATAATGGTAATCCCTGATCAAGCAACAGTTTCATTGGAGTTAGGTAATTCAATAATGCGATCGTCTAAATAGGAAGATGCGAAAATGAGGGCTTGCCGAATGTCTTCATCTTCTAACTCTGGAAACTCTTGATGCAGTTCTTCTCGATCTGAATAAATAGTTAGTAATTCAATAACCCGTCTAACTGTAAGGCGAAGATTACGAATGCAGGGTTGTCCATTCATCCGGTTAGGATTACTAGTAATACGATCTAATTTCATATTGATAAACCTAGCTCTAGCATTTGTTTCAACTCCTTATATAGTTCTGGAGTTTGAGAACTATTGATTTTTCTGGCTTAATTACGCTTTCACCTTTGCATATTTTATAACTTTAACAATTTAGAAAATAGAAGATTATGGTAAACTTTTTCTGCCTTTTCATAAGGTTAAACTACCATAGCTTATGAATGGGTGTGAATACCCATTCATAAGAGTTCCGATACTCAATCCTCAAGAACTGCTGTTAATCACGTCTAAATAAACCAAATATAGGGCCGAGAATTATACCGAAAACAAAACCGCCAATATGCGCCCAATAAGCCACCCCTCCTGATTCTATAGTCATGTTGGCAGATGCTTGTAAACTAGCAAGACCAGAAATGACATTTTGAATAAAGAAAATGCCAATAATAAATAGTGCGGGAATGCTAATTGTAGTAACGAAGAAACCCAAAAAGACTAGAGTTGTCACCCTCGCTTGAGGAAAACGAATTAAATACGCACCCAGAACACCAGAAATTGCACCACTAGCGCCTAAAGATGGGATTGTGGAATACATGCCAATAAACCACTGACATGCGGCGGCTAAAGCACCACAAGCTAAATAGAAAATCAAATATTTGAAATGTCCTAGACGTTCTTCAATATTGTTGCCAAAAACCCAAAGAAACACCATATTTGATATCAAGTGCCACCAACCACCATGTAAAAACTGTGATGTAAATAATGTTGGCCACTCAACGCCTAAATTAGTGGTTAACTCTTGAGGTACTACTGCATACTGGCTGAGAAACAGATTTAACTGTGCATTAGATAAACTCACTTCGTGAAGAAAAACTAAAACGTTCATCCCTATTATCCCGTAAGTGAAATACGGGGTGATTCTGCTCGGATTTTCGTCGTAGAGGGGAAACACTGGTGTTTTTCCTAATGATTTATAATTGCAATATAGCTTGAATAGCTTGTCGTTGTTTATTCTAGGTAATTAGACTTATAGTATTGGCGTATCTAAACTAAAATAGTGTATTAGGGAAAAATATGAATCTTAATCATCTGCGTTTATCTGCGTTCAATTTTTTCTTAATCTAATCCAACATGTTAATCTAGACATTCCACTAGTATATATAATTTAAGTGCAACTTACTCCTTACAAGCAATTAGAAAACCATAAATTTAAAACAGCGAAACCATCGCAGAGATAACAGAATTAGCTGCTTTATTTTGTTGCTTTTGGTTGAAAAGTAAATTATTTGTTTCAGAACCTATACTTTGAGAATGAGCTAGAATCAACTCATCTCTTTGCTGCCAAATAGAGAATATTTCTTGTCTACCATCAGCAAGGCTTTCTGGCGATATTTGGTAAACGTCATTCTCTCTTTTTAACTTTAAGCCTAACAAATTTAACAAACGGCTCAAAACTTTAATTACTGTAATTCTTTCTTGACATCTAATAAAGTCAACACCCAAGACTCTTTTAATTTGCTTACTATGTTGGAATACAACATTTTTTAACCAGAGTAAGTCAGAGTCGATTTCAGTAAATTTTCTCTCTGTTTCAAGGAATTGCTGCATACCTAACGCTCTCATTGCTTCAACTTTTAAAGTATAGGTTTTTAAATCTGGCAAGAACACTTTACCATTGCCCCAAGACAATTGCTGATGCCATTCTTGTTGATCTCTAATTTGAAAGTACTCACTTTCATGAGTCAGGTAGTAATGAATTAATAATTGAGTGTAATATCCTTGGTCATCTCTTAACTTTAGCTGGGGAGTGACTAATACCCCATACTTTTGCCAAAGACTATATTTCTGCATCTGATTACGTTCATTATCTGTTAAAGAGTGCTTGGCACATAGATGATCGTATTCTAAATAATCAATATCTTTAGCATTAGCTACATTAGTTGCTGAAGTTAGTTGATTTTGTTGTTTAATTTTCTTAATTTGACGCTTAATCTCTTTACCCTTTTGTCGCTTCTCTACCCAATCATTTTGTACTTTGACAATTTCTAAAACTAACCTTTGGCGTTCTTTGATATCACTTGGTTCAGTAGCTAGGAATGCCAACCGTAAATCTCGAATAATATTATTATGAACTGCATTACTCCGCAATCTGATTTGATGTCCGTCAGCAGTTAAACCTTCTTCTAGAGATTGACGATAAAGGCGAATAGAAGCATTTACTCTGGCAGACATTTTAGCCCATGTTCTTAAATGAATAGGGTCATAAACTAATGGCAAATCTACATCTATTTTATGTAATGGGCTTAGTAAAGCTAGATTTTCTTTTTGATTTTCCTGATACCAATCAGATAGTAATCGATAGTTGGTGCTACCACTACCAATTAAACCAATTCCTCGTTTAGCACACCAGACAATTCTGGGTATATTATCTCTAACCCTAGCTAATGCTTGTCGTGCTTCTGCATCTGGTATCACACCCTGAAAAATGCCATACACTCGGTCAAAATGCTGCACATCAATACTAATACCTGTCCCTAAACTGGGAGTAACAAAGACGGTATTATATTCGGTAATTTTTTGATTAATGGCTGCCACAAAATCGACGGCTGCATGACCAGGAGTGCTAGTTGTATGACTATTAACTACTAATGTTTTCGGAAATTCATATCGCAGCTTTTCTAAACGTTCTTTGAGATAACGCTCGATGGTTTCACAGCTATAACGTCCAGAGCGGCTATCAGTAGTTACGTAACATTTGCGTCCTGCTAGTAAATCCAATTCTAACTGCTGAATTAAAGGAATAGGATTAGGAGAATCGTAAAAAGTTACCTCCCAACCACGTTGAGGTTTCCATTGATTTACTACTACCCAAGGTGTTATTTTGCAGCCTGATAAACCTTGTAAATATTCTAAAGATACATCTGATAAGTCAGCATCTTGGGCAATTACTAATCCACCTGTAGCTAAAACTTGAGAGATTAATTGCTGGAATATCTTTAATATTTTTACGCGCTTGTGTTTACAAGTATTACTGTTGAGGAGATGCCATAATGACTGCTCAACTTCATCTAAGATAATTATTGCTCCTCGCCAATCTTCTGGCTTAAGTCTCCAAATGGAATCAACGCATAAACCTAAAGATTGATTATTGAGATAGTTTACCCATTTGCTATCATGTTCTAACGGTTCTGGATTATTTAAACCCCATTTAATACCAATTTTCTCACACAAAAAACGCCCTAATTGGATTCGGTGAGTAATTAATAATACAGGTCTATTAATACTTTTCGCTTGCTGTACAACGCTTTTTAATGCAGTTGTTTTACCTGTACCTTTGGCTGATTTGACCCCAACTAATCCAGAATTAGGAAAAGCTATTTCTCCTAAGTATGGACGATTAACTGTAATGGTAGGTTGAATAGTTAATTCGGTGTGGGGTTTGATTTGAGCAAGGTAAATTTCTAAATCTACGCTTTGACGATAAATCTTTTCAAAATTACTTACACCTTTAGCAACTATAAATTCATCTACGCCCTTTTCTGCACCGGGCAATTCGATTACTTTTACAGGGCATTTTTTAGCTTGAAATAAACAACCTAGTTGGGAAATAGCATTACTAACAGCAGCTATCTTTCTTGGTTGAGTTTCATAATCAAAACATATATAAAATGGGCGTTTTGTTGTAGTAAAAGCAGCTAAGTCAGGAATTAATTGCCGACTGATGACTTTGCCAAATTTATCTTTGACGACTCTATAGCCACTGGTAATCCCCGGAATTGCGATCGCCACATATCCTTGTGATAATAATGTGGCAGCTTTCTTGGCTCCCTCGCAAATAATCACGGGTATATTTCGCTCTATCACCCATTGCCAAAAGCCTTCCGCCTCACCTTGGGAATTAACTGTGATATCTTCAGGTATAGGGCAATTGTAACGCTGGCAAACTTGCTGCCATATACCCAAAGTTACCCGCAGACAAAATATCCGCGTTGCTGTACTGGGAGGATGTTCATATTTGATGGACTTGCCATTTTGATTTGTTCGCGGTTGGTTTGGCTTAAAACATCCCCATTCCATAGCCTGCCAATTGTTGAGAGGATCTAACCCAGAACACCACCAACCTCCGACTGTGACATGGTTATAACGCTCTAACCAACCACTTTTCACCATACCTGTATTAGTCCGAGGTAAGTGTTCGGAAATCAATAGATGCTCATAAGCGCTTACGCCTTCAAGAGAACTAAAGTTAAGCTGTGCAAAGTGTAATTCTATACCACTACTGTTGACTAATTCTTCCTGGTGTTGTGGGTGTAAATCTAGCAGACGCATGGGGAAAACCGCGAACGGAATTAAGACGAATTTAAAACTTAGCACGCCTTCACTAGTTTGTTATGGAAGAAAAATCAAAAATTACTTATTACTAATATTACTTCGTTGTGTGAAACACATCGGTATAAGTGTCAGTGATTGATTTTGTCAGATCCCATTGCTCAAGTAATAAATTTGTATTGTAATATTTATGCCAATTAAATTTTATATTTCAGTAATTTTTCTAAAATAGATGAACTAGCATAGACTTATAAGCTTTGTCAATTAAAAGTTTTGCAAAAATTGAGGATTTTGAGGATTTTTGCAAAATTTATTTTTTAATACAGAAAATTAGTATTTTATTACTGATGTGATTTAATAAAATTCTTATAAAATAAACTGACAGAATTATTGATACTTAAGTAAGTTTTAGATATTTGCGTAAGACATTTTACGAGGGATGAGGCGGCAAGCTGTATAATATCCCGTGATTTGATTAACGCCGATACAGCACCCGCAGCATGAAAAGTTTCAGGAAACATAGGTTTTATCAGGGGCTAAAAACCACCGTAATTACGCTGATGGTGCTAAGTATAGTGTTTGTAGAAATTTTATCTTATACTATACGGCATTCTTTTCCGCTAGAAGATGGAGCGATCGCCATACCTGCAATCAAATCTGAAGTTACCATCAAACGCGACCAATGGGGAATACCCCACATCTACGCCAGCAATTCCCATGATTTATTCATGGCGCAAGGTTACATTCATGCCCAAGACCGTTTTTGGCAAATGGACTTTTGGCGACATATCGGTTCGGGAAGGCTGGCAGAAATTTTTGGTGCGTCTCAGGTAGAAACTGACAAATATCTGCGGACGATGGGCTGGGTGAGGGTGGCGCAACAAGAAATTGAGCAGATGGATGAGCAAATGAAGGCGAACTTTCAAGCCTACGCTGATGGTGTCAACGCTTATCTGCAAAAGCATCAAGGTAGTGCCTTGAGTTTAGAGTATGCCCTATTGCGATTACTTAATCCTAGTTATCAACCAGAACCTTGGCAAATCTTACACTCCCTAACTTGGGGTAAGGTGATGGCTTATGATTTGGGGCGGAATTTTCAAAGCGAAATCGAACGGACGGTTTTACTGAAAACCCTTACTTCTGCTGAAGTAGAGGAACTTTTTCCACCCTATCCTGAGAATTTGCCAGTCATTTTGCCAGAAACTTCAACAAACACTTCAAAAAAGACACAAATTATCGCCTCTGTAATTGGGGAAGTTAAGGAAATTGCCCCCATTTTACAATCTATTAACGCACCAATCAAAACACTCGAAAAACTCATTGGTTATACAGGTGCAGGAATTGGCTCGAATAACTGGGTAATATCTGGTGAGCTTACAGCCACAGGTAAGCCAATATTAGCTAATGATCCTCATTTGGGTGTACAAATACCTTCTATTTGGTATGAAGTGGGATTAAATTGTATAAAAAAGACTGCCAATTGTCCCTACGAAGTAAGCGGTTTTTCTTTTGCGGGTATGCTGGGGATAATTGTTGGACATAGCGATCGCATTACTTGGGGTGTAACAAATACTCAAGCCGATACTATGGATTTATACATCGAAAAAATTAATCCCAACAACCCCAACCAATATGAAGTCAATGGCAAATGGGTAGATATGCAGCTTGTTCCAGAAACTATCAAAGTTGCAGGAAGCCAGCCAATTGTGCAAACAGTACGCTACACCAGACACGGGCCGATTCTTTCAGATGTGTCACCAAACTTAAAACAGTTGAATCAAAAATCAACTGATAACTTACCAAAAAATTATGCTGTAGCTTTGCGATGGACAGCTTTAGAACCATCACAATTAGCATCATCAATTCCTCAAATAAACAGCGCCCAAAATTGGCAAGATTTCCGCACTGCTGCCAGTAAATTCGATATTGCTACGCAAAATTTAGTTTACGCTGATATTGCAGGGAATATTGGCTATCAAATGCCAGGAAAATTTCCTATCCGGGCGAAGGGAAATGGACGTTATCCTGTTCCCGGATGGACAGATGAGTATGAATGGCAAGGTTATATTGATTTTGCAAAGTTACCTCAAAGTTTCAACCCATTCGCAGGTTATATTGCCACTGCTAATAATCCAGTTGCTCAAGAATATCCATATTTAATTACTACAGATTGGGTTTATGGGTATCGAGCAAAACGAATTGTTGATATGATATCCCAGCAAAATAAACCTCTTTCTATAAATGATGTGCAACAGATACAGGGTGATAACTTTAATTTGAATGCTCAGAATTTAGTACCAATACTGCAAAAAATATCATTTGATAATCCTCGCTTACAAGCAGCACAAAAACTACTACAAAATTGGAATTTACAACTAGAAACTAAATCATCTGCGGCTGCTTTATTTGAAGTATTTTGGAAACATTTATTAGCAGATACATTTCATGACCAATTACCAAAAGAATATTATCCAGATGGTGGTGATCGCTGGTATGCTGTCATGCAAAATATTATCCAGCAACCTAACAGTAATTGGTGGGATAATCGCCAAACCAAAGAAGTAGAAAACCGCGACCAAATATTCCGTCAAGCCTTCACAAAAACCGTAGATGAACTAGAACGCCTCCAAGGCAAAAATCACCAATCTTGGAATTGGGGAAACCTGCACACCATCACCTTTCGTAACGCCACCTTTGGTAAATCAGGCGTTGCACCAATCGAGGCTTTATTTAACCGGGGTTCCTTCACCACGACTGGTAACGGAGAAACCATAAACGCCAACCGTTGGAGAGCAAATAAATCCTTTGAAGTAACTGATATCCCTTCACTAAGGATGATTGTAGATTTAAACAATCTCGACAACTCCATAGCTATTCACGCCCCTGGACAGTCAGGTCATGCTTTCCATCAACACTATACTGACATGATTGACCCTTGGCGCAAACTCGAATATCATCCGATGCTTTGGTCACAGCAGACAGTAACAGCGAACACGACGGGCAAATTACAGTTAATACCTGAATAAATAAGTTGATTGGCGGTTAATAATCATTAAATATCTAATTATTCACCCGTGTTAATATTCTCTTGAACTAAAACCCTAATACATCCACCGGAGGATACCCAATATAATTGTTCAACAAGCATATCTTTCCTTTGTAACAATCTGGTTATAATTATTTTCCATCGTTCTTAGAAATCTAACTTTATTCAGCACGGTATTTATATGGGACGCGCTCGTTCTAAATCTGACCTGCCCACAAAAATCTGTCCGGTGTGTCAACGTCCCTTTACATGGCGGAAAAAATGGGAAGATTGCTGGGACGAAGTTAAATATTGCTCAGAACGTTGCCGCCGTCGTCGTTCTGAGGCTAAAACTGAGGGCTGAATCAGTTAACAGTTGACTGACACACCCAATATTCAAACTAAGACGCAAATAGCGCAAGGTATAAATGAAGTCACAGGTGCAACCAAAATTAATTATTCACGGGGGAGCAGGTAGTTCTCTCCACGGCAAAGGCGGATTAGAAGCAGTGCGGCAAACGCTCCATGCAGTAGTAGAAGAAGTCTACACTCTACTGTTGTCAGGAGTGAATGCTTCTGTAGCAGTGGTGCGGGGTTGTCAACTGTTGGAAGATGAACCCCGCTTCAATGCAGGTACTGGTTCGGTGCTGCAATCTGATGGGCAAATTCGCATGAGTGCTTCCATTATGGATGGCGCATTAAGCCGCTTTAGTGGTGTGATTAATGTTTCCCGCGTCAAAAACCCCATTGATTTAGCGCAGTTTTTACAAAATTCACCAGACCGAGTGCTGTCAGATTTTGGCGCAGCCGAATTAGCCAGGGAAATGCAACTTCCCAGTTACAACGCCCTGACTGAATTGCGGTTACAAGAATGGATTCAAGAACGGCAAGATAATTTTAAAAGAACAATGGCCGGGGTGATAGCAGAACCAGAACTATTAGAAACAAGTAACGCTGGACGCGGAACTATCGGCGTAGTAGCTCTAGATGTTAATGGTAAATTGGCGGTTGGTACTTCTACAGGTGGTAAAGGTTTTGAACGTATTGGGCGTGTAAGTGATTCTGCTATGCCTGCGGGTAATTATGCAACTAATCATGCAGCCGTCAGTTGCACTGGCATCGGTGAAGATATTATTGATGAGTGCCTAGCACCAAAAATTGTCATTCGTGTCACAGATGGATTATCTCTATTAGAGTCGATGCAGCGATCCTTTGGTGAAGCACACGAAAACCAAAGAGACTTCGGTGCGATCGCCTTAGACGCAACTGGCTCGATCGCTTGGGGTAAAACTAGCGATGTGATTCTCGCCGCTTTCCATGACGGATACAAAATCGGCGATACATTAGAACTGCCCGGTGGTACACAGGTAGGGTGTACAAGTTAGAATATAGGGAATAGGGCATTTTTTCCAACTCTCTACATTCTCTAGAATAGATATTTTGGTAGGGGCGTAAATCTGTACGTCCCTACTCACATTAAATCTTCATCAAAGATTACCTAGTTGTTCTAATTGGGGTAGTAAAGTGGCAAAAGCTTTACCCCGATGACTCACCGATTTTTTTAATTCTGGTGTCATCTGTGCAAAGGTCAGTTGCTTTTCGGGAACGTAGAAAATTGGGTCATAGCCGAAACCACCACTACCACGGGGTGCATGAAGAATTTCACCACGACAAATACCTTGCGCTTGCAATGCGATCGCCCCATCAGGAGAAGCGATCGCTACTACACACACAAACTGCGCTCCCCTGTTAATTGCGCTACCCAACTCATTCAGTAATCTCTCAATGCGTTCTGCATCGGTATTCCCATAACGGGCAGAATACACCCCAGGAAAACCATTCAACGCATCCACTTCTAAACCAGAATCATCGGCGATCGCCCAATTGCCTGTAGCCTTAGCTACCTCAGAAGCTTTAAGACAAGCATTCGCCGCAAAGGTATCACCAGTCTCCTCAACTTCTAATTCTGCTGGTTTGAGAGTCAATTCCCAGTCGGTATCTTGTAGGTAAGCCTGCATTTCGCCCAACTTACCTGGATTACTTGTTGCTACTACGAGAAGTTTTGTCATTGGTCAATAGTCATTAGTCAACAGTCATTAGTCCATAGTCAAAAGACAGAACTCTTGAATTTTGAATTTTGCGGAAAGTTTCCTACGGCGGGAAACTTTTCAAGACGAATTTTGAATTGCTTACTCTGCCCAATCTTTCGCCCAAGCAAGGGTTTTGTGAACTTCTTCAATAGTTGCGGCTTCGCAGTAGAGGCGGAGGACTGGTTCTGTACCACTAAAGCGAATCATTAACCAACTATTATCGGCTAGGCGGAATTTGTAGCCGTCGATGGTGTTACAGTCAATAACTGCTTTACCTGCAATCTCTTTTAAGGGTTGGGTTTCGAGTTGTTGCAGTAGACGCGCCCTTACATCCATACTGGCTAGGGGTAAATCGATGCGATCGTAAGCTGAGGTGAAGCCTGTTTGCTGTTGTAGGTGGCGGTAATAATCGCCTAAATCTAACCCAGATTCCACGATCGCCTCTAAGACATACAATGCTGATAACAAGGCATCCCGTTCGGGAATATGGCTTCCGTAACCAATTCCTCCCGATTCTTCGCCACCTAATAATACGGGTGCGGCTAACATGCGGTCAGCAATGTATTTATAACCAACGGCTGTTTCAAATATCGATAAGTTATGTAAGGCTGCTACCTTGGGCATTAAATCGGAACCACTCACGGTTTTGACGATTTCGCCTGTAAAGTTGCGTCTTAAAGTCAAGTGGTCAATTAATATGGGGATTAAAACTTGAGAACTCAAGAAGTTAGCATTGCCATCTACAGCAGCAATGCGATCGCAATCTCCATCAAATACTAATCCTACAGATAAACCTGAAGGATTCTGTTCTCGATGATTACGTATAGTATCAAATAACTTGGAAAGGTATTTTGGTAAGGGTTCCGGCGCACCACCACCAAATAAAGGGTCGCGGTTAGTATTCAGTTCTTGCACGCGATCGCCGAGTAATCTACCCAAACCACTTGCTGCTGCACCGTGCATCACATCAGCAAATACCGTCAGTTTACCAGAGGCGATCGCTTCTCTTATCTTTGTAATATCAACTTTCCCTTGCAAACCTTGAGTATAACTAGGCCAGGGGTCAAACTTTTCTAACTTACCAGGAGTCGCGGCTACTGGCACTCCTACTGATAATAATGCTTCTATATCTTTTGTAACTTCTTGTGATACTGAGCCACCAAAATAACCTTTAACTTTTAAGCCTAAATATGGGCCTGGGTTATGGCTGGCGGTAATAACTAGCGCCCCCAAAGCATTGAGTTGTTTCGCCGCCCAACTAAAAGCAGGTGTTGGAGCATAACTCTCACTGAGTAAAACATCAAATCCAACAGCAGTGACAGAATTGGCAACAGCACGGGCAAAATCCTCTGCCATAAAACGGCGATCGTAACCGACAATAATTGTCCGACTACCCACCGTCGAATAATAAGTATCATATAATACTTTTGCTGCAACTGGCGCGACCAAAGCTAGGCGTTCAAAGGTGAACTCATCACCAATCACGCCCCGCCAGCCGTCAGTACCAAACTTGATAGAGTTAGCTATAACTGGCATTGGGGAACCCTCAGTAGACACTTGAGGATTTTAGCATTTGTACAGGTTCCCAAGTGATAAAAGCGGCAGAAGAGAAGTGAGGGAGATGAGGGAGCAGGGGAATAGAGGACAAAAAACTAATGACTGTTGACTAATGACCAAATATTAATAATCCTTAATAGTAAATACTATTAAGGACTGAAATTAAAAATATAAATTGCTCACAATTATGGGCTTTTGTTAAAAATCGTCAAGAAATTGACTCAAGCGGCTAATTACAGGGTCAATTTCTTCCGGAGGGTGAACAGCATTACTAGTAGTAGTAGTGGGGTTAACTACTTCTACGGCTGGTGCTGATGGGGGAGCAGAGTAAACCAGAGTAGGTCGCTCACTCACCATAATTGCGAGATGCGCCAGTTGTTGCGTTAATTGCAAAATCTGGCGTTCCAGCGCCTCCAAACGATTAGATTCCTTGGCAAAAAAACGTTCCTCAAGGTCAGCTATTTGACGGCGCAGTTCAGCGATTTTCGGTTCAACCGACTCTGTTGCTGCTGTTTTAGAACCAGATTTTACAGATTCCGGTACGCATAAATATTGCCATAGGGCTTCTTTACAGAGGTCGCTAAAAGTCTTGTCTGGTTGTTTTTCTAAAAAGTTTTCTACAACCGCTAACAAACTTTCATCAGCGACCTCTGGGTTGAACGTGACCGACTTAACTACCTTTTTTGACCATTGGAACATTCTTTTTAAGCCCTAGAAGAGCGACTGGAAGCTAATTGTGCCTCTCCATAAATATACTGCCCTAAAGCGTTCGCTTGTCGAGAAGGAGCAGCTAAGTGAGCATTAATTTTGGCATCTTTGAGTAGACGTTGTACATCTTCCCAGAAGAACTCACCACCACCACCAGTAATAATTACATCGGTAACACGTTCTGGCAACCAAGCCAATACACGGCTGCAAATTTCACGAGAAAACTGCTCTATCAAGTTAGGCAGAGAATCATCCAAGTTAGTTGGCTTACTAGCACCTTTGGGACGATAGAAACGCTCACCTTTGGGCTTGTTAACAGCAGAAATTAACGCCAAAGACTGACTATCTGCACCTTCGATTTCCGCAGCCACTAGTTCATAGAACTTGTTCATACCGAAATCTTCACTCTTAGAAGCACCGCGTGCAAAGCGGAAATTATCAACCATGAGTAAATCAATGGTTTGATGTCCGATATCAACGATCGCTGTAGAAATTTTTGTAAAATCAGGGCTACTGCCATTCTTTTTAGGCTGTGCTTCTGACCACAGGAGACTACCGTAACCTTCTGGCATTACCCATACTTTGGTGATGTTCAAAGATAGAGATTCACCACGGAAGTTGAGAACATGAGGCCCGGTAACTTGGCTAATTATTTGTGCTTTTTCCCGTTCAAATTGCTCTAAAGAGAGAAAAGGCAGACCTAATACTACGGAAATTTCATCTTTAAGTTTGAAGTAGCCAGCGCTTGCCAGCACCTTAATTAGTGCATCTTCTACTTTAGATTGACCGACTCCCAAGTTAGCCCCAAAGTCTGCTGCTAATTGACCGACGGCATAGCCTTTGCCTTGATATTCCAACCACAAGTCCATTAAAGGGTCGGTAGCACGGGCTTCAAAAACGCCGCCACGTACTTGTTCTATTGTCATTTGCTTGACGTTGGCAGGTACGAACACAACGTTATTTGGTTCGCGGCTAACACAAGTTTTTGTAGAAGTTCTGCCTAAGTCAACGCTGAGAATAGCTTTACCAGAACCATTACTGGCTTTGGGGGTTGTAGCAGTATTAATTGGGGTAGATGCTGACACTCTGTTTAAAGGAATAGCAGCAGCATTCATTGGGGTAGCGGCGGAAGGTTGGTCTGTCATAAAAGTCCTCGTGCTTACTTACCTGTAAAAAGTTATCATGCCGGTTGTACAAACAAGGGGGATACCAGAAATCCTGAGTTTCGTCAAGTGTAGCTACTAACACGCCAAATTTTAAAGTTTTAGTAAAATTTAGGCGAAATCAATTCAGCATTATTTGGCATAGTGTAGGCGAATTTTTACCAGATGTAACCCCCAGGTGTAAAGAAAAAAGAACTTTATGTCAAATTCTGGTATTTCTACGCTTACGTCTGAGTACCCAGACTACAAATGCCACCACTAGAGTGCCTAGTACAATTTTGGATACAGGAGCAAGGTACTTATCCACAAGTTCATACTGACTACCTAACAGATACCCTGAGTATGTTAGCAAACCAACCCAAGCAGCGCTACCTAAAGTCGTATAGAATAAGAAAGGTAACAAAGGCATATTGCTAACGCCTGCTGGTACGGAAATCAAAGTGCGTACACCAGGAATTAAACGACCGATTAAAACTGCCTTGTTACCCTGAGTATCAAACCATTTCTTCGCTTTAGTAATATCTTTGCTAGATACACTAATCCACTTGCCATATTTATCGGCTAAATCTCGTAAACGCCTTTCACCCAAAAACTTTCCAGGGTAATACCAAACCAAAGCGCCAATTGTAGAACCTAAAAGCCCAGCGACAAATACACCGGCAATATTTAACTTTGACCCTGGCAGATTTGCTGTATAGCCAGCCAACGGCATGATTAACTCTGAAGGAATGGGTGGAAACAGATTCTCTACAAACATCAGTAGAGCTATCCCCCAGTAGCCTAGAGATTCGATAATATTTTTTATCCAATCAGATGACATGGATTTGTGATTGAAAACTGTGGTGATTTATCGTTATTCAATTTAGCTTGATTTTTACAAAACTTCATAAATTATGAAGATAGCAGTAGTTCAAGGATGCAGGTTGTAAGGGAAAGAATCATTTCTTCATCTCTCCCTATTTCCTCGTCTGTGTCTACACAGTTGGAGTTAGTGATTGCACTCTTGATTCAGATTGCCAGTCCAAGGGGTTCCACACCCGGTCTTCCAAAGCCATCTGCTCAATTAAACTTGCTAATCTGAGGGCTTTGAGCGCCTGTTCACCACCGACTGAGGGCTGATTACCACCATGTACGCAGTTAACAAAATGCTCAAGTTCTGCGCTCAAGGGTTGAATGTTGGTGGTATAAACCTTCTCAATTACGCCATCTTGTCTGTAATGACGATGGTCATTTAGTGAGTTAGCAGGGGTTTGACGGTGGATCAAAATTTCATTCTTGAGAAAATCCGCTTCGGTAAAGGAGTTTTTACAGTGGGCAACTATGCGACGGATTTTCCGATGAGTGACTTTGCTGGCTGTGAGAGTCGCCACAATTCCATTAGCAAACCCTAAAGTCGCAGTTACATAATCTAAATAACCAGAATCTAAGGCGCGGGTTCCACTGGCGGTTAATTTTGTTACTGGTGAGGCAGCTAGTTCTAATAGCAAGTCAATGTCATGAATCATTAAATCCAGCACGACTGAAACATCATTGGCTCGGTCTGAATAGGGACTCATGCGATGAGCTTCTAGTGCAAGAACTTCTTCAGTCTTTAAGACTTTGCTTAGTTCTTGGAAGGCTGGGTTGAAGCGCTCAATGTGACCTACTTGCAGAATACACTGAGATTCAGCAGCAGCATTCACTAGCGATTCCGCCTCGGAAATACTAGCAGCAATGGGTTTTTCGATTAAAACGTGGATTCCGGCTAACAGACAATTAATCCCCACGGCGTAATGTAAGCGAGTGGGGACGGCAACACAGACAGCTTCCACATGAGGAAGCAAGTCACAGTAATCCTCAAAAAAACGCACCTTGTATTTACTGGCAGTTTCTAAGCCTCGTTCGACGTTGATATCTGCCACGCCAACCAGTTCAACATCTTTCATGGAACTGAGTACGCGGGTATGATGCTGGCCCATGTTACCCACACCAATTACGCCTATGCGAATTGGTCGTGGCTGGTTACGTTGTGAAAATGAATTTGGTTCTGCCACTGACATGCTATTTTGCACTATTGTTCTCTCCTCAACCACCAAATTTAGAGACGCTATGGCCGTTGGCCTTTATACTAAACAGCCAATTATGATCCGTCTAAAACCATCCAGATGGTAACATAGAGGCCTGTTCATGAAGAATTTCAAACTTTGTAATCAGTTCCCGTAATTTGGCTGTCTTTGTTATAGACATTTCTAAATTTCTCAATTTTCTGAGATTTATGCTGAAAATTTATGTATATTTTATTACATTTTAACCTCGGTAAAATAATCCCTGAAAGTAATTTAGTTAATAAAATAACTATATGGAAAATCAATGATTTTATTGTTAGTAAAATCACTAATTATTATAAATAATACACGTAGGTGAACAGATAAAAAAATATTTATCTGAGATTGTCATAGCAGTTAGACTTAGATGATTGTTGCATTATTTGCAGATTACGTCCTCTATTTTTAGGGAGACAATGGTGTAAATATTTTGCTATGGCTACGGTAAAAGGCAGGAGCGAGGAGGCAGCAGGCAGCAGGCAGCAGGCAGAAAGTAGAAGATAGAAACATTTCTGTTGCTAAGATTTGCCCTTTTAGAATTTACTAATATATATGCTTTTGGCTTTGAACACCTAAAATTTACAGTGTATTGAAGGTTGCTTCTAGCTAGCGGTAGAAAGATAATTTTGTGATTAACCTTGCTAATTTTAAATTTTGCGGAAAGTTTTGTAGGTAACTGATGTTCGCGTAGCATATACGCAGGATTTACCCGGAGGGGTTTCCCGCGCCCTGGAACGCCACTTGCTACAACGGGGGGAACCCCCGAAGTTTGCCCGGAGGGAAACCCTCCTTGCAACTTCTCTCCGCAACGCAGTGGCTCAACTTTTCAAGACGGATTTTGGATTGTCTTTTCGGTATAAACCCCGCCCTATCTGGGCAAAACAAATTTAAAATCCCTAAGTTGCGTCTCAACAATGGGCGCACAGTCAATCTAAAATCACAAATCTAAAATCCACAATTGATTCACTGCCCAAAAATTGAAACTGAAATGAAAGCTGTAATTTTACTATCTGGTGGACTAGACTCTTCGACAATTTTGTATCAAGCTAAAGCAGATGGTTGTGAGTGTTACTCTATATCTTTTGACTACCAACAGCGACATCGACGAGAACTGGACTCTGCTTTTTTAGTAGGACAAAAAGCTGGGGTAATAGAACATCAAGTGGTAAATTTTGATTTACGCCTGTGGGGTGGTTCAGCATTGACAGACAACTCGATTGATTTGCCACAAGAGCGTTCGTTGGATGAAATGTCACAAAATATTCCTATTACCTACGTACCGGCACGGAACACGATATTTTTGAGTTTTGCTTTGGCTTATGCGGAAGCGATCGCCGCACAGCGAGTATATATTGGTGTCAACGCTCTAGATTATTCAGGATATCCAGACTGTCGCCCCGACTATATCCAAGCGATGCAGGAAGTTTACCGCCTGGGAACCAAACAGGGACGCGAAGGTCAACCCATAGAAATAGTTGCGCCCTTAATCAATCTGAAAAAAACCGAAATCATCCAATTAGGCAATCAATTAGGCGTTCCTTGGGACTTAACATGGTCATGTTATGCCGGTGCAGATGTCGCTTGCGGCGTTTGTGATTCTTGCCGCTTACGTCTAGCAGCTTTTGCAGAATTGGGGTTACAAGATCCAGTTCCTTATGCTTAGAGAGTGGAGAGTGGGGGAAGTTTGGGGAGTAGGGGGAGTAAGGGAAGAATTTCTACTTATATTGTCTCCCTCATCTCCCCCCACTCCCTCATCCCCTAACTTCCACCCAAGCGCCGCACTTGAATTTGATGCAGCCTCGGCCCGTCAACGGAGATGACTGTAAATTCGATGTTGTCATAGTGGAAAGTTTCGCCTTTGATGGGCATTTTTTGGAACTGATAGAGTAAAAATCCGGCTAGGGTCTGATACTGTTTTGTTAAAGGCAAATTGAGATGCAAAACTTCGTTCAGGTCTTCTAGATTGATTTGGGCTTGCACTAAAAACGTCTGCGGGTCTTGCATCTCAATTAGCAAGTCCTCATTATTTGAGGGTTGACCAGCATTGCCAATAATTTCTGCAATCACATCTTGGATTGTCACCAATCCCACAGTACCGCCAAATTCATCGACGACTATGACCATTGCTGGCTTTTCTTGCTGCATCATTGGTAATAGTTCACTAAGAGGGGTGTTTTCTGGTACGAACCGCGCTGGACGCATCCAAGATTGAATTTGTGTTTCTAGATATAACTGATTGGCTGCTAAGGGTTTGGCTAAATCTCTAAAATAGACAATTCCCCGAATATCATCTAAAGATTCGCCAATGATGGGATAACGAGAGTGTCCCGTACTGATCATCTGTTCGAGTAGGTGTTGAAATGTCGCATCGTTAGATAAGACAATAATTCCGTTGCGGGGAATCATCACATCTTGTGCTGTTATATCACCAAACTCAAAGATGTTATTTAGCAGTTCTCTCTCTGCCATCTGTAAGCCTGTAGATTCCCTTTCTGTGGAAATAATTAACTGCAATTCTTCTGGGGTTACAGGTGGTCGCCAGCTTTGACCTGTGTATTCAATGCGAAATAGCTTTAATAAATAACTGGTAGATTGATTGAGAATCCAAATAAAGGGACGGAAAAAACGCACGATCGCTCTGACAGCCGGCCCCAAAAAACGGGCTAACTGTTCTGAATACAGCATGGCCACGGATTTGGGACACAGTTCGCCTAAAACGATTTGCAAATAAGCTATCAAGAAAAAGGCAATGGGAATTGATAGAGAATGAGCAACAAAATTATTCACATTGGCGGGTAATGGCCAAGATTTCATCCACGCACGTATAATTACGGCAATCGAACTTTCCCCTATCCAGCCCAAAGCCAAGCTAGAAAGGGTGATACCTAACTGGGTTGTAGATAACAATCTATCGATGTTGCGCTGTAGTGACTCAACTGCGATCGCCTGAATATCACCAGACATAACTAGCTGATGAATCCGCGATCGCCTGACTGTCACTATCGAAAACTCTGCCGCGACAAAAAAAGCATTGATCAAAATCAGCAGCAGCACTGATAACAATCGCAGCCCCACATCTGTCAAACTCAAATTAGGAAATTCGTTCACCGCCAAATTTTGTTAGTCATTGGTCATTAGTCATTAGTCATTAGTCATTAGTCCATAGTCCATAGTCAAAAGGCAGAACTCTTTAATTTTGAATTACTTATCTACAGGAATATTTGTCACTTCTAGCTTCAACTTTTGATCTGGATAATCTGTCAGAGAGAGAGACACTTTTTTCACATCGTCTAGTAAAGCTGTGGGAATGCTGACAGTACCAGTAAATGCTGGGCCGTTGGTGGGTAAATCTGCGGGTAAACCTTCTGTACTTGCACTAAGAGTTCTACCTTTGTCATCAGTAACATCCAAGAAGCTATACAAAAAGCGTACAGAATCTTTACCTTTGTTCTGCATTTTGACTTTTAGCAGTAAATCACCGCCAGAGTAACGCGCAGATTGTACTGTCATTGTTACCCCTTCACTCTCGGCACTAACAGGAAACCCAGGCTGGAGTTTTTCTTCTACTACTTCCTTGGGTTTTTCTTGTGCTTTTTCCTTTTTGCCGCTAATCTCCTCATCATCCTCATTTACTTTTTCGGACTTAGCAGCTTTTGACTTACCATCTATACGCGACTTAACAATTTTTAATATTTCTTCTTCTTTTAAGAAGGTTACCGACCCTGCTTGTGAGCTATTTGCTTTACTAGCGGCAAACTTGCTGGTGGGACGACCATCTGGTGTAGTCACACCTTTGAGTGCGGAACTTCCCAAGTCAAATCCTAGAAACGCACTTACGGAGCCTGCGCCTAACATCAGGAATAACAAAATCAAAGTTAGAAGTACAGTAGAATTTATTCTCATTGCTGACAAGCTGTTGCAGAAGAATGCTGGTCTATATTAGCTGGTCTATGTTAAGACTTTTGAAGCTATATAGCTTGTTGGTTAACATAACTCAATCAATCATAGTTCCTCTATTCCATAATTAAATTATGTAGTATAAAAATCTAATAAACTATTTTAGAAGCTACCCAAGTTTGATACTCTAGGATACAATTAGAACTTAACCAGGGTTGGCCGAGCGGTTGAGGCAGCGAACTCATAATTCGCCCAAGGCAGGTTCAACTCCTGCACCCTGGATTAGATGAGTTATGAGTGCTGTTAGCGGTAGCGGCGCGTTCGGCGTGTGCTGAGTAAGCAGTCATGAGTGCTGAGTGTTGGGTTATGAGTTATTCAGTTAGAGTTGTTATCCTGGCGCTCTGTCAGCACTGAGCTATGAATTATTGTCCTTAACTCTTCACCTATTTTGGTTTCAACCCGTAGTTAACCCAACTCAGCACTCAGAACTCTTATCTTTGTGTGAAATTGTCAAATCGAAATTCTGTTCCTGTCCTGAGTTTATTGGCATTCATGCGCGGGGACATGAGCAAGGATGTATCGTAAGGGTTAGGAATGTCTGGTGTGCGTAGATAGGGGTCGTTCATGGATTGTTGCTTGAGGACATCGCGGTAGAGTGTGTTGACTAACTCAGCATCACGAGCAATTTCATTTTCGGGAAAGGAATTGCGAAAACCAGAGCCAGAACCCAACAATGCGTCTAACTGGCGTTTGGGAGTAGAATTTTCGTAAAAATTGCGATCGTGGCGGAAATAAGCCCGCTCAAATATCTCATTTGCGCTTTCATAATTGGGGACGGCTGGTTCGGCAACGGCTATAGAAGGAAATGCGATCGCTGTCGCTAACAGCACAAATAAACCACTGAGGGGCGGAAATTTTATACCCATTTTTTTTACTCCTCAAATTTCTGGCAAATCTTAACTTATGCTTAATTTCAGAACTCCGATGAGTTCAACCTTTGGTGTAGCATAACTTTTAGTGTTTTGTAATGACGTATTCTACTGAAACCCCTACGCAGTCGGATAATTGGGCAGCCAGTGCTGATGTCCCTACCCTGCGGCAAAAACTACTGGATTTATTTTGTCAACTTGCTTATCAAGAGGGTGAGTTTGTCCTGGCTTCAGGACAACCAAGTTCTTACTATATAAATGGTAAACAGGTAACACTGCATCCCCAAGGCGCTTTAGCCATTGGTCGGGTACTTTTGTCTATTTTACCTCCAGGCACTCAAGCAGTAGCCGGATTAACACTGGGGGCTGATCCAATGGTGACAGCAGTGAGTGTGGTTTCTGCGTATGAAAATAGACCCATACCAGCGTTAATTATTCGTAAAGAAGCTAAAGGTCATGGTACTAAAGCGTATATTGAAGGGCCGAATCTGCCAGAAGGTACTAAAGTAGCAGTTCTAGAAGATGTCGTCACAACTGGACAATCGGCCATGAAAGCTGTTGACCGACTCAGGACGGCTGGTTATGTTGTGGATGAGGTAATTTCTTTAGTAGACAGACAGCAAGGGGGAGCAGAGTTTTACGAGTCTGTCGGGTTGAAGTTTGTAGCTGTGTTCACGATCGCGGATCTGCAACAAAGGTATCGAGAGTTAAATAGTTAGTAGAATGCGATCGCCTTATTGACAAGTTTTGAGCAATGGGCGATCGCACTTTTAAGTTGTGAGAATAGTTATCCTAGAAGATACGAGTTCAGCAAATTTATAGTGTCTAACAAGCAACCACAGCAATGTGAATTGTGTCAAAGGGAAATGGATGATTTAACTGTCCATCATTTAGTTCCGCGACAAAATACCAAACGCAAAAAACAAGACCCAGGAGAAACAATCAATATTTGTTCTGCCTGTCATCGTCAGATTCATACTTTATTTGATAACAAAGTTCTTGCTCAAGAACTCAATACTCTCGAAAAACTCAGCAATGAACATAATTAATTTATATATTTAGGTGTAATTGTAATAGTTTTCTCTGGGTTTTAAGAAATGTAGCAGATGAATTTTGTTGAGTCATCTGCTAACAGCATACGGAGGTATAAACTTGATTAGTCATTAGTCATTAGTCATTGGTTTTTTACTATGGACTTTTGACTATGGACTATGGACTAAATGAACTAGATTAATTTGCATTAACCAATTCTTGAGTAGCTGCGGCATATGCTTTCACCGCTTTGACTAAATCTTTGAGAACATCATTAAGTCTTTGGTCAAGTTCTGCATCGAGTTTGACGCTACCATCGTCTTGACGTTCAATTTGTTTATCTACGGCGTAAACAGTAGCTAAAATATGCCGCGCTCCTAATTCGCCTAAGATGGGTTTTAAGGCATATTCTATTGATAATAAATGAGCAATAGTTCCACCTGTGGCGATGGGAAGAACTACTTTTCCTGCTAATGATTTCTGCGGTAGCAAGTCGAGAAATGTTTTTAATACGCCTGTGTAAGCAGCTTTATAAATAGGTGTGGCAATAATGACACCATCTGCTTTCGCTAATAGTTCTTTTGGTTGTTCTAGTGCTGGGCTGTCATACTTGCCAAATACTAAATCTTCGGCGGGTAAATCACGTACAGAAAGAATATCAACATGTAAGCCTTCTTGTTGTAATAGTTTGGCGGTATGTTCTAAAATTCCGTATGTTCTAGATGGATGAGAAGGGCTACCAGCGATCGCTAGAATACGTGCCATTTGATTAAACTCCAATAGTATTTTATAGTTCTGCTCTCTTAAGACACAAAGGTTGCCTTTTCTTTGTGCTGTTGTTTCGGGAAATCTTCGTTGGCAACAATCTCACCAAATGGACTGAGAACATGTTGTTGCTCGACTATAGGTAAATTATTTAAAGGCAGGCGGGGAAATAGTAACTCGGCAACGCGATATGCTTCTTCTAAATGGGGATAGCCAGAGAGAATAAAGGTTTCAATTCCCAATTCTGTATATTCCAACATCCTGGCGGCTACGGTATCGGGATCACCAACTAAGGCAGTACCCGCGCCGCCTCTAACTAACCCGACTCCAGCCCATAAGTTAGGACTAATTTCTAATGCTTCACGGCTACCTTTGTGTAGTTGACTCATGCGGCGTTGTCCTTCTGAGTCCATACGGGCATAAGCTTTTTGGGCTTTGGCGATCGCCTCATCATCCACGTACTTAATCAACTGATTGGCTGCGTCCCAAGCTGCTGTTTCGGTTTCGCGCACAATTACGTGTAAGCGAATACCAAACCTAAGTTTTCTCCCTTGTTCTTCGGCTAGTCGGCGGACTGTGGCTATTTTCTCGGCTACTTGTGCTGGTGGTTCACCCCAAGTTAAGTAAACATCTACGTGTTTAGCGGCGATTTCTTGGGCGATGGGGGAGGAACCGCCAAACCATAAGGGTGGATGGGGTTTTTGCACTGGGGGAAATAACAGTTTCCCATCTCGGATGTCGAGGTAGTCGCCTTGAAAGTTAGTTTGTTCACCACTGGCAAGCGATCGCCAAACCGTGAGAAATTCATCTGTTAGTTCGTAACGGCGATCGTGATTTAGGTGTAAGCCATCGCCAGCTAACTCTATCGGATCGCCACCTGTCACCACATTAATCAACAACCTACCACCGGATAAACGGTCAAAAGTTGCCGCCATTCTTGCTGCTACCGCCGGAGACGTTAACCCAGGACGAATTGCCACTAAAAAACGCATTTGGCGAGTTAGTGGTAATAGTGAAGATGCCACAATCCAAGCATCCTCACAAGAACGTCCTGTAGGAAGTAATGCCCCTGTGTAACCCAGGTCATCCACTGCTTGGGCAATTTGCCGGAAGTACTGAAAATTAACTGCCCTTCCCCCTGTGGCAGTACCAAGGTAACGTCCATCGCCGTGGGTGGGGATGAACCATAGTAGCTGCATGAGTCTTGTCCTTAATATCGGTAAATCGATAGGAATACCGTAATTAATTTTAAGTATTACACATTCCCTTTTGTCAAGCAAGAGGATGTGGCAAAAAGTACGGTACATTTATCGGATAAATGTATATTAAGTGAAAGTGGCAGGAAGTTCTAGAGGTTTTTTTAACGCAGAGTCATTAGCAGTCGTGATTTAGCTGAGGCTGTCTTGACTTAAATGCAACCCTGTTTCTTGCAGAGATAGAGCGAGTTTATCTAAGGTTGGCGATCGCTACCTCAAAATCGATGCAAATTGAAACGTTAGAGTATGAGATTCGTTGACAGTCAACAAGTCAACAAGAGAGAATATCTAATTTAGATGCGCAATAACTTATTCAAATATTCTCATCTATCTATCAGCCCCAACTCAGAAAAGTTAGTAATACTTAGTGTCAAGGTAGAGGAATCCCAACATCGTGACTGAGATAGCTGAGTAAAAAATAGAAAATAATAAATATATGAAGAAACGTGATTTTTTACAAGCTAGTGCAGCATTAGTTAGCACAGCTTTGTTATCACCCTATATTTTCCAAAGGTCAAAAATAATGGCAGCTTCTAATACTAAATTTGAAATTACTAAATCTGACCAAGAATGGCAATCAATTCTAACACCAGAACAATATCGAGTATTACGCAAACACGGCACTGAACGGGCTTTTACCAGTCCACTTGATAAGGAATATGGTGAAGGGACTTATGTGTGCGCTGGTTGTGGACAGCCCTTGTTTACAGCTGATACTAAATTTAACAGTGGTACTGGCTGGCCTAGTTTTTTCAACCCTATTGAAGGTGCAATTGGTACTACTGTAGATAGGTCATTTTTCATGACTAGAGTTGAAGTACATTGCAACCGTTGTGGTGGACATTTAGGTCATGTTTTTGATGATGGGCCTGCACCAACTGGTAAGCGCTATTGTATGAATGGTGTATCGTTAAAGTTTGAGCCTGCATAGTTTGGGTAATAGATAATGGGTAATTGGTAATAGGTAATGGGTAATTGTATTACTATTAGCTATTACCAACGCCCGATTTAACTCGCTACAGCCTCAGCTTTTGCTTCTACTGGTACATAGGGTGTTTCTGCACCTTGTGCTAGATATTCAGCCAGTTGTTTTTCAATTTCGTCGCGGACAATTTGGCGATATTCTAGGAAATGTTCGTTGTGGGCGCAGGCGGAAATATAATGTTCAACTACTCCAGGGTTACGCTTGAGGATGCTGAACAAGTGATGCCAGAATTTCCAACGAGTTTCACGTTTGATACCTTGCCGCCAAATGACGATTAATAAGGCTTTAATTACTACCAATTCTGGCATTTTAAATGGTGTTTTATAACGTGGCGCACCTAACATGAGGAAACAACGATAGGTGCGGTCTAAGTATTTTACAGGGTCGTATAAAGCACAGAACGCTTCAATATATTCCCTGGCAATATCTTCTAAGGGACGGGTAGGGACAAAGTTCATCAACGTTGTTTGGTTGATGTTACTTTCTATGTTTTCTCGTAAACGTCCTTCCTTCTTCAGACGATGCCACAATGCTGTGTTAGGTAATGCTTGTAACATGGCGAAGGTGGTAGAGGGAATGCCTGCTTGTTCAGCAAAACGCACGATGCGATCGCCTGCGCCTGCTTTTTCACCATCAAACCCAATAATAAACCCAGCCATTGGGCGTAACCCAGCCTTGATGATGGTTTGCACTGCATCTGTTAGGGAGTTACGGGTATTTTGAAACTTCTTCGTCAGTTGCAAGCTATCTTCATCGGGTGTTTCGATTCCCAAGAAGACGGCAGAAAAACCAGATTCAACCATTAAATCCAGTAATTCTTGGTCTTGCGCTAAGTCAACGGAAGCCTCAGTATCAAATTTGAATGGATATTGATGTTCAGCCATCCAAACTTTTAACTCTTTCAGTAACAATTTCACATTGCGTTTGTTACCGATAAAGTTGTCATCCACCATGAACACACCACGCCGCCAGCCTAATTCATAGAGGTAATCCAACTCTGCTAATAACTGTGCTGGGGTTTTAGTCCGGGGTTTGCGTCCGTAGAGAACGATGATGTCACAAAATTCGCACTGGAAGGGACAGCCGCGTGAGAATTGCACCGACATCATGTCATAGGCATCTAATTCTAGTAAGTCAAACCTGGGTATGGGTGTACTCGTTACATCTGGCTTTTCGGCGGTGCGGAATGTGCCAGAAGTTTCTCCCTTCTGCACTGCTTCCACAAACATGGGTAGGGTGATTTCCCCTTCGTCGAGAATGAGAAAATCTGCACCGACGTTCTGGACTGCGCTGGGTGTAGAGGTAGGATAGGGGCCACCAACGGCGACTAACTTACCACGGCGTTTTGCTTCTTGAATTTGTTCTAGTAAATCCTGTTTCTGCACAATCATTGCAGAGAAGATAACTATATCAGCCCAAGCCCATTCTTCTTCTGTAACTGGACGGATATTGCGATCTACCAGCTTAAATTCCCATTCCTGGGGCAAAATTGCTGCCACTGTTACTAAACCCAAAGGTGGTAACAATACCTTGCGATCGACCAAAGCTAAAATCTTTTCATAAGACCAAAAGGTTTTGGGAAATATTGGATACACTAATAGGATTCGCATCTCGTATCATTCCTCACGCTGTGATTGTATTCCCACGCTAACAAAAATAATTACTTATTGACTTTTTGTTAAATTTGCTTTAGTTTAGCGCAAATGCTTTTGCTTATGATACAAAAATATTCAACCTATCTAAATTTTCCTTTAAATATCTAGGTTTTCTTGTGCTGAATGCCAAAACCTAGCAATACTAATTTGTTTTTTATCTTCCTCTACTCTATAAATAATGCGATAAGGCTTAAGAATAAGCTGGCGAATATTGGCATCATCAAATTCAGTTACTTTTTGATTTTTGAATGGGAATTGACTTAACTCATTAGCTTTTTGTATAAGTTTGTGTCCCAGCTTTCTCGCGGCTTCAGGATTAGTTAAAGCAATGTATCTGACAATTGTTTCTAAATCTCCTACAGCTTTAGGAGAAAGAATTACTTGGTAATCCATCCTTCAATCATCTGTTCTACAGATTCAAGTGAAACACCTTTTCCCTGATCAATTTCAGCTAACCCCTCTTTTACAGCAGCAATAAACTCAATTTCTCGAAGAATCTCACGTAAAGTTACGTTGGCAGGTAATCGCTTTACTAATTCTAGAACTGTGTCTCTGTCGCTCATGACTGTTATGGTTTATAGGGAGTATAAAAATCATTTTAACTCAAGTTTTCTGACCCTTAACACCGCTAATTTTTAAGACATCGCTCATAGTTGCACAATAATTTGGCAAGCTAAAACTTTCAGGATTAATCACTGTGTCATAAGTGAAGTGTCGATAGTTCATACAGAATCTATCCCAAGCCGCCATTTGAATGCGAAATACAGCAATAATTAGATTTGCCAATGAGATAGATAAAGGAATGCGGAAATAAATATTTTTGCCTAGATAGTTGCAAACTTCTTCTATTGCTTGGTTAGCTGTTAAACGTTTTTGTCCTAATACTAGTCTACGCTTTGCATCTTGTTTAGGAGGATTAACTATTAAATATTTAACTACGCTGGCAATATCTTTACCGTGGATGAAGTGGAAACTACCATCGGCTTGCAAAAAGCGAATTAAATTAATATATTTGGCAACTTCAGGAATCCCAGAAGTGAGATGAGAGTAAGGTTTTTTGGCATCGCCACCTAAAACTAAAGTGGGGAAAACGGTGGTGATTTTTGGTGCAATTCCTAGATGTGATATTTTCTGTAAACACTCATATTTAGAGCGAATATAATCTGTGCCAATCTCACCTGCTTCTTTAAGTGGTTGATTGTGGCTATCTAAAACGCTGGCTGTAGAAAAATAAATAACTTGTTCACAACGGTCTGGATCTAATAAATTAAGTAACTCTATAGTTTTAGATACATTAATATCAAAGGTTTGCTCACCACCCCAAGCTGTTGCTGTGAGTACAGCTACATCAATTGTGGGCAGTAAATCAGCAAGTTTATTAATATTGAGCATATCACCCTGTAATACAGTAATACCTGGGCGAAATTGCGTTTCAACTTGCAATTTACTAGGATTTCTAACTAATAAATATAGTTCGTAATCTGTTTCTTGAATTAAGGCTTCGCTAATATAGTGACCAATACAGCCACTAGCACCCGTTACTAAAATTCGTTTTGTCATAGAAGAAGGCAGGAGGCAGAGGGCAGGAGGCAGGAGGTAGAATATCTTCACTGGCCTCATTAAATCTTTACTTAAAGGTCAATAGTCTCTAATCCCAAGCCAATAGTTCCCAGACGAAATACCAATGACTAAGGATTAATGACTATTGACTAATGACTACACAAGCGCATTTAGTTGTTTGGCTGTTTCAAAGAAGAAGGCAACGTTTTCTTCTGGGGTATCTGGTAGTACACCGTGTCCGAGGTTGAGAATGTGACCCCAATTACCAGCTTTACGCACGGTATCAATGATGCGATCGCGGATAAAATCTTTAGAGCCGTAAAGTACGCCAGGATCAAGATTACCCTGTACCTTCATCTGTTTGCCTAATCTGGCTCTAGCATCGGCCATATCTACTGTCCAGTCTACAGTGACGATATCAGCACCCGATTGTCCCATGCGTTCTAATACGCCTGCGCTACCACTGACTAGCAAAATCAAGGGTGTATCGGGGTGGGTTTGCTTGATTTGCTGGAATACTCGTTGCTGATAGGGTAGGGCAAAGATGTCATAATCTTGGGGGCTGAGTTGTCCTGCCCAAGAGTCGAACATTTGCACTACTTGTGCGCCGGAGTCGATTTGGTAACGGGCATAAACAGCGATCGCATCTGCTAATTTAGTTAGGAGTTGATGCAGAATTTTCGGATCTGAGAATGCCAGATTTTTGATCACAGAGTAGGTTTTGGAACCTTTACCTTCCACTGCATAGGCGGCGAGAGTCCACGGCGCACCCACAAAGCCTAATACCGTCGATTTATCGCCTACTTCTTGGCGTAACGCCCCCAGAATGGTTTTAATGAAAGGTAAAGCCGCTTCTGGTTCTAGAGGGCGCAGTGCGTCAACTTGTGCTTGAGTACGAATAGGCGCGTGAATGATTGGGCCTTTACCTTCCGCAATGTCCATGTCAATCCCCAAGCCAGGTAAAGGGGTGACAATATCGGAAAATAAAATTACTCCGTCTGGCTGGAAAGCTTTCCAGGGTTGCAGGGAAACTTCGATCGCTACTTCTGGAATTTCTGAGCGATCGCGAAACGAAGGGTATTTTTCCCGCAAATCCCGGTATGCTTTCATATATCGTCCCGCTTGGCGCATCATCCATACAGGGGGACGATCTACAATTTCACCACGAGCAGCCCGTAAAAGGTGAGGAGCCGTTGAAGTAAGACCCATTTAACACTTCATCCTAAGTCACTTTTTTATTTCACTGTTTAGCTTATCATTCTGGGATTACGCTTTATTCAAGGGAGGCAGGGGGCCGGAGGCAGGAGGCAGGAGGTTAAAAATAAATTTGCGGTTTAGTATTGCTTTTTTGCTGAAGTCAAAATAACTTGAAAACGCTGATGAAACGGAAATTCAGTAGTTGAGTTATAAACGTCTTTAATCACCTTCTGCCCTCTGTCTTTTGCCTCCTAATACTTTTACCTAGCTTTACTAAACTTAATATGCAAGCCAACTCTCACAGCTCACCTCGTGCTGCATCAGCTAGTACTAATTCTCATTTAAGTCGATTATTAATACCACGCTCTCAGCGTCGCATGTTCTTTCTCCAATTTACCTTGATGACTATCATGGGTTGGGTTGTCGGTGGTATTGCCAGTATCGCTTTAGAAAAAATTATTTGGGAAAATTGGCCAAATTTAATTGTATCTGCGCCAGAAACTTGGGTTCTTTGGGTGAAATTCCTTAGCAATGTTTTATTTGCTGTAGTCTTTGCGGCTGATCAAGCTTTAGTAATGCGCCGTTATCTTTCTGGGCGTTTATGGCTGCTTGCTACCAGCATCGGTTGGATAATTGCTCATCATGTAGCTACAGCTTGGAACAACTATCTTTCATTTATTGCAACTACACTTAATGAAAATTTAACTATAGAAATAACATATATTTTGAGTTTTTTGTCAACGTTTGCCTACATTTTTTCCGGCATTTGGCTGGGATTATTACAATGGCTAGTTTTACGTCGCTATGCTGCTAAGTGTTGGTGGTGGAGTTTTTTCCCTTCCGTCTCTTTTGTGTGTATCAGTTTGTTAGTGTGGCTGCTTTCTTTAGGACAAAATTTACTTCCCGAAGTTTACCGAACTCCTGTATTGTATTGGAGTCAACAGGGATTTACCGCTATTATTCTAGGAATTATCCCGGCAATGGGCTTATGTAGTTTAAAAAGAAACTTACAACGCAAAGCTAAAATTACTAGCTCATCCTAAGTAGCTATTTGCTGGATTTAAAATGCAGGTTGCAGATATGATAAACAAGGATAGGATTTCGCACAACCAAGTTACACCACCCATTGCAGAACAACAGCCTCATGTTTTAGAATTGCATGGCGATCGCCGCATCGATAATTACTTTTGGATACGTGATCTAGATAACCCAAAAGTAGTTGAGTATTTAGAGGCTGAAAATGCTTATACATCAGCGATGATGCAGCATACCGAGGAGTTGCAAAGCAAACTCTACGATGAAATGTTATCGCGGATTAAAGAAACGGATTTATCAGTACCTTACCGTAAAGATAATTATTATTATTATTCTCGCACAGAAGCTGGCAAAGCTTATCGCATTTATTGCCGCAAACAAGATAATTTAGATGCGCCGGAAGAAATACTTTTAGATGAAAATGAATTAGCCGCAGGACATGATTTCTTTGAATTAGGTACATTTGCTATTAGCCCTAATCATCAAATTTTAGCCTACTCATATGATACTAGTGGTTCTGAGCAATATACTCTGCTATTTCTAGACTTAAATACATATCAGTTATATCCAGAACAAATTGCAGAAACTTCTTATTCATTTTGTTGGTTTAACGATAATAAAACTTGCTTATATACCAAAATTGATGAGGCAAATCGTCCTTATCAACTTTATAAACATACTTTAAGCACATCACCAGAAAAAGATGAGTTAATTTATCATGAACCTGATAATGCTTATGCCTTAGCTGTAGGCAAAACCCGCAGTCAATCATATATATTGATGAGTTTGCAAAGCAGCATCACTACAGAGTTCCACTATCTAGATGCAAATAATCCAGATGGGGAATTTCAAATAATTTATCAACGGAAATCAGGAATAGAATATGACGTTGATCATCATAGTGATTACTTTTATATAGTCACCAATGAAGAAGCAGTTAACTTTAAGTTGGTAAAAACTCCTATAGCTGCACCATCGAAGGAAAATTGGCAGACTATCATACCTCACCGTGAGGATGTGTTGCTATCAGGGGTGAGTCTGTTTAATAATCATTTAGTCATCTATGAAAGGAAAGATGGTTTAAAAACTGCCAGGGTGAGAAACTTATCTACAGGGAGTGAAAAAAGTATTATCTTCCCTGAACCGACTTACCAATTCTCTGAAGGTAGTAACCCAGAATTTAATACTAATATCTTGCGGTTTAATTATAATTCCTTAATTACGCCGCCTTCTGTGTTTGATTATAATATGGATACTCACGAACAAGAGTTGAAAAAACAAACAGAAGTTTTAGGCAATTACGATAAAACTCAATATGGAAGTGAGTGGTTATTAGCTACGGCTGAAGATGGTAAACAAATTCCTATATCAATTGTTTACAAAAAAAGAATTGAAAAAAATGGCAAAAATCCTTTACTGTTAACAGGATATGGAGCCTATGGTGTCTCTTATCCAGCCTCATTTTCATCAGCTAGACTAGCTTTATTAGATAGAGGAATAGTATGTGCGATCGCACACATTCGCGGCGGCGAAGAAATGGGGCGAAAATGGTATGAAGATGGTAAATTTCTCAACAAAAAGAATACCTTTACAGATTTTATCGCCTGCGCTGAGTATTTAATTAAAGAAGGTTGGACAGCAAGCGATCGCCTTGCAATTAGTGGTGGTAGTGCAGGCGGTTTATTGATGGGTGCAGTCATTAACCTCCGTCCCGAATTATTTAAGGTTGTAGTTGCTGATGTCCCTTTTGTAGATGTTGTGACAACAATTTTAGATACCTCTTTACCCCTATCAGCAATGGAATGGGAAGAATGGGGTAATCCCAACGATAAAGTCTACTATGACTATATGAAATCTTACTCGCCTTATGATAACGTCGAGGCGAAAGATTATCCCCATTTGCTAATTATTGCTGGATTAAATGATTCTCGTGTGAAATATTGGGAACCAGCTAAATGGACAGCCAAACTACGACAGCTAAAAACAGATAACAATGTTCTCTTGCTTAAAACTAATATGGATGCAGGACATAGTGGCGCATCTGGGCGTTATGAAAGCCTACGTGAACTGGCTTTTGAGTATGCTTTTATTTTAGATTGTTTGGGTTTAGTTTAGTTGTCAATCAGCAGGTGGTGGGCAATGCCCACCCTACGAAATTATAAGGGTGTTCGGCTGTGATTCTCGCCATAGGGAATTGGTGCAAAATATTAAGATTACGAATTTTGCAGGTGCAAGCCTTGTCGTTCGCGTTAGCGTTGCGTAGTAAAGACTATTACGAATTACGAATTAAATATTAATTCTGCACTTTAGGTTGAAATATTAAATATGTTCCCCCCAACCCTTCAACAATTGTACGTGTATTAGCAACCATCATATTTTGATAGGTATCGCCATCACTTGTGGCTTCACCCAATCCTTGGGTATATAATTGACGTTGCGATAAATTTACTTCCGCCTCCGTCGCTATAGATTCCATCACCTTGGATGTATCCAACATATCTGCGAAAATTGTCGGTACATTAGATTTTTGAATGTATTGAACCAGATTTTTTACTCGTTGGTCTGTTGCTTGTGCTTCGCTACCAAGAGTGACTGAAGGAATGCTATAAGCTTTTGTATAATAGTCCATAGCATTATTTGTTGTTACTAATATACGCTTATTTTTAGGAATGGTAGCAATTTTTAATTTAATCCAATTGTCAAGCTGACTCAATTCGCTTTTAATTTCTTTCGTATTTTCATTATAAATGGTATTATTGCTTGGCTGTAATTTCTTTAAGTTGCTATTAATCACATCCACCATTTTGATAGCATTCTTAGGATTATGCCAAATATAAGGATTATTGACTCTACGAGTATTAACAATAAATTGTTGTGGCTGAGTCACTGCAATTTGACCCACAGCAATTTTAGACGCAGATTTTTTGGTAGTATTAATTTGCTTGATTAATTGTGATTCCAGATTATAACCATTGTAGAGAATCAGATTAGCTTGCTCAATAGCATTAATATCTTCTGCGGTTGGTTGATAACTCTGAGGGAATTGGTTGGGGGGAATTAGGCAAGTAAGATTAACTGTATTTTCAGCAATCTGTTTAGTTAAGTCACATAATACACTTGTGGTTGCAACAACTTTGGGCAGATTTTGATCAACTACATTAGTAGCCTGAGTTATCGATGTGGTTGTGGTTTGATTTCTACATCCAAAAAATCCGCTTATGAGAATGAATAGTATAACTTTTAAATAGAGGGAAGTTGGGGAAGATATACTTATCTGATTCATTGTGCATACTGCGCTGCTTGTGCGTCTATTTTTAAGTAATAGTTCATTAATAAAATTTTTTATACTATTCACTGTTATTGATTGGATAAAAGTAAGAATAGGGATTAATAGAATTGTACTAATTTTTAATTTATAGAAATTGGTTTTATATCCCCTCCCACAGCCGAGACGACTAAATCATAATCTTTTGGAGATTGCATCTTTATTGCTTACTCTCATCCCCAAGTTTTGTAAACTGCACCTGAGAACTTCCAGTAAAGAGAATTAAATCCGTATATCACCATAACTTGTTATGCTTCTATTGCATACTCTTTAACTTAAGCAAAGTATCCCAATAACATAAAGGACACACAGGAATTTATGTGTGGGATAAATATAATTTATCTTCATCCGTCAAGAAATATATTTAAGTTCCCATAACTGATGCTCTCGCTCATATTTTGATAAATCCCTGTATAGCCTATCAATAGAGGAGCACAGCTATTAAATAGTGGACATTTTTGAGATAATTGTAAATTTTTTTAAATTTATGCAAACTTTTGTGATAATTTAAACACGGGAGCAAAATGTATCTTCAAAGACTTTTTGCTTCACCTTTTGTCCAGGTAAAAACTTCACGAGGTAGCCCTCTGTATGGCAATTACTATTGATTCGGCCCGTCGGATTTTTCCTAACACACTACAGGCTGATGCTGTACCAGCTTTGATCGCACGATTCAACCAGCTCAGTGCTGAGGATCAACTGGCATGGACATGGTTCGCTTTCTTAGAGATGGGTAAAACCGTTACAGTGGCTGCTCCTGGTGCAGCCAGTATGCAGTTTGCAGAAGCAATCCTGAACCAAATTAAGCAAATGACCTTTGAGGAGCAAACTCAGGTTATGTGCGATCTAGCAAACCACACAGATACGCCTATTTGTCGTACTTATGCTACATGGTCTCCTAACATCAAACTAGGCTTTTGGAATCAACTTGGGGAATGGATGGAGCAAGGTGTTGTTGCACCAATTCCTGCTGGTTATCAGCTTTCAGCCAATGCTAATGCAGTATTAGAAACTCTGAAAACCCTTGATCAAGGACAACAGATTACCGTCCTGAGAAGCTCTGTTGTAGACATGGGGTATGATGCAGGTAAATTGGGTGGCTACACTAGAGTTTCTGAACCAGTCGTTGCACCTAAAGATATTTCTCAGCGCAATCAAGTCAAGATTGAAGGGATTAACAATCCTACCGTGTTGAGTTACATGAACAACTTGAATGCTAATGACTTTGATGAACTCATCAAGTTGTTTGTGGCGGATGGGGCTTTACAACCTCCCTTCCAAAGACCGATTGTTGGTAAAGATGCTATTTTGCGGTTCTTCCGCGAAGAGTGCCAAAACCTCAATTTGCTTCCAGAGCGTGGCGTAGCTGAACCCGCAGAGGATGGTTATACTCAGGTGAAGGTGACAGGTAAGGTGCAAACTCCGTGGTTTGGTGCAGCAGTAGGTATGAACATGGCTTGGCGGTTCCTGCTCAACCCTGAAGGCAAAATCTTCTTTGTAGCCATTGACTTACTAGCCTCTCCCAAAGAATTGTTGAACTTGGTTCGCTAGGAATATAAAGCATTTCTAGGTAATTAAATAGCTAGCGATCGCCTACGGCGGGGCGCAGCCCATCGCACTGAGCGCTCTTTTAATCAAGGGCGCTCAATTATCCTGAGTAAACAATCCTAACCAATTCATACTGCAAAAATTTTAGATTGGATCATGCAAGTGAGTGAAGCTGAGTGGACTGATACCGAGAAGAATATAGCCAAGACTGCCTTTGATCAAGCCTATAAGCGAGAGATTGAGGCTTTATTAAAACAAGTTCAACAGGAGGTTGATTCGCTCCAAAAGTTGGACGATCTTTGGCAATTACATGATTTTTTAAGTGCGAGAAGACATGAAATTGAGGGTAAATATAACTACCAATACTCAGCTTTGCTATTTGTCTTCGCTGGCTTAATTAAAGATGGTTGGCTGCATACGCACGAATTGGAAGGTTTAGCGAAAGACAAGCTATCCAAGGTTGCTGCTTTGGCTAGAATGTAGCTTATCAATTGATAATTGACAATTGAAAATTGTTTTATTCAAGGCTTCCGCCGTGAGTTTCGACAGGCTCAACTACCGCGTCAGCCGAATGGTTTAAGACCTCTCCTTTCAAGGAGAAAAAATCAAAAAATAAATCCTTTTCTCCAATTCTCTCACTTCTAGGGAGAGGGAAAAAGTCAATTGTTAATTGTTAATAGTCCATTGTTGAATGTTGTCATGATGGACAACCTGTTAGCGTGACCGGACTGATTTATTGCATAAATTTCTTCTACTATATGTGTAGTTTATTAGTGTAAGATTTTAGTCTGGTGACGCTACTATAGTAAATTCAAAATTGCCATAACCTATTTAGCTTCACATCCTTAACCACCTAAACTTTTTACCCAAATAAATAATTCCCCTTTCTCACCACCTGCGGCTAATAGTTTACCTTGGGGATGCCATGCTAGGGTAGAAAACCCATCAGTAACGCCTGTGAGAATTTGAGATACTTGCTTGGCTTCATTCCATAGACACAGCCAGCCGTCAGTTGCGGCGGAAGCAAGTGTAAAGCTTTTGGGTGCAAAGGCGATCGTATTAATCACACCCACATGATTAGTCAAAACTTGCGCTTCCCATCCCAAGTTTTCATCCTCTAATTTTTCCCAAACTACTATACCTTCCATACTAGAAGACGCTAGTATCGGCGCACCTACTCGACTATTTACTTCTGACCACGCTAACTGACGAATCTTACCAGGAAAGCCACGCATCACCCAAGGGTCAGGATTATTCCATTCCAAAACGGTGATACTACGATCCATATTGCCAGAAGCCAGGAATTTACCGTCAGGCGACCATGCCATCGTCACACTCACCGTAGGCATATTGAGATTATAAGGTTCTTCATCCCAGTCTTGCGCGTGCCAAATTTTTACGCCCTTATTCCCACCGATCGCTAAATATTGTCCATCAATACGCCAATCAATACTTAATGCAGATGAGTCGGCAAAATTCAGGGTAGTAACAACCTCGCTACTTTCAGCATCCCAGACCTGTACATAACGCCCTAAACTAAAAGCTAACTGATTACCAGCATGACTCCAAGCAAGTTTGTCTACCCATGCAGGCGAATTTTCTAAAGTGGCGACTAATTCCCGTTCCCGCCAAATCTTCACCCGGCCATCTTGTCCGCCAATAGCTAAAAACTTGCCATCAGGGGAGAAAGCTAGACAATCCACTGACTGGCCAGTACTAGCTTGTAGTGTTGTCAAATCACCATCCTGCCAAATTACCACCTCCCCAGCCGCCGAAGCCGCAGCTAGGGTATCTCCTTGCGGACACCAGGCGATCGCCGTTACATACTCTGCAAGTGTCCCGGAAAAGTGTACTTCAAATTCCTTAGTTTTGCTGGTTGTTGGGTTCATAGTTTTAGAAGATGAGGGAGAGGGGGGAGATGAGGGAGACAAGGGAGACAAGGGAGAAATTCTTACTTATAACTCAGCACGCGCTAAACGCGCCGCTACCGCTAACATGACTCAGCACTCACCACTCCCTACTCCCTACTCCCTAAACTAAACAAGCGAGGAAATCTTGCCTGAGTTGGTCTTCGTTTAAATTGCGGCCGATGAATACTAATTCGTTTTTGCGTTTTTCAGTTGATTTCCAGGGGCGATCGGGTCTACCATCAAATATCATGTGTACCCCTTGGAAGACAAATCTATTATCTTCACCAGCAATATTTAATATGCCTTTCATGCGGAAGATATCAGGGCCTTGGGTACGTAATAATTCTGATAGCCAAGCGTTTAATTTTTCTCCGTCGAGTTCCCCTTCCTGAACTAAAGCCACAGAAAAAACTGTATCATCATGTTCGTGGGTATCTTCACCTAAGAAATTTGGATCTATTTCCAAAGCACGGTCTAAATCAAAGGCTTTTACACCTAATAAGGCATCCATTGATAATTCTGAATTGCGAGTGCGGTAGATTTTGGCGATCGCATTCATCGACCGAATACGTTTTTCTAATTCATCTAATTCTGTTGGGGCAACTAAATCAGTTTTATTAAGTAAAATTACATCAGCAAAAGCAATTTGTTCTTGGGCTTCGTCTGCATCCCAATGCTGCCAAATATGCTTGGCATCAACTACTGTCACCACTGCATCTAAAGCCAGTTGACTTTGCATATCTTCATCTACAAAGAATGTCTGAATTACTGGTGCAGGGTCAGCCAATCCTGTAGTCTCAATTACTAAATGGTCAAACTTATCCCGGCGCTTCATCAAATTACCAATGATGCGGATTAAGTCACCCCGAACTGTACAACAGATACAGCCGTTGTTCATTTCAAAAATTTCTTCGTCTGCATCAATAACTAATTGGTTATCAATGCCTACTTCCCCAAATTCATTAACGATCACAGCAACTTTTTTACCATGTTCGTATGTGAGAATATGATTAAGTAGCGTTGTTTTACCTGCCCCCAAATAGCCAGTCAAAACAGTAACGGGAACTGAATCTGGAATTACGTCAGCTACCATACTATAACAGCCTCTAACCTTACCATATGGATAATCATTATCACCTATGATAAGCGGTTTTATATTTTTGTGCGAATGTAACGATTTTTAAATCTATTTGTGTATTAAGAGAACAAGGACAAGAAAGAAGTTTTTCAGAGCAACTATATTTTATGGTAGACCTGTACTAATAATATTAATTAAATAGATTTTTTATATAAAACTTATACATAATTTTTAGAAACTACGCAAGTATTGCTTACATAAAATATCATACGGTGAGCAATGTCTACCTAACGATACATTTTTCAAATTGTATAATATTATTCTTTTTTAGCACAAATATACAAAACTTTATTTTAATGTAACTTCAACTACATTGTTCTCTAGAAAATTAAAAAGTTAATTTACTTGAAAAACTGTTTGATTTTTTATAAAAATTAATTTTTAGGTTGTTTATGATGAATTGAGCAAGTTCATAAATTTGTCATATTTTATGCCTAAAAGAATAATTACACAATTAAATAGTTGGTTTCATAGAGATAAGATTGTCAGTAATCTTGAATTTTTTCAAGATATTATTATCATTTCGTTGTGTATGGGCTTATTTTGTGTGATGCTCATCCGTTTAGCTGATATGTTTTTATCTTTTCTACATCCTCTGGATTTGAGAGAAGTAACGTCTGATATTTTGTTTATTTTAATTTTAGTAGAGCTATTTCGTTTATTAATTGATTACTTACAAACACAAAAAATATCAGTGGGTGCTGCCGCAGAAATTACTATAGTTTCTGCATTACGGGAAGTAATTATACGTGGAGTTTTGGAAATACCTCGTGATCAAATTTTAGGTATTTCTATATTTCTCTTAGTTCTATTGGGAATATTAATAGCCTTACCTTGGATATCTCAGTTTTTTGAACACGTTAGAATTACTGAATACAAAAATCCCCAAGATAGCATAGAAACATTATCTAGTGATTCTATTAATGGAAATTAGTTATTAAGTAATATCGTGATAACGCTGGTTTTTGTGCAAAGGTAGGTCATGGTAAATCACCAATCAGATAATTGTGTCCACAGTGTGCATAAACTTATTCAGGTGCTATGTTAGGACTTATATCTAGTCAAAAAAATCAGAATTGATGTAAAAATTATCTAATTTGACAGTACCAAATTCTGCACCTTAACTAATTAAGGGTTTTGTAATGGTACTGAGAAATTTTACTCAATATGGGTTAGCAATTCGTTTAATTATAGAGTATTTTTTGTCAAAATCCCTTGGCATTTAGCCAAACTCAGGCGAATAATCTACTTTTGTTTCTTCGGAGACATTTTGCAAATGAATAAAGTGCTGATTAATGACACTACATTACGTGATGGAGAACAAGCGGCTGGTGTTGCTTTTAGCGTCGAGGAAAAAATAGCGATCGCGCTGATTCTCGATGCTATCGGCGTGCATGAAATTGAAGTAGGAATACCTGCAATGGGTAAAGCAGAACAGCAGGCGATCGCAAATATTGTTAACCTAGATTTGCAAGCACATCTACTAGGTTGGAACCGCGCTGTCATTTCTGATATTCAAGCTTCCATCGCCTGTGGTTTGCAGCGAGTTCATATCTCTATTCCCGTTTCTGCAATCCAAATCGCCGCCAAATTCCAAGGACGTTGGCAATTAGTTCTGCAAAAACTTCAAGATAGTATTAGTTTTGCCGTTGATCGAGGCTTGTTTGTTTCCATCGGTGGCGAAGACTCATCAAGAGCCGATGAAAGCTTTCTTCTTGATATCGTATCAGCTGCTCAAGAATGGGGCGCATCAAGATTTCGCTTTTGTGACACAGTAGGTATTCTCGACCCTTTCGCCACCTACACCAAAGTAAAACAATTGGTGACATCTTTGAGCATACCTGTGGAGATGCACACCCACAACGATTTCGGTTTAGCCACAGCTAACGCCTTAGCAGGTATTAAAGCAGGTGCTTTATCAGTAAATACTACAGTTAATGGACTAGGAGAAAGAGCCGGTAATGCTGCTTTAGAAGAAGTAGTAATGGCTCTCAAGCACTTATATCACTATGATTTAGGCATTGATACAAAACGGTTACTCGAAATTTCTCAACTAGTAGCATCAGCATCAGGGTACGCAGTACCACCTTGGAAAGCGATCGTCGGTGAAAATACCTTTGCCCATGAATCAGGTATTCATGCTCATGGTGTGCTGCAAAATCCCCAAACCTACGAACCCTATGCACCAGAAGAAGTAGGTAAAGAGCGCCGTTTAGTTGTAGGTAAACATTCTGGTAGACATTTACTATCTAGCATTTTAGAGCAACACGGCATTGTTCTCAATCACGAAGAAACCCAATCTATCCTAGATGCAGTTAGACAAGAATCGGTAGAGAAAAAACGCAGCCTCACCCCTCAAGAACTTCTACATTTAGTCCAAATACAACAACATTCTTGGGCAAGTTAAAGAAAGGGAGTAGGGAGTGGACAATGGACAGTGGAAATAACTTGTCAACTGTCAACTGTCAATTGTCAATTGTCTCCTAACTCAACCTCTGCCGCAACCACAAAGCCAATAATGGCATAGCTAATCTATAACCTTGTTCTGCACCATAAATTAACCCTTTATGGTGCAAACCTGTGAGTGCGCCTTGGAGACTTCCGCCTCTAGAAAGTCCGTGTTTTTGAATATAATCTCTACTTTGGGGTTTTTCTGTGGGATCTAAAGCTAGACATTCTAAAAGATGTACCTGATTTGCTGGTAGTAACATCAATAAAGATTCATAAATCATCGATAAATCTTTGAGCAGCCCTTCAATTGCTTGCTGTAAGTCTGTTTCAGTGATTAAGCTATCAGGTTTACAGGATATTTGCAGACGACGAATTAGCGCCATTGCATCGCCGATATGTCCTTGTACTGCATTTAAAAAAAGTTGCAATGCTTGAGAACGTGGATCGAAGGTGAGTTTGGCTGTGTGTAATATTTCCCTAGCCCACATTGCTAATACATCATGGCTGAGGGGTGGTAGTTGTATAGTTTCTAAATGATTCTGATCCTCTTGGGAGTAATTACCTGTTTCGGCAATCGTGGCGATCAAAACATAATTGATATGGCTATCTTCGTTAATTTTGCGGCGAAATGTCATTTCCCATAAACCGTTACGATCCCAAGAACGGATATGAGGAAAACTCTGCAAAATTATCACTACACGCTGATCTAAATCCACAGCTATCATTTGTGGCAATGCTAACAACATCTCAAATGCTTGCCATAGCTGCTTTTGGTTGAGAGAGCGTATCAATTTGAGTTTGGTTTCTGAATCAAAGATGAAAAACTCACTAGCATTTTCCGCTACCCAATGCTGAATTTTCCCTGCTTCCCAGTTTTGACTAATCGCTTCGGCTAGTAACTGTAAAAATCGCTCTCCATCTGTGGCGCGGATGCAGTCTATATCTAGTGCGATCGCACCTACTTCTGCCACACCCCACCGCACTAAAGTACGCCTACCACTACCAGGTACTCCAGTAATTAATAAGTCACCATCTTGGGCTAATACTTCTACAATGCGCCCAAACTCCACTGAGCGCCCAATCAATTGTAAGGGGGTAGACAAATCCAAACTCACCAGTTCTTTTACCTTTGGGTTTCATCATCAGTTTAAGGGAAAGCATAGTCAATTTTTTGCTGTTTATTGGGTTAAACAATGGCATTCATAAAAATTTATTAGTTCTAAAATATTATAGCACTACAAAATAGTGCTATAATAAATACAGCACGTTTTACAAGAAATTAATAATTATGGTTCAAACTGTAGCTTCCTTTACACCAGGAGAGAAACAGCCGACAATTTGGCATGTCTTAGAAATAGACGAAGCGATCGCCCGGTTGAACACCAATGCCCAGACAGGTTTAACTAGCACCCAAGCAATACAGTTATTAAATAAGATTGGGGCAAATGAACTGACTGGCAAGAAAAGTCAGGCTTGGTGGCTCAAGTTCTTGCTGCAATTTAATCAGCCGCTATTAATTATCTTGTTGTGTGCTGGGTTAGTAAAAGCAATCACGGGTAGCTTTGTCAATGCTGGGGTAATTTGGGGAGTTACCACCACCAACGCCATCATTGGATTTGTGCAGGAAGCCAAAGCCGAAGGTGCGATCGCAGCCTTAGCCAACGCCATCACCACAGAAGCTACAATCATCCGCGACGGGCAGAAAATCCGCGTTCCCTCACGGGAATTAGTTCCTGGTGATATCGTGCTGTTAACTTCCGGTGATAAAGTCCCCGCCGATTTACGCCTAATTCAAGTCCGAAACTTGCAAATAGATGAATCGGCTTTGACTGGTGAATCTGTAGCAGTAGAAAAAAATACACCAGTCTTGCAACCAGATACAGGATTAGCAGAACGCATTAACATGGCTTATGCGGGAGGCTTCGTTACTTTCGGACAAGGAATTGGCGTTGTTGTAGCAACAGGGAACTATACCGAGACAGGTAAAATTTCCCAGTTGATGGAGCAACATACAGATATTTCCACACCATTAACGCGGAAATTTAACAAATTTAGCCAAAATTGGCTATACATGGTACTGGGTTTAGCTACTCTTTGCTTTGCTGTCGGACTAAGCTTTAGAGGCTTCAACGAGGCTCTAGAAGCCGCCGTTGCTTTAACTGTGAGTGCTATCCCAGAAGGTTTGCCAGCAGTAGTAACTGTTACCTTAGCTATTGGTGTTTCCCGCATGGCAAAGCGGCACGCCATTATTCGCAAACTCCCATCTGTGGAAACCTTGGGTAGTGCGACTGTGATTTGTTCCGATAAAACCGGGACATTGACAGAAAATCAGATGACAGTACAAGCAATTTATGCTGGAGGGCATCAATATACGGTAACTGGTGTAGGCTATGCGCCCGATGGGGAAATTCTTAGGGATGAGAAACCTGTCTATTTAAACAGTGATAAGGGACTACAAGAATGTTTGATCGCCGGTTTACTTTGTAATGATTCCCATTTAGAAACTAAAAATGGTAGATGGGTAGTCATGGGAGATCCCACAGAAGGCGCGTTAATTGCATCGGCAAATAAAGCCAATTTCAACCAGCCGACTCTCGCCCAACAAATGCCAAGACTAGATGGGATTCCCTTTGAATCTGACTATCAATACATGGCAACCCTACATGATACACCCACAGGTAAAACTATCTATGTGAAAGGTTCTGTAGAGGCCATTCTCCAACGCTGTCACCTGATGCTAAATACTGATGGTAAGGCTCGTCCCTTAGATTGTTTGGAAACATTAAAGCAGAGTTCTATCGAACGAGAAGTGAATATTATGGCGCGTCAAGGCTTACGAGTTTTAGCCTTAGCCAAAAAGCCAGTTAGTGATGAGCAAGATACGGTAGATCATCCAGATATTGCTGATGGGTTAATTTTCTTAGGCTTACAGGGGATGATTGATCCACCCCGTGAGAGTGCGATTAAAGCGGTGCAAGCCTGTCAAACAGCCGGGATTCAGGTAAAAATGATTACCGGAGATCATGCAGTAACAGCGCAGGCGATCGCCCGACGGATGGGAATCAACAAAAACGGCTCGGTTCTAGCTTTCACAGGTACAGAACTAGCCAAGATGGATAAGGCTGAACTCGCGCAAGTTGCAGAGGAAGGGGTAGTTTTTGCTCGTGTTGCCCCAGAACAAAAACTGCGTCTAGTTGAAGCCTTACAATCCAAAGGTGAAGTTGTCGCCATGACAGGAGATGGTGTCAACGATGCACCCGCCTTAAAACAAGCTGATATCGGGATTGCAATGGGTGGCGCAGGTACAGAAGTAGCTAAAGAAGCCGCAGATATGCTACTTACTGATGATAATTTCGCCTCCATCGAAGCGGCTGTAGAAGAAGGACGAGCCGTTTATAAAAATCTTCTCAAAGCGATTTGCTTTATCCTCCCTGTCAACGGTGGGGAATCAATGACAATCTTAATCAGTACATTATTGGCGAGAGACTTACCAATTCTATCCTTACAAGTCCTCTGGCTAAATATGTTGAACTCCATCACCATGACAGTACCTTTGGCATTTGAACCAAAGGCGCAAAACGTGATGGAACAAGCACCACGTCATCCCAATGAACCCTTACTATCAGGGAGTCGTATCCAGCGTATTTTAGCAATTTCTCTCTTTAACTGGATTGTCATATTCGGGGTATTTGAATACATTCGTCAAACTACAGGTAATATCGATTTAGCCAGAACAATGGCGATTAATTCTCTCATTGCGGGACGAATATTTTACCTATTAAGTATTAGTCAATTAATTCCCAATCTCATCGCCAAAATGGACGGTACATTAAAAGAAAACGTTGATATTCCCGCTATTGCTTTTGGCATTGTCGGTGCAATTATCTTACAAATTGCCTTTGCTCATGTACCCTTAATTAATGAAGTATTTGAAACCGCACCATTAACTTTACAGCAGTGGCTGTTCTGTTTAGGAGTAGGTTCACCGATGATTTTATGGGCGACACTTGTCAATCGTTTAGATCCACCCAATTAACTTGAGAATATCTCAATAGTTATTAAGATTGAGTTCGTAGTGAGGACTGAAGTCCTTACTACGAACTTAATTTATTTATAGGACTCTAAGCAGCGATTTTTTCCTCAAGTGGTTTAAAAGTCTTCTTGGTAGCACCACAAATTGGACAATACCAATCATCGGGAATAGCTTCAAATGGTGTACCGGGTGCAATACCAGAATCAGGATCACCAGCCACAGGATCGTAAATCATACTACATTGTCTGCAAATCCACTTACGAGTGCTGGGATCTGTGCCTGCAACTCTAGTAACTGGTTGTCCACCATTCAATACTTCTAAAGCTTCACTATAGCGATCAGCGTGGTAATTTTCGATAAATTTTAATAACCCAAAGCGATGTGCAGCATCGCGGAAAGTGGTGGCGTGTTCGCTAGATTCTTGCGCTTGTTTGAGAAATTCTTCCGCCGCCGGATGATCGCGATCGCTTTGAGCGGCTGCGGCAAAATCAGGATACATTGTTGTATATTCGTAAGTCTCACCTTCAATCGCCAAAGATAAGCAACGAGAGACAATTTCCCGCTTTTGTTCGTCAGTCAAAGCGGCTGGATCTTTGACAACCAATTCCGGGTGCAGTAATTCAAAATGGGCAAAAGCGTGTTCTGTTTCTTGTTCTGCGGTTTCGCGGAATAATTTAGCTAAATCTGTAAATCCTAGCTTACGCGCTACTTCGGCAAAAAACAGATACTTGCGGTTTGCCATCGACTCGCCACCAAAGGCAGCTTCTAAGTTTTGTAATGTAGTAAAGTTCGATAAATCCATAATTTTTTGGATGCAGTGGAGTAGTATTGACGGGCAAATACTTTCTATTTACCTGTTGACTTTAAAGAAAACAGGACGATTGTGAATCATAAAACAGATTAATAGCAAGTGTATTGCAAGATTTTGCCTTTTAAACCTAATTAGCGTCCTAAATCGTGCATTTCATTAATCACAGCAGTACACTTTTGGGTTATTGCCTCCAATTCTTCTTTGTTTGTAGAAGTAGGCGTATCAATTAAATTGCCAATTCTCACCGTGAGAGGAACGGCTTGGGGTAAAGACGAGCCTTTTTGGAGAATTTTCTCCGAACCCCACAAACACACGGGTAATATAGGTGCTTTAGCTTTAGCTGCTAAAAGTGCTGCACCCCGTTTCGGGTCATGAATGCGTCCATCCGGTGTGCGAGTACCTTCCAAAAACACACCCACAGCCCAGCCATTTTCTAGATACTCTAACGCTGAACGGATAGCATTGCGATCGGCACTTCCTCGACTAACTGGGTAAGCACCATATAATTTAATCGCCTGTGCCAAAACAGGAACTTCAAATAATTCCTGTTTGGCCATGTATGCTACTGGACGGCGTACACAGTTAGAGACAATTGGCGGGTCAAAATAACTAGCGTGATTACTTACAACTACTATCGGGCCTGTTCGCGGAACATTTTCTACACCATAAATTCGACCCCGAAAGTAACCATGTAACATCGGACTAACAATAGACCATTTAAACGCATGGTACAGCGCCAGACTAATTAAAGGTTCACGGGTTCGAGACATAGGATTAAGGGAGTGGGGAGTCGGGAGTCGGGAGTCGGGGGGATGAGGGCGATGAGCGCGATGAGGAGGATGATGTATCTTTAAGTTATACCAATTTGAAAAAAGAAGGCGACAAATACACAGTCTCAAAGCCTTGTTCTGTCTGGATTTCTAATTTTGAATTTTGAATTTTGAATTTTGAATTGGTATTATTTATAAGGTGCAAGGTAATGTAAACAAGGCAGAATTTATTTTTGGTTATTAAAACCTGCTTATCTTTCTCCCCTACTCCCCATTCCCCACTCCCCACTCCCTAATTGGGCAATTCCGCAGCGTTGCGGACGTTTTCTAAAGTTACATCAGAAACAGTACGTTTAATTAAACCAGTGAGTACGTTACCTGGGCCAATTTCTACTACTTTCTCAATACCTTGCGTTGGTAGGGCTAAAGAAATTTCTCGCCAGCGTACTGAACCCGTCATTTGCTGAGTGAGGCGCTGTTTTAAAACTTGGGCATCAACGGCAGGTTCTGGCTCGACGTTGGATAATACGGGAACTGTAGCTTGTTGAAATTCAACATTTTCCAGAATTTCTTGAAACTCAGTCGCCGCCGCCGTCATGAGATGTGAGTGAAACGCGCCAGAGACTTTCAAGGGTACAGAACGTTTGGCTTTTACTTGCGACATTACAGTTTGTACTGCGTCGGGTGTGCCGGAAATTACAACCTGTGCAGGACTATTATCATTTGCTAAGACTACATCAGGGGTCTGGGCAATGACTGTTTCTAACTGTTCGCGGTCAAAATTCATCATTGCCGCCATCATACCGCCGGCTGCATTTTCCATGAGTTCAGAGCGGCGCTTAACCAGTTCCAACCCAGTTGACCATTCAAATACACCAGCGACGTAAAGGGCGATATATTCTCCTAAACTATGACCTGCAACTAAATCTGGTTTGTATCCTCGTTCCCGGATGAGGTCTGCCAAGATACTTTCAACTACGTAAAGACACGGTTGAGTGTAGAGTGTCTGTGCTAATTTTGCTTCTTCATTTTGGCAGATTTCGTTCACAGACCATCCTAAGATGTCCTCAGCTTGAGCAAATTTTTCTTTAGCACTTGGTATATCTAATAAGTCTGTTCCCATGCCCATAGCTTGAGAACCTTGTCCGGGAAACACCCATGCAGTTTTAGTCATTGGTCAGTAGTCAGTAGTCAATAGTCATTAGTCATTAGTCCATAGTTTGTAGTCCATAGTCAATAGTCCACAGTCAACAGTTAACAGTCTCTATCTTCCCCATTGAAAAATGGCTGCGCCCCAGGTTAAACCTGCACCAAAACCGGATGCAGCGATGATGTCGTTGGTTTTAATTTTGCCTTCGCGCACGGCTTCGTCTAAGGCTAAGGGGATGGAAGCGGCGGAGGTATTACCGTAATTAGCAAGGTTGCTGATTACTTTGTGGTCGGGAATATTAAGGCGTTGGGCTACGGTATCAAGAATGCGTTGGTTTGCTTGATGTAGTAAGAGCCAATCGATTTGGTCAACGGTTAACTTGGCTTCAAATAAGGCTTTATCAATTATTTCTGGAACTTTTTGAGCGGCGAAGCGGTAAACTTCTTTACCGTTCATAGTGAGGGGTTGATATGTGCCTTGGGTGACGTTGACGTTGGGGAGGATTTCTTGAGCAGTACCTTGATATCCCAGGTTGAGATAATGGTTTTGCGTACCATCACTCTTGAGGGCAAAACCTAATAGGCGATCGCTTTCGTTGGCTTGCAATACCACTGCCCCTGCACCATCACCAAACAATACACAAGTGCGTCTGTCTTGCCAATCTACCCAGCGAGAGAGGATATCACCCCCAATCAACAATACATTCTGATACACGCCAGTTTTGATGTATTGGGCGGCTGTAACTAGACCAAACACAAAGCCAGAACAGGCGGCGGTTAAATCAAAGGCTACAGCTTTGGTGGCTCCTATTGCAGCTTGAATTTTACAAGCAGTGCCAAACAAATCGTCTGGGGTGGATGTTGCCAACAAAATCAAATCTATGTCGGCTGCGGTGATACCAGCAGAGGCGATCGCTTGTCTACTTGCAGCCGCCGCCAGTTCGCTCAAGGATTCCGTCGGTAGCGCTAATCGCCGTTGACGAATCCCCGTTCTTGAGCTAATCCACTCGTCTGATGTCTCGACAAGTTGGGTTAATTCTTGGTTGTGAAGGGAAGTTTCTGGTACTGCCGAACCACTTCCGGTAATTGCGATGCCTAAATTTTGCACTCCTAGTCTCCCAAGCTGTTAGTCATTAGTCATTAGTCATTAATCATTAGTGCAAGAACTAATGGAACTTGTACCAATTCTTCAAAATCAAAAAACAGATGCAAATTATCAAACCCAGACTGGGTTTGAATTTTGAATTGGTACTAGAGCTAATGACTAATCGCTGCTGTTGTGTAGAATTTCGTATTGGGATTGCAGTTGTTGCATCACCTGATTGTCTACAGCTTCTTTGGCCATGCGGATGGCGTTGAATACTGAGGGTGCTTGAGAGCTACCGTGACCGATGAGGCAAACACCTGATACACCCAACAGCAAAGCACCGCCATGTTCTGCGTGATCCATGCGCTGTTTGATGCGCTTGAGGTTGGGTTTTAAAAGAGCTGTCCCGATTTGACCGTGCAGTCCTTGGGGTAGTTCTTCCCGCAGGATTTGCAAAATCACACCGCCGATCGCCTCAGCGAATTTTAGTAAAATGTTGCCGACAAAGCCATCGCAGACAATCACATCAAATTCGCCGGAAAGTACGTCTCTACCTTCGGCATTACCAATAAATTTGATATTGGGATTTGCTCGTAACAATTCATGAGTACGCAGAGCTAACTCATTCCCCTTGGTGTCTTCTTCACCAATGTTCAATAAACCAACTTTGGGTTCGTCTGTTCCCAATACGTACTTACTGTATGTAGAGCCGACAACAGCAAACTGTTCTAAAAACTTGGGACGGCAGTCTACATTAGCACCAACATCGAGTATCAGTACAGGTTTACCAGCTTTGATAGTTGGAAAAACTGTGCCAATTGCTGGACGGTCAACTCCTGGTAATCGTCCCAAGCGAAGCAAAGCTGATGCCATAGCTGCACCAGAATGACCCGCAGAGAATACTGCATCCGCCTGTTGCTGCTTGACTAAATCCATCGCCACATTAATCGAAGCCTTGCGCTTGCGTCTTACCGCGTTCAAAGGCTCCTCATCCATTGCGATCGCTTCCTCAGCAGGAACGATCTCCACCCGCTCCAAATTAGTTTTTGGTGGCAAGGCTGAGGCAATTTGTTGGGGATCACCCACCAACAGGACTTTTACACCCAATTCTTCGCTAGCTCGTACTGCGCCAGCTACGATTTCGTTGGGTGCGTGATCCCCTCCCATTGCGTCAATTGCTATCCGTACGCCAGTCGATCCCATTGCTCAGAGCTTCTAGAAACCTTACAAATTTTACCAGATGGCAGGGCTGAAAATCTTAACTTTCTAACTACCGAATAGTTGTTGTTACTATTGCAACAATTTTCCACGGCAAGCCCAAGATAGCATGAAATGTTGGGGATTGGCGAGTTCAGTGAACAGTTAACAGTTTGTGTTCACTGATAACTGTTCACTGTTCACTGATTAATTACTCAGTACCCAATCAACCAACAACCTTACGCCGTAGCCGGTTGCACCTGGTCCGTTGTAACCGTTTTCTTTATCTGACCAAACTGGGCCAGCAATATCTAAGTGCGCCCATTGGGTATCTTTAACGAACTGCTTGAGGAACAAGGCAGCTGTGATAGCACCGCCAGCGCGTGGCCCGGTGTTCTTCATATCAGCAATACCAGACTTCAACCCTTCAAAATATTTTTCTTCCATTGGCATCCGCCACAGCTTCTCACCAGACTCGCTAGCGGCTTGTTCTATCTGCCCTGCTAAAGCATCATCGGGAGTATATAAACCAGCGATGTCTTCACCTAGAGCAGTGACGTTAGCACCTGTGAGGGTTGCTAAATCAACGATCGCATCTAAACCCAATTTATCGGCATATACTAACGCATCAGCCAGGGTTAAACGCCCTTCAGCGTCAGTGTTGTTCACTTCGATTGTTTTGCCATTTGATGCTGTCAGAATGTCTCCTGGGTGCATAGCCTTACCGCTAATCATGTTTTCAGTAACGGCGGAGATAAAGTGAACTTCCACATCTGGCTTGATTTGGGCAATGGCCTTAGCTGCGCCTAATGTGGCGGCTGCACCACCCATATCCGTTTTCATGGTTTCGATACCGCTACCCGCGCCTTTAATATTGAGTCCACCGGAATCGAAGGTTAAACCTTTACCAATAATGGCGACTCTGCGCTTGGGTGTACCGTCTGGTTTGTAGGTGAGGTGAATAAATTTAGGCGGCAAATCTGAGGCTAGGGCAACTCCTAAAAATGCCCCCATACCTAGCTTTTCGCATTCTTCCCGCTCTAATATTTGCACTTGTAAACCGTGGTCAGTAGCAATTTGTTGAGCAGTTTCCGCCATAGTAATTGGTGTAACGCTGTTGGCGGGTGCTGCTACTAATTGCCGAGCCAAAATTACCCCTGAGACGATTTGATTGGCACGGTTAATTGCTTCTTCTTGCCCAGTAAAACCTAGTAATTCAATAGTTTCAACTTGGGAAACTTTATCTTCCGGGTCTGATTTAAAGCGAATATCTTGATATAAGGCTAGTTGTACACCTTCAGCAATTGCTTGAGCGGAGGCTGTGGGATCATTGTTCCACAAGGGAAAACTCAAACCCAAAACTTTGCTTTTTTGTTTTTTGGCTACCCTACCTACAGCCGCCGCCGCCCGTCTGAGGTTTTCGATTTTTAAGCTATCAGGTTTGCCTAAACCCACCAAAATGATTTTTTTTAATGAATTACCACTACCGACACGTGTAAAAACAGTGCTGTTGGCTTTGCCTGTAAATTCTTCTTCGGCAATGATCTCTTTTAAGATGCCAGCAAACTTCTCATCTAAACTTGCCAGTTCGCCAGTTAACTCGACTGCATCTTCAAATAATGCGATCGCCAAACTATCGCCCGCCCATTCTAGCAGGGGCTTATCACTTAATTGAATTGCCATGTTGGGATTTTGCCTATATATGCCTTCTTGTACCAGTATTGCTCAAAATTTTTGTTTCAGAACAGGGGGAATTGAGGAGATGGGGGAGATGAGGGAGTGGGGGAAGATGAGGGAGTGGGGGGAGATGGGGAAGTAGAAGAGAATAACTAATGACTATGGACTAATAACTAATGACTAATGACTAATGACTAATGACCATATAATTACAATTATCCTTAAACCTTCTGTATGGCTTAACTTATGACTTCAGCCTTATCCCCAAACCAACGGGCAGAAGTGTTCTATCCGAGTTCTGATGGTGAACCTTTGGCAGAAAGCTATGCTCATCTGTGTGTTTTGCTGGCAACTCTAGAAATACTACGCCAGTATTTGCAAGGACAACAAGCAACAGTCCTGGCTAATCAGTTTCTCTACTACTCTCAGGGTTTTCCTAAGTTGCGGGTTGCACCTGATGTCATGGTAATTTTTAATGTCGCCCCAGGTGGACAAGATAACTATAAGGTTTGGGAAGAGGGACAAGTTCCTTGTGTCATCTTTGAGATGACTTCAGCCGGGACGAAAAATCATGACCAAGAATTTAAGAAAACACTATATGAGCAACTGGGTGTGAAAGAATACTGGTTATTTGACCCCAGAGACGAATGGGTGCAAGGACAGTTGCAAGGCTATCGGTTGCGGAATGATGTATACGAACCAATTACAGATAGTCGTAGTGAACCCTTGGGGTTGCGGTTGCAAGTGGAAGGGGAATTAATCGCTTTTTATCGGGAAGATACAGGGGAAAAGCTACTAAATCCCACAGAACAAGCGCAAGCACTCCGCGAAGCACAAAAAAGGGCTGATGCAGAAGCCCTAGCACGCCAGCAAGCAGAACAACAGGTAGAACAGTTGAAAGAACGACTGCGATCGCTAGGTGTCGATCCAGAGGAAAATAGTTAACAGTTAACAGTTAACTGATACTGAATTTTTTGGCGATCGCATTAATAATATCTTCATCAACTGGTGTACTCTGTTTGTCAAGTTGGGCAATTTTGCGACACTGGGCTAGTAAGGGAACGGCAAAATCGCGGTTTAATTGGTTTAGTAACTCGTCTAGTGGTTGGGGTGATTTGATATTTTGTTTGATGGCTTCTAAGGATGCGGGGCTGAGGTTGGCGGCTTGTAACTCTGGTAAGATTTGTTCCCAGGTTTTTTCGGGATGGCTGGCTACAATCATGTGAACCAGTATCTGATCCATGATGCTTTGTTGTGTAATCGCTTTTTCTAAATATTTCTCACTCTCGGCTTTTAAGTTTGCCAATGTTTCTGGAGAATTAATCGAGGTTTTCTCGTCTAACTTGGCTTCATAAAACCGACATGCTGCATATCCTAACGAATAACACATCGTGGCATTAGAACTAGCGGCGATCGCTGCACCCGCAAAGGGGATATTTCTCAGAAAAGCTAATCCTGCTGCTTTTAGGAGATTATTTCCCCCCAAGCCTAGACCAAAAATTGTCAACAATTCCCCCTTCCTGGCGGGGTCTTTTAAATCCATCCCATATACAGCCGCAATTTCATAAAGCATTTCTGTCTGCAATTTCATTGTGGCGGCTAAATCTACTGCCAGTAAAGCTGCGGCTACTCCTGGTAAGATACTACTCGCAAACCCCACTCCACCAGATTTCGTTGCTTTGTCTACCATGATGCGATGAGCAATTTGGCTTGGTGATTCCTGGGGATATTGTTGCTTGAGTTTGTTAACTGAGGTGGCTACTTTTTCTAAATCTACGTTATCACTTGCACCAATTAGCCAATTGAGATTTAAAACACCTGAAACTTTTCTAATTAACCAATTATCACTTAAGCTATTGATAAATTTGCCAGTGATTTGTGTTCCTTGCTCAAATAAATTTTGTGTTTGCTTAAATGTTTCTTGCCCAAATTGAGCAAAATTATCTATTAAAGATGGGTTACTAGTTTTTTCTATTTTTGCTGGTGATTTATCTGGCATGGGCTTTCGTCATCCTGATTCAGCGCTCTGTTATAGTTGTACTCAATTAATAAAAGCTTCAACATCTGCCAATCAGGACAATTCTCTGTGCCTCTGTGGTTGAATATTTTAACCACAAAGACACAGAATTATATATGTTGTTGTGAAATTGTAAGGTCAGGAATTTTGGGGCTTTTAATTTCTAAAAAGTTATTAAATTGCATAATTTCGTAAAGGTTGACATCTTCCTCTAGTAAACAGGCGTGTCCACAATGAGGTAGAATTACTGCTTGGGAATTAGGGATGAGATTTGCCAAGCGGGTAGCTTCGTTTACTGATGGTAGCAGGCGATCGCTTCCACCTGCAATTAATAATGTTGTTTGAGTTATGGAACGTAATTCCTCATCACTCACATCAAATTCTCGCAATAAAGACAAACGCCAAACCACCGTTTCGGCTGGTACATAACGCATCGTTTTTAATAGTTCATGGCGAATATTGCGAGATATCCGTTGCAAAGATGCTAAAAATGGCAATAATCCCAATGCACCAACATCATATAGGGATTCTGGAACTAATTCCACAAGTTGAGAAATCCAATCTAACCAAGGACGCAGTTTAAAAGCGGAAGCTGGATTAATCAGAATGAGGCGTTTAAATAATTTAGGTGATTGAATGGCTACTTTTATCGCCAAGCAACCGCCAAAGGATTCGCCACACAAGTACACTACTCGCTGGGAACTTTTTTCTAATTCTGCATGAATTAAGTCTAAAACGTTATTTGTCAAAACGTCCCAGTTTGTGAGGTCTTGGCGGGGAATTGCTAAACAACGGACATCAAAGCCTGTTTCTAATCCCGCAGTTTGCGATCGCAATAATTGACCAGTCCCATCCATTCCTGGTAAATAGACGAACAACGGATACTCTGGTTGTATTCGTCTAGGAGTAAGAAAACACGGCTTTAATTCAACTTCCAGCATTGTTAAAGTTAGATGTTATTTACTGTTTTTATAAACTCTACTCTATCAATAGAGTATACTTTGTCTAAATAAGACAATCTAAGGATGCAGCTTGGTTCTGCATGTACTATCAGGGAACAGGATATAGGTATACTGAGTTTTGGTAAAAGTCTAATAGGCTTTTTTACTTCCGTTAAAATCATAGCTTGGGCGGATTACATATTATTTAAAGTTCCTTTGATTAATACCATTTAAAATTAAATATTCTTTGAATTATTGATGAGTATCCCCAAGGTAAATTTGAGGAATATATGGACTTAGTTTATTGCTATAAATCATATAAAAGACATCAACAAATTCATACATATTCCCTATTACTTTTCCCCTATCACCTTAATAAGAACCCTGGTATAGTAACTTAGAAATCTCATCATGGCAGTGTGTGGTTAGTTCAGCCACAACATTTTTCGCCTGTTTACCGTGATATTGGTTGTGATGATGGGATGTGATCCAATAAGGACGACCGATTAATATGGCCACCCGATGATAAATTATCAAGGGATGCCAACCGTATTGATTGAATAATGGTTCGGAAGGATCGAAGAGACTCAACAATTTTAGCGGAAAGGCGGCTGTATTGCTCTCCTCTAAGGAAGCGATCGCCACTGGTAAGACTGCTAAATCCTTCACCTGAGAACGTAGTGCTAGATGCGCGAAGCCGCGACGAAAATCACCGACTTGATCGGCTGGGGTATATTTCACCATCGGATCAGCACCTTCGGGAAATACTCCTACCATCTGTTTTGACTGTAGTAGCTTCTGTGACTGGGTAAAAAAGCTTTGCTGACGGTTCTGATTTTCCTCTAAGGGAAAGCAACCCAACTGTCCTGTGACAAACTCTCGCAGTATTGGCACTTGTCCCATATAGTGGTGGCAAGCAAAGCGAATGGGACTTGATAAGGCCGCCATTAACACCAGTGCATCCATAAAACTGCGATGATTGCTCACTATTAACAAACTAGCATCTTGGGGAATGCGATCCTCGTAATAGCGAAACGTTTTAGTAGAGAGTGTTGTTAATAATGTCCGGGAAATATCTAGAGGGTTATTTAGACTCATATTTAATTAATATGTTTTTTTTGGAAAATATCGCAGCTTATCTTGACTTAATTTTTACATTTCTTTACCAATACCATGACCGCCTTAAGGTAGAAATGTTTTATCCACAAAAGCCAGCAAATTCTCCATTTTGAAAGATTTGTATTCTCTATCACCTTAAAAGCAATCAAAACATTTACCAAGATTATTTAGACTTGATTTCAGTCTTTGCTTCATGATTATGTGAAATCATAGATATTATGAAATAATTCTTGGAGTAGTAAATTTGCTAGGATTAAAGTATTCTGGGAAAAGGAGGGTAATGTTTTATAATTGCATGGCTTTACTAATAGAACTTAAGATATAAAACCTTTTTATAAGTAGACTTTTTATTTTCCATGAATCTAGTGAATAAAGTAAAAAAGACATTTGCACTCACAACACCACTGTATTATGTAAACGATGTTCCTCACATTGGTAGCGCTTACACAACAATAGCAGCAGACGCAATAGCAAGATATCACAAGCTATTGGGGCATGAAGTGCTGTTAATAACGGGTACAGATGAACATGGGCAGAAAATTCAGCGTTCAGCCGAGAGTTTAGGCAAAGCACCACAAGATTTTTGTGACAGTGTTGTTCCCAGCTTTCAGAGTTTATGGGACATATTGAATATTCGCTACGATCGCTTTAGTCGGACTACGGCTGTGCGTCATAAAGCCATTGTCAACGAATTTTTTGGGCGGGTGTGGGAACGTGGCGATATTTACCAAGGCCAGCAAAAAGGCTGGTATTGTGTCTCCTGTGAAGAATTTAAGGAAGAACGGGAACTCCTAGAAGGAAATCGTTGCCCTATTCATATTAATAAGGAAGTGGAATGGCGAGACGAACAAAACTACTTTTTCCGTCTCTCCAAATATCAAACTCAATTAGAGGAATTTTACCAGTCTAACCCCGACTTTATCCAGCCAGAAAGCCGCCGCAATGAAGTTCTCAGCTTTGTTAGCCAAGGTTTGCAAGACTTTTCCATTTCGCGGGTAAATCTAGATTGGGGTTTTCCTATACCTACTGACCCTAAACATACCATATATGTTTGGTTCGATGCCTTGCTTGGTTATGTCACAGCTTTGTTAGATCCTGAAGCCGAACCCACCTTAGAAAATGCTTTGGCAAAATGGTGGCCGATAAACTTACACCTCATTGGTAAAGATATCCTACGCTTTCATGCTGTGTATTGGCCAGCAATGTTGTTGTCTGCTGGCTTACCTTTACCAGATAGAGTTTTTGGACACGGCTTTTTAACCAAAGATGGTCAAAAAATGGGCAAAAGCCTGGGAAATACTGTAGATCCCATTGCTTTAGTGCAGCAATATGGAAGTGATGCAGTTCGTTATTACTTCCTTAAGGAAATCGAATTTGGCAAAGATGGCGACTTTAATGAAATTAGGTTCATCAATGTTTTGAATGCAGATTTAGCAAATGATTTAGGTAATTTGCTCAATCGCACCTTAAACATGGTGAAAAAATACTGCGCTAACTATGCGCTATCAATTACCCATGAGGATATTCCGGCGGAAAATGCTTTGAAAAGACTAGGTGTAAGTTTAGGAGATAAAGTCAAACAAGCCTATGAAGTGTTAGCTTTTAATCAAGCTTGCGAACTTGTACTGTCATTAGTGCAAGCCAGCAATAAGTTTATTGATGAACAAGCACCTTGGACATTATATAAACAAGGACGACAACAGGAAGTAGAAACTGTACTATACACTGTTTTAGAATCTGTCAGGCTATCAGCTTACTTACTATCGCCAGTAATTCCTAATATCAGTAGCAACATTTATCGGCAACTGGGCTTAGGAATTGACTTTAACGAACAAACAGATATTGTCCCTTTTGAGATTCATTCCCAATGGGGCTTACTATCTAATCAACAACAGTTAGCTCAACCCCAACCCATTTTTAAACGCATAGAACCACCAAAGTAAGCACAAACGTTTTTTATTTTTGATTAAAGCCAATTCAGTTTATCTTAATTCTTTTTTCAAAAAATTAACGGGGCTGAACTTTATATTAGCCCCGGAACATTATCATAAGCCAATCTCAAAAACCACAATTGATAACAAATATCAAAAATAACAAGGATAAAATTGAGGTATGACATCAATGTTGAATAATCTGGAAAATGATTCGATATTTACACCAGAACAGGTTTTAGAAAATCGAGGACGAGTTGCCATTTTTATTGATGGGTCAAATCTATTTTACGCTGCTTTGCAATTAGGGATTGAAATAGATTACACAAAATTGCTATGTCGTTTGACTGGCGGTTCTCGATTGTTAAGAGCTTTTTTCTACACTGGTGTAGATAGAACCAATGAAAAGCAACAAGGCTTTTTGTTGTGGATGCGGCGTAATGGTTATCGCGTCATTGCCAAAGATTTGGTACAGTTGCCAGATGGCTCAAAAAAAGCCAACCTAGATGTAGAAATAGCTGTGGATATGATGGCTTTAGTCGATTCCTATGATACGGCTGTCCTAGTCAGTGGTGATGGGGATTTGGCTTATGCAGTCAATTCTGTCAGTTATCGTGGGGTGCGGGTAGAAGTCGTCAGCTTAAGGTCAATGACTAGTGATAGCTTAATTAATGTGAGCGATCGCTATATTGATTTAGAGGCTATCAAAGAAGATATCCAAAAAACCCCCCGCCAAAGCTACCCCTATCGACCTTTATCAGCTATGGGATTTTTAGATGATCCCAGTGATGGACACTTAGGACTTCAAGATTCATGAGCCATTTAAAAGACAGCAAAAAATCATAATTTTAACTAACAGGGGGGAAACAGCAAAACTTCCCCCCACTTTTATTTGCACTGTGTGTCAGTTGTTTGTGGTACTGGTTTAAGAGGATGTTTGAAAAGTCGCTAATGGTGTATCAAATACTTTTAGATCCCCCTAAATCCCCCTTACAAAGGGGAACTTAAAGAAATCCCCCCCTTAAAAAGGGGGGTTAGGGGGGATAAATAAGTGTCTAAAATCACAGTTAATAACTTTTTAAACAGCCTCTAATAACTTACGAATTAAATAATATTTAAGTAGATATGAGATTTAAAATTAAGTGGAATTATTTATTTTTAACTACATTATTAATCATTGGTTTAACAGCTTGTGTTGGTAAACTACCTGCAAATAATCAACAGAATAATGCTGACCCCGGTAGACGAGATAGTAGCTTAACATTCTTTGATGTGACCTTAGAACAAGCAGATGAAGTGGGGCGGCCTGTATGGCGAGTTAAAGCCAAACAGGCACAATATACAAAAGAAAAAGAAATCGGTGAAGCCTTAAGCCCCTATGGTGAATTGTACCAAGATGGGCAAATAGTTTATCAAGTTAAAGGCGAAAAAGCCGACATTGCCCAAGATGGAAAACAACTATTTCTTAAAGGAAAAATATTAGCTACAGACCCGAAAAATGGCGTAGTTTTACAAGGTAATGAATTAGAATGGCGACCAAAAGAAGATTTATTGATTGTTCGCAACAAAATTAATGGAACTCATAAACAACTACAAGCAACCGCACAGGAAGCTAAGGTCAAAACCCGCGAACAACGTATGGATTTTTCCGGTGGTGTGGTTGCTAACTCCCTTGATCCCCAAATGCAAATGCGAACTGAACACTTGATTTGGCAGATTAAAGAAGAAAAATTAATTGGCGATCGCCCAATTCAATTTGACCGCTACAAGAACAATCAAATCACAGATCGCGGTCGGGGAGACTCTGGGGAAGTCAACTTAAAAACCAAAATTGCTACAGTGAATAACAATTCCCAAATTGATTTACTAGATCCACCAGCACAAATAATTGGTAAATCGATGAATTGGAATATGAACACGGAAACTGTCACCACAAATTCACCCCTCCGCATATTTCAACGGGTGGATAAATTAACTGTCACAGCTAATCAGGGAGAAATGAGGATACCTCAAAAAACAGCTTATCTCACAGGTAATGTAAATGCTGTGGGTCAACGTCGCCAAACCCTCAACTCGCAAAAACTGACATGGTATCTCGATAAGAAATTAGTGGAAGCACAGGGAAATGTAGTCTATAAACAAGTTGACCCTGCTTTAACCTTTAACGGTGACACAGCCGTCGGTAATTTGGAAACCGAGAATATAGTAGTTAGGGGTGGTAATTCTGGCGATCGCGTAGTCACAGAGATTATCCCCGAAGAACCAAAAGCGAGAAATTAGGGCGATGTCTACGACGATGCTCCGCCTACGCCATCAACACGAAACATTTCAGTTTAGAACGAGAAACGTCAGGTTTGAAACGAGAAACGTCAGGCTTGAAACAAGAATCGTCAGGCTTGAAACAAGAATCGTCAGGCTTGAAACAAGAATCGTCAGGCTTGAAATGAGAAACGTCGGGCTTGAAATGAGAAACGTCGGGCTTGAAATGAGAAACGTCGGGCTTGAAATGAGAAACGTCGGGCTTGAAACAAGAAACGTCGGGCTTGAAACAAGAAACGTCGGGTTTAAAACGAGAACAATGCTGTTTATTTCTGGAGCGATCGCCCCTTCACCCCAAACCCAATCCCCTCATTTCCCCCACTTCCTACTCCCTACTCCCCACTCCCCATTTCCACATACTCTCGGCGCATTAGGATGACTAATCAAATAACCCTTCAGCCAACTGCAACCCTGCGCCAGTAAATCATCCAGATCCAAATTCCACAGTTTGATGGTCTTGTCACCACTGGCGGAAGCCAAGGTTTTGCCATCGGGGCTGAACACCACACTAATGACCGAATTGCTATGAACTTCTAGGGTGGAGATGAGTTTACCTGTGTCTCGATTCCACAGTTTGATGGTCTTGTCACCACTGGCGGATGCCAAGGTTTTGCCATCGGGGCTGAACACCACACTTCTGACCGAATTGCTATGACCTTCTAGGGTGGAGATGAGTTTACCTGTGTCTCGATTCCACAGTTTGATGGTCTTGTCAGCACTGGCGGATGCCAAGGTTTTGCCATCGGGGCTGAACACCACACTAATGACCGAATCGCTATGACCTTCTAGAGTGGAGATGAGTTTACCTGTGTCTCGATTCCACAGTTTGATGGTCTTGTCAGCACTGGCGGATGCCAAGGTTTTGCCATCGGGGCTGAACACCACACTATAGACCGAATTGCTATGACCTTCTAAGCGATTTATTTCCCGAATATCTAGCAGAATACTCTGCAAACTAAACAAAGGACTATAGGCAGGATAATCTGCTAAAGATTGTTTATCCTTGACTAAAGTTTTGAGTTTTTCCCCACTCTGCACGGCTAACAACAATCCCTCAATTTCTCTAAAACGTCTAAACTCCCGCAAGGCATTTGTTCCTGCCTGTTCTAGTTGCGTAGCTGTAAGGGCATCTTCACGGGCTATTTTTGCTTGTTGCAGTTCCCTTGTGGCTTGCTGTTGTGCTTGTCTTGCCCTATTTAAGCCTGCAATGGCATTTTGACGCAGCCTTTGAGCTTCATCACGTTGTTGTTGTGCCACTTGCTTCTGGAAAATTGCTTGCTGTACTTGTGTCTGCGCTTGTTTGTATTGTGCGTTAGCTTTATTTAATGTTTGCTGTGCTTGTTTTACATTGTTCTCAGCAGTCTTTAACTTTTTTTCTGCTAAAGATTTTTGTTCTAATATTTGTCTATTTTCTCTCTTGGTAACTTCCGTTGCTTTCTGCGCTTTTTCTAAATCTTTTTTAGCCGCATTTGCTTCTTTTGTGGCTGTTTCTCTAGCTGCGACAGCATTCTTAGATAATTCAATACTATGTTGAGCAAATAATAAAGCTACAACCGCCCCCACCACAGCCACACCCAACACCAAAAAACCAACACGAATCCTTTGATAAGCTTTCCGGTTCGCCTCTGCTAACACCTGCTTTGCCTGTTCCTCTGCTGCCAAACTTTTTTGCAAATCGCGCTTTTCTAATTCCTGACTAGCATCCAAAAATCGGTCATCGACATCAGTTAAACTTTTACCAGTCCGCCAAGCCAAAGCCTCTTGTAATGCTTGCCCAGTCAACAAGCGCGATTCATCTTGATAATCAGAGTCCACCCAAGCACTCAGCGCCACCGCATAAGGACGCAACTTAGCCAGAATATTCTCACACCACTCCTGCTTAAACACCTCTTCATAGATGCGGTTATAAAATCGCAACTTACCATCTCGCCGTACCACCAACCCCGACAGCCGCAACTCCGTTTGTTCAGCACTGTCATCAGCTGCAATTTCCTCCTGCTGCAAAATTTGCTGACACAACCCCAACAACCGCCCAGTCCGTTGTTCCCCACTCCGCATGATTCTGTCTCGAATCGTCTTTAAATGCTCCGGCTCATCCTGTCCCTCCCAATTCTCAATAATCCGCCGCCTCACAACCCCCTCAATTTTGGATTTTAGATTTTGGATTTTGGATTCCCCCCCTACTCCCTTATCTCCCCCTACTCCCTCATCCCCCTCATCTCTCTCATCTCCCCACTCCCCAATCAACTTACAAACCTTCTGCGTCAAAAACGGCTGTCCCCCCGTCCAAGCCAACACCTCCGCCATTACCTCCTGGGGATTTCCCACCACAGCCAAACCCTGCGCCAAAGGTTGCGCCTCCTCCAATTGAAAACCCGTTAAATCAATTGCCCGGCCAATATTAAAAGGTGTGCGGCGTTTATCTTGAATCAAATCAGAAGGAGTAGACACCCCAATCAAAGCAAAAGTAATCCGTTCATACTCAGGATTATCCGCCCGACGGTTATAACAATCCCGAATCACTGCAAAAAAGTCATCCAGATTAAAACCAAGACTGAGAATACTATCAATTTCGTCAATAAAAATAACAATTCTTTCTCTAATTCTGGGCAATAAAACCTGTTCAATAAACTTACTCAAATGCTGCACTGGTGAAAGTAAATTGTTCTCTTCCCACCAAGTCTCTAAATCAAAATCAATATATAAATTAAAATCTCCCACCAAAATATCAATTATCCCGGCGTACCATTGTTCAGCAGTAATATCCGCCGTACCAATTGCCGTAATATCCACAGATGCACAGGCAAACCCCTCCTGTTGCAATCGCCGCATCACCTGCACCCGCAAGCTAGACTTCCCCATCTGCCGCGAATTAAGCACATAACAAAATTCCCCAGCCGTCAAGCCTACATACAAATCATCATCAGCTTTTCGTTTGACATAAGTCCGCGCATCTGGGGGAAGACTACCCCCTACTTGATATTGGTAGTTAGTCATATCTTAGGAATTGGAGATGGGGGAGTAGGGGGAGATGAGGGAGAAATCGTCTGCAATTTGTAATCCAAATTGCTCAATTAATCCAGCTAAAGTGGCATCTTTTCCTTGAATAATTTGCACCATTCGCCGCTACCTGTTATTTATGATTATTTCTATTGTTATCACCCAGAGTATGGTAGGCAATGTCCATTAACAATTCAAAATTCAAAACATCTTCAGGCGATCGCCAAAATATTGCCGATACAATTGACACAATGGCATTACTTTATTCCCCTGAAATTTCACTATCCCCATACTGCGGAGTTTGAACGCTGCTACAGATCCCACATCTACGGGTTGTTCTGCTTTCACTACTTCTTTAATAGCTGCTAACAATTCAGCATCAGCTTGTAAGTTCAATAAATGGCGGCGCAGGTGGTCGCTGTAGGGGCCTTCTTCCGTGGGTGCAACTTGTTCTAACTTTTCTAAGGTCATCCGACCCCGCGCAATGTTATACAATGCCACCCTGACCAAATAAGGATGTCCTCCCACCCACAGCATCAACTCATTTATCTGGGATTTCGACCAATTCAACCCATGACGCTGCACTAAATCTTCTACTTGGCTTTGAATTAACTCAGGTAACTCTACAGGTAAACCCACATTAAACGGCGACTGATTAATATTCAAAGGAATGTAAACTTCTTTGGAATGAACTATTACTAGCCTGAGTTTTTGCCAAATTGGGTCATTTTTAGCCCGTTCATGCCAAGCCCGCAGTAACCCAAAGAAGTCAGTAGCAATTGTTGGGTGTTTAAATATTTCATCCACCTCATCCAAACCCAAGACAATGGGTGTCTCAACTTGCTTTAATAAATACCTTTGGAAGTAATTACTGGCTTTATTCTTACTCCCCAAAAGCCCTTTCCAGTAGTCTTCTAATTGACTTGATAAATTCAAATTGTCGCTAATACTGGCGCAGAACCATTGCAAGAACAAATCTAAATTACTTAAAAAGTCTGCGTCCGCTTCCTCAAAATTCAAATAAGCAGTACGATAATTTTGTTGCTGTGCATGATCCAAAATTCTTGACATTAATGAGCTTTTACCCATCTGCCGGGGAGCTTTGATGCGAATTAGCGCCCCATCTGTAAGAGTTGCTTCAAAACAGTCTGTTTCAATTGGCGGACGGACAACATAGAAAGGCGAATCTAGGGAAACTTGCCCTTCGGGATTTTCTAAAGATAAGGGCTTAATTATCTGGGCTTGGTTGTTACGAATCTTTCTACTCTTTAGCACAGGAATTGCCGACTCTGGTATACTTTGCAAGTCGACTGCATTACAGCCAAACTCGTAAGCATCTTCGTATGACCGATTAGCCCCCAGCGCATCATAAAAGGCGATCGCAAATTCTCTAGCTGCTACATCTCCAATTTCGTCATTCATCCCGACAACACAATCAATGTGCTGATAAATCTCCTCAGCTTGTGCCTCGCTGTAGCAGGAATTTAAAAATAGACATTCAATTGAGTCTTTACACAATTCAAATAGCTTGGCTAGTGCTTTTGTACTTACTAGCTGACCTTTCCCAGTTTCATCTTCTAAAACTAAACCTGCCTTACCTGCACCATGTCCAGAAAAATGGACAATATGAGGGTTGTGATCTAATAACGCCCGTCGTAAATCTTGAGTACGTACCGCCCATTTAGAAATAACTTGAAACTGCTCTCGGTTTCTAGAACGTTCTAAACCCGCTTCAATGTCTCGTACTTCTTGATCTAACCGTAGAGGTCTACCGTCACTTGGATGAGCTGACAAAATCAGGATGGTTTTCACTGGGCTACAAATTTAAAAGATGCACGTACATTACTTAGATGTAGTCTACAACAACCAGTACCCGAAAAAATACTGTCAGCATCATCCTTTAGTAATTCGTAATTACAAGTGCGTAGCCAATGACTAATGACTAATGACTAACCTCCATACACAATTTCACTCCGTTTAGTATCGCCAAGGTCGGGTAAGGAATTAGGTGAGTGGGGTGTGAGGGCTGTGGGTGTACTCGGTGCTACTTGTAACAGTTGCACGATACGTTGCAGGAGTTTGTCTTGTTGTTGACGGAAAGCGCCAACTTGGGGGCCACGGTTAATGATAGCAAACCAAACTAAACCGCGATCGCGGGTTGGGACAACTCCAGCTAAAGCACTTACATCACGCAGAGTACCAGTTTTAATTACAGTGTCCGGGGGGAGATGCCTAGAGTGTAATGTACCTCTATGGTCAAAACCAGACATCGCAAATAAGTCTGCCAAGTTGAGTTGATAAGTCGCAGCTTCTTGTTGCAATGCCATTAACATTGCACAAACTGCTCTGGGTGAAATACGATTTTCTGGGCCTAGTCCAGAACCATTAATTAATTGAATTTCTTCCTGTGGTACTCTTGCTAATTTGGCAGCCTTGGTCTGTACTACTTGGTGTCCACCTATATCATCTGCCAACATTTGAGCTATTTCATTGTTACTGTATACGTTCATTTCCTTGAGAATCTGCTTCAAGGGTATAGAACGATGACGTACCAGTAAAGTTTGTTTAGGGACAGGTTGGGCTGAGTATTTAATTGTGCCGTTAATTGCTACCTGTGGCTTTGGTGTTCCCTTCGGCATGATGGAATGGATGTAAATTGCCGGACGAGTCCAAGTTTTAGAATTTAATGCTTGTTTGAGCATTTGCCCAGCCAATACGGGGTAACGTTGGAAATTCATAGCAAAATTGCCTGTAATTACCAAATTACCCTTAACTTGCTTAATCCCCATTTTATTGAGAGTGTTACCTAAAGCGATCGCTTCTTCCCAAACAAACATAGGATCGCCGTTGCCATTAATAATTAAATCGCCTTGTAACACACCATTAACTACTGATCCATTAGTAGCGATCGTAGTTTCAAATTGATACTCTGGCCCCAGAGTTGTAAAAGCTGCCAGCGAAGTAGCAATTTTAGTCAGGGAAGCAGCCGGCAAAGGCGTAGTCCCTTGATGATTAGCCATTAACATCGGCCCCGACTGTAACCAAACTCCTTGGCTACTTTCTAGATTCTGGGCTATGAGTTTTGTTGTAATTAATCCTTGGAGGTAGTCCTTGACCGTATTAAATCCTGCTGGATTAGGGTCATTTGCAATAACTAAGCCAGGGCTACTTTGCCAAGTTACCACATCTAGAGCATCCGCAGGTCTGATTTTTACCCCAGCCATTTCCAGCCAGATAGAAACCAAACCCGAACTCAACAATTCCAGCATTATCTACTCTCCCCACTTAGAATTTAATATATAGTTTCCTGTGCTAATATACGCCCTTTAAGCTGTTAATCAGCATGGAGTAATGATAACTGCTGTTTTTCTCATTGGGGAGTGGGGAGATGAGGGAGATGAGGAAGTAGGGGGAGATGGGGGAGACAAGGAGGGCAAGGGAGAAAACACTCTGTCAACTGTCAACTGTCAACTACCTACTTCTTCTCTGGATGTACCTGTTCTTTTGTCGAACTACTACCCATTTGATTAATTAAGCCAATCATTTGATACAAGCGTCCCAAGTCTCGTTGATTAAAGTATAAAACTAGGCGGGGTAGTCCAATGGTTTCGTCCTGGCTTTCCTGGGGTAGAGACTGGCTTTTCTCAATTTTCCCTTTCACTAGAATGCTACTGAATTGACTATTGAGTTGCTCAACCTCATCATCTGATAATTCCTGGATTAAGCGAATTACTAATTTATCGCCCACATAACGACATGAGTGATACACCTGATAAAAGCGAATAATGGCATTGCAAGCCACTTCTAGGTTATCTGTCACCGTGTACAGGTTGGGGTCTTCAGGACTTACCAGCCCAGTTTTCACAAGATGCTGATTGATATATTCACTCCAAGCCTGCCAATAGTCACCGCCTGGATGGTCTATTAAAACTACTGGTACAGGGCCAAATTTACCTGTCTGACTCAAGGTCATGCACTCAAACGCCTCGTCTTGAGTACCGAACCCACCAGGAAATAAGGCTATAGCATCGCTTTCTTTGAGGAGGAACAGCTTGCGTGTAAAGAAGTATTTGAAGTGAATTAGTTTAGGATCACCTTCAATTACTGGGTTCGCCTGTTGCTCAAACGGTAGTTGGATATTTAAGCCAAAGGAATTTTCCCGCCCTGCGCCTTCGTGTCCGGCCTGCATGATACCACCACCACCCCCTGTCATGACCATAAATCCTAGCTCGGTCACTGCACGGGCAAATTCTGCTGCCATTTGGTACTCTGGACTGGCTGGTGATAGACGAGCCGAACCGAAGATAGTCACTTTGCGGACATGTCGGTAATCATAAAATAATTTAAAGCCTTGCTCCATGTCTGCTAAGGCAGCAGACAGTATTTTCCAGTCGAGACGTTCAATATCGCTATCAGCTAGACGGACTATGGTTGCCAAAGCATTGTGAATTAGCTGCCGATTCTTTAATGTCGGCAAGCGATCAATTAATTCCGTAATATCGGCTTGGAGAGACTCGAATGTGTCGAAGGACGCAGATGAGGTCATGAGAGATGCCACCACAATGGCATTACATTTTACCTAATTTTTGTGTGCAATTTATCAACTGCTTGGCAATTTCAGAAAAATTCAGCAGTTAGGGATAACTCATGAAAATACTTTTTAAGTCTATCTAAGGATAGTTCAATTTTTAAAAAAATCATGGTTATATTTCACATTGTCCAGTTGGTAACTAGACTCTATTTTGAAATTTAACATTTTTAGTTAAGCAATTTTTTCCAAAACATGATATTTCTCTATTAAAAGAATATTTGATTTTAAAAAAACTTACCTTTTTATTTATTTTCTTTGTGAATCTTTATTCAAAGACTATATAAATAAATTGATGAACAAAGTAGAATTGCTATGGATTTTTCTATTTAAAGCTCATACTTCAAAGTAATAATTTAGAAGTCATTATTCAGTGGGAGAAATTTTTCAGTTTAATCATGTTGTTTGAGTTTATTCTTTTCATAAGAAAATTTTATGAGGCGCTATAATTTGCGCCTCATAAAAGTAGTAGATGAAATTTATCCAAACTAAACGACGACAATAGATTACTCAACAAGAGTTTCCTACTGATTGAGTGTCAGATATGCTTTTCCAGAGTTTGGGACAATGTGGTTTTAGGAACCGCGCCGACTACCATATCGACTTTTGCTCCACCTTTAAAGATCATAAGCGTGGGAATACTGCGGATGCCATACTGACTTGCAACTTGCGGATTCTCATCAGTGTTAACTTTCACCACTTTGACTTTACCTTCATACTGTTGAGCTACTTCCTCAACAACAGGAGCGACCATTCTGCAAGGGCCACACCAGGGGGCCCAAAAATCGACCAGAACTGGTACATCGCTGTCGAGTACTTCTTGCTTAAAAGTAGAATCTGTAACTTGTGCGGCTGCTGACATGCCTAAAAACCTTTGCCAATTATATTTCTGACTTTCGTGAAAATTCTACCATAGCAAAAACAACTGCCCAAAACACGAAGGATGTACATTTGCAAAGAAGCTGAAGAATTTATTTATATATAAGGAACCGCCCGAACAGTAGTCCGGGCGGAGTGTGGTGTGAGGAGTGAACGGAAACATGCGTCTCCGCTATATCTATTGTAGGCGACATATGAGATTTTTCCAGTGGATGTTTAAAACTCTGGAAAAATTTTCTGAATAATTTAAAGTTGTCAGTTGACAGTTGTTTTTGTTTGGTGTCTAATACCTATGTCTTTGTGGGCTAGCTTTACAGAGCGAAAGCTACTAACTACTAACTACTGACCACTGACAAAAAACTTTTTATTTACCCATACCTAATTGTTGAGCTTTCTGATAAACTTTGCCTTCAGTTAACAATGAGGGAGCAATTACTACTTCAACTTGCTGCATTTCTTTAATATCTTTTGCTCCTAAAGTACCCATGCTAGTTTTTAACGCTCCTAAGAGGTTATGAGTACCATCATCTAACCCGGCTGGCCCAGTCAGAATTTGTTCGAGAGTTCCTGTAGTACCGACACGAATGCGGGTTCCTCTGGGCAATACTGGGCTGGGTGTAGCCATACCCCAATGGAAGCCTCGTCCTGGGGCTTGGGCGGCTCTAGCAAAGGGTGAACCAATCATTACGCCGTCAGCACCACAAGCAATACATTTGCAAATGTCGCCACCAGTGATTAAACCACCATCAGCGATGATGGGTACATATTTACCAGTCTCTCGATAAAAATCATCCCGTGCGGCGGCACAATCTGCGATCGCAGTTGCTTGAGGTACGCCTACACCCAACACGCCACGAGAGGTACAAGCCGCACCTGGGCCAATGCCTACTAATACTGCGGCTGCTCCTGCTTTCATTAAGTTCAATGTGACATCGTAAGTCACACAGTTACCTAAAATCACAGGGATGGGCATAGAACGGCAAAATTCAGCCAAATCCAGAGGCGTTACCGACTCTGGTGAGAGGTGAGCGGTAGAAACTACCGTGGCTTGAATGAAGAATAAATCTGCCCCAGCTTTGGCTACTACCTCACCGTATCTACTTGCGCCTATAGGAGTGGCGCTCACAGCTGCAATTCCACCTTGTGCTTTAATTTCTTGAATGCGTTTGGTGATTAATTCTGGCTTGATGGGTTCGGCGTATAGTTCCTGCATCAAAGAAACAAATTCATCTTTGCCAACTGACGCAATCCGATCTAAAATCGGTTCTGGGTCAGCATAGCGAGTTTGAATCCCTTCCAAGTTGAGAACGCCCAATGCACCAAGCTGTGATAAACGCACAGCCATCTTCACATCAACAACCCCATCCATCGCACTGGCGATAATGGGAATTTCTCGTTCAATATTGCCAATTTTCCACCGAGTATCGGCTAAACTCGGATCGAGTGTTCTGTTACCGGGGACTAGAGCAATTTCATCAATGCCGTAGGCTCTACGAGCTGTCTTCCCCCGCCCAAGTTGAATTTCCACGCTGTTAACTTTTCTCAAATCTGTTCTTGCTAGGGTATCAAATTGTGAGGCAGTTTGCAGCGATTTTTTTCACTAAGTGTTAGAGATGGCAGAATTTTAACGCGGAGGAGCGCTGAGGTTAGCGCGGAGGGGTGTGAGGTCTTTTTTCAGTTAATTCGTTGAGAATTTTGGGATTAGTGCATAAAGTTTCCTTGAGCAACCTATTGATGAATAGCCTTTAGAAATTGCGTAAGTACGTAAATCTTTTGGTATTCAATGTTGTTAAAGGTTTTGTGAATATGTTAGTCAGAAATTATAGTAAGTTTGCAAGTTTTGTGATCGCAGGATTGGTATTATCAAGTTTTTCTAATATTACGACTGCTGTTAATGCTGTCCAAACTCCAGCATTGTCCAAGCTGCAACTTGTCTCTAATCAAATTCCTCAGCCAGAGTTAGTATTTAAAGGTCAAGAAGCTTATACAAATGCAGGGAAGAATTTTCAACGGTATAACTTGGCTGTAGCTAACTCGGCTGCATTTCCATCTCAGTTGTTTGAGAGTGCGCCAGATTTACCACCTTGCGGACTCAATAAAAATTCTTCTAGAACTTGGGTAGATATTTATGATGCTCAAACTAATCAAAAGATTTACGGCTTCTGTGCTTTTTCTTCGCCACAAAATCTAAATTCTCTTTGGTTTGCTGTTGAGCAAGGTCAAACACCACCAAGTTCTGTATATATTGTTTTGACTGATAGAAGAACAAAGAAAACCTACCGTTCTAACTCGGTATCAATACAAACACAAGCACTGAAAGAAGATTGTATCGCCTTTGACCCTAATAATATTACTGTTAATCAAGTTAATGGTAGTTGGAAGATAGTTGAGGGTGGTAATCATTGGATGTTTGATTTTGGTAACAAAGCCAGCGAGGCGAAGCAGGCTTTTCAGGTTATCAAGAACTACCGCATGAATAAATCCTGTTTTGTTGGAAGACCACAACCATCTTTTACATATCTATTAGTTAATAATACTGCCCCATCTGCTGCAATGCCTGGCGAAGACTGTGTAGCGTTTAATCCTGCTACTACAACCGTCAACAAGATAAATAATCGCTGGAAAATTGTAGACGGTAATCACTGGATGTTTGATTTTGATAACAATCAAGCTGAAGCAGAACAATCATTGGCAATTATCAAAAAATACCAGTTCACCCGCTCGTGCTATGTAGGTAGACCTGATCCGAGTTTTAGTTACCTGCGGAAGTAAGAGGGTAGGGAGTGGGGAGTGGTTCTCTGCGTTCGCGGAGCGTGTCGGAGACAGACGCTCCGCGTAGCTTGCTTCCACGGAGTGGTACGGCTACGCTCACCAACCGGGAGTGGAGGAAGATGGGGGAGATGAGGGAAAATAACTTTTGACTATGGACTATGGACTATTGACCACTGTCAACTGATAAGATAAAGGCTAGAATTGTTACGATCACTTCAGATTTGATTTTGCAGCCTTGATTCAATCTGAAACTTTAGAACTACTAGAATGGTATCGCCTTTGTCAGCATCTTTCTACATTTGCGGCAACTAAGCTTGGGGCGATCGCATCACTGCATCTGCAAATCCCTGTATCTCAGATAGCAAGTGAGCAGTTATTATCACAGACCAAAGAAGTATATCAACTGGAAAGCCGTCTGGCTAGTGGTTTATCTTTTGAGGGTATCCAAGATATTGGTGATTCCTTAGAAAGAGCGGAACTACAAGGGATTTTGGCTGGTGATGAACTGTTAGCGATCGCTACTACCCTTGCTGGTGCGAGAAATTTACGACGTATAATTGATAACCAAGAAGACACACCAATTTTAACTCAATTAGTGGCTGAGTTACGTACTTACCCTGAACTAGAGCAAGAGATACATCTCTGTATTGATGAGCGTGGACAAGTCGCTGACCGTGCTAGCACTAAGTTAGGTGAAATTCGTACCGAACTGCGGAGATTGCGGAGTCAAATTACGCAAAAGCTGCAAAATATTTTACAAGTAAAATCTAATGCAGTTCAAGAACAGATAATTACTCAAAGAGGCGATCGCTTTGTTATCCCGGTAAAAGCACCCCAAAAAGATGCCATTCCTGGTATTGTGCATGACACCTCTACTAGTGGGGCGACGCTGTATATAGAGCCTAATTCTGTTGTGCCGATGGGTAATCAACTGCGGCAGACATTAAAACGAGAACAAGCGGAAGAAGAAGCAATTCGCCGGGTTTTGACGGAAAAAGTAGCAGCCGTTAAACCAGATTTGGAAAGGTTACTGGCGATTGTCACTACCTTAGATATGGCAACGGCTAGAGCTAGATACAGTTTTTGGCTCAAAGCCAATCCCCCCAGATTTATTAATCGCCAAGAACAAGAATTAGTCACTCTACGACAGCTACGCCATCCCTTGTTAGTGTGGCAAAATCAACATGAACAAGGTCATCCAGTGATCCCAGTAGACTTGTTAATCAGTCCTCATATCCGGGTAGTGACGATTACCGGGCCTAACACTGGTGGGAAGACGGTAACATTAAAAACCCTTGGACTAGCAGCCTTAATGGCGAAGGTGGGTTTATTCATACCCGCCCGCGAACCAGTAGAAATGCCTTGGTTTGACCAAGTATTAGCTGATATCGGTGACGAACAATCCCTACAGCAAAGTTTATCCACATTTTCAGGGCATATCCGCCGGATTAGTCGGATTTTGAATGCTTTAGGAGATGAAGAACTGGGGAGAGATGAGGGAGAAAAATATTCCTCATTTCCTGCATCCCTGGTTTTATTAGACGAAGTAGGTGCAGGAACAGATCCGGCTGAGGGTAGTGCTTTGGCGATCGCACTTTTACAATACCTCGCAGATCATGCCCAGCTAACGATTGCCACAACGCACTTTGGCGAATTAAAAGCCCTCAAATACGAGGATCAGCGTTTTGAAAATGCTTCTGTAGAATTTGATGATGCTACTTTGTCGCCTACCTATCGCCTATTGTGGGGGATTCCAGGACGTTCTAATGCGTTGGCGATCGCGTTGCGTTTGGGGTTGAAAAAAGAAGTTGTAGAAGAGGCGAAAACTCAAGTAGGTGAAGCCACAGACGAAGTTAATCAAGTAATTGCTGGGTTAGAAGCCCAACGTCGCCGCCAGGAAACGAAGGCTGCTGAGGCGCAAAAAATATTACAGCAAGCTGAACGCCTGTATAAAGAGGTATCAGAGAAGGCGGCTGCATTACAGGAGCGAGAACAATCGCTTAAGGCTTCTCAGGAAGTCGCTGTGCAGCAAGCTATTAACCAAGCCAAAGGCGAAATTGCCAAAGTCATCCGCCGCTTGCAGCAAGGTACAGCCACAGCCCAAGATGCCCAACAAGCCACTAACGCCCTCAATCAGATTTCCCAGAAGTATCAACCAGTAGCACCACCAAAACCAAAATTAGGGTTTGTGCCGAAAGTTGGCGATCGCATCCGTATTCCGCAATTAGGGCAAACCGCAGAGGTTTTAACGGCTCCCGATGAGGATGGTGAGTTAACCGTCCGCTTTGGCATCATGAAAATGACGGTGAAGCTACAAGACATCGAATCCCTTGATGGACAAAAACCCGAACCAGTTGCCAAGCCTAAACCAACGCCAGCACCAATTCCCCAACCAGCCCAACCTACCCCAGCAATTCGCACCTCCAAAAACACTTTTGATATCCGGGGTAAGCGGGTGGCTGATGCTGAGTACATCTTAGATAAAGCCATTTCCGAAGCTAGCGGCCCAATCTGGATTATTCACGGACACGGGACTGGCAAGCTGCGTCAAGGTGTCCACGCCTATTTACAACAGCATCCCAGAGTTAGCCACCACGAAGCGGCAGAACAAGCTGATGGTGGTAGTGGGGTAACGGTTGCTCATGTTTCGTGAAAGTAAAAGGTAAGAGATGGGGGAGTAGGGGTGCAGGGGAGAAAATAATTACTCAGCACGCGCTAAACGCGCCGCTACCGCTAACAGCACTCATAACTTAAAACAAAGGTAGAGAATGATCCGGTTCTCTACCTTTATTTAATGAATTTAATTAATAAAGTAATTGCAATAAATATTACTTTTTATACTTTATAAAAAGTCTCGACTGCTTGATGATGCTGCTAATTGAGAATTAAATATTAAAAATTCTAATGTTATTTAGTTATACTTAAGTACTTGAATATTAGATAATAGTGAGTATATTTTACCAAAAAGAATTACTTTCTACACTGTTGAAAATAAATTTTCATCTAGTAGAGTAAGACAGTGACAATTGCTGTTGACCAAAGTACGAAAAGCTAGTACAGGGTTGGAAAAAAGGTTTAGAGACTAGGGGCTAGGAATTAGAAAAGAGATTTTATCTTTGATTGTGGGTTTCTCCCACTAATTAGCCAACTTAAAACAATTGTTTGAGCGTTACGGAACCCTAGCCCACAAGTAATAACCTTTAGCCTCCAACCGCTATCTTCTAGCCGCCTGCACAGGAAACCAACTCCCATGATCAAGAGTCTGGTTTCAAAATGGGTAACAGCAACAGCCCCTACCAGCCTGATCACCTATGCTAAAAGTTATGCAAACGGCCGCTGATTCAGCTACTCCCAATTCTCAATGGGAGGATTTAATTAAACTACCAACTCCAAATGTAGTTGAATGGGACAACATCAAAACTCAGTTAGACTTGGTGCTGTTGGCTCTGGAAACCCTAACTGGAATTGGTTCGGAAGCTATGCTTTCGGCTGCGACTAATCTTAACTTAGAGTCGAAAGTTCCAGACCGCGTAGCTTTATGGCGCTTGCGTCAGTCTAATCCTTTACGCAAAGGCCAAGGAGGGCGGAAAAAGTTGGATGTGGAGGAAGCGCGATCGCTTGTTCTCATCATCTGCTATCTTGCCCAGCAGCATCAAGAATTAATCCGTCGTGCCGTAGGTTTACTCGAACAAATGGCGGGAAAGAATCGGGAACCTCATCAGGCTGCTTTACTTGGAGATTACATAGATGCTTTCTGCAATACCTACCAAGAGCGGATGGAAGAGGACGAGCAAATCTCGACGGATTTATTAACACACCTAGCGCTCAAACTGCTTGTAGATTTGCTGTTTTATAGCGCTCCTGGTGGACACCGCCGTCTCTGGCTAGCACTCATCGACCGTTCCGCAAAACCTTGAAAACATCTCCTTCGCTGTTCTTGCCATGCCTCTATCTAATTCTGTCATTCGTCGCTACACACCACCTACTTGTACGCTAGAAGTATTGGCGCAAAGCTCCCCTTTGTCCCGTTGGATGGGTAAACCTGTTCTGCGACAGTTAACTTTTGAGTTGCGCTTTGATGACCCACAACTGCCAGAAGAAAACAGAGTACCAATTCGTGGCGATCGCGATCAACTAGAAACCCTATGTGATGCTGTCACCACTTATGTACAGCAATTTCTCCAACAGCCACCGGAAAGCTTTTGGCTCAGTTTCTCTGGAGTCGAAGATTCAACTAAAGTACCCACCCAAGATTTAACAGATTCTTATCAAGCTGCACTTTTACCTAGATCAAAATCTTTTACACCCCAAATATTAGGCTCAAACATCTACTTAGAACCGGGTGATAATTTAACACATAATCTTTATCTTGGTTCCTTAGCTAATCCTGTATCTGGCCCTGTTATCCAACTGAGTCTGTTGCAACTGTTCGATTTAGCAACAGCTCTAGACGAATACTCAACAGATGTGATGGCTTTACCAGCCCTCAATAACACTAGTTCTGTAGCAAGATTGCCGACATGGGCCCCTGTTGCGGCTGTACTAGTATTAGCTTTAGGTCTAACGCCTTTAACTTGGCAATACGCTAACAATAGACAAAAAGACCAGCAGACAGCTAAGACAAGTAATTCCAGCAATGAACAAATTGCTTTACAACCAGCACCCAGTCCTAACTTTCCTGCACCTCAAACTGAACTTGTTCCCTCAAATAATTTATCACCTCTACCAATAGGTTCGACTCCGCCACCACCAAGTGCAACCTTACCGACAGCACCTCTCCCTGCTAACATTACAAGTTCTACGTTAGTACCAAATTCTCTGAGAACAAAACAGGGACAGAATCAACCTCAGCTACAAATTCCCTCTCTTCCTGGTAATTCCTCTACTACTCTTCCAGGACAACAAATTGCTATTCAACCTAATCCCACAAAATTAACTAGCCCAGAGGGAATTACTCTTAAGCGCAGTTTACCTCCTAGATTATCTACTTCTATAAGCAACTCTTCATCTAGTATTCCACCAGTACCCCCACCATTAGCCACCATTCCCAGCCCAATTCCACAAATCTCACCTGTAGCCACACAATCAGCGCGGGTTAGAAGTAATTCTTCAGTTAATACCCCTTCACAAGCGCCAGATACTAGCCCCTTTATAGATAAATTAGGGGATGAACCTAAAACCACCTCGACTACAGCAGCAGCTAACTCCGATACCCTATTCGATACACCGCAGGTAGCAGAAGCTAGAGAATTTCTCAAAAAGCGTTGGCAACCACCTTCAGGATTTTCACAAACCTTAGAGTACAGCCTATTGCTAGGGGTTGATGGCAAAATTGAGCGTATATTACCTTTAGGTAAAGCCGCCAGAGATAACATTGACTTAGCAAGAATGCCGGCTATTGGCGAACCTTTCGTTTCTGCCAATCGTTCTGGACAAATGACAAGGATTCGAGTTCTTCTCAGTCCCGATGGTAAAGTACAAACTTTCCCTGAGTCTGAATAAGTATATGGTCATTAGTCATTAGTCCATAGTTAAAGAAGCAGCTATTGACTATATAAAAATAATGCCACTTGTGAAACTGGTACATTTTTTTGTACCAGTTATTGCTTAATTTAATGACTTGTAAATTAGTTTTTGAGTCCAGTCACTAAAGTGGTTTCGTCTTCCGTACTGATGATTCTAGTTGTTAATACAATTGCAGCTAAGTCACGTTAATTCAGGTGGATAAGATGCAAACGATTGGGCCACAAAAGGATAGCGCAGCTTGGGTTATTCAAACATGGGCAGCTTTTGTGTTATCTGTGTCTATGACTAGTTTTGGAATTGTGAATTTACCCGTTGATAACTGGGTAAAAGGTTTTATGGGTATGGGTTTAGCTTTTTCCGTAGGTTCAACTTTTACACTAGCTAAAACTACCAGAGATTCACACGAAGCTAGAAGATTAGCAGCCCGTATTGATGAGGCAAAAGTAGAAAAATTACTGTCTCAACATGACCCTTTAAATCTTAAATAAAATATTAATTCTAATTTCTTAATTGAATTGGTTCTAAATTGGCATAGCAAAAATAAAAGGGCTTATACATTCAGCCCTTCTACTTTATAAACAGATTTTATTATCTTAATAACGGGATTTCTTATTTTTTGATTTTTGTTTTCTCCGTCGCTTTTCGGTAACTACAACTGCTTGGTCTATTGGGTAGCCAACAACAGGAATTACCTGGAATTTGCGTTCTTCTTCTAAATTTTTCAGTTCGGTGTAATCAACCCAATGAATACAATCGACCGGACAGGTGTCGATCGCTTCTTGAATAACTTCTTCCGCGTCCCCATCTTGACGAATTACACGCGATCGCCCATAATCAGGCTCAATATAGAAGGTATTACGCGCAACGTGGGCGCAGTGTTTGCAACCAATACAGGTGATTTCATCAACGTAAACACCTTTTTGGCGCAACATCCCACCTAATTCTGGTTCAAAACCAGAACGTTCTGGAGCATCCCGTAAAAAGCCCCCTAGTTCTGGTTCAAAACCGGAACGGTTATCTTCTTGGTCTTCCGGCGACGGCAGAAAATCAGCCATTACGCACTCCAGCGTTGTACAACTAAGCGAATTGAACCATCTTCATTTTTTTGCTGTTCTGTAACTTGAAAACCTACACGAGAGGTTTCTTTCACTACGGTTTGGTAAGCATAACGCTGAGTCACTTGACGCAAGAAACCATCAACGGAGAGATTTTGCTGCCAATATTGTAAATCAGCTACTAATTCGTATTCTTTGCCATTCCATCTAAAGCCGATGTCATAGCCATTTTCCTGCTCGATGGTGATTTCCGCAGGATGGGTTTGACCGCGATAGCCGCGTACTTCTCGTGGCCCCCTTTTCCAGTCTATGCCCAATTCGGTGAGCGCATCTTGTAAAGATTCGAGGTTACGGATCTGAGTCTTAATTTGGCTAAAGTGTGACATGGTGGTTGTAAATCAACGACAATAAACAGTTGTGAAACTTACCAATCGCTGTAAGTTGCTTGCGTGTTTGCCACACTAGATTGCTGCACCTGCGTGGCGAAGAACTCCGAGGTTGGCTCATGAGTGAGTACCAGTCCTAGCTGCGCCTCTATTGCTGCTGTAACTTCAGCGCAGGAAGCACCCACAATGCCAGTGACTTTTTCTTGTACCCGACCGTCTGGATAGATGATAAACTCTAGTGTCTCCATACTCTTGGCCAACCACGATAAGTACGCTTGTATTTTACTGCCTTAGCAGTAGGCTATATGTATAGCTCTAGGAACATTGTTACTTAGACACAAACTTGGCATTTTTTACCTAATGTTCCATCTCTCGAAATAAATATCTCAGAAAATTTACAAAAATTATTATTCTTATAAGCTAATACATCCATCATTAGTTAGTCTCTCTTAACCTAATCCAGAAGTCAAGGTTAATTTTATTGTCATGAATTTTGAGCGTGAAAGGCTTGAAAAATCTGTACTAGGGGTAGTGTATCGAGTTTAGTTAATTGTCAATATAGGTGTTTTATTGAAAATTTTTATCATTATCATCAAGTTTGACTTAATTATCGCCTGGTAAATAGAGCTTTCCTCCGTTAGACACGATACAAGTGGCAGAGGTTATCCTTAGTCCGCACCTGTTAGTAAGCTGTTACATATTCAATTTTCATCATAAGGGCGCTCATGATGCTCACCCCACAAGAGTTTGATTTAATTTCACTATGCAAACCAGATGTTTTTCATCTGACAACATGGAGAACCCCAACGAACATTAACCTGTCGGACTTTTCAAACAGCCATTAAGCCGCCTCACCTCGAACCTTGCTTTTATATATCTACTTCATCATCAATTTAATTTTTTGATTAACATCGTAAATTTCAGTTATATGAAGTTTACTGATATAGCTTTAGCTGATATTGTGAAATTTAGTTTATACAAATACGTTATTAGTATCTCAGAACAAATTTAATATATGCTGCTTCTAAGCTATGAAAAATAATGCTGTGGTTTACTTTACTGGTGCGATCGCGCCAATATTAGCTTCTAAACAATTTGCCATTATCTTTATCTCGATTTTTTCAATCATTCTGATTTTATACTGTCTTACAACCAACCCCATTAGACAAGGTGATGGCTATGAATACGCTTTAATTTTGCAAGGTTTCTTCAATCATTTCAGCCCAGATATTAGAGAAAGTGATATCACCAGTCTGATCAAAATTGTCGAGAATCAACCTAGTAACTACGATGTTAAAGTCCTACAAGGAACGCTGGAAGCATTAAGAAATGGTGAAAATGAGATTTACTTAGGTATTCTCAAATCTAACCGAGGGGAGTATTTTGGCTATCATTTTTGGCTATATCCATTAATTAACCTTCCGGCTAAAGCGTTTCTTGCTATTTTGAGGCTGAATGAACTCAAAGCGTTTCAATTAACTAACGCATTCTTGATTGATTTTACGCTGGGTTATGTTTTGCTGTTTTGCCGACAATCCCCTTTAGTGCGGTGGGCGATCGCATTATTGTATATAGCAGGGTGTGTGTTCTTTTACCTGCAATGGCCGCATCCTGAAGTTTTCATCGCTGCATCTATTTTAATTTCTGGATGCGCCTTTCTTGACCGACAGATTTATATTGCAGCGATCGCAGCTACTTTAGCCACGTTACAAAATCCATCGGTCGTTTTTCTTTTGGCATCAATTTTAGTATTTTTCTTAGGAAAAAATTTAAAATCAAATATTCTCAAACAACCTTTAGAGTTTATCAAAAAGCATATCTGGTTGGGTTTGATCGCGGCCGTCTCTCTTTTTCCTTATGGTTTTTACTATTATCATTACCAAATCCCAAATTTAATTGCCAAAAGAGGTTTTGTTGACCCCAGTTTAATTAGTTGGGGACGTTTCGTTTCTACACTTCTTGATTGGAATCAGGGACTAATTGTTGGTTTCCCAGGCTTAATGATTGGGGGTTTAATTATTGCCATATATCGTTTAATTCTGGTTATAGTTCAAAATAAACATCCAATATTTAACCCAAATGATATATTTCTATTAGCATTTTTTTTAATGCTCCAGCCAACTTTGAGCCAAACAAATTGGAATCATGGACAGGAGATATTCAGCCGTTATGCGTTTTGGTCAGCAATGGCTTTAATTGTCTGGGTAGCGGCAAATATCCAAGATTTAAAAGGCTTACTTAAATATTTACTGTTGCCTTTGATGTTGGTTTTACAAATTTTTCCCAATGAGCTTTTCTTCAGACATCCTTGGGATGGGCATTATTTAAAACTGAAACCTCCAGCAACTTGGCTTTTATCAAACTTTCCAAATTGGTACAATCCAGAGCCGGAAATATTCGCAGAACGTGCTAGAGAATATGAACGTTTTGGTGAGGCGATCGCACCTAATCAAATAGATTCGCCCTTTATTTATTTTGATAAAGCTGGCAACATTAGAAAAATTCTGATTTATCAAGATTTTGCCAAACAAACAGAAGAGCGTCTTTGTGGTACGAATGGAAAACTAATTAGCAACAATGCACAGGAATCGTTAGAAAAACAACTAGCTAATATCTCCTTTAATCGTCAAGGTTGGGGCTATCTCAATGGTAGTTTTCGATGTGCTACACCCTTTACTGTAACTTTTGCAGATGATGGTAATTTCCGTAATTTTGCCCGTAAAGGTTGGGGAAAATTAGAAGGCAATGGCAGTTTGATAAGGCCGCCGGAAGCGGTATTGTCTTTACCTATTGAAACTCGGAAATTAAATGATGTAAAGCTGTTAGCCAAAATTGAGAATTTGTCAGTAAATCCAAAGTTGCCAATCGATTTGGAGTTAATTGTTAATAAACAACCCGTTACTCAATGGACTTTAAATACTACAAGTCAGATTACTGAATATGAGGCGGTGATTCCTGAAAAAATCCTGCGTTCTAATTCTCCAGTATCTATAAGTTTCCGGGTTGTGGGTGCTTCGAAAAAATCTGATAAGTCTGTAAAACTCAAATTCTCATCTGTGAAAATAGATTCAAAAGGTTTGTAGTAATCTGTAGGGTGGGCAATGCCCACCTTACGTATTAAAAACTAACTATAAATCTGTAGCATTCATCAAATAAGAAATCAACTGCTAACCAAAAATTCATAAATAGCCTGATAAGTCTCCTCTGGTGCTTCTTCGGGTAGAAAATGACCACAAGCTAGAGACTGACCGCTTACATTAATTGCACGTTCTCGCCAAATTGCCAAAACATTATATTTACGGCCAATGATTCCTTTCTCACCCCACAGCACCAGCACTGGACAGGAAATTTTTTGTTTTATATCGAGTTCATCATGCTCTAAATCAATTGTCGCCGCAGCACGATAATCTTCACAGGTGGCGTGAATAACAGCAGGTTGAGAAAAGCAACGTATATACTCGGCTAAAGCTTGAGGATGAAATGCTGAAAAATCTTTACCCCACTTTTCTAAACACTGGCGTAAGTAATATTCGGGGTTAGCACTGATGAGGGTTTCGGGTAAATTATTGCCTTGAATTAAGAAAAACCAATGATAATAAGCTGTGGCAAATTCTTTATCAGTAGTTTTATACATTTGATATGTGGGTGCAATATCTAGTAGGGCGAGTTTTGTAACGCGGTGGGGATGGTCTAAAGCTAGACGATGGGCTACTCGCGCTCCTCGGTCATGTCCAACAACGTAAAATTGCTCATACCCTAACTCAGACATGACCTCTACTTGATCTTGCGCCATGACCCGTTTTGAATAACTGATGTGGTTAGGAAGACTCTCAGGCTGGGAACTGTCGCCGTATCCTCTTAAGTCTGTGGCAATTACAGTGAAATTTTCCGCCAGACGAGGGGCTATTTTATGCCACATCACATGAGTTTGGGGATAGCCATGTAACAAAAGTAGCGCCGGGCCATGACCAGCTTTGACTAAATTGATTTGAGCTTGTGTTGTCTTAACTGTAGTTTGTTCAAAGTTTGTGAACATAATAACTCACGCTCTTTGTTAATCCAAACTAAACTCAACAAAATCTCTTGGCGTGAATAACATATTTTTATCTACGGCCGAGAGGATTTTATTATTAGTGCGATCGCAAGCATCGCCTAAGACCACCTGAACGCCTACGGCTTCTAGTTCAGCACGAGATTTTTCACTTCTTAGGAGTGCTGTAACTTGGAGATTTTGTTTGGTGAGATAGTTGGCAATTTCTCTACCAACACCGCGACTAGCACCAACTAAAAAAATATTGGCTGTGTTTGCCATAGAATTTTCATCACTTACGCTCAAAGGATTCTATCAAAGGATTGCGATCGCGCGTAATCACTCCACCTTGATAGCGTACATCAGCCTCAATGCTGCATAGTTTATCGAAGTAATTATACTTAGCCCGAATGTAGGAGAGATTTTTTTCAGTAATTATGCGACTCTAATAAGTAATTCATCTTAGGTGAGTTATGGGTAAGCGATCGCGACAATATTTAGAACCATCTCAAGATATTAAAGTAACCGCCACTACAAAAATTTGGGGGTTGACGGTTATTATGCTTGCTATTTGTATACCTCTGTCGAAGGTAACTAGAAGCGGCCCTATTATTCCTTTAGCGGCTCTATTAGGGGCAACAGCTAGTACTTTGGCTATATGGCGCTCTGATGAGAAGAAATTAAAGCCTCCGTATTTATCCGGTCAAGAAACAAAATTATTAGAACAAAGAATTGCTAATTTAGAAACTATAGTTAGTAGGGATGACTTTTATTTACATCAAAAAATTCAACGCTTAGAATCTGATGTGACTGCTGATGTACGCAATCAAGTTACTACACCAGAGAACAAAGCTTAACATTAACCATATATCATTAATTACAAACCGCAAGTATTACCTTGATTGGCTACGAACTAAGCTTAACCTAAGCCCATTTTTCCTGAGTTATATGTATATTAAAACCCGGTTAAATCATATTCTTCTTTAGAAAGATAACTGTTCTAGACCAACAGTATCGCTTGGTTAAGATTAGTTAGAATTGGTGGACTTCAGAGAAATTCTTCCTATCTCAGTCACATCAAGCAATCAAGGCTACAAATCCTCTTGATTTGGAAACTCTCTGCGAATTTTGCCTGTGATTGTGTTCTATTAGACTGCGAGGATTACGGAATTTTTAATTAACTAGAAGTTATAAACTTGATTAATTGCATTGGTATCACTTACCTTAAGTATGCAAAATTGTGCCACAGGATTGCAGATGGATTGGATTAGCTTACTCAAAGCTCAACAAGCTGACTTCCTTCTCCGTGTGAAAAAACCCAAGACTTACGATTTGTCTTTATTGGAAAGTCAAGTAAAAGGGTGTCACAGTGAAATTATGGCATTTTGGGGGGAGCCATTTGCCAAAATTCTTGAAGTTTCTCGCCGTCAAGCCGAAATCCTGGCGAAAAATCCGCCTCCCATCCCGCCTGAATATCCTGAACCGCCTGACTGGACAATTCCTTTCCCTATCTACTTCCAGCAGCAAGCAGAAGATTATTTCTTGCGAGAACAAATTGTCGATCGCATCATTACAGAACGTTTGGGTAAGTTACTCAAAAAGTTACCCCAAGATACCGTGAAAAACATGGTATTAGATGATGAAGGCAATTTGCGGGGTGAAAGCAAGTTTACTTATTTGTTGGCGGATAACCCAAAAGTCACGGTGCAAGTTTATGTAGCAGATGGGGAAAGTTTTAACGGTATTAAGAAAGATAAAATTAAGTGGTCAGTTACTCAAGAAGATTTAAAAAGTCACCAAGTATTAATCTTTTTGTGTTTGTTTTATCCATCCACAGGTAAACTTGGTTATGAAAAACAAGCTGTGATTGCTGGCTTCTTACCCACTAATGAAATAGCTTTAACTGAACCAAAACTATATTTTACTCCCAGCCATTTATTATATGCAGGCGGATTAAGTTGGTATTTGGAATCACTAACTGCTAAAAGACAAGCAAAACTTGATTGTCTGCCAGTAGTTATTGAAAGGACAATCCCGGAAACTATTCAAACTGTACCTTCAGAACATCCCCGTAAAGAAATTATCGGTGATTGGGAATGTTGGCAAACATTAAGAGGACACACTAGAGGAATTAATTGTTTAGCTTTTAGTTCTAGGTGTGAAAATGGTTTGCCAATATTAGCTAGTGGCAGTCGGGGAGAGACAAAGTTATGGGATTTAAGTCAAGGTGAATTAATTGATACTTTGTCAGAATATCCTTGGAATGTCTCTGGGATGGTAGATGAAATAAATTCACTAGCTTTTAGTGCTGATGGGCAAATGCTCTTAAGTGGCGGTGCAGACTCAACTATTAAAATTTGGCATACAGGCGCACTAGATTTAATTGATATTCTGCATAAGCATAATGGTGTTGTACGGTGTGTAGCTTTCACTCCCGACGGACAAATGCTAGCAACTGGTGGCGATGATAGAAGAATTTTATTTTGGGATTTAATGCACCGTCAGGTTAAAGCTATTTTGTCTCTAGATGATACAGCTGCCCATTCGCTCTTTTTGAGCAGAGATGGACAAACTTTAGTTACAGGTAGTTATCGCAAAATTAAAGTTTGGCAGACTACTGATTTCTGGGTAGGGAAAAATCTCAAAGATGCACAACCATCACATATTCTTACAGGTCATGCTCATATTGTGCGTTCTCTAGTGATGAGTAAAGATGGACAACTACTGATTAGTGGTAGTTGGGATCAGACGATTAAAATTTGGCACTTGGCGACGGGAAAATTAATTCGCACCCTTAAGGGGCATACAGATAAAGTATATGCGATCGCCCTCAGTCCTGATGAACAAATTATCGCCAGTGGTAGCGCTGATCAAACTATCAAATTGTGGCATCTGGAAACAGGGGAATTATTAGCTACCTTTACAGGACATACTGATATTGTCACAGCACTCACTTTTACCACTTCTGGGGAAATGCTAGTCAGTGGCAGTTTGGATAAGACAATTAAAATTTGGCAGAGGAGTTAATAGTTAGTCATTAGTCATTAGTCCATAGTCCATAGTCCATAGTCAACAGTTAATAGTAACTAATTATTCTCTCCTCTCCTCCCTCTCCCCCAACCCCTAATACAAACACTATGTTTACGCTTAAGCAAAAGTTGATATAGTTAAGACCAGCACAATTTATGCTCTAATACTTAAGGCGCAATGGGCTATGCTCCTGTGTTAGCTTTTGTTTTGAAGTGGAATTGTGCAACGAAAAATGAACAGCATTGTGATATTGAAGCTGAAGGAGTGGGCAAAATAATGCCAAATAATGACACCAAGCCTTCTTTGCAGCTGCAAGTTAAAACAATGATTCATTCCGGGGTTCAAACCGCTCGCAAGTTGCCTTTGCGCCTGATTTTAATAATTCCGTTTGTGCTGCAAACTTTCACCGCAGTCAGTCTGGTGGGCTATCTGTCTTTTAGAAATGGACAGAAGGCAGTTAATGAACTGGCTGATCAGTTGTTGATGAAGGTGAATGGGCTAGTTGATCAACATCTGGACACTTATTTAGCAACTCCTCATCAGATTAATCAAATTAATGTGGATGCTGCAAGGCTAGGAATGCTGAACTTGGAGGATTTTCAGCTAACAGGACGCTATTTCTGGCAGCAAATGCAGGTATTCAATGTTGGTTATATTAGTTTTGCTAATCCCCAAGGGGAGTTTATTGGTGTTGAACGGTTAAACAACGGTAATTTATTAATTAATGAAGTTTCCCAAAAACAAGGAATTGGCAAACTTTACGTCTACGATACCAATAATCAAGGCGATCGCCTCAAACTAACAGCCGTTAAAAATTACGATCCTAGAGTCGAAGCTTGGTATTCTGACGCTGTTAATGTAACTAAACCTATTTGGAGCCAAATTTACCAATGGGAAGATAAACCAAACATTTTATCTATCTCGGCTAGTTATCCCATCCATGATAAAAAGAATAAGTTTGCTGGGGTACTAAGTGTTGATTTAATCTTATCACAAATCAGCAGATTTCTTGCCAATTTAAAGGTAGGTAAAACAGGTCAAATATTTATTATAGAACGCTCTGGTTTAATAGTTGCAGCTTCTAATCAAGAATCACCATACGATGTGATTAATGGCAAGGCACAAAGAGTATCAGCGTTTGAGAGTAAAGATTATTTAATTCAAAAAACTAGCAATTATCTTCAGCAAAAGTTTGGTCAACTGAAAAATATTCGAGCCTATCAACAATCTTTGATAGAACTGCAAGGTGAAAAGTATTTTGTACAAGTCAAACCTTGGAATGATAAGTTAGGTTTGGATTGGTTAGTAGTTGTGATTGTGCCTGAAAAGGATTTTATGGCACAAATTCATACCAATAATCGGACAACTATTTTACTTTGCTTGGGGGCGCTGATCATAGCTACTGCAATGGGCGTTTATACTTCCCGTTGGATTGTCCTTCCTATTTTACAATTAACTCAAGCTAGTAGTGCGATCGCCTCTGGCAACCTTGCCCAAGAAGTGGCAATTCCTGAATTAAAAGAATTAAGTATTTTATCCACATCTTTTAATAAAATGGCGGGACAGTTACGCGATTCTTTTGCAGCTTTAGAACAGACTAATCAGGAATTAGAAAAACGAGTTGAGCAAAGAACAGCAGAAATCACAGCCGCTAAAGAAGCTGCTGATGCAGCTAACCGTGCCAAAAGTGAATTTTTAGCTAATATGAGTCATGAATTACGCACTCCCCTCAATGGTATTCTTGGCTATGCTCAGATTCTCCAATTTGACTCCAACGCCACGGATGAGCAGATGGAAGGTTGTCAGATTATTTATGATTGTGGTTCTCATTTACTGACGTTAATTAATGATATTTTAGATATTGCCAAAATTGAAGCTAAAAAATTAGAACTTTATCCTACTGAATCTAATTTAGAACAATTAATCTCCGGCGTTTGTGATATTTGTCGCATTAAAGCTGAACAGAAACAAATTAAATTTATCTATGAGGCACATCATCAGCTACCAACGGCTGTTTATGCTGATGAAAAACGGTTACGCCAAGTTTTAATCAATATAGTGGGTAATGCTGTTAAGTTTACCAAACAAGGAACAGTTACTTTTACTGTAGAAATCATTGGTAGTGCAGACACAATAACAATTCCTGACAAGTATCCACAGTTACCAGTCAGCACAATTAGATTCAAAATTGAGGATACAGGTATTGGGATGACAACCGAACAACTCAAAAAAATATTTTTACCCTTTGAACAAGTAGGAGATAATTCCCACAACTCAGAAGGTACAGGTTTAGGTTTGGCAATTAGTAGTCAAATTATAGAATTGATGGGTAGTGAAATTCAAGTTGAGAGTAATTATGGACAAGGCACTAAATTCTGGTTCGACTTGAATTTGCCAATAGTAGATGCTACAAAATTGCCTAAATCATCTAAAATTATCAAAAATCTAATTGGTTATGAAGGTCAGATAAAAACTATTTTAATTGTTGATGATGTTTGGGAGAATCGGTCGGTTTTTGCTAATCTATTATTTCCAATGGGATTCAAATTAATCGAAGCTCGTAACGGAAAAGAGGGTTTAGAACAAGCAAAAGCTTCTCAACCAGATTTAATTATTACTGATTTAGCAATGCCTGAAATTGATGGTTTCCAGATGACACAAATTCTCCGTTCTCAATTAGAATTTCAAAATACAGTGATCATCGCTTCTTCTGCTAGTGTATCTAACTTCACTCGTCAACAAAGCCAAGAAGCTGGCTGTAACGATTTCCTACCAAAACCTATAAATACTGAGGAATTGTTTAATATATTACAACGTTATCTATTTTTAAACTGGATTTATGCTTCAGATCATAACTCCTCAGCAAAAACATATCGATATCCCGAAGAAATTATATTTCCCCCTGCTACAGAATTAGTTAATCTATATCAAGCTGCTAAGACAGGTTATGTGATGGGTATTCAAGAAGAGATAAACAGAATTAGACAATTAGATGAGAAATATACGGGGTTTTCTAATAAAGTCTCGGAATTAATTGCCGAGTTTGAAGATGAGGAAATAGTGGCGATGATTCAACCTTATTTATCTACCTAATTTTAAGTATTTTAGATAGGTGATTCTTCGCAAATTGCTTGAATCAACATAGATATAAAACTAAGATGTTTTCCAGGATTATCAGATGAGCAGTCCCATCAACAACTCAATCTTAATAGTAGATGATATTCCAACTAACATCAAAGTTTTATTTGACATTCTTAATCAGGCAGGTTTTAAAATTTCTGTAGCCAAAAATGGACAAAGTGCCTTAGCTAAAGCCAAAGAAGCATTACCCAATTTAATTTTATTGGATGTAATGATGCCTGGAATTGATGGATTTGAAACTTGTCGTCAACTAAAAGCTGACACTAGAACTAAAGATATTCCTGTAATTTTTATGACTGCTCTGTCTGATACACTTGATAAAGTCAAAGGGTTACAACTGGGAGCAGTAGATTACATTACCAAACCGATTCAACATGAAGAAGTATTAGCGAGAATCAACGTTCACTTAGAATTACGCAGGACTCAGCTAAGGTTAGCGCAAGAAGAAAAGATGTCTGCTTTAGGACAATTAGTTGCAGGTATTGCTCATGAAATCAATAATCCAGTCAATTTTGTTTATGGCAACTTGATTCATGCTCAAAATTATATTACAGATTTATTAGAATTAATTAAATTATACGAAGACCATACAATTAATCCCATATCAGAAATTCAAGAATTTTCTCAAAAGATTGAATTAGATTTTATTAAACAAGACTTGCCACATTTATTATCTTCGTTAGCAATGGGAACTGAGCGTGTGGAAAAAATTGTGCGATCGCTGCGCTTATTCTCTAGATTAGAAGATGTAGAATTTCAGCAATTTAACATACATGAAGGTCTTGATAGCACACTCATCATTTTAAGCCACCGCCTTAAAGCTTCACCAACAAGACCAATAATCAACGTTATTAAAGAGTATGGTGATATACCTTTGGTAGAGTGTTACGCCGGAAAACTGAATCAAGTATTCATGAATCTGCTTTCTAATGCCATTGATGCCTTAGAAGAGGCAGTAATTAATGCTCAAATAACTCATGAACTAACAATTTGGGTTCGCACAGCCGTTACGGATGATACAAAATCGATATTAGTGGAAATTGCTGATAACGGAGTTGGTATTCCCTCAGAAGCGCAACAAAATATATTTGAGCAATTTTTTACTACCAAGCCTTTAGGTAAAGGTACTGGTTTAGGTTTAGCGATCGCCTATGAGATCATAGTAGAAAAACACAGTGGTACTCTACAAGTAAAATCCACCCCTGGCAAAGGCGCACAATTTTTAATCACTATCCCCATTCAGCAAATAAGTGATGAGTGCTGTTAGCGGTAGCGGCGCGTTTAGCGCGTGATGAGTTTTGAAGTTTCCTTATCCCCCTCATCTCCCTCATCCCCCGGTTGGTGAGCGTAGCCGTACCACTCCGTGGAAGCAAGCTACGCGGAGCGTGGCGTTTAGCCATACCACATCTCCTCCATCCCCGTTAGTAATTCATATCTACGGGGAAAACTTATTAATGGGTAGTGAAGATGCAAAACAAGTATCAAATACCAGAAATAAACACTGATAAGATTTTCTACTGTACTCAACACCCAGTAATAAAAACCTTTCCCTTCTGAAAACACAGTTAAATCAAATGTCTCATACATCAGTTGAAAATAATTTTATTTTAGTTGTAGACGATACCCTAACCAATCTCGAAATCATATCTGAAGCACTAACTAGTGCAGGTTTTGAAGTAGCTACAGCAAGCAATGGAAAAAAAGCGTTTGAACAAATACAAATTAGATTACCAGATTTAATTTTATTAGACGTGATGATGCCAATAATGGATGGACTTGCAACTTGTAAGCAATTGAAGAATCATCCACAAACTAGAGATATTCCCGTCATCTTCATGACAGCTATTACTGATACAGATAGTAAAGTAGAGGCGTTAAGTTTAGGCGCTGTTGATTACATTACCAAACCTTTCCATAAAGCAGAAGTATTAGCACGTATTTCTACACATCTACAACTGAGAAACTTGACAAGAAACTTAGAAAATCGAGTAATTGAACGTACCTTTGAACTGAATCAAGCATTACAAGATTTACAAGAATCTCAACTCCAGCTTGTACAACAAGAAAAAATGTCTGTGCTTGGTCAATTAATGTCTGGTTTAGCTCATGAAATTAATAACCCAGTTAGTTGTATCTATGGAAATCTAGGTCATACTCTCACCTACTTAGAAAACATGACTCATCTGATAGACCTCTATCAACGAAACTATCCTCATCCCGTACCAGAAATTCAAAATGAAATTGATGCAATTGATTTAGATTACATGCGTTCTGATTTACCTAACTTAATTTTTTCTATGAAGGAAGGTATGCAGCGCATTCGAGATATTAGTAAGAGTTTACGAATTTTTTCTAGAGCAGATACAGAAAACAAGATTCAGTTTAATATACATGAAGGTATTGATAGCACCATTTTAATTCTTAAACATCGATTAAAAAGTATTGAAATTCGTCCTGATATTAAAATCAAGAAAGAGTATGGTGAGCTACCTTTAATTAACTGCTTTCCTGGGCAATTAAACCAAGTATTTATGAATATCCTAGCCAATGCTATCGATGCTTTGGATGAATCATTTAACAGTAAATGTAAAGTAGTATTAAATAGTGAGATAGATATATATCCTGAAATCATTATTCAAACAATTTTGAGTGAAGATAAAAACTACGCTGTAATTAAGATTAAAGATAATGGTATAGGAATTTCTAATGAAGATAAAGTAAAGGTTTTTGATAGTTTGTTTACTACTAAAGATGTAGGTAAAGGTACAGGTTTAGGATTATCAATCGCTAGGCAGATTATTGTTCAAAAACATGGTGGTCAGCTTGAAGTCAACTCAGAGATAGGAAAAGGAGCCGAGTTTATAATTTATATTCCTGTTGAATAGTAATAGTGTTTGTTTTTTATATAAACTAATATTGAGCAACAATATTTCTAGCCAATTTGGAAAGATATATGTGTTAATCTAATAATTGGATATTTCTATCTAAGAGCATTAACTTTGCGAATAGTTTAGTGCAAGTTCATATTAAATTTATCTGGTATGTAAATCTCTGCTGAAAACTAGGGAACTATATTGTTGTAGATATTAAAATACCATAGATAAATTCGATGCTAAAGATAGTAGTATGTCATAGTAATGATCCAGACTCTTTATCAGCAGTTCAAGAAGTAATCCTCCAGTCAAAAAATTCTCTGCAAGGAAATTTACCCCAGGCGGGAATTTTATTTGCAGCCATTGACTTTGAACATACCTTAATCTTGCAAAACATTCATCAAGCTTTTCCTGGGATTGAATTGATTGGTGGAACTACAGACGGAGAAATTTCATCATTGTTGGAGTTTCAGCAGGACTCAATTACTTTAATGTTGTTCTGTTCAGATGAAGTCGAAATTCGTGCAGGGGTAGGTTATCAGGTTTCACAAAACCCCATTTTAGCGACGAAGGAAGCTGTAGAACAAGCCAAAGCCAAAAGCACAACTACGCCTCAGTTATGTTTAACCCATCCAGAAAGCCTGACAACTAGTGGTGTGTCTATATTAGATGGGTTGAAAATGGCTTTAGGTGAAAAGTTTCCTATCTTTGGTGGTTTAGCCGCAGATCAGTCAGCATATCAAAACACCTACCAATTCTTTCAAGCAGAAGTTCTCACTGATGCTGTACCAGTTTTGTTATTTAGTGGAAAAGTCTTATTTTCCCACGGAGTCGCTAGTGGTTGGCTACCTATTGGGAAAACTAGCAAAGTTACCAAAGTAGATAAAAATATCGTTTATGAAATAGACGGTAAACCTGCTTTAGAGTTCTATCGGTATTATCTTGGTGAACTTCCGCCATCTATAGAAAATCCTGTAGCCGTGTTTACTCATGACGAAACCAACTTTTATTTAAGAGCGCCGATCGCTTACGATGAACAAACAGGTAGTGTTACATTCTTTGCTGATATTCCTGCACAAGCAAGCATCCAAATGGCTGAAGCTGGTAAGCAAGATATTTTAGCCGCTTCTCAAACATCATTCATGACTGCTTTCAATAATTATCCAGGTAAAGAACCAGCCGGAGTTCTCTTCTTTTCTTGTGTAGCTAGGCGACAAATTTTAGGTACACAAACGCAACAAGAGTATCTAAATACTAAAAATCTTATTAATAAGACTTTACCAGCTTGTGGTTTTTATTCTAATGGTGAGATTGCGCCGCTAGAATCAACAGGTCAAACACAATTTCATAATGAAACTTTTGTCACTTTAATTTTAGGCACTCATTAAAAGCGTAGGAGTATTATGGATTGTGAGCAGAAAATTAAAGACCTGGAAAAAGCTAATAGAATACTTCAGAAAAAATTAGAACGTTCTGAAGTTGACAGAGTGAAGCTGGAGGCAACTAATTCTAAGAAAGAAGCTTTGTTGAAGACGGTAATTGATGAACTTCAAGAATCAAAAACTCAGTTAGAAAGAAGAAGTAATGAATTAGAAAAAACCCTCTTTCATCTGCAAACAATGCAAGATAAAATGGCTGCTTTAGGTAGTATGGTTGCCGATGTGGCACACGAGATTAATAATCCCGTGGGATTTATCATTGGTAATTTAAACCCAGCATTTGAGTATATTCATGATTTATTTCACTTAATTAACCTCTATCAACAGCACTACCCCAATCCATGCCCAGAAATTCAAACAGAAATGGCAGTAATAGATTTTGAGTATATACGTGAAGATTTACCTAAATTAATTGATTCAATGAAAGAAGGAACTACTCGTATTAGTAATCTCAGCAACAGTTTACGGACTTTTTCTAGATCAGATACAGAATATAAAATACTATTTGATATTCACGAAGGTCTTGATAGTACCCTTTGCATTCTTCAACATCGTCTAAAGGCTAATCAAGACCATCCCCAAATCCAAGTAATTAAAGAATATGGTGAAATTCCGGCAATTAATTGTTTTCCAGGACAATTAAATCAGGTATTTATGAATATTTTGGCTAATGCTGTTGATGCTTTAGAAGAGTCTAACTTAGGATTGAGTTTTGTAGAGATTCAGCAAAGAAATAATCAAATTATTATTACGACAAATATAGAAAATAATTCTATTTTAATTAGAATCAGAGATAATGGCTGTGGTATTCCCGAAGATATAAAATCAAAAATATTTGCTCATTCATTTACTACTAAACCTGTGGGTAAAGGAACAGGCTTAGGACTAGCGATCGCGCAACAAATTATTACTCAAAAACATGGGGGAACATTACAAGTCAATTCAGTTGTGGGAGAAGGTTCTGAATTTGTCATTACTCTCCCCATTGAATCGGTGTGAGGGGCTAGGGAGAAGGCAGGAATAAAATACTATTGACTATGGACTAATTGACTAATAACTAATGACCAATGACTAATAACAAAATATCCCCGACTTTAAGAAAAAATCGGGGATACCAAGTGCAAATCGAATTATAACTTACAAACCTTCTGGTTTCTCAGGAGGAATAGCACTTACCTGAGTACTTACCACTTTTGTTGGCTGTAAGATAGCGGTATTGGCAACAGAGTTGTTTGCCAGGGTGAAAAGTGGATTGGATAAGATGCCGGCGATGGAAGTAGCAATTAAGGTGACTACTAAACCCACTTGCAACGGTCTAAATCCAGGTAAATTCCACTGGATTTCGGGGTAATTCTTGACTACCTCGGACATTTCTTGGGGTTCTTTGACTACCATCATCTTGACTACACGAATGTAGTAATAGATGGAGACAACGCTGGTAACTAAGCCTAGTAAGACCATCCAGTAAAGCCCAGCTTGCCAACCAGCCCAGAACAAGTAAATTTTGCCAAAGAAACCAGCTAGGGGAGGAATACCGCCCAAGGAAAGCAAGGAGATACTCAAACCTAGTGTGAGGAGTGGATCTTTTTGGTATAACCCAGAGTATTCGGCAATTTGGTCTGTTCCTGTTCGTAGGGAGAACAGAATAATGCAGGTGAAACCGCACAGGTTCATGAATAGATAAACCAGCAAGTAGAAGATCATGCTGGAATATCCGGCATCAGTACCAGCAATCAAGCCAATCATCACAAACCCAGCTTGGGCGATGGATGAATAAGCAAGCATCCGTTTCATGCTGGTTTGGGCTAGGGCGACGACGTTACCCAAAATCATACTGAGAACTGCTAAGGCTGTAAAGACAAACTTCCATTCTTCAGCAACGTAAGGGAAGACTGTAGTTAACAAGCGAATAGCTAGGGCAAAGCCGGCCGCTTTGGAACCAACGGATAAAAAGGCAATTACTGGGGTAGGAGCGCCTTCATATACGTCTGGTGTCCATTGGTGGAAGGGTGCGGCGGAAATTTTAAAGCCAATACCCGCGATGACGAAAACGAGGGCAATCACGACACCTAAAGATTGACCAACGTTAGCGGCGATGATGCCGTCAGCGATCGCACTCAGTTGGGTTTGTCCACCTGATAAACCGTATAAAAGTGACACGCCATACAGAAATACTGCTGTGCTAGAAGCTCCAATCAACAAGTATTTCAGCGCCGCCTCATTAGAACGGGGGTCACGCTTGGTATAACCTGTTAACAGATAGGAGGAGATACTCAGGGTTTCTAGGGAGATGAAAATCATTACCAACTCACTAGCACCGGAGAGGAACATCCCACCCAAGGTAGCGGTTAACAAAATGGCGGTGAACTCCGCTAAAGGAGTACCACTTTGTTCTACATAGCGGATTGACATCAGTATTGTAATGACGGCAGATAAGGCAATGATGCCGCGAAAGACTATGCTGAGGTCATCACTACTAAAGCCACCACTAAAAGCGATGGGATTTACAGCATCCCATTGGAAATACAGGGCTACAACCGCCGATAGTAACCCGGCGATCGCCAGATATCCAATCCAGCGCGAGGATGTACGCCCTAAAATCAAATCAGAAATCAAAACCCCCATGAGAGTAAGAATGACAATACTCTCTGGCAAAATTGTTCCAGCATTTAATTGTGCTGCAAGATTAGCAAAATCCATGAGATATATAGGTTTTGGCGATTAGAAATCAAGGCTCACTTTAGTTCATTCTATCCATTGTCTTTGACCAAAGTTGCATTTATCTTTTTAGCTTTTTATTTATGCTCACTTTCGGCTCAAAACCGCTCACTAGGAGCGTGGTAGCTTTTGGTGACGCACCCTCACTATACATACCATTAGATGATTTTATGCTGAAATGTAATATTTCTAGCTTGAGAGCCGATTAAAAAAACATTAGCCTACGGCAATGCGCAGGCTAATTAGGAAACAAGTGTAACTTTAAACTAAAAACAGATAGCGATCGCTATTATCAAATTTTTTATGACGCTGATAAGCAAAAAAAAATTTTGCTTGACAGCTAAAGTTACATAATTTTGCAACTTCGTAAATTTTTAATACAGCATAGCGTTGTTGGCATTTAGCGATGCTACTTAACTTTTTGCTTAATAAAAGTGACCACTTGTGCCAGTTGTTTCTTCAAGCCTTCGATTTCTGCCTGCATTTTGGCAACTTTCTCATTAAGTGCTTGAATTTCTGCTGCTGTCGCGGCGTTTGTTTCCCCAGTGGCTACTGTAGTCGGTACAGCAATTGTGGGTGCAGCAACCGCAGGTGGAGCAATAGTTGCTACCCCACCACTGTTAACAGCAGCAGTGGCTACATTACCATTCTTAGCAGTAGCACCAACTCCTACTAACTCCTGACGCGACAACTTAGCCTTAGTCATTGCTGTCTTAATCGCATTGATTAGCTGTTTCTGATCAAAAGGCTTACCCAGAAATTCAAAGTATTCAAAAGGTTCGGTAATTTTTTCCGTCACCTCTTCCTTCCGACCAGACATAATAACTAAAGGAATCTTTCTCAGTTCTGGATTAGCTTGAACTTGTTGAAATACCTCCCAACCGCTCAATTTAGGCAAGAGAAAATCCAACATGATCAAGCTCAGTTTTTCTTGCTTGATGAGATTAATCCCTTCCAAACCGTCCTTAGCTTCTAATACTTCAAAATTGCCAGGAGGCAACATTTCCCGTACTTTGACCCTGACTACGGTAGTGTCATCGATAACTAGAATTTTGTTACTTGCCACAACTGATTACTCTAAAAGAATATTTAAGTTTAAATAGCGGCTACGCCGAATGACCGTGAGAATGCTCCCACTATATCCAACAATGTTATTGATTGGGGGATAGTATATTTCGGTATAAATGTTAGTTGTCATTGGTCATTAGTCATTAGTCATTGGTCATTCGTCCATCGTCAACAGTCAACAGTATTTTCCCTAGCACCCCTAGAACTGTCAGAGTATCGCCAGCTACTATTACAAGTGATATTTATTTTTATCTTCATTAAACTATCGACCTATGACTTCTTCTCAACCTGCTCAGTTTAAGTCGGAAATTACGGCGATGCCTAGTTGGTTACGCCGTCCTATTGGTAAAGCCAGTGAACTCTCGACAGTACAGCGCATTATTAAGCAGCGCCAAATTCATACAATTTGCGAGGAAGGTCGCTGTCCGAATCGGGGTGAGTGCTATTCCCAAAAAACGGCTACATTCCTACTTATGGGGCCGACTTGCACCCGTGCTTGTGCTTTTTGTCAAGTCGATAAGGGTCATGCACCAATGCCAATTGACCCAGAGGAAGCCCAGAAGGTAGCAGAATCAGTCCAGCTTTTGGGGCTGCGCTACGTGGTAATTACCTCCGTCGCCCGTGATGACTTGCCAGACCAAGGCGCAAGCCATTTTGTCAAAACAATGGAGGCAATCCGCCAGTTAAATCCAGGTACACAAATTGAAGTGCTGACACCCGATTTCTGGGGCGGTACAGGCGCAGGAGAGGCAGGACAGCGCCAACGCATCGAAATGATTGTTAAAGCCGAACCAGCCTGCTTTAACCACAATATTGAGACAGTACGTCGCTCAACTGGGCGAGTGCGTCGGGGAGCTAAATACGATCGCTCACTCAACGTTTTGTCCCTAGTCAAAGAAATCAATCCCCAAATTCCTACAAAATCAGGCTTAATGGTGGGACATGGGGAAACTGTGGACGAACTTATCGAAGCGATGAAGGATTTAAGAATGGTAGGGTGCGATCGCCTCACCATCGGTCAGTATATGCGCCCATCCCTAGAACATCTCCCAGTCCAAAAATATTGGACACCAGAAGAATTTGACCAACTAGGCACAATAGCCAAAGAAATGGGCTTCAGCCATGTCCGTTCCGGGCCACTGGTGCGGAGTTCCTATCACGCTGGGGAGGAGTAAGGCAAGAGGCAGGAGGTAGGAGGTAGGAGATAGAAAAAAATCCTATGGACTATGGACTATGGACTGTTGACTATGGACTAATGACCAATGACCAATGACAAATTTGCTAATTCTCACAAATATTTTTAAAGAATTTTGATATTTTGTCCTTCTGTTTGGTATTTCTGAAAAAGTCATGACATAAGGAGAACCGATTTATGGCTAAAGCAAAAGCTCCCGCAGTTCCCGATACCGGAGCAAAACCACCCTATACTTTTCGTACAGGCTGGGCTTTGTTACTACTGGCTGTTAACTTCCTAGTAGCCGCTTACTACTTCCACATTATTGAGTAGTTAAATTGGGGAGTAGGTGTGTCAGTTAACAGTCAACAGTTATCAGTGAACAAAACCTGATAACTGATAACTGATAACTGATAACTGATTGATTCCCCTGTCACTAGCCAAGTGGAGTGGTGTTGCTCACATCGTGCCTTTGAATAAACCTTTGGGACGGATGAGCAGCACCAGAATCATGATTAGGAGGGCTACACCTTGTTTGTATTGCGAACCTAAAAAGGGTGTACTCACTTCCTGGGCAATGCCGATAATGAAAGCTGCGGCGATCGCGCCGTAGGGGTTGCCAATCCCACCTAAAATTACGGAAGCGAATAGAGGCAAAATCAAAAACCATCCCATATTGGGACGGACGGCTGTAATTAATCCATACATACTGCCACCCAATGATGTGACAGTGCCAGCAATTAACCAAGTCCAGAAAATTACTTGCTCTACATCAATTCCAGAAACCTTGGCTAAATCTAAATCGTCGGCAACAGCACGCATGGCTTTACCAATTTTGGTATTTTGCAACAGGTAATGCAAAGCGACAATGGATAACACGGCTAAAGCCAACACTAGCAGTTGATTTTGCGGTACTTTGACACCAAAAATATCCAAAGCTGGGGTAACAGGTAGATCATAGTTTTGGTTTCTACCACCCCAAATCAAAATAATTCCATTACGCAGGAACAACGCTAGCCCAATTGAGATGATAATAAGAGTAGTGGAATTAGCTTTAATTGAGCGCATCTTCGACCATAACAATGTTTCTGACAGTAACATTGCGCCTACGGTTCCTGCAACTGCCACTATCATCGATAACCAGATATTCACTCCAAAAGAGTTAACTAACAAAGTCAAATAAGCCCCTAAAGTTAAAAAATCACCGTGGGCAAAATTAGACAACCGTAAAATCCCGTAAGTAAGAGTTAGTCCTACAGCTGCAAGAGCAATAATGCTCCCTACAGCAATGCCGTTGACAATCAGTTGAATCGTTTGTGTATCCATATTTTTTGTTAGTTAAATTAAGCTAACCTATAGTAATTTTGGGAGGGTAAGTGACGATAAAAAATTCGTTTTACTTAGTCAGCATCGAGCTTAGAAAGTTACGATTTATCGACAAAAAAAAATTGTGAGCTAATATACATAGAAATGTTGTGGCATTTTTCGTAAAACTCCAGTTATTAAACGGTCTAGTTGACCATGCAGCAGTATTCAAGCTTACCAGAACACAACTCAAAGATAGAGGCATCGCCAGTGTTGGCAACGAGTCAGCAGTTGCGGGCTGAGTTATGGCTGGAACGCAGCTTGAACCAGCTACAAAGCCGCCTGAGCGATCGCCTACAGTCTGCATTTAACACCGTTCAGCCAATCACGCAAGCGGATATTTTCCAAACTGTGGTGAATGAACTCGATCTGGCTTTGAACAATAGCAGCACGGGTTTGCCACAGTGTGCCGTGGCTATTGCTTTATGTCAACCGCAAACGGCAGCTGGTAAAGTTTACTATATTTCTCGTTCCCTATCTCTTAGCTCTCAATCTCTACTTTTAGAAGAAATCCCCAACAAAGAGAAAAAATTGCGGTTGCAACTGCACCAAGTCATTAAACTTCAAGATTTACAGAAACTAGAAAAGCAACAACAGCCACAAGCTTGGCGATTAACAGATGATTCTGGTGATGTGATTGGGTGGTTACTCTTGGTAACAGAAAACCTTAAGCTTCATGACACAACATTTACTACATCACATCCGCAAATTAATATACAATTAATGGAGCGAGCAGCCGAGCAATGTGTCAAAGTGCTGTCTCACCTCAAGCAGATACAATCTTTGCAGCAACAGTCGGAAAACTTAGATATTACTAATCAGGAACTAGAGCGGACTAATCAACTAAAAAACCAATTCTTGGCGAATACAAGTCACGAAATTCGCACTCCTCTAAGTTCAATTATTGGATTCACTCACTTACTTTTAGCCCAAGGCTACGACCCAACAAGAGAACGCCATCACGAGTATCTAAATATTATTCAATCCAGTGGTAAGCATCTGTTGGCTTTAATTAACGATATTTTGGATCTCTCCAAAATTGAAGCTAATCAGTTAGAAGTGCAGTGGGAAAAAGTAAATGTACCTGAACTTTGTCAAAACGTATTATCACTAGTAAAAGAGAAAGCTGGAAATAAAGGGTTGAAATTGTCTTTGGAAATAGATCCAAATGCACAAATTTTGATTGCTGACCCTTTACGGCTCAAGCAAATGCTCTTAAATTTACTATTTAATGCAGTTAAATTTACTAGTCAGGGCTGTGTTGGCTTAAAGGTTAAACTTGAAGATTTATTGATCCACTTTACAGTCTGGGATACTGGTAGTGGCATATCTCCAGAAAATATTGCTTTATTATTTCAACCTTATTTTCAAATTCCCAATTCTTTAGTTACTCGCAATGAAGGTACTGGCTTGGGGTTAGTAGTAACTCGTAAATTGGCAGAAATTCACGGCGGTTCAGTAGAAGTAGAATCTGTAGTTAATCATGGTTCTCGTTTTTCGATTATCTTGCCTTTAAAACAGTATGGAGAAGTATTAGTTGCAGAAGACGATGAGGATAAAGAAGCAAAATCTTCTGAAGATATGATTCCTAGCATTTCCCAAGAAGTCTTATTAGTAGAAGATGATTTACCCAATGGTGAATTGATCAAAATTCATCTGAGCAAATTAGGATATCAAGTTACTTGGGTAAAAAATGCTGATGAAATGTGGAAGACACTAGCCCAAAAACAGCCAGCAGTAATTTTAATGGATGTGAGATTGCCAGATGGTAATGGTTTAGATGTAGTTAAGCAATTACGAGAAAAAGCCGAATATCAACAGATTCCTGTAATTGCCCAAACAGCAATGGCTATGAAAGGCGATCGCTCCATCTGTTTAGCGGCTGGAGCCAATGATTACATTTCCAAACCAATCGATTTAAAACTGTTGGCTAGTCTGGTGGCTAAGTATAGTTTGAGAAGTGAGTAGGGGAAGTGGGGGAAGATGAGGGAGAGGGAGGAGAATAACTTTTGACTGTGGACTTATAGACCAATGACCAATGACCAATGACCAATGACCAATGACTACAATATATAGGTTGTGGCAGCAATTGGGAAATTATGTTGACTGAAAAACTTGAGCAATTAAAAGCTTTATTTGCAGAAATGGGACAGGCTTTGATTGCTTATTCTGGGGGTGTGGACAGCACTTTGGTAGCGAAGATTGCTTATGATGTGTTGGGCGATCGCGCTTTGGCTGTGACTGCGGTTTCGCCTTCGTTGTTACCAGAGGAACTGGAAGACGCAAAAATTCAAGCAGCAACGATTGGTATCACTCATAAAATTGTCCAAACTCACGAAATGGACAACCCCAATTACACATCAAACCCCGTGAACCGTTGCTATTTCTGCAAAAGCGAATTACACGATACCTTAAAACCCTTGGCGTTAGAAATGGGGTATCCTTACGTAGTAGATGGGGTAAACGCTGATGATTTACACGATTATCGTCCGGGGATTCAAGCAGCAAAAGAAAGAGGAGCGCGATCGCCTTTAGCAGAAGTTGGCGTTACTAAGCCAGAAGTAAGACAACTCTCCCATCAATTAGGCTTACCTTGGTGGGAAAAACCAGCACAACCTTGTCTTAGTTCCCGCTTTCCCTACGGTGAAGAAATTACCATCGCCAAATTACAAAGGGTAGGTAGAGCCGAAATTTATCTGAGGAAATTAGGTTGGCAAAATCTGCGCGTCCGTTCCGAAGGTGACACAGCACGCATTGAATTACCACCAGAAAAAATCAAAGATTTTGTCCTCACAACAGATTTACAGTCTATAGTTAACGCATTTCAAGAGTTTGGATTTCTCTACGCCACCCTAGACTTAGAAGGTTATCGTAGTGGCAAATTAAACCAAGTCTTATCAATTCAAAATTCAAAATACTCTACGAGAAGCTAAAGCTACAAAATTCAAAATGAAATAACTTCAGGTAACTAGAAAAGTAGAAAAAAATACTATGGACTGTTGACTATGGACTAATGACTGATGACTAATGACTGATGACTAATGACTGATGACTAATGACCAATGACTAAAAATTCTCCGCTTCCACCGACACAAGAATACAACCATTGATTCTCCAGCTATCATCCAGTTGTTTCTCCATAAAATATAAAGCTCTTAGGGGAACACCATCAGGCGATAAAAGCAACACTGGCTGGGTGATATTGTCCTGGATGGTGGTAACTTTCTCAAAGAATACTGAGCGAGGACGGTAGACAGCCGGGTAACTCATGCTTACCATCCGCAAGAAATTGTCTGGGTTTTGAAACTGCTCTTGAATAGCTGGAGTTGCACAAGCAAAAGCATCAAGAGCATCATCTTGTTGAAAGGCTGCCAATTGTTTTTCAATCACAGACCTAATAGTAATAAAATCTTGCTCGGTAACTTCCATAAATATATAGATTAGGCTAGTTTTGGTGAACAGTTAAAAGTCAACAGTCAACGCTCAACACTTTGACTTTGAGCTAGTTTGAACTCTACCTGTTGGATAGCAAATCGCCATACGTCATAACCATCAGCCGATAAATGCAGCCCATCTGTAGTTAAATCAGAGCGTAAATTGCCATCCGCATCTGCAAACCAGCTATGAATATTTAGATAATTAACTTTTTCTTCTTTAGCAATTTGGGCTAGTTTTGTATTCAGTTGACGAATATGGCTGTTAGAAAGTGTCGATAGGTGTGTAGGTAATATAGATTGTACAAATATTTGAGTTTTGGGGTGAGATTGTCGCAAATTGCGAATAATGCGGCGATGATTACGCAGAATTACTTCATCACTAGTTCCCCGGCGTAAGTCATTAATGCCAGCCATGATGTAAATTGCATCAGGGCGAGTTTGTGCAAATGCTGCCAATCTATTTGAGATACCTGTGGAAGTATCGCCAGAAATACCTTGATTCAGCCACAGTTTACCAGAAGGTAACTTTTCCTTGGGAAACCACATACTTAAGGAATCCCCTACCAAGATACTGAGACGGTTTTTACCTTGACCTTGAGCGATCGCTTTCGCTTCTAGAGCTAAGAGATTTTTCCAATCATCATAAGTCAGTTGTTGCTTTTGACCCCTATCCCGCAATAATTTGTCAGTATCAGTATCTTGTCGTGTATAAATCTGACCAGTTTTTAATGTTGCTAATCTGTAATAGTAAAGTTGATTACCACTAATTAATGGTTCTTTAGGAGGTATAGGATTGAGGTTAAAGAATGAGTTTAGAGGTATTAATTGTTCTGGATTGGTAAACTCCGGTAAGGGAATCTCAGAACTGGGTAGATTTTTAGCGCTATCTGTTGATTCAGAGGCTTTGGCTGGTAACAAAGGTTGAGAGCTAAATTCTGGGATGGATACGTTAAAAACCGTAGGTAGAGCTTTTTCATCTACTACCTGTGATACTTTGGTGCTGAAGATAGATAAAGATGGAACTGAGGTAACAGTAGTTTGTGCGTTTGGTTTTACACCCGACACAAATTGAGAATTGTCTGGCAGGATATCCGATATCTGTGGTAGAGCTGATGCGGGTAGTGTCAATCCTGTGAACAAGCCTACTGCCAACAGATAAGAATCCCTCATTGCTTTGTCTCTCCTCTACTTACTATTTGTTCTATGACAGTTTTAATTTCCTGCATTCAGAAATTTTACTGTTGCTAAAATATTATTTTTCTCTAAAATATACGCTTCTGTAAACTAGGTTAATCAGATCATATTTAACAATTCACAGATTCTTTAAAGGCTATCTTGCAGTCTGGTAAGTCAATATACTCAAACTGATGAAACTGGTTGATTGTAACTTTAATTTGTTAAGTATTTTTACTATATTCATAAGTGTTGTAACAATTACTACCTGCTTTTAGAATATCTTTTGTGCTGAGGCTTGTAAATATTGATCTCTACATATATAAATTAAGTTCTTCTGATATAGAAGAAACCCGTAGAAAGTGCTAAGATTTAGGCGACGTAATAGATAATTCCCAGTAATTTCGTGGCTAGAGCTAGTACGGCAATCGGTGTTAGTCCAATTATCAAAGAGATTGTGCAAAAACAGGCACATTCGACTCGTTTAACCCTAAAAGAGGTAATTCTGATGGGAATGTTAGCAATAGATAAACTTGACGATCAAAGTCGTCAAGAGTTAGCAGACAAGGTTCATCAAATGCAGGTGAATGGCGAAATATAAATCTGCTGACTCCGGTTAATAGTCAAAGGTTCACAGCTAAATCATTCTCTATTAACTGTGCCAGTTTGAGATTTTAGAGATGAGGTTTTAGGTTGATACATGCTTTCTTTTTTAAGTCATCAATCTAAAGTTATAGAAGTTTCCAGAGTCTATTCCTTAACTGGAAACAACCTAAAATTATCAATCTAAAATCAAAAGTTAATTGACTATTGACTAAATCTATAGCGACTTCCTAAAACGTAATCGTGGTTAATTTCCACGGAAATCCATCGACGCTGTAAAGTCTCAGCAACAAACCCAGTAGTATTAGAACCTGCAAACGGGTCTAATACTATATCCTCTTCATCAGTCAAGAATCTGATGAAGAACTCAGCAAACCCTTGAGGAAACCTTGCTGGGTGTGGTTTTATCCCGGCTGCTTTACAGCGCCGTAAATAAACACTATTAGATTCAGTGTTAGGAATCTCTAATAAATTGGGTGGAATTGCGCCTGAATTATCTTTTTGGAATTTATCAGAAATGTCGTGTCCGCTAGGACGAATTTGAGCTTTATAACCATTTTTGAGTAATCGTTGCATACTCTGGCTATATGGTTTTAAAACTTTTCTATTATCTGCTTTCGGATTGGTTGTTTTTGATAGCCACCAAACTACATTTACAGCATCTTTAACTCTAATTCTTCTAATTGTCACCCATTCAGCCGGGGTAGGTAAACGCGCTGGATTATAGTGATAAAATTCTTGAGCTAGATAAAAGCCAACTTCTTTGCATAATATAACTAGAAGTTCATATTGGTAAATACTGCGTATAGGATTACCAGGAAGATAAGCTCCACCTAAATCTAAAACAAATGAACCTTGTTCTGTTAAAACTCGTTTAAATTCGTAAGCAAATGGTAGAAACCATTCAATATATTTTTCCGCACTTTCGTTACCATATTCTTTTTTGCGTGTTAAGGCAAATGGTGGTGAAGTGAGAATTAAATTAATACTATTGTCTGGAACTACTTTGATAATTTCCTGACAATCGCCTAAATAAGCATTACCGTATTTTTGCGTGTATATAGGTGTAGAATTAATTACTTGGGTTGTTTGTTGTGAGTTCAAGCGGCGTATAAATTATTTTGATGAGTCAAAGACTACCACTTTTTGTAAGGTAGGAATTTACCAGACATAGTAATCTTAACGCGATCGCCTTTGGGGTCTGTTTCTTTGTCCACATCTAAAGTAAAATCAATCGCGCTCATAATTCCATCACCAAACTTTTCTTGAATTACTTCCTTAAGCGGAAAGCCATATACCTGCATAATCTCATAGAAGCGATAAATCAAAGGGTCGGTTGGTACTATCGGCCCTAATCCCTTGACTGGGTATTCGGTCAACTGTTGAATATAGAGAGAGTCTAATCCCAATGCTTCCACCAACAACTTAGCCTCTTCTGGGGATGCACTGGCTTGACGGTAGAAAACAGATGCAATCCAAACTTCATCCCGTCCTATAATTCTTTCTAAATCACCAAAGCTTAGACCTTTGTTTTTCTTGGCGTTTAACAGCGTTTGCGTAATTTCAGGGATAGACATTGGTAATTCTTCTAGCTAATTAATTTTGCCAGAGAAAATTTTAACATGAGTTATGGGCGATCGCTTGAGAATTATGGGAGTAGGGGCAATACGGTTCGGTTAAAGGGGAAAGGCGAAGGGGAAAAGGGAAGAAAAAACCTTTAACCCTTACCCTTTAACCTTTTCCCTAAACCAATTATTAGTTCAAAATACTTATCCGAACCGTATTGGGAGTAGGGGGAGATGAGGGAGATGAGGGAGATGAGGGAGAGAGGGGAGACAGGAAACTAAGGAGAAAAAACTATTAACAACTATCAACTGTCAACAGTCAACTGACTAAACTTATCTATCATCAAGCGAGGAATTGGTCGCGGACGCATGGTTTTAGCGTCTACCCAAACCCATAAAGCTTCGGCTTTCACTAACAAATTTTCCTCATATTGCTTGCGAATTTCGTAACAACGAAAAGCACGAGTACCTTGTATTTGCTTCAACCATGTTGTAACTTCCAAATTTTCACCCGCAACAGCTGGACGCAAATAATCAATTTCCACTCGCCGCATTACAAATACACAACCAAATTCTTGGTAAACATCCAAGGTTAAACCTAGATGTTCTGAATGTTCTATGGCTGCTTGCTCTAAGTAGTTTTGGTAAACTGCGTTGTTTACGTGTCCGAGTGCATCCATTTCATAGTGGCGCACACGTAATAAAGTCTTAAATACTTCCATAAAAATTCAACAGTGAGAGATTATTAACATCTAACAACTCTCACTGTATAGATTTTGCTTGTTAACTGACCATTATCTAACATTGCCGCCATACAAAGCACCATAGACAATGGCTCCTCGTAAATCAGCGTTAGCTAAGATAGCGCCTTCTAAATCAGCATTATGAAGTTCAGCGTTGATAAGTTTTACATTAGTTAAGTTAGTACCGCTTAAACTTGCATCGCTGGCAAAAACTTCGCTTAAGTTTGCGCCTTTAAGGTTTGCACCAGTTAAATCAGCACCTTCTAAATTAGCTGCTTTGAGGTTGGCTCCTGTTAAATTAGCATTTCTCAAGTCTGCACCAATTAAGTGAGCTTGCTGTAAGTTTGCGCCTGCTAGGTTACAACCTGCACAACTTCTTGTAGTCAGTAATTGCCGCACATGCTGAGGGTTTGCCGCTTGTGCTGGAGCTGTTAAGGCAATTGTACTTAATAGTGCTGTGGTAGCTAAAATCTCTAGTTTCATCTTGATTACCTCATGAACTCAGTTACTAAGGTTTTGCTTCAAAACCGATTAAGCTTCCTTATAAACAGGTTCCTTTAAATGACCAGCTTTTGCCTCATACGTATGGCGTATAAAAAGTATGAGATTTATGAGGCTAATGCTGAAGAAATTGGATGCAACTACTATCGAGAGATGGGTTTGTTTCAGTATGCTTGTGCTAAATTTTTACTAATTCTTCGGGTAGGGTTGACCTACTTCTATCCTCACGATTTACAGGCGTAGCATCCACTACATTTTTTAGCTTCTAATGCAGATATAGTGCAAAAACATCTATCTTTAGATTTATAGCTTGTATTTCTTTAGAGATAGATATTGCTAAATCGTTAATTTTATCTTATAAATGAAAAATTACAAAATAACTCTCATGGCAATAAAAACACGCACTACTTTGGGGTTAGTAGTGTCATGTTTTCTACGGGCAAACAATAGTTTGTCTGACTCAAGTAGATTTATATGCGTTTAAGTTCTCAATATTTTGACAGTATTTGAAAAGCTGGCAAACGGCAGATTAATCTACATTTTCTACACACGAGAACCGCTTCAGGCAGAAAAATAAAGGATGAAATACTGGATAGCTAAATTAGTCATATTCACAGTGTTTTTATGTAATTTATTACTGAGTTCTACTTACGCAAGAGCCGAGCAACTTACACATCCTGATATCGAGCAACTAAACCCGCTCCCAGTAGTGGAATTAGCTGTTGCTGAAAATAATCATGAGGAGAAACCCCAGGAAGATTTTTGGCGATTTCGTGAGCTAGTCAGGGGAGCGAAGAAACTACAGGGACTTTTTACTATTTATAGCCGAGATAATTTTGGGGAAGTATTCTTAGAGATTAAACCGGAGCAATTAAATAAAAATTATTTAGCTACAGTCACATTGGAGTCGGGTGTAGGCGAAAGTGGTATTTATAGCGGTTCACCTTTAGCTGATTATCTATTTTATTTTCGGCGTGTCAATAATAATTTGCACTTTGTTGTGCGTAATGTTAAATTCCGTACAGAAGCAAGTAACCCAGAACAGCGATCGCTTGCTCGTTCATTTAGCGATTCAGTTCTTTATTCCTTACCTATAAACAGCATTGATCCGCGTAGTAAAAATATTCTCATAGATATGAACGACCTGCTGATGCAGGACTTCGCAGGCTTAACTCCTTTATTAAAATATTCCTTACAAGCTGACTACCACCTCGAAAAAAATAAATCTTATTTTGGTGAAGTTAATAGCTTGCCAAAAAATTTAGAGATTGACTCTATTTATGGTTTTTCTTCACCAGAAGGTGCAGATTTAGTTACCTTACCTGATAGTAGAGCGCTTACTCTCAAGGTACACTATAGTTTTTCCCAACTGCCAGAAAACAACGGCTATATTCCCAGACTCGCCGACGATCGCGTAGGATATTTTATTACGGCGTTTCAAGATTTTTCCGATCATCATGCTCAAGAACCCTTTGTCCGTTATATCAACCGTTGGCATCTCGAACCATCAGATCCCAGCTTACCCATATCGCCACCCAAACAGCCTATAGTATTTTGGATTGAAAACGCTGTACCCCACTCCTATCGTCAAGCAATTAAAGAAGGCGTACTCATGTGGAACAAAGCCTTTACCAAAGCCGGATTTGCAAACGCCATAGAAGTGCGACAAATGCCCGATGATGCCGGCTGGCAACCAGCCGATGTCCGCTACAATACTATACGCTGGTTTAATTCTCTAGATGCAGGCTTTGCCAAAGGGCCAGTCCGTGTCAACCCCCTCACAGGGGAAATTTTAGATGCAGATATCATCATTGATGCCAACATGGTGCTATCAGTTCAGCATGAGTACCGCGCACTGATGGATGATAGTACATCGTTGGGGGATATGTGCAGGAGGCAGGAGGCAGGAGGCAGGAGGCAGGAGGCAGTAGAAGAATATCTTACTCCCTCATCTTCCTCATCTCCCCCCACTCCCCACTCCTCCGAACTCTGCTATAGCCAAACTACATCAGAACAAGCGGCTATGGGAGCTTTGGCATTATCACTGCTGCAAAATACTCAACCTAGTGGTGAGGCGATGCAGGAATATGTGCATCAATACTTGCGCTATCTTGTTGCACATGAAGTCGGGCATACTCTGGGTTTACGCCATAATTTTCACGGTAGCACTATGTTAACTCCCCAAGAGTTAAATAATAGAGAAATTACCCGTACTAAAGGTTTAGTTGGTTCGGTGATGGACTATTTACCTGTGAACATAGCACCACAAGGCATGGAACAAGGTGATTATTTTCCAGAGGTGATTGGCCCTTATGATGAATGGGCAATTGAATATGGTTATAAAAACAGTCCTCGTGGAGAAGATGAGGTAATTACGCCACAAGAAGAAAAAAGTTTTCTACAGCAAATTGCTTTAGCTTCACCACAACCAGAATTATCTTACGCAACTGATGAAGATATCTGGGATATCAATCCTCTAGCGAATCTCTGGGATATGAGTAGCGATGTGCTGGTATATTCGCAATGGCAAATGGATAATGCCCGTGTGATGTGGCAGCGTCTGGATGACCATTATCTCCCACCTGGTGAAAGTTATAGCCATTTGCGGGTTTTATTTAATCGAGTATTGAAGTATTATTTCCGTAACGCTGCTTTACTTTCTAAATATATTGGTGGACAATCTTTTCGCCGCACTCATGCTAGTAATGATAGTGCTTGGGCATTTGTACCAGTTCCCCTTGATAAGCAGCGTCAAGCATTAGCAGAGTTACAAGAGTATGTTTTTGCTGAGGATGCTTTTAGTTTCTCACCGAAATTACTTAATCAATTAGCGCCTTCCCGTTGGCAACATTGGGGAAGTTCTGTACCCAACAACCGCCTAGACTATCCTATTCATGAACGGGTGTTAAATTTTCAAAGATATATTTTGCGATCGCTCTTAGATAATGAACGTCTCCACCGTATCCAAGATATAGAACTCAAAACCCCATCTGAGCAAGCCCTTACCCTACCAGAATTATTCGACACCTTGCAACAAGGAATCTGGAAAGAAGTTCTCACCACACCACAACTCAAGTCAATCTCTAGTATTCGCCGTTCACTACAACGAGAATATCTAGATATTTTACTGGAAATGGTGCTGCATAATCTTGATGCGCCCGAAGATGGACGCACATTAGCTTGGTATAAGTTACACCAACTGCAAAGCGCCATCGATACCCAGCTAAAACAACTTGGTAAACAAGCCGATGTTTACACCTTAGCCCATCTACAATTTTCTAGCGATCGCATTACTAAGACTTTGAGTGCACAGTTGGTTTCGCAATAGAGGGGAGTGGGGAGTAGGGAGTAGGGAATGGGGTAGAAGAAAGGGAATATTATTGATAATCCTTTATTTCGTTACTCTAGTTCCTAATCTTTGTTTCCATCTCTCCTACTCCCCACTCACCACTCCCTACTCCCCATTCACTCAAGTCCGCTTAATCGCCTGCGCTGCAAGGAAAGCTAAGACACCACCAGCTGCGATCGCCCCCCATTGTAATGGCAGGGCTGTTTCATTCTAAAAAGGAAAAAAGTAATTTAATATCATGGGCGCACTGTCGTATGGCTGTGGTTAGGGAATCAAAACCATTGTGAAGCAAGAGGTTAATGATAAAACTACGAATAATCGAGAAGTTAGCAGCAGCATAGCCATCAATCATTTGGCAAGAGTCTTCATCAAAAACAACATCCTTAATCCAATGCAATCGATTTTCAATCCCCCAGTGACCACGAATACCTTGGGCAAAATCTGATGCTGATTGAGACAGTGAACTAATGTAGTAGGCTATTTGTTGATAAGGTTGACCAGCACGAGTACCAACTCGTTCGACTTGAATAATCGACTTTAAACCCACCCAATCAGTGGAAATATTGTTCAAGTTGTCAAACACACAAACTCGACGTTGAGTGAGGCGATCGCTTCTTCGTTCAAGATCAGTATGTGTAGTTGTGGGCTGTGATTGCTGCATATTCTGTTGGAGTTGATGATCAAGTTTTGGCTGATTGGCTTTAACAGCAATCACGTAATCATTGCCACTATGGATGATTTGCTGGACTGTTTTTTTTGACAATGAAGTGCATCAAAACTAAACACCACACCCTTTAAATCTAATACGGCAATTAAGTTTTGAACTGTAGCAATTTCACTGGTGTGCTTGTTATCCATCGTTTGTAACCCGACGACTTGACCTTGGTGACTACTAAATATCGATACCACGCTGATGAATCTTTGGTAGTTACTGCTATAGTCCTGGACTGTCGCCTTGATACTTTTTCCGTCAGTTGCTAACCATTCTAATTCGCTTAATTCTACGTACTGACTTGCCCATTCATTAAATATCTGTGTCAATTCCTCGAAATTCACACGCATCATCACGCGGTGAATTGTCGAGTATGATGGCACTCTATCTTTTGGTATCTCTAGTATTTCGATTAATGATTTTTGATGACGTTTGACGAAATCTCCTAAACCTCTGTAACCTACACAACCGCTCATTGTTCCCATGATCACCAACACCAGTACCAGCCATAATGGGTGTCTTTGTCCTTGCTTTGTCCGAAAATCCCTGACTTTTTTCAGTTGCGTGATTAAGCTGACTGCCATTACTACTCTTCAACAATACACTCACTATCCGATTCAACCATTTTTCTCTTCAGAATGAAACAGCCCTGCCCTTTGCAAGGGGAGGGTTAGGGTGGGGTAAAACGAGGATTCATAAATTGTTGTTACAAAAAAAGGGAAATTCACAAGTTTGAATTTCCCGGCTTGTTCTCTACATTTAATTAGATTTAATATTCAGGAACCGATGGATCTACTTCTCGACTCCAAGCGGTGATACCGCCTTTGACATTGGTTCCCACAATGCCTGATTCTTTGAGGATGGCTAAAGCTTTAGCTGATCGCCCACCCATTTTACAATGAGCAATTAAGCGGTGGCCGTTGAGTGCTTCTTTGACTTTGGCTACACCATTACCATTTTCAATGTCTGGTAAAGGCACTAAGACAGAACCAGGAATTTTGGCTATTTCGTATTCATTGGGGTTACGCACATCTAGCAACACAAAATCTTTTGCGCCACTGTCTAACAACTCCTTAAGTTGTGTCACCGTCATTTCTTGGATTTCTTGCTGTTGTTGCGCCTCGGCTGCTTTGGCTTGAGGAATACCGCAGAATTGTTCGTAGTCTATCAGCTTTTCAATTACTGGGCGTTCGGGGTTAGGACGCAGTTTCAACTCGCGGAATGTCATATCTAAGGCGTTGTACAGTAACAGTCTGCCACTGAGGGTATTACCTTTGCCTAAAATGATTTTGACTGTTTCTGTGGCTTGGATGACACCAATCATTCCCGGCAGGATACCTAATACTCCACCTTCTGCACAGGAAGGAACTAATCCTGGTGGTGGTGGTTCTGGGTACAAGTCGCGGTAGTTCGGGCCGCCTTCGTAATTAAATACCGTTGCTTGTCCTTCAAAGCGGAAAATCGAACCGTAAACGTTGGGCTTGTTCAACAATACACAAGCGTCGTTAACTAGATATCTAGTGGGGAAGTTATCTGTACCATCCACCACAATATCGTAATCCTTGACGATATCTAGGGCATTTTCGGAACTCAGGCGAGTTTCGTAGAGATCAACCTGACAGTAGGGGTTAATCTCATGTATGCGGTTTTTTGCGGATTCAATCTTGGGTTTACCTACCCAGGATGTGCCGTGAATTACTTGGCGTTGCAAGTTGGAAGTATCAACCACATCGAAATCTACAATGCCGATGCGTCCAATACCTGCGGCTGCTAAATATAACAGTAGTGGTGAACCTAGCCCCCCAGTACCGATACACAACACACTGGCAGCCTTGAGGCGTTTTTGTCCTTCCACACCCACTTCCGGCAAAATTAAGTGCCGGGAGTAGCGTTCGTAGTCGTCTTTGGTCAACTGGATTTCTTCCAGATTGGGATTAAGCATAGCGATTTGAATGAGGAAGCGCGGAATATTGATTGTATCGAAAATTGATATCGGTCTTTAAGCTTAAGTAGTTAAATTATGTTATCAATTATTGTTTGGTAATTGGTAATTGGTTATTCTCCCTCATCTCCCCCCACTCCCTCATCTCGCCACTCTCTAACTTCTCACTCTCCCAGTCAAAGTAGCAACTAATGTCACTAGTTGCGCTGGGTCGATGGGTTTGGCGATGTGGGTTTGGAAGCCTGCGGCTAAGGCTTCGACGTATTCTGCATGACCAGCGTAGGCGGTGAGGGCGGCGGCTGGGATTTGTCCGCCAATTTCTGGACTTAGCAGCCTGATTTGGTGTATTAGGGAGTAACCGTCTTCTGCGGGTAAGCCGATGTCTGATAGCAGCAAGTCGTAGCCGTTGGGATTTGCCATGAGGGTTGATAGGGCGGCGCTGGCTGAGGCTACTGTTGTTACTTCTATGCCATATTCTTCTAAGATTAATTTGAATAATTGGCGGATGTCGGCTTCGTCATCTACGACAAGTACCCGCAACCCTGCTAGGGAGGAAATATTATCAGTGGGTAATTGGGTTCTGGTAAGGTTAAATGACTCGCTAGGAGTGAAGTAGGACATCTGACCCTGGATACTTTGTAATGGGAGGTGAATTGTAAAGGTTGCGCCTTGGTTTTCTCCTGGGCTGGTGGCTTCTACTGTACCACCGTGGAGTTCTATGAGGTGGCGCACGATTGACAAACCCAAGCCTAAGCCTGGATTTGAGCGGGTTCTGCTGCCATCGGCTTGGCGGAAGCGTTCAAATATATGAGGGAGGAAGTCATCTTTGATACCTTGACCTGTATCGCTGACTTGAATTTGGGCTTGGTAGGGGGTGTACTCTAGGGTGATATCAATTCTGCCTCTGACTGGGGTGAATTTGATGGCGTTGGAGAGTAAATTCCAGATTACCTGTTGTAAGCGGATGGGGTCGCCTACTATCTGTCTATGTGTCAGGTCTAGGTTGGTGTGAATTTGGATGCTTTTGGCTTCGGCTGCTAACCGGACAACAGCGATCGCAGCTTCTATAATCGGTACAAGTTCAATGGTTTGGACATCCATCCGCAGTCTACCAGAACTGATGCGGGAAATGTCCAATAAATCACTGATGAGGCTGGCTTGGGCTTGGGCGCTGCGTTCAATGGCTTCTAAACCCTGATTCACTGTATCTTGGTCTAGGTCGTGGGTTCGCAGTAGGCTTGCCCAACCCAACATAGCATTAAGGGGGTTTCGCAGTTCGTGGGAAAGAATTGATAAAAATTCATCTTTGGCACGGTTGGCTGTTTCTGATGCTTCACGGGCTGCTTGTTCTTGGGACAAAAGTTGCGTCCGTTCGGATTCTAGTTGCTTTTGTTGGGTAATATCTTCAATTACTAGGAGAATCATCGGTGCGTCGTGAATATGCGACAGTTTCCGCGCATTCAGCCGCATGATTTTCCGTCCAATATCCTCAAATTCATGCTCAACTTCTAAGTTTTGGAATTGACTTTGGTGGGGGAGAATGTCTTCTAGGAGCGATCGCAATTGCGGTATATCCCATTGTCCATTACCAATCTCATAAATCAGCCGTTGTTCTGTCTCTTCTGCTGATACGTGGAATTTTTCGTAGAAGAACTGGTTTGCGGTAATTACTTTTAAATCTGTATCCAAAACTACCAGCGATTCCCGCACAGTTGCCACAATTGCTTCCGCGTAATCCCTGGCGGCGGTGATTTGCTTGGCGCTGCGTTTGAAGTCGTTGATATCAACTAATACCACCACTGCCCCGTCAATTTTGTTGTCTACTGTACGGTAGGGGCGGATGCGTAAATCATACCAATGTCCCTCATTGTCTTGGATTTCCTGCGCTTTAAAGTTGAGTGTGTTGATGACTCCCAAAATGTGCTGTTCTAGGTCGGGAATATTTAAGTTGTGATTAATATCACTAAATGGTCGCCCAACATCCGAAGCAATCAGGTTAAAGATTCTTTCGGCTACGGGTGTAAAGCGGCGAATGCGTAAGTCTCCCCCTAACATGAGGATAGGAATATTGATACTGCTGAGGAGGTTTTGTAAATCGTTGGTAACTTGAGAGGATTCGAGGTTGCGGCGTTGTAATTCATCGTTAATTGTGTTTAATTCTTCATTAGTTGCTTGTATTTCCTCTTTCGCCGTTTCTAATTCCTCATTGGTACTTTGCAACTCTTCGTTACTGGAAAGAATTTCTTCGTTAGCCACTCTCAAGTCTTGATTGGTGGCTTGTTGTTCTTCAATAATTGATTGCAAATATTCTTTGGTAGTGGCTAACTCTTGACTGATGCGGTTAATTTCATCCTGGTCATCAGTTTGTTTACGTCTTCTATTAGCAGTGGGAGTTTTAGCTACATCTAACATAGAAGATGCCATCGCCTCCATTTGGGTAAACATCACCAAAAAGTAGGGCTTGGTAGTATTTGCTAGATTAAATGGTACTACATCAATCTGTACCAGTTTTAAGTGATCACTTTCTTTAATTTCAATACTTTCTTTCCTCACCGCTACTGAGCGTTTTTTCGCTTGGTGAATGACGCTACGTAATTCTAGCCGTAATTCTTCTTTAGCCATTTTCAGCAGGTTAAAGCTGGGTCTGCCTGATGGTGGTTGCAGATAAGGGCTAGTCTGTCCGCGAAATTGGACAATTTCTAATTCATTATCAATAACTACACCCACCGGAGCGAATTGAGCCAACACAATTTGGTCAGCCACTTTTTCCATTTCCAAATTATTCCAAACTTCTACGCTTTTTTGTGGCGGAGGTTGGGCAGTTTCACCCTGATAGTTATTACTAACTAAATCAATTCCTTGGGAAGTATTACCTATTTTGCGGGAATAAAGTTTGTATCTTCTGTCAACCAAAGTGAACGAGCCAGTAAAATCACCTACTGTTTCTGAAGTACCAAGCATCAAAAAGCCTGTTGGCTTTAAACCATAGTGAAAAATAGGTAGAAGTTTCTTTTGGACAGCATAACTCAAATAAATGAGGACATTGCGGCAGGTAATCAGGTCAAGGTGGGAAAAGGGAGGATCACCGATGAGGTTTTGTTTAGCAAAGATGCACAACTCTCGCACTGGCTTGCTGATTTGGTAGCCACCATCTACAGGTACAAAAAAACGTTGCAGGCGATCGCGTGAAACATCAATTAATTGGCTATGCTTGTAAATACCGATTCTGGCTTTCTCGATGGCTGATTCATTAATATCAGTGGCAAAAATCTGGATAGATTTACGAATCCCCTGACTTTGCAAATATTCCAGTAAGCAGATAGCAATTGAGTAGGCTTCTTCCCCAGTCGAACATCCCGCTACCCAGATACGGATGGGAAAATCAGCATTCTGTGCTTTGATAATGTTAGGAAATACTTTAGTTTTTAAAGCATTAAAAGCTTCGGGATCTCGGAAGAAACTAGTGACACTAATTAGCACATCCCCATACAGGGCTTTTACTTCCTCGGAATGCTCTTGCAGATAAGTTACATAATCCTCTAATCTCTCCAACTTATATAAAGTCATCCGCCGGAGGATGCGACGCTTGAGGGTGGTTTCTTTGTATTGATGAAAATTTACACCCGTCGCCGCCTTTAACAGACTAAAGATTGTTGAAAGAGCGTCACCTGCCGAGGGTATAATTTTCGCTGATTTTTCTGGGTTTGTTCCATTCACGTAGGGATGATGACTAAGTTTAGTTAACTCCTGGGCAATTTCTTGTGGTGTTAATACAAAGTCTACCTGACCAGAAGCGACAGCCGTGTTGGTCATACTGCTGACTTGTGCTGTTTCTTGACACTGGGCAAAAGTAATTCCGCCAGCTTCCTTTATGGCTTCCAGTCCCCTTGCACCATCAGAATCACCCCCAGATAAGATGATGGCAATAGCTTGGTTGCCCTGGTCTTCTGCCAAAGAAAAGAAGAACGTATCAACTGACATTACCTGTCCTCGGATCTTGGGACGCGGACTCAGTTGCAGCTTACCACCAGAGATAGTCATTAAAGCATTAGGTGGAATCACATATACATGATTTGGTTCCACCACCATCTCATGCTGGGCTTGCTCCACAGGCATTTGAGTTGTATTAGCTAAAATCTCAGCTAGAATACTTTTTTGATCGGGACTGAGATGCTGAATTAATACAAACCCCATACCCGTATCAGGGGGTAAATGGCTGAGTAACTGTGTAAAAGCTTCCAACCCTCCGGCAGAGGCTCCAATCCCGACAATAGGAAATGATTGATTTTCGTTCCCTTGCTGTTCTCCATCAGGGGTATCCGACTGAGATTTCTTCGACCGCCTAGAGTTCATGCCTGATAACCGATTAGAGTTGGGGTGTTGGGTAATCTTTAAATAAAATACAATGTTGTTGACTGCACTTCACATGACCATAGGATATATTTTAGACATTAGAGGTTGTTTGAAAAGTGATTTGCTGTGATTTTCAGCACTCATTGATCCCCCTAACCCCCCTTGAAAAAGGGGGGAACAAGAATCAAAGTCCCCCTTTTTCAGCGATGCCCTGAGCTTGTTGAAGGGAGGGATTTAGGGGGATATAAAAGTATTTAATACACCATTAGGGACTTTTCAAACATCCTCTAAGACAGAGGCACAGAGAGTAATAATTTGAGAAAGAAAGTTTGCTAATTGATCATTAATTTTTCGTGATTTATCTCTGCTCCTCTAGCCTCTAATCTTGAGCCTACTAACTTGCTTGCAAAAGTTCTAATAACTGAGCTTCGGTTAACTGTGCAACTCCCAATGCTTGGGCTTTTCCCAATTTAGAACCTGCATCTTCACCAACAACTAAATAGTCTGTTTTTTTGCTAACTGAATCAGTTACTTTTCCCCCAGCTTTTTGAATCAAAGCTTTAGCCTCATCGCGTTTTAATGTGGGTAAACTGCCTGTGATGACAAAGGTTTTACCTGCAAATTTGAGGTTAGCATTATCAACATTAGATATTTCTTCGGTGTTTGCAAATTGTAACCCTGCGGTTTGTAAGCGTTTAATTAAAGTTTGATTGGCATCAATTTGAAACCATTGATAAACAGACTGAGCAATTTCTGCACCTATGCCATAAATACCCTCGATTTCTGACTGTTTGGCGGAGGATAATTGCTCTACTGTCCGATATTTCTCCGTTAATAACTGAGCGTTAACGCTACCTATATGACGGATGCCTAAACCATATAATACCCTTGACCAAGGCTGGTTTTTTGATTGAGCGATCGCCTCAATTAATTTTTCTGCCGATTTTTTCCCCATTCTTTCCAACGCAAATAATTGCTCTGCTGTCAAGTCATATAAATCAGCGACGGAATGCACCAAGCCTTTATCTACGAGTTGATGCACCAGTTTTTCGCCTACACCCTTAATATCTAAAGCATCACGACTCACCCAATGTTCTATCGAACCTTTGAGAATGGCTTGACAAGAAGCATTCACACAGCGAGTTACCGCTTCCCCCGTCTCCCGCACCACAGACTGTCCGCACACGGGACAATTACTCGGCATAATGAAAGGTTGGGTATCAGGTGGGCGCAGTTCTTTCAGCACCCTGACAACTTCAGGAATAATTTCCCCAGCCTTGCGGACAATAACGGTGTCACCAATACGGATGTCTAATTGAGCGATGCGATCGCTATTATGTAAGGTAGCTCTAGATACGGTAGTTCCCGCCAACTGTACCGGACGCATTTCCGCCAACGGTGTTAACGCCCCCGTCCTTCCCACATTCACCGCAATATTTTCGACACGGGTGGGTGCTTCTTCGGCGGGATACTTCAACGCTACCGCCCACCTGGGGAATTTTTGGGTAAAACCTAACTGTTCTTGCAGTTTGAAAGAGTTAAGTTTTACTACCACCCCATCGGTCATGTAGGGTAAATTTAATCTTTCCGTATCCCAATATTTATAGTAATCTGCAACATCTGCTAAAGATTGACAAAGTTTGTGGTTAGGGTTCACCCGAAAACCCATTTTCTGCAATAATTCCAAAGCTTCCCATTGGGTATTGGCAATACTCGCGTCATCCATACCAGGAATATGCAGCGTATAAGCGAAAAAGTCTAACCGCCGCTTGGCGACTATGCGCGAGTCTAACTGTCTTAATGTACCAGCCGCCGCATTCCGGGGGTTAGCAAATAACTGTTCCCCAGCCTTTTGTCTTTCTTCGTTGATTTGTTTAAATACTTCCAAAGGCAAGAAAGCCTCACCCCTAACTTCCACCTTCTCAATTGCTTCCATACCATCAAAATTTAACCGCAAGGGAATAGAGCGAATTGTCCGCACATTTTGAGTGATATCTTCACCCATCACCCCATCGCCCCTAGTCGCACCCCTGACTAAAATACCATCTTGGTACGTGAGGGCGATCGCAGAACCATCAATTTTCAGTTCTGAGACATATTCAGCCTCAGTTTTTGCAACCTGTCGCCGCCAACGCTGATCCCAATTTTGCAACTCCTCCACATTAAACGCATTCTCCAAGCTATACAGAGGAATGTTGTGGCGCACAGAGTTAAACTGTGTAGCTGGCCTTTCCCCCACACGCTGCGTAGGGCTATCTGGCGTAACTAATTCTGGATACTGAGTTTCTAGTTGTTGCAGTTCTCGATACAGTTGGTCGTAGACTGCATCCTCCATGATGGGTGCATCCATGACATAATAAGCATAACTAGCTTGTTGCAACAGTTGACGCAGTTCTTGGGCGCGTTTAATCTCTGGCTGAATTTGTACCATTAGACTTTTGCAAAATACCTAGTAGATATAATTTCAAAACGATAATACCTGCTACTAGCAGATTTTTAATTAAAAACACCTATATTTATAGGTTACTTAGTTTAATATAAAAAATAAAAGTTGATTTAAAGGAAAGTCCCTACAGATATTTTCAAAATCTTTAGTTAATGACTTCAGTTATACGTCAAAAGTTCAAGCTCAATGAAAATCTTTCCCACCAATGGGACATGAAGGTAACTAAATTACTTAGCTAAATTGATAACGAATTAAAACAAAATTTTTACTAGCTGAAGAGTCAACAAATCGGCTTAGTATTAAGGAGCAAGATTATGTCAGATACAAGTAAACGTGGCTTTGCTTCTATGGATGAAGATAAGCAACGCGAAATCGCCAGCAAAGGCGGACAAGCTGCTCACGCTAAAGGTACTGCACATGAGTTTACTTCCGAAGAAGCTCGTGAAGCCGGACGCAAAGGTGGCGAAACCGTAAGCCAAGACAGAGAACACATGGCCGAAATCGGTCGTGAGGGTGGTAAAAATTCTCACGGTGGCGGACGCAAGAAACAAGATAACGAAGATAGCACAGAAATCGCAGATAGCGGCGAAGAACATACCCAAGGCGGTACAAGGGAACAACATTCCCAAGCCGGCAAGCAAAGCCATAAAAATACCAGCAAGAAAAAATAGTTCTTGGGGAATTTAATGGTTTATCTGGGTGGTAATGGGTCATAGGTAATTGGTGAGTCCAGTCCTGTAGGCGGGTCTCCCGCAGTAGGGAACTGGCGAACCCGGAGGGTAATTGGTTTTTACATTAGCAATTACCAATTACCTATTACCATCCTCACTATATTCTTAAGTGTTAAAAATTCTTAAGTGTTAAAACTGACTTAAAACGTCCCCGCGTTCAGTCCGCCATCTACCTGAAGCATGACACCGTTAACAAATGATGCCGCAGGTGAACAAAGAAATACTGCTACATTCGCAAACTCTTCTGGTTTACCCATGCGCCCCAAGGGAACGGCAGTATTAATACTAGCAATTTCTGCCTCTTTTGTTTGACCAGTTTTAGCAATACGGGCATTAATCAATTCTTCCACCCGTTCTGTATATGTCCAGCCTGGTAAAATACTATTGACGCGAATTTGATCCTTGCCTAATTCTTGAGATAGGGTTTTTGTTAAACCAATTACTGCCAACCGAATCGAATTTGACAACACCAGATTTTTGACTGGTTGTTTAGTGGAACTAGAAGTAATGGTGAGAATTGCCGCAGCAGTTGATTGACGTAGATGAGGTAAGGCATATTTTACTAAGCGCACCGTACTAAGTAAGGTTAAATCAACTGCGCTTTCCCAGGTTGCCAAATCTGTATCATCAAATGTACCAGCCGGAGGCCCGCCTGCGTTTGTCACTAAGATATCCAAACCGCCGAATGTCTCTATAGTCGTATCAATTACTCGTTCAATGTCGGCTTGTTGGGTAACATCTGCACGTAGCGCCAACACCTCAGCACCAGTATCATTGGTAATTTCCGCCGCCGCTTTCTCAACTACTTCGCTACGCGCACAGATTACAACTTTTGCACCCTCACGGGCAAATTGCCATGCCGTAGCTTTACCTAATCCTTTACTAGCTGCTGTGACTAAGGCTACTTTGCCCCTGAGTTGCAAATCCATAATCTACTTTTTCCCTAACGTAACTGGAAACCAAGACTATGCAATACTTCACGCAAGCGATCGCGTCCATTCAATGATTGTACAGTAGCCACGCGCTTGGAAGAATGTTCTGACCAATCGCCAGGAATATTCATCTTCTGTTGAGTATAGAACTCTTTGATGATGTCGTTGTAATGGGCGATCGCTTCTTCTTGTTCTGTCAGTTTATAAGTTTCCCGATGCAACACTGCCTCCTGGGGTAATCTCGGCTTTACGGCTGCTGGTACTTCTGGATTAGGATAACCCACACACAACCCAAACACAGCATACACAGAAGGCGGCAAATTGAGAATCTGCGCCACCTCTGCGGGATGATTCCGAATACCACCTATATACACAGTTCCCAAACCCAAAGACTCAGCCGCTACAGTTGCATTTTGCGCCGCCAAGGTAGCATCAACAGTTGCCACGACAAAGGATTCCAAATAATCTAAAGCATCATGAGAAAATCCCCGGTTGTCTGTCACATAACTCAACCGCGCCAAATCTGCTAACCATACCAAAAATAAAGGCACTTGCCGAATGTGTGCCTGATTTCCTGCCAATTTAGATAATTCTTCTTTGCGCTGGGGATCTTCAACAGCTACTACACTCCATGTTTGCAGATTAGAAGAAGTTGACGCAGACTGAGCCGCCGCCACCAGAGTTTCTAGTGTTCCCGGTGGTAAAGGATCAGATAAATAAGAACGGACGGAACGGTGAGTTAATAACGTAGTTAGAGATTCATTCCAGGCAATTTCGGGATTAAAAGGAACCTCACCATAGCGGGATTTCAATAATTCTGTCGGGTTGCTCATAAATTATTCCAGATAGAAAAATAATTTTTAGATTTTTTTATGTCTTTGTGAGGATTTTTTCACCACAAAGACACACCACAAAGACACAGAGTATTGTTAATTAACTGGAGGAGAAAAAGCAGCGTATTGTTCTTTTGTTAGAACTGCCTCTCTCACACTAACCTGTTTAGGAATCAGTTTCAACTGATAATATGTATCTGCAACTGATTGTTGTAAATTTATCAGTTCATCGGTAATTGGCACAATGCCAAAACTACGTCTATTAGTAGCCTTTCTCATTGTCTCAATATCAATTCCTAACACGGGTGATAGAGCTTGAGCCACTTCCTCTCGGTGATTTTTTGACCATTCTTCCAACTTTTGAATTTCTTCTAAAGTTGCTTTAATAATTTGAGGATTTTCAGTCACATACTTACGACTAGCTAAATAATAACCACCCTGTTTGTTAATCCCTGCACCATCAACTAAAACACGGGCTTTAGTGGCTTCTTGTGCTGCTGCATAAAACGGGTCCCAAATTACCCAAGCATCGACACTACCCTTAACAAAAGCGGCACGAGCATCAGCCGGCGGCAAGTATTTAGGCTCAATATCAGTATATTTTAATCCTCCCTTTTGTAAAGCTTGGACTAATAATAAATGAGCGCTAGAACCTTTCTGAAAAGCAACTTTCTTACCCTTCAAGTCTGAAAGTTGTTTAATAGGTGAATTTTGTGGTACAAGAATTGCCGAACCAGCAGGACTAGCTGAGATTCCTGCAATATAGGTTAATGATGCACCTGCGGCTTGAGCAAAGATTGGTGGTGATTCGCCTACATGTCCAACATCAATACTACCGACATTCATCGCTTCTAACAATTGCGGCCCTGCCGGAAATTCAATCCATTGCACAGATACACCTTCTGGTGATAACCGCTTTTCTAATACGCCTTTGGTTTTCAATAAAATGTTAGATTTCTGATAACCAAAGCGTAATACTTTAGCGGCTGTAGGTGCAGAATTACTAACATCTGTCGCACTAGGATTGGGATTAGTAGCTGTTGGTGTCGATGAGCAAGCAGCAAATAATAAGCTCAGACAAACACCAGCCAGAAAAGCTCCAGTTATTGGTAAAGGTGAAGCAATGCGAAGTGGTAGCGGATTTTTAAAGGGAAAATCCCCAAACTTTATTAATGCTCTCCACCTCGCAATCAGGCGGCGAAAAATGAGGTCAATCATTAGAATGATGTTTATAAACGCTATAAATACTATAAATCTATAGAGTTACCGGAGTATACAGCCAAAGCAATTTTTAATAGTGGAGTGATGAGTGATGAGTAGAGAGTGCTGAGTAATAAGTGACGAGTGATAAGTAATAAATTCCCCATCTCCCTTGTCTCCCCCCTCTGCCTCATCTCCCCCTACTCCCCACTCCCTAATCAAACAAATCAGGCTCTTCACGCACAATCCTGTCATAAAGGGGTTGAAAACTCAACCAACCGGCTTTAGGTGCGCCTACTTGACTATGGGTTAATCTGGCGGTTTCATGGCTAATGGGTTTAGGGTTCCCCGCAGCTTCGGCTAATAGTTGAGCTTGGCAAGTACGTTCTAAGGTAATGTACCAAAAAGCGGCTTCATCTACTGTTTGCCCCACAGTGAGAATGCCATGATTACGCAGAATAATTGCTTTGTTCTTAGCCAAGGTTTGGGCTAATCGCTGACCTTCAGAAGTTTCTAATACAACACCTGTATAATCATCTAACAAGGCATGGTCTTCATAAAAAGCACAAGCATCTTGTGTCAATGGGTCAAGCAGACGACCCAAGCTAGACCAAGCTTTGCCATAAATTGAATGAGCGTGAGCAGCAGCTACTACATCGGGTCTAGCTTCATGAATTTGGGAATGAATCGCAAAAGCTGCTTGATTTATATTTGCGTCACCTTTGACTACATCACCATCTTGATTGACTAACACCAAATCAGACACTCGAATGTGTCCAAAGTATTTTCCTAAAGGGTTTACCCAAAAATGATCTGTAAATTCTGGATCACGAGCTGTAATATGACCTGCAATACCTTCGCTAAAACCAAATCGTCCAAACAGGCGGAAGGCTGCTGCTAGACGTTGTTTACGATGCAGGCGTTCTTCTTCAATGCTATTAAAAATAGGGGGTTGGGGTCTACTAAATACGGACATTTTCTGTATCTTCCTCTTTGCAAGGAGCGTTGGAATATCCAGAGCGGAATGATTTCACACTGTGCGCTTCAGGTATAAACTGATGCCGCCAAATACAGCCAGTATCATTTCCTAAAACATGGATGGAAACAGATGGACTTGCAGATGTAGTTTTAACAGCGTGAATATCCCCCTCTGGTGGTAACAGACGGTAAATATCACCAGGTTGTAGCGATCGCTCTTCTACTACTTCCAATTGTGCGTGTCCTTCTAAGTTACCACCATCTATCCTGCTATATACTGTCTCAGCTTGATTACCCTTGTATAAACCAATCAATCCCCAAGCCAGATGGTCATGTACTGGCGTACCAGCACCAGGAGGAATTACCAAGCTAAATACAGTGAGGGAACGGTCTTGAGAACGATAAAGCAACCACTGACCAATTCCACCCCCCATCCCACTTTCCGGATTAATTTGGGCATATTTTTCCGGTAGCCATCCCTCCTGAGCTAGCAATTCCTGAAAATAAGGCTCAAGTCTATCTAAAGTACGCTCACGATTATCAATAGTATCGGCACTAATATCTCGCACCGTCGCCACAAAAGAGCGAAGTTCCTGACTATCAATAAACCATTGGTCTTCTGAAAGAGGTTCCAGAATGCCGTGTTCTGTCATCTATTGCCTCGCTTGAAAAAACGAACAGGATTAATACCAATTTTTTGGCTCTTAGTCTCATTAATATAAGTAGTTTTAATTCCCAGCTTTTCTAAACTCGGCTGCGAAAAACTTTCTTTGAGAATGATTGTAAACGGATACCTTTGAAATACTAACGCTTTACCTTGTGATAACAAAATCCTCGCGTGACTAATACGAACCGGGTATAAAGGCTGTCGATCTGCATCGAGAATGAGAACTTTTGACATGAGATGTAAGGAGTAGGGGATGAGGAAGATAAGGGAGTGGGAAAAGTAGGGAAGAAAAAACAACTGTCAACTGCCTTTTGACTATGGACTGTTGACTAATGACTAATGACTAATGACTAATGACCACTAACTACTGTTTAACAGTAGGACAGACAACAGATGCAACATCTACCCTTTTTGGCAGAATTTTTTTATCTAGCAGCCAATCAGCCGTTTTTTGAATATTGGCAATGTCATTAGCATCAGGTGTCACAATGTATTGTGGCCCTTGGTTTTCAGTTACTTGTTTGGCAACTTTTGAGGAAATCTTAATATCCTTAACTAAAAACTCAGATGCTGCATCAGGATTACTATTCAACCATTCGGCTTCTTTACCTAAAGCGACAAAAGCCGCTTTCACTGCTTGCGGACTTTGCTTGGCTGTTTCATTATGCACAAGCATCACTCCGTATGTTGGTGCAGGATGAGTAGTAGTGATACGTCTTGCATCATGTTCTAATATGGCAACAGAAATGTATGGTTCCCAAACAGCCCAAGCATCTACTGTACCTTGATAAAGTGCTGGTGCTGCATCAGTGGGACCGAGATAAACCAACTGGACTTTTTCTTTAGGAATCTTCTCTTTTTCCAACACTTTGAGTAAGAGATATTCTCCCGCGCCACCTTGATTGACAGCGACTTTTTTACCAATCAAATCAGCAGGTTTACGAATAGGGGAGTTACCTCGGACAACGATCGCACTTCCTAAAGATTCAGGTCGAGGACGTTGTACAGCACCGATACATAAATCCTGACCTGCGGCGATCGCCGATAACCCTGGAATATCACCACAGCTACCCACATCAGCCTTTCTCGCGGTCACTGCTTGCAACAAAGAAGCACAACGGTCAAAAGGCCCAGCCCATTCTGCCTTAACATTTTGCGCCGCTAATTCCTTGGTTAATTCGCCTCGTTGTTTGGCGATCGGAATCAGACCACCCTTTTGATATCCTAAACGAATTACACTACTTTGCTCTTGCGTAGTATTACTTACAGTCGTAGCTGTAGGATTAGGAGAATTATTAGAAGCGCAGCTAGACAAAGCCAAACTCAACCAAGCGCCAGTCAAAACTAGAGCGCTCAACTTTTGGCTTGAGGGCTTAAGTGAAATTAAAAACTGTATCAACAACTTTTTACTCCTTAATATAAGGATGAGAGTCTAGAGATAAACTCCAGCACTCTCGATTTACCGCCTATTGAGCTGTGATAGCAGTCATATAAACATCGGCAAGTCGCTCGGCAAACCGTTGTTTAAATAACAAGTAAAAATTATCACAGGCTAATGGAAAATGCAAGGGAGTGGGGAGTAGGAGAGGTGGGGGAGTGCGAGAAGATGGGGGGAGAGAGGGAAGCAAGAGAAGGATATACTAAATTTCCTCTCCCTCATCTCTAAAACTGGGAAAACTCGCCATTAAGCGCCCATTTCCCAACTTCCTGAATCTTGTAACTCAGGGGATCGTGGAGGGTGAGGGTGCGGAGGTTGCGCCAATAGCGATCAAAGCCGTATTCTGTGGCTGTGGCTCTAGCGCCCATGAGTTCAAAGATTTGGTTTGTAATCTCTAAGCCTACTTTGGTAGTGAAAGCCGCAGCCGTGGAAATAGCTATAGCAGTTTTGCCAAATTCATCTGCTGTTAGTTGTCTACCCCGCTCCCAAGCAGCTTGGAATTTCTCCGCCGCCTCATCACTGAGAACAGTAGCAGCGTTTAAGTCTACCCACAGTTTGCCGTAAGTCTGCAAGATGTAAGGATCTGCTGTAGCACTATGTACTCCAGAATTTACCCAAGGTTGGGTTGTTGTGGTGGTATATTCCTTGGCTTGAGCGAATGCACCCAAGGCAATTCCTAGTAAGATATTGACTCTGACTAGATGAGAAATATAAATTCTCAGTGCAGCAAAGGGAGTACCAATTGATTCTGGATTTGCTAATATCTCAAATTCTTTTACTAAAACGTTAGCAAAGGAAACGCTACCGCTATCGGTTTGCCGTTGTCCGATATTATCCCAATCATCATGAATGGTGATTCCATAACTGAAAGTAGGGATGGCAACTACTACAGGTTTAGATTCCCCTATTGGTAAGGCGGAAACTGTCAGCATATCGGAATCTTGAGCGCCAGAACAGAAGCTCTTGAGTCCGTTGAGACGGTAGTTTTTGCCGTCACTGCTGAGAGTCAGGCGCTTATCTAGGGGGTTGAGAGCATTTCCCCAAAACCAATTGTGTCTAGCTGTCCAAGTGTAGTAATTCTCTGCTTGTTCTGTTGTGCCGTAAAGATAAGGCGTAATCACTTGCAAATGGTGATAACCAAACAAATGAGCGATGGAACTATCTACTTGAGCAAATTGCCGCACGATTTGGAGTGTAGTTATCCAAGTTTCACCCAGTCCGCCGTATTCTTTGGGGATGATAAGTTTTAGTAAACCACTTTGCCGGAGGTGCGATCGCTCATACTTTGCTGTTCCCCCTTGTTTGTCCCTTTCTACAGCAGTCTGGGCAAACACAGGGACTAAAGAAGCAGCTAATTTGATATAGTCTTGGGTTTCGGTAATAACTGATGGCATAGACTTTCATGATGCAGTGGTTTACAGAATATTTTTTGTGTTTTTCTACTTCAATTGAGGAATCAAAATACAAAATTAGTTAGATTTTGTGAATATTTATTAAGTCCTGAATATTAAAATATTAAGACTATCTAATAAAATCTACGATAAACACGTCGAATTAGCGTATTCTAATATTCTAGAAAGGAGCATTTCACAAAAAATAGATAAAAGCAAGTGTTGAACAATACATTTTTCTAATTTCTCTTACTTGACCAATAGCTTACTTATCTGATTAATCTATGCAATAATGAACAACTATATTCATTAACTACGGTTAAACAATAGATTTACAGTAATATGTGTTGACAAGGAGCTTACTGTACATGTAACTTGGCTTATTATTAGTAATACAATCCTCTCGTCATAAATATTTTCAACATCAAGTTGAGAGAAAGAATCCCCTTTCTGAATGTCGCTCAAGTAAGAAATGATTATCTTGGGTACGTATTATATTTGCTGAAAAAAACTCAATATTTTCTCATTTTAGAGCTTCACAAATTAGCCAATTTAAGTCAAAATTTCATAGACTTGAACTCAAGAAAAAGACAAAGATTATGTTATATAACCAACTTGGTGAAAGTGATCTAAAAGTTTCAGATATTTGCTTGGGAACCATGACTTATGGTAAGCAAAATACTATTGAAGAAGCCCATGAACAGCTAGATTATGCGGTCGCCCAAGGAATCAATTTTATTGATGCGGCGGAAATGTATCCTGTACCAACAGGTGCAGACACCTATGGCAAAACAGAAGCCTATATTGGTGAATGGCTCAAGCATCAGCAACGAGATAAATTAATTATTGCTACAAAAATTGCAGGCCCCGGTAGAGGCTTTGAATGGGTGCGTGGTGGAGCAAAAGCAATAGACTATGCCAATATTAAACAAGCCGTAGACGACAGCCTCAGAAGATTACAAACTGATTACATTGACTTATATCAAATACACTGGCCTGATCGCTACGTCCCGCGTTTTGGACAAACAGTCTTTGATCCCACCCAGGTAAAACTATCAGTACCCATAGTAGAACAGCTAGAAGCCTTTGCCGATATTATTAAAGCTGGTAAAGTTGGCTATATCGGTTTAAGCAATGAAACACCTTGGGGAGTCACCCAGTTTAGTAATGCTGCTAAACAGTTAGGTTTACCTAAAGTTGTCTCCATTCAGAATGCTTACAATTTACTCAACCGAGTATTTGATGGTGCTTTGGCAGAAGCAGTTTATTACGAAAATATTGGTTTACTCGCTTATAGTCCTTTGGCTTTTGGTTTTTTAACTGGTAAATATTTGCATGGTAAACCAGAGAAAGCTAGAGTCACACTATTCCAAAACTTTGGGCAACGTTATCTCAAACCAAAAGTGAGCGAAGTAGTTGCAGCCTATGTAGACATTGCTAAACGCCATAATATTAGCCCTGCCCAATTAGCGATCGCATTTGTGCGGAGTCGTTGGTTTGTCACTAGCACAATTATCGGTGCAACAACCCTAGCACAACTCAAAGAGAACATAGAAAGCGTAAATGTAGTTCTAGATAAAGAGATTCTAGATGAAATAGATGCAGTACATTTACAATCACCTAATCCTGCGCCTTAAGAGTGGTGAGTGGTGAGTAGCCACTAATAAATTTGGTAATTGGTAAGAAGTAATTAGTAACTGAGAAGCAATTCTTACTTATTACCAATTATCCATTACCATTAATAAATATTAATGAGTATGAAGCAATTAAACCGTTGGCTATCTAATAGCCAGAAAGGTTCAGGAAAGACTATAGCCTATTTATTAATCGCCCAATCTTGCCTGAGTTTATTACTATCTGGCTGTAACCCAACTACTACAAACGCTGCTAATAATATCAAACCTGTAAGTGACCAGAGTCAAACTACTGCATTACAAAAACCGACAGTAGTGAAAATTAGCTATATCAAAGGTAGCTTATCAGCAATTGTTAAAGACCGGGGGACTTTAGAACGGGAACTTGCCCCCAAAAATATCAAGATTGAGTGGGTAGGAACCTTCCCCTCCTTTGCACCAGTTCTAGAAACTATTAATGCCAGAAGTTCAGATTTGGGTGCAGGTGGTGATATTGCTGGTTTATCCGCCTTATCTGGTGGGATTAATGCCTGCATTATTGCCTATCGTCCAGCTAATAAAAACTCAGAAGGTATTGTTGTTCATGCAGATTCCCCCATTCGTACTTTTGATGACCTCGTTGGCAAAAAAGTTATTGTCAATCGTGGTGGGATTAGTGAACATTTACTATTAAAGCTTTTAGAAAAGAAAAAGATATCCAAAGAGCAAGTCAAACGTGTTTACATGAAGCCGGATGAAGCACTAGCAGCTTGGGCTTCACGTCACGTTGATGCTTGGGCTGTGTGGGACCCTTGGGTAGCTACAGCCGAACTGAAATACAAAGCTAGACAAATTCCCTTACCTGATACTGTCCCACACTACTCGTTGTACATGGTGCATAAAGACGCATTAAAAGAAAAATCAGCAGCAATTAGAGAGGTCATTGCTGTTCTCTCTAGAGAGGCGGAATGGTTGAATCAAAATCCCCAAGAGGCTCAAAAACTCTACCAAAAAGTGACAGAACTACCGTCAGACGTTGTTAACCAAACATTCAAACGTCGCCCTGTGGATGGCGTGTTGCCATTAGATGAAAAAGTAATTAACGATTTGCAAGATGCAGCTAATTGGATACAAGAACAGGGAATTGTAGAGAAAAAGGTAAATGTGCGTAGTTCACTCTGCCCTCAATCTTAGTGAAGTGCTAAACCATGACTCTAGCAAAGTTAAGACAAAAACTCTGGCCTATTCAAAGTTTCGTTAGTGTTATTCCCCTACACCCCTAATACTAACAATTGAAGATTTGGGATTTTGCCTGAAACAATTTCCCAATGTCGCGTAAAAAGTCCTATTTACAAAGGAATTTCAATATGGCTGACATTAAAATTTACAGTGCAGTTACTTGTCCTTATGCTCATCGGACAAGACTTGTTCTGCAAGAGAAAGGCATCGACTTTGAACTGACTGAAATTGATTTACAGAATAAGCCTGCTAACTTTACTGATATTTCTCCTTATGGAAAAGTGCCTGCACTTGTACATGGGGATAAAAGAGTATGGGAGTCAGCAATTATTAACGAGTATCTAAGTAGAACAAGGTGAAAAAACCAAAGTGTGTAAAGATAAGTAAATACATAAATGTGTCTACCAAGGTAACAGGGATATGGGCAGCCGTTTAAGGGTATTTCTGACTCCTAAGCAAGATAAAATTTTGTTCAACCTGAGAACGGCAGATGTACCCCAGAAAGTGAAAGACCGAGCCGAAGTGATCAGATTAAGCGCACATGGTTGGTACGTAGAGAAGATAGCAGATCACTTTGACTGGACTGCCCAAACAGTAAGAGAAGTTTTGCATAGATGGGAAAAACAAGGTCTAGAAGGACTGTGGGAGAAAGCAGGGCGGGGAGGAAAATCAAGGTGGGCAGAAGCTGACATGGCGTTCTTAGAAAAATGCTTGGAGCAAGAACCACGTACATATAATAGTGTTCAATTAGCCCAAAAATTAGAGCAAGAACGCTCCGTGAAATTGAGTCCTGACTGGTTAAGGCAGGTACTCAAAAAAAGGGGGTCATTTGGAAGCGAACTAGAAAAAGCCACAAAGGAAAGCAAGACAAAGTATTGCAGCAAATCAAACAGGCAGACTTAGAGATGTTGGAATTATCTGCTGCTGCTGGAGAAATCGATTTAAAGTATATGGATGAATCAGGGTTTTGTGCCTGGAGTGAACCCAGTTACAGTTACTACTTCCGAGGTCAGCAAAAACGCCTGGAGCAGAGTAAGCGTCGGGGTCGAAGGTTAAGTATTATTGGGTTTCTTCAACCCCTAATTAGTTTTGTGTACGGTCTAGTGATTGGTGGCGTTTCACGCAAATCCTATATTCAAATGATGGAGCTTGAAGCACTTGAAGCCCAAAAAGCAGGTCGTATCAGAGTCATCGTTCAGGACAACGGCCCGATACATCGGTGCAAAGAAGTTCAGCAATTATGGACAAAGTGGGAAGAGATGGGTTTGTACATCTTCTTTTTACCTAAATATTGCTCAGAGATGAATCCAATTGAATTGGAGTGGCAACACCTGAAAAAAAATGAACTAGCTTCTCAAAGTTTTGAGGATGAATTAGACCTTGCCTATGCTGTCATTGATGGAGTTCAAAATAGAGGAGAAAAGGGAAACTACAGTACGCAACGTGTAAAATTTAACTCTTATTCTTCTGCTTAATTCTTTGTTACATACTTATAAATTTTCTCCACGACTTACTTACAACAAGCTGCAAACGATGGTTTTAAATCAGTTTTAAATTTACGCTTTCCTGATGAAGCAGGTTTTTTAACTGATGAACAACAGCAAGCTAAAGCAGCAGGATTGGAATATGCCAATATTCCTGTCAAGCCTTCAGAGGCGAATCCAGAACTTACACAAAAAGCTATTCAAGAAATTGATAATTTACCTAAGCCAATTTTAGTTCATTGTGCTGGTGGAGCTAGGGCTGGTGGTATTACTTTAATTGCTGAGGCTATTAATCAAGGATTCACTTATGAGCAAATTGTACAAAAAGCTCAAGAAATAGGACTGAATTTAGAACAACCACACCTCAAGCAATTTTTACTGGATAAATACCCTCTGAAATAATCTTTTTATAGCTAATATTATCAAACATAAAATCTATTTATGAAGTTTCCACGATTGAGACTACATTTTAATTGGTTTGATTTTCGCATCTCCTGGCGCGATCGCTGATCAAAATAAAAGAGCCGCCATCGGTGACTTTGTTTGTCGTCTAAAAAAAGCCCAAAATTGGCGAGAAGCCAACGCCAAAAATTTAGAAACTTGGTCTAAAGCCTATGCACAAGCCATTGGTGTAGATGTCAAGCTTGTCCTTGATGATGCAAAAAAAGGGTTACAACAACGTCGTTCTCAAATTGTACCCATATCTAAGGAAGCGATCGCCTCTCAACAAAGGGTAGCAGATACCTTTGCACAGACTGGTGTCATCCCATCCAAGGTAAATGTTGCACCTCTGTGGGATGGGACTTTTACTAATGCAATTAATCAATGTAGATAAAAGTTAATTTGTAATTGTTAATCTCGTGATTGTTTGAACACTTACAGCAAATTTCACCATGAATTTGGGCAATTACTTTCTCGGCGTGGTATGTTTCGGCATTATGGTTTTTAAGAATTGAATGATGACTTAAGCTATGCCCATAGTGAGTAACACTTCACCAATACTCAACTTGGCGATTGTGGATCAGATTGAACTCTTACGTCAGCAATTTGGCGAAATTTTGATTCCTAATGCAGTCTTGTTAGCGATCGCACAGGAACTTGATAAAGTAGTTAATGCTTTCCGAAACTAGGGTGAAGGAAAAGCTGACAAAAGTTCACTTTTTACTATCTTCTGGTTGCCAGATATACCAGTTATACCAGTGACGCACCGCCAACCAAATTGCAGACATTAAACCTGCAATGCTGAGGGTAAGACCACTGTAGGGTACTAGTAACCCCAAAACAGGCAATACTCCACCAGCAATGGTACAGATAATGGCGGCGAGGGAAGCACTACGAGTAGAACCCAAACCCCAGGTTAAAGTGAGTAGGACAAGGGAAATTATTGTCCATGCTAACTGTGCATCCATGAAGCGGCTGAGGTAGGTTAAGGTTAATAGACAGGCAAAGTAGATGCTACTAGCGATCGCTACATTCTTCAAACTCATTGGCAGAGATAAATATAGTAGCAATATCCACCATAAAAATAATGATGGTGCTAGTAATAATAAACGGGGAATAATTCCTGTTTGCCGAATAGGATTTGTATTAGTAAATACCCCAAACGGGTTTTTTACAGAAACGTTATCATCGAATACCCAAGTGTATTGAGTGCTGCGTCCGTCAACCTTCGTTTCTTTGGGTACAACACCACTAGCAAAATCAGCACCAGCAAAATTAGCAACTGTTGTGAGGCGAAAGTTAGATAATAACTGTCCGGCGCTATTGTAAACCCAGCGCGGCCCCCCTTGCGCCTGATAGGTGACACGCAAGTTAGTTTCTTGTCCTGGTTCTAGGCGGAAAGCAAAGCTGTAATTTTCTGGGTTAACTGGTTCTAGCCTAGTGCGATCAGCTACGCTGGGCGGAACGCCATCGCCTCCGGCGGGGCGTAGCCCATCGCGTTCTACTTTATAGTTGGACAATAATGAGTAACCGTTTAGTGGTGGTGCTTCAAAGAAAAAATCTTTAATATCTTTGAGACGATTAACTACTTTGTAATCAGCAGTGTAATCTACCCGATAAACTGCACTACGTCCTTGCACATCTGTAGTTTGTTCCAATTTTACTTGAATTTGTGACCCTGACAACGCTAGAAAGCGGTTCACTTGCTGCGTATCTTGGACTTTGGTGATTTTGCCGTTAACTTGGGTAGTATAAGTGTATGGTTCTTGCGTAACATAACGCACTTGCGGCGCAATTTGTTCTAACTTATCTCCAGCCACACTTTGAGCGACTTGAGCAACTTTTGCTTGTTCCCAATAATGATAACGATTGCTTAAAGTGGATGAGAGGAAAAATCCTATTACTAGTAAGATTAATACTAAAGTTAAATGTTGCAATCCTTGTAAGATTTGAGAGTAACGAATTGTCCACTCACCAATAAAGATAGTTTGTTGTGACTGATTTTGGCGCAAAGCGAAACTCATAAGAGCGATCGCAATTCCCAACGCTATGACTAAAAATACTAATAATAGAGAAGCTGTAATTAATTGGGAACCAAGCTGAATTAGCTCTGATGGATGCGTTAAATCAGGCAAACCTGGAATGCCTTGACTAGTAGGAGACATTGTTTGTTTTTCATATACTTTAAATAATCAGACTGCTGAAACATCTTAAAAGTTTCAACATGAAAATTCCCAACTCCTTAAAGAAATTGGGAATTATGGCTATGCAGATAATTAATTATTGTTGCGATTAGTTTCTACTCGGCAAATAATTTCCATAGCAGCTGCATCAGCAGTTTTAGGCTTGGGAAAAAGTTCCTGTTCAGTTTTATCCTCATTAATTAACTTGCCATTAGGTGCATAAATAGATAATTTTTTCGAGAATAATCTACCCTCATTACAGGCTGCATAAAATCTTCTCGTAACTATACCATCACCCTGTTTTTGGACAATCGTGTAATTAGTTCCTTCTATAGACGACAAATCCAAAGAAATGGGAAAACCATGACTATCCGCGCCCACTGGAAGATAAAAACTGTTCTTTTTTGTTTGGGCGATCGCCATACCACTAAATGATAATGAAGTAATTATCATCAATCCACTTAATCGTTTTAAAAACATTTAATTTACATTTAATAACTATATTTCATTTATATTAATAAAAGTTATTTTTTGGTGCTGTATAATCACTATAAATTAATACAACGCTGATACAGTAATTTCAACAATAATTAGTATTTTTCACAATAAATAAATCTACTGTCAGTAGTTAATATCTTTTATTGATATGTCTAAAAAATAATTGTTGTTGGGATGTGGTCTTATACCAATTCAAAATTCAAAATTAAGAAAACCAGACGTAGTATAGATTTGAGTATCTGCATTTGTTGGTCTTATATTACGAATTACAAACGTGCATCCTTACAGCCAATTTATATGTTGCAAATATTCTTGGGGTATATGCACATAATAAATAAAAAACCGTAGCGGGAACACTACGGTTAATATGAGTGGACTACTGAACTCTAACCTTTACAAAAACTCTATGTCTTGCAAATTCAGCTCTTTACCTGTCTGTAATCTCTTTGAAAATACAGTTTATCCTTTATAAATTCATTCGTCATTACTGAAATCTGTTATTAATTATGGTGAAATCTTCCTCTGAATTATCTGTAGCTTCTCTGTATTTAGTGAGATGAATGAATCAATAAATTTGAGTTTAACCGTACTATTACAGTAGTGTTTCTATTTTAGAAATACACATAAACCTGAAAATATAAGGTTTTTAGTTATAAGTAATACAATCTGAATACTATAAAATTCAGTAGCAAAAAAGAAATCCAGCAGTAGAATGTGCTGTTGGGTGGGAAAGAAAAATCTTATTATTTTAGAACCTATGCACCAAGCTGGCTGTTGAGACAGGGTATAAGGGTGTAGAAAGGAGTTCAAAAACTTTATATCTCTATACCCTTATAAGTAAGTCGGTGGGAAAAAACAAAGCTAAGTTAAGAAAGGTAAACAAGGCTATAACCCTCTTCCCTCCTGCCTCCTGCCTTCTGCCTCCTGCCTTGCCATAGCGATAATTTTTAACACTGAGCTACTTACCCTTGTCTAAATCCTTAATTGTTCTTTTTTATCGGTAAGTCCTAATATTTCAAAAGGTTTTGCTTTATTGCATGATCATCTGATGATTATGCGTGCATTTTGCGGTTGCACAGGGCGATTGTTAGTTCCGTTTACGGCAAGTGAAAATTTTTCTACCTGCTCTTTGGAAACGGTTAATGGTTCTTTCATTACCATCCATTTGACACCTTCCGAACATGGTGGTGTTGTTAAAGATCCGTTAAAACGGTAATATTCCTGATTTTGTGGGAGAAGGCTGTGAAGATTTTTTACATCTCCTTTAAGTACAGAATTTTCACCTGCTTTCATCGGCATTTTTTGCCAAAGCTCGGCTAGTTGAGAATTAGCTTTCCCTTCTGCAAACATTACAGCTATAACAGCTAGGTTGCCCTTAGCATCGGCGTGAACGAAGTGCGCTTCCAGGGGAAAACTTTTACCTGCAATGTGGTTTTCACTTGGTGTATGAAAGTGGTACTGTTTAAGTGCATAGGTGACTCCATCCACCACAATGCTGCTACCAGATTCGACATTCACCTGTACGGTCTGGCCTTTATTAAGAATCTCCGTAGATAATGTTTTGTAATTAAACTTAATCGACGGCAGGTTTGCGTCTACTGAAGTAGTGATATTGATAGGCGACTGATTTTTACCGATGTCGCACATTTGATAACTAGGAGACAGAGATCCCCAATTTTCAGGGCTGTTGTGGCCTGTATAGCCCCACTGTATACTTTTTTGATTGTCGGCGATCGCCATACTGTTGGCAATTACTATACCACTAACCGACAACAGGACTGCTGAAAATAATTTGATCTTTTTTAAACTCATGCTGACCTCTCCATACTCTTGAGATGTGTCATATTTAAAAGTTTACTGGCAAATACAGCCCTGCTTGATTGTTTTATCTTGTCCTTCCTAATGTAGTAATATAAACTACTGCTTCATCAGTAGGAATACCAAGAACATCATTCACATGGTCATCAAAGAAGCCACCAATACCACACACACCTAAATTTAGATGAACTGCTGCTAAATTAAGACGTTGTCCTAAATGTCCAGCATCCATGTGTAAATAACGATAAACACGATCACCATATTGTGCGATCGCAGATTTCAAATCAGATGTATGAAAAATTACTGCGGCGGCATCTCTGCCAAGTTCCTGCCCTAAACAAAGAAAATGTAACTCTCGGCGGAAGTTTTTAAAGCGAATTTGTCTTAATTCTTGGGCTTTGGGTGCGTAATAATAACAACCAGCCTCTAGTCCTTTAACACCGCACACAACAATAAAAGTTTCAATTAAATTTAGATCAAAATAATCTGGGGAATTATCTAAATTTTGGTCAATATAATTTTGGGGTTGATAAGTAAAGTCTAGTAAGGCTTTGAGTTCATCGAAAGTTAGTTCCTCACCATTGTAAGCACGAGTAGAGCGGCGCTTGTGCATCGTCATTTCCAAGTCAGCCAGTTTTTCTCCCCAGTATATGGGTGTGGTGACGGTGGGAATTTTTAGACAAAAAGGGAAATTATATTTATCTTCTAATGATTTTTCTTGTTTAACGGCTGGTAAATTCAGTTTGCCAGTGACACCTGGGGAAATTTGGGTATGGCGATGAAAATACTTTAATAGTTCACCATCGGGAATTTGTGGGTAGGTTGTCTCTGTGGCTGAGGGCAGGGCTGTACAACTGCGTGGTAAATTTTGTTTAATATCTAATAAGTCTGCTAAGGGTAAGACAGCGATCGCACCTTCTTGTAACGGGTCAATATACAGTAGATCATTGACTGCTTCATCGATAAAACCACCGATTAAGTGAGGACGATAATCAGCGATCGCAGATGCTAACTCAATATTACCTAAAAGATGTCCCGTATCTAAACAAATGCGACGGTAAGCCCGGTCTTCATAACGCCACGCTGAACGATAGAAAACGGCTGTGACAATAATTGCTAATTGGGTACTTTCCAAAGACGGATGCCAGAAACAAGCCTCCTGCAAACTTTGCCAAACATCACTTTCCCAATAGTGCATCAAGGAATGAGTCCGGCATTGATAGTTATACAGCCCTGGCGCTAATAATGGCGTACCACGGGATACCACATACACCTCAGCCGGATACAACCCCCCCGCACTAGGCGCAGCACGTAAGTATACCGTGTTACCCATAGAAGGCATTCTTGCTGTCAACCCATAACTGCGAAACAGCAACCGCGAAAGCCTTTGCCACCACTGACCATGAGAATCATTAACGAATGCCTCTGGTGGTTCTTGTAAGTAGGGCTTGAGGTCAATAGCCGAACCGATTTTATACTCCTTAAACGGCACTGGTTGTTTAGCCCAATCTAACCTCTGACTTTTAGAAGCAAGGGTCTCAGGGTCATATTTAGTACGTTCGTGATAATGTTGAGCGATCGACTGGTATATTTCTGGCATAGTACTTTCAATACCCTTATGACATCCTCATTTTGATCTTGGCATTCATCAGTCCTATTGTTTAGTGTTAATTGGTACATTCCGTAAAATTACGATTGTATAGAAAGCAGGAGGCAGAAGCCACAATAATTACTAACTATGGACTATGGACTATGGACTAATGACTAATGACTAATGACTAATCACCCTATTCCGCCGCCAACGGTAGAAGGTATAACCCCCGCCAGCTAGAATTAACAAGTAAGGACTGTAAACCATTAACCAAATACCCAATTTGAGTAGACCAACAGTAAAATTGCCCAAAGACTGGGTAGAGTTATTCCACGTTTCCTGGACTTGTGAACTCACACCGCGTTGGGGACTGGAACTAGAGACAGCAGCTTCTAGCTTTAGGGTAATAGTTGAGTAGGCGATTTGATTTTGTAAGTTTTTTAATTGAGCATAAATCTGCTCTATAGATTGTCTTACATTGCTGAGTTCTTGGGCAACACTTAGTATATCTCTGACCGAACCTGCCCGATCCATAATTTTTTGTAAATTCGCCTCAGTTTTACGTAGGTTGGTTAACCTAGCTTGAAAATCCACCAATTGGCTACCAACATCTTCTGCTGTGATATTACGGTTTTCTACTGTACCTAATTTAGCCAATTCTTCTAAAGTTGATTCCAGTAAATTCTGTGGTACTCTTAGCTGGATTGAGGCAGTATGACGAGAGTCTTCTTTTGTAGGTTGCTGTTCATTTAAACCTATTAAGTCTCCCTGTTGGCGATTGATAATTTGTGTAACAGTTTCAATACTTTTATCTACCGAATTGACAATCACTGTCATTGCCGCTTTTTTAATAAGTTGCGGACGAGAACGGGGAACTTGTGCAGCTTGGACTTTCTGTCCTACATTATCAGCAGCCCCAGGTGCGGGTGCAGGTACAGGTGCTAACGCTTGACTTTCAGGTGGAGGAGCAGAACCACAACTGGTGAAAATCACTCCCCCTACTAACACACTCAGCAATAAACCAGACTTATGTATTAATTTACCAGCATTTTGCATAATCCAACCCCAGATACTTGGAATTAACTACAAGTATTGCTGAGGCAAATCCTAAACCTGAGATTGTTGCATTTTATGTAACGTCTAGTTTGGTTGACTGTTGACCAATGACAAGTGACCAATCCCACCCAATATGTACTAAAATCAATGACTTGAGTCACTAAGAGAGCAATCATGGCATCCATCCGCGAGTTGCACGAACAGCTAGTTAAAAAAGAACGTTCTGCCGTTGAAATTACCCAAGAAACTTTAGACCGTATTCAAAATCTAGAGCCGAAACTACATAGTTTCTTACATATAACGGCACAGCAGGCGTTAGAACAGGCTCGTGCTGTGGATACCAAAATTGCCGCAGGTGAGGAAATTGGGCTTTTGGCGGGGATTCCTATCGGCGTTAAGGATAATATGTGTACTAAGGGTATCCCTACTACCTGCGCCTCGAAGATGTTGGAAAATTTTGTGCCGCCTTACGAGTCTACTGTGACACAAAAGCTACTGGATACAGGGGCGGTAGTGGTTGGGAAAACCAATCTAGATGAGTTTGCGATGGGTGGTTCTACGGAAAATTCTGCCTATTACAATACGGCGAATCCTTGGGATCTATCAAGAGTTCCTGGCGGTTCTTCTGGAGGTTCAGCTGCGGCTGTGGCGGCGGAAGAATGTGTGGTGTCACTGGGTTCTGACACTGGTGGTTCCATCCGTCAACCAGCTTCTTATTGTGGTGTGGTAGGGCTAAAACCAACCTATGGTCTAGTTTCGCGTTATGGTTTGGTAGCTTTTGCTTCATCTTTAGATCAAATTGGCCCCTTTGCTCGTTCTGTAGAAGATGCAGCGATATTGTTACAGGCGATCGCAGGTTATGATTCCAAAGACTCCACAAGCCTAAAAGTAGATATCCCTGACTACGTAGCCAGCCTCAAACCCGACCTCAAAGCTAGAGGTAAACTCAGAATTGGTGTAATCAAAGAAACATTTGGTGAAGGTTTAGACTCTGTTGTCGAACAAGCCGTTACCAAAGCAATTGAACAATTACAAAATTTAGGCGCGGAAATTCATGTAATTTCTTGTCCCAACTTCCGTTATGGCTTACCCAGCTACTACATTATCGCCCCATCAGAAGCCTCTGCTAACCTTGCCCGTTACGATGGCGTAAAATACGGCTGGCGTGCGCCGGAAGGCGATAACCTCCTTTCCATGTACACACGTACCCGCGCCACTGGCTTTGGTGCAGAAGTCAAGCGGCGGATTATGATTGGTACTTACGCCCTTTCTGCTGGATATTACGATGCTTACTACCTCAAAGCCCAAAAAGTACGGACTTTGATTAAGCAGGACTTTGATAATGCGTTTAAAAATGTGGATGTTTTAGTTTCTCCCACAGCACCCACCACCGCATTCAAAGCTGGAGAGAAAACTGCTGACCCCATCAGTATGTACTTGAATGACTTGATGACTATTCCCGTCAACTTAGCTGGTTTACCCGGTTTAAGCGTTCCCTGTGGTTTTGATGACCAAGGTTTACCAATTGGCTTACAACTAATTGGTAAAGTCCTTAGAGAAGACCAACTATTACAAGTAGCCTACGCTTACGAACAGTCTACTAGTTGGCATCTAAGTCAGCCGAAAATTTCTTAGTGGTCAACAGTCAACAGTCAGCAGTGAAGATTTTAGACTATGGACTATGGACTATGGACTTTTGGACTGTTGACTATTGACTAACAACTCCCGGCGTATATGTTACCTCTTTCACACGACCATTAGCGCCTAAAATTTGGGCGGGTTTTTCGTTGACAGAAATTAGTACAGCGCCGGCGTTACCAGAACGTACAGTTAACTGTTTTTTTGCTGTCCACGTTCTGCGTTGTCCTTTAGTCAGTTCCCCGACGAACTCTGTTTTACCATCGGCTTTCACTTGTACCCATGAATTACCTTGGAGTTCTAAGGTCACTGCTACTGGTGCATTAGGATTATTTGCGGTGCTGGGTGTGGGTGATGGGGTGGCTATGGCACTATTGTTTAATGGTGGGGTTATGGGTGATGAGGTGGAATTTTGTAGGTTGGCGACTGTTGCGTCTGGTGTTGCTGCTGGAGGTGCGACTGTAAGCGGTGAAGGTTCGGTTTGAACTGGCTTAGTCGCTGCTGAGTCTTGTTTGGCGAAAGATTGAGTGATGAGTTTGGGATTGAGCGTGTAAATAAGTGCGATCGCTGCACCTGCTATTAGTACAATGAAAGGAACAAAAAGAGGAATCCTGATATTGGGTCTTTTTCTTATGTGTTCAGTTTCCTCATGATGAAACTCTGGAGTAATGACAGGTGCAGCGTTGAGATTAAAGCTTTTAGCCAAAGCCTGTCCATCCAAACCTAACATATCTGCATAACGACGAATAAATCCTTGAACATACACAGGTTCAGGTAATTCTGTAAATTTACCTGCGTCTAAAGCTTGGAGGAAATATAGTCTAATATTTGTTTTAGCTGCTACTTCTTCTATACGGATACCTTTTTCTTGTCTTACCTGGAGCAAATATTTACTTATTTCTTTAAGTTGTTGTTCTTGATCCTCATTTAATAGGTTCACACTCTTCTCCTAGAATAAGCTAACGTTTACATACCTCAGTGAGAGGACAATGGTGCAGTAAATATTGTTACTATGTTTATGAATAAATTTTGTAGTCAGTTTAATTTTAATAGTAAATTCCGAACGCAGAATATTAAACTCTATTGCTAAATAGACAATACTTTGTCAGTAGGTTATGTAAATAGATTTGCAGTAACGATGGCATACAACTCAGACAAATGAGTAAGGAGTGCTGTTAGCGGTAGCGGCGCGTTTAGCGCGTGCTGAGTTATGAGTAGAAATTTCTCCCTCATCTTCCCCACCTCCCTCATATCCCTCATCTCTCTCATATCCCTCACCTCCCCCCACCTTCTGCTATATATCAAATGGTGGTTGCAAAAATTGTTCATTACTTTTTTGTACACTAACTAAAATTGCATTTTTTTCTGAGATTGGTACATTAGTTACAGGCGGCAAACCTGGAAAATGATATCTGTCTGCCGCATTAGGCTCATATTTTTGTCAACCCTTCAATTATCTGTAGTTTTAAGCTTATGAACCCTGCCCTAACTAAAATTGGCGATCAAATGTCCAACCTGACTGGTGTACGAGCGATTATGAAGGACATTATCGAAACGTTACAGTCTGGAGGAGGGCAGGATTTAATTAATTTGAGCGCGGGTAATCCGTTGATACTACCAGAAGTAGAGCAGTTGTGGCGGGATGCGACAGCAGAACTTTTGGCTAGTTCTGAATATGGCGAAGTAGTTTGTCGCTATGGTTCTAGCCAAGGTTACGGGCCATTGATTAGTGCGATCGCCAAAGATTTTAATCAGCGTTATGGTTTAAACTTAACTGAACGCAACATTTTAATTACTCCTGGTAGTCAAAGTCTCTACTTCTACGCTGCTAATGCCTTCGGAGGTTATGCCAGCAGTGGCGAACTCAAGCAAATTGTTCTGCCTTTAAGTCCTGACTACACTGGCTACGGCGGTGTGAGCTTGTTTCCAGAAGCTTTATTGGCTTACAAACCCACTCTAGATATTGATGCTGCTAACCACAAATTCAAATATCGCCCTGATTTTAGCCAACTGTCGGTAAATGAAAACACTGGTTGTATCATTTTCTCCCGTCCCTGCAATCCCACAGGCAACGTCTTAACAGAAGATGAAGTGAGAAAAATTGCTGCCTTGGCTGCACCCTATAATGTTCCTGTGTTAATTGACTCAGCCTATGGGCCTCCTTTCCCGGCGCTAAACTTCACAGATATGCAGCCAGTGTTCGGTGATAATATCATTCACTGCATGAGTTTATCAAAAGCGGGATTACCAGGAGAACGTATTGGTATTGCCATCGGTGATGAAAAGTTAATTCAAGTTCTAGAGTGTTTCCAAACTAACCTGTGTATTCATCCTTCACGCTATGGACAGGCGATCGCGGCTCGTGCTATTGACTCCGGTAGCTTAGTACAAATAGCCGAACAAGTAATTCGTCCCTTTTATCAACAGAAATTCACGGTTCTAGAAAGTACCTTAGACGCAGCCCTGCCCAAGGATTTACCTTGGTTCCTCCATCGTGGTGAAGGCGCAATCTTTGGTTGGTTGTGGTTAAAGGATCTACCCATGACTGACTGGGAACTCTATCAACAACTCAAGAAAGTAGGTGTAATTGTCGTTCCTGGTAGTACCTTCTTCCCAGGATTAAAAGAAGACTGGCAGCACAAACACCAATGTCTACGCATTAGTCTCACTGGTAGTGATGAAGAAATTGCCATCGGTATGCAGCGTCTAGCCAAAGCAGTTTCACAAATTTATCAGCCTACAGCCGTTAGTGCCTAAAAATGAAGCGTAAACAAAGCAGAGGCAGGAAGCAGGAGACAGGAGGCAGTTCTCGGAGCGTGTCGAAGACAAGGCAGGAGGAAATTAATTCAAAATTAGCTACTCCCTCATCCCCCCCCACTCCCCACTCCCCACTCCCCACTCCCCATTTCCAACTCTCCAACCCCGACGACTGGCTACAAATCGGTAAAATCGTCGCCCCACAAGGCTTGTCTGGGGAAGTTCGAGTCTATTCTGACTCCGACTTTCCCGAACGCTTTGAAGTGCCTGGGACTAGATGGATTTTGCGTCCAGGGCAGACTGAACCCCAACCCATAGAATTGTTATATGGTCGTTACCTGGAAGGTAAGAACCTCTATGTAGTGGAATTGGCTGGTGTAGAAAACCGCAACCAAGCCGAAGAACTGCGGGGTTGTATATTGTATGTGCCAGCAAGTGATCGCCCCGAATTAGGCGAAGATGAATATCATGTCGCTGATTTAATCGGTATGGAAGTGTTCTTACAGGCCTCTGGGGATTTAGTCGGGACAGTAGTTGATATCATCCCGGCTGGCAATGACTTGTTAGAAGTGAGTTTGCATCAACCAGTTCCTACAGACAAAAAACCCAAGACTGTATTGATACCCTTTGTCAAAGCGATCGCACCTGTAGTAGACTTACAAACTCGCCGCATTGAAATTACTCCCCCGACTGGGTTGTTAGAGTTAGCGAATTAGGGATGGGGGGGATGAGGAAGATGAGGGGGATGAGGGAGATTAAGAAAAATAAGGTAAATCACCTAAATCAACTAAATCACCTAAATAAAAACTCTTCCCCATCTCCCCCCACTTCTTCATCTCCCCCTACTCCCCACTCCCTCACTTCCTCGCTTCCTTTAACTGCTGCGCTACCCCACCTTGTTGAGACAGGATCAATGTTGTTCCTGCTACTGTAAGTATTGCAGTAATGGCTAAAGCTAAAACAGCAGTTTGTCTTTTCAATTTTAGGACTGTAACTAAGATTTCCATAGCGGTAGCAGTCCCAGTGGTGTGGATAGGCTTAAGTGCAGCCATAGCATCTGCGGCATTTGCATAACGATATTGCCGTTTGGACGCTACCATTCCCATTAACCATGAGCGAAAACGCAAACTAATTTGGGAATCTAATTTTTGAAAATTAAAACAACCCTTACTGTTCATTAATTGATAAATATCAACAGAACGGGTATTAGTCAGCAAACAAATTATTGTTGCTCCTAAACTATATAAATCCGAGGCTAAAGAAAGAGGATAACCTAATTGTTCCTCTGGTGATATATACCCAGGTGTTCCTACTACCAAACTAGTAAGGGCTATTTCTGCACCATGTACCCTCGCTAAATCAAAATCAACCAAGTAAGCATTTAATTGTTCATCAATTAAGATATTTTCTGGTTTGATATCTCGATGAATTATTGGGTTAATACGTTGTTGTAGATACACCAAAATTTCTAAAGTTGACAAAGCAATTTGCTTAACTTCTTGTGGACTAAAGCTGCGTTTTGAGCTTAAAGGAACAGCCTTTTTATACTCCAATACCAAATAAAAAGCTTTCTGAGTTGCAAAAGAATTGAGATAGCGAGGAATGCGAGGATGATTCAGTTTTTGCAGAATCTCCGCTTCATTCTCATAAGCTTTAAAAACAGACCAGTCCGCACTATTACTAACTAAACTGAATTCTTTAATGACTACCTGTTGTTGAGATTTCGAGTCATGAGCTAAATAGGTGATGCGTCCTGCTTCTGGGTTACGTCCTAGTACTCGAATAACTTGATAGCCTAAAGCATAAAAATCTGGATGATGAATTGAGGGAATTGCCCCTTTATTCTGCACATCAAGCTCCATTACACACCACCTGAGATTGATTTTGTCAAGGTGCAAACCACAAATTATAAATATTCACCCAGATTGTTACTTGCCATTCTGCCTTATTTAGTTATTGGTCATTGGTCATTGGTCATTGGTCAATAGTCAATAGTCCATAATTTTCTCCCTTGTTTCCCTCATTCAACAGTCAAAAGTCAACCGTTAACAGTCTTTAACCAATCAACAATCTGGGCGTTGACAATATCGGGAACTTCGTCGTGGGGGCAATGACCAGCACCAGGAATGGGGATAATTTTGATGTTTTTGCCGTTCTCTTGCGCCTGTTCGTAAATCTTCACCCCTGTAATGGGTGTCCAAGGGTCATCAGCGCCCCAAATCACCAATAAAGGACGTTCTACTTGGGGTAGTAGTTCTCCTGGTGTGGGGCCTGGTGGTGCTGTGAGGATGGAGGCGAAGACTTGCTGTGCGCCTGGATCACAGGATGGGGCGTACAGTAAATCTACAAGTTCATCGGTGACGGCACTACGATCGCGGTACACTTGGTACAAAGTGCGGCGAATTTGGGCTTTTTGGCGGATACGGTTAAAGACGAATTTGCCTGTGATGGGCGATCGCACTACTCTATTAAATGTAGACATGACTATCCGCAATGGTGGGTTCAATTCATGAGGACGATGACTCAAACCACCAGCCGAGTTAATTAAAACACCACCAGCCGTAATTTCTGGATATTGCGCCAATACCATCAAGCTGATAAGTGCGCCAATAGAGTTACCAATAAATACGGCTGGTCGTTGGATATTGTCTGTCCAAAAATCTTTTAAAAGTTCTACCCAAAGCTCTACGCTGTAATCAATTGCAGGTTTTTCTGAACCACCAAAACCCAACAAATCAATAGCAAACACCTGATGGCCAGCATTGGCTAAAACAGGAATATTTTTGCGCCAGTGGCCAATGGAAGCGCCAAAGCCGTGAACTAGTACCAACGGCTGTCCAGTACCCATGACAGTGTACTGAATTTTGTAATTACGCCAAGTCCAAACCAGTTTCTCAAAATTAGCGATCGCTGGCAACTTTTGAGTATCTAGGGTCATTATTATGAAGATTTCTAAACCATTTCTTTATATAGTAAAGCTTTTGACCCTGAGAATGTGTCTCACAAGGTGAGATATCTTTAGCAAAAACCCTAAAGATAAATCTACGTCTTGCTTGTTAGGCTTTGAAAACAGAAATTCATGTAAATTACAGCTTCTTTAATTTAACTGGTATAGTCCATAACTTTTATCAAAACAGGATGTTAGTTTTATCTTCACAAAGGGATTAATAAATAAAGGAAAGATGAATTTCCTGGTCTTTTAGCCATTTGGTACGATGTGAGATGAAATACACAAATCCGCGTTCCCTATCTCGCTTAAGTAAAGTTTTTCTAGCTGCCACATCGATTGCAGTTTTTTCTCCGATGCTTTCTGCTTATGCAAATCCAGGTGTCTCTACAACCGTAGCTCAACAACTTTTAGCAGATTCTACCAGTAGTACTAATACTTCAGTGCGAACAAAAACCCCTGGTTTTAGTTTGGCAATTTTACAACCTGCTGGCGACTTACCGGATGTAATTGCCCGTGTTTCCTTTAAAGGTAAACGTCAAAAAGGCTACTTAAAAGAAAGGTTTCTTGGTGATTACAAGTTTAAGACTAAGCACAAGGCAGAGTTTGTCAAAGGATTAAAAGCAGGCGATCGCGTAGTTGTGCGTCTGTATAATACTCAAAACAGCTTCCTCGGTTACAGCGAATTTGAATTATTATCTGTACATACAACTGTTAATCTCATTCTGTCTGCCAACCCTACAGAATATCAAGTTGTTCGTACTGTGTATGGGGTTGATGTTAACCAAGACGGCATTGTAGACACAGGCACAACCACTTACGATTATTTTACGCAAGTTAGCGGTGACAGGGTAACATTTCTCAGCAGTTCCCAAACCATTAATGTTAGCCAGTTCCAAACAGAAAGTTTCTCTGACGTTGCTACCAATAGCGTTTATCCTACCTCCTTTACTACAGGTAGTTCTGCCTTAGTACGTCAAACTATTAGTACTTTTAGCTATAGCTTGGCGGAAGCTTTGAAAGTTGAACCCGGTCGCTTAGTACAAATTCTTTCCATCAATGACAATAATTCTACTTACGATGTCAGTGACATGATGATGAATTATCGAGAGGTAGGTGTCGCTAACGGTATTCAAGTCAAGTTTACCGATGTATCTGGAAATCACTGGGCTAACGACTTTATCGCTGAATTGGCAGCTTTGCAAATCGTCCAAGGTTTTCCCGATGGCAGTTTCCGCCCTGATGAACAGTTAACCCGCGCTCAATTTGCGGCAATGATTAGTCAAGCCTTTGCTAAGGCGCAAGTCCGCAATGCCATCAGCTTTAGGGATGTTTCTACCAGACATTGGGCTTATAGTGCCATCCGCGAAACCTACTCAACAGGCTTTCTAAGTGTGTCTGGTAATAAGTTCAACCCGAACCAAACCCTTTCTCGTCTAGAAGTGCTGTTAGCTTTGGCGCGAGGACTTAACTACACCTTTACAGGTTCTACAGAGTCAATTCTTATAGCTTATAGCGATGCTAGCACTATTCGTAGCGATGTTCGTAGTGCGATCGCTGCTCTCACTGCAAGAGGTATTGTAGTTAATTATCCTGATATCCGTACTCTCAATCCTAACAAGGTGGCAACTAGAGCCGAAGTCTCTGCCTTAATTTACAAGTCGTTAGTTAGCATTGGTGAAGTCGCTGATATACCTTCTAACTACGCTGTAGAACCAACACAGCAAAGGGCTGAAGTGGAAATCAACGATAATAATGACGATAAAAAAGTACGTCGCCATTGTAACCAAGGAATTGGTAATGGTGCTGAGGGATGCGACCCTGGTAATTCCCGTCCTCACGGTGGCAGCAACGACGAAGGCGGAAGGACTCCTGGTGGTAAGAGATAAATGGACAGCAGGTTCAAAGAATTTAAAAAACCCCTCTCCAAACCTCTCCCCTGCAAGGAGAGAGGCTTCAAAGCCATAATTTTTCGTTGATATTTGAAAGATATTTAAGCCCCTCTCCGCGTCGGAGAGGGGTTGGGGAGAGGTCATAGAATTTACTTAAAATTAAAGATGTGAATCTTTCAAACCCTTACACCCAATCTCAACAGACAACCTTAGTGTATGAGTTCTGGGTAAATAACTTTACCTTTCACTTTCTATCTTGGTGGGTAATATTGTGGATTGATAACTGGCGATGAATAGCCCCCAATGTTATTAGCTCCGGGAGGAACCACAGCAGGATTTATAGGTGTAGTTGGAACAGGAGCCGTCACAACTGGCGATGGATAACCAGTAGGGGGGATACTGCTAGTGGTATTAGTTGGTGTTGGCGCACTTTGACTAAACTGTTGATAAGCAGCACGGGAAACTGAGCTAATGAATTTCTCGGCACGGGGGTCGTTATTAGGACGTTGTACCATGACAGCAACTATATAACGCTTCCCAGTGGGAGTATCAATTAAACCCGCATCGGCCAACATCGTACCGATGTCACCAGTTTTATGGTATACTCTCGCACCTGCACCCAAACCTGAAGGTAATAAATTATCGCGCTCTGTCTGACGCATAATATCCAGAATTTGGTCGCGCGATCGCATACTCACTAAATTGCCCTGACTCACCAGAGCCATGATGTTTCCTAATTCTTTGGGGCTGGTGGTGTTTGTCCCTTGTAAATCAGGCAATGAATTACGAATAGCTGTAGTAGTTAATCCCCAAGTGCGAAAACGCTCATTGAGTGCTTCCATACCTCCCAGCCGAGCAATTAGCATATTAGTAGCTGTGTTGTCGCTGATGGTAATCATTTTTGTGGCGACTTCCAAAGCAGCAAATTTAGTCCCGACTGGTTTGTATTGGAAATTACCAGAACCTCCTGCTACCATTTCCTGCTGCATTGTCAGCATCTCATCCAAGCGAATCTTGCCTGCATCAACATCTTGGAAGAAGGCAACAAGAATAGGAAGTTTAATTGTGCTAGCGGCTGGCGAACTACTACTTCCATTAATATCCACATAACCACCCGTCTCTAAATCTACCAAGAAGACTCCAGGGGTAAGATCGGGAGTAGCAGCCGCTAATTCTTGCACAGTATTCTTCAGAGATGTAATTTCTTGAGTTAAGAATAGACCAGCCGCTTGATTATTAGGAGTAGGCTGTGCTTGAGTTGACGTTGTATTGTTGGATGTAGTAGCAGTGGGAGCAATCCGATTTGCCGGGTCTAGAACTGATAAGGCTGTACCGACGATCGCACCAATACCCACTCCAATGATTAATAGCCTCACACCATACAAAATGGCTCTAGCCATCGGCTTTAATCGGGTTTTACGTGATACTCGTCTACCAGGTTGGGACGACATCGGCTGCTTAGTCACTCTTACTGTTCTAACTTTGACATTATTAGGGTTATAAGGGGGAATCTGACCTTTGGCTGTGGGCATGGGTTTGACCGCGCTAGGCATGACTAATCCCTGCCTTGGCTTACGACTTCCCGCCCCAACAGGCGCAGGTACAACATTAGGCGAACGGGCTACCATTGCCGCGCCTGTAGCCGCACGCTGTTGATTAGAAATTTTAGCTTTTTTCGGTTCTACTTTCTGCACCTTGCGCGATCGCTGGCGGCGATTGGCGGGTTGTCGCCGCGAGAAATCTCTTAGTTTGTCACCTGACTCTGCCACTGCCACTCCTTGTGACTCACTCGAATTTTTTCTTGCTGACTCCCGATCCAAAAATCACGCCAGAGGCGGCTTGAACTGGGAATTGGGACTGGAGAGTATTGAGTGATGAGTACTGAGTAATCATTTCTCCCCCACTCCTCTACTCCTAGTAGTCAGGTTCTAGTCCCTAATCCTGAGCTACTTGTAGCATTTTTGTGTTTAGTTTAAGCCATATTCAATATTTTGGGACATGCTTACGTCAATATTAGACAATGAATTATACCAAATTGAGAATCAATGTCTCTGGGCATAATTACGAATTACAAATTACGAATTATCATCACGTCGTTGATTAATTGCCCATTCTACCTGATGCAAAATCCCGCGCAGCATCCCTACTTCATGGGTTTGTAGATAAGCACGGTTATATAGTTGGCGAAATTTTTCCATACGGCTGGTTGCTGTATGCGGATATAAATAGCCAATTTCGAGGAGTAAATTTTCTAATTGCTGATAAAATCCCTCTACTAGTTCTAGAGGTGCAAATTCGCTTTCACTAGGGGCCTGCGTTGTAGGTGGTACGGTGTTTTGCGCTAATTCGTAACAGCAAATACCTACGGCTGTGGCTAAATTTAAAGATAAATAATTAGGGCTGGTGGGAATACGAATAAATCTCTGAGCGTAGATTAATTCTTCATTACTTAAACCTCTGTCTTCCCTACCAAAAATCAGTGCCGAGGGTTGACCTATTTCTTCTAATAACCAAGGTAAAGCTATTCTCGGATCTTCTAAAGTTAGACCCCAATCATTATCACGCCCTGTAGTGGCGATCGCTCGTACACATCCATGTAAAGCTTCTGGTAAAGTCGATAATAAAACAGCAGATTCAAGAATTTCCTTAGCGTGGACTGCCATTCTCATCGCTTCTTCCGACAGTGGATCACATTGGGGATTGACTAATACTAAGTCTGCTAATCCAAAGTTTTTCATAACTCTGGCGATCGCACCTACATTTAATGGCCCGGCTGGTTCCACCAACACAATTCTCACACCAGCCAATCCCATCTTTTACCCCCACCATTCATTAACTTAAAAATATTGATTAAATATCTCAATAATTGTAACCGACTTTGTAGTCAGGACTTTAGCTCCCAACACAATCAAACTTATGAGAGGCGACAAAGATTGAAATACCAAATTAAACTAAAAAAGTTGTGTATATCGACACTATCATGAAGGTTTCTAGGCTTTTTGTGCTGTCTGTGTTTCTATTCATGACTACAGCAGCCTGTAACCAGACTAGCGCCTCATTAGAAAATTCTTCTCAAGAAGCATCTACACCTTCGGCTCAACTGGCACAAAATTCTACACAGGGAAAAAACCTCATCCCCACACAAACGTTTTCGCCCCAGCCTATCCGCATCAACTTACAGAATTTACCAGCCCCCTTTGCCACAGACAGCGCCTCTAAATCACCACAAGTAGTATCCATCCCCCAAAAACCAGTCCTGAAAGTTCCCCCCGGATTTACAGTTAAAGTATTTGCCGACAATTTGGATGCACCACGTTGGTTGGCGCTAACTCCTAGCGGAGATGTTTTAGTCACAGAAACAAGACAAAACCGGATTCGCTTGTTACGCGATACTGATGGTGATGGAGTAGCCGATGTCCGCCAAACCTTTGCTAGTGCCAAAAATGGGCTAAATATTCCCTTTGGGATGGCTTTTGCTGGCAATTCCTTCTTTTTAGGTAATACCGATGCAGTCTTACAGTTTCCCTATAGTCAAGGACAGCAACAACTCACTGGCACTGGTAAAAAAATAGCTGATCTTCCTGGTGGTGGTTACAATCAACACTGGACTCGTAACGTTGTAGCCTCACCTGATGGAGATAAATTATACGTTTCCGTTGGTTCCCGTTCTAATGTGGATGAAGAAGAACTACCAAGGGCTTCTGTACAAGTGATGAATTTAGACGGTTCTCAAAAACAGACCTTTGCCTTTGGCTTACGCAACCCCGTCGGACTTGACTTTCATCCTATAACAAAAGAACTTTATACTACGGTCAATGAACGGGATGGAATTGGGGATGACTTAGTTCCAGACTACTTCACACGCATTCGCCAGGGTGAATTTTACGGCTGGCCTTATGCTTATCTAACACCAAAAAACCTCGACCCCCGACAAAAAACTGGCGATAAAAGTAAACGCCCAGATTTAGCCGCCCGTACCCTGACCCCAGATGTATTATTTCAAGCACACTCAGCCGCTTTAGGGGTACAATTTTATGATGGTAAGACTTTTCCCCAAAAATATCGTAACGGAGCTTTTGTAGCTTTTCGGGGTTCATGGAACCGCGATCGCGGTACTGGTTACAAGGTTGTATTTGTTCCCTTTAACGCCCAAGGACGACCACAAGGCTACTACGAAGATTTTCTTACTGGATTTTTACTTGACCCTTCTGTACCAACAACTTGGGGACGACCAGTAGGTTTATTAGTCTTACCTGATGGCAGTCTGTTAGTAACAGAAGAATCCAACAATCGCATTTACCGGATTCAGTATACAGGAAGCTAGGGAATGATGAGTAATGAGTGCTGAGTGCTAAGTAGGAATTTCTCCCTTGTCTCCCCCCACTCCCTCATCTCCACCTATCTCCTGCCATATTTTAGTCTTGGTTGTCAATTAGATACAATTAATGGCTTCAGGTCAAGCGAAGGCAGCCACTATCATCAGATAATATTTCTATAAAATATTGTGCATCTTACTCTTGGTCTGAATCTGGTTTCAATTGAATTGCCTGAAAACATTAATATTCCTTTAGCTGAGAAGTTTAGTTATGACTCAGAGTGAAAACAACAGCCAGTTAGATGCCAACGAATCTTCCTCACATTCAGGTTCACGTTACTGGGGTAATGTGGAAGTTATAGAAGAGGGGGAAAACTATAGGATTAGTCGTGTGGAAATTAAGCCCAGACACGGCATTAAACCCCAAATCCACTATCACCGTAATGAACATTGGGTGGTAGTTTCTGGTGTTGCCAAGGTGACTTGTGGCGATGAAGAAGTGTTGTTAGGTCATAATCAGTCAACCTATGTCCCCGCAGCAACACTACATAAAGTGGAAAATCCAGGGTCTATCCCATTAGTAATTCTAGAAATTCAAAATGGGGAATATTTAGGCGAGGATGATATAGAACGTCCCTATGATTTGAATTTAGTTAAACCCGTGGGTGAGAGTTAGTAGGGAGTGAGAACTGGGGGGAGATGAAGGGAAAACCCACCCCTAACCCCTCTTTGCAAGCAGGGCTGTTTCATTCTGAAGAGAAAAATGGTTGAATCGGATAGTGAGTGTATTGTTGAAGAGTAGTAATGGCAGTCAGCTTAATCACGCAACTGAAAAAAGTCAGGGATTTTCGGACAAAGCAAGGACAAAGACACCCATTATGGCTGGTACTGGTGTTGGTGATCATGGGAACAATGAGCGGTTGTGTAGGTTACAGAGGTTTAGGAGATTTCGTCAAACGTCATCAAAAATCATTAATCGAAATACTAGAGATACCAAAAGATAGAGTGCCATCATACTCGACAATTCACCGCGTGATGATGCGTGTGAATTTCGAGGAATTGACACAGATATTTAATGAATGGGCAAGTCAGTACGTAGAATTAAGCGAATTAGAATGGTTAGCAACTGACGGAAAAAGTATCAAGGCGACAGTCCAGGACTATAGCAGTAACTACCAAAGATTCATCAGCGTGGTATCGATATTTAGTAGTCACCAAGGTCAAGTCGTCGGGTTACAAACGATGGATAACAAGCACACCAGTGAAATTGCTACAGTTCAAAACTTAATTGCCGTATTAGATTTAAAGGGTGTGGTGTTTAGTTTTGATGCACTTCATTGTCAAAAAAAACAGTCCAGCAAATCATCCATAGTGGCAATGATTACGTGATTGCTGTTAAAGCCAATCAGCCAAAACTTGATCATCAACTCCAACAGAATATGCAGCAATCACAGCCCACAACTACACATACTGATCTTGAACGAAGAAGCGATCGCCTCACTCAACGTCGAGTTTGTGTGTTTGACAACTTGAACAATATTTCCACTGATTGGGTGGGTTTAAAGTCGATTATTCAAGTCGAACGAGTTGGTACTCGTGCTGGTCAACCTTATCAACAAATAGCCTACTACATTAGTTCACTGTCTCAATCAGCATCAGATTTTGCCCAAGGTATTCGTGGTCACTGGGGGATTGAAAATCGATTGCATTGGATTAAGGATGTTGTTTTTGATGAAGACTCTTGCCAAATGATTGATGGCTATGCTGCTGCTAACTTCTCGATTATTCGTAGTTTTATCATTAACCTCTTGCTTCACAATGGTTTTGATTCCCTAACCACAGCCATACGACAGTGCGCCCATGATATTAAATTACTTTTTTCCTTTTTAGAATGAAACAGCCCTGGGGGGTTAGGGGGGATCAAAACATTGTGGGACTAGGTTATCCAGACTTGTGTCTACACCGTAGCCCACCCTGCGGGTTCGCGTAGCGTCTCGTTAGAGAAGCAAGCTACATCCTCCTCATCTCCCTCATCTCTCTATTCCCCACTCCCAAGCTTTCGCCTATTTCTAATTTACTCCACGTAGCTTGCGGGTATTTTCTATTAAACTTTGAGCAAATTGGTCAAATCTTTGAGAAAGCTTTTCATCAAGTAGCTTTCCTTCAGGACTAAAAGCACTGTAGGCTTGTCCCACAGCAATTTGCTCTGGAATTACCCAACCGTGTACCCAACGAACAATCAATCTCAAGTCATTTAAGGCGTTACTGTTAGATTGACCACCCAAAACGCTGATCAATCCTGTTACTTTATCCGATAATTCGTCAAAACTCAGCAAATCTAAAGCATTTTTCAATACGCCGCTAACACCACCATGATATTCAGGTGTAGCTAAAATTAATCCATCGCTGTTGCGGACTGTATCGCGTAAGCGTTGCACATCAGGGTATTCTGGGTATTCTTTGCCACCATTACAAAATGGTAACTGCCACTGCCGCAAATCAATAATTTCTACTTCTGCACCCAAAGCTTCTAGACGTTGTACTGCGGACTGCAAAGCTAAGTGAGTGTAAGAGTTTGGTCTTAAGCTGCCAGCAATACCTACAATTTTTACCATAACTCACCTAATCATTAAGATTTTCTAAAAAACGAAGTCATTACGAATTTGCTTATTATCTTAACGATTTATTTCTTTATAGTCAAATTACCAATTGGTAAGGGAAAAAGTTTACAGGAGGTTAGGAAAAGGGTTATGGACTTTTAGTTTGGTTTTCTCAAGCATACTCAGTACATATTCATATCTTCTTAGCTGTACCCTTTATCCTGATTAAGAGTTTATGAATCAAACTACTTATTTAAGTCGTCTATTACTTTCTACCTACTCTCCTGCCTCTTAAGAGAGTTAGACTAGATTAGATAAAGTGATGTCCAGTTAAGACAATTTTTGCTAGAAGAATAGGCTTAAATCGACACTCAGCCTATGACAGCAGACAAAGGGTAATTGTTATGAAAAATTTTGGGAACAAAGCATTGATAAAACGGCAATCACCAAAGCGCGTTGCTTGGACTGGTGCATTAGCAGCCAGTTTGATTATGTTACCAACAATGTTTGGTGGTAATCCTGTCTTAGCGCAGAAAGCAGAGCGCGAGTCTCTGTCATACGGGGAGTTGATTCAAAAGGTTAATCAAGATCAAGTTAAAAGAGTCGAATTAGATGAAACTGAACAGATAGCTAGAGTTTATTTAAAAACTCAAAAGCCAGACGCACAACCAATACAAGTGAGGTTGTTAGAGCAGAACAACGAATTAATTGATAAACTTAGACAAAAAAATGTTGACTTTGGCGAAGTTTCTTCAGCTAATAGCAGAGCAGCTGTAGGGTTATTAATTAACTTGATGTGGATTTTGCCACTAGTAGCCTTAATGCTGTTGTTCCTGCGCCGTTCTACTAATGCTTCTAGCCAAGCCATGAACTTTGGTAAGTCCAGAGCGCGTTTCCAAATGGAAGCGAAAACAGGGGTGAAGTTTGACGATGTAGCTGGTATCGAAGAAGCTAAGGAAGAATTACAAGAAGTTGTCACATTCCTCAAGCAGCCAGAAAGATTTACAGCTGTAGGTGCGCGTATTCCTAAAGGTGTGCTGTTGGTAGGACCTCCAGGGACAGGTAAAACTTTACTCGCAAAAGCGATCGCAGGGGAAGCGGCTGTTCCTTTTTTCAGTATTTCCGGTTCTGAGTTCGTAGAAATGTTCGTCGGTGTAGGTGCTTCCCGCGTCCGTGACTTGTTCAAAAAAGCTAAGGACAATGCACCTTGTCTCATCTTCATTGATGAAATCGATGCAGTAGGTAGACAACGAGGTACAGGTATCGGTGGCGGTAACGACGAGAGAGAACAAACCCTCAACCAGTTACTCACCGAAATGGATGGTTTTGAAGGTAACACCGGCATCATTATTATTGCCGCTACCAACCGTCCCGATGTCTTAGATGCAGCCTTGTTGCGTCCTGGTCGTTTTGATAGACAAGTCATCGTTGATGCACCAGACTTGAAAGGACGCTTAGAAATTCTGCAAGTTCATGCGCGGAATAAGAAAGTTGATCCTAGCGTATCACTCGAAGCGATCGCTCGTCGTACCCCCGGATTTACAGGTGCAGACTTAGCCAACTTACTCAATGAAGCCGCTATCCTCACAGCACGGAGACGCAAAGAAGCAATCACAATTCTAGAAATTGATGATGCGGTAGATAGAGTAGTTGCAGGGATGGAAGGCACACCCTTGGTAGACAGCAAGAGCAAACGCTTAATTGCTTATCACGAAGTTGGACATGGTTTAATAGGTACTTTACTAAAAGAACACGACCCAGTGCAGAAAGTTACCCTCATTCCCAGAGGACAAGCACAAGGTTTAACTTGGTTTACTCCCAACGAAGAACAAGGTTTAATTTCTCGCTCCCAACTCAAAGCAATGATTACTTCTACCTTGGGGGGTCGTGCTGCTGAGGAAATTGTTTTTGGTAGACCAGAAGTTACTACAGGCGCAGGTAATGACCTCCAGAAAGTCACATCAATGGCGCGACAAATGGTAACAAGGTTTGGGATGTCTGAATTAGGTCCCTTGTCTTTGGAAAATCAAGGCGGCGAGGTATTCTTAGGACGCGACTGGATGAATAAATCAGATTATTCTGAAGAAATCGCAGCCAAAATAGATGCTCAAGTTAGAGAAATTATCAATAGTTGCTATCAAATAGCAAAAGAATTGCTACAAAATAATCGTCTAGTCATGGAACGGTTAGTAGATTTGTTGATAGAACAAGAAACTATTGAGGGTGAATTGTTCCGTAAAATTGTTGCTGAAAGCCAAAACCAAGTAACTGACGAACAATTATCTATGGTCAATAGTCAGTACTAAGTTGACAGTTGACAGTTACCTATCAACTGTTAACAGCAAATACAAACAGATGTGCAACTTATTTGCATAACTTCCATAGAAAAAAGCCAGAGAAATTAATCTCTGGCTTATTACAGACACAACAAAAATCACCTGAAGCTTAACTTCGGTAATAGCCTATTATAATGTTGCGCAAGGTATAAACCTCATTTAGTATCAGTAAGTAGTCGACAATGTGAGTAATTTTCTCTGTTGACTTTTCACTGTTTCTAATTAGATTCTGCCTAAATTATGCAGTCCTAAAACAAGACCTGCTGCTAAAATATGACCGAAAGCGGTAGTCGCTAGTAATGCAGGTACACCAAAACCACCAAATAAATTGGGTGAGGGTAAGGCTGGCTCTGAATTAGGATATTTGATGGTCAGCTTGCCATAAGTAATGGCAATGATATTGACAATAATGAAGATAATGCCTACTGTAGGACTCCATTCCAGGGGGGTGGTTGCAGCCGCAAGTAAGGTTGAAGTTAACACCAGATTAGCTCCTGAAATTTATTCGTGATTGACAATATAATCGGGAAAATCCTCAACTAAATTCAAGAAGAATCTTGATTTTGCATTATTATTTAACATTAGTTTTCATTACTTAATAGATAGAGAGGAGAACCTGAGATAAGGTTTGATTACTTAATTGTGTAGTGTGTTACTGTCTAATTTAAAAATAATCAAAACTAAAAACTTTTCTCCTTTCCTTTCGCAAAATAGTATCTATTGTGATCAGACTTGAGCAACTAGAAGCGATGGATTTGTCTGATTGGGTGGAAATAGCCAAAACACAAACAAATCGCGGACAGGTCATTAACCGTATCCCAAAATTAGCTGCGGCTGATCCTGATTGGTTTGCAGTTCACATCTGCTTTAAATCTGGGAAGTTTTATAGTCAAGGAAAGATTTCTCATGTCTTTCCACTGATGAGTGTCATTAAGCCATTAAGCCTGTTGTATTTATTAGAACATCTAGGGGCAGAACAAGTTCTTCAATGGGTTGGGGTAGAAGCATCAGATGCACCGTTTAATTCTTTAGAACAACTGGTAGCTGATAAGGGTAGACCACGTAACCCGATGATTAATAGTGGGGCAATTACTCTAGCTGATAAGTTACCAGGAAGAGACGCTAGCGATCGCACTCACTCTTTACGCAAATGGTTAAACCAGTTAGTAGGCTGTCAACTGGAGTTAGATGAGGCAATGCTGGCTTCTGTTAGATTATCTCGTTCGCCAGCAAATATTGCGATCGCCAACTATCTCAGCGAAAAAGGTTATCTAGAAAATCTTGATTTAGCTCTTGACACATACGAGCAAATATGCTGCTTATCTGGCACTGTTGAAGACTTAGCCTTAATTGGAAAAGTATTAGCTTTAGAGGGTGAATTATCATCACAGCATCGGCAGATTGTCAACGATGTCATGTTGACCTGCGGTTTATATCAAGCTTCTGCCGAGTACGCTGTCAAAATTGGTTTACCAATGAAATCGGGTATTGGTGGGGGTTTACTTGCCATAGTACCAGACCAAGGAGCGATCGCTGCTTACAGTCCCGCCTTAGATAGTATAGGTAATCCTGTAGGTGCGATCGCTTTCGTTGAAACTTTAGTACAACACTTGAAACATTAATTTCTCTGTGTCTCTGTGGTGAAAATCTTTTTAAACCACAGAGGCACAGAGACACAGAGGGTTAGTTTACTCTGTGACCGTGGGGGTTGCTGTAGAACGTGGGCGACGTTTGAAATAATCACCTAAGTTTGTCCTCTTAGGCTGAGTTACAGGTGTTTCACTCGCCTGGGGTGTAGGTGTGGCTTCTAGTTGTGGAGTTTCTTCTCGCTGTGCTGCTGGGGTAACTATTGGTGATGGTGTTTCAGCCGCCTCTGGTTGTGGGGTTTCCGTTGGTTGGGGTGTAGGCGTTATCTCTGGCTGTAGTTCTGGGGTAACTGTCGCCTCTGGTTGTGGTGTAGGACTCACACTAGGCAATGTTTGAGAACGAGGACGGCTGAAAAATCCGCCAAATCTTGGTTTTTCAGCTTTAGGCGTTGGTGTTGGAGTTACTTTTGGTGTCGGGGTTAATTCTGGTTGCGGTGGTGTAACTTCCGGTGTCGGAGTTAATTCTGGTTGTGGTGGTGTAACTTCCGGTGTCGGGGTTACTTCTGGTTGTGGTGGTGTAACTTCCGGTGTCGGAGTTACTTCTGGTTGTGGTTCTGGGGTAGGAGTTTCTGTCGGACTGGGTTCGGGAACTGGCGGTTTAGCTACATAAGCGGGATCTACAATGCCGCGTACCTCATCAGCCTTCAATTCCCCTCTGACAATTCTGGAGAGAGTATCTTTACCTTTAGGCTGGTAGTTAAATAATCTAACTGTAGTGTTAAAGGCATTTTTAACTGGATTACCTTGATTATCTAGAAACTCCAGCTTTACCCAGTTCTTCCCGGTGTTAAAGCCTTTGAGGTAAACTGCTTGCCAGCGATCAAATACAAAGCTTTCACCATTAATAGTGCAGCGAATACGCCAGTCACTAAATTTATCATTAGGGTCATCTTTAGCAACTGAGTGTAAAGGGGCGTTAGTTAGGTAAAAGTCTAACAAGATTGGTTCTGCCCCATAGCTGGCTTGAGGACGGCTGTAGGTTAACAGAGGTAGCTTAGAATCGGGATGATTGTCGTCGCTGGTTGTGAAAATGTGAAATGTTGTCTGGGCGTAAGCACCCTCATTTTTAAAACTTTCATGCCAAGGTCGGGAAGCAAAGACGCGCAGAGTATGAGTACCAGGAGACAAATCAGACAGCACTAGCGGCTGACTCAGGTCATATACAGGTATATAAGGTTGGTTGTCGAGGATTACGTGTAGATGAGGGCCTAGTTCCCATTGCGGATGCTTAAAAATTGGTAAGTCTTTAACTTGCAACTTAACTGTGACTGTGTTGTCACTGATAACTTCATCTGTTTTAGGCGTAATTATAGTAACCTGTGGTTGATATATTTCTAAACTTGAGCGTAGTTCTTGAATGACTGCTGGTGGCGAAACTTCGGAAAACTGCCCGGAAATCTGCTGAGGTTTGGTTGTTGAGCCCAAGGGTACTTGTTGACTAACAGCTTTGTCTCCGCAACTAGCCAGCGCCAAAACTAACACTAATGTAACGAGCCACCTAAAAATAGCAAAACTTCCAGGGAGGAACTTTCCCAAAGGCTTCTTGTGCCAAGGATTCATGCTTTCTACCCTCTGATAAACAATTACAGGGCTTACCTGCGAAACCAAGCCTTAAAAAGACCTAACCCTCCTATCCTTTTAGTTATAAAGGCAGGCGGTTTTAAAGCCTCTCTCCTAGCGGGGGAGAGGTACTCTACGAGAAGCACTACGCACTATGGAGAAGGGTCTTGTCAGAGTTTTGGCAAGGTGCAAAGAAGTAGAGATATCAAGAATTTTTACACCCTTCCCACAGGTAAGCCCTGAATTATTGTGACTGAAATGCGCGATCGCATACTACGACCTATAAGGTGAAATTTTTATCACATAGCACGACTTTTTAGAAAAAAATAAAAATCAGGATTTTTTTTACAATTTGTAGTAATCGTGAATGGTAATATTAATTATTAATGGAAAACAAATATACCAAAGGCGAACTCAGCATTTTTGTACCCTTTCTGGTATAGGGAAACATAAGTTTTACGAATTGTTATTGTTTGTAAATTAAATCAAGAAAGTATTGACTTTTTGCTTTAAACTTTGCACAGGAAAGGCAGATTTGACAAATATTTCGGCGATTTTGAATTATTGTTAAATTGTCTCCAACAAAGTACAAGTAAAGACTTTATAATTCAACAGAAACAAATTTCCACATAGCTCCTTCATCGCTACTCCAGCCACATCACTGGAGAAGGCGACTAAAGATCACTTTGTGGTTTCATGATTCCTCATTCCTTATCACCAGAGGAGGTCGAATGACAATCAGTCCTCCGGAGCGAGAGGAAAAGAAAGCAAGAGTTATCGTTGACAAAGACCCGGTTCCTACCTCATTTGAAAAATGGGCCCAACCAGGACACTTTGACAGAACTCTAGCTAGAGGTCCCAAAACCACTACCTGGATTTGGAACCTCCACGCCCTCGCCCACGATTTTGATACACATACAAGCGATTTAGAAGACATCTCCCGCAAAATATTTGCGGCTCACTTCGGTCACTTAGCCGTTGTGACAATTTGGTTGAGCGGGATGATTTTCCACGGCGCGAAGTTCTCGAACTACGAAGCCTGGTTAAGCGACCCGTTGAACGTGAGACCCAGTGCTCAAGTCGTATGGCCCATTGTGGGACAAGACATATTGAACGGTGATGTTGGTGGTGGATTCCACGGTATTCAAATCACCTCTGGCTTGTTCCAAGTATGGCGTGGCTGGGGTATCACTAACTCCTTCCAGCTATATGTAACAGCTATCGGCGGCTTGGTATTAGCAGGCTTGTTCTTGTTCGCTGGTTGGTTCCACTACCACAAACGCGCTCCCAAATTGGAATGGTTCCAAAACGTGGAGTCGATGTTGAACCACCACTTGGCAGTATTGCTAGGTTGCGGTTCCTTGGGATGGACTGGACACATCATTCATGTGTCCGCACCAATCAACAAGCTTCTGGATGCAGGGGTGGCTGTTAAAGATATCCCCTTGCCTCATGAGTTCATCCTGAACAAAGACCTGCTGATCGACCTATTCCCCGGCTTTGCTGCTGGTTTAGCCCCATTCTTCACCTTGAATTGGGGTCAGTACGCTGACTTCTTGACCTTCAAGGGCGGTTTAAACCCAGTTACCGGCGGCTTGTGGATGACTGACATTGCTCACCACCACTTGGCGATCGCTGTATTGTTCATCATCGCTGGACACCAGTACCGCACCAACTGGGGTATCGGTCACAGCATCAAAGAAATTCTAGAGAACCACAAAGGTCCCTTCACTGGCGAAGGTCACAAAGGTCTCTACGAAAATCTCACCACATCTTGGCACGCCCAATTGGCTACTAACCTTGCCTTCTTGGGTTCCTTGACCATCATCATCGCGCACCACATGTACGCGATGCCTCCCTACCCATACTTGGCAACTGACTACGCTACTCAGTTGTGCATTTTCACCCACCACATTTGGATCGGCGGATTCTTAATTGTTGGTGGTGCTGCTCACGCGGCAATCTTCATGGTGCGGGATTATGATCCTGTTGTTAACCAAAACAACCTGTTGGATCGGGTGCTTCGTCACCGGGATGCAATTATTTCCCACCTGAACTGGGTTTGTATTTTCCTTGGCTTCCACAGCTTCGGTCTGTACATCCACAACGACACAATGCGTGCCTTGGGTCGTCCTCAAGACATGTTCTCTGACACAGCAATTCAGTTGCAGCCAGTGTTTGCTCAGTGGGTACAAAATATCCACACCTTAGCTCCTGGTGGTACTGCACCCAACGCTTTAGAGCCTGTAAGCTACGCTTTTGGCGGCGGCATATTGGCTGTAGGTGGTAAAGTCGCCATGATGCCTATTGCACTAGGCACAGCCGACTTCTTAATCCACCACATCCACGCCTTCACCATCCACGTAACAGTTCTAATCCTGCTCAAGGGTGTACTGTTTGCTCGCAGTTCTCGTCTGATTCCAGACAAAGCTAACTTGGGCTTCCGCTTCCCTTGCGATGGCCCCGGTCGTGGTGGTACATGTCAAGTATCCGGTTGGGATCACGTATTCCTCGGATTGTTCTGGATGTACAACTCCCTGTCGATTGTAATTTTCCACTTTAGCTGGAAGATGCAGTCTGATGTATGGGGAACTGTAGACGCAGCCGGTAATGTGTCTCACATCACTGGTGGTAACTTTGCCCAAAGTGCCATCACAATCAACGGCTGGTTGCGTGATTTCTTGTGGGCGCAAGCTTCCCAAGTAATCAACTCCTATGGAAGTGCATTGTCCGGTTATGGATTAATGTTCTTAGGCGCACACTTCGTATGGGCATTCAGCTTAATGTTCTTGTTCAGTGGTCGCGGTTACTGGCAAGAATTAATTGAGTCCATCGTTTGGGCGCATAATAAACTGAAGGTAGCTCCCTCAATCCAACCCCGCGCTCTGAGCATTACTCAAGGTCGCGCTGTTGGTGTGGCTCACTACCTCCTGGGAGGAATTGCTACAACCTGGGCATTCTTCCACGCACACATACTTTCTGTAGGCTAGCAATTAGCTACACCCAGTTATGAGTGATGAGTTGTTGGATATAGAATAATACCTTTAACTCAAAACTCATAACTACCCTTAAGCTGATAAATGATGGCTAAAGGTCAGAGGAAATATCACAACCTATGGCAACTAAATTTCCAAAATTTAGCCAGGATCTCGCACAGGACCCAACTACGCGACGCATATGGTATGCGATCGCGATGGGCAACGACTTTGAAAGCCATGATGGCATGACCGAAGAAAATCTTTACCAAAAGATTTTCGCTACTCACTTCGGTCATTTGGCAATCATCTTCCTTTGGGCTTCCAGCCTCCTGTTCCACGTAGCCTGGCAAGGTAACTTTGAAGAGTGGATTAAAGATCCTCTACATATACGCCCAATTGCTCATGCTATTTGGGACCCCCACTTTGGTAAACCAGCAATTGAAGCTTTTACCCAAGGTGGAGCTAGCAACCCTGTAAACATTGCCTACTCTGGTGTTTACCACTGGTGGTACACCATCGGTATGCGTACCAACAGTGAACTGTATACAGGTTCCGTCTTCCTGTTATTGTTGGCTGCATTGTTCCTATTCGCTGGTTGGTTGCACTTGCAACCCAAGTTCCGTCCTAGCCTCTCTTGGTTCAAGAGTGCTGAACCTCGTCTAAACCACCACTTGGCAGGTTTGTTCGGCGTTAGCTCCTTGGCTTGGGCTGGTCACTTGATTCACGTTGCTATCCCCGAATCTCGCGGACAGCACGTAGGTTGGGATAACTTCTTATCCACCGCACCCCACCCAGCAGGTTTGCAACCCTTCTTTACAGGTAACTGGGGCGTTTACGCTCAAAACCCTGATACAGCAGGTCACATCTTTGGTACTAGCCAAGGTTCTGGTACAGCGATTCTGACATTCTTAGGTGGTTTCCATCCTCAGACAGAATCCCTGTGGTTGACAGATATGGCGCATCACCACTTGGCGATCGCTGTTATCTTCATCGTTGCTGGTCACATGTACCGCACTAACTTCGGTATTGGTCACAGCATCAAAGAAATGCTGAATGCTAAAGCTGGTTTAGTACCCGGTAGCAAGAGTGAAGGTCAGTTCAATCTACCTCACCAAGGTCTTTACGACACAATCAACAACTCCCTACACTTCCAATTGTCTTTGGCATTGGCAGCGCTGGGAACCGTTACCTCACTGGTAGCACAACACATGTACGCCCTGCCTCCTTACGCATTCATTGCTAAGGACTACACAACACAGGCAGCGTTGTACACGCACCACCAATACATTGCAGTATTCCTGCTGGTTGGTGCATTTGCTCACGCAGCAATCTTCTGGGTTCGTGATTACGACCCCGAACAAAACAAAGGCAACGTCCTCGACCGTGTACTACAGCACAAAGAAGCGATTATCTCTCACCTCAGCTGGGTATCGCTATTCTTAGGCTTCCACACCTTGGGCTTGTACGTTCACAACGACGTAGTAGTTGCCTTCGGTACTCCCGAAAAGCAAATCTTGATTGAACCTGTATTCGCTCAGTTCGTTCAAGCTGCTCACGGTAAAGTACTCTACGGCTTAGACACCTTGTTGTCTAACCCTGACAGCGTTGCTTACACCGCTTACCCCAACTACGGTAACGTTTGGTTGCCTGGCTGGTTAGATGCAATTAACGCTGGCACAAACTCCCTTTTCTTAACAATTGGCCCTGGCGACTTCCTGGTACACCATGCGATCGCATTGGGTCTGCACACCACCACCCTCATCCTAGTCAAAGGTGCTTTGGATGCTCGTGGTTCCAAGCTGATGCCCGATAAAAAGGACTTCGGCTATGCCTTCCCTTGTGATGGCCCTGGTCGTGGCGGTACTTGCGATATCTCCGCTTGGGACTCTTTCTACCTCTCTCTCTTCTGGGCATTGAATACAGTAGGTTGGGTAACTTTCTACTGGCACTGGAAACACCTGGGTATTTGGCAAGGTAACGTTGCTCAGTTCAACGAAAACTCCACCTACCTCATGGGCTGGTTCCGTGACTACCTCTGGGCTAACTCCGCTCAGTTGATCAACGGTTACAACCCCTACGGTGTGAACAACCTGTCCGTCTGGGCTTGGATGTTCCTCTTCGGACACCTAGTTTGGGCTACTGGTTTCATGTTCCTCATCTCTTGGAGAGGTTACTGGCAAGAGTTGATCGAAACCCTAGTTTGGGCGCACGAACGTACTCCTATCGCTAACCTCGTTCGCTGGAAAGACAAGCCTGTTGCTCTTTCCATCGTGCAAGCTCGTGTAGTTGGTCTAGCACACTTCACTGTCGGCTATGTCCTCACCTACGCAGCCTTCCTCATCGCCTCCACAGCTGGTAAGTTCGGTTGATCTGGCTACTAGTTTTGTAGGTAAGTAATAAAATCCCCTGCCGTAAGGTGGGGGATTTTTTCGTGGATGGAATTAGTAGAAATAAAATGGACAGTCTTTTTGATGACTTGGCTGAATACAGGCAGCATCTGGGTTTACCTCCTGCTGATAGTGAAACTGACGGCTCAACAATTGCTAAACTAGAAATAAATGGTCAAACTTTTTTTGGGGTAAATTCTAGTAGTAATCCCTATCATCGGCAAATAACTCTAAAGGTTAATAATATTTCTAGAACTCATGCAGAAGCTGATGCTTTTCAACAAGTGTTAGAAGCAGGTATTAAAGCAACGAGAGCGCGTTTAACTGTAGATAGAGATTTATGTCGTGCTTGTGGTTTACAAGGTGCTGTTAATTCTATGGCTTACCAATTAGGTATAGAAGAATTAGAAATTATTACTCCCAGTGGAAGTAAAAAAATTAATGTTACTGCTCCTAAGACAAGGAAAAAATAATGTTTGTATCCAAGTTATATACAGATAAATGGACAGGAAACAGAAATGAAGAAACTGTCATTGAAAATCCAAATTGGCAACAAATCAAAACGGCTATTTGTGAGTTAGATGGTAAAAGTAAAACTTTAGTTAGTTTAGAAGCAGATGATCAAAGTTATATGATGATTGGTGGAGGTAATGATGGTCAATATATTGTTACTGCAACTTTAGATAACGAGACATTTTATTCTCTTTTGCATTCAATTGCTCATAAAATAACCAGCTCATATATTTCTGTTAAAAAAATTTATCTATCAATTTTCTATCAAGCATTAATAAATGCAAAAAACCAAAATACCAACTCTGCTAATGAGCAAAAATTAGTTGTAGGTGGACAAGCAGGAAATTATTCTAAGAATATTTGTGTTGATTTATCCCAATGCCTAATAGCTGCAAACAGATTTGCTGAATCAGGTGAACTTGAAGCATTGTTTACTTGGCAAGAAGATGAATCTTTAGTGGCTGTGTAAAAATGTGTATCACTTTGCCTATTAATAAATTATAGGTATAGGTAAAATTTTGATGCTTTTACTAATTTTAGAGAAAAACTTATGCTTCGAGCATTTCAAATAACATAATAGTAAGAAGCGATCGCCCATCAACCACCTCTACTACAAAATAAAAAAGACAGGCTGTTGCCTGCCTAAAAAGTATTGATTTATCAGAGATGTTAGAAATTCATTTCGGCAGCTTGGACTTTTTCCACCTGCTTCTTCTTCAGAACTAGCATGACTTGCGCTAACATCACCAAAGCAACGAAAGCAATCAACCAGCCAACTCTATTGGCATCTTGAAGAACGATTTCTGCGTCTTTTTGACCGAAACCACCAACGTTGGGGTTACTTGTCAAAGCATCGCCAGTTGTAACAGCTTGTCCTTCAGAAACAATCAAGTCTGGACCTGCGGGTACGGTATCGCTAACAACCTCACCAGACTCAGTTTTGATGTCTACTAGATATTTAACAGTACCGTCTTCGCCTTCTTGTTTGGCAATCTTGCTGATTGTGCCAGTAGCAGAGGCGTTATAAACGTTGTTATTGCTCTTTTCGCCTGTGGGGTAAACTTGTCCACGTCCTCTATTACCACCGACATGAACTGCATACTTACCGAAGTGAATGTTCTTGTCGTTGGCAGGGTTGGGAGAAAGAACGGGGAAGACAATTTCCTGATACTGTTCACCGGGTAAAGGCCCAACGATGACGATATTTTCTTTATCTTCGCCGTAGGGTTGGTAGAAGAGATCACCGATTTCTTCCTTGATATCTTCAGGAATGCGTTCTGGAGGGGCAATCTTGAAGCCTTCGGGTAACATCAGTACAGCACCGACGTTTAAGCCGACTTTAGAGCCGTCAGCACCAACTTGTTGAACGTTGGTATCGTAGGGAATTTTAACAACAGCTTTAAATACGGTGTCGGGAAGTACAGATTGAGGAACTTCTACTTCTGTGGGCTTTGCTGCTAGGTGACAGTTGGCGCAAACAATTCTACCTGTAGGTTCGCGGGGGGTTTCAGGATAGGTTTGCTGCGCCCAGAAGGGATATGCAGCAGCAGACTGGGGAAGGGCAATGTCGCTGGTGAAGAAAAACGTCACGCTGGCGATCGCTACGAGCAATGTTTTTAGCATCGCTCTAGCACTGCGAGTTAACCTCGCTGTTGTACAAGCATTTCTCATCTCAATAAGGGCAACGATTAGATTTAGTCAAGGTCAAGAGTCAATAGTCATTAGTCAATAGTCATTGGTCATTAGTCAATAGTCCTTAGTTTTTACTATGGACTATGGACTATGGACTATTGACTAAAATTTAAGCCCACCAAGGTTCTTCGTTGGTGCGGAAGTCGGTTTCTGTCCAGGTAGTTAAAACGATTTTGTCGTTTTCAGCTTTGGCGTGGCTTAAAGCTAGGGATCTAGGTGCTGGGCCACGAACTACCTTACCAGTTGCATCGTATTGGGAACCGTGGCAAGGGCATTTGAATTTGTTTTCTGCCGCGTTCCAGGGAACGACGCAGCCCAAGTGGGTGCAAACGGCATTGATGCCGTAATCGGTAATCGCTTCTTTGCTTTCTACCACAATATAAGTTGGGTCGCCCTTGAGTCCTTGAACTAGAGTGCGATCGCCTACATTATGGCTTTCTAGAAACTTGCTGACGCTAACATCGTTGCCCAGCTCGTCTTTTGCTGTGGTTCCGCCACCAGCGCCACCCGTTGCTGGGGGAATGAAGTAATTGACCACGGGGTACAATACGCCCAAAGCCACGCCAGTAACAGTTCCAAAAGTTAGCAGGTTCATGAATTGACGTCTCCCCATATCGGGAACGTCCACTGATTCAGAAAATTGAGCCATAATCTACGCGCTCTTCGTGTATTTTGTTAAGCAGCATTAGACAAGAGCGCTAAAATACTTGAGCCACTCCTGTCTGAGTTGAAATGCTAACCTTTGTCCCAATGCTGTTAATCTTGATTTCAAGATATATCTAGCATCTTTTCTGTTAGCATTACATTTCTTTATATCCTTATCATACTTGAGTTACGGAACTTAACGTCATAACTAAATGTAAAATCTGGCTGAGAAAACTATGACAGGACAGGAATTACACCAACTATTGCTGGATAAATGGGGACATTCTTATGATGTGCAGTTTCGGCGCACACAAGGCAAAATATTTTTGCAGATTATGTGGAAATACTTAGAGCAAGCCTCATTTCCGATGAATGAGGCAGAATATCAAGAACATCTCGATAGTGTTGCTAATTACCTTCTTGCCTTGGGTAGTTCAGCACAAGTAAAAACATATATCACCCAAACAAAAGAGCGTCCTCGCCTTGGTAAAGCTGTTAGCATACCTCTAGATTTGGGCGAACGCTCTTCTGAATGGATTCTATAAACTTTCTATCTAGTCATTATCTACAATAAATTTTTATAATTTAATGTATAACCTATAAAATTCTTTTACCCAAAGGTACATTTCTATCCGGTTGAATTAGCACGACTGCATCATCGTCTAAAACTACACCCAACACCAAAACTTCAGACATAAAATCAGCTATTTGGCGTGGAGGAAAATTAGTTACGGCTAATACTAATTTGTTAACAATCTCGTCTGGTTGATAAAGTTTTGTGATTTGGGCGCTAGATTTTTTCATACCCAAATCACCAAAATCTATCCACAGTTTGTAGGCTGGTTTTCTTGCTTTAGTAAATACTTCTGCTTTGGTAATTTTGCCAACCCGAATTTCGACTTTTTCAAAGTCTTCATAACTGATTTGCATAGTTTATGTTACTTACCAGTTAACTTAACTAAAGCAATACCACCAAAGTAAAGAGTCAGCACCGCACCAGCTAGAAGACTTTGTGTTAAAGGGTCAGTGGAAGGCGTAAGCACAGCACCCAAAACCACGGCAGCCATAATTACAAATCGCCAACCAGAAACCATGCGTTCTGAGGAAACAATGCCTAAATTAGCCAGTAAAAGCTGGATTATCGGCACTTGAAAGGCTAAACCAGTGCTAAATAAAAGCAACAATACAAACTCAAAATATTTATCAATAGACCAGAGTTGTTCTACTACATCCGCACCGTAGCTAATGAAGAAATTCAAAGCGGCGGGAATGAGTAATAAATAGGCGAAAACTAAACCACCCACGAACAAAACACTTGAGCCTAAAACCACTGGCCCTAACAAGCGACGTTCGCGGCGAGTCAGTCCGGGGAGAACAAATAAAATAATTTGGTAGAGGATAAAGGGGGTAGAAAGCAACAACCCACTGTAGCCAGCTACTTTGACAGAGACAAAGAAATACTCTCCGGGCGCTAGTTGAAGAAATTTAACTCCTTGGGCGGGAACTTCTAGAAGCTGCACAATTCGCTTGACGGCGAAGAAACAACCAACAACACTCACTGCAACAGCAATTAACGAATAAAAGATACGCTGTCTTAACTCTTCTAGGTGGTCGAATAGAGACATTTCGACTTCACCCGGCAACTCATCTTCGAGGGAATCAATATCTGAGTTGCCATATCCTTCTGTCTCAATCTCAGGAGTTTGAATTGTATCTACTTCTTTTGAAGGGGTCATGGCTGGGGTGGTAGGCAACATTTGCTAACTATTGTATCTGGGGAAGCAGCTACCACCACAAGATTGACCCATACAAAACAAAAATCCTCGTTGTGGGTAAGCAACTGATAAATATGTCAGAATATAGAAGTATAGGGGAATTAATCTACTATTGACCGTACTAATTTTAGATTTTAAATTTTGGATTTTGGATTATTTTTGGTTCAAGCCCTGCCCCTGGTGGGCGGAAAAAATCGCGGAATCGTCAATCCAAAATCTCCAAGCTGCATCCCCTTGTGGATGCAGTCAATCCAAAATCTAAAATTGTTTGACTCTACACTTGGGACAGATATTTGCCCCGTTATGCTAGATATACCCTGCTTGCGTATCAGCAGGAAAAAATTGATGCACAGATTTTTGCCAGTAGTAGCATTGCATACATCGATATTTCATTAATAGTACAACGATTACTTTTAGAATTTCTTCTCATCAGGCTGCATCTACAAAATAAGTGATCAGTTCGCTCACCATTGGCGAACATAAGTTGTTTGCTGAGGTTATGATGAAAAGGAGAATTTGGATTAGTTTTTTGGCATTACCTATTTACTTTTACAATGCCGAAATAAATGCTGTAATGAGCCGTGAGGTAGAAAGCGTTATCAATCCATTTTTGAGTACAACTGCTTTCGTTGCTAATAGTCAAAATGTTCAATCAGAGATAATGCCGTGGCAAATGTCGGCCAGGGATGAACAGACAGGTGAATGCTTGCGTCAGCGTAAATGTAAAGATTAATGTAAATTTGTATCTAAAGGTAGCTATTGAAAGTATATAATTCATGCGCGAATTTTATGAAGTCTGCTGAATAATTAAAGTAATTGGGCTTTATATAAACAAATAAACGTCTAGTGAATAACTAGACGCTATTAAAAACAGAATAATATTAAACTGCTAACTTTTTCTGTGGTTTCGATGTTTGAGAAACTAACATAACACCAGCTAGTGCTAAGATGCCAAAAGTAGTAGAAGCTTCTGGAACTCTTCGGCGAACACTTACTTTCTTTTCACCATAGTATTGTACTTGAGCAGTAATTTTTGCCAATGTACTAATGTCAGATGAAACGTTACCACCATTAGCACTGACATTTGTTTCAATATTAGTAAAGGGAAGGAAACTATAAGTTCCCGTTTTTCCTAAGAATTTAGAAATTTCGGCGATACTAGTAAACTCCTTAGTAATGGTTGTAGATGTGGTAAAAGTGTCTATGTCGATAGTTTTATTGGCTCCTACGGAGTAAGACTTATTGATGAGGAACTGAGGAGTAGAGAAGACAGCAAAAGGATCTAATCCTATATCTGTCTGAATGTCGAACTGTTTTAACTCACTCTTCACAGTAACTGACCGAGAACTTCTAGTTTTGTTAGTCACTGTTCCCTCAGTCGTGAGTTCAGCTTTTAGACTCAAAACTATCTTGTCTATTATTGTTTCCTCTTTTTCAGAATCGTACTTGTTGAACGTGAGCTTATCTGTACCATCAAGATCAGTAAAGTCTGAAAAGATGACTTCAGGTGTAGTAGACAAGAGTGTTGAAGCATGAGCCTTCGGTGCTAGTACCAATGTGGCTAGCGGAACCATAGCTGTTACTCCAGCAACTTTTAGAACACGAGATAGGGATTTTGTCAGCATTGTCATGAGTTTAGTTTTTTGTTACGTACCAGAAATTAATCAGCAGGGAGATGAGGAATTGATAGTTATTTCCTGCCATTTACCTTCGTTATCAGATGATTGTTAAGGGATGAAGTAAATACGGAGGTATAATTCCAGCTACGAAGTTAAGTGTTAGTCTTTCTGCGTAAAAAGTAGTATTTTCACGTAGTGAAAACAAGACTATTAAATTACTTTAAAGATAAAAAAGCAAGTACCTAAGTAATTCCTCTATCAAAACTTCATTACTAGGTTGTAATAACTTCAAATAAACTGCGTATTAGCAAGCTTGAAGCAGCATTTTTGTGAGATGATATTAGGTATAAAAATAGTTAAAATTGCACTCTTGCCCAACTTATGGGTTATAGCAGGAGCAGGAAGTAAAATCTTACTAATCCTTGCATTCAAGCATTATCTACAATGTTCTGCTCCCTCATAAACCGCTAAAAAAGGGGGGTTATGAGGGAATATAAAGTCCACGGCAGTTACTCGATTGTCGGTAGAGTACTCTAACCACTGGTGAGGATGAAATAGAGTTTAATTGCAATCTCAATCAAAAAAGATGAGACTGGCCAAAATCCCACTTGTCCAAAATTACGATTAGGAAGTTTATCTTTTCAGAAAGCGCTGACGCATCCGCACGACAAAAGTATTAACTTCTGGTATTTTCATGAGTGAGGCGATCGCAGCAAACACCGCAATTCCCACGAAGCCAGATATACACAATTGTAAAATTAGAATTAATAAACCTTCTTTACCTAACAATTGCTGAGAAACTACCAAGGTAGCAAAACTAGCAATACCTGATACCACACTACCAGCAATTAAACCAAGGATTGGTACGCCCCACTCCCGCCAAGGTATCCCGTTGAGGCGGCGGTCAAGTATAAATAAGAGCATGAGCATCGAGCTACAATTGACACTCACTGTAGCTAACACCAAACCAGGAGCGCCAAACGGTTTCACGAAAAACCAATCTAATAAAGCATTGAGGAGGATGTTAAAAATGCTAATGCGGAAAGGTGTCTGCCCATCTCCTAAAGCGTAAAATACTCTTACTAAGACATCCCGCCCTAAATAAGCAAACATGCCAATACCGTAAGAAACCAGCAGGGATGAAACTAACTGTGTAGCATCTTGTTTAAATGCACCACGTTCATAAACCACCTGAACAATCGGCACTGATAAAGTTACTAACAATGCCCCCAAGGGAAGCATCGTTACAGCCGTAAGTAATAATCCTTGACGAATGCGTAATTTTAAATCTGGCCAGTTTTCTGGTTCCGCTAGTTTGGCGAAGATGGGTAATAAAGGCAACAATATAATATTAGAAATAATTCCTAAAGGTGTTTGTACAAGGAGATTGGCGTAGTTAAAACCAGCCGCAGCACCAGGAATTGGACTGGCAAAGTATAAGTCTGTAGCAACGTTAATCGGCATCATCCCAGAAGAAATCGTGGCTGGTGTCATCACTCTAATGACTTCCTGAACTCCAGGAGATTGAAAGTCAAATCTCAACCGTAATGTACCAAGTCCTAAGCGCCATTGCACAATTAACTGCACTAACCATTGGAGAATTGCCCCACCCAAGGTTCCCCAAGCCAACACCATACCACCGATAAAAGCATATTCTGGCTTGACGATATCTTTGCCTAATTGCATAGCCATGACACCTATACCGATAACAACTGTCACGCTGGATAATAGGGGGCTGATGGAGAGTAGCCAATATTGATTAGCGGCGTTAAGTGTACCGAAACCGATGCCGATTAAGCCAGAGAATAAAGCCATCGGGGCCATAATTTGAATTTGTTGAATGGCGATCGCTCGCGTCTTCTCCTGCAAACCATGACCAACAATATCTACAATATTATCTGCCAAGAAAATCTGGGCTACCGTTACTAACAGCAATATTCCCCCCACCAAGGTAGTCACAGTTTCTACTAGGGGTGCGGCTTCTTCTTGCTTGCGCTTGGCTAAAACGCTCACCACTGCACTATGTAACGGCCCATTAACCCCGCCCAGTAGTACCAATAGAAAACCAGGGATGATGTAGGCATAGCTGTAGGCAGTAGCAGCCGCACCCACACCGAAAGCAGCTGCGATCGCTTGCTGCCTTACCAAACCGAAAATTTTACTAATTAAAGTGGCTGCGGCAACAATGCCAGCAATCCCAGCGAAGGAACGAGAGGTTTTTTGCTCTTGATTAGTCACGAATATTTCCCGACAACTCTTGCAGAGTGCATACACCTGAAAACATTAACTCGAAATCTGGCGATCTGTCAGGTAAATTTTTTCTAACCAGCATTGGCAGTAGGTGGAAATCTTACCTCATACTTGGTTACAGCTAGGGCGATCGCTTTTTCTAGCTCGTCAGGGCCTATTTTACCCAATAGACTAAGTTTTTCTTTGTCGCTGCTTGGGTGTACTAGTTGTCCTGCTTCTATAAAAAACCGTTCACCGCCAGATGGGGTTATCCAAGCAAGAAATTTAGCAGGCTTTAAACCAATATTTTTAAAACTATGGAATTGACCTCTGGAGATATGAATAAAAGTTCCTGGGGTAGCAAATATAGTCTTTTCATCAATTTGGTACTCAACTTCCCCATCCAGAACGTAATGTACTTCGTCCATTTCATCATGAAGGTGAGGGGGTATAAAGCCTTGAGGCTGCATTAGTACTTCAATTAACCCATACGCACCGTTTGTCTTTTCCCCTGTAGCCAGAATCGTGTATAAATCCCCAAGTACCAAGTATGTCTCACCATTACCTGGTTGAATTACTATGCCTGTCATTTCTACAAACCTTTTGAATACAAGTAAGTTGATTACCCATTATTTATCAGGGATTTTTTCCATATTTATGAGAGAAATACTTAAAAGTATATTTTCCTTAGTTTGCGAAATCTTGGCAGCACTTGGGAATTTTGCTAATATCATAGTTAGTGCGGGTGACTAGCTCAACGGTAGAGCAGTAGACTCTTAATCTATTGGTTGCGGGTTCAAATCCCTCGTCACCCACTAATTTCAGGCTTGGCATTCAAAACATTGACAAAATTTTGCCTAAACTGAGCAATTATCTCTCCTCAATAGCGCAGTTTTTAGGGCAGAAATAGGTTTTATCCACAAATTGAGTCAAAAGCTAGAGCGAGCAAACTACTCACTTTGAGCTTGGTCAAGGATAGATTAGGGTGAAATATACCTAATATGTTAATTAGATATATCCTATCTATGGTCTATGGCACAAAAGTGGCTATCAATTATTGGTATTGGTGAAGATGGATTACCAGGTTTAAGTGTGATCGCACAATCTCTACTGGCTCAAGCTGATATCATTGTCGGCGGCGATCGCCATCTATCAATGTTACCCCCAAACGATCAGCGAGAAAAAATCCTCTGGGCTTCTCCTATCAGTAACTCAGTAGAAGAAATTATCAATCGTCGAGGTCAATCTGTATGTGTGTTAGCAAGTGGTGATCCTTTATGTTACGGCATTGGTGTTACCCTGACGCGACGCATACCCATATCCGAAATTACCATTATCCCTGCACCTTCATCTTTTAGCCTCGCCTGCGCCAGATTAGGATGGTCTTTAACTGAGGTAGAAACCCTAAGTTTATGCGGTCGTCCCTCGGCTTTAGTGCAATCTTATATATATCCTGGTGGGCGGTTATTGATTTTGAGTGAGGGTAAAAATACACCCGGTATTGTCGCGGAAATTCTTACACAGCGTGGTTTTGGTAATAGCCAGATCACCGTGTTGGAACGAATGGGTGGCATTCATGAAAGGATATTAACAAGTACAGCCGCATCTTGGCAGGAAACAGAAATTGCAGACTTGAATGCGATCGCCATTCATTGTATTGCTGATGCTGACGTTACACCATTACCCAGGATACCAGGATTACCAGATAACGTTTATCAACACGATGGACAACTTACCAAACGGGAAGTTAGAGCCTTTACCCTATCAACATTAGCACCCACCCCCGGAGAATTACTTTGGGATGTAGGCGCGGGTTGTGGTTCCATATCCATAGAATGGATGCGGACTCATCCCCGATGTAGTGCGATCGCCATCGAACAAAACGCCACTAGACTTCAATACATTGCAGATAACGCCGCCGCATTAGGCACACCCAACCTCAAAATCATCTCAGGAAAAGCACCTTCAGCCTTACAAGATTTACCTACACCCGATGCCATCTTTATCGGTGGTGGAGTTACAGCAGACGGCTTATTTGATATTTGTTGGCAAGCATTACGCCCTGGTGGCAGACTAGTTGCTAATGTCGTCACAATAGAAGGTGAACAAACCTTATTTCAATGGTATGAAAAAGTAGGGGGCAATTTTACCCGTATTGCCATTCAACGAGCAGAACCAATTGGCAAATTCTTAGGCTGGCGTGCAATGGCTCCCGTAACTCAATGGGTAGTAACGAAGAGTCAACAGTCAACAGTCAACAGTCCATAGTCCATAGTTCTTCTCCCCTGCTCCTCTGCTTCCCTACTCCCCACTCCCCACTCCCTACTCCCTTCTCCTCAATTACAAACCGTTAAACTTCATTGCGAAGTAACAAGCAGAGTGAAACAACATGATAAGTTTTGATAATGTAAAGCAATTGTCTAGAGGATAAGGAGAATACGGTGGCAATCGAATCAAACTTACTAAACGGCACAGTTCTACCAAAAGAAGACATTAGTGAATATGTTGCCCACCTCCAGCTACACATGACTTTACAAGCAAGGAATCTGGTTCCGACCTTACAACAAACCATACAAGACAGTAGACAACAATTGCTGCATCAAACCCAAGCCAATTTTGAAAAGCAGGTTTCTCGGCAAGGTTTATAATATAGATAAAAATAGATATTTAACGAAAAAGCAAATAAAATGAAAGCGGATGTTGTCGGTTTCACCTTGAAAGTGTTACCTACAAGTCTGCTTTTTCTAATTTTCCAGCCTTTAGTTATAAAAATCACTCTCTGGGTGCAAGAGTAAAGCGCATAAAACCGTTAAAATTGTTCCAGAAGCTCTTCCGTTCAATCCGTTAAGGCTAAATGACAGCCCAAAACAAAATGACTTCACTACTTCCTCGCAATCTCAGCGTTGTCATCCGGCCAGTCCATTACCGGGATCTGGACGGAATCGAGCGGATATCTCAAGAATCATTTGCCGCCCACACCCCGCAAGGAGCTAGTTCTATTGCCAATCAAATGCAATGGCTGCGTCGCTGGTATGGGTTACTCAAAGTTTTGAGTTGGTTTCCTAACCCGCTACAGTATCGTTTCTGTGCTTACGTAGCCGAACAGGAGCGGATGTTTTTAGGAATGATTCAAGTTTCGCCGTTCAACCGGACACGCAGTACTTGGCGAGTTGATCGGGTAGTGTTGGATCGGTCTGTTGATAAGCAAGGTATCGGCTCACAACTGCTACGTCATTGTTTTGAAGCGATTGTAGAAGCCCGGACTTGGTTATTAGAAGTTAATGTCAACGATATGGAAGCCTTGGCACTTTATCGGCAAAATGGGTTTCAGCGTTTGGCAGAAATGACCTACTGGGAAATTGACCCCGAATTATTAAGAGAATTAGCGCAAGCAGAGCCAGATTTGCCTAATCTCCTGCCAGTAAGTAATGCTGATGCACAGTTGTTGTATCAATTAGATACAGCATCAATGCCGCCGTTGGTACGCCAAGTATTTGATCGCAACACCCGCGATTTTAAAACCAGTTTGTTTGGCGCAATCAGAGATGCCATCAAACAATGGATAACGAAAATAGAAGTAGTCAGTGGTTACGTATTTGAACCACAACGCAAAGCGGCGATCGGTTATTTTCAAGTACAGTTAGACCGCAAAGGTGAAACTCCCCACGTTGCCACTTTGACAGTTCATCCTGCCTACACTTGGCTATATCCAGAATTACTTTCTCAGTTAGCACGCATTGCTCAAGATTTCCCCCAACAAGGTTTACAACTAGCCTCCTCTGACTACCAACCAGAGCGAGAAGAATATTTAGAGCGTATTGGTGCAAAGCGCATAGAACACACACTAATTATGTCCCGCTCAGTTTGGCACAAACTGCGGGAGTCGAAATTTGTCTCCTTAGAGGGTATTCAATGGACTGATGTTCTACAAGGACTACAGCCAGTACGTAAACCCATACCAGGGGGGATGTCATGGGTAAACCCCAGACAACAATCATCCCCAGATATTCCTGTACCCAACCAATCAGAGCCTATGGCTTTTGGTGTAAAAGAAGCCATCACTCAGCAAGAGCCAGTGGATGAGACTAGGGACAGTTGACAGTTGACAGTGAACAGTGTGGAAATAACCTGATAACTGACTATGGACTAATGACTAATGACTAATGACTAATGACTAAATATATTTCAGCTTTGGGATTAGATGTGGGACGTAAGCGGGTTGGTGTAGCTGGGTGCGATCGCACTGGGTTGATCGCTACAGGAATTACCACCGTTGAGCGCACATCTTTTGAGCGGGATGTTCAGCAGATACAAGATATAGTAAATGAGCGCCAGGTAGAAGTTCTGGTTGTGGGTTTACCATATTCAATGGACGGTTCTATCGGGTTTCAGGCTCGTCAAGTCCAAAAGTTTGCGACAAGGCTGGCTAAGGCTTTACAGCTACCCGTGGAATATGTTGATGAACGGCTGACATCTTTTCAAGCAGAACAAATGCTCATAGCTGAAAATCGTTCGCCATCACGCAATAAAGGCTTAATTGATCGCAAAGCCGCCGCATTGATTTTGCAGCAGTGGTTGGATACTAGGCGAACTAATGCTCAGAGTTCGGCGGTAGCAGTAGAGTATTGATACCTTTGAACATGATATTCTGAAATCTGTTACATAGCAGTTGTATCTAAGTCTAAAGCTATTTGCTTGACACATTTGTCATTCAAGAGTGTGGCTATTTAACATCTGCTGGTACTTATAAAGTCTCATACCTTGGCTATGTTTTCCTCCCCATTTTCTGAAGATAACGACCATGCTCCAACGGGTTCCATCACCTTGACGGATGAAAAAGGGCGATCGCTGGAATGCTATGTAGAACATTCGCTCACAGTGGATGACCAAGAATACGTTTTACTGCTTCCTGTCGATTCACCCATAGAAATTTTCGCTTGGGAAGGTGACGACGAAGACGAAGAAGCAATCCTTGTAGAATTTGATGATGCTGTTATTGACGACATTTTTGCCACGGCTCAAGCTGTCCTAGCAGAGCAAAACTTGGTACTCAAACAAACCGCCTATGCTTTGACAGTAGCAGGTGATTTGCCTCCGGTGGAAGAATCAGAGCTATTTACTCTCGAAATTGAAGACGATGCGGCTGATTTAGAACCAGAGCAACTCCAGTTACTTGCTAACTTCTATCACGATGACCAGGAGTATGCAATTTATACACCTCTTGATCCACTGTTATTTTTCGCCAAAATAACAAAGACTGGCGAACCGGTTCTCCTCTCTCCAGAAGAGTTTCGCAAAGTGCAACCCCTATTAGAAGAACAACTTTTTAATGAAGTTGAATAACATCAAAAGTTTTCAATAAAAAATTAAAAATATCAAGTTTTAATTTTTGATTTGAGGATTTTAAATTATAGTTAGTTGCACCATAGTCAATTTGATGCCAAGGATCAAGCCGTTCTATTAACTATTGGTTAGCTAACTTTGTGGTTAAGTTACGACGGTAATCAATATACATTTAACAAAATGCCAAAATCTCAAAATTCGTAGGTTTTGGCATTTTAAATTCTCTACATGTAGCCTTGCTTTCACTATTTGAAGTTAAACGCAAGAATTGAGTATCATAAAAATTCACTATTAAAAATAGTTCTCGATCCAAAATTCTATGACTTGGAATAAGTTCTTACAGCCTGATTTAATCTTGGCGGGTTCAGTATTAAACCTCACACCAGATATTATTCAACATTACAACCTCAAAGGTTTGGTGTTGGATGTGGATGAAACTTTAGTACCCATTACAGTAGGAGACGCTTCACCAGAACTGAAAGAATGGGTAGAGCAGATTCGCAGCCATACGGCGCTGTGGTTGGTAAGCAATAACTTAAGTGAACCGCGTATTGGTGGTATTGCTCGTTCCTTAAACATACCTTACTACTTGGGTGCAGCTAAACCCTCACGGCGGAAAATTAGAGCCGCCCTACAAGCAATGAATTTACCAGTTGAGCAAGTGGGTATGGTAGGCGATCGCTTATTTACCGATGTCTTAGCAGGTAATCGTTTAGGTATGTTTACCATTTTGGTAGAGCCAATCGTCCATCCTGATGCAGCTTTGCGTTCCCATCCCATCCGCAATTTTGAGGTTTGGTTTTCGGAGATTTTAGGAGCCACAATTAACCCTGAACACACAAAGAGTTACAACAAGTAATAATTCTTAAACAAATAAAATCTAAAGAAATAATTAAAAAAGACCATGAACAGCCAAAATTCGGAGAACATTATTGTTGATAATATGGGGTCAACAAAAAAAGACCCTAGCAATAATAAATACATATAAACCAGTAAAGCGCCAGCCTTCACCTATAGAAGCTCTGGCGCTTTACAATTTATTAATTAGTCAATAGTCCATAGTCCAAGCTAAAAACTGCTGACTATTGACTATTGACTATTGACCATTGACAACAGACTAATGACCAAAACAATCGTCGTCAAAATTGGTACTTCTAGCCTGACGCAACCGGAAACAGGACAATTGGCGCTTTCTACCATTGCTACTTTAGCAGAGACGCTTTCTTATTTAAGACAGCAAGGTAATCGCGTGATTTTAGTTTCTTCTGGTGCTGTGGGTGTGGGTTGTGCGCGTTTGGGTTTAACAGAACGTCCCAAAGCGATCGCTCTTAAACAAGCGGTAGCCGCAGTTGGTCAAGGCCGTTTAATGCGCGTATATGACGATTTATTTACCACCTTACAACAACCAATCGCCCAAGTATTGTTAACCCGGAGTGATTTGGTACAACGCAGCCGTTATTTGAATGTGTATAACACCTTTCAAGAACTACTAGCGTTGGGAGTAATTCCTGTAGTTAATGAGAATGATACAGTCGCCGTAGACGAACTGAAATTTGGTGATAATGATACCCTCTCTGCATTGGTTGCTAGTCTTGTCGAGGCTGACTGGCTATTTTTACTCACCGATGTAGACAGATTATATTCCGCCGACCCCCGCTCTGTTCCCGATGCTCGACCGATATCATTAGTAACTAGCATCAAAGAATTAGCAGACTTACAGGTGCAAACAGGAACGCAAGGTTCTGGTTGGGGTACTGGCGGGATGATGACAAAAATTTCCGCCGCCAGAATAGCGATCGCGGCTGGGGTGCGTACTGTCATTACTCAAGGGAGATTTCCCCGCAATATTGAGAAAATCTTACAAGGGGAACTGATAGGAACTCATTTTCAACCCCAACCAGAACCAACTTCTGCCCGTAAACGGTGGATTGCTTATGGTTTAGTACCTGCTGGTAAATTATACTTAGATTCAGGAGCGATCGCGGCAATCGTCCAAGCAGGTAAATCTTTATTAGCAGCAGGAATCAAAACTGTTGAAGGCGATTTTGATACGCAAGATGCGGTGCAGTTATTAGATACTCAAGGTAATGAAATTGCTAGAGGTTTAGTAAACTATGGTAGCAGTGAGCTAGAAAAAATTTGCGGTCGTCATTCTAAAGATATTCCGGCAATACTAGGTTATGTAGGTGCAGAAACCGTCATTCATCGGGATAACTTAGTGCTGACTTAAAAAAGAAAAACCCCGGTATCTAACGGGGTTAATAGTACTTTAGCCGCAATGATCAACAATAAAAAACAATATAGACTGAATCTTTTAAATAAAAGGCAGGAAACCCTACCTTTATACAGAGCTTATCTTTTAGCCTGAATTTAATATTACATAGGCGTTTGGCATCAATATTACAATCTGATGAAATTTGTGTGTATCTTAGTAGAGCGAACACGCCCCTACATCCAGATGGAACAGACAACCTTGGTGCATAACTTCAGAATGATTTAACTACCACATAAATTAGGAATGCGATCGCATTCAGACATTCTTTGCTCCAAATATACTCTTTATGTTTACTCACTGTTGTTACTATATTGCACCCAACTGAGAACCGCTATAGATAAGGAAGAACTAACTAGGATACTGAGAAAGTACATAACAGAAATATAAAGTTAGTGGCGATATAGTCCTGTTACCTAACCAAGATAGTCCAAGATAAGGGGGAACGCTTATTAAAAGAACAGTCTGAGAATTAGCAAACTTATAGCCATAGCGCTGGGGAGATTAAAGGGCAACAGCAAATTAATACTCAGGCGATCGCTTGACACAGATGTTATAATATCCAAATAAAACTATGCTTTAATAGTTTTCACATTCACAAAACCTTGTGAATCAATATCTGGAGAGGTGTCCGAGTGGTTGATGGTGACGCACTCGAAATGCGTTAAGGATGCAAGTCCTTCGGGGGTTCAAATCCCCCCCTCTCCGTTTTTTCCTTACATAGCAAGCCTTTTAAATTAATCAGTGATTGGTTGAATTAGTTGAATTGGTTGAAGAAATGGTTGAATTGGTTGAACTTATAAAACCATTATCAATCTATAATTCAAACTAATTAGGGCTGGCTGAATAAGGGCGAAAGATAGCAGAATGAAGAGTTTCAGGGTCAGGAAAGAAAAATAAGGTGAAAAGAAAAAGGGTAAGATAAGTAAAAATCCTTGTAGCAAGTTGCGTTAAAATGTATCGAAGAGCGCAAAAGCAAGAAAAAGCAGCAGAAAACTTTGAACTACCCTTTGGGGGAAAACTAGCGTCAGATAACCGATGGGTAATCATGGCGAACATGATACCTTGGTCAAAATTTGAAGCAGAGTACGCAGAAATATTTTCAGCAAGAATGGGAGCGCCAGCCAAAACATTTAGAATGGCGTTGGGAGCATTAATAATTAAAGAAAAATTAGGAATAAGTGACAGAGAGACAGTAGAACAAATTCGGGAGAACCCGTATCTGCAATACTTTATAGGAATGTCAGCATATAGTAATGAATCTGCATTTGACCCGTCAATGCTAGTTCATTTTAGAGAAAGGATAGATATAGAATTAGTCAATAAAATCAATCAAGAAATAGTCAGGAAGATGTTAGAAAATAAACAGGAGGTAGAAGTAAGAGCAAAAAAGCCAGAGGTCGAGGATTCAAAAAGTAAGCCAGCCAATAGAGGAAAATTAATATTAGATGCTAGTTGTGCGCCAGCAGACATAAGTTATCCGACAGATTTAGGATTATTAAATCAAGCCAGAAAGCAAACAGAAACAATCATAGATACATTATATAAGTCCTTATTAGTAAGAAATATCAACAAACCAAGAACCTACAGAAACAAAGCAAGAAAGGATTATTTAGCAGTAGCCAAGAAAAGAAAACCAACAGTTAAAGAAAGAAGGAAAGCTATCAGAAAGCAACTGCAATATATCAACAGAAATTTAACTCATATTCAGCAGCTAATAAATTTAGGTGCGTCACTATTAAAACTGAGCAACAGTCAATATAAGATGTTGCTAGTAGTAGCAGAAGTTTATCGTCAACAGTTATGGTTATATGAAAATCAAAAAATTAGTATACAAGACCGCATTGTCAGTTTAAACCAACCACACATTCGTCCGATTATCCGAGGTAAAGCCGGGAGAACAGTAGAGTTTGGGGCTAAGTTTTCAGCTAGTTACTATGATGGCTATGTATTTTTAGACCATATTAGTTGGGACAACTTTAACGAATCAGGAGACTTAAAATCACAAGTAGAAGCATACAAAAACTACACCGGATATTATCCTGAATCAGTTCATGTTGATAAGATTTATCGGACGAGGGAGAATCGAGCTTGGTGTCAAGAAAGGGGAATTAGAATTAGTGGCCCACCACTAGGTAGACCCCCCCAAAATGTCAGCCCTGAAAAGAAGAAACAAGCCGCTTATGACGAAAGGATTCGTAATTGTATTGAGGGCAAGTTTGGACAAGGTAAACGAAGATTTAGCCTTGGTAGAGTTATGGCTAAACTTCCTCATACTTCTTTCACCGCTATTGCCATAACTTTTTTAGTTATGAATCTTTCTACTCTGCTATTACGGCTTTTTTGTGTATTTTTTTGCCTATTTTTCAAAACTGAGTCTTTTTTTACTTCTTCTATTATCGAAACTGATATTTCATTAAACCTTAAACAACAAAAACTTATCTTTTTTCTGGACTGACTACTTAATCAATTTTTCTCTTCCTTTGAAATGACTTTTTCAGCAAGCCCTAATTAATTATCTATACCCTTAACTCTCCTCTCTCCTCTGTGACCCTAACCATGAGAACTGAGGTTAAGGGCATATGTTCTTATCCTTTAGTGTTACCTGAAATTATCCAATAAGTTATCCAATAAATTTGGACAGTACAAAGATACTAAGATACTCCCTGAATAACCACCCTGGATGTTACGTAATCAAGTTTTGATTCTGTTACGTTATCAAATTAGGATAATGGAAAATAGCATGAATGCCATTTGCCGGGTTCGTCAAGTCCGGCTTAAGAAGTCCAGGTGGTTCATTTTTCGCCTCTCTTAATTGGTTTTGTAGTATTAGTGTAATATATGATTGAGATGGAAGACCTCACCCGATTGAGTGAGTTTTCATTAAAATTTTCGCGTTGGTAATTAAAAATATGAATTTATCTCACGCATAGCCGCATTCGCCGTCAGGCGTTCCGCTTGCGTTAGGCGCAAAGTTACAAAGAAACAGAAAGGTAGTTTTTGCATTTCATATTCTGATTGAGCAAGGTTAAAATTAGACGCTATACAGGAGTTGGTCTAAAAAGGTTTGACCTGCAACATCAAGATTATCGTTAAGTGCAAAGGTCAAGCTGCGTACTCGGATATTACCAACAAAAGCATTTAAGGGATGAGCTAAGGCTGTTGGGTAAACTAAAGTTACTTCTTGGCAATTTTTAGAAACAGCGTAAGCGACTACTTGAGCTATATCTTGAGATGATGGACTATCCGGGGCTTTATACTTTGTATCTATAATATATTTAGGTGTAAAAGTCGCAGTATCATATAGAATTAAATCTGTCTTAAAATAAATATTTTTTCCTATATTGATTCTTTCTTGAAACTTGAGATTGAAATTAGATTTTAGGTGAAACTTAAGCCATTCTGCTACAAACAGTTCATACAGACGATCCATATTGACTAGGAAGGGTAAAGTTGTTTTATTACCTGTCTCATGGCTGGGTGTAGTATTTTCTAAGAAAAATCGACACAGAGCATGGAGGATTTGATAATCTTCGTTAAGGCGATTGTATTGGCGTTGAATACAATCTTCTGCGGTATAAGTTTGTAGAGTTACTAACCCTTGTAGAGCATGATAAGCTTTTCGGACTATTGCTGATACTTTTTCAGAACACAAACCACTATATCCAATAATATGTAATGTCCAGGCAAGGATTTGATTTTCCGCGACATCAGCAGTGTGTTCTTCATAGTGACATTTAAGTTTTACTTCCCAAGATTTTTGAATTATTTGCTGCATATTTAGCTTGCCTCGCACATAGGTAAGCTTCTCAGTTTTAGGTAAGTAAGTGCGATATAATCCTTTACGGCATCGTTCTAAAACTTTCTGAGCTAATATGTAAGCAAGATTATTATAAAATCCTTCTAAAGATTCACAATTTATTTGCCCGTCAAGAAAACGAAAACTCTTTAAATTATAAGCATACTCCAGCATTGCGAAAAGGTTTGTAATAGAAACCTTGGGATTTATTTTTATAACTATATCTGAGCTTATAGGGATGTAACCTACCCATCCTTTGGCTTTTAAATACCATTTATTACGAGTTTTATAATTAGGAAAATCTACATCTACTTGTGTTTTATATTTCTCATACAGTTGGATTCCGTCCTCATCAGGTATATCATCACGCTCAAAGTATTTAGTTTCATATTCGGCAATTTCAATAATTTTTAAGCTCACTTGATTTATATATGTAAACGTTGAGAAATTTTGTCCCAGCGAAATTCATCTACCTTATCTAGCTGATTAAAAAAGTATTCTTCTAGATAAGGTTCGATTTCCATTTGCCAGATATCTTGGATGTCATCACGCAGATTATCCGTTATAAAAAAAGAAATACCGATTTCGTAGTTTTTATCTGCGATCGCCAGATTTAATTGCTGTAAAATTTTTATTAAATCTTCTACTGCGTAACCTGTTTTTAGGTGATATTGTCGAAGTACATCATAGTTTGGACGAAGTTCTATAAACGCGAAGCGACGACGTAGTGCATGATCTATTTGAGCAATAGACCTATCTGCTGTATTCATCGTACCAATAATGCGGACATTTTTCGGGATGCGGAAGGTGTTACCAGCAGCTAAGGGAATTTCTCTATCTCGGTACTCAAGTAAGTACATCAATTCACCAAACACCTGTGCAAGATTAGCACGATTTATTTCATCAATGATAAGAACACAGATGTCTAGGCGAGACTCAGCTTTTTTGCAAAATTCTAAAAATCTACCTGGAACTAGTGGATATGTCAGCCTACCGTCTTGGCTTTGAGGACGAATACCTTGAATAAAGTCTTCGTAAGAATATGCTGGGTGAAATTGCACCAATTCAGAAAAGCCATCACCACCACCAATTAAGTGTTTAGCAAGCTTTTCAGCTATATAGGTTTTCCCTGTTCCAGGTGAACCGTATAAAATTACTTGACCTTTACGATGAATTGTATTTATCCACGATTTTATTATTGTTTCGTTTAAAGTAGTTTCAGTACTTAGTTTACTAATAGGATATCTAGTGTTATGCTTAGGATATGAAAAAAAACGTACTAGCTTTTCCGCAGCATCCATAACTAACTCAATTTCTTCTAATGTTGCAGTATTGATTAATATTTTTTCATGAATTATAACACTATTACAATCATAGATATCATAAGAATTTTCATTCTCCATATTTAAATAAAGTTCTGTTAAAAATTCTATATTTTTTAACTCTAAAATATCATCTATTTCCTGTTTTAAATAATTATTATTTAACACCATACCATCTTCTGAAGATTGATATTCATCTTTCAATATTTCTGTCTCTTTCGATAAATATGTAAAAAAATATATTGGATCATCAATTTCTTCGTATATTAGTAATTCTATTTCTTGTCGATATTTATCTACTATATTTAAAAAATTTGAATTTATTTGTCTGTATCGACTAATCTGTTTATTTCTGTCACTAAAAATAGGCTCAAATAATTCTGGATAGGGATTGAAGTATTCAATAATGTGATAATAACTAGAGCTATCTATATTAATAATTTCTGTTAAATCTACTAAAGAAAGACCGCAATTATAGCAGTAAGAATCCTCCCAATCTTCAGAAACTTCAAATAAAAAACTAAAAAGTGCAAAAAATCGTAATACTACTTCGCAAAGTTCTAATCTGCTTGAGTAGGTTGCAAGTCCAGCATTGATTATTATTTCCCATGCTTGCCACATCCAATCTAAAGCTTCCCACTCATGCTTCAATCCAGACAGTGCGATTCTCACAGTGTAAGTTACATCACCCCAGCTTAATATTTTTGTATCATTCATATAACAAGTAATTTAAATATTATCTATATTGCAATATTGGCATATTCAGATTTTTAATAATTTTTTCTTTAGAAGTACAACAATTACTAATTTATCTTGTCAAACTCTGCAAAGCCAATAACCCAGCGCCATATGCAGGTTCATGACGAGGAAAAATTACCTTTACCTGCGGAAACTTATCTACCATAGCAGATGTAAATCTCTCATGTATATTACATCTACCCTGCCATACACTACCCGTTGTCACTATCTCTAAAGCGGAGTCAGGACTAAAAATGTCCTCAATAACTGTAGCTGTAGCTTTCACTAATTCCCTAACAGCATCATCAATTATATGATTGGCTACTTCATCGCCATAAGCGGCGGCTAAATCAACTATCGGTGCTAAAGCAGCTATTTGTTTAACTCCCCATCCCCGACGATAAATAATCTCGATTAAGTCTTCTATATTTTTTAAATTCAGATGTTGCTGAAAAGCTTCGATGAGACTGGTAGATTTTTCACGACCATCATAAGATTTTAGTGCAGCCTGCATTCCCGCCACAGCAATTTTATAAGCGCTTCCTTCATCACCTAAAATATATCCCCAACCACCAACTCGCTTAGTTTCTCCCTGCTGATTTTGTCCAAATATTATAGAACCAGTACCGACGGCTGCAACAATTCCCACAGAATGACCAATACCACCAACTAAAGCAATTAAAGCATCGTTACAAATAACAATATTAGATGGTTGTAAATTCCAAGTAATAGGTAAAGTTTGGGTATCTATTAACCCACTTACTAAACCTTTAACTATGTCTATATCTTTAGCACGACCTACACCAGCTAATCCCAAACATATTGCATCAATTTTGATAGGCTTGCTTAATTTAATTGCCTCATAAATTGCTGATTGAATAGACATAAATGCGGCTTCTGTGCCTATACTTTGATAATTAGCTGCACCTGCTTGACCACGACCAATAACTTCGTGTTCATCATCCATTAAAATACACACAGTTTTGCTACCGCCGCCATCTATCCCTAATACGTAACTCATACTAACTAGTTTGGTTATTAGTTTCTGCTGGTAAAGGAATGAACAAAAGAGAAATAATTCCAGGTATGGCCAAAACACAAACCAGAGTGAAAAATAGTGGATAGCCAAGCAAATTTTGCAAATAACCACTCATGATTCCTGGTAACATCATTCCTAAAGCCATGATGCCAGTAGAGATGGCAAAGTGAGAGGTCTTGTATTCGCCTTGGGAGACATACATTAAATAAACGCTGAAAGCTGTAAACCCAAAACCATAACCAAATTGTTCTACAGAGACTAAAGAATATACCAAGGGTAATGTAGGTTTTGTATAAGCCATGTATACGTAAAATACATTTGGGACGTTTAAAGCTAAAGCCATAGGTAAGAGGCATTTTTCTAAGCCATATTTAGCTATAACTACTCCTCCTAAAATACCCCCACAAATTAGAGATATAACACCAAATGTCCCGTAGACTAAACCAACATCTGATGTAGTTAGTCCTAAACCGCCTTTTCCTATTGGATCTAATAAAAATAAGGAAGCTACTTTCAATAGCATTGCCTCACCAAACCTATAAAGTAGGATAAAGGCTAAAATTGCCAAAATCTTTGGCTGTTGAAAGTATGAGCTAATAATTTTGAAGAAGGGAATTTTGGTTGTTTGTGTTGGTTGTCGTGGTGTGTCTGATTCTGGTAGAGGTAAAGTTAGGCGATCGCACACCGAAATGACTGCTAAAATTACAGCAGCAAAACCTATAGCTAATGTCCAACTCAGAGGAATATTCTTAAGTTTTGCTTCAAGCTGTCCCGCTATAACAACCAAAACTCCAGAGCCAAAAATAACAGCTAACCGATAAAATAGTGAACGAATCCCTACCAAGAGTGCTTGTTGTTCTGTGGTTAAAGCGAGTAGGTAAAAGCCATCGGTAGCGATGTCGTATGTTGCAGAAATAAATGCACCTACTGTCAATGCTGCTAAGGAAATGAAAAAGAAATTGGGTAATTGTAAGCTAAAAGCCACTAAACCCAAACAAACAGACATAGCAAATTGGGTATAGAGTATCCACTTACGTTTAGTTGAGTAGACATCGACAATTGGCCCCCAAAACATTTTAATTACCCAAGGTAAATAAAGAAAACTTGTCCAAAAGGTGATTTGTGCATTATCTATACCTAACTTTTTGTAGAAAATCACAGAAACGGTGTTGATAATAACGTATGGGACACCAGAAGCAAAGTAGAGAAGCGGGATATAAATCGCAGGTGAGATAGATTTACTAGGAAACTTCATGAAATTTTATTAACTAAGCAATGTGACTGTTAATAGCTGGTAATAGTAGGCGATCGCTACCAGTATGATGGTAAGTGAAATTGCTATGTTAGACGATGAATGTAGTAAATCTATAAAACTGTATACGATACTTATCCCTTATGGTAGAAGGAATAATTAGCCGAAATTAATACATTACTAGTAAGTTATTTACACAGTAAAATTATGAACATCATAGCTTGGATTATTCTTGGTTTAATAGCTGGAGCTATAGCCAAAGCTATTTATCCCGGTCGTCAAGGTGGCGGTATTTTGGGAACTATGATTTTGGGTATTATTGGCGCTTTAATCGGTGGCACAATTGTTACCCTAATAGACACGGGAACACTTTCATTGACAGCAGCAACTCTTAGTATTTCCGGTATCATTGTGGCAATTATTGGTGCTATAGTTGCCATCTTCCTCTGGAATTTAATCACTGGCAGTTCCAGAAGTTATTAAACGCTTAATAACACTCATGGTTAGAGAGAATTTACTCTCAACTAACCTTTTTTATATTAAAGAATTAAACTATAAAAACTCCACTACATTATCAGTAGTGGAGTTTACAAATTATAACTATCACAACAAAAAACTGAACTACAAAGATTAACTAAAGCTTTTTAGTCAATAGCTTTCTTGAGTTCATCTTTAATATTTTCTGTTGTATGAATTACTTGAGCTTCAGCTTGTTTAGCTTTACCTTCAGCTTTATCTGAGGGATTTCCACTCAATTCACCAATGACTTCTTGTAATTTGCCTTCAATGTTTTTAGCAGTTGCTTCAATTCTTTTTTCGGTACTCATATTTTTCTATATTTATTCAAATCGTTAACATAAAGTAAACTACCAATAATCAATAATTTGTGAAACTATCACAAGGAAGATATTATTTTAAATAATTAATTACTATAGATAGATGCGTTAATATAAAATGATATATTAGTAAATACAAAGAATAAAATAATAGATATTAGGTAAGCATTAGGAGTGAATAAAGAACCTAAGATAAATGGTTGGTTACGAGAACTCAGTGATATTCTGCGGGGTACTTGTGGAGGCTTTTTGTTTGGTATCCCACTAATATATACTATGGAAGTTTGGTGGATTGGATCACTAGCAAAACCAAGACTAATAATAACAGCGATCGCCACAATGTTTTTTGTAGTTTTCGTACTCAACTATACAGATGGTTTTCGTAAACGCAGAAATACCTGGCGAGTTGATGAAGCTGCTATAGATACGGTAGAAGCAATGGCGATTGGATTTGTTTGTTCAGCTTTTATCTTGTGGTTGTTGCGAGAGATTACAGTAGAAACTTCCTTAAAAGAATCCTTGGGTAAAATCATCTTTGAAAGTGTCCCATTTACTCTCGGTGTAGCATTAGCCAACCAGTTTCTAGGAAATAGTAATCAAAATAACTCAGCATCAGATAATCAGCTAACAAATAACTTTGGTTTACACGCCACATTGGCTGATTTAGGTGCAACTGTCATTGGTGCAATTGTCATTGCTTTTAATATCGCACCAACCGATGAAGTACCTATGTTAGCAGCCGCTATTTCACCGCCTTGGTTATTAGCATTGATGGCCGCATCTTTAGTAATTTCTTATGCTATTGTATTTCAGGCTGGTTTTTCCGACCAAAAAAAGCGCAGACAGCAAAAAGGAATTTTTCAACGACCATTAAGTGAAACAACTATTTCTTATTTGGTATCTTTGCTAGCCAGTGCAGTGATGTTATTTTTCTTTCAAAAGGTTACTTTTTCAGACCCTTGGCGGATGTGGTTAGAACATACTTTAGTCTTGGGTTTACCTGCAACAATTGGCGGTGCGGCTGGTAGGTTAGTAATATGACACAAACACAAGAAAAACCACCTCGTTCTTTAGCTGAGATGGTGACATTTGGCATAGCTTTATTTATCCTGGCAATTATTATCGGCTTAGTGGGTTACATTTGGTTGAATGAAGATGACAAACCCCCTATTTTATCAGTAAGTAAAAGGCAAATAGTGCGGGAGGTTGATGGACAATTTTATGTTCCTTTTGAAGTTATGAATAATGGTGGAGAAACTGCTGAGTCTGTACAAATTGTTGCTGAGTTAGAAATTGCTGGTAAGGTTATAGAAACAGCAGAACAACAAATTGATTTTTTATCTAGTAGTGAAAAGGAAGAAGGCGCTTTTATTTTTACTAAAAATCCACGCCAAGGAAAATTAATTGTCCGGGTTGCTAGTTATAAGTCGCCATAGAAAATGCGGAAAAAGCTCCATAGCCTGTAATGTTAAAGTAAAAATATTCAGTATTGGAGCGACCATGTACGTGCTGATCGGTGGAGCAGGTTTAGTCGGGCTGAGTTTGGCTCAAAAACTAGTAGAATTAGGACATACTGTTGCTGTAATTGATATTGACCCTACCGCTTGTCGCTATGCTCGTGAACAAGTAGGCGCAATGGCTTTTGAAGGTAGTGCAGTAAGTACAGAAATACTACTAGAAGCAGGAATCCGTAAAGCTAATGCCTTAGCAGCAGTTCTCCGTAGTGATGCTTTAAACTTGGCGATGGTAACTCTTGCCAAGCACTATGGCGTTCCTCATATTTTAAGCCGGATGCGCCACCCTGATTTTGCTGAACCACTTCGTTTGGCTGGAGCCAATCATATCATCAGCACCGTTGAATTATCAGTGTCAACGATGGTGAATGCGATCGAGTATCCACAAGTAGAGTCAATGATGCACTTTGAGCAAGGACAAATTGAAGTTTTAAAACTGGCAATACCTAATAATTGTTATGTAGTTGGACGTAGTGTAGCAGAAATTGCTCAAGATTCCCGTTTTCCTACTGGTTCACTGATTATCGGTTATCAACCTCATCCCCACGAAAATCTGATGATTCCTAATGGGAGTACAGTATTAGAAGCTGGTTCAACTGTTTTGATTGTCACTAAACCAGGGTCTTTGCATCAAGTAATTGATTTTATCGAAGGCTGTAAATAAATTCAATGAAGCTTTATCAACATTTGTATTTAGCAATTACAGTTCTTATTCTTACCTCTTGCCAATCAGATATCCAATCAAAGTCACAATCAGATAATCCTCTAGCTACTCCATATCCCAAGGTAGTAACTTTAGATAAAGATTTTCAACCAGTAACAGGACAAACAATTTATGTTCCTGTCTATTCTCACATTTATCATCACAACCGAAAGGAAGTTTTTAATTTATCTGCAACTTTAAGTATTTGTAATACTGATTTAAACAATCAGATCATCATAACTTCTGTGCGTTACTATGACTCAAACGGTAAACTATTAAAGCAGTATTTGGAAAAACCGATTCAACTCGATGCACTAAGTGCTTATGATTTTTTTATCACAAGAGATGATGTTAGCGGTGGTGTAGGTGCAAACTTTATTGTAGAGTGGGTAGCAGCAAAAACAGTTTCTCAGCCCATAATTGAAGCCGTCATGATTGGTACAGACTTTCAGCAAGGAATTTCCTTTATCAGTCCTGGAAGGGTAATTAAGACTCAAAATAATAAGTAAAACCAACTTGGGATAGGTAGTATTGTTTGATAGAAAGAACAAATTCTTAAAAGCAAACTGGAACAAAATTTGTTCAGTATTCTTGATTGATATATTAGTAAACCATCAATCATCGTCAAGTCGGAGTAATTGTTCATCAATATTTCGTATTCTTCCTTGCACAGTTTCTTCTGATAAGATTCGCTTACGCATTGCTTCATTGAGGGCTCCTTTTTCTGCTAGTAGCAACCGACGACGAATAGCATCTAGTTTACTCAACACCCCATTTCTACCATCAAATTCATCGGGACGACGATTATAAAATTCACGTAATGCTTTTTCGGCGGAAGCTATCTGCACTTGATAAGTTGAACGCATTTCTTCATACACAGCTTTTGGTAGTACCCCTGTTTTTAACAAAGTATCTAGTTCATCCTGTGCAGCTTTAGCTGTGATTAGTTGGGCTTGTAAATTTTCGACCTGTTGCTGAACCTCCGTAAATTTAGATAGGTTTAAGCGTTTTACCATCCAAGGCAAGCTTAATCCTTGTCCTACTAGTGAGACTAGAACACTACCAAAAACTATAGCAATGAGAACTTCTCTACCCGGCAATGTAGTGGGTAAGCTTAACGCCAAAGCCATTGACAAAGAACCCTTGATATTGCCTAGAAAAAGTAAATGTTGCCAGCGCAGGGGAATAGGACGATCAAACCAACGCACTCCTGCTAACAAAGGATAAATAGTCAAAACTCGCCCAACTTGATAAGCCAAAACTGCAAATAAAATTGCAGGTAAGGTTTTCCAAAGTGTATTTAGGTCTATTTCTACACCAATCAGTAGAAAAATAAACGTATTAGCAGTAAAGCTAGCGTATTCCCAAAAACTCAACAAAGTGATGCGGTTAGAAGCTGAAGTATTCTGTGAAAGCGCAAAATTACCGAAAATCAAGCCAGCTATAACTACAGCAACAGCACCTGATACACCAAAAAATTGCCCTACCTGAAAAGTTCCTAAAGCAACGGCAACTGTTAACAACAGACTACTCAGTGGGTCATCTAATCGAGTGAATACAGGTATGCTCAAATAGCCCAAGACCAACCCCACAAGACATCCACCTACAGAGATAAACAGCAGTTGTTGGATTCCCTCTGCTACAGTAAGTGAACCTGTAGTATAAACTTGAGAAATCAGGTTGAATAAAACTAAAGCAGCCGCATCATTAAATAAGGTTTCCCCTTCCACAATAGTAGAAAGCCGAGATGGTACTGGTATTTCTTTAAAAACGGCAATCATGGAAACAGTATCAGTGTTTGCCAAAATCACGCCTACAAAAAATGCAGATATCCAAGGCAATCCCAACCCAAATTTCAACAAAAGAGCAATAATCGCACTAGAAATTGTAGCTCCTGGGCCAGCGAGCAAAGCAATTGGTTTAAAGGTACTTCTTAGCCGACTAATATCTGTATTGATGCCAGCATCAAATATGAGAATCGGCAGAAAAAGATTCAAAACTAAAGAAGGATCTAAACCAATGGGACGAGACAATAGTTCACTAATTGGCAACCCGGCCAATACTAAACCTGTTACGTAGGGAACACGAAGCCACCGCGTTAGCAAGGCAACGCTAGTAGCTATGATTAGGAGAATAATTGAAATTTTGATTAAGGACGCAACATCCACTTTGATTTATCACACTTATTTTAAGTACCTTGATAAACAGTGCCAAAAATGAGTACTAATGTCAAAATTCTATGGTTAGATTTCTAAGTACGTCGAATATATCTAAATGAGTTGAGGCATATTCGCCAATTACGAATTAACAATTATCGTGCCATACTTGCGCTTGTGTGCGGATAGATTGTAATTCTGCCGCAGACATTTTATCTAAATTTTTTAAAATAAAGCTCATCCTTCCTTGATGTTGTAACTTATCACGGTGTCTATCCAGAAAGTTCCAATAGAAAAAGTTAAAAGGACAAGCATCTTTACCAATTCTTTCTTTATGGCTATAAGTGCAATTTTTGCAATAATCACTCATTTTATTGATATAGTTAGCAGATGCTCCATAAGGCTTTGATGCTAATATCCCTCCATCGGCAAATAAACCCATACCAATCACATTTGTCTGCATTACCCAATCATAGGCATCTATAAAACTAGCATGAAACCAATTTTCTACTTCTTGGGGTGAAATTCCAGCAATTAAAGCAAAATTACTCAACACCATCAATCTTTGGATATGATGAGCATAGCCTGTACGTTGTATTTGAATAATAATCTGCTGTAAACAATTCATTTTAGTTTTACCAGTCCAGAAAAATTCCGGTAAAGGTTTTGTATGGTTAAACCAATTTTTCTGGTGATAGTCTACATCTACATAGTTATAGACACCACGCATATATTCTCGCCAACCCAAAACCTGACGAATAAAACCCTCTACACTATTTAAAGGTAGTTGTTTTTGTTGATAAGCTTTTTGTGCTGCTTGTATTACTTCTAAAGGATGAAGTAACCCTATATTGAGGTAAGGAGAAATCATGGCGTGCCACATGGTTTCTTCCCCTGTTACCATTGCATCTTGATAGGGGCCAAAATCAGATAATCTATATTCAATAAACCAATCTAAAATTTGCAGTGCTTGTTGGCGAGTCACACCCCAACGAAATGGTTCTACTTCTCCGTAAATGGGAACTGAAAGAGATTTAACTTTGGCTATAACATCTAATGTAATTTCATCTGTTTCAAACCATTGTGTCGGGGGTGTACGTAACTTACCTTTTGGTGGTTGACGGTTTTCTTTATCTAAATTCCACTGTCCTCCTACTGGTTTATCTCCCTCCATTAAAATCTGCCAGCGCTTTCTACCTTCTCGGTAAAAATCTTCCATTAATAGGCGTTTACGATTTTTAGCCCAACTATTAAATTGTTCTGTAGTCCACAAAAAATGATTATTAGGAACTAAACTAATTTTACAAGGTAATTCTAAACTTTGAATTATATGTAAGAATGGGCGATCGCTAGGAGTCATCACCCGTAGTTCAGTAATTTGATTTGCCCTTACCCATGCTTGTAAAGGTTGAGCAAAATCATCGGCTATTTCATAACTAACAGTATAATTTTTTTGCTGCAATTCTTCCGCAAAATGGCGCATTGCTGACCATACTAACACCAGCTTTTGCTGATGATAGCGGCGAGTTTGGATATGTTGTATTGATTCAATAAAAATTACAGGCAAATTTTCTTTTTGAGAACAGCTTTGTAATGCTGCTTGTTGTTCCCAAAGCTGATCACCTAATATCCAAACTCCAATTTTCATATCATGTCTGTTAAATGATTTATCATATCATGGGGTTGGTAATAGGTAATCGGAAAAAACAATTATCTGTTAGGTAGCAGAGTAAGCATACATATCACATTAAATTTATGTTTTTTGATTATCTGATTTGAATCTACCTGCAAAGAAATCTCGTTTAACTAAGTGCTTGGTTTTACGTTCAGTGACTCGCTCTCGCCACATCCGATAACTTGATTCTTTCATTTCGCGTTTCATGAGGGCAATTACCTGTTTTTCCAACAGTCCAAATTGCGCTTCAATCGCATCAAAAGGCGTTCTATCTTCCCAAGCCATTTCAATGATGCGGTCTATGGTTTCAGTATCTAATTCTGGTAGCTTCATAAGAATAATAACTGTCAACTGTCAACTGTCAACTGACTCTGCTCTGTTTCTGCTGTGAGTTTCTGCCCAATTTTGGGTTCTGTACCTGCAAGCAAGCGCTCGATATTGCTGCGGTGACGCAAGATTACATATAAGCCGCCAGCAATACCAAATAAAATGTAGGGCAAGGGTTGGTGCAGAAGTACCATTACTAGAGGAACTGCGATCGCTCCAGCAATTGAACTGAGTGATACAATCCGTGATATCGCCACCACAACAGCAAATACACCAAAGGTAGCCAAACCAACTTGCCAATTCATCGCTAATAATATTCCCAAGCTGGTGGCTACAGATTTACCACCTGTAAAGCCTAAGAAAATCGATTTACTATGTCCTAAAATGGCAGCTATACCTACTATGGTGACTAACCAAGGTTGCCATAGTTGAACATTTACTGTTGCAGGAATGAGGTTTTGGCTAGCGGCGAAGTTAAATAAATAATAAACTAAGGCGATCGCTAATACGCCTTTTAAGCAATCTAGTCCTAAAACAAATGCTCCAGGGCCTTTACCCAAAGTTCTCAGGACATTGGTTGCGCCTGTGGAACCTGAACCCACTTCACGGATATCAATACCCTTCAATTGTTTCACAGCGATATAACCTGTAGGGAAAGATCCCAACAGATACGCCACAAATACTACTGCACCACACAGACTTAACCACAAACCCATAAATCCACCACAGTTAAGTGACAGTTGACAGTTGACAGTTATTAATTATCAGGTTATTTCCCTGTTTATTTTTTACCATCCACTGTCCATTGTTCACTGTTCATTGTTCACTGTCTACTGTCCATTGTCTACTTTTCCTAATTATTACTAACACCAACAGAAATTTCTGATTCATCATTTACAGGTGTTGAATCAGTAAATTCATCTGATGGTGGTAAAGATACAGTAATATCAGCACCGTTGATAATTACCCCTAGTAATCCGAGTTCCGCTTCTACTAGTTGATCAATGGCTTCAGCCATCACACTTTCTTGGGTGTAGTTTACTCTTGATACTAATACTATGCCATCACTGTAAGGCTGAATTAATAATGGGTCGTTAGATACGCTTAATGGTGGCGTATCTAATATTACCAAATCGTAACGTTCCCTTACGTCTTCCATGAGTCGCCGTATTTCGCTCGATTCTAGGATGGCAGCAGATTGACGCACAGGCCCAGGACTAGGGATAATGTATAAGTTTTCGACTTCAGGAACTAAGCGAATACATTCACTTAAATTGCCGTAATAGCGTAGGGGTTCAAGAGTAGCATCATCATCAGGCGCAATTCTCAAGGATGCACAGCGTGATGGAGATCGCAAATCTGTTTCAACGATTAAAGTTCTTTTGCCAGCACGGGCAGAGGCTACACCCAAGTTATAAGCTGTGGTTGTTTTACCTTCTTTGTGCATGGTACTAGTAACTAAAAGCACCTTTAAATTTCTGCCACTAATGCGCCGTAAGTTACTGCGGATTTTTTCATAAAACTCTAAATACAGAGAATCGGGAGAAATAACTATAGGTAATGCTTCTGGTGGTAAATCGTCCACTGGTAATACTGGCACTTCTCCCAGCATTGCCACATCCCGTTGTTTGAGATTTTCTTTAATCGCTTCTCTAGTGCGGAGTGTACCTTCTAAGCTTCCTAACAAGAAGATTACCCCACCACCTACTATCAATCCTAAGAAACCACCTACACCCAGAGTTAAAGGTACACTTTTTGGTTTATTAACATCAATTGCGACTACGGGGGGTTGAGCAATACTAAAGCTACTCACAGTTTCAGCTTCGGCGGTTTGAGCGTCGGTGAGCTTGACCTGCATTTGATCGTAAACTGCTTTCTTGAGTCCGACTTCCTGCTCCAAACGCGATCGCTCTAATTGTTTGTTGGGTATCTGAGAATATTCCTGCCGCAATTTTTGTTCATCGCGGATTTGTTGAACTAATTGTTGTTGTAGTGTTTCTTTTTGAGTTTGCAAAGCCACCATTTGGTTAGCTAACTGCTGTCTTGCAGGGTCGAGGCTACTCTGGCTGCGGATGCCGTCAATATTTTTCGCTAAGGGTGCAGCCGTACCACCGCCACCAATTACTTCTGCCGCCCTTTGTTGGAGTAATTCTTCATTTGCTTGTTTTTGACGTTGCAACTGAATCATCGTCGGGTGTTCTGGTCGCAAATCTTTGCGCAGTAAGGCGATTTGTGATTCTGTTTGATAGATTTGCGTGCGCAAACTAGCGATTATCGGATCGGCACTTAAAGCCGAAGATACATAAGATTGATTAACATTTAAGCCTAATTTATCTTGCAAGCTGAGAATCTGCGCCTCAATGCCGGCAATAGTTTGGCGAATTACCCGTTGCTGATTTTGACTACTGGTAACAGCACCAAGTAAACTACCATTTTCTGCGGCTAATATCGCTGGACGTTCACGGCGATCATATTCTTCTAAACGTTTTTCTGCCGCTTGTAGTTCGCCTCTAACCTGCGGTATGCGTTCATTAATCTTGCCAATAATTGACCTCAATCGCCCAGTATTAATATCACTACTGAGCTTGACCATAGACTGCATTAGTGCGGTTAATATTTCTTGCGCCCGCTTGGGGTCACTATCTTTATATGCTAAACCAATCAGGTTTGATTCTAATTCCCCAGTACGTGGGTTTTTTTTCGCTGGTGACAGCGACACATTAGAACCAACTGTTCTGGCAGGAACTCCCACCTTAGCAGCCACGCCTTCAATTACTTGATTTGATAGAAGTACTTGCTGGTTTAATTCCTGACCTTGTTGCTGAATTTCACTACCTGTTGCCGAAAATGATACTGGGGGTCGAGAGTAAGTAAGAGAACCGGTTGCTGTGTAGGTAGGTGCTGGTTCTGGTTGGATCGCCACAACTGTTGACCCCGCGACAACTAAAGCAAAGCTGGCTAATCCAATCCATTTATATTTTTCAAAAGCAATAAGATAGCTTTTAACAATCGGTGGGGTCATAAAAGAGGCATATAAAATTAATAAAAATTTATGCGGTCAAGCAGAAAGTTGTTGTAATGTTTACTTGCTATTATTCACTATTTATGGTTCATTAGTCACCTAAATTACTTGATTCTTTATTTTTGAGGTCAACAGTAGTGCGATCGCAGTTCTCAAACTAGCTCTAGTCTCCACTACCGCCCAAAGCTGTCAAAAAAGTTCAGGAATGAACGAACATTAAAAAATGGTTGAGTAATAGTACTGAGGAAGTTTGTAATCCTACCAATCAAGTTGCGTCCAACTACAATAACATCATTATCTTGTAATGGCACATTTTGAGACACATCACCTTCTAAGGCTTTTCTCCCATCTAGTCTTTGTGTGACGGCTTTACCACGTTCAGCGTCAAACCGCACTAAAGCAATATTTCTCACATTAGCAGTATCCAGATTAATTCCACCTAGTGCATCTACAAAAGTACTACCATTAGGCAGCGTTTGAGTCACAAGACCACCAGCAGCGTAATTTAACACCCTGACTCTAATTTGTGGTGTCGCCAAAGTGGAACGTGCTACTAAATTGCGGTCATAACCGTCCTCTGTGCCGACTTCACGGCGAGGAATTACTAATGAATCGCCATCTTGTAAGCGTAAGCTAGGTATTGAGCCATCATTTTGTAATGCAGCATACAAGTCAACAGTTTGAGAAATAGTTGAACCATCCACTAATTTGCGACGTACTTGCACTTGACGTAAATCTGCGGAGATAGTAGAACCACCCGCCACCAGCAAAGCCTCGCCAATTCTGGGTAGTACAGGGTTCAAGTTATAAATACCGGGTCGGGAAACCTCACCGCTAATACTCACTTGCACTGGTCTGGGATTAGCTAAACTTACTACCAAAAGCGGATCGACGAGAATTTTACTCAAACTCAAACGGATTTTTTCTTGTGCTTCTTCCAAACTCAAGCCCTGTACAGACACTAATCCCACTTGGGGAACTATAATATTACCTTCTGCATTCACTTGAGCTTGAAAACTGTTATCTGGGCGTTGTGCTGTCAAAGATAAAACTACCACAGGGTTAATAACAAAGCGATTCAGCAATGAGCGGATTTTCTCTTGCGCTTCTAATAGAGTTAAACCTTGTAAGGAAACTGTGTCTAATAGAGGAACAATGATGTTTCCTTCTGGATTGATTGCAGCTTGAAAGCTCAAATCGGGAAAGCGTTGCACTGCAACACTAACTACATCTCCAGGCCCCAAGCGGTAAGGCCCAGGAGGGCGCTGAAATGTCACGTTGATTGCGTCACCAGGGCCTAGTAGGTAACGGGTGAATTGGGGAGAGGTTTCGTTGTTAGGATTTTGCGGTGCAGTTTCAGTTTCTGGAAGAGGTTGAGGAAATATTTGCCCAGTAGTTGGGGTTTGAGCGATCGCACCTTGAAAGCTTGTAGCTAAGACAAATCCTATTTGCAAACTGGCGAGAGAAAGGGCGTTGAATGCACGCATATGATTACTGAAAACTATTAACACTGTTGACTTTTGAATATACCGCAAGGAGTCGTTGCCACTATGAAGTAATTTTTAAAGGCCCCGCTATCAATGTGGATTGTACTGCTTCCCCAATAGACTTGGCTAATGGCCAAGTAGTTTCCACATCACCTAGTGGTTCCATAGGAATCAGTATACTGACAGCTACCCACGGAGCGCGACTCTTATGTAATTGCGCTAATTGATCTGCTAAAAACCAGCGTACAGGAGATGAGTTACCACCATTGGGAAAAGCATACCATTGCAGAACTGCAAAAGTTTGCTGCTGTGTAGAGGCTCGAAAGAATTGAGCTTCTACCTGAATTTTGCTATTTTCTTTGGCGTTAACTGACTGATTGATCGCAAATTCAGCAGAGCGGGATTGTGCTATTTCCCATTTTCCCCAGCGTAATTTTCCCCAACTACTAACATCAGTCCACTCTACTTCGGGTTGATTTTTTGAGGTAAGTTGTGGCAGTAAAAGCAATAAAACCTGTTTTTGTGAGCTTTCTTGCTTAAGAATCTGCAAAGACCATTTGTGCTGTCCAACAATTTGTTCACCTTGCTCTGTAGTTTGCCAACCAGGTAGATTTATTCCGCGATTACGTATCTCCCTTAATTCCTTAAGGGTTGCAATAGGTGGTGGTTGTTTCCATTGCCAGTGTCCGCTCAGATATCCGGGTACTGCTCCTACCGTCAACAGTAGAAGGAATAACAGAAGCACTACCAAAGTGGTCAGATGCTTGTAGTTGATGAATTTAGATAAGGGAACCATTAGTAAAACTGCTATATTTACGCAAGATTTTACTTGAAAAAATGACACTGTGAGTTCAGTAAAATCTTCAGTCTATCTACGTTTATACACTAGAATCTCCACAGCGATTTTGTTCAATCTGCTTAAGTATATGAATTATTGGTGAATTTTCTTGAGCCACTCCCCACTCAGCACTAGGTCAAAATAAAAAGTCTAAGCGCGAAAAGCTAACGCTCAGACTTTCTTTAGCTGCAATAGAAGTTTTTGCTTAATCAATAATCTCAGGTGGCAGTAGTTGATTTTCTGACTCTAGTTCAGTTTCTAGAGGTGCTGAAAAGTAATCACTCATCCAATTTAAAATGGGGATTAAAGATAGTAGCATCAATGCGGAGTAGAGGTCGCCACCCCAACTATCATGAAGCCATTCAAAGGCGGCTTCTTGACCAGTGCCATGAAAGAAGCTGAGTATTGTGTTACGAATGATATTCGCAATTACGCTAATCACAACAGCCGTGGATAAAAACCAGAGAGTTACACGGCGTGAAGATAAGTTGTCTGTCCAATAAAGCAGCATCAAACAAACATAGATGGTTGTAAATAACATTTTTAACCCTGCACAATAGGGTGCGACTTCAACAATCCTACCGTTTACGTAAACATTGATACCATCTACCACTGCATTCATTCCGAACTGGTTGAGAATAAAACCTGCTGTACCAGCGATGAAACTTTGCAGTGGAAAAGTATAAGGAGCTATCAAGTATGGAACTGCTGTTGGGGTAGCTAAAAATATCAAGAGTAAAGGGAAACCTAGCAATTTTAGCCCCGGAAAACTCTTAAACCATAAACACAAGCCTACCAAGATTGTGGGTAGCGAGAGGTTAACCCACTCGGTGACATTAGTTAAGTAAAATATTGCCCCAATGACGAGTAAAGCTGCTCCTAAAGGATTGGTTTTATTTGGTAGACGTTGCCATTTTTTGCGGTTCTCCCAAATCAGATAAGCGGCAAATGGGAGACCGATGATGCCATGACTAAAATATTCATGTTCTGTACTGATGGTTTTATATAGCCATCCGTTGAACCAATATATGATGACAGGAGCATACAGTAGCACTAAAAGACCAAGAATGCCTATGCTCAGTAATTGTTCTGTATTTCGAGTTCTAATCTGTTGCTGGAGTGCCATAAGCGTAAGCTATTTAAAAATTTATGAGTGCAACTTGCAAGCGCGGATTTTCTAGAAATACCGGACTCAGATTTATGCTACCTGAGTTTCAGAGGATGTTGACTTGATGGTATATCCTACGACTGTAGCTATGGCTGCTACTACTTCTCGAATCTGGCTTTGACTTAAACCAGGGTACATCGGTAAAGATAATATTTGCTTGGCTAGTTTTTCTGATTGGGGAAAATCACCTGGTTTATAGCCTAAATTGGTAAACGCTGGCTGTAAGTGACAAGGAATTGGGTAGTGAATGCCAGTTTGAATGCCTACGGCTGACAGTTGTTCTTGAATATACTGGCGTTCTACTGGACAGGAATCATCAATTCTAATTACGTAGAGGTGATAAACGTGACCTGTTCCACTATGGTTTTGTATGGGGGTGATGCCAGCAGATGCTAATGGTGCTAATTCTAGGTCGTAGGTTTGGGCGATATTGAGGCGATCGCTATTCCATTGAGGTAAATGTGGTAATTTTTCTAGTAATATTGCGGCTTGTAATGTATCCAAGCGGCTATTTGTACCCAGTTCAACGTGTACATACTTTTGGGATGAGCCATAATTACGGATACTGACAACTTTTTTCGCTATATCTGCATCACTGGTAAGAACTATTCCGCCATCACCGAAAGCACCTAAATTTTTACTGGGATAGAAACTAAAGGCGGCTGCTGTTCCTACAGAACCAGCTTTGTATCCTTCTCTCTGGGCTAGGTGCGCTTGGGCTGCATCTTCAAATATAACTACGTTATGGGTTTGAGCAAAATCTAATAGCTGCTTGGGTGATACCATCTGCCCATACAGATGCACAGGGATAATGGCTTTGGTTTTGGCGGTGACTACTTTAGCTGCTGCTTCTAAATCAATTAAGGCTGTTTGTGGGTCGCAATCTACGAGAATGGGTTTAGCACCGACTTGGAGAACACCAATTAATGTGGCGACAAAGGTGTTTGCGGGTAAAATCACTTCGTCTCCAGAGCCTATATTACAGGCTTGTAAACCCAAGGCGATCGCATCAGTACCAGAAGCCACTCCCACGCCATACCCCACCCCTGAAGCAGATGCAAAAGCTGCTTCAAACTCTGCTACTGCTTTACCTAAAATAAAATCTCCCTGTTGTAATACTTTCTGTATTGCCTGTTGTATCTGACTCTCAATGGGCTGATGTTGTAAATGCAAATCGACAAAGGGAACTTTTACACTCATTGCCAGTTAGCCTCAAAAATAAGTACCAGTAATTTATCTAGTTCTAATATGATGTATTTATGACATTACAGCCAACGGACAAAACAATATAATCTGCACAAGTTAATGAATATTTGATGAATTTTTGATGTATGGCAGAAGGCAGGAAGGTTTGAACATAATGCACTTCTATCAACATAGTTTTTGTCCAGCGTTCTACTTACGCCTATATAGCTAAATTTTTGTAATTTAGTATAAATAGATACTATATTAAAATATAAGTTATAACGCAATTTGGGCTAGGCGCGTTACGCTGAAGCTAACACGCCCTACAGATATTTGATCAATCAAGCATGATTCCTAAATTTTTAGGAACTTTGAAAACATCATTTCCAAGCTTTAACCCTTAATCCTATTTCTTCACTAAGAAATATACTGTGGCATACTCAGGTAATTGCCTAATATATTCTTTAAAAGAGTTTTGACTAGGAAAAACTCCTGATAGAAAATCCAGTTGATATAAGTTTGGTAAAAATGCACCGCCTGTATCTGCAATTACTCCCATTTGTAATTGCTTACGTCCACCTTGGCTATGCTCTAATAAAACTATTCTACCTAACCCAATATTTAAAACATCCCCAGCAAATGTTACTCCTGGTTTGACAGATATTTTGGCATCTATGTTATGTCCATAGCCTTTAATGGCATCGACTTGGCGAAAGTACCAGTAGCGCTTTTGGGCTGTTGCTCTGAGTCCTCGAACATAAGACATGCCGTTGTTTCTATCAACATTAAAAAATGCTTTAGTACCATCGGTAAAATTTATCAAGATTGTACCTTGCATTAAAGCTTCTTCTAAACCATTCCTAGTTAAATAAGCTAGAGGTTCAACTTTTCCATATTCTTTACCTCCTGGCTCATAAATACCAGATAATACATCTTGTTTTGTATATCTGGTATAGAATTTGTCGGCGATGTTGTTATCTTTTAAACTATAGATTGGTGTATTAAAAGTTGCACTTCGCTTGCGAGAACCTGGATGAGTAAATACAGCATATTTAGTAATTCTTAACTGCTTTTGAATTTGATTTTCTGGGTTATATGCTGTCCATCTAATGACTCGAAAATTGCGGTTGATAAAATTGGGATTTTGTAACCGTGTGATGCGATTGTTAGCTATATCTTCTTTAAGAACTGCAATCATAAAGTCCAGAGTTTTCAGAATATCTTCTGTGGTAACTTTTTGCGTACTCAGCAAGCCAGGGCGTAAAATATCTGGGTCGTCTGAACCATGTTCTTGAAAGTATTGTCTTGTATTAACGAGAACAGCTAATAAGTCTGATTGATTAACGTTAACTTTAGCGGTTGGTAATTGGCTAGGAGATAAAATTTGATCACCATCAACGCTAAACTTATACTTTTTCCACTCATCAATAATGGGATAAGTAATCGAGGTTGTGGCTAATTGAGTAATTAAATTAGGGAATTTTTGTTGAGTTCTATTTTGAGAAAATATTTCTGCTTGATTGATTCCTGTGTTTTGCCAAAAATTTGTGCTTATCTGCGTATTATAAGTAAGTAGCTGAGAGGATGTATTAGGTTTTACCTGTTGATTTAGGCTGATACTTTTGTCATCTTGGGGCTTTTGCTCTAGCTGTTTAGCTTGGGAGTAATTATTATAAACACTACTACTAGCTATACCAACAAATGAAAACGCCGCAACACCTAGTAAAAGTCTAATTTTTGGGCTGAACAGGATACTCATAAATCGTTAATTAATTCATACTATTAATTTGCTGATGCACTTTTATGGCATCGGACAGGGCATTAAACCTCTTCCATCTCTAGGGAGAAACTCAGCCTAAGATTGCATTATAACCTGCATACTGATGACTAAACTTTCGTTTTAATTCCTAGTCTTGACTGAAAAACTGTCTACTAGCAAATATAAACACTCAGTAATTACTGGGGAATATAGATTTGTCAGGAATCTTTCTCCAGATTCATGAAAACTTATTTGAATTTTCTCACGATCGCAATCACATATTCTTGTCGGTTTGGCAATTAGTAAGTTATACCAAATGGAATCAAAGGCTACTGTTAACAATTACACTTGGTAGTTCAATTAACCGTATAGCAAAATACCTAAAAAATAAAATGTTAAGTATCCCTATTAATCAACATTTACCTCTATCGCCACGTTTGTTAACATCCCTACCAGGGCCTAAAGCTAAAGCAATTGTAGAACGCGATCGCGCTGTTACATCCCCCTCTTATACCCGTGACTATCCCTTGGTTGTCGCCCGTGGTGAAGGCTGCATGGTAGAAGATGTGGACGGGAATGTGTTTTTAGATATGACCGCAGGTATCGCCGTTACCGCCACTGGACACGCCCATCCCCAAGTAGTCAGGGCAATTCAAGAACAGTCCACAAAACTATTACATATGTCGGGGACAGATTTCTACTATGAACCGATGGTAGAACTAGCGGAAAATTTAGCCAGTCGCGCCCCTTTTGTTCACGGTGCAAAGGTATTCTTTACTAATTCCGGTGCAGAATCCAACGAAGGAGCAATCAAACTAGCTCGATATTACACCAAGCGATCGCTCATCATCGCTTTTTTGGGCGCATTCCACGGACGTACCTACGGCGCAATGTCTCTAACTGGTTCCAAAACTGTACAACGTGCTAATTTCGGGCCGTTAGTTCCCGGAGTAACTCACATCCCCTACGGTACTCACGCCAGCCTAGATTACTTAGACAATAATTTATTCAATACAGTTATACCGCCTCATGAAGTAGCAGCTGTTGTTGTGGAACCCATTCAAGGCGAAGGCGGTTACATCGTCCCAGAAGACGGATTTTTGCAGAGAATACGTAATATCTGCGATCGCTACGGCATATTAATGGTAGTTGATGAAGTGCAATCAGGTATGGGACGCACCGGACGCTTATTCGCCATTGAACATTGGGGTGTTACGCCTGATATTATTACCACAGCCAAAGGTATCGCTAGTGGTATGCCTTTAGGAGCAATTTTATCTCGCCCTGAACTAATGACTTGGCCTCCAGGTTCCCACGCCACTACATTCGGTGGGAACCCTGTAGCCTGCGCGGCGGGAATTGCTACCTTAGAACTGCTAGAAAGTGGCTTGATGGATAACGCCACGCAAATGGGTGAATTATTACAAGCTGGGTTAACTCAACTGCACCAAAAATTTAAGAGAATGTCCTTACCTAGAGGTAAAGGATTGATGGTAGCCGTAGATTTATTCGATGAAGACGGTCATTTTGATCCTAAAGAGCGCGATCGCATTATTCAAGAAGCCTTTCACCGAGGTTTGCTATTACTAGGTTGTGGTAAAGCTGCTATTCGTTTCTGTCCTCCGTTAGTTATCAACAGTGAGCAAATTCAAACCGCACTCGATATTCTTGCAGAGATTATTTGATTAATGGAGATGAGGGAGAAAGGGAAAAATGAAATTCTTTACCCTTCCTGTGGACTAATGACTAATGACTAATGACTAATGACTAATGACTAATAACAATGAACAAAATCGCACTTAATCTTTTTTCATTACTCTGGCAAGAATACAGCGCCAGGGTTACTTACGCCCGGACTTATCAACAAATGATTACGGCGGCGGGTGGGACTGTGGCTAATGACCATATTGCATTGCGATCGCTCCGTTTATCAGTTGAGCGCCCACAAGGTAAAGTAAATCTGGGAATTGACTATCTATCTCAAATAGCAGAGGCTTTAGGTTATGTCCCGGCTGGAGAATATCATTTTCCCCAAACTCATCTTTACGCCCGTCACTATCGCCATCCCCAACAAGCAGAGTTTGATTTACCTAAGTTATTTATCAGCGAGTTAATTGTAGATGAATTGCCAGAACATATTGTTGAATTAATCTCTCAGACAGTATCAAAAATTCCTAGAGAATTTACTTCTACAATTACTGAATTTTCTCCACAAGAAAGTGATGAAATTATCACCCAAAAGTTGCAAAAAGTTTTCACTCGCCCTTGGTTAACTCCTCAACGTTCTGTTGTGGAAGAAGTTAATCAAGCTAATCAATATGGTGCTTGGGTGTTGTTACATGGCTATGCTGTCAATCATTTTACAGGTTATGTTAATCGCCATCAAACTCCAAAATACGCCAATATAGACGATACTGCTCGTGGTTTAGCTAGTTTAGGCGTACCTATGAAAGCAGAAATTGAAGGTGATATTGCTTGTGGTTTACGTCAGACAGCAACACAAGCCGTTAAAGAAATGGTAACAGTTATAGATGATGTCACTGGTCAGGAAATACAAATTCCTTGGACTTACGCCTATTATGAAATTGCTCAACGTTATCCTGTAGAAATAGCGCCAGGAAAGCAAGAACTATTTGATGCTTTTTTGGGAAATAATGCTCAACAATTGTTTGAAATGACTCGTTTATCTAAATAATATTAATTTCAGATAATTATTGAGAATATGGTTTATTTGGTCATGGGTAATAGGTAATGGGTAATTGATAATGTTTAAAAATAATTACCTATTATTTACTTTTTGATTTTGTATAACAGATAACAAAAAAATAAGATTTGAAGTGTGGCGGATTTTTCATCTTACATACTCAAGTACTGATGATTAAGTAGGTGGACACAATTATTTATAAGACGCATTTCGACTACGCTCAATGCTCGTTAACCTTATTAGAAGCAGGTTGAGTTTCGACTACACGGTAATCGAGCGTAGTCGAGATTCAACTCCCGCGCAGTCTAAACCCGGCGCTATCAAGTTAAGTTTAATTTAGTCCTTCTACTTACAACAGATTATGAAATTGAGAAAATATACAAGCAGAATATAGTATAATCATCGCCATCACTTATACTACAAAGCCTGACCTATTAAACTATGTGATTGAAAGTATACAATTATTTAACAAAGCTTAAAGTTGCTTTATTATATTATTTACCAAGGTGTGAGTTGAGTTTGGGAATTAATCACAATGGCTACTGCTACATCTACTGTATCTGAACGCGAATGCCAGGCTACCTGGACACAGCACTTAAATAAGTCCTTCTACCAAGATGATCAGCAAGCTAAGTTGATGAACTTGCAAGCAGAGGTGGACTCTTTGTTGGAACAGTTACAAAATTTAAAAGAACAACGTTTAGCAGCTACTAATCAAGAAGTATAAAACTTTATGGGGCGATCGCTCTAGTGGTTTTATTCAGGAATTGCCTAATTAACACACAGTTCCTCAATGCAAACACTCAATCTTTATATTAAATTCTAGCGATCGCACCTAGAACTTTATAAAGATTGTGTAAAGACATAATAAACAAGTTTAACATCATCTAACAAAACTAATACATGGGGGTGGAGATCATTCTTCACCCCCATAATTTTGGGAATGGGGAGATGAGGGAGATGAGGGAGAGGGGGGAGAATAACTAATGGACTATGGACTATGGACTATAGACTATGGACTATGGACTAAGAACTAAGTTGCTTTGTTAGACTTTGAATGTAATCAAGGTCAACTTGAGAAGTTGGCTTTTTTTCCTGTAACCAAGAGTTGGCTTTCTCTTCGCCCTGCTGGACTGTTAAAATTAATGCTCCCCAAGCTTGCACGGCTTGTCTATTCGGTTCAACCTCTAATGCTGTTTCTACTCTGCGCCACAAGCGACCTTGGTCTTGTTTTAACAAGATGGCTATTTCTTGTGCATTCTCTGGGGATGCGGTAAATACTTGCAAAGCTTTTTCCCAGCGACCATCTATTAAGTCTGCAAGTACTTGTTCACTAGGACTCGCCCAGGTTTTATCAGCTTGACTTTTTGTCACTTCAGAATGGAGACGGATCAAATCTAATTGTGCTTGGGCAATGGCTGGTAAACTATTTTTGCGCTGTTGCTTTACAGTGGTTAAAGACTCGAAAGCAGTAGACCAGAGTCTACTGCGGCTACTTAATAGAGCATTTTTGTAACGAGAATCTTTTAAAACTGGATTTTGTAAAGAAATTTCTTCAAGTTCGATGGGGTTCAGGTACAAGTTCACAGATTTGACTTGGTAAACTTTGAATCTTGGTTCTAAGCCTATTGTCTGATCAATAATTAATTCTTTGGTTTTATTACCCGTTACTTGTTCCCACTTGGGTATGTGTCCACTCGGACTTGTCCAAGACACCATAGGTATTAAGTTACTACGTTCTGGATTGTAGTAGACTATTTGACCGTAGCTGATTGCGTGATTATCTTGTTTTTGCTGCCCTTGTAAATTTAACCATACTCCTGAAGCTGGCGTTTTGTCTTCAAAGCGATTAACTTCATTTAAAGGTAGAGGGTTACTGACATCTTGGTGTTCTGATGGTGTATCACTCAGGGGTGCGATCGCAAATGATTCTTCTGGGCCTGTGATTGCTAAAGTATTTGCTAGACGATAAAATTTTTCTGGTTGTGCTTGGTAGTTTAAGTTTTCTAACTGATAAACTCTCAGTTCTACTATTTCTTTACAGTTAGATACACAATCAGCGCGCTGACGCATGACTGGTAAGAGTAATGATTTTTCATCCTCATCTAGAGGAATGGTTGCACCTGGGATTTCCTGTTTCTGACTGATACTAGCTTGAATTTGGGCAAGGGTTTGGGGGTTCTCGCTGTTGTCAAAGGGGATTTTGGCCCATTCTGGGAGGACACTATTTAGCCAAACTACTTGTTCAGGATTAAATATCAACATAACCCCAATCCAAGTAGAAGTTAGAACTAAACCAACACTACTAAGTAAGATGGCGATCGCAATTATAGACGATAGCTTGTAAGTTTTTTTTACCTGATTTTTCTCAATCCCACCATCACCTTGCTTTTTTTCTATTCTTTTTCGCCTAATTCGGGTTTTCTTTGCTCCTACATCAGATTGATTTTGGCTATCAGATTTTGGCGTTAGCTTGCGCGAGCGATTTGCCATCTTAGTTCTCAGTTAATCTAACGAATGAATTTGTGCTTATTTTTTTCTTTTATACTCGCGCTTTGAGCTATTGCCTAGAACTAATGATGTTTATATTTCTACACATAATACTAATTCGTAATTTTATATTAAGTAAGTAGCATGACAGTAGCGTTAATTATGAAGACTAAACGCAGAGGTATGCAAAGAATGAATCTCTCCGCGTTCCTCCGCGCTAACCTCCGCGCCCCTCTGCGTTAAAAAAGGATATACACTATGACAAACTACTTAGATAACCTCCTGCCCTCCCTAGAAGGCATCGAAACCATCACCGAAGCCAACCAAGTAGCGAAATTATCGCAAGACTATCACACCTTTAGCCCAGTGCTAGTTCCTAAACTGGAGGGGAAAGTGGGTGATATTGTAGTCCGCCCTGCCAACGAAGAAGAAGTAATCAAAGTTGCCGCTATCTGTGCCGCCCAGCGTGTACCCATAACTGTACGGGGTGCAGGAACGGGCAACTATGGGCAATGTGTACCTCTACATGGCGGTGTAATTCTAGATACAACTAAGTTACAGGAAATTTTGTGGATAAAACCGGGTGTGGCTAGAGTAGAAGCTGGCTTAAAGTTGGCAGCCTTAGATAAAAAAGCGCGAGAAAGCGGTTGGGAAATGCGGATGGCTCCTTCAACATACCGTATAGCCACAATTGGCGGGTTTATTGCTGGGGGTAGTGGTGGGATTGGTTCAATACAATATGGTTTGTTAGGCGATCGCGGTAATCTCTTAGCATTGCGAGTTGTCACCTTAGAAGAAAAACCCCGTGTCATCGAACTACGTGGCGATGATGTACAAAAAGTTAATCACGCTTGGGGTATTAACGGTATTATTACAGAAGTAGAAATTCCCTTGGGGCCTGCTTATCCTTGGGCAGAAGTTATAGTCACGTTTGACGACTTCATTACAGCCGCCAAGTTTGGACAAAGCCTAGCTAGTGCTGATGGCATGATTAAAAAATTAGTCACCATCTTTGCATCACCCATTCCCCAATACTTCCAACCCCTACATTCATACATTCCCGCAGAAACTCACCCAGCATTTCTGATTCTTGCCGAACCTAGCCTTGAACTACTACCAGGGTTAGTCCAAAAATATGGCGGACACATCACCTATCAAAAATCAGCCCAAGAAGCAGGCAAAGGTTTAAATTTAGCAGAATTTACTTGGAATCACACCACCTTACATGCCAGGAATGTCGATACTTCCATCACATATTTGCAAAGTATGTTTCCTGCGGATCAAAGCTTGCAATTAGTAGCAGACTTATATCATTACTTTGGTGATGAGGTGATGATTCATTTAGAGTTCATTCGCGTTAATGGTGCAGTAGTACCTGCTGCATTACAACTTGTGCGCTACTCCACAGAAGAACGCCTCAATGAAATTATCCGTTATCATGAAGCCAAAGGAGTATTTATAGCTAATCCCCACACATATATTATTGAAGATGGCGGTAGAAAAGTTATCGATCCTGAGCAGTTAAAATTCAAAGAAATGGTAGACCCTTACGGGTTAATGAATCCTGGAAAAAGTAAAGTATTAGAATTTAGCAGGGGATAGGTGACAGGAGATAGGGGAGATGAGGAGAGAGGGAAGACAAAGTAGACAAGGGAGAAAGAAAGAGTTATTAATAACTGTTGACTAATGACTAGTAACTAATGACTGTTGACTGTTGACTGTTGACTGTTGACTATGGACTAATGACTGATGACTAATGACTGATGACTAATGACTAATGACCAATGACTAATGACTAATGACAATTGAAATTGACGGTTCCTACGGCGAGGGAGGAGGACAAGTTCTTCGTACATCCCTTAGTTTAGCCGCCATCACTGGTGAACCCATACGCATTACAGGAATACGCGCTGGTCGCAAAAAGCCGGGGTTAGCCGCGCAACACTTAACAGCAGTGCGCGCGGCGGCGGCAATTTGTCATGGACAATTGCAGGGTGATGCGTTGGGTTCTACGATGCTGGAATTTATTCCTGGTGGTGTGGTGCAGCCTGGAACCTATAGTTTTGATGTTACTGAAGCACAGCAAGGTGGTTCGGCTGGGGCTATTACCCTAGTTTTGCAGACAATTCTCTTACCTTTAGCCTTAGCTGAGGGTGATTCTGAAATTACCCTACGGGGTGGAACTCATGTCATCTTTAGCCCGACAATGACCTACATTGAGCAAGTGTATCTGCCAATGTTACGCCGCATGGGCATCGCCGCCCAAGTCAAATTAGGGGCTTGGGGATGGTATCCCAGAGGCGGAGGGGAAGTAAATTTGCAGGTGAAGGGAGGCTGCAAACTCACCGGAATTAACTTATTGGAGAGAGGAGAGTTAAAGCGGGTGCGAGGACTAGCAGTGGCGACAGAATTACCTGTCCATATTCCCCAACGCATGGCCAGCCGCGCCGAGAATTTACTACGTACAGCCGGGTTAAGAGTATATGTGCAAGCACTACGAGAGAAAGGTGTAGCCCCAGGTGCAGGGATTTTTTTAACTGCTGAGTATCGTAATAGTTTGACGGGATTTGGTGGCTTTGGACGTTTGCGCTTATCCTCGGAAAAGGTTGCAGAGATTGCTTGCGAACAACTCTTACAATTTCACCAAACTGGCGCACCAGTTGATGAACACTTAGCAGATCAATTATTATTACCTGCGGTTTTAGCTTCAGGGGAAAGTCATTATAAAGTGTCTGAAGTGAGTACACATTTAACAACTAATGCCGCAGTTATTGAAAAGTTTGGGTTAGGTAAGATTAGTGTTAATCAAGCAGAAAAGACTGTGTTAATTCGTAATTCGTAATTCGTAATTAAAAAAATAATTACTTACGATATGGTTTGTTTAGTTGCTAATTGGTTTTCTGACAAATTTCTGATCAGAGAAAATCTCTGATCAGACTTTGCGTAACAACAAATAGGTAATTGTTTTCTCCTATTACCTATTACCTATTACCTATTATCCATTACCATCCCCGTAATACGATTAATCGTTTTCGGTTCCCTAAACATTGACTGGTAGCCTGCTTTCTGTCGGCTGGTAATGACTGTTATTGTTAACAGTTTTAACTGTTGGCGGCACTTCTCTACCTGTAATCAATCTAGCGCCACGATTACGAGTAACATAATTCCATGCCCACTGAATCATGACTACTAACTTATTATTGAACTCGATTAAGAAGTAGATGTGAATTAATAGCCAGAACAACCAAGCAAAGAAGCCTGTCAACTTCATAAAACCTAAGTCTACAACGGCTGAGTTTTGCCCAATCATAGCTAGACTACCGTAATCGTTATACTTAAATGCAGGCAGAGTTTGACCTTGTAGGCGTTTCTGCACCAATTTGGCGACGTATTCGCCTTCTTGTTTGGCGACTGGTGCGACACCGGGAAGGGGTTTACCGTTTTGGTGAGAGAAGTTAGCTAAATCTCCCACAACGAAAATATTGTTATGTCCCTTAATACTCAAGTCTGCTTCTACGATAACTCGTCCGGCGCGATCGCATTCTACCCCAGTTTTCTCAGCTAAGACTTTGCCCATTGCCGATGCTTTGACACCTGCTGCCCATAATACAGTCTTTGAGCCAATTTCTGTCACATCATCGCCTTGTTTGATAGTAACGATGTCATTCTCAATATTCGTTACCATCGTTTTTGTCTGTACTTTCACACCCAACTGTTTCAAGGATGCTTCGGCTTCCTGTGATAATTCTGGCGCAAAGGGAGGGAGGACTCGATCTAAACCTTCGAGGAGGATGACTTGCGCTTCTGTGGTGTCAATGTTGCGGAAGTCTTCTTTGAGGGTTTTGTAAGCTAATTCAGCGATCGCACCTGCTAATTCTACCCCAGTAGGGCCGCCACCGACAATTACAAAAGTTAACCAAGCACGGCGCTTTTCGGGGTCTGTTTCCTTCTCGGCTGCTTCAAACGCCATAAAGATGCGGCGACGCATTTCAATTGCATCTTCTACAGTTTTCAACCCAGGCGCAAATTCTTCCCAGTTATCTTTACCAAAGTAGGAGTGCTTTGCACCTGTGGCTACAATTAAAGTATCGTAGGGTATTTTTTCATCACCTAGTACCACTTGTTGTGCTGTTGAGTCAATATCGCTGACTTCTCCCAGCAAAACTTTTGTATTCTTACTCTTACTCAATACTGCGCGTAGAGGTGAGGAAATATCAGATGGTGAAAGAGTACCTGTAGCAACTTGATAAAGTAGCGGCTGGAATAGGTGAAAGTTCCGTTTATCAATCAGAGTCACATCTACTTTAGCTTTAGCCAATGACTTTGCTGCATACAATCCACCAAAACCGCCGCCGATAATCACGACCTTGTGGGGTGAGTTGTTCTCAAGTGCTTCAACCATAAGAATTATTTCCTAGTGTTACGGGTACTGTAACTATTCTTAACAAATTTGTATCAAAAATGTCACAATTATTTCTGTTTATCTTGAACATATAAAAAATTGGTTAAAGTTATCGTAAATACAGATATTGAGTAATATAAGCTACATAGTTTTTTTAGTTGTGACAAAATTATCTTGTGGCAACCCTATAAACCACATATACGTAGTGATAAAGCCTGTTTAGCCATCGTTGTAAATTACTTTTTTTATATAGTTAAAGATAAGAATTAATGCTTTTCCTATAATTTATAAAGATTGATTCTTAAACGCGAAGGGGCGCAGAGGAGGATTCTCTGGGGCTGGGTATAAGGCATTTAGAAAATATTCGTGCTAACCTGTTGCTAAATTTTGATAAATTGATACACTTGTTCTTCATTAACTTAGTGAACTAGCACTGCATGGTGCATATCAAGCGCGTAGAACTTACTAATTTCAAATCCTTCGGCGGTACTACAGCAGTCCCATTATTGCCGGGGTTCACTGTCATATCTGGGCCTAATGGTTCGGGTAAGTCAAATATTTTGGATGCGCTGCTGTTTTGTTTGGGACTAGCTAGTTCTAAGGGGATGCGGGCTGATCGCTTGCCCGATTTGGTTAATAATACTCAAACGGCTAAAAGTCGTTCGGCGGTGGAAGCTAGTGTAACTGTGACGTTTGATTTATCTGATCTCATAGATGTTAATGATCAGTTATCAGTTGTCAATGGTAGTGAAGAATTACCCCAGCATGAAGCACCATCGGTAAATGGGAATGGACACAAGGCTACAGAATGGAGTGTGACGCGGAAACTGCGGGTGACGCATCAAGGTAGTTATACATCGAATTACTATATCAATGGGATTTCCGCGACGCAGACGGAACTGCATGAGGAGTTGGAGAGGCTGCGGATATATCCTGAAGGTTATAACGTGGTACTGCAAGGGGATGTCACCAGTATTATCTCCATGAAGGGGAAGGAACGCAGGGAAATTATTGATGAGTTGGCGGGAGTGGCGGCGTTTGATCGGAAGATTCATCAGGCTAAGGGAACGCTGGATGAGGTAAAGGAAAAGGAAGATAGTTGTCGGATTATTGAGACTGAGTTAACTTTACAACGCGATCGCCTCTCGCAAGACCGGGCGAAGGCGGAAAAGTATCAAAAGTTACGTACAGAATATATAGAAAAGCAATCTTGGGAAGCGGTTTTATCTTGGCGTTCTCTGCAAGCACAGCAAGAGAAGTTAGCCACCCAAATTCAAGCAGGCGATCGCAATTATGCGGAACTGACTACCCAGCTTACCAGCTTAAATACAGAAATTGCCGAGAAAACTGCCCAACTGGAACAACTCAACGCCCATGTGAAAGCGATGGGAGAGGAGGAACTGTTAGCAGTACAGTCTAACTTGGCGACGCAGGAAGCAGAACGGAAGCAGTTACAACGTCAGCAAAGCGAGTTAGAGGCGGCTTTTCAAGAAACGGCTAGGCGGTTGGCGCAAACTGGGGAAGATATCCAAAAGCATCAGCAGGGTTTAGGGGAAATTGCCCAAGCCCAGGATTTGGAGCGGCAATCTATTGTATATTGTCAGCAGCAACGGGATGAAACACAACAAGCTTTGGAAAAGTCCCGCGAAGCCGCCGCCGAAATCGCCTCAGCCTCGGAAGCATGGGTACAACAGCAAACGGCGTTGAACCGTCAAATTGAAACTGTGCTGCAAACCTTGGAACCGCAACGAACCCAACAAGCGCAGTTAAGGGAACGGAATAATCAGTTACAGCAGTTAATAGCAGAGCAAACGCAGTTAATCGCTAACCTAGAACCACAATTAACACAGAAGCAGGCTGATTGTACTGGGTTAGAAATACAATTTAATACCTCTAGCGAACCCATCCAAGAGTTAGCGCAAAATCTCGCCGCTACAGAACAGGAATTACAAATTCAGCAAGATACCCAAAAGCGACTGCTGCAAGAACAACGAGACAAGCAACGTCAACTAGATAAAATTGACGCGCAAGCACAAGCACAGCAAGAGGTACAAGGAACTCAAGCCAGTAAGGTAATTATCCAGTCAGGAATGCCTGGGGTGTGCGGATTGGTGGTACATTTGGGAAGGGTAGAACCCCGCTTTCAGTTGGCGTTAGAAATTGCGGCTGGGGCGCGTCTGGGACATATTGTAGTAGAAGATGATGGTATCGCCGCCGCCGGAATTGAACTGCTCAAACAAAAACGTGCGGGGAGAGCGACGTTTTTACCTTTAAATAAAATTCAGACTCATAAATTTACCCAAGATGCTACATTGCGTTTAGCAAACGGCTTTGTTAACTATGCCGTGAATTTGGTAGATTGCGATCGCCGTTACAAAGACATCTTTAATTATGTCTTCGGTAATACTGTAGTATTTTCCAACTTAGACTCGGCGCGGAAAAATCTCGGTTTATATCGTATCGTTACTTTAGATGGGGAATTACTAGAAACCAGTGGCGCGATGACTGGGGGTAGTAGTAACCAGCGTTCCTCATTGCGGTTTGGCAATGCGGAAGCAGCAGAGTCAGAAGAAGCAGTTGCGTTAAAGCAGCGTTTAGCAGATATAGATAGGATTTTAGACCGTTGTGGTGATGCGATCGCTAATTTATCCATCAAAACCAAACAACTCTCACAAGAACTGACAGAAGCGCGTCAAGCAAGGCGGGAACAGCAGATACAATTGGAACAGTTGCAGAAAGATATTAAAAGTTTAACAGCCCAGTTAGAAGGGACGCGATCGCAACTGAGTCAAAATAACGAAAAATTTACCACAGCACAGTCACGCCTAGAAATTTTAGATAAAGAATTACCAGGACAAGAAAGCCAATTACAACAACTACGCCAAACCCTAACTGAGTTAGAAGCCTCCCAAACACCCAGCGAATGGCAACAAATTCAGGCGACAATTAAAATCCAAGAACAACAACTCCAACAAAGAGAAACCGCCTTAAGAGAAGCCGAACAACGCCTAAAAAATCTGGAAAATCAACAACAACGCCTCTTAGAACGCATCCAAGAAGGCGAACAACGCATTACTCAGTATCAACAAGAACAACAAACCCAACAAAATCAACTATCTTCCCTCAGCACTCAGCACTCAGCACTCAGCACTCAAATTACCCAAACCCGCGCTAAATTAACCGAACTGGAAAAACATCTGGGTGAGGAGAAACAAAAACGCGACGCTATTGAACAAGAAGTGCGATCGCACCTCCTGCGTCAGCAACAATTAGAATGGGAAATTCAAAAGTTAGAAGAATCTCAACTCAAACGCCGAGAAGATTTAACCACCTTACAAAGCCAGTTACAAGAATTAATCCCGGAATTACCAAATCCTTTACCAGAAGTACCAGACAAGGTAGACTTGGAAGAATTGCAGAAAGAATTGCGATCGCTTGCCAAACGTCTCCAGGCAATGGAACCTGTAAATATGCTGGCGTTGGAAGAATACGAACGCACGCAAAAGCGCTTAGAAGAACTATCGGAAAAATTACAGACGCTAGAAGGAGAACGCACTGAACTACTCCTACGTATCGAAAACTTTACCACCTTGCGGCAAATTGCCTTTAAAGAAGCCTTCGACGCAGTAAACGAAAACTTTCAATCAATCTTCGCCACCCTTTCCGACGGCGACGGCTACCTACAATTAGATGATCCTGAAGATCCCTTTAATAGTGGCTTAAATCTAGTCGCCCACCCCAAAGGTAAACCAGTACAAAGACTCGCTTCCATGTCTGGGGGTGAAAAATCCCTCACCGCCCTCAGCTTCATTTTCGCCTTACAACGTTATCGCCCCTCACCCTTTTACGCCTTTGATGAAGTAGATATGTTCCTCGATGGTTCAAACGTTGAACGATTGTCAAGAATGATTAAACAACAGGCACAACAAGCCCAATTCATAGTTGTTAGTTTGCGTCGTCCGATGATAGAATCAGCCGAACGCACAATAGGCGTTACTCAAGCACGAGGAGCTTATACCCAAGTTTTGGGAATTAAGTTATCATCCTCAAATACATCTGCTTGAGTTTTTGTTAATAATAGTGTATAGATAAACCGGATTCGAGATCAGGACTCCGTATAGAATGACCTCTGAACAGATAATTAGACGTTCCGACATATTAAATACCCAGGTGATCACCCGCGACAATGGCAAACGGTTAGGCATCGTGAGTCAAATCTGGGTGGACATTGATCAAAGAGAGGTTGTGGCTCTTGGTTTGCGAGACAGCCTGATCTCCATCTCTGGTCTGCCCCGCTATATGTACCTTAGCAGCATCCACCAATACGGCGATGTGATCCTAGTTGATAACGAAGATGTTATCGAAGACATAGAAGTTGAAGCCCTCAGTAACCTGATGAACTGGGAAGTCATCACCGAAACAGGCGAAGTTTTAGGTAGAGTCCGGGGCTTCAGATTTGAGGCGGAAACAGGTAAACTCACCAACATAGTCATCGCTTCCTTGGGACTACCCCAAATTCCCGACCAGTTTTTAAGCACCTACGAAATATCAATAGAAGAAGTAGTCAGCACAGGCCCCAACAGATTAATTGTGTTTGAAGGAGCCGAAGAACGGGTAAATCAGTTAACAGTAGGTGTCCTAGAACGTCTAGGTATTGGTAAAGCACCTTGGGAACGGGACGCAGACGAAGAATATTATGCTGCACCCCGCGCCGTTGCACCTTCAAATCAGCTACCTAGTGGTGTACCCTTACAACCACCCAAGCCCAAAGTCCGCACCCCCGAACCCGTAGCTGAGGAAGAATGGACTGAGGACTACATCGAAGAAGAAAGACCACAGCGTCAAGTCATGAAAGCGCGTCAATACGAGTCTATTCAATACGAAGAAGACGAGGAAGATAACTGGAGCGAAGCCACAGGTAAAGACAGATATCAAAAATCTCCCGCCCCATCCTACAGCGAGCCTTACACCGAAGATTATGATGATTATGATGATGATATAGAAAGTGATGCTTGGGATGATGCACCACCACAACCAGTAAATATCCCTAAAAAAGTCAAAGAAAGACAGCCAGAATATGAAGAAGAAGGATATTAATAACTGCTAATTGGTAATTGGTAATTGGCCCTCATCTTATTTGTAAGAGAGGGTTAATTTCATTTCAATTTTTTTGTAGGATGGGCATCTTGCCCGTCCTGATATTTGGGCGGGCAGGATGCCCACCCCACAAGATGTATGATTTATGCTCCTTTGGCGATGCCAAAAGATTCGCCTTTGAAAGTAATGCCAAATGGTTCAACCACAACTTCGCGGGTGGGGGATGCTTCAACTCTACCAGCGATCGCAGCTGTTAATCCCTGTTCTTTGGCTAACTGCACAATCCTCTCACCATCCTGCTCTGTCTCTGTATAAAATGCAAACCCTGCACCATAGTTAAATACAGAAAGCATCATTTCTTTCCCTCCTTCCAGATGGCTTTCCACAAACTGAAAGATTTCTGGAACTGGTAACAATTTTTCAATTACATACCGTAATGGTTTAGCAGACCGCATCAATTTCTGCCATCCATGACCAGTAATATTTTCCATCGCCGTGGGACGGATACCCTCACGCAATACTGCTTGCACAAGGGGCGTGTACAGGTGCGAGGCAGCATTCATCGCTTCCCATAACTCCTGTCCACTGGGTAGCTTTGTTCTGTAGCCGTCAGGTAGGGACTCGGCTAATTTCCGCACGGGGGTAAAGCCGTTTTCATGCAGTCCGGTACTTTCTACCAAAACGATCGCATTACCTTCAGCCAACCTTGTACCATCAATAGGAGGCACACCAGGAGGCATGACACCAAATACAGAACCCGCAATATCTAGCCTTCCGGGAATCATTTTAGTTTTGAGTTGTGGCGTTTCTCCAGAAATGTAAACGCAGCCTATACGTCTACATCCTTCAACCACGCCATCAAGAAACCCATCAAGAAAGGCAGGGGTAAATACGGTTTCTGGCGTACTTGAGGGTAAATACAACCCTAAAAGTACAGTTTGCATCCCCGAAGATGCAGCATCGTTTGTCAAACAAGAGAGAATTTTGATACCGATGTTCCACCAAAACCGCCGCAGTTCTTCTTCGGTAAGGTCATCAGGACGGGCATCATCAGCAGTACCAAGTCCTTCAGGAACAAGGCTAACAAAAAGCTCAGGGTTTCCCGTATGTAGGTAAGGGGCAAGATTAAAACTAAAGGCATTAGCACTTCCCCCAAGCCCAGCAGCCGGGACACCCCCGTAAGCAGGGGCGAATTGTAATGTACGTTTTGCCGCCTCAATAAAGCGACGCTTGGCAGCATCGAGAGTATTGTAATCGACTTGATCAACAGCTTGGGTCATTCTTCTATTTTGGGAGTAGGGAGTGGGGAGTGGGGAGTGGTGGAAGCAGGGGGAGCAGAGGAGAAAAAACAACCATTAACTGTCAATTGTCAATTGTCAACTGTCTCCTGCCTACCCCCTTGCCCCTTCTGGGTTATGAATTACTGCTTGGGAATTAAGTTCGGCATACTGCTGGCGCGATCGCGGTCTGCCTGTGGTGATAGCGTAGTTAATAGCTAATAACCGTAACCATAAGGCGGGGTTGTGTGTTTCTAGCCAAGGTTTTATTTGTATTAGTAAGCGTGGAAACCATGCACTCAGTAAAACATTAACTAAGGCGTGACGACCGAAGTTAAGATAATTGCCTACCCACCTTACCAAATCTCTGGAACCAGCTAGTTCCCAAATCCACCACACTAATGCAGGATTTTTCCTCGCGGCTTTAAGTGCTAGGCGGTTAAAGGTGAACCAGTCACACCTATCTTTAATGAAATTATCGGCAACTTCGGGAGGTTCATCTGCAAGTAACCCAAAAAATGTATTCAACATTGAGTTAATGCGTTGGGGAGGGATAAATTTCCCTGTGGGAACCATCATTCCTTTAGAAAATAGCCAAGTTATCGATACATTGCTTTGATAGGCTCGAATTAAATTCAAGTGACTGAACTTTAATAAATCATGTTTAAGGGCTACATCTAATAAGGTTGTTAGCCGTTCTAAGTTACGCACCAAGGAACCGAAACCAGTAAATACAAGGGGTGATTGTAGTGATGCAGCATCACCGATCGCAATTAATCTATCAAAAGCTATGGTGCGATCGCTACTACTAACACTAAAATGCCCTGGAATATACCCAAAGGTTGGCTTTTTCCACACCAGCTTGTCCATATCGCAACGGCGATATTCTGGCAAAATTGTGAAAAAGTCTTCGTACATCTCTAACAAGGAACCTGGGTTTTGGGCGTTGACTTCGTGGTAGTGAAACAAATAAATTGTCAGTTCTTCACCCGCCCCAGGAAATAATTCCCAAATTAACTGCCTCCCACGCGAGATATCACCATGACTATATAGAACATCTCCATATTGAGAATCCCACACTCCCGGCTCAAAACCTCCGTCTACCACTGCCCCCACTGTGGGACACACACTATCAAAAGCACGACCACCATTTAATTGCCATGCAATAGGAGAGGCTGTTCCCATCGCATCTACTAACAGCCGTCCATTGACTTGTTTTTCCTGTTGCGTGGGTAAATGCTTGACAGTAACAACAACTTGTGTATCATCAACATCGGCACGAATAAATTCCGTCTCATCCCAAATTTCCCCGCCAGCACTCAGAAGTTTCTGCCCACACATTTGTAGCCATTTCTCTGAGTCTAAAGCTATATTTAACACCGTTGGCGTATGTAAAACAGGCGATCGCAATTTCTCTGGGTTATTCCCATCAAAAAACTTATTAAAACCGTCCTTATATTCCCGGACAATTACCGTTTCTAACTCGGCTGCTGTCACCAAACCCAAGTTCAGCAAACTTTGCAATTCATCCCGCGAAATATTCCATTCCCGGTTCATCCGCCCAAAAGGCAACCGCTCCACCAGCAGCACTTTATACCCCAACTTTGCCATCACCGCCGCATGAATTGACCCCAATGCGCCGCCGATGTATATCAGGTCATAGGTGGGAGATGAGGAGGATGAGGGAGATGAGGAGGATGAGGGAGAGGTGTGTTTTCTCTCTTCCCCTACTCCCCCTACCCCTTCCACTCTTACACCTTGCGAAAATATTACTTGACGCGGCTGTTGCGGATTTCGTACTCCCTCACGCCATCGCTGTTCCCACCAGTAGGCACGGTTGAGGTCATATTCCCCATTAGGCATTTTTTGGAAATATTTAACTGTTAAAGGGTAATAGGGAGCTAGGGCGGCAAAAATTGATTGCTGGGATAAATCAATAGCTGGCGGTTCTGGGTAGTGATGTGGAAAACGCTGACGAATTTGTCTAGTTAAGTTTTGTAATACTTCCTTCTCTTGTGGTAATGGCTGTTCTGCCCAACGAAAAACCTTTAAATAAGTAGTTCTTTGGACTGACCACACAAATATAGAAAATTCTTTCGGTAGATTTTCGGTAATTTTTGCCCCATTTACTGTATATTTACTAGATATTTTCAGGCGACAGCCATCGGGGGTAAGTATTTTTTCCCAATTTCCTGGATCAAACTCTGTTTGCAGCCAACTGCGTACAGAAGCGATATCCGTAATTGGCACTTCTAAATACAGAATTTCTTTCATGTTTTGCTGACATCTCCGTCGATCTACTCACTAGGACAGATATGCGAAGGCAATAAATGCGATATACTCCGCCTTATCAGTTTTTATAAAGATTCAGTAAAGACTTTTTAATAATTTTGTCAATTTTTCTTACTCATTTAATAAATTTATAAACCTACGCCATGAATTATCCCATTCCAGATAGCCCACAAGAAATTTTTGCTTTAAAACAAAAGCCTATAGATGAAGAATTAGTAGCCTCGGCGATCGCTGGAGTAATTAAAATAGTGCGATCGCAAGGACAATCCTTAGATGAGTTAACAGCCCAGCTACTAGCAGACGACCCCTTATTAGACCAACAACAACGCCGTTGGCTAAGTAAAGTAGTCACTCAAGCATGGGAGAGTTTTACATGAGGGCAGTTGACAGTTGACAGCATTGCACTGAGCTTGCCCAAGTGTTGACAGTTGACAGTTGTCATTAGTTATTCTCCCCTGCTCCCCTGCTCCCCTGCTTCCCTCTCTCCCTCATCTCCCCCCACTCCCCACTCCCCACTCCCTCACCCCTTCACTGCCGCCTCAGCTTGAGCGTGTAATAACAAACCATATTCCAACCCCTCAACAACTGCTTGATAAGAAGCTGCCAAGATATTTGGTGAAACGCCTACAGTTGTCCAGCGTTGATGACCATTACCTGATTCCACCAAAGCACGAGTTTTTGCAGACGTGCCTGTGTGTCCATCCAGAATACGCACTTTGTAGTCTGTTAACTCAAAGGTGGCTATTTGGGGATAGAAGTTGACTAAAGCCTTGCGTAAGGCTGCATCCAAGGCAGCCACAGGGCCATTTCCTTCTGCGGCTTCCAAAATATTCTTACCGTTAACAGCCACCTTTACAGTCGCCAAGGCATTCGTCGTTTCCTTGCCCTCCACTAAATCACAGTGAACTTGGAAGCCCTTCACTTCAAAAAACTCCTGTCTTCCGCCCAAAGCTTCATACATTAACAAAGCAAAACTTGCCTCGGCTGCCTCAAATTGATACCCTTCACTTTCCAATTCCTTGAGGCGCTGAAGAATTTGCTTTGCTTCTGGTGTCTGTTTATCGAGTTCAATGCCAAAAGTCCGGGCTTTGGCTAATACATTACTAATACCCGACTGCTCAGAAATGACAATCCGGCGATGGTTGCCCACTTGTTCCGGCTGAATGTGTTCGTATGTCAGAGGATTCCGTTCCACGGCAGAAACATGAATACCACCTTTATGTGCAAAAGCCGAACGCCCTACAAAAGGGGCGTGTTCATCAGGAGCGAGGTTAACGACTTCACTCACAAAACGACTAGCCTCGGCAAGTTGCGTTAACTGGTGTTCTGCGATACAGCTATAACCTAACTTCAACTGTAAATTAGGAATTAATGAACATAAATTAGCATTGCCACAACGTTCGCCATAACCATTGATAGTACCTTGTACCATCGTCGCTCCTGCCATTACTGCTGCCACGGCATTGGCAACTGCCATATCCGAATCATTATGAGTATGAATACCAATTTGGGGAATTGGTAATTGGTAATTGGTAATTGGTAATTGGCTCAAATCTTCCCTACTTCCTACTGCCCATTTCTTACTCCCCGCTACAACATCTTGCACAACTTGACTGACTTCATGAGGCAAAGTACCGCCATTGGTATCACACAAAACTAGCCATTCTGCACCTGCTAACATTGCTGTTTTCAGAGTCTCCATAGCATAGTCTCGATTGTGCTTATAGCCATCAAACCAGTGTTCGGCATCGTAGATCACGCGCCGCCCTTGTGAGCGAAAAAACTCGATAGTCTCGCGGATCATCGCTAAATTTTCTTCTAAAGTTGTTTTTAAGCCCGTTGTGACATGTAAATCCCAAGATTTGCCGAAAATCGTTACCCAGCGAGAACCCGCAGTGAGGATATCTTGTAACATTGGTTCATCGGCAGCATGGGTATTGGGGCGGCGAGTTGAACAAAATGCAACAATTTCTGCTTGTTTGAGCGGATCTTCCTGAAGTTGCCAGAAAAATTGAACATCCTTTGGGTTGGCTCCCGGCCATCCACCTTCAATAAACGGAATCCCTAATTGATCGAGTCTGTGAGCAATGCGTAGCTTGTCTTCTATGGAAATTGATAGCCCTTCGCGCTGAGTGCCATCCCGTAGTGTGGTGTCATAAAGCCAAATGTGGGGTGAGGGATTTTTGGTCATAGGACTAAAACTTTGGAGACAACTTTAAAGGCAATGTGCCAAGATACAACAAAAAGCCAATTTGCTGATTAAAATATGCCTAAGGTATTAGCTCAGGGTCAGACAATCGAGTGTAAAAACGGAGAAAATTTACGCAAAGTTCTGCTAAAAAGTGGTATCGACCTCTACAATGGCGGTGCTAAGGTAATAAACTGTCGGGGTATTGGCAGTTGTGGTACTTGTGCTGTCAAGATAGAGGGTGAAGTGTCTGTAGCGAATTGGCGAGATCAAACGCGGCGTTCGCTTCCTCCTCATTCTCCTACAAAAGACTTGCGTTTAGCTTGTCAAACTCAAGTATTGGGTGATGTGAAGGTGACAAAATTTGATGGATTTTGGGGTCAAGGTTCTCAGGTAGTGTGGCAACCAGAAGGTTAGGTTAACAAGGAGAAAATCAAAATGGGTAGATGGACACCGTTAATTCTTATGGCTGGAGGCTTGGCAATTCTTATGGGAACTTTGCTAGGCATTAATTTTCCTATGGGCGGCCAGCAACAAACCGCTAGTAATACTACTTCAACTAGTAATACCACTCCTAGCGGCAAAGCGTCTAAGGTACTCCCAGCTAACATTAATGTTAATAGCTCCACCACAAATCGTAATCGCAACAATGCTACGTCCGAGGAAAACAGACGTAGTGTACCTCAAGAGAATCTCTCTACTAATAACGAAGAGAGAAATAGTGAAGAAAGCACTACCGAACAACGAGGTAACAGTAATCAGCAAGAGCGTACAGCTAACACTGACAGAACTAGTGTGGCGCAAAATAACAACTCTACTGAATCATCTGGGAATAATACATCAGAATCAAATACTACAGAAGTTCAATCTACCGATAATTCATCAAGCGACACAAATGACGCAAAAGAGCCAATTCGGGCTTTGTGGTAAGGCAGTGCTGAGTGCTGAGTCATGTTAGCGGTAGCGGCGCGTTTAGCACGCGCTGAGTCATAGGTGCTTGGTGCTAATTTTGGGAAAATTCTTAATTTTGAATTTTGAATTGATTCCCACTTGTACTAGTCGTTAGTTACAAGTTATGAGTTATTAGTTGTGTACTAATGGTAAATAGCTAATATTAAATACCAATGACTAATGACTAATGACTAGGGACATTGTAATTATTGGTGGCGGAGCTATTGGATTAGCGATCGCCGTTGAATTGAAATTGCGCGGGGCAGAAGTCACCGTTCTTTGTCGTGACTTCCAAGCGGCTGCTTCTAGTGCCGCAGCCGGGATGTTAGCGCCGGATGCTGAACAAATCACAGATCCGGCAATGAAGTCGCTATGCTGGCGATCGCGCTCTTTATATCCAGAATGGACACGTAAACTAGAAGATTTGACAGGCTTAAATGCTGGCTACTGGCCTTGCGGCATTCTTGCACCAGTGTATGGAGTTAAAAGTAGCAATAATTCTCCCTCATCTCCCTCATCTCCCTCATCTCCCTCATCTCCCTCATCTCCCTCCTACTGGCTAGACAAAACGTCTATCCATCAATACCAGCCAGGATTAGGTGCAGAAGTAGTTGGTGGTTGGTGGTATCCAGAGGATGCCCAAGTGAATAACCAAACGCTGGTGCGTGTGCTGTGGGCTGCGGCAGAAACCCTTGGTGTTGAACTCAAAGACGGCATTACAGTAGAAGGCTTATTACAGCAGCAAGGACAAGTTTTAGGCGTACAAACCAACATCGGCATTATCCGGGCTGAACACTATGTTTTAGCCACAGGTGCTTGGGCAAATGAATTATTACCTATACCCGTAAGTCCACGCAAAGGGCAGATGTTACGTGTGAGAGTGCCGGATTATGTGCCGGAATTGCCCTTAAAGCGAGTTTTATTTGGCGAAAATATATACATCGTACCCAGGAAAGACCGTTCTATTATTGTTGGGGCGACTAGTGAGGATGTGGGCTTTACTCCCCATAACACCCCCGCAGGCATCCAAAGCTTACTTCAAGGCGCAATCCGTCTCTATCCTCAATTACAAAACTATCCCATTCAAGAGTTCTGGTGGGGATTCCGCCCCGCTACCCCAGACGAACTACCCATATTAGGAACTAGCCACTGTCCTAACTTAACCTTAGCCACTGGTCATTATCGCAATGGCATCTTACTCACACCAGTAACAGCCACACTCATAGCCGATTTAATCTGGGAACAAAAATCCGACCCCCTACTATCTCACTTCCACTACTCACGGTTCCAGAAACCGCCATCTACCACCCCCCCCATGCTTACCCACTCCCCACTCCCCACTCCCCACTCCCGGTTGGTGAATCTCGACTCCGCTCGATTACCGCTTGTTGAAACACCACTCCCCAATCTTGACTCCCCCCTAATCATCGCCGGCAAATCTTTTCAATCCCGCTTGATGACTGGCACAGGCAAATACCGCAGCATTGAGGAAATGCAGCAAAGTGTTGTTGCTAGTGGTTGCCAAATCGTGACTGTAGCGGTGCGGCGAGTCCAAACCAAAGCCCCAGGACATGAAGGTTTAGCCGAAGCTTTAGACTGGTCAAAAATCTGGATGTTACCTAATACAGCCGGCTGTCAAACAGCAGAAGAAGCAGTGCGGGTTGCCCGTTTGGGTAGGGAAATGGCCAAGTTATTGGGTCAAGAAGATAATAATTTTGTCAAGTTAGAGGTTATACCAGACCCGAAATATTTACTTCCCGACCCCATCGGCACGTTACAAGCTGCCGAACAACTGGTAAAAGAAGGTTTCGCCGTATTACCCTATATCAACGCTGACCCCATGTTAGCCAAACGCCTAGAAGATGTAGGCTGTGCCACAGTCATGCCATTAGCATCACCCATCGGTTCAGGACAGGGTTTAAAAACTACTGCCAATATTCAAATCATTATCGAAAATGCCAAAATCCCAGTAGTAGTAGATGCTGGTATTGGTGCGCCTTCAGAAGCCTCTCAGGCAATGGAATTAGGGGCAGATGCCTTGTTAATTAATAGTGCGATCGCTCTAGCCCAAAATCCAGCCGCTATGGCTCAAGCCATGAACTTAGCCACCGTCGCTGGTCGTCTAGCCTACCTCGCCGGCAGAATGCCCATCAGAACCAATGCCAGCGCCAGTTCACCCCTAACAGGAACGATTAGTTAGTCCATAGTCAATAGTCCATAGTCCAAAACTCTCTGAACTGTTGACTGTTGACTAATGACTAATGCCTAATGACTAAATGTAACGATTTGTATCCAATGATATGAGTACAAGATATATCTTTTTATAAGATGAGATAAAAGAATCAGAGCAAGGAAATAATTCATGCCCTATACAAACGAAGAAGGCGGACTTCTAAACAACTTTGCTAGGGAGCCAAAGGTTTACCAAGCTGAACCTCCCACAACCGGACAAAAGCGTACTTACGTAATTTTAGGAGTCGCCGCCACGATTTTGGTTGGCGGTTTAATTTTTGTCGCCTTCTCTGTTTCTAATGTCAGTTAAGGATAAACCTTGAAAAATTTAATTAATATTACTTCAGGTTCTATTTTTTAAGAACCTGTTTTTATTTGATAATAAAAATATATTTATGTAAATATACTTATTTAATATAAGTGTAAAAGTTCTAAATTTATCCTGAGCAGAGTCTTAAACCTCTGATTATAGTTAAAACTTACACAATTGAGGGAGATGAGGAAGTGGAGGAGATAGGGAAGATGAGAGAGTAGGGGGAGACAAGGGAGAGAATAATTATTACTGCTTTCTGCCTTCTGTAATTTAAGAAGCTTAAGGTACGCCTTCCCTCATTCCTTACAGGCAAATCCTGTTGGTAGTTTACATCTTCCCGTAACGTCCTGTTCGCGGTAGTGTTGCGTAGCACAGAGAACGATAGGGAACAAAGCTACATCTTCCTCATCTCCCTCATCTCCCTCATCTCCCTCATCTTCCCTACCTCTCCTATCACCATGAGCGTCAATGACACTGGAAATCCTGAAAATTCTGTTTGGAATAGGCAAGTATATCACCGTCTAAAACTTGCCCTCAGTCTTGGTTTACGAAGACAAATTTTTTTAGCTGTTTGTGATGATTTACACCTACGCAATCAAGTCGCAGCCCGGTTGCATTCTACTTTGGCGTATCCTGTAGGACAAGTGTTGTATCAGCCATCACATGGACAAGAAGCAAGTACATCGGCTTATCCCAGGCTTGTTACTTTGCGCCTGAACTTAAATGAACCAGATCCTATTGCTCAAATTAATCAGTGGTTGACTAATTATCCACCGCCAATTGTTGGTGCTTCTAAGGATACCCCAGGAAGACCCTTACCAATTCCCACTTTTCAAATTGTCGGTGTAGAACAACTTACAAAACAAACTGTAGCTAGTCAACGTTTATTTCTTCACTACTTACGCTTAAGCGAACAATTATTTGCCGCTCAAGAATCGAGTCGATTTCTCGAATCTAGTGTATTGTTATGGGTGTCTCGTCCTTGGTTATCGGCTATTCAGCAGTCAGCACCACAGTTTTGGCGTTGGCGGACTGGTGTGTTTGTATTTGCGGGAGAACCTACCCCAACAACACAAAATTTAGGTCATCCAGAACGTTTATCTAATTCTCGAAACGTGAAGTTAGGAAATCTTGAGCAGTCTTTACTAGACGACTTAGGTATGGAAGGTGAGGTTAGAAGCTCATCTACTACAGAATTAAACTTTGGGGATGACTTAGGTTTATCAACAGAAATACCAGGGAATTACTCTCAACCAAAAGAGGAAACTCCACTGTTAGTCTCAGAATCACACACAACCCAGCAGAAAGCACAAGATAATATTGTTAGGTTTAATACAGCCAATCCTCAAGCTTTATTATCCTTATCTCATGTCAGCCAGGAATTGACGGAGTTGGTGCTGGCAACAATTAATACAAACATATCTTCAGATGTAGAGGGTGACTGGCAACCCCAAGAATTACTGTTAGAGATTGAAGCATTGCATTCGCAATCGGCTTCTGGGGAAATATTGGCGGCTGCTTATCATCAGTTAGGAAATTTGTATCGTCTGCGAATTGAGCAAGGACAATCAACCTTAGAAAATTTGATGGTAGCAATTATTGCCTATCAAGAATCTATTAGCTATGACGAAAATTCGCCGCAATTGCCGGATATATTAAATGATTTAGGTACTCTCTATTGGATGTTGTATCGCACACCACCCAATGTAGAGGAGGGGCAAACTTATATTGAGCAGGGGATAGAATTTTATGAGTTAGCTTTAAAAATGATTTCCCCTGAGACACACCCTGATACTTACGCACGGGTGCAAAATAATTTAGGAACTGCTTACGGAGACTTGGCGCGGTTTGAGAGTCCGGCGGAGAATTGGCAGCGAGCTGTTGTTGCTTATAGCGAAGCTTTACGCCACCGGACTGTGGAATCAGACCCCTTAAAGTATGCTGCTTGTCAAAATAATATTGGTACTGCCTACTGGCATTTAGCTCAGTATAATCAACCAGTAGTGCATTTGAAGAAAGCGATCGCCGCCTACAAACAAGCACTAGCTCATTACAATCCCCAAGATGAACCCCTGAAATATGGGATGATTCAAAATAATGTCGGTACTGCCTACTGGAATTTGGCACAGTACGAACAACCAGGGGAAAATCTTCAGTTAGCGATTGAGGTTTACAGTGAAGCTTTGAAATATCGCACGGCTGCGGTGGTTCCGAGTGCTTGTGCTGCGACACAAAATAATTTAGGTACAGCTTACTGGCATTTAGCAAATTTACCGCAAACGACCAAAGAAGTGCGGGAAAAATTATTAAATTTATGTATAACTGCTTATGAAGAAGCGATCGCCCTAGCTCATTCATTAGGTAATGTATCTTTAAGCTTTGATTTATTTGCTACACACAATAATTTAGGTTTAGCCCATTATCAGTTAGTAACTGATCATTCTTTTACTGGAGATAAAAACAAGCGATCGCACCATCTAGAAGCTGCATTGGATAATCATTTGCAAGCCTTAAATGGTTTGAGTAAACAACCAGAGGCTTATCAAGCAACCTTTGCTTACGTTGTGAAAACAATTCGTGCTTTTCATAATGAATTGGGTATTCAAGGGCAGAATTTGGCTTTATCTAAGGTTCCTGGTCATTTGTTACCGGAAATTCTCCCCAAGTTGTAGTTGAGATGGGCTAGGAGTCCGAAGCAAATAAGGTTTTCCAAATTTATCAAAAAATACAGTAGGGGCGAGCTGATGTGGTTCTCCTTCCCTACAGGACGCTCCGCGTAGCTTGCTTCCAGTGGTACGGCAAGCTCAGTGCAACGCTGTCAACTGTCAACTGTCAACTGACTAACCGCTTGAGCGATTAACTTAGAAACATAGGGTAAGATGTCTCGACTCTTGGCTTGGGCTTTACCTTCTGTAAAAACTACTAATAAGTAAGGACGCTGGTCTGGGATTTCGATATAGGCTGCATCATGACGGACTTGGCTTGTCCAACCAGCTTTTGACCAAATTTGTGCGTCTTGGGGTAAACCGCCGCCTAAAAAACCTGTCACTTGGTCTTCTTCTACATCTTGGGGTAACTCGTCGGGGTTGAGGCTGCGTTTGAGTAAAGCCATCATTGCTTGCGATCGCTCACTCGAAACCGCTACCCCACCCACGATACTATGAAGTAAACGGGCGATCGCATTTGTGGTTAACATATTCCGATTTTCAAACATCTCGCCATAAAACGCTCTTTCTCGTCCATAAGGGCCATCACCCCAGGTTTTTTGACAAGCGTTTATTGTCTCCATCTCCTCCCAACCTAAAGACTGGTAGTAGCGGTTAATAATATTACGTTGATTTTTCCAAGTATCATAAGGGCCTAATGGTAATTCTGGTCCTGAAGTCGTACCAGTCAAAATATCTACAACTAAGCTGGTAGCATCATTGCTAGAATCAACAATCATATCGCGCAAAGCCCGCTCTAACTCTTTTGAAGGTTGAGTCATACCTTTCTCTAACCATTCGTTAGCGGCTACCAAGTAAAACAGCTTAACTACACTCGCCGGATAAATTCGTTCCTCACCACGATAATTAAAACCCCTGACCGAATGGTTCCAAAAAGCATTAGGAGTTAACGCCCCACCAGTATTTACCGGTACTGGCGGATCGTAAACTACCCAAGTTAAGGCAATTTGGTTACGGTCTAAGGTGGGAAAAGCTGTCCAAGTGGCTTCTAAAAAGCTATGACCAAGATTTTCTAATTGTTTGTCTTTTTGAAAAAAAACCATTGCAGATGCTCTCTAATATAGAATCACAAATCCAAAATCCCCAATTGGCAGAATACGAATCTTTAGCTGATTTGAACTTATATGATTCCCCTGAATGTACCAGCTTGGCAACTCAGGCGACCTTCGGGCGACATTTACAGGTAACATCAAATCAGCAAGCTTCAGCAGTTGAGGTGTATTTATGTGAGGACGATTACCCAGGTTGGCTATCTCTTAGTGACTTAAATTTATTAAAACCTGCTACTGTACTTTATCAGGCTAAATCATTTTCGGAATCGGAAATTAAGAAACTGCTACCAGAAGTGATTGCTTTTACTCATAAAGCTATGCAGCAGTCAAATTATTATCTTTGGGGCGGTACAGTCGGGCCGAATTATGACTGTTCTGGTTTAATGCAGGCGGCGTTTGTTTCGGTGGGAATTTGGCTACCTAGAGATGCTTATCAGCAAGAAGCTTTTACTCAAGCAATTACTATTGACGAATTAGCACCAGGAGATTTGGTATTTTTTGGAACTCCCCAAAAAGCTACTCATGTAGGGTTGTATTTGGGAGATGGTAGTTATATTCATAGTTCAGGCAAAGCACAAGGACGTAACGGTATTGGAATTGACATCCTCTCGGAACAGGGAGATGTGGTAAGTCGGTCATATTATCAGCAACTGCGAGGTGCTGGCAGAGTTGTTAAAAGTTACGAACCACAAAGACGTTAAGGATACTGAGGAACATGAGGAGTGGGTTAGTTTCGGCTAGGGTGAACGCAGATAATGAAGGCATTTCTACTATTATTCCCGATGTTTCTGTGGTAGTGCCAGTACATGATGAAGTGGAAAGTCTACCTTTATTATTAGAGGCGATCGCATCTACTTTATCTGCTAGTCAGTTAAGTTATGAAATCATCTGTGTGGATGATGGTTCGACTGATGGATCAGATAAGTTCCTCAAAGAACAAGCACAAATTCGTTCTGACCTAAAAGTAGTGATTTTGCGGCGTAATTATGGGCAAACTGCGGCGATGGCAGCCGGATTCAATTATGCTTTAGGTGAGGCGATCGTTACTTTAGATGCTGATTTGCAAAACGACCCAGCCGACATCCCTATGCTATTGGCAAAGTTAGAGGAAGGTTTTGACTTAGTTAGTGGTTGGCGACACAAGCGTCAAGATGCAGCCATCTCCCGCTTACTTCCTTCTAAAATTGCTAACTGGTTGATTGGTAAAATTACTGGGGTAAAACTGCACGACTACGGCTGTTCCCTGAAAGCCTATCGTTCAGAAGTAGTGGCAGATATGAACCTCTACGGCGAACTGCACCGCTTTTTGCCAGCTTTGGCTTATATAGAAGGTGCGAGGATTACCGAAATTCCTGTACGACATCACGCTCGACGCTTTGGACGCAGTAAATACGGCATTTGGCGGACATTCCGCGTTCTGATGGATTTATTAACCATCTCTTTCATGAAAAAGTTCCTCACACGCCCAATGCACGTTTTTGGGTTGTTGGGTTTGATATCAATGGTTTTGGGTACAGGGATCGGAATTTACTTAACTTTCGTTAAGTTGGCTTTTGGTGAAATGATTGGTAATCGCCCTTTGCTGATTTTGGCAGTATTATTACTAGTCACAGGTGTACAGTTATTCTGCTTTGGTCTTTTAGCAGAATTACTCATGCGTACTTACCACGAATCCCAAGGACGACCTATTTATAGGGTGAGAGAAGTAGTAGCAAAAAATGGGAACTCAAGGTAAAAATGTTAGTAAAGAAAAGTTGGGAACTCAGCATTCAAAATCTTGGGTGTTCAATCCTGACTTTTTGGTTAAAAACACTTAGCATTGAATTGCATCTACCTTGAAAGCTTTTCATACCTTTGACGCAACTCTGCAACTTAACCTGCTGATTCTATTTACGGCAGGTTTATTATTCTGGTCTAGTACAGCTACTTTTTTACCCACTCTACCGTTATATATCGAGAACGTGGGAGGAAGCAAGCAAGAAATTGGCATTGTCATGGGTGGCTTCGCTATTGGGTTATTGCTGTTTCGCCCAATGTTGGGACGATTAGCAGATCAACATGGTCGGAAATTGCTGCTATTAATTGGCACAATTGTAGCGACAACAGCCCCTTTTGGTTATTTAGCGTTTAAAGCCATTCCCTTATTAATGCTGGTGCGAATATTTCACGGCATTAGCATTGCTGCTTTTACTACTGGTTACAGTGCCTTAGTAGCAGATTTAGCTCCAGTGACTATTCGTGGTGAGATTATTAGTTATATGAGTTTAACTGCACCCATTGGCTTGGCAATTGGCCCAGCTATGGGGGGATATTTAGAGTCTACTACTGGTTATCCTTTCTTATTTTTGCTAACTGCCGAATTGGCTTTTATCGGACTTTTAGGTGCATTACAAGTTAATAATCCTCCAATTCAAAAACAGCAAACAAGCAAAACTAGTAGTAATTATTGGCAAATTTTGACCAGTCCACGGGTGAGAATACCGACATTGGTGATGTTATTAGTGGGGATAGGAGTTGGTGCTGTCCATACTTTCGTCCCACTGTATATTAAATCAACGGGGGCAGAACTTAACGCTGGGCTGTTTTATACTATTTCTGCCATCAGTAGTTTTAGTTTACGGATTTTTATAGGTAAAGCAAGCGATCGCCTGGGCCGGGGTTTATTCATCACTTTTGGTATCATTGCTTATTTGATAGCATCTTTGCTGTTATTTTTCGCCAACAGTACCATTACTTTTATGCTTGCCGCTTTAGCTGAAGGTTGTGGCGGCGGTACAATGATTTCCATGATTACAACGATGATGGCAGACCGTTCGGTACCGCAAGAAAGGGGGCGGATTTTCGCTATTTGTATCGCTGGCTTTGACTTAGGAATTGCGATCGCAGCTCCCCTTTTAGGTTTTATAGCTCAACAAATGGGCTACCGGAGTATGTTTGCCTATACTAGTGTGTTAATGGTGGTAGCACTGATAGTTTTCCTGACTCTATCGAGTAAGAACCTAACTCATTCCTTAAAGTTTGCGTTGGGTCGTGGTCAAGATGTCTATTCCTTGAATAATAGCCACTAAGTTGATAAAAAAATAGGCAGAGCTAAAACAACTCTTGCCTGTTTAGTTTTTGCTTTTGGAACGGGCGAGGAGGGATTCGAACCCCCGACACCGTGGTCCGTAGCCACGTGCTCTAGTCCACTGAGCTACACGCCCTTACAAGAAATATATATTAGCACTTTCTTTGAGGATTATGCAAGACCTATTTTCGGAAAATTCTGCCAACCTCACTCATCTAGATGCTCAAGGGCAGGCACAGATGGTTGATGTGTCTGGGAAAGCCGCAACTGTGAGGGAAGCTGTGGCGGTTGGTCAGGTGCGGATGCGTCCAGAAACTCTAGTAGCCATCCAAGCTGGCAACACTCCCAAAGGTGATGTGTTAGCTACCGCTCGAATAGCTGGGATTATGGCAGCCAAACAGACGGCAAATTTGATTCCCCTGTGCCATCCCCTACCATTGCAGAAAGTAACTGTTGAGATTACAGCAGATCCTCTACTTCCTGGTTATCAAATCGAAGCCACCGTCAAAACTAAAGCCGAAACTGGTGTAGAAATGGAAGCTTTAACTGCTGTTTCCGTGGCGGCTTTAACTTTATACGATATGGCAAAAGCTCTAGAAAAATCGATGCAAATTGAATCGATTCGATTAGTTAGTAAAACTGGTGGCAAATCAGGAGATTATACTAATTTGGGATTTTAGATTTTAAATTTTAGATGGAGTATTCTTTGAGGGAGAACTTGTAACTTCCTCAATTTCTCCTACTTCAAAAATGAGCATAAAATGTTGACCCATTTCTTTTTCTAAAAATTTTTCTAATAGTGCTACTTGTTTTGGTGTAATAGGTTCTTTTGTGCGAACACTTAAACGAACTTCTGGTGGAGTGCTTAACCAATTTACATCACTATTTAGTAGTACCAACCTTTGAAAAGTCACAGTTCTATTAAGCAATGCTTGTTTTAAACTTACTTCGAGTCTGGCTTGTCTAATTAACTGATAAAAGCTGATGCTTAAGGGAATAAAAATTATTGCTGTTAAAGCTAACGTCCATGCTAGGGCTTTTCTTGCACGTTTAAATGACGTGCAACCCGTTAGTAAAAACGTCAGCATACAAGAAAGAGTGATTCCTAACAAATTGGTGAGATAAAGTAGAGATGCACCGAAACTCAGTGACCAATTGACTTGCGATAAACCTAAACCAATCACACAAATTGGTGGCATAAGCGCAACGGCGATCGCAGTTCCGGCTAAACTTTCAGAAATTTTAGGTTGCACCTTAGCAAAACCACTAATTCCCCCGGCCGCTACAGCAATACCTAAGTCTAATAAAGTAGGTCGAGAACGACTAATAATTTCGCTACCAAATTGTGGCAGTGCCACTAAGTAACCGATAATACAAGCTAAAATAATTGATATAGTTGTTCCAAGGGTAATAGCAGCTACAGCTTTACGGAATAAGATGAAATTACCTTCTAATGCTCCAAATGCTAGCCCACGAATTGGTAACATCAGAGGCGCAATAATCATTGCACCAATAATGACAGCAGCACTATTAGAAAGTAATCCTAATGTGGCAATTATACAAGAACCCAAAATCAGGACAATATAATTGGTATTAATTGTTGATTCTTCTAATAAGCCGTTACGTAAATCTTGTAATTGCAATGGTGTAATTCGGTTATTTTGAAAATTGTTAAACCGATTGCGAATACCTCTTATATTTACCACAATGCCTCAAGTTATAGTTTTTTGAAGGCGATAATTAACCGTCAACAAGTCAAGACATTTAATCTCAATTACAACCTGTCCTAGACTTAATGTAACGTGAGTTCGATGGACAAGAAAGCCCAAAAAGGTTGCTAGGGAATAATTTGAGAAATTGGGTAGGTCAAAAAAGGACTAAGATTTGTGGGGAATAAGTAAAAAAGGCACAAAAAATGCCGAGACTAAGAATATCTAACAAAAATAGGGGTCTCGGCTATGTCTACCATTGTATCTCGCCTCGACATCACGCAAATTTTCTGCGACATAGATGATTTGTGTCAGCAATGGGAAAATTTATGGCAGCAAGTACCACAATTGCCATCGACAACAGGAGAACGGCGTAGTCAATCCCGAATGCACTTATCCGAAGTGATGACAATAGTCATAGCCTTTCATGGCAGTGGATATAAGACTTTCAAGGAATTTTATACACTGCAAGTTTTGCCTGGTTGGCGTGAAGCATTTCCCAATTTGGTCAGCTACACAAGGTTTGTGGAATTGATGCCGTGGTGTTTAATGTTATTATGTTGCTTTTTACATACACGTACAGGAGAAATTACAGGGATTAGCTTTATTGATTCCACACCGATAAATGTTTGTCATAACGCCAGAGCGCATTCTCACAAGGTATTTAAAGGTTTAGTTAAATGGGGAAAAAACTCTGTGGGCTGGCATTTTGGATTTAAACTACATTTGATTATTAATGATTGTGGAGAATTATTAGCATTTTCCCTAACTCCTGCCAATGTGGATGACCGAAAACCAGTCCCAGACATGACTCGTGACTTAATCGGTAAACTTTTTGGTGATAGAGGATATATATCTCAAAAATTATTTGAGGAGTTATATCAACGAGGATTGCAGTTAGTCACAAAATCTCAGAAGAAAATGAAAAACCGCTTGGTCAAACTGATTGATAAGATTCTGTTACGCAAACGTGCTGTCATTGAATCAGTCAATGACCATCTCAAAAATATATGTCAAATAGAACACTCTCGTCATCGCAGTCCATTTAACTTTTTAGTTAACTTGATGGCTGGTTTAGCTGCTTATACCTATTTGCCTAAAAAACCTTCGATTGATATTTACCCAAAAGACTTACCTGCACTACCTCCTGCCATTTTTTAGTTCCTTCGAACTCACGTTAATTGAATGTAAGTTCGATGAACCTCTTCCCAACCTATTTCCACATCGGAGAAGGTTTTTTCCATCTGTCGAACTTACGTTAATTTTGAATTTGGCGGAAAGTTCTGTAGGCGGGTTTACCGCCGTAGGAAACTTTTCAAGACGAATTTTGAATTTTGAATTAAGTAAGTCGGTGGGAAAAAACAAAACTAAGTTAAGAAAGGTAAACAAAGCTATAACCCTCTTCCCTCCTGCCTCCTGCCTTGCCATAGCGATAATTTTTAACACTGAGCTACTTAGTATTAACCCCTCACACCTAACATTTGCCGCTTAACAAGTGCATGACCAGACTCAACATCAAACCAGTGGATATTCTCAGGGGGTAATGCTAGGGTAATATCCTCGCCACTCCAATTTTGATCTATTGGCAGCAAAGCACGTACTGTCAACGCTCCAGTTGGTGAACCTTCAACCCTGACACTGACCAAATAGTGCATCCCCAAGTTTTCTACTAAATACACTCGCCCTCTGATAGTTTGGGTATCACCGCTTTGAGCAATACGAACATTTTCTGGGCGGATTCCCAAGACAATTTGGGGTGGTACAGTTGGTAGGTCTGGCAAACGCACTTGGAAGTTACCCAGTAGCGCGGATCTTCCCTGACAGGGTAGAGTTAGCAAGTTCATTTGAGGACTGCCAACAAATCCCGCCACAAATAAGTTAGCTGGATGGTTATAGATGCGGTCTGGTGGGTCAAGTTGCTGTACGTAGCCATTATTGAGCAAAGCTACTTTTGTGGAAAGCGTCATCGCTTCTGTTTGGTCGTGGGTGACGTAGACTACTGGCACTTTTTGGGCGGCGAAAATTTGCTTGAGGTCGGCTCTAACCCGCTCCCGCAGTAGTGCATCCAGGTTGCTTAAAGGCTCATCTAGCAAGTAGACATCGGCATTACGCGCTAAAGCACGACCAACAGCAACGCGCTGGCGTTGACCTCCAGACATCTGACCAGGCTTACGGTTCATTAATTCCTCTAATCCCAAAACCTCTGCCACTTCTGCTACTCGTCGTTTAATTTCTGCGGTTGAAACTTTTTTCAGCTTCAACCCAGAAGCGAGATTTTCGTATACCGTCATGTGGGGATAGAGTGCATAGCTTTGGAATACCATTGCAATATTGCGCTCGGCTGCTCGTTTATGGGTGACATCCACATCCCCAATTTTGATTTGACCGCGAGTAGGTTCTTCAAGACCAGCAATCATGCGTAGGACGGTAGATTTACCACAGCCGGAAGGGCCGAGGAGAGTCAAAAACTCATGGTTATCTACAGTTAAGCTAACGTCTTTAACAGGAATAACTTTGGGATTATAGGTTTTATTCAAATTTTTGAGTTCAAGTTTAGCCATTTTTCTTATCCTTTTACAGCACCAGCCGTCAAACCTTGGACAATTCTGCGTTGGAAAAACAAAACTAGTAAAACTAGGGGTATAGTCCCGATGACAGTTGCAGCCGCGATGGGGCCATAGGGAATTTCGTATACACTTGCACCACCTAATTGAGCAGCCGCCACGGGAATTGTTTTCAATTCTTCGCGGGTCATAAATGTGAGGGCGAAGATAAACTCATTCCAAGCAAAAATGAAGGTGAGAATGCCAGTTGTGACTAAGGCGGGAAGGGTCATTGGCAGGACAATTTGCCACAGCAGTTGAAAGGTGTTGTAACCATCGACTCTAGCGGAATCTTCTAAGTCCTTTGGTAACTGCTCGAAAAAGCTTCTCAGGACTAGAATTGTCAGGGGTAAATTGATGGCGGTGTAGGGAATAATTAGCGCCAAATAGTTGTTACCCAGTCTGAGCGCTTGAATAATTTCTAACAATCCTAAGAACAGCAAAATTCCCGGAAATAAAGTCACGATGAGAATGCTGGCAAGGATGGCTTTTCCACCCCAAGGGCGTAACCTTGCCAAGGCATAAGCAGCAGGTGCGCCGATCACTAAAGATACAGTTGTAGAGATAATTGATACAAAGGCACTATTAAAGATGTAACGCCAAAATGGGCGACGAGTAAATAACTCAATATAGTGATTGAAAGTGAATCGCGTGGGAAAGTAGACAGTAGGAACAGCCGCGATATCTTCATTGACTTTAAACGAGGTGAGCAATTGCCACAAAGCTGGTGCTAGGCTGAATAGTACCACTAAGACAACAGCTATAGGCAGCAAGATTTTTTTAACAGAAAACTTAGTTCCTCCGGTTGGTTTTGGAGTCGTAGGAATTGTTTGGGGAGTTACACTCATAGCTTAAATGGCTCCTGATGATCTGGCACGGTATTTATTTAATAAGAAACTTGCGATCGCCACCGCAGCAATTAATATGAGAAATGTCACCACAACTAGGGCTGCACCATAACCAAAATCTAAGTAGCGCATCACTGTAGAATAAATGTACAATGACACCACTTCAGTAGAGCCACCAGGGCCACCCCCAGTCATCACTGCAATTAAATCGAAAATCCCAAAAGCTTGCGCAAACCGAAACAGCACTGCAATTAAGATTTGTGGCAGCAGCAATGGCAAGGTAATATTGCGGAAGCTTTGCCAAGCAGTTGCCCCATCAACCGAGTAAGCTTCATAGAGGTCTTGTGATATCGACTGTAAGCCAGCTAACAGGAGAATACTAATAAATGGTGTAGTTTTCCAAACATCAGCAAACACCACTGCTATCATTGCCAGCGTTGGATCTCCTAACCAGTTAATTCCCGTGTTAATCAACCCCAACCGTCGCAGAATATCGTTGACAACTCCAAACTGGTCATTAAAAATCCACGACCATGCCAGCCCAATCAAAGCTGTAGGCAAAGCCCAAGGTAAAATGGCAATTGTACGTACTATACCCCGGCCAAAAAACGCCTGATTCAGCACCAAAGCAATTCCCAACCCTAGCAGTAGTTCGGATATGACCGATGCTGTGGTGAAAACAGCCGTTGCCCATAAACTCTGCCAAAAACGACCATCCCCCGCCATCCGCACATAATTATCCAAACCAGAGAATACGGGTTGTAACTCCGTTCCCAAGTTCCTAGTAAATACACTTAACCAGAATGCCCGTAAAATTGGGTAGGCAAATACAAACAACAGCAGCAGCAGTGCAGGTGCTAGTAATATCCAGGCTGTGCGTTGTTCCCGACTTCGGAGTGTTTGTGAGTTAGTCATTGGTCAGTTATCAGTTATCAGGTGATGTTCACTGTCAATTGTCAATTGTCAACTGTCAACTGTCTCTAGCTCCTAACAATCTGCGCGTTTCTGCTGCCGCAGCTTGCATTGCTCGTTCAGGAGCCATCCGTCCGGCTAGGGCGGCGCTGAGATAACGCTGCAAAATATCTGAAGTTTGAGCATACTGGGCAATGGGTGGACGCAAAACTGCATTGCTCACAACCTCCAGTAGTTGGGGATAGTGGGGGTATTTGGCAACTATCTCTGGGTCGGTAAACAATTCTTTGCGACTTGGTACAAAGCCTGCGGTTAGAATGAAGCGGCGTTGTGCTTCTTTGCTCGTAAAATATTGAATCGCCTTCCAAGCTTCTTCGGGATGTCTGGAGTTTTTGGCAATGCCTAAACCCCAACCTCCTAGACAAGCTGCTCCCGTTTGTCCAGGAGCGTGAACCATTGGTTTAATTGCAACTTTGCCCCGAATTGGCGAATTTTCTGCCTGGGCTAGAGGCCAAGCGTAAGGCCAACTACGTAAAAATGCTACTTGACCACTTTGGAACAAGCGCCGGGTATCTTCTTCTTGGTAGGTTGTAACTCCAGAGGGCGAAATACCTTCTCTGACCGTATTACGCAGAAACTCAATGGCTTGTAGTGTTTCTGGTCTATCTAGTCCAACTTCCAAGTTATCGGGATTTACCCAAAAGCCACCAAAGCCTTCAAGGACTTCGATAAACATTGCCACGAGTCCTTCATATTGGCGACCTTGCCACAAATAGCCCCAATTCACTTCGTCCTTCTTCTGCAAGATTTGGGAAATTTGCATTAAATCAGCAAAAGTTTCTGGTGGCTTGAGTCCTGCTTGTTTGATTAAATCTTCCCGGTAGTAGAGCATTCCCACATCAGAACGCATAGGAATGCGGTAAAGTTTGCCTTGGTAACGTCCTCCTTCCACATCCTTATCGGAAAATGCTGCTAACTCCTGTTGCGAAATGCGGTTATCTAGGGGTAGCAACCATCCAGCCGCCGCAAACTTGGGTGTCCAAATGACATCCATATTGATCAAGTCATAAGGAGACTCACCTAAGATAAAAGATGAGGTATACAAGTCTTCTAGCAAGTTTGTTGCATTTGGCCCTTCAACTAGATTGAGGCGAATGCCTGGGTTAGCAGCCTCAAAGTCTTTGATTAAACCCTGTCTCCAAGGTTGGGCATCAGGGGCGGTGATTAACATATTCAGGGTAACTGGTCGCTGCGCGAGTGCTACCCAACTAAACAAAATGATCCCCAATAGGGTTGCCAGAAAGGCTCCCAGACGCAACAAACTTTGTTTTTTGATGAATTTTTGTAGTTTGTTTATTGGTCGGTACAACATTATCAATATAGCGATCGCTAGTGTTAATTAGTTAGAGATGAAAACATGAATTACCGTAAAAAAAGATTATTTTGTTTTCCTCAGTTACAGTATAAATACTTATAGACGATGAATCAAAAATCAAAAAAACAAAATTATGCTTACTAAAAGATAAACATAAGCATTGTAAATAAGTTAATTTTTGCTAATGAATTAAACACGTACACTCGTGCCGTTAGACAGCAATAAACTATCTCTTAATACAGTTAAAATTTACTGTTATTAATGTAAATTAATTTCTTATACTTTGAATAAGCAACTTTCTAAAGATAGAGTTAACTATATAAATGAAGTTCCGCAAGTAGTAATTTTCTTTATTTTATATAAATATTTTTTATTATTAAAAAATTTACTTTTTTTAATATTTAATTATTTGCAGTTAAGATTCTAAATAGATGACGTAGGAAACTCTTCTCTATACTGTTTTTAGTTTCTCTAGCCTCCCCAAGTTAAAAGCTAATTCCACCTCTACACCCCAAAACCCAGATTTTTGGGACACAAAGTTAAAAATCTACTCCTATTAGGGGAATACAGGAGGCCTGGTTATGTGCATTACTCTACAGAATTAGTATGAGGGAAGTCCATACTCAAATTAAGGAGTTTAAAGATTTTATTTGTACAAGATTAACAACTTTTTCAACTAATTCATCAAGAGCAAAAGGTTTACAAACAACCTCCTGAAAACCAGCCTTAATTGCTGCCTTATGATATTCTGAATCTAAATGATATGTAAGAGCGATCGCAGGCAGAAATTCTCCATATAAAGCTTCTTTATTCCTAATGGAGCGAATTAGTGAATAACCATCTTTTCCAGGCAGTCCGATTTCACTGATCAAAATATCTGGTTGCCACTCTTCTAGTATCTGTATTGCATGATCAACAGATATTGCTGTTTTAATTTGAGCTTGGCAATCTTCAAAAATCAACTTAATCATGCACAAGCAATCATCATTATTATCTACGACAAGTAGCCGTAAACCATTAAGAGATGGCGATTCCGTAAAAGGTATTTGGCCTAAAAGCACTGTGTCTTCTATGTATAGATTGCAGGAAATTTTCGGATAGAAAATGTTTCTCCTATGTAATAATTGCAACTATGAGTAAAAATCAGCATAACGTTCATTATTTACTTATGAACACTTTTATGAAGAAATTAAAATAACATTTATTTAGATGTCTTTAAGTTTACACTTGCTTCATCTCAGGAGTCTGTACGGTTCCGCACACTAACGCTTAAGTGTCAAGCTTTTTCGCTATGGCTAACCCCAACAGAGTTACAACATGATAAAACATTAGTTTCATGCCGACCGCAGTTTACCATAGCTAGCTCTGTATATGTAGCAACCGAGCATATTCGTTTTTGATAATGGAATAACACTCACAAGATGTATCTTCCAAGTCTGACCGATTCAGAATGGTAATATTGCCACGCTTGTAGCTAATCATTCCGGCTTTGCTGAGAGTACCAGCTGCTACTGTAACACCAGAGCGGCGACAACCCAGCATTTGGGAAATAAATTCTTGTGTCAGAGGAAATTTATCTGATTGCATACGGTCAGAAACTAGCAACAGCCACCGGGCAAGTCGTTCCTCTATCGTATGTAGGCGGTTACATGCTGCTGTTTGTGTAACCTGAGTGAATAGTGCTTGAGTGTAGCGCAACAGCAAACTTTGAAGCTCTCCACCTCGATGGAACTCCGCTATTAGTATCTCGGCTTTCATCCTCATACCACTGTCTGGAACTTGAACAAATGCGCTTGTATTTGTAGAGTGACCACCCCAAACTACAGGAAGACCCACTATACCATCATTGCTCACCATACCAGCTTCAACGGTCGAGCCATCTGCTTGGTTACAGACTAAAGAAGCTATTGCCTGATGAGGAAAATAGACGTGTGTGATTGGTTCACCTGTATGGTAAAGGACTTGATTAAATGTCAGTTCTACATGCTCTAAGTGAGGAATGAGACGTTGGTACTCAGTCTGGGAGAGTGAGGCAAGTATCTTATTTTTTATTGGTAGATGAGGCTGGTTAGATATGGGCATAAAAACCTCCAAGCGCCTGTTTTGCGTAGTTCAGCAACTGATGGCAGCTTGAGAGGAGTTAGGGACTAATCCCAATGTGTCAAAAGGTGAATTACTTTGTTTAGTTGCAGACTTAACGATTTACAACGGGAGCATCAGCGCATACAGCAGTAACACGTTAGCCTGATGTCTTCCTTAATGTTAAACTATTCAATGATTGTGCGATCGCAGTTCTACACACACCCACTAGTACCAATTTTGTAAATTACTAACCACAGGAAGCTTTATATTCTTAGCAACCTAATATACTCTTTTTTGATAATGGAATAACATTCGCAAGATGTAGCTTCCAAATCGTCACGATTCAAGATGGTAATATTTCCCCGCTTGTAGCTAATAATTCCGGCTTTGCTGAGAGTACCTGCCGCCACTGTAACACCAGAACGGCGACAGCCTAGCATCTGAGCAATAAATTCTTGCGTCAGGGGAAATGTATCTGATTGCATACGGTCATGGACTATTAGCAACCAACGAGCGAGTCGCTCTTCGATGGTGTGTAATCGATTGCAAGCTGCCGTTTGTGTAACTTGGGTAAACAGTGCTTGAGTGAAACGCAGCAGCAAACGTTGAAGCTCTCCACCCCGATGGAACTCCTGTATTAGTACTTCTGCTTTCATCCGCATACCAGTACCAGCCGCCTGGATAAACGCAGTTGTTGTTGTAGAATTGCCACCCCAAATTACCGGAAGTCCTACCATACCGTCATTGCTGATTACACCGGCTTCAACAGTCGAGCCGTCTTCTAAGTTACATACCAAAGAAGTTATTGCCTCATAGGGAAAATAGACATGGGTAATGGGTTCACCTGCTGTGTACAGCACTTGCTTAAGTAAAAGATTTACAGGCTCTAAGTAGGGAACTAGACGTTGATACTCAGTAGATGACAGTGAAGCGAGTATCTGATTCTTCATTGGTATATGAGGCACTTTAGATACAGACATTAATCCTGTGTTGTCAATCTAGAAAAAATTTCAAAGCTTTGGTTTTATGAAGGTTTGAGGCTTTATCTTCGCTCTAGAAACTAAAAATTCTAGGCATAAAAGGAAAACCAAAGCCCCTGAACTCTTGATGGATTACATTTTCTAAAAGTGACAAAAGACAGTTAAGAACCTTCAAACGTATCATTCTGCTTTAAACTTGTTTAAAATATCAAATTTGGTACAAAATTACACGCATTTAAAGACAGAAATCTGTACGGTTTCGTACCCTTGGATTGCTAAGTTCAAAAAACTTTGACCAAAGCCTGCTATACAAGCACCTCAACAGCGCATATATTTACAATCTTAAGGTTTTTATTATATATCTCAGTATAAATATTTATTGTTGGAATAGGAAAAATTAGACTGCGGAAGTCAGACTGTAATTAGGTTTGAGCATATTTGATTTTTCTCAAATTAGCTTTATTTGCTTAAGTCGTTTTACTGGTTTATTTCTTAGAAATTAAATTTTCTATAATCACCATAAACAATATAAATTCCTAAATTCATAAATGGATAAACGTTTGATTTTGTTAATTTTTCTTAAAAAAAGTTAATTAAAATGTCTAAAAATAAAATAATTAAAAAATATTTCATCTGAGAGGATGTTTGAAAAGTATTGCTTCCCCAAATCCAGTGCCTTAATAAGCTATCTTATAGAGACGACTTCGCAGTTTTATTGCGAAGTCGTGGTTCCATATTAATGGATTCATTCAAAATCCAAATGGGAGCTTAGAAACCGCTTATACACAAACAAAATTTGCCGATGCAGACTTAAAGACCTTAATTTTTGGTTATTCTGCAACCGCTACATCAAGCTAAATAAACTGTAATTAACAAGCTAAAGATTTTTACTTCTCTGTATTATTGAATGCAACTTAAAAAATATTGACAGCAAACTGAAAACAATTACTTATCCTCCTGCATATTTCTGACTATTTTAGTTACCAGATTTCTAGGTATAAATCTTACACTTTTTGCCATTATTTTATTGATTAGACCAGGAATCACAATTGTTTTGCCTTTCATTAAAGCATGATAACCAATATTTGCTACAGTTGCAGCATCCATCATTCTTTTACCCTTAACTAGTTTAGAATCTGCCATTCCTGTTCTTTCATGAAAAGCAGATTTTGTTGTGCCTGGACAAAGAACTGTCACAGTTACACCTGTACCTTCCAATTCATTAGCAAGTGCTTCTGAAAAAGATAAAACGTAAGCTTTAGTAGCAAAATAAACCGCCATTAAAGGCCCTGGTTGAAAAGCCGCAGCTGAAGAGACGTTTAAAATTTTACCTTTCCCTTGCTCAACCATAGTTTTTAGGAATAACTTAGTGAGATGAGTCATACATACCAAATTTACCTGTAGCATTTCTAATTCATCAGTAAGATTAGTTTCATGAAATAATCCATATGTACCAAACCCAGCGTTATTCACTAGCACATCAACTTTAATATTGTCCTGTGCTAATTCTTGAAAAATTTCTTCAGGAGATGTTGATTTGGATAAATCTTTGATAATCGATTTAACAGAAATGCTAAATTTATCTTGGAATTTATGGGCAATTTCTTGAAGCTTGCCCTCTAGCCGATCTACTAATACAAGATTGTAGTTGTTTTGGGCAAAGATGTACGCTAATTCATAACCAATACCATTAGCTGCGCCAGTAATAAGCGCAGTCTGCTTGTACTTAAAATTCTCTGTTTTATTCATCTTAGATGTTAGGTAATTCAATAGATTAACTAAGTAATTCAACTCACTTCCTCACACAGCAAGCGTAAATAATTCCTACTAATTCACGCTTTTACATTCTTAATTATTGTTGATGAAAATGAGCAATCCGTCCAAAATTATATCTATTCAGTTTCTTAGATTTTGTATGAAGACAAACTTTATGAAAAATACTTGGTTTTTCTTGAACAAATGAGAGACTATAGCTAACCTTTTTAAGGTCAATACGGTTCAGTTAAGCTTTTGATCCCCCCTAGCCCCCCTTAAAAAGGGGGGAACAAGAATCAAAATCCCCCTTTTTAAGGGGGATTTAGGGGTATCTAGAAGAATTGGGTTCTACTAACTGAACCGTATTGTTTTTAAGGTAAATATTACTAGATTGTAGAAGGTGAAAATTTCAAAACCCCGGTTTTTATCAAACCGAGGTTTTGTTTGCTCAGAAATGATTTATGACTACATCAAAATTACTTGGTGCTTTCAGCAGCTGTACCAATCATTTTTGCAGCATTTTCTTCGCTTTCAAGAATACCAAATTCAATCAACAACTCTTCTAGTTCTTCCATTTCAATTGGGGTGGGAACTTTGAGATTTTCGTTATTGATGATTTTGTTAGCCAAAATCCGGTATTCGTTAGATTGGTTGCTGTCGGGTGCGTACTCGTTAACTGTCATCCGGCGCAACTCAGCGTGTTGAACAATGTTGTCGCGGGGTACGTAGTGAATCATTTGGGTGTTCAAACGTTTTGCCAGAGTTTCGATAAGTTCGATTTCTCTGTCAACGTTACGGCTGTTACAAATCAAGCCACCTAAACGCACACCGCCTGTATGTGCATATTTCAAAATACCGCGAGCGATGTTGTTTGCAGCGTACATCGCCATCATTTCGCCTGATGTAACAATGTAGATTTCTTGTGCTTTATTTTCGCGGATAGGCATTGCGAAACCACCACATACAACGTCGCCTAATACGTCATAGGAAACGAAGTCAACATCTTGGTAAGCACCATTTTCTTCTAAGAAGTTGATGGCGGTGATAATACCACGACCAGCACAACCTACACCAGGTTCTGGACCACCAGACTCAACGCACTTCACACCACGGAAGCCGGTGAGCATTACTTCTTCGAGTTCTAGGTCTTCTACTGCACCACGTTCAGCAGCCAAGTGTAATACGGTGGTTTGTGCTTTGGAGTGGAGCATCAAACGGGTGGAGTCAGCTTTGGGGTCGCAACCGACGATAAGGATGCGCTGACCCATCTCTGCCATAGCGGCTAAGGTGTTTTGAGAGGTGGTAGACTTACCGATACCGCCTTTACCGTAGAAAGCGATTTGTCTGATTTTTTTGTCAATACTCATGGTTGGTATTTTCCTACAATTAATTTATCTATGGGCTGGAAATTTACATGAAACTTAAGGCTGAGGAGTGTTTGCACATATGAGGTATTGACAAACAAACAGCACAAAAGATTAAGGTCTAGAACATTGGCTATTCATTATTAGTCTTACTTGGTAACTAATAATCAATAAGTCAATTACTTTGATTGCCAAGTTCTAGCGTAAATAGTGATGATAGGTGGTGGAATGAGGATAGGGAAAGTTCTACCTGAAAATGCAAGCGAAAATTGAGAAAAGCTTGACATAAACTTGGCAGGTTTTTGTAGAATACCCATCGGTTGCTCAAGCCTTGAGAGTGTTTACAGTAGCAATTTACTTTTATTCAGGTTTGTACCCGAACCTAACCAACCAAAATTGCAATACACTCTCAATGGTTTCTACAAATTTACTATTTAGGATATGTCATGGCTTGTCATCATTTTCATAACGCGCACCGCACAATATCATCAGATACTAAGCAGTTTTCGCGCTTGTGCTATTGCTGAGAAATAGTCCTGAAAATTACTCTATCCTCTCGTAATTAATTCAAGAAAATTAATTTTTCATGACAAAGATATAATATTAGTCCCTGCCAATTACTTACAACATAGTTGATAAAGTCGGTAATAGATAATAGCGAATGGTTTACTGTTTTCTACCATTACCAATAGTTATCAACTTCCAAAATATGATAAGTAATTATGCGGACTTATCTTTGTTTAGTCAGCGTTCTAATTCTTCTGGAATGCCATTTTGTACTAAGAGTCTTTCTTCCCAGCCTCCTAGAGTAATTGTTTCTGGCTGATAATACTAGCTTGTCTAGCCAAATCTAACTAGTTATTACCTAAGCAAGTTATGACTGACTTCAAGTTTGTACCAAGGTTAGTATCCAGTTTGTCTGGCTGATTTCTAACGTGGCTAGAACTTGTAGTGATATTGAAGTGGATCTACCACAGCAAAAGGATTCTATTGAGTTTACCCCAATATTTTTCTTGAAGCCTTTTTGCATTCTTGCTTTTTTGATTCCTATTGTCAGCTTAACACGCTTTTGCTAATTTGTTGATTTGATTTTGAATTATATCTTGGCAGTAGGTTGTTCTTAGAAAATATTTTGCTTAAACATTAATACTGTATTGGTATTCCTCAAATTATAAAAATTTCCCTGACATTTTAATCTTTGGTTTTTGTTAGATTTGAACTTATATAGTAATCGGGTTTGATTACTTAACCAATTTGCATATACAAGGAATAGAAGACAGAAGAGAGCGAAGAAATAGGGACAGAGGTACTAAATTTAAAAAAAAATCAAAGATGAATCCTATGCTTACCTCGCGTTATAAAAATTTCACTATCTCCCTTAAGAAGGTGAACAAAGTTATCCTATTTGTCCTATTATGATTTCACTTAATTAAAAGCAGTAATGATCCTGACAATGCCAAAATCCGTAGAGATGGCAAATTTAGTGCATGGCTGGCGACAGCATCTCCACCTGTATCAGGATAGATTCGCTGCCAAATTGGGCGTTGCTGACAAAATGGGGAATTGGTGGCAGCTGGGGCATACTTTAGAGAAGGCAAGGTTAGGGCGATCGCTAGACGAACCTGAGAAAGCTTCTTTAAAGCATTATTTCTCAGGGGAGGAATTGAATGTCTGAGGCACAGCCTGTAAGTTTAGATGACATTTTAATTACAGCCTCTTTAGCCGAGCGATCGCCCAGAGTTGCTAATTTACAAGCAGAAATCCGATCTCTGCACTCACTAGCTCGACAACTAGCACAGCAACCGCAAACCATGCTGCAAGCTCTAGTGGCTACAGCTGTTGAGCTTTGTCTGGCGGGAAGTGCTGGCGTGAGCTTACTTGATGTAACTCCCGATGGGGAAGAAATATTTCGCTGGAGTGCGATCTCTGGTAGCTTAAAAGAGTATGAGCAAAGAACAACACCTAGAAACTATAGTCCTTGCGGCATATGTCTAGATCGTCAAGCGCCTATTCTTTATTCTTATCCTGAACGGTACTTTACTTACTTGCAAACAGCAAAACTTAGTATCGTTGAAGGTCTAGTTATTCCCTTGATGAATGGTGATCAGCCATTAGGTACGATCTGGATTGTGTCCCATGACCCAGCACGGCAGTTTGATGCTGAAGACTTAAGGATCATGACCAGTCTCGCTGATTTTACCTCTGCTGCCCTTGACAGTATTCACTTACGTCAAACGACTGAGGTTGCATTGCAGCATCAGCATTTTCTCGCAAATGCTACTAAAGTTTTGGCAGAGTCGATTGATTACAAAACCACACTATTGAATATTGCACAACTGGCTGTACCGTTTCTGGCTGACTTATGTTTCTTTGATGTCCTCAATACCGATTCTCAGATCGAAAGAGTAGGCTGGCATCACCGCGAACAGGATTGGTTTGAGCAGTTACAGCATTATTTACAGTTGCCAGATTGTGAAAGTCATCTATTTACGAACCTGCTTGACAGTAGTCAGGCTAACTTTGTGCCTTATGTCACCAAGGCGTGGCTACAAAATGCTACCACCTGTGCTGATTGTCGGCAATTTATGCAAGAGTTTCAGGTGCGATCGCTAATTAGTGTGCCTCTGATTGCTCATGGTCATCATCTGGGAGTATTAACCGTTTGCTTGACCGCAGACTCTGATCGCCAATACATTCCAGCCGACTTGGCAGTGGCAGAAGAATTAGGACATGGGGCAGCATTGGCTTTATCTAACGCCCGGCTTTACCAGCAGGCACAGGAAGCCAACCGCATCAAAGATGAGTTTTTGGCAGTGTTATCGCACGAATTGCGATCGCCCCTCAACCCCATTTTAGGTTGGCTACAGATGATCAAAAGAGGTAATTTGAGCGCCACTCAAACTGCACAAGCTTGGGCAACGATTGAGCGTAATGCCAAATTGCAAGCCAAATTGGTTGATGATCTACTAGATGTCTCTGCTATTTTGCAAGGCAAGCTTAGTCTCAATGTAGAGCAAGTTAATCTAGTGGCTACAATTCAAGCCGCCATCGATACTGTGCAGTTATCAGCCCAAGCCAAATCAATTGAGATCAACACAAGATTAAATTCTCAAGTCGTGACTATTTTGGGTGATGCCACTCGTTTACAGCAAGTCGCCTGGAATCTTCTCGCTAATGCGGTTAAGTTTACACCCCAAGGAGGGCGGGTGGAAGTCGGGTTAGAGCAAATTGAGGGTTATGCTCAGATCGTGGTGAGTGACACAGGCATTGGCATTGATCCCAATTTTTTACCTTACGTGTTTGACTACTTCTGGCAAGTCGATGGCGCAACTACCCGCCAGTTTGGGGGACTGGGTTTAGGGTTGGCAATTGTGCGTCAGATTATTGAGGCACATGGAGGAACGGTGTGGGCAGAAAGTCTGGGTAAAGGACAGGGGGCAATTTTTACACTGAGATTGCCATTGATGCCTGCTCAAGCTACCAAAGAGGGAGATAAGCTTTTAGAGGATGCGGTTAATTTGCAGGGAACTCAAATTTTAGTAGTAGATAATGAGCCAGATTCGTTAGAGTTCATCGCTTTGGCGTTGGAGCAGTCTGGAGCAAATGTGATTACAGCCAATTCCGCCGCCGAAGCGTTGCAATTGTTCACCCAATCTCAACCGACTTTACTAATTAGTGACATTGGTATGCCAGATGAGGATGGCTATATGCTGATGCAGCAAGTCAGAGCGCTCCCACCAGAACAGGGTGGGCAAGTTTTAGCGATCGCCTTAACTGCTTATGCGGGGTATGCTAATTATCAGCAAGCAATAGCAGCAGGCTTTCAGCACCACTTAGTTAAACCTGTTGATCCAGAGGTGTTAATTAAAGCAATTACTGATTTACTCAAAGAAAACCAACCTTAATACACCGGACACAACCGATAGAGGATGTTCTTCAACTGTTGCCCATCTTCTAGATAAGTCACATAGTCATGATCACCGACCTGAATATTCTGCCCTTCCATATCTTCCCCATATTTCTCAGCCATGATAATAATCGGTGTGCGGCTGTTCAATTCTGTGTTACGGCGAATTTGTTGTCCGAATACAATCATTTCATTGATTGATTTCCCAAACTGGTTCAGTAAAATCAAGTCAAAGCGATCGCGTCCTCGTTGGGTGCGTTGAATAGCATCATCCTCATCAAGCGCCATAATTACTTCATAGCCACAATTTTGCAGGTTATACTTCAGCACAGCCCGAACATCATCATCGGATTCAACAACAAAAATACAAGGTGATGTGGTGCGTAGCTGATTCATAATTTTCGCTAGGGAGAATAATAGATAAATAAAACTCGATAAGTGGTACCGTTATTTTTCTCCTAGTAAGCGATCGTATTCAGTTTTGATTGTTCTGAAACATTCACAGGAAGAGGCTTCTAGCCCAGACTGGTTCACAATCTGCACATGACCCCGACGATATTTGATCAGTTTGCGCTCTTGTAGTTTCTGCGCCGTTAGAGTCACCCCTGCTCGCCTTACACCCAGCATCATGGCAATAAAATCCTGCGTCAGAGGTAACTCATTGGAGTCAATTCTCTCTTGTGTTTCCAGCAGCCAGCGCGGTAAGCGTTGTTCTAGGGTGTGGAGAGAGTTGCAAGCTGCTGTTTGGGAAACTTGAGCCAGAAACGCCTGAGCATAACGCAGCAACAAGTCCCGTAGTTCACCATTGCGATCAAATTCCTGCCTCAGTATTTGGGCATCAATTCTCATCGCCCTACCTGCTACTTGGACGACGTATTCTGTTTGTGTGATTTCACTTCTGCCCATAAAAGCATTAATCCCCAATACTTCCCGATTACCCACCATCCCCACCTCTGCTGTCGCACCATTGAGCATCGTAATCGTGATCGAGAACAGACAGTCAATTGGAAAATAAAGATGAGTCAACACATCGCCTGGTCTATGAATCATCTCACCTTGGGCTAAGGTGACAAGAACCAGATGAGGCGTAAGCCGCTCTTGCACATCCGCAGACAGCATAGCTAGTATTTGATTTTCAGCGTTCATGGGAGCCTTAGAAAGTTTGCAAGAGAGGCTCTCCTTAGAATACATCTCAATTGAAAGGTTAAGGTTTGTTATTAACAGCAGGCCTTGGCTGACATTCCTTGTCCTGTAATATGAGCGATTGTGGCAATTAACTCGTCAACATTTATTGGTTTAACTAAGTATCGGCAAAATCCAGCCGCGAGGGCATGAAGGCGATCACTTTCTTTAACGCATACGGTGAGTGCGATCGCTGGAATCTCAACGCCATAAGTTTTTTCCCAGGCTTTCACTTTGCGGATGAATGAGTATCCATCATCATCGGGCAGCATGATTTCGCTGATCAAAAGGTCTGGTGGAGCTTGTTGAATTATGTCGAGAGCTTGAGTGGCACAAATTGCTGTGGTTGTCTTAACCCCATATTCAGCAAACAAAACCATTAGTAGCACACAAGAATCAAAATCATTATCCACTACTAGCACTCGTAAACCTTTTTGCAGCGAAATTGAATGACACATATCTGAGGCAGTCTATCATGTAGAAGGGACAATGTGGCACAATATAAGCTATAAATTCTCTTTACATAAGGCAAAAAAGCAGCAAAGAGTTTTTACAATTAACCCAATAGACAAAATACTGGTTACAGAAACAAAGTTCAGTACAGTTTCGTACACTAGAAGCAATTTAAGTATATCCAGTGTTAGTAATGTGTCATTTTTATCAAATTTTATATAATTAAAACGAAACAACCCCTCATACCATATAGTTGAGGAGTTGCTCATAAATACTTTACTATTAAGGTAAATTTTAAACTTTAGCTACTACAGTAGACTTTGGTGGGTTAACTTGCAACTTTTTAAACATTGCTTCTCGTGCCTGCATAGCTAAAGTATCATCTAAAGGTTGTAAAGTAATTGGCTGCTGATACTTTAAGCGTAATGCTGTTTGAATTAACCAGTCTGCAACAAAGGGATTTTTAGGTAACAATGGCCCGTGAGAATAAGTAGCGATCGCATTCTGATAAAATGCACCTTCAGTACCATCTTCACCATTATTTCCTAAACCATAAACCACTTTTCCTAAAGCTTCTACCTTACCTAATTTAGTCCGACCACCGTGATTTTCAAAACCTACTAAATAGGCTTTGCTTCCCGTCATTTCTGCTAAATCTTTCGCCAAACGGCTGGCTGTAACTTCAATGACCAAGTTACCGATACAACGCTTTGTATTCTCCCCAGGATGGATAGAAACTAAATCAAGTATTCCTAACCCTTGAATACGCTGTCCTAACCCTGGTTCGTAATAATGTCCTAATAACTGGGGTGAACCACAAGTAAAAACTCCTGGTGTGCCATTTTCAATTTTTTCACGCATTGCATCAGCTTTCGCACCTTGCAAATCACGCATAACAATTTCTTGCTGTCTATCTTGTGCGCCACCACCAACTATCACATCTACAGATTTAATATCATCTGCTGTAGCATTTTGGTCTAGAGGTAATACTTTAACGCTATATCCCCGCCATTGGGCGCGACGTTCTATAGTAATCACATTACCGCGATCGCCATAGGTACTCATCAATGTAGGATATAGCCAACCGATTGTTAATTCTAGGGTCATATTTTTAATTCGTAATTCGTAATTCGTAATTTGTAATTGGGGATGAGGGAGTAACCCACCCCTAACCCCTCCCAGGAGGGGAATAGCAGGGGAGCAGGGGAGAAAGAACTACTAACCACTGACAACTGACCAATTTACAGAATTTTCCTTCCCGTTAAGACTTCGCGGACTTCTAGCATGGCTGAATAGGTGGGGAGGATGTGGAGGGTTTCGGTTGTTGGGGTGTGTTCTAAGGCTTTGGCGATCGCTTGATGTAAATCTTCTTCGACAATTAAGTTAAGATTACTATCCGCCGATTTTTCACTATAACGCAGACGTAGCGCCATATCATAAACGCGATCGCCACTGACTACTAAGGTTCCTCCCCGTTCGACTAATTTTTCTGTATCTACGTCCCAAATCCAAGATACATCTGTGCCGTCGGGGGTGCGATCATTTAATACTAATAATGTGGTTTTATCTGTGCTTTGGGTGACGACGCGAATTGTTTCATTCGTCCCTACAGGATTTTTAGATAATAAAATTCTTACCCGTTTACCATCAATTACTAAATCTTCCGCACGGCCGAAAGCAGCTTGGAAATGATTAATAGTATCTCTGATTGTCGCCTCATCAACACCTAATTCTATAGCTGCGGTTGTGGCTGCTAAGGTGTTGTATTTGTTGTACAAACCAACTAAGATTTGCGGCCATTCCTTACTTGCTAATACTGGTTGACTTTTACTAAAACCGCAACTTGGACAAGTAAAATCTCCCAGGTGAGATAAATATACACCTTGGTAATCTAAAGAATGTCCACATTGAGGACAATAGATAGAATCAACAGCGTGAGGAATAGCTTCTAAATAATTTTCAGGTTCATTTAAGCCAAAGAATAAGACCTTTTGCTGTAACTGCTGACCGAGAAGCGATAAAGTTGGGTCATCAGCATTGGGAATTACCACGGTTTCCGGTGGAAGCGTCGAGATAACCTTAGTCCACCGCTTGCTGATAGTATCTACTTCACCGTACCTATCAAGTTGGTCGCGGAACAGGTTTAAACAGAGGATAATTCTTGGTTGGAGTGGCTTTAATACCTTGGGAACAATATTCTCATCTACTTCCAAAATCGCATAATCGACATCTAGAGTCCCCACCAAGCTGGTGCTTTCTAGCAAAGCAGTCATCAACCCATTTTCCAGATTTGCACCCGTCGAATTATGACAGACACGATAACCCTTATTTTCTAAAATCGTGCGTAACAGCAGCGAAGTGGTAGTTTTACCATTAGTACCAGCGATGATAATAACCCCATTTTTCACCTGCTGACTCAATAATTGTAAAAGCCTGGGTTCAATTCGCCGCGCAATTGACCCTGGTAATACACTAGCAGCACCCAGACGCAGCGATCGCACCAAAAAAGTCACGCTTTTCGCCACCGACACCGCAAAACCCAAACGCACTCTATCTATAATTTTCATAGTCATTAGTCATTAGTCAATAGTCCATAGTCAATAGTCCATAGTCATTAGTCCACAGTCAATAGTCCAAGTCATTCTCCACTGCTTCTTCGTCTCCCCCCACTCCCTCATCTCCCTCATCTCCCCTACTTCCCACTCCCCACAGTACCCACTAGGCGCTATCTTAAAAAATAGTATACGGGCGTAATTATATATCCAGTCCACGTTGCCTAATTCAGCACATACCGAAGACAAATAGTAACTTACAAGGTTCTTTTTGATGATTAGTATTGAGTTTTCTTTTTTACATAAAAGCATTGCTGACTGGCGAAGGTTGGTTTCTAAATGCCTGTTTTTGCTGATGTTTCTGTTAATTTTGGGGATGCAGCCAGCATTTGCGGGTATAAACGATGATGTTTATGACGGCAATATGTTCGTGGTTTATGCTGGTAATGGGTCATTAGTACCATCCAAATTTACCCTAGCCCAAGCTTTGGCAGAACATAAACCTACAGTTTTGGCTTTCTATTTAGATGACAGCAAAGACTGTAAGCAATATGCGATCGTGATTTCGCGGATACAAGAATTTTACGGTAGAGCCGCCGAGATTATCCCTATTAGTGTTGATACTTTCCTCGCTAAAAAGACTTATGAACCCACCGAACCAGGATATTACTATTCTGGGGGTGTGCCTCAGATTGTAGTGTTTAATCAGTCTGGTGAGGTAGTTTTTAATAAGAAAGGTCAAGTGCCTTATGAAGAAATCGACGATAAAATGCGGGAAGTGTTTGATTTATTGCCTCGTACCGAATCAGTACAATTAAAAAGGCGATCGTTCAATGAGTTCAGTAGTGAGTTAGCCAAGTAACATTGGGGGTAGACCAAATTGGTCTGCCCTAATTTTTAGTGATATCCGTTACTGCATTCCTTATTATGGCAAGAGATAATATCGAATTAATAGTCCAGAGTCCATAGTCAACAGTCAATAGCTCAAAACAATAACTAATGACTAATGACCAATTAAGTGTGTTTTGATGTCAAAGGTTTATACTACAGAAGAACTAATCCAGATATTGGCAACTGAACGTCAAGCTTGCCTTAAAGGAGAACGTTTAAAATTGGAAGTAACAGTTTCTGGCAATCCCTTAATTGACCAGTTTATCAAAGCAGAGGGATTACAAAAATTTACTGCCTATCAAGACTTTAAAAATGCGATTCATGACTATCAAAAAGAGCATCAAGTTTCTGGTATTGTCTGGAAGGAAGTATCAGTAAAAGGCAAAACATTACGTTATCCAGAAGTAGATACTCAACTAACTGCTTTAAGCAGCGATTTAGAAATATTACAAGGGGCTAGAAATTCTATTTTACAATTCTGGTATGAAGTCTCGGCCGGAATGGATTTATATTTGAGTGTTAATAATAATAAACAGCATCAGTTAATTCTGCTGTCTGATGTAGAAAGGATTGTCCAAAGAACAGAATGGGCTACCTTATTGAAGTGGGAGAATCCTAACTTTTTAGAAATACTTTTACAGTTAGGATGGGGCAACCCAGAAGAAGCGAGTTATAAACGCGGTAGACCAAAATCAGGTAGTGAATTTATTCACGCAGTCAATCCTGGTAATCTTCCTATTGGATAGCTGCTTGATTTGGGATGCGAACAATATTTTAAGTATTCTCTGGATATATATAGCAGTTTCCAGGGGAGAAACAATATGAACCTATCCCACTAATACCAGCAATATGATAATCTGCTGTTGAAAACGGTAAGTTGTATCAGGGTATGGCGGGGAAATTTGAAGGGTTAAGTGATATGGAGTGGAAGTTGTTTGAAGATATATTCCCCAAGGAACCAGAAAACAGAGGAAGGGGAATGCCTCATGCACCATTTCGTCATGTACTGAACACGTTATTGTATATATTGATAACAGGATGCCGTTGGTGTGATGCTCCCACAGGAGAAATCTGGGCATCAAAAAGTGCAGCGCACAGATGGTTGCAACGTTGGGAAACGGACGGAACTTTGGAAAGTTTACAAGCAAGGATACTAGGAATTGCAGAGGAAAGAAGCCTAATCAACTGGAATTACGGTGCTGTTGATGGGTCTTTTTCCCCCTGGCAAAGGTGGCGGTGAAGGCGTTAAGTACGGTCATAAAGGTAAGGGAATTTTAATACACACCTTAACTGATGGTAATGGTATGCCCTTGGCTAATCGCACAACTCCAGCCAACGGTAGTGAAACAGATCAAGTGATACCACTGTTAGATAGTGTCAAAGTTAAAACGAATAGACCCGGTAGACCTCGTAAACGTGTTAAAGTTCTGGCTGCTGACAAAGGCTATGATTCCAAGGACAAACGGGCTGCATTGCGTAAACGTGGAATCAGACCTCAATTGCCGCGCGCGTGTTTGGAAGAATCGAAAAAATCGGGGTAGACCAATTAAAATTTCTGTTCCGCGTTTTCAACAAGAGCGCTGTTTTGCTTGGTTTCAAAGAAAATATCGCCGACTCGTTGTTCGGTGGGAAAGAATTTCTGCCTGCTTCAACGGTTTTCTTTCTCTTGCGACAATTCACATCTGGATTAACAGAATTTTATTCGTGGGATAGGTTCAAGTATTGATGCACATCTAAATATTTGGTCATTTATTTATATTTAATTTTATGTATAGCAACGACGGGAATTGCACCCGTATTTCCTGGTCTACTCCAAGGGGTTTTCCTAATTAAACTACGTTACTGGTGGTAGTGAACCGAATCGAACGGTTGTCTTCCACCTGGAAAGCGGACATTTTACCATTAAACTACACTACCAAGTCAAATTTATTTTACTTTCTGATCAAAAGCAACGACGGGAATTGCACCTGTATCTCCTGGTTTACTCCAAGGTGTTTTTCTCATTAAACTACGTTGCTGGTGGCAGTGAACCGAATCGAACGGTTATCTGTCCATTTGAACGTGGAAGCTTTACCATTAAGCTACACTGCCAGAAATTACCAATCAATTTCTCTAAAGTCTTTGAATAATTTAGCAAAAGGTGTTTGATTTTGGTTAATTCCTAAATAAATTGGATCACAAATGCGTGCAGCCGCATCATCAATATCAAAGGGAGGATAAACGCCGCGTTCCTGCATGGATTTTGCTTGATGATAAGGATGTTGAAAACTAATCCATCCAGGGTCTACTGCATTCATAAAAATACGATATTTGGCGTATTCTTTGGCACAAGTACGAGTCATTTGATTGAGAGCAGCTTTGGCCATGTTGGTGTGGGGATGTCGCCAAGGCTTGTCAACATCGTTAAATCGTCCTTCCATTGAGGAAACATTAATAATGTATTTATTAATTTCTTTATTGTTGCTCATTAACCGCTTGAGTCTGCTGTTAATGACAAAGGGAGCGATCGCATTAATTATATGCACTTCCAATAACTCTAAAATACTTACTTCATCATCCTTCATCAGCCAGCTATTAAAAGGACGCAAATCAATTTGCTGCCCATCTTCGGTATACATTTCTGGAGGTAGCAAAGCTGAATTATCCTCGTTATCTTCGGGTAGTAAAGGAATTTGAGAGAGAAAAGCTGAACTTTGGGCAAAATTCGTCTCTGTCAGTTCTTTCTTGGCTAACAACGCAGGACTTTCAGTATTTACAGCATGATTATGGCTGACTAAAGGTTGTATTTCTAATGGTAATTCTTTTAGAGATAAGGATTCAAACTCAATTAAATGACGATAAAACGCAAGCGGACGACGCACTGTTTGCGCGGCATTATTAATAATAATATCAAGTCGTGAAAAGAACTTGCAAATGTGCTGAGTAAATTGTTCCACACTATGAAGATGACGCAAATCCAGTCCATAAATTTGCAAGCGATGTTGCCATTGTGAAAAATCTGGCTCTGCTGCATACCTTTTTGCGGAATCATGAGGAAAACGACTAGTTACTATCACAGTCGCCCCATTTCTTAACAGCCTCAATGCTACCCCATAACCAATATTTACCCTAGCCCCTGTGACAACGGCAATCATCCCTCCTAAATCAGCAACTTGCTGACGTTTACTAAAGTTGAGATTCCCACACTCAACGCAGAGTTTATTATAAAAACTATGCTCCTGTAAAAAAACTGTCTTGCAGACAATACAACGTTGTGGTTTGGTCATTGGTCATTGGTCAATAGTCATTAATCCACAGTTTATAGTTATTCTCCTCTGTTCTCTAAGCTTACACCTTTTGCTAATAAAAAACATTTCAGATTGAGTTAGAAAAAAAGTTTTTTAAATTGATTTATTTATCTTAAGTTTTAGATACATTTGTAGGCATTGCGCTTACAACTAATGCCAACAACGATGACTGAAATTAAGGTTTAAGAAAGAGGAAGAAAAATAATAAATTCGCTGCCTTTACCATATTCTGAAGAGACTTTTAATTGCCCATGATGTTTTTCGTCAATAATTTGACTTGCAATTGACAAGCCTAGCCCTGTCCCTTTACCAAAAGGTTTAGTAGTGAATAATGGTTGAAATAATTTATGTGTCATTTCTTCAGTCATACCAACACCGTTGTCAGCAATGGTAATTAATACTTGAGAATCTGTAACTTGTGTAGAAATGCGAATTTGAGGTTGTTGTACGTCTTCTACTGCATCAATAGCATTAGCAATAAGATTCATAAATACTTGATTTAATAGACCAGGATAACAATATATTTTGGGTAGTTCACCATATTGTTTAAGTATCTCAATAGCGGGGCGATCGCCTAAAGCTTTTAAACGATGGCGTAAAATCAAGAGAGTACTATCTAAGCATTCATGTAAATTGACAGCAATTTTTGTCGAGATATCGCTGCGATAAAAATTACGTAGCGAAACAGATATATCTTGGATTCGTTCAGAACTAAGTTTCATAGAATTCAAGAGTTTAAACAGATCATCAGAAGCAAACTCAATATCAAGCTCTTCTAAAGCATTTTCGATCTCTGGTACTGGTTGAGAATAATATTGTTGATAAAGTTGGATAACTGCTATTAAATTTTTTACATATTCATAAGCAGGAGGAATATTATTAACTATACAAGTAATAGGATTATTAATCTCATGAGCTACGCCAGCGATCAATTGCCCCATAGCTGCGAACTTTTCTTGTTGTACAAGTTGTACTTGTGTTTTTTGCAAAACATTGATTTGTTCAGCTAATTTTTTCTCTAACTCTTGATTCCATTGTTGTTGTTTTTTAGTTAACTGCTGAATTTGTAAGTGAATGCGGACTCTAGCTAAAACTTCTTCAGATTCAAATGGTTTAGTAATATAATCTACAGCACCTAAAGATAAGCCTTTGACTTTGCTAGTAACATCAGAAGCTGCCGTCATAAAAATCACAGGAATATCATAAGTTTCAGGATTAGATTTGAGCCTATGGCAGGTTTCAAATCCATCAATTCCGGGCATTTGTACATCAAGGATGATGAGTGCTGGAAGTTCATTATCTTCTGCCAATAACTCTAAAGCACTTTCACCATCTGTAGCTATCCGAATTGACAAATCAGCCTGATTAAGAATTTGTGCTAGTACCGAAAGATTAGTTGGGTTGTCATCAACAATTAAAATGAAACCTGAATTTATTGGTGAGTTTGGTATCAGCATAATTGTAGTATATTTTTTAAATGAATATTATTGGATTTCATCAATAAAAGTTTTCAAAAAATCTCGGAGTAATTTAATTTGAAAGTTTTGTCCTAGCTGAGTGACTTTTTGGATAAAAGGAATCAAATTAGTATCAGTATCTTCTAATTTATTTACTTCATTTATAACTGCGTAAATATCACCTTTTTTCGCCAACTGGTAAAGATTTTGTAAAATTTCTTGTGCAGGAGGAATAATTGTCTGTGATTGCAGTTGAGTCGTGAAAGTTTTGTCAATATTTTGGTTATTTGACCGATATATCCAATTAATTTTTAAAAATTTACTTAATAGCCGAAATAGCATATCTACTTGGATAGGTTTTACTAAGAAGTCATTGGCTCCGGCATCAATACTTTTATATTGATCAGTTTCAAAGACACTAGCTGAAGAAACAACAATAATTATGTCTTTGAATTTGGGTGACTGTCGGATATTTTTGATAAAATTAAACCCATCCATAACAGGCATAACTAAATCAGTAATAATTAAATCTGGTTGAGATTTAGCTGCTATTTCCAATCCCTCTTGACCATCACTAGCTTCAATTACATCAAATCCCAATGGTGCTAATAAGTTAGAAATAACAGAACGATTTTCCCATTTATCATCTACAACTAATATTTTTTGTTTTGTACCTTCGTAACCAACGATAGCGCTAAAATCTGTTAAGTTAGAGTCTTCAAACAAATTCTTTACTTCATGAAGTTGCACTTCAAAACAAAAACTACTACCTTGCTGCGGATAACTTTTAACTTGAATTTTGCTATTCATTAAAGAAACAATATTTTGGCTAATTGCTAATCCTAATCCTGTGCCTTCTGCTTGTTTCTTAGTATCACCAACCTGCTCAAAAGGCAGAAAAATCTTTTCTATCTGTTCTTGAGTTAGACCAACACCTGTATCTTCAACTTCAAAACGAATTTTATGAACTAAATCTTGATTAGTTATGGGATGAGATTGAATACGAAATGTCACATTACCTTGGTCGGTAAATTTAGTAGCATTACTTAAGAGATTAATCAAAACTTGGCGTAATCGCTTTTCATCGGCAAACAAACCTATAGGTAGTTGTGGATCTGGCTGGTATAAAAATGCAATACCTTTTTGTTCTGCGCGAATTTTACAAATTTCAGCAACACCTTCTAGAAAAGATGGAAAATGAAAATTTATAGGATGAAGCTCCATTTTGCGAGCTTCAATTTTAGATAAATCTAAAATATCGTTGATTAAAGTCAATAAATGAGAAGCACATTGCTGAATAATATCAACACCTTTGCGATGAGATTCAGGTAATGATTGAGAACGTTTAATAATTTGAGCATAGCCAAGAATACCGTTAAGAGGTGTGCGCAGCTCATGGCTCATGTTAGCTAAAAATTCACTTTTGGCTTTATTAGCACTATCAGCAGATATTTTTGCTTGTCTTAATTGCTCTGTGCGTTGCTCTACTCTAATTTCTAACTCTTCATTAGCTTTTTGCAACAATTCTTGGCTTTGACGTAGTGCTGTTTCAGCTTGTTCACGACGTTTATAATTTCTATGAGATTCAATTAAGTTAGTACAAGTTGCTAAAAATGGTTGTAAGTAAGCAATCACTGATTCATCATAGCCATTAGGACGATTGGCAATTCCTACCATACCGACCAATTGTTTATTACTGTAAAACGGTAGCCCTAAAAAAGCATTTAAAGGTGGATGCCCGTCAGGTATTCCTCCACGGCGGGGATCTGTGGTGGGAGAATTAGATATGACTGGTTCACCTGTAACAATAACAGCACCAAATAGAGTTTTTAAATTATGAAACTCCATTCCTTTTGGAGCATTTTCTTCATAAAAAGCTCTAGTTTCTTCATTCCAAGCAATATTGGTAATAGCATGAGTTTTTAAATAAGGATTACCACGCACTTTCATGTGTGTGGTCATATCTATATCACCAGCCTCTGTATAGTGCATTTCACCAATGAAACCGTACTCACTTTCCGTAAGTATTAAAAGATTATCAAGTAAGACATTAAATGCAATTCTAGGGTTAGACTCAACAATAAATTGAGATTGAGCCAGAGTGATAGCTTCTAATAATTTAGTACTTTTCTCTTGTTGACGTAGGGCTTCCTTAATTTTGAGTAATTCAATACTATGATCTGTAGTTAAATTAGAAATTTCCATCAAAGGTTTCCCCAAAATGTCTCAAAATATTTCCGGCTCTACTTGTGATTTAGGAAAGTAGAGTGGGTTCTTCATATAGAATGCCCATTATGAATAGTGATTTAACATCTAATGAGATAAAATGCTAAATATATTAAAGTTTTATTTTTGTATATGTATAAGAAAGTAACTCTTAGACGAGTCTTTTAATGTAAAAACTATAATTTAATTGGATTTGTTATGCTTTTCTAGCTTACCTACTTAGTTAATGAACTTGATATGATCATTATTTCAAAATAGAATATAAACTTACTAGAAGATATAAGTAGGTGGACACAATTATTTAGAAGACGTATTAGGTTTGTTCCACACAACCTACTTTTATTTTTATCACTTACGCATGAGAACGAAAAATTAAGGTTTTGGTAAGGGGTGTTGGGGTATAGAAGTGTAGGTGTTCAAAATCCTTATACCCCTATACCTTTACCCCTAATTAGTAAATCTCGACTCCGAGGTAGTTGAGCGCAGTCGTTACTCCGACTGCACTCAGTAAAAATCACGAAGCGTCTAGTAGATAACGTAGAGAAGTGTTTAACCACTACACTCAGTCTCAACAGACAACCTTGATGCGTAAGTCTTGACTTTAAATTAATCAAGAGAAGTAAAAGTTAAATTACTTCTTCGCCGCCAGGATAACAAAAGGAAGAACGGGGAGCATAGAAACCAAAAGTGATTTCTAGTGGTTGTTTTGGTCGCAAAGCATATACAGGATGACTTGGTTGTAAAAACTCCAAAGACTCAATTTTCCAAGGAGTCACTGTTTCTGCAATATAAGGATAAACACCACTTGTATATGGGCCGTAAGGCTTTTTAGTGATGTAGCGTAATTGACCACGAGCGACACTAGCAATAGCATTCCCGACCTTAGCTTTAGTACGGATGATAGGAATACCGTTAGACTCAGTTGTGGCGATCAAGGTTTCGCCATCAAGCCTCAAAATTGTACGTCCTGGTGTTGCTGGAACACCACGCTCTAAAACATATTTAATGACGGTAGAACTAGAGTTAAAGTAGTGAGTCCACCATCTACCAGGATTAACACCACCAGGAGCATCAAGGTTTTGCAGATCAACACCTAAATAAGTGAGTGAATACGCACCAAAGCCAGAAGTTTGTTCCGCAGTATCAACAATGTATTGGTTCATGAAGACAGCACCCTTGTAGTTGGGTGTGAACCGATTTGGCACTAAAGATTTAACCGCACTGGGATCTTCGGGAATCCAGCCGAAGTATAACATTCGGCTATTAATCACCATTTGGGGGGCTGAAAGCGTATTCGGTTCTTGAGCTTGTGCCGAACCATGACTATGAGAACCAGTAATTAAATTACTCAGTATTGGCGCACTGCTTACGGAAGCTGCACCAGTAATGAAGCCAGCTGTTTTCAGTATCTGACGGCGAGAGAAATTAGAAGACATTTTTAGCTCCTCTACTTGTGTGTTGCTCTTAAGGTATAAAAGAATATATTTAAAATATATGTGATACTTTTCACCTTTATAAAGGATTATCAGATACTTTATACCATCCTTACATATTTTTTTATCGTAAAATTACATATATGCAGCATCTAAATATACTATATTTGATATCATCGTTATTAAAATATGAATAGTATTGAGTATTAATTTGGTGATATTTAGTAAGTAATAATACTAAATATTCAGAGTTAAAGTTTTTCTTGATATTTACATATAGTAAGAAAGCGCACAGCTAACTGTGCGCTCCTACTGAATTTAACTCAAACTTCCCAAATGCACCAATAATTCAAAACTTAAAACCTTGAGAGACTTTGGTTCTTAAATTTTGAATTTATATTCTTTACGCTTGCAATTGGCATAGCATTACACCAAACCACTGATTTTTATCAGTCCAGGCTTGGATGGGTTTTAAACCTTTTGCTGTAAGTTGCTGCTTGATGGTGTCGAGGTGGAATTTACGAGAGATTTCGGTGAGGATGGTTTCACCTGGGGCAAAATTGACGGTGAGGTTGAGCGATTTTAAATGGACTGTTTGCGATCGCTCACTTTTTAAGTGCATCTCAATTTGCTTTTCAGCCTCATTATAAAATGCCGAGTGTGTAAACTGTGTTGTATCAAAATCACCCTCAAACCGCCTGTTTAAATGCTCTAGCATATTGAGATTAAACTCTGCGGTTACGCCTTGGCTGTCATTATATGCAGGTTCCAAAATTTCCTTTGGCTTCTGCAAATCTACTCCCAACAAGAAATATTCACCCGTCTGCAAGCTGCTTCTGATTTGCGATAAGAAAATATCACACTCTTGTGGGTTAAGATTACCCAACGTACTGCCAATAAAACAAATCATCCGGCTGGATAATGTTCTAGTGGTGAGTTGTGCCAGGGCTGATTCGTAAGTTCCTGCCAGGGCGTAAACTTTTAAGGAAGGATAATCTTGTAGCAACTGCTTGGCGCTAGTTTCCAAAATTCCTGCACATACATCAATTGGTAAATAATGCAGAGGATAATCTAGTTGCTCATAAGCGTCTAGTAAGACGCGAGTTTTGGTAGAATTACCACTGCCCAGTTCTACTAATTCACAAGCACCAGTAATTTGGGCAATTTCACCAGCATACTGTTGTAAAATAGCTGTTTCTGTGCGTGTCACGTAATATTCTGGTAACTCACAGATGCGCTCAAATAACTCAGAACCTCTGTCATCATAAAAGTAACAAGGCGGTAAGGATTTAGGTGTTTTCGTCAACCCTCTTACGACATCACTCCCAACCGTAGATGTAACTACGCGCGTTGGTTCCTGTAAACGTTGTATTTGCAAACGTTCTTCAATGCTGTTAACAGCTTTAAATACTGACATTTAACCTCCGTATGCTGGATGTAACAGACTGCCCTTACAGGCGAATCTTTACGCTAGCCAGTGAAACATATAGCCATAGTAATAACATCACGCCTAAGCTGGATTAATCAAGCATTAAAGCAATATTGGAAGTTTTTTAAGAATTAAGCAGGAGGCAGGAGGTTAAATACTTTTACTCAGCACGCGCTAAACGCGCCGCTACCGCTAACACAACTCAGGACTCATAACTCGTTAGTCTGTAGACGCGAATCATATTCGTTTAAAATAGTGTTCCGTTGCTTAAATCAAAATGCTCTTTCTCGAACTGGTTCTACAAAATTTTGGCCCCTACGCTGGGAGACAAGTCATCAATCTTGATCCAAGAATTGCACAAAATCCTCAGCCAATTATTCTGTTAGGAGGAATGAATGGTGGGGGTAAAACTACTCTCATGGATTCTATACGTCTTGCATTATACGGACAACGCGCACAATGTTCTACGCGCGGCAATTTAAGTTATAGTGATTTTTTAACTCAATGCGTCAATAGTCAAGCTAACCCTGCTGATAAAACTAGAGTAGAGTTACTATTTGAGCATATTGAAGACGATAAACCAATAAGATATCGTATTGTCAGAACTTGGGAAAAAAACCCTAAAGATGGGAAAGATGCACTAGGTATTTTAGGTGATGATGATACTTGGCCTGTAGATTCTTTGGTAAATATCTGGGATGACTATATAGAAAATTTTTTACCACTAGGTATTTCCAATCTGTTCCTATTTGATGGGGAACAAGTTAAGGAGTTGGCGGAACAGGAAACACCACCACAAATAGTAATTGAAGCTATTCGTGGGCTTTTAGGTTTAGAATTGGCAGATAGATTAGCAGTTGATTTAGAAATTTTAGTCAATCGTAAACGTAAAGAACTTGCTGATGTTAAAGATTTAGCTGAATTGGAAGAAATTGAGGAAAAATTACGTCAACAGCAAGCAGATTATCAAGTTATAGAAGAAAAGTTAGCAATATTTAAAAACCAAATTGAAGAATTAGAAATAATCCAGCGAGAAGCTTTAGATAAATTTGTTTCGGAAGGTGGTAAAATTGCCAGCGATCGCCATCAGTTGGAACTGCAACAAAAGGAAAAAAATCACGCAGCAGAAACTATCCGAGAGTCCATGTGTCAATTAGCGGCTGAGGCGCTACCATTGGCGTTGATTCCTAATTTACTTAGTCAAGTACAAGCACAAGGTGTAAAAGAATTTCGTTATCAACAGGTACAGTTAGCCAAGGATGTTTTGATTGAGAGAGATAAACGTTTACTACAATGGTTGCAGCAATTAACAATTGCTTCCGAACAAGTTGAGAAAATAGAATCCTTTTTAACTGAAGATGCTGACAATTTATATACAGGTTACTCCCAAGCAGAAGCGCCTTGGTTATTAGCAGATGAGGAAAGTTTAAGCCAGCTAGATAATATTAGATATCACTTACAAAATACTAAAGTTTCGGCAAAGCAACAATTAGCTAATCTTAAAAGCTTAGAAGAAGAACTAATTGTTTTAGAAAGACAAGTGCAAACAGCCGCCGAACCAGAAGCTTATCAAAAGTTGCGTGAGGCTGTGGAAGAAGCACAAAACCAAGTTGTGCAAGCTAAGGCTAATTATGAAACGACTCGCCGTAGTTTAGCCGATTTAGCAGAAACTATCGAACAGACAAAAAAAGAGTTGAGTAAATATACAACTGAAAATATTGATAATAAAAGTAGAGAACATATTATTACTTCAGCAACCAAAGTGCAAGAAACGCTGAAAGTTTTTCGGGATAAATTAACCCTCCGCAAACTCAATAAATTAGAGGAGGAAGTGAAGAATTGTTTCCTCTACCTACTACATAAATCTGATTTAGTATTTCGCATCGCTATCGATACTAAAACCTTTGCCTTATCTCTATTCGATTTCAATGGTAAACCAGTTGCTAAACATCGCCTCTCAGCCGGGGAGAAACAACTACTAGCAATAGCTTTTTTATGGGGACTAGCCAAAGTCTCTGGCTTACGCTTACCAGTAGCAATCGACACACCCCTCGGTAGGCTTGATTCCTCCCACCGTCAAAACTTGGTAGAGAAATACTTCCCCGCCGCCAGCCATCAAGTAATTTTGCTATCTACTGATACGGAAATAGGTAAAAAAGAAGTAGAGACGTTGAGGGAGAATGAAGCGATCGCTCGTGAATATCTTTTAAAATATAATTCAGCGACTCGGCAAACAACAGTATTAGAAAATCAATATTTTTGGTAATTTTACTTTGCTTCCACATAAATTTCTCTACCAAGCTGTTTAAATTCATCATCAAGATAATATAGTGAGTTGCGGACAGCTTGGCGTAGTTTACAAGCAGGTTCTAGACAATCACGCTCGTAATCCATTAATGTTAATTGCAAATGAGGATATAAAATTTTGAGAAATCCTGATGCTGATTTGAGGATAGCATTTTGGTCACGAACAGTAACGTTTTTGTCAAAGTGAGTATGCTGCTGTGCGTAAGAGATGAAACGATTATCGTGGCGTAATGATAATAAAACTTCGCCAAAAAAATCCATTTTTAAACCTACTTGATGGGCTACCATATCTCTGTTAAACTTAGGAATTTTCCAACCAGGAATAATCCCACACAATCGGTCTAATAATGCCGTTTCAGCAAAAAATTTAGGCAAATTAGTAATTAAATTATCTTCATGGCGTGGTTGTAATTCCTCATCTAGTTCAATATTAGCCAGCATTACTAACCCACAATCACTAGAAATATCTGCAAAACCAGAACGGTTATAACGACCACTTGCTAGATAATTCTTCAACGGGCCAATCATTTCTTCAGAATTATCAAAAGTTAAACTTTGGACTTCATCTAAAACGACAACTTCATGACGACCAAGTAAACCAACTTCTTTAGTTCTACCATTGAAAAATAATTGTGCCGGAGTAACTTTACCACCACTAATTAAACTAACTTTACTACTGATATTTTCAAAAAAGAAGCTTTTACCAGTACCTTTAGGCGCTAGTTCTATGACATGATAATTAGACTCTACTAATGCTAGCAACCTAGCCAATACCCATGTTTTTGCTTCGTGGTCATAGCTGGGATGCTGGGGGTTAAAACCCATTGAACAAAATATTAAATCTCGCCATTGTTGTGTATTAAATTTTGACCGACATTCAGCATAAGCTTGTAAGTCAACTTGCGAACATTGGAATGGTTCAAAATCCATTACTTCTACTTTACCTTCGGGAAGCATAGCTAAAGTAATTTTTCCCCATATCCCTTGGCGTAAAAGTATTTTATAACGTTCAACAATATCGGTAGCAATGCTACATTCAGTTAAATTCAGCGCCGGAATTTGTGCCAATGGTTCAGAAATTACTCGTCCTCCCTGTTCTAATTTGATGCGTACCTGCATCAAGGCAATGAGTTTTCTTATTTCTCCTTGAGTCAAATCGAAAATAATTTCATTACGGTCATCTTTGCGGGGAAAGGCTTTTTTAATAAAGTTATTAACTTTTTCTAATTCTAGAGAGGTGAGTTTTCCCGAACCTGGGACAATTTTATCTAGCAGCCATTCAGCCACAAAGCTAGGCAGACCAATAGAAGTTAGTCCACTTGATGGCAATCTAGTTTTATCAATACAAAGATTACCGAAAACATCGCGCACTAAATCGTTATTATAGGTTGTATGCTCACAAAAATTCATCTATATCAAATCCACTACTAAATATTTGCTTGATAGTAATTTTTGAGTCAGGGTCTAAGGCAACGCTTGCCGTTTCAGCATCGGCAAATTGAAAAGTTAATTCACCAGATAAAAATAGCTCATTACCTTGATTTGGTGGCAATTCTGGGACATGGGAAATAATTATTTTCCAACTACAGCGCTGATGATCTGGTATTTCTGCTAATAGTTCACCCTGTAGAAAACTGGGTAATTCTTGAATATATAAACAAAGATTTGTAAGCGGTACTGAGTTAGGATTATCGATGGTAATTTCTAGTTCTCCTGATTGGTTGGGTTTACCTTCACCACAGCAAAAAACTCGCACAGGACGACGTTGAATATATTTTCGCAGGACAGATACACCAACTACAACTTCTTCAGGAAATAAACCTCCGTGAGAACCGATAATTTTTTGATTATTAGTGTAACTGAAAGAACTTAAACTAGCGGAGCCTTTAATAATACTAATATCGTGGGGGAGACTATAGCGATCGCTCTCTAAAACCACAAACCTGTGATCATCAGTTTTACCAATCGCCATTCTGCCCATAGGTTGCAGCCCTGGAGGGCAATGAGTAATTTTTTCAGAAGTACCCATTATCTGACCGTGGTCGCTAGCAATGACGATTCTTAATGCTTCCGGGTTAGGGTATTGTTGCAAACAATAATCAATCTTTTTGGCAATGCCTTCTAGAGTGTGGGGACGTTCCAATTCATAAAAGCTTTGCCAGTCTTTTTGATGGTGATACAGGCTATCAAACTCATCTGTATCCCAACAATATAATTGATGTGTCTTTTTTTTCAAAGCGCTGTAGAGTTTGTCAACTTGCTTGTCTGTATAACGTTTGCCTAAGCCCATTTTGACAAAAGCTTTGCCAGCATCAGCCACCCAAGCAGGGTCATTAGGTAAAAGTTGAGCGTATAAGCTCCATTTGGCATATTCTGTTTTAGTAGGTAGGATGCTAAACTTGGGTGCGATCGCAGTTTCTACAGCCAGCTTGTAATTATTGGTGAGTAAAGCTAACAGTTCTAAATGATCCAACCATCCCAAACCATCGACTACAACCCAAAGAACTGGACTTTCTTGGCAAAGATGCTGTACTCTTGAAGCCACGCTGTAGTTAAGGTAAGAATCTGCTACTGAGTCTACCTGCATCTGGGGGTAGTGCTGGATGATCCAATCAACAAAGCTATGGGCTAGACTCTCACTAATTTTAGATGTAGATTGCTTGGTGACTTCCCAGCGACGGAAGGGCAAATACTCTTTTGTCACCCAAGCTAAAGCTTGCTGAGGGCTGGCATCTAAAGCTAGGGGTTGGGGTACAGATGGACTTTTACTCTGGCTTAATTGTTGCTGCTGTTGATAGTTTAAATAAGGTGTAACTTTAGCTTCCCGTACTCGATTAATCCAGTGAGGATGATAGCCGAAAACCTTGTAAGCACAATTGGCAATGCTTTCCATACCTACTTGGGTAGTAGAGGCGAGGGTATCTAAAATCTTGCCTTCGGTACGGATGATGAGTTGTTCCCAATAGCTGTCAAACTCTTGGGTAAGTGAGTCGGGAATTGGTAAGGGATATTTGCCGATGTCGTTAACTACTGGTTCTGCTATGCCTAACCACCGACGCAACAGTAATAATTTATCTTCAGTTTGGTAGTAGGTGGCTAACTCATGTTCTAGAAACTGCTGCTGCCAAACTCGCTCAAAAGGTTGGTATTCTTGGGGAATTACAATTGCTAACCAAGCGGCGAGATGGGAAATTGAGGCTTGGGTAAACCATATCTGTCCATTAACGTCAGCGATATTGTCTGCTAAAAAGTGGGCGATGGGGTTGTCTTGGGGATAAGCATCTAACTGGGTGGCGAAAATCAATACTTGCTCGTCAGTCCAATTTTGTGGTAAGGGTACAGTACCAAACAATTGTGTCAGCTTGTGGCGGGGATGTTGTTTAATCTCGGCAATTTCCGCACTCCTATTCCACACCCTCAGCCAAGTTTTTGCCCATTCACATAATCGCTCACCTTTTACCCAGCAGGGAACATCACTTACACCAAATGACTGTATCCATTCTACTTCTGTAGTGATGGGAATATAGCCAGAGGGAATATCGTACAGTCCCGTAGGGTCTAGTATGATAAGTTTATCATCCATCCCTACTCATCCTCCCTCGTTTGGGTGAGCATTTGTCCTAACTTGGCGTAGACATTTTGTTGTTGTAAATCAGGAAGTTGGCGGAACAAAAAGAAGATTTGATTAGCTATATCTTTATCTCTTTCCTCAACGCATTGACGCTCGATATTTGCTAATAACTGAGTTGCTGAATCACTAAGCAAGCCAATATAATTATCCTTTTGGGTTTGAATTTGCCCTATTAAATTATCTACAGCTTCCAGCCTATCTGTATCATCAGACAATTGGTAGATTTCGGTGCAACTATTTTCTAAACCCCTCACCCATTCCTCGGCAGCAGCTTGTGCTTGTTGCAAAATTTGTGATTGTTTTTGTGCTATTTCTGTACGCAGTGATTTTAGGCGATCGCTAAATTTTTCACTCACGCCTTCAGTTCTATTTTCCCAATCCTGTAGTTTATCTAACTGAGTTTGACAAGCTGCTAAACTCTCTAACTTTGTTGACTCGGCTATCTGCAATAACTCAATTAATAGTGTCGATTCTTCGATAGTTGCTTCATACTCTATTTCTAATTCTGATTGCAAGTATTGATTTGATTTTTTCCGTAGTTCTTTCTGAAATCTTTGTGCCTCTTCTACTGTTGTTAAATGCCCTAAATTATGCTTACATTCTTGTAATTGCGCAGTATATTCTTGGATTTTCTTGTGCAAATCTGTTTCTAACTGAACAATTCTTGCTTGAAATCGGTCAGCATTACAGATATTCAACTCTCGACTAGCAATTATTGCCAAAACCTCATCACAACTAGCAATTGTCTCACTTTGTTGATAACGAAATTCTAGTCTTTGTATCTGCTCAAGGTCATTCTTTAAACTTTGAATCTGTGGTTGTAATTCCTGATAGTCTACATAATCAGCAGTATCTTGAAACACAATATCTAGTTTGGCATATTCTGTATTAATAGCATCTAAATCTGGCAGACTAGTTACTAATAGTAGTTGAGTGCGAAGACTTGCCAAACTATGACGATATTCATTAATTTTATTTTCAATTGACTGCACAAGTCCAGCAATTTCCGCCGCAAATTTATCAGGATAGTTAAACCCAGATTGTAAATTGGTAATTTCTTGCAGCGCCTCTTGAGCCAGATGAATTGTTTTGCTTTTTGTGGCACAATTGCGGATATTCTGTATGATTTGTCTATCTTCAGCTTGCTTTTGTCCTGCTTGTGCCTGCTGCCTAATATCTGTTAATTTAATTTGGCTGGCACTGAGGGAATTTTGCAAACTCTCAATTAGGTGGGGAGGCAAGCCTGTAATTTGGTTAATTTGGTCAATAATTGCTTGAATTTCACCCTGATAAGCAATACAATCTGGTTCTGTAGCTAAGGATTCAGCAAGCTGGCTTTTTGCTGCTACTATTTGATTAATTTTATCAGCGATAGTTTGCCATGCTTGCGAAGTGCGATCGCGTTGTTGTGGTGTGGGTAAAATGGAATTGTTTGGCGATCGCTGCGACAGTTGCGGGTAAAGTTGTAAAAGCGTCGCTAATTTTGCATCATGGGGTAATTTTTCCACCGCTTCCACTGGTTGCAACCACTTGTCAATTTCCCCAACCCCAGCACTCACCAGCTTTTTATTCTTAGTTAACTCTTGTTTTTCTGACTCCTCCGGTTCATTAGACTCTAAAAAAGCAGCAACAGCAGCCAGATACGCCTGCGCCTGTTCATATTCCATAGGCGATGGCGGCATCGTCGGCATTTGTATCTGTTGACGACGAATTAGTTTAGACTTGTGCTTAACAATCCAATCCTCAACAAATGTAGTCGGGTTTAATATAATCTCCGTGTTACCCCAATTCTGCACAGACTTATTTTCTGTAGCAACCAATTCACCCTTTTTTGTAGTCAGTTTGATGCGTCCTTTTAAACTTACTTCTCTGCGGTGAATTGCCAACCATCCCGCCAGCAACATAGTAAAGTTATACTCGCTATAACCAAAAGGTGGCGTAGAAAGCGCTTGCCAAATTTTCTCTAAGTCAACACTGTTTGGCGATAAACCTTCTAAGTCAGTAATTTCCGAAATTTTATCCCAAGCAACGCGGATTTTCTCATTAGTTGGTGCTTGAACAATATATTTATCAGATGTTTTCTTAAACAGTCCCCATAACTTAACAAAAATCTGGTCAATAACAGTGCTATAAGAACGGTCAGGAAGTGTCTGTTGATTGATATTATCTTCAATCAATATTTGTTTTGCAGTCCAGCCAACAATTTTTTTACCTGTTTGATGGTCTGAACGCATTTTATCAATTTCATCCACAGGTGGAACCAAGGGGTACAAATCTTGTAGAAGTACACTAATTACCCGTTGCGCTTTTTGTTGTTCAGCCAAGGGAATCTTTTCTATTCCCACACAATGATAAGTACAATTAGTTAATAATCTAGTTAATCTTGTGTTTACCTCGCCTTGCCAACGCTGAAGCAGTTCTTGATAAGCTTTTCCAAAAAATCTTTTTTCAGTAGGATCAGATTTTTCCAGTGCTTTTATTTGGATAATCATCCGAGATAAATTTCCAGTCTCTTCTGTAGGAATAGCGACGGCGATGTAATTTTTTATGGGCGATTTTGATAAATAATTAGCTATCTGATTGCGAAAATCCTGTAACTCTTCTTGAGTTTCTGCCAAGACATAAGCCAAAATCCCCTTTTCGCTAGTTTCTTTAAGAATGCGATTACTTTCTAGGGCTTTAATAAATCTATCAATAGTATATATCTTACGCTCAAACCGCCAGTCTTCACTGACTAATTTATTGTCTTTGACAAACTGTGTAGCGCTAATTGTTAGCGTAGCTGGATATTCTTTAAGAATTTCAACTTGCTCACAATAACTGACAACATTATTAATTGATGTTTCCTGTGATTTAGTTTTTTCCTCAATTTCTTCTTGAATACTTTTAGGATTAATTCCTTCCCAGAAACGATAGAGTTTAATTTCTGGACGGTGGTAAATTAAATCTCTTTCCTTCTCTAATTTATCCAGTGCCGCCTGGAGTTTAAATTTAGATAAACCTGTCAATATTAGTAAAATTTCTTGATGTTCTTCCCTATCAGGCTTGGTGAGTTTTTCGCCACTGGCTTCATATAAAAATAACGCCTTAAGCACCATCAATTCATCTGTATCATCAGCCCCAACAACCAAATCTATAGCTTTCTTATATTGACTATAAACAGGATAATTAGAAAAGTTTTCCAGAAACGTATCAACTAAAGCAATGGGATAGATATAATTGAGTTTGCCAGCATCTTCTACAGCGTGATTAGCAATAAAGTTTTTCACATAGCCTTTAATAAACTGAATTGCTGTTCTATCTTGAGTAAAATCAAGGTTGCATAATAAATATGCTGTCAAAGGATGCAGGGGAAAACAACCTTCCGACAAATGATTGTAAAATTCCTGAAAAGACCAGCCTTTCTCTTTATAAATTTTAATTCTTCGCTCAAAAGCTGTTTCCGCTTCTCTCCTCAAACTGTTATGCCATTGAGAAACAAATGTTTGCCAAGCAAAATCATCTTTTTGTAATAATAAATTTTTGACGACCAGTTCTAAGCTAGAAGTAGGGTTGTAAGTAGTCCCATCCTTTGGCGCTAGGCGAGTGGCAATCTTTTGATATTCTAATATTGCATTGGCAGGAATTCCTACTGCTTGACCCAGATGAATTTGGGTAAAACTTAACAGAGCAATTTTTCCTTTATAATTTTCGCAAATATTAGTAATATTTTGCAGTGCTGTACCCCCAGCACCAATATCATCTACTGCCCAATCTCTCAAATATCGACTTAGTTCGTCAAATAATATTAAAATTCCTTGGAAGTAAGCATTCTCACCAGTACAATAATTTCTTATTAGGTCTTCTAAAATTGCTTGAATATCTATATTCGCTGTAAAATCAGGAGTTAAGCCTGTGAGTTGAAAGGCAAGTTTTTTTACAGTAGAGATAACGCCAGGATTGTTTTGTCTGAGTAAGCTGATAAGTTTACTTAAATTGCCATCAGTATTATCAATACTTTGTAAATATCTCTCAGCCTTTACTTGATCCTCTGGAGTTAAATTGTCTAAATAACTTAGGGGTTCCTTACATATATGTTGTGCTAAAGAATCTTGAATACCTGCTGCTGCCAAACTTTTGACAAGTTGTTGTAGAAATTGCTTCCTGATATCGCCGCCGATGTCACCACTAAGACAGATAACCAAATGTTGGTGACGTTGATTTTGTTTAAATAGCTTCAGCCCTTCAAAAATAGCCTGACTTTTACTAGATGTCGCCTTTTCCACTTGTGACAAAATACCTTGTACTTCCTGGCTGTGGCAGGGTTTTTGGAAAAAGTTGGCTATAGCGATCGCAAAATGAGATTTCCCCTTACCATATTGTTGAATCATCAAGTGGATATTCGGCTGATTTGCACTATGATAGCTACGACGCACCGCATCCAAAATACCAACCGTAGATAACTCAGGTTTAGCTGCATCATAGTTAAAAATAAAACTTTCGCATAAAGATAAATTTTGATGGGAATTATCCATCATGCCAAAGTTTACAGAACTAGCAATACTACCCTTTTCGTTAATTTCAACAAGTTGGTTGAGGAACATAGTTAATTTAAAATGGCAAATGCAAAAAGATAACTTAAGTAAGTCGATGAGAAATAATCAGTTTAGTGGCGTGGCAAGCTTAAAATGTGGCAATAGATTTGGAAAAAATTGAACGCAGATGGACGCAGATAAACGCAGATGAATAAGATGATATATTGTTGACTAAAGCACTAAATTAGCTGAAACAGTCCAGTAGGTTAAAAAAGACAAATCACAATAAAACCCTCTTTCTTCCTGCCTTATGCTGAAGGAATGCGCCTAATTCTCTCTGGCAACCAATTTTTCGGTGCTAGTTGATGAGGTAGGAGTATCCACAAAAGTTTTTCTAGCTTGCGAGTCTCTTCCAGTTGTTTCCAGAAAAGGGTAATACGACTACCAGATGTAACTTGCAGGTAAGTAATGAGACAGTCTAAACCTTCGAGTAAAACAATTTGTTTGTCAACACCAGAACAAATTGACTTAATAGCCCTGAGTTCCACATCTAAATTGTGATGTAGTGCAAGAAAACTTTCTCCCGGTTGAATCCTTTGTAGCAAATTTTCTCGGTAATTGATACGATGAGCATTGTTGTAATAAACAATACGTTTCAGTTCTGCTTCGTCAGGTGTATCCCACAGTAGCAGGTGAACTCTATCATCAGGTCTAGCATCTCGCAGTAGCAAGTTATCCTCAGCCTTCATAGGCTTTCTCCAGCAGTGCCAAGGGTTCACCCCAACGCGGAATTACCTGAAAAGGAGGTACTGCCCGACGCTGTTCGATGATGCCGTAAGCTTCTAGGGTATTTAGCTGTTCTTGTAACGCCTCTGCTTTCACTCCCAGGACAGCAGCCAGCCCCATTTTGTCGTTCACTATAGACTGAGTAAGAACTGAACCCTCGCCTTTAAAGTCACGTTCCCATAACTTAGCCAAGAAATAACCTAATAAATAAGCATTAGGTAAACGGGCATATCCACTCACATATTCATTCTTTTCTTGAGTGATAAACTTGCAGGCTGCTAAAGCGCTAAACTCAGTATATGCTCTTAATATAAACTTAATTCTATCAGCAATTACTTTGCTTTCTTCTTCAAATATTGATGCACTATGATATAGCAATTCTTCCTTAGTAAATTTAGGATAATTAGGTACAAATGTATAGACAAAGTAAGTCCAAGCACCCCAATCAGTAGGGTTTTCTGGTGCTACTAAAAGACCGCGATCGCCAAAACTTAAATAAAAGTGCATTAACCAATCTGTAATACTCGACTCAAAGTTGGGATCTAGCCGTAAAACAATTTCCCCTTCTGGACTAGGACGATTATTTTTAACTAAACCCGCACGTACCGCCCAACTTTTTACCCTTCCTACCTTGGCATTACCTAAACTTGTTTTTTCCATCAAATTTGGCAAGCTATCATCTAAACCCTTCTCTTGAGCAGCAGCATGAAGTAATCTGCTTACTTCATCTTTTTTTAAAGCAAAAGAACCATTAAAATGCAATTGCAATTTAGCCATAACATCCTTTAAGAATAAAAAGAATTAATAAATTATATTTTTTCCAATATATTAATAAAAAAGTTTTGAGTTATATTTATAAACAAACATTATACCAAATTGATTAATATATTATTCAGTAAGGTTACTTATATAAAAGTATAATATAGAGAATTTTTCCCATTTTTAATTATGGAAGCCCCAATCGAAAGAATTAGGCTATCGCAAACAGCCAAAGACCAACTGTTAAAACTCCGCCGCAGTACCAAAATCGACCAATGGAATATTTTATGTCGCTGGGCTTTTTGTCGTTCCCTCGCTGAAGCTACTCCACCTTCCCCTGTTCCCATTCCTCAAGATAGCAATGTGGAAATGACATGGCGTGTCTTTGGCGGCGAAATCTCCGATATTCTCCTCCTCGCCCTCAAACAACGCTGTCACAATGACAAACTCCCCATAGATAAAGAAACCCTCGCTACCCAATTCCGCTTACATTTACATCGGGGTATTGGCTACCTAGCAGGCGACCCAAATATCAAGAAAATTGAAGATTTAATAGAAATTGCAATAAAAGATGGAAAGGATATTAGTTAACTGTTAACTGTTGACTGTTAACTGAATATTATGTCTGAAGCGTTAGAAATCGAGCGTCATCGAGCCGCGATCGCAAGAGCGGAAATCTCTCGTCCTGTAAGATTAGCTATAGAATGGGCAGTCCTTAACCCAGACAAGACATTTTTTGACTACGGTTGTGGTTACGGTGGTGATGTTCAGCGTGTGGCTAACCTTGGCTACAACAGCGCGGGTTGGGACCCTTATTACTACCCTAACGAACCAATTACCGCCGCCGATGTAGTTAATTTAGGTTACGTCCTCAACGTTATCGAAGACCAAGAAGAACGCCGTCAAAGTCTCATCCAAGCCTGGGAACTCACCCGTAATGTTTTAATTGTTGCAGCACAAGTATTAATTAACGCTTCTAGTAAAGCACAACTCGCTTATAGCGATGGTATTGTCACTAGCCGTAATACGTTTCAAAAATATTACGAACAAGCAGAACTAAAAAAATATATTGATGAAGTCCTAAATGTTGATGCGGTTCCCGTCGCCTTGGGGGTTTACTTCGTCTTCCGCGATGAAGCCGAAAAAGAAAGCTTCAAAGCTATTCGCTTCTTTTCTCGCACCGCTACACCGCGAGTCCGCATCCCGACAAAGCGGTTTGAAGACTATCAAGAACAACTTGCGCCTCTGATGGCATTTTTCACCAAGCGCGGTAGACTGCCAGTGAAAGGGGAATTAGCCAACGAACAAGAATTACTGAGCGAATTTGGTAATTTCCGCCGGGCTTTCGCTGTTGTCCTCCAAGCCACTGATGAAGCAGAATGGGATGCGATCGCCTATCGTCGTTCTTTAGATATCCAAGTTTACCTTGCTCTGACTCACTTTGATCAACGTCCCAGATTTTCCCAACTCGCACCAGAAATGCGCCATGATATCAAAGCTTTCTTTGGTAGTTACGAGGAAGCTTGCGAAGTCGCCGACCAAAAGTTATTTAGTTTAGGTAGACCAGGAGTTGTGCAAACAGCCTGCGACAAAAGCAAAGTTGGTAAACACACACGCGGCGCTTTATATGTCCATGTCTCTGCCTTAGTTGCCCTCGACCCATTGCTACGCATATATGAAGGTTGCGCCAGCCGTACCATTGGGCGTGTAGATGGAGCTACACTGATTAAATATTACATTGACCAACCGCAAATATCCTACCTATTTTATCCAGATTTCGACACTGACCCCCACCCTGCCCTCAAAGCTAGTATCACAATAGACTTAAAAACCCTGTATGTAACTCACCGCGATTACAGCAATCGCGCCAACCCACCCGTATTACACCGTAAAGAAACCTTCGTTACCAGTAACTACCCACTCTATGAACAATTTGCTAAACTCACTCAACAAGAACAGCAATTTGGGCTGCTGAAGCAAAAAAGCGAAATTGGTACTCGTGAAGGTTGGCAAAAATGTCTGGCTGCACATGGTGTAGAAATCAAAGGACATGAAGTGTATTTAATTGAGGAACAATCAGAATAAGTAGGTCGGCGTAAATAAATATTGTTGGGATAAGGCAGGGGGAGAAAGAGTTTGAGCCTTATTTACTTTTATCGAAACAAGCGGGTTTAAAACCTTGCCTTTTAAGGCGAAAATCTCTTGGAACAGGGTATAAATCCCAGAGCAAACGCACCTTAAACTGTGCTGCCGTTGTGAGTTGATTTAGCTATTGCTATCACTTTCATCATTTAATCTAAAACAATACTTAATTAAGAGCTAATGCTTTACGAGTAGCAGTGGCAATTGACAACAGCGATGCGCCACTGAAGATCAAACTAATCCCAACATACAATCCAATTAGCCAGAACGAGCTATTTGGCCAACTATACAAAATAAAAATTCCTAAAATCAGAGTAATTATGCCATCTACTAATACCAGCCAGGACAAATGACTACCAGTCCGAGCTTTAAAGCTGGCAATAATTTCCACAATTCCTTCTAATATAAAAATACTGGCTAAAACTAGTGTCAGAGTAACCGCTCCTGCTAAAAGATTACTTAGAAGAATCAAACCTGCAATCATGTAAACAATTCCTATCACAAGACTCAGCCAGAATCCCCGAATCGGTTTGGATTGAAACGATTTTACCAGCCGGACAATACCTGCAATCAGAAAGATCCATCCGAAGACTGAAACAGAAACAATTGTGGCGACGATGGGCATCAGTATAGCAATTATTCCCAAAACAATCAGCACAATGCTCAGAGCAATAATCCAGGTTGTGTTTTTGCGAGTGGTTGCTTGAGTTTCTGGCGAGGTATCGAGCATCATAAACTTTCTCCCCCAAGGTTTAGCTGCGCTAATAATTTATGATGTTTGCAATCCCTTCAACTAAAAGCCTGTACCCAAAGACAGAACCAATTGCGCGATCGCTGCTTGAAAAAATATATTGAAAATCAGCAACAACCAGAAGATTAAGAATTGTTCGTTTCCTCCATGTTTTCCTCCCTTGCATGTCGGCATTGGTCGCTTAACTGTCGTCAACACAAGCGCCATTCATCTCATCACTTCCGCGCTTCGCGGTAAGTGAGAGGCTTCTGTCAGTTCAAGCTAAAAACGGCCTCCTGCCTTCGTTAATTACATAGTTTGGTTTTATTGCACCGACTTACTTGGGTTAGTGATTCACCTTTTATACCTTAAGGAAAGTGGGAATTAGTTCAGTTCACCCATTCAGGTGAAGGCATAAAAATTTTTTAGAGGCTAAAATCAAATTTGCGCAATATATCATTTATTACTTGTTAAGTTATCAAATTTCTATAAATATTTACTTGCCCAGTTGTCAAACTCTTGATTTTTGGCTTCCCTGCTCAGAATCACACCACTTCCTGAACCAAGGTTAATAGGCTGCTACTTATGATTGTGTATATAGAAGTTCCAATTATTGGCAAACTTAAACATCCGACTCGTTGGCTGGCGGGATTAGTGGCTGCTGGTGTGTTAGTAGTTGGCACAACTACAACTTATAAGATTGTCCAGCAGGGAAGCAGCAAACAAGATATTACACAACTAACGGTTCCCGTAGAAACTCAGAACGTCACTATTAGAATTACGGCTAGTGGTAAAGTTGTGCCAGTTCAGAGTGTAAATATTAGTCCAAAAAATCCTGGTGTACTAGCGCAATTATACGTAGAGCAAGGCGATCGCGTCCAGCAAGGACAAATTATCGCTCGGATGGATGTGGGAGAAATTGAAGCCCAAATTGCTCAATATAGAGCTAATGTAGCCCAAGCCCAAGCCCAGTTAGATGAAGCTAAAGCAGGGAGCCGTCCTCAAGAAATTGCTCAAGCCAAGGCACGTTTAGCCCAAGCCCAAGCCCAATTAGCTGAATCTGTCGCTGGAAATCGTCCCCAAGAAATTGCCCAATCCCAAGCCAGAGTTGATGCAGCCCAAGCTAAGGTAAATTACACAAATGAACAGGTAAAACGTTATCAGTATCTTTACGAACAGGGCGCAGAGAAGAAACAATTATACGACCAAGCCGTGAGCGAAGATAGAAGTGCTAGGGCTAATTTAGCAGAAGCGCAAAAACAATTATCACTATTGCAGAGTGGTACTCGTAGCGAAGTCATCTCTGCAAAGGAGGCGGCTGTCACTGAATCACGCGCCGCTTTGGTACTAGCACAAGAAGGTAGCCGTCCTGAAGAAATTGCCCAACGTCAAGCCGCCGTCAGAGCCGCACAAGCACAGTTAGCAGCCGCCCAAGTCAGATTAGCGGATACCGTAATTCGCGCCCCCTTCTCTGGCATAGTGACGCAAAAGTACGCCAATATCGGCTCTTTCGTCACTCCTACCACCTCAGCTTCTACTAGCGCCTCAGCAACTTCTAGTTCGATTGTGGCTGTAGCACAGGGTGTAGAAGTATTGGCACAAGTACCCGAAGCTGATATCGGTCGAATTAAGCAGGGACAACAAGTGGAAATTGTCGCTGATGCGTATCCTGATCAAGTGTTTCGTGGGCGTGTGCGTTTAATTGCCCCGGAAGCAGTTGTGGAACAGGGTGTGACATCCTTTCAAGTGCGGGTAGCTATTGATACGGGTGCAGATAAATTACGCTCTGGCTTAAATGTAGATTTAACTTTCTTGGGCGATCGCGTTAATCAAGCTTTGGTATTACCTACAGTTTCCATTGTCACCGAAAACGGGAAAACAGGTGTTCTAGTACCAGATGCCAAAAATAAACCCCAATTTCGGGAAGTCACAATAGGCGCACAAATTCAGGATCAGACGCAAGTTTTATCTGGAATCAAAGAGGGCGATCGCGTGTTTGTTGACTTACCTAAAGATTACAAAATTCAGAAGGCTAAAGAAAAAGCAAATCAATGAACTTCCTAGAAAGTATGCAAATGGCAGGTAAAACCCTGCTATCTAACAAACTGCGTAGCGCCCTAACTATGTTGGGCATTGTCATCGGTAACGCCTCCGTTATTGCCATGATTGGTATTGGTGAAGGCGGACAGAGATATGTCAAAAAGCAGTTAGAATCTTTAGGGCCGAATGTGCTGTTTGTCATTCCTGGGAACCAAGCCACGCAGCGTATCACCACCAACCTACCCAAGACTTTGGTACTAGCCGATGCAGAAGCGATCGCCACTCAAGTACCCACTGTAGCTGCCGTAACTGTAGAGTTAAATAGTCGGCAAGTAGTCACTTACAGTAATAGAAATACTAACATTAATATTATTGGTACAAATCCCAACTTCCTGTTAGTGCGGGATTTTGATGTGGAAAGGGGGCGATTTTTTAGCGATATAGATAGCAAACGCAGCAATCAAGTTGCCGTACTCGGTGCAAAGTTAGCTGAAAGACTCTTTAGCAATACTAACCCTGTAGGGCAGCAGTTACGCATCAAGAATACCAGTTTTCAAATTATTGGTGTGTTGGAAGCCAAAGGTTCAAACTTGGGTGTAGATTATGATGATGCAGCCCTCGTACCTATCATCACCGCCGCTAACCGCATTGTCGGACGCACTTCTCCCTATGGGTTGGAGTTAACCTACGTTGTCGCCTCAGCTAAAAACGCCGAAAGTGTGGATGCAGCAGTCTTTCAAATTACCAACTTACTGCGACAACGGCATAAAATTACAGATGAAGACGACTTTACCATCCGTACTCAAAAAGATGCCTTGCAGACAGTCGGACAGATTACAGGTGCATTGACAGTGATGTTAGCTGCGATCGCCGGTATATCATTATTCGTAGGTGGTATCGGCATCATGAATATTATGCTTGTCTCCGTCACCGAACGCACCCAAGAAATCGGACTCCGCAAAGCTATTGGTGCAACAGAACAGGATATTTTATTACAATTTCTCATCGAATCGGTGATTGTCTCTGCCATCGGTGGCTTAATTGGGACTGGTGTTGGTGTAAGTGGGATTCTCTTAGTAGCAGCTTTGACACCCCTAGAAGCAGCAATTTCTCCCGTAGCCATTGGTACAGCCGTAGGTATTTCCGGTGCGATCGGCTTATTCTTTGGCGTAGTTCCCGCCCGCCGTGCTGCTAAACTCGATCCTATAGTTGCCCTCAGAAGCGCCTAATACCAATTTAAAAATATTTGCAACACATTCATTAGTGGGGGAGTACAGATGTACGTCCCTACAGTCGCTATATTTTTTACATATAATTTTAGTAAATAAATCTGTATTGCAGATAGCATCAAGTTTGACTACCGTGCTAATACGATAGAATTTCATAGCATAAATAATTTGAACACAAAAATATCTGCTTACAAAGAAATATCATTTCGGGAGTTATTCATGCAGAAAATTAATCGTGTTGCCATTGTTGGCGGCACTCACGGCAATGAATTTACAGGTGCATTTCTAGTTAAGAAGTTTGAAAAGTATCCTAATTTAATTCAAAAATCTAGTTTTGAGACTTTAACTATATTAGGAAATCCCAAAGCTTTTAAGACAGGTAAACGCTACATTGAGAAAGATTTAAATAGATGTTTTTTAGAAGAAAACTTGCAAAATCTTCATCTCTCTAGCTATGAAGATATAAGAGCCAAAGAAATAACTGCAATTCTTAAAGAAGATAACCAAACAAAAGTAGATGTAATCATTGATTTACACAGTACAACAGCCAATATGGGCTTGAGTATTATTTTAGGTAATCAGCATCCATTTCTATTACAATTATCTACCTATTTAACTGCTATTAATCCTTTAGTAAAAGTTTGTTTTACTATTCCTGAAAATGGCAGTAATTTTCTTCGTTCCCTAAGTGAGATGGGTTTTGTCATCGAGGTAGGTGCTGTAGCCCAAGGCGTATTAAATGCAGACCTATTCCAAAAAACTGAGGAACTTATCTATACAATTTTGGATTATTTAGAGAGATATAATTATTCCGACATTACAGAAACCAATCACTCACTAACTCTATATAAATATATAGGTACTCTAGATTATCCTAGAAACGAAAATGGTGAAATTCAGGCAATGATTCACCCCGATCTACAATTTCGTGACTACGAGCCATTAAATCCTGGTGATCCGCTATTTTTAACTCTAGATGGTGAAGCGATCGCCTACGAAGGCACATCAACAATTTACCCAATTTTTATTAACGAAGCCGCCTATTACGAAAAAGGCATCGCCATGCTATTCACCGAAAAACAAATCCTCAACATTTAGTTAATAGGGAGTGGGGAGTGGACAATGAGTAGTGAACAGTAAACTGAACCTGTCAACTGTCAACTATTAACTGCTTTTTTCAACAACTGCGGAATCAGAGAAGGACGTTCAGCAACAGGAACTTCTGCGGCTTCAAAAGCTGTGATTTTGCTTTGGGCTGTGCCAAAATTAGGTGGACGACCAACAACAGTGGCTAAAGTTCCGGTTTGTCGCCAAGTTTTTCCCGGTCGCGCTTCTCTGCCAGCGATGTAAGCTATGACTGGTTTATCAATTGTTTCAGCAATGTACCGCGCGGCTGCTTCTTCACTACCTCCACCCGGCTGTCCCACTAAAACGATCGCCTCAGTACTATCATCCTCATCAAGAATTTGCAACCATTGCAAAAACGATGAACCAACGATCGCATCACTACCAATACTCACACTGATTGATTGTCCTAAACCAGCTTGTGTTAATTCTCGCGCCACTTCATAAGTCAGGGTGCTGCTACGGCTGACAATACCTACTACTCCAGGTGTATAAAATTCGCTGGGCTGAGTACCTAAAAGAATTTTACCTGGAACAATAATCCCTGGACTGTTGGGGCCGACTACCAAAGTTTCGCAGGCTTCAGCCTTGCGGAGTAACTGCACCATATCCAAAGGCGGCACACCAGCAGAAATAATGATAATCTGGCGAATGTAAGAAGCGATCGCTTCTAAAGCTGCATCTAAGACTTGGTAAGGGTGGACACAAATAATTGTCGTGTCAATATTGCCAAATTGCCCTACCACTTCCTCTACCAAATCAAAAACTGGCAGATTATAGAGTTCCTGTCCCCCGCATCCAGGCTGAACTCCAGCAACTAAATTGGTTCCATAAGCTTTCATCTGAGCAATATGACTCGCTGAAATAAATTCACCGAAGCCTTGAATAATCACTTTACTATCTGGCGTTAAGTTCATAGGGGAGAGGGGGGGAGAGGAAAAGGGGGAGTACAGGAGCAGGGGAAAATAACTTTGGACTATGGACTGTTGACTAATGACTGATGACTAATGACAACTGACTCAGATTTTAAGAAACTTTTTTATAAGCTGGGGATTTAGTTAATCTGACTGCTGCTGCTACGGCTGCGTCTAAATCTTCTACTAATATCAATCCATTTTCATGAGTTTGTAAGTCAGTTAAAACATCTTTAGCTGCATCCAGTTCTGAACCCGCTAAACGGACGACTAAATGGGGTGAGAGATTTTGACTACGGCTTTTGCTACCGTTGGACTTGGCCAGTAATGACTGAGTTTCACCTTTATTATTTAATATAAATTGGGCGATCGCTTGTGCTGCTTCTTCTGGTTGGGGAACACTTCCTAGCAGATTAATTAATATCACATGAGTATTGCTGTCAACAGCTAAGGTGTTGAGTCCTTTAACTAGGCGGTCATAAAATGTGGTGGGTGCAGGATCAGTAATTGCTGCATGGCGTAAGTTAAGAGATATCCCTGGTTTACCGCCACTACTGACAACTAAATCATAGGTCGCCATGATAGAACCAGTACCATTACCTAAAATGCCGATTCTACCTTGTGCATCTAAACTTTTTAACTCACCCGCACGCCCATTAGTTATGCTTCTTTTATGTTGACGATTATTTGTTTTTTCTGCCATTGCAGCAATTTCTGGATGTCTGCCAATGGAACGTTCGTTGACTCTGACTTTACCATTGAGCGCCATCACTTCACCAGCAAGGTTGACACCCAGAGGATTAATTTCTACTAAGTCCAAGTCTTTCTGTACAAATAACTGGTACATTTTTTCTAACACCGTGCTGACAGATTGAATCAGCGTACCTTGCAGACCCATTTTTAATGCTAGTCTACGAGCGTAGAAAGGTGAAAAGTCTTGTTCAACAACCACATACTGCATTTTTTGATCGGCTAATTCCAAATCAATATTTGCTTCTGTGGAACCTAACAGCACCGGACGACAAATTGCAGTATCTAAAACTACAGCTAAATAAAATTCTTGCTGGGCATCATACTTAGATTCAGCTAATAAAACTTCTGGTAATTCGCCCCATATTGATAGATTAAAGATATTTTGAGCGGCGGCGATCGCATCAATCGTAGTTTCTACCATTCTCACACCGCCGACTTTCTCCCGTTCCCCGGCGTGAACTTGAGATTTCAGCACTATCGGGTAGCGAATTTTCAGGCGTTTTAAATCTGTAGGATGGTCTATTCTTTGAGATGGCAATACAGGAATGCCTATTTCCCCAAACCATTCTTTAACTTGATACTCTAATAAATCCATTGTTAATGCACCTTATATTGACACTTCTAGAGAATTTTTATGGTGCTATTTCCTATTTTTTAAACGCACCCTCATCATCTAATCAACCTTTAACTCACTAACAAAACCGATTTTTTATGTATTAATTTTATCGAATTTACTCAATAGAGCAAATTAATTTATATCATTATTCACTTAAATTTGCTTTTTCTTGAAGTAATTCATCCTATCAGTAAATATACAGTAATAGCTAGAGGCTAGAGGCTAGCTAGTAAATCAAAAATATTTGTTGCTTGGAGGTAATGTTTGCCCATATTTAGCTGTTGATAAAGAGCGCTACATAACTCATACTAGCGTCCAGTCTTTCATTTCTAGCCTCTAGCCTGTTTTCTCAGCAATCAAAAAATCTATTATGCCCATTTATTAATTTGTAGTTTCTACTACAAGCTAGATTATAAAATTTAATCACAAGTCTCTGAAACACCAATACTACTAATCATTTTAGGTTATGTTTATTTGGTGAAAATTCAGAAGTTGTGTTAGAAAGTTGGTCTATCAGATTTTACGGTTATGGTTGGTTACACTGTGCATCTGTATTCAACGAACGAACAACTTCCTTTTTCTGCCACGGATACAAAAAATTATATAGAAGATCAGCAGGAAAGCTCTATGACAGTAGCAGTCCAGCAGGAAGATTTACAGCTATTAAGCCGAACTCTGCAAGAACAATTTCTGGCTGAGGTTCCTTCCGGCGAGTTTTTCCAGATTAAATGTGCTGTCAATAAGGATGAGCTAATGGTTTTGGCTCAACATCCAGTTAGTGTTAAAGCCGATACACAACAAATTTTTGCAGTACTTGAGGAAGCACTCCAATCATTACCACCTTATCGTGACCAGAAAGTCCAATGTTTTCTGCGAATGACGGGTGAAAAACTGCCTTACGCTAAACGTTCCCTCATCATGAAGGGACATGGACAACAGAAAAACCCCATCTTTAATAGAGATGAGCCAGACCAGAAAGAATTGCTAGAGGAAGAACCAATATCTTCATCATCGTTAGTATTTCCACCACATTATTCAGATCCAGATGATGTAGCCGCAGAGCAAGAGGAAGTATTTGACCCCTTAGCGGGTACGCCAGATTTACTTACAACTCCACCCAAGCGTTCAGTAAGTCCGATTTTATTATCAGCTTTGCTAGGAATTACTGTATTAAGTGGTGCTGGTGGTTACTTTATAACTCGTCCTTGTGTTATGTCTATGTGTCAGGAGTTGCAAGCCGGACAGGAACTCAACACTCAGTTTCGACAATTAATTAGTCGTGCTAAATCCACAAATGAACTAACAACAGTACAACAACAACTAGAAACAACGAGTGCAGCTTTAGCTGTCATTCCTGGTTGGTCATCTTATCACCAACAAGCAGAAGAACTCAAAACTAGTCTATCTGGACAAGCACAAAGAATCAGCCAAGTTACCCAAGCTTTACAGGCGGCCTCAGCAGCAGAGGAAAAAATGCAAACACCCGCCAACAACCAAGCAGAGTTGCAAGCTAGACAACAACTATGGCGACAAGCGATAACACCATTGGAAGCAATCAGCCCTAATAATGATTTGTATAGACTGGTGCAGCCAAAATTGCTGAAATATCGTATTCAGTTACAAAATATTAATCAACAAATACTGGCACAAGAAAAATGGCAGAAAAAATTAATAGATGCTAAGGGTGTAGCTAGTGTAGCCAATAAGTGGGAAACAACAGCCAAAACTCTGCAAGATTGGCAGAAGGTGCAATCTACTTGGCAAGTAGCAGTTAATGCCTTGAATGTGATTCCACCATCAAGTCCAGCATCTAGTGAAGCGCAACAACTTTTATTAGAATATAGACCAAAATTGGCCAGAGCGCGCGATCGCGTCACCATTGAACAATTAGCAGGCAAAAGCTACCAACAACTTTTAATCATAGCGAGTCAAGCCAAAGCCTACGAACAAAAACAAGAATGGCAAGCAGCCGTTATTTATTGGCAACAAGCTGTCCAAACTGCTAAACAAATTTCCAATAATAGCTTGTATTACACTCAAGCGCAGAGTTTAATTGCCCCATATTCAGCCTCTCTCCAGCAGGCACAAGAAAAACTCCAGTTAAATAATAGTTGGCAACAAACCCGCGCTGATTTAAATAAAACTTGTAATAGTGACATAAGAATTTGTACCTTTACCGTAGACGAGAAAGGTATCATGGTCAAAATTACCCCAGAATACGAACAAGTTCTACAAACTAATACACCCCAAAGCAACACTCAAGATGCAGAGTCTGCCGTTGGTGTAGCTAATCATTGGCAAAGATTACAAGAAGCTTTAACCATCATTAGCCAAAACGCTAACCTACCTTTGTTTATTTACAATTCCCAAGACCAGGTAATTTATATGCAAACACCCGGAGGTTAGGGAGTGGGAAATAGGTGTGTCAGTTAACAGTTATCAGTGAACAGTTAACATATCTGTCCACGGTTTTATTTTGGATGAATAAGCTCAATAAATACTAAGGAGGTGGAGCCGGTTCATCGTCACGCGGAGTTTCTGGTTGTGGAGTTGGCGTTGGAGTTGGCGGAGTTGGCGGAGTTGGCGTTGGCGTAATTTCTGGTTGTGGAGTTGGAGATGGCGTAATTTCTGGTTGTGGAGTTGGAGGTTGTGGGGTTGGAGGTGGCGTAGTTTGATTACCGTTACCACGGTCTTCACCAGCATTACCAACTGGTTTGTCATTACCTGGATTACCAGCAGAATTTCCTCCTGAATTATTACTGTTACCTGGATTCGTATTTATTGGAATTGGAGTAACTGTTGGGTTATTACTGGGATTGTTACTTACACTGTCTACATTATTTGTTGGTCGCTGTGCATTATGAAACAGAACTTCTCCTGTTTCTATTAAAGAATTAACCAGCGAATCATCTGGTGTGGAATTTACTTGCTCAGATTCCTCATTGGTAACGGTAGGGGAGGTGGTAGTTAGTTTTAAAAAAGCAGGGTTTTCTACCACTCCTTGACCTGTAACTGGTGACTGTGTTGCTAAAGCGGCAATAATTTCTGCTTGTACACTAGCAATAGCTGGATCTACTGTTGCCGAGGGATTTTGTCTAGTTAAATCTAACCCCTCAGTTAACTCACTTGTTTCATAAAAATTTCGTAAATCAAAATCGTATAAACCTTGGAATTGACCTTTAACTATAACTAAAAGTTGACCTGCTTGTAATGACTGAGTTTGTGATGCGTTCTTATTAGAAACTGCTATGCCACTATTTGTTAGCGCCCCAACAATTGTAGTATCTGTTTTTTGGTCATAACGGACAAATAATGCAGAGCCACGAATAGCGGCTGTTGCACTTGGTGTTTGAATACGTGTTTGCCCTCTTCCCGGTGGAATTAGTAGTAATACTGTTCCATTGGACAATCTAAAATTTCGAGTCCTTGGCATAAACTGAAAAACTGCTTGTTCACCAATCCGCGCCAAAGAGCCATCGTTAAAACGCAAATCTGCTAAAGAAGCTCGACCAGTTGCTAGGCCATCGCCTGGAATTATGGCATCTGCTGGTTTTGCTGGACGCTTATTCTGAGAATTACGGAGAATCAATTGTACGAAATTACGAAGACTTTGAATTTCCGCACGAGTTAAAGGAGTATTGGCATCTACTTGAGGTGACGCTATAAATACCGTTAACCCGTATAATAAGATTGAAAATAATGGTAACAGCTTTAAACGCATAATCAAGAATAATAAAAATTGAATTGTGATTAGGTGAGAAAATTAAATCTAAATTGCGTGTTAGTATTTCATTTGTTTTTGGATTTAGTTGAATGTGTTTGCTACTAATCACTAAATACTGACAAAAATCCTATGTTTGTGAGTAAAGTTTTTATTATGCTAATTTTGACAGATGGATACGGCTTTTTCAATTAAAAAAAATAAATTTTTCCTAAATTCTATATATTAAATATTTGAGAAAAATCCGTGGATTTAAGTATAATATAAAAACTCATATTCAATTCATCTATTAAGATGTGTTTCTCTGGCTGGAAGAAATATTTATTAACCATTGTCTTAGCTTCAATTAGCCCTAGCATTTACTGCATAGGTGCAGATGCTGCATCGATTCAGCCGTCTGATAAATTAAAGTGTTGTAACGAGTTAGTCCAGCAAAAAATAATTTTTACCAAGCTAGAAAATAATGATGAAATATGCCAATCGTATCAGATAAAAGCTAATATTTCTCAATTGCCACAATACCATATGTTTGACATGGCATTTACACAACAGATGCCGTTAGGTACTACACAAACGACATTGCTCACCGCTCAAGACGTTGATAATCCCAGGACTAGCCAAGTCAATGAAGAGTCTCCACAGTTAGAAGGACAACCAAGTAACCTCTCTCCACCTGACCAAAAACCAATAGAGCAATTATTAGAGTCTCCAATAGACAACAATGACAGGCTAGAGAGACTCAGGCGCAGGTTACGGCAAAAACAGCCAACCTCACAAACCGAAAGCAGCCAGGAATTAGGATTACGAATCAGACAAAGACCTTTACCGCCACCAATTGAACAGCCACCACTACCACCGGAAGAAACTGTATCCAGTTTTAAACCCATAGGTTCTTTGCAAGCTTATGTGGGTTATTTCCATAGCGATAATATTTTTTCATCTAATGTTTTACCTACAGATGATGGTTTGTTTTTTTATGGATTGAGGTTAGCTTCAGCTTACTTTCCTATAGGAAAAAAGACTTATATAAATGGTTCGATTGATGGTAATTTAATTCGTTACTCAGACCAATCAAAGTATAATTATAATCAATTAGTATTTAATTTAGGAATTTATCAACAGTTAGCCAAGCGGATGTATGGTGAAGTTGGTTGGACTAATCAACAATTGTTTTATGCTAGAAACAGTGAGTTTTTCCAAGCTGGCGATCGCTTCTTAAATGAGAACTCTTTGTATGCGTCATTAGGTAGGAGAGATCCTATTACTGACAAGCTGATGTTTGATAGTTATTACGAATTTAGTTGGAAACTAGCAGATCCAGAAAGTCGTAGCCGCATAGTTAACTCTTTGTGGCTATCTTTAAGTTACTATCTGCAAAAACCCCTACAGGTAGGTGTAAACTACCAGTTAATTTTATCAGACTTTTCAGAGCGCGATCGCAGCGACCAATATCATCGTTTATATGGCAGTATAATTTACCGCCTATCAAATTCTAGTAGCCTCAATTTTCAGACTGGCTATAGCTTTGGCGACTCCACAGCTAACAACATCGACTTTGAAAGCTGGTTTTTAAACATTAGCTATAATCTAAAAATTGGTGAGTTTTAAAATCAGTCAACAGTCGTAACCTCAAGATTTAGGTTTGAGACTATGGAAGATGGACTAATGACTATGGACGAATAGCACTAAGATAAGCTTTAACCTTTACCAATTAAGCAGTTTTTAATTGTTTATTGCTCAATTAGCCAAGCATAACTTTAATCCTGCGAGTTCTCAGATACCGCTATTGTTTTAATTAAACGGTGTAGCAAACGGCAAGGCCAAATGCAAGCACCACAAGCACTTACAGAAACAAGGACAACAAAAACACGCCAGTTCTGTTCAAGTTGATTATTAGGCTTTGATGAGTGAGATTGTATATCATTGATGATTTCGGGCAAAGAATGAAATAGCTGACTGGCGGTGCTGATCCCTTCAATCGTTGCTCCAATTAGATAAGCTACAAGGGCAATACCTAGCCAGTGATTTATCATATTTAATTTAGGAATTTTTTTGGACTAATGATTTTCTGCCTCAAACGAGAATCTGCTTTCGGCAGTGTCTCGAATTAAAGGTAGTTTAGATGTTATGTAAGTGTTAATGCTAGTATCTGCCTGTATATCAACTTCCTGTTTATTGTTTAATTTTTGGATAAGCAACTGTACTAAGGCTACATCATCAAACTGGAGTAGGGTGCTGACATTAGTAGACTCGATTACAGCCCAAAGCTGTTGCATCATTTTTGTAGTGATCATGAGTCTCTAACCTCTTAAGCTTTTCTTTATATTTGCACAGTTTTCTTGTTTGTGCCTAATTTTGGTGAAACAATTAATCAATCAATACAATTACACCGCTATCAGGGTATTAGCTGCCAGCAGAGAAAACAAAAGTTTCAGTGCCAAATATAAAGATTTAATAGGGATGAAGCGTTGATAATTATTTATGAAAACTTATGGTACATAGGGATTGTAGAGGATAATTGACTGATATTTACCCATGACTTACTTTTGGATAATGTTATGCTGAGATAATTGAGCGTTACTTTTGAATTATGTAATTAACCACACTTAGTATCTGATTAATCTAAATCTATACGTCTTATGAGCGCAAGACTATCTAATCGTATCTATCTTAAGGATTAGTTATACGATTGAGTAGGGGGTAGTTATCTGTAGTAATGCCCTAACAGAAAATATTAAAAAGGTGAGCATGTGGCAACAGTAAAGTATAAGCAAACAGGAAAATATCTTCCTCCTAACATACTTATTTCAGGAATATGTTTTGTACCTGGAATAACTGAAATTAGTGGCGAACAGCTAACTGAAATACGGCAGCTTATTAAGAGTGACCGAATGCTTCAGCATTATTTGGAACAGAAAATTCTGGTTATTCAAGAATAACTTCTACATAATAGAAACTCTAAAAAACAGATGCTTCTCAACACAAAAGAACTCTCTTGTGAGCTTTTACACTTGCAACAGCATCTGAAGTAGAACGCTTGGCAGGTGTAAAAGGAACTTTTACTACGACCTTAAATATTTCTTATCTTATAACTCCTCTTATATTGCAGAGTTAAAGATAGGAACATCACAAGATGATTAGCCAATTAATTTAATGACACCTTGAGTAACAAAATCTTCAAGCTGAGAATTGTGCTGTATTTGTTCGCGGACTAACCTAATCTGCTCGTGACTGAGAATATGTAATCCTGGACGGATCACATAACCATCGATAATAACATTTTGCGGTTGCTGGCTGTTAGTGCGATTGTAAGTAATTGAAGGCATATTTGTACCTAGATAAATGAAAACTGATACAGTTGTGAATTTTTCGCTCTTTTGTCTATAGCTTTACACAATTTCTTAGCCTGGGTGAATTTTTGAGCAACAGCTGAGTTTTTTTTATGCAGATCAATAAGCCAGCACATGAGGATAGTTATTACTGGGGTGATGTTGGGAAAAATTTTATTGCTATTGGACTATGGACTAATGACTAATAACTAATCCAATCACTCCAACTACCCGCATAAAGTTTACCAGTATGAATGCCTGCTAACTCTAAAGACAATAAATTCACACAAGCTGTTACACCGGAACCACAATAAACTAAAATTTCTGCGGTTGTGGCTAGATTTTGCCATCTTTGACTATGTTCTGTAGATGGAATTAAGTAGCCTTTCGCATCTGTTACTTCCATCCAAGGATAATTAACTGCACCAGGGATATGGCCAGCGATTTTATCAATAGGTTCTCGTTCTCCTCTGTAGCGATCGCTCTCTCTTGAGTCTACCAAAACTACTGACGGTAAATCTTTACGAGTTTTGACATCTGTAATATCTACTAACAGTTGTGGCTGTATTTGCGGCACAAAGTTAGCTGTTTTAAATTGAGGAATAATATCAGTAATAGGATAGCCTGCTTGTTGCCATTGGCTAAAACCTCCATTTAGCACCGCTACCTGTTCGTGTCCTAAATAGCGTAGTAACCACCAAAGACGAGATGCAAAAGCAAAGCGAGAGTCATCATAAGCAACAACTAAAGTTTTTTGGAACTCTACCCCAATATTTGCTAACTTCTTAGCTAGGTCATCAGGGTTAGGTAAAGGATGTCTTCCCCCATGTTCACTTACAGGACTAGAAAGATCCAAGTTTAAATCTAAATAGTAAGCTCCCTGTATATGACTCATTTTGTACTGTTGCTGTCCTAATTGTGGCTCTGCTAGAGAAAAGCGACAATCGACAATAACGACTTGTGGATCTTGAAGATGTTGTAACAACCAATTTGGTGAAACCACAGATTGAATCTCAGGCATAATTACAGTAGTTTTCTTTTGGATCAATTACAAGATTATAGGTTTTGAGGTAGGAGTTATAAACTTCTGATACCTAACAATCTATTATTTCGTACCTCACTTACTTGCAAACTGCTGTAATTCAAAATTTATAATGTTTTATATTTTTATTCTCACCTAATTTATGCCAAACTTTGAAAACTTTATTCCCCAAGCCACAGCCGATGGCTCTTTTACCTTCTTTTCTCAACAATTCAATGAAGCTTTTCACAGCCATTTTGGAGCCAAGCAGGAAAGTTTTTTCAAGTTTGTTAGTCCTACTCAACTAGAGATAGTTGCTCACCAACCAATTTTGCGGTTATTAGATATTTGTTATGGTCTAGGATACAATACAGCCGCCGCTTTAGAAACAATTTGGCGAATAAATCCTCATTGTTATGTCGAGTTAATAGGTTTAGAATTGAATCCTTCTGTCCCACAAGCAGCTATCAATCATAAGCTATTCGACAATTGGAACTATGAACACACAGATATTTTGACTCAGTTGGCATTTAAGCAAGAAGTGCAAACAGAACGCCTCCAAGGAAAACTTTTAATTGGAGATGCCAGAGATGCCATTAGTAGCGTACATCAGTTAGGTTTTCAAGCTGATGCTATTTTTTTAGACCCCTTTTCGCCGCCTCAGTGTCCACAACTATGGACTGTTGAATTTATTCAAAAAGTAGCCCTGTGTTTACACGTAGATGGTTTGTTAGCAACTTACTCTTGTGCGGCAGCTGTGCGTACAGCACTTTTGACAGCCGGACTACAGATAGGTTCGACTCCACCAGTCGGGAGGCGATCGCCTGGAACTGTCGCAGCACATCCTCAAAACTCCAGATTCCATACACATTCAATACTTCCTCCTCTGTCTTACGCTGAGAAGGAACATTTATTAACCCGTGCAGCCATTCCTTACCACGATCCTTATCTGAATGATCAGGCTACCATCATTGTGCAGCGCCGACAACAAGAGCAACAAGCAAGTTCATTAGAGCCTACATCCCGTTGGCGCAAACGTTGTATGACTCAGGCACTACCCGATTTTTTCAGCAGAATAGGCGGTTCGTAGTTAAAATTACGTATTAATGCTTCAGTTTAAAGATGAAAATTCAGTAATATTGCTGAGTTAAATTGTCTATTACAAATATTTACTGATGATTAACTAAAAAATTTTACAAAATTGAGATAAATTCTTCAGCAAATTGAAGTACTTATATTAAGTTTGTATAATTTACGTATTAATTCATACGTAATTTTGCAGTTTTTCTTGTTGAATAAAGGTTTACTCAAATTATAGAAATGCTGAAAATTTTTTATTTTGTTTACAAATAAAATCTTGTAATTGAAACTTTCTTAGCAAAATCATAAATTAAACAAATATAATTTTTTTGAAAAGCTATTAAGTTAGGTAATCTCAGTAAAAAACCTGATTGAATATTGGCAATAATTTATCATACTAAAGTAATCAACTATAAATCTTATGGAGAAATTCCTGCTCCTAAAATCATTCTTTTATCATCGTACATAAAAATTATTCTACATTAACTCAAAGAGTAAGTTGAAGACAGGGTGTAAACCTTGTTAAAAATTAGTTGAATATGAATAGCTACTCATTGTTTAAAGTCAAACACTATTAAATATTTAAAATGATTGGGGTACTTGTGTGATTAAGAGGAGTGGTAACTATACAGGTTCGACTGAACATGACTTTAGTGGGTCAGACTCCCCAAAGAAAAGAGATAGTATTGCTTCAAATCAGGTTATGAACTTAGATGACACTAAAGATAGCGCCTTAAACTTGCCCCAAGATAAATCTTTGGTTACGGAAAGCGAAACAGCTACTGCTTGGCTAAAACCTGGTATGAATTGTGTTTACGACCCTTTAATCCCTCAAACAATACAAACCCAAATTTCTCAAGTGAACGGCTTTGATGCAGAATCGCCGAAAATTCTGGTAGTTGATGATCATAGCGTCAGTCGCATGACTGCCGTTACCCTTTTGGGTATGGAAGGCTATGCAGTAATTGAAGCCGACGGTGGCATAGCGGCAATAGAAATGGTAAGGCAACAAAAGCCTGATCTCATCTTGTTAGATGTGATGATGCCTGGAATGGATGGGTTTGAAGTATGTCGAATACTCAAGCAGGATGAACACACTCGACTAATACCTGTAATTTTTATTACGGCTTTAAATGATAGGCGATCGCGTATTCGTGGTATCGAAGTAGGGGCAGACGATTTTTTAAGTAAACCTTTTGACCGGGTAGAATTAACAGCGCGTGTTAAATCTTTGGTACAGCAGAAACTGTTAAACGAAGATTTAGACCATGCAGCACAAGTACTATTTTCCATAGCTAGTACTATTGAAAGCCGTGATCCTAATACTGGCGACCATTGCGATCGCTTAATTAGGTTAGGAAGAGCCTTTGGGGAATCTCTAAATCTCTCCCGCTACCAAATTCGGGATTTGATGTGGGGTGGTTATCTTCACGATATTGGTAAGGTAGGTATTCCTGATGCCGTGCTATTGAAAACAGGCAAACTTACGCCCGAAGAATGGGTAACTATGAAGCAACACGTTTTAATTGGGGAAAAAATCTGCAAACCTCTACGGAGTATGCAGGGTGTAATACCTATCATTCGCCATCATCATGAACGCTGGAATGGTTCAGGTTATCCTGATGGACTCAAAGAAGATGAAATTCCCCAAATAGTCCAAATATTTCAGATTATTGATATCTATGACGCATTAACAAGCGAACGTCCTTATAAAAAAGCTTTTACCACCGAAGAAGCATTATCCATAATGTTTGAGGAAACAAAATCCGGCTGGCGTAACCCTAAACTTATGAAACAGTTTGCCGAGTTTATTCTTTTATAGTCAGCAGAAGTTGGGGAGTGATGAGTGATGTTAGCGGTAGCGGCGCGTTTAGCGCGTGCTGAGTTTTGTTAGCGGTAGCGGGGCGTTCAGCCCGTGCTAAGAAATTTTGAATTTTGTAGCTTGCTTCTCTGTTCGCGGTAGCGTCCCGTAGGGAAGGAGTATTTTGAATTTTGAATTGATATACCTCCTGCCTCATTAGCTGCTATGATTTGAGCCTAAATCTCTAAGTAACAAGCGCAACAGCGCGATTCATTGAAAGCTCATAGCTAATTATGGTAGTCGTAGCAATACTAGCAGCAGGACGCGGCACAAGAATGAAATCGGACTTACCCAAGGTATTACACTCTTTGGGTGGGCAATCAATAGTCGAAAGAGTTATTGCCAGCGTAGATCCGCTTTCACCTTCACGACGGCTTGTCATTGTCGGGTATCAGGCTGAACAAGTTAAATCAGGTCTTCAGTCTCCTAGTTTGGAGTTTGTGGAACAAACTGTGCAGTTAGGAACAGGTCACGCCATCCAACAATTACTTCCCCATCTTGAGGGTTATACCGGGGATTTGCTAGTACTGAATGGTGATGTGCCACTGTTACGCACTCAAACCTTAGAACAGCTATTAAAAACACACCAACAATATAAAAACGCTGCCACTATTTTGACAGCCCACATACCTAACCCTAAAGGCTATGGACGGGTTTTCTGTAACGGTGACAATATTGTCCAACAAATTGTTGAAGATAAAGATTGTTCCACTGCCCAAAAGCAAAATCATCGCATTAACGCGGGAATTTATTGTTTCCGTTGGGAAAATTTGGCAAAAGTGCTGCCTCATTTGCAAGCGAACAATGCTCAAAAAGAATATTACCTTACCGATGCTGTTACCCAAGTAGGTCAGGTAATGGCGGTAGATGTAGAGGATTATCAAGAAATACTAGGCATTAACGATCGCCTGCAATTAGCCACAGCTTACGAGATTTTGCAAAGGCGAGTCAAAGAACAATGGATGATGGCTGGTGTCACTCTTATAGACCCCAACAGCATTACGATTGATGACACCGTAGAATTAGAACCTGATGTAATTATTGAGCCGCAAACTCATCTGCGGGGCAATACAGTAATTAAAACAGGATGTCGGATTGGGCCAGGCAGTTTCATCGAAAATAGCCAGTTAGGGGCAAATGTTACCATCCAGTACTCAGTAGTAACTGATGGTGTCATCCAAGATGGCGCGAGAATTGGCCCCTATGCTCATTTGCGTGGTCATGCCCAAGTTGGTGCTAATTGCCGTATTGGGAATTTTGTTGAGTTGAAGAATACCGAGTTGGGCGATCGCACCAACGTTGCTCATTTATCTTATTTAGGTGATACCACTGCGGGAACCCAGGTAAACATCGGTGCAGGGACAATTACAGCTAACTACGACGGTGTGAAAAAACATCGGACTAAAATTGGCGATCGCACTAAAACAGGTTCCAACAGTGTATTAGTTGCCCCAGTTACTTTAGGTGATGATGTTTATGTAGCAGCCGGTTCCACTGTTACAGAAGATGTCCCTAATAATTCCTTAGTAATTGCCCGGACTCGCCAAGTAGTAAAACCAGGATGGCGCAAGAAAAGCGCGGAATCTTAAGGACTTAGAAATTCTCGGCTTGTTTGAATAATAGATTACAAAAAACCAGATACTTCCTCCAAGAAAATATTTATACCAATTTGAAAAAAGAATCCGACAAATACACAGTCCCAAAGCCTTGTTCTGTATGGATTCCTAATTTTGAATTTTGAATTTTGAATTTTGAATTGGTATTAGTAGGTAGGGCAGGCATTGTCACTATTTTATGGTTTTGATGAGCATTGCCTACCCTACAATTACTTAGCACCCTGAACTCACTACTTAGACTGCTTCGGTATTCTTTTCTCCAGTGCGAATCCGAACCACTTGTTCTACGGGTGAGATGAAGATTTTACCATCGCCGATTTCGCCTGTACGGGCAGCCGCAATAATTTTGTCAACGACCATATCAACTTGGTTATCCTCTACCACAATTTCCACCTTGAGTTTTTGGAGAAACTCAACAGTGTACTCAGAACCGCGATAGCGTTCTGTTTGTCCTTTCTGCCGTCCAAAACCTCGGACTTCAGAAACAGTCATACCGACAATACCCGCATTGACTAAAGCGATTTTTACCTCATCTAACTTAAATGGGCGGATAATTGCTTCTACTTTTTTCACCTTATCGACTCCTGTTATTTATAGGTTCGTTTATATATCTAACCAGATTCCCATGTCTGACACTTTCATCATTCGTCTTATTTTCAAAGATACTTATGAGAATTACAACTTTTTCTAGCCTTATCTGCTTTGTACAAGCAATTTACATCATCATGAATCATTAGCTAATTTTTGATTTTGTAATATTGAACTTATAATTTTTGTGAATTTTTTATGTAGCTTTTGTAACTTATAAAACAATTAGCTCCAACATAAAAAACAGCAAATAGTAGAAGAAATGTCAAGCGTAGAGTTATAGCGCAATGTAAAAAGTAACGCCTAATACCAATTCACAAAAAATTATGATACAAAAGCAAATGCCCAAACCTAGACATAGTATAGGTTTCTTAATTTTGAATTGGTATTAACGACTTTGGTGTTCAAATAGTGGGCGAACAATTAAATATCCAGCACCAAAGGCACTCAGCATAATTAAGATAATGCTGATGACTAACCACCAACTTTTAAATTCTTGAGGCTGCGCTTTTGAGGTAGGAGAAGGATGATAACTCACTTCCTGCTCCTCAATCAAGACGGTTTCCGGTGTCGGAGTAATTATTTCCCCTACCGGAATATAGATATTGGGGCGACGGTTCTTGCTGCTTGAGGGTTGGGGAACGACAGGTTGACGCGACGATGCTCCGCCCGCCATAGGCGATGGCGTTCCGCCCAGCGTAGCTGATCGCACAGCTTGAGAACGCGGCTGTGATTCTGTATATTGATCGATAGGATTATTCATCTCAGGGTGAGAACCAGGAACCCGATAATCTACCACCCTTTGCAGATGTAAAAAAGATTGCACGACTTGACTAATCTCATGTCGTAGTCTTTGATTTTCTTGCGCTAATTGTTGATTTTTTGCCGTAAGGGCATCTAACTTGTCTTGTGTTGCGTTTAATTCCACCGCCAATTCCCGGTATACGTACATAGGTACAGAAGATGGATAGGCTTGAGAGTTGGGTTTTGGCTGATTCCCGTTAACCGAACCAGTATTTATCCGCATTAGTTATTTGGTATCAAAAATAAAGTTATAAGAGTATCAGAAATAGTATCAAAAGATAATTCGCTCTGAAACTAGCCCAAGAATAATAGAAAAATGCTCGGAGTGCAAAGATATCTAAAATTACCTATTGGTCATTGGTCATTAGTCATTAGTCCACAGTCATTAGTCCATAGTCCATAGTCCATAGTTTTTCTCCTCTGCTCCTCATCCCCCTCATCCCCTCATCTCTCCCACTCCCCACTCCCCTACTTCAGCAGTTGGAAAAAATGCCCCACAGGGCCTTGTCCTTGACCGATATTGAGGGAGTAGGTTAAGGCGGTGGTGACGTATTGCTTGGCTTGTTTAACTGCTTGGCGTAAGTCTTGACCTTTGGCTAGATTAGAGGCGATCGCAGCTGATAAAGTACAGCCAGTACCATGAGTATTTTTGGTATCCACCTGCTGGGTTGTCAGGGTTTCTAAATTTTGTCCATCAAACCAAATATCAACACCACGGGCGTTTCCCTGCATTCCGCCACCTTTGACTAACACTGCCTTTACTTTTAAATTACGATGGATGAATTGGGCAGCCGCCCGCATATCATCTAAAGAGTTGATTGGGAAACCGCTTAAAATCTGGGCTTCATATTTATTGGGTGTAATAATAGCCGCTAAAGGAATCAATTGTTGGCGCAGAGTTTTCACCGCATCCTCATCAATTAATTGTGCGCCAGTCCGTGAAACCATTACCGGGTCAACGACTAAGTTTTCTATACCTAAAGCCTCTACCTGTTGGGCAACAGTGGCAATAATCTCTTGGTTGAGTAACATTCCTGTTTTTGCCGCTTGTACACCAATGTCTTCAACCACGGCTTGTATTTGGGCTGCAACTGCCTCTGGTGGCATTGCATCTACTCTGGCTACCCCTAGCGTATTCTGTGCCGTGACGCAGGTGATAGCACTAGTACCGTGGACACAATGAAAGGCAAAGGTGCGTAAATCAGCTTGAATACCTGCACCGCCACCACTATCTGAACCAGCTATGGTTAATGCAACAGGAACCCTGGATGTTGTTTCGGTATTCATAAAATCATGGGTGTAAAGATATAAGGATATAAGGGTGTAAGGAAAGAATTTAGACTCTACTTTTCCGCTATACCCATACACCCCTATTTTGCCAAAGGATTAGGTTGAGCATTCTGGGGTCTTTGTTGTGGTATTACTGTAAGATAAGGCTTGATTTTAGCATCATCTATCCAACCAGAGTAATATTTTATATCAGTAGATTTTGCCGATAGGTTGAGTAATTCTAAATCACCACGCATGGTATACCAATTAATCGGTGCATCTGGTCGTAGTTGACCTGAACCTATACCTCGCGGCCCCCCACCAGATAAATTTAGAGATACTTCATCTAAGCCACGTACAAAGCGGTTTCCGTTCCAATGCCATTCAAAACCCGGCCAATCAACAGAAGGCTTTCCTGGCGGTAAAGAACGGGGAAATTCATAATTACTCCTACCTTCCTCTAACTTTGCAGTGAAGCCTTGGGGATATCTAACTTCATAGCGTCCCTTTTGAGTTTGATAGTTAATGGGACTCCACCATAAAACCTCTACATTATCTTTGCCAGATAAAGATGCAGCTGGTGTTTTATTAGTGAGGGCGCTATAGATTGGTAATTTCTGGGGTAGTTTAGCCATTGCGGCAAATCGCCAACAATTCCAACTATCAGGATTATCAACAGTTTTCCACTTAATTTGACAAACACCGTTAGCGGTACTAACCCATAATTTATCGTTTTCTAATTTGAGTTTGTCGGGAATTGCGCCTACTATGGGGCTGTTATGTACGGTGTAAGCAGTTAAAGAACCTGTATTCGGATTTTGGGAATTGGGACGATAAGCCACCAGTCCCTTTGCGGGGATATAGAGATTTCCTTCACCACTAATATTAGTTCCCATCCAAAAAGTAGGATTATTAGTGTCGCCAGCGATCGCTAAATCAGTAATTTGGGTAAAGCCAAGTGCTTCTGGTTGAATCAGGCTAAATTTACCTGTTTTTGGGTCATAACTGACAATAGTAGCTATGCCGTTATTGCCTTCGCCTTGTTCAAAAGCTACTGACCACCAAATGCGGTCATTATTAACAAAGGCAGATGTTATTCGTGGAAATCCTAATTGAGTGCCTATGGCAGAATAGCCTGCTTTAACAGCAACATCTTGTAAATCTTTTAGGGTATATAAGGTTTTTTGTTGTGGGTTTTTAGCGTTGGGTGTGATTAATTCAAAAACAACCTTATCTTTATTTGGATCTGTTACATCAGGTCGGGAGATATTATTATTATCTCCAAGTGTGAATTGTGGTTGTCTCACAACTCGATATTGATAGGTTTTCCCTTGAAAATCAATTTTTTTTAACTTGGGATTTACTGTTTCCTGAGCAAATGCGGCATAACTGGTTGAAGGTTGTAACTCTTTGGGTAAAGTCCCTGTTTTTACTGTCCAACTATTATTAGCACGACAGAAAATAAAATCCTGTTTTAAAGTTTGAAATTTAACTGTATTAGCATTTGTGACAATATTCCGAATGTGGAAATCAAACCTGTCAAAGATGTCATTTTTATTTCGTACAGGTAAAGGTAAAACTTGAGATTGAGGACAGTTGGCACTTTGAGGATTGATACTATTTACTGCTTGAGAAGTGCTGGCAATATTGGAAGCACAAGCATTGATGAGTAAAATTACGCCAGAACCTAGAAGAATTTTTCGCATAAATCACCAGGCAATTTTATTTAATTGCTATTAATTAATCATTAAATATTAACTACGCGATCGCTAAACTATTTTTCTGATATTTTTAAAGTAATTTTGATAAAAATAAAGTTAATTAAACTCTGTAAATTTTCAATTATCTACCTATACAAGTAAGCTGGCGACATAGACGATGTTCACAAAACTTCTTCAGAGTAACAGCTATCGTCTAGTGATACTTTTTGCTTACACATTATTACTAGTCGTGAATATGACGTTGTAGGTTCCCGCAACTTGGACTTGGGATCGAACATCATCGATACATCCCAGCTATTCTACCTATAGTTACATAATCGAATGAGCGATCGCTCAACTTGAAAACCAAGCACCAAAAATTATTAATTACGAATTACTATAATTGAGTCGTCGCAGAAATAACCTCTCGCAGAAAACGAGGCAAAGCATTACTCAACTCTTGTTTTGCCCTTGGTTCTAAACAAGCGACAATATACTTATATGAAACTGCATGATGTAAGGCACACAAAGGTTTGGCTAACTTCCAAGCTTCTAGTAAACGCGACATTGGTTCATAATCAGTCCATTGCGCTAGATATTCTTTTTGTAAATCTTTGATTTTTGATGTAAAAGGTTTGTTTTTCCTAGAGAAAAATAACTCAAACATATCAAAAAAAGGATGAGAAATACAGCAATCAGTCCAATCAAAAAATAGGTAATTATCTTGATAAAAGGCAACATTACCTAAATGCAAATCACCGTGAACTAATGTCTGTGGTATTTGATAGCTTGCAAGTTGACAGCATAACTTTTTTAAATGGGGAGCTAAATTTTTTAGCTGTTTTATTTCCTCCGCCTGCAATTGAGATAAAGCAATTTCATCATTAAACAAAACATCGATTTGAGTTGCTAACCAATCCAAACGTCGGTCTAAACAACCTACACTTAATAATTTATCTATATATTGAACTGATTTAATTTGTACTTGAGCAAATACACGATAAATGTCTTTTTGCACTTTGATAGGTGCATTCCTGCCAACAGGTTGTCCAAAATCAGCTAATAACATCCAATGACGTTGATTATCAATGCTAAGAACGTTAGGAACATTTACAGGAAACAGATTAGCTAGTTCTACGGTTACTAATGGTTCATTACAAAAAAGAGGTAATGTAGAAGCTTCCTTTAAATAAATCTTGCCTCTACTTGTGTTAACTCTTAATACACAAGAAATTCCCCAACTTTTTATACATTCTACTGGAGAAATCCGTTGATAGTTTAACTCTAATAATTTTTCATCAATCCATTGAGTTGCTGCTTGTAACCACCCTTCTCTAGCCCAAGGTGGACGCAATTCTGGAATATCACCACTCTCAATTTCTGTTAAATATCTTTCAATAACCGATTTATGTTCAGGGAATTTTAGGGATAAAGTTCTCAAAATTTGCGAATCAATCCAATCACCTTGTTGAGATTCAGCACTACCCTTATCCGACACATATATACATTCAACTTGATGCTTTGATTCATCATAATCAAGTCTGGCATAATATAGAATGTTGACCGAAAATCCCAGTTTTGGCTCTATTTGAGATTCAATCCCTATTAAATCCTCAAAATCTATACATTCATCAACATGAACATGAGGTAGGAAATAACTACCATCTTCAGACAACATCAAAATCTTAGCTTCAGTGGGATGAGGTCGAATTATATAAATATCAGATTTCCATTTAGGTGGGAAAAATTTAGTAAGTGCTTGATTAAGAAATAATGATATAGATTGCACAAGAGAAGTCTTGATATTGCCTATTTGGAGCATTTCAAATTTACCCAATAGAACATTATAGAAACTTTTGCTGCTTGTATTTATAGGGTAGGCATCTTGCTTACCCTACAAGAGTAATTCCTCGATTCAGCTATGCCAAATTAAATATGCAAATCTTTTAAAGCTAGACGAATTTGTTCCATACGCCTGCGGTTAACACCAAGGTCTGATTCACCGATGCGAGATGCTGATCGCAGATGAATAACTGACTCATCAGCAGGTAAGTAAAATTCTACATCATCAGTAAACTTAAATATCCGGCTTTTAGAAAGAGCGTGGATATAACTATCAGTCTGTTCGACAACCTCTGTACGGGGAACAACGCTGAGAACTTTAAGTAGGATTTCTCGCGCCTTGTCACGACTGACACTATAAGGGATGGGATCAATGGCGTGTTTGGGATCAGCATTTTGACTAACAACACAATTTGGGGAAACTGGACAAGCACTTAAATGACCATTATTAACTCCCAACCCAGAAGCAGCCAAAGTAGGCGCAGCTAATATTAAACTACTTGTCATGAAGAATATGGTTAGAACAATACTCAATAAAAATTGTTGTGCGATGGGCGAAGCCCCACCGTAGGTGATCGCTTTCAGCAGACGGAACATAGTAAATACGCTTCTTAGGATAGGTCATTAGTCATTAGTCCATAGTCAACAGTCCATAGTCAACAGTAATTAGTTTTCTCTCCCTCATCTCCCTCATCTCCCCCCTCTCCCTCATCTCCGCTTCTTCCTCTCCTTCCAAGTACCACCGTAAACATAAAAGGGGTTATTCTCACTCACTCCTACCCAACATTGAGGACAGACAAAAATCCAATCACCGTTTTCCTCAAATTTCACCCGATACAAAATCGGTGCAGTTTGACTGCACCGATCGCACATTTTAACTCTATTCGTACCAGACATTCTCCCTCACGCCAATGCTGAAGCCTGGGGTTTGGCGAATATCATTCGTCCGGCTGAGGTTTGCAAGGCACTAGTAACTACTACTCGCAATTCCCCGCCTACATAACTGCTACCTTCCTCAACGACAACCATAGTGCCATCGTCTAAGTAGCCTATTCCTTGACTGGGTTCTTTACCTTCCTTAAGAATTTTTAAGTCGAGGTTGTCCCCTGGTAAATAGCTAGGACGGACTGCATTTACTAAGTCATTGACATTCAACACCGGCACTTTCTGCACACTGGCAACTTTTGATAAGTTGTAGTCATTGGTGAGGAGTGTGGCGTTAATTTCTTGGGCAAACCGGACTAATTTAGCATCGACTGTAGAAATATCTTCGTAGTCTGATGGATTAATTAAAATACGGTCTGGGTAAGCTTCTTTAATGCGGTTGAGGATTTCTAATCCCCGTCTTCCCCTCACCCGTTTTTGGTCTTTGCTGGCATCAGCTACTTGTTGTAGTTCTAGTAAGACAAATTGAGGGACGATAATTGGCCCTTCCAGAAATCCAGTTTCTAACAGCGCCTCAATACGACCATCGATAATACAACTAGTGTCTAAAACTTTGGTGTTGGCGGGTTTGAGAGTCCCTTCCGCGACCATTGTTTCCACTGTGTTGGGGTTAATGAATCGCAATAAGCCGCGTCCGTGGGTGTCGGCTAAATTCATCCCTGTGACAGAAAGAATAATACTACCAACTACTGCCACCAATGGTTTAATAAAACTAAAGTCGGTGGGGATCGGTAGCAAAAATAGAGGTGCTAACATTAAATTTGCTAGCAATAATCCGATCACTAAGCCGATCGCACGGGTTAGAATTACTTCCAGAGGCAGTTCTCGAATTTGAGCTTCTAAACGACGGTATGTCGTTTGAAAACTTAACCCAACAGCGCCACCAATGATGGCAGCAAAGACAGCAACAGTTAAGCGTAATGCTTCTAGGTTCGTGACCCGATCTAACGTACCATTGGGTAGTAGTTCGGTGCTGTAGTACCCTATTCCTGCTGCTGCCAGGATAAATGAGAAAATAATAATGGCATCAAGCATGATCTTGGTGTGTTCCTGCGACTGTTTTACCTGATAAAGTCAAGTATGTTTAATTCCATCGGTAAGAGAGACTAATTATATTGACTTAGACTAGGATTTTATGCAGGCAATATCTGCAAACATTATAACCAAAGTGATTAACCTCCAGTTTTGTCATACTTACGTCATAAAACGATAGAAACCTGTAAATAAAGTATTTATTTTCATTATTTCTAATTTTGGGTTAATAAAGTTTATTCTTGTTCATAAATATGCAAAAAGTTAACGTTTCTAGCCTTGCTAGTTCTGCTTATGTACACATTCCCTTTTGCAGACGGCGATGCTTTTATTGTGATTTCCCAATATATGTTGTGGGCGATCGCCAGCGTGGAGAAACATCTGTTACCATTTCTAAGTATGTAGACATCCTTTGTCAAGAAATTGACATTACACCCATCTCTGGGCAACCCCTCAAGACCGTGTTTTTTGGCGGTGGTACGCCTTCGCTATTATCAGCAGAACAGTTACAAAAGATACTTGAAACCCTAGATAGGCGGTTTGGGATTACGTCTGGTGCAGAAATTTCTATGGAAGTAGATCCAGGTACATTCGATCTAGCACATATCAGAGGTTATAGTAGCGTTGGTGTGAACCGCATCAGCTTGGGTGTACAAGCGTTTCAAGAAGAATTGTTGAAAGCAGCAGGGCGATCGCACTCAGTCACAGATATTTTTGCAGCTGTAGACTTAATTCACCAAGTTGAGATTCCCGAATTTAGCATAGACTTAATTTCCGGTTTGCCGCATCAGTCTTTGGATCAATGGCAAAATTCCCTAAACACAGCCGTTAAAATTGCACCTACCCACATATCAATATATGATTTGACAATTGAGCCTGGGACAGCTTTTGGTCGTTACTACAAACCAGGGGATCAACCCTTACCTACCGATGAAACCACTGTCAAAATGTATCAGATGGGGCAGCAAGTTTTAACTACTGCTGGTTATGAACATTACGAAATTTCCAACTACGCCAAGCCAGGACATCAATGTCAACATAACCGCGTCTATTGGCAAAATCGCCCTTATTACGGCTTTGGTATGGGTGCAGCGAGTTATATAGAAGGAAAACGCTTTACCCGTCCGCGTAAGACTCAAGAATATTACCAATGGGTGCAAGAATTAATTACTAATGATGGTGTGATTGATTGGGAAGTTACGCCAAAAGAAGATGTATTGTTAGAAACATTAATGTTGGGGTTACGCTTGGCTGAAGGTTTAAGGTTAGCCTCGCTTACTGAGGAGTTTGGTGAGGAAAAAATACAAGAAATTCACCAGTGTTTGCAACCTTATTTTCAGCAAGGCTTAGTGCAAATTGTGGATGGAAGGTTGCAGTTAAATGATCCCGAAGGTTTTTTAGTTTCCAATGTAGTGTTAGCAGATTTGTTTAGTAAGTTGGGGTAGTATCTTAATTACGAATTACGAATTAGTAACAATGATGAACCTGCTTAAGCTTTTGTTCCTTTATTCTTAAATTTTTTATTTGCCCAAGCTTTAGCCTTAGTATCAGATTTGGTTGTGTCAGTTTGTGTATCGGGTGCGATCGCTTCCGTACTAGGTGCGGTAAAATCTGCTAGAGTTAACTGCTTGACTTTGGCAACATCACCTTTTTCAACTGCTTCTTTCAAATCTCGCTTCAAGTGGGCATTTCTTACCGCTTCATCTTTAGAACGCGAACTGGTAGCAAAGCATTTCTCTAATGTGTCGTAGATTCCCACACGACGAGACATTTTGCGAAATTGACGTTCTGTATCCAAAAGTTTCGCCATCAATTCTAAGTGCATCTCATCGCCAGCACAAATTTCTTCTAACACAGACCATTCATCGCTACCTAATAGGCTCAGTCCAGCACCCGGACGCGGGTCTTTAAATTCTTCGCCTGTTACTTCTTGATAAATGCGCGGTAGGCTATCATCAAATTCGTGTTTTTCTTCTAGCCAAATACGGCGAATTTCACTCAATTCTTCTATTGAGATGAGAGAAATATTCCGCATATTTTCTGGTGCTGTGCGGCGAATTTTGGTTTGTGCTTCTAATAAACGTCTTAACAAATGTTCGCGCCAAGATTTAACGTAAGGGCCTGGTATTGGTTCAATAGAAATTTCTCCATCTAAGTTACGCTCAAATAGTTGAACTTCTCCCCAAATGCGGCGAAAGTCTCTTTTTTCTCGGTCTTTATCAATGTTTAAGTCCTCCAAGCGAATATCAATTAGCGGCTGTAACCATTCTTTTTCCTCATCATTTTGGATCATTGCCTGCATCGACCTATCACTATTAACCAGAGTGCAGACCCAGCAGCCAAAACGAGAGCTACCACAACTAGGGGTAGAAGTATCAACAACTAGGGGACATTCGTTATCTGCTGTTGCACCCCGATACATAGCAAATAAATCTTTGTTGCTATATTCCCAAGGATTTTCCCATTGCATCAAATATAACCATACTTCATCAGTACGCCAATCTTCTATGGGAGTGTAAAGCAATGAGTTTATAAGGCTGGGATGAGGGCTAAGGCGATCGCGTACTCTCCCAACTTCACGTTTTAACATGATAGCGGCACGATTCGTACTTTCAGTTTTACGTGTTCCTAAAACAACAATTGTTTCCCCGCTTGCTCTAATAACATTACGGATAAACAGGTTAGACGGTTCAATTTTCAATCTTCCAGTACACCAACGGAATCTATGGCGGGGTGCAGGGTAGCCTTTACCAATTAAACCCACCCAGTATGTTTGTTTAACTTCGGGTTGTAATAAATGCGGTTCTATTGGCATTTGTTGTTCTTGAGCCGCTATTCTCATTTGTTCTAAAGAGTTACGTACCCAAGTCGCAACATAAGGATTTTCTACGCCTGTATCAGTTGTAATTACATAAATGGACTTCTTCCGCTTTTCTAGAGGAAGTCCCGATATTGCATTCCAAATCAGCTGTAAAGTCGCTGTGCTGTCCTTGCCCCCCGAATAGCCAACAACCCAAGGTATCGCATCTAAACAATACAATTCTTGAATTTCCTTGGTAAGAACTTGGATGTACTCCACTAACTCTGCTACAGTACGTGTCTGCTGACCTTTATTATCTGGTTGTTGTGCTTCAGTCATTGCTTCCTACCTGTGGACATTTGGGCTTTACCGCTTTTTTAACCTAGCCTATGGAATGCGCGGGTTCCCAAAAAGTTTTTAAAAACTGATTAACTAGTATCTAACTTTTTGGATAATATAGCCACATTACAAGAGTAAGTTTTTAAAAATTAATATGAGTGATATTACATCTGACCTAACTGCTGACTTAGCTAAAGAGTATCTAGAAAGAGAAAATAAGGAAAAACAAGTACTAGCTTTACTTTTAGATAATTTTTTACAAAAAAAAGACCAAATTCTCGTCCAAAAAACGGAAATGGGGGGTATTGAGGCTTATGTAGGGTCTGTAACTCTAGAATGGTTTGCGGGTAGGGTTCACTTCGCCTCTGGTTTACCTCTGCTACAAAAAAAGTACAACCCAGATACAGATAATATCGAAATTGACGCAGACAGTATTGACGAAATTCAACAACGTCCTTTGGACTGGTCACGGCAAGCACCGTTAGTTCAGTATTTAGCAGCCAGAAAAAATCATAAATTTCCCCCAGTCTTAGTAGTAATAAATCAGCCTTGGGTGGATAACATCAAAGCTGCTGAATGGGACACACAAGGACGCGCTAAAACTTCTACAACTGATTTTACTCCCTTGGATAAAGATGGGAAGGTAGGCTTGCTTAATGTTTCTGAGGAGAATGTGACCATTTATGCACTTGATGGTCAACACCGCCTCATGGGAGTTCAAGGTTTAATAGAGTTAATTAAAACTGGTAAACTCCAGCGATATAGAAAGGATAAAACGGCTGATGATAGTTTTATCACAGTTTCAGATTTGCTAGAACAGTATCAGGTAGACCCTGCTTACTTACAAAGCTTACCTAAAGAAAAAATAGGCATTGAATTTATTTGTGCTGTGAATGCTGGGGAAACTCGCACTGAAGCAAGGCGACGGGTACGGTCAGTTTTTGTGCATGTTAATTTAATGGCTGCACCCTTAACTAAAGGTCAGTTAGCACAATTAAATGAAGATGATGGTTTTGCAATTGTGGCGCGAAAAGTTGCAGTGAGTCACCCACTTTTGGAACAAAAACCAAACCGTAACCCCCGCGTTAATTGGAATAGTGCAACAGTAGCCACAAATTCTACAGTTTTGACAACTTTGCAAGCGTTGCAAGATATGTCAGAAAGATACTTAGGTTATAAGTTTCCTCATTGGAAACCTTTTGAGAAAGGCTTAATTCCCATGCGTCCAGAAAATGAGGAAATTGAACAGGGAATTGCTGAGTTCACCAAACTTTTTGATAATTTGGCAAACTTACCTAGTTATAAGATTTTGGAACATGAAGATACGCCAGTTTTGAGAAGATTTAGTTTTGAAAAGGGTAGCGGTGAAGCAAATATACTTTTCCGTCCTGTAGCGCAGGTTGCTTTGGCACAAGCTTTAGGATTTTTAGTTTTTAAGAAGGGTGTTTCTTTAGCCAGTATTTTTAAGAAACTAAAAAAGTTTGACCAACAAGGTGGGTTTACTGGTATGGAATACCCTCAATCTCTTTGGTATGGGGTATTGTATGACCCTAATAAAAAGCGAGTCCAGGTTTCAGGAAAGGAATTAGCTGCAAAATTATTAATTTATATTTTAGGTGGAATTGAAGATTCAATGGAACGTGCTGAACTACGTAAGGCTGTGGCTAATGCTAGAACTGTGGAAAATAAAACCATTGGTTTTGATGGTGAGTTTGTTGAACTAAAAGAAGTTGGACTTCCACCTGTTTTGTAATTAGCCTTGAAATATATTTTGGCGATGCCATTGCAATGCTTCTAGTTCCGGGAAGTATTGTTCTTTATTTGGTAACAGTAGTTTTTCGCCATGAAAATCTTTCATTGGTTTAGTATGGGGAGTTATTTCTTCTAATTCCCTACTAACAATAATTTTATATTGCTCATCAGCAGTAAACCAACCACGGTCAAAAGCCCAGTGGTGATTTTTGCAAAGTGCAATACCATTATGTATTCTACTGTCATAGAATTGGGCAAATGGTTTGATGTGTGCGCCATCTACAATATTTTGGTTAACGGCTTTAGTTACTCTAATGCCGCAAAAAGAACATTGATAGTCATACATATGAACAATAGTTTTTCTGAAAAAAGCATTTCTAATTAATGATTTTCTTACACCCCATTTTGGCTTACTATCAAAGTTTCTTAACGAGTCTAATCTTTCTGCTTCTATATCATTTTCTCCAAAAGATTGATTGATTTGTAAAATATCTTCAATTTCTTCTATTTGTTCCTGGAAAAAAGTTGTGACCAGTGAGTCAACTAATTCTTGTTTTGAATATTCGTCTTGAAAAAAGTTGAATAGCTCATCATCTAGATAAGCATAAGCAACAGCCTCTTTCAGCTTGTTAGTTGTTTTTGGTTGTAGTCCCTTAAATTCTGGCTTAAAAATTAAGTACCAAAACCCATCACTTTGTAGATGGAAAAAAGGATAGTGTAAACCGCCTTTATACGATTTAGATCCTAAAATATTCCAGTATTGCTCAAATGTTTGAATTAATTCGTCGGAAATAGGAATTTGATTTTCAGTAATAATTCCTCTTGTAATCAAATCAATCACAGTTAAAACCAATATTGGTTTATATTGAGCATTACCACGCTTGCGGCTGCTACTTACGTTTAACTGAGCAAATAGTTGGCAATAATAACCTAGATTTTTCATATTTAATTTAAACTAATTTTTAAATCTACTTAAATCAAATTCTCCCTCTAAAGTTTCCTTATTATCTTTTTCAGAAATTAAAAATAATAAAATACGTTCTGAATATTCAACCGAACCACGTAATTCAGTTGCTAAAATTTCTAATCCGCCATTTGCATACTCTTCAAATACTTGAGTACGTTTATCTTCATATTCTTCTTCCTTAGAAGAAATTATTTCTATATCTTGTGTTTCATTAAGAGCTAGTAACTTAATAATTAAGTCATGTCCTAATGATGTAAATATCTCTTGAGGAATTGGCGAAGGTTCTCGTTTAGCTGTTTCACCTAGAGGGACTCGCTTTTTATATTTAACTCCTAATGCGGCTGCGAAAACCATTACTTCTGCATAAGTCTGAAAAGGCCCTGTTGTGTCCTTTGATGCTACTAGCGATTTCACTAACTCAGCCTTATCTTTAGCAACCCTGATTCTGTTTGCAGCCATGTCTTAAATATCTACTTTGTCACTATTGTAACAGAAGCGTACAAGTATAGGCAATTTTATACTAAGTGCAAGAGCGATCGCCTCCACTTCGCCATCTCTGTGTTAAACAATCACCCCTCAGTTCTCACCGTCAAAACCTGCGGCGGTGTAGAATCGGGGGGATACAAAAAGTCTACCCGAACCAGTCGCTTATCTCCTCCAGCCATCTTCAACCGTACCAAAGCTTCCCCTGTTTGTCCGCGTCGCTGTACCAAATGCAGATAGCGGGTTTGTTCTACCCCATTATCATCGGTGTAACGTACCCTCACCGTACCCCGAAAGAAAACCTGTTCAACTTGGGGGTTTAAAAATAGCAGCCTATCACTACCACCCTCATCTTTTAATGGTGTTTGTATTGATACTGTTACAGTCCGAGCTTGATTACTAGGGTTGTGTAGCGGTAAAGTTAGGTTGTATTCTACACCGTAGTTACTGTGGGCAAAGTACGCTGTATCAGGGTAGCGTTTTAACATTGGCGCACTTTGAATTTGTCCAGTGCTGAGGGTAATTAAATGCACAGTTCCCAAGGGGTAGGAAAATGCTTTTCCTTGTTGGGGTATAGTCAACTGTGAGACATTGGAATTATCTGTTATGTTCGCTTCCCATTGCGTACCTTGGGAAACACCAGCCACACGACTAAACACAGTTGGTTCTCTGGGAGGGTCGAGGGGTGTGGGTATAGGGTCGCGTTTTCCTGCTAAACTACTTGTATCTAGGAGCGTTTGCCACTCGTTGATGGTGGGAGGAAGATCGCTATTCTTTGCTAAGTTTGCCATATAAATGGGGCGATCGCTCACTAATCGCATCATTGTTGTGCGACCATTAGCAGATGGGATGGGTAAGTTTGCTAATATTTGCGTTTTTCCTGGTTCTATCACCAACTTATCGGGGAAATTTCCTTGTCTCACCCCCCGTAACACATCATTCATAGTTCTGTTACCAGGGCCAGAATAGACTGTGCTTAAAGCATTATCCGCCACATCGGGCAAATCAATAAATGGTGCTTCCCTGGTTAAATAACTAGCAGCGTGTAATACTTGCAATGTGACTGGTTCATTGCCTGGGTTGTGAACAATTAAGCCTTGGTATAGGGTACGCGGTGCATCTCCCCTAACAATATGATGGGCAAAGACATCAAACCTGCCTTGGAAGGCATAGTTTAAATGTGCTTCCCTTACCTGTTTACCATCAGGAGGAAAGGTGGAAAGTAAAATACCTTCGCTTGTTACCAGTTCGGGACTGTTGCTGTTAAAGGTGGGTATGGTGTCGAGTTTTCCCGGTAGGGGACGCACTTGTTGAGGACGAACTTCTACACCTGCAATATATTCTGGGGGAACAGTGTAGATATTCAACGCCCGACACATCAAAGCTGCAACTTCGCCTCTGGTGACACTTTGCAGAGGCTTGAGTTGTTTGACGTTGGGATAGTTCACCACAATACTATTGATAGTGGCAGATGCTATACCATTCTGGGCATAGTTAGGGATTTGTTGAGCATCTGTAAAGTATCGTTGTAATATCTGCGCTGGGTTTGGTTGTGGACTATAATTTTTTGCACCAGCCACAACACCGATAATTTGCACTCTAGGAATTGGTTGGTTGGGTTGAAATTCTCCCCCCGGATAACCAGAAAAGAATCCTTTTTGATAAGCTGTAGAAATTGCTTTAGCTGCCCAATAATTGGCAGGTACATCCTTAAACTTGGTATGACTACGTTTAACTGCTGCGTCAGGGAAGGCATTAAGCATGAGGACGGCAGCTTCCGCCCGTGTTACTGTAGCGCTGGGGCGAAAAGTGCCGTCAGGATAACCTGTGATGAGTTTACGCTCCCCCAGTTGTTGGATGCAAGCCCTAGCCCAGTGATTTTGTGTATCTGCGGCGGCGGAGTTTGATAGAGTGAGAATAAAGGCGATGGTGTTTAGCCCAGCGTAGGCGATCGCTACTACAAATTTACTCTTGTTCATTTAGTATAGTTAATTACATAAACACTGTTTACTATATAACTTTCATCGCTTGTGAAACAGGTTATGCAATTAACTCCAGTCTCCTTGAAGAACTAGCGGGAGAACATAGCCAGCGCGGGGAGGAGTTGATAAGATTCACTTTTAATTAAGATAGAGCATCCTAAGTAGATTAATACAAAGGGGAAGACTTTCCGCGCATGACGAGTCAAAATAGGAGCCATGAGAGGATTACGTACCATGTAATAAGACAGGAAGCACCATGTGCCAACTGTACAATAGCAGACAGATATAATTACAGCTAAAGAGGGAAAATTACTGCTGGCAAATAAAGGAACGTAGATACCAATATTGTTACCACCGTTAGCGATAGTTACCGCAGAAACACGGTAAGTTTGGCGATCGCGCAGAGTTGCTAGTAGAGATTTTTTGCGTCGTCCAGATGTAGGGGAAGCGTGGAAATCAATTGATACATCCTGTACATTATCTTCTTGCTGCTCTCTCCTCAATAGGTGATTAATACCGATGGCGATAGGTAAAAAACCTAACAACCCAATCCAAGATGCTGGAAGTATTAAGCCACCAAAGAAACCAGGAAGACTAGCCAGGACTAAGACTGTAAACCCTAAAAACTCGCCAAGAACAACATTTTGGGGGCGAAAGGTGCGATTAACTTTGCCAAAGAAAGCTGTCAGATATAAGTTATCGTCAAAGGTAGTGGCAAAAGCAACGGAGATTCCAAGAAGAATTGTAGTGATGAGCCAAGTCATGGTCTTTGCTTAAGGTAAAAATGCCCCATTGTTGGGAGGATTATGTGTCATATCCATCAATGGATGGATGTGTTGGTTGAGCAAGTAAGGTACCTTAGCCGCGCTTGAATTAAATATTAAGACTGATGGCTCGATAAAATCAAATCTTCTTTTTTTTCAAAACGATAAATAGAATTTATTATTATCAGTTGCTGTCATTACGCCGTCTATAAATACTGTCAGGACTTACGCACCAAGTATTTTGTTGAGATAGGGTGTAAGGGTTTTGAACAACTACACCCCTATACCCCTATAAGCTAAAAAACATTTAGTTTGCATATTGAAATAACATCATACTCTTGTGGGGTGGGCATCTTGCCCGCCCTAGTTATGCAAGTTAAATGTGGAACAGCTTACCCTTACCAAAACCCTTGATTTTTCGTTTTCATGCTTAAGTCTTAAAAATTACCAGTCTCGTTCAACGGCAATAATTTCTGTGTATTCAAACTCATTGGGACTTTGTTTGACCAGAGGATAGATTTCTCCGCCCAATTCAATATAATCTTGTTCACAATCTGGTTTAGATGAGTAATATGTCAGCACGTATTCCCTACCAATTCTATCTGCGATTTCTGCTTCTACCTCACCCCGCCATTGGGTTTTTGTCACTAATACTATCAACTGGTTTGCTAACTCAGGTAATGTTTGGGCAATTTTTCTACGGTAATTCTCATCTAAACTACCAAATGGTGAATCCATGACAATGGGGAAGGTACTACTGTCGGGTACGGTTAAGATTTTCCGTTTCTCACTCCAATCTCTTACCTTATCAATAATACTGGCAATAAAAGATAGGCTAAGGATTTGGTTTTCACCAGTAGAAGCAGCAACTGCTGCTTCCATCCCTGATGTATTTTCTACAAGCGTTAATTCGTATTTATCGCTGAGTTTTGGGACGTAGGGAGTAAAAGAAATGGAATTGAATATTTCTTGTAAACGCTTTTCCAATTGCAGACGAAACTGCTTTTCTTGGCGGTTTCTTACTTCTGTTAATCGTTCAATTGCATCTTGCGTAGCATTTATCCGTCTTTGTGCTAATAACTGTTTTTCTTCATTGAGTTTTTGTTTAGCAATTTGCTTAACTAAAGCATCGATATCAGTCTTCACATGAGCAATTTGTTGTTGATTTGCACCTTGTTCTCTATGCAATTCATCAATTTTACTTTCAATCTCATCCAACCGTTTCTGCAAACTGCTAATTTCTTCGTTAGTGTCTTTACGCAAGCGTTCTTGAATACTTTCTAACTCATGCTCAACTTGAGATATATTTTGACGTAACTGATTAATTCTCGCCTGTTCTCTGTCTACCTCCTCCCAAAATGCTACTGCTTGCTTATCAATTTCATCTACTTGGGCGCTCATGCGAATAGCAGTTTCTTCTACAGCCGAAGAACCAGCTTGATTTAACCAGAGGCTGACGTTTGTATGCGAATGATTTCCCTCATGTAATTCCGCACCACAAATACAACGTTGTGACTTAAGTAATTCATTAATAAATTCCCGCGAAATACCAGTTGTCAATTCACCCCGTTGTTTCAAATCCTGCATAATCTGCCGGAATTGGGTGGTACTATCTGATAGTAATACTGTGTAGCCCCGTGCGGAAATAATTTTCTTGAGTGCTTCTTTAGTTTGGCGTAGGCTTTCTTGATTCGCCGTCTTTTGATTTTCTAATTCTTGTCTCCTCTGTTGTAATTCTTTTGCCGCACTCAGTTCTTGTAAACGATTACCTGTCTCTTTTTTAAAAGTTTGTTGATACTCTAACTCTTGCTTAATTTCTGTTTGTCTACTATTAATACGTTCAATTTCTTGTTCTAGTTTCTCTTGTTCACGCAAAAGCTGTTTAATCTCAGAGTCACCAATAGCTTTTAATTCATTTTCTAAACTTTTTTTCGCTTCTCCCAAATGTCTAATCGAACGGTTAATAACTTCTACACCCAAGAAAATTTTCGTAGCTTCGGCAATTTCCGCTTTTTTATCAGAACGGACGATTTCTTCTATGCGTTCACCGTCGAAGAAAAAATATTGATGTAAGCTGACAGGTAAAATTTGCCCAATGATTTCTTCTGGTTGCTGGCTGGGATAATACCATCTACCATCATCCCCAGCTACCTGCATGAGTAATTCCGTCTTACCCACTGCAAAATCAGTTTTATTTTTATAGCCTTTACACTGGCGTTTAACGTTATAGCGTTTGCCTTCGTGTTCCCAGTTTATTTCTACCCAACATTCTACAGCTTGTCCTAGTGCAGCTTCTGCGATCGCTCTTTTATTCACCAATTGTTCTGTTGAGGCAAAAGCCGCACTAAACCTCTCATATAATACCCACGTAAAGGCATTGAGCAAACTGGTTTTACCTGAGCCATTATTGCCATGAATTATCGTGGTGTTAAGAACATCTCCCCCAGCAATAACTATCTCTGGCGTTCTCCCATAAAATGAGCGAAAATTACACAGCTTTATGGAAGTTAGCTTCATCGCACCGCTTCCTTCACAATTGTCAAAATATCATCATTGATTGGGCTATTACTTTTTTTATCTAGCCGATTTTTTTCTAAATGCCATACCCGCTCAATAATTTGCCGCACCTCTGGCGGAGCGTTAATAATTGGCTCTTGAACATCATCAATATTTTGCTCTTGAGACATCTTCATCTAGCAGTAGTTTATGCTTTATTTTAGCCGCATCTATTGTTAATTCTACATCTGTAAAGCCACGATCACGTTAATCTTTAAATTCTGCAAGTTGTGCTGATAAAAGTTTAAATATTTTTCACATAATTGAATAAGAAGTTTTTTAATTTTGATACTTTTGAGAAGACTCTATTCAATGATAGAAAAAATTTCGCCATAGATGATCGAAACGCTGTGGGTAGCTTGCTTGATAGATGCAGCCCAGGAAAGCTTTGCCGTATCGAAATTACGAATTACGAATTAGTATGACCCCCAGCCTCAACAAATAACCTATGTGCATCAGCCCCAATTCTGACGTAAAATCAAAAAGTCGAATACAATATCAACCAAAGCGCTGTCTTATAAGCGAGCTTTATGGAAGTTTTAGAACTCAAACGCGAAATCGAAACGTTGTCTAGCCGCCTGGGTAAAACCCAGGACTATCTTTGACGTACCTGCACTCAAAGCCAAAATTCAAGACCTAGAACAAATAGCAGCACAGCCGGAATTTTGGGACGACCAAAACCAAGCGCAAAAAACGCTGCAAGAACTCAACGACCTCAAAGCCCACTTAGATAGATATTATCAGTGGCACGCTAATCTAGATGATACTAGGGCAGTGGTTGAGTTATTGGAATTGGAAACCGACGAAGCACTGTTGCAAGAAGCGGAATCAACAATTACTAGGCTCAATCGTGACCTTGACCAGTGGGAACTGCAACAGTTATTATCTGGCCCCTACGATGCAGAAGGGGCAGTATTAACAATTAACGCTGGTGCGGGTGGTACAGATGCTCAAGATTGGGCATTTATGCTGCTGAGGATGTATACTCGCTGGGCGGAAGCACAAGGTTATAAGGTAGCTTTAGCCGAGGAGTCAGAGGGTGACGAAGCGGGGATTAAATCAGCCACCTTGGAAATTACTGGTCGTTATGCCTACGGTTATTTGCGCTCAGAAACAGGCACTCATCGCTTAGTAAGAATTTCCCCGTTTAACGCCAATGGTAAGCGCCAAACCAGTTTCGCAGGGGTGGAAGTTATGCCACAGTTGGATAACACGGTGCAACTAGATATCCCCGAAAAGGACTTGGAAATCACCACAACTCGGTCTGGCGGTAAAGGTGGGCAGAACGTTAATAAAGTAGAAACAGCCGTGCGAGTGGTTCACCTGCCAACAGGTATTGCTGTGCGCTGTACAGAAGAACGTTCCCAACTACAAAACAAAGAAAAAGCCCTCGCCCGTCTTAAAGCTAAGTTGTTAGTTATTGCCCAAGAACAGAAAGCCCAAGAAATCGCCCAAATTCGCGGTGATATGGTAGAAGCTTCCTGGGGGAATCAAATCCGCAACTATGTATTCCACCCTTACCAGATGGTAAAGGATTTACGTACCAACGCAGAAACAACTGCGATCGCCGACATCATGAACGGCGAAATCGATATGTTCATCCAAGCCTATCTACGGCAGGAGAATCAGATAGTGGAGGGGGAGGGTAGTTAGTTGACAATTGACAATTGACAATTGACAGTTGACAGTTGATGGTGGGCAGAGTTTGAAAGCTTCTTCCTTTTCCCCACTCCCCACTCCCTACTCTCCACTCCCTACTCCCTACTCTCCCTGCTTACCTGTTAAATTTATATATAAAAGGATTTGAAATTTAATTGTTATGAGTAATTCGCCTTCAACAGAATCTCAACCTAGCTACGTCAAGCTGGCTATGCGGAATATGGTGCGTAAGGGTGGGACTTCTGTTAAACATTTCGTCTTGACTACAGTGGGGCTTTTAGCTGTCCTGGTGGGACTTGCTTATTTAACTCGCTAATCATAAGCCAAAATCTTTTAGTGCTGAGGAGAGTGGGTGTTTGGTGCAAGTTGAACTAGATGTACAAGATAATTTCTTTGAGTCTTTCCCGGAAGTAGCTCAAGCTTCTGGATATGTGGATACAATTACTCCTACAACCTGGGAAGACTGGTTTGGTCGTTGGTTAGAAATTCTTGAGTCTGATCTTCCGCCTGCACCAAGCTATGAAATTTGCTTGCGGTTAACTGATGATACCGAAATGCAGGCAATTAATGCCCAATACCGTCAGCAAGACAAACCTACAGATGTTTTAGCATTCGCCGCTTTAGAAGTAGATTTGCCCCAAAATCCGGAATTGACCGCAGAGCCATTGTATCTAGGTGATATTGTGGTTTCTATCAATACGGCACAACGCCAAGCTAATCAACAGGAGCATACTTTGTCAACTGAGTTAGCTTGGTTAACTGCTCACGGGTTGTTACATCTGTTGGGCTGGGATCATCCCGATGAAGAAAGTTTAATTGCCATGTTAAAACAACAAATGATATTGCTAGAGGCTATTGGTATTCATATCAACATTAATCCTTAAGAATTTACTTATTATTTAAGTATTTATTCCTAACCATGTTTTTATAATACTTGAGGAGAAAATTGCCTAAAAGCACATAGCAGATTAAAATCGGCGAAGATTTATCACTAACCTAAATTTTATTTTTAAGCCTATGCCTCAACAAGTTACCCAGTCACCAACGCCAAACAGCTTACCATCACTAGTAATGAAAGAACGGGAACTTTCTTGGCAAGTTGCCACTAACTTATTGATTAGCTTTAAATATGCTTGGGCGGGAATCGTCTATAGTTTTCAAACTCAGCGTAATTTTCGCATTCATGTTAGTGTTTGTGCATTGGCGATCGCATTAAGTATTTTCTTACATTTACAACCCGTAGAGATATCGGTTATTGGTATCACTAGCGGTTTAGTCTTGGTGATGGAGTTGTTGAATACTGCGATCGAGTCTCTTGTAGACTTGACTGTAAAACAGACTTACCATGAATTAGCAAAAATCGCTAAGGACTGTGCAGCCGGTGCGGTACTAGTTTCGGCTATGGTAGCAGTGCTGGTTGCAGCAGCTCTATTACTCCCACCTCTGGTAGTTTTAATTAGGTCGGCTTTGTAGAGAAAGGGGAAGTGAACGTAATATGGCTTCTTTACTGGCAAGTAAGTGCCTTAGTTGAAAGCTTCACCTCAAGAATTTTATCATGGTTGGGAATATTTATAAATTAGGAGAGGGAGTTAGCGATCGCTAAATCTCTCTCCTAAAACTTATATCAGGCTTCTTTTGCCCCTGGCTGCCCATTTTCTACCACAAACGAGGCCAGAGTATTAATAGAAGCATTCTGATCAATTATGCTGGAAACTGCACGGTAATCACTTTGCCAACGTTCTCTTGTTAATTGACAACGGACATAACCCCGGTAAGCACCATCAAAGAATTTAGTATGAGGATTATCTATGAGTGCATTTTGTACGGGAATAATAAAACTATTGGGAAAGTCTGAAGTAATGGAAGTACCGACAAACTCAGTTCCAACTGTTGCAGAAAGCGGGTTATTGAAGTCAGTTTTTAAGTCATGTACCCAACTGGAATGAATATCTCCACTAATTACCACTGGGTTTGAGGGTTTACGCTGTTCTAAAAAGTTTAACAGTCTTCTACGAGCAGCTACATAACCATCCCATTGATCAACATTAAATAGTTGTATACCTGGACGAGGATCAAAATCAAATTGAGCCAACATGGTTTGTTGGGCAATTACATTCCAACGTGCTGGTGATTTATCTAGACCCCTAAATAACCAACTTTCTTGTCTTGCACCTGTCATAGTCGCTTTTGGGTCTAAAGCTGCATCACAAAGCGGCTTGAGTCCATCTCCACAAGGTTGGTCAGTACGGTATTGGCGAGTATCGAGAATATGGAACTCAACTAAATTCCCAAATGTTAATCGCCGATATAGCAGCATACTGGCTTGCTTAGGTAGAGAAGATAGGCGTAACGGCATATGCTCATAATACGCTTGGTACGCATTGGCGCGTCTGCGCTCAAATGCCTGCCGACTCTGGTTATCTTCTGGGATGAAGTTGGCATAATTGTTATCAACCTCATGGTCATCCCAAGTTACTGCCCAAGGGAAGTTAGCATGAACTGCTCGTAAATTCGCATCTGTTCTGTACAAAGCATAACGGTTGCGGTAGTCAGCTAGGGTGATGATTTCCGGTCCGATATGTTGACGCGGCGCATTAGGTTCAGGCGCATACTCATAAATGTAGTCACCTAAATGTACAACTAGGTCTAGGTCTTCCTCCGCCATGTGTTTATAGGCTGTGTAAAAGCCATTCTGCCAATCTTGGCAAGAGGCAAAGGCAAAATTAAATTTCTGAATAGAACTAAAAGGCGCGGCGGCTGTCCGTGTGCGTCCTACAGGGCTAACTTCATTGCCTACCTTAAATTGATACCAATACCAACGATCAGCCTCTAACCCGCGCACATCAACGTGTACCGAGTGACCTAGTTCTGGTGTGGCTAATACTGTTCCTTGCTGTACAACTTGCGTCAAGTTTTCGTCATGGGCAATTTTCCACTGTACAGGAACATTCACTGGTGGCATACCACCGCCATTGAGAGGTTCTGGTGCGAGTCTTGTCCATAACACCACACTATCCGGTAAAGGATCTCCAGACGCAACACCCAGACTAAACGGGTAGCCAGAAAAGCTTGTTTGTGCCTTCACAGGATGCCATTGACTAGCTACGGCTAACCCTGTAAAGAATCCTGCACCCAGTAAAAAATTCCGTCGATTAAATTGGGTTGCGAGGAAGTTGTTATTGATAAATTCCATATTCACCCCTACGAAAATTTCCCGATGTTGGCAAACTGCTTGAGTTTGTCCAATTAAGTAAGAGAAACTTATCAATGGATTATCAAGGGGGGTTTAAGAAGATGTTAAGTCATTGGTAATTGGTAATTGGTCATAACACTATGGACTGTTGACTATGGACTATGGACTATTGACTATTGACTAACTAAATACCCATCTTCCATGTGAATAATGCGATCGGCTATGTCTAAAATGCGGTTATCATGAGTTACTAGCAGGATTGTACAACCTTGTTCTTTTGCTAATTGCTGCATTAAATTAACTACATCACGCCCTGATTTACTGTCTAAAGCGGCAGTTGGTTCATCTGCTAATACTAGTTTAGGATGATGTACTAAAGCACGAGCGATCGCAACTCTTTGTTTTTGTCCACCAGAGAGGTCATCGGGATAATAATTTAGTCTTTCTCCTAAGCCTACAGTCGATAGCATTGCCGCAGCTTTGGTTGCTGCTGTCTTAACAGGAACTTTACCAGTCATTTCAAAAGGCATCTGCACATTTTGTTGGGCTGTCAGAAACCCTAGAAGGTTATGCGCTTGAAATATATAACCAATATTACGGCGCACTTCTACCATTTCATTTTTGTTAGCGCCAGATAGTTCTTTACCTAATATTTTTAAGCTACCAGATTGTACAGACCGCAAACTCCCAATTAATGTTAGTAAGGTAGTTTTTCCTGAACCAGAAGGGCCTGTCATGATGACAATTTCTCCTGGTTGTATTTCTAAATTAATATCAAAAAGAATCTGCTTTTTGAGTGAACCTTCACCATAATAGTGATTGAGATGAGAGATAGTTATGGCAGGCAACATAATAATTTGTAATGGGCTAACGCCCCGCTCCGCTAACATAATTGACTACATAAAGATTTAGAAAATTTCAGCAGGGTCGGCAGATTGTAGTTTTCTAATGGCTAGAGATGCAGAGATTGAACACATCAAATTTGTGAGCATAAAGATAAATACTGCCCGATCTAATGTCATCATGATGGGGAGGAGTGTTGCTTGACGGGTAATCATGTACAAGCCTTGGGAAATGGCAATGCCGGGAATAAAGCCAATTGCAGCTAAAATCAATGCTTCTTGAAAAACAATTATGAGTAGATAACGGTTTTTGAAACCTATAGCTTTTAATGTGGCGTATTCTGGCAGGTGATCAGAAACATCACTATAGAGAATTTGATACACAATGACTGCACCCACCATGAAACCAATAATTACACCCAATGTAAATGTAAAACCTACAGGTGTGCTTGTATTCCAATAGCTTTTTTCTTGGTCGGCAAATTGTTGTTTTGTTAATACTGTGACATCATCAGGAAGATTAGCTTTTAAATTAGCTATTACCCAATCTATATTTGCTCCTGTTTCTAACTTAATTAATCCTATATCAATTAACCCTGGTTGCCGTCTTTGATTAAAGAGACGGAAGAAGTTTACATCACTAGTAATTAGGTTGCCATTGATGCCGAAAGAGGTTCCTAGCTTGAATAAACCAACAGTTTTGATTTGACGATTATTAACTTCTGTGGTGAAGGAACCAGTAGTTTTAAATCGAGACACAATCTGACCAAATTCTTTCCGCGAACCTTGATCAAATAAGACAGTATCAGGTTCTCTTAATTTAGGTAAATTTTCTTGTACACCTGCTAAATTCAAGACTTTTTCTTCGGGATTGAAACCAATGACATAAATATTCCAAGTCTCTTGGTTATCAGGGTTTTTCCAAGCCAGGGGGTCAACATAGATAGGACTAACTGATTGCACACCAGTAAACCCCATTGCTTGGTAAAGTCTGCGTTGTGAGAAACGCTCCTGCGAAAATAGAGATTTGTAGCGGCTATTCACCAGCACAATCTCGCCTTCTAAGCTGTTGTGTAGTTGCACAGCACCATCAAACAAAGCTTCCCGAATACCAAGTTGTAAAAACATTAGCACATCTGCAAAAGCAATCCCAGCGATCGCCACTAGCATCCGTGCCTTTTCCCGCGATAATTGCAACCATGCTATATTTTTCATTGTCATTAGTCATTGGTCATTGGTCATTGGTCATTAGTCCATAGTCAACAGTCAACAGTCTTTTCCTCTAACCTCCTGCCTCCTACCTCCTGCCTTCAATTCAATGCGATCGCAACTTTGACTTTGGAGTTAGTTAAGCCTGTGACTCGCTTGCTTGATTTGGGGTTGAGGCGGATTTTGACTTCTACTACTCGCGCATCAATGTCGGCGGCTGGGTCGGTGTTGAGTACGTCTTTTTTGGCGATGAGTAAGCCGATTTGTTCAACGGTTCCAGTTAATTCTCCGGGTAGGTTAAGTTGGGTGATTGTTGCACGTTGTCCGACTTTGACGCGATTGATATCCAATTCATACACTTCGGCTACAGCATACATTTGATTCGTCTGTCCGATTTCGACAATACCTTTGTCGCTGACTACTTCCCCAGCTAAGGTATGAGTTTTCAGGATTTGACCAGCTTTAGGCGACCTGACATAAGCCAACTCTAAATTCGCTTGAGCTTCTTGGACTGCGGCTTTAGCACTATCTATTTGTGCTTGTGCAGCTTGCACATCGGTAGGACGCACTTCGGCAATTTGGTTTAAGGTGGCTTTTGCTTGTCTGAGTCTTTCTTGTAGGGTTTCTGATGTTTGGCTGCGGTTGGCTAAGGCTTCTCGTAAACTGGCTTCGGCGGTTTCTAGTGTCAGCTTTTTACTATCTCTCATAGAGGCGGAAACTGCACCAGCTTCTTGCAGAGATTGATAACGTTGATATTCAATTTGTGCATTTCTCACTTCTGCTTCTAAGCGCTTCACCGTCGCCACTCTGGCTGCAACTTCTTGGCGTAATTCTGCTTCTAGTTCCGCAATTAAGGCTTGTTGCGCAGCAATTTCTCCCTGTTTTGCTCCTGCTTTTACCTGCGCTAATTGCGACTGTGCTACTACAACTTGTTGTTTTGCTCTGTTTAACGCTGCAAGGCGAGTATCGTGATTATCTAAGATACCAATGATTTGTCCTTTGGTGATGCGATCGCCTTGTTTGACTAAAAGTTCGACTACGCGGTTACTCCCAGCAGTCTGCGAAACTGATACCTGTACAACTTCACCTTGCGGTTCTATCCTCCCTAAAGCCGTAACAGCTTTGATTACAGGACGATGATCAACCACAACTGGGGTAATTTCTTTCCCTGGTCGCACTAGCAAATATAACGAACCAGCCACACTTGCCAAGCCTACGGCAACTATACCAACGATAAGCGATCTATTCGGATACTTGAGATTCCTGAACTGGTCTGGATGAAGGTTTTGCATGAGTTACCGCCTGGGTGTTGGCAGCTAAATTTACTGTATACAACATTTTATTATCAAAAAGTTTTACTCAATTTGTTGTGTACAAACTCTAGTGTACACTTAAGAAAATATCTGTCAAGTAGTTCCTTATGGGTTTATCGCAAGCAATCCTGACCTGTTTAATTGATGCTCCCCACAGTGGTTATGATTTGTCTAAAGTCTTCAGCGAATCAGTAGGATACTTTTGGCAAGCTTCTCAGCAACAAATTTACAGAGAACTGGGTAAACTTGAGTCTGCGGGTTTGATTGTGTCCGAAGTTATTCCCCGTGAAGGTCGCTTAGATAAAAAAGTGTACTCAATCACAGAACAAGGAAAGCAACACCTAATCGAGTGGATGCACAAACCCAGTGAACCAGACACCATTAGAGAAGATTTATTAGTCAAAATTTTTTCTGGCGGTATAGTACCAGTAAGCGTGCTGATAGAAGATGTTGCACGTTACCGCAGAATCCATTTAGATAAATTACTTACCTATCGAGAAATAGAAAAAGAAAACTGTCCTTATCCAAGGGAACTAAATAAGGAAGAAAAACTGAGGAGTTTAGTTTTAAAGGCGGGAATTAACTATGAGCAAGCTTGGATAAATTGGTGCGATGAAGCACTAGAAATATTAAAAACTATATCACCAAACTGAAGATGACTATGATTAATAAGTATTTCTTTTAGGCTGCAATAGGAGACCTACTTAGGCTCTTTAGAGCTTAGTGTAACCATTCATGTAAAGTTTTGTATCAGTATCCAATATTTCTGGATCTCTGTATAAAAGCTAATAAGTAACTAAGTATTAAGTATTGCCAGATTAATTAGGAAAATTGAACGCTGTTAAATTGTAATAATTCAACATTTTTAATCTATAGCTGTGATATTTAGTAAATAATCAACAATTTTTATTGACTCATCATTTAATTTATTGAGTAAAATTGTTATAAATTGTGGTTTATCAGGGTTTATATTTCGTAGATATCAAACAAATAAAACTTGCCATAGAGGGACTCAAACCGTGAAATATTTCTTTCTTACTGAAGGATGGACTATTGGTAGAGTATGGGGATCTGAAGGATTATGGCAGATAACAGCATGGCGTAGGCAACCTGACATTCAACGTCTCAATATTTCTCTAGTAGAAAACAACGAATTAATGTGGCTTTATCGCATTGAAGATGCCGTTATTACTGTAGAAGTTAAACCAACCACATCAGCTATAGTTAGCCAAGCTATCGGTCAAGTAGTGCTAAAACGCCTCATGACAGCAGAACAAGTAATTGAACGTTTAGAGACAGCAGAAGCTAAGTGTCAGTTGCAAAACATTCAATCAGTCCTACTTTAGCTCAAACATAGTTTGAAGCAGAAAATCTAGCAATAAGTAGAAAGTAGATATAACATCATTTTCAGGCGGCTTTAAAATCTCCGTCTGAAATTTGTTTAGTTTTAAAATAGTTAATGTTTATTAAGCTTCAATGTAGGCAAAACCATAGAATTAGCCACTCTCAAATCGGATGTTGCTGTAATAGTCAATATTCAAGAGGAGAAACCTGAAAGAGAGGCTAAAAACTTGAATTGAATGTCATTTGTGGCTCCTGCAAGATAAACTGCATGAGTAACTGTAGCGAATTTGATTCAATGTTTAACACCCTTGTTGTTGCAGGTGCTAGTCGTGGAATTGGTCTTGCGGTTGCCTCACACTTTGCACCCAAGTCCCACCGATTACTGGCTGTATCTCGTACATTAGCACCTGTTGGGGAGTGGGTAAGCGCTGATTTATCTTCCCTGTCTGGTATGGAAACAACTGCAAAAGCAGTCGGTAGCGATGTGCTAGATGCCTTGTTGTATATGGGTGGGACATGGGAAACAAACGCCTTCACCCCTGATTACAACTTTGAGCATTGTTCAGATGAAGATATTACAAGAGTTATCGAAGTTAACTTAGTTGCCCCAATTCGTTTGGTTAAAGCCCTTTTACCTGCACTGCGGCGCTCGGCAAATCCAAAAATTATCTTCATGGGAGCCTTGTCTGGACGCGATAACTTTCCTGCTAGAGAAGTGGCAAACTCAGCATCTAAGTTTGGGTTACGTGGTGTAGTTCATGCGCTAAGAGAGGAACTAAGATCACAACAAATTAGCGTAACTGTAATTAATCCTGGCAACGTGGGAACGCCAGAAGTCCTTGAAGATTTTGGAAAAAAAGCGCTTTTAGGTGGTAAAGCCATTCCTCTCAACGACTTACTCAGTATAATCGACTGCATACTGTCTTTGTCTAGAGAAACCTGCCTCAAAGAAATCGATGTGGCTGCAATGCTTGGTACTGGTGCTTAACTCAGCATTGGCAGTGGGCAGTAAGATTAGCAACGGCCAGAAGTATAGAAACAATACTTTTACTCTAATTGTAAAGATTTATAAAGTTACACAGAATAACTTCTAACCCCGAATTATGGGAAGATGAACCTTACAGGCGAGGCAATCACATTGATTGAACCGCTTGCAAACAGTTCCATCAATAGTTACACTTTTTAAAACATTCTCATTTTTACTTGGCGATCGCTACCCTCTAGGGACACAATCCCAAGCGGTTGAGCTTGCCAAATAACCCACTGTTCTGGATTAATAAATTTAGACGTGGTAAAGGATCAGACTCTGGCAATAAATAAAATTTCAGAGAAGTCCGAGGTGAGGCTTCCAACCTTGGAACCTTAAGTAAGAAAATTGTTTTGTAAACATAACTCATCGAGGAGGAGCGTAGTCGATGGGACTACCCTGGTACCGAGTACATACAGTTGTTCTGAATGACCCAGGACGGCTGATTTCTGTACACTTGATGCACACAGCCCTGGTGGCAGGCTGGGCTGGTTCGATGGCACTATACGAACTAGCTATTTATGACCCTAGTGACCCAGTTCTCAACCCGATGTGGCGGCAAGGCATGTTCGTGCTACCCTTCATGGCACGACTAGGCGTTACCCAATCTTGGGGCGGTTGGAGCGTGACTGGTGGCCCTGCAACTGACCCTGGTTTCTGGTCATTTGAAGGCGTTGCTGCTGCTCACATCGTACTTTCTGGTCTATTGTTCCTAGCTGCCGTATGGCACTGGGTTTACTGGGATTTGGAACTCTTTAGAGATCCTCGTACTGGTGAACCTGCTCTCGACTTGCCAAAAATGTTTGGCATTCACCTGTTCTTATCTGGTCTACTTTGTTTCGGTTTTGGTGCTTTCCACCTCACAGGCTTATTTGGCCCGGGAATGTGGATTTCTGACCCCTATGGGGTAACTGGTAGCGTCCAGCCAGTAGCACCAGAATGGGGGCCAGACGGATTTAACCCATTCAACCCAGGCGGTGTAGTAGCTCACCACATTGCTGCGGGTATCGTCGGTATTATCGCTGGTTTATTCCACCTCACAGTTAGACCACCCGAAAGGCTCTACAAAGCCCTGCGGATGGGTAACATTGAAACCGTACTTTCCAGTAGTATTGCGGCAGTATTCTTTGCAGCTTTCGTAGTCGCCGGAACCATGTGGTACGGTAACGCTACCACCCCAATTGAGTTGTTCGGCCCCACCCGTTACCAATGGGATCAAGGTTACTTCCATCAAGAAATTGAGCGCCGCGTGCAGAACAGCGTAGCTCAAGGTGCAAGCCTTTCTGAAGCTTGGTCACAAATTCCTGAAAAACTAGCATTCTACGATTACGTAGGTAACAGTCCCGCTAAAGGTGGTTTGTTCCGTACCGGGCCAATGGTTAAGGGTGATGGTATTGCCCAATCTTGGCAAGGTCATGCTGTGTTCAAGGATTCTGAAGGACGCGAACTAACTGTACGTCGTCTGCCTAACTTCTTTGAAACCTTCCCAGTAATCTTGACCGATGCTGATGGTGTTGTCCGCGCTGACATCCCCTTCCGTCGGGCAGAATCTAAGTATAGCTTTGAGCAAACTGGTGTAACAGTTAGTTTCTACGGTGGCGATTTGAATGGTAAAACCTTTACCGACCCCGCCGATGTGAAGAAATATGCCCGTAAAGCTCAAGGCGGCGAAATCTTTGAATTTGACCGTGAAACTTTAAACTCTGACGGTGTATTCCGTACATCTCCCAGAGGTTGGTTTACGTTCGGTCATGCTGTATTCGCTCTATTATTCTTCTTTGGTCATCTTTGGCACGGCGCTAGGACAATCTACCGAGATGTATTCGCTGGTGTGGATGCGGATCTAGAAGAACAAGTAGAGTGGGGTTTATTCCAGAAAGTGGGTGACAAGTCAACCCGCGTTCGGAACGAAGCTTAATCTAGGTGCTGAGTTAAAGGATTAACTCAGCACTCATAACTTTAATTACTCGCTGGATAGGCAGGAGTTTTTAATATGGAAAGCGTTGCGTACATTTTAATTTTGACCCTAGCAATAGGCGTTCTCTTTTTTGCGATCGCATTCCGCGAACCACCCCGCATCGAGAGAAAAGAGAAGTAAGGTAGTTAATACTACTCTTCCTAATTTCAATAAAAGCTTATATCCGTTGTTTTTCTAGGAAAACAACGGATATTGTTTGTTTTGGCTTAAACAACAAGAAAGTCTAAATTTTTTTGTTTATTCTCTGAAATTCAGAACAAAGAATTTATAATTACAAGTTATATGGGTTTATGCTCCCTACCAAAAAACTTGCTAACAAAATTTTCACAGATAGATTGTGATACAATTATCTATCTGGAAGTTAATATGTGTGAATACTAGCTTTTCTGCGCTAGGATAAGACAAAGATATAAGTGTACACTACCCATTCAGGCAGTTGCATACACATGGCTAATATGGCATAACCACTACGGAGACTCGAACCAGGAACAAATCAGCATGGTCAATCAGAATTTAACCGCTACAGAAATTGGATTTACTCACGAGGATTTCGCTGCCCTACTTGACAAGTACGACTATCACTTTAGTCCTGGGGACATCGTACCAGGTACAGTTTTTAGTATAGAACCGCGCGGCGCTCTGATTGACATAGGTGCTAAAACAGCAGCATATATACCTATACAAGAAATGTCTATAAACCGGGTCGATGCCCCGGAAGAAGTTTTACAATCAAACGAAACCAGAGAATTTTTCATCCTTACCGATGAGAACGAAGATGGACAGCTAACCCTATCCATTCGCCGCATCGAATACATGCGTGCTTGGGAGCGTGTACGCCAATTACAAGCAGAAGACGCTACAGTCCGCTCTGGCGTGTTTGCTACCAACCGTGGTGGTGCTTTGGTAAGAATTGAAGGACTACGAGGCTTTATTCCTGGTTCTCACATCAGCACCCGCAAACCCAAAGAAGAATTAGTAGGCGAAGAACTACCCTTAAAATTCTTAGAAGTAGACGAAGAGCGTAACCGTCTTGTATTATCTCATCGTCGCGCCTTGGTTGAGCGCAAGATGAACCGCCTAGAAGTAGGTGAAGTAGTTATCGGTACAGTTCGCGGTATCAAGCCTTACGGTGCATTTATTGACATCGGTGGTGTTAGCGGCTTGTTACACATCTCAGAAATTTCCCACGAACATATTGATACACCCCATAGCGTGTTCAATGTCAATGATGAAGTGAAAGTAATGATCATTGACTTGGATGCGGAAAGAGGCAGAATTTCTTTATCTACCAAGCAGTTAGAACCAGAACCCGGTGACATGATCAAAAACCGTGATTTGGTTTATGATAAAGCCGAGGAAATGGCAGCTAAATACAGAGAACAATTGTTGGCTAAACAACAAGGCATTACTCTACCAGTGGAAGGTGCAGAAGATGTAATTGAGGAAGAAATTGAAATTCCTTCTGCTACCGAAGATCCTGTAGTTGAAGAAGAAATTCCAGCAGCTATTGAAGAGTAAGATAGTTTTGATTTAACTGTCATTTAAAATATCAAAGAGTAAAAGAGGGGTTTTCCCTCTTTTTTTATTTTGTATTCATTTGAGGTTGATACTGTGGCAACTATTAAGTGTAGAGACATTACATTTACTAACATTCAAGCAATTATATTTGATAAAAATGGTACTTTAGAAGACTCAGAAGTTTACTTGCGATCGCTCGGACAAAAAGCAGCCAGAATCATCGACGCTCAATTTCCTGGTACTGGCGAACCCTTGTTAATGGCTTATGGCATCAACGGCGATGTTCTCGACCCAGCCGGTATAGTGGCGGTATCCAGTCGCCGCGAAACAGAAATAGCCACAGCCGCCTACATCGCCGAAACTGGGAAAGGATGGTTTGACTCACTCAGAACAGCGCGTCAAGCTTTGGATGATGCAGAAAAGTATCTTGGCGTAACCCCAGCACCTTTATTTACAGGCGCATTAGAAATTTTACAATCATTATCAGCCGCCGGACTCAAACTTGGTATCGTTTCCGCCGCCTCAACCCAAGAAGTAAAAAACTTTGTCACCCATCATCAATTAACTAATTACATCCAAGCGCAAATAGGGGTAGATGACGGCCCTAGTAAACCAGATCCCATATTATTGTTACAAGCTTGCAAAATTTTAGGCGTAGAACCAAGCGCTACATTAATGGTAGGTGATGCTGTTGGTGATGTGCAGTTAGCTCGTAACGCTAAAGCAGCAGGTTGTATCGGTATCAGTTGGATAAATAAACCCCATAATGTGCAAGGTGCAGATGTAGTGATTAGTCGGTTAGATGAAATTCAAATTGTGGAAGGTTAAAGGCTAGAGGTTAGAAAATAGAAAGTAAGAAATCGAGCATTAACTCATAATGGAGAAACGCTGATGCTAGAAGTAAAACCACGATTTCAAAGCTTTGAAGAATACCTATCTTATGATGATGGCACAGATAAATTCTATGAGTTGTTCAATGGAGAATTAATTGAAATTTCCCCAAAACCAGGAACTAATGTTCAAATTGCCAATTATCTTTTACTTATTTTTGCATCTATTATAGGAATTAATCGAGTACGAGGCTATGGGTTAGAACTGGAAGTGAGAGGAGAACCCAGAAACCGTTATCCTGAACTAACAATTATTCGTGAAGAACATATTCAGCAGTTAGCAAAGCGTAATACTATACGCCTATCCATGCTACCGCCTCTACTGGTAATAGAAGTAGTTAGTCCTGGGGAATTGCAGAGAGATAGAGACTTTATCGCCAAGCGATCGCAGTATCAAGATTGTGGTATTCCTGAATATTGGATTATTGACCCCGAAACTAAAACTATATTAGTTTTACAACTTACCGATAAATCATACACTGAAGTAGGAAATTTCTCTGGTAATGATTTAGTTATCTCTCCACAATTCACACAACTAAGTCTCAAAACATCTCAAATATTTGCATCATTAAATCAAGATTAAAAGTCATCGGTCATTAGTTATTAGTCATTAGTCCATAGTCCATAGTTTTGCTCTCCTGCTCCCCTGTTCCTCTGCTCCCCTAGTCCCTAGTCCCTAATTATGCAAAACACAGAAACAACATTACAACTTCGTCTGTGGACAGTAGAAGAATATCACCGGATGGCTGAGGCTGGTATTTTTGGTGCAGACGAACGGGTGGAACTTTTAGAAGGGAAAATTATTTGGATGATTGCTAAAGGAACGGCTCATAGATCAGCAGTAGGAAGGACGGATTACTTATTCAAAAATAGGTTAGGAAAACAAGCTTGGGTATCCGTTCAAGACCCTGTAAAGTTAAACGATCGCTCTGAACCAGAACCAGATATTGCTGTTGTAAAAGTAGATCCTTTAGATTACGCAGACCACCACCCTACACCATCTGAAGTTTACCTAATTATTGAGGTAGCAGATAATAGTTTGAAATTAGATTGTGAGGCAAAAGCTAAGGCCTATTCGCAAGCAGGGATTCAAGATTACTGGGTATTAGATGTAGTTAATCGTCAATTGCACGTCTTTAGAGAACCAACTTCAGAAGGTTATAAAAGCGAAGTCGTTTTAGCAGAAGATGCAGTTATTACTCCTTTAGAGTTTCCTGATTTGCAGATTGTGGTTTTAGAAATGTTACCACCAGTGATGCGGGGTGAATGAGAAGCGATCGCTGATCCTCAAGTTAACACAGAGGTGATCGCTGTTCTCAACTAGAGTTATAAGAGCAGTGAATTTTTGCTATTATCACTAAACTCGTGAACGCCAAGGACCCCACATTGCGAAGGTAATACCAGGTCCTTGCATATTGAAAAATAGAGTTTGGCCATCAGGAGAGAAGCAAGCTCCAGCAAACTCACTAGCACCACCCTCAAAGTTGTTACGTACCAGATTATATAATTTTCCGTCAGGAGTTACACCTCTCAAGAAATTGGGAGCATCACCATCTTCGCATATAATCAGATCGCCAAAAGGTGCAACACAAATGTTGTCGGGCGCACGAAGGTCAGATGCGCCAGGAGACTGTACAAACAGTTGAAGCGTATTAGTAGCAGGAACATAACGGAAAACTTGTCCAAGATTTCCAGGTCCACCACTGGTACAACAGAAATACAATTCACCATTACCGTACCAAATACCTTCCCCACGGGCAAATCTAGCAGCTCCTAACTCACGACCTTGTACGCGGACATTATCTGTAGTTGGGTCGGGTTCAGGAATGTCTACCCAGTCTATGTTTGTCCATGTTTGTCCTGTATTGAAACCAGTAGCGGTGTTAACACTATTAGCGCTACCAGGAGTACCACCTATTCTCAGCGCCTGGAGTTTACCACCTAACGCTAATTTGCCAGGTACATTAGGAATGAAACGGTAGAATAGACCACTTCCGCTATCTTCGGTCTGGTAAACAATTCCAGTTGCGGGGTCTACAGCTATAGCTTCGTGATTAAAGCGTCCCATTGCCTTTAGAGGAACTGCCTGTACAGGACCAGTTGCACTAGCTGGAACTTCAAAGTTATAACCGTGGAATTTTGTAGACCCATCAGTGCTAGTAGGAGTACTGACATTTTCTTCACAAGTAATCCATGAACCCCAAGGAGTTCGGCCACCTGCACAGTTACGAATGGTTCCACCAAGAGATGCAAACTGTTTAATTAGCTGGCGATTAGAATCTATAACCAAATTAGTAGTACCACCTCTACTAGCAGAATCGTACTCGAAGCCTTGGGGTACAATTACTTTTGTTCCAGAGGTGTTGCTCAATTCGTGGTTACAAACCAATATTGTTGTACCTCTGGGACCTGGGAAGGCTGCCATACCATCATGATTTCCAGGTACGGGATTACCATCGATCATGCGATCGCCTCTACGAGATATAATCCGATACTGAAATCCGTTTGGTACTGCTAAAAGCCCGTCGGAACCGATGAAAAGCGGACCATATCCTGTAGTTGTAAGCGTTGTTTGACCAAAAGCGGCTCTAGCTAAAAGACCTTCTAAAGGAGAAGCAGCTAATGTTCCGGCGGCACTTGCACCTGCTAATGTAAAAAATTTCCGTCTAGATAAAGTCATGGGAGTATTTGGTTACATAAAATGCTTTATTACTGAGAAATTAATTGATATAGGTTAAGCGTTGGTAATGTTTGATTTAAAGGAAAATACTTAGTAACAAAATAGATTATTATAATCTTATTGAAACTATTAGAAGATTAAATAACTATAGAATTGCTTTCATTCATAGTATTTTCCCAGAAGCAAATACTTATATCATCTTGATCAAGATTAAGCACAAAAATATAGTTAAACTCCCTAACTTATTCAGAAGTGAGGGAATTTTTGCTTTCGACCTATTAATTATTAATTTATATACGTATTTGGAAAAAAATAAAAATTACTTCAGCAAATCAATCATTGATTAAAAAGAGTTTAAGAAGAGTTTAAACAATACAAATAAAATGTTTTTTTGATGAATATGTTTTTTATGTATAATCACTTAAAAAATAGGTAGTTAAATCAAAAATTAAATTAAATCTAATGGTAAAATCTCCCTAAGTAGTTGTGTGGATTATTAACACATATTAAAACTACTGCTGCGTTCAATTCTCATAAGTTAGTCAATCTAGCTATTGAGAACTAAGCATTCTAGTACAGACTATGCCTGAGTTTCATGTGTTTAGTTAATCACATGAGTCTATTTTGTTATTGTTTATCTTAGTCAGGTATAGTCAGCGTTTTAGCAATACAAAACTAAACCCATTGCTGTAATCAACAACATGAAAAGTATTTTGAACCAAATTCAAACTACAGTAGCTATTGCTGCCCTAACCTCAGTAGCGACTTTCACCAATCTTGCTCAAGCTAATGCAGCTGCCTTCAATCTTTCTTGGACAGGAAATCAAGGTTATTCAGCTCAAGGCAAGTTTAGTTATGATGATGCTTTTAGTGGGAATATCATTACTAAGGATCAGCTAAAGAGTTTTGATATTTCCTTCTTCAATCCTCAAGGAGTTTTATTGAGGGAGTTTAATTACAGCTTTCCTAATTCGAGTAGTAGTTTTAATTTCAATTTTGATAGGTCTAAAAAAACGGTACTGCAAACAGGTAACTTTGACAGACCTAACGGGTTTGATTTAGGTAGTGATTTTAATACAGTTTTGCAAGGATTATTCTTCTATACTTTTGGTGATTCTAGCCAAGGAATACCAGCAGGCACAATCTTTTTAAAAGATGATAATTCACCCGAAACATCACCAGCCTTTTGCCAAAGTCAACCGACAAATCCAAGTTGTCGGTTGGATCTTGGTGGTAGCTTGACTGCTACTCTCATTCCTGAACCTGGAACAATTCTCGGACTATTCGCAATGGGTTTCTTGGGCAAACGCCTCAAAAAAAGCCAGCATCTGTCTAGACAGTAAATCTGTATAGTCAAAGCTAGCCTGATTAGAACTTTAAGTGACCACTATTCTAGCTTTAAATAGACAAAGAGCAGCCACGAGAGTATTACCTTGTGTAGTTAATTTACTGTCTCAAAGCCTGTGAAAGCAGGCTTTTTTGTAAAATAGTCCAATCATTGCAAAACCCGATTCCAAGTCCACCAAATATCAAGTCTTGAGCTTGTCTCTGCACCCGTTTACTATTGAGATAGCCCAAGCGATCGCCGTAACGAGTTACCAGCAAATCTATAATTGGGATTAGTGCTACAAGCGGTTTGTAAATCAGCAACCAAGTCTAGATGAATAAAGGAGCGTCGGCAACGTAAACAATATACCAAGTTTTGATATCTCCGGTAACAGTTGTAGAGGACTGTTTGCTGCATAATAAGCTTCTACAGAGAGAAATCCAAGGCGCTTAATTACCAGTTCGTTATCAAAGACTCAGATAGTGTTTACTCTGTTATTAGTTTGTGTATCTAAGCTACCCGGATGCTTGTCATGTATTCGCCATGCTAGTATTTTGAAGTTTTGGTGATCATCTGCCCTAACTACCAACCAATTGGGTGACGAACTAAATAAGTAAGCGATCGCCTTGCATCATAATTTGGGTGAATCGCTATCTTAACCTAAAATACTCCTTGAGATTCAGCATTGGGGAAAATTCAGCAGTTTTGTGAGATTTGATAATCACATAGAACTGTGGCATATCCGTTTGCGTATGCTTTAGGCTTGAACAATCTTAAAAATCATTCTCTAGATCGCCTGTAATACCATAAGTCCCTACAATCATACTGTAAGCATTTTTAGGTATGGCAAGTAAACAAAAAATTGGTACATCTTGTCCACGCATTAATACTTTTTTGTGATACTTCGGCTCTAGATGAAGAATTGTATCTTGCCAATTACGTTTTCCCCATAAAGTAGTGTAGACAGTTTAACAACATCATTTTACAGAAACAAAGGCGGATTGTAGGGAGGGAAACATGTCATGCTGAGAATTTTATGTAATTTAGTTTTGTTTTCTTAATTCTGGTAGTTTTAAGGTTTATGTTAGATTTAAAATCTTTCTTATAATCAAGACAGAAATCTTTGTATCTATCAAAGGTTCTTATTTATCCTTAATAAGTAGTAATATCTTTTTAAGAATGCCAAGGATTCTTGTAATAGACGATGACCCAGCGATTTCAGAACTCGTTGCTGTCAACCTAGAAATGGCTGGCTACGATGTCAGCCAAGCGGAAGACGGCATTAAAGGTCAAGCCCTAGCTCTCCAGCTACAACCAGACTTGATCATGCTTGATCTGATGCTGCCCAGAGTAGATGGATTTACCGTTTGTCAACGCCTGCGTCGGGATGAGCGCACAGCTGAAATTCCTGTTTTGATGTTGACTGCCCTCAGTCAAACTCAAGATAAGGTAGAAGGTTTCAACGCCGGAGCTGACGACTATCTGACCAAACCATTTGAAGTTGAGGAGATGCTGGCGCGAGTACGTGCTTTATTGCGACGTACTGACCGCATTCCCCAAGCAGCCAAACACAGCGAAATTTTGAACTATGGCCCTCTTACTTTAGTTCCCGAAAGATTTGAGGCTATATGGTTTGGTGAAACTGTGAAATTAACTCACTTAGAGTTTGAATTGCTGCACTGTTTGCTACAGCGTCATGGACAGACAGTTTCTCCTAGCGAAATCCTCCGGGAAGTTTGGGGTTACGACCCAGATGATGACATTGAAACCATTCGAGTGCATATCCGTCACTTAAGGACTAAGTTAGAACCAGACCCTCGTCATCCCCGCTATATCAAAACAGTATACGGTGCAGGTTACTGCTTGGAATTGCCCAGTGTTCCACAATCAGGGGAGGGGGCTACCACATCAGTTGTTGAGTGAAATCTTGTTGGCTAAAGTACTTCCTCTAGGTTCTTGATTTCATTAATCCGTAAGCTCATGTGTCAAACTGAGGGAAATGCAGTTTGCAAGGTAGTGTAGTATCTGGGGAGATTGCTCTTCGATCAGCCGCTTGCTATGCGTCTACAGTCCCCTAAGCTACGTAGCCTATAGAATGACACTCATATCGCTACGAATCAACACCAAAATTAATTAGTAGTTGAGGGCAAAAGTTTTGATAATTTGTAGTATAGCGTTTCCCATTCTGATGAGGTACAAAATCACCCCTCCCCAACCCTCCCCTTGGCAAGGGGAGGGTGCGCGATAGCGCGGGTGGGGTGTATTTCATGTGCTTGGGAATTGCTATAAGCACTTTAGTTCTGTGATTTTCATGACTAAATTTCTTACTACAAACAAACTTTCCCCTCATAATTCATGCACTCAACTACTAGCAAATAAAATGGCACTCCCTTTCAGTATTAGGGGAGTGCCATTAACAATTAGTAATTATGTTTTTTTAGGGCGCTAAAGCATTACCACGGATGAGACTACCGATGGTCTTGGCGGTAATTTTCAACTGGGTAATAGGGTTAGCAGGAACAACAGTCTTATACAAATAGCTGTCGAAGGTGAGCTTTTGTACATCTAAGTCAGCACACATTTCTACAAATGCTTCGCGCGTAGCATCGGAACGGTAGAACACTGTTTGTAGGATGTCCAGCACTTTGTAAGTGAGTCCATATTTTTTATCCCAACGTTTGAGATAAAGCTTGAGTTCGTTTTCTGTGGGAATGCGGCTACCATTTTGGGAAACTTCCACAATGGTTTCTGCACACATCCGCCCAGATTTAGCAGCAAAGTAAATCCCTTCCCCGGAAGACTTAGTAACGTAGCCGGCTGCATCACCAACTAGGGCAATACGACCAACAACACGGCGAGGACGGGGATGTTCAGGAATGGGGTGTGCTTCTACTTTGATGATTTTACCGCCTGTGAGTTTCTCGCTAGCACGGGCGCGGATACCAGCTTGTAGCTGTTTGATGCTGGCTTTGTTGACGTGCATTGTGCCAGTACCCACAGCTACGTGGTCGTATTTGGGGAATACCCAAGCATAAAAGTCTGTAGAAACGTCATTGCCTACATACATTTCGGCAAGTTCGTTGTAATATGCCATTTTGTCTTCGGGTAAGCGGATGCGCTCTTGGAAGGCGATCGCATAATTATAATCCCCAGCATCCATCTCTTTGGCAATGCGGGAATTAGCTCCATCCGCCCCGATAATCAAATCTACTTTTAAAGTTTTGGTAACACCTTGTGCGCCACCTTCACTATGGTCTACATAGTGAATAGTGTACGGGTCAGTATTGTTTCCAGGTATATCAACTTTATGAACGGTGGCATTAATTAAATTTGCCCCTAATTTTGCCGCCCGATCCCGCAAAAAGCCATCTAAGACTTCCCGGCGGCACATTCCTATATATTCGTCTTCTTTTATTAGATTGATATCAACTTCGCGGTTGGAAGGTGAAATCATTTTCATCTTCCGTACTTGGCGATCAATAATCTCTGGTGGTAAGTCAAACTCACTCACCATACATAAGGGAATCGCCCCCCCACAGGGTTTGGCATTATCTAATTTGCGCTCAAACAGATAGGTCTCAATCCCAGCTTTGGCTAGTGTTTCAGCAGCAGAGGAACCAGCTGGGCCTGACCCAACAACAGCAACCCGTAGTGTCAAAGGTCTTCTCCCAATCTTCACATTTACCGAAAGCATCCTACCACGGTCTTTTGGCTGATTTCGCGCTCTACCTCCAGGTTTTGTTAGAAATGCAATATTCCTTAATATTCCGATACAAACTTTTTGGGAAATATAGAGCAGAGGCAATGATTAACATATTTGGTTGTCATTGGTCATCTGTCATTAGTCCACAGTCCATAGTCCATAGTCAACAGTCAAAAGGCAGGAGTTAATCATCATCTCCCTCATCTCCCTCATCTCCCCCACTTCCCACTCCCTACTCCCTGAACTATGCTCATTTCTCCCCTCGACTCTTTTACTAGGAAAATTGGTATTGTTGTGATCGCCGGATATCAAAAACATATTTCTCCCCACAAAGGTTTCGTTTGCGCTCATCGGGTATTACATGGGGGTGAGTCTTGCTCTGCTTATATTAAACGAGTAATTTCTGAGGAAGGGTTAATTGCAGGTTGGGGGAAATCTCACACTCGTTTTCAAGCTTGTAAGCAAGCAAATCTAACTTTACAAGCTTCTCAGATCAAGCGCAGGGTGTTACAGATAGAAAATTCCGAGCCGAGTGAGCAATCAGAAACGGAAACTGAAGAAAACCAACAATCAAAACGCTCTCGGCAAAAGTCAGCAAGTTCTTACAGTTCTGATTCTTCTTGTGGTGATAGCTGTTCTGATTGTTCAGATATTCCTGATTGCAGTTTCTTAGCTGACTGCGCTTCACTTGACTGTAGCGGTGCTGATTGTGGTTCGCTCGATTGTAGTCATGCTGATTGTAGTTCCTTGGATTGTGGTAGTGCTGATTGTGGTTCCCTTGATTGTGGTGGTTGTGGCAGTTAAATCTTTTTTAAAGTCATACTTCTAACTACGTTTATGTATGATATAAATAAAACACGGTAATCCTAGCAGTACGCCGTAGATAGATTTGCAGAGGTATAACGGCAGTGGGCATAGTAGTTGAAAACGTATCCAAACAATTTGGCAGCTTTCAAGCTGTTGATGAGGTGAACTTAGAAATCCAGAGTGGTAAATTAGTAGCCCTGTTGGGGCCATCTGGCTCTGGGAAATCTACCTTACTACGCTTAATTGCCGGGTTGGAAACACCAGATAGTGGCAGAATTATACTTACAGGTAAGGATGCCACAAACCAAAGTGTTCAAGAGCGCAATATTGGGTTTGTGTTTCAGCACTATGCTCTATTCAAGCATTTAACTGTGCGACAAAACATAGGCTTTGGGTTAGAGATTCGCAAAGCTCCGGCTAACAAAATTAAAGGGCGAGTTGAGCAGTTATTAGAATTAGTGCAATTAAGTGGTTTGGGCGATCGCTATCCTTCACAACTTTCCGGCGGTCAAAGACAGAGGGTAGCATTAGCAAGAGCGTTAGCAGTAGAACCAAGTGTATTGCTTTTGGATGAACCTTTTGGTGCATTGGATGCTAAAGTTCGTAAAGACCTACGGGCATGGTTACGCCGCCTCCATGATGAAGTTCATGTTACCACAGTATTTGTGACTCACGACCAAGAAGAAGCAATGGAAGTATCGGATGAGGTCGTGGTGATGAATCAAGGACGTGTAGAACAGGTAGGTACACCCGCCCAAATTTACGACAACCCCGCTACATCTTTTGTCATGAGTTTCATCGGCCCAGTGAATGTTCTCCCAAGCAGTTCGCGCATATTCCAAAGCAGCCAGTTAGAAATAGAACATCCAAACGTATTTTTACGCCCCCAAGATGTAGTGATTGAGAAAATTGCTAACGGTGCAACTGCACCTGCTACAATTAGCAGATTGATACATTTGGGCTGGGAAATCAAAGTGGAATTAACTTTAGACGATGGACAAGTCGTCAATGCTCATTTAACACGCGATCGCTACGATGAGCTACAGTTAGAACCAAAACAAAAGGTATATGTCAAACCCAAGGATGCTAAGTCCTTTCCTCTGTACTACTCTATCTAGATAGGTTTGGTAAAAATTTACACCTATTATTAATATTCATATCTAAAGGGTGAAGTAAAATACTTTACCCTTTTTTGCATGGAAAAAATTTCCCTCTACCTAGGGCTTGCTGAAAAAGTCATTTCAAAGGAAGAGAAAAATTGATTAAGTAGTCAGTCCAGAAAAAAGATAAGTTTTTGTTGTTTAAGGTTTAATGAAATATCAGTTTCGATAATAGAAGAAGTAAAAAAAGACTCAGTTTTGAAAAATAGGCAAAAAAATACACAAAAAAGCCGTAATAGCAGAGTAGAAAGATTCATAACTAAAAAAGTTATGGCAATAGCGGTGAAAGAAGTATGAGGAAGTTTAGCCATAACTCTACCAAGGCTAAATCTTCGTTTACCTTGTCCAAACTTGCCCTCAATACAATTACGAATCCTTTCGTCATAAGCGGCTTGTTTCTTCTTTTCAGGGCTGACATTTTGGGGGGGTCTACCTAGTGGTGGGCCACTAATTCTAATTCCCCTTTCTTGACACCAAGCTCGATTCTCCCTCGTCCGATAAATCTTATCAACATGAACTGATTCAGGATAATATCCGGTGTAGTTTTTGTATGCTTCTACTTGTGATTTTAAGTCTCCTGATTCGTTAAAGTTGTCCCAACTAATATGGTCTAAAAATACATAGCCATCATAGTAACTAGCTGAAAACTTAGCCCCAAACTCTACTGTTCTCCCGGCTTTACCTCGGATAATCGGACGAATGTGTGGTTGGTTTAAACTGACAATGCGGTCTTGTATACTAATTTTTTGATTTTCATATAACCATAACTGTTGACGATAAACTTCTGCTACTACTAGCAACATCTTATATTGACTGTTGCTCAGTTTTAATAGTGACGCACCTAAATTTATTAGCTGCTGAATATGAGTTAAATTTCTGTTGATATATTGCAGTTGCTTTCTGATAGCTTTCCTTCTTTCTTTAACTGTTGGTTTTCTTTTCTTGGCTACTGCTAAATAATCCTTTCTTGCTTTGTTTCTGTAGGTTCTTGGTTTGTTGATATTTCTTACTAATAAGGACTTATATAATGTATCTATGATTGTTTCTGTTTGCTTTCTGGCTTGATTTAATAATCCTAAATCTGTCGGATAACTTATGTCTGCTGGCGCACAACTAGCATCTAATATTAATTTTCCTCTATTGGCTGGCTTACTTTTTGAATCCTCGACCTCTGGCTTTTTTGCTCTTACTTCTACCTCCTGTTTATTTTCTAACATCTTCCTGACTATTTCTTGATTGATTTTATTGACTAATTCTATATCTATCCTTTCTCTAAAATGAACTAGCATTGACGGGTCAAATGCAGATTCATTACTATATGCTGACATTCCTATAAAGTATTGCAGATACGGGTTCTCCCGAATTTGTTCTACTGTCTCTCTGTCACTTATTCCTAATTTTTCTTTAATTATTAATGCTCCCAACGCCATTCTAAATGTTTTGGCTGGCGCTCCCATTCTTGCTGAAAATATTTCTGCGTACTCTGCTTCAAATTTTGACCAAGGTATCATGTTCGCCATGATTACCCATCGGTTATCTGACGCTAGTTTTCCCCCAAAGGGTAGTTCAAAGTTTTCTGCTGCTTTTTCTTGCTTTTGCGCTCTTCGATACATTTTAACGCAACTTGCTACAAGGATTTTTACTTATCTTACCCTTTTTCTTTTCACCTTATTTTTCTTTCCTGACCCTGAAACTCTTCATTCTGCTATCTTTCGCCCTTATTCAGCCAGCCCTACCTAACAAGACTTACAGTTTAGATACGTTAATCACCAGAAATTACCTCGTTTGTTAGAGGGTCAAGCGATCGCTTATGAACTATAAAGAAAATAGTTAATAAATTTTTGATTTTAATGATTGATATTTAATGTCAATCAATTTAACAAAAGAGTTAATATTTGTAAGGGGAGCGTGAGATATGGATATGCAAGTCCTGAGAGAGCGTGCGGGTCTTAGCCGTGCAGAAGTTGCCTTCAGGCTTGCCATCAGTGAAACTAGCGTCCGCAACTGGGAAGCTGGACGCACCGAGCCGACTATGACACCAAAAAAATATTTAGATGCAATACGCTTGTTCAAATGTACACCAGAAGAACTAGCAGCCGCCAGCGAAAAATCTATTAATCAGCGTCATAAACGTAAGCCTGGAAGACCTAGACGTTTTCCAGAAAATCAGGTAGTTCAAGTAACTGATACTCCAATTTGTAGTTAAATGATATTTATTTGGTGAATAGTGAAAAACAAAATCCTTAGCTGATAAGAAGGACGGGGGTATTGTCGTAAATAATTTAGGATGGCTATAGCTACTAATTTCTAACCGCTCAAATCATGACTCAAGCCTTACGTAAAGTAGTATCTTTCGATGAGTTTGTAGCTTGGTATCCAGATAACCAACGACAACGCTATGAACTACACGACGGAGTAATCGTTGAAATACAACGACCTACAGGCAAGCATGAAGAAACAATTGGTTTTCTAGCAGGAGAAATAGTTATAGAGTATAACCGCTTAAATTTTCCCTATTTCATTCCCAAAAGGGTCTTTGTCAAATCAGTTGAGAGTGAATCAGCTTATTCTCCAGATGTCCTGATCTTAAATCGTTATAACTTAGTTAATGAACCGCGTTGGCAGAAAGAATCAACTGTTTCTCAAGCAGCTTCAATTTCTTTAGTAATAGAAGTAGTCAGTAGTAATTGGCGTGATGATTATTACAAGAAATATGCTAACTATAAACAGATGGGAATCCCAGAATATTGGATTGTAGATTATGCGGCGTTAGGTGGTAGGGAGTTTATCGGTAAGCCTAAACAACCGACTATCTTAGTTTGCTGTTTGGATGAAGGGGAGTATCAAATTCATAAATTCCGGGGTAGTGACCGTATCCAGTCACTAGCATTTCCAGAGTTGAATTTAACAGCTGAACAAATTTTTCAAGCTGGTAATTAAAATTTGTCATGTAGTTGATGGTTACAGACAAAGATATAATTAGACGGCTACATCACCTATTTAAGATAAACAACAAACAACAACTTTCTCAGCTAGTGCGATCGCTAACTATATTAGCTACGGTGGCACGATAAGATTCTAAAATAATAGTCGTAATTACAGGTCTAAATGGCAGAAACACTATTCTTTAACGCTCTGCGGGAAGCCATTGATGAAGAAATGGCGCGTGATTCCAGTGTCTTCGTTCTAGGTGAAGACGTAGGTCACTATGGCGGTTCATATAAAGTTACCAAAGATTTATATAAAAAGTATGGTGATTTGCGAGTTTTAGATACTCCTATTGCCGAAAACAGCTTTACTGGTATGGCAGTAGGTGCAGCCATGACTGGTTTGCGCCCCATAATTGAAGGCATGAACATGGGTTTTCTGCTATTAGCCTTTAACCAAATCTCCAACAACGCGGGGATGCTGCGCTATACATCCGGTGGTAACTTTAAAATTCCCCTAGTCATTCGTGGCCCTGGTGGTGTAGGTAAACAGTTAGGTGCAGAACACTCTCAACGCCTAGAAACCTACTTCCAAGCAGTTCCAGGGTTGAAGATTGTTGCCTGCTCTACACCTTACAACGCTAAAGGACTCCTCAAGTCAGCTATCCGCGACGATAACCCAGTTCTATTCTTTGAACACGTTCTGCTTTACAACCTCAAAGAAAACTTACCAGAGGAAGAATACCTCGTTCCTCTAGACAAGGCAGAAATTGTTCGTCCTGGTAAAGATGTAACAATCTTGACTTATTCACGGATGCGCCATCACGTAGTTCAAGCCGTGAAAGCTTTAGAAAAACAAGGATACGACCCAGAAGTAATTGATTTAATATCCCTCAAGCCATTAGATTTAGAAACAATTGGTGCATCTATCCGCAAAACCCACAAAGTGATAATTGTGGAAGAAGCTATGCGGACTGGGGGTATTGCTGCCGAATTAATCGCTTCAATCAACGATCGCTTCTTTGATGAATTAGATGCGCCAGTACTGCGCCTATCATCTCAAGACATTCCTACACCTTACAACGGTACTTTGGAAAGATTAACAATTGTGCAGCCAGAACAAATTGTTGAAGCTGTGCAGAAAATGATCGCGTTGCGAGTTTAGGATGTAGGGGTATGGAGGTGTAAGGGTGTGGCTCTACATCCTTACCCACATACATCCATCACCGATATTATTGGAGTTATGATAGCTACTCCTCAAGAACAACCAAAAATGACCGTCGAGGAATATCTCGCATGGGAAGCCCAGCAAGACTGCCGTTACGAATATGTCAACGGCGAAGTTTTTGGTATGTCTGGCAGTACAATTCCCCATAACGATATTGCTTTAACTTTTACACTGCTTTACACCCTCATTTACGTTCTAGAGGCTGTCGGGTAAATGTTTCAGATGTCAAAGTGCAAGTCACACCCCAAAGTCCCTACTATTATCCCGATGTGATAGTCAGTTGTGACCCCCAAGACCTTAAAGCGCGTCAATTTATTGAAAAACCTAAATTAATTGCGGAAGTTCTTTCTCCTGCTACAAGTAGTAAAGATAGGGGAGAGAAGTTTAATTACTATCTGAAAATCCCTAGCTTACAAGAATATATTTTGATTGATTCAGAAACAATTTCTGTCGAGCGTTACTCTCGCGGCGAAGGCAGAATGTGGCTTTACTATCCCTATACTGGGGGAGATATGATCACTTTGTCTAGCATTGGGTTTGAGTTTCCTATCGAATTGCTGTATGAAGGTGTGGTATTGGAAGGGTGAGAGTGAAAGTCCTATTCCATCTACTAAAACGATCGCCTTTGGAACTCAAAACATTAACGAATAGCTCATAACTCTTACAAAGAGCGTTATTATAGCGTTTGTCAGTTGCGAGTTATGATATGCAGAGACAGCGATCGCTTTTAGCGTTGATTGTAGTTTTATTAATCGCCGCCATTACGGTGATTCTCACGATTCCCATACCCTTGGGATTGGACTTACGCGGAGGTTCCCAGCTAACAATTCAGGTGAAAACAACGCCTGAGATTAAGCAAATCACCGAACGCGAATTGAATGGGGTAAAAAGTGTTGTCGAAGGACGAATTAACGGACTCGGCGTTTCGGAACCAATCATCCAAACTGTGGGGACGGATAAAATCCTTGTACAGTTACCGGGCGTAAACAACCCAGAACAGGCAGAAAGAGTGCTAGGTGGAACAGCACAGCTAGAATTTCGTACACAAAAACCTGGGACAGAAACCCAGCTTTTAGCTTTTCAGTCATCACGATTTGAACTCAAAGCCAAACAAGAAGAACTAAAAAAAAGCAACGATAAAGCCACAATTAATAAAAATTTAGAAGATTTACAAAAAAATAATCAAGCGATCGCCGAATTATTTGAAAGTACTAACCCCCCTCTAGATGGGAAACACCTGAAAGATGCCTATGGTGAACCAACTCAGGGTAATAACTGGAACGTAGCCATTCGTTTTGACCAAAAGGGCGGTGAACTGTTCGCCAATTTAACAAAAAGTTTGGCAGGTACAGGGCGTAGTATCGGTATCTTTTTAGATAATGAACTTATCAGTTCTCCAGTTGTTGGGGTAGAATTTGCCTCTACAGGAATCACAGGTGGTTCGGCTATAATTACAGGACGATTTACAGCCCAACAAGCCAATGATTTAGGCGTACAATTACGCGGTGGTGCTTTACCCGTACCTGTAGAAATTGCGGAAATTCGTACTGTTGGCGCAACCTTGGGTAAAGATAGTATCAACAGCAGCATCTATGCTGGGATTGGTGGTCTAAGCTTAGTCCTCATATTTATGGTGGTGTACTATAGACTACCAGGATTAATTGCCGATGTGGCCTTAATCATTTACGCCATCCTCACCTGGGCTTGTTTTGCTTTGTTAGGTGTGACTTTGACCTTACCGGGAATTGCTGGTTTCATTCTCAGTATCGGTATGGCGGTAGATGCCAATGTGTTAATTTTTGAGCGCACAAGGGAAGAATTACAAGCGGGTAAATCTTTGTATCGCTCTGTAGAATCTGGCTTTTATCGTGCCTTCTCCAGTATTTTAGATGGCAACGTCACTACAGTTATTGCTTGTGCTGCTTTATTTTGGCTGGGGGCTGGTTTAGTCAAAGGTTTTGCCTTGACTTTGGCTTTAGGGGTAGCAGTGAGTATGTTTAGTGCTATTACTTGTAGTCGCACCTTCATGTTTTTAGCAATTAGTATTCCTAGCTTGCGTAAACCTGAACTATTCTGTCCAAATCTCTCAGGGACAAGTGCATCGAATAAGACAGAGGTAGCTCAATGAAATTAAGTATAAATAAATCGCGATCGCTCTGGTGGACTGTTTCGAGCGCCATCACCATAGCTGGTTTCATATCAATGTTCATTTCCTGGCAAAACCCAGCTATTCACGCACCTCTACGTCCCAGTTTAGATTTTGTCGGTGGATCAAGATTGCAATTTGAGCGGGACTGTAATCGAGCAGGAAACTGTGATAAACCCATTGATATTAACGTTGTCCGTGATGTAGCCAAAGAACAAGGTTTGGCTGACAGTAGTATTCAAATTGTCGCTGATAAAGATACCAGAGCAGAAAATGGTATTTTAATCCGCAGCAAAACCTTAAATCGTGAACAACGTACCAACTTACAAAATGCCTTAAGCCAAAAAGTTGGAGCTTTTGACGAGCAGAAAAACCAGTTTGATACCGTAGGCCCCACCTTGGGGCGCGAATTGTTTACCTCTGGGATGATCGCGCTAATTGTCTCCTTTATTGGTATCACCGTCTACCTAGCATTTCGGTTTCAGTTGGACTATGCTGTATTTGCCATCATTGCGCTTCTGCACGATGTCTTAATTACAGTCGGCATATTTTCTATTTTTGGCTTAGTCTTTGGTACTGAAGTAGATAGCCTGTTTATTGTGGCACTGTTGACAATTACAGGTTTCTCCGTCAACGATACAGTAGTAATTTACGATCGCATCAGAGAAACACTAAAAACTAACCCCAACCGTCCCATAGCGGAAATTGTTGATGATGCTGTTAACCAAACCTTGGGAAGATCAATCAACACCACTTTTACCACTATGCTTCCCTTGTTCGCCATTTACCTATTTGGCGGCGAAACCCTGAAAAACTTTGCCCTAGCTCTAATTTTTGGCTTTGCAGCCGGAGCTTATTCCAGTATCTTCATCGCCAGCACTCTTTTAACACTATGGCGAGAACGTACCAACAACTCTGAGGCATTAGCAACTACAGGCGTAACTGATACATCTGTGGAGTAGTCAGTTGACAATTGACAATTGACAGTTGTCAGTTGTGAGTAGTTCTTTCCCCCTGCACCCTGCCCCCCTGCTTCTTTCTCTACCCACTCCCCACCGCCTATGGATCAATCAGATAATCATGTTGAAAATAAAGATCCATCTTTAACTCAACAAGTCGAAAAGCTACACCAATTGACTGTGTATGGTAGGTGGTGTTTTGTTGGCTGTTTGTGGCTAACTGTCGCACCCATTTGTTTGTGGAATTTACGTACAGAAATTGCTTTGTGGCAACAATACTTTACCTGGGTAGCGGTGCGTTATGGACTATCTGCTCATTTACTGTCTACTATGGGTTTAGCTTTTTGTATCGGGATGACTGCTGCTGTTTTAGTTTGGCAAAGTCGAAATATTCTGTTGGGTTTACCTAAACAAGAACAGCAACGTTTAGAACAACAAGTGTTTAAAATCCGTCAACAGGGGCCAACACATCCCCTGTGGAAGTGGATTTCTCATTAAAGACTAGCTATTTTTTGGCATGGAGACTAAATTTTAGCTTTTTTGAACGAGCTACAAATAAAGCAGAAATAGAAGCAATACTTCAAAGTATTGCTGCTAAAATTCAGGCTGAAAGTTTCTCCCCGTAATATATTTCAAAAACTTAATTGAGATAGATTTACATGAATATTTATATTCCTATCCCTGATAGCGATAATTATGATGGCTTCTATTATCTAGATCAAGAAAATTCACATGATATTTTATCAAGGTTTCTTAATTTCGCCATGTATCAAGACATTGAAGAAAAGAGTGAATGGATTCCTTTACCAGTAGGAATTGAATCATTTGGTACTAAACGAGGTGATTTTCTTGGAGTTGTTGCATGGACTTTTGCTTGTAATAATAGGGCTTGGAAAATTTTAGAGCCTTTAATTGGTAATAGCGTTAAACTGCTGCCATTACAATGCGATGAAGGTGAGTTTAATATTTTAAAAGTAATTAATATTATTGATTGTCTTGATTATTCAAGGGCGGATTTATTTATTTTTGAAGAAACTGGTAGAGTTTTGCGTATAGAAAAGTATGCTTTTAAAGAAGAGTTAATTCAAGATCAGCATTTTTTTGCAGTCCCAGAGTGTAAATTCGGAATATTAGTATCTCAAAAGTTCAAGGACGTAGTAGATCAGCATCAATTGAAAGGGCTAAAATTTAAGCAGGTGGTCTAAGATTAACCCTTGGTTGTCATTTCTATAAGAGAATAATGTAGGACAACCCCGAAGTGCTTAAAGTGACAAATGAGGGTTAGTTATGTGCCAAAAGAATGGATATTAGGAGTATCTTCATCAAAAATACTACATATTAATATGGTAATCACCAGATAAATTAATACCTCCCTGTTCCCTACTACAGATACACAGATTCTATAATGTCTTGCACAATAAACTTAAAGACAGTAAAAATACTGCCATACTGGAGTAACTATACATGACCTATTCTCAGATTCAGTTTTGCGATCGCCAGTCTGAAATAAACCTCTATCAACTCCAAGAGCTATTTAATGTTTCTGCATTTTGGGCAAAAGGACGCAGTATAGAGGATTTACGTATAGCTATTATCAATAGTGAACCAGTGATTTCTGTTTGGGATAGTGAGCGTCTCATTGGTTTTGCTAGAGCAACCTCCGATGGCATCTATCGCGCTACTATCTGGGATGTGGTAATTCATCCAGACTACCAGGGTAATGGCTTAGGAAGCAAATTAGTCGAAACTGTATTGGCTCACCCCAAAATGCAGTGGGTAGAGCGTGTATATTTAATGACTACTCATCAACAAAAGTTTTACGAAAAAATAGGCTTCCAAGCCAATAACAGCACTACTATGGTGCTGCACAATCAATCCAGAATTAACTCTTTAGCTAGTCCAGAAATTCAGTTTCAGGAATCGCTAGAGGGATAGATAACTGGAGTCTAGTCATTTGCTCTGGTGTATTCATTTCCGACGAGGAAAGGATTTCTAAATTTCCTTCCATCGCTGCTAAAAGTTTTTGGCTGAGTAACACTTTCATAGCTGGAGAAAGACCTGCTTTGTGTTTCTCCTCTAGGAGAGCTTCGTCAGCAATTTCCAGTAAATCAATTGGTTCGCTTTTAATCAGAGCATGACTAGGTATATCCAACCAGATATAAATTGTTTTGCTATTTGGTGCTGGCTTTGCGGATATGGAAATACTGCCTTCCTTCATCTGAGAAATAGCAGTATCAACTAAATTTAAAAATACTTGACGTAACCATTTTGGATCTGTCAAGACATAAATTTCTGGGTCTGGGGGAGAAATTTGCAACTTCAAATTGCGATCTACCGCCAGCATATAAGTTAAATTATGAATTTCTTGTAAAATCTCCGCTAAAGATTTTGGCTGAATATCTAATTTGTTATTACCGTGTTCTGCCTTAGCTACATTCAGAATTTCATCCATTAAGTGTAGCATTTTTAACGCTCGCTCATGCGCTTGGGCGATAAATTCGCGCTCCTCTGCCGGATCTTCGCAAAGATCAGACAATATTAATTGATGTAAACCAATTAAACCATTGAGGGGCGATCGCAATTCATGGGTAGTTCGTGCTAAAAAACCCCCTTTAAACAGACTCATCTCCCGCGCCATTTCGTAAGCCAGTTGTGTTTGTTGGAGCTGTTGCAGGAGTTTTGTATGCTCTTGCTCCCCCGGTGTAACTGCGGACTGATGGGAAGTGGAATTGGCAGAACGCGCAAACAACCCACGAAAACCAATCCCTAGTAATAATCCTGCTCCTAGATATATCCAGTTGCTCCAATTCATATTTAGACAGTTATTAACTTGTTAATTTGACCACAATGTCTCAAAGACAGGTTCCCGATTTTTAGTTCATCAGTTTCACTTGATTAAACTCAAAATTGGGAAAACAACATTATAACTGTCTAAAAAATGGGGAGTAGGGAGAGATGAGGGAGATAAGGGAGAATAACAACTGTCAACTGTCAATTGACTACTCAACACTCACCGTTGCTTGAGCAACTCCCGCAGTGTTGCGAGTATCGACATTTGGTAAACGACTATAATTCGTCAATAATGGGACTTCTTGACGACAAGATAGACAAAACCAATATAATTCGCCGTGACGGACATGGCGGAGGAGGGAACCACCGCAGCATGGGCAATTATTGGCTCGCTGACTCATACCAATGTCCTCCTACAAGAAAAATCTCTGTTGAAAAGTGATGAAAAAAGTTTTTGTTTAAAGTCAGATTTAAGTCGCATCGATATAACCATTCCATTTGATACGGCTGGTGAGGATTTGTTTTCCACATATTCTCTACAACTGCGCCGAATCAATTCCTAAGCAACAGGCATCATTTGAGCCATTTCTTGATAGATTTGGCAGATATGACCTTAAGTCACCTCTGGAAAGGAACCGAGATTCATCTGCATTGCTGATGTCCCGGCTGCCATTGATCTAACCATCTCTAGCCCATAAGCTTTTAGCCTATTGATGGGGAAGAAGATAATTGCAGTACTGCCAGAAAATTCAGCTTTTTATGTATGGTTAATTTCGTCTAAATATTGGGTTTGTCTACCATATATATGGATGACAATTTCTTATTCAAAAAATTTGGCATCTACTGCATCAACCTTCTCTGCCATTTTTAAGTGCCAACCACTTTGTTTGGCGATCGCTTGATGTACTGATTTTGCAGAAGCAAAGCTTCCTAAAAATGCCATGTATAGTGGCTGTTTTGGTTAGTCAATGCCGTTATTGAGATGAACTTGACGCTTGGCGTTGCTAATACTAACTTATTACTGTTTGTAATAGTAACTAAATTTATGGTTGTCTTCGGTAAAGACTTTAGAAGCCGTTACCAAATTCGCCCAAAATAATTCATTAATCCCTATATGGGAATGAATATTATCGAATCCCGTCGCATTCTGATAAAATTAGCTTGGTTTTAAGGCTTTATACACGGCATACGCTTGGAAATTTTTATCTAAGTGTAATATACGCGAATAAACTACCTCTAAATCAGCCAAAGTTTGAGAATCGCCAAAGGCAAATGATTTTACCTCATGACCGCGAAGAACTAGTTCATTAGTCTAGTGACTTAGTACTAGTTCAATCCCTCCTTAATTGGCGGGTAGAACTCGTTTCCACAAAGGGGTAACTTGAGCGATTTTCATAAATTGTAATGGTTCGGTCGGTAAAATGCTCTTAGCAAATAAGACCAACAATATCTTATGAGCAATTACATTATTCCTTACTGTTTTGACATCTAAATTAACCTAAAGGTAAAAGATAGGTTAACTATTAGTGTCAAACTTCCCTTCAACATTTGAAACCGTTAGATGTAGCCGCTTGGCGACTGTTTTTATAATATAGCTCACATTTTCTAGGTTCATCTATCTCCAGGATCATAAATATATAGAAGAATTTGTATCCTACCTGACAAAAAGTGAGATTTTTGTAGCTGACACTACTAAAAATATAGTTCGGGATCAATGTTTTATGGGTGGTATTTGGAGAAATGCTAAAAATACATAGTAGATTGAGAAAGATTAAATAATTATAATAAAGCGTCAATAAAAAAATTATTATTCATTTACATAGTGTTCAGCAACTAATGAAAGTCGCAACTTGGAATGTTAACTCAATTCGCACACGTCTAGAGCATGTTATCGCTTGGTTGAAGGAAAATCCCGTCGATGTTCTGTGCTTGCAAGAGACAAAGGTTGTAGATGCCGATTTTCCGCGATCGCCTTTGGAAAGTTTGGGTTATAACCTATATATATCAGGACAGAAAGCCTATAACGGTGTAGCCTTAATTAGTCAGCAACCGCTTACAGATGTTATTACCGGATTCACACCAATATTGGCAGATATTGAGCCAATATGGGATGAACAAAAGCGGGTAATTACAGGTGTGCTGGATGGCGTGCGGATTGTAAACCTTTATGTACCGAATGGTTCGGCGATCGCCAGTGAAAAATACGAGTATAAGCTACGTTGGTTAACAGTGTTAAGAGAGTATTTGCGATCGCTTTTACTTTTGCAACCCGCCATCTGTATGTGCGGCGACTTTAACATCGCCTTAGAAGATATAGATATTCACGAAAAAGTCAAAGCCGAAAATCATATCATGGCATCCCCAGCCGAGCGCCAAGCTTTACGAGATGTCCTAGAATTGGGATTTGCTGACGCTTTTCGCAAATTTACTACCGAAGGCGGACACTTCAGTTGGTGGGATTACCGCGCCGCCTCTTTCCGCCGCAATCAAGGCTGGCGTATAGACCATCACTACCTGACACCTGTATTATACGAACAAGCAAAAAGCTGCATCATTGATATCTCCCCTAGAAAGTTAACTCAACCCAGTGACCATACTCCAGTCATAGTGGAATTTTAAAGTTGAGACTTTAGACTAGGGAGAAGGAATTTTAGATTAAAGCCTAATCCAAAATCGCAAATCTAAAATCCAAAATCAAATTGCCCTCATCCCTAATCTAATCATTATGTTTTTGGTAACTGGAGCAACAGGAGACATTGGTCGCCGAGTTGTGCGACTTCTACGCGAACAAGAGCATTCAGTCCGAGCCTTTGTTCGACTCACCTCGCGTTATGGCGAACTAGAACACCGAGGAGCCGAAATCTTCATCGGTGATTTACGGCGAGGACACGATATTGAAAAAGCTTGTCGGGGTGTTCAATATATTGTCAGCGCCCACGGTTCTGATAGCGATGCGCTCAACCTCGACTACCGCGCTAACATCGAACTCATCGACCAAGCCAAAGCTAACGGTGTGCAGCACTTTGTCTTTATTTCCGTCTTAGGAGCAGACCGGGGGTATGAAGATGCTCCCGTATTTAAAGCCAAACGAGCTGTAGAAAATTATTTGGCTGCTAGTGGCATCAATTACACTATTTTACGCCCGGCTGGATTAGCATCTAACTTGCTAAGTTTAGCAGAAAGATTTCGAGAAACAGGGTTATATTTATTGATTGGCGACCCCAAAAACCGTACCTCAATTGTGAGTACAGATGATTTAGCAAGGATAGTAGTAGATTCAGTGAAAATTCCCGGCGCTCTTAACCAAATATTTTCCGTGGGAGGGCCAGAGATTTTATCGCGTGAGGATATTCCCCAAATTTTTAGTCGTATCTTTAATAGACAACCTATAGTAGTTAATTCACCATTAGTTGCAGTTGATGGGTTGCGGGGTATCCTGGGCTTAGTCAATCCTGAAGCACAACAAGCTTTAGGAACCTTTCGGACATTGCTGTCCAATGAATTTTTCTGTAGAAAAGATGAAATAGCTAAATTAGAACGAACCTTTAATTTTCCCTTGGAAACCTTGGAGAGTTTTTTAAGGCGTTATTTAGCTGTTTAGTCAGTAGTTAGTTGTCAGTGGTTATGACAACTGACAACTGACCACTAACCACTAACAAATAAAAACTTTATGAAGTATTCCCTATTAGCCAATGCTGCTCAAGCACGCCAGACAAAACAGCAATTTGCTAGACCAGAAGACCAACTATCTTACGAACTGGGTAAGGCGATTAAGGAATTGCCGCCCCTTTATACTAGATTATTAGCAGGAACCATTAGCTTAGTAGTATTTGGTGCGATCGCCTGGGCTGGTTTATCGGAAATCGACGAGGTAGCAGTGGCTCAAGGGGAATTAATCGCGTCTTCCCAGGTACGACCAGTAACATCCTTGGGTGATGGGGTAATTAAAATAATTAAAGTCAAAGAAGGCGATCGCGTCAATAAAGACCAAGTATTAATTCAACGTGACCCAGACCTCAAACAAACTGACGTTGCTCGGTTAGGCGAATCTACAAAATTGATTCAAGAAGATATCCGGCGTTTGCAGGTGGAACGTTTAGGCGGACAGTCTACTGGTACAGAAATGCAGGATGAACTCTTAAAGGCTCGCCTGCGCGACTATCAAGCACGCCAAGCGGCCGCAGAAGCAGAAGCTGGTCGTCAACGTGCGTTAATGGATCAGGCAAAAGTGCGGCTAACTCGGTTACAAGACAATTTAGTCAATGCTAGGACTGGTGTTGCTAACGCCAAAACTAACCTGTTCAATGCTAAAACTATCAGCACTCAAGTTCAAGAAAATCTAGAAATTGCTCAAAATAGAGAGAAAAATTTACGTACTCTGATAACTCCTGGCGCTGTTCCGCGAGTTGATTACCTAGATGCAAAAGAAAGATTGGCTCGCGCCCAAACAGATATTACCAGAACTCAAGATGAAGTAATCAACGCCCAAAATCGCTTGACAGAGGCTGAAGATAAAGTTGAATCCTTAGAAAGAGATATCGCAGCTCAAGCTCAAGAAATCCGTCAAGTCGAAAAAGCCTATGAAGCTGCTCGTAGTCAAGCACAACGTGTAGCTTCAGAGCGCCAAAGTGAAATCTTAACCGAGATGAACAAGCGCAAAGAAGAATTAGCCAACGTTTCTGGACAGTTAGAGCAAGCCAAAAAACAAAAAGATGGTGAAACTATCAAAGCTCCTGTAGCTGGGACAATCTATAAAATTAAAGCAACTAAGGGGCCAGTACAAAGCGGTGAAGAGTTATTATCAATCTTGCCAGAGGGTGAGGATATATTACTAGAAGTGAAAGTTCTCAACCGTGATATTGGATTTATTCGTAAAGGGATGAGAGCTAAAGTTAAATTTGCAACTTTTCCCTTCCAAGAGTTCGGCACTGTTGATGGTGAAGTTGTACAAGTTAGCCCCAATGCTACTGTCGATAAAGAGTTGGGCTTAGTTTTCCCCACCAGAATCAAACTAAATCAGCACTCAGTTTCTGTTCGCGGTCAAGAAGTAGTATTTACTCCAGGGATGGCTGCAAGTGGTGAAATTGTAACTCGTAAGAAGTCAGTTTTGACTTTCATTATGGAACCAGTGACTCGCAGATTTAGCGAAGCGTTTTCTGTTAGGTAATGGGTAATGGGTAATGGGTAATTGCTTTCTCCCATTACCAACCCCCACTATAAGATAAGTGTTTAAGCGGACATCAAATATTGATACTGTTGGGGATGCGGGAAGGTAGTAGATAAGGATAATCTACGCCAGTGGCTACTAAGCGTTTGTGATTGCGGAGTCTGATTTTGCTTTCAATTTCTGTTAATTCGCTTTGGAATTGTGAAAGAATCTGCCGATCGCCTCTATTATTAAACCGAATTAACTCGGAACTACCTAATTTTCCCCAAGAAATCCCATTCAAGGCAAAAGTTAACTCCATTTGTTTGAGTTCTTTATCGGCTGGCGGTAGCAATTCTGACATACTGGCTGATGTATCGGGATGGCTGTAAAGGGCAAACGGTGCATTGGGTACATAACCCAAATAATCAAACTGACTAAAATTAACTGCTGCGTGTTGGGGGCCACAGGTGAAAATGATGATTGTGGCAATATCTATGAGTTGTTGCAGGCTGGTGATTTTAGTAAAGCCAGGAACGCGGGGATATGTAGGTAATTCTTGGGGTTGGAGTCCAGTGGCGATCGCCAATTCGGTTGGACACCAAGCTGGTAATTGGGGAAACTCTGATTTAGGACGAGTGTTTAAAGGTGCGCTGAGTTCATCTGCCCAAGCTTGTAAGTAGATATCCTTCAATACAGCTTTATCATCTGCATAGTAGCGTTTTAGGTAACTGCTGGTGTATTTGGCGATCGCTTCCCACAATAACAAAGCATCATCTCGGTAAGGATATTCAGCCAGGAATTTCGTTTCAATTCCCCGGTGTTCGATGTCATTAGGTAAGGCGTAATCCCAAAACACCTTTTCCCTGTAAGCTTTATTCATCAACTCCAATGATACTTGCCCTACAGGAGCCATCAGGGAACTAATAGCTGAACCTTCTTGCAAAAGGATTTGATTACCACGTTGATTAATTGCTAGTAAAAATTGCAGATGAGGATTGAGTAATTGATAAAAGGGATGATTACTAGGTATTTGTCTAGGAGTAGCGATCGCAAACACTTCCATTGCTAAATGAGTATAGCTGAGGTGAGAGAATAACTCATGATGGGCTGCATCTGCCGACTGCACATAAAGTTTGGCTCTTGTCCAATCATCTGCACCACCGCCAACAAAAGCTGGAGTAACTACACGCCCTTTTTCTAATTCTATAAGGATTGGTTCTAATCCCTGCTGTGAACGATGAAATAGGGCAATTGGATTACCTATATATTTACCTGGTTGTAAATCTGTAACTTTTAAATCTTTGAATAAAGGGTATTCAGCAATAAATAAGCGATTTTCGGCGGCTGAGGCAATTAAATCTACATTATTAGAGTGACTTGCCCAAGATTGTATCAAGGCTTGATCTTTTGGCTGGACTCGCCGTAGTACCAGTGGGTTATCTCCTGCTAATCTTTGCCGACTAAATTCGCGATCGCTTAAACCCCCATCCCGTTCATGAATTACACTAGCTACCGGACGGGTGGGAATATAAGGATGCTGATTCTTCTTTGCTTTAGCGCTTCTTTCTAGGGATTGATAGAATATCGCTCTTTTTTGTCCAATCTCAGTTTTTGTTTCTGCTGCTTGCTTGGCGGCGGAAAGCCTTTGTCCTAATTCCCGACGTTCTCGCACATAACTAGAATTGAATTGTTCATTGGGTGGTAAGTAGAGATTGAACCATCCAGATTGAAAGATTTCCCAGTCTACTAAGATTGTAGAAAAGTCTAACCAAGTTTTGTCTATTGTAGCGATCGTCTGCTCAAACTGCTTGAGAAGCAAACTCCAAGGCTCAGACAACTTTCCCTGCTTTAAAGCATCTTCTCGTAATTTTGTCACAACATAGAGCAGCGCCCCATCTTCTCCCGTGTAGGGAAATATCCGCGCCGGGCCTTTGTGATTTAACCCTATAGGATGATAGCGGTAGTGACCTTGTTGCTCAGTTTTGATAATTTGAGACACAATAGATTGATCCTGTTTGCAAGAGTGGCGATAGAAGTTGGAGAATAGAAATTAGTCATAGCTATTTAACTCGTTAGCTATATATATTGTCAGCTGTATTTAATGTATATTTAACTAGCTTATGTTGCGTAAATTTACGAGTAGAGACGAACTAATAGCTTACCTGCGTGAACAATTTCCCCAAGCAGCCGAAAGAAGCGATTATATTAGTGATACCAAGGGTGGTAGGAAAGCTGCTGAAGAAACTTTACAAAAAGTAAACCCTGCTACTTATGCGAAAACCCGTAACTTCTTAACAGGCGATGTCACACGGCTATCACCATATATCCGCTACGGAGTTTTAAGCCTGCGAGAAATTCGAGATTATGTACTTGATAACGTCAAAAACCCTGATGAAGCCACAAAACTCATCAATGAATTAGGCTGGCGGGATTATTGGCAGAGATTATATGTCAAATTAGGTCATGGTATCTGGGAAGACCAAGAAGAATACAAAACAGGTTACACTCCCGCAGAATATAAATCAGATTTACCTGTAGATATACAAGAAGGTAATACAAGATTAGTTTGCATCGACAGCTTCAGCCACGAATTGCAGGAAACAGGTTACTTACACAACCACATGAGAATGTGGCTAGCTGCCTATATCGTCCATTGGCGGCGCATTCGTTGGCAAGCCGGAGCCAAATGGTTTCTAGAACACCTTTTAGATGGTGATCCTGCCAGTAATAATATGTCTTGGCAATGGGTAGCCAGCACCTTCAGTCACAAACCTTATTTTTTCAACCGCGAAAACCTAGAACGTTACACCAAAGGCGTATATTGTCAAAAATGTCCCCTCTACGGTCATTGTGATTTTGAAGGCAGTTATGAACAATTAGAACAGCGACTTTTCCCCAAAGGACAATTCAACAAACAACCCAACAGCCAAAGTTGGCAACGTGGGAAAAAGAAGTAGTTAGTTGACAGTTGACAGTTATCAGTTGTTCTCCTCATCTCCCACCCTGCGGGAAGCTAAAGCTACATCTCCCTCATCTCCCCACTCCCTCAACTATGACCAAACCAATAATATGGATACATGGCGACTGTCTCAGTCCCTACAACCCAGCTTTACAAGAATACCCAGATGCGCCTGTTATTTGGGTTTGGGATGATGCTTTGATAGAAGAATGGCAATTAAGCCTTAAACGCATCACGTTTATTTATGAATGTTTGCTAGAGTTACCTGTAGAAATTCGCCGTGGGAATGTGGCACAAGAAATTGTGTTATTTGCCAAAGAAAACAATGCTGATTTAGTAGTGACAGCAGATAGCCCTAGCCCTAGATTTGATGATATATGTGATGAAATTGAGCGTTCTATAAAAGTGGAAGTGTTGGAAGTAGAACCGTTTTTTGACTATGACGGTTACATCGACTTGAAGCGATTCTCTCGATATTGGAAGGTAGCTGAAAAGTACTTATTTGAATAAAGTACATTTTAGCGTTATTCCAACAAACTGGTTATCATTATCAATGTTTTTTAATTACCTGCATAAAACTTTAACTACACCAATTGATGAAGTATCTAAAAACAGAAATCCATGTAATTCTATATTGATAGCTTTTTGGTTAAATCTAAGCTTAGTATTTGCCATAGCTTATGGTATTCTAGCGCTACAAAAAGCTTTTAGGGGAGAGTATATAGCTCAAGATGATGCCAGAGAATACGTGTTTTGGATGCAACGATTTGTTGATGCTGAGTTATTCCCTGGTGATTTAATTGCCGATTATTTCCAATTTATTACTCCTATTGGATACGCCACTTTATATAAAGTAATGGCTTATCTTGGTATAACTCCACTTTTGTTTAGTAAATTATTACCGCTTATTTTAGGATTAGTTGGTACTGTCTATTGTTTTTATCTATGCTTAGAAATTTGTCCAATTCCAGGTTTTGCGTTTATTACTACATTATTACTTAACCAAAGTCTTGGATTTAAAAGTGAGTTGGTTTCAGCTACGCCAAAGTCTTTTATTTATCCGTTGTTGTTGGCGTTATTTTACTATCTATTACAGGGTTCTTTACTCAGAGTTTGCTTAATAATTATTTTAGAAATATTATTTTATCCTCTGCTGATATTTATTTCTTTAGGACTAGTCTTAATTCGGTTACGTCATAATTATCGATGGCTTTGTAGCATATTACTATTAATATTTTTATTATTGTTACCTTATGCTTTTAATCATTCTCAATTTGGTTCAGTCGTTACAAGCAGTCAAGCTTGGATAATGCCGGAACATTGGACACAAGGAAGACATCCTTTTTTTGATAAAAATCCGTGGAAATTTTGGTTGATTGGACAACATAGTGGTATATTACCGCCGTTGTTGCCGCCTCTAATATGGCTAGGTTTATTTTTACCAATAGTACGGAAAAAACTTAGGGCTTTTTCTGTTGTCAAGTTAGTCAATAATAAAGTAACAATAATACCACAAATTATTATCGTATCTTTGGTATTATATATTACTGCTCACGCTGTTTTTTTGAAGTTGTTTTTTCCTACACGCTACATAGTACATACGTTCCGAATTGTGCTAGCGATCGCCGCAGGTATTACATTAACTGCAATTTTAGATTGGCTGTTTTATAACTATCAACAAAAACGCCAATTTTGGCAGCCAATATTAGCAGTTATTTTAGTTGGTGGTTTGTTAATATACCCAAATATTTCTGGGCGTTTTCCTACAACTGATTATCGGCTATCTGAAGCATCAGCATTATATAAATTTCTACAACAACAACCCAAAGATAGCCTGATTGCAACTATCTCTGATGAGGCAGACAATATTCCTACTTTTGCCCAAAGACCGATTTTAGTAGGTAGGGAATATGCTTTGCCTTTTCATTTAGGTTACTATCGCCAAATTCGCCAACGAACTATTGATTTAATTCAGGCTCAATACAGTCCTGATTTGACTGTAGCAAAGCAATTAATTCAAAAATACGGGGTAGATTTCTGGCTATTAGAAAATAATTCTTTTGAGAGTGAGTATTTAACAAGTAAACTCTGGCTGAAAAGTTTTCAACCAGTATTTTCAGAGGCTTTGAACAATTTGTCTGTAGGAATTACACCTGCATTAGCGAATTTAACAAAGCAGTGTTCAGTTTTGGAGTCAGCAAACACTATCCTATTAAAATCAGAATGTGTTTTGCATCCACCGCAAAATCATTAGACCTCTTGCATTCTAACTATCACGTTTGAAAAGCTGATTCAGTGAATTTATGTATGTTAATAGATTTTAGCGATCGCGCACTAACAGCAAATCAAAATTCCAGACTTAAAACTTTATTTAGTAGTTTGTGATTATTATAGTAATTACACCTGTGCATCTAGCAAAAGCCGTTTATCTTATCCTCATTGCCCTAAAGCCATGTCAGTTGCTCAAGACTTGGAACCAGTGAAAGATATAATATTTCCACCAGGAGATATATATAGTGACGAACCACCGTTGGAAAGCGATTTACATCTACACCAGATTATTCTTTTATTGAAGTGCTTAGAATTGTGGTGGCAAAACCGCAATGATTTTTATGCGGCTGGGAATCTGACAATTTACTATAGCCAGCGTCAACTTAAATCAGAAGAATTTCGCGGGCCAGACTTTTTTGTAGTGTTAGGATGCGAACGCAAACCGCGCAAGAGTTGGGTAGTATGGCAAGAAAACGGTCAATACCCCAACATAATTGTCGAGTTGCTGTCCTCCTCTACCAAAGCGACGGACAAAGACTTAAAAAAACAAATTTACCAAAATATCTTCCGTACACCTGAGTATTTTTGGTTTGACCCCTACAATCTAGAGTTTGCTGGTTTTCATTTAGTGGATGGAAATTACCAACCAGTAGAACCGAACCACCAAGGGTGGTTATGGAGTCAGCAGTTAAAGTTATATTTGGGTGTACATAACAATCAGCTACGCTACTTTACGCAAGAGGGACAGCTAGTACTTACACCTGAAGAATTGGCACAGCAGGAGACACAGCGTGCCGAACAGGAAGCACAGCGTGCCGAACAGGAAGCACAGCGTGCCGAACAGGAAGCACAGCGTGCCGAACAGGAAAGGCAACGTGCCGAACGTTTAGCCGCCAAGTTACGGGAATTAAATATCGACCCCGATAGTCTTTAGTTCATAGTCAATAGTCAACAGTCAACAGTTAGCTGAGTTTATTGACATTAGTAGCAAACATTACTTGAAAAATTGCAAAATAAAAGTAGTCCGTTGTAGCCAAGATGTTATCTAATGACTATGGACTGATGACTAATGACTAATGACTAATGACTACTACACTTGTTGACGCACAAAATTTACTTTCTGACCTCATCACGCGCTACTCATCGCGTGTAGATTACTTAATCATTCGCTTAGAGGAGGCAGAAGGGACTGATATCTTGTTGCGTGGCGACAAGGTAGAAACCCTCAGCGAAGGAATCTCAATTGGTGGACAGGTCCGCGCTTGTTATAAGGGTGGCTGGGGTTTGAGCTGCTTTAATCAATTGGCGACCATTAAGGATAGGATCGAAGAAGCGATCGCCGCAGCTCGCTTGGTAGGAGATGAAGAAACTATACTGGCTCCTATTGACCCAGTGCAAGCAATATGCACTCTACCCTTAAGCGGTACAGACCCGCGAAAAATTCCTCTAGTGAAGAAAAAAGAATTATGCGATCGCTATACTGAATTACTCAAAAATGTTGACCATCGCATTACTACCACCTCAGTCCGTTATAGTGACAGCGCCCAAAAAATTATCCTCGCCACATCTGAAGGCACTCTCATTCAACAGTCTTGGGTGGATATGGAAATGCGCTTTGCCGCCACTGCAAAAAATGGCGAAACTGTACAAACTGGCAGAGAAACTACAGGTTCTCGCAAAGCCTACGAAGATTTAATTAATTTAGATGATCAAGTCAAAAATGCAGCCCAAAGAGCGGTTGCTGCTTTGTCTCTGCCATCAGTTAAGGGTAACACTTACACCGTAGTCATTGACCCAATTCTGACAGGATTATTCGTTCATGAAGCTTTCGGACATCTTTCCGAGGCAGATATGGCTTACGAAAACCCAGATTTATTAGAAGTCATGACTATTGGACGGCGATTTGGGCCAGAAGAATTGCAGATTCTCGATGGTGCAGCGCCAGAAGGACATCGCGGCAGTTACTTTTATGATGATGAAGGCACACCCGCCACTACAACTCAACTAATTCAAGATGGTGTTCTAGTAGGACGTTTGCATTCTCGTGAAACCGCAGGTAAGTTAGACGAAGCGCCCACAGGAAATGCTCGTTGTTTAAATTATCACTTCACTCCCATTGTGCGGATGACGAATACCTGGATTGAGCGAGGTAAAACGCCAGTTGCAGATTTATTCACTGGTATTAAAGAAGGAGTATATGCCCGTAATTGGTTGGGTGGGATGACGAATGGCGAAATGTTCACATTTAGCGCCGGGGAAGCTTGGATGATTAGAAATGGTAAGATTGCTGAACCTGTGAAAGATGTAACTCTTTCAGGCAACGTTTTTCAAACCCTCGCAGATATTGAAGCCATCGGTGATGATTTCTACTGGGACGAATCTGGTGGTTGCGGTAAAGGTGGACAAAATGGCTTACCTGTAGGCTGTGGCGGCCCTAGTCTACGGATTAAGGATGTAGTAGTTGGGGGGGAGATATAAATTCAAAATTCAAAATTCAAAATTCAAAATTAAGAGCTATATCTACTTGTTTCAACAGTGCTTCCAAGGATGAGGAGTTATCTAAAATTACATCTGCGATCGCAGCTTTTTCTGTAAGTGATAATTGACTATTAATTCGCGCCTGTGCTTGTTCGGGGGTGAGGTGATTGCGTTCAATTAATCTTTGCAATTGCTGTGCTTCGGAACAGATGACAACCCAAATTTCCGTGACTAAATCAGTCATTTGGGCTTCAATTAACAAGGGTACGACTAATACTATGGTTGTAGAAGTGGATTGGGCAATGGCTTTGAGGAAGCGATCACGCACATAAGGATGTATGATACTCTCCACCCATTGCCGTTCCTCTGGATGGGGAAAGATAATTTCACCTAGCTTTTGACGGTTGAGGCTACCATCTGGTAGTAATATTTCCTTACCGTAACGATTGGCGATCGCATCCAAAATCGGCGAACCCAAAGATACTGCATCTCTGGCGTAAATATCTGCATCGAAAACTGGCAAATTATAAGCACTAGCCAAATAATTAGCGACAGTAGTCTTACCTGTAGCAATACCACCAGTTAAGCCGATAATGCGTTTAGTCATCTATCCCACTTTCACATAACGTAATCACCAATTAAGTAGAAGGACTAAATTAAACTTAACTTGATAGCGCCGGGTTTCGACTGCGCGGGAGTTGAATCTCGACTACGCTCGATTACCGCGTAGTCGAAACTCAACCTTCTTCTAATAAGGTTAACGAGCATTGAGCGTAGTCGAAATGCGTCTTATAAATAATTGTGTCCACCTACTTACCAATTACCAATTACCAATTAATCCTACACGTCACCACAATATTTTGTAGCAATAAGTTGATTATTTTTATAAACTAATACTCTGCCATAACCTGTATCTTGAACAGCAGCATACAAGTAATTCCCACTTCTAAATCTGTAAACTGGGTCTCCATTTTCATTACGTCTTACTGTACCATTATTTAGAATCAGGCTAGGGCGTTGTAAAGTCGTAGGAATATTGTACGCTTGGTACTGTAACTTTCCATTGTAAAGGCGAGATACTTGAACATAAACATCTGGCGCACTACAACTAAATACAGGTTCAGAACTAGCAGCAGTCGCAGGTGCGGCTACTGTAGCTGTTAGCATAGAAACTGCTCCTGTAAGCGTAGCTAAGATTCCTAGTAAAGATTTTGTACTTTTGTTGTTTAAGGCTTTCATGATTAGTTCCTGTAAGTTTGTATAGCCTTATCTACAAACTTCAATTTGTATTTTTCGGAAATAAATTAGAGAAGTGAAATAGTAGCGATGCGCGGCGGTTTTACTTAATCCTGCTTGATATGTCTTAAGCTAGTAAGCGAACCAAACATACGGGAGCCTTAAGGTGCAAATCGAACAGACACAGGTGATGATTTCTACGCCTGATGGACAGATGCCCGCTTTTTTGTGTACACCGACTGCTGCCATTCAGCAAGCAGGCGTGATCTTGTTAATGGAAGGATTTGGTTTAACAAAGCATATTCAGGATGTGGCAGAGCGAATTGCCAAAGAGGGTTACTTAGTGCTGGCCCCTGACTTGTATTATCGTGAATTGCCGAACAACAAATTCGGATATGACGAGGTTGAACAAGCAAGAGCTATGATGTTCCGCCTTGATTTTGAAAAGTCTGTGGATGAAGATATTCGAGCAGCAGTAGCTTATGTCAAATCACAATTAGAACCTTCCAGTCTGGTTGGTGTTACAGGATTTTGCCTGGGAGGTGGGCTAGCTTTTCTGAGTGCTTGTAAATTATCAGATCAGATTGCTGCGGCTGCTCCATTCTACGGTGTAATTTTAGATCAATGGCTGGATGCAGCCGTTGATATTCAAGTACCTATGTACTTATTTTTTGGTGATAGTGATCCATTCATTCCTCAGCAACGTGTTAGACAAATGCAGTCCCGATTAGAAGAACTTGGTAAAGACTATCAGTTAAAAGTTTACACTCATGCCGACCACGGTTTTTTTTGTCATGAGCGTTCTTCCTATAACCTCGAAGCAGCTGAAGATTCTTGGCATAAACTCACACAATTTTTTGATCAACATTTGCATTAAATTTTGTAAAAGAAATAATTACTAATCCTACTCAGATGAAGATGTTTATTTCATCAAATTCTCCTCCTCACACAAGAGGAGGAGACGAAAGAATTATGCGCTGAAATACTTAGCTACAGGATGATAGGTAATAATCGCCGTTGTAGACTGTTCTGGATAAAGTTGTTCACTTTCATCCATATACAGATTAATCCTGCTAGTCTCCAACAACTCTAATTGCTTGAACTGATCCTGAATATTCGGACAAGCTGGATAGCCAAAACTATACCGAGAACCCTGATATCTTTGTGCTAGAACATCCCGAATATTATCGGGTTCATCAGCCCCAAAGCCTAATTCACGGCGGATTCTGGCGTGTGTCCACTCAGCCAAAGCTTCAGCTACTTGCACCGCTAAACCGTGGAAATACAGATAATCAGTGTATTGATTAGCCGCAAACAGTTTTTGAGCGTATTCTGTAGCCACTTCTCCCACAGTCACCGCCTGCATGGGGAAGACATCTATAATTCCCGAATCTTTTGGTGCAAAGAAATCAGCAATACATAATCTTCTGGAGGATTTCTGTCTAGGAAATTCAAAGTGAGTTCTAGCTTTTGCATCTAGGCTGTTGCCTTCATAGATATACAAAGTATTTCCCTCAGATTGACAAGGAAAATAACCGTAAATTACTTGGGGATGCAGCAGATTTTCTCCAATGATGCGTTCCTTCCAATTTTCGAGAATTGGATATACTTTCTCATTCAAGAAATCTTGATATTCTTCCTTAGATTGTTCTTTGGGTTTGCGGAATTGCCATTGTCCCGCAATCAAAGCTTGCAAATCTAAATACCAGAATATTTCCTCCCAAGGAATATCACCGGGTTGTAACAACTGCGTTCCCCAGAATGGTGGCGTGGGACGAGGTATATCTATGGCGACGGCTTCGGAACGTCGGGTGTCTACGGGGAGTGGGGAGTCGGGAGTTGGGAGTGGAGATTTTTTGGTAGTAGCTGCTGATTTCTGATTAATAGTCTCTAATTCATCAGTTGCTACTTCATCTAAAAATCCTAGTGAGTTATCCCATTTACCAATGGCTTTAGCTGGCATTAATTTATCCATAAAATGCAAGTCAGCAAAAGCATCTTTGCCGTAGATAACTTTACCTTTGTAGGCGTTTTGGCAATCTTGATGGACAAATTTAGGTGTTAATGCCGCACCACCTAAAATTACTGGAACAGTGATACCTTTTTCGTTAAACGCCTCCAAATTGTCTTTCATGAAAGCGGTGGATTTTACTAGCAAACCACTCATTGCAATACAATCAGCATGATGCTTTTCGTAAGCCTCAATGATATTTTCTACTGGTTGTTTAATACCTAAGTTAATTACCTTGTAGCCGTTGTTAGACAAGATGATATCTACTAGATTTTTACCAATGTCGTGAACATCCCCTTTCACGGTGGCGATAATTACCGTTCCTTTGGCATTATTTCCTGCTTCGGATTTTTCCATGAAGGGTTCTAGGTAGGCTACCGCCGCTTTCATGGTTTCGGCTGACTGTAAAACGAAGGGTAGCTGCATTTGTCCTGAACCGAACAATTCACCCACTACCTTCATCCCATCTAGGAGGAAGGTGTTGATAATTTCCAGGGGGGGATATTGTTCCAAGGCTTTGGTTAGTTGCGCTTCTAAACCGATGCGTTCGCCGTCGATAATGTGGCGCTTGAGGCGTTCTTCGATGGGTAGGCTTTCATCTACGCCTTTGTTACGTTTGGTTGTAACTCCTTCAAACAGTTTGGTTAGTTCTGTGAGGGGGTCGTAAACGCAGACATCACCTTCAAATTTGCGTTGATCATATATTAACTGACGGCAAACTTCTTGATGGCGTTCTTCAATTTTGGATAATGGTAGAATTTTGCTGGCACTTACAATTGCCGCATCCATACCAGCTACCATTGCCTCATGCAGAAACACCGAGTTCAAGACAACCCGCGAGGCTGGACTCAAGCCGAAGGATATATTCGACACACCCAATATGACATGACACCCCGGTAATTCTCGGCGAATGCGGCTAATAGATTCAATTGTCGCCTTGCCATTTTCCCGGTCTTCTTCAATCCCTGTAGAAATTGGTAGAGCTAGGGTATCAAAAAATATTTCATGGGCAGGTATACCATATTCTACCGCTTGACGGTAAGCACGTTGGGCAATTTGAAACTTCTTCTGGGCCGTCCGCGCCATCCCTTCCTCGTCAATTGTGCCAATAACGACACCCGCACCGTACTTCTTCGCCAATTCCAGCACTTTCAGGAAACGAGGTTCCCCATCTTCGTAGTTGGTGGAGTTCAGCAAACACTTACCACCAGCCACCTTTAAACCCGCTTCCATCTTTTCCCACTCGGTGGAGTCGAGCATCAAGGGAAGTGTGACATTATTAACAATACGGGAAACTAATTCGTGCATATCCCGCACACCGTCGCGTCCCACATAATCGACGTTGATATCGAGAATGTGTGCGCCTTCCTTAACTTGCGATCGCGCCATTGAAACCAGTCCGTCCCAATCTTCAGCGTTCAGCAAATCACGGCATTTCTTGGAACCACTAGCGTTGAGGCGTTCACCCACAATCAAGAAGGAATTATCTTGGTCGTAGGGTTGCGTACTATATATTGATGCAGCCGCAGGTTCTAAACTTGGCTGTCTGACTTTCGGCTTTAAATCTTTAGCGATTTCTGCCAATTGTTGAATGTGTGCTGGACGTGTCCCACAGCAACCCCCTATCACTTGGACACCCAAATCTTCAACAAAGTGCATCAACGCCATACGTAATTCGGTTGGTGTTAAGCGGTAGTGCGCTTGTCCACCAACGTTTTCTGGTAAACCCGCGTTGGGAATACAAGAAACCACAAACGGCGAATGTTCAGCCAAATATTTGATATGCGGTTTCATCAAGTCTGGGCCTGTGGCACAGTTAAGACCGAGAATATCAATTGGGAACGGTTCCAAAATTGTTAGGACAGCGCTGATTTCTGAACCTACCAGCATTGTCCCCATACTTTCCATCGTTACCGACACCATTAAGGGTATGCGTTCCCCTCTCTTGGCGAAAACTTCTTCAATTCCATTCAGCGCCGCTTTGATTTGCAGCACATCTTGGCAAGTCTCGACAATAAATAAATCTACTCCACCATCTAACAACGCCTCTGCTTGTTCTGCAAAAGCCGTTTTCATGGTGTCAAAGTCGATGTGTCCCAAGGTGGGTAGTTTGGTTGTTGGGCCAATGGAACCGGCGACAAACCGGGGTTTTTCGGGTGTGGAGAACTCCGCCGCTACTTTCTTAGCTAATTCTGCGGCTGTCTTGTTGAGGTAGTATGTTTGGTCTGCTAAATCATACTCTGCCAAAACAATGGAAGTAGCACCGAAAGTATCAGTTTCGATGACATCTGCACCCACGGCGAGAAAGTCGCGGTGAACTTTGGCGACGGCTTCCGGTTTGGTGTGGACTAGGTATTCGTTACAGCCTTCATACTGCACACCACCAAAATCCTCAGCCGTGAGGTTTTGGGTTTGTAAGTTAGTACCCATTGCACCGTCAAAAACGATCACTGGAAGTTCTGGACTGTGCAGGCGTTTCAGGAAAGGATGAGTCATATTTTCCTAGAGGAAATGAGCAAATCAAGAGAGTTTTATGATACTCAACTTAATTTATTATTTTCCCAAATTGCGGAAGTATTGGGGAATGGGGAAAAAGGAGTTTACTTTTGCTGATCTTCAAATTAACAAAATTAAAAAAGACCCCCGGTAGTTAACCGAGGGGTTCTGCAAGTCTATAGTCGCACAAAGACATTCGTGAATCTCACAATACCAAGCTCGTAATTACTAAATCTGCCAAAATGCCAAAAGTTGGGGAGTGGGTGTGTTAGTGAATATTACCCGATAAGTGATAACTGACTTCCATTTGTCAATAGGTTATGTAAAATCTTAAGTAAAGAAATATTTCTTGGCTTACGGTAATGAAACGCATCGTCTTGATTGCTGGATTTGAATCATTTAACGCTGACTTGTACAGAAAGGCAGCCTCATTGGCTAGTTCTCGCTGTGCTGATTTGGATATTCGAGTATTTAGCGATCGCAATATTACCAGCAACCGCCAGGAAGTAGAAGCGGCTTTACAAGGCGCGGATGTATTTTTTGGTAGCCTGTTATTTGATTATGACCAAGTTTTGTGGCTGCGCGATCGCATTTCGCAAATTCCCATCCGCTTAGTATTCGAGTCAGCCTTAGAACTGATGAGTTTAACCAAAATAGGGGCTTTCGCCATCGGCGACAAACCCAAAGGAATGCCCAAACCCGTTAAATTCATCCTCGACAAATTCAGCAACGGACGCGAAGAAGACAAACTCGCAGGTTATATTAGCTTTCTCAAAATCGGCCCCAAACTTTTAAAATTCGTCCCAGTACAGAAAGTCCAAGACTTACGCAACTGGTTAATTATCTACGGTTACTGGAATGCAGGCGGTTCCGAAAACGTCGCTGCCTTATTTTGGACACTAGCAGAAAAATACTTAGATTTAAAAGTCGGTGACATTCCCCCACCCATTGACACCCCCAACATGGGGCTACTTCACCCAGACTACCAAGGATTTTTTACATCTCCCCGTGAGTATTTGGCATGGTATCAAGGAGGAGGCAGGAGGCAGAAGGCAGAAGGCAGGAGCCAGGAGTTAATAACGTCTCCCTCATCCCCCTCATCTCCCCCCCCTCCCCACTCCCTACTCCCTACTCCCTACTCCCCACTCCCCACTCCCCACTCCCCAGTCGTCGGTATTCTCCTCTACCGCAAACACGTCATCACCAAACAACCTTACATTCCTCAACTAATTCGCCGTTTTGAAGAAGCTGGGTTAATTCCCTTACCCATCTTCATCAACGGTGTGGAAGGACACGTGGCAGTACGAGACTGGATGACAACGGACTATGAATCTCAGCAACGGCAAATAGGTAATATTGAAACCCCTTCACTTTCGCAAGAAGCAGTCAAAGTTGATGCAGTTGTTTCCAGCATCGGCTTTCCCCTCGTCGGCGGCCCGGCTGGTTCAATGGAAGCAGGCCGTCAGGTAGAAGTAGCAAAACGCATCCTCACTGCCAAAAACGTTCCTTACATCGTCGCTGCACCTTTATTAATTCAAGATATCCACTCTTGGACACGTCAAGGTGTGGGTGGTTTGCAAAGCGTCGTATTATACGCCTTACCAGAATTAGACGGCGCTATTGATACCGTCCCCCTTGGTGGTTTGGTGGGGGAAAATATATATTTAGTTCCAGAACGGGTACAGCGTTTAATTGGTAGAGTCAAAAGCTGGATAGCTTTACGCCAAACACCCCCATCAGAACGCAAAATTGCCATCATTTTATACGGCTTCCCTCCTGGTTACGGTGCAGTAGGTACAGCTGCATTATTAAATGTTCCCCGTAGCCTAATTAAACTACTCCACTCCCTCAAAGACCAAGGTTACAAAGTCGGCGATATTCCAGAAGATGGGGAAGAATTAATTCGGCTGGTTAAGAGAACAGATGAAGAAATGGAAACATGGGAAAAAAATAAACCTTTTCCCTCCGCAGCCAATACCGTTAATAGCCGTAAATTAGAAAAATGGTTAGGATATCTCCGCACATCTCGCATCGAAAAACAATGGAAATCCCTTACAGGTAGTGGAATTAAAACCTATGGCGATGAATTTCACATTGGCGGTGTGCAGTTAGGAAACGTGTGGATAGGTGTCCAGCCACCCTTGGGGTTACAAGGCGACCCCATGCGGTTAATGTTTGAACGAGATTTAACGCCCCATCCCCAATACGCCGCTTTCTACAAATGGTTGCAAAATGAACTCCAAGCCGATGCTATTGTCCATTTTGGTATGCACGGCACTGTAGAATGGTTGCCGGGTTCACCTTTGGGTAATACAGGCTATTCTTGGTCGGATATTTTATTAGGTGATTTGCCCAATCTATATATATATGCAGCGAATAATCCTTCCGAGTCAATTTTGGCAAAGCGTCGGGGTTATGGCGTGCTAATTTCTCACAATGTACCCCCTTATGGTCGGGCTGGTTTGTATAAGGAATTGGTTGCATTGCGCGATTTAATTGCGGAATATCGAGAAGACCCACAAAAGAATTATGTTTTAAAAGAAGGGATTTGTAAGAAGATTGTTGATACAGGTTTAGATACAGATTGCCCATTTGATGATGCCAAACGTTTGGGTATTCCTTTTACTCCTGAAAATATCAGGCTGTTTAGCGCCCATGCTTTTGATGATTATTTGGTGAAGTTGTATGAGTATTTGCAAGTATTAGAAAATCGCTTATTTTCTTCTGGGCTGCATACGTTAGGTGAACCACCAAATGAGGAAGAATTAGCATCTTATCTCGAAGCTTATTTTGGTGAAGGACAGACAAAATCACCAGAGATAGAAAAGCAAATCACTGATTTATTAATGCAAACTACCGATGAATTAACAAATTTATTACGGGGTTTGAATGGTGAATATATTCCCCCAGCACCAGGAGGCGATTTATTACGAGATGGCGCTGGTGTTCTACCTACAGGGAGAAATATTCATGCGTTAGACCCTTATAGAATGCCATCACCTGCCGCTTATGAACGGGGTAGAGAAATTGCTCAAAAAATTATCGCCCAGCATCTACAAGAACACCATAAATATCCTGAAACGGTGGCGGTTTTATTGTGGGGATTAGATGCGATTAAAACTAAGGGTGAATCTCTAGGCATTCTATTAGAATTAGTTGGTGCTGAACCTGTGAAGGAAGGAACAGGGCGTATTGTTCGTTATGAGTTGAAGCCTTTAGCAGAAGTCGGACATCCGCGTATTGATGTATTAGGAAATCTATCGGGAATTTTTCGGGATAGTTTTGTGAATATCATCGAATTATTAGATGATTTATTTCGAAGGGCGGCGGATGCGGATGAACCAGAAGACCAGAATTTTATTAGAAAACACGCCTTAGCTTTAAAAGCCCAAGGTGTAGAAAATGCTTCCGCAAGATTATTTTCTAACCCGGCTGGTGATTTTGGTTCTTTGGTGAATGACCAAGTTGTTGACGGGAATTGGGAATCTGGGGAAGAATTAGGTAATACTTGGCAAAGTCGCAATGTGTTTAGCTATGGCAGACAGGATAAGGGACAAGCTAGACCAGAAGTTTTACAGCAGTTGTTGAAAACTAGCGATCGCATCGTCCAAGAAATAGATTCGGTAGAATATGGTTTAACCGATATTCAGGAATATTACGCCAACACAGGCGGTTTGAAAAAAGCAGCAGAAAAGCAACGCGGTAAAAAAGTTACGACTAGCTTTGTGGAAAGTTTCTCCAAAGACACCACACCCCGCAATTTAGAAGATTTGCTACGGATGGAATACCGCACCAAATTACTTAATCCCAAATGGGCGCAAGCAATGGCGAGTCAGGGTTCCGGTGGTGCTTATGAAATTTCTCAACGCATGACAGCCTTAATCGGTTGGGGTGGCACGGCTGATTTTACTGATGATTGGGTATATGATCAGGCTGCTGATACTTACGCTTTAGATGCAGAAATGGCGGAGAAATTACGTCAAGCCAACCCCGAAGCTTTTCGTAATATTATCAGCAGAATGTTAGAGGCGCATGGGCGCGGTTTTTGGCAAGCTGATGAAGATAAGTTAAATAAGTTGCGTCAGTTGTATGAATTGACTGATGAACAATTAGAAGGTGTGACGGTTTGAAATAAAGGATTATGCTTATTAACGCACCACTTCTAGCCTATATGTATCCTGCCTCTACTTTATTCCTCAGTGACGTTGGTGAGAATATCTCCTTCAGGCATAATGGTGTTACTCAAATAGCAGACACATAAACTATTTCTGTCTGCAAAAGCATTTCTGAGGTTGCAGTTGTAGAAGGATGTTTCACCAAAGGAAACTCCTCTGAAGTTAGCACTTTCCAAATCGACGCAATCCATACAAACTTCAATCAAGTTGGCACTTTCAAAGTTGACTTGCTTGAGACTGGAGTTTCTGACAGTAGCACCACCCAAGTTGGCACCACTGAGGTTAGAATCATCGAACTCGACTTCCTCCAACAAGATATCAAGCAGGTTAGCACTAGTGAGGTTAGCATTACTCAGGTTAATGTCTCTCAAACGGGCAGCGTACAAATCAGCCTCACTCAGGTTAATGTTACTCAAGTTGGCTCCTTGCAAATTAGCACGTCTCAAGCTAATTCTAGAAAAATCTCTCTCGCCGGCAGCGTACCTTTCTAACAATTCTTCAGCATCCATAACTCAAATACTACATTGCAAAGCCTATCAACGGAAAAATGAATGGATAGGTTATTGCTAAAGAACTACTTCGCGTTAGATATTACCTAATCTATTACAACCCAGTAAACAATAGAACATCAGCAATTCCCAGACATACAGAAATTGTTGATGTTCTCGCCGTAAAAATTTGCAAAGACTTAGAAATTCCGTATCCTTAGCAATTTCTCACATTGTGGAATCTAAATTTTTTCATACGGCAAAGTAAACAACGCCAACAGTTAATACCAATACTTAGGATATGTTCGCTCGTGTGCCAAATTATTGAATACCACTGCACAGAGTACCAGAATTATTGAACCTTCTAAGGCAGGTGTTAAAAGAAATTGCCAGGATGCTTTTGTCATCATTACAACTAATGCAACTGCTCCCGAAGGTGGATGTAAAGTATGGGTAAGTTGCATCATCCCAATAGCGGTAGCTACCGCCATTCCCATCGCCCAAGGTTCTGAGCCGAAAAGATGCAGAATTGTCAGGCTAACTAATGCTGCGACAAGATTACCACCAATTACATTTCGCGGTTGGGCTAATGGACTATCAGGAATACCAAAGATTAATACGCTAGTAGCGCCGAAGGGAGCCATCAATAGAGGAGAATTAGTTTTTACAGAAAGGTAAGCGGTTGCTGCTATGCCAATAAAACTACCGCACCAACTCCAAAAGATATGTCTGTGGTGGGGTTTATCTAAACAGGTTGAACGTCCAGTTCCACGAATTTTAAAACAGTAGTTTTTCCATCTTTCCTGAACATTTTGATAATTTAATCTAGCAATATAGTTTGAGTAAAAACGTCTTTTGGGTAAATAACCTTTCATAATTCTCCAGAGCTACTACAACCAACAGTCCTCAACACAAAAAATTAAGTGTATTACTGCCTTACCTAATCTTTATGAGCAAATTATTTGAAAATCATCCCTAAATTCTGCCAAGGGACAGAATTTTTAATGATAATCATCGGCTAAAATGCCAATTCCATGCACATTATTTTTAAGCATTAAATCAGCATTGCTCTCAATAAAAAATTCAGATTCATTGATAAAAGAGTTTAGTTAGTCCAGTATGTCATGAAACTATGACATATAATCTCCAAAATACCGTTTGAAACTAAATAGAGAAACACCGCACCTATATAAATAAGTAATAATGCTTATAAATTTTATTTATGCTTGACTTTTTTAGCAGAATAAATTGAGATTTTTTGGCAAAATATGCAACGCGCAATTAACTTCCAGATTTTTGAGAACGTGACACTAGATCAGCAAACTCTCTCAAACTATTTTTATATCTTTCACCAGCTACCCAGAAAAAATCATTATGACTTGCCTCATCCACCCATAGATTCAACTTTGGCGATGGTGCAGCAGCATATAACTTTTCTGCATGAGTAAAAGGAATTATCTCATCAGCTTTACCGTGCATAATCAATATTGGACACTGAACCTTTTTAATTTTTTCCAAATTATTAAATTTATCGAATGGGAGAATTTTTACTGGTATTACAACCTTAAAGGCAGAAGTGAAGGTACTTTCTATAATTAGACCTCCAACTTGCTTTTTTGCTGCCAAATCTACTGCTGAACCACCTCCTACTGAACGTCCAAAAACAATAATATTATTGGGTTGTATTTTTAAATCTTTAATTAAATAATTGTAAGCAGCATCAATATCTTGATAAGCATTATTTTCTGTAGGAGTGCCTTCGCTTGTACCATAACCGTGATAATCATAAGCCAAAACATTAAAGCCTAAATCGCGTAATTGCTCTAGAAATTGTTTAATTTCACCTAAATCTTCTGCATTACCATGAGCGTAAAGAATTGTGTACTTAGCAGTAGGGTTAACTAAATGCACGGCTGAGATTTTCGTTTTTTCTCCACTTACTAGCTTTAATATATCTTTAGTATCTTGATAGCTAGATGGTTGAGGTAAGAAAATCATACTATCTGCTCGGAAATAAATATAGACAGCAAAAAACACATAGATAAAAATTAGAGATTTTAACAATCTTTTCCAAGTAAAATCACCAATTAAAAGTTTTTGCAGACTTTGTTTATTCATTTACTCTTTATTTCATAAAAATTTAGCATTTACTTTCAACTTCATCAGTGTCTAGCATTATGAATAACATTGCACTCATTGGCATCCTTCACCAATGAGTGAGTTTTATAGTTATGATACCCGCCTCATGTCTCTACGCGATCGCACTACCACAGCATTATTAATCGCTTTTTTTCACTGTTATACTCAATCCGTCATTTCTAAACCTGCTTTTTGACTGGCTGCGTTTGATGCTTCAATTAAAGGTTTAGCAACGTCTAACACAGCTTGCACCAGACGAGAAGGAGCTTTTTCTGGCGAACCAACACCAAATGGAGGTGCTGGATTATACTCTAACATTAATTCAAGAAATTTAGCTGTAGATTCTCCACACAACATAGCTGCAATAGTTAAAGCAAAATCAATTCCGGCTGTTACGCCGCCACCTGTGATTCGGTTACTGTCTACAACTACTCTTTTGTGACTTACTTCTACACCCATGAGGGTTAGCTGTTCTCGAAACGCCCAATGACAAGCTGCACGATATCCTTGCAATAATCCCGCAGCTGCCAAGATTAGAGAACCAGTACATACAGCCGTTACATACCTAGCTGTCTGTGCTTGCTTTTGCAAAAACGCTAACATTTGGGCATCCTGCATCATTTCCACAGCCCCAAAAACACCACCAGGAACACACAACACATCAAGTTGCGGACATTGATCAAAGGTAGTAGTCGGTAAAATTGTTAGTCCACCATTACTAACAACTGGTTGGAGAGTTTTCCACAAAAGTAAAACTTGTGTATTAGGCATAGACGAAAAAACTTGATGTGGCCCAGTAATATCTAATTGGGTCATATCAGGGTAAATTACTAAGCCAATTGTATATTGAGTCTGACTTCCCATACTTAAATTCTAAACGCTGTAATGATTACAGTTATCCTAGAATTAAATACATTAACTGCCAATTACCCAGTTGAGTACATTTTTACGCATGGCTTACACTTTGCCACAGTTGATTAAACAAGTCACAAATGCTTCATCAATAAACCAACTATGTGGACATTATATGGATGCGGCAGGAGAGTTATTTGGTAGTCAACATTGGGGAATATATATACATGGCAAAGCAGGACAACGAGGTACTATACACTTGCAAGGTTTGCCAGATAGTTTTATTGATTACTACTCTCAGATTGGTGCAGCTTTAGATAAAGTGATGGAGTATGTTGTTTCCCATCATGCACCTGCCCACGAACAATTAATTTTTACACAAGAGACTTGGAAACAAAGTGAACTATATCAAATTGGTTGTGGCAAAATATATGACCACGAACATATCATGACCGGGCCGATTGTAGGAGAAGGAAAGTTAATTGGTACAGTGCAATTTGCTCGTACCAGTGGAACTCCAGCTTATAATACGCAAGATTTGCTGCAATTGAGCGCCATCTGCGCCCATATTTCTACAAAATTAGCACTTTTGCAGTCTGAAAATAAGTTATTGCTGCCCAAGAATGACATTTCTTTAACACCAAGAGAATTACAAATTGCTGTTTTGGTAGGTAAAGGCTTAACAAATGCAGAAATTGCATCTGAACTATGGATTAGTCAAAATACAGTCAAGCAGACCTTAAAACGCATTTTTCGCAAATTAAATGTATCTGCAAGAGCGGAAATGGTAGCACAGTTGCATCTGTATCCTATGTTTTAGGAAATTGTATTAGTTCACTCTCACATTAAGTAGGGCTTGCTGAAAAAGTCATTTCAAAGGAAGAGAAAAATTGATTAAGTAGTCAGTCCAGAAAAAAGATAAGTTTTTGTTGTTTAAGGTTTAATGAAATATCAGTTTCGATAATAGAAGAAGTAAAAAAAGACTCAGTTTTGAAAAATAGGCAAAAAAATACACAAAAAAGCCGTAATAGCAGAGTAGAAAGATTCATAACTAAAAAAGTTATGGCAATAGCGGTGAAAGAAGTATGAGGAAGTTTAGCCATAACTCTACCAAGGCTAAATCTTCGTTTACCTTGTCCAAACTTGCCCTCAATACAATTACGAATCCTTTCGTCATAAGCGGCTTGTTTCTTCTTTTCAGGGCTGACATTTTGGGGGGGTCTACCTAGTGGTGGGCCACTAATTCTAATTCCCCTTTCTTGACACCAAGCTCGATTCTCCCTCGTCCGATAAATCTTATCAACATGAACTGATTCAGGATAATATCCGGTGTAGTTTTTGTATGCTTCTACTTGTGATTTTAAGTCTCCTGATTCGTTAAAGTTGTCCCAACTAATATGGTCTAAAAATACATAGCCATCATAGTAACTAGCTGAAAACTTAGCCCCAAACTCTACTGTTCTCCCGGCTTTACCTCGGATAATCGGACGAATGTGTGGTTGGTTTAAACTGACAATGCGGTCTTGTATACTAATTTTTTGATTTTCATATAACCATAACTGTTGACGATAAACTTCTGCTACTACTAGCAACATCTTATATTGACTGTTGCTCAGTTTTAATAGTGACGCACCTAAATTTATTAGCTGCTGAATATGAGTTAAATTTCTGTTGATATATTGCAGTTGCTTTCTGATAGCTTTCCTTCTTTCTTTAACTGTTGGTTTTCTTTTCTTGGCTACTGCTAAATAATCCTTTCTTGCTTTGTTTCTGTAGGTTCTTGGTTTGTTGATATTTCTTACTAATAAGGACTTATATAATGTATCTATGATTGTTTCTGTTTGCTTTCTGGCTTGATTTAATAATCCTAAATCTGTCGGATAACTTATGTCTGCTGGCGCACAACTAGCATCTAATATTAATTTTCCTCTATTGGCTGGCTTACTTTTTGAATCCTCGACCTCTGGCTTTTTTGCTCTTACTTCTACCTCCTGTTTATTTTCTAACATCTTCCTGACTATTTCTTGATTGATTTTATTGACTAATTCTATATCTATCCTTTCTCTAAAATGAACTAGCATTGACGGGTCAAATGCAGATTCATTACTATATGCTGACATTCCTATAAAGTATTGCAGATACGGGTTCTCCCGAATTTGTTCTACTGTCTCTCTGTCACTTATTCCTAATTTTTCTTTAATTATTAATGCTCCCAACGCCATTCTAAATGTTTTGGCTGGCGCTCCCATTCTTGCTGAAAATATTTCTGCGTACTCTGCTTCAAATTTTGACCAAGGTATCATGTTCGCCATGATTACCCATCGGTTATCTGACGCTAGTTTTCCCCCAAAGGGTAGTTCAAAGTTTTCTGCTGCTTTTTCTTGCTTTTGCGCTCTTCGATACATTTTAACGCAACTTGCTACAAGGATTTTTACTTATCTTACCCTTTTTCTTTTCACCTTATTTTTCTTTCCTGACCCTGAAACTCTTCATTCTGCTATCTTTCGCCCTTATTCAGCCAGCCCTAAGTAAATGAACACAACCAGCAGCGATCGCATAGCGTAATAAGGACACACTGTACGTGTAGCTAAGGCTGCCAATCCTCAAAATTTACACGCCTGAGTAGGGTGCTAGAGCTAAGGTTTTCGTCTTCTCACTCAGGAGAAAGCGATCGCAGATTTTAAACAGTTCCACCTCAGTCTGCGTTTGTCGCATCAACCGCAGAAACTGACCTTCAGCGTCCACACTTAAGGCAATGTAGTTAAGGAACATTTTCATGTAGCCTACACGCGCTCGTTCTGGAAAGTTTGGCGCTTCTGGAGTTTGCCATAAACGCTCAATATAGTTGCGTACCTCAACTAAAGGAACAGGCGTAATCGGTTCACCGCGCAAAGCTTGGCGAATTTGCTCAAAAAGCCAAGGATTGCCAATTGCCCAGCGTCCAACCATGACACCATCTGCACCCGTTTGAGTCAGCACCGATAAGGCATGAGTTGCTGAGTAGATGTTACCATTGGCTAACACTGGACAATCAACCCGTTTGACAGCTTCGGCAATTAAATCATATTTGACTACACCGTGATACATATCTTTGACGGTGCGACCGTGCAAACTCAGCAAATCAATATTGTGGCGATTGATGAGGTCGAGAATTTCGTAAAAGGTATCTGTATTGTCAAAGCCTATACGCATTTTCACTGTCAAAGGGCGATCGCTTACCGCCTGTCGCAGTTCTGCCAAAATCCGATCCACTTTTGCTGGTGAAAGCAGCAAGCCACCCCCAGCTTTTTTGCGATAAATTCTTGGTGCTGGACAGCCCATATTCAAATCAACCCCAGCGATATTATAGTTGCACAGTTCTTTGGCTGTTCTGACTAAATCGGGGATACTTTCGCCAATCATCTGTGCAAAAACGGGGCGACCTGTGTCGTTTTCGGTAATCGATGCCAGAATGCTAGGATTCAGCCGTGAGGTTTCATTTACACGGAAATACTCGGTAAAGAAGTAGTCAGGACTGCCGTATTGGGCAATGACCTTCATAAACCAGAGATTTGTTACATCCTGCATAGGTGCAAGAGCCGTGAGGGGTAGGTTTTGGTAGAGTGGCTGGGGAAGCGATATCTGCGACATAGAAATGCCAGCGATCGACAAAGCTTAATTATGAAAGATTAGATGCTCGTCGTCCACCCAATCGTTGCTCGGATGCAGCAGGCAAAACGTTGACAGAAATCGTGGCATAAGGATTTTGTAGCTGACCGATCATCATAAATCTAATAAAGTCTCCTAAGCCCTCAATTAATCGCGCGTGACGTAATTCTCCACAGTCAACGGCAACAAATCCAATATCCTCAGCCAATTGCATGACAGTTTTACGAGCTTGCGTATCATCTGCACAGACAAAAACAGAGACTTGATAATCTTTTAGCGGACTGGGTGCAAGTTCAAAAACTTCCTGAGCCATTGTATTAAAAGCTTTTACAACCCTTGCATTGGGAACTTCTGAGGCTAATTTTTCTGCCAGTGATTGAACTATAGGGGAAAATGCAAATCCCTCAGGAATATCAAAGTTGTTGCAGTCAATTAGTATTTTGCCAGATAGGACATCAATTGAAGTAATTACCTCGGCCGGATTTATGCCTCTTACTGTATAAAGCAAAACATCACCAAAATTTGCGGACTCATCGTTAGTTCCCCCCTGTGTTCCATGCCCAACAAATGCTGCTACTGACTGCCCCTTCTCTTTTGTCCTAGCGCCAAAAAAAACCTCATGTCCTTGTTCTGCCCACAGTAAACCCAGAGAGCGCCCCATATTTCCACTGCCTATAATACCAATTTTCATAGTTTGAGCAGCTTATTTTAACGTCATGATTACTATATCACTCGTATTGCAAAACAATCTTCAGTTGGAAAACACTTATTTCTTGAGTAACGCTTAATAAATTAAAAACCAGTCTTTTAAAAGAGTTTGGGCAAACATAGAAATTAATTTACATAATCATAAAACCAGAATTGATGCGATCGCACTCAAAACAACTCAATGAATAAACACTTATGCAATGGTCTACCCTTGGTGGTAGACCATTTCTTTTAAAAGCTATTTCAAGAATTACCACCAGGAGAAGCAGCATTAATTAAATCTGGCTTATCCTCAAGAGGAGGATGTTCAATAGCTTGCTGTGATGTTGGACGCGCTTCACGTTCTAGAGTTGGTATTTGTATAGGTTGACCTGTAGTAATCGATTGATAAAGTGCCTCAATAATGCGGACATCAATCAATCCTTCTATGCCATTTGGTTCTGGCTGTTTATCTTGCAAAATACAATCTGAAAAATAAGTAAATTCAGCAGCTAACTGATCGTGATCTGCAAAAGTGCGCTCTTGAGTTTCCCCATCAATAGTTAGATAATGCTTAATTTCTCCTTGCCATGAGTAAGCAGACTCTACAAGTAAATCACCTTTGGTTCCCACTATTTGGTAATTAGAAACCTTACCTGCACCAAAACTACAAGTAAATGATGCTAATCGTTCATTGGGAAAGCGTAGAATCACGCTGGTCATTTCTTCAACTTCGCTGAAGCGTTGTTCCCCTTTACTTGCTGCTACAGCAAACACTTGGGTTGGTTCATCTTGGAACAAATAACGTGCAGCATTAATACAGTAGATGCCAATATCGTAAATCGTGCCGCCACCTGTAATGTCTCGTAAACGGATGTTACCTCCTTCCACTTGTTGAGTAAAAACTGAGTTAAACACCCGTGCTTCACCAATTTGCTGTGAGCGAACTATTTCCACGGCTGCTAAGTTTGCTGGATCAAGGTGTAATCGATAAGCAATCATCAGCTTGACACCATTATCATTTGCAGCCTTAATCATCTCCTCACATTCTTCTTCGGTAACAGCCATTGGCTTTTCGCATAAAACGTGAATTGCTTGATTAGCCGCACGTACAGCGTATTCACAATGCAGGTGATTGGGTAATGCAATATAAACAGCATCAATTTCATCGCTGGCTAGGCAATCTTCATACTCTTCATAAGAGTAGGTATGATCAATACCATACTTTTGGCTTAGTTCTGCCAATTTTGTCTCATCATCGGAAACCAGAGCCACTAATTGGGAATTTTCACTATGAGCGAATGCAGGTAAAGCCGCTTCTTGAGCAAACCACCCTAAACCAACGACAGCATAACGGATTTTGTTATTTGAGTTTGCATTTGTCATTGTTAAACCTATAAATAAAAAACTTGGCTGGAAATGGCTCTTCCACTGTCGTCAAGTTTTTCGCTTATTCCATCCTGCGGATGAAGTAGACGCTTATCTTACTTAAGAGGGTAAAAGTTTTGTTATTCTATACTATTACTGGTATTTTTTCACTTGGAGAAACAGTCAAAGTTACAGCGATCGCATTTAAAGCGTAGCTTATAATTTTAGAAACGTAATTACGAATTATAAAGTCTAAATTCCTGCAAACCACTCATAACCTTGATCCTCCCAGTAGCCTTTAAATATAGATAAACTACTAGCCAAGGTAATTTGAGTTACCCATTTACTTTGTTTGTAACCTAACTTAATTGGTGAAGCTAAACGCAAAGGCGCACCGTTTTCCACAGGTAAAGGCGCACCATTTTTCTCATAAGCTAAAAGTGTTTGTGGATGTAAAGCTGAGGCAATATCCCAACTTTCGTAATAACCATCAGCCGATTTAAAATAAGCGTATTTGACCTGTGATTTTGGTTGAGCAAGGGCAATAATGTCTCTTAACTTAATACCACCCCATTGCACAATGGCAGCCCAACCTTCTACACAAACATGGCGAATAATCATAGAAGTTAAGGGTAAATCCTTAATTTCTGCCATGCTAATATTTAAAGGATTATTCACTTCTCCATCAACGATTAAACGATATTTTTCTAAATCTATAATTGGTGTATAACGAAAGCTATTAACTATTAATGCTTCTGGTTGAATTTCACTTAATGAAAATTCTGGTACAAGTTTTTGAGGTTTAAAGATTAATTCCTCTACTTTTTGATTTAGTGGTTGAGAAACTGCACCAACTAAATCTTCAAAAACAGGTGTACCGCAACCGCCAAATAGCAAACTCATACTGGAAATACCAGATAGCTGCAAAAATCGACGGCGTGATATTTGCGGATGAGGTATGTGAATTAAGCCCATATCGTAATTCGTAATTCTTAATTAAGAAAAGGTTAAATGTTTTCAAATTTGTTCTTTGCTATACTCTACCAAAACATTGATTCGGTTAATTGCTCACCCCCAGCTTGTCGCCCTAAAAATGAGTGAATAATCGTAAATATAATTACCATTGGCACTGAGGCAAAATGTACAATTCTCAATGCTTGCCAACTGCCAAACATATCGACAAGCCAAGGAAATTGAGCAGGCTTATACATCCCTATACCTGTAAGTAATGCCAATAGTAAGATAGGAATGATAGATGTATAAACAATGCGATGCCAAGCATAAATTAGACGTTTAGGGTTTTGGCTTTTTTGTAATGCTTTAATGTCATTAGTCCCAACAAATCGATGTCGCCAACGTCGCGTAATTAAAATATAAAATCCATACCACAAAAGATTTAGAGAAAATAACCACATGGCGGCAAAGTGCCAATGTCTACCTCCAGCCAACCGCCTAAAGTGAATATGGGTGGGATATGGAAACCTGCGCGTCCACCAAAAACAGGATTTGCGTTGTAGATTTGTAACCCACTGGTAAGCATGAGAAATAGGCTAATGATATTCACTGAATGAAAAATCTTTGCGCCTATGGCTTGGGTTGGTAATTTTCGTGTTTTTGAGGGAATACTGGCAGTCATATAAATTTAGGTAATTTTTATAAACCAATTATCGCAAAATGGGCTTGGTTAATCGGGCGTATCTTCTGCAATTCCAGCATTTTGCCGAGCCTGATATGAATTAGTATAAATCTCTACCCTCTTATGGGTGAGGTTTTAGTTATGGAAGTTTCATTTTGTTTTGTTCCCTTGCGGGGAATGGGTGGTGTTTAACGCACAATCAGATCCAGTGTATTCCTATTACACACTGTGGTTTTCCGCCCTCTTGCGAGGAATAAATAGTGTTTAACCCTACCCTTTGGAAACTATTGATATCAGTAAGGGAGCGCTAAAAAACACAACTAAATTAAGCAATTTACATTTCTTAAAGCTTATATTCAAAGCTTTTTTGGTGCTTTACATAAGTTTATATAGTTCGGTTTAATTGTGCCTACCTACTTATTTGGTTTTAAAGGTTCAGTTGGGACGAACTACGTAAAAGACCCATTAATCTTCCATTTCTCTTCTCCGTAAGAGGACTAAAATATCAACTAAGTACTACTTAATCTTCAACGCTTGGCGTAAGTCTTCACAGTTTCATAAAGTATTTGCAAATCTTCCGTCACCACTTGCAAAGTTTTACTTATCTCTCGACTTGCTAAAAAAGTCGCCCTTGTTGATGCTACCTCAAGGGCGATCGCCCTTCACAGATTATATCCCCGTAACCTTGAGTCTTTTCTTGAACCTTGATAACAGCAAACAGATAAAACCGACTACCATCAGCGATATAGAAGAAGTAGGTTCTGGTACAGATTGAGGATTTGCTCCAGGTGGATAAGGTGAATAATTGGTAGAAACGCCACTAAGTAAAGCTATAAGTTGCTCAATATCAGTTGATAAATTACTATTGGGGTTATTTCTTGACAAAATAAGTTGATTATATGTTTGAGTTCCCTCTACACTCGAATTTCCTGTTAACCCAACAAAATCCTGACCTATTCTTCCCACAAGTGAGTTAATTATCTCATCAATTTTTGTTTTAGTAGTTTGTACAAATGGATTCAAATTACTACCAACGCCAATATTTACATTATCCTCATCCACTAACCAATTACCATTACCAACAATTGTATTGTTGCTAGTAAAAACCCAATTACCATTACCAATAATTGTATTGTTAACGCCGAAATCCCAGTTACCGTTACCAACAGTTGTCCCATTTAGACCAAAGTACCAATTACCATTACCTAAAGTTGTATTATTCTTACCGCTATCTAAATACCAGTTACCATTACCAATAGTGGCATTATCACTACCAAAGTACCAATTACCATTACCTAAAGTTGCGTTACTACTGCCATCATCCCAATACCAGTTACCATTACCAATGGTAGTATTATCACTACCAAATTTCCAATTACCGTTACCAATAGTGGTGTTGCTTTTATTGAAATTCCAATTACCATTACCAATTGTGGCGCTATCATTGGCAAAATCTGAGTTGAAATTTCCTATAGTTGCGTTATTAGTTCCGAAATCTCTATTGCTATTACCAACAGGTGAGTTACCAATGACAAAAGGATTACCACCACCAGTCAAAAAGGGATTGTTGGCACTATTGAAAAAATCATCACCTAAAATTAATTTCAAGCGGTCAGAAATTAACTTTTGTATTTGAGTACCAGCCTCACCAGTAAAAGGATTTACACCCCCACCAGGAATATTATTAACACCTGTGGGTACATTTGTACCTAAATTTGTGTACAGACTTTCAAGAGGCGATCGCTCAGATAAACTATTAGTGCCAGAGCTATTTACCTCTGTATTAATCTGTGTAATTACTGATTCTTCCATTAGGAATAGTTTCCTTTATTTGCATTTCAATATTTACGAGAAAATACAGATGAATACAGATAGTTACCATTTGTTAATCTGCATCCATCTATAAATTTGTGCGGAAATTATAATAAATACTGCTACATTGCCACTAAATACTAGGCAAAGGGATTGTTACCACCTGCAAAGGGATTGCTACCACCTGCAAAAGGATTCTCACCGCCTGCAAAAGGATTGCTACCGCCTGCAAAGGGATTCTCACCGCCTGCAAAAGGATTGCTACCGCCTGCAAAAGGATTGCTACCGCCTGCAAAAGGATTGCTACCGCCTGCAAAAGGATTGCTACCGCCTGCAAAGGGATTTTCACCACCTTCAAAAGGATTACTACCGCTACCGCCAGTTAGAGGATCGGCGCTAGTAGCCTGATTGATAGCAGCCCAAGGATTAGTACCACCTGTTAAAGGACTACCAGGAGCATTTGGATTGCCAAAGTTAGCAAAGGGATTACCGCCATAAGGTTCTTCACCAGCATTTGGACTACCACCAGGATTGTTACCACCAGTTGCATTACCAAAGCCTGCAATTATTTTGTTTGGATCTACACCTTGGTCAATTAAGGCTCCCCAAGGAGACTGCTTAAGTAGATCAATCAGCTCACCATTATCAGAAGTGTTTGAATCTGGCATTAGAAAACATCCTCCTAGATTTTTTAACTTTTGTTAGTTTTGGAATCTGAATTGAACTCATTCATCAAAATTCCCAAACTTAGCGGCAATTTTTTTGTGGGCCAAATAGATTATTAGCTATCACTTTCTCTTGATAGCTTCTCAAGTTAAGAGCTTGATTATTAAAAGTAATTAATCAAGTCCACAAATTCTTAAATACAAAGAAATATTAAGTCAATAATTATAGCTATTACAATGATATATATTTTGATATCATGGTTATTAAATATCTTATTTTTATAAGTTTTAAGCTAAAAAATAAAACAATAAAAAATCCACCTTTCAATAAATAACTGGCGAATGAATACCCTGAAAATATCATGCGCTAACTATTTATTGAGGTGGAATTGAGTTATTGGAAATAAACTTAAAAATTTGCTTGTATTGACAAGCTTAGTGACGCTAACTAAATTGCATTAACCAAAGCAGGTTGACTCCAACGTCCGACAACTTTACCAATGACTGACATTTCTTGTGCTAAACGATCGAATCTTTCCGGTGTTAAAGATTGTGGCCCATCTGATAAAGCTCTAGCAGGGTTGGGGTGAACTTCAATCATTAAAGCATCTGTACCAGCCGCGATCGCAGCTGCGGCCATAGATGGTACATACTCAGATTTACCTGTACCATGACTGGGGTCAATCATAATGGGTAGGTGAGTGAGCGATCGCAAAATAGGAATTACCGCTAAATCCAAAGTATTGCGTGCATACTTACTATCAAAAGTTCTTACACCCCGTTCACACAGAATCACATTAGGATTTCCCCCCGCCAGGATATATTCAGCAGCCATCAACCACTCATCGATAGTTGCAGCCATCCCCCGCTTGAGGAGTACAGGCTTATCTTGAGCGCCTACTTTTTTCAGTAACGCGAAGTTCTGCATATTTCGCGCCCCTACTTGAATTACATCTGCATATTTCGCCACGGCTGCTAAATCAGCAGTATCCATAACTTCGGTGATGATGCCTAAACCAGTTGCTTCACGAGCAGCCGCTAACAACTCTAAAGCACTTTCCCCATGTCCTTGGAAAGCATAAGGCGAAGTCCGGGGTTTGTAAGCACCACCGCGTAAAAACTTCGCTCCCGCAGCCTTTACGCGCTTTGCAGTCTCCACAATCATTTCCTCATTCTCAACAGAACAAGGCCCAGCCACCACTACTATAGGATGATATTCGCCAAAATGGACACGCTCATTTGGTGTATCAACAATTACCTCGCTGGGTTCACCATAGCGGAACTCTCGGCTAACACGTTTGAATGGCTTCTGCACACGCATTACTTGTTCAATCCAAGGGCTAAACTCTTGAATTTGTAAAGTATCGATAGTTGCAGTGTCACCAATAATGCCTAGAATGATTTTATGTTTACCGACACTCTTTTCAACAGTTACACCCCAAACCTCACTTAGACCTTGGCTTATGCGAGTAACTTCTTCATGAGGTGTACCACTTTTAAGTATGACAATCATGTTTGCTTCCTTTTAATATTTGTTATTGCAAGAATTGTGCAAGTTGTTCTAACTTCGTCCAAGCCGCACCACTTTGTAAAACTTCCCTAGCAATAGCAATACCTTTGACAGTAGCTTCTACAATGTCTGTTGCTGGAATCGCCTCACCAACTTGCAATGCTAAGGCTGTATTTAGAGCAACTACATCTTGCTGTGCTTGAGTACCTTTACCTTGGAGAACAGCCTTCAAGATTTCCGCATTTTCTGCCACATCTCCACCAGCTAATGCTTCAGTTGGTGCATGGTTTAACCCTAAATCTTGAGGATTGAGAGTAAAACAACTCACCTGTCCATCTTGAAGTACGGCTAAATCTGTAGCATCTGCCAGTCCAGCCTCATCTAACCTTTCCCGTCCGTGGAGAGCGATCGCCCGGCGACATCCCAACTGTGATAAGGCTTGGGCGATTTCTTCAATTAACAACGGGTCATTCACACCAATAATTTGCCCCGTTGGACGTAAGGGATTAACCAAAGGCCCCAGCAGGTTGAAAATAGTCCGCACCTTGAGAGTTTTGCGTAAAGCTGCGACTGTCTTGAGTGCAGGATGCCAGCCAGGAGCAAATAAGAAGGTAATCCCCACCTCATTTACAGCCCCTTGCACCTTCTGGGGATCAGCATTGAGATTGATTCCCAAAGCTTCCAACACATCAGCAGAACCAGTCTTACTAGATGCGGAACGATTACCATGTTTAGCAACTTTCACCCCTGCGGCTGCGGCTACAAAAGCCACCGCCGTAGAAATATTAAAAGTGGAAGCGCCATCTCCACCAGTTCCGCAAGTATCAATTAAGGGTACTGGATATTGGGTAGATTCTGTCCCTTGTCCCTGAGATTGTAGAACGCTGGCCATGCCAACTAATTCTTCGGCAGATACGCCTTTAGCTTGAATTGCCGCTAAGATGGCTCCTGATAAGACGGGGGGAATAGTATCTGTAAGCCAACCGTGCATTAAATCTGTAGCTTGGGCAACTGTCAACGATTGCCGTTTGAGCAATTGTTGTAAGATAGCTGGCCAGTCATGAGAGTCAGAAGTAACAGAGATGTTTTCAAGTGGGGTTTGAGTTACAGTTACCATGTTTGGTTTACCAATTCGTAAGTAATTCCGTCAGCAGTCAACAGTTAAGAGCTTAATAACTAAGAACTTTCGCCACAGTTTGTACATCCTTGTCACCTCTGCCAGAACAGTTGATGACGATGCGAGGACTACCATTTAGTTGTGGGCAGAGGGTTTCTAAATAGGCGATCGCATGAGATGTTTCGAGGGCTGGGATGATACCTTCTAAACGAGACAATCTCTGGAAACCATCTAATGCTTCTTCATCAGTCACACTATAATATTCAGCGCGTCTGAGATCCTTCAAATAACTATGTTCTGGCCCCACACCTGGATAATCTAGACCAGCACTAATTGAATGTGCTTCAATCACTTGACCATCATCATCTTGTAGAACATAGCTCATTGCACCGTGCAGAACTCCCACTCTACCTAAAGTCAAAGTTGCGGCGTGCTTCTGTGTATTCACACCTTCACCAGCAGCTTCTACACCAATTAGACGGATAGAATGCTCATCTACAAACTCATGGAACAAACCAATGGCATTGGAACCGCCGCCCACACAAGCTAAAAGAATGTCTGGTAAACCGCCCCATTTCTCTTGACACTGGACGCGGGTTTCCTTACCGATAATGGCGTGGAAGTCGCGGACAATCATCGGGTATGGATGAGGGCCAGCCACAGAACCCAAGATGTAGTGAGTAGTTTCTACATTTGTCACCCAATCACGGATAGCTTCAGAAGTCGCATCTTTGAGAGTTCCTGTACCAGCTTCCACTGGGCGAACTTCAGCCCCCATCAACTTCATCCGAAATACGTTGAGGGCTTGACGCTGCATATCGTGGATGCCCATGTAAATCACACAGTCCAACCCAAAACGCGCACATACTGTTGCAGTTGCTACACCGTGCTGTCCTGCACCTGTTTCAGCGATAATGCGCTGCTTACCCATGCGTTTGGCTAACAACACCTGAGCCAAAGCATTATTAATCTTATGTGCGCCCGTATGATTTAAGTCTTCACGTTTTAAATAAATCTGCGGCCCAGTCCCATCTGGTTTAGCGTAATGTTCTGTCAGACGTTCAGCAAAGTATAAAGGGCTAGGTCTGCCCACATAGTCGCGGAGTAAACCTTGCAACTCTGTCTGAAAACCAGCATCATCACGATATTTTTGATATGCAGTTTCCAACTCGCTCAAAGCCGGCATTAAGGTTTCTGGAACATACTTACCACCAAACTTACCAAATCTACCTAAAGAGTCGGGACGCGCAGTTGTTTTAATATCTGGAGTGCTTACCACAGTTTGAATCCTTTTACGTTCAAGTATTTTCTTAAGAAGCTATAGCCGAGATTTCTTTTGTTTTTGTTGGTTTGGCTTGACGCTTTCGCCGTGAAATAACTAGCAAAGCCGACAGACTGCATAGAGCCAATGTAGAACCTGGTTCTGGAACAGATTGCAAAGTATCGTAGGTATAACCCAAATTTCTATAATCCAGAACGTCTACAGGTCTTACCAAGTCGTTAGAATTAAAAACTGGTAATAAAGATAACAAATCTCCTAATTTTGTCGCTTTGGGTGTAGACATACCACCATCCCAAGGCCACATCAAGTCATTAAGATTATGACCATAAGGTTGACCATCAGCCGGGTAAAAATCACTACCTTGATGTCCGTCTTCTTGCCATTCAGCCCACAGGCGGTCTACATTCGCATGATGCAGCCAAAACACAGGGTCATAAGGGGAACTAGGAATATTGCTCATGGTTCCCAAACCTTTAAAGGTCACGGGTGTTGTGGTTGGGTCTATCTGCACCCCACCTACTAAGCCATGAATATAGTTATGTGTATAACCGCCTGGAATAATATTACCCTGTTCATCAACAGTAACAAATCCCTCTAAAGCAGTGCGAAATAGAGAATAATCATTGATAGCCATGACGCGATCAATATCTCTTTGCGGTAGAGGATATTCACTGGCTGGTGGTACTCGCAAAAAGCGTACAAGAGATGTTCCAAGAGACTTTTCTGCTGTTGGGTCATAATTCAGTTGGGGGTTAAGTACCCAACCGTTAGCAACAGAAAAAGCACCAGACTGAACAGTCCCACCTGTAAAGTTACCCAACCCAGGTATATTGGTAGTTACTCCCTGACCATTAGGGCTAAGGAAGTCATCATTAAAAATGACATCCAGTGCCTTTGCATCAGTCCAATCCCAATAAGGTATAGTGACGCTTGGGTCTACTGTTTGTAGTGCTTCTTCAAACCTATTAATATACTCTCTGTGCCAAGGTAAAAAAGCAGCATTTTCATGAGCCAATTCTTGGGTTGAACTAGCATGACCTTCATGGTTATGAATTAAGCGTGTTGCTCCTAAATGGACAGCAACAAACTCGTCATAAATACTAAGTTTATTACCTGGAAGAGTCGTATTTTTTAATGTGATAATGGCATTGACTAAATTGCTTTTCTCTTTCGAGGTAAGGCTAGTAACGCTCTTTCTCACATTTAGGTGAGTATGTGGTTGTGGTTTTGGGGTTTCGTGATTTTCGTTATGTTCACCGTGGTCAATGTCATTGTGGGCAAAAGCGGGAAGTGAAATTGCATTAGTTACAACTATGCTGGAAATTAATATCTTGAAAGATATTTGCAAAACTTTCATTACTTTAATCGTAGACACAGAACAGCACATCTGAGATTATTTGGCTGAACCTACTGGTTCCAATGCTGGTGCGATGGTCTCCGACCGACCGGAGGTCATCGCTTCTTTCAATTCTTTGCTAAGTTGTTCTATAGCTTGCAATCCTTCGGCTGGGCTACCTTCTGCTAAACGTTTGACAAAGGCGCTACCAACAATTACCGCATCCGCACCCCATTCTTTAACTTGACGCGCTTGTTCTGTGCCTGAAATACCAAAGCCTACACCAATGGGCTTATCGGTAACGTTGCGTAAATCTGTGATTAGATGCTGTACGCGGTCTTGAATTTGGGAACGGATACCTGTAACACCTGTTACACTAACTAGATAAATGAAACCTTGTGATTGATGTGCGATCGCCTCAATTCTATCCTGAGAACTGGTAGGCGCTACCAGCAAAATCACTTCAATATTAAAACTAGCAGCCGTTGTAATTAATTCTTCTGCTTCTTCTAAAGGTAAATCTGGTACTACCAAACCGCGCACCCCAACCGCCGCAATGGTTTCTAAAAACGACTTAATCCCACGATGCAAAATAGGGTTGTAGTAAGTAAATAATATTATTGGTGCTTGCAGACTAGGACTAACATCTGCGACTATCTCTAAAACTTGTTCTAATTTAGTTCCCTTTTGCAATGCGCGAGTCGCCGCAGCTTGAATTACAGGCCCATCCGCCAAAGGATCAGAATAGGGAACACCCAACTCAATAAAATCAGCACCATTACGGTCTAAAATGCGTAAAGCCTCGGCGGTAGTTTCTAAATCAGGGTCGCCAGCCGTGATAAAAGGAATTAAAGCGCACTGTTGGCGCTGGCGTAAAGTTTGAAAACGTTCAGAAATTGTCGTCATTGTTTTGGTTAGGAAAAGTTGACAGTTGACAATTGACAGTTGATTAAGAAAAAGGTTAAGGGAGAAAGTATAAATTATTCACTTACCTTTCCCCTCAGCTTAACCTCCGCAAGAAGCTTTCTCTATGTCTTTGTGGTGGAATTTTCAACCACAGAGACACAAAGACACAGAGTTTTAAGTTAACAACAAACTACGGGTTGCTTGTTCAACGTCAGTTTGTTTAACTAAAGATTCTCCGACTAACACAGAACGCGCACCAACTTCAGCGACAAATGATAAATCAGCAGGTGTATAGATTCCCGACTCGCTGACAATAGTCAGGTCTAAGCCTTGGATTTGTTGCTGGCGCTGGCTTAAAAGTTGCTGTGTAATTTTTAAATCGACTGTAAAATCTTCCAGGTTGCGGTTATTAATTCCCAGCAAGCGCAAGTCTTGCAGTTTGAGGACTCTATCTAATTCAGCTAAGGTATGGACTTCTATGAGTGCATTCATACCCAAGTCGTGAATTAGTTGCAGGAAGTTTTGCAGTTCTTCATCGGATAAGATAGCTGCAATCAACAATACTGCATCTGCACCCGCAGTTCTGGCAAGGTATATTTGGTAAGGGTCAATAATGAACTCCTTACATAATAGGGGTAGTGAGACTTGCTGGCGTACAAGTCGTAAATTGTTGAAACCACCTTGAAAGAACTTTTCGTCAGTTAAGACAGATAGACAAGCTGCGCCACCTTTTTGGTAATATTGGGCGATCGCTACTGGATCAAAATCTGCCCGAATAATACCACGGCTGGGCGAGGCTTTTTTCACCTCTGCAATCAAGCTGGGTTTGTGAGAATTTTCTTGCAAGGCTTTCAAGAAATTCCGCACAGGTGGCGCAGTCTCTAACTGTTGTTGCAAAGCAGTTAAAGATACTTCTTGTTGTAACTGTGCAACTTCTTGTCTTTTATGCAGCACAATCTCATCGAGAATGTGGCGAGGAGGTGCAATTTGGTTAGTCATAGTAGTAAGGGGGAAGGGGGAAGGGGGAAGGGGGAAAGGGAAACACCTCTACCCTTTTTATGAACTATAGACTATGGACTATGGACTAATAACTATTGACTAATAACGATTGGCTGCGTATACTTGCGCACCACATTTTTAATCATTGCTAAACCAACTTCTCCAGCTAAAGTCATAATTGACTCTGGGTGGAACTGAACGGCTGTGATAGGAAGTGTCTGATGTTCGATAGCCATAATGACTTCATCATCAGAAATCGCTGTCACCTTAAGTTCTTTTGGTAAACGTTGCGCTAATGCAAATAAGGAATGGTATCTACCTACTGGAAAAGATTCGGGTAAGCCTTGGAATAGTACAGAATTGGGTTCTGTAACAAAAATCCTAGAGGATTTACCGTGTTGTGGGTAGTTCAATACACCTAATTCACCACCGAAGGCTTCTACAATTCCTTGCAATCCCAAACAAACACCAAACAAAGGTATTTGCCGACGGACGCAAGCAGCAACGACTTCTGGGACTTTAAATTCACTTGGTCTACCAGGGCCAGGAGACAAAACTACTAAGTCTGGTCGTTCGGTATCAAATAGTGATTCTGGGAAGCCGTGACGAAGTGTAGTTACAGTTGCACCTGTAGAACGAATGTAGTTAGCTAGGGTATGAACAAATGAGTCTTCATGGTCGATAAGTAAGACACGTTTCCCTGCTTCCACATCAGGAACAGATTTGCTGAGGATAGTAATACTAGAATCTTCAATTTTTGCGTCTGTCTGTTTAGCGCGGCGAATGGTTTCAAAAGCAGCCGCAGCTTTGGTGATGGTTTCTTGTTCTTCGGCTTGTGGTATAGAGTCATATAACAGAGTTGCACCAACTCGCACCTCTGCAATTGAATCTTGCAATCTGATTGTTCGCAGAATTAATCCTGTATTCAAATCACCATTAAAGCTGAGATAGCCAACTGCACCACCATACCAACGTCGGGCGGTGCGTTCATGCTGTTCGATAAATTGAATTGCTGCCCGTTTAGGTGCGCCTGTAACTGTAACTGCCCAAGTATGACTAAGGAAGGCATCTAAGGCATCAAACTCTGGTCGGAGTATGCCTTCTACATGGTCTACTGTATGGATTAAGTGGCTATACAATTCAATTTGACGACGACCAATAACTCGTACTGAACCGGGTTCGCAAATCCGAGATTTATCGTTGCGGTCTACGTCTGTACACATTGTTAACTCAGCTTCGTCTTTGTGAGAGTTGAGTAAGTGACGAATTTGTACAGCATCATCTAAAGCATCCTGTCCTCGGCTGATAGTACCGCTAATAGGGCAGGTTTCCACACGCCGACCTTCCACCCGCACAAACATCTCTGGTGATGCACCGATGATGTATTCGCCGCCAAGGTTAAAGATAAATCCGTATGGACTAGGATTAATTTGTTTTAGAGTTTCAAATAGTTTACTTGGTAAGGCTTCGCAAGGTGTGAAGAAGTTTTGGCTAGGAACTACTTCAAATAAGTCACCCCGACGGAAATAATCGAGGGCATATTCTACTAACTTAGAATACTCGCCTATTTTGTGATCACCATTTTGTGAAGGGATGAGGCGTTGACCTCGATAATCAACAGACTCTCCAGTGCGTGGTATCTCATCGGTTGTACCATACTCTGTGATGAAGTCATACTCTATGCGAAATGCTTGTTGTTGATAGTAGTCTATTACTATCAGTTGGTCGGGTAAATATAAAACTAAATCTCGTTGATCATGCGGACGTTCTAGGTGTTTGTTGATTTGCTCAAATTGGAATACTAAATCGTAACCAAATGCACCATATAAGCCTAAATGTTCATCTTCTTGGCTAGAGAAGATATGCAGAATCTCTCGAATTACAGAAAATGTTGAAGGTTGTTTACTGCGTTCTTCTTCTGTAAAGAATTGGTTTGTTTGTTTAACTAATCCGGTAATTTGTTGATAATTTTGATTAAGTTCTTGGAGTTGTTCTGATTGGGATAGACGCTCAAATATTACTGGTAAAAGTATATGACCGCGATCGTTTAATGCTGTAATAGTAAAAGCGTTTTCTCTTGTAGATAATTCTAAAGGTGGATTGACAAATCCAATTGCCCATCTCTTGTATCTACCTGGATATTCATAACTACTGGTCAGCAAGCCGCCGCGTTGAGAGTTTAAATAGAAAAGAATCTCTTCCAGGGCTGTCTCCATCTTAACTGGGGTGATGAAGCGAGAGACATGGATACCCCCAAAGGTTGTATAGTCATGGGAATCGGCAATCATAATAAGCTCTCTAGAATAGTTACTATTTAATTAATCAAAAACTTGTCATTGCTATAGTTGAGATAAGTAACAGGGGATAGGCTTAAAAGGCTTTTAAATTACGTTTTTATAGTTGGTTTTTGTCCTGTTATATCTGTTAGGTGCTATGCAATTTAACTTTGTGCAATAACAAGTTTTAACAATTTGAGGTTTTGAAACTATGACAAGTAAATAATTATTGCCAAAGTTTAGGGGAAATAGCTCTTTGCTTGTAAACTCTTCATCCAGACTACTTAATTTTTATAATTCTTAAAATGAAGTATTTTTAGATGTAGGTATCAATTTATTAGCATGGTCATTGACTATTTATTCGATCTTGCCCACATCTAACTAAAGGAATAAACATTTAATTAATTTTATCTACCAAATGTTTGATGATTAATTGATAAACATCAGTCGCCATAATTGCAGGGGAGTCTAAAAGATGAGATTGTTGGGTGATGAATAACGGCCCCTGAGAAGGAGAAGGAGGAAGGCAACCATGAGAACCTTTAACCAAAGAAGCATCTAAAGGAATGACATCCATCAAGTAGCGAAAACCTAATTTTTTCTGAATTAGCTTAGAAGCGATTTTGACTGGGGGTAGTTTGATTTCGGGGTCGATGAAAAGTTCTACAGGGTCGTAACCAGGTTTGCGGTGAATATCTACAGTTCTAGCAAAATCGGGTGCGCGACGGTCATCTAGCCAGTAATAGTAGGTAAACCAAGCATCTGGTTGGGAAACTGCGATTAACTCACCTGAACGTGAATGGTTGAGGTGATAGGTAGGCTTTTCGGTTTCGTCTAAAACGTAGGCAATGCCATCTGCATCTTCTAAGAGCGATCGCACCTTGGGTATGTAAAATGGATCATTAACATAAACATGCGCTAGTTGATGATCTGCAACTGCAAAAGCTTTACTTGCACCAGCATCTAGTAGTTCTCGTCCCAATTCTTCCCGGACTGTGAGTAAACCATGTTCGCGCAAAATGCGGTTGATATGGATGGGTTTGGAGACTGAGGTAATACCGTATTCAGATAACACAATGACTTGTGCGCCGCGATTTTCATAGTATTGAATTAAGTCACTACAAACCGCGTCAATTTCTTGTAAATCCTTGGCTACCTTAGTTGTGTCGGGGCCATGTTTTTGTAGACAGTAGTCGAGATGGGGTAGATAAATTAACGTGAGTGTTGGGTTGTGGCGTTCATTCACAAACTTGGCTGAGTCTGCTATCCATTGGGTAGAAAGAATTGATGTGTTCGGCCCCCAGAAGTTGAATAATGGGAATTGGCCTAGTTGAGATTGGAGTTGCGATCGCAGATTTTCCGGTTGAGTATATATATCAGGTAATTTCCTGCCATCAGCAGGATACATCGGTCGTGGTGTGACAGAATAATCGGCTGAGGAGTACATATTGTACCACCAGAATAAGTTAGCACAGGTAAAGCTGGGGTCTATTTCTTTGGCAATGTCCCAAACTTTTGGTGCTTGAATTAGTTTATTAGACTGTCGCCAGAATTTCACCTCACACTCATCACGAAAATACCATCCATTGGCCACAATTCCGTGTTCATCCGGTGATTTACCTGTAAGATAAGTGGCTTGTGCTGTACAAGTAACAGCAGGTAATACTGGGTCTAAAGTTACAGCCTTTCCTTTAGCTTGCCAGCCTGAAAGGAAGGGTGTATGTTCACCTATAAGTTCAGGTGTTAACCCGACGACGTTGAGAACAACTGTTTTCTGCATAAAAATTACTAATAATTAAGAACAAATACTCTTGTGGGGTAGGCATCTTGCCTGCCCAAAACCCCACTAAAAACTATTAACTAAGAACTAATTGCTTAGTTGATAATTTATTCATTACCCACTCATATTCACGCCCAATTGAAGCTGATAAATCAAGCTTTATCTCATCTGGTAAAACTTCCCAAGTATAAGTTTCAATTTCCAAATGGTCACAGAATTGATGACTTTGTAACAACTCCAAGACATTTTCAATGTCGCTTTGAGTAGACTTTAATAGCTGATAATCATGAATAAAAATCGGTACATGAAAATGTATCCGCCATTCTTCATCTATGGTGTTTTCTAGCTTGAGTAAAGCCTCTTCTAAATCTCGATAGTGAACTAATCTATTCTGGCTGGTGCGTCCAATAACTTGATGTAAATATGTAGATTCAGCAAAGGGTTGCAATCTTTTAATTAAAAGATGACGTTTTTGCAAATCCTGCGGTATTTGTACTTGTAATGCTGCACTAATTTGGATTTTACCGATACGTATTCCCGCAGCTTGAAATTGCAAAATTACTGACATGGGGTCTTCATGTTCCACCGCAAAGTGGCAGGTATCATAACAAATACGCACATGGTCTAGAATGTAACTTTCTGCCGCCTCTTTTGTGATGCCCAATTGCTTGCTTAAATAAGCCCCAGCTACTGGTAGTAAATACATCTGGAAGTAATCAACAACTTCAACTGCATTTTCAATTAGTCCATCTGGTTCTGGTTCTAAATCTAAGTGCAGAATTTTGCCTTGTTCCAGGCGGATACGTACCATGCGTTCTACGACTTGGGCTATGTTCAGGCTAGCATTAATAAATACTGGCGCTTGCACAAGCTGGTTTCCCTTGAACCAGGGTTTGTATGATAAGGGTAGTGTGGAAATGCTACCTTCCATACCAGGAGGTAACAATTCTGCTAAGATTTGCGTTAACTGCAAAGTGTAATCTAAGCGTTCCTGCTTTGACCAATCTGGGGCATAAACTTGGTCTTTGACTACTTTTTGATGAAATTGTCCGTAAGGAAAGCCGTTTAGGGTAAATACATATAAGTCGTTTTCTGTTAGCCAGGACTGAAACTGGTTTAAGGTATCTCCTGTGAGTAATTCTCTGGCTGCTACCTCAGCTAAACGTAAACCAATACCAAATGGTTTTTCTGGCGCTAATTTTGTTTTTAAGGGAGGGATGTATTGCTTGAGGTTGGCAAAGACTTTTTCCCATTCTTCGCCAGGGTGAATGTTGGTGCAGTAGGTAAGGTGGAGGTTGTTATTGGTTCCGATTTTCATTTTTTTTAACCCACAGAGTCACAGAGGCGCAGAGATTCGTGTATGAGGGAGATTGCTTGTTTGTAGATGGATAAATCTACTTCGTGAACTTCAATTCCTTTGCCGATGTGTTGTAGAAGTGTAATAGTGAGTTCACCGCCTAAGTGTTCACGGAACTCTGTTAAGCCTTGGAACAAAGATGAGGTATCGGTTAATTCTGGTACGTAGAGTTTGAAACCTAGCCCTGAGAGGGTGTTTAATATCTGTTGCCACTCGGAATGAGAAAGCCATCCCAACAGGTAGGAGTAGGTGCTATCTAAAGCGATACCAATGGCTACGGCTTCGCCATGTCGTAGGCTGTAATTGGTCAATTGTTCTAGTTTATGGGCTGCCCAATGTCCAAAATCTAAGGGGCGGGATGAACCTTTTTCAAAGGGGTCGCCAGCTTTGGCTATGTGTTGTAAGTGCAGTTGGGCGCAGCGATAAATAACCATCTGCATGGTGTCCATTTCCCGCAGGACTAGGGCTGCGGTGTTTTCATGGATGAAGTTGAAAAAGATGGGGTCTTTAATTAAGGCAACTTTGATGGCTTCGGCAATACCAGAACGCCAATCGCGATCGCATAATGTAGTTAAGAATGCAGAGTCGTTAATAACTGCGTAGGGTGGTGCAAATGTCCCTAAAAAGTTCTTTTTGCCAAAGGCATTGATCCCGTTTTTCACACCAATACCAGAATCATTCTGCGCTAACACCGTTGTAGGAATGCGAATTAGCCTCACTCCCCGGTGTGCTGTGGCTGCTGCATAGCCAATTAAATCTAATACTGCGCCACCACCAATTCCTAATATATAGGAGTGGCGACATATTCCCGCAGTTTCTACCAATTCGTGAATTTGGTCTAATAACTTGGGGTCATTTTTGGCAGCTTCGCCTCCTGGGACAAGGAGTGGCGCTGAGGCTAAGGTTAATACTTCAGCGTAAAAATTTGTATAGGTAGCAATTTGCTGGGGTAAGTCAGGAAAGAACTCTAATAAACCTGCATCTACTACCGCTACAACTTTCTTGGGCTTTTTCTCGCCATCAGATCCAATAACCTGTGCTAAAGTTGGGTTCTTTAAACTAAACAGATTAGTAGTAAAGTGAATTTCGTAGTTAAACGAAACTGCGAAATTCTGTTGAATAGGTTGTAAATTAAATTTTGTTTTTTGTCTAATATCAAGTATCATATTTTTGCTTCCACAAGTACAGCACGATTTAAAGCCTGAAGAAATAACTCTACTGAACCAGAGCCTTTTACTTGGACTTTATTGTTAATAATGAAAAAAGGTACACTGTTAATCTCCTTTAATCGGGTAAATGTTGATTCAGCCACAATGCCATCAAAGAAATTATGATTAATTAGCTGATTTCTTAAATCCCTAGCATCCATGTGGTAGGTTTTGCCGATATCAACAAGAACATCAACATCACCAATATTTAACCCATCTTCAAAATAAGCTTGATAAATTGCTTCCACCACCTGATTTTTGATATTCTTGGGAGCAAGTGCTATCAATTTATGAGAAAGCTTTGTATTCACAGCTAAAGTAATTCTATCAAAATTAAGTGTCACTCCAGATGCTGCACCTATACGTCGTGTCTCATTAAATAAATTTTGGATTGCTTCTGGCTGGATACCCTTTCTTTCCTGCATAAAACTACGAAATTCGTAGCCAGATATAGGTAAACTATCATCAAGTAGGAATGGATGCCAATGGATATTTACTGTTTCTTGCTGCCATTGTGATAGGGCATCAAAAAAGTGTTTTTTTCCTATACGACACCAAGGACATATTGTATCATGAAAGATATTAATTAACATAACAAAATTTATTTAATGAAATCTATTAAATTGAGTATTTTTGTTTTCTGTAACTGTATAAGTAACAGGTAATAAATAATTATCTTCCTGTTGAAAAAACTCTTTATTTTCTTCAAACTCCCTAATTAGTCCTTCTCTATCTTTGTTAACCACTAATTTAGCCAAACGTTGATAAGTTTCAGCTAAATCATTAATTGCTTGGCATCTTTCTTCTGTAGCTAAGATGATATCAACACATAAATTAGGGTTTTGCTTAAATAAACGCTTAAGAATTTCAATTTCTTGACGATAACTGGGGGATGACATTAACAAACTGCGTTGTAAATCAATATTTGCCTGTGCTAAGAAGACACCAAGGCTAAGTCTATAAAAATGTTGTGTCGCTTGCACAAACACCATCATTTGGTCGTGTTCTTCAGGCGTACAAGTAATTAATTCCCCGCCTTGGCTTTGCATGAAATCTAATAACCATTGAAATGAGTTATCACCACGACCTGAACATACTACTATTTTTTGCCCTGAAAAAGATTTCACACTCGGCCCAAACATAGGATGTAAACCCATGACAGGGCCTTGATGGTACGCCAACATAGCTTGTGTTGGCTGAACTTTAATACTGGTGATGTCACACAAAGCTGTAGTAGGAGAAAGATATTTAGCAGCACGTTCGATAATAGCAACTGTATGTTCTATAGGAACGGAAACTATGACTAATTCAGCCTGACTCAAGAGTGTATCTGCATAGTCCCAATCTTGCTGTCCTAGAACATTAACTTTATGACCTATAGCCATAAGTTTTTGGGCGAATAGTTGACCCATTCTACCACGTCCACCAATAATGGTGATTTGTCGAGATTTGACGTTGTTTCCTGATGCAAACTCTACATCGAGTGAGGATTGAATAGACATTTTTCGAGTCTCCAAATTTTACACATCAACAATTGAGCCTTTGGGACTTAATTCAGGTAATGCTACTAAATTATTATTGGCTATGACATCGGTGAATAATTCTTCGTACCTATCTAAAGCTGTCTCAAAAGCATAATTTTCTATAGCAAAATTTCTACCCTGATGACCTAATTGTGTGGCTAAATCGGGATTTTGATATAACTTGAGTACCGCATCAGCTAAAGCCTTGGGTGACTCTGGCGCAACAACTATACCACCACCACTTTTGCGGATGGCTTTAGCCGCAGTCCCAGTTGCGGGAACTGAACCAATAATTGGGCGATCGCTTGCCATCAGCAATGGTATTTTAGAAGGCATATTAAAGGCAACTACATTGCTTTTCTGCACAACTAAACCCACATCAGCCGCCGCTAACATTTCGGGTAATTTCTCTCTTGGTTGCAGTGGTAGCAGCAACACATTATCAGCACCACAACTTAGACAATATTTTTGCAGTCTTTCTAAAGATTTCGATTCGCCTGCAATGACAAAAGCAATTTCTGGTACTTGACGTAACCGAGATGCTGCTTCAATTACTGTTTCTAAACCTTGAGTCAGGGCAATATTACCCGAATAAAGTACGACAAATTTATCATCAAGGTTATGAACTTTTCTCCAAGAGTTATTTTTAGGAGCTTCAGAATTGATAAAGTTTAAGTTGACCCAATTAGGAATACAGGCAATTTTATTATCAGGTACACCTTTATTCACTAAATTCTCAACAAAACCCTCAGCAATCACACTAATAGTATGAGCAGTACGGTAAGCAAATTTTTCTATAGCTTCCAAAGCTCGAATCATTAATTTATTTTTAATTAAGCCGACACGGATACCAGCTTCTGGTAATATATCTTGTACATTCAATACGACTGGGCAATTATAAATCCATCCCAATAGAGTGGCAGATAAAGAAACCAAAAGCGGCGGTACTGTCACAAGAATTACATCTGGTTGCCAACCGTTGAAAGCTTGGGGAAGGCTAGTTGCAATAAAACTCAACTCCAGCAAAAGCCTATCAATCAAGTTAGGGTTAGATTTAATCCGTAAATAGCAACGTTGAATAGTGACACCGTTTCTTTCTTCTGTCTGATACCACTTTCCTTGATACTCATCATATATGCGCCGTTGAGGATAATTAGGCATCCCAGTAATCACCCGCACTTGATGACCTCGTTTAACCAAACCTTCCGCCAGTTCAGTCATCAAGGGAGCAATACCAATTGGTTCTGGATAATAATTGTAGGAATAAATAAGAATTTGCATGATTAGTCAATAGTCATTGGTCATTAGTCAATAGTCATTGATGTGAATCTTGAGTATTGACATCCTCAACGGGCAATTTACAGATTTTTGGGAAATAAACTATTTATTTTGTGGGGTGGGCATCTTGCCCGCCCAGGTTTACCAAGAATATTTGTGATGGGCTTACGCCCCGCCATAGGCGATCGCCCTTTAAGTCACAGCAAATAGTTGCGACAATATCATCGAAAGTGGTAAAAGACTTAAAACCAACAAACCATAGGGTAAACCAGCAAAACCAGCCGCTAAGGTAGTATCTAAAATAATCAGAGATAACACACCTGCCCTAACTGCAATGCGAATTTGTTCTGGAGTAGGTTGACGCGCAGCTTTGATAAAAGGAATCAAAACTCGGATAGCTAACAATGTGAGAAATGGTAAGGCTGTGATGACTTGATAATTTGTCAGCCATCCTAAACCTAACAGCCCGACTATCACCGCCGTAATTAATAATAAGGCTATAATGCCTGTACTCGATTTTCCCCCTTGCACTTCACCCCGACTCAAAGCTGTGATAGCAGCAATGTAGACTATGGGAATTAAACCTAAAAACCAATAATCACCGATCGCAACTGGAACCACACTCACCCCTAGTAACAAGTTACCACCCCGGCAAAATCCCATATTGATGGGGCCGAAAATTGGGTGATGCTTGCTAAAAGCATCATACAACAGGGCAGAAGTTGCGATCGCCAAAGCTAACACTCCACTCAACCACGAAACCTGCACCGCCGCCGCCACACCCACAACTAACAGCGAACCCCCCAGTAAACTTGCCCCAGTCCGAGAAGCCCTACCACTGGGAATAGGTCTTTCTGGTCGTTCTTTGGCATCCAGTTCAGCATCAAAAACATCGTTAAATACAATACCGCCGCCATATAAGCCAGTGGTAGCTAAGAGTAGCCACAGGAGTGGGGTGAGATTTAGTTGTACAAAATACCCAGAAGCCGCAAAGCCAGCCATGATATCTGCCCAAGCTGTGATAATATTGGCGGGTCGTAGTAATTGCAGGTATGCCCAGAAGCGGTAGGAGTTAAGGGTGGTGGTGTTCATGGTTTTACTCACGCAAAGACGCAAAGGCGCAAAGAAAGAGATTTTGAATTTTGAATTTTGAATTTTGAATTGATATTATTCAATCAGCGCATATTCACGACGCGACTCAACCAATGGTTGTTGTCCTCGGAGGACGGAGTTGTCGTTGAACTTCTGTCTTTGGTCGATGGGTGGGAGGTTTAGCCAATCTGACTCTTGCATTTGACCGCTTTGGCTGTAGGCGGCGAGGGCGTTTTCATAACAGACTTTTTTCACAGCCGCTTCAGAAATGCCCCGTTCTAGCATGAGTAGGGCAGTTTTGGGTACGGCGAGGGGGTCGCTTACGCCCCAGTCGGCGCTACTATCAACGATAATGCGATCGCTCCCATATTCACGGACAATTTCTACCATGCGGGCATTGCCCATTTTAGTATTTGGATAAATGGTAAACGCTGCCCAAAAGCCTCTATCTAAAACTTCTTTGACGGTTTCTTCGTTATTGTGGTCTACAATTACCTGAGATGGCTTTAACCCATGCTCAATGCAAACATCCATACTGCGGCTTGTACCTGCTTTTTTATCGCGGTGTGGTGTATGAATCATCACCAACATATCTAATTCTTTCGCTAGGTCTAGTTGCAGGCGGAAGTATTTATCTTCGACAGGTGTCATGTCATCGTAGCCAATTTCCCCAATGGCGACTACACCCTCTTTACAAGCATACAGAGGTAATAATTCCATTACCTGCTCTGCCAAAGGTTCATTATTAGCTTCCTTGGAATTTAAACCAATTGTGCAGTAATGTTTAATCCCAAACTGCGAAGCCCGGAACCTTTCCCAACCAACTAAACTGCTGAAATAATCTTGGAAGGAACCAACATGAGTACGTGGTTGTCCAAACCAAAAAGCCGGCTCAATTACCGCCACAATTCCCGACTGACGCATCATCTCATAATCATCAGTCGTGCGCGAACTCATGTGAATGTGGGGGTCGATAAACATCATGTCTTTGGTGATAATACTGTTATTCATGGTTAGGGATGTGTTGACTATTGACTGTTGACTAATTACCTGTGACTAAATTTCTCTACCAACGGCCAAATTTCACCAGAAACAGAACGTTTGGCACTGTAGCGTTCGTTGGCATAATCGGTTAACATTCTGGCTAATTCTGGGTTGGCGCGGGAGTCTAAGCCTTGAATTAAATGTAGAGGACTACCGACAAACAACGCTTTCACTACCATCTGATTCCAAGCTAAGGTATCGAGATGTTCGGCTGGGTATGGATTACGTAAAGCTACGGCATTGAATACGGCAGTCATGTTGCTGCGTATACCTTCCGCCGCTCTCTTTTGCCAGCGTTCGGGGTAAGGCAATAAAGGTAAAGCTTGATATAGTGTAACTAATTCACCAACATCGGCAGATTTGAATACTTGTTCTAAAGTATAAACGTACTTTTCTGGATGATATTTTGGCGAAGTTAATATTAATAATGTCCTTGCAGCTTGGTCTATGCTCCAATGAGTAGGAAACCATCCGGGACGCAACTCTGATGCTGTTTTTAGGTCTTGTGCGGTTAGCTGTAGTTGTACTTTACCTATGTAGCGGGGAACAGCGCTAAAGGCAGTAAAAAATACTCGCGCCTTATCATCATTATTGATTTGTTCTCTTTTTTCTTCCAACCAAGCAACGCCTTCTGGACTTGCTTGTTGTATTATCCAATGAAGTAATAATTGACTAATATTATTTAGTTTTAAATCAGTAAAAGCAGACATAACAGTTAACTAAGTTAAATTCATTGGTTCCCTGGCATTGCCAGGGAACACTTGTACAGTCATTAACAGGGAAAATTTTTCAAGAAATAATGCAAAAAACTATTGATTTATACCAACAGTAAATTTCTGCTGCCGATTTTTTCTTAACTTAACAACACCAGCTCCAACTCCAAGTAAACCCAAACCTAAGATTGAAGCAGGTTCAGGAGTTGAAGTTGCTGCACCTTCAATACTCAGCACTTGCACACGACCTTGGAAGAAGTCGCCCACATAAAGCTTGCCATCTTTATAGCTTGTACCCGCAGTCCAGTTAAATACGCCTGGAGTGAGGTCAAGAGGATTACCAAATGGGGGTTCGCCTAGTTGTGGTGGTGGTGCGGCGGCTGGTGTACCGTAAGAGGTGAGGAATTTACCGTTTTTATCAAATACCTGAACGCGGCTGTTGATAGAGTCAGCTACATAGATATTCTCAAACTCGTCTACTTCAATCCCAATTGGTTGATTAAACTCGCCATCACCAGTACCTTGTTTACCAAAGGTAAACAGGGGTTTTCCTTCTGGGTCAAGTACCTGAACACGGTTATTAAATTGGTCACTGACATAAATGTTGCCACTGACTGGAGAAATTCTTAGACCTGCTGGGCCTTGGAATTGTCCAGGTGCAGTTCCCGAACTGCCAATACTACCAACTAACACACCGTCTTTAGTATATTTATTGATTTTGTCACCACTAAAATCACCAATATACACAAAGCCTTGCTTGTCGAAGGTAACACCAGATGGGCCAAAGAAGGCTCTACCAGGAATCAGACCACCAAAGGAACCAAATGAATTTATAAAGTTACCGTTGGGGTCGTAAACGTTGACGCGGTTGTTAAAAACATCACCAACATACAAGTTACCAGTCTGAGGGTCAATTTCTAAGGCTGATGGTTCATCGAATTGACCAGGACCAGTACCACCTTCGCCAATTGCGCCTAAATACTCATTTTGAGGACTGAATATTTCGACTCTGTTACCGACGCTAAAATTGGGTGTACCGTCTGGGTTAACACCACGACCGTTACTGACAAGGATGTTACCAGCACTATTGACGGTGATACCTTGGGGAACGAATAATTGTCCAGGGGCAAAGCCGGGGCTACCGATTTGACTGTCGTATTTTAAGCTTAAGGCGGATGCTTCGGCGGATGCTGCTAGTGTGAGAAATCCAGTGCTAGCAACTGCGATCGCAAAATTTTTGACTAATCCCATAAGTTTTAAGACTGAGTTATACTCTTTGCTAGACTAATTTCGTTTCCAGCCCTAGTTAAGGGAGTTGGGATTTGCGGCTGTTACCTCCTGCACAACTATCTGTGTGAGGCAACAGCTTTTTAATTGACAGTTGAAAATTGACAGTGGACAGTTGATTTTTACTGTCCACTGTCCACTGTTAAACTAGCTCTACTTCTTTTTTGACTACTTCTTTAGGCTTGCGCTTCTTCATCATGGAAGCCGCACCCAAAGCAGCCGCAGACAGACCAAATGTTACAGAAGGTTCGGGTACAGTTGCGTTGGGATCAATAGCAACAATTTCACCTGTACCTGCAAGTCTGGCGCGGTTGGAAGTATATAGTCTGCCATCGGGGCCAAAAGTTAGACCAGAGGCGGCTTCCAAGCCCTTGCCGCTCCAAATGGTTGTACGAGTACCATCGGGAGCAATTTTGATTATCGAACCACTGATGTCACCAGTGATAATACCGCCTTGTTGAATTGCCTTCCATTCGGAAACATTAATGTGTTGCAAGACGTACAAGTTGCCTTCTGGGTCGTAGGCTGCGCCTGTTAACTGGGTAAAGCCATCAGCAAGAACTGTAGGCTGCAAAGTCAAGGGATCTACTTTGAAGACACGAGCTTCACCTTCTGGATAAGGGAAGTAAGTATATTCGGTAACTGTCAAGCTACCATCTGGAGCAACTGTGATACCTGTAGGTACGGACTGTTGGGTAACTGGTAAGGTATTAGGATCGGTTCCCCCTAAGTCTGGATATTCCAACTTATCTCTAGGAACTATGTCAAGTGGGAAAGAGTTGACTTTTTGAATACCACTGCCATCAAGACCTACAGAATAGATGCTATTGCCGCCCCCATCAACTACATAAGCAATATCATCTTTAATTGTGAAGGCGTAGGGGTTGGAAATGATATCAGTACCATCAGGATTATTGGCCGCTTCGTAAGCAGCAAAATCAGCAATAGGCGTTAAACCACCAGTTACTAAATCGATTTTGTATAATCTTCCCAGGTCGGGGGATTTTAAGACTGTATCGCGGTTACTGGGGTCGCCAGCCAGACCAGTCAACAGATAAGCGTTGCCTTTAGAGTCAAATTTAATATCCGCAGGGCCGGCTGCTTGTTCTCCAGAAGGGGATAAAGCTAGAGAGGTGAGGCTAGATAAAATGGTTGTCTTTGTACCGTCTTTGGTGATTTTGCCGACATAACCATTTTGTCCAGCACACAAAGGAATGTAGCCAGCACTAGGCGATGGAATACATCTGCCATCGGCTCCATCTCCACCTTTACCACTTTCTGTAAAATACAGAGTGCCGTCAGCACCGAAAGCCAAATTTCTGGGGTTATCCAAGCCGTTAGCAATTACGGAAAAGCTGGCAGCTTGGGCTGCTTTGGGCATGGAGGCAAAAGCAATAGAAAGACCAATAAAGGTTAAGGCAAATGGCTTGAGTTTCATTTGTCGCAAGGTTTAGATATTAATGAGGTTGAAAAATTTTGGATTAGTCATTCGTCCTGATGAGGGACTGATGACTGGTATGGAGTTGCCAAGGTAAGGTCTTGGCGCGGTTTCTATTGCGTTTTTGATAACACAAGGAACCAAGACTGAAAACACTAAACGCTACTAAGCCAGCAACAGCAGTAGGTTCAGGTACAGACTGAGAAGTCTCTACTCTGATGATTTGGCCTTGTCCTGGGCGATCGCTACGATTAGATATATAAACCGCTCCATCAGCACCAATAGTCAAAGCGTTGGGTGCTTCTAGTCCATTACCACTGAGGATGGTTTTACGAGTGCCATCAGTAGCTATTTTGATTAATGAACCATCAAAATTACCTTTCCACGCTGACTGGTTGGCATACTGCAAGGCATACAAATTACCAACACTATCAAATTCCAAGTCTGTTAAATGGGTAAAGCCATCTGCATAAACTGTTGTCGTCCCATCAGTACCAACTCGGAAAATTTTGGCTTTGCCTTCAGGAAAGGGAAAGCCAGTAAATTGACTAACGTAGTAAGCACCATCAGGGCCTTTGACGACACTTGAAGGTACTACTTGAATAGGCAACTGGGATGGCGGTTGCTCTGTTGGGTCTGGTACTTGTCCGGGTTCGGTAGATGGTTCACCGGACGGTGGGAAGACGGGGTTAGTCAATATTTCTTGGGGGAATACAGCCAGCGCTTGCAAGTTAGAACCATCATTTCGCACACTTAGCAAGTCGTTAGCGCCAGCATCGACTGCAAGTAAGCGATCGCCATCTATAAATAGCCCCAAGGGATTACTGTTTACATCGCTACCATCTGGGTTATTCACCAACTCGTAATTAGATAAGTCAGCAACACTTCTCCATGAGTTGGTAGCAAAATCGGGAGCGATGATTTTGCCTAAGTCAACGTTACCAAGATTACTGCGGAAGCTCGGATTAGCCCCATATCCCAGCAAAATATAAGGTTTGCCGCTAGCATCGAATTGGATGTCTCGCGCTCCACCAGCATTAGTGCCATCAGCTAGAGCTAGAGAAGGTAGTCCTGTGAGTGCTGTCTGAGTCTGACCGTTCTCAATTCTCAGAACTTGACCCGTTGCACCATAACACAAGGAACCTTGACCAGTTACGGAGGGAATACAAGCTCCATTACCTCCGTTTCCGGCTTCGGTCACATACAACGCACCATCAGGGCCGAAGCTCAATCCTCTGGCGTTATTCAGACCATCGGCTACTACTGAAAATGATGCAGCTTCCGCAGATTTTATGCCTGAAAGAGTGGCAACACAAAGAGTAATTAGAGTGACTGTTAGTTGTTTGATGTGTTGTTTGGTCATTTTTAAACGCAGAGGAACGCAGAGGTTAGCGCAGAGGAATAGGGAGAAAAACTATGGACTATGGACTGTTGACTATGGACTAATGACTACCAACCAATTCTGGTTGTTGAAGTTTGTGTACTGGTATGTAGCTCATACCCCGGTCGAAGGATTTGAGGTTGCCAGCTTTGGCTTCTAAGAAGCGTTTGATATTCATGCTCTCAGCACCAAAGTCTTCTATTTGCAGCTTGCCGTGAGTGAATTGACCTTCATTTTTCCAGAAGGTGATGCGATGGAGGATGAAACCAGTAGCTTCAGGGTCAGCGAAGGAGTAAGCGGCGGGGATGAGTAAGGCTACAGAACGTTGATAGAAGTTGTGTTCTGGATAGAAGTATTCTTCTTCTAGCAGGTAATACTTGCTGAGGCTATGGACACGTACCGAAATAGTAACTTTTTGGTCGTACTCGTCCAAGAAGTCTCCAGACTGACCGCTAAGTTCGCCTACAGGTCTGACTAAATGCGCCCATTCATCAATATTTTTGACTTCTTTTAAATATTCAACTCCCAGTTCTACAGGAGCATCTACATATATGGTATCGGTATTAATAAAGTAGCGTCCTTTGGCTGCTGTTTTCAAACCCTCTCTGCGTTCTAAATTAGCTTTAAGAGAACGACACTCAGAAGTATGCACGGTGTGAATACCCTGCATAATCATTTGTGTTTGCCGACCAGGATCAACAAAGCTTAACCAATGGAAGTACACACCTTTTTCATCTGTTCCCGGTTCGATATATTCTGGGGGAAACAGTAGTACAGGATAAACTTGGAAATATTGATTATACTCTAACCCGCAATGCCACTCGATACCATAAAATAGCGGGCTTTCCAGTTTCTTAACGTGATAATATAAATTTCTATGATAACCGGATGCAGTTCCGAGCCAAGTATCTTCATCAATCTGTTCCTGCATCCGACTAAATAATGTCCAATCATCCAAATTTTTCAAACTGCAAAGATACTTGAATGCAGTTTCTGGTGATGTGGCAATATATGCGGATGTCGCAAATGTATTTTTTTCCACTGTTCGCTCCTCAAATTAATAGTTTTTGGCTCTCCAAATTTTAGATTTTAAATTTTGGATTGTTTTTGAGTGCAGTCAATCTAAAATATAAAATCCGAAATCTAGAATTGGTTGGCTCATGTCTATGCAGCTACGGGCTGTTTTTTACTAATTCTGGCCTTCAGGATTCTTTCATCTGCAAGATGTTTGGAAGCATCATTTGTAGTAATGCTTTGCTGTTGAGCAATCTTAAAAATTGCTAACAGTGTGTCGTAAATATTATTGACTTGCTTGAAAGCTTTATCTTCGTCGTAGCCAATCATTTCGTTGTAAACGTTAATGATGCCGCCAGCATTAATTACATAATCAGGACAGTAGAGAATGTCTTTTTCTACTAATCTTTGACCATGTAGGCGCTCATTTTCTAGTTGATTATTGGCTGCACCAGCAATAATTTTAGCTTGGATTTGGGGAATAGTTTGACTATTAATAATTCCCCCCATAGCGCAGGGGGCGAAGATATCTACGTTTTGTGAGTAAATTTCATCCGGTGCTACTACTGTAGCACCAAAACGCTGTTTTATTTCAGCAGTTTTTTCTGGACTAACATCAGCGACAATTAGTTGTACACCATGTTCATGTAGGTGGCGGCACAGGTTGCTACCTACATTTCCTAATCCTTGTACTGCAACCTTTAGCCCGTCTAATCGTTCAGTTTGCCAGCGAAATTTGACAGCAGCTTTTAGACCTAAAAATACACCTAAAGCTGTGATGGGAGCAGGGCCACCAGACTTCTCTTCTACACCAACTACATGTTTAGTTTCTTGATAAATTGTGCGGACATCATCTGGTGTGATATTCATATCTTGCCCAGTGATAAAACGTCCTTTGAGACTTTCGACAAAGCGTCCATAAGCTCTCAACATCTCGTCAGTTTTATCTGCGGGATTAGCAATAATTACTGCTTTACCACCACCAGCAGGAATGTTAGCACAAGCTGCTTTGTAAGTCATGCCACGGCTGAGGCGCAAAGCATCTCTCAAAGCCGCTTCTTCATTCACATAAGGATAGAGTCTAGTGGCTCCCATTGCAGGGCCTAAGCTGGTGTCATGAATAGCAATGATAGCTCTAATATCTGGGTTTTTTCCATGACAATAGAGTACTTGCTCGTGACCCATTTCTCTAACTGTTTCAAATAGCTGCATTTTCCTTTCTCAATTTCAATTAATTTAGGGGAGGTAAAGAGAGTGACAAAATTTAGCTGTGGTTTTGGTAATTGGTAATGGGTAATCGGTAATAGTTAAATCTATTTACTTATTACCCATGATCAATAAGACCAACGTTGGGAGAAATCTAGAGAGTGTGAAGAATTTTTGCGAAAAGGTTAGCTAATTTTGTCACTCTGTATAATTAGGGAGTTCAGAAATTGGAAGCTTGATGTTTGTCTTAAAAGCTGAAAATTTCTAACTTCATTGTTTTGGTTCTTGGTATGAATCGAGAAGCCCTCTTTTCATACCATCTTCTTGAGCGATCGCTTCAGACATATTTTTTGGCATCACATCACACCAAGGGAAAAGATACTTGCTTGGTAGTAGTTGATTTGCCATTGCCGTTGCCGTTAGTAGTAGACTTCACCCCTTGGGCAGCTAAACTCTTGTTCCGTCCGCCAGAAGGTGCGGGACGATCTGCGTCAATGATGACATCGACAACAAAGGGGCCTTCAGCTGCGATCGCTTGTTGTAAAGCCGTCTCTAAATCAGACTCGTTCATAACAGCAATCCCATCTGCACCCATACCACGGGCAATCATGGCAAAGTTTGCAGGAGGAATCTCTGCATCTGCGCCCTTCATTCCCAGTACCTTCATGCCTTGGTAGCACATATTGTATCGGGCATCGTTGAGGACAATCCAAATCGCCGGAATCTTGTACTTGACGGCTGTGCTGATTTCGTTATTCATCAGCATTGCTCCATCGCCTACAATCGCAACAGCTTTACCGTTCCGTGCTTGCGCTGCACCCACAACACCTGTAGCTGCATGACCCATTGCACCTACTCCAGTGCTAACACGGTAACGATTGGCTTCATTAAACCGTAAACAATGAGTAGACCAAGTAAATGAGTTACCACACTCCGCCAAAACTATAGCGTCGCTACCTTCAACAATAATTTTTTGGATAGCCGCCATCAATGCTTCAGGACGCACTGGATAGTCTGCGCCGTCTGGAATGGGATCAAGTTGGGGACGAGGTAAAGACAAATTACCAGGAGGTAAAGACAAATTACCAGAACGGGGAGTTTCTGGTAAGTATTGCAAAAGATCCTGCAAATAGGTCTTGATGTCAGCTTGAATCGAGAAGGTATTGGCGTGGGGATAAGCTACACCAGGAACTTCTGGGTCGATATCTACATGGACAAAGCCCTGTGCTGGAATCATCGTTGGACTCCAGAAAGAAGTAGGTTCACCTAAGCGAGTTCCTAATACCAGAGTACGGGCTGGGGTTTGCTCCTCCATGTAGGTAATGACGGAAGCATCACCACCCAATCCTGTCACACCCACAAATTGAGGATGGTCTTCTGGAAAGATGCCTTTACCACGAGGTGAGCAAAAAACGGCTGCGCCTGTTCTCTCTGCCAATTGACGAATTTCTTCGGCCGCATGACGCGCACCGAAACCAACCCAGATGGCGAAGGGTTCGGAGAATAGTAACTCTGCGGATTTGGCAATCTTTTCTTTGCGAGCAGTTACCTGATAAGCCGCTACATTCAACTCCGGCCAAGATATACCTTCAACCAAACTTGTCTGTACACCTGTAGGAATACTGATGTGGGCGACAAATCCCCCTGGTTGGGCTAAACCCAAAGCCAGTTTGCGGAAAATTTGTGGTAGTTGGGCGGCTGATTCTACGGTGATAGCGTAGTTGAACAATACGCCAGGGGTGAACATACCTCCACTGGGTAAGGTGTAGCTACTGGTTTCTTGAATTGCCCAGCGTCCACGTTGAGGCGATGAGGTACAAGCAGACAACAGAATCACCTTTGCACCTTCACCACGGGCAGCGAATAAGCCTGTGAGAGCATTGGTAATACCTGGCCCGGCTGTTGTAAATACCACCGTAGGATGATTATTTGCAAAGTAAGCTTCAGTAGCAGCAAAGGCGGCTCCTGCTTCGTGGCGGAAGTTCAACACTTGCAGGGCGCTATTGGATAAGGCATTCCACAAACTAGCCATAGCCCCGCCAGCTACACCAAAGGCACTAGATACACCCAAGTTAACCAGCATCTGCACGATAGCATCGGCAACTGAGAGCGTAGAGTTATCATCCTGGGCAAACAACGGTTGAATTTCTATATCGTTCAACTCACGGGAGTCGTGAGATAGAGATTCTACATATTGACTGCCGTCTGTGGGTAATTCTTTGTACAGCTCACCAGTGAGAATCTGGGAGTTGGAATCAGTATATTTTTGACTCATTTGGGTTCACTAAATTCCAGAAAATTGCACAAGATTCTCTAGGCTATACTTAGCCGTAGGGAAAAATTTAATGTCAAGAAACTTGTGCTTGTAATATTAGCCAGTTTGGGCTGAGGCAGTAGTAGAGGTTATGAAGCAGCTTTACAGCCCAGATGAAAAAACTTTTTAAAAAAACACTTTGGTACTTATGAATACAAGATTACGAGAAATTAACACTAGCTTGCAATGAAGAATCTTTTGATTGCAGTTACCAATTCTTTCGCAATTGTCCGCATAACTACATTTTTGACAAAATCTAGCAAACTCTCTGGACATCTTGCACTATTTGTTAAGTTATGTCACATTAACTTAAGAAAATAATTATTTACTAGCCTTTATTTGGTAAGTAATTATGCTCAGTATTCCGTAGCGTTCGCAAACTTATTCGATGTAAATCGAACTTGTTTATCTGGTGCTATTGCTGAGGCAAAGTCAACTATAGTTGATGAAAGAAGCAACCTAAATTTTTGAGTTTGCTTTAGAAGTTAGTCATAAATCACTGTAATTAAAATATGACAATTGCGACACTAAGTTTAATCTAATTTTTGCTGTGTTCTGCCAAACTCCATGTCTCATATCATTCGACAGACATCTTGTTAAAAGTAGTTGGAAACATAGACAAGTTTTTTAAATAACAAAATGTATGCCTTACGATAGATAGCTTTTTTATAGTTAGAGATAGATTGAGGGTAATGTATTACTAATGACAGATGAATAACCTGATACATCCATATTAGATTCCTGAGTAATTAGTTTAAGAATAATTAAGGAGACATAGCTATTGAGTAAATAATTGCCAATCTAGGCGAAATCTATAAACTATCTGATTTGACTAGAGCGCTGACTTCTAGAGGTATATAAAAAGAAATAAGTAAAAAGGAATATAGTTTATTTAAGCTTTACACAAACTGAACATAAGCTTCATCTAAGAAATATATATCAGCCCATAATTGGTTGTTGGTAAACCATAAATGAATATGCTGCCTTTCTTCATGTCAATACATAAAAATCAAAGCTGTTTTGGAGTTCTAAAACGTAATGACTATCCAGTCAAAATTAGAATTTAAGTTTGCTCATTTTTTGATAAACAACATTGTAGAAACAGCCTTTTGTTTAGGCGAAGACTGGCAATTTCTCTATGTTAATGATGCAGCTTGTCGCATGACTGAATATTCTCGTGAAGAGTTATTGACGATGAATTTGCAAGATTTAGACATAGATTTTTCTCTACGTAATTGGGCTGAAATTCAATCACAAGATTCCTATACATTTAAAACTCGATACCGTGCTAAGAGTGGTAGGAGTTTGTTGGTAGAGACTTCGTTAACTTTTATAGAGGAACAAGGAAGAAAGTTTAGTTGCGCTTTTGTGCAGGAAAAGAGTAATGAAATAGTAGATTTAAGTATAGAAAAGTGGCTCAATGAATTAAGAGATGCTAACAACAATCTGCAACAACAAGTTGCGGAATTAAAGAAAAAAGAGGTAAATTTAGAAACATCCCTATCCGTCCTCAGTTCGACTCTTGAATCAACTGCGATCGGCATTGTTTCTATTAACTTTGAAGGTGATATTCTTAACTATAATCAAAAATTTGCCGAGATGTGGAAAATTCCACAGGCTTTAATACTATCTAAGAAATGTCCTAGATGTAAGGCTTTCTTTGAGAGCCAAATAAAAGACCCAGAAACTTTTAATAGGATGATTTGGGAAGTTTCTAGCACATCGGATATGGAAAGTTACGATGTTTTAGAATTAAAAGATGGTAGGGTTTTCGCTCACTATTCTCAGCCGCAAAGACTTGGAGAGAAGATAATAGGTAGAGTCTGGAGTCTTTGGGATATTACTAAATCTAGGCAGACAGAGGAAGCATTACGGTTAAATGAAGCAAGATTTCGCGCTTTGGCTGAGACTAGTGATGCTAGCACTTTCCTTATACAAGGTACACAATTTTGTTATGTTAATCCGGCAGTACAAGTACTGACGGGCTATACCAGAGAAGAGCTTTTGAGTGGCTTTGATATTCGCCGATTAATTAAACAAAGAAAAGGTCGGCAGATACGTAATTCAGCTAAAGCCACTAACTTTGAGTATCAAGAAATCACTATTCTCACTAAAAATGGTGCGGAACGTTGGTTAGCTTGTGCGGTTACAGTTCTAAGTAGCACGATAGATTTCCAAGGTAAATCTGTGGAGATGATTACAGCTATTGATATCACAGATTACAAACAAGCTGAATCAGAACTTAACCAAGCTTTAGAACAGGCAAAACACCTTGGTGAATTAAGAGCAAGTTTCCTTTCGATGGTCTGTCATCAATTCCGTAATCCTTTAAATATAGTGTCTTTCTCAAATAATTTAATCAAACGATATCTTGATGCACAAACTGAGGAGACAGTACAACCAATACTCGATCAAGTTCAACTATCCATAGAACAACTCAACCAAATGTTGGATGATATGTTGTTCTTTGCCAGAACAGAAGCCGCAAAGTTGAAGCTTGAACCAAGCCAATTTGAATTAGTGGAGTTTTGTCATGATTTAGTTGCACAAATGCAAATGGGTAATTTTACTAATTTAATTCATTTTATCAGTCAAGAAAATTACTTGAGAGTTTGGATGGATAAGAATATATTAGATTCTATTCTCAAGAATTTGCTCGATAATGCTATCAAATATTCTCCCTCTGGTAGTATGGTAGAGTTGAAACTTTTCCGTAACAATGAAAAGGTAGTTTTCAAGGTCAAAGATAGTGGAATTGGCATTTCCTTACAAGACCAAAAACGACTATTTGAACCATTTTACCGAGGCAACAATGTTGATAACATTCCAGGTACTGGACTGGGGCTGTCGATTGTTAAAACGCTGGTAGATTTACATAGTGGTCAGATTGCTGTAGAAAGCAAAATTGGTGTAGGTACAACATTTACTGTCATGTTGCCATACAGGATATAAATCTCATTGCTTCCAACTTATAAAAGTTAAATTTATTACTTAACATTTATGAAGTGGAATTAATGAATATTGACCAAAGCTGAATGCAGATATTGGTGAGGAATATTAATGCAAACTTCTATTTACGGAAAAACAATGCAGGAATCATCACATACAATTCTAGTCATTGAAGACGATACAATTACCCGCAATCTCTACTTAAAGGGATTAAAAATTGAAGGGTTCGATGCAATAGGTGCTGAGAATGGTATGGTGGGTATTCAAAAAGCACAAGAGTATTTACCCGATATAGTTGTTTGCGATATTATGATGCCGCAAATGGATGGCTATGCTGTTCTCACTGCACTCCGCCAAGATCCCCGCACTGCACCTATTCCCCTAATTTTTTTGAGTGCTAGTGATACTAGGGGAGATATTCGCAAAGGTATGGAATTAGGGGCTGATGATTATATTACTAAACCCTCTACCCTAGATGAATTACTCAAAGCGATCGCCGTTCGCTTACGCAAGCAAGCATCTCTGCAAAATTGGTGCAATAATCTCCTCCCCAAAAACGTAAAACCTTCACCCACAGGCAATCCTGAACCAGCGACTCCTACAGAACCTCAGTCAATTTTTCCCGCCGTTCCTCAATTGAAAGAAGTGTTTGACTTCATTGAGGCTTACTTTCACCAAGGAATTACTCTATGTGATGTAGCTGCTGCTGTTGGTTACTCTCCGGCTTATTTAACTAATCGTGTAGCCAAGCAAACAGGAGATACTATCAATAACTGGATTGTCAAACGTCGTATGGCTGAGGCTCGTCGTTTACTACAAAATAGTGATGAGACAGTAGAGCAAATTTCTCGCTCGTTAGGTTATCAACACGTTTGTCATTTCTCCCGCCAATTTCGTCAACATAATGGTTTACCGCCCCATGCTTGGCGGTTATGTTATAAGCAAAAACAGGAATTAGTGAAAATTTAAAAATTAGTCCATAGTCCATAGTTTGACTTCTCTGGATGAGCAAAATTCATCTCATTAATTAGTAATGTCCTAAATCTTACATAGCTAATTTGTTTGTGATTTTATTAAGTATGAAATCACTAAATTAATGTATTGATAATTTTCTCTTTTGCAACCTACATCTAAAGTTAAATCTGATTAAAGGTTATGCCCCTTCTGGAGATAGAGGGCTAAAGAGTTTATTTGAAGTTAAATTAAGTGCATTGACTGTTTCACACTCAAGTTAGCTCCTAAAGAAGTATCTTGGGAGCTTTATTCATAAGTGTTGAAGTGTTGTTTAAGCTGATGATATTTCTGGAGGTTTGTGATTGGTAATTGTGAAAAGTAATTATTTAATAGCTATCACCTATGAGTAAGTAAATTTTACTGAGGATTATATTTTGTTTAGCTATTTTAAAATTAGCAGGATCACTTTACCTGAATTTCATATTAATACTTTGTTGATACTTTTTTGAGTATTCTTAACATTTCTCAACTTTTTTATTGAGGTTGGATAAAACCACCACAAAGCAGACAGTAAAACTGGTTTGCAACTGATAAATATTGACGAATTTTAGATTAAGTCGTAGGAGTAAGATTTATGCAATTGAAGCCAATTAATCAACAGGTTGTTGTCGTTGTTGGGGCTTCCAGTGGAATTGGACGGGAAACGGCGCTGCGCTTTGCCAAAGGTGGAGCAAAGGTAGTTGTTTCCGCACGGAGTCAATCGGGGTTAGAATCTTTGGTGAAAGAGATTACCGACTTTGGCGGAGAAGCGATCGCCGTCGTTGCGGATGTAGAACACTTTGAACAAGTAAAGGCGATCGCAGATAAAACTGTAGATTATTTCGGCAGACTCGACACTTGGGTACATGTGCCAGCGATTGGTCTATTTGCCAACTTCGACAATACCACACCAGAAGAATTTAAACACGTTATTGATGTCAGCCTCATGGGGCAAGTTTACGGGGCGATGGCTGCACTTCCCCACCTCAAGCGTGAAGGACGAGGCGCATTGATTCACGTTTCCTCAATGGAAGCTAGGCGATCGCTACCATACCAAAGCGCCTATTCCTCAGCCAAACATGGGGTAGATGGGTTTATTGATGCCATGCGCCTAGAACTGATACATGATAAATGGCCGATTAGCGTCACCAGTATCAAACCAGCCGTCATTAACACACCCTTCTGGAATAATGGTCTAACAAAATTAGGTGTCCAACCAGCAGGCGTACCACCTTACTATGATCCCCGGTTAGTAGCTAACGCCATCCTTCACGCCGCCGAACACCCAACCCGCGATTTATTAGTGGGAGATGTAGCCAAAATCTTAGATGTCCTCCATCGCATCTCACCACAACTGACAGACACATTATTACTACTTGTTGGTTTCCAGTTCCAGCGTAGTTCCGGCGTACCCAAATCAGAAGATGATCCCAATAACTTTTACGAACCAGTTCCAGAACACGATAGAGTCGATGGCGACTATGGACATTTAGTAATTCCCAGCATTTCCGACTTTATAGAACAGAATCCCCCATTACAATGGCAGGGCTGTTTCATTCTGAAGAGAAAAATGGTTGAATCGGATAGTGAGTGTATTGTTGAAGAGTAGTAATGGCAGTCAGCTTAATCACGCAACTGAAAAAAGTCAGGGATTTTCGGACAAAGCAAGGACAAAGACACCCATTATGGCTGGTACTGGTGTTGGTGATCATGGGAACAATGAGCGGTTGTGTAGGTTACAGAGGTTTAGGAGATTTCGTCAAACGTCATCAAAAATCATTAATCGAAATACTAGAGATACCAAAAGATAGAGTGCCATCATACTCGACAATTCACCGCGTGATGATGCGTGTGAATTTCGAGGAATTGACACAGATATTTAATGAATGGGCAAGTCAGTACGTAGAATTAAGCGAATTAGAATGGTTAGCAACTGACGGAAAAAGTATCAAGGCGACAGTCCAGGACTATAGCAGTAACTACCAAAGATTCATCAGCGTGGTATCGATATTTAGTAGTCACCAAGGTCAAGTCGTCGGGTTACAAACGATGGATAACAAGCACACCAGTGAAATTGCTACAGTTCAAAACTTAATTGCCGTATTAGATTTAAAGGGTGTGGTGTTTAGTTTTGATGCACTTCATTGTCAAAAAAAACAGTCCAGCAAATCATCCATAGTGGCAATGATTACGTGATTGCTGTTAAAGCCAATCAGCCAAAACTTGATCATCAACTCCAACAGAATATGCAGCAATCACAGCCCACAACTACACATACTGATCTTGAACGAAGAAGCGATCGCCTCACTCAACGTCGAGTTTGTGTGTTTGACAACTTGAACAATATTTCCACTGATTGGGTGGGTTTAAAGTCGATTATTCAAGTCGAACGAGTTGGTACTCGTGCTGGTCAACCTTATCAACAAATAGCCTACTACATTAGTTCACTGTCTCAATCAGCATCAGATTTTGCCCAAGGTATTCGTGGTCACTGGGGGATTGAAAATCGATTGCATTGGATTAAGGATGTTGTTTTTGATGAAGACTCTTGCCAAATGATTGATGGCTATGCTGCTGCTAACTTCTCGATTATTCGTAGTTTTATCATTAACCTCTTGCTTCACAATGGTTTTGATTCCCTAACCACAGCCATACGACAGTGCGCCCATGATATTAAATTACTTTTTTCCTTTTTAGAATGAAACAGCCCTGCATGGGGGAGAGGGGTCACTAGTGTACTTTTCGACCTTCCAAATATCCTTTAATGTGATGTTAGTAAGATATCACTCCAAATTATTTTAAGTTAAATTAAACACTTTCAGGTTCAGTAAATGGTATTGAACCCATGTGTGGATAACTTAAAGCTAAAAATCCATCTCCTCTTTTTAAAGCTTTAGATAAAGCTGACAAAAACAATGATCTAATGTTTTTTGCTACGTCTTCATTAACATTTCCTCTTGCCCCGATTGTTCGCACTCTTTCAAAGAATTGTTTATCTTCTACTTCATTAAATATCTTCTCAATCTTTGTAAGACTATGCGGAATATCTTCTGGTAAGATAAACATATTTCCCAAATAGCCTGGTAATCTATTTCCTCTCTCCCAACCTAAACCGCCCCACAATATTTCAGTTGCACCTACACGATTAGTAATTATAAAGTCTAAATGTGCTTCTAACATTGACTCAGAAATAGCTGGGGGATTGCTTTTAAATAGATTATCAAACATATCTACGAATGCTTTTGGAAAGAAAAGATGATAAGCGTCATGCAAATTATCCCAATCGAATGCTTGAATATCTTGTTGCTTATCAACAAAAGCTTCAGGAATAAAATGATTAATTATATCTCTATTAAGAAACTGCAAATCATCACTTTCTTTCGTCCTATTTTTGTTAAATTCACTTATTTTCTCAACTATCTGTGATTGCTCAATAGCTTTGTTAAATAACGTTTTAACATTAACTGTATCTGAGGAATGAACTCTAAATAAGCACCAAACTGTATCTGCACTCATAGTTCTAATAGCCTACTATCCTACCCACTGTTCCTGAGCGAATCCTACAGCTAATTTGGCAAGTATTGTAATGAATAACCCCAAAACAAAATATGCTTGACGAGGATAACGAGATAACAGCATCCCCATTGCAATATTCAAAGGGACTATACCATAAGCCAAACGACTCAGGGATATTGTACCCCCGGAGGACAATAACAACCCGATGCCACAAAAACCATAAATTACAGTTACCGGAGTCAATTTACTCCGACATTGCCATAAGCTATAGCCACCAGCAACAACCATAAAAAGATTGAGTATGCGGTTAATAAAGTCTGATGGTGCTATTAGTAGTATCAACAAAATTGCACTGTAATAACCATAGATAATTTTGGCGTTTAGGTGTTTGCGGAAATGATATAAACAATATCCTCCCCCTACAACCAAAGTAAACAATAAAGGATGCCAAGGGTCATTAATTAAACCAGATGCAGGTTTAACCCAGCCCCATTGCCAATTTTGCGAACCTACTATAATTTTCATTGTCATATGAAACCATCCTTGCCAATCGAAGCCAAAGGATGGTCGCCAACCTCGTTGTGCAGCAATAAATGCTAAGGGGTCTTGGAAACGCAAAGCACAATATATACTAAATGAAATGACTCCTGTAGCTGTGGCTAAACCAGCAATATAAGCCTTAACTAATCTGCGTTGTCGCCAAGCTGCGATCGCAAATGTGGGAATCATGGCCATTCCTGTAGGACGTGTGGCTGTCGCTAATGCACCCCACAAAGCTGTCCAGCCATATTGCTTTTGATCAAAGGCGCGTAAAGCTGCTGTACTGAGAAATAAATAAAGCCCTTCAGTATAAACCACTCCTGTAAACATGGAAGCTGGATACCAGGACAATACGACTGTACTCCATCTAGCAACTCTGACTCCATAGCTATTTTTCAACCACAGGTATAAAAAGTACAGTGCTGCTAAAAATGCCAAATTGTTGATTAAAAGACCTGCTACTTCAAACGACAAGCCTAAATTCATCAATACTCTAATGCTGAAAGGAAATAGGGGGAAGAAAGCTAAATTATGCTGTTTACCGTCATTAACAAACTCATATCCTTTAGTGGCGATCGCTCTATAATGGACACCATCCCAAGCGTCGAAAATTCCCCAGCCTGAACTAGATAAATCATCAGGCGCTGATGGTAAATTGGGCGCAACCAAAAACATTGTCAGCCAAATTACCACCCGACTGAGAAACCACATTGCGATCGGAAAGAGAAAATCATTTTTCCATAAAAACTTTGTGATCAATATCTGCACTTTAGCCATAGACCTGAGTCTTTCCCTAAAATCCCTTACGCATTGTTCCATCTAAGGTGATCACCCTATAGTTTGGCATTCCTGAAAAAATTTAGGAAATTTACCTCTGATTTACAGGGATTAAAATTATATTTTGCTTTTATTAAGTTTATGTGTCATTTGTCTGTTGTTCTTGATTAATCTCACGTTCTCTAGTTGGTAGAGTTTTGTTATTGCAAGACTCAATATATCTGGGTAGGAGCATACAGCAGTAAGCACCTACAGGTAATGAGTGTATTACCAAGATTTTTTAAATCGGTGTGAGCCATTGAGAATTAATATTGCCAGAGGATGAAAACTCTGTCTATTGACAACTGATTAATATGCAATTCTGTATCAGTTGATGCCAAATTAGCGATCGTTCAGAGTTAAAATCACAAACAATAAAGTTAAATTGTGGTTAAAGATACAAAACCTTGTCAAAACAACAACTTACCCATCCTGTGTTTCCAGCCTCGGTATACCGATTAGACAATGGTTTAACATTTATTCATCAAGAAATTCCGACTACACCCGTTGTTGTGGCTGATGTTTGGGTGAAAGCGGGAGCAATTCGTGAGCCAGAACCTTGGTTTGGGATGGCGCACTTTTTAGAACACATGATTTTTAAGGGAACAGCCACCTTACCTCCGGGAATGTTCGACCATCAAATCGAAAACAGAGGTGGAGTAAGTAATGCAGCTACCAGCTATGATTATGCTAATTACTCTTTAACTACAGCTGCGCCTTATCTAGAAGATACTCTTCCTTGTTTAGCAGATTTGCTCCTCAACGCTGTAATTCCAGAAGATGAGTTTGAGCGGGAACGAGATGTAGTCTTAGAAGAGATTCGCGCTTGCTATGATGACCCTGATTCGGTAGGATTTCAATGCTTGTTAGAAAGCATTTATCAGGATCATCCTTATGGGCGTTCGGTTTTGGGTACTGAGGATGAACTAATGCAACAATCACCCCAAGCTATGCGCTGCTTTCATCGCGCTCACTACCAACCAGAAAATATGACCGTAGTGATTGCTGGTGGTATTGCTCAACAACCAGCTTGGGAATTGGTGCAGCGTTCATTTGCTGATTTTGCTCAACCTTTAGCATGTCCACAACTTAAGCCAGTCAGCAAACCAGCAATTGAGGGAGTAATTCGGCAAGAATTGACTTTACCCCGGATAGAACAAGCTAGATTATTAATGGCGTGGGTTGTCCCAGGAGTAGAACAACTCCGCACAGCTTACGGTTTAGATTTTTTGTCAGTATTATTAGCCGAAGGGCGGACTTCTCGCCTAGTTAGAGAGTTACGCGAAGAACTACAATTAGTTCAAGGAATTTGCAGTAATTTCTCTTTGCAATGTGAATCCAGTATGTTTACAGTTAGCGCCTGGTTGGAGCCAGAAAATCTAGAAAAAGTTGAGGAATTAATTCTGAGTCATTTAGATGAAATCCAAACCAATGGCGTGAGCGAACAAGAAATAGCCCGTACCCGTAGACTTTTATGTAATGAGTACGCCTTCTCCACAGAAACGCCAAACCAGCTAACAGGGCTTTACGGTTACTACAATACCATCGCCCAAGCAGAACTAGCAGTAACTTATCCACACCAAATTAAATCATTTGGTACTCAAGAACTGCAACAATTAGCTAAACAGCATCTTTCACCCCAGAATTACGCTGTTACTATACTTAAACCTATGTAGTCAATAGTCCATAGTCAATAGTCCATAGTCAAAAATCCACAAGCAAGAAACAAATGATTAATAACTAATGACCAATGACTATTGACCAATGACTATTGACTAATGACTATTGACTAATGACTAATAAAAATGACCCAAACTGTGAAACCATCCCTCGGACACTCCCCAATTCATCGCACCGTATTAGACAATGGCATTGTTGTGCTGGTAGCGGAAAATCCAGCCGCAGATATTATTGCTGGACGAATTTTTATCCGTGCTGGTAGTTGTTACGAAAAACGAGAAAAGGCGGGGTTAGCCCATCTACTGGCTTCTGTGATGACTAAGGGATGTGAGGGATTTTCTAGTTTGGAAATTGCTGAACAAGTAGAGTCTGTAGGTGCAAGTTTGAGTGCTAATACTTCTACAGATTACTTTTTGCTGTCGTTGAAGACGGTAACATCGGATTTTCCCGAAATTTTAGCATTGGCGGGGCGAATTTTGCGATCGCCTACATTCCCCGAAACCCAAGTTGAACTCGAACGGCGTTTAGCCCTCCAAGATATCCGCTCCCAAAAAGAGCAACCCTTTACCCTCGCCTTTGAACAAATGCGGCAGGTGATGTATCAAAATCATCCCTATGCCATGTCTGTATTAGGTGATGAAAATACTTTGAGCAGCATTACTAAACAAGACTTAGTAGAATATCACCAAACTTATTTTCGTCCAGATAATGTAGTAATTAGTATTGCGGGGCGTATCACATTACAAGAAGCTGTAACTTTAGCAGAACAAGTTTTTAGTGATTGGCAAAAACCAACCATAGCCCCTCCAGTAATTAATTTACCAGATATACCCATCAATCCCCAGCATCAGTTAAAGCCAGTACAAACACAGCAGTCCATCGTTATGCTTGGCTATTTAGGCCCATCGGTGAGTTCTCCTGACTACGCTGCGATGAAATTACTGTCTACATATTTAGGCAATGGTCTTTCTAGCCGCTTGTTCGTAGAACTACGAGAAAAACGGGGATTAGCCTACGAAGTCTCAGCCTTCTATCCCACTAGGCTTTATCCAGCATCTTTTGTAGTGTACATGGGTACAGCACCAGAAAATACCAGCATCGCCCTAGAAGGTTTACGTACAGAAGTTGAGTTACTAGTTAATGAAGAAGTATCAGCCAATAGTTTACAAGCTGCTAAAAATAAAATTCTGGGACAGTATGCTTTAGGTAAACAAACTAATGGTCAAATTGCTCAAATCTACGGTTGGTATGAAATTTTGGGTTTGGGAATTGATTTTGACACAGAATTTCAAGAACTTATTACCTCTGTAACTGCTCAAAACGCTTTAAAATCTGCACAGCAGTATTTACAACAACCTTACATATCATTAGTTGGGCAAGAAGAAGCAATTAATCAGGCGATGAAATGAGTGCTGAGTTATGAGTGAATCAGGGTGTTAATTTTTATATGCAACCTCGGCAAAGCATTACGGAAATCTTTTCTACTTTTGTACAATTTGATGCCGATCGCTTCAGTTGTTGGGCGACGGAATCCCGATTGCGCCGGAGTATGCAAAGGTGTCTTCAGCACACGCCAAAGGAAACTTCAGAATATTTTTGGGCTTTGTATTGGTATAAGTTTTGGCAGAATGATGAAACTCAATCTTTAGCAAAGCAACATCTTACCGCTTATTTGCAAGAACCTTGTTATTGGATATCGCAAAAGACAGCCGCCACTTTTGTTAGTACGCAATATAAGTTATCAGATTGTTTTCAAATTGCGATCGCTCAAGTTGATAAAGTCCTTAAAGGCTTCAATCCCAGCCAAAGCAGTACCCTAAAAAACTACGCCAGCATTATCTTTGGTAGTGCTATCCGCGAAACTCTACGCCAACGCCAAGAAGTCGATATCTGTACTGATTGGGGTTTGTTACGCAAAATTAGCCAGAAGCGTTTGGATGAGTCTTTACAAAATGCTGGTTTAACCTTAGCGGAAATTCCTAGTTATATTCTGGCTTGGAATTGTTTTAAAACCTTATATATCCCCACAAAGGCAGCTAATTCTCGCCAACTGTCTCGACCAGATGATCATACTTGGTCAGCGATCGCCAAAGCTTACAATTCCCAAAGTCAGCAACCAGCCACCGCCGAAACTATTGAAAAATGCCTATTAACTGCGGCTAAGGCTGTCCGTAAATATCTTTATCCCACGCCTGATTCTCTCAATGTTGCCAAAGGTGAAGATGATGCTTATGAGATGTTGGATAATCTCCCAGGAACACAACAGCCATCTCTAATTCAAGAAATTATTGCCCAAGAAGAAGAACAAGCGAGAACTTCTCAGCAAGCCCAAATTCATCAGGTGTTAGTAGATGCGATCGCGCAACTAGAAACACAACTACAACAGATTTTACACCTATACTACAAGCAAAAACTTAATCAAGATGGCATTGCTCAACAATTAAATATTAAACAGTACACTGTCTCCCGGCGGCTAACCAAAGCCAAGGAAACCTTATTGAAGTCTGTCGCTAGCTGGAGTCGAGACGCACTGCATATTTCTTTAACTTCCGACATACTCAAAGCTATGAGTACATTGATAGAAGACTGGTTACAGAATTACTACAACGACTCTAAAGCATAAAAGCTCATCAAACAGTCGGAAATTAGCTATTAATTAAGGATTGTCAATTTTCATGTCTGTTGGGGAAACAGCGATTTTCCCAGCTTAACCCAAACCCAGCCAAAGCGATCGCCAAAGGAAATCCTATGACTACTAATCAAACTGTATTCACTTTTGCTGACTCGACAGACTTGATTTTAGAAATTTCTCACACCACACCCGCCAATTTTGAAAATCAGTTTTCTCATCCTTATCTGCGTTATCAAGCCTATCTCAACGAACTTTGCTTAAATGCAGTTTTGCCTTGGTTGCAGGATTTTTCTCCCCAAGCAAAGGTTTGGCCTTCTAGTGCAGTTCTAGCAAGCTTTTGGGAACTGGTGAATGGAACCACAGTCACAGTAGACGCAACTAGATTTGTTTTGGTTCCCAGTGAAAATATTGATCATAGTGAATTACGAGTACCCCAAGAATGGGTAGATTTACCAAGCTGGGCTGGAGATTATTATTTAGCTGTGGAAGTTGCAGCAGATACAGGTTATGTCAAGGTTTGGGGTTATTGTACTCACGCACAACTAAAGAATCAGGGCAAATATGATGCAGGCGATCGCACCTATTCTTTAGATAGTAGTAATATTGTTAATGATATTAGTGTGTTAGCTGTAGCACGGGATTTATGTCCTGATGAAGTTACCCAAACTGCCATAACACCTGTACCCTCATTACCCCAAGAACAAGCTCAAAATTTAATTACCCGTTTAAGCAATCCTGAAATCATTCACCCCAGGTTAGCAATTCCCTTTCAATTATGGGGCGCATTAATTGAACATGGCGGCTGGCGACAAAGCCTGTATGAACACCGTTTAGGACTACCAGAACAAAGATCAGTGCTGCAATGGTTGCAAAATGGTATATCTCAAATAGCTGAGGCTGTAGGTTGGGAACGCTTGAATTTGCAATTAAGTCCGGCTGGCGCTAGGAGTGTAGAAGACAGACAACCACAAATCATCCTATCTCGCAGATTAACAATTGCTGGTCAATTATACGAACTGTTGATTACCCCCCAAGGCGAACCGGACGCACCCTTTTGGCGGTTTGAGTTGCGAAATACAACCGTAGGCGCTGCTATTCCTGGCGGCTTTAAACTCCGACTGTTAACAGAAGACTTACAACCATTCCCCAACAATGAGGATATCGCCACAACTGCCGTAGAACGACTCTACGTTGAAGTCGCCCTAGAGGCTGGAGAAGGCATAGTTTGGGAAATCGAACCTTTGCCAGAAGATTATGACCGAGAAATTATTAAATTTTAAGCTGTTGTGGGGCTTTTTTTCTTGATAATGTGAATAAGCATTCATTCTCAACCCACATGAGATAATCCGCCATGAGAGTAAAACACAACAAACAAATGCGATTCTGGGCAATGTTGTGTCATTCCTCAGCTTTATTAGCATGGTTACTTTTATTCGCTGTAGTCTTTCTGGGTATTCCTTTAATTTTACCCCTAAATATTTTAGCCCCCTTTGTTATTTGGAAATTTAGGAAGGTCAAATATCCTTGGGTAGACTTTCAAGGTAGAGAATCCTTAAATTTTCAAATTTCTTTAACTTTTTATATCGTATTTGTTATAGCTATATCTTTGTTACTGGTTCTAGCTAGTTGTAGTGTAGCTGTCACTACTAATGGTCAAGTAAATCAAGTAAGTGCTGTTTTAGATGGCTTACTATTTATTTGGATGTGCTTTACCATTGCTCTACTTTTATTACAGTCATTTCTTGTAACTTTTGCAGCCACAAAAGCTTACAATGGTGAACATTATCGCTATCCTTTCACAATGCGAGTTTTGCGTTAGAAGGAGTTAGAAAAACTGTATCTGGAATATTCACTTCTTCAGCTATTAAAAAATAAATGATTTTGAGTATATAAACTGTATGTCTGGATTACAAACAAATCAGGGTAAAATTGGCGTGGCGATTGTTGGGACTGGCTTTGGTCAGAAAGTCCATATACCTGCATTTCAAGCTCATCATCGTACCGAAATAGTGGCAATTTATCACCGGGATATTAGTAAAGCTAAATTAATTTCTCAAGCAAATAATATTCCTCATGCTTTGGATAACATAACTAATATTGTTAATCTACCAGAAGTACAGGCAGTTAGCATTGCTACGCCGCCTTTTCTACATTATGAAATGGCAAAAGCAGTTCTAGAAGCAGGCAAACATTTACTACTAGAAAAACCAGTTACTCTAAATGTAGCCGAAGCACAAGAATTATATCAATTAGCACAAAAACATAATGTAATTGCCACTGTAGATTTTGAGTTTCGTTTTGTACCCGCATGGCAACTATTTTCAGAACTTTTAGCTTCAGGTTATGTAGGAACCCCTCGCTTAATTAGAATTGACTGGTTAGGTTCCTCCCGCGCTGATACTTCTCGTCCTTGGAACTGGTATTCCTCACAAGAAAAAGGTGGTGGTGCTTTAGGTTCGTTAGGTTCCCACGCCTTTGATTACATTTATTGGCTATTTGGTTCAATTCGGAGATTGAATGCACATTTGAGTACAGCAATTCCTCAACGAGTTGACCCTGCTAATGGTGAGTTAAAGCCAGTAGAAACAGATGATACTTGTATGCTGTCATTAGAATTAGCTAATGGCACACCTTGTCAAATGACTATCAGTGCTGTGGTTCATTCTAGTAGAACCCATTGGGTAGAAGTATATGGCGATCGCGGTACTCTAGTTATTGGTAGCGAAAATCAAAAAGATTACATCCACGGTTTTCAGGTTTGGGGTTCCCAACCAGGCCAACCACTCACAGAAATCGAAATTCCACAAAAACTACTCTTCCCCCAACATTACCCTGACGGACGCATTTGTGCTTTCCTACGTGTAATAGACCAATGGGTACAAGGAATTGATCAACATAAGCAAATAGTACCATCCTTAAAAGAAGGTATTTATTCTCAGTTGCTAATGGATTTATCTCACCAATCCCACAAAGCTGGTAGTTGGGTAGATGTGCCAAGTTTAGAAAGTTATCTAACTTAGAGTTTTTATCTTCTACTCGCAGATTTAAACAGACTTATTTTAATTGAAATCTGCGACTAGACGCTGATGAAAGTAAGCGATCGCCTACATTCAATGAATTTGTGTATAAGTAAGAAAATCAATTAAGAAAAATTTGATTATATAGCTCAAAAGCTTTTATTTGTAAGGCTTGCAGGAGCCAATGTGTCGCAACTTCCTTGCTCGGTCGTACCTTAGAAGCCATTATTGTCCCAACCCTGACTGCATAATCCTCTTGCTCGATCGTGGCTGCCGAAAACTTGATTACAAGCGGTCGGCAGCTTTTAGTTTGTATTTGTTTTTAAGCTGATTTTCGTACACACCGCAAACGCCAGAATACGGGAGCTTTGTTAGTTCCCTGCCTTTATGTAAGTTTTCACTTAACAGCTATGAGTTTTTCTTTTGACGGAAATTTTTTCTAAATTGCAAAGTACTAAGACCAAACATTAGGACGATTCCACCTATACTACTTGGTTCTGGAACTGAGGAAGAAGGAACTGAACTAAGATACTTCACACCATAGTCGCTAGTGAACATAAAGTTATCAACCTTATTTCCCTCCTCGTCAAAAACATTCACGCCTGTTAAAGTCAAGGTATTACCAAAGTTTGATTCTGCATCAAAACTTCCTTCACAATCAGCAACACCCTGGAATCGTCCTCCTTTAATAACTGGTCTTGGTAAGCATTTAGCAGTAACTAACGAGGCAAAGCCGATATCGAGATTAAATTCTTGCCCAAACTCCATTGGGATTAACGGTGTTGAAATTGATTGAGCATCAGTAAATTGCTGATAGCCTGCCGGGAATATTAAATTACCATTATTTCTGATTGCTAAAGCGCCAAAAGCATCGATCTCAACTTTGCTCTCTGTCCTGGGTATGTTGAACAGTACTCTTGCCCCCCCACCTGTCAATTTAAAGAGTAACTGATAGAAACCAGAACCAGTGTTCGTTAAGGAAGAAATAGTTGGTGTATCCTTTAAAGCCGACACTGCAAAACTTAACGCTGTTTCACCTAAAAAGCAGCTGCTACCATTAATAGTACCAGCCTCGCCAATATCAAGATCGCAATAATTTGAAGGAGATGGTGCGTATCCTAAAGAATATACAGTGCCCCTTGTGCTAGCTTTAAAATTCAAAACATTATCTTTAAATGTGATTGAAGATGTTGGTATTGCTCCTGGTCCTACTACTTGAGCACCAATTGAGCCTGTTTTTACTACTTTATCAACGAATAGGCTTTCTTCGTTTAAAGGGTCGTAAGTGGTTGGATCGTAAGTAGATAAATTAACAGATCTCCCTGTACTCGAACCATTTAACTCGTAGTAGCCAAGATTATTCACAACCAAGTCAGGATTATCAAAGAAGCGATTGATTTCAGCTAGCCCGTTGTATTCCCGACTCAAAAAACCGCTAGCATTTCCTGCTCCTGCCATCACTGTTGCAGCTTCGGCAGCAACAGTAGTACTATTAATTGCAACAAAAACGATACTAACACTGGCAGCAATTAATCTAGACTTTTGATTAGTATTCAATACTATATTCCTTCTTATTAGGTGGCAAAAGCAATCTAACAATATTCTAAGTATTGCTACGAGGTAATTCTCTAGCTTTAATGTAACTTTAATGTAACTTTTTACATAGAAAACATTTCAACTAAATTTTTTGTTAAATTTAGCACAAAGGCACAATGGCATTACGAGCCTAATGGTTTAGGGATAAACATTTTCTCTTGCTGTTAGTAGCCAAATTCGTAAAAAAAGAGGTAATTTTCCTCAATTAATTTAACTAAAGGAATTGGGTGAGCCACGACCACGCAAGAGGATTATGTCGAGGTTGGGACAACTGCTTCTAAGCTCCGACTGAGCAATAGAGATGCGCCGCATTGGCTCTCAAAACTCTTGATATCGTTTGATTATGGCAAATAAAGTAAGAAATGAAATGCTAAATTTTCTTACTTTGAGCAATAAGGTTCATTTTTATTTAACCTTCAGCCCAATAAGGTTTAATCTCAATGGATCTGTCAAGCTATGTATATAGGAAACTGTAAAAAAACGCAGGGTGTTTTTAACCCTGCGTCGAAAAATAACTATTTAAACCAAAATCAACTACAACTTAGTCCCACACTCAGAACAGAAATTGTGATTAGGTGCATTTGATGTACCGCAATGACTGCAATAAACTGGTTCAGTGCTAGCCTTTGGTGCTGGCTTAGGCAAACCAACCATCTGAGCATTACTTTTACCAGTAGGAACCATAGGATAGCAATTCTCATCCTTGGTAACACGCACATCCATAATTACTGGACAGTCGGCGGCTAACATTTCGGCGATCGCATCTTTCAATTGCTCTCGCTCCGTAACTACAATTCCCTTAATACCATAGGCTTTAGCCAACAACTCAATATCCGGCATACCTACTTCCATATTGGAACAAGAGTAGCGTTCGCCGTGGAAAGCTTGTTGCCATTGGCGCACCATTCCTTGCCAGCCGTTATTCAAAATAACAGTCTTGACATTAATACCGTATTGTGATGCTGTACCCAATTCTTGCAAACACATTTGGAAACTAGCATCACCGCTAATACAAATTACGTCTTCGTTTGGGAATGCTACTTTAGCACCAATCGCCGCAGGTAAACCAAAACCCATCGTTCCTAAACCTGCGCTAGAAATCCAACGCCGGGGGCCATTCTTGAGGAATTGTGCAGCCCACATTTGATGCTGACCCACATCGGTAGTGTAGAAAGCGTGGGGTGCTTGGCGACCAACCTCAACAATGACTTCCTGGGGAGGAATACTGTCAGGATGTTGGGGAACAACTAAGGGGTATTCTTCCCGCCAACGGTTAATTAAATTCAGCCATTCTTGGTTTTGGTTGGGTGTACCTTTTGCGCCTGTTTGCTTACAGCGACGCAACAAGTCAATTAAGACTTTGCGTACATCACCAACGATAGGTACTTCAGGAACGCGGTTTTTCCCAACTTCGGCGGGGTCGATATCGATGTGAATTACTTTGGCGTGGGAAGCGAACTCATCTAATTTACCTGTTACACGGTCATCAAACCTTGCACCAACACAAATCAACAGATCACAATCAGTAACAGCAAAGTTAGCGTAGGCTGTACCGTGCATTCCCAACATACCCAAGGATAGGGGATGGTGTTCATCAAAAGCACCGATACCCATCAAGGTTGTAGTGACAGGGATATTAAATAACTCAGCCAGTTCCTTAATTTCCCCATGAGCGCCGGATGCGATCGCACCACCACCGACATATAGTAGAGGACGACGACTTTCTTTAATTAACTCAATCGCTGCATTGATTTGTCTGGGGTTTCCCTTCACCGTAGGACGATAACCGCGTAACTTGACTGAACCAGGTTCTACTGGTACATAATCAAATTCTTCAAAAGCCACATCTTTTGGTACATCAATCAGAACTGGGCCTGGACGACCTGTACTAGCGATGTGGAATGCCTCAGCCACAATTCGCGGCAGGTCTTGAGGGTCACGTACTATATAAGAGTGCTTGACTATGGGTAGAGTAATGCCATAGATATCGGTTTCTTGAAACGCATCTGTCCCAATAACTTTCCGAGGTACTTGCCCAGTGACAATTACCATAGGAATGGAATCCATGTAGGCTGTAGCGATACCTGTCACTAAATTAGTTGCTCCAGGCCCAGAAGTACCAAAGCATACTCCTACTTTCCCTGTAGCACGAGCATAACCATCAGCAGCATGAGCCGCCCCTTGTTCGTGTCTGACTAGGATGTGCTTAATACTGCCAGTCGCTTCCACCTTGTACAGATCATCGTAAATTGGCAGAATTGCTCCGCCAGGATAACCAAAAATATACTCAACACCGTGGCGCAGTAGACTATCAAGTAACGCAAAACCACCAGTCACCCGCTTGGGTTCCACAACTGGCGATGCTGAACTGGTAGATTGAGTATGTTTCTCTGTTTGTGAGAGACTAGTCGGGGAAGGCAAACTCACAGTCACGGTCAAACCTCAGAGGATAGCTAAGTTAATGCTGAAATTCTGTAGTCAGTAATTCAATATTAATAGAAAACTTCAACCAAATTTATTATTTAGATGTCTTTGTTTAGATTGGCGACTTAAAGCTGGGTTTAAGGTATTGAGATGGGGGAGATGGGGGAGATAAATTATGGACTAATGACTAATGACTAAATAACATCTTGCAAAACTCGGCGGGTGTTTTTCCACGCCCAAAAACCAACTACCACTACAACTACACTCATTGTCATCATCACAGCCCGTAATCCTAAAGCATCTGTTAAAGGCCCTGTAATTGCTAGAGGTAAAGACAAAGCAATATTGACAGCATGATTTTGAAAGCCAAATACCTTACCATGCATATTTGGTGGAGTTTGCTGTTGAATAACAGTTTGCATAGGCACACCAATTAAGGCAGCACCGATACCTAAAATCGCGCATAGCCCTAGTGCTAACGCCAGATTATGAGTAAAGGTAAATACGCCTAAAACTAATGCTATCAGCAGAAACCCAATTAGGGGTAAGGGTTTGTGATGAAACTTTTCACCCCAATGTCCTAAAATACCTGCGCCTAATACCATCCCCACACCTGCTGCTGCTAAGAAAAAGCCGAATTGTTTTTCTTTTAAACCAAAATCTTCTGCTAACTGGATTGCTAATACTGTTAATGCTGCAAATACACAATATAAAGTAGTTAATTGCAGCATGGCATTTAATACCAAACGGTTCTTTTTAAGATAACGAATACTTTCTGTAAATTCAGCCCAAGGATGTGTTTGTGAGTTTTCGTCTTTTAATGGCTTATATTCTGTAAAGTTAATCGGTTGCATGATCACAGCCGATAAAATATATAATCCTCCCACTACCAGTTCTTGACCGTAGGTTTCTCCCATCCAGCTTTTCGCCCAGCTTAAAATAGGTTCGCCGATCGCAAAACCAACTATTAAAGCCCCCATCATGGTGCTACTAAACAAGGCATTGGCTGCTAACAAATTTTCTCGTCGGACTATTAAAGGAATCGCAGCTTGTTCGGCTGGGGCGAAAAATTGAGTCACAGAGGAAATGGCAAAGGCCAATATGAGCAGAATCAGAAACTCTCGCGGTAACAAAGGCAGACACAACGTCAGCAACCCGCGCACAATATCTGAACCAACCATAATTAACTTTTTTGGCAAGCGGTCTACTAATATGCCACCTGCCGAGCCGAATAAAATAGCTGGGATGGTGAACGCCACCATTAAGGTTGAGTACATCGAGTTTTGCGCGATTCCTGGTGGGGGTGGATATACCTCCAATAAGGCAATCATCAACACGAAGAATACTTTATCTGCCAATTGAGAAACTAATTGCCCAATCCACAGGAGCATGAAACCGCGATTTTTCAGCAGTGAGCCAAACCCATTATTAACGGCAGCAGGTTCAGTGGGAAACATGTTAAGTTCGGTTACTTACTAAGGTAGATGGGAAGGGGTGCTGAGTTCTGAGTTTTGAGTAGCATTGGCAGTAACTTAGTAAAAATTATCTTCTTTACCTTGTTACCTTAATTTTCTGTCTCTTAGCCTCATCATTTTCTCATCACTCAATATTTCACTCCTGTTTACTGTGATCCTTTTCCGGACTATTTTGCTTCATAGTGTCTTAACAATAAATGTAAGAACTCAGCCGCAGTTAGACGGATGTTTGAGGTAGTGTTTTCTACAGAAGAATCAACTCGCCAACCTTGTACTGTTTGGGGCGATCGCCACATAGTTAAATGTTCAACTGGTGGTTCTGCGTAAAAGTTATTTTGCCCACTTCCCAGTAATAATGAACTCCAATGAGTAAAAAAGTCATGACTCAGCCGATGGATGGGAAAATTCCCCCACAGTGGTACGCCCCACCCATCTATAGCAATAAACGCTCTGACATGACCTCCTTCTCGCTGCCATTGCCATGCAGCTGCGATCGCTCCTACTACGCCAGCACTAAAGCTGATAAATATGACTGGCGATTCTGGTTTACTACTGAGATTATCTTGTATAAACTGCAATATATAAGGTTGTGATAAAGGCAGCAGACCGTCAGTGGGAACAACAAGTATATTTACTTGATTGTAATGGATTGAGCTATCAGAGACTATACTAAACAACCCTGACATAAAGCTTTCGGTTAGTTCTGATTCATGGATTCCAGGGCAAATAATAATAGTCATTGGTCATTAGTCATTGGTCATTAGTCATTAGTCCACAGTCCATAGTCAAAAGGTAGAAGGCAGGACTCTTTAATTTTGAATTTTGAATTTTGAATTTTGAATTGATTACTTCCACTCTCATCAGCATACATTGTTAAATATTTGTCACTACTCGTGACCTAGTATTAACCTAAGTATGTCTTTTGATATATTATTGTCACTTTTGTGGTTATCCCTTCCAGGGGGATAGGATAATAGATAACTAGGTGGGCAAATAAGCCAGCTATGTTGTAGCTTCTGATTTTGCTTGCCATTCTGGTTTATATCGAGGAATTGCTTGTGGTCGCCACACCGGAAAAGCTACAAAATACACAGGAACATTTATCAGGGCAAGACCGAGTAGCGGTTCTGCTGATGGGTTATGGTGAAGTTGAAAGCTACGAAGATTTTGCTAACTACAACGAACAGGCTTTGAATCTACTGACAGCGAAGTTTGCACCTGTACCGACTTGGATTTATCCTCCTCTAGCAAAGCTGTTGGCGTTATTTGACCGTCATGAATGGGGACACCAACACCACGATTTTATTTCCCCTCACAACGCCATATTTGAAAAGCAGCGTGCTGGTATTGAACAAAATTTACAAGCAAAATGGGGCGATCGCGTCCAGGTTTTCAAAGCTTTTAACTTCTGCGCTCCCTTTTTACCTAACCAAGTTTTAGCAGAAATCAAAGACCAAGGTTTTGAGAAAATCCTCATTTATCCCCTACTAGTGGTTGATTCCATCTTCACCAGTGGTATTGCTATTGAACAAGTTAACAATGCTCTAGCAGAAACGAATGATGGTGAAAACCATTGGCTCAAGGCACTACGTTACATACCTTCATTCTACAACGAGCCAGAATACATTCATTTAATGGCTCATTTAGTTGAGGAGAAAATTAACTCTGGTTTAGCCACAGCTTATTTACCTTCTCAAATTGGTATTGTGTTGATGAATCACGGTTGTCCTCACAAAGCCAAAGGTTTCACCTCTGGTATTACCGAAAGTCAAGCGCTTTATGATTTAGTGCGCGAAGAATTAATTAATAAGTATCCCCTAATTTCTGTAGGCTGGCTCAATCACGACACACCGTTAATTGAGTGGACACAACCAAACGCCGAACAAGCCGCTAAGAACCTCATTCAATTGGGTGCAAAGGTAATTATCTTTATGCCTATTGGTTTTGCTACAGAAAACCATGAAACTTTATTAGATGTACACCACATTATCCATGCTTTAGAGAAAAAACATTCCGATGTGGATTATGTACAGATGGCTTGTGTCAATGACCATCCAGAGTTTTTAGCGATGGTTGCTGAATGGGCAAATGCTCAAATTGCTGAATTGCAAAATGAGCAAGCAGTGGCAATTAATCCACAATTAGCGTTGCATCATCACCATCATCATTAGAGGTGTAGGGATGTAGAGGTGTAAGGGTGTAAATAATTGAACCCTTACACCTTTGCTTGTTCTCTACCGAATCGCTATATATTTAAGTCTTGAATAATTTTTTAGATGGGGTTGTGGTTTAAATTACGTCGTAATTCTCGAATAGCTGTGCTGGTGTTGCGTTCAGAAGCTACTCGAAAACACTCATCAATTATTTCTAAAATATTAATGTTAGGAAAGTAAGGGCTATTTGTTTGTAGGTTATATTTTATCATCTTGAAAAGCGTAAATCTTCAGTTGTTTCTTTTTGAACAACCACACTTCAGGGACTTTGTAGGGTAAATATCCCTCTTCTGTCACTTTCCGAAATAAGCAAGTAGTAAATAACTGAAATTATCCAGAAGAGAAAAAAGGTTTAAATTGGTTCATTGTAAAAATTAGGTGATTAAATCCAAGCAATAAATCGGAATTGGGAAAAACATTTAGCCAGGGATAAATCAACCAAAATAATAAAAGAGGTTGAACAATTAAACGAAGATTATTTAAAGTATTCTTCCATCCAGAATCATGATTCCATTGTTTATGGTTAGAGAAATCTACACAACTAATACAAGCACTGTCATGTATTTCTGTTTCAGAAGGAGCTTGATTTAAGGATAAGAAAGGTGGAGAACTTAAACTAATCATTGTGTAGACACAAAAAATAATCTCCCACCATTTCTCAATATGTTGAAAATTTGTAAATCTGTAGTCTGTCCAGCCCAGTTCCTGTTTACACTGCCAAAAACCATATTCTACCCAAGTTCTTAACCCATATAAGTCGCCTAAAATTTTCTTGAGGTTCCCTGAAAGATTAGTCATGACAAATGAAGTAGAATTTTCTGGCATAGTTTCTGGATCAGTTGTTATTTCCCAGTAAGTTATGGCTCCTTTTTTACCATAAACTATTTCTCTAATATATCTAGTTTCTGATTTTTGGTTACTAAATGTTCTTTCAAATTTGCACCACTTATTCGCCCTAACGCTCTGCCCTGCTGGCAGCCAGACTCCATGATTACTTCTGATTGATACCACATAACCTAAGCCATATTCAGCCAGTTTTCTAATAAATTGGCTACTTTCACCATACAAACTATCAGCCAATACTAATTCAATATTGAAATCTAATTCCATTAACTCTGTAATTATTTCTGATGCTAACTCTATTTTAGTTTTATATTTATCTGAATCCTTTAGTGTTCCTTTTGGTTTAAATACTTTGAAAATTAATGGGAAAGTTATGTTGGCATAAACTCCATAAGCGTTAACTGAAACTATCCCTTTATCTACTTTTCCCACACTTCCTAAATATTGTCTAGCTACATAATCTGTCTTTTTACCTTTTTTTCTGTCTCCGGTTTCATCTATTACTACCGTAATTGTCTGACCATTTAATGCTCTTTTTATTTTCTTTAATCTTCGGCTCTTCAACTCATTTACTGACCAGTATGAATTGGCTATAAAATGATGTAATGATTGGGCTGAGTTTATACTGACTACTTTTGCTATCTCTGGTAATGATTTTCTTTTGATTGGTGAAATTATGCCTAAGTGTAAATATTTGAAACATTCATAATTTCTTACTTCTTTGAACAGGTCTTTGTACTCTGCACAATATTCATCTACGAGCGCAACTGTTGGCTGCGCATCTCTTGCCAAATGTTTCAGGATTTGTAATTCTACATCCATTGCCCTGCTTTCCTTCCAGAGTTTTTTCTTTTCATCCTTTTATTTAGAATACTCGGAAAGTGACAGAAGAGGGATAAGGATGTTGTTTTTGATGAAGACTCTTACCAAATGATTGATGGCTATGCTGCTGCTAACTTCTCGATTATTCGTAGTTTTATCATTAACCTCTTGCTTCACAATGGTTTTGATTCCCTAACCACAGCCATACGACAGTGCGCCCATGATATTAAATTACTTTTTTCCTTTTTAGAATGAAACAGCCCTGCTCCCAAGAGGGGAAAAGCAGGGAGCAGTGGAGAAAAACAACTGTCAACACTTCTCTTTCCCTTCGGGACGCTGCGCGAACAGAGACGCTACGCGAACGACAAGCTCAGTGCAGCGCTGTCAACTGCTTTTAAAACCAACCCTCTTGTTCTAAAGTTTCAATCAGTTGCAAACCACGAGGATCGCCTACACCTAGTAATGAGGCTTTAGCGTCTTCGCGTACACCTAAGTCTTTATCTTCGGCAAAAGCCTGGATTAAGGCATCGATCGCTGTGGCATAAACTATGTTGGAAGGCAGTTCTTTACATAGTTGTCCAATTGCCCAGGCGCTATTACTCCGCACGGCTGCAACTGTATCTTGCACTAGGGCTTCGATGAGTGGTGGTACTGCGCCAACAATAGCTTCATAGCCAACTCCTGCCATTTGAGCTAGGGCGCTAGCAGACCAAAGGCGCACGGCGGATATATCGGTTCTTAAGGCATCAGCTAGGGGCAATAAACAACGGCGATCGCGGCAGTTACCCAAAGCCCAAACTACCCCTTTTCTCACATAGCCATTCCAATCTCGATACAGTTGAGCAATTAGCGGTTCAACTGCATCGGCGCTAGGGTTACGTCCAATACCATAAGAAGCACTGACGCGGACTAAGGGACAGTTATCATTCAACAGGTGAATTAAAAGCGGCGTAGCCCGTGAGTCTTCAATATCACAAAAAGCACGAGCTGCTAGCATCCGTTTTTGTGGTTGCGGATTGTCTAGGAGGGCTAGCATTTCATCTGGGTCAGGCTTGGGTATTTCTGACTCAGCCGTGATGGGTTCTATCTTATCTAAGGGGCTTTCTAATTCTTCCTCGATATCGAGTAGGCTTAGGTCTTCTTCGTCATACATATTTCTATTGCACGCGCAGTGAGGTTTGAATGAACCCCCCGTGCTGATTATTTAAAGCTTTATTTTTATTGGTTAAATTATTGTACACTTTCTGATCCATCTCATACGCAATGAGTTGGGAATTAGCTGTAGGGAGATGAGGGAGAATAACTATGGACTGTTGACCAATGACCAATGACCAATGATTAATGACTAATTGGCTTGACCATCCACAGGGATTGAGTTTGATAGCCCAGTTGATTGTAGAGATTTAAGGCTGCTGGGTTGGATTGAAAGACTTGTAATCCGATTTGCCGATCGCCTCTTTGTTTTGCCCAATTTTCAGCATATTGCATTAAAGCCCTTGCTATACCACGCCGCCGATGTTCTGGTGCGACATACAACAGAAAAATATGGGCATGGCGATCGCCTTTTATTTGGTCTATGGCGTTTCCCATCCATAAACAGGCTATGGGAGATAAGACAGATGAGGGCGAATTGTTATTTATTCCTAGCTTTACTCCCTCATCTTCCCCATCTCTTGTTACTCCCTCACCAAGAAAATCGACCCACCACAAGGGCGTATCTTTGGAGAAGTATTGCTCAACAGTCTTTGCTAGATGGGCAAAGTCTTTTTGTTCAGGGAATAATTCCTGGTAGGTGCGTTGAGTAAATTTAACAAGTTGCGATCGCTCTAAGGTTGAGCCTTCCCGAATGGAATAACCTGGTATGGTCATTGGTTATTAGTCCATAGTCAACAGTCAAAAGGCAAAACTTTTGAATTTTGAACTGATTGCGCCTTTATCCCTAGACTTTAAACGCTAACCCCTTCAGCAACACACCAACTTCTTCAACAGGTGCGGGGGCTGCCATGTCTGAGGGGAGAAAGATACGGGCGCTGACTGCTACTAGGGCGAATATAAATACTAGTACCACTAGTAAGGGTGCAATGTACTGTCTGAATATAGCCATATTTTGATTTGTCCTTAGATTAGGTTTTACAGGAAAACCCAATCAAAAGATTTGTAAATTTTCCTTGACTTATTTTAGCGACATTTGGTCATAGCAAACCACAGTTTAGCGAGTATCACGGTCTAAATCATCAAGCACTCTCTCGGAGTACCAATTTTCTGGCATTCCCGGATAATTTTGCTTTGCTTGTTCTATTAGTCGTTCTGCTGCTGTTACATCGCCGTTTAATCTGGAAATGAGTTTGTTTTTTAGATGATTTTGATTTTCTGGTGTTTCTTGTTCTTCCAGTCTGGTGGGCATTTGGGCTGGTAATACTCTTGTTTGTCCTCGCTTCAATTGCCAGAATAGAACGTAATACAAAGTCCCAAAAATCAGAATTAAGCTAATTGTTCCGAAAAAGGTTAGCAGGTTAAACGCTAAATAACCCAGAACTAACTGAGATAGAACATAGCCAAGTAACAAACCTGTAAGTAAGAGAATAAATGTGCCGACGATAATCACTACTTGGTTTCCCATACATCCTCGTCATCAAGTCCTGGTCTATTTAATGCTGCCACTGGTTTAACATTCCAAGGGGCGACAAAAGGCAAAAGTAGCAATCCAGGTATTGCTGCTGCTATGGTGAGTAGGAAAAATACAGGCCAGCCTGTAGCTTTTGCCCAATCACCAGCCGGTGCGGATAAAACGTCTCTACTAATAGCCATTAAGCTAGAGAATAAAGCGAATTGAGTGGTGGTAAAGCGATGGTTACAAAGGTTCATCAAGAACGCAACTGTAGCAACTGTCACTAATCCCGCACTGAAGTTTTCGATATTCACTGCCAATACTAGAAGTGAATAATTTTTGCCAGCAACTGCTAGTGCATAATAACCTAAGTTACTGAGTAATTGAAGGATACCAAATAGCCATAAACTACGATTAATGTTGATTTTCGTCATAATTACACCACCAGCCAAGACACCAACAGTAGTGGCAAGAAATCCTATACCAGCTTGAATTGCACCAATTTCTGTTTTGGTAAATTGGATTTCTCGTAAAAACAAGTTAGCGGTAATGCCTACTAACGAGTCACCAAGTTTATAAAGGATGATGAAAATCAAAATAATACTGGCTTGAGTTAACCCAAATCTGTGGAAAAATTCTTTGAAAGGTAGAAAAATAGCCGCTTGTAAGTTTTGAGGAGAAGTGTCTTCTCTAGCTTCACCTAATAATTCTGTGGGTAATAATAAGGATGTGATAATCCAAGCTATGATTAACGCTGCCAATAACCAATAAAATACGGGCAGACTAATGTAGCCAACAAACACACTGACAATTAATCCGGCAACTAATGCTGTAATTAATACAATAAATATGACATCGTTGATAGATATAGGTGCATATCTTTCATTTTCGTTACGAATTTCTGCTTCTTTAGGGGCCCATAAGGTAGTCAGGATACTACCAGCCATGAAAGCAGCCATGAGTAGGTAAACACCCTTCCAAGGAATATAGTCAGCTAAAACCAAAGCTAGGGAACTAGTGACAAATATCGCTATACGGTAGCCAAGTACCCAAACTGATGCCCCTGGTTTAGCCTCAAGTGGGTTTAAAATATCGGTACGATAAGCATCTCCGGCAATATCTTGAGTGGCACTCAAAAAAGTAATGACGAGACAGTTAATGCCTAAGATGTTTAGTACGAAGTCATTCTGGGAGGGTTGTTGCAATGCTAGGGTGGCGATCGCTATTGTTAACCCAATTTGAGTAAATAGTAGCCAACCCCGTCTTGCGCCTAAAAGTGGTGGTACAAATCTATCTAATAAAGGCGACCACAAAAATTTTAAGGAATAAGGTAATGCCGTCACGGCAAATAATGTAATTTTGCCAATATCTACCTTGGCATCCTGCATCCATAGCTGCAATGTTCTACTTGTCAAAAACAAAGGTAAGCCAGACGCAAAGCCTAGCAGTAGTAGCGCACCCATTTTGCGACTCTGAAAGGCTTGTCGCAGTGCTTTAATTTCTTCCATCTTATATACTTTTCCTCGCTATTTTGCCATAGCTGTGAAGTGATTTCATCATTACGTTACAGATGACGCTTCAAGTTCTCAATACTCAAGCTGTAATCCATTCAATTAAATCAATTCTTGTGTCTTTTGCGTTACTAATATAAATAGGATGGTGCAGAAACACCAAACTATGTAAAGAAAAATAAAATATTAGATGCGTACAAATGTACGCTCCTACTAAATGTGTTGCAAAAATTTTTTGAGTCGGTATTGGTACGAAGAAATCATATTTTTAAGCCTTTCCCCTAGTCGGGGAGAGGTTTGCAGAGGAATTATCCTAAATTGGAAAATGTAGTCTTGTTTCCAAGATACAGTAAAGTTTTAAAATCAACTGAGCGCATAAGTTTTAGAGTTTGTAATAATTACGTCTACTCTATAACCAGCTAAAAAATGCTGCGTTTCTACGTTTAAAAAGCTGCAATTGCTTGTATACATGTATATACTACATCACTCATAAGTAATAACAGTTAAGATTTTAAACTATCTCTTATTTAGTATTTGCTTTCTCAAAAACAAAAATTTATATTTTGACTTTAGAGAGATATTAAATAATAAAAATAGCTATAAACTTTACTATGGTTAAGATTATTAACTCAGTGCTGAGTTAATTCAATATTAAAATTACAGTTTTTTGTCAAAAACCATAGTAATAATGAGAGAAATTATCACTTTTATTTTTGGATTGGGCTTCGTTTTTAATGCTAGCTTGTTTATACCTCAAGCTATAAGAATTATTAAAACAAAAAGTGCAAAAAACATTTCTTTAATCACTTTTGCTGGATTTAATGTAATCCAGTTAAATAGTGTCTTCTATGGTTATTACCAAAAAGATTTGATTTTGATGTATGGAAATTTAATTAGCTTTATTGCTTGTGGAACCGTAACTCTACTTGCTATTTCCTATAGGAACAGATAAATAGTAACGCATCTATTATATGAAATAAAGAGTACGTTACTCATTAAATATAATGCCCCTAACTGAAACTTATGTATAAGTTAGTTAGCAGCTGTCTGTGCTTCTTGGTAAATAATTTCTTGGAACTGGATTACATCTTTTTGTGGGTCGGAAATACTCACTTTTACTAATACTTGTTCGCCTAATCTCACCGATCGCTTGAATACCATCGGTAACTGTAAACCCAAATCTTCCAGTAATATCAGCGCTAAGTTACTATCTTCTCGCAGCCACATTAACACTGTGACTTGCCAGATTTCTTCAGGATGGCGGCGCAAATATTCTAACGCCCAGTATCTATTGGTTTGCCGTTCTACCATTGTCAATTCTTGAGTGGTACTGGTAACGGTCATCATCACTTCTTTGAGTTCTTCGGCGGTGAATGGCGGAACTTCGCCCCGGAGGTGGGCTTTGAGTTGAAAGTGGGTGAGTAAGTCACTATAGCGGCGAATGGGTGATGTGGCTTGGGTGTATGTATCCAAACCTAAACCAGCGTGGCGCACAGGCGTAATACTCATTTCACTTTTGGGCATACAACGCCGCATGGCGCAGGCGCGGACAAAGCCGGCGGGAAGGCTAAGTAATTCGTCGTCTGGGGGTAATTCTGGTTGTGGTTGACCACGGAAGGGTAAGGGGATGTTGTGTACTTGACCATAACGGGCGGCTACTTCCCCAGTGAGAATCATCATTTCTGCTACTAACTGGCGTGAGCGAGAATCGTCTAAAATGTCGATGCTGATGTCGTCATTTTTGACTTTGATCATCGCCTCCGGCATATTAATACTGATTGCGCCTTGATTATACCGCCAAGCTTTGCGCTTAGTTGCCCAATTAGCGATCGCCGCAATTTCTGGTTCTGCTTGTACTCCTAATTCCAACATCTCATCTACGTCTTCGTAGGTGAGGCGATAGGTAGGCTTAATTAAACTGGGATGAATGGTAAAATCTTCTACTGCCCCTGTCTGGCTCAAAATAACGCCAAAACTTAAAGCACCGCAAACTTTACCCTGTACCAAACTCATAGGGCCAGTTGCTAATACTTCGGGGAACATGGGGATCATCCCCGTTGGTAAATATACTGTACTACCGCGCTTTCTGGCTTCTAGGTCTAAATCGTCTTCTGGTGCTAGGTAGCGTGTTGGGTCGGCGATATGTACCCATAATCTTTCCCGCTCATCAGGAAGTGATTCCCAACTCAGCCCATCATCTATTTCTGTGGTGCTTTCATCGTCAACTGTATACACCTTCAGGTGAGTCAAATCAAGGCGATTTGTATCTAAATCTGTTGGCGGGAAATCCAAACGCTGTTGCGCCACTTCTAACACCTTACTAGGGAACTGGACTGGAATTGCCGAACGACGCAGGAACAAGTTCTCGGTCGGACTCCACCATCCCAAGTCTACCAATAATTGAAATGCTCCTTGGGGGGTTGCTGGTCGCCCCAACATATTCATCGTTTCTAATACTGGGGCTGGGGGAGGATAGGCACGAGGGAGGGTATCATAGTTTAGCCCAACCTTAACGATGTCCGCCAGGAGTGTGGCGTATTTTTCCAAAGCTTCCAAGCGCTGGCGGTCGTGGCGTTGCCAATCTACGGTTTCACCTTGGAGTGCTTGTTCTACACGGATCAGAAATTCTTGTTGTCCCCTAGCTTTGAGGGCTTCTACTTCTATTTGGTGCTTACGTTCGGCTACTTGAGCGGACGTTCTCGGTTCGTAAGCATCACCTTTTTGCTTAAAAAATAACTTATCGTCTGATAACAGGCAATGAGCAGCATAACAGGGGGCGGAATCGGATTGGGAAAATAACAGGTTAGCCATTTGTGATGGCGTGACTGTTTCCCCATCTTCCACCAGTAACTCCCAAGCCACTTCCAAGCTTGAGGGGTCAAGATAAGGCTTGACCTCCTCCAGAAAACTATCTATTTCTGATGACTTGTATGTTTTGCCGTTAACGGTATAGGTAAATTGTCTAGGCGCGAGGCTGTGGGATTGACCGCGTTCATCCACCACAAACCAACGGGTCTTTCCGTCTGGACGGTCTATCACGCCCAAACGGCGATCGCCTTGAACCCTAAATTCAACTAGCGTCCCCTTCTCCACAACTCTCGCAACTTTATTAATTGGTTAACAAATAGATTTTAGATTTTAGGCTTCAATAGTGACTACTAAATCCCAAATCTCATGATTTTAACTGTAGAACAATATCCTACACTAATTGAGATTTTAGATTATGGACTCAGACAATCGAAAGCTACATAACTCTATTATGTAGCTTCTTGAGTTGATCCAAAATCTAAAACTCTCGCCTCTGAATGGAATTAACCTTCCGCATTGATAAATGGCAGCAAAGCTACTAGACGCGCACGTTTAATTGCTAATGTCAAGTCTCGCTGCTGTTTAGCTGTCAGCCCAGTAATGCGGCGGGGTAAAATTTTACCACGTTCGGTAACAAATTTACGCAGCAAGTCAACATCCTTATAATCAATCGGTTCTCCCGGCTTAATTGGAGAAAGGCGACGACGATAGTAACTCATTTCTATTTGATTTCCTTGTGAACGGTATGTTTATTGCAGTGGGTGCAGAACTTATTGAGTTCTAAGCGGTTAGTGGTGTTACGACGATTCTTGGTTGATGTATATCGTGAAACACCAGGTGATCGCTTGTCTGGATTGGTTCTACATTCGGTACATTCGAGTGTCACTATGATACGGACACCTTTACTCTTTGCCATAATCTTACAAACGCTAAAGCCTGAAGAGAATTAACACAAATGACTATCTTCGCACATTCCGTTGCAAACTTTCAACTAATCGCTTAATTTTTAAATCGAGCGAATAGCCCCGACGCGACGAAACTATGAATGTCCCAGCATAGCGGTCATGCCAAGCTTGCCGCAGTTGGGTATCAGAGAAAGCAGCCCCACAATCAATTGCTAGGGGAATCACTAGCAGTATAGCAGTAGGGTTAAGTCTTATGTTGTCCAAAGCAATGGACACCAAAAGAACACCAAAGCCAATTATAGCTTCTCGTTTCAACAGTGCCAGCAATTGGGGAATCCTGGGGACAACTTCTCCATCTTCCACTTCTAAAACTTTTAAATCAAAAGCCCAACGTCCTATACTTTGCCCTTGATTGTTGTAAACAACCAACACCCGCAAGATCAACCAAGCCAGAATAAAAACGAGAATCTGAATAAATTGAATACCAATTCCACTACTACCCAAAAAAGCACTAATTACCCAAACACCAAAGAAATCTAACCCTAAAGCGAAACCGCGTCGCCAGAGGTCAGCTTTGGGGTAATGTTTTTTGGGGATGCGTTCTATAGTCATGGGCTTAAGGAGTGGGAATGAGATGAGATATTAGTTGTTCTACTATAAAATTAGGTCAGTCAACATCAAATACACACACCAAAAGACTTTTAGGGCAAACAAACAGAACTAGCTTTACAAGAGCAGGCTATATTTACCCGATTCATGCTGCATATTCCTGGCTGTGCATTTATCTAGGACAGCTACCAAAAGAACAGGGGGGTGATATTCCAGCGATCGCTTTAACTGCCTACACTAGAGACAGCGATCAACAACAAGCAATTGACGCAGGCTTTCAAAAGCATATGTCTAAGCCAGTTGATCCCTTTGAATTAGCGAAAGCTATTGTCAGTTTATTAGGCGACAGGGGATAAAAAATAATTTTTGTAGTTCATTTTATTTAAAAGAATTATGGTATCAGTCAGGGATGCAGCAGAGATTATTTTTAATTTAGTTAAGCCGTTAGATAGTCAACGAGATAGAGAAATTGTTGATTTATTAGCAGCAAATGGACGCATTCTCGCCAACCCTGTAGATAGTTCCCTAGATTTTCCTCATTGGGATAATTCAGCGATGGATGGCTACGCGGTACGTTACGAAGATGTACAGAACTCCAGCGCAGAACAACCAGTAAGTTTAGAAATTATTGAAGAAATCCCCGCAGGTTATCAACCCAAATCTACATTGCAACCAAGAGAGGCAGCACGTATCTTTACAGGTGCAGTCATCCCCAAGGGTGCAGATACGGTAGTGATGCAGGAAAGAACACGCCAAGAAGATAATCGCGTGTTTATTTTGACTACACCAAAACCAGGGGAATTTGTCAGACGTAAAGCATCCTATTACCAATCTGGCACACAACTATTACCAGCCGGAATTAAATTAACTGCGGCAGAAATTGCCGTATTAGCCGCTTCCCAATGTCCACAAGTCACAGTTTACCGCCTTCCCCGTGTAGCAATTTTCTCTACAGGTGATGAACTTGTCACACCAGATCAGCCCCTACAACGAGGACAAATTGTTGATTCTAACCAGTATGCTTTAGCCGCTTTAGTGCGTCAAATTGGGGCAGAACCGATATTATTAGGTATTGTTAAAGATAACCCAAAAGCTCTAGAAGAAACTATCACCCACGCCGTAAATAACGCCGATATCATCATTTCTTCCGGTGGCGTTTCCGTTGGTGATTACGACTACGTAGATCAAATTTTAGCTGCACTAGACGCGACAATTCACATCCGCTCTGTAGAAATGCGCCCAGGAAAACCTCTTACCGTCGCCACATTCCCCCAGTCTGCTATCTATTTTGGTTTACCAGGAAACCCGGCTGCGGTATTGGTAACATTTTGGCGATTTGTGCAGCCAGTAATTAAGAAACTATCGGGAATGGCGGAGGGTTGGGAACCAGGATTTATGAAAGTGCGATCGCATGATGAATTGCGATCAGACGGGAAGCGCGAAACTTATATTTGGGGAAGTTTGCATTTAATTGATGGAGCCTATGAATTTCACAAAGCTGGTGGAAGTCATAGTTCTGGTAATTTGATTAATTTAGCTCAAACTAATGCTTTAGCTGTGCTACCAGTAGGTAAAACATTAATTTCCGTAGGGGAAGATGTGTTAGTTTTACAGCTAATTGTTTAAACCTAAATAATTACGAATTATTATTGTCGTGTGTAACGATGTTTTACACCAATGGGGAAATATTCGCGATCGCCCATTGGTGCTAATGCCACCTGTGGTATTTGGTATTCTGGGGGAACATAGTTAGCAAACTCACTATTTAACCGCAAAAGTTGAGTGAGAATTGAATTGGCGATGGCTTGGCGTTTATCTTCGCTATCTTCTACACCCGGCGCTAATTCCACGACTACAGATAAGAAGCGATTTTTGTCAGCATCTTCCTTCACTTGTAAAACGAATTTACCTGTTACCCACTCTTGAATAATTGGTTGTTCTAATCCTACGCTGACATTTTCGGGGTAAATATTTGCACCAAAGTAGGAGACTGTAAAGTTAGAACGTCCGAAAACGTAGACGAAGGGTAATTGGTTAACTCCTCTGGGAGAGTGGGGAGTTGGGAGTTGGGAGTTGGGAGTGGTGGAAGTGAGATTTTCTAGAGGGTTAAATCCCCAGTTTGATAGGAACTCAAGCATGGCATCATAATTAATAATGCCGCCAGTGTCTAAAATGTTGTAGCGGATAAGAGGAACACCGTTATTACCAGAGAATAGTAATTGCCCGTCTTGCACTTCAAAAAAGCGGTTTACTGGGTCATACTGTACCAATGTCGGTAAACGTGATTCACCAAATAAAGCTTTAGCGGCTGCGGGATTTTGTGCTAAGAAACGGCGGATGCAAATACTCAAGGGGGTTTCATTACCCAACACACCTGCATCGGCTGTACCGTAAAGTGATGCTGAGTCATAACAAGGATTTTGGGAACCCATTCTTTCCCCGACTAAACTACGCCATTCCTCGCTAAATACTTCCCCCGCCATCACCAGTTTAATTTGATAGCGTTGCCACTCCACACCACGAGCAATGCCTGTATCAATCACATCCTTAAGAAATGGTGGATATCCCAAAAGTACCACTTGCTCAAAATTACCGCCGAGTTCCTGCACTACCCGCAAGATTTCTTCCTTATTATTACCCGGTGTAATTACGGTGATGAGGTAGCCTTTACTGGCAAGATAGCGACAGCAGTTAGTGGTGAACATACCACCTACCCATGTGCCAAGGGTGAAACAAATCACCGCGAGAGTACGTCTAGTATCAGCAGCAAAGCTATCGTGAAAAATCTGTTCAAACCTTGTAGCAATTTGCAACTCATCGGTAAAGAAACGCGGCCAAAATGTGGGTTTACCTGTGGAACCAGAGGAAGCCGCTATCATATCGCAACCCGATAAGTTGCCGTCACGGCACAAATCAGTTAAAGGGTAACGAGAAATGTAATTATCTTTAGCGATCGCAGGTAATTGGCGAAAATCTTCTAAACTTTGAATAGTATTCGCATCAATTCCCCTCTCTGCCAAAAAGGCCTGATACGCAGGTACATTAGCAGCCACATCACGAAACAAACTCAAAACCGCCGACTCATCAGTAGTTTGGAGATGTTCTTTTAGCAAAGATTCTAGGGGAGTAGTAACAAACTCCTCCCAAGCCTTAATTACTTTGGTTGTGTGTGTGTTGTTAGTCATTAGTTATTAGTCCATAGTCATTAGTCAACAGTTAACAGTCAACCGTCAACGTATCCTTTTTTAGACAATATTCGTAAATTGCACTAGATTCGTTGTAGTAATTTAGAAAAATGCTCATCTATATCCTTCATAACCATGCAGGTTTATTGCAGTAAGCAACACGCAAATCGTAGCAGTAATCGTTTTTGTACCCACTGCGGGGAAGCTTTGCCGCTTACTGTGCAGCAAATTATAGATAATCGCTATCGGATTATACGTCAACTAGGACAGGGTGGTTTTGGACGGACTTATTTAGTTGAAGATTTGAAAAAGGCTAATCAACCTTTTGTTTTGAAGGAATTTGCACCCCAAGTAGAACAAAAAGAGGACTTACAAAAAGCTAAGGAGTTGTTTGAAAGAGAAGCAAATGTCCTTAAAAGACTCCAGCATTCTCAAATTCCCCATTTTCACGGTTCTTTACAAGCCAAGATAGGTACTAAGGATTTCTTCTTTTTAGTTCAAGACTATATAGAGGGTGACAATTATTGGCAACTTTTAGAACAGCGTCAAAGTGAGGGGAAAGCTTTTACAGAGCAGGAAGTTATTACCTTACTGCAACAAATATTACCAGTTTTATCGTATATTCACGCTCAAAACGTCGTTCACCGCGACATTTCCCCAGATAACATAATTTGCCGTCGTGCTGATAATTTACCCGTTCTCATCGACTTTGGCGGAGTTAAACAGTTACCAGCTTCTCAAGGTTTATGGTTAACTAAGCTGGCTGGCAATAATACTATATTAGGTAAAAAAGGTTACGCTCCAGAGGAGCAACTACGACAAGGAAAAGTATTTTTAAGTAGTGATTTATACTCTTTGGCTGTCACAGCTTTAGTATTACTGACAGGGAAAGAGCCACAACAATTATACGACAGCTACCAAGGTGTATGGCGTTGGGGTAGAGAAATTCAAGTCAGTAGACAACTGGAAACAGTGTTAAAAAAGATGCTGGCTTATAAACCCAGCGATCGCTATCAAAATGCAGCACAAATTCTCAATGATTTACCCGCGCCTGTAGCAGTGACTAAGCCACCATCTACCCATCTGACTAAGATTAAAACAATGGTAGTTTCTCCAGGACGAAAAGTAACGGTTTTAGCAGGGAAACTACAACGCCAGACTCAAGCCGCCAGCCAAAAGTTACCTTTACCTATCTGGCTACGTCCTTTCGCTATTAGCTTTGGTGTAACAGGCTTAATTGTGTTAACGGGCGCGGGAACGTTTGCTTTAGTCAATTCCGTTGTGCGTGGTGTATCTTCAATTTCCTTACCATCAATTTCTTTACCAGAACTACCATCATTACCTAACCCTCTGGCGCAACCAGTCGGCGACAAAAACAAAACTAGCAGCAGTGACATTATTAGCCGTCGTCAACAGCTAGAAATTCCCGAAAGATTTTTTATCCAGACGGTAGATAGCTTATTTTATGCTCAAAAGCCACAATTAAAAGGACGCAGCTTGACATCTAAACCGGAAGATGCACGCTTAAGAGAAGAATGGCACACTGTTGCTGAGGATTTTTTGAATAAAATAGAACAGGCTAACCTTAGTAAGTCATCTCGGCAAAAACTAGGAAGCTATACCCAAAAAGATTATGACAACTGGAGACGACAAGCACGTTCTGGACAACTAGGAAATTACACCATCAACGATCTCAACAAAGACACCAATCAAAAATTTGATAAATTGTTTCCCAATCAACGGCGTGGGAAACTGAATCAGCAAACTTTCGGTCAAATTTGGTATGCGATCGCAGATGATCAAGTAAGTAAAGCCAGATCAGGGAAATAGTGGGAAGCGGGGGAGATGGGAAGAATAACTATGGACTATGGACTAATGACTAATGACTAATGACTAACTTATATTGTTCAAAAGGACACGAGAATTATCCAGGAACTCGGTTCTGTCTTAAGTGTGGTGAGAATTTAGTGGATAATTTTGTGAATCAGGGGATTCAGCCGGGGTTAACTTTAAGCGATCGCTATTTGATTGTGCGCCAAGTCGGACAGGGAGGATTTGGGCGTACTTATTTAGCTGAAGATATTAACCGTTTTCGTGAACTCTGTATTTTAAAAGAATTTTCTCCCCAAGTGCAAACGCCCTATGTTTTACAAAAAGCAGAGGAATTGTTTCAACGGGAAGCTAATGTACTTTATAAATTACAACATCCTCAAATTCCCCGCTTTCGGGAAATATTCCGCGTCAATCAAATGGGGAAGGAATATCTATTTTTAGTTCAGGATTATGTAGAAGGGGAAACCTATAGCAGTTTGCTAAGTTATCGCACACAACAAGGGTTACGATTTACAGAAGCAGAAATTCGTCAACTATTGCTGCAAATCTTACCTGTGCTGGATTATATCCATTCTCTGGGTGTGATTCATCGTGATATCTCACCAGATAATCTCATCCTTCGCAATGTCGATCAACTGCCAGTATTGATTGATTTTGGTGGTGTTAAACAAGTAGCGGCCGTTGTAGCATCTCAATATTATCAACCCGGTCAATTACCAGCCCAACCACCCGCCACTCTTTTGGGTAAAGTCGGATTTGCACCGCCAGAACAAATGCAAACTGGTTCTGTATCTCCCCACAGTGATTTATATGCTTTAGCAGTCACAGCACTGGTTTTGCTTACAGGTAAACAACCGCAAGAATTACTTGATACCTATAACTTATCTTGGCAGTGGCGACGGGAAATAAGCCTGAGTCCGGCTTTAGGGCAAGTATTAGATAAAATGTTAGCTCCTCGGCCTGGCGATCGCTATCAGTCAGCCGAGCAAGTTTTACAAGCCCTCAACCCAGTACCAGTATATTATCCTCCTACTCAAGCACCCGTACCTCAACCTCCCTCGCATCCTCCAGTTCCTATTCCTATTCCCACTACACCGGAAACCGTTGCTGTTTCTCCACCTCCGCCTCCTTTACCACCACCTGCCAAAAGCTGGTGGACACCAACTAAAGTATTTTTAGCCACATTAGTATTAGTAAGTGGTACTGGTTTATTGTGGTGGGGGGTGAGTAAAGGTGATCGCAATACCATATCTGTTGATCCCACACCTACACCAACTACAAGCCAACCCACCAGCCCTATAGATAAATACTCCCCAGAAGAACGACAACGCAAACAAAAATTAAGCGATCGCCGTCAACAATTAGGTATAGATTCTAACTTTTATATTAATTTAGTTAATCAAGTCTTTTGGGACAAAAACCCCAGTGTACGCGGCAGAACTCTCAGCGATGGCCCAGAAGATGCGGATTTACGGGCAGAGTGGGATGCAACAGCCGCCCAATTACTAGATAAACTAACACCACTGAGTTCTCGCGCTAGAAGACAACTTGGTACTTATACTGCCGCAGAACGCGATCGCTGGAAAGTAGAAGTTAATCAAATTAACGTTGGTAGCCGTTCTTTATACGATTTGGGTGATGCAGCCTTCTTCCAAGCCTTTCCCGAACAAAAGGGTAAAAACTTTATTGATCAACCAATTGGGCAGGTTTGGTACGCCTTTGTTAGTGATAAACTGAGTGCTATCCTTGCGGGTACTGCTTTTCAAAAGATTGTCTTTGATCCTGACGCTATAACTAAAACAGTCAGTGGCACATTACAGTCTGCTGGCGGTAAAGTCTTCATTGCCGACTTAGCCAAAGACCAATCATTAAAATTGCAACTACAAGCAAACCCCAAAGTTTTATTATCTGTCTATTCTCCCTCTGGCAAAATAGTATTTTTAGAAGATTCAGACAAACGCACTTTATCAGCCCAACTCCCTGAATCTGGATTTTATGAGTTTGTTGTCGTTTCAACTGCATCCTCATCCGCAGATTATCGCCTCACCCTCACAGTAGAAAATCCCACCCCACCACCAGAACCAACTCCTACAGAAACCCCTACTCCAACTCCTACCGAAACGCCAACAGAAACACCCACGCCTACACCGAGTACAACACCGTAACTTTTTGTAGAAAGGCATTACGCCCCTGGTATAGCGCAATTTATTACAAAGACTGTTTGAATTGATTATTGAATAATGCTACTTTATTAGCATAGTTTTAAAGCATAAAGTTATCGTTGCGGCAAAGTTATCCTTTATGCTTTAAACCACACGAAAATCATCAGTTATTGTAAAAAAATGGACGTAACTGGATTCGAACCAGTGACCTCTACGATGTCAACGTAGCGCTCTAACCAACTGAGCTATACGTCCTTAACCACACGATTTATAAGTATAACATAGATTATGCCTAACAGCAGAATATTATTGATTTAATCGCTGCTGTGCAAGAGCCATGAGCCTTTGCCCTTCTATTTAGGCGGTTGTGCCGAGTTTGATGATGTAATACAAATTTAAAAAAAGAACGCGACAAATACCTGGGTAGAGACGCACGGTGTCATGGGTGCCAATTTAAGGAGCATCAGCCCAGACAAGAGACGAGCGCGAGTGAATAGTGACGTTTGCGCTCGGCTTTGAGCAAACCAAAAAGCTGATAATGGAAAACAGTCAACAACAACATCAGTTTCGCTACGCAAAACAGCCATAGCAAAGTAATATAAACTGCGAAAGACCATCTTTACAGAAATACGTTCAAGTGGCTGAGAAAGTGCCAACGCTACCTGAGAAGAAAATGGTTGAGAACAGTGGAGAAAATCACAGCCGCAAAGATTTGAATCTGAACCCCGTTACGGTCGCCAACCCACATGTAAGCAAAACCCAAAAGTCGTTTAGTCAACTTAAAGGCATCTTTGTTGTCTAAAGATTTACTTTATAAATGGTCTTTTACTCCTGAGAGCTAATCGTCAATTTTCCATTGTTGAACGCTTTTCTTGGTTAAGAAGTTTTCAGGTGGTGGCTACGAACTCTTTCTGGGCTACCTGTGGGGATGGAGGCGATTAATTTTTGGGTGTAGGCTTCCTTGGGTTCGCGGTAGATGCTTTCGGCTGTGCCTTGTTCAACTATTTGACCACGATTCATGACTAAAATGCGATCGCTCATAAATTTGACGACGCTTAAGTCATGGGAAATAAATATATAAGTTAGCTGAAATTCTTCCTGTAATTCTTTCAGCAGATTCAATACTTGCGCCTGTACTGACACATCCAACGCAGAAACAGATTCGTCACAGATAATAAACTTGGGATTTAATGCCAAGGAACGGGCAATACAAACCCGTTGACGTTGACCACCAGAAAATTGATGCGGATAACGATTCATTGCATCAGCACTCAAACCCACCCTTTCTAACAATTCCGCCACTCTTTCGCGTCGTTGTCGAGTTGTTTTACCTACAGAGTGGATTAACAAAGGTTCCATGACTGCATCCCCTACCTTCATCCGGGGGTCAAGGGAACTAAAGGGATTTTGAAAGACAATTTGCATTTCCCTCCGCAGTTTTTGCAACGGTTCACCTTTGAGATTGGTAATATCTTGTCCATCAAAGATAATTTGCCCACTCATTGGTTCAATTAAACGTAGCAAAGTTCTACCCAGAGTAGTTTTACCACAACCAGATTCCCCAACTAACCCTACAGTTTCCCCTGTTTTCACATCAAAGGAAACATCATTAACTGCCATTTGGTAACGTTTCGTTCCCCCAAACCAACCTTTTACCGGGAACCCTACTTTTAAGTTGCGGATTTGTAATAGTAGGGGCTTTTGTTGCAGACTTTCTAGTCTAGCGGCGATTTCTTGATAGGTGATGTCTGGAGGTTGTGCAGGTTCTTTCTCTTGAATAATTAACTGTCCGTTTGGTGTTTCCTCCACACTCATGTAGTCAGAAACGGTGAGTAATTTGTGGGGATGGCGGGTAAGGGTAGGGCGACAAGCTACCAATCCTTTAGTGTAGGGATGTTGGGGATTACTAAAAATCTGCTCTGCTGCACCGTATTCGACAACTTTACCTTTGTACATTACTGCCACTTGGTCGGCAATTTCCGAGATTAAACCCAAGTCATGAGTAATAAAAATTAACGCCATTTCCCGTTTTTGTTGCAATTCTCGCAACAAATCGATAATGGTTGCTTGTACGGTAACATCTAAAGCTGTAGTTGGTTCATCAGCAATTAACAACAAAGGATTACAGGAAATTGCCATCGCAATCATCACCCGTTGTAGCTGTCCCCCTGATAGTTGGTGGGGGTAGCGTTCCAGCATTAATTCTTTATGCTGCTTCACCAACTGCGCTACTTTATACTCATCAAGGGGTGCATTGGGGTTAGTTTGCGGCCAACTTTCAATATATTGTTGTTTAAGTTGCTCATCGCTAGGTAAAAGTTTAACCTCTTGCAGACCTGCGATCGCAATCCGTTTTGCTTCATTTACACTAACCTGCTGATGGCGGAGAATTGCTTCTGTCAGCTGAAACCCAATCGTATAAACTGGGTTCAGTGAACTCATCGGTTCCTGAAAAATCATCGCAATATCTCCACCCCGATATAGCTGCATTTCCTCAGAAGATAAAGCCGCTAAATTTATAGGATTAGCATTAGCTTGGTCACGAAACAAGATTTCGCCACTACTAATTCTGCCAGGATGCTGCAACAAACCCATTACCGCCAATGAGGTGACTGATTTACCACTTCCAGACTCACCAACTATTCCTAGAGTTTCACCACGATGTAGCACAAAAGAAACCCCATCGACAGCTTTGACAGCATCGCCATCACTGGAAAATTCAACTTGCAGATTGCGAACCTCTAGGACAGTTTCTCTCATGGGAGTTAATTTATGAATTTGTCAGTAAAAAGTATTTGGATTTTAGCAGTAGTTTGAATAAATGGGGAGATGAGGGGATGAGGGAGAGGAGGGGATGAGGGAGATGAGGGAGATGAGGAAGATGAGGGGGATAAATACAGAAGGTATATGAGCTAAGTAAATATTCTTCTTTCTCTATCTCCCCTTACTCCCCCCACTCCCTACTCCCTACTCCCCTAAAACGGAATATCATCCGTTTCTGGTTCTTCTACTGGTTGGTAGTTAGTTACTGGAGGCGCAACACTAACTTTACTAGCGGCTGGGGTAGGAGTTGGACGGGGTGTTTCGTAGGTGGGAACATCGTTTTGGATAGTCACAGCCGCCGATGGTGGACGAGATGGGGTTTCCGTCGCGGCTGGTGATCTCTCTACTGATGCTGATGGGGCGAAGTCAGCGCTAACTGATTGAATCTGTTGTACTGTTAATTCAGCACGTTTTTCTTTGAATCCTTCTGGACGGTCGATGGTATTCATGCCTAAACGTCCAGCGATGATGACGCGATCGCCTTGATGATAGTTTTGCTGAATTTCTGTGGCTAGATTACCCCATCCCACAACCTTTAAAGTAGCTGGGGGATCATCTGGCTTCTGGGAATTAGGAAACTGCACCAGCATTTCTGTAACTGCTAAGTTATCTGATGTATAGCGCAGTTGCGGTGCTTGAATAATTTCCGCCATTAAAACACAACTGTTCATTAAATCCTCCTGACTGTTTGGCAAATGGGGAGTAGGGAAGAAAGATTGTCTTGTTTAATGGGAGTTTTCCCTTGACTCACTTTCTTGTTAAATATAAAAGCCAAATTTAAAACTTACCCTTCTCATAGCTAAAATTAGAGATATTGGGAGTAACGCCAATAATAATTAATATTCAATAAGTTGGCTTTTGCTTGTAATTCCAAAATTATTTATCTACCATAATAAATAAACTCTCTAATTAAGTTCAGTTTTAGCATAAAAGCCAAGCGACAGTTTTCAACAACATTTTGAGAATGCTGTTTGCCACTTTCGCCTGACTGGAACGAGCATTGATTTCTGCATGAGTAGTATAATTGTACCACTTTATCGATAAATAAAATACTGGGTACAGATTTGTAACTTAATATTTCGCAGGTAGATTAAGAAGATAAGATTGATAACTTACGCATGAAAACGAAAAACCAAGGGTTCGCACAAGGGTACAGGGGTATTGAAAACCCTTACAGCCTAGATGCGTAAGCCTTGTATAGATGATTCTATATATTCTGTCATAGCTTGTGCGATCGCCCAGTCCACAGCTTCCAGACTCCGGCACACACCACATTTGAACAATTATTGCAAGCAAAATAAATAAACTGTAAATTTAAGCAGATAACTCAGATATTACGTAAGAAACAGTCACAGCAAACATTACTAACAGAACAGGAATTATAGTACTAACTTCTAATTTGCGCTGTTTGACGATTTCAATTAAAGACATTGGCACAATCAAAGGCCAGAAAACAGTTGTGATTACACACATTACAAAACTTAAGAACTTATCCTCTGGGGATGAACTAGGATGGCGCATAGCAAAGTTCACCCAATTGCTGAGAAAATAGCAAGTCATCAATAAATAACTAATTAGTAAAGTTAATTGTATTTGATTCATAACCATCTCTCCCAAGTTGCGTGTGATTATGCCACCAAAATAACTCGAACAAGTTAATTACACAACTGATTTAATAGCAAAAATTAAAAAATTAACAGCCAATATAAATTATTTTTAAAGAAATAGGCTTTGCTGATAACTTCAGCAATAGACAATGAGTTAAGACACTTCAAGTTCAAGGGATACTATGGGGTGTGTTAAGGCTTGAGCCTAAAGTAACGCCACATAACACACCCGGTAATTCTATTACTACGTAAACTTCAACGGATATGGAAAACTATAGTCAAATTAATTCCCTACATCCAAATTCAGATAAAAATTCTTGTCAACTACTCTGTAGCTGCCATCATACTTAATTATAGGAATAATAACCCGGTGTTGTCCTGCTTCCATTTGCCATGATTTGGGAAAATTGTTGATACTGTGACAACCTGTATTAATTGGAAAACTGCTAGGGGTTAACAGCGTATTTTGGTAATTTTCAATACCATGTTTAAATAAAACCGCTTTTGCCTCTAATTTATTGAGTTTCGTTTGCGAGAGTATGCAATAAGTTAAACCCAAGAGTTTGATTTTATCTCCTGTTTTTAGTGCAAGACGTTCAGCATATTTGACTTGTTGAGGTTCATCGCTGTTAATCTGCACAGTTATATGAGAAACACATACTTTGTTGACAATATCTATATCGCATTTTGAAGCAGTAGAACTTGATTGATTTGTAGGCTTATAGTTAATAGAATTATTGCCTTGTGAACTAGGTTTATTGATTAAATCTGCTACTACAGTTGCACTGGCAGTAATCAGCGCAACTAGCATGGGAGTCAGAAGTTTTAGTGTAGAAGGTTTCATACTTGGAACAGTCCAGAAAACTTTTATTTGTTATTTATTACGTTATCTGGGTAGTTATCATTTGTCGGTAAGTAGACGTAGGAACAATTACTTGTGTTAGTTTCTAATGTAAGTAGGTCAAAGTAGGTACAGGTTGGTTTTGCTTGCGTAAGGGAGATAGAACACAGTTTTGAAAGTATTTGCTATAGTCTATGATTGCTCCTATCTAGAACTGACATTGCTACTCCTCCCTACGGAACGCTGCTTTAGCCACAGCACTTTTACAAAAATCTGTTGAGTTTTAGGATAGTATGAATAATTACTAGTTATCTACAGCAACTAATGAACGCAGAAGAGGCATTTGATTTTATTGATCACCTAGTTGCTTCCAAAGAGGGGGCTGGTTTTCGTGATGCTGAAAAGGCTGTGTTCTTAGGAATATGGGAAGGCAAGATTTATTCTGTCATTGCGGAAGAAATAAATTATGAGGTGCAATCTGTAAAAGAAATAGGAGGTAGAATATTTCAGAAAATATCTCAAGTTTCTCAAATAGAAATTAAGATTAATAAAGATAATTTTAAAAATTCAATAGATAAAATATATAAAAATCAATCTATACAAATTCTAACTACCCCAAAATCAGCTATAGAACTTACTAACCCTTTTATTCCCCAGCAAGGGAGGGTGGAAGATGCAAAACAATTCTTTGGGCGGAAGCAGGAAATACAAAGAATATTTGAAATTTTTAACAGTGGTAGTAGTATAGTTCTCGTAGGGGAAGAAGGGATTGGCAAATCTTCTCTGTTATGGAAGATTTGTCAACAGGCAGAAAATCAGCTTCAGCGTCAGCCAGCATTTTTAGATTTGAATTGGGTTAATGATGAGGAAGAATTTTATAAAGCTTTGTGTTACGAGATAGGTATCCCTGAAAGTAAGGGTTATATGCTAACTCGCAATTTACGAGATAAACGAGTGCTGCTGGCTATAGATAATGTAGGTAAATTGACTTGGCAAGGGTTTACTCGGCAAGTGCGAGATTATTTGCGGGGTTTAGCTGAGGGTAGTAATCTGCGGTTGGCTTTAGCTGCAACTGAACCTCTAGACAAGCTATTTCACGATAGTCAGGATGATGGTAAAACATCACCACTGGCTGGTATTTGTCAGGAGGAGAATATCAAGCCGTGGGATGAAAACAGCATTCGTGATTTTGTTAGCAGTCGTCTAGCTATGACCTCAGTGACGTTTGCTGAGGAAGAAATTATTCAACTAATTCAAGAAAGTAGCGGACATCCTCGCAAACTGATGCAGTTGTGTTATCGAAATTACTCAAGCTATTTTAGCAACGGGAATAGAGGATAAATTATGACTTCTCCTGTACCTCCCCTAAACTTAGCACCAAAATTGCGGCGACCCCTGTCACTGTGGAATCCCTTAGATTATCTGCGTCTGTTGTACTGGGTGTTTTTCTTTCCCCAGGCTTTGCGATGGTATGTTGATACTTTTGGAGGTGGGTATATTCCCGAAGAAGAAATGAACTGGCGAAAAGGATGGGAAGTTTTGCGTCAGCATCCTATCCAACGTGAGTTACTTTTCCAGGGTGTGATACTAACGGTCGTTACACCGTTAATTTTAGGTCTAATTGTTGAGCGTTTAAACGTTCCTTTTAACTGGTTAGGCGTGGCATTGGGTGTGCCGTTGGGTGTGGCGTTTGGTGTGGCGTTTGGTGTGGCGTTTGGTGTGGCGTTTGGTGTGGCGTTAAGCGTGGCGTTAGGCGTGGTGTTAGGCGTGGCGTTAGGCGTGGCGTTAAGCGTGGCGTTTGGTGTGGCATATGGCGTGGCGTTAGGCGTGACGTTAGGCGTGGCGGGAGGTGTGGCGTTTGGTGTGGCGGGAGGCGTGGCGGGAGGCGTGGCGTTAGGTGTGGCGGCGTTTGGCGTGGCGTTTGGCGTGGGGTTAAGCGTGGCGGCGTTTGGCGTGGCGTTTGGCGTGGCGTTAGGTGTGTTGAGAGGTGTAGCGTTAGGCGTGGCGGGAGGTGTGGCAGCGTATGCCGTGGCGTTTGGCTTGGCGTTAGGCTTGGCTAATTTACGTCTAGACAATTGGGTTTTTAGCTTACTCTTAAACTCAAACTCGTCCAATTATAGTAAATGGCTAATACCGCGTATCACTCCTCTCCCTTTACCAAATCTTACTTTTCGCTTGCAGAATTGGCTACAAGAAGATTGGGAATCAGGTTTAAATAATATTAATAAATTGTTAGCATATACTCTGCAATTTATTCCTGTTATTCAAGCAGTTAATAAAATACTTGACAGAACTCCATCAGAGCAAATTATCTGGCGTGTTTCTAAATTGGCTGAATCTCCTTCTGACTGGACTTTAGTACGTTTTGCCTCAGCTTCTCTGAACGCAAGTTTCAAATCAAAATTTATAAGTAGATTGTTGATCATTCCTCCCTTTTGGCGTATGAGATGGCAAGCTCGTTTATTCACAGATACTCGTTTGGATACTCCTGCTCGTGCTGCTGCGGCTGGTTTTTGGTATCTCCATGAAGAAGAACCAGCAAAAGCGCAGCAGGCATTTGCTGTAGTACGTTCTCTACTTTACGGTGAGGAAATGTATATCCTTGCCCAAACTCTAGCAGCATTTCAAAAGGCAACAACAGTGGATAGCATTGCTAATCTGCAAATACCCGCTTTTCCACAAGAACCTTTTTTACGCCCAAATACCTGGAATACTCTTAAAAATCTACGTTGCGTAGCTGAGGACATCCAGTTTGTTAACAAAAGTGTGTCTCTTTCAGCGAGGTCTTTAGCTCTTAATCGTGCTTTGGGTGAAATAAGAAGCATTTTAAACACAACCTATAATTTACCACAAGCGGAACGATGGTTAATTATATATATCACTGCTACTTGGGGAAAGAGTCTTTTAAAGATAGCTCGTGAGGTTGGAGAAATTTCTATCACCAAGCCTGTGATTAATCCTTATATCATAGGCAACCCAGTTCAAGGTAATCTGTTTGTCGGCAGAGAAGATGTGCTGAGACAGTTAGAAGAACTCTGGGTAATGGGTAATCAACTCCAGTCTGTAGTTCTTTACGGTCATAGGCGCATGGGTAAAACTTCAATCTTTCTGAATGCTGCTAACTGTCTAGGTTCAAGGATACAGTTAGCTTACGTCAACCTGCTGCGATTGGGAGATAGCCCCCAAGGAGTGGGTGAGGTGCTAATGGCTATTAGTGATGAAATTTCTCAAACTGTGAAACTTCCTCCACCAAATGACGCGGACTTATTAAATCTTCCCTATAGAACTTTTGAACGCTATTTAAAACAAGTAGAAGCACAATTAGAGACTGGGTTAATTATTGCCTTAGACGAATTTGAGAAAATTGAGGAACTCATCGAAGCCAGAAAAATCCCTCAAGATTTTATGGGTTATCTGCGGGGGTTGGTGCAAATGAGTTCTAAAATTGCCTTTGCCTTTGCTGGGTTACACACTTTAGAGGAGATGACAGCAGACTATTTTCAACCCTTTTTCGCCAGCGTTATTCCTATTCATATTAAATTTCTAGAACGTGCAGCTACTCGCCAAATTTTAGCTAACCCAAATGAAGACTTTCTCCTTGACTATACCCCAGAAGCTTTAGACAAAATCTATGCTTTAACATCTGGTCAACCCTTTTTAGTCCAACTGATGGGATTTCAGTTAGTGCGCCGCTACAATGACCAAGTTTTTGAGCAAGGAAGACCCCGCGACCCTGTTTTTACCATTGAAGATGTAGAAGCTGTAATTGATAACCCTGAGTTTTTCCAGCGCGGACGCTACTATTTTGATGGGGTTTGGGGTCAGGCGGCGCAAGATGTGGAGGGACAACAGGAAATTTTAAAGGTGCTTGCACCCCATGAAGATGGGTTGAGTTTTGATGTCTTAGCTGAGTCTACAGGTATGAATGGTCATACTTTGCAGGCTGCATTAGATACCTTAAAGCGTCATGATGTAGTTGCAGAAACTGAGGGAAGCTGGCGAATTATAGTAGAATTGTTCCGCCGTTCGGTTGTACGATGGAGAATAGGGAACTCGAATCCCTGACCTCTGCGGTGCGATCGCAGCGCTCTACCAACTGAGCTAATTCCCCTAACATAACGATTCAACCATCATAGAGTATTTTAACATTCAGTTAGGGATGGCTGAGATTTATTGCCAGAAAAAACTGCTTGTACTCGCTCCAGTTCTAATTCGCTCAAGTAATCGACAGTCCAATTACAGCAGCGTTGCAGCATATGGAAGGGGTAGGTATTCGCTACGCCCAAAACCTGTATTTGCGCTCGTTTGGCGGCTCCTATCCCTGCTGGGGTGTCTTCAATGGCCAAGCATTCCTGGGGTTGCAGATTTAATTCTGGATATTCTTGATTCAGCCGTTCTATCGCCAACAAATAACCGTCTGGGTGGGGTTTACTGGTGGTGATGTCATCGCCTGCGACGATAATTTTAAAATACTCGGCTAAATTGGCGCGGTTGAGAACTAAATCAATTTCTGTTCGTAACGCACCACTAACTATACCTAGTTTGAGATTACGCGATCGCACCTGATAAATCAAATCTTCCACGCCGGGATATATCGTCAGTTTATCTAATTTCTCCAACTCCAGCGCGTAGGCTTGGGCTTTGCGGTTGAGTAACCCTGTTACATAATCCTCGCTGACGACTCTACCACGATTAGCCAGCAATTCTTGAAAACAAGCGCGATCACTCCGCCCCAAGGAAGCTTGACGCTCTTGCACTTTCTGGGGTTGGAGATTTTCTTGTACGAGAATCTCATCTATTAATTGTAGGTGAATGCGCTCATCGTTAATGATTACGCCATTAAAATCAAACAGAACTGCCTTTAAACTCATGCCACTATGCCAAAGCTGGAGATTCTAAACCCTCCTGATTATTATTATCTATTGCTGGTGTATATTGTCTTTGGTTTACCCCAACAGTGCGATCGTTTAGGAAAATAGGTTTAACACCGCTAGTTAGTTGATGTATCAACCATACATCTTCTGTACCTACTCCGCCAAACCCAGCCGCACCCATCCACGCATCTACGCTGTCAGCCGCATACTCATGAATGTAAGGTTCTTCAAAAATATTATTCAGCCATTCCAATTGACGTAGGCTTTTCTGACTCCCATCCAAAATTAACACTTGCCCACCAGGAACCAACAACCGGAAACATTCTTGTAAGATTGCTTGGGATACTGCCACAGGTGTTTCGTGAAACAATAAAGCAGCCGTAATTAAATTAAAAGAAGCATCGGGAAAACTAGTTTTTTCTGCGTTTCCATGTCGCCAGCTAATATCTAAACCCGCATTTTTGGCTTTATCTTCTGCCCTTACCAGCATATAGGGTGATAAATCCAAACCGATCACATCTGCTTGAGGAAAAGCCTGTTTTAACATTAATGTCGTGGAACCCGTACCACAACCCAAGTCTAATATGCGTCTTGGCTGGACTTTTACCGCATCAATCAAGGCTTGACGCACCCATGTTTCATTCGGTGGTAGGGCGTATTCCGTAATTGGATCATAGCTGACAGCCGCACTAGAATTAAGATATCCTCGCTTAATACCGTGAAAGTTCTGGCTACTGTAGTACGAGGGAATTATTACATCATTTCTACGGAAGCGATGCCTACGGCGGGCTACGCCTACGCTTTCTTTCTCCCAATCAATACTTTGAGCATAACGCCGCCACTTATCCTCATCAATCAAAAACCGGGCTACAGGCGCTAATAAGGTTTCCCAAATAGTATTTTGACCTGCTGGCATAAACTTGAGTCAGCCTAAGTTATCTTCTTTACCAATTTTACTTTAGTCATTGGTCATTCGTCATTGGTCATCACTTGACACGACTACCGTTATATACTACAAATGTAGTATATAAATATCACATTTTAATCAAAATATAAAATAAACAATTACATCAAGTGTAAATGCTTAATTACCCATACAAAAAGATGCAGAAAATTCTATTCACTCCCTACTCCCTATTTTAAAACTATGCCCTACGAAAAATTAGAAATTCAAACACCAGCCCCTGTATTATCCTGGGCAAATCATGAACTAGGCCATGAAGAAACCAAAATGGCAGAAAATGTGGCATCGCTACCATTTGTGTTTAAACATGTAGCGTTAATGCCAGATGTCCATTTAGGAAAAGGTGCTTTAGTTGGTTCTGTAATTGCTACCAAAGAAGCAATCATTCCTGCTGCGGTGGGTGTGGATATTGGTTGCGGGATGTGCGCCATCAAAACACAATTTACTGGCGAACAATTAGAAGGTAAACTAAAGAAAATTCGCCTAGATATTGAAGCAGCAATTCCCACTGGTTTTAACGAAAATAAAGATGTAGAAAAATCTGTTTCTAACTGGCAACGTTGGAGTGATTTTAAAGATTTGCACTCCGGTGTACAAGACTTACAAACCAAAGCAATGAGACAAATGGGTTCTCTCGGTGGCGGAAATCACTTTATAGAAGTGTGCCTAGATACAGAGAACCAAGTTTGGCTAATGCTACATTCTGGTTCACGCCACATTGGCAATAATTTGGCTCAGTGCCATATTAGTACAGCCAAGGAATTAGCAAAATTAGCAGGTAATAATTTACCTGACCCTGATTTAGCTTATTTTGTCGCTGGAACACCAGAATTTCAAGCATACTGGAACGATTTACAATGGGCGCAAGATTATGCGCGTGTGAACCGTGATGTAATGATGGCGCGTTTCAAACGTATCATTGAAAAGCATCTAGCTGGAGGAAAGGAAACTAAACCTTTATTGCAAGTAAATTGCCATCATAATTACGCCGAAAAAGAAGTACATTTTGGCGAAGATGTGTATGTAACTCGTAAAGGTGCAGTGCGCGCACAAACAGAAGATTATGGGATTATCCCTGGTTCAATGGGAGCAAAATCTTTCATTGTTAAAGGTAAAGGTAATGCTCATAGTTTTTGTTCTTGCTCTCATGGCGCTGGTCGTTTACTGTCGAGAAATAAAGCAAAAAATATCTATACTCTCGATGATTTGATTCAGCAAACTAAGGGCGTGGAATGTCGTAAAGATACTGGTGTTTTAGATGAAATTCCAGGCGCTTACAAGCCTATTGATCAAGTAATGCAAAATCAAGCTGATTTAGTGGAGGTTGTAGCTACACTTAAGCAAGTTGTTTGTGTAAAAGGTTAAATTTGTTAGTGGGTAGTGCCAAATTTTCGCTAAAAAAGAAGGTAATAATTATTTACCTTCTTTGATTTTTAATTAATAGATTATCTATTAATTAAATCGCTTGTTATACATAGTTTAATCATTATGAGCGTGTTCAAACGTGTAAGAGTAAAATAGCCCGCTAAATCTTTTCAATTGATATCCTAAAACAGCTAGTAAAATACCACCTGTAAGCGCTAACCAAAATCCTACAGGGGGCAGGGTGAATAGAGATTTATCTAACGCTGCTTGTAGGGCTACAAACCTAGCATCAACAATAACTGCGATGAATAAACACACAGCCGCAGCTACATAAGCTAATACGGTCAAACGATTGATATTTTTTAGAGCATTTTGGCAAACTGTGCAATTTTCAGTATGGGTTGTCCACACGTCAAACAACTTCTGCTTATCTTGTTCACCATGAGATATAGCTTCTGCTGCCCAAGGTACACCACCACCAGCGCGATTTTCCAACCATCGACGCAATGCAATCACCATTTTATCTTGAGGGTTTGGTGTGTAAACAGCATCTAGCCATTTACTCTTTCTTCTTTGAGCAATAATTGTTTCTTGGTAATGGAGAAACACCATATCTTGGTGGAGAAATAAGGATGCTAATACATGAGTCAACCAAATGGGTAACGGTAGTCCAAAGAAAGATAATCCTTGGGGTTTCTTCCCTTGGGGATTTTTGATAAACACTTGGCAACCAATATGCCGACACCATCCGGGACGAGTTGGTGTAGCGTACAAAGCCAAAATTAACTGTCCACCATCCTTAGAGGTGGCAACAATTTTCATGTAACAAGGTGGTTGAAAATCGTGAATTGCCTGTACTGTGTCGCCTTGTGTTGGTTGAATCTCAAAGGCAAACCCATTTTGGGTAGATATGGGGCGTACAGGAATCATATCGTAGTATTTGGCATCTTTGTAGCGATCGCCTATAATCCCATGATGAGAAACTGGTACATGAGCGGGGTCTGAGACGTTTTCCATAAAGTAGTCCCAGCCATACGGCAAATCGCGGAAATTCCAGGCAGATTTGACCACCCTACCTGAGTTATCTTCTAATTCAGCCACAATACGCGGTGTGTGCAATTGGCTTTCTACCTTAGCTATTTCTCCAGGTTCAGCCCATACCCACAGTAAACCCTGGCGTTCTTGGGTAGGATAAACTACAGCACAGGATTTCGGATTTTCACAATTCTTAGTCGCAGTCTGTTCGTCCTTAGACTGGGGCATACTTACACAGTTTCCTTGACTGTCAAAACGCCAAGCATGGTAAGCACATAAAAGTGTACCATCAGCTTCGACACGACCCTCTGAAAGCGGAACTAATCGATGAGGACAAACATCTTCAAAGCATCGCCATTGACCAGAACCATCCCGCCACAGGACAATATCCTTACCTAATAACTGCATCCTGTGGGGACGGCTAGGATCAAGATACTCTACTACCGCCATTGGATACCACTGCTTTGTCCATTGAAATACTTTTTCTTCTACCTGCAATTCTTCATCATCTGCATTTTTAAATAAGTCGTTGTTCTGGAGATTCCCTTCCAGTGTGGTTTCAGATGTCATAGTGTTTTGGCTATTTATTAGTTGATTGAATTTTAAATTAGGAATAGATGAATGATGGTATTCCGTCAGGAATATTATTCAACATCATCCAAAATTATAGTTATATTTTTAAATGTTTATATTCCCTCTGCGGGATTAGTAAATAAAACTTTGATAGCGCTCATAATCATCAAAACAGCAAATATTTTGCTTAAGGCTCCTGTAGGTAAATTTGTGCCTACTTTTGCACCTAACCAGCCACCAAAAATAAATCCTAAACAAATGAGCGCGGCTACTTTAATATCGACATATCCTTGCTTGTAATAAACCCAAGCTGCCAATAAATCTATTGGTAAAACCAACAATGCTAATGTCGTGCCTTGTGCTTGTTGTTGGGAAAAGCCTAGTAGAAAAATTAGGGAAGGTAAAATAATTATCCCTCCACCGATACCTGTCATACCACTAATTGTTCCAGCGACTAATCCTAACAGTAGGCAAATCCAAATACTACTCATGCTTATATCCTTAGTTATTTCAATCAAAACTAAGATTAATATAACTTAATATAGTATGAGTATGAGGCACATAGGGTGCGGACATTTCCCAAGCCTGAAAGCTAGAAGTTGTAAGACTTTCCATCCTGGCTTTGCTATACCAGCCAAATTATTAAAGGATAAAGCATTTTTTATTGGTAATAGTTAATGGATAATTGGTTTTTCCTACTAAGCTTACCAATTACCCATCACCAAATATATTCTAAGTAATTAGCCAAACTGGAGATTAGGAAAAAATTTTAGCTAATTGCCCAGATTCCTAAACTAAATAACTGGTATTTGGCACAATCGGGAAAAAAGCATATTCATACCAAGCAGTCCAGATAAAACTGCGAATCCAGCGATCGCGTTTTTCTTGGCTTAACTCATAAGCAAAAGCTCCGCGAGATTCATCAATGGAAGATAGGTGTGAATTACAGCCGCAACCATGTTGATAAGTAAAACCATATTTAGAAGCGATACTCTGCACCTTCATTTGCATAGCAAATACTTTACCTGCATGAAGTATGGCATCCCAAGAACGCTTATGTTCTATGTCTCGCTTGTCAAATCTTAGAGCGCGTTCTTCAAATATATGATCTCGGTAAATGGGTGCTAGATGGACATGATAAAAGCTGGCTGGTAACTCGTAACCAAATTCTTGGAATAGTTCTAAGCCAATCCGCGCTACTTTGGTGTAATCTGCATCCAAAGATTCTGCGTCTTGCAGAATTTGCTCAAAGTTGGGATAGTTATGAGTCATGAAATCATAACCGTAAAATTCAAGGGTTTCGCGTGCCAATTGTCCAAATAGCTGACAAAATGAGGTCTTGAGGTGGCTTAGTTCTGGACGTTCGTTAAATAAGTCAACATCACCATGCTCTAGCTTGTATAAAAATAACTGCGCCATCTCCACATAAATTTGTGGTTTGGTGAGTCCAACCTTGGCTGTACCTTGAGCAATGTCTTGCCATACAACAGGTAATTGAACTACAGGAACAGCATTTTCCCCAACAATAACCGCAAAACTTGGGATTTCTAGAATCTGCATTGACAAGTTCCGTAATAAATTTTTTAATTTATCCTTTGTTGTTATAGCAGTTGCCTGATGTTTCAGGATATACATTAAGTCAGGAAACCGTTACCTGTTTTCTGCTATTTTTCTGCATCGCCTTTATTTACAAGTTTTGATACACTTCATTATCATTGCGTTTACCGACACGAAACACATCTACTAATTTGGCTTCATCATCAATAGTGTAGAGAATCCTATACTCACCTTGATCAACGCGATATCCACCCTCATAACCTTTGAGAGCTTTATAATCTTGGGGTCTGGGTGTTCCTTGGAGAGAAAAAATTTTAGAGACGACTTGCTTGAACTGTTTTGCTTGTAACTCTAAAAGGTCTTTTTCGGCAGTTTTGGCAATTCTCAAGGTATAACGGTCACTCATGAGAATGTTGAGTAATCACGGCTTCTAAAGTTGTAAAGCCTTCGTTTTCTGCAATGGCTTGTCTCAAATTTGCTGAATCTATAGCATCTTCTATGGCTTCTAACCGCTTTAAGTCTTCTAATCCAATTACTGCTACTACAGGCTTACCATGCCTTTCTATCAAAATGCGCTCTTTTCCATACTCTACGCGATTGATAATTTCTTGGAATTTGGCACGGGCTTCGGTGGCGCTAACGGGATCTGACATAGGTAAAATATACAAATTTTACATTTTGTATATTTATTCTATCAAAATGATCATCTGTATGAAAAAAGATGTAATTCAGCCGTGAGGAAAAGGATCACGGGCTGAAAATCTGCAAAAATCACTTTAAAAAATACTTATAAGCAGCGTAAGCCATAGTTACTACTCCTGTGACAATGGCAGATTCATCAACTTCAAATTCAGGGTGATGTAGAGGATGGTTAATAATTCGTTCAGGGTAGCCTACACCCAAACGGAACATCGAACCAGGAACCTGTTCTAGATACACAGAAAAATCTTCCGCACCTAAAGATGGTTCTGGTAACACCTGAACGCGATCGCTAGTCCAAGCTTCTTCACCTGCGGCTTGAAACAACTGCGTCAGCCCATAATCATTGTAAACACCGGGAACACCTTGACGATAGTTGACTTGATAACGCGCTCCGTAAGAATGGCAAACATTGGCGACAATTTTTTCAATCCAGTTGGGAAGTTGGGCGCGGGTTTCTGGATGGAGCGATCGCACCGTTCCTAACAACTGTACTTTATCTGCAATCACATTCGGCGCTCTCCCGCCAGTAATTTTGCCAATAGTCAACACCACAGGACGCAAGGGATTTTGTGTACGGCTAATCGCTTGTTGCAAAGCAGAAATTACCTGTGCCGCAATCCAAATTGCATCCACAGCCTCGTGCGGACGCGCACCATGTCCAGATTCGCCAATAATCACAATTTCCAAATCATCCGCCGCCGCCGTTAAAGCACCATAACGTACCCCAATCGAACCAGCCGGAATCGAAGGGAAAACATGAATCCCTAAAATAGCGGAAACATCCTTTATAGCCCCATCTGCAACCATCCAGCTTGCGCCTTGAGCAATTTCTTCCGCAGGCTGAAACAAAAACCGTACATTTCCGCCTAACTCCTCCCCCACTTGGGAAAGTACCATTGCGGTTCCCAAACCTACCGTAGTGTGGATATCATGACCGCAAGCGTGCATCACCCCTTCTGTACGAGAAGCGTATTCCAACCCCGTACATTCTTGAATAGGTAGGGCATCCATATCGGTACGAATTGCCAGGAAATTATGATTTTTCTCTGTAACTTGCAATTCACCAACGACACCAGTTTTACCGACACCTTCTTGTACACGTAAGCCACTGGAAGATAACACACCCGCCACAAAGGCAGCAGTTTGATATTCTTGTCCACTCAGTTCTGGATGGGAGTGGATATGACGACGAATTTCAATCAGGCGAGGCGCTAGTTTTGTGGCTAATTCTTTAATACGGGTCAGCATTACTTAATTTTAGTTAACAGTCTTAGTTTCCATGATAAGAGCGGTCTAAGAAATGGGGAGGGAAGAATAGCTACAAACAAAGAAAAATTAGCTTTTAATGAAAAAAAGCACACAGGCTTAGGGACTTCCGACTATAAAAATATCCAACTGCGAGGGGAAGCGAGGGAACCAGGGAGCAGGAGAGCTATTTACCAATTAACTAGCAAATCAATTAATTACTAAACCAAGCCACTTTGTAAAATAGCTTTTAAATTGTATGTAATTAGTATATTGGCAAAAATACAACTTATAAAAACTATAATTGAGGTAAATCTACTAATAAATAAAACTTTTTTGATTCCCAGTACTTCTTGAATAAAAATAGGTGCAAATGCCATAGATACTAAAATTATAAATATGTATTTATATCCTTTAATACTTAATAAGTAAAAATCTGACCAGGGATTACCTAATCCATAATTTAAACACCAGGGGAAAATAAAAATAAGTATAACAGCGTAATTTAAAATAGATGGTTTTTTGATAAAATCACTAATAAAATATCCTGCACATATTAACAAAAATGGATACAACGGAATTGTATACCAACAATAAAAATGACTCTGTGCGCCTGAAAATATTAACATAAAAAGGTATATTATAAAAGGTAGAAAAATTAATTGTATTTTATATTTATTTCTCAAATTTCTTATTTTATATGGAAGTGTTAGCCAACCAAGAATATACCAAGCATCTGTAAAAGGGAGATTTACTGATAATATCATTTCCTGCATGATAAGAATGCTATTGAAACGATGGGAATGTGATTTCAAAACAGCCAAAAACAATTTGTAATTATAAAACCAACCATAAACAAAATAAAGAGTAAAACCTAAAGCTCCAGCCGCCATAACTATTAAGCCGTCTTTATACTTCTTCTTGCATATAAGCATTAAAGATAAAGCGGCAACAATAGATAGACCAGTAACTTTTACCAAAGGGGCAATGCTAGTTAGTGAAACAAGCATATAAAAATATATTCGTCGTGATGTATCTAAATACTTTAAAAAACAAAATAGACTAGCTAATATTATTAAAATTAATAAATTTTCGCTAACTGCTAATCGGGATAAATATACAAATAAAGGATCAGTGGAAAATATCAAACTAGTAATGGTAGCTATTGTTGTATTAAATAATTTATTAGTAACAATATAAAACAGAAAAATTGATATACTAGTAAAGATAACACTTGGGATTCTAATTAAATCTGTAGTACAGTCCCAAAATGTATTAGCACCAAACAATATAGCAAAACCACCTACAATCAAGCCAAACAGAGGTGGATGATCAAACCAAGGAGTAACTAAATATAAATTCTTCTTACCCAGCCACTCAATATTCACAAAAGTATTAGGGTCGTATGCACTAAGATAAGACCATGAAGTAGGCACATGATTTTGAATTAGACTCATTCCACTCCAGGCAAACGCATACTCATCAAATGTAAAATTACTGTAGGGAATTACACTATAGTTATAAACTCTTAACCATGTACCTAACATGGTAATAAGTAAAGCCAAGATTAAATTTTTATTATTTGAGATAATTTTTTTTAACAAATCAAAGTTCATTTGTATGTATCTCTCTTGTTTAAAAGTTAAATCTGAAATAGTAAATATAAATTTATTGGCAAACAAGTGAGACTTTGTTATTGCTGGCATCAGCCATTAACTCAAACTTAGCGGCACTCTGGTTAATTTAAGGAGCAATTATTAGCTGATCTATACTTAATTACTGTAAATATTACTGATGACTGGCTTTTAGGGATAAATATTACAAATGTTTATATCTGTTTAAACATAATATTACAGGCAACTCTGAAACCGCAAGTATTTGTTCTTATATGAGGCTGATAATTAGTGCGAGAAGCACAACGACAGTTGGCTAAATTGGCTAACCATGAACCTCCCCGTAGCACCAGGTATTTATCATTTCTCGAACTTATCCATACACGGCCATCTTTCGGCGCTTTGTTGTAACTAGGATGCCAAGTATCAGCACACCATTCATAGACACAGCCGTGCATATCATATAAACCAAAAGCGTTAGGGTAAAAGCTGCCTACTGGCAGAATTTTAGTAGTTTGGGCATTTGCCAACTTTTTGGTTATCGTTTCCCCAAAGTAAAACGGTGTTTGAGTGCTGGCGCGACAAGCATATTCCCATTCTGCTTCACTAGGTAATCGATATTTTCTCCCTGTTTTCGCCGTTAATCTGTCACAAAATTCTCCAGCCTCAAACCATGAAATTGATTCCACAGGTAAGTTATCTCCTGCAAAAAAAGATGGATTTGGTTTGAGTTGACAATTAATCATGGGGATGAAAGCTACTGCTTTCCACTGGGCTTGAGTCACTGGATATTTACTCATAAAGAAGGGCTTAATAGTCACTTCATGCTGAGGAGTTTCTTCTTTCTGCCCTTCTTCCTTTGGGGAACCCATCATAAATGTCCCCCCAGGAACATAGACCATTTCTATAGTGACATTTCTACCTATGTCTTCCAAAAAATACTGGGCTTGGTGTTTTTCTTTTTTGACTTCTTGACCTTGACTATCAACCGTTACTACATCAAACTCAAATGTTCTTACCAAATTTTCTTGATAATATCCGAGTGTAAATTCTGGGTTACTCATACTTAGGTAAATGCCAATTTATATCACTGTATTTGAGCTAATCATTAACAGTTTCATAATCGTCTAAAGCTGCTTTTGCACCAAATTCTATGATTAAACTTGAATCACATCCATACTCACCACTACAGCTATAGGAACCAAGTTCTAATACATAAAGTTCTCCTGCTGATTCACAAATGTCTAGGGTGTAAAGAGATTCTGGATACCAATTTACTGATTTTAATACGTTATTTACATAACTTTCTAAATATCCGCCGTTAATTGTTTCATTGATTCTTTCCTCACCAACTAGATAAAGTGAACCAGTAATAACTTGATTTTTATAAACAAAAAATCTCCATTCTTTAGTAATTGGTTGTTTACCGCTCACTAGGACTAAAGTTGTCTCATCTCTTTTGAGTTCACTACCTAAACCCGCCATAGTATTTAACTTCTTAAGATTAAATACTCCGGCGCGAAAGGATTTCATATTGCTGTCTGGTCTGATAAATAAATCACCATCAGAACCAAAATATTCCAGAATCTCCTCTTGTCTACGGATGAGTTCACCTAAAGTAAGTAAAAAATATTTTTTATTAAGTAAGTATTGACCGAAATAAGTGTAATAGGTAGAACATCGTAAATTCCGTTCATCTAAATAAGCACCGGGAACCCAAGAAGTTCGTAAAATATTGCGTCCTAAATTTAAAGTTCCTCGAAATAAAACACAATCATTATCAGGAAAATATTGATGTGCATCTTTAGGGTGAAATGTGAGGTATTTTATTTCCTTATAAAAATATCCTTGTCTTTTCAATTCCTCTAATATTTGCTCATCAGCATCAAAAATGTATCTTTCAATTAACCAGTTTACTTTTGTCATTAGTCGTTAGTCAACAGTCCATAGTCCATAGTCCACAGTTATTAACTATTCTCCCTTGTCTCCCTCATCTCCCTCCGCTCCCCATTCCCCAATATCCAAAACACGTTGCATAATTGTTAGGAAGTGGCAACCTCTAACTTAACAGAGGTGTCTTACCTTGAGTTGTGGACTTGATAGTCCAGAGCTACAAACAGATACTAGGACTAGATGATCAGCATGAAATTTCAACTGTTGTTAGGCTCTTTATTGTCCCAGATTAAAGTCCGTCATTGGTGGCTAGGTATCTTATTGTGGATCGCTTTGGTTGCCCCAGCTCAAGCCTCTGTCATCCTGCGCGTGGCAATTGAGAGGGGAGTTAATCAAGCTAGAGTAGGCAGTTCGACGACGGCAATTGTGAAAGACAGTACAGGGCGTACTTTGGGACAATTGCCAGCCATGAGTGCTTTTTATGCCCAAGCTGTTCCTGGGGGAGTGGCTTTAGATAAATGGCAGTCTGGTTTATTTTGGATTGAGCCATCGGGGAAAGGATTTGTTTATATTGGCGATCGCTGGTTTCGTGGTAGAACTTTAGTAGTTCCCACCGAAAAAGGTATAGATGTCGTTAACTGGGTAGATTTAGAAGAATATCTCTATAGTGTAGTGGGTGGAGAAATGAGTTCTAGCTGGCCTGATGAAGCGTTAAAAGCGCAGGCGATCGCAGCTCGTACTTATGCACTATACAAGCGAGAACAACAGCGCACTAACCCAGTCTACGATTTAGGTGATACCCCAGATCGCTGGCAGATTTATCAAGGGGTCAGTAGCGAATCGCCTAAAACCTACGCCGCCGTTGATGCTACAGCCGGACAAGTTTTAACTTATAACAATAGTCTAATTCTTTCGGTCTTTCATGCCTGTTCTGGTGGACACACCGAAAACGTAGAAGATGTTTGGAGTAATTCTCTACCTTATCTGCGTGCTGTTGAGGACTATGACCAAAACGTTAAGGAATGTATTTGGCAAAAAACTTTTACCCCGGCGGAAATTAGCGCCAGAATTGCTGGTATAGGTAATGTTAAAGATATAGTTCCTGAATCTTTTTCCCCATACCGCAGCGTGAAAGCTTTAAGAGTAGTAGGTGATAAGGGTACAAAGGTTCTACGAGGGGAAGAAGTGCGTACAGCCCTGAGACTCAGAAGCACCCGCTTTAACGTCACTAGAGGCGCAGATGGTAGTTTTACCCTGCAAGGTGCTGGTTTCGGTCATGGCTTAGGCATGAGTCAATGGGGTGCTTATAATTTAGCTTTACGCGGTGCTAATTACTTGCAAATACTAGGGCATTACTATCGTGGTGTCTCCCTCACACCTATTAAGGCAAAGTAAAATAGAGTGATGAGTGCTGAGTTGGGAGTGCTGAGTAATAAATCTCCCACCCTGCGGGAAGCAAGCTACATCTCCCCCCACTCCCTCATCTCCCTCATCACTCATCTCCAAGCGTATATGAGCCAAGTTGTAAAAATTAATTAATTCTCTGCAACAGGCGGTTTTGTTTAGATACTTTATATACTCATCTAGTACAAAATTCCGTCCATGCGCCTGACTTCGCTTGATGTATTTCGTGGTATTACAATTGCAGGGATGATTCTCGTCAATATGGCGGGAGTTGCAGATGATGTTTATCCCCCTTTAGCTCATGCAGACTGGCATGGTTGCACACCAACTGATTTAGTATTTCCCTTTTTCTTATTCATTGTCGGTGTAGCAATGACTTTTTCTTTATCCAAGTACACCCAGGAGAATAAACCGAACTCTGCGGTATATGGGCGTATCTTCCGCCGCGCTGCTATTCTCTTTGTTTTAGGTTTATTACTTAATGGTTTTTGGAATAAGGGTATATGGACGTTTGATTTAAGTAACATACGTATCATGGGAGTATTACAGCGTATCAGTCTCAGTTACCTATTCGCTTCCTTAGCAGTCCTTAAACTACCGCGCAAAGGACAATGGATACTTGCAGGCGTTTTACTTGTCGGCTATTGGTTAGCAATGATGTACATTCCTGTACCTGGTTATGGTGCTGGTGTGTTGACAAGAGAAGGTAATTTTGGAGCTTATATTGACAGATTAATTATACCAAAGGTGCATCTGTATGCTGGTGATGGTTTCAAAAATTTGGGCGATCCAGAAGGACTTTTCAGCACAATTCCTGCCATTGTTAGCGTATTGGCTGGTTATTTTACCGGGGATTGGATACGTAAACAGCCAGTACAGACACGTACAAGTGTAGGATTAGCATTATTTGGTATCGGTTGTTTAATTATTGGTTGGGCTTGGGGTTGGGTATTTCCAATTAATAAAAAGATATGGACTAGTTCTTATGTTGTATTTACTAGCGGTTGGGCTTTATTACTTTTAGCAGCTTGTTATGAGCTAATTGAAGTCAGATTAATTAAACGCTGGAGTAAACCCTTTGAAATTATGGGGTTAAATGCGATCGCTGTTTTTGTCGCATCAGTTCTATTAATCAAAATTCTCGTCAAAACCAAAATCGGCACAGGTGATACAGCCCCCAGTGCTTACAACTGGATATACCAAAACCTTTTCGCCTCCTGGGCTGGAACCTTCAACGGCTCACTATTATTCGCCTTAGTTACGGTTTTGTTATGGTGGGCTGTCGCCGTCCTCATGTATCGCCAGCGTTGGTTCCTCAAGGTTTAAATTAATTAACCCTAAAATCAATTCACAAGCTAAAACTGCTGAATATGTAAGCTACGACACATTAAATTGACACAATTACTAATAAGATTCTTTGAGCGTTGGCAGTCGACGCTCAAAAAATCAAATGTGCAGCCATAAAAAAAGGTTTGGCTCACCACCAAACCTATCTATAAATCCAGTGCATAACAACATCCCAAATAAATGTACCTTTAATTTCCAGGCGATCGCATCTTCCTATAGACTGTATCTAAACGCTAAAAAAGCTGATTTTACTCACTTTATAGTATTAATAATTACATATAAGGCAGTTTAATCTGTCTTTTTTTATGAATTATGAAAAATGTGCTTTGAAGAAAGGTGTCAAGACTGGTTTTATTGCTATACCGACATAACACATAACAGTGTTACAAAATATCTACTGTAAAGATTTTATATAATTTGACTGAATCTGTCCTTCAATACCACAAAAATTAAATAATTATATTTATAAATCAATACTTTTCTCATATACCAATTTTGCAACCATCTATGGGCGCAACTGTAACTACTATCTCTAGTGAATTAAAGCAAATCACAGCCGATTTACATCAGGTGAATCCTTGGACTGGACTAATACGCTTCGGTGTCATTGGTACGATATTTCTCAGTTTGGTGATGTTGGCTTGGTCAGTACAAAATAACAGCTTGTTTGTCATTACAACCATACTAGCTGGCATCTTTTATGCTTTCTTGCTTATTTGTACTCATGATATGGTTCATCAAACTTTGACAGGCTGGGGGTGGTTTGATACTGTAATGCCTAGATTAGTAAGTTGGCCAATGTTTTGGCCTTATAGTATCTATGCAGAACTACACAGTTTGCATCACGGCTGGAATGGGGTTGACTTAAGAGATCCAGAACGAGTGCAGTGGACTTGGCAAGAGTATCAACAAGCACAATCGATTGTACAATGGTATGTGCGTCATCAATGGCTGTGTGATATTTTCATTCTCGGCGGCATTGGGTTAATTATCAAAACTTTTATTATGGGTGTGCGCTTCCAAAAGTTAGTAACGCGGATGCGGCGACAAATACTGTTAGATGTTACTGGGATACTGCTAGTGCATAGTATTATGTTGGCGATCGCAATTTCCCAAGGACAAGTTCTGCGCTACTTATTATTCTGGGTGATTCTTGAACGGGTGATTGGAGTAATAGTCCAGATACGAGATCATTTAGAACATTATGGACTTTGGGTTAAGTTTACCAATCACCAACTAACACAAATTTACGCTTGTCGTAATCTCAAAACTAGTCCTTTAGTTGGCTGGTTAATGGGTGGTTTAGACTACCATGCTGTACATCATGCTTTTCCTGGGATTCCTTTTAACCAGCTTCCAGTAGCATTTACACGTATTCAAGGAGTATTACAAAAACATAATCTTCCTACTATGCAATTAGACTCAGGCTATATCAAGTCAACTTATCGCTTAAGTAATCATCCTTCTTTAATTGGCGAAGCAGATGAAACAATTCCCTTTTGACTGTTGACTGTTGACTGTTGACTGTTTTAAGAAATTGGTTCAAACACCATTTGCGGAATTAATACACCTTCTTGTAATTCACCGACACCCAAGAAATCATTCTCTTGTTGATACACTCGTACTTTACCAATAATTTCTAAACCTAAATCAATACGCTGTCCCTGACACCATCTTTTTGCAGATATATCTGGTAAAGTAACAGACGGTAAATGTTGTAAAGCAGCATCGGCGGAAATTGGTTGAAATTCACCAGCTTGCAGTTGGGATTCCAAGTTTTCCACAGTTAGACTATCGGTTAAATTAAAGCCACTACTATGAGTGCGTCTTAACGCGGCGAGAGTTCCACCTGTATTGAGAACTGCACCTAAATCACGAGCGATCGCTCTTATATATGTACCACTACCACAGGCGATCGCCACATCCAATTCAGGAAAATCCCCCTCTCGCCAAGCCAAAACTTCTACACTAAATATCTCTACCGTCCGCGATGGTACTTCTATAGTCTCCCCCCTACGTGCTAAATCATACAAACGTTTACCATCTATTTGAATAGCACTGTAAATGGGTGGTATTTGTTCAATCTTGCCCGTAAATTTAGATAGTGCTTCTGTCACCTCAGCCAAACTCAATCCCCCACAAACTTCAGAAGTAATCACCTCACCTTGTAAATCATCTGTTGTAGTCTGGACACCAAAGCGAATAGTAGCCTGATAAGCTTTGTCTGTGGGGAGATACTGCAACAATCTTGTAGCTTTACCAACAGCGACAGGTAACACCCCGGTAGCGGCTGGATCTAATGTTCCGGCGTGTCCCACCCGTTTGAGGCGTAGCAGTTTTCTCAACCGTGCTACACAGTCATGGGAAGTCCAACCAAATTGCTTGTCTAAATTAATAAATCCTTGCATAATCAAATCACAAATTACTCCCTCATCCCTCACTCCCCACTCCCTACTCCCTTTTCAAGCTAGACTAAAAAAAATTATTGAGGAAGCTTGAATGGCAAAGCCAAATGGGGTCAAAAGTGAAACTGTACAGGAATCAACTATAGAGTCAGATATTGAAAATTTACCTGAAGCAGTGGAAGAAACCCAAGATATTGATAATATCTTAAACTCGCTCAAAGCATTACTAAGTACTGTAGAAAAGTTGCAAAAAGTTCGTCAGGAAGTAGGGGATATTAAGCCTTTAATCGGTCGGATGCTTGATGGCGAACTGGTTACGGGTGAAGAACTAGAGCAACTTAAGACTGGTGTCAATGGTCTGTCTCGCTTGGTTCGTGCTTATAGTGACCACCAAGCAGCATTGACTAAAGCGCAACCTGCTAGACAATTACTAGATCAAGTTTTGAAAGAGCGCAAAGCTGATTGAACCTCTGTACGAGTTATAGTGCATAAGCGATTCAACCCCAGATTATACAACTTCATCAAGTCTGGGCAATATGATTCAGTTATTTGTATGGGCGCACAAATGTGCGCTTCTATTCAACTTACCTATTGACAAATAAAGTCATAATGACTACGCTTAAGTTAACAAGCGAGTAAAAGTAAAATTTCGTTAGCTAGGGGTTAGACATTATGTTTTCCAATCGAGAAGGTCAAAGAGTTCCTCAAGTCACCTTTCGGACTCGTCAAGATAATCAATGGGTTAACGTTACTACCGATGATTTATTTGCAGGTAAAACAATCGTAGTCTTTTCTTTACCTGGCGCATTCACACCAACTTGTTCATCGACTCACTTACCTGGTTACAACGAGTTGGCTAAAGTTTTTAAAGAGAACGGTGTCGATGATATTGTCTGTATTTCTGTGAATGATGCTTTTGTGATGAACGAATGGGCAAAAACCCAAGAAGCTGATAACATCACCTTGATTCCCGATGGTAATGGCGAATTTACCGAGGGTATGGGAATGCTAGTAGATAAAGCAGACTTGGGTTTTGGAAAACGCTCATGGCGTTATTCTATGTTGGTGAAAGATGGTGTAGTTGAAAAGATGTTCATTGAGCCGGATGTACCTGGTGATCCTTTTGAGGTATCTGATGCTCAAACCATGCTCAATTACATTAACCCCCAAGCAGCGAAGCCAAAATTAGTTTCTCTGTTTACTAAAGTTGGGTGTCCTTTCTGCGCTCGTGCTAAAGCTGCGTTACAAGAGCATGGGATAGATTACGAGGAAATTACCTTGGGCAGTAGTGGTATTACAACCCGCTCCCTACGCGCTGTTACAGGCGCAACCACAGTTCCGCAAGTATTTATTGATGGTGTATTAATTGGTGGTTCAGAAGCTTTATTAGAATATCTAAGTAAAGTATCACAGGAAAAAGTGGCAGTTTGAAATTAGTGAGCAGTCATTAGATCCTGGATGTTAGTAATAGGTAATTGTGCTTGATGATGACCAATTACCTATTACCTATTACCGAACCGAGCAACCATACTATAGGTAATGCCTCATTCAATCTACTGATTGCGCCAACGACGGGCAAATTCACTGAGTGTAGCGGCGGGAATTTGATTTTGCAACCATTCTAAAGCTGCTTTCTGATGAGGGAAGGAGTCTGGGTCGTAGTTGAGAGCGACATCTACTAAACGAATGGGTGTAGGAACCTTTCGTAAAGCTTCCCAAGTTTTAGCGCCGACAATTCCGTCGGCGGTTAGGGCGTTGTTGCGTTGAAATGTAATAACTGCCGTTTGAGTGTTAGCGCCAAAGACACTATCTAGTGCTACTTTAATACCCTTAGCATTCAGCAATCTTTGCAATTCAGTTACGGCTGCACCGGAGTCGCCTTGACGCAGTATAGGGTCTGTAACTTTAGATGCTTGAGCATTAGCGTTAGTCATGGAAGGATTCCCCTGTATTTGGTGATTTACTACATGAAGCAACTACATAAGTAACCAGATAATTTACGGAATTAAGCGTAAATTATCTCTCTATTTCGTCTTTTATCTTAGTCTCATGCTTTAATAAAGCCTTCCATCTTCATACGTAAATTCTCTAGTTACGCCATCAGGACTAGGCAGTGTTGAAAAATCTGGTACATCAGGAAAAGTACCTACGTCATTGGGGGTGCGATGACCTATGGTCGGGCGTAGCCCATCGCCCACTTCTAAATAAACACCTACGACTGAAGACCGATTGACTAAATGATGCCCATTCGCTTCACCTGCGGGAAATCCAGCCGCCATTCCCGGTGTGAGAATCTGTTCTCCCTCATCTGTAATCAAAGTCAATTCACCTTCTAATATGTAGATGAACTCATCTTGATGAGAGTGCCAGTGTCTTAAAGCAGAATAGCTCCCTGGCTCTAATTTCACCAAATTAACTCCAAAATTCTTCAATCCGGCAAACTTACCTAACCGTTGGCGCGATCGTCCTGCAACCATTGCTTTGAACACATCGGGGTAATTTGTGCCTCTTTCAGTCGGTACTTCTTGGGGATCTATAATCATGAGCTATGTAAGATATTATGATCAGGATTTTGGCTTAATACTTAGCTAACCTAATGTTTAGATAAATAAAAAATTAGGCAGCGTATATTTTATTTACAAACACCTTGTATTTTAACAATGTGTCAGGCATACTTATAACTTAATCACCTGTAAATCGGTCGATAATTAGTATTTAAAACCTGTTGTAGTTAGCATGATTACGTATAGATGACATTTGTAGGTAATTTGTTCTTCCGTAACTGCTAGTTCAACAGACAACTATCAAATCCAAAATGGTATGAACTATGAGCTTAAACAGCCAAGTTATCGATAGACCGACCTCTAAGGATTTGCCGTATGTAGAGGCCAACCTCACTTACCTAGTTCCGATGACGGATAAACCTGTTTACTATACCTACGAACCACCAGCAGGTATTCCCCGTACTAATGGAACTTATGAAACCCACAAGCTACCCATTTATAATGCTCGTTCTATCTCAGAAACTATCACATTAGATAAACAAGGCTTCGCGTTTAGTGAGCATAATACAAGCGTCCGTAACTTTTACGACGAAGATGAGATACGCCAAGTTTATTATCCAGAAGCAGAGCAATTATTAAAACAATTGACTGGTGCAACTAGGGTTGTGATATTCGACCACACCTTGCGTAACGCTGAACTGATGAAGCAAGGTAACAACAATATTAAGGAACCAGCCAAGCGCGTACACAATGACTTTACTGCTAAATCTGGCTATACTCGCGCCCGTAGGGAGTTAGCAGCCAGGGGTATAGATGATAGTGAGATTGAGTCACTATTGCAACAAAGATTTGCCATCATCAACGTATGGCGAGGAATTGCTGACACAATTCAAGAGTCACCACTGGCTCTATGTGATGCACGCAGTATAGCACCACAAGACCTTGTAGCCGGCGACTTAGTTTATCGCGATCGCATTGGTGAAACCTACGCAGTCACATACAATCAGGATCATCAGTGGTATTATTTCCCGCAAATGCGTAGAAACGAAGCAATATTTATCAAGTGTTTCGACTCCGCAGAAAACGGAACTGCACGTTTTGCAGCTCATACAGGCTTTGATGATCCAAATAGTCCTATAGATGCACCAGCTAGAGAAAGTATAGAGTTGCGGACATTTGTTTTTTATTAGATTGAGAAAAGTAAGTAGGTGGACACAATTATTTATAAGACGCATTTCGACTACGCTCAATGCTCGTTAACCTTATTAGAAGAGGGTTAAGCGCAGTCGAAACCCGGCGCTATCAAGTTAAGTTTAATTTAGTCCTTCTACTTACTTGGATGTGCTGAGTGCTGGGTTGGTAGTTCAATTCCCAGTTCTCAGCCTTTTTTATAAGCTTTTTTTAGGGCTATCGCTAACGAATCGCTCACCACTAAACACGCTTTGAAAATTCCTATACTTATCATACTCTCTTGAGAATTAAAGTAGGTGCAACTAGTGAAGTTTCCCAATCTTCTAAAGATTCAGCAAAAGCACCATAGACAAATACTGTATTTAATGCACAAAAACAATGTTATTAAATAAAAATATTTTGACTTTTCCGAAATGGCAGAACTTACTGTTGTATATCTCTTTGTACCTACGAACGGTACATAACACTAAGATGCTAAACCTAAGCAGATTATCTAACTAATGATTCACATCATCCTATTGGGTGAATCTGTCGGGTGAAGCCGAAAAATCTTAATTGCTGATAGTTTAAGTTTATCTGCCAAAAACATCTAAAACCTGCGTTTTTCACAAGTATTTATTTAAAGAAAGATAAATCAAACCTTTGACCGAGCCTTAAACGTTAAAGATTTCATTATGGTTTAAGACAAGTTACAGAGGCTGTCGTTCAGTTTGTCACAGGAGGAGTCGGGTGCTTAACAATATTTCTAAATTTTTACCCTTGCGTCAGTTGAGAATACCCGCTATCGGTCTATTGTTTACCGTTGCGATGGTGGGTGAACAAATCAAGCCTGCGCTGAGTAGTGAAGTTACAGCATTACCTTCTACAACCCTATCGACGTATGGCGAAGTATCTAGTTCCCAGACTCCTCTTTTAGTTAGCTTGAATCAAAAAGCTGAAAAAGAAACTGCGATCGCGCCTAAATTTAAAGTACCAGTCAACGACGGTATTTATCTTTTTGGTCAATCACCAAAACCCAATCAAGTAGGACAAGGCTATGTGCTGTTTCATAAACAGCAAGGTAAGTTAGTAGGCGCATTGTATATGCCTAACTCCGAGTTTAGTTGCTTTCAAGGCACAATCGATAAGTCAGGCGAGTTAGCAATGACCGTTACGGGTACACCCGATGCTGGTGCTTCACCAGAAGTAGCTACAACCAGTACAATACCCCAACTTTCCGACGATGAACCAATGAGCTATGCTTACACCGTCACGCTGCAAGATTATCATCCCATAAACACCATTAGCGCCAACGATCGCCGCATTTTGCAAATGTGTAGAAATAGTCAGTAGTTAGTTGACAGTTGACAGTTGTTTTTTTTAGTCAACAGTCCATAGTCAAGAGTCAGGAAGCAAAACTCTTTAATTTTGAATTTTGAATTTTGAATTGATTACTCTCCGCTCCTCATTAATACTCAATTCCTGGTTGCGCCTTGACGTTTTGGTCGCGGAAGGGATGTTTAATTAGGGTCATTTCGGTAACTAAGTCTGCACGTTCAATCAAGGCGGCTGGCGCGCCTCTACCTGTAAGGATGACGTGTTTACTAGAGGGTTTCTCTGCTAACCCTGCAAGTACTTGATCTACGCTTAAATATCCCATTTTCAGGGCGATATTGATTTCATCTAATAGAACTAATTGAAAGTTCGGGTCACGGATGAAATCTAATGATTTATCCCATGCGGCTTGAGCTTTGTCAATGTCGCGATCGCGGTCTTGGGTATCCCAAGTAAAGCCTTCTCCCATTGCGTGAAATTCAATTTGGTCTTCCCAAAAACTAAACACGCTCTTTTCTGAGGGTTCCCACGCGCCTTTGATAAATTGAACGATCGCTACTTTATATCCATGACCGAGCGATCGTAATACCATACCCAAAGCTGCGGTAGTTTTGCCTTTACCGTTACCAGTGTTTACAATAATTAATCCCTTTTCTGGGACAGCTTGGGATATGCGCCGTTCCTGTACTTCTTTACGGCGCTGCATTTTTGTACGGTATTGTTCATCAGAAAGGTTTTGGGTTGATGTCATTATTTCATCAATGATACGCTCAATTTCCTTATCTGATTCTAATGCTTCTGGTGTATCGTTTGTCATCAAATTCATCAGAAAATACAGAAAATAAATGTTACAACTGGCAAAATAAAGAAATTTGCGTGATTGAATTGATCAGTACATGAGGCGAATTGATCTGAAACTAGGCTTATGTCTTAGTTACTTAAATTAAATACCCTACTAAATCATTTTCGTTAGGAAATATTGCGTCAATGATTTAGTGTTTACTTTGTAGGTATATATATGGTGAATCTGTTGAATTATCTTCTAGCACCTAACTTTCGGTTTTGAGGATTTGGGTATGTCAAATCAAATAACACTAGAAAATATTGATAATGTACTTAAATTTTCAACATTATTTTCCAGTCAAGATTGCCACTTATATGACATACAAACTGAGCCTTTAACTTTAGAACCTTATGCCTATTCTCAAGAATTTAAGCGATTCATTGACGCAATCTACGCAGAAAACTTTATTATTCCCTTTGACTGGATAAGTTGGCAGCAAGAAGCTAACCGTTTTGAAGCTAATCCAGAACTCATAAATTTAGCTGATATTTCTACAATACAGAAATTATTTACTAGTCACGTTCGTCAAGAACGTTTTTGTAGTGGTCGTTTAGCACAGTTGATAAATAATGGTCATTTCTTGACAATATTGCAGCGATTACAAGCAATTCGTGCTGATTTTATTTTAGAAAATACAGAAAAATCTCAACCCAAAAATATTATGCAGCGAATAAAAATTATTCAAGGTGATATTACTCAGTTACAAGTTGATGCAACTGTGAATGCTGCTAACAGTTCCTTACTTGGTGGTGGTGGTGTTGATGGTGCAATTCATCGTGCAGCAGGTAGAGAACTATTAGTAGAATGTCGGCAATTAGGGGGTTGTGAAACTGGCGAAGCGAAAATTACCAAAGGCTATAATCTCCCTGCTAAATGGGTAATTCATACCGTCGGGCCTGTATGGGAAGGCGGTAATCAAAACGAAGATGTACTACTTGCTAACTGCTATGCCAATAGTTTAGCCTTAGCGGTACAGTATCAAATTAAAACTATTGCGTTCCCAGCTATTAGTACAGGTGTTTATAGTTTCCCAATGGAACGCGCTTGTAAAATTGCCGTTACTACAGTTACCAAGTTTTTAGAGAACCCTAACTCCCTGGAACAAGTAATTTTCGTGTGTTTTGGACAAAGCGCCTACAATTCTTATACCCAAGCAATGCGAGAAGTTGCTGAAACATAGTTAACATTAGATTCGGCTACTTTACAATTTGCGAGTCTCAACATGACAAAACATTTGGGTAAGAAAATTGCACCTATACCGATGTCATCTGATATCAGTGTGGTGGATTTGATTGATAATTACTTCACCGCTTATAATTCGGCGCGTTTACGGGAAGCCAGTCAATTGTTGGCGCGTGATGTAATGAAAGAGGGTGTTACTGTCGGTGTGAGTCTTTCTGGCGCGATGACACCGGCTGGTTTTGGTGTATCTGCACTTGCGCCTCTAATTCGCAACGGCTTTATTGACTGGATGATTAGTACTGGTGCGAATTTATATCATGATATGCACTATGGTTTGGGTTTTGAGTTGTTTGCAGGAAACCCATTTTTAGATGATGTCAAGCTGCGCCAAGAAGGGACTATCAGAATTTATGACATCATCTTTGGTTATGATGTCTTACTAGAAACCGACGCTTTTATCCGCAAGATTTTACAAGCAGAACCTTTCCAAAAGCGCATGGGAACGGCTGAGTTTCATTACTTATTGGGTAAGTATGTGCGAGAAGTTGAGAAGCAAGTTGGGGTAAAAAATTCCTGTTTGCTGGCTACAGCTTATGAGTATGGCGTACCCATCTATACATCATCCCCTGGTGACAGTTCCATTGGGATGAACGTTGCAGCTTTGGCGTTGGAAGGTTCACAGTTAATATTAGATCCGTCAATTGATGTGAATGAAACAGCTGCGATCGCCTACAATGCTAGAGAAGGAGAAGGAAGGAGTGCAGCTGTAATTCTCGGCGGTGGTAGTCCCAAGAACTTCTTGCTACAAACTCAACCGCAGATTCACGAAGTTTTAGGATTAGAAGAACGCGGACATGATTTCTTCGTCCAATTTACCGATGCGCGTCCTGATACTGGCGGTTTATCTGGCGCGACACCATCAGAAGCCGTAAGCTGGGGTAAGATTGACCCAGAAGAATTACCCAGCACTATTGTTTGTTATACAGATAGCACGATCGCCTTACCTTTAGTAACAGCATACCTACTCAACCAATGTCCACCCCGTCCTGTGAAGCGTTTGTATGACAGACGTGAGGAATTATACGACAAACTCCGCAGCGACTATTTAGCGGCTAAGAACCAACCAGTAGAGGAAATCCCGGCTGCTGTGGCTGGAGATGCTTCTGGTGGTGCTGCAACTTATCCTTGCGGTAGGTTGATTCCCAATACGTAAAAGTATAATAAGGGTGTAAGTCAGCAAAGCCTACACCCTTGACACATTCCACACCTAAAATTGGCGCATAGAGAAAGCAGTAATACCATTTCCAAAAGTCTTTGTAACACATCGATTATCTGTAGAGATGCACAGATATACGTCTCTACATACGATATGGTTTATTTATTTGGTAATGGGTAGTAGCGAATAAGTAATTGCTTTCTACCATTACCAATTACCAATTACCAAAATACGATAAGTTTTTAAGCAAGCATGACATGAGTTAATTATTTGCAAAATAAGCAAGATTAGTTACAGCAATTTCTCTTTTGATGAGTAAAGGAATCAATTTATTTTAAGGTAATGGAATTGACAGTCTTTTTATAGACTAATCCTTTATTAGTAAATAAAGCCTAATTAAAAGAGAGTGAGGAGAACATTTTGAATAAAAATGTCGTCGGCTTTATAAGTTTTATAGCTGCTATTATTTTCAGTATTGGAGCTATTATTTTAATTCAGTCGATGAATGTACCAGCTTTTATCACTCTTAGTGTATCAGTGTTAAGTAGTTGTTTTTTGTTAGTTTTTATTTTTATATATAATTTTATATCTCAATTTAAAAAGTCTAAAGATAATTATTAAATTGCTTACTGCCAATAGTTCAATATTAATATTTAATTTATTGATTTTACTTTAGTCTTTTTTTGATGACACCTCTCAAGATTGTGGTAACAGATAAATTGACTATGGGAGCGTAAAGCTTTACGCTCCTACCCATGTATCGGTATTAGGCATTGCCCGAAATAATATTATCCCGTCAGGTGGAATTATCTGATATGGGACTTATACTTAATTTTTGAAATATACGTAGGGGAGCCACTGCATTGGGCGGGTTTCCCGACATAAAGTAAGTGGCGTTGGGCATTGCCCACCGGCTCATGGTTTTGCCGATGCACTACCCTACTGCTCCCCTGCCTCTTGTAACTGACAGTATGATTCGCTAGTTATGTATAGAAACTAATGTCAATATGAATTGAATCCCATCAGATAAGTTTACATCTGCTCTGCGTGGTAGATTTGCAAGTTTGATTTCTGTCTCCAGGTTTATGAATTATTAACAGACAGTGCTTATAGTTAAATTCTTAGGTGAGGCTACACCTAGTCGCGCAAGTGAGGCTAACAATCATGTCATACAAATATTTGCATTGTTTCTCAATTTGTGGTTTGTGCAATCGCAAGTACCATTCTGAATAATTCTCTTTGCACAGTTTCCCCGTTTAAAATCCCTTGAATAGCACCGAAAATTTTGGCTTATTAAAGTAAAAAGCCTTTGAAAGTATGGATTTTTATCTTAATAAATTAAATTTTGGCTATTAGCTTTAGCAATCTGTCAAACTTGAATTGATAGTGATGAATTTAGTCTTTTTGACAAAACCTCAAAACTAAGTTGATAAATAACCAGAATTAAGCACAAAAAGATTCATTGCTGTACTTGTGTGAAATACATCAACTGTAGAGGGAAAAAGATTTTATTACATCAACATATTCTGTTGTGAGTAATTCCACGCAATTTTAAAACATTTTATTGGCAATAGGATTCTACTTGCCTACTATATCTTTGTCGTTACTAAAGCTTTCTGCCTGGAGTAATGATTACTATATAAGCATACTCTTCTTTAAGAAACTGTGTTTTCCAGATTAATATTGAAAGATGCTAACGGAATTATTGATGTGTATTTTTAGGAAAAAAGGGGAGAGGAGATGATAATAACCCGCTCAAAGTAAGTGAGGTTTTGAGGGAGTTTGAGCGTTCTCCTCTATGCTCTCTATACGTAATTCACGTTAGAGATTTCAGAAAAGCAAGCACATCTGACAGCACATTCTTTTCTTACTTCCCCGGTTATATTATAGCTGAGAGTAGATACAAAACAATCACAAAATTAATTTGACAATTTGTTTTTCTCGACTACTTTATAAATATTTTGGAGAAATATGCAGTATAAAACCTAGTCTACGAGGTGCGAATAAAAAAGCCTTTAAAAATGACATACCAAATCATTTAAGAGCTTTATTTTGCTCAAATTCATCTATAAAGGTGCAATATTGTGAACACCTTACACCGCCAAGAAAATGACTTTTGGCAACAATCCAATCAGCCAATTCCCGAAGAACTTCCTATATTAGAAGCTAACGAATTTCTTCCTCATATTGGTAAATGGACTAGTATCGGTGGAGTAATTGTCTTCAGCATCTTTGTTGTCGCGGTGGTGCTGGCCTCTATTCTTAAGTACAAAGTGACTGTAAAAGTGCCTGCAACTATTCGCCCTGTAGGAGAATTAAAGCTTGTACAGTCTCTAATTAGCGGCAAAATTATCAAGGTTGATGTTGCAGAAAATCAAACCGTAGCTGAAGGACAACCGATCGCCTATATTGATAATTCTCGCCTACAAACCCAAAAAAGCCAGTTACAGAACGTCATCCAGCAAAGTCAACTACAACTTAGTAACATTGATACTCAGTTAAAACAACTTGATACGCAAATTGCAGCCCAGATTAACTTAAATTACCGTACAGCCATAGCTGCACAAGCTGAACTCAGTGGTACGCAACGCAACTATGTAGACCAACAAGTAAAAGCGGCGGCGGAGATGACACAAGCACAATCAGCCTTGACTTTAGCCAAGGTACAAAAAGACCGCTTACAACGGGAAAAGCTATTAACTGCAACAGTACGGGAAACAGAAGCCGCTTTAAGCCTCGCTAGAGCGCAAAGCGATCGCTTACAGCGAGAAAACCTGTTAAAAACCACTATACAAGAAGCCGAAACCGCCTGGAAACTTGCAAAAGCACAACGCGATCGCCTGCAACAAGACAATGTATTAACTGCTACTATCCAAGAAGCCCAAGCCGCCTTGACTTTAGCCCAAGTCCAACGCGATAGACTGCAACCGATAGTAGCATCGGGTGCGATCGCGCGTAACTTTATTGAGGAAAAAGAACAAGCTGTCATTTCCGCTCAAGCCAAACTAGCAGAGGCTAAAACTAATGCTAAAAACCTTCAAGAAGAAAAAGAACAAGCTGTCATTTCCGCCCAGGCGAAGCTAGAACAAGCCAAAGCTAACGTCAAAAATCTGCTTGAAGAAAAAGACCAAGCTGTCATTTCTGCCCAGGCGAAGCTAGAACAAGCCAAAGCTAACGCCAAAAATCTACTTGAAGAAAAAGACCAAGCCTTAATAGTCGCCCAAACAAATCTGGAAAAGGCGAGGACAGCCATGAATCCTAGCGATGCAAGTGTGACGGTAGCATCGCAACGAATTAAACAAGAACAAGCAAGAGGGGAAGCCTCCTTAGCAGCATTGAAAAAAGAGAAAGAAACTCTACTGCAACAACGCCTAGAATTTCAAAAACAACTTGATAGAACTCGTAAAGACTTACAACAAACAGAAAACGACCTGAATCAGAGTGTGATTCGCGCCCCGATTGCGGGTACAGTGTTGCAATTAAACCTGCGTAACCCTGGCCAAGTAGTGCAACCAAGTGAAGCGATCGCTCAGATTGCGCCTATCAATGCTCCCATCCAGATTAAAGCCAATGTACCAGCCCAAGATATCAGCAAAATTAAATCTGGTCAACAAGTGCAGATGCGAGTTTCAGCTTGCCCCTACCCAGATTACGGCACTCTTAAAGGCACAGTCAAAACAATAGCAGCAGATGCTCTACCAGTAGCTAGTAATAACCCCCAAGGTTCGGTTACTAAAGCTACAGCTTATGAAGTAATTGTAGAACCACAAACTCTATACGTCGGCAGAGGTGATAAACAATGTCAACTCAAGGCTGGAATGGAAGGCAAAGCAAATATAATTTCCCGCGAAGAAACAATCTTAAAATTCATCCTCAGAAAAGCGAGATTAATTGCAGATTTGTAATTAGTCCACAGTCAACAGTCAAAAGCAGAACTCTTTAATTTGGAATTAATTAATACCTACTTCCAAATTAATTACGAATTACAAATTATGTTCAACTTTTTTAACTCACGAAAAAAATACCCTTGTACTTTACAGTTTAGTGAAGAAGATTGTGGAGCCGCTTGTCTAGTTTCTATTTCTCGGCATTATGGACACTTTTTGAGTATGAATAAAAGTCGAGAAGCAGTAGGAACTGGACAATTAGGTACAACCTTATTAGGCTTGAAACGTGGATTTGAGAATTTAGGTTTTAATGCTAGAGCCGTTAAAGCTTCACCAGCAATTTTAGACAGAATTAAAGAAATTAAATTACCTGCTATCATTCATTGGCGTGGCTATCATTGGGTAGTTTTACACGACAAACGAGGCAAAAAATACGTAATTGCTGACCCAGCCGTAGGTATTCGTTATATCGACAAAGATGAGTTATCTAGAGCTTGGAATGGGGTCATGCTCTTGCTAGAGCCAGACCCGCACCGTTTTGGTCAACAGCCGCAAGAGAAACCCCAAGCAGGTTTTGTGCGCTTTCTCCAGCGCATTTTGCCTTATCGTGGGTTACTTTCTCAGGTTTTGATGATCAACATAGTCTTGGGTGTACTAGCTTTAGGTACTCCTGTTCTTATTCAACTACTAACAGATGATGTTTTAGTTCGCGGAGATACTGATTTATTAACTGTTGTAGTTATAGCCGTTGTAGTTATGACTGTATTTAGTAGCACTCTGCAAATTTTAGAATCAACAATGATTGCTCACTTTGGTCAAAGACTACAATTAGGCTTAGTTTTAGAGTTTGGACGCAAAATACTCCAGTTACCCTTAACTTATTACGAAGCTCGCCGCAGTGGAGAAATTACTAGCCGCCTGAGAGATATTAATGAAATCAATCAATTAGTATCGCAATTTGTAGTGCTGTTACCTAGCCAATTTTTTATTGCTATTATTTCCTTTTTCCTGATGCTGTTTTATAGTTGGCAGCTTGCATTAACGGTAATTGCTATTGGTGCATTGATGAGTTTGTCTACCTTGCCCTTTTTACCAGTTTTGCAACAGAAAACGCGCAATATTTTAGTTTTAGGAGCAGAAAATCAAGGGGTTTTAGTAGAAACATTTAAAGGCGCTCAGGTACTCAAGACGACAAATGCAGCCCCTCAATTCTGGGATGAGTTTCAAAGCCGCTTTGGTCGTTTAGCTAATCTAACTTTCAGCACTATTCAAATTGGCATTATTAATAATACTATGGCTAGATTTTTATCTAGTATTGGTGGTGTAGTTTTATTAGGTCTAGGTAGTATTTTGGTCATGGAAGGGAATTTAAGCATTGGTCAAATGTTGGCAATTAATACGCTACAAATTAACGTCTTGACTTTGATTAGTTCCCTGGTTGGTTTAATAGATGAATATTTCCGTTCCCAAACGGCTATTTCCCGCCTTTTAGAAGTGATTGATGCGACTTCAGAAATGGGTGAGACAGCACAAAAACCAATTGCTCAAATATCTAGTGATGCAGATATTCGTTTTTCTCATGTCAACTTTCATCATCCTGGGAGAGTTGATTTATTGGAAGATTTTTCTCTCAAGCTACCTGGAGGAAAGACTATTGCTGTGATTGGTAAATCAGGTTGTGGTAAAAGTTCTTTGGCAAAGCTGATAGCAGGTTTATATCAACCAAATTCCGGTAATATTCGCATTGGTTTCTATAATATTCAAGACCTTGACCTAAATTGTTTGCGACAGCAAGTAGTTTATGTACCTCAAGAACCTCACTTTTGGAGTCGTTCAATTTTAGAAAACTTTCGTTTAGGAACGCCTCATATTCTTTTTGAAGAAGTTGTCAAGGCTTGTCATATTGCTGATGCTGATAGTTTTATTAGCCAACTACCTAATAACTATCAAACAGTATTAGGTGAGTTTGGTGCTAATCTCTCTGGTGGACAGAAACAGAGACTAGCGATCGCCCGAGGAATCCTGACTGATCCACCCGTACTAATTTTAGATGAAGCAACGGCTGGACTTGACCCAGTAAGTGAGGGTCTTGTATTAGATAGGCTTTTAGAATCACGCCAAGGTAAAACCACAATTCTCATCACCCATCGTCCTAGCGTTGTCAATCGTGCTGATTGGATAGTTTTTATCGAGCAAGGTAAAGTACAACTACAAGGTTCGTTAAATGATTTCCTCTCACAACAAGGAGAACATTTAAAGTTTTTATCAGTTTGATATTTAAAAATAACCAGTCTCACTATTAACTATTTCCCGGATTTATTCACTAAGTCCGGGAATTTTATATTTACTCATACAAATTAATATATTTTATTACTAAGAAATGATATTATCATTCTAATTAATAAATTAAATAGCTAATTAAATACAGCATTTGATATGGTTGTCACGAATATTCATTGACCAAAGGAAATAAATTCATTTAATTATTTTCCGACTTTAGATTAATTTAAAAAAATCATGAGTTGTTGATAATAAAAACATAGGTGAATGACACACCTATAAACGTAAGTGAGGTAATTAATTATGTCGATTCAAATGAGTACATCCGCTTTGTTGACAGAATTATCTGCACAAGAACAACAACTTCTATCTGGTGGATTCGGCTCTAGTGGTGGAGGCTCATCCAGTGGAGGTTCTTCTAGTGGAGGATATGACGATACAGGCTCTACTGATGAAGGTGATAGTAGTGGAGGTGATGTCGGTTTCTACACAGGCAATAGACGTTTTCTAGTTACAACTAGAAGCATCATTAGCATTCGGAGATTACCGCAGTAATTTGCCATTAATGGAGGAGCAACCGACTAAAGGGACTTACACAAAATCAATTAGATTTTGTGTGAATTAGTGCAGTTTCTTAGAATCTCCTTCTATGATCAACTACATAGAGCTAGAAAAGAAAGTTTCAACAAAAATATTTTCTTTTCTGCTCATTCCTTCATAAATCCAAACTTTTGTGCATAGACGTTACCCAAAATTTCAAATATTGCACCAGGAATCTAAATACATAGCACATACAGCAATCTGATTTTAAAAACGGAGGTAAATATGTCAGCAATAACAAATACATCAGAGTTGTTAGTTGATTTATCCATAGAAGATCAACAACTTTTATCTGGGGGAAGAAGGTATGACGATGATGATAGCTCTGATGGTGGTTATGATGATCATGAGGATCATCATGATCATCGCAGATGTTATTGGAAGAAAGTATGTTACCGCAGATGAAGGTCGTTGCTAATTCAGTCAAGCCGATAGGTAATTAGTTGAGTGCTTGAAGCTTTGCAAGTACTGCTAAGAAAAAGCTCCCACAACTCACATAAAATCTAATTTTCCCTAACTGAAATACAAGAAACGGAGGTAGATATGTCAGCATTAACAAAAACATCCGACTTGCTCAAGGATTTATCTGTGGAAGAACAGATGAAATCTGATTCTGAGTCTGTTGTGGAATTATCTACAACAGAACAAGAACTCCTAGCTGGCGGCTGGGGCGGCTGGGGCTGCCGTGGAGGCGGCTGGGGCGGCGGTGGCTGGGGCGGCTGGAACCGTGGCTGGGGCTGGAACGGCGGTTGGGGTCGTCGCTGGTAGTAATTATTTCCATAGAAAACTACGCCTCTAATTTTGCCTCATCGCTTACCATCAACCGCTCTCTAATCCAATCTTGTAAAAGGGGATTAACTAATTCAGGGGCTTCATCCTGGGGGCAATGCCCTACCCCTTCTAAAGGTATAAACTTGAGTACTTGAGGATAGTCGGCTAACTTGCGTCCCAAGTCTACAGGTTCCCAAGGGTCTTTTGCACCCCAGATGATAATTGCTGGACAAGGTAACACAGGTAACAGGTCTTCTGGGAGGGGGCCTGAAGAATAAGAAGTAAATGCTAGAAACACAGCCACAGCACCAGGATCACTCGCTGGTGCTGTTAATATATCTACTAGCTCCTCTGTTACCGCCTCGCTATTAATATAAGCTTGCAGGAGAATCTTGCGGACTGTTTTTGGTTGAGCAATTTGCCGGAAAAAGAACTGACCAATTGGTTTTACAGATAGTACACGTTGTAGCAACGGCGCACCATAACGACGTGACCAAGGTAGAGTTTCCCGTTTGCGATCGTGTAATAATCGCAGAGAACAGTTAAGTAAGGCAACACTTAAACCAATCTCTGGGTTACTGACTACTGCCTGCATGACTACAATACAGCCAATAGAATTTCCTACTAAGAAAGCAGGCTCACCTACTACTTCCCGACAAAAATCGGCTACTTGCTGTCCCCACGTTTCTAATGTGTATGTGATTTCTGTATCTGGTTGAGGTTTGGCTGAACCACCAAAACCAATTAAATCTATTGCATAAACGCGACAATTTTGTGCTAATACAGGTATATTTTTTCTCCAATGCGACCAAGAAGCGCCAAAGCCATGTACTAATACAACAGCAGGCCCAGACGTTCCTTGAGTTTGATAGCAAATAGGAAAGCCTCGCCAAATCCAGGTTTTTGCAGAAGTAGAAATACTCATAAGAATTTAAGAATATTTAAAGTCAATAGTTATTAGTCAATAGTCTATTATCTATTAAACTTTTATTTGCTCAATTTTATTTTTTTATACTGATCATTTTAGTCCTTTTTATTATAAATAAGTGAAGATGAAATCAGTAAGTATTTATTCTCTCAAAAACAGATAGCGAGCGCTTGTTTGCCCCATTTATCTATAGGTAGGATTATTAACTTTTATGCTAGTATTTAACTTCTAGTCAAAAAAATGATATCAGGGAAAAACAAAAAACCCAGCTTATTAGAAAAACTGGGTATGTAAATAGAACTATAATCAAACTTTACAGCCAGTCTCGATAGGCAGAAATTTCATTCACGCTGATTTCTAACGGCCCGCCTTTACCAAAAGGTGGATAGACGCGGATTTTGGCATTTTTAGTAAACCTCTCTAAGCGATTCCCCAATTGAGGGATATTGCTGACTATATGCCAATAAGAGACGATATCTGGACAGTCTACTATTAACATGACGATCGCATCTTTTTTGGTAAGATACCACTGGCAGTTATTCAGTAGTGCTTGGGTAATGCGATCGCAAGCTAGATAGAAGCACCTCCCAATAGACTGTTCTAGTTCCAGATGCAGCATTCCATCCTCTTTTGACACCACACTAGGCGGTAAATCATCGGGTGGAAGCAGATTCAGTTTAGACATAATTTTGTACCTCTTGGTTGTAGCGCTGCAAGCTTTCCTGATTTTTTTGCAGAGAAAAAGATGAGGGTTTGAGCGCTAATGTACCTAGATCCAATTCGTCTTGAAATTTCTTGATTTTGTCTCGACAAGTAGCAACGTCACCAATGATAGAATTTTCCAGCAAGTAGTCTTCGTCAAAACAAATATTGGTGCGGTCAAATGGCTGATGACCACTAGCACTATTCTGCATTACTTGGGCTGAATTGGCTTGCATTTTTTGGCTAAAATACCTAATAAAAGGTAAAGCCTCGCTCACTGCTTCGTCGCAAGTTTTGCCTACATAAAAGAAGCGTGCTAAAACAAATTTTTCCCCACCACTAGAATTTAAGGCGCGATAGGTATTAACCGTCTTTTTTAATCGTTCTAAAGCAAACGGTGGCCCACCCATCAAAGCAAAGGAGTGTTTAGCAGCAAATTCGATACCTGCATCATCACCAGTGGCTATATAGATAGGGATTTCTCGCTGTAATGGTTTGGGGTAAACGGTGAGGCGATCGCATTGATAATATTGTCCATTAAATGATACATCAGTTTCATATAAAAGCTCTTGAATCAATGTCAATGCCTCTAGCATCATGGTGCGAGATTCACCCATTGGTGTGGCAAAATGCTTATTATGTTGGGGAAATGGCCCCCCTTTCGCCACACCAAATAATAATCGTCCATTGCACAAATTATCTAAGGTAGCAATATCTTCCGCCACCCTAATAGGGTTGTGGAATGGTAATAATACCGCAGCCGTCCCTAATTTGATAGTTGAAGTCACACCCGCCAAATGTGCCATCAACAGCAATATCGACGAACTAAGATTTACTTCATTAAAATGATGCTCTGTTACCCAAGCTTCTTCAAAACCTAACTTCTCCGCCTGTCGCACCAGCGCCACCTGTTCAAAAATAGCGCGGCGCGAGTCTTGGTGGTGATTTTCGTAATTGCAGAACAGTCCAGTTTTCATTATTTGCTAACGATTTTTACTTTACCTTGCTACCATCTGCAAGTCCAGCCATAGGCGTGGATCATTATCTTTTAGCTTCGATTTAGGATCTCGCAATAAGCGTTTAGCATTCATACAAACTACTTGCACCAGACCCATATTTTCAGCTATTTCTCGAAGAATTTCTTTTTCGGCTTGCACAAAAGGAAGCATTTCACTTGAACAATAAATTCCTATATATTGCAAGCGTCTAGCAGGTCGTCCCCAGAAACAGGTGATGATTTTCACATGACACCCGTCTAATAATTCCCCAACCTTTGGGTAGTAGTGACTGACGACTCTTGTGAACTCTTTAGCTAGTATATCTTCCGCAATCATTGCAATTGATATTTCTGTAGCGTACATCACGCTAACTACTATAACATATTTTTGTTAGTTAATGTTGACAAATAGCCTTATTCAACGAAAATAATCTATTTAAAAATATGTTAAAACTTTATTGTTAATTTATGGTATTTATAACCATAATTGATATTACGAATTTAGTAAATAATTCCCAAATAAAAAAATATCTCTCTGGTATATAGACAAACCAAAGAGATTAATTATTATATAAAATCACCAATTACCTAGATTTGCGCTCTGCAACTAACACTTCAGCTAGAATTTCTGGTAAATGTCCCAAATCAACAAATCCCTCAGACCCATTGATTGGAGAAACAAAAGTATAGTTAGGGTCACATTCTCCTGTGTCGTAAACTTGGATATACCATTTATCAGGAAACCCTTCTATACCCAACTCTACAATATACCAGCTTTGACCAGTTAGACGAGAATTAAAGATGGTAAACCAATCTCTGTATTCGTCTAAAATATTCCAGTCTGCCAAGAGAAACTCTAACGCTATATGTCCAGCATCAGTTGCAGTTAGTAGCATTATTACCCCTCATTTGTTCCTTCAGATTTCTGAAAATCAGGATACAATCCCAACTGTTTAGCTAACTCACGAGCTAGAAAAAATAGAAATTGTGCTCCATCTTGATTACCTTGATGAGCAAATGCGGTTGCTACTTGGACAATTGCTTCGACAAAACCAGCATCAATTAATTCTGATTGAGCTTCTAAAATTTCTGGCTCTTGACCATTAGGGCATTTTAATAACTCATCAATTAAATTAAAATATGAAATTTGGCGTTCCTGTGTTGCTTCAGTCATAATTAATTTGTTAGTTGTTAGATAAATTTACTTATTGTTCTATACTCTGCTGCCAAAGTTTTTCTAGCATTTCAATTTGTTCTTTTAAAATAGCAGCGCGGTAAAGAAGATATCTGTCATAAACAATAATTCCTAACCCAATAAATACAGGTGTTAGCAAAATGAACCATTGTAATAAGACAGCAAGTTTATACTGTTCAGCAGTCAGCAATTGATTCACGATACTCTGATCAGGATTTTGAGTGCTAACTTGAGGTGGTGCTAAGGTTTGATTTGTAGTTGCACTGAAAAGTGTAGTGTTTGCTGAATAAATCTTATTGGTTTCAAATTCTAGATTCTGTGTTTTAACGAACTCTGTATGCCTTAACCAAACTAAACTAAATACTACTAGTCCTGGAGAAAGAACGGCTAAAGTAATTAAACACACAGTGAGAACATTCAAAAGTTTGACTTTCATCTTTGCTCTCCTAGCTAGAAAAAGGGAGTAGGGAGTAGGGAGTAGGGAGTGGGTGGACAAACATTTTTATGTTCTCGTCTTTGATTAGGGTGAGGGTTTAGCTAGTAAGCTACTAATACAAAAAATATGTCATAATTTAAAAATATCGATAGTAAAAAACAAGGTATCTTTTACCTGAAAATCTGCTTTTACCTTTGAATCTAAGTTATTAATTATCAAATATATTTATAAATTAATGTTCATGATTAGCTTTTTATTGATTAAGAAGTCCCCCCTAGTTCGTTGGTTTTACCCATTGAATTTCGGGGGGTAGAGGGGAATCTCTGCGTAAATCCTATTAGTTTTATATCAGCCGACTTCCTCAACCCTAGTTTATTTGAGTCGGATCAAGATTATTAAATTTATTAGATTTGTACTCAAATTGTGAAACCTTTACAGTTGAAGAATTATAGAAATTTTTTGGGGTAGAGGGACTAGTATTTTTGGGGTGGGGTACTAGCATTGATGAAGCGGGGTTCTAGTATTCCTAAAATCAAGGTCAAAGCTAACTATGCTGCTAATAAATGTAGGTTTGTGTTTGAGTACTCTATGCTGGAAACTTGTACTCAAGCAAAATATATTTATTGGCGAGTGTATCGAGATAAGTAAAAAAGTCCCATTAAGTATTTATAAATAAGTTCAGATTTCACTATTTGGTGGTCAATAGGCTTAGAAGTTAGAAATTAGGAAAGTCAAATCTCTATAAATTTGGGAAATATGGGTAAAAAGTTTGCTTAAATACAAAGTGATGTCTACGAATCTTAGTTAATGGACGAGAGCCACAAAAATAGAGTTCCAGGTAAAGGATATATTTAATATTTTTTCACTTATAAATGTATTTAGATTTACAAAAGCAGTTTAAAGGAAAAGTGTTTAGTGAATGTTTCTAAATAGCTTATTTGTTTGGTATTTTTGTGCTTTAGTGAGAATACCTCATATATATTTTTACGCAAATTTATTTGGTAAATCAAATACATACAAGCTAATTGTTATAAGCTGATTGTTATAGAGAAACACTTGACTCTAAATTGAGGATTTTAGGAGTAGATTGATGAAAATTGCTAATGATGTAACAGAACTTATTGGCGGCACACCTTTAGTTAAGCTCAATAAGATTCCGCAAACAGAAGGAGTAGTTGCCAGAATAGTTGTCAAATTAGAAGGCATGAATCCGGCTGCTTCTGTAAAAGACCGGATTGGGGTGAGTATGATTAACTCAGCCGAGGCTGAAGGTTTAATTGCACCAGGAAAAACTATTTTAGTCGAACCCACCTCTGGTAATACAGGTATTGCTCTGGCAATGGTAGCCGCAGCGCGTGGCTACCGCTTAATTTTGACTATGCCAGAAACAATGAGCCAAGAAAGACGGGCCATGTTAAGGGCTTATGGTGCAACTTTGGAGTTGACACCTGGTACAGAAGGTATGCGGGGAGCCATTCGCAAAGCCGAAGAAATTGTGGCTAATACTCCCAATGCCTATATGTTGCAGCAGTTCCGCAACCCAGCTAACCCCAAAATTCACCGCGAAACCACAGCCGAAGAAATTTGGAATGATACCGACGGTGAAGTCGATATCGTTATTGCTGGAGTAGGTACTGGAGGAACGATTACAGGTATTGCAGAGGTAATTAAACCACGCAAACCGAGTTTCCAGGCGATCGCAGTTGAACCCAGCAATAGCCCCATCCTCTCCGGTGGACAAGCCGGGCCGCACAAAATCCAAGGTATCGGCGCAGGCTTCGTCCCTGATGTTCTCCGCCTAGAATTAGTCGATGAAGTCATCAGAGTCAGCGACGACCAAGCAATGGTCTACGGAAGGCGTTTAGCCAGAGAAGAAGGCTTATTATCTGGTATTTCCTCCGGCGCTAATTTATGCGCGGCTTTGCAGGTAGGAAAACGACCAGAAAACGCAGGCAAGTTAATTGTCATGATTCAACCTTCCTACGGCGAACGCTACCTCAGCACGCCTTTGTTTCAAGACTTGACTGCTGAAGCTGCTAGTGTGCGGTAGATGGGAGAGTGGGGAGTAGGGGGAGATGAGGGAGTGGGGGAAGTGGGGGAGATAGAGAAGTATAGTTTTAGTATCCTCCTCATCTCCCTCATCCTCCTCATCTTCTAACGATGTTCTTGTTGAGCGTGATGGTTGCAACCACCTTGATGGTCGTGGTGGTGGTCGTGGCTGTGGCCGTTACCATGACCGCAACCTTGTAAATTCTGGCTCATGAGGCTTTCGCTCATGGCGCGGAAAGATTCGTCTACGGGTTTTAAGCCAATCCAAGCGTCGATGCTTTCCACATCGAAACCAACCTCTCGGCGATCGCCTACTTGTAGTAGAGGACGGCGAATTAATAAAGGTTCTTTCAACATTAAAAATAAAGCAGTCTGTTCGTCCATTTGTTCAGGAAGTACCTCACCAGATTTTACCTGTGGTGCGGAGAGATTGAACCATTCTTTAACGGGGCGATCGCCAAAAAATGAACGCAGACGTTCCACTGTCCAAGGTTCTGTCAGCAGGTTATAAGTGATTACTTCATGACCAGCCGCAGTTAATAAGACCTTCTGACGAGTACCACCCTTACAACCGGGTTTTCCATAGAAAATCACTCTAGCCATTTGTATTTCTCCTGATAATTGGGGATGAGGGAGTGGGGGGAGATGAGGAAGAAGAATAAGAAGTAATAACTTTCTACTCAGCACTCATCACTCCCTAAAACTTTTTGACACTATGAGTTACTGCATTAAACTCAAATCTTTGTTTGGGGTCAGTTTCTCCATAGATATTGAAGGTGACAGTGGGTTCATCACCTATTGCTTGGACGCTATGAATGGCATCGGGAGTTAAGCTAATGATGTCTCCTGGTGATAGGATAATTTCTCCCGTGGGTTCGATTTTGTCTTGAGAATCTGGGGTTTTTGTGCGTCGCCAAACAGTATTTTTTTCTTGTCCTTTTAAGACTGCTACAACTCCCCAAGTTCCATGATTATGAATATTAGAACGAGTTCCAGGTGCAAATGTTACTGTTTGCACAGTCAATGGAAAACCTAATTCATCGTATAGGAGAACAACAGAGGTTCCTGTAGTTGGGGAAGGCTCTAAATACTGACTTCGCACCCAGTACGAATTTACAATCAAGCGTCTCACGAGCATTCGGATTTCGGGTAAACGAGTTGATTCATCGCTTACCCCACTCAGAACATCTTCCATATCAGTTAAAAACCGATACAGACGATAATTCTCTTGTAATAAATCCCAACTTCTCGCTGATTTACACACTTGATATTGACCGTCTCCAGTCAGGAGCCAATCCCTACCTTGCATGATATTTAAACACTCAGTTAATAATTGTTGCTAGGAAAGACAATAATGGGAGCATTAACTCTGGGAAGCTCCTCATTTGGTAAGACAGGAACAACAATTCTGGAGGGAAGTAAGTCGTTATTACTATTAGGAGATGTGGATAAAGATTTAGAGGAAGATGCAGTAAAAAATGAGAAAATGTTCATGGTTGTTAACTGGTAACTGTTGAGTGTTGAATGATAACGGATAACTGTTCACTTTTAACTGAATCAATCATCTTCTTCTGCTGGGCGTGTCAAAACATCCAGGAGGATTCCTGCTCCGAAATCATGCTTGTCATCAATTTCCTTGACTCTCATGCTGATTTCCTTAGCTCGCTCGATTTCCCCTAACTTAGCTAATACTAATCCTGCGGCTGCATAAGCGTTCAAGTACAACCTGATTTGAGATTCTTCCCGCCGATTGATTAGTACAGGTTTAAGCTGATCCCATTCATCAGGAAATTTCTCTGATTTTTTAATTTTATCTAATAATTCGTAACTTGTTTGTAATGCCAAGGAATAATTATTTTTATAGTAGAAAAACCTATAAGCTGCTACTAATACATCGGTATTTCCTCCAGTTTTGCTCAGAGCTTCTTGAATATACTTTTCTGATTCTGAAGTGTTTTCCCAATTCTGTGCTGCTAAAATTAATAACTTTTTGATATCTTCTGAAACTTGGAACCAGGAAAATTTGTTGGTGTTGGTATGCAAAATGACCTCCTTGGTAATTGGTAATTGGGAATTGGTAATTGCTAATTGGAAGAACTATTACCTATTACCCATTACCTATTACCCATTACAAAATGTTGAGGATGTAAACTAAGGTGAATAGAATAATCCAGATGATGTCTACGAAGTGCCAGTAAATTTCTGCCATTTCGATGCCGATGTGTTTAGTTGCAGAATAATGACCAGGACGACGCGATCGCCACAATACACCTAAAATCAGTAACAGTCCGATAAATACGTGCAGTCCGTGGAACCCAGTCATGATATAGAAGCAGTTAGCGAAGACATTGGTGGTCAAACCATAGCCTAAATTCTGGTACTCATACACCTGACCAGCTAAGAAAACCGCTCCCATAATTGCGGTGACGAGATACCAAAACCGCATTCCCCAGACATTACCCTTCTTAATCGCCATATCACCGAAATGAATGACGAAGCTACTAGACACCAGAATAATTGTATTAATCGTCGGGACAAATAACTCTACCTCTGTTCCCTCCGGCGGCCACACCTCTGTAGACCCGCGAAAAAACAGATAGGTGGCAAAAAATCCGCCAAACATCAAAGATTCGGAAATCAGGAAAGTCAACAATCCCCAAACTCTTAAATCTGGATGCGCCTCATGTCCGCCATGATCCTCATGCGCCGTTACAACAGTCATATTTACTTCTCCCATCAAGTTTTTCCTGACCTCTCCCCTACAAGGAGCTACGGTGTACACACATCTTTGTGCTGGGTGCAAAATGTGGTTTGATCCCCCTAAATCCCCCTTCATAAGGGGGACTTTGATTTTTGTTCCCCCTTTTTTAAAGGGGGTTAGGGGGGTATCAAAACGTTATGGGGCAAGGTTGATCAGACTTGTGTGTACACGGTAGCCTACAAGGAGAGGAGAATTTACTTTATTAATTCCCCTTCCCTGGCAAGGAAGGGGGTTAGGGGGTTAGGTCTCCAACACACCCACTTCCGCCGAATGACCATAGTCATAAGGCCCATGATTCACCACAGGCAAAACTTCCCAATTCTCCACCAAAGGAGGGGAACTAGTAGTCCATTCCAAGCTCAAAGCTTCCCAAGGATTATCACCAGCCAATTCTCCCTTGCTCCAACTCCAGATCACATTGATCGCAAAAGGAATCACTGATAAACCCAAAATAAACGCCCCGATAGTGCAAAGCACATTCAAATCAACAAACTGGGGGTCATACATCGCCACCCGGCGAGGCATACCTTGTAAACCCAACTTGTGCATTGGTAAGAAAGTCAAGTTAGTTCCCACCAAGGTCAAAGCAAAGTGAATCCGACCCCAAACTTCGTTTAACTTGCGTCCGGTCATTTTGGGGAACCAGTGATAAATCCCGGCATAAATCCCAAACACAGAACCACCAAACAAGACATAGTGGAAGTGCGCCACTACATAATATGTGTCGTGAACGTGGACATCAAAGGGTGCTGTACCCATCGTTACGCCGCTTAAGCCGCCCATCACAAACATAGACAGCAAGCCAACAGCGAACAACATCGCACTAGTAAAGCGAATCTTACCACCCCATAAGGTTGCGACCCAACCGAAAATCTTCACACCAGTAGGAACAGCAACAATCAAGGTAGAGATAGTGAAGAACATCCGCATCCAGCCGGGTGTACCACTGGTAAACATGTGGTGAACCCAGACGAACAAGCCGACGACGCAGATAGCTACACTAGAATAAGCGATCGCCTTATAGCCAAAAATTGGCTTCCGCGCATGAACGGGAATTACTTCGGACATGATGCCGAAGATAGGCAGAATCATTAAATATACTGCCGGGTGAGAGTAGAACCAGAACAAGTGTTGATAGATGATGACGTTACCGCCAGCATCTGGTTTGAAGAAGGAAGTACCAAAGTTGAGGTCAAATAATAGCAACACCAAACCCGCAGCTAACACTGGTGTAGATAGTAGTGCTAGTACAGAGGTTGCCAAAATTGCCCAGCAGAACAAAGGTAGTTGATCCCATTTCATGCTGGGAACTTTCATCATCAAGATAGTAACGACGAAGTTCACCGAACCCAAAATTGAAGAAGTCCCAACTAATACGATCGCCAATATCCACAGAGTTTGAGCCATTGGCGCAGTCACCAGACTCAAAGGTGGGTAAGCTGTCCAACCAGATTGAGAACCGCCAAATATGAAACTCAGTAACAAGAGTAAGCCGGCTGGTGGGTTCAACCAAAAGGCGATCGCATTTAGTTTAGGAAACGCCATATCCCTCGCCCCAATCATTAGGGGGATGAGATAATTACCAAACCCACCGATCGCACTGGGAACAATCCATAAGAAAATCATGATTGTTCCGTGGTTGGTCATGAAAGCGTTGTACAGATTCGGGTCGATGAAGTCTGCATCAGGTGTTGCTAACTCGGTACGGAGAGCGATCGCCATCAACCCACCGATCAGATAGAACACAAACGCTGTTACCAGGTATTGGATACCGATAACCTTGTGATCTACATTAAAAGTAAAGTAATCTCGCCACTTCCAAGCCGGAAGATGTAAGGTATGTCCAACCACCAGATTTTTTGATTCATTATCATCCGGTGGTAGGTGTGGTGGAAATTCAACTCGTGTCATAAGCGTTTTTGCAATTTCTTTTGAAGAGTCCATAGTCCACAGTCCATAGTCCAAAGTAAGTAACGGATTAACTATTGACTATTGACTATTGACTATTGACTATTGACTATTGACTATTGACTATTGACTATTGACTCCAAAGTCTCTGCGTTAATCCCCATATTGTGGGTGTGGGGTGCAAGAAATTCTGATGCTGATAAACTAGCTGGGTTAACTGCGACAGCTTGATGTAAATCTTGTTGCGCTACCTGATTTTCTGCCAACCAGCTATCAAATTCCTCTGGTGTGTGGACAATAACCTGTGTCCGCATCGAACCATGATAACCACCACACAATTCAGTACACACCACCGGATATGTTCCTGGCTTAGTAGCGACGAATCTTAATTGAGTAGCGATACCGGGAATTGCGTCTTGCTTGAGCCGGAATTGTGGAACCCAGAATGAGTGAATCACATCCTGCGCTTTCAGGTTGAGTTGCACATCAGCACCCACGGGAACGTGTAATTCTCCGGCCGATATACCATTATTGGGATAGTCAAATAACCAAGCAAACTGCATCCCAGTTACATTAACTACCAAGTCTGCGTTCTTACCTTGATTTGTAGGGTTTGCCCCAATGCCGATACCTGGAGTAGCCGCACTATCATTTAAGGTAGCAGCTATGGCACTTCCAGAAGCATGAGCTACGTGAGATGAAGAATGGGGATGACTTCCAGGCTCTAATCCTCCCATTTGATTGTAGACATCTACACTGTATATACCCAAACAAATCACAATTATTGATGGAATCGCCGTCCAAAAAACTTCTAGCGGAAGGTTCCCTTCTACTGGTAAGCCATCAGTATTATCACCGCGACGACGACGATATTTAAACAAGAAAATCAAAATCGTGCCTTCCACTACCAAAAATAGCGCCACGGCAATGGTAAACATAATATTAAAAAAGCCATCGACCAAAGGCGCTTGTAGCGATGCTTCAATAGGCAGTAGATTGTGATTTTGACCAAGCCAAAGACTGGCGACTCCAACTACTATTCCTGCAATTAGAGTCCACAGTGAAACAGGAATTTGTTGCATACCACCTACTCATATATTTATGGTAATGGGTAATTGGTCATTGGTGAGACCAGTCCTGTAGGAGGGTCTGCCGCCGTAGGGAACTGGCGAACCCGGAGGGTCATTGCTTAACTACCACCAGTACCTAATCCCCAATACCTGATATTTCACTTATTTAATTTCTAGCTTACACTTATAAAACTTACGGGAATTATTCCATTTATCTTCACATCTTCCCTTAAAAACTTAACAATAACTTCCTGTATATTCATAAAAGTAAAGGCGCGTAACTACGCGCCTCTATTTCCAAAGAACATCATTATTCTTATCAGCAAGTATGATTTGTTTAATAGTTAACAATTAATGATTTACGCTTTTGTTTACCGCAAACTTTTTACTACATCTCGGTAGTATCTTGTAGAACAATAAATCTCCATCCAAATTACAAAATTCACAAGATTAATTTTGAATTTTGAATTTCTTCCTCCCCTCTTATTACCTTGCAACCAACAATGTCCTTTGCTGAATAGCTTAATTTTCCAATGTGGCGTGAGTGTAGCAGTTTTTAGGACAAATCCGCGCACAAGCTTGACATCCAATACAGTTCTCTGGATGAGCAACTACCATTACTTTGCGCTCGATTTCATCATCTTCCTCATCGTCTACAAATTCGCCTTCTTCATTGAGTGCTTTTAAATCCAACACAGGATAGCCACATACTTTAATACATCTGCCACAACCGATACATTTATCTTTGTCAATTTCTTGGGCGAATTTAGGTGTCCAAGTGTTGCCTCCGTAGGTCAATCCTGTGAGTACGGCCATGTATGTTCTCCTGGCGATTATGCCAATAAATCGTCTATTACTTTAATCATCATCTTAACTTAATATTGTCTACTTATTTAGTTATTAATCGACTAATTTGTAAGAGTCAAAATTCCCTGACTTTATACATTTTACTTATTGCTTTAGTGATTTATAAACAGATGAGAAAAATTGTTATTAATATTAGATGGCAATGAGAATGGGTAAATACTTATTGATTTTAATCATGCAAATGTTTACTATAATAAATTTGTTTAGAGACTATTTATAAAGTAAATCTTAAGTAGGGTGTGTTATGGCTTCAGCCTAACGCACCATCTGATCTAACGGTGCGTTAGGCGCTTCTATCAGATTTTTCATGAGAACCTATAGTCAAAATCTGCGCCTAACACACCCTACAAGAATTTTATTTTTACTTTATAAATAACCTCTTATATAGCGCTTTGCTGCTGATAAATTGTAAATAAAAGTATTAACAAATACCAACAGATACATATTTTTATTTTTAAAGTATTTTGACTACCCAGCAGGGTAAGTAGAAGGACTAAATTAAACTTAACTTGATAGCGCCGGGTTTCGACTGCGATCAACCCTCTTCTAATAAGGTTAACGAGCATTGAGCGTAGTCGAAATGCGTCTTATAAAAATTGTGTCCACCTACTTAATGATATTTATTAGCATCTTTTAAAAAATTATTAAAATAACACTACAAATAGTATATAAATATACAAAATGCAGAAGCTAGTCATTTGTGCTGACTTCTTTTAGCTAAATAATCTGTTATTTGGTTGGCAGATTATTAATTAAGAATCAAATATTAAAATTATTAATAAAAGCAACTAAGCCTAGTTATTAGCGATGTTAAGGTTTCTGAAAAATATTTTGGTTAAGCATTTAAGGTTAAATAAAAATGTTCGCAAGCGTAGTATTTCCTAAAATCTTAAGAACCATTTGTAGGCTCATTATGAACAAATTTATTAAATTAGTTATGAAATGTTTATTGAATGAAGAAGTAATCTTAGGCTCTAGTTCAAAGTCTGAAATAGCTTCCAACTGGATGCAAGAACTCAAGATGGATGTGAGCAATTATTTTGGCAAGAATCTAGTATTTTTGCTAGATAGCTAATTTGTAAAGGAGTAGTGAATGGGGAGCAGAGTAACAGGGGAGATAAGCAAAACTCCTTACTCACGACTCACTACGCAAAACTTTTTAGTTAGTTATAAGGACACATCTAGGGGGGAAACTTGAGCCAAACATCTCAACGATTAGGGTGGGAAGAACGTTATATGCCTTATACAATTCCTAACAACAGTTGCGTTGGATGTGACAACTGCCGTCCCCAATGTCCTACGGGTGCAATCACAATAGAAAAAAATGAATACTGGATAGATCCATTTCTTTGTAATAATTGTGAAGGTTATTATGCCGAACCGCAGTGTGTGATAGCCTGTCCGACAAAATCCCCAATACAGTGGCAAGCCAAGAAGGGGAGATGTAAAGTAGAACCGCGAGATGCTACTAGTCCTGACTTATTTTCCAATGGAAAGAATAACCCATTTGCATCGGCGATCGCAATTTGGGAAGCCTGCAACCTACTAGCACAACGTACATCCCTAAATTGGGAAATAGATGAAGCCGGCTATGTCTGCTACAGCCGGGTCGTTAACCAAGGACGAGGTAAAATTGCTTTCCACATCCAGAACCCATTCCAAGTCAACGATAAGGTAAGAGATTTGGAAGTTCTCGAAGCGTTTGATATTAGAGCCGCTTGTATCCATTTGATTCTAGCTGCCCATGCTACCGCTTTAGATAAACCTTGGGAGCAGGAGTTTACTATCGATGAACGACAGCTAGAAAAATACTTAGGGTTAGAAAAACGCAAAGACTTAAGCAAAGCTGCCAAATTAGCTCTAATGAAAAATCTTGTGCAGCAAGCTTGCTCTCTTATTATCTCGATGGACTGGCCCCAGCAAGGACAAGTCAAGGGGTTTTCCGTTAGCAGTAACCGCTTGTGGCATTTGATAGGTATTCAGCACCATTTTCAAGAAGATAATTTGGGTTGTAAATATCTAGTAGGGCTAACTTTTAAAGTTAAAGCCGGGATATGGAGCCAATATTTCCTCAATAAACAAGGATGCAAAGAACGCGCCGCATTCTATCAATATGGCAGCCTACCCAAGACTGTGTTAACTACAGTCATGAGTATCTGGCAGCAACATGAGGGAGCAGTAAGGCTAATGCTGTGGTTGCTGTTTAAAACCAAAATGGGTAAGGAACAACGTATTACAGTTCCTACCTTACTTCGCATTGCTTATGGTCAAGAAAAAGTCAATCTTGCTTCCAGACATCGAGACGAACGCAAACGTCTACTACGAACATTTGAAAGCGATTTAGAAGTGTTAAATCATTTAGGAATTAAACCCATTTTTGACCCCGTTACCTATCCCCCAGCAATTCAACCATTATGGGCCAAGTTAATAGATATTCCCGAAGACCCCGATGAAGCCTTAGAGTTTTGGATTAATGATGCTGGGGGTGAAAATCGCCTCACAGATAACGGCCCCCGTGGTAAATGGAATTTGTTGATGAATGCACGGATTTTATCTTTTGAATTACCGCCAGAATGGGAAAGACAAATTGCCGAATCAGAGAAGAAACAACGGCGCACAGCCAAGACTAGACAAAAAATCAAAACAGCAGGTGATTTAGTTGGTGAGCAAATTTTACAAGCTCGAAAAACTTTAAATCTTTCTCAGCGCGAATTGGCCAAGCTGACAGGTAAAAGCCAAAGTTGGATTCGAGATATCGAAAATGGTCGGCTAAAAGCGAAGTTAGAAGACCAAGCACTATTACGAAAAGTGCTACATATCGCTTAACAAGAAGTTGTTAAAAATTGAACCGTCGATGTATTTTGTTAGCACCTCCAATTATTAGTTTTACTCGGCGGTTAAATTTTATTCTTACTCAACAACCCATTTAGCAGTTAATTTACAATTCCCTTCATTACATTCCTCTACCCAAATCATTGTCAGTTGGGGGCGAGATTTGCTGGAAGAATTAACATTATTATTACTTTGCTCAAAAGTTTTGACAGTAGTTTGTTCTAACAGTTGCATAATACTTCTCCTAAAATAAATGTAATTTTCTTGTTCATATCTTCTATTCAGCTTGCTTTTCAGCTTTTATGCAAATTTGAAGATATGAAAGCCAAGCTGTTACCACTCGCTTGTAAGGAGTAATACAGTAACGTAGATTGAGTTTTCCCAAAAATTTTGCAAAAAATGGCAGTTAAAGTATTAACTTTTGTAAGGAAATAAGCTCAAAAATATCTATGACTCTATTGATTACTTAATTTGATGTAGGAAATTGAAAAATGCGATACCTCCGGTAAGCTACGCTAACGCCTGCGGTGGCACATTGGTAAACCGTAGTAAAAACTGGTTTTCTTCATATTGCTTAATGAATTTGGCATAGATATCTACAGTAGCCAGTTGAGTTTCATGTAATAGCTTCAGCTTGAGATTAGCTAAGTTTTATAAAGAGTAAAATAAGGTTTTTGAGTCATTAACTGCAATCACTAAATTAAATAATAAGCCTATCTCAAGCTGTAGCTTGACAATATTTAAAACGTTAAAGCTGATTAATGTCTTATTCTTTTGGAAAAAAATAAAAAATAGGTATTTTTTGGGAAAATTGAACTAAGATTCTGTATAAACTAATGGGGAAACCTTGTGACAAGAGATTGAATGAAACTGGACTTGCAAAAGTTTTATCAGGCGTGCAACCCTAGCAAAACTTTGGCGGTGGAAAACGCCGAGGATCAACAATACTATATTGATTTTGCCTCAGTTCGGGGAGGCAGAATTATTGAAGAATTAAGAGACAATATTACATTTTTCTCGCCCGATGAGCCTACCTGTGAACTTTTTACAGGGCATATTGGTTGCGGTAAATCTACAGAATTGCTCAGACTCAAAGCCGAATTAGAACAAGCAGGTTTTCATGTAGTGTATTTTGAGTCTAGTCAAGATTTAGAAATGAGTGATGTGGATATAGGGGATATTCTACTAGCGATCGCTCGTCGTGTTGCCGAAAGTCTTGACAGTTTGGAAAAACAACTAAAAATCCCTGAACCTAAAGGGCTGAGGAAAATCATCGAAGGTGCAGCCAAACTAGTACAGGTAGAAATTGAATGGTCGGCTGAGTTTACATTAGGGATAGGCAAGATTACCGCCAAAGTCAAAAATAGCCCTGAGTTGCGTAACAAGTTAAGAGAATATCTCGGCCCCCGTACCAAAAGCATTTTAGATGTTATTAACGAGGAATTAATAGAGTCTGCTACCGATAAACTCAAGCAACACAATAAGAAAGGACTGGTAGTCATTGTTGATAATCTTGACCGTCTGGATATTTCGCAAAAGCCTTGGGGAAGACCGCAACCAGAATATATATTTGTCGATCGGGGTGAACAGTTACGCCAACTCAAATGTCATGTAGTTTATACAATTCCCCTATCGTTGAGGTTTTCCAATGATATAGAACGGTTAACCCAGCGATTTATGGTAGACCCTAAAGTATTACCAATGGTTCCCGCGCAGCAACGTAATGGCTTCATTTGTGAAGAAGGGATGTATTTACTAAAACAAATGGTGCTGGCGCGGGCTTTTCCCTATGTACCGGAAACAGAACGATTGAATTTGATTTCGCAAATATTCGATCAGCCGCAAACTTTCGAGAGGTTGTGTCTGGTGAGTGGCGGTCATGTGCGCGAATTACTCCGCCTGCTTTACGATTGGATTAAAAAGCAAAGAAAATTGCCATTAGAGCGAGAAATATTAGAAAGTGTGGTCAGATATCGCTGTAATCAAATGGCTTTGGCAATTACTGATGATGAGTGGGAACTACTGCGTCAAGTAGCGAAAAATCACAGAGTCAACGGTGATGAAGGATATCGCAGTTTAATACACAGTCGGTTTGTCTATGAATATTGCGATCGCAATGGTTTTTGGTTTGGGATTAATCCTATGTTGGCAGAAGCACCAGGGTTAAAGTTATGAGAACTGATAATAATGACAATTCTTTAGAGGAATTAAATTGGGCGATCGCCACTTCTCAAGGAGAATTTTCGCTGATTTTGGCATTGTGTAATGCTAGAACTGTGAGAAATCAGTTGGTAGAAAGTCTCAAAGCCTCATCTTCACCAGAAATTAGGGAGATAGTTTTGGCTAAGTCGGTGACGACATTGTACAAAACTCTCCAAGATGCTGTGGGTAATGAACATCCCCAGGCGTTGATGGTTTCTGGTTTAGAGTCAGTCAATAATTTAGAACAGGTTTTAACCACTGCAAACCAAGTCAGGGAAGAATTTAGGCGGAACTTTCACTTTCCCTTAGTATTGTGGGTGACGGATGAGGTGCTACAAAAACTCATGCGGTTAGCACCGGATATCCACAGTTGGAGTACGACAGTTGAATTTGCGATCGCCAGTAATGACCTAACTGATTTTATCGAACAAACTGCCGATGAGGTCTTTGAAAAAGTGTTAGCGGCTGGTGCGGGGAGATTTCTTGATGCGACAGCGCTGAATTTACAAGTTGGTTCTCCTCGGCGGATGGAGTTAGAGTCAGCCAGAAATGAATTACAAAATCGGCGGTTAAATCTGAGTCCAGAACTAGAAGCGAGTTTAGAATTTCTTTTAGGTCGAGTTACTTCTAGTCCAATGGAGCGATCGCGACAACATTATGAACGTAGTTTACAACTTTTGGGACAAGTTTCCCCAACTCCCCAAATCTTAGAGCGACGAGCTTGTTTACTCTACTGTCTGGGTTTATGGTGGTTAACATACGCCGCACTCAATCACCGAGAACAACAACCAGCACAAATCCAAGCCAAAGAATATTTTCAGCAGTGTGTCACAGGCTTTGAGTCTGCTAACCGCCAAGATTTAGTGGCCAAGTTTATCAATGCTTTAGGAGTAGTATTGCAAGCACTCCAAGAGTGGACAGAGTTAGAAACTGTGGCGACTAAAGCATTAGCTTTGCATCAAGCATATCCTCATACATTCAAGGTAGCTAGAGCTTACGGGTTTTTGGCTGAAGTGGCGATATCAAAATTACAGTGGAATGAAGCCAAAGAAAAAGCGGAACAAGCCATTAAGCTGTTAGATAGCGCACAAGTAGATACAACTGTTCCCGTATCTGCGGAGATGGAAGCAGATTTAGACTGGGAAAATTCCTATCATCGGGGTTGGTACTTGTTTGCATTAGGGCGATCGCAATCCACACTCAATCAACCACAAGCAGCATTGCAAACCTTAGAAACTGCTAGTACCCAAACTAAACACCAGTATGATCCTGAGTTATATATTAGCATCTTAGGTAAGTTACGTGACCTCTACTTCCAGCAAGGCGAATATCTCAAAGCATTTAATATTAGACAAGAGCAGCGATCGCTAGAACAACAATATGGTTTTCGTGCGTTCATTGGTGCAGGTAGATTGCAACCACAACAGATAGTAAATAACCCTGCTTTATTATTAGTTGAAAAACAAGATATCGTTGCTCAAGAAATCGCCGCCTCTGGCAGACAACAAGATATTATTCGCCTAATTGAGCGCATGGGTCAACCAGACCGCAAACTCACAATTATTCATGGACAATCAGGCGTAGGCAAAAGTTCAATTTTACAAGCTGGATTAGTCCCCGCCTTAAAACAAAGGTCTATCGGTGTGCGTGATGTTTTACCAGTATTACTACAAGTATATCCCGATTGGGTACAAGATTTAGGTAAAGCTTTAAAAAACAGTATTTTACAAGTCAAACATTTTCTCCCAGCCGAAGCGGATATCAATCCTACTTTAGATTCTACAAACGCCATCATCACTCAACTAACAAAACATGATGATTACAACCTACTAACAGTCCTCATCTTTGATCAATTTGAAGAATTTTTCTTTATCTACAAAGACCCAACCAGCAGACGACCTTTTTACGAATTTTTGCGCGAATGCCTTGATACACCATTTGTCAAAGTTATTTTATCCTTACGAGAAGATTATTTACACTACCTTTTAGAGTGTAATAATCGCCTAGCCGATTTTGAAGTAATCAATAACAACATTTTAGATAAAGACATTCTTTACTACTTAGGTAATTTCTCACCCAAAGACACTAAATCTATCATCCAAATTCTCACAACTAAAACTCAAGTTTTTTTAGAAGCAACCTTAGTAGATGAATTAGTTAGAGATTTAGCACGAGATTTAGGAGAAGTCAGACCAATTGAGCTACAAGTAGTAGGAGCGCAATTACAAACTGATAAGATAATAAAACTAGAACAGTATCAAGAAAATGGGCCAAAAGAAAAATTTGTAGGGCGCTTTTTAGCAGAAATTGTTAAAGATTGTGGTGCTGAGAATGAACAAATAGCCAAGCTAGTCTTATATTTACTTACGGATGAAAACAATACAAGACCCTTAAAAACCCGCGCTGATTTAGAACTAGAGTTAGATGTCACAGATGAAAAACTAGATTTAGTTTTAGAAATACTAGTTAAATCAGGTTTAGTATTGCGAGTTCCCGCCTCACCTGCTGACCGCTATCAGCTAGTACATGATTATTTAGTACCATTTGTTCGGCAACAACAATCAGCTAGATTAATTGCTGAACTAGAAAAAGAAAGAGAACAAAGAAAGTTAACAGAAGCAAAATTAAATGCTGTTCTCCAAGAGCAACTTCTAGAAGCACGGCGTGGTTTGCTCTGGAAAGTTTCATCAGCAACCATTATAGGAGCATTGGCAATATTTTTACCTTTTATATTAATTAATCAAAACAATGCTCAACTTCAAGCTATGAGTGCTAAAGCCAAAAGATCATTAACATCCAATCGAGATTTAGAAGCATTAGTAGAAAGTTTAAGAGCAGGAAAACGACTACAACAATGGTGGTCAGTTGGGGTATCACCGGAAACAGAGATGCAGGTAAAAACTGCTTTACAAGACACAGCCTATACGATTAGAGAAATTAATAGTCTAGAAGGTCATGTTGATAGTGTGACTAGTGTAAGTTTTAGTTACGATGGTCAAAAGGTAGTTTCTGGTAGCGCTGATGGTACAGTCATAATATGGAGCGTAAATGGCGAACAGTTGGATAAGTTTAAACCTTATGATAAGAAAATTACCAATCTCAGATTTACACCTGATAATAAAAAAGTAATAGTTAGTAGTGAAGACAAAATATTAAAGCTTTTGAATTTAAAAAGTAAAAAAACAACTAGTTTTCAAAGTAGTGAAGGTGAGATCACAACTTTTACTATTAGTTCTAATGGCGAACAAGTTATTTCTGGTGATACCAACGGTAAAATTACATTTTGGGATCTTAATGGAATAAAAATTAAGAGATTACCACAGGGTCATAATAAAAGTATTAAAAGTTTAAGCATTAGTCGAGATGGTCAGCTAATTGTTTCTAGCAGTACGGATAACACAGTTAATCTATGGAACATTAATGGTGAAAAAATCAAAACCTGGACAGAAGATATTATCAAAGCTGAGTTCAGCTTTGATAATAAAATAATTATTTTATTGGGGAGTAGTTATTTAAAACTAGTGCGTCTTGATGGCTCTCTGATTAGGTCGCTTAGTTCTACTAACGGATATTTTCAATTATATCCTGATAATCTAACTTTGACATCTGTGTCTTTTAACTCATCGGACATATATATAGAGACTTCAGAACTAAACACAAATAATAAATATGGGTTTTCCCTATTAGGACATAAAAATACAGTCAACAGTGTTAGCGTCAGCCCTGATGGGAAAATGTTAGTCTCTGGAAGTGATGACAAAACTGTAAAATTATGGAATTTGGAAAATAAACCTTTTGAAATAACCGATGAAGCCCGTTTAGATGAGGTTGTTTTTGGCCCAAATAATAAACTTATTGCTCTAAATAATAATAAGAATAAAGTCCAGATATGGCAACCAGACAAAAATATTAAAACACTGATACCAGGAAATAATTCAAAGATTAATTTTAGTAGCGATAGTCAGAAGTTAGTTTCTGCAAGCCAGGAGAGCGTTGTGCAAATTTGGCAGCAGGATGGAAAATTTATTAAGACAATCGAAGGTGAGGTTGTAGATGGAAGTTTTAGTCGTGATGGTAGGACTATTGCTTTAATAAAAGGTGATAATACAGTAGCACTGTATTCTAGTAATGGTCAGCTAATTAAGTTGTTAAAAAGACACAAGTATAAAATTAATGAAATTTACTTTAGTGCTGATGGAGAAACGTTAATAACAGTTAGTCAAGAGTCTACTAATATCTGGAAAAGAGATGGAACATTGATCGGTACAATCAATGCTCCAATTCGCAATATTGGCTTGAGGAAAAATGGAGAAAATTTAGTTACTTTAGATAATAATAATATTATAAAATTTTTAAAACCGAACGGTAAATTAATCAAATCTTTAAGCTCGGATGATTTAATGGAGCTTAGTGTTAGCCCAGATGGTGAAATAGTAATAATTCAAAATAGAGTTAAGGATAATGATAAGAAGCAGATAGAAATTTGGCGGATGGATGGCAAGTTGATCACTAAACTCTCTGCACCAAATAAAGAACAAAGCATATCCGACGCTCAATTTATACTAAATCAGAAAGTTATTGTCACTATTAGTAATGATAGAAAAATTTTATTATGGAGTTATAATGGTAATCTTCTTTCAAGTTTTGATTTTAAAAATTTCGTGAGTAATATATATATGTATGTTTTCAGTGCTAATTATAAAAACTTAGCAGTTTGGGAACGTGCCAATCAAATCAAAATCTTCAAAAATGATGGAACTGTTATCAAAGCTATTAATTTAAAAACAAAGGAAATAAACTATGGCACAAATATAAATACTGATATAAACTTTAGTCCAGATGGGAAAGCATTAGCCGTTCGTACGAATACAGACACTATCGAAATTTGGGGAATTGACGGTACTTTTATAACAACCATAACAGGTTTTTCTAATGATAGAATAGAACGGTTTGTGAGAGAGAATGAAAATTATAATGACTATTATATACCATTTCTCTTTAGTTTAGACAGACAAAATATTGCTATTCGTACAGGAGACAATACTGTAAAATTATGGAGGCTTAAAAAGTATGGCCCTGCCAAAGATGTAACTTTAAAAAATATTGATTATGGAATTAATGTTATTTCAAATATGTTTTATATTCCTAATACCGATAAATTAGCAATTTCTGGCATTAAGGACAATGTAAAAATGTGGCAACTTCCCAAAACTTCCAACCAAGCAGTGCAAGAGTTGCAGATTTTAAGAGGACATAAAAATATAATTGCAGATGTAGCCATCAATCCTAAAGCTAACATAGTTGCTTCAGCTAGTTATGATGATAAAACAGTTAAACTCTGGGGCAGAAATGGTACTGTCATTTATAATTTTTTTGGGCATAAAAAGAAAGTAAATAGTGTCAGCTTTAACCCAAATGGTGATTTAATTGCTTCTGCCAGTGATGATAAAACAGTGAAAGTATGGAAACTAGACGGTACTGTAATGAAATCCTTTGAAGAACATGGTAATGGAGTAACGAGTGTTATATTTAGCCCAAACGGTAAGTTAATTGCTTCTGCTAGTAAAGACAATACTGTAAAAATTTGGAGTTTAAATAATCAAGAAGTTGTTACTTTAAATAATGAGGAACCGGTTACTAATATCAGTTTCAGTCCTGATAGCAAAATTATTGCTTCTGCTGATTCTAAAACAGTTAAACTCTGGAGCTTAGATGGTACTTTGTTAACTATCTATGAACGTTTTGGTGCAGGAGACGTGAGTTTTAGCCCAGTAGACCAGACTATCGCTGCTGCTGGTCAGAAAATTTCGCTTTGGGATTTTGATTTGCAAACACTCCTCAAACGTGGTTGCAATGCGGCGCGTGATTATCTTCAGAATAACCCTAAAGTGGACGATCGCGATCGCCATTTATGCGACGATGTTAAATAAGTTGACGCAAAGAATCAGCCGCCTGCGGTGGCACATTGGTAAACCGTAACAAAAACTGGTTTTCTTCACATTGCTTAATTACTTTGGCATAGATATCTACAGTAGCTAGTTGCGCTTCATGTAATAGCTTCAGTTTGATATTAGCTAAGTTTTGTAAAAGATGAGATGAGTTTAATAACGCTTTCTTTTCACTCAAACTTATTAATTCACCAGAGAATAATGTACCCACTGCCTGTTTACCTTGCAAAACTTGATATTCCACAGGTACAGGAGATTTTAATTGCACCATCACATCATTATCTTCTGGCAGAGATAAGTTATATTCACCGCCAATCCCACTGACTTCATATATAGTAATTAATTCTTTAATTCCCTTGGGTTCGATTTGCATTTGTCCGATAATTTGCAAATCAACTTTGGCATCTTGGCGCGTATGTTCGGAAATTAAAACTTGTCCTCCTACTGTATAGGTTTCAATTCTCGCTGCTAAATTTACATGACTTCCAACCACTGTATATTGGGCGCGTGTTTGTGAACCAATATTTCCTGCCACTACCTCACCAGTATTAATGCCAATTCCCATTTCTAGCTGGGGTAAATTTAACTGGCGATTTTGTTCATTCACTTGTATCATTGCCCTTTGCATAGCAATTGCACAAGCGATCGCCCTTTGGGAGTCATCAGGACGACAAATAGGCGCACCAAACATGATAAAAATCCCATCGCCCATAAACTCATTAATCGTACCTTTGTACTGATTAATCACATCAGTCATCACACCTAAATACAGATTGATCATCTGCACCACTTGTTCAGGCGATAACTGTTCTGACATGGCAGAAAACCCGCGCAAGTCGGAAAATAACACCGTTACCTTGCGCCGTTCACCGCCCAACTTTAAACCAGATGGTGTTTCTAAAATATTGGACAGTACCTCATCAGTTAAATAACGCCCAATATTTTTCCGCATTTCGCCAACACTTTGGGCAATGTAGAGAGAAACTGCGATCGCAGATCCACCAAATGCTAGTAGAGAAGGAACGACAGGAAGCCACCAACCAGCGACAAACGCCCAAAAGCTACCACCAACTATCCCCGCGCCAATTAGGGGAACACCCACAAATAATACAATTCTTTGATGTTTGTTGTTACGTTGTTGCCAACGCAAACTAGCACCAATTATCGACCAACCCAAAATTAACAACCATTCCCAACTTTCGGGTAAAGTCTTAATTAGTGGACGACCATCTAAAGCCGCACTCAAAATTTGACTAACTAAGTTAGCGTGAATTGTCACACCCGCCATTCGTTCCGGCGCGGACAATAATCGGCTACTGTAAGGTGTGTAGAATATATCCTTTAAACTCTCAGCCGTCGCCCCAATTAATACCACCTTCCCCCGCATCAAGTCTGGAGGCAGGCGATTTTCTTGCACTTGTGTTAAAGATACCTTGGTAAATTGCTGTATCTGTCCTCGGTAATTTAATAGGACTTGATAACTTCTCGCATCAGCGCGGACGTAACCCCCATCATCAGCCTCAAAGATGGGGAATACACCTTGATTTAACTGTAAATAATTGGGGTTACTAGCGGCTGGTTTTTCTGTAATACCTTCCGGCTTCAAATACAGCAATGCCAACTTCAAAGCAAAGCTTTCAAGAACATCATCCGTGTTCACGTTGACATACAACAATCCCCGGCGAATCTTCCCATCCCCATCTAAAGGTAAATCGTTAGAACCGATTTGATTCTTTTGCTTCAATATTGGGGAAGGATTCACAGCAGAACTATCAGCCGTATCAGAAAGTTTCTGCACCCCAATCAAATTAGGCGTAGATGCCAACAGCTTAACTAAAGCCTCATGCCCAGGATTTACAGGTAAATCACGATAAACATCTAAACCGATCGCCCGTGGTTGTTGTTGTTTAATAGTATTTAATACACTAGCCAAAGCCTCATCAGACATTGGCCACTGTGACTGCTTACGGACATCAGCCTCGTTAATCTCAACTATCACAATCCGACTATCTGGCGGTTCTGGTGGACGCAGCAAAAAAAGCTGGTCTAACGCTGCCAACTCTAGTAACTGTAACAGTCCTGTCAACCGTAGACCAATTAGCAAAACTGTAATATTGGGAACTGCGAAGACAACACCCCGCCATTGCCAAAATAGTGGTTTTAGTTTTACTAGTACATTCAAGGGTTTAATTCCTCGATATGAAGATGTCTTTAATTTTGAATTTTGAATTTTGAATTTTGAATTGTTAAAAGTGGTTCAGAGGCGATCGCGCTTAACTTCACCGATTGTAAAAATTGCCGCCAGTTCAATATATGAGTTAAGTTCTTTGGTTCACTACGGCGTAACTGTACCAAACTAGCCAACGCCTCATACCAAATTCCCGCCTCAGCATAAATAGAGGGTAAGTTTCGTGCATTGGCTTTTGCTAATGCCTGTGATATTGATGAATCAGGTTGAATCCGTTCTACCCAGCCATCAACTGTAGGATTACCGCTAAAATCTTGCTGATTACAAGCCAGAGTCAGATACCAACGGTAAGTTTTACCTATTTCTAAGGTAGGGGAATTTTCAGGTAAAGTGTAGCCAATGATTCCCGATTTATTGGGTAGTGTGAGCGTGGTTTCGTAAAGTAGCTTTTTTTCTGGATAAGTTACCAGTGCCAAATTAGCAGTTTTCGCTGAGTTTTGTGGTACAAACCAAAACAATGTCGGGCGTTCAGAAAACGTCAACCCTAATTTATTTGTAGGTATCAGGGGAGTTAGAGATTTATTTTCAGTGATACAAGAAGAAGAACCACGGGTAGATCCACCAGCGCTGACAGGGGGGCCTTGTCGTTTTGGTGGCTTAAATGCTTGGCTGATCTGCCAACTTTCTTGATGTACCATTGCCGCAGAAAGCTGGAGGCTATTTAACGGTAGAAGCAAGGCGATAATAGATAAAGATAGAGGAAACTGAATATACTTCATGATTGTTTGAGAAATGCTTTAGTGTGCGACATTAATAAACTGGGCTGGATGTAAAGGTAGACAATCACCTAACCACACCAAGTATTCCCAAAATTCAACCCAGACTTTACTCTCAAGTAACGACTTTTAATAAGCGCATCAAGAAAGAGGCTTTGCCACCCATATAATGTTCCCTAACAGGTAATTATTTTATGGTTGTGAAGATTTAATTAGTGGGGAGTATGCTATTTAATTCCTCTGCTTTTATCTTTATCTTCCTACTCATTACTTTTATTATCTTTTTTGGCTTGTCTTACCTCGCTTCGTCAAAGCATCTATAATCTGGCTGACAGTCGCTTTGCTATTTTTTTAAGTCCACTAGGATTTTGTTAATTTCCCTGTAATGGTAGTATCACATTATCTTTAACCATCTAATAGGCGAATTGATTGCTAAAGCAGAACTACATTAAAAGTTCATCTTATAAAAAGGAAACTGGTACGTCTTACAAAGAAGATACAGTTGCCCAAGATGTAGGAGTTTATCTAACACCCAACAATATTAAATCACATCTGATAAAAGCACGTTTTGACAGGGATAATTGGGCAAAAGTAAATCCTAATGATGCTGAGTTGGTAAAAGCAATTAAACCAAAAAGCTCAGTGAACTATCCATAAATGCAAGTATAGGCCTTACCAACTAAAAATTAATTAGTCCTATATCTTTAGATATATGCCATTAGTTATAGGTAATAAAACTATTTTTTGTAAATATCAAAAAAATTTTCTGACAACTACCTGACTAACTAAATAGCAGTTATGATTTGCTAAGTAGTATTTTTCCAATTATTAGGCATACTATTTTTTCATCTGTAATACTCAGAGAATTAATTAATTCTTAGAATTAAGTCGCACAAGATTTTCATTTCACATTACTCTCAACTATTCACAAGAGTAAAAAGACCGCGTAATTATTGAAGGGCTAGACTATGGCAACCGAACAATTAACCAGAGAAACCGATGAACTCGATTTAAAACAGCTATTAAAAACATTAACGGCTGTGAAAAAGGGTGATTTTTCTGCGCGGATGCCTCTTGATCAAACAGGTCTAGCGGGTAAAATTGCAGATACACTCAATGATATTATCGACCAGAATGAGCGCATGGCAGCCGAGCTTAAGCGCATTAGTAATGTTGTCGGCAAGGAAGGGAAAATTACTGAACGCGCTTCTTTAGGAAATGTGCGTGGTTCTTGGACAGAATGTGTCAATTCTGTCAATACCCTAATTACAGATTTAGTTCAACCGACGGCGGAAACTACGCGGGTAATTCGGGCTGTAGCTAATGGGGATTTATCGCAAACCATCGCCACAGAAATTGATGGTAGACCCCTCAAGGGTGAGTTTCGTCAAACAGCTAATATCGTTAATACGATGGTGACGCGGCTGAGTTCCTTTGCGGGTGAGGTAACGCGGGTAGCCAGGGAAGTAGGGACTGAGGGTAAGTTAGGCGTACAAGCCCAAGTCCAAGGCGTGGCGGGTACGTGGAAAGATTTGACAGATAACGTTAACTTGATGGCGGGGAACCTGACAGGACAGGTAAGAAATATTGCCGAAGTTGCAACCGCGATCGCCAACGGTGACTTATCCAAGAAAATTACTGTGGATGTGAAAGGCGAAATTCTGGAGTTGAAAAACACCGTCAATACAATGGTGGATCAACTTAACTCCTTTGCATCAGAAGTAACCAGGGTAGCGCGGGAAGTAGGAACCGAAGGGAAGTTAGGCGTACAAGCAGAAGTCCGAGGCGTAGCGGGTACGTGGAAAGATTTGACAGATAATGTCAACCTGATGGCGGGGAACCTGACAGCCCAGGTAAGAAATATTGCCGAAGTGACGACGGCGGTAGCCAATGGCGACTTGTCGAAGAAAATTACTGTGGATGTGAAGGGTGAAATTTTGGAGTTGAAAAACACCGTTAACATCATGGTGGATCAACTTAACTCCTTTGCATCAGAAGTAACAAGGGTAGCGCGGGAAGTAGGCGCAGAAGGAAAATTAGGCGGTCAAGCAGAAGTCCGAGGCGTAGCGGGTACGTGGAAAGATTTGACCGACTCTGTGAATTTCATGGCGGGAAGTTTGACAGCCCAGGTAAGAAATATTGCCGAAGTGACGACGGCGGTAGCCAATGGTGACTTGTCGAAGAAAATCACCGTAGATGTGAAGGGTGAAATTTTGGAGTTGAAGAACACGATTAATACAATGGTGGATCAACTCAACTCCTTTGCATCGGAGGTAACTAGAGTAGCGCGGGAAGTGGGAACCGAAGGAAAATTAGGCGTACAAGCAGAAGTGCGAGGCGTGGCGGGTACGTGGAAGGATTTGACGGATAACGTGAATCTGATGGCGGGGAACCTGACAGGACAGGTAAGAAATATTGCCGAAGTTGCAACGGCGATCGCCAATGGTGACTTATCGAAGAAAATTACTGTAGATGTGAAGGGCGAAATCTTCGAGTTGAAGAACACAATCAACATCATGGTTGATCAACTCAGTTCCTTTGCATCAGAAGTAACCAGGGTAGCGCGGGAAGTAGGAAGCGAAGGAAAATTAGGTGTACAAGCCGATGTGCGCGGTGTGGCGGGTACGTGGAAGGACTTAACCGACTCTGTGAACTTCATGGCGGGGAGTTTGACAGCCCAGGTAAGAAATATTGCGGAAGTAACGACAGCTGTAGCGACTGGTGACTTATCAAAGAAAATCACCGTGGATGTGAAGGGTGAAATCTTAGAGTTGAAAAACACGATTAATACAATGGTAGATCAACTCAACTCTTTTGCATCGGAAGTAACCAGGGTAGCGCGAGAGGTAGGAAGCGAAGGGAAATTAGGTGTACAAGCCGATGTGCGCGGTGTGGCGGGTACGTGGAAGGACTTGACCGACTCTGTGAACTTCATGGCGGGGAGTTTGACAGCCCAGGTAAGAAATATTGCCGAAGTGACAACGGCTGTAGCGACTGGTGACTTATCGAAGAAAATCACCGTGGATGTGAAGGGTGAAATCTTAGAGTTGAAAAACACGATTAATACAATGGTGGATCAACTCAGTTCCTTTGCATCAGAAGTAACTAGAGTAGCGCGAGAGGTGGGAACCGAAGGGAAGTTAGGCGTACAAGCAGAAGTGCGAGGCGTGGCAGGTACGTGGAAAGACTTAACCGGCGCGGTAAATATGATGGCGGGGAACCTGACAGACCAGGTAAGAAACATTGCCGAAGTTGCAACGGCGATCGCTAATGGTGACTTATCGAAGAAAATTACAGTACAGGTCAAAGGCGAAATTTTAGAGTTGAAAAACACTATCAATATCATGGTGGATCAACTCAACTCCTTCGCCTCAGAAGTAACCAGGGTAGCGCGGGAAGTAGGTAGCGAAGGGAAGTTAGGCGTACAAGCCGATGTCAAAGGTGTCGCGGGTACGTGGAAAGACCTCACCGACAGCGTGAACTTCATGGCGGGGAGTTTGACAGCCCAGGTGCGAAACATTGCGGCGGTGACGACGGCTGTAGCGAATGGCGACTTGTCGAAGAAGATTTCTGTGGATGTTAAAGGGGAAATTTTAGAGTTGAAAAACACCGTCAATACAATGGTGGATCAACTCAACTCCTTCGCATCGGAAGTAACGCGGGTAGCGCGGGAGGTGGGAACCGAAGGGAAGTTAGGCGTACAAGCAGAAGTAAAAGGTGTAGCGGGTACGTGGAAGGACTTAACCGACTCTGTGAACTTTATGGCGGGAAGTTTGACAGCCCAGGTGCGGAACATCGCCGAAGTGACGACGGCTGTAGCGAATGGTGACTTGTCGAAGAAGATTACTGTGGATGTGAAGGGCGAAATTTTGGAGTTGAAAAACACGATAAATACAATGGTGGATCAACTCAACTCCTTTGCATCAGAAGTAACTAGAGTAGCACGGGAGGTGGGAACCGAGGGTAAGTTGGGTGTACAAGCCTATGTCCGGGGCGTGGCGGGTACGTGGAAAGACTTAACCGACAATGTGAACTCAATGGCGGGGAACCTCACAGCCCAGGTGCGGAACATCGCCGAAGTGACGAAGGCGGTGGCGAATGGCGACTTGTCGAAGAAAATTACCGTGGATGTGAAAGGTGAAATTCTCGACTTGAAGAACACGATTAATACAATGGTGGATCAACTCAGTTCCTTCGCCTCGGAAGTAACGCGGGTAGCGCGGGAGGTGGGAACCGAAGGGAAATTGGGCGGTCAAGCCGTGGTGCAAGGTGTGGCGGGTACGTGGAAAGATTTAACCGACAACGTGAACTCGATGGCGGGGAACTTGACAGCCCAAGTGCGGGGTATCGCCAGAGTCGTGACGGCGGTAGCGAATGGCGACTTGAAACGCAAACTGATGTTAGATGCTAAGGGAGAAATCGAAACCTTGGCGGAAACCATCAACGAAATGATTGATACCCTAGCCACCTTTGCCAATCAAGTAACGACAGTGGCGCGGGAAGTGGGTATCGAAGGGAAGTTGGGCGGTCAAGCTAAAGTTCCAGGGGCGGCGGGTACGTGGAAAGACCTCACCGACAACGTAAACGAACTAGCGGCAACATTAACTACACAGTTACGGGCGATCGCCGAAGTAGCCACAGCAGTAACCAAGGGCGATTTAACCCGTTCTATCGCCGTAGCCGCCGAAGGTGAGGTAGCCATCCTCAAAGACAACATCAACCAGATGATTGCTAACCTGCGGGAGACTACCCAGAAGAACACCGAACAAGACTGGTTAAAGACCAACCTCGCCAAGTTCACCCGGATGCTGCAAGGTCAGCGCGACTTAGAAACTGTCTCCAAACTCATCCTTTCCGAACTTGCACCATTGGTAGGCGCACAACATGGCGTATTCTACTTAATGGAAAGTGCAGAACATCAAGCATACCTGAAACTCCTCAGCACCTACGCCTACCGCGAACGCAAACATCTAGCCAACCGCTTCCAATTGGGTGAGGGTTTGGTAGGACAATGTGCTTTAGAAAAAGAGCGGATTTTATTAACAGAAGTACCCAACGATTATGTAAAAATTAGCTCCGGTTTAGGCGAAGCTAATCCCCTCAATGCAGTCGTGCTACCAGTTCTATTTGAAGGACAAGTAACAGCCGTCATTGAACTCGCATCCTTCCGTCGCTTTAGTGAAATTCACCTGACATTCTTCGATCAACTCACCGAAAGTATTGCGATCGTTCTCAACACCATCGCCGCCTCGATGCGTACCGAAGAACTCCTCAAACAATCCCAATCCTTAGCTGAGGAACTACAAACCCAACAAAACGAACTGCGGGAAACGAACAAGCGCCTAGAACAACAAGCCCAATCCCTCAAAGCCTCAGAAGATTTACTCCGGGGACAACAAGACGAGTTACAACAAACCAACGCCGAACTAGAAGAAAAAGCAGAACTGTTAGCCTTACAGAAAAAAGAAGTTGAACGGAAGAATCGAGAAATCGAACAAGCTAGACGTTCCTTAGAAGAGAAAGCCGAACAATTAGCCCTTTCATCTAAATACAAATCCGAGTTCTTGGCGAATATGTCCCATGAACTGCGGACACCCCTAAATAGCTTGTTGATTTTGGCAAAATTATTAACAGATAACTTTGATGGTAATCTCACCGCCAAACAAGTCGAATATAGCCAAACAATTTACTCGGCGGGGAATGAACTACTGGCATTAATTAACGATATTTTGGATTTAGCCAAAATCGAATCGGGAACTATGTCAATACATACAACCCCGATGCTGTTAACAGAATTTGCTGAACAGATTGAGCGGAGTTTTGGGCAAATCGCTCACAATAAAGGACTAGCTTTCACAGTTGAATTAGCGCCAGAGTTACCTAAAAACATCAACACCGATGTGAAGCGCTTACAACAAGTCCTCAAAAATCTTCTCTCCAACGCCTTTAAATTTACAGATAGCGGGGAAGTCTGCCTACGGGTAGAAGTCGCTAAACAAGGATGGAGTCTCACCCAACAAAGCTTAAACCGCGCCCAAACTGTCATTGCCTTTGCTGTGCGTGATACTGGGATTGGTATTGCCCCCGACAAACAAAAAATCATCTTTGAAGCCTTCCAGCAAGCCGACGGTACAACCAGCCGCAAATACGGCGGTACAGGATTAGGCTTATCTATTAGTAGAGAAATTGCTCACCTATTGGGTGGTGAAATTAAACTAACTAGTACCCCAGGTGAAGGTAGCATATTTACCTTCTTCCTTCCCTTACAAAATGCTGAGGTAGCGCCACCATCCCCCACTCCCTACTCCCCACTTCCAACTACCCAGTCGCCACTCGTAATTGACGATCGCGCCAGTATCACCACTACCTCATTAGATAATAATATTCTGCTAATTATCGAGGATGACGTTAATTTCGCCCGAATTTTGGTAGATATGGCACGTCAAAATGGATTCCAAGTAATTACCGCCCAAACTGGCACATCTGGTCTGCAACTAGCTAAGGAATTTCTGCCAATGGCGATATTACTAGATATTCGTCTCCCGGAAATGGATGGATGGACAGTGCTAGACCGCTTGAAACACGACCCCACTACCCGCCATATACCAGTACATATCATGACCGTCGAGGAAGGACGGCAAAGGGGTTTACAATTAGGTGCGATCGCCTACTTACAAAAACCAGTCACCAGCGAAGCCATATCCGAAGCCCTAGACAAAATTAGAGGTTTCGTGGAACGGCGGGTAAAAAGTCTCCTAGTAGTTGAAGATAACGATCTACAACGTCAAAGTATTGTCGACCTGATCGGTAATAGCGATGTCGCCACCGTTGCCGTAGGTACAGGTGCAGCCGCCCTCGAAGCCATTCGCACTCAGCAGTTCGATTGCTTAGTCTTGGATTTGGGTCTACCTGATATGACAGGCTTTGAACTCATCGAACAGATTAAGCTAGAACCCAACGGCATAACCTTACCCATCATCGTTTATACAGGTAGAGAAATCAGCAAAAATCAAGAAACAGAACTGCGACGCATGGCTGAGACAATTATCGTTAAAGATGTGCGATCGCCCGAACGTCTCCTCGATGAAACCGCACTCTTCCTCCACCGTGTCCAAGCAAACTTACCCGCACCCAAACGTCAAATCCTCGAACAACTGCATTCCCATGATTACTCCCTAGCAGGGAAAAAAGTGCTAATTGTAGACGATGATGTGCGTAACATCTTCGCTCTCACCAGTATGCTAGAACGCCATCAAATGGTGGTACTCTACGCCGAAAACGGTAGAGAAGGGATCAACCTGTTAGAAACCACACCAGATATTGATGTGGTCTTAATGGATATAATGATGCCAGAAATGGATGGCTACGAAACCACTCAACTAATTCGCCAAAGAGAGCAATTTAGGGATTTACCAATTATTGCCCTCACTGCTAAAGCCATGCAAGGCGATCGCGACCAGTGCATAGCCGCCGGCGCATCCGACTACATCGCCAAACCAGTGGATACAGAACAGTTGTTGTCTCTGTTGCGGGTTTGGTTGTATCGGTAATTAGACAGTTGACAGTTGACAGTTGACAGTTGACAGTTGTTCTCCCCTACTCCCCACTCCCCGCCGCCACAGGCAAAAATCCCCCAGCCTGCATTTTCCATAATCTATAGTAAGCACCACCCCGTGCTAAGAGTTGGTCATGGCTACCATCTTCGACGATGCGGCCTTGATCAAATACCAAAATCCGGTCTAGATGGGCAATTGTTGATAATCTGTGAGCAACTACAATCACGGTTTTCCCATCCATGACTAAATCTAGAGTGTCTTGAATTGCTTTTTCTGTAATGGAATCAAGGCTGGAAGTGGCTTCATCCAAAATTAGGACTGGCGCATCTTTGAGAATTACTCGTGCGATCGCAATTCGTTGTCTCTGTCCTCCAGACAGTTTGACACCACGTTCACCCACCAAGGAGTTATAGCCCTCCTTCATCTGAGCGATAAAATCGTGAGCATGTGCTTTACGTGCTGCTTTAATAACTTCCTCATCGCTTGCATCTATGCGCCCATAACGAATATTTTCCATTAATGTGCGATGGAATAAAGACGGGTCTTGAGGAATCAAGCTAATCTGGGCGTGTAAAGCATCCTGAGTCATATCACAAATATCAACCCCATCAATGAGAATTTGCCCTGATTGGGGGTCGAATATCCGTAAAATTAAATTGACAAAGGTAGATTTTCCAGAACCAGAGAAACCCACCAGCCCCACACGTTCTCCTGGTTTGATGGTGATGGAGAGATTTTCAAATACTTTCTTTTCCGCCGAATAGTTGAAATTAACTTGGCGAAACTCAATTTTACCTTGAGTGATGGGATGAGCGATCGCTCCTTCCCGGTCGATCAACTCATGGGGTTGAACAATGACGGACACACCATTGGCAATATTGCCGATATGTTCAAAAAATTCCAGAAAGCGGCGGCTCAAGTTACGCGCCTCACTGATGATTAACAGTGATAGGCTAGTCGCCACCACAAAGTCAGCAGTAGCAATTAACCCTTGACTCCACAGAGAGAGTGAGTAATACAGAGTGCCGATTTTTAAAATAGCTGCGGAGATGAACTGAAACCAGCGAATACGTTCTGAGTACCAGTTAGCCTTTCTCACCTCCTTGAGTTCGTCCCTTAACTGTTCATTCAGATAACGCCGTTCAAAACCCAAACGAGCAAACAGGCGGCTACTGCTCAGATTTGTTACCGCATCTACGATGATCCCCGTCGTATGACTTCTGGCGGCTGCGGCTCTGCGGGAGTATACTCGGCAACGAGTAGCCAACCAAAACGAAATACTGATAAACAGAACTGCCCATATACCCACAAATGCAGCGAGCGGAGGATAGGCACGATACAGTATAATTGCGGCTACGATATATACAATAATTACAGACATAAACTCCGTAATCAACATTTGCATCGTCTGTGTAACACCAAGAGAGGTTTCACCAATGCGATGTGCTAAAGCCCCTGCAAAACTACTACTTAAGTAACGATGGGAATGATGTTGTAAGTAAGCATACAAAGAACGGACGATATGTTGACGGTGGACGGGATGGAGGATAGTTTGTAAGAGTCCAGCCGAGCGCCCGAATACCACTTCACCTACACTTAAAGCGATGAAAAGCATCAAAGGTTGACTAACGGTATCAAAAATCGCCTTGCTGTTGCCGCCTGAGCGCGTCACACTACGGATAATCTCGCCGATCGCGTAAGGCAACATAATGCCACAGGTAGCGTGTAAAATCTCCAGGATTACCATTGCTACATACCACCAGCGAAACTGGTTCACAAAATAGCAAACAAACCTAAAGGGAGTATTCGGCAAGTTTGGCGCACTAGCAGCACGCTGAAAAGATTTAGAAAGTCTGACCTTTTTTAACATGAAAATAGTTTGTTCTAGTAGTAACTTTTTACTGTTCTGTCAAACAAAAATAGACGGCTAAATTCGCCGCCCTATAGCGTTAAAAATTATTGCCGCGACTTGTTCAAAATTGCTCCTATCTTTCTTTTACTGAAAGAATTACGCATTACTTAGGCGTAAGCCTGTCCGTAGGTTATTACGAATTAGTTAAACCATGATTTCTGTAGGTGTGATTGCAGCATATAAATCAGGTGGAAGTAAGAAATCTTTAATATCAATTTTCTTGGGTATTACACCAGATTCAAAGAATAAATCAGCTACCCTTTGTTGTTCTGCAATTAATGCTGGACTAAGACCTCTACGCCCAGCAAATGTGCGACGAGACATTACCCTGTCGGCTACATCTGGAGCAAGTTTTTGTTCGGAAATCATCAACTTTTTCACTTCATCTCGATGCACATCTGCCCATTTATCTAGAGCCTGAAGTTCTTCAATGATAATTTTGAGCAACCCTGGATTTTCTTCGGCAAATTTCCTATCAGCAATGTAATATCCGCCGGGAGAATCTAGTCCTACAGAATCTCTCAAGACACGAATACGCCCTAATTTTTCAGCGATCGCATAATGAGGATCATTCGTCATCCACACAGGAATCCTCCCTTCCAGAAAAGCACCCCGCGCCTCAACAGTCGCCATACTTCTGATTTTGATATCTTTGATAGTCAAACCGATTGACTGCAAAGCCCTGAGAATAAAATAGTGTGATGCCGAACCTTTTTGAAAATAAATTTCTTGTCCCTTAATTTCCTCAAACTTTGTCAGAGAAGATTCTGGTGGTACAGCAATTACACTGCTTCTCCCTGTTGTTGCTGTTCTTTGCGTACCAACGACATACACAAGTTTTGAGCCAGCAACTTGTGCAAAAATTGGCGGCGTTTCTCCCACCGATCCTACGTCAATTTTACCAGCCGCCATCCCTTCCATCAGTTGAGGCCCTTGGACAAATTGCGCCCATTCTACTTTAATTCCCAATGGTTCTAAGCGTTTTTCCAAAACTTGTCGATTACGGAAAAGATCCCCCGCACTCTGATATCCCATACGGAGAACTTTAACTTTGATCGCATTAGGGTCAAATGTGGATGAACTTTGTTGCCCTTGGTTACTACAACTTCCTAACAAGTATGCCAGAGAAAAACCACCCACACTAGATGCAGCTACATTGAGAAAACGACGGCGTTTAATCATATTTATTTAATCGATCTGTGAAATATTCCTGATGTAAAAGTTGATAATTTGTAATTCCAATTCTCAAAATTTCTTAATTACAAATTACGAATTACGAATTACGAATTATTATTTGCCCCAAAACCTAACGCAAAGAATCTCCCCGACGATATTCGGCGGTGATATCGTCTAATTTTTGTTTCAAATTGTCGTCGAGTTTGACTTCTAAAGCCTTAAGGGTATCGGCTAGTTGTTCTGGACGACTAGCACCGATGATGGGAGCGGTGATAATGGGATTAGCTAATACCCAAGCGATCGCCAAAGTAGTCAGAGATAATCCAGCCAAATCTGCAACTGTAAGTAATTCTTCCACAGTCTGGAATTGGCGATCGTGCCAGTAACGTTCTTGATAACGTTCTGCGGCTGTACCTAAAGTAAAACGAGTACCTTCAGTTGGGCCTTGTGCTTGACTATGTTTCCCAGTCAGCAAACCACCCGCCAAAGGGTTATAAGGAATTACGCCTAATCCTTCTTCTTGCGCCAGAGGTAATAATTCACGCTCAATTTCGCGGAATAACAGGTTATAACGCGGCTGAATGGAAATAAACCGAGTCAAATTCCGCGCTTCAGCACGACCCAAAGCACGGGCGAGTCGATAAGCTAAGAAGTTGGAAACCCCAATGTAACGGGCTTTACCTGAACGTACTACTACATCTAATGCTTCTAAAGTCTCATCAAGAGGTGTGGAAGCATCATCAGAGTGCAATTGGTACAAGTCAACATAATCAGTTCCCAGTCGTCTGAGGGAAGCATCGATCGCATCTAATATATGTTTACGCGAAGCACCCTGATCCCAAGGTGCAGGCCCTACTTTTCCCACAGCCTTAGTCGCCAATATAAAATGTTCGCGTTTGCCTTTGAGCCAACGTCCAATGATTTCCTCAGTGCTACCAGCCGTAGTCAACCCACCACCCAAAGGATAGACATCGGCTGTATCTAAAAAGTTAATTCCCGCATCGGCTGCTGTATCGAGAATCCTTCTAGAAGTTTCTTCGTCTGTCTGCAATCCGAAAGTCATTGTACCCAGACACAGACGAGAAACGATCAATCCAGTATGACCCAGTTTAGTTGTTGGTAATGTCATGATTATTATTGCTTGATAAATGCAATTTTTAAATATGGGGCGATTAACCCAGTTACTCAACTGGGAACCAATTTAACCAACCTTCCCAATTTTGTACTAACGCTGCAAATTCCGCATAACCATTTGCTTTTGGATGAGCGCCATCATTGGCTTTTGCTTCTGTTAACCAGACTGGCGAGTTGACTAAACTAGAAAACACATCCAGATAAGGAACACCTATCTCTTGACAAACAGAAGCAAACTCTTGTGAGAACTTGGCAATAATTTGATTTCTTGTTTCTTGGTCATCATCACCGCAAGGTGGCGGCCCGACCATCAAAGTAGGATAGAGTTGAATTGCTTCTTTAAGGATACTGCGAGTATTAGCGATCGCCTCTGCTAGTGTAATTCCCTGCTTTTGACCAGCCCATCCTGAATCGTTGACACCAAAGGAAAATACCAATCGTCCATCATACTCTACAGGCAGACGATAGGAGACTTCTGAGCGCCAACGTTCTTTGAGATACCGACTCGTTTCAGCCCGTACACCTAAGTTGTAATGAGTTATGGCATACTTTTGGGACTCAGTATTGCGGCAGACTCTACCAGTCCAACCCAGAAACTCAGGATCGCCCGTGCCATTGACAAAGGATTCACCAATAAAGCAAATTCTGATTTCCTGGCGAGAGTCTGGCATTAATTAAGCTGCAAGTACGGTTTTAGCTAGTATGGAGTGTGACTTTGATGATTTTACTCATCATCTCACAAATATAAACACATTACACAGCTACAGAAGCTCGACGCTGCTGAGAAACTAGCCATTGTTGTAACTGGGAATTACCATACACTTCATCAGCAATGAAGTGGTCGCCATCAGGTAGTACAGTAAAATCTACCGTTGCACCAGATGCACGTAAGGTATCAACAATTTGCTGTGTATCCTCAACCGCCAGTTTTTCATCCTTACCACCTTGGAAAATCTGGATAGGAATTTCCTTAAGCGCTGCTAGTTGGTTGGCTTCTAATGTCTTGGGTGCGCGACCTGACACAGCTACCAAACCAGCAAAGCGACCAGGATGAGAAGCGGCGATATGCCAAGCCCCAGCCGTACCTAAGCTGAAACCAGACAAGATGATACGAGATGGATCAATTGCTTGGGAAGCTATGAGATGATCTAGTAAAGCAATAACATCAGCTTCTCTGTCTACCCAAGTTTGTCCTTCTGGTAGCTGAGGTGCTGCAAAGAAGTAAGGTAATGCTGATGCAGAATCTACGAAACGAGGTAAACCCCACTTCAGTAGAATATTTAAATCATTACCGCGATCGCGCGCTCCATGCAGAAACAATACCAAAGGCGCGGGTTTACTAACATCATCAGCAGGTGCAAAAAGATAAGGCAAGGAACCATTGCTATTGTCTTGGGGGCGTTGTTCGACGGGCATAGTTTTGACTCCTGTTAGGGATTGGGGGAGATGAGGGAGTAGAGGAGAAGAACTGTCAACTGCCTCAACTAACCGCTAAAGTTGCTGGCTGTTTCCACAGTGCATCTGCGTAGCGTGAAGCATCGAAGTCTGGAGCAATGTTATTGCTAGTTATACGAGCTTCGTGTAGCGTCCAGTCAGCGATGAATAAGTCGTGACTGATGCGCCCTACTATTGCGGGTATGTCACGGCGGATGCTGGGTATATCACCGATGGGTAGACCAAAGCTGACGAAACCAGCAGGGTTAAAGACATGGATATCTTTTAGGAAAGGTGCGCTACCAGGAATCTTTTCTTGGTATTCGTGGGCGCTACCAAGGTAAGGGTAAGTACTGAGTTCATCGTCACGCTGGTCGGCTGGTGGTTCGTAGCGATCACGCCACAGGGCAATATGATGAGCAAAGTCGGCTAGTTCTGGTCGCTTTGTTGGGTCAACAAAGTAGCCTGTACCTGCGATCGCAAAGTCAAATTGAAAAGTATCATCATTTACCTGGGCAACGATGCGATCGTTCTGCTCTTGCGCTGCTCTCCACGGTGCGGATAGGTGTAGGTGAAAGTTGGGGAAGGCAACTACACGGTCAATAGCATCCGGTGGAGGCGTAGAGCCGACCTGACGAAAGCGCCAAGCTTGGAACCAACGCGCTGAATCGGGTAGCTGGGGATAGTTATCATAAACACCAGCGTAACCCCGTACACGATTGATTGGTAGCGATGCGATTTCTGACCGTCGTGCAAACAGGTGTACCTCTTTCGCTCCCGATTCCAAAGCTACCCCAGCCGCATCAAAAGCCGAAGCCGCCGCACCCAGTACCGCTACAGTTTTACCGCGTAGTGCAGTGAAATCAATCTCGTCAGATGTATGGGCATATAAGCTACGTGGTAGAGATGCCAATACAGGCGGTATAAATGCCCCACCAGTACCAGCTACACCGTTAGCGAAAATAATCTTGCGCGTGGTTTCCACCGTTGGCACACCGTTCACTTCCAAATGGAGACGCAAGAAATCTGCTGCTGGCTCAACTCTCACCAACCGAGTTTGATAACGTACTTGAATATCAAGGAATTGCCGATACCAACTGAGGTATTCAGCCCAAAGCACGCGCGGAATGCGGTCAATTGCCGCGTAAGCCTCAACACTATGCCGCGCCTCATACCAAGCCTGAAATGAAAAAGCCTGGATGCCTAATTCTGGGCCTGGCAAGTTCTTCGGCGTGCGGAGTTTATTCATCCTTGCGCGTGTGAGCCACACACCTGCATGGGCTTCATCTTCGGCTGCATCGATTACCGTTACATGGCCAATACCCGCACGCCGCAGTGCAAATGCAAAAGCACTACCACTTCCACTTCCACCTACGATAGTGACATTATGGTCAACACCAGGGCGATCAGGAACCCAGTTATCGGGAAAGGTGCCAAGTAGGCGCAACGCCTCCCGTGCGCCAAAATCGGGGTCAGTCGTTGTTGTCATATCAATCTCCGAAGGGGAAGGATGAGAGAGATGAGGGAGACAAGATAAGTAGAAATTCTTCTCCATATCCCCCCACTCTCTTTCTCTCTACGCTGTTACCAATTGCGGCACTTCGATATTACTTACCTTGGATTCAATAGCTGTACCCTTGAAGAAGTCGGGATTAGCTTGGGTGTAGAACTTGTAGGGATTAGCGAATACATAAGACTTGAAGTCGTCTTCGGTAATTACGCCTTCTCTCACCAAATCCCAGCTTTCTGCTAGGGGAGCGGTGAGGTCAGGAACATCCCAGTGACCTACATCGGAGGAGTAAATAGCGTTGATTTTCACGCCCAAGGGATTGGCTTTGTCGTTGAAGGCTGCGGCTATGGTGCGGTCGTCGGACTCGGAACCAAAGAAGAAGCTATTCACCCAGCGATCGCGTATATCTTCGATTGTCTTAATTCCGGCTGCGCCAAAATCTTCTAGTTCTTCACCAATGGGTGCGCGGCTGTGACGAGCGAAGGAAGAACCCAGTACGGTCTTAGTTAGTTCTTCTTTGCTGAGGGAACGTGCTTGCGTAAATTCGCTACCGTAGCGCTCAAACAAATCCAACAACTCATCAGCATTGGTGAGGTCTGGGTTGTAGTTTTGTAGCCCTTCTAAACTGCGTTTGGAGAAGCGGTCTACTAAGTGGATATAGACGTGAGCGCCCCAATCTGAGCCACCTTCGAGCATGGCTACACGCAAACCTGGGAAGCGTCTGGTAACACCACCAAAGAATAAGGCTTTAGCAAATGCTTGAGAACCATCGGCAAAGTGTCCGATGTGGTTATTCATATAGTTGGTGATGGAGGAGCGTCCAGTCCAACCTTGACTACCATAGTGAGTGGTTACGGGTACACCTAATTCGACGACTTTAGCCCAGAAGGGATCGTAATCGTATTCGCTATCTAAGCCGTAGAAGTCTATATAAGAGGCATATTTGGCGATTTCTGGGAATTGCTCTGCTGGATATTTATCAGCGATCGCCTTAATTGGACGTTTCACTCCACCAGGAATATTCGCTACTTTCAGACCTAGTGTTTTTACTGCAAACTCTAACTCCTCAATAGCCTCTTGGGGAGTATTCATCTGAATACCAGCTACTACCGTCAGGCGATCGCTATATTTACGATACAAGTCAGCATGATAGTGATTTACCGCCCGTTGCAATGGCTGACGGTATTCTGAGCCTACGCCAGTTGGTGCTAAGACGTTATTAGGAAATAGTACAGAATAGTCTGAACCCTGTTCTGCTTGACGCTCATAGAACAGTTCCGGCAAGGTGTAAGTAGCCAAGTCTAATGTATTGCGGGTTACTCTTGCCCACCAAGGAGAGCGAATTGTGCGGTTATATTGACGTTCTTCCGGTGTTTGTTGATACCAGTCTTTACCATTGCTCTTAGAGTTGAGACGAGAAGATTCTGCCTTACGTAATGCGTCTACAAGCTGTGAACCACCGTATTGAGCAATGTAATCTTCAATAGCCGGGGTGAAGTCATTGGTATGAACGTCTGTATCAATAACTGGATAATCCAGAGTCGCTTTGATTGCGGCGGAACGAGAAGTTTTTAATCTGCTGTATTCAGTCATGTTTTTGTCCTTTAAAAAAGTAATGGGACTGGAGACTGGGTATTGAGGAAGATGAGAGAGAACAATTATGGACTGTTGACTAATGACTAATGACTAATGACTAATGACCGATGACTAAACCAAAACTAATTGTTCTTCCTCTCGTTTAACGGCAGAACGATGAGGCGGACGACGTAACCCCAAGTTTTCCCGTAAGGTACTACCTTCGTATTCAGTACGGAAAAGTCCACGCTTCTGGAGGACGGGAACGACTAGGTTAACGAACTCATCCAATCCTGTGGGTAAGATGGGAGGCATGATATTGAAGCCATCTGCTGCATCATTGTTGAACCATTCCTCCAATTGGTCAGCAATGCTTTCTGGAGTACCCAAGATAGTGCGATGACCTCTGGCGGTAGCTAGAGCAAGATACAACTGACGCAGCGTCAGAGTGCCACGAATAGCCAAGTCTTTGACCAGTTTTAGGCGACTTTTGTTGTTATTTGTGTCGTTGGGTAATTCCGGTGCTAAATCATCAAAGGAATACTTCGACAAATCCACACCTTTGTAGTAATTCTTTAAAATGCCCCAGGCTACGTCAGGATGAATTAACGATTGGAGGAACTCATATTTTTCCTGTGCTTCTTCTTCGGTGCGGCCGATGATAGGAAAAGCCCCAGGCATGATTTTCAAATCATCTGGAGAGCGTCCATACTTCGCCAATCTACCTTTGACATCAGCATAAAATTCTTGTGCATCAGTTAGGGTTTGATTGGCTGTGAAGATAACCTCAGCAGTTCGTGCTGCCAAGTCCCGTCCGGCTTCGGAAGCTCCAGCTTGCACAATCACTGGATAACCTTGAGGCGGACGACCAACATTGAGAGGGCCTTTGACAGAAAAATGTTTGCCCTTGTGATTGAGTACGTGTAGCTTGTCAGGATCGAAATAGATACCAGATTCTCTATCACGAATTAAAGCATCATCTTCCCAGCTATCCCACAAGCCTTTTACTACTTCTACAAACTCTTCAGCACGTTCATAACGCAGGCTATGATCTGGGTGATGCTCAAGTCCGAAATTAGCGGCTGCGTTCTCATTACCTGTAGTAACTACATTCCAGCCTGCCCGGCCGTTACTCAAGTAGTCTAGTGAAGCAAACTTCCGAGCCAATGTATAAGGTTGTTCGTAAGTAGTCGAGGCCGTTGCAATGAAACCAATATTTTTGGTTACTGAAGATAACGCAGAAAACAGTGTAACCGGCTCGAAATGCACAAGCTTACCATTGCGTTTCTGAGTTTCTGGAGCGCCGCCCCAAACTCCTGGGCTATCGGCGAGGAAAACAGCATCAAATAACCCACGCTCGGCTGTCTGAGTAATTTCCTTATAATGCTCAAAATTCAACCCAGCGTCTATTTGTGAATCTGGGTGTCGCCAGGCAGAAACATGATGTCCAGTGGCTTGAATAAATGCACCTAAACGAAACTTGCGTTTTTTACTCATGCTTTTTCTTGTCTTGTAGATGATTGCTGGGTTGCGTATAGCTAATCTGGGGTAGCAATCGTACTCAGTAGGTAGAGTCTACATTATAGGTACAAGAAAAAGATGTGCTGACCATCACATTAAATTGGATTACTAATTATTAGATTTTCTAATATTAAGTATTGCAAAGTAATTATGTTGAGGCTTAAGCATTAAGGATGTAGCTTTAAGTACAAACTAGTATTTAACAAATCTCATCAGTAATTGTGCAAGTTTAATATCTTTTGGGTGATGGTTTTTTATACGGATGAATTACAATTTCTAGCTTGTACCTCTTTTAAAGATTCATCCTTAATTTGTATAAATATCAACAGAAGCTCAGTGTAAAATGATATAGTAAGGTTTCAGCAAGCTAATGAAAACAATAGTTGCGATTTTTAGCGAAGAACGTAACCAACTTCAGACAGATATTAATAATTTAGATAATGTTGAAGACGTAGTTAAAGTAATTCAAAAGCGTCTGGATAACATAGAAAGTAGTTATATTAAAGAACTAAATGTAACTCAAGTACGTTTGGCTGCATTTTTCCTTGATGTGCTGCGACAATCAATTGTGAATATCACAGCAGTTAAAATTGCTCAGATTCCTTTTAAAGTAGAGCAAAATGTTTACCATAAATCCTTTAAGTCTTATCCCAATAGGTTGATATTAAAATTTTTAAAGATACTACTTTATGTAGGTATTTTAGGTTGGTTGTTTTATCTAACAGAAACTACCTCTGCTGCATGGATGGGTCTTTTACTTACGTTTGTATTGTTAGGATTAGAAGTGGTGTTGCAACTGGATGAAAATGATTCATCTCCACAAGAGGTAAGAGAATTAATTCAACCTGTCCTAAAAGTTGATAGCAATGTTATTTTAGATAACCTAGTCGATGCGCTCAATACTATAGATTTAATAGTTGCCAGATTTGCAGAATCCGACAAATACCAAGATGAGCGCAATATGGAAGAATTGCCGGAACTATTGAATTTTCTGCAAAGGCTGCTGGGTGCATCATCTTTGAATAAACCGCAGATGGTGGTTGAACTGACGAGGCTGCTGCCACAGATTTTAATATCTCAAGGGATTCGCGCTCAAAATTATCAAGCACCTGATAGCGATCGCACTAACTTCGACTTTGAGCCAAGCATCGACCCCGATACCAAAGATTATGTCACGATTACACCAGCTTTGCTCAAAGGCGATCGCTTACTCAGACGCGGTAGGGTAATAGAACCAGCCTACTCAGACACTCGACAATTTGACTTGAAAGTAGGGAGTGGGGAGTAGGGAGTAGGGAGTAGGGAGTAGGAAGCAGGGAAGAAAAAACTAATGACTGTTGACTGTTGACTAATGACTAATGACTAATGACTAATGACTAATGACCAAGAAAATGGAAATTTTAGAAACAGTAGGTTTTGATTTAGGACACGGTGAGACAGCAGTAGCCAAGGCTATTGTCGAAAGCATTGAACCACCCCAAATGTTGGAGATTAATAATAAAAAGAACCAAATTACTGCACTAGGTTGGCATCCTCAACTGGGTTATTTAGTAGGAGAACAAGCTTTAATTCAAGCTGGCGTTACTCAGTTGGCAATTACTTTTAAGCAAAAACCAAATAACGACTCCGAATATCGCAAAACAATTAGTACCTTCATTGCCACCTATTACCACCTGTTAAAAGAAAGTAGACAAATTGAAAATCAAGACAATACCTACTTTTATGTTGGTTGTCCTTCTGGATGGTCGATTAAGGAACGCGCAGAATATCAGAAATTGCTGCAAGAATCGGGCATTTCTCTATTAAATGTAGTGCCTGAATCAAGAGCAGCTTTTATGCAGGCTAAAGAAGCCGGGAAATTGGAGTATGAAAAACTCCTATCTTCTGTGCTAATTGTTGATATTGGTTCTTCAACTACAGATTTCACCTTAGTTAAAAGCTTACAAGAAATTCCTATAGATTTTGGTAGTAATACTTTAGGCGCATCCTTAATTGATAAGGCTATTTTTGCTCATACCCTCGCCAAACACGAACAAAAATCATTACTAGAAAAAGTATTTAAAGAATATCCCCATCATCAAGCACGTTGTGAATTAGCTTGTCGTAAAGCCAAGGAAGATTATTTTTCTAACGAACAGTTATATACTGATCCTCAATCCTTCGCTCGTGGGTTTGAATCTATCAACGAACAGATTTATTTTATCCCCCAAGTCAATAAATTGATAATGGAGGAAATATTAAATCAACCCTTACCCGAATTAGAACAGAAAAGTTGGTTGCAATCATTTTATGACGCTTTAGCTGAAGCCAAGCAAAAGCTAGACAGCCAAGGTATTGTACCCAAGCTACTGCTGATGACTGGGGGTGCATCGCGGATGAAATTTACCCATAAACTTTGCCAAAAAACCTTCCCCGAACCAGAAACATTGCTACGTCCAGACCCGGAACCGGAACGGTGTATTGCATTGGGTTTAGCGCGTGTAGGACGTTGGGATTTACGCGCCACTGCTTTTAAAGGGGAAGTAAATCAACTGCTAGAATCTAATAAACTCGCAGAAATAATTGGTAAGCATATTCCAGAGTTAATTGCATCTTTGACCCAGCCGTTAACAGAAGGGTTAATTGAAAACGCAGTAAGACCAGGGGTAAAAGATTGGCAAAAAAACAAACTTCGTACTTTAGCCGATTTAGAAGCTGCAATGAAGCAACGTGCAGAACAATGGCTACAAGGCGATATGGCTCAGAAGATAGTTAATAGTCAATGTATCAGTTGGTTTAATCATAAAATTCAACCAGATTTAGCCGCCGAAACAGATCCAATATGCCGTAAGTTTCAAATCCCCAGAAGTAGTTTAAGATTTGAAGATAGTATCGAGCCTGCTTTAGTTAATCCAGAATTACGTATTAGCGATGTTATTCTTGGTGATACGGTAGCTTTTATTGTCAATGTATTAATTGGTGGGGGTACTCTTGCCAGTATCATTACTCTCATTCTGACTGGTCATTTGACTTGGCCTATTGCTTTAGTTTACGGGGCTTCGGTAATAGCGGCGGGAATGGAGTTAAATCGAGAGACTGTTAAGGAGACAATTAAAACTAATATCAATGTTCCTAGTTGGATTCGTTCTAGTTTAATCAATGATAAGAAGATTGACGATATTAGCAAACAAGTAAGACCAGAATTAGAAAAAGTTATTCAAGAACAATTGACAGCCAATCAAGAAGCTTTTGACAAACTCATTAGTAAAGTTGAGCAAGGATTACAGAAAGCTTTGACTACTAAGGTGCAAGAGGCAATAATTTTAATTCAATAGTCTATGTCTCAAGAGCTAGACAGTAAAATTTTTCTAAAGGACATAATCTTATTTACTTCATTTTAAATCTTCCATTCTGCTGTTAATTTGCAAATTTTAACTTATATCTCCAGAAAGAGGCTTTATTCTTAGCGATCAGCAAGAATCTAAAGAGAAAAGTTCAAGTAATTTTGCACAATTTGTTTTACATTAAACACTGAATGATAATCAATTATTAATTGGTTGGCAAAAGCAAAAGGGAATATATCTGCACAGTTTTTTTTGTGAATCTGACTAAATCAGTTAGATATCGTTGAATAAGCTTCTCGAATTAAAGATGGCTTATCTTCATTGAGCATAAGCCTTATTTTGCAATGTTTGGCATCAGGATAGTGGTTAATAAATGCTATCCAGCATCTTGAGCGGTTTAAATCACAGCATCTAGAACATATTAAGGAACCAGAAGCATGAAAACCTCTAATTTATCTAAGTCTGTTTTAGCTAGTTTATTTGCTATCAGTTTCGCTGCTGTTGCATATCTCCCTGTTTCTGCTCAAACTGGAAGCAGTGGTGCTTCAGGTACATCAGGTACTTCAGGAACTAGCACTGGTACAGGTACTACTGGGACAGGTACTTCAGGAACTAGCACTGGTACAGGTACTACTGGGACAGGTACTTCAGGAACTAGCACTGGTACAGGCACTACCGGGACAGGTACTTCAGGAACTAGCACTGGTACAGGCACTACAGGTACTGGAACCACAGGTAGTTATGGTACAGGTACAACAGGTACAGGCACTGGCACTACAGGTACAGGTACAACAGGCACTGGCACTACAGGTAGTTATGGTACAGGTACAACAGGCACTGGCACTACAGGTAGTTATGGTACAGGTACAACAGGCACTGGCACTACAGGTAGTTATGGTACAGGTACAACAGGTACAGGCACTGGCACTACAGGTACTGGCACTACAGGTACTGGTACAGGTACAACAGGTACAGGCACTGGCACAGATACAACAGGCACAGGTAGCACCAGCACTTATGGCACAGGTACAGGAACAACAGGTACAGGCACTGGCACTACAGGTACTGATACACCCGGAACTGGAACTACAGGTAGTACATCATACCAAGGAACTAGCGATGTAAGGGGCGATCGCAATCATAATAATTGGGGTTGGTTAGGTCTGCTTGGTTTGGCTGGTTTAGCAGGTCTGGCTCGTAAACGCCACGAAGCCACAGCTTACCGCGATCCTAATGAAGTACGTTCTGGCTCTGGTACTAGATTATAAATAAGTTTTGAGATAAACGAAAAGCCCTTACTGTGTCTGGTAAGGGCTTTTTTATTGAGAACATATACACAAATTCAGGTATCTTAAGCAAGAATACTTGTTCACCCATAGCGATGAGCCACCATATCTTAAAAGCCACTAAATCAACTGTGCATTTAGGTGGTTTCTCTCATCTACTAGAACCCGCCTTAAAGGTAGATTCTGGGGACACCATTGATGTAGAAACATACACTGGTTATTATATTCACGATAAAGCACCATCAGAGTTTCTTACACCTCAATTCCTTGATATCTGTCAAAATCTACCACCAGAACGTAAAATTGCCGCAGGGCCGCATTTACTCACAGGGCCGATATATGTGCGTGATGCTGAACCAGGAGATGTTTTAGAAGTAAGATTAGAAGCGATCGCACCTAGTTTACCAGTTGGATTTAATGCCATCCGTTCAGGTTGGGGAGCCTTACCCAATCAATTTACTCAACCCGCTTTAAGATTTATCCCCCTAGATTTAGTTAACAATACGGCTGAATTTCCTGTAAATAGTGGTATTAAAATTCCTCTTAAACCTTTTTTTGGTATCCTTGGTGTCGCCACCCCAGAAGATTCTCGCTCATCTGTTCCCCCTGGATATTATGGCGGTAATATCGACAACCGTGAACTGCAAGCAGGCTCGCGCATATTCTTGCCTATTTTCGTTCCTGGCGCATTATTTTCTATTGGTGATGGACATTCAGCGCAAGGAGATGGGGAAGTTAATGTAACTGCGATAGAAACTTCTATGAATGGACGTATCCATTTGAAACTTCGCAAAGATTTGCATTTTGCCACACCTATTGCAGAAACGCCGACTGATATTATCACAATGGGGTTTGCACCAACTTTAGATGCAGCTTTAGAACAAGCTTTGAAAAATATGCTTGATTTTCTGGAACGGTTTGTTAATTTGTCTCCAGAAGATGCTTATGTTTTATGTAGTTTAGCGGTAAATTTTCGCATAACTCAAGTGGTTAACAGTCCAAATAAAGGTGTGCATGGTTTGCTATCTAAAGCAATCTTACAAAATTCAAAATTACAATTGCTATAAATCAATGTGACTTCTATGTAGCTATTATAATTCGTTGATTCTTAGTCTCTGTACAATGGGTTATGTCTACATTGATTTTCAAAAGTAATGATGAATCCTATAGAATCAGTTTGTAATTAACGAAAGAACTCGATTTTCTATGTCTAATATAATTGTTCAAATGTTACTGATTGGGCTAGTTGCTGGCGTTGCTGGGGGAATGTTTGGTATTGGTGGCGGAGCAATTATGGTTCCAGCAATGGTGTTATTGGTGGGAATGGATCAAAAATTTGCCACTGGTACATCAATTGCAGCCCAAATTTTACCAATTGGGCTTTTAGGCGCAGCAGTTTATTATCGTAGTGGGAATATTAATTTTAAATATGCTCTATTAATTGCAGTAGGCTTATTAGTTGGCAACTTATTTGGAGCCATATTTGCCAATCAGCCATTTATTACTAGCGAAACCATGAAAAAACTTTACGGCTTATTTTTATTAGTCATTGGTTTCAGATATTTGTTTTTCCGTTAATAAAGGGAGTGAGAAGTAGGGAAGGTGAGAAAGAGTTATTATTTATTTTGTCTTTCTCATCTCCCTAATTAATAACATGCGAGAAGATAAATTAAATCTGCTCTCTCAATTCAAAATCAAATAATTTTGAATTAATAACTCCCTAATCTACCTGCTGAGTGGGGAAAGAACCAGCTTGTATGGCTAAGTTGACGCTTCTGCCATTACGCCATAATTCGAGTTGTAGTTGCCCACCGACTCCCACATTTTCTACGGCACTCTGTACATTGTTAGCATTTGTAACTGCTTGGCCATTCAATTTTTGAATAACATCACCAGCGCGTAGTCCTGCTTTTGCGGCTGGAGAATTAGGCAGAACTTTGACAACTAAAACACCTTTATCTGTATCTACGCTCAAACCACTATTGGGGTCAGAGTTGATGGTTTCTTTGAGTTGCGGTGTTAAGCCTACCATTTGAATACCCAGGTAAGCGTGCTGTACTTTGCCTGTAGATATAAGTTGATTAGAAATACGTTGTGCTGTTTTGATAGGGATAGCAAAGCCTAAACCTTGTGCGCCTTGAATAATAGCAGTATTCATACCAATTACTTCACCACGGGAATTCAGCAAGGGGCCGCCGGAGTTACCAGGATTAATTGCTGCATCAGTTTGAATATATTCTACGCGCTTATCGGGTGCGCCAATTTGATTACTGGTGCGTCCGGTAGCGCTGATGATACCTGTGGTGACTGTATTATCTAAACCTAAAGGATTACCAATTGCGATCGCCCATTGTCCTGGTTGCAGTTTATCGGAATTACCCACTGTAACAGTGGGTAAATTATTAGCCTGAATCTTGACAACAGCTACATCTGTTAAACTATCTTTACCCAATACTTTACCTGGGAAACTGCGCCCATCTGTGAGGATGACTCGCACCGTATCCGCACCATCAACGACGTGAGCATTAGTCAGAATACTACCATTGGCATTAATAATAAAACCAGAACCCGTACCCCGTTCAACTCTCTGTTGTTGTTGAGGTAGTTGGGAACCGAAGAAGCGCTGGAAAAATGGATCATTTAATTCGGCTGGTAAGCGAGCTGTAACAGTCCGGGAAGATTCAATACGCACTACAGCCGGGCCAACCCTTTGTACTACCTGAGTAACAAAGTTAGGATCTGCGTTGTCTGGTAGTGGGGGTGCAGCATCTACTCGGCTCACCGCCAAGCTAGAAGCTTTCTGCGCCAACTGCTGCTGATTTCCAGCCAAATATCCGCCAGCCAACGTCATACCAGATCCCAGCAGCACTAACGATAGAGATGCAGCTGCGCCCTTCCAATGTGCATGATTACGGTTTTGAGGATTTAACGGTTGAGATTCATCGTGTACTTGGTTTTGCATAGCAGTGTGCAGAGAAATCTATACTTATTACTACTTTAGATATTATTTATGACAGTTTTGTTGCTTTGTTGTTGCTTTTTTGTGAAAAGTTGCAAATTTTACCTAGTCTTTAAGTGGTAATGGGAGGATTTTTCTTTTTGCTGATCTATCGATATAAATACTCAAAGGAAGAAGCCATAACCGGATATAAAAAATTTTCTTTCGACTTCTTTATCAAGAAGAATATAAACTTTCTGCTTTACAATATATTTTTTCTGGTGGTTGATTAAAGTATTTAAACAACGCTGGACATAGCCATCCTTCTAGACTTCTCTGCTTCCACGTATACCAATTTCCGCCATATTCTTCCCTAAGCCAAGTCAATTCTACTTGATAACCAGGAAAAGGACTAGCAGAAAATAAAAGCTTAAACCCCTCATCAACATTAGGGATTTCTTGAATCAAAACCTCAATCATTTCTGGGACACCACTAACAAATGGTTCCTGCACTAAACCCATACGCTCATCATCAAATACCCAAGTTTGATTGTGGCGATAGGGAAAAATTACCATTATTGAGTTAGTCATTGTTAGATAGAAGATGATAGAAATTTACGTATATATTGAGTAAAAGCTACAAACACAGTTTATTCTATACAAGAATTAGAAAAAATTCTTTCATCATGTGCCGTCTACTTGCTTACCTGGGTTCGCCTGTTTCCTTAGAACATCTGTTGTATAAACCGGAACATTCATTGATAGTTCAAAGCTATCAACCCCGTGAGATGACTTCTGGTGTAGTAAATGCAGATGGCTTTGGTGTTGGTTGGTATCATCCACAAAAGGATACTGACCCTTTTACTTACAAAAATACTCTCCCCATTTGGAATGATATCAATTTACCAAGTCTCAGCCGTTATGTAGAATCTAAGTGTGTGCTGGCTTATGTTCGCAGTGCGACACCAGGACAAGCTCTAGATTTTGCCAACTGTCAGCCATTTAATTATGAAAATTTGTTATTTATTCATAATGGACGCATTGAAAATTTTCGCAAAAGCTTACATCGAAAAATCCGTAGTATTTTAACTCCTGATTTTTACGAACGTATCAATGGTAGTACAGATTCAGAACATATATTTGCATTGTTACTTTCACAAATTGAAAATAATAAACATCGTCCTTTAGAGTCAGTTTTACGTAATACTTTACTTTTGCTTGCAGATATGGCAAAACGTCATCAAGTAGATGCGTCTGCAAATGTAATTTTTAGTAATGGTAAACGTCTAATAGCTTCCCGTTTTGCTTCCTCTTCAAAATCACCGTCGCTTTACTGGTTAAAAGATGATTTAATGTTTCCCAATTCTGTCATTATTGCATCTGAACCCTTATTTGCAGGTAATTGGACTACCTGTCCAGAAAACAGCATTATCAGTGTAGGAGAAGACTGTGATATCAAAGTTGCCAACATCTAGCCTGAAAGATTATATTGCTTTTGCTTTGGAGGAATGCCGCAGTAAAACTCTAAATTTATTTGTAGATATGGATGCAGCTACATTTTCTAGCCAAGCGCATCATGATTTTAGTCCTGTAGGCTGGCATTTGGGACACATCGCCTATATAGAATCTTTTTGGATATTAGAACATAGTGCAGGTTTACCATGTTTATTTCCCCAATATCGCAAATTATTTGCTGCTGATGGTTTACCTAAATCCCAACGAGTTCAATTACCACAAATAGCAGAAATTATTTATTATTTAAAAACAGTAAGAACCAAGGTTCTGGAATATTTAGAAGTAGCTGATATTCAACAACAAGAAAGACTGTGGCGATTTTTGGTTCAGCACGAAAGCCAGCACTGTGAAATCATTCGTATGGTGTTGGAGTTAGTCAATAGTCAACTGCAAATAGTCAATAGTCAACTGTTAACTGTTGAAGAGATGGTGCAAATTCCCGCAGGTGAGTTTGAGTTGGGTAATGATTCTATGGATGCTTTAGATAACGAGCGTCCTGCACATAGAATTTGTTTAGATAGTTATTGGATTGATCGTTATCCTGTAACTTGTGGCGAATATCAGGTATTTATGGAGGCTGGAGGGTATCAAAATATTGAATGGTGGTCTGTGGAAGGTTGGGAATGGTTACAAACTGAACAGGTAACACAACCACTTTACTGGAATAGCGATCGCCTCCGGCGGGGCGAGCATCGTCGCACACCAAATAATCATCCCGTTTATGGTGTCAGTTGGTACGAAGCTGAGGCTTATTCTCGATTTGTTGGTAAACGCCTACCTACAGAAGCTGAATGGGAAAAAGCTGCTAGTTGGGACGCTAAAGCTAACCGTCACCGCACCTATCCTTGGGGAGAAGACACACCAACGCTTCAACATTGTAATTACGATGGGTTGAAAACCACCCCAGTCAATGCTTACCCACAAGGGCAAAGTGCTTATGGTTTATACGACACCTTGGGTAACGTCTGGGAATGGACAGCCTCCTGGTTTGATGGCTACCAAGGTTTTGCCAGTTACCCATACAAGGGCTACTCACAAGTTTATTTTGACCAAAAACATCGCGTGTTAAAAGGCGGTAGTTGGGCTTCTCGTCCTTGGGTATTACGTTCTAGTTTCCGCAACTGGTATTATCCCCAAGTGCGTCAGATTTTTGCTGGGTTTCGTTGTGTTAAGGATTAGAAACTGAGGCAAAACTTAACTCTATACTTAGGCTGAACGAGCGATCGCTAAATCGCGGATAAGATTAGTTCTAGACCATAGATAGCTGTTCACAGAACTAATTTCTTCGCTGCTGAGAACTTGTTGACTATCAAGCTGCGTCAACAATTGCTTAACCAAATCTGAATCACTCAGCTTGAGAAGCGTAGCGGATTGGGTTTGTTCAACCAAAGACCAAAGTTGACGCAGTATTTTTGAGTCTAAAGGGCAGATTCTCATCATAACTTCTCCTGCCTACATAAAGGTGTCTTCGACAATCTAAAGAGAATCTTAAATCTTTAAATCTAAAGAAAACCTTAAATTTTACAAAAATTCACTAATTAGATGTAAATCTAAATAAAAGCTTAAATATCTTAATTCAAACGGGGTCAGCCATATAAAGACCCTGAACATCAATATTAATAAAGCGTCAACCTCTATTTGCGTAGAAGTTGGCGCTTTATTTTGGGAGTGGGGAGTGGGGGTAATACGGTTCGGTTAAAGGGGAAAGGCGAAGGGGAAAAGAGAAGAAAAAACCTTTAACCCTTACCCTTTAACCTTTTCCCTAAACCAATTATTAGTTCAAAATGCTTATCCGAACCGTATTGGGAGTGGGGGGAGATGAGGAAGATGGGGAAGCAGAGGAGAAAAAACAACTGTCAACTGTTAACTGTCAATTGTCAATTGCCTCCTAACAAGTCCTTAACTGTGCCAACAAGACAACAATCTCGTCAATTGCTTGCCGTAAAACGCTTGCAGGTTGGTCAGATTGATTTACCATAATGCTAAAAACTAACGGTGGATATTGAGGCGAGTTGACATAGCCAGAGAGAGCGATCGCACCGCTTAATGTGCCGGTTTTTGCTTGTACAATTCCCTCAGCCGGAGTATTACGCAAGCGGTTGATGAGAGTACCACTTTTCCCAGCCATAGGTAACGAAGCGCGATATATATCTGCTACTGGTGTTTTAGCCATGCCTTGCAAAGTCTGTACTAACGCTTCTGGTGTGACTAAACTACGCCGAGATAAACCAGAACCATCTGCTAAAACGTAACCAGTAGAATCAACACCTAATTTATTTAAAGTCGTTTTAACAACTTCTAAACCAATATCAGCACTACTTTTATTCTGCACTCCAGGTTGTTTAAAAGCCAATGTTCTTAACAAAGCCTCAGCATACAGATTATTACTATTTTGATTAGTCTCTATCACTAATTCAGATAAAAGTGGCGACTCTACAGCAGCTAATTCCTGTTGATTAGCAGCACTATTAGCAACTAATGTATTCCCTAAATTAATTTTTTCTGTTGCTAAAATAGTACGGAAACGCCGCAAGAAATAATAATTGGGGTCAACTACAGGTAAGTCTACTAAATATGGTTCAGAATCAGCTGCAACTTGTCCTTGAATACGCAATATTTTTCCTGTTAAATCGCGGGTAACATTAATATAACTTGGTTGTTTGGCTGCTACTGTCACGGATTGATTTACAATCAACCATTGTTGTGATTCACTGCTATCCTTCCATAACAATTTCGGAGTTTTGCCGACAGTTTGAGGAACAAATTCTAAGCCAAATATATTTTGATTCAGGATAAAACTACTAACTGGCGCACCATAATCTGCTTGTATATCTTCCCATTGCCAAGTCGAGTTAACAGCATCACCTTGAATGTAACTATCATCAAGAATTAATTGTTTAATTTGGGTGATACCCTTCTGTTTTAATTGTTGTGCTAACGCTTGCAACTGAGTATCATTCAGGCTGGGATCTCCCCTACCAACAACAGTTAAATTACCATCCTCATTTTGATAAATTGAAGTACGAATCCGAAAATCTGCCCCTAGTTGTTGTAATGCAACAGCAGTGGTTAATAATTTAGCATTAGAAGCGGGAATGAAAAATTTCTGAGCATCCCGACTGTACAAAGTTTGTCCTGATGATAAAGGTGCTACTAAAATACCCCAGCGTACACGATTAAATAAAGGACGATTAACTATTGCATCTATAGAAGTTCCTAATTGCGCCGGACAAATTGATTTTGTAGTACTTGTGGGTATGGTTGGAGTTTGGGCTTTAACTAGCTGCTGGTTAACACTAACTTGCACACTAATAAATAGCGCCATCAAGCTCAGAGATATTTTTTTGGACATATCAAGGTTGTAAAACTATTTGTTAACGGGGAACAGGGAACAAGAAATAGGGAACAGAGTAGGTGTTGGACGCTTATTTAAACCCCGTCCAACACAATCGCCCCAAGGAGTGGGGTTTCTGACCTAAAAATCCCTACTCCTGTTTTCCTATTTTCATCTGTACTATAAAAATAGAGCCTTCATCAACCTTGCTTTTAACATTAATAGAACCCCCAGAATGCCATAACAATCTTTGGACAATTGTGAGTCCTAAACCTGCGCCATCCTCGTGAATTATTCCTGATCGCACACGATAAAAGCAGTCAAATATTTTGGGGATTTCACTTTCAGTAATACCGATACCTGTGTCACGAATTTCTAGTTGGACATATTCACCTTGTACTTTAGCTCTAACCCATACTTGACCACCATTGGGTGTAAATTTGAGACTATTATTTAACAAATTAATCACAATTTGCCGTAATCCCCCATTAACACACCAAACAGTTGGTAAATCGGTGGGTATGGTGTAGCCTAGCATGATGCCTTTTTCTTGAGCGACTGGTTGATAAGTGCTAACTACTCCCGGTACAATCTCGGAAAGTTTGACTAACTCTAACGCTGCATCTTCTAAATTATGCTCTAATTCTATTAAAGCCATTAAACCTGTAATCAAAACACCTTGGCGATCGCACTGGGTATTGAGCATTTGTAAATAACGCTGTCGTTGGTGGGGTTTGAGGGTTGGCGAATTTAACAGCGAAAGTGCAGTTTTCATCTGCGTTAAGGGTGTACGCAATTCTTGACACACATTAGTTAAATATTCATCTTTGAGGCGCTCTTTGGTTTGCAGTTCTTGATTTTGCTGCTGTAATTTCGCTACACGCTCAACACCAACTCGACGATTAAGTTCAGTTTGTCGCTGGAGTTGTTTAGTGAGAAGCTGGCTAACGAGTGCTGGTTCACAAACAGTTGGACAGATAAAGTCCTTTGGCGCTATTGCTTGTGAGTTGTTGAAATTCGTTTTGTTAATGCCATCTAATACACGTTGAATAACTTTGTTATCAATCGAGGTAATAGTGAACAATGGTTGATTTTTACTGTTATTTCTTTTTTCGAAATCACTAACTTTATTGGTTTTACGCGGTCTATAAGCTACAATCAAACTGCAAAAATTTGCCGACAGTGCTATTAAAAAATATTCCCGTTGAATCTGATTATTTGGTGTTAATTCTATATCAGAATAATTTTTAGATAAATTAGATAAAGATGTGAAATTTTCTTCTTCTAACCCTGTTTTTTTACCCTCAACGTGACAATTGTAAATATAACTCGATTCACCCATAAATGAGTAATAACGAATTAGCTCTGTAGTCCAAATCTTTCCCGGTGGGAGTTTTACCCACAAAGTTGTACTTAGTTGCTGCTCAATTAGTAAATCTATTTGCGCTCTCACCAGTGATAGCAATGTAGCTGGATCAAGAGCTACCGTTTGAGCATGTGCTTCTGTTCCTAAAGCTAGCTGATAAATGGAAAAATCTTTATGCAGAGAGTCATTCATGAGTTCAGCGAAATCAATAAAATTCAGGGGAAGGTAAAATAATTATTTGTTTAATCAGGCTGAGGAAAACTAAGTTCATTAGTTTGAACTATTATTTAGTAAATGTTTACATTAGGTTTAATTTTTGTAATATAAATTGATTTACTATTGGTTTGAAAATTTTCAAAATATTCCCCATATATGTTTTTTACATAAAAGCTAGGTAAATACAATAAATTATAAAGACAAAAGTTTTAATTATTGCTAGATGTAATATAAATAATTAAATTATGTTGCTGAGATTATATATTTACCATGTATTTTTTACAATGGCATGATGTTTTGGATTGTAGTATTGAGTAAATGCGATTAATTTTATACAGTAAACCCGGTTGTCACTTATGTGAGGGCTTGCAGGAAAAACTAGAACAGATCCAAAATTTGAGTTTTGAGTTAGAAATTCGTGACATTACAACTCGTGAAGATTGGTTCGCTGCATATGAGTATGAGATTCCTGTGCTTTATCTGGTAAAGCCTGGAGACGATGAAGCGCAAGCTTTACCCCGCCCTTCACCCCGTGCTAACGTCCAGCAATTAGCGCAAATGTTATCTAAGTATTTAGCCAATTCGGAAAAAAATAATGCAGAATAGGCGCAAGAAAGGCGTGTGTCGAGGTTCACAAGATGAAATTGCGGGAATTACTAGCGACAGTAAACAGTGTTGAAGTACCATCAGCTTTGGCGGATGCTGAGGTTAAAGGCATCAAAACCAATTCTCATGCTTGCAGTGCAGGGGATTTGTTTATAGGTATGCCGGGAACGCGGGTAGATGGGGGAGAATTTTGGCCGAGTGCGATCGCTTCCGGTGCGATCGCGGCTATTGTCTCTCCGCAAGCAGTGGAAAAGAATCCTCCCAATGATGAGGCGGTTGTAATTAGCGCTAACGACATGACTAAAGCTTGTGCAGAAATCGCCGCAGCATTTTATGCTTATCCTGGGCAGAAGCTCAAGCTGGTGGGTGTCACTGGTACTAACGGTAAAACTACAACTACTCATCTGATTGAATTTTTCCTTAACAAAGCTCAATTATCTACGGCTTTGATGGGAACACTTTACACTCGTTGGCCTGGGTTTGAGCAAACAGCCACCCACACCACACCCTTCGCCGTAGAACTACAACAACAGCTATCACATGCTGTTAATGCTGGGTGCGAATTTGGCGTGATGGAAGTTAGTTCCCACGCATTAGCACAAGGTCGGGTGCTTGGTTGTCCCTTTGAGGTGGGGGTATTTAGCAACCTCACCCAAGACCACTTGGACTATCACAGCGACATGGAAGATTACTTTGCTGCAAAGGCGTTGTTATTTAGTCCTGATTACCTTAAAGGTAGGGCTATTATCAATGCTGATGATGCTTATGGTCAAAGATTAATCAAGGCACTGAGTCCTGAAAAGGTGTGGAGTTATAGCGTTAACGATAGCAGCGCTGACTTGTGGATGAGTGATTTGAGTTATGGGTCTAATGGTGTGAGTGGAATCCTGCACACACCAGAAGGGCAAGTATCTTTTAGTTCGCCCCTGGTTGGTCAATATAATTTAGAAAATCTGTTAGCGGCTGTCGGTGCAGTTCTACATTTAGGCTTAGATTTACAATTAATCGCCAATAGCATACCAGAGTTTCCTGGTGTTCCTGGACGGATGGAGCGGGTGCAGATTAATTCTGACCAAGATATTAGCGTGATTGTGGATTATGCCCATACTCCTGATAGCTTAGAAAACTTACTCAAAGCTGCTAGACCATTTATTTCAGGGAGAATGATTTGCGTCTTTGGCTGTGGTGGCGATCGCGATCGCACCAAGCGCCCAAAAATGGGTAAAATCGCAGCCGAGTTAGCAGATTTAGCCGTAGTAACTTCAGATAACCCCCGCACTGAAGACCCACAACGAATTTTAGCTGATATTCTTGATGGAATCCCTGATACAGTGGAACCAAAAGTAATAGGCGATCGCGCGATCGCAATTCGTACCGCCATTTTACAAGCCCAACCCGGTGACGGCGTACTCCTAGCTGGCAAAGGTCACGAAGACTACCAAATTCTCGGTACAGAAAAAATCCATTTTGATGATCGAGAACACGCACGCGCCGCTTTGTTGGAAAGAGGGAAATAATGAGGGATTAGGGTTTGAGTCCCAAAGTTCCTTGTAAAAGTTGGTAATGGGTAATAGGTAATGGTAAAAACCAATACTTGTTACTTATTACCTGCGGGTGATATAAAGATTCTTAATTACGAATAACGAATTAGGAATTTAGGTTTGAAGATGCAGTAGAATTGATGCCGGGAATCTTGGTATATGACATAACCAAACTTATGGAAACCACAAAGCTCAAAATCTGTCAGCTAGAGGCGACTCAAGAATGGTTGTGTTTAGATTCAATGGCCTACATTGCCGAGTGTTTAGAATTTTGTACCTCTGAGGATATGCTGGCTGATTTGCGGGAGATTTTTCCCCGTCATTCCTTAACAGTAGCTAGTGTAAAAGTTTGCGAATTACAAAGAAAGCGCATTCAAAAATGGCTCAAAGAACAAAATAGAGAAGGACAAGATACAATTGCACCTCACCAAGTTGTGCAGAATGTTCAAGCACAGCCATAACAACGTCATTATATATTTTTAGTTGTCGATGCCTGGAAGCCGGAAAGTAGAACAACAGTGATATAAGTTAGGACATTTTCAAGGCTTTAACTTTATCTGAACTACCTGATCCCAATCTTAAATATTAATAACGACCTCCTTATAACAAGCTTAACCTTGACGTTATAAGATGCTGTGCCATGCCCACAAGTATATGTCACATCAAGGTTATATGAAAATCTTTCGTTTCCCATTATTAGTAGGGTTATGCTTAAGCCTACTTTTATTAGTTACACCCTTACAAGCACAACAGAAGCAATACACGTTAGTCGCAAATGATATTGTTAATAACTCAAACCAAATTGCACCAGGAGCAGGTAATAACGACGCAATTAAAATTGCTCAAAAATCTCCATTAGTGCAGTCAGCCAAAAATTTTTTAGTCAAACAGACTGAACAAATTCAAGACATCAATCTCAGGACAGCAACAAAGGATGCTATTGATAATCCTAAAACTTGTATTACTCATAGAGCTAATTTAACTGATAGCCAAAAGCGTGGAATATTACAACAATTGTTAAATGCAGGGCTAATAAATACCGCCGATGATAGTACCTTCCCTGGCGGACTGATAGCTGGAGTCTTCCCACCAGTACTTAACGATGGTAGCTCTTGTCCTCAACTTCCCCAACCATTTTTCTCCGCACCTGGAAGCGGTAATAATAGTCATCATTCTTATCCCGGCGGACTACCAGTACATGAAGCATTTAATACCCTAAGTAGCCTGAGCTTTGGCAATAACTATCGACTAATCTATGGTCAAACTAGCGCCAGGGGTTTACCAGTTATTAATCCCTACAGCAAATTGAAATCAGACATATTTATCAGTGATGATTTACTACTTGCTGCTCCCATATGGCATGACTGGGCTAAACCAATTGTCTTTCAGTGGGATGCTTCAGGAAACGAGTTCAAGGAACTAAATTTTGGTGGTAATGGCACAACAGATAATTACGGTGCATCAGGTGATTCTAGAACAGGTGGTCATCACATCATTGGTTTAGCAGAATCTATGAAGCGGCGTTTATCCCCTGAATTTGTGATTACTCAAGCTAGCGCCCACTCTGCTCCTACTCTTGGTAACGAGTATAAAGTAGTCAACTGGTTACGTACAGCCGCAATCTTAGCTCAAATTGATCCAGTAGCTCAAGGGTATTTATCTATAGACAATCAGAATCGTTTACGCTTACCTCCTGTACGCCAGCTTAAGAGCTTCGATATTACAAAAACTCAAACAAACTTATTAGCTGAATACGCCCTACATAACCTTTCTGATGCCGATTTTGTACTATCGATTCCGGCTATCACTATCGACCAAGAACTGCTACAACAAGTTGCCCCAGTATTTGGTTATAATCCTACAAACACAACCACTTACATTAAGCAATTTCGTAACCCTGTCCTCAGTTACCTATCCGCCGAACGTTTGTTTATAATTTACGGCAATGAAGGAATTAATGGTGTAATTAACGAAGTTAGTAAGTTAAAGAGACAGAAAATTATCTAATACTAATTCACTGAGAAACCGCAACAAATAATTGTGTAGAAACATTGCCTACAACATATCTACAACAATATATAAATTGCATCTCATGAGAAAACTTTGATAGGTTGCGAGTATTCAGATCCCCGACTTCTTAAAGAAGTCGAGGATCTATAAGCCCTCATAAAATTCCTATTCATTTTCTTGCAGAGAACCTAACTTTGCAATTTCCGGCCAGATGGTAGCGGTGGCAATTACAACTAAGATCGTGCCGATACCGCCACCGACAACAGAAAGTACAGGGCCGAATAAAGCGGCTGTTAAACCAGACTCAAACCCCCCTAACTCATTAGAAGCACTGATAAATACACTATTGACGGCTGCCACTCGACCACGTAAAGTATCAGGGGTTCTAATTTGTACTAATGTGTGACGAATGACAACGCTAATACTGTCTAGTGCGCCACTCAGGGTCAGCATGATTAGCGATAGCCAAAACCACCGCGAAAGTCCAAAGATAATTGTTACGACACCAAAGCCAACCACAGACCACAACAAAGCCGGGCCTGCTTTGCGTAAGGGTGGTAAATAAGCTAATGTGACTGCCATAATAAAAGCGCCGATGGAAGGCGCTGCTCTGAGGTATCCTAATTCCACTGGCCCCACCTGCAAGATATCTTTGGCAAAGACTGGTAATAGTGCAACCGCACCTCCCAACAGAACAGCAAACATATCTAGGGTAATTGCGGCGAAAATTAACTGATTATCCCAGATGAATTTGGCTCCGGCTGCTAGTGCTTGTAAGGAAATGGGTTCTGTGGCACGCTCAACTTTTTTCTCTTTGATGACTGCCATAAAGATAAAGCACATCAAGGCAGCGATCGCAGCTAATATATATACTCCTGTGGCACTACCAAATACGGCAATCCCCAAGCCACCCAAAGCTGGGCCAGCCACGGATGCTAACTGAAAGCTACTACTATTCCAAGTGGCGGCGTTAGTAAAGGCATTCACTGGTATTAACTGCCACATAATCGCATCACTGGCAGGTTTCATAAATGCTCTACCAATGCCAATTAATACCAAGCAGCCGTAGATTAAAAATACTGCTCCTTTAGTATAGGAAAGCACAGCCAAAGCCAAGGAGCAGAGAGTTAATAACATCACTGACAATAATATAGTCAGTTTGCGTGAACGGCGATCGGCTATATCCCCAGAAATTAAAGTGAGGGCAATAATGGGAATAACTTGGGCTAACCCTACACCACCCAGCGCCATTGCTGAGTTCGTGCGTTCGTAGAGTTCCCAGCCAATGGCTACTGTCTGCATTTGTGAGCCTATAGACAGTAGGACACGCCCTAAAGTAAATAGGCGATAATCTCGAAACCTCAAAGCTGCAAAGGGGTCGTGTTGATTAGTCTCAGCGTTTTGGGGGTTGCGGTTCGGTTTGATCAAAGACATTTTTGAGTAAAGCCAATCCTTTTTCAACGTGGGATATTTCCTCGGCTGTTAAACCTTCTAATAAGTCAGCGATTTGGGCGCGTGTTTGGTCTAAGGATTGTTGCAGGACAGATTTCCCCTCCTCAGTGAGCGTCAAAACAATCCGTCTGCGCTCTTGGGGATGGTGAATACGTTGGACTAAATCCCGTTGTACTAGCCTTTCGATGGTGGCAGAGGCGGTGGCGGAGGTAACACCCAAATGGTCGGCTAGGTCAGATAATGAAGCTCCTGGGTTACGATTGAGAAATCCCAGCGATCGCAATTGTGGTATCGATAAAAAAGCGGCTTTGTGCGCTCGCATCTCGGCTCGGATAAACCGCATCACTAACGGTACAGTTTCCATGACTTTAGCGGCACATTCTACGGAAGTTGCACCATCTTGAGAGGGTTTATCGAGCTTCATGAGTATCGTGATTCTCCTAGTTACATTGCTACCCGTGGATAAAGTTTGCCACAGATGAGCGTTAAAACAATTAATGTTACTAAGAGAATTGTACAATCCAGACCAAAGCCATACACGCTTGAACCATGCAGTAACATCGTGCCACGCAAAGCATCGACTTGATAAGTTAAGGGATTGATATGAGAAATAAACTTTAACCAGTCAGGCATGATGGAAACTGGATAAATGGCATTACTGGCGAAAAATAATGGCATAGTTAACAATTGCCCGATTCCCGTCATCCGCTCTCTAGTTTTGGCTAGACAGCCGATAATTAAGGAAAAAGTACAAAAGCAAGCAGCACCCATAAACACCAGCAATAACACTCCCAACATCGCCAAGGGGTGAAAATTTAATTGCACGCCTAATAGAAATGCCAGTACATAAATCACAAACGCCTGTGATAAGCACCTGACTCCACAAGCTATTGACTTGCCTAAAACCATTGCTATACGCGGTGTAGGACTAGCGAGAAATTTGTGGACAATTCCTAAATCTCTTTCCCAAATGAGCGCCATTCCTCCAGTAAAAATGGCTACATTTAAGACACTCTGTGCCAAAATCCCCGCCGACATAAATTCCAAATAGGCTAAGTTTCCTGTAGGAATTTCCCGAATACGTCCGAAAACTTGTCCAAAAATCAACAACCATAATGATGGCTGTACTGACCTAACTACTAAATCTGTGGGGTCGTGACGTAGTTTACGCACTTCCATTTCAGCAATGATCAAAGATTTAGTAATCAACTCTTTAATTGCAGAGGTCAAATTCCGACGGCGTTGTGGTTGCTCAACCCAACCTCTGAGCATCACGTCTGGTTCTGGCTGTGTCACGGTAGTTCACTCCTGATGTTAATTGATTACCTGTGTAGTGAATAAACACATCATCTAAGGTGGCGTTGGGCTTATTCAGGGAAGCTTTTAGGTCACTTGGCGTTCCAGTGGTAACAACAGTACCCTGCTGCATAATTGTTACCCGGTTACATAGACTATCGGCTTCTTCTAAAAAGTGAGTTGTTAAAAATATAGTTGTGTCGTGTTCAACACAGATTTGCTTCACCAGATTCCATACTTGAGTCCGCGCAATGGGATCTAGTCCTACAGTTGGCTCATCAAGAAATAAAATTTTGGGTTGATGCAAAATCGATTGAGCAATTTCCAATTTGCGAATCATCCCGCCAGAGTATGTCAGCACTAAACGATGAGCTGCATCCTGTAAACCCATGAACTCTAGAATCTCACGAATCCGGCGATCGCGTCCTCTTCGGGAAATCTCGTACAGCTTGGCAAAAATTAATAAGTTTTCGTACCCAGTTAAGCTACCATCAGCCGAAAGCGCCTGGGGTACATATCCTAGTATCCGTCTCACTGGTGTCGCTTGATGAGTGACATCATACCCAGCTAAAGTTGCCTTTCCTGCACTCACAGGTAGCAAGGTTGTCAGCATTTTAATTACCGTACTTTTACCTGCTCCATTGGGGCCAAGCAGACCAAATACTTCACCCTGTTGAACAGAGATACTTAAATCATTTACAGCCGTTACCTTACCAAAGCGGCGGGTAAGTCCTTGGGTTTCTAAAATGACGGGTTTAGGGTTGCTTGTAGGCGGTTCCGAATGCTCCGTTGTGCTTGTAAGTATAGCCACAAGTTAGATGCACTCCTTTTATTTAGTTTATCTAAATATTAGTTTCACAATATAAAGCTGCGAAGTCAAGAGTTAAGAGAAAAAATTTGCTTTTGTGCTTTTAAAGAAATATCTAGGGTGAATTATCATCGCCTCCCAAAGCGATTTATGATAACTTGGTTGGATCATAATCACTGCCATGACAGCTATATCCAGTCCCATCAACCTATTTGAATATGAGCAGTTAGCAAAAAACCATCTATCTCAGATGGCTTTTGACTACTACATTAGTGGGGCTGGGGATGAAACTACGCTAAGAGATAACCGTGCAGCTTTTGAGCGAGTCAAACTGCGTCCACGGATGCTAGTTGATGTCAGCCACATTAACCTCTCTACCTGTGTTTTAGGACAGCCTTTGCAATTACCTCTACTCATTGCACCGATGGCGTTTCAATGTTTGGCGCATCCAGAAGGAGAACTAGCCACAGCAATGGCGGCTGCATCGGCTGGGGTAGGTATGGTTTTGAGTACCTTGTCTACCAAAAGTTTAGAAGATGTGGCAGAGGTGGGTAGTAAATTTGACAATCCCTTGCAATGGTTTCAACTTTACATCCATAAAGACCGAGGTTTAACTCGCGCTTTAGTAGAAAAGGCTTATGCAGCAGGTTATAAAGCTTTATGCTTGACTGTAGATGCTCCTGTATTGGGACAAAGAGAACGCGATCGCCACAATCAATTTACCTTACCTTCTGGGCTGCATTTAGCTAATTTAGTTAATATATCCGGGTTAGAAATTCCCTATGAGCAAGGCGAATCGGGATTATTTACTTATTTTGCTCAACAACTAGACCCGGCTTTAACTTGGCGCGATTTGGAATGGTTGCAATCTCTATCTGGGCTACCGTTAGTAGTCAAAGGTATTTTACGCGGTGATGATGCAATCAGGGCTGTAGAGTATGGAGCCAAAGCAATTGTAGTGTCTAATCATGGTGGCAGACAATTAGATAGTGCGATCGCCTCATTAGATGCTTTAAGAGAAATAATCCCAGCCGTCAATGGTAGAGCAGAGGTGTTAGTAGATGGCGGTATTCGTCGGGGTACAGATATTCTCAAAGCTTTAGCTATAGGCGCTCAAGCTGTATTAATCGGCAGACCAATTTTATGGGGGTTAGCAGTAGGCGGACAAGCTGGTGTATCTCATGTCATCTCTTTACTACAAAAAGAGTTAAATGTGGCAATGGCTCTCATGGGCTGTTCTAAACTAGCGGATGTTGATTCTAGTTTTCTTCATTTTCAGTAAGGGGGATGAGGGAGAATAATTATGGACTGTTGACTATAGACTAATGACAAATTTCCCCAAACTCCTTGCAATAAACTAAATGCCTATACTATAATAGTGAAGTTGCCCAAGGGCGGGTGGCGAAACTGGTAGACGCACCACACTCAAAATGTGGCGACCTTGCGGTCATAGGAGTTCGATTCTCCTCCTGCCCACTGTTTACTAGAAAAAAAGATGCGATTAAAAAGATGGGAATCTCCCCGCCGAGAAGGGAGAAACGACAAAGGCAGAGGCGGCTCTGCAAGAAAAAGACAACTTAAAAAGCAAAGACAAATGCTGCGCCAAAAGCTCAAAGAAGCTAACCAGCAAGACAACAAAAAGAATAATCAAAATGGGGGAGATAAACCAATCTTCCCCATTTTTTTCGCTTTTCCTGCGTCAGTGGTCAGTTATAAGTTGTTTTGATTTAGTTCACTATGTTTATTTGGTAGCTTTCCTTTACAAAACTTAAGATAGTGACTATTGACAAAAACCTATTCTCTTGTTTCTGAATTTTATATTGGTTAACACCAATTCTCTCAAATCTAGTGAGCAAGACATAATCAAGTGTTTTGGTTAGCTTGACATCTTCCCACTGCTAATCAGGAGTACCTGATATAGCGGGGGATTCCAAAGATTGATTTAAAACTACTTAACTTTTCTCAAAGCAGATGTTGAGATATACCGAATCAAAAACTATTTTGCCTCTTGAGGCATCTTAGCATTTTAACCTTAGCTATAAACCTCAGAAAATAAACGGAAATCTAGGGAAATTCCTCAATTTTAATAGCAAAAACCACTGATTTTAAGTTGTTACAATTAAATTTATATTTGCAAGAACGACAATATTTAATTTGTAAATTAAAGTAAATTTATTTGCTGATAAGGGTTTTTATAATTAGAGGAAGTCAAGGTTAATTCGCCAAAAGTCATGACCAGTAATAATTGATTATCTTTGATATTTTACTTACGAAATAACTTTTAGTTAAGCTTTATTACATTTTCAACATACCGTAATTACGCGGTTGAATCTTAATATTTTCCTAAACATAATCGAATTGATCAGGAAACTGAATGAGAACAATAAGTTGCAGATAGTTGCACTATTTTGTAACGGTTGTTCACTATAGTTTATCTAGGAAAATATATGCCAAATTTACTGCGACAAGAACTGGGCGATTTTAGTAGTGTTGTTTGTTTTAAGGCAGCAATTGTAGGAATGGAAGAAGCTTTGGGAGAAAAAGCAACAGCCATTGCCTTAACCTCAGCCGGTCGTGCGCGAGGTAAAAAAATAGCTGAAGATTTAGGTTTGACGATAACGACAGATTCCTTAGAAGATATTGCCCATAAATTGGGTCAAGCTGTAGGTAAAGAAGGTACAAGATTATGCCTCATTGACAAAATTTCTATTGATGGCGAGACTGTGAAAGTTTACACCTCAGAAACAGTTTGTTCTGCGGGTGAAGCACCAAATTCAGAACGTAAATGTACCTTTACATTAGGTGCGGTGTGGGGTGCTTTGGAGTATGTCCTCGGAAAACGACTTAAGGGTGTACAAACCGAATCAGTTCTTCGTGGAGGATCTCACGACGTATTTGAGTTTACTCCTTTGTAGAAGATATTTGTCAGTCAATAGAATACGGCTTTTTAGTTGAGATTGTCTCAACACCAAATTTCAAAGTAATTAAACTAGATTGAAAGAGAATACTTAAATGGCAATTAATACAGAAAAAATTAGCAGTATTTTGCAAAACTTTGTTACTGCTACAACTGATGTTCAAGGAGCAGCGCTTGTCACACCTGATGGTCTACCTTTGGCGACAGTATTACCTGGTGGTATGGATGACGAACGGGTATCAGCAATGTCGGCTTCCATGCTTTCTTTAGGTGAGCGCATTGGTATTGAATTATCTAGAGGCAATATTAACCGTCTCTATGTTGAAGGTAATAAGGGTTATGGTATTTTGACTGGCTGCGGTCAAGATGCGGTTTTACTCGTCTTAGCTAGTGAGGCGGCTAAACAGGGGCTATTAATGCTAGAAATCAAGCGTATGCTGTCAGAATTGAAATTAGTTTTAGCATAATTAGCTGTTGAATAAAATTCAATACCAAAAGTAGTAATTTAAATTGTTGTGAAAGAAACTTTCTTCTACAACACAACTTTAAATTACTACTTAAAAACTATTAGATAAAATTAAAATTTTAATATCCATAGTCGGTTTTATTCTCTGAATAGCAAAAAATATGGAAAATATGCGCTTGATTGTAACGGGAACTGTAGGCGCTGGCAAATCCACTTTTATCCGTTCTATAAGTGAAATTGAAGTTGTAGACACGGATACCCGTGCAACTGACGAAACAGCATTACTTAAGACTAAAACTACTGTTGCGTTAGACTTTGGTAGGCTGCAATTTGGAGATGATATGGCACTGCACCTTTATGGGACACCCGGTCAATCTCGTTTTGATTTCATGTGGGACATTTTGATTCGCAAGGCTCATGCTTACATCTTATTGATAGCGGCGCATAGACCTGGAGAATTTCGTCAAGCACGTAAAATTCTCAGCTTTATGAAACAGCGAGTACAGATTCCTATGATTATTGGTATAACTCATACTGACTGTCCTGGAGCTTGGTCTGAAGAAGATGTGTTTATTGCCCTTGGCTATACAAATGAGAGTAGCCGACCTCCTATTATTAGGGTAAACGCAACGCAAAGAGAATCTGTAGCTGAGGCAGTGATTCTACTCGTACAGCAATTGATGCTAAATTGTGCATCTGAAATGTAGCTTGGAAATAAAGTATTTTGAAAATTAAGGATTAAATATTAATCCACTGTATTGTTTAATTTAGGTTAATTAAATGAAGATTATTTTTATTTATTAAATAGTGATTTAACATGAATTTGTTTACTTGTAAGGTAATCACTTATCAGCTTCAGTTTTGATCAAAAATAGAAGAATAAATATTTAAATAAATTCTCAGTTAAAACGATATCTCACTCAGTGTAACAGTTATACTAACTACAAGAAAGGGGAATTATGTCTATTACTGGTAGTTTTGAAGATTTTTCTTTACCTGAATTACTGCAATTTTTAGAACAAGGACAAAAGACAGGGTTACTTTACATCAAGTTTCATCTTGAAGAAGATAAAAATAGTGAAACACAAACTTATTACATCTGGCTACATCAAGGTCGTGTGGTGGCTGCTGCCGATCGCCTAGATAATAAAGGCTTGACTTTAATGATTGCTCAACGGGGGTGGATAAGCGAGCGCGTTATCTCTAGGGTGGTGCAAATTTCTCCTAATTCTCTAAACACACCGTTAGGGCTGTGCCTCAAGACTCAAGGATTGCTACAACCTGAACAATTGAAACAATTATTTAATAGCCAAATACTGCGCCAAATATGCCCCTTATTTGAAATCAAAAACGCTGTATTCAAATTTAATGCAACACTAACGTTACCTTCAGCAGAGATGACTGGACTGAGTATGAGTGGAACTGAAGTCATACTAATGGGTTTGCGATCGCTGCGAAACTGGAGTGCTTTAGCAGACAAACTACCAGATCCTACTTCCAGTTTGTCAAGCTTGATTGCTCAACAACCCCAGATAAAACTTGATGCTCAGGAATGGCAAGTGTGGGAATTTGTCAATGGTCATATTTCGCTAAAAAACATTGCCAATCACTTGAGAGTACCTGTAGAAACTGTGCAGCAAATTGCCTTTCGATTAATCGTGGTCGGTTTGATAGAGGAGCAATTTATACTTGAGACTTCCTCTACATTCACCGTGGAAAAATCTAGTCTGCCAGAAAAAGTAGCAAATATAGTGCCAGAGTTTTCGCAAAAGCCAACTGTTACTCAATCGTTTCTCAAAAACTTAATGGGTTTTTTACGAAGTAAGTAAGTCAAAAAAATTCAGGACTTACGCACCAAGATTGTCTGTTAAGAATAGGTGTAGGGGGCTAAGGATTTTAAACACCTACACCTTCATGCCTAAGTTCTAATATTGGCTAAGATTCTCTCCCCGTTGCCCAAGTATCGCGCCATTTAACTGTGCCTTCTTTCGCCACTACCCAACGACGAGTCATCACATTTTCCCGCAGAGGAGATTGTCCTTCACGCCATAGGGCATATTTATAGCTAATCAGTTTACCTGCGCTTTCATTGAAAGGAATCTCACCAAACCAAGTATTAGAGTTGATGTACTCCAAGGGATAAGCTTTGCTGATATCCCAGTTACCCAACTCTGGACAGTTACCAACAACAACGATGGTTTCACCCGGTTGAGTATGTACGCCATTGAGTTGGGCGCGGACGATGGTTTGTGCTTTTACCCGTTCGCCTACATGGCTGATAATAACTGCTCCCCGTTCTGGCAGTTCTAAATTGTAAATCTTACCGTCTACGACCTCAAACTTATTGCGAGTGAGTACACAGGTATGTTCGCCATCTGGTAAGTCTGTTTGTACTTCTGGGATAGTAACATCTTCACCCCGGTTGAGGGCGACAAAGCACACAGAGGAACGATAACGCCGGACGTAACAGTAAACATCAGGTGTGAGGTATTTTTGCCACTGGCTACCCATAGAGACAGCCGGGTTTAAGCGTCGCACACCAGATAGTAATCTGATAGAGCGGTAAACCTCACTATCTTTATCCCAATTTTCCATCATGGGACGGTTGTAGGGGTCGTTACCGCCGTCAGTATCGTTGTGCAGATATTGTTCTGTGCCGTAATAGATACAGGGGATACCGCGTGATGTCATAATGAGGGCGATCGCTACCTTCAACATCTCAGGATCAGGGTTGAGCGATTGGAAGCGGGGCATATCATGGTTATCGATGAAGGTAATTAACTCTGTAGCCCCACTGTATCGATTATCTTGATCAAATATTTCTTGGATGAGATGGAATCCTCCTTCTGCACCTTGGGCGAGTGCGCCGCGAATGGCTACGCACAAACCAAAATCCAGCATTGTCATACCGGAATTGTTGGCAAATTCTACAGAGCGATCATCACTAGGATGGCTGTAAATCCATTCACCAAATATAAACACATCTGGTTTGTGATTATACATGTCTCCAGTAAACTCTTGCCAGAACCAAATCGGCATATGTTTGACTGTATCTACCCGCAGTGCATCCACACCCCGGTCTAGCCATTGCTTAATTGCAGACTTGATATATTCCCGGTATTCACTATTATTTTCATTAAAAGTTGCTAGGCCGGAAAGTTCACAGTTCTGCACTTGCCAATCATCTTCCCAATTTTGCACTTCACCATAATGGTGATACCAATGATTGACATCATCATTAAAGTCAGCAATCTTTACGCCATCATCATACAATTCGCCTTTGCTACCACTGGTATCAGGACTGCTATGGTTACAAACAATATCCAGAATTAACTTCATATTCCGCTTATGTAATTCTTCAATTAAGCGGTCAAATGTTGTATTTCTTGTTTCTTGAGTGTTGTTTAAAGAAGGGTCTTCATCCTTACCAATGTAGCGAGGATTTAGCCGCTTAAAATCCTTTGTCCAGTAGCCGTGCATAGCGGCATTACCAACAAATAATTCCTCAACCTGTTCAAACAAAGGAGTTAGCCAAAGGGCCGTAACTCCCATATCTTTTAAATAGTCTAATTTCTCAATGATTCCTTGTAAGTCTCCACCCCAATACTTACCCCAATCTTCCCCTTTGGGGTCATAAAGTTCGGGATTATGGCCTTCGCTATTTTCGCGATCGCCATCAAAAAAGCGGTCTACGACAAGAAAATAAATTGTTTCTTGGCGAAATTCTATATCTCTGGTATAGAGAAATTCTAAGTCTATTTCTGTTTCGGTTGAGGGGGTTTCTACTAACGCTTGTACCTCTGCATTAGCATTGTCAACTTTGTATTGTTCTTCGGAAAATAGTGATGGCGGTGTTTGTACCATAATAAAACGCAATTTTTATGCAATATCAACTATGTATAGACGGAAGAACAAAATCTGTCTTGCCGTATTTCTCTAAACAATAAGCATTATCTAGTTAATTTTTTTTCTAGTACATCTATCTTCAGGTAAGTTGTATTCAAAATGAGTGCAAAGATAAAAGGGAGTAAGGGAGTGAGGATATGTGGTGAAGCGATATTCTTCACTTATGGACAGATATGAGGATATAAATCTAACTATTAATACTACTTCTAGCTATTAATAAATATGTCTTTTGGCGCTAGTAAATTATCTGTGATAACCACCATGATTCTATCTGGAGCATTGTTGAAATGTGTGTAATTGATGACATTTATATTTAGCGACTTTTATAAAGAAATTATTTAACAGGAGGATAATACGTGAGAATTGGCGCTCATTATTTAGGTAACGGAGAGTGTGAGTTTACTGTGTGGTCTCCCACATTAAACAGCTTGGCAGTGCAAATTCTCAAGCCAGAGAAGCAGATAATTCCGCTTAAACCTCTGACAGAGGGATATTGGCAAGTAAAGGTAAATGATGTATATCCTGGTACGCTGTATAAATATCAATTAAATGACTATGAAGCCTTTGCTGATCCCGCTTCCCAGTTTCAACCAGAAGGTGTACATGGGCCTTCTCAAGTTGTGGATCATCAATTTGATTGGACTGATACACAATGGACTGGTATTTCTTTGGAGTCGATGATTTTTTATGAACTCCATGTAGGAACATTTTCACCAGAAGGCACTTTTACGGCTATCATTCCCCGTTTACCAGAATTGAGGGAGTTAGGAATTAACGCGATTGAAATTATGCCGATCGCTCAATTTCCTGGCGATGATCATATCCAGCCTGATTTAGCTTATCGCAACTGGGGATATGATGGCGTTTACCTTTATGCAGTGCAAAATTCTTACGGCAGCCCAGCAGATTTAAAGCAATTTGTCAATGCTTGCCATGAAAATGGGATTGCTGTAGTGCTGGATGTGGTTTATAACCACTTTGGCCCGGAAGGAAATTATATGGGTCAGTTTGCACCCTATTTTACTAGAAGATATAAAACACCTTGGGGCAACGCGATGAATTTCGATGATGCTTATAGTCAAGGTGTGAGGAATTATTTTATTGAAAATGCGCTTTATTGGTTGGGAGAGTTTCATATAGATGCGTTGCGGCTGGATGCGGTGCAAGCAATTTATGATTTAGGTGCAAAGCATTTCTTATGGGAATTAGCGGAAAATGTGCATAAATTCTCGCAAGGTGGGACATGGAAACGCCATTTAATCGCGGAAAGTGACATGAATAACCCCCAAATTGTGCGTCCGCCAGAATTGGGTGGTTATGGAATTGATGCACAGTGGAGTGATGATTTTCACCACGCATTACACGCACTATTAACAGGCGATCGCTTGGGTTATTATCAAGATTTCGGTAATTGTGCGGATTTAGCTAAGGCTTACCAAGATACTTTTGTTTATGATTGGCGGTATGCTCCCCATCGTAACCGATTTCATGGCATCTCTTGCCGCGATCGCCCCTTGTCTCAGTTCTCGGTATGTATCCAAAATCACGACCAAATTGGTAATCAGATGAAGGGGGAACGCTTAGGCGAGCGAATTTCCTTTGCAGGGTTGAAATTAGCGGCTGGTGCTGTTTTGTTATCGCCTTACTTACCGTTGTTGTTTATGGGTGAAGAATATGGCGAAACTGCACCTTTTATATATTTTGTTAGTCATTCAGACCGTGATTTGATTCAGGCGGTACGTGCTGGGCGTAAGGAAGAGTTTGAGCCGTTTCACTATGCGGAAGATCCACCAGATCCTGAAGCGGCGGAGACGTTTTTGCGGTGTAAGCTGAACTGGGAATTGCGTCACCAAGGACAGCATCAGGAATTGTGGAACTGGTATCGTCAGTTAATACATTTACGCAAGACTCATCCGGCGTTGTTGAATTTTGAACGCGACAGTATTGAGGCTACTAGTGATGAGGAGAAGAAGGTTGTTGTGGTACGGCGTTGGTGTGAGTCGAGTCAGGTGATATTGGCGATGAGTTTTAATTCTGCGGCTGTGGGGGTGAGTTTACCTGTTCAGCAGGAGGCGCGGAAGTTGTTGGACTCTGGTTCTGAGGCGGCTGAGGTTTTGTCTGTTGGGGAGGAGGTTGTTTTGCAGCCTTTGAGTTTGGTTTTGTATGAGGTTTGAGAGAGGTTTTTAAACGCGGAGGTGCGCGGAGGTTAGCGCAGAGGTTCGCGGAGTTTTTTGAAGAGGGAGAAATTTCTTCCCCTTTTCCCCCTTTCCCCCTATACCCTAATATTTTATGCGGATACCAAAGGCAACTTATAGGATTCAGTTTACACCCCAGTTTGGGTTTGAGGATGCTAGAGCGATCGCATCTTATTTAGCAGATTTAGGTATTTCTGATTTATACGCTTCGCCTATTTTTAAGGCGAGAACTGGTAGTACACATGGTTATGATGTGGTTGATGGTTCGCAGTTAAATCCCCAGTTAGGTACTCGTGAAAATTTTGAGGCCTTGGTGGCTGAGGTACAATCTCTTAGTCTGGGTTGGCTACAAGATATTGTGCCGAATCACATGGCTTATAGTAGCGAAAATCCATATTTAATGGATGTGTTGGAACACGGCCCAGATTCTAGCTACACCGACTATTTTGATGTCTGTTGGAACTCACCGTTTGCTAATAGTCAAGAGCGGATTCTTGCGCCTTTGTTGGGTGATTTTTATGGTGAAGCCCTAGAAAAAGGTGATATTCAACTGCAATATGAGCAGAATGGGTTGACTGTTAATTATTACAGCCTTAAATTGCCGTTGCGATTGGAGTCTTATACTAAGTTTATTTCATATAATTTAGGTAAGCTTACACGTACATTAGGCAGAAATCATCCTGATTTTATTAAACTTCTGGGCATTCTCTACATTCTCAAAAGTGTACCTTCAGAAGTTACTGGAAAACAGCGTCAAGACCAAATCGCTTTTATTAAGGGTTTGATTTGGGAACTCTACAATAACAATGAAGATATACACGATTTCATTGAGGAGAATCTGAAAACCTTCAATGGGGAACCTGGTAATTCTGAAAGTTTCAACTTACTAGACGACTTACTTAACGACCAGTTTTATCGCCTCGCTTTTTGGAAGGTTGGCGCTGAGGAAATGAACTATCGCCGCTTCTTTACTGTTAATGAGTTGATTTCTGTTAAGGTTGAGGAGTTGCGCGTATTTAACAATACCCATAGTTTAATTTACGAGTTAGTAGAGCAAGGAATTTTTACAGGCTTAAGAATTGACCACATTGATGGACTTTATCACCCCACGCAGTATTTAGAAAGATTGCAAGAGAAGATGGGTGATGTTTATATTACTGTGGAGAAGATTCTAGAATTAACGGAAGATTTACCAGAAAATTGGCAAATACAAGGTACATCAGGATATGATTTCTTAAATTATGTCAATGGTGTATTTTGCCAAAGCGAAAATAAATCAGCGTTTGATAAGATATACCACTCATTTATCGGTTCGCGCGTTGATTATCCTTCACTTGTAAGAGAGAAAAAGCGTCTGATAATAGAAAAGAACTTAGCAGGCGATGTGGATAATTTAGCAGTTCTGTTAAAGAATATTTCCAGCAAATACCGCTATGCTAATGACTTTACACTCAATGGGTTAAAAAGAGCGATCGCAGAAGTTCTAACCTTCTTCCCCATTTACCGGACTTACATCACACCCGATGGTATTTCCGACACTGATAAAGTCTGCATTCAAACAGTAATTAACACGGCGAAAAAACAAGTACCTTTGTTACAGCATGAAATGACCTTCTTAGAAAAAGTCATGCTGTTACAATTCGATGATTCCCTTACTCAAACTGAACGGGAACAGTGGATATATTTTGTCTTGCGAATGCAGCAATACACAGGCCCCCTCATGGCTAAAGGTGTAGAAGATACTACTTTATATGTCTACAACCGTCTCATATCACTCAATGAAGTCGGCGGAAATCCCAGCCATTTTGGCATTACTATTGATCAATTCCATCACTTCAACCAACAACACCAAGCCAAATGGCCTCATACCATGAACGCCACAGCTACCCATGATACCAAGCGCGGCGAAGATGTGAGAGCGAGGTTAAATGTGTTGTCGGAAATTCCCCAGGAGTGGGAACAGCAGGTAAATAACTGGAGTGAACTTAATCAAGCACATCGTGGCTTAGTTGATCACAACGATGAATATTTCCTCTATCAAACCCTAGTAGGCGCATTTCCCTTTGCAGAACACGAACAAGCTTCTTTCGTGCAGAGAGTACAAGAATACTTAATTAAATCGATTCGAGAAGCAAAAGTACATACCGCTTGGCTGCGTCCTGATAACGAATACGAAGAAGCTTGTACTTCGTTCATTCAGAAAGTGCTTGACCCCAATATCTCCAAGCAATTTTTAGAAACCTTCCGCCCATTCCAAGAAAAAATCGCCGAATACGGGATATATAACTCCCTTTCCCAAACTTTACTAAAAATTGCTGCACCCGGTGTTCCCGACTTCTACCAAGGAACCGAACTTTGGGAATTAAGCTTAGTTGATCCTGATAACCGCCGTCCAGTAGATTTTGAATCCCGCCGTGGATATCTCAGCACCATCCAAGAACAAATCAAAACAGATATCCTTGGCTTAATTCAAGACTTACTCAACCACAAAACCGACGGTAGAATCAAACTCTTTTTAACCTACCAAGCCCTCAAAGCCAGAAACCAATACCTGTCACTATTCCAAGACGGGGAATACAAACCCTTAGAAGTCCACGGAACCCACGCCAACCATATAATAGCCTTCGCCAGAAAACAAGGAGACAAAACAGCCGTCACCATCGTTCCCCGTTTCCTCACCACCCTAGTCCCACCCGGACAATCCCCAATAGGCGAGTCAGTATGGCAAGATACACACCTCCAACTCCCCGCCAAAACCTGTTACAACCCCCTCACTCAGCAAACCCTACAAACTGACAACACCCTACCCATATCACAAGCCCTCTCTCACCTCCCAGTAGCCTTATTAATCTCTGAGTAGCTAATACAACAGGGGGAACCTCTCATTCCCCCTCCTCCTCCTTCTTTGCGTACCTCCGCGCTAACCTCCGCGTCCCTCTGCGTTAAAAAATATGACCCAGCAACTAACTAACCCCCCCATCACCGCCGTCCGCACCTACATCAAAAAAACCTGGAAAACCCTCACCCGTTCCCACGAACACCTACTAGAATCAGCCCAAGACACCAAACTCGAACACCCACCGAACACCCCCTGGCTTGTCTACATCTCCCCCCAAGAAGACTGTAATACAGTCAAGTCAGTATTAGAGCGATCGCTATCTGCAAAAGAAATGCAGCAAATAGAAATCCGCACTCTACCCAACGAAGCTTCAGCCATTGAGGAACACGGACTGTTATATCTTCCCGGCCCCTACGTCGTCCCCGGTGGACGCTTCAACGAAATGTACGGCTGGGACAGCTACTTTATCTTATTAGGACTTTTGCGAGATGAAGAATGGGAACTAGCCCAAAGTCAAGTAGAACAACTACTTTACCAAGTACAGCATTACGGTACAATCCTCAACGCTAACCGTACTTATATGCTGTCGCGATCGCAACCCCCCGTCCTCAGCCTGATGGTGCTGGCTTTATTCCAATACACCCAAGATCAAGCATGGCTTAAATCAACCTTGCCATTGCTAGAACAATTTTACTATTTTTGGGTAGTACCACCCCATCTCAACCCGAACACAGGCTTATCCCGATACTTTGCTTTAGGCGAAGGCCCAGCACCAGAAGTATTATTTTCCGAACTCGACGAGGAAGGACGCAGCCATTACGAACGAGTCAAGGAGTATTACAAAACAGTTGAGATTGATGATTATGATGTCAGCCTGTTTTATGACAAAGAAACAGACGAACTAACAGACTTATTTTATAAAGGCGATCGCACCATGCGCGAGTCTGGTTTTGATATCACCAACCGCTTTGGCCCCTTCAGCATCGATATCATCCATTATGCGCCTGTTTGCTTGAACAGCTTGCTTTATCAAATGGAACAAGACATAGCGCAAATTTACGAGATTTTAGGAAATGCAGAACTAGGACAACAATGGAGCGATCGCGCCAATCTTCGCCGTGAACGTATCAATCAATACCTTTGGGATGAAGAAAAAGGACTGTATTTAGACTATAGCTTCCACAGTAACAAACGCCGTAATTATGAATTTGCCACCACCTTCTACCCCTTGTGGACAGGATTAGCTTCCCCAGAACAAGCCCAAAGTATTGTAAAAAATCTGACATTATTTTCTGCACCAGGAGGAATTTTAACTAGTACCCACGTTACAGGGAATCAATGGGACGCGCCTTTTGGCTGGGCCCCACTAACCTTAATTGCTGTCCAAGGACTCCACCGCTACGGATATCATACCGAAGCAGAAGACATCGCTCAAAAATTCCTCAACATGGCTATTCAAGAATTTAACAAATATGGTTTCTTCGTAGAAAAATATGATGTAGAACGCTGTTCTGCTCAAGTTTCCGACGAAATCAGCTTTGGCTACAGTTCCAATGAAATCGGTTTTGGTTGGACTAACGGAGTCATTTTAGAACTACTAGCTAATAACACCAATACCCTTTAAAAACTCTCCGCGCCCCTCCGCGCCCCTCTGCGTTTAAAAAATTAATTAAAGTTCACGCTGAGGAATTTCCTCCCGAAATTCAATAATCAACTGCATAGTTTCCTTCATCAAATCACGTAAGTCTTGATTAAGAAACACAGCACCTTTAGCACCAAACCAACGATCAAAAATTGTCACATACCGCTTATCATTATTAATAAATCCCTGCATAAACTTAACCAGAGAATAATTCACAGAATCAAGAAATTTCGAGTTATTCTCAGGAACCATGCAGGCGATACCCTCGCGTGAATAGGGACGTGCAGGTACGATCGCAAAATCACCAGGATTTTTTGCCCTTTGCAACCAACCCTCTAACAAAATACTATCCGATGAAAAAGCATCTATTTTACCCTCTTGTAAAGCCTTAAACCCTTCTGCCCGGCTTTTCAAATAGACTAATTTAGCTTTGGGTTGTACCCGCTTAACTGCTAATTCATTAGTAGTTTGTGGTAATACACCAATGCGTTTACCGATGAGAGATTCAGGCGAATCAAAATTACTGCCCACTTTAACTAATAATTGAGTACCAGTAGCACCATAACTAACAGAAAAATCAACCTTTTTATCCCGTTCCCAAGTAAAACTACTAGCATCACAAACAATGTCAACTTGTCTATTAACTATATTAGGAATCCTTTGGGCGGGAGATAAGGCAACTAATTTTAACTGTATTTTTTTACCTAAATCTTTTTCTAACTGTTGTTTAATTACAGACAACATATCTACAGAATAGCCAATCAACTGTCCTTGCTCATTGGTATAAGCAAAAGGCATAGCATCTCTACTCGTCCCCGCAGTTAATACCCCTGTACGTGCCACCTTTTGCATCACAGTTTCCGCAAATGCTGCACTAGGTAGAGTTAAAGTTAAACTGAAAATAGCGATCGCTAAATTTTTATACATAGTTATTAGTTATTAGTCATTAGTCAACAGTCAATAGTCTAAAATTCTTCTTTCTCGTCTCCCCTATCCCCTCAATCAAAATCCGTGGGCAAATTCGGCTAGCGATAGTGTTGAAAAATTCGCTGGATTTGTTTTGCTGTCACCCGTCCCACAGAGAGTTCGGGTAAAGCATCTTCGGCAAAGAAACCAACTTCCTCAGTTTCAATACTTGCTGATGGAGAACCACCTACAAGTTCGCACTGAAAAAATATTTTATAAATATAAAAAGGAAACGGTGGGTGTCCTTGTCTATCCCTGTCATAGACAGCTAAAACTTTAGTAGCCCGTGTCTGATAACCAGATTCTTCAAACACTTCTCTGACAACTACCTCACTGGGTGAGTCGCCAACATCAGCCCATCCTCCAGGTAAAGTCCAAAGCCCATCAGAGCGTTCTTTAACTAATAAGATGGTGTTATCTCGAAAAACTGCACCCCGTACATCAACCTTGGGGGTAGCGTAGCCCAATTCACGAGTAAACAAATCTAGAACATCATTATGTTCGACATTTGAGTATGTCGCCATAATTTCTGCTGCGATCGCCCTTACCTGTTTAAAGCGTTCGATATCAAATGGATTCTCAGAATAGGTAAGTCCATTTTGGGCAATTGCTTGTAACTTTTGCGTCCACTCCAGCCATTTTGGTTGCATACATTTCTTACAAATTCCAGGGATTGGGGAAAGAGATGAGAAGCGAGGCAAAAACCACCCCACTCCCTACTCCCTACTCCCTATTCCCTTACTACTTACGCTTCATCCAATGCAGCGATACCGGGTAATACCTTACCTTCGAGTAACTCTAAGCTAGCGCCGCCGCCTGTAGAGATATGGCTCATTTGATCAGCCAAACCTACCTTTTCTACAGCCGCTACCGAGTCACCACCACCGATAATGGTAGTTGTGCCTGTTTTGCTGATGTCTGCTAGAGTATGAGCGATCGCTTCAGTACCTACAGCAAACTTATCAAACTCAAACACACCCATAGGCCCGTTCCAAATCACGGTTTTGGTATCTGCTAGAGCTTCTTGGAAGACCTTAACAGAATCAGGGCCGATATCCAAACCCATCCAACCATCGGGGATGTTTTCGATGCTAACGGTTTGAGAATTGGCATCAGGTGCAAAGTTATCAGCAACTACTACATCTGTGGGTAACAACAAGCTAACGCCCCGTTCCTTTGCCTTAGCTTCCAAAGACTTCGCTAGTTCCAGCTTGTCTTCTTCCACCAAAGACTTACCAACATTCAAACCACGGGCTTTGTAGAAGGTGAAAATCATCCCCCCACCGATGATCAGCTTGTCGCATTTCTCCAACAGGGTTTCAATTACACCAATTTTGCTGGAAACTTTAGAACCACCAATAATAGCTGCCAAAGGACGTTGGGGATTTTCAATCGCGCTTTGCAGATATTGCAATTCCTTTTCCACCAAGTAGCCAGCTACAGAAGGACTGAGAAATTGAGTCACACCTTCAGTAGAAGCGTGAGCGCGGTGAGCCGTACCAAAAGCATCATTTACATAAAAATCAGCATTAGCCGCCAATTTTTTAGCAAATTCAGGGTCGTTTTTCTCTTCTTCTTTATAAAAACGGACATTTTCTAGTAACAGAACTTGGCCATTTTCTAACGCCGCCACCTTAGCCGCGACTTCATCACCAATCGAGTCATCGGTTTTTACAACTTCTTGCCCCAACAACTCAGAAAGACGCTTGGCTACTGGTGTGAGACGCAACTTTTCATCCACACCCTTGGGACGACCAAAATGGCTGGCTAAAATTACTTTAGCGCCCTTTTTCGTCAAATCTTGGATGGTGGGCAAAGCCGCACGAATGCGAGTATCGTCTGTGATGTTGCCTTGCTCGTCTAAAGGCACGTTGAAGTCAACACGTACTAAAGCGCGTTTACCAGAGATATCAGCAGCAGATAAACTTGCTACAGTTTTTTTAGACACAGCCACCCTCCTGATTGCCTTTTTGTTATTGTTTTGAAAGTAGAACCATCCAGATTTTACCGGAGACGGGGGTACGGAGGTGCAGCGATGTTTAAGACAGTTCTATTTCCAATCGATCAAAGCCGAGAAGCAAGGGAAGCTGCTGATGTTGTCTCTAACGTCGTGCAGAAATACGGTAGTCGTTTAATACTGCTGTCTGTGGTAGAAGAACCTGCCTCAGACGAGCCGAAAGCTGATCCTATGGTTTCTCCAGAAGCCGTTGCCAAACTGCTTAAGGATGCCCAAGCCTTATTTTTGCAGCAAGGTATTCCCTCGGAAGTTCTGGAAAGACAGGGTAAACCAGCCTTTACTATTTGCGATGTTGCCGATGAAGTAGGTGCAGATTTAATCATCATGGGTTGCAGAGGATTAGGTTTAACTGAGGAAGGCGCAACCGATAGCGTCACCACTCGCGTAATTAACCTTTCCCCTTGCCCAGTGTTGATAGTGCCTTAATTTGTGATTAGGTGCGTTACATCCCGTTGACGCACCATTTTAACTATGAAATTTCCTCGAATTGCCTGTTTAATTTCTTGTGTATGTAACAGTTATTTAATAATAATTAAATTTTTCCCTTCGGTTTTATATCGTCAAGTTTTCGGTTGAGTGCATCTATCCTCTTTTGGGATTTTGCTGGTTGAACAAAGTAAAAATCAAAAAGTCCTTCTAAAATATTTAAAAGCCATTCTGCTTCTTCTGGTTCAACATCAACAATCTCACCTGTACTTATACTTTTCGCGGGATGGGCAGCTAAGTTACCTAGTTTTCTAACGGAATGTATTTCTTCAACTAAATAAGAAGGTAATTGATTAGAAGACAATAATTCTTCTATTTCAGAATAGAGATTACCTTCTTTAACTGAAGACTTTTCTCTAATAAGAAGCTGTAAACATCTTCTACTTAGGGCTGGCTGAATAAGGGCGAAAGATAGCAGAATGAAGAGTTTCAGGGTCAGGAAAGAAAAATAAGGTGAAAAGAAAAAGGGTAAGATAAGTAAAAATCCTTGTAGCAAGTTGCGTTAAAATGTATCGAAGAGCGCAAAAGCAAGAAAAAGCAGCAGAAAACTTTGAACTACCCTTTGGGGGAAAACTAGCGTCAGATAACCGATGGGTAATCATGGCGAACATGATACCTTGGTCAAAATTTGAAGCAGAGTACGCAGAAATATTTTCAGCAAGAATGGGAGCGCCAGCCAAAACATTTAGAATGGCGTTGGGAGCATTAATAATTAAAGAAAAATTAGGAATAAGTGACAGAGAGACAGTAGAACAAATTCGGGAGAACCCGTATCTGCAATACTTTATAGGAATGTCAGCATATAGTAATGAATCTGCATTTGACCCGTCAATGCTAGTTCATTTTAGAGAAAGGATAGATATAGAATTAGTCAATAAAATCAATCAAGAAATAGTCAGGAAGATGTTAGAAAATAAACAGGAGGTAGAAGTAAGAGCAAAAAAGCCAGAGGTCGAGGATTCAAAAAGTAAGCCAGCCAATAGAGGAAAATTAATATTAGATGCTAGTTGTGCGCCAGCAGACATAAGTTATCCGACAGATTTAGGATTATTAAATCAAGCCAGAAAGCAAACAGAAACAATCATAGATACATTATATAAGTCCTTATTAGTAAGAAATATCAACAAACCAAGAACCTACAGAAACAAAGCAAGAAAGGATTATTTAGCAGTAGCCAAGAAAAGAAAACCAACAGTTAAAGAAAGAAGGAAAGCTATCAGAAAGCAACTGCAATATATCAACAGAAATTTAACTCATATTCAGCAGCTAATAAATTTAGGTGCGTCACTATTAAAACTGAGCAACAGTCAATATAAGATGTTGCTAGTAGTAGCAGAAGTTTATCGTCAACAGTTATGGTTATATGAAAATCAAAAAATTAGTATACAAGACCGCATTGTCAGTTTAAACCAACCACACATTCGTCCGATTATCCGAGGTAAAGCCGGGAGAACAGTAGAGTTTGGGGCTAAGTTTTCAGCTAGTTACTATGATGGCTATGTATTTTTAGACCATATTAGTTGGGACAACTTTAACGAATCAGGAGACTTAAAATCACAAGTAGAAGCATACAAAAACTACACCGGATATTATCCTGAATCAGTTCATGTTGATAAGATTTATCGGACGAGGGAGAATCGAGCTTGGTGTCAAGAAAGGGGAATTAGAATTAGTGGCCCACCACTAGGTAGACCCCCCCAAAATGTCAGCCCTGAAAAGAAGAAACAAGCCGCTTATGACGAAAGGATTCGTAATTGTATTGAGGGCAAGTTTGGACAAGGTAAACGAAGATTTAGCCTTGGTAGAGTTATGGCTAAACTTCCTCATACTTCTTTCACCGCTATTGCCATAACTTTTTTAGTTATGAATCTTTCTACTCTGCTATTACGGCTTTTTTGTGTATTTTTTTGCCTATTTTTCAAAACTGAGTCTTTTTTTACTTCTTCTATTATCGAAACTGATATTTCATTAAACCTTAAACAACAAAAACTTATCTTTTTTCTGGACTGACTACTTAATCAATTTTTCTCTTCCTTTGAAATGACTTTTTCAGCAAGCCCTACTTAATGCTGCACTTGCTTTTGGGCTATATTTTAAGACTAAACAAGCTTCTTTATACTCATCTGCAAACTTTTTAGGAACTTCTGAAGCTAAAGGACGATTTATACTTTGGGGATAAATTAATTCCTCTGTATCTTCATCAGCATATTCTTTGGGAGATTCATGTAGAAAAATAATAACTTGATAACAAGAAGGGCATCTTCCATATCTAATAGTCTGTTCATAATCATCTAAAAATGCGTTTCTATCTCTCAATTTAAAGTTTTCAGCAATAGTTAAATGAATTGTGACTCCACAATGAGGACATTTCATAAAATTACTAGAACCTTTTATTAGACTTTCTTAATTAAAAAACCTACTAGTCTTTGATAAAAACTAGTAGGTTTCTATATTGTTATCAATCGGAGCGGCGGGATTCGAACCCACGACCTCCACTACCCCAAAGTGGCGCGCTACCAAGCTGCGCTACGCCCCGGTCAGAATTATTATTGTAACGCAAACTATCAGAAGAATCAAGGGATAAGCTTAAAAAACTTTGAGCATTCCCGCAGCTTGCACTAGGCTAGGCACAGCAGATGAGTTCCATTTACCTTCTGCACAGCGTCCTGTATTGAGGATAAAGCGCAGACTGTATTCATGGGGATAACCTTCTACCTCCATCCATAATAAATCGCTTTCGGCTTCACAGGCAATCTTTTCTTCATCCATTAATTCGGCGCTTAGTTGCTTCATGGTGTTCACCAGTTTGGCTAAGAGGCGACAAAAATCATCCAACTCAGCTTCGGTTAACTCAATAGCCCAATCATCAGTACCAACTAAACCCTTAAATTCTGTTGCGTTGGGGTTCCAACCTATACGCCAGCCAGCACCGCTTTTAATCAGCCGTTCCATGACAATTGTAATGCGTAGTTATTTAAGGAGTTCAGCGCCTCCTGTTGGGGGTGGGGTTGGGGTGGAGTTGGGTTTGGGGTTGGGGCGTGAAGTTGGTTTTGTGGGGGTATTAGGGTTAAAGATGTTGGTCAAAACTTGTACTAAAGCATTGCGTTGACTGCGACTGAGGCGAGAAATAGCAGCGCGATCGCCATCCAAAGGATTCTGCCGTAAAGTATCATTACCTGGATAGGTATTCTCATACATAATTTCGTTAGCATCCAAGTAATCGGCTAAAGTTAGCTTCCAATCTAAGCGATAATTAGGAGCGCGTTCTTTAACGTATATGTGATATCTAATTAAACGTGTTGCCAAAGTATTGCTTTGGGCAACTTTCCCGCCTTCTTTATTGATGTATTGATTTTCTTTTGGGAAGTTTGGCAATTGTTGGTACACTAATTGCCAAACTTCCCCAGGACTAATTCTTTGGGCAACAGCAGGTTGGACACTTGCCAAATTACCTACACTAAATACAAAAACACCCGCCACCACAAAAGCAGTGATTAACGCTGATTTCAACTTCACAATGACAAACTGAAGGGTTGACTAGAGCAGAAGCTTGTTTTTGAGACAACAGATACCTAAAGATAAAGTGCAGAGTGATTAGTCATTAACTCAGTACGCGGCTCAACGCCGCGCTACCGCTAACAGCACTCAGCACTGTACTTTATAGTTCACCAATAATTTCTGGTTGTGTCAATTCATCGGACATTTCAATAATTGCCCTAAGTACTGGCTTCATCATGGCATCTTCAGCGCTTTCAAATTCTTCATAACGCCGGCGTTTAGCACGATTTGCCACCTGAACCGTAATGCGGTAGCGATTTGAGGCTGCACTAATTAAATCCTCAGCACGGTGCATAATCTGAGATTGGGTTGTCTCGAACTTAGAACGCTTGAGCATAGTAATGGGTTCTTAGGGACATACTCTAGTTTAGCAGTACTGATCAAGACTGGGAGGATAGGAGTAGTGATACCCTGAGCAAAAATTTTGATTTTTTTATGAACCTATCCCACGAATAAAATTCTGTTAATCCAGATGTGAATTGTCGCAAGAGAAAGAAAACCGTTGAAGCAGGCAGAAATTCTTTCCCACCGAACAACGAGTCGGCGATATTTTCTTTGAAACCAAGCAAAACAGCGCTCTTGTTGAAAACGCGGAACAGAAATTTTAATTGGTCTACCCCGATTTTTTCGATTCTTCCAAACACGCGCGCGGCAATTGAGGTCTGATTCCACGTTTACGCAATGCAGCCCGTTTGTCCTTGGAATCATAGCCTTTGTCAGCAGCCAGAACTTTAACACGTTTACGAGGTCTACCGGGTCTATTCGTTTTAACTTTGACACTATCTAACAGTGGTATCACTTGATCTGTTTCACTACCGTTGGCTGGAGTTGTGCGATTAGCCAAGGGCATACCATTACCATCAGTTAAGGTGTGTATTAAAATTCCCTTACCTTTATGACCGTACTTAACGCCTTCACCGCCACCTTTGCCAGGGGGAAAAAGACCCATCAACAGCACCGTAATTCCAGTTGATTAGGCTTCTTTCCTCTGCAATTCCTAGTATCCTTGCTTGTAAACTTTCCAAAGTTCCGTCCGTTTCCCAACGTTGCAACCATCTGTGCGCTGCACTTTTTGATGCCCAGATTTCTCCTGTGGGAGCATCACACCAACGGCATCCTGTTATCAATATATACAATAACGTGTTCAGTACATGACGAAATGGTGCATGAGGCATTCCCCTTCCTCTGTTTTCTGGTTCCTTGGGGAATATATCTTCAAACAACTTCCACTCCATATCACTTAACCCTTCAAATTTCCCCGCCATACCCTGATACAACTTACCGTTTTCAACAGCAGATTATCATATTGCTGGTATTAGTGGGATAGGTTCATGAGTCAGTCGTATAAATTTATGTGAAATATCAAGCTATTGACATCTGATCCATAGTGTTAACTTCACCTTCAAACCATAATTGCTCTAATTCATCCTCAGTAAATTTATAATCAAACGTAGATGCAAAATTAATAATTTTATTTTTATCCCAATGACAACTGTCCATTAAACCTCGACTACAGCATTTCTTTAAATATTGTTCATAAATAGCTTCGTCGGAAATCAAAAATTCATAAAAAGCATGAGCTTGTTGTAGAGACATTAAAATTTAGCTCCCAAATTTTTATTTCTATAATGAATATGATGATATTTTCACGTAAATTTGGCTTTTATAAAAGTCAATAAAAAAGATTTTATTCATTCTTTAAAATAAAAATATTGAGATATAAATATATGTGGCTTGAGATATAAGTTTCTCAAGCAAGAATATACATTTTAAATTAGTGAAGTTTTTATAATGAGTAGATGACTGAATTAAATATGGTGTAAAATACAAATCATCCACGCTTAATAATTTAAAAATAATATTTATATTAAGTAGAATAGGGGGAAAACAAACTATATTAATAAAAGTAAAGTACAGCAAAACCCTTTTCTTTCCTGCATCATTTCTATACTAAATATTCACACCGACCTACTTATACCTGTTTCAAGACTTAGAATATCATTGGAATATCCTTTGGTTGGTAATTAATTTTCTCGATTACCAACCAGACCAAAGCTATTGTTATTAAGGGAGGATGATATAACTTCTTTTGAAATCAAGCATTGCTAGAGGTTTTTGGATTTCGCAACAACCAAACTAAGACAGCCCCAGAAATAATGCCTCCAACCCAACCGCCAATAGCATTTACTAATATCCACCAACCTGCCTTATGAACTAATCTGCGTAAAACTAGCCACTGTGCAATCCCAACGCTTAATCCATGTAAAATAGCTAAATATTGAAAGTTATTTAACCCTCCTACTAAAAAGAAAGGAATAATTGCAGATAGGGAAGTTGTAAATATCCACAACCAAGAAGGACGAAAAACTTTACGGCGTAATATTATCCACTGCTTAACACCAATTGCTAACCCCCAAAAACAAACAGCCGCTAAATCTCCAGCTACTGCCAAAAAGTTAAACCCGATTAAAAATCCTCCCACGTAACCAAAACAGGTTATAAACACCCATTGGAGATAAAAACTCCATCCCACTTTTATGTGTGGTGCTAATATTGTAGGTATGTCACTAGATAAAACTTCATTTGGTAAAGCAGCTTCTTGACGATATTGAGGCAGAACTGGAGGGGGTTGAGAGTACAGCGTTTTTTGACGATGACTTGCTTGATCAATCGGTGGGCAAGTTATAGTGATTATCTGTGATTTTACTGTGTGAGAATTTGCCAATTCTTGCACAATATGTAAAACTTCTGTTGCTGATTGATATCGCTGCCGAAAGTCATAGCGCACCATTTGGTCTAAAATATCTGCCAACTCAGGGCTAATATCTACTAAGTGTCGCCACCTCATCTCTGCAAGGTCGTCTTCTGGTAACTGATCAGGCATTAACCCAGTTAAGGCCTGTATACCAATCATGCCGACAGCATAAATATCGCTACTAAATTTAGGATTACCGCGACTTTGTTCGCTAGGCATATAACCTGGTGTACCAATAATGCTGACAGTTATTCTAGTTCTGTCTGGAACAATGGTTACTTGAGTGCTGATATGTTTAATTGCCCCAAAGTCAATTAAAACAATCTTACCATCGCTGTGTCGGCGAATTAAGTTAGAGGGTTTAAGGTCTCTGTGGATAATATGATGTTGATGAACAAAAGCCAATGGTTGCAGGATGTTTAGTAACAGATTAATGACGTAATCCTCACTCCACCTTTGTCCAGGATTCAGTTCCCTATTTAAAGGATGACCAACAATCAATTGCTGAACTAGATAAAATTCCTCATCTTCTTCAAAATGCGCCAATAATTGCGGAATTTGGTCATGATAACCCAAATTATGCAGTAATTGAGCCTCCGCATCAAATAATCTTCTAGCTAACTGCAATGTCGTAGGTTCTTTAGCTTGAGGCTTAAGCTGTTTGACAACACATTGGGTATTGTAAAGTTTAGTGTCTTCAGCAATATAGGTTTGACTAAAGCCACCCGAACCCAAAGTTTGAATAATCCGATACCGTCCGTCTAGTAACCGACCCAACATAAAGGCGATCGCCTATTTTAGGAAACACACATCTGTGTATTTTACCTTCCCTAAAGTTTATTCCCAAGCATCAATTGGGAGTTATTACTGATACCATCAGTTTATCTCTATAGTATTACTATTTCTTTTACGGTATAAATACTAAGAATCAAATAAAGTTAGTACGGTTTATACAAATAGTTGTACTTAGCTAATTTATTTTACATTGATGCAAAGCCGATTTTTTCTACTTCCAATAGGCTTAATCAATGTAATGTCTGTTTGATAGTAGGGGAATGGGGAGTAGAGAGGTTATGAGGGAGAGACAGAGGAAATAATCTTCTCCCATGCTCCCTGCTCCCTTGCCTCTTATGCCTCTCTACTTACTCATCCAGCTTTTAAATTCAAGCCGTTAATTTGTTCTAAGAGTGCCATTACATCACTACGGCTGAGTTTTTCTTTACCGTTGGCGATCGCATCAATAGTACCGTGTGCTAATGTCAAGGGGATTTGACAAAAGTTGAGTGCGGGGCCATCAGGTAAGGCTTGGGTGTAAGCATCTGCTAGAGCGAGATTACGCAGAGCATATTCGTGCATATTCGCTGCATTCCAACCTTGAGGAAAGAAGCTGACTCCGCGTTGTGAGTCTTCCACATGGTTACGCAAGATGTTGACTGCTTGCAAACCTCTACCAAAACCAATTGCTAAAGTCCGGTTGGTTTGCGTGCCATCGTACCAAGTCCACAAATCTGAAAGTAGCAACCCGACTGCACCCGCAACGCCAAAGGTGTAACGGTCTAAGTCAGATTCTGTCTGCACTTGCCAATTGTTAATTGCCCAATAAGCCATGCGGTCTGACATTGCGGCTGTAGCATCCCAAATTCGCGGTGCAATTGTTTCTGGTGCAAGCAGCGACCATTCTCGAATCCTCATGGTCACTTCTTCTAAGGTGTTCTCGTAACCGCTAAAATCGGATGTGAAAGCATCAATAGGAAAACCATCAACCCCAGCTTGCAACGTTAAGCTAATCGAATGCAGCAGTTTTGCCTTTGTGGGGTTATCCAAGGTAGGATGGTCTTCAATTTCATCTATGGCACGCATACACAGGTACGCTGATGCGACTGCCTCTTGTAATCCTGGGGGTAAAATACTAATTGGTATATAAAAAGTTCGACTAGTTTCCTTGAGGATTTGCAAAGCATCGCTACGTAAATCCATGTTTTCACTCCTCTGTTGATTTTTACACCACATCCCACTGCCAGTTTTTATTGATAATACTGGATATTGTTTTGACGAAACCTAAAAAATTAGAAATTTACTAGTATTGCTTTTAAATATTAATAATTTTTTGTATCAAAATTAACAAAATTTTCAATTTATTAAAATCGCAAGTATTTTACATACATTTGATGTAATTTATGCTGTGCGTATTTCTGTTGTTTGATATTACATCCTGATTTTTTGGTGTAAAAATCAACAAGTATGCTAAACTGCCGTTCATCTAACTTGGACAACTTTTCATGTTGGGTGTTTGCGGTTAATCCTCCGTAGCAAAGTGACTTGATGAGTAACTAGGTAATTCAAAAGCGTAACTCTTATAACCTAGCATTCTGTAGTATATCAAAATTATTTTATAATTCATAGTAAATTCCGAAGTATAAATTATTAAAATTTTGTTTCAATAACAAATTAAGTAAAATTCTTAATTTTATAGCAACAATTTACGCTTGTATGATGTATGTAGTTTGACTTTTGTTGTATGTGTGTAGTTAAAAAATTTCGTAACAAATCAAAAAGCACAGAAAGGCAAACAAAAATATCAAAGCAATTTTGGAGTTAAGATTTTCTAAATTATGAATAAAATGAATTTTTGACTTTTGCAAATGTGTGATTTCAGAAAATGAATTAAATACTTATGTCTGATGCTCTTGGGTATACCTCTGCAATAATATATATATAGGTAGATGTAAATTAATCCATTAGATAGTAGTTTTAATAAATAAGTTCCTCTAAAAAGCATAAATTCTCGAAGACATTCAGAGCATAAGTAAAGAAAGTTACCAAAGTACCCATGTTAGAAGTAAACCACTTGCGGCTGGGAAATATGCACAGTTCACTAGTGGCAAAAATAGCGAGTGCGATCGCAACATTAGTAAGTGGCTTAGTATTAGTTGGTTGGTTGCTTGATTTAAAAATCTTTCCAGCCTTTTTTTTGGGTAATCAACTTACAATGTCACCGAATACAGCACTATGCTTTGTAATTTGCGGCACTTTGGTATGGCTGTTAGTAACTAAACGTTTAGGTGAACCAAATTCCTATCTCAAGGAAAAATCAGACAGAAAATGGTCGAGAGTTTTTACTATCTCTGTTAGTATCATTGCGGCATTAACTATTAGTCAATATTTATTTGCTTGGGACGTAGAGATTGATAAAATACTGTTGGGTAGTTTAACCCCATCACATCTGTTACAAATGGGGTTAAATACAGCAATTAACTTTTTAGTGATAGGTTTAGCTTTAGAACTGCTAATTCATCCGCAAAGCCATCGCAGTTATTGGTATGGGCAGATACTAATTTTTATTCCTATTGTAATTTCTTTACAGGTGCTTATAGGTACAGCCTATAGAGTAAAAAATTTTTATACAATTAGTTCTACTGTTACATCTATGACTTGGCAGACAGCATTATTATTTATAGTGCTGTGTATTGGCATTTTGTCTGGGTGGGCAGAGAAAGGACTAATGAAGACAGTGTTAAGCGATAGCTATGGAGGTAAGATTGCACGCCGCTTACTAATAGCTGCGATCGCTTTACCTTTACTGCTCAGTTGGTTAATACTAGAAGGACAAAGAGAGGGAAGATATAACCCAACCTTTGCCGTCTCAGTATTTGCCATCATCTTAATTGTGACCTTTGCCATCATTATCTGGCAAAATGCGTTAGTTATAGAACTACTGAGCCAACAACGCGATCGCGCTCAGGAAACATTGAAAGCTTATGAAGAAAAATTGACAACCCTGGTCGATGCCAACATTATTGGCATTATATTTGCCGATGTTTATGGCGATATCCAACAAGCAAACGACGCATTTTTAGGGCTGGTTGGTTACTCTCAAGAAGATTTACTGGCGGGGGGACTCAAATGGAATGATCTCACGCCATCAGAATATCTCTATTTAGATGAGCAAGCTATTGCCGAAGCCCAAGCAAATCCCCAAGGAGCTTGCACACCCTACCAAAAAGAATACGTCCGTCAAGATGGTAGCCGCATTCCTGTATTAATTGGTTTTGTGTTACTGGGAGAAAAACGCGAAGAAGGTGTTGCTTTTGTTCTGGACTTGAGCGAACGCCAGCAAGCACAACAAAAAATCCTCCAACTTAATCAAGATTTACAACGCCGCGTTACTGAGTTGCAAACTTTGTTAGAAGTAATCCCTATTGGTATAGGCATAGCAGAAGATCCAGAATGCCAAAATATTAAAGTTAATCCGGCCTTTGCCAAACAATTGCAGATTTCCCCAAAGGCCAATGCGTCTCTCACCGCACCACCAGAGGAAAAACCCACAACATTTAAAGTTTTGCATGATGGCCGAGAACTGTTACCGGAAGAACTACCAATGCAGTATGCGGCTGCTCATGGCGTAGAAGTTTTAGATTGTGAGTTGGAGATAGTTTATGAAAATGGTCAAGCTATCAAGTTGTTGGAGTATGTAGCGCCACTGTTTGATGAAGAAGGCAAAACCAGGGGATGTATTGGTGCTTTTGTAGATATTACACAACGCAAACAAGCAGAGGAAGTGCTGCGAAACCAGCAAAAATGGCTAGAAGATGTGTTAAATCTCATGCCTAGACCATTGCTATTTATTGAACCAGAAACGGCAAAAGTTACCTTTGCCAACCGCGCCGCAGATGAATTAGCAGGTGGTAAATTTCCTACAGGTGTGCCAGCCGCAGATTATCACACCGTCTATTATTTAACAGATACAGACGGTAATCCTATCCCCAACGACCAGATGCCAGGAGTGCGGGTGGCAATGGGAGAGCGTTTACAAGGGTTAGAGGTAGACTGGCACACAAAGGATAAAATATTGTCCTTACTCATTTTTGCCGATACCCTACCAGCTATGCACGGCTTTCCGGCAACTTGTGTATTGGTGTTTCAAGATGTGACTCAAATTAAGCAGGCAGAAAAAGCTCTGTCTTTGGGTTATGAACGGCTAAAACTACTATTTAGTACAGCCAACGATTTGTTATCTAGTCAAGAACCAATAGCACTGATTGATAGTTGCTTCCACAAATTAGCACAACAAATTGGGCTGGATGTTTATTTGAATTATTTAGTAGAAAACAATTCTCAGGTTATGCGTTTAGCTTCCTATGCAGGAGTTTCCGCAGAACTAGCGCAAGAAATTAAGTGGTTAGGTTTTGGACAAGCTGTCTGTGGTAAAGCAGCAAAAAATCGTTGTTCTATTGCTTTAGAGAATGTTCAACAATCAAGCGATCCCTCCACTGAAATAATTCGCTCTGTTGGCATTAATGCTTATTACGCTTATCCCTTAATTGCTCAAGGCAGACTGTTAGGGACACTTTCCTTTGGTAGCCGCACTCGTGCTGCTTTTACCGACAATCAAAAAGGGATGATGCAGGCAGTTTGCGACCAAATTGCGATCGCAATGGAAAGAGCAGAATTGATTAATTCCCTGCAACGGCAGACTGAGCAATTAACACAAGCCAATCGGATGAAAGACGAGTTTTTGGCTATCTTATCTCATGAATTGCGATCGCCCCTCAATGCTATCCTTGGCTGGTCGCAGTTATTACAGTCCCGTAAGTTAGGTGAGGCGCAAACAGCAAAAGGCTTAGAAACAATCGAACGCAATGCCAAAGCCCAAACCAAATTGATTGAAGATTTACTAGATATTTCCCGGATGATTAGAGGCAAGTTACGTCTAAATGTCGGTACTTGCAACTTGATTTCTATTACTGAAACAGCGATTGAAAATATTAACCTAGCAGCTCAAGCCAAAGATATTGAATTAACATTTTTTCTAGAGCATCCAGTTACAGAAAATCCACCATTACAAATTTCTGGTGATCCAGAACGTTTACAACAAATTATTTGGAATTTACTCACAAATGCCATCAAATTTACACCCTCTGGTGGCAAAGTGGAAGTTAAGCTCACCAAAATAGCTAATACCCACGCACAAATTCAAGTTATAGATACAGGTATTGGCATTAATCATAGCTTTTTACCTTATGTCTTTGACCGCTTTCGCCAAGCTGATAGTTCCAGCACCAGATCCCACGGTGGCTTAGGGTTAGGTTTAGCAATTGTGCGCCATCTAGTAGAGTTACATGGCGGTACTGTCTATGTAGATAGTCCAGGTGAAGGACAAGGCGCAACTTTTAGCGTTCAATTGCCACTGTTAGCTGAAAATAAAGTAGCAAGTATTGAAGCAAGCAAACAAGCACAACTGCCTACCCCATTACCTTCGTGTCCTTCATTGGCAGGGGTGCGAGTCTTGGTAGTAGATGATGAGTCTGATTCTCGTGATTTTATTGCCACAGTTTTAAACCAATGCCAAGCCGAAGTCAAAGCTGTGGGAACAGCACGAGAAGCTTTAGACATAATTCCTCAATGGCAGCCAGATGTTTTGGTAAGTGATATCGGAATGCCACAAGAAGATGGCTATGCTTTAATTCGTCAACTCCGCCAGCAACCGCCAGAACAAGGGGGAAACATCCCAGCCGCCGCCTTAACAGCTTACGCTAGAGCCGAAGATAGAACCAGAGCCATTCAAGCAGGATTCCAGTTACATTTACCTAAACCCATCGAACCCGCAGAATTGGCTACAGTTGTTGCTAGTTTAATTAAAGGTAAGTAGAAAGACTAAATTAAATCTAACTTGAGATTACCGGGTTTTGACTACGCGGAAGTTGAGCGTAGTCGAAACTCAACCCTCTTCTAGTCAGCTTACAGCACTTCCGGCAGCTATGAGGTACATCCTCAAACCTGAAAACTATTGCTGGAGAGGGTTAAGAGAAAAACTGTATTGCATAATAGCGGTAAGTGCTGTATCGAGCATTGAGCGTAGTCGAAATGCGTCTTCTAATTAATTGTGTCCACCTACTTAGTTAATATTAAATAGAGTTTTTTAAACTAGAAGCTGTTTTTTCTGGATTACCGGAAAAAGGGAAAATTAAGATACTTTTAATGTTGGGATTATTAACTAATGATTTTAACCGACTTAGTTGATAATCTGTAATGGCAATACCAGCGTATTTCTCAGCATAATTTAATTCTTCATTAAAATTTTTATCATTATAGGCTTGAATAAATACGCGATTTACTCCCCATTTTTCCCAATCAGCCGCAAAATATTTTTTAGCCCAATAGGGATTATGATGACAAATATCAAAACTTACCAAAGGATTAGCTTGTTTCATTGAGCTTGTCATTTGTTGAACAAATTTAGTTAAATTTTCAGTTCTGTCTACTTTCCCTGGTAATTCAGCATAATATCCTAAATAATCATCCCATTGCACAGCATCAATATTGGGATACTTTTTGACAAACTCAACTAAGATATTTTTAAATAAAGCTGCAACTTCAGGATTCTCTACATCAAGTACATAATGGTCAATGCCAGAATAGGTTCTGTCTACTCCTGGTACAATCCACTTCTTAGAAATTGCTAAATCAAAGATAGGACTATTTTTATCTATTTTAATACCTTTCTCAAAATAGGCGTGAACCTGCATCCCTTGTTTGTGCGCTTCATCAATCAACCAATTTAACCATTGTGATTGAAACTGATTTGGACAACTTTCATAACCCAGAGTTTGCTGCATCACTTCACTTTTGTACATTGTACAACCATTACCCCAAACCCCATGAATGATAGTATTAATTCCTTGGGATTTATAGTAACGAACTCGCTGGCGAATTGTTTGTTCATCAGCATTATTTGTTATTTGGTAGCGAGATAAATAAATGCCTCTAATTACTTTTTTCTCCCAAGGAGTAGGAGGTAAAGAAGTTTTCTGTTGTTGTACTGTTTTGGGTTTAGCTTCGCTAGTTTTAGTAGGTGAATTTATAGGTTTTGGGAAAGAGGTAGTAGGGATGGGAGGAGAAGGAGAAATAGGCGTAGTGATTTGTTCATTCTGAGGTAATAATTTGCTAATTTCTGAAAATCCTTTCTGGCTGAACCACCAATAACCACCCCCTAAGAAAAGTATAATTACAGATAAAGGAATATTTAAACATCCACATCCACTTGGCTCTTTCTTTTTGTGGGTCATAGTAATTTGATGACTATTACTTCATCTCGCTCGTAAAGATTGCTACCATTCCATATCTTACTTTTCCAGAGATAATTGCTAAAAAATTATGTGGCAGTTAGTCGCTGTAACAGTCGGCATGTATCAATCTTATTACGCATTTCATAACCTTTCTAAAGACTTACTGTTAGTTATAAGTGTTTCCCCGGTAGATAGAAGCAATAGATGGTTGAGATCGCTAATATTTAACTGCATAGATGATTAAAAAGCTGATTTAATCTGGATTTTTTATTTTCAGCATCTATTTTATGAGTTTGGGAAGCAGTAATTATGCGTTGGCAATTAGGTCGTCGGAGTACAAATGTTGAGGATCGCCGTGGTGGAGTTTCTACGCCTCTAGTTGGTGGAGGTATTGGTGCAGCGCTTATATCTCTGGTAGTTCTGCTATTAGGTGGTGATCCCAGCGCGATTTGGCAAAACCAATCATCAAGCGATCGCCCGGTGACAAATTCGCCACAAACAACAGCCTCCCAAGACAAAGCAGCCGATTTTGTCTCTGTAGTTTTGGCTGATATAGAAGATACTTGGACTGAGATATTCCGCCGTAATGGACAGACTTATACAAAACCCAAGTTAGTGCTTTACTCGGACGCGGTACAGTCAGCTTGCGGATTTGCGCGTTCAGCTGTTGGGCCTTTCTATTGTCCGGCTGATCAAAAGGTATATATTGATTTAAGTTTTTATCGAGATTTAAAAAATCGCTATCAAGCACCTGGAGATTTTGCTCAAGCCTATGTCATTGCTCATGAAATTGGGCATCATGTGCAGAATTTATTGGGTATTTCCGATCAAGTCCGTTCTTTACAAAGCCGAGCTAGTCAGACACAAGTAAATCAGCTATCTGTGAAGTTAGAGTTACAAGCAGATTGTTTTGCTGGTGTTTGGGCTAATAATGCCCAGCGCACAAGGCAAATTCTGGAAACTGGTGATATTGAAGAAGCTTTAAATGCAGCAAGCGGTATCGGCGATGATCGTTTGCAGGAACAGGCTAAGGGGTATGTAGTTCCTGAATCTTTTACTCATGGTAGTTCCGCTCAACGAGTGCGCTGGTTTAAGCGGGGTATTCAAACTGGTGATCCTGATCAATGTAATACTTTCGCCGCGTCGAATCTGTGAAATCGACAGGAGAGTTTTACGAATTACGAATTGGTGTAAGTTCGACAATTGCAGTTATTAATTTCATGGGATCGACTGGTTTAGCTAGATGGCGTTGAAATCCGGCGGCAAAGACTTGTTGTTGTGTTGTCTCGGCGGCGTATGCAGTGAGGGCAATAGCGGGGATTCTACCTCCTTGATTCACGGGGAGCGATCGCACTTTCTGAATTAAAGCATAGCCATCAACATCTGGCATACCTATGTCACTCAATAGCAAATCTGGGAGGAACTTTTCTAAGGCTGCAAGTGCTTCGTAGGCTGATTGGGCTGTTGTCACCATAGCCCCTTGTTGTTCTAAAAAAAAGGCAAGAAATTCCCGCGTATCAACATCATCATCAACGACTAACAACTTTACTCCTGCTAAGGTTGGTGGTAGTAGTGATAATGGCGAGTAATTATCACCTTTTCCCCTCGTTAATTCCTGACTATGTGATAGTGCCGGGAAAGTGACTGTAAATGTCGCGCCTTCTCCCTCACCTAAACTTTCTGCCCAAACTCTGCCTCCATGTAACTCAACTAATTGGCGCACAATTGCTAAACCTAGCCCCAACCCACCGGATCTACGAGTTATGCTACTATCTGCTTGGCGAAAGGATTCAAATACGTGAGGTAAAAATTCAGGACTAATACCTTTACCTGTATCTTGGATACGAATTTGGGCTTGAGAACCAACCTGTTCTAAGTAAACTGCAACTTTTCCCCCAACAGGGGTAAATTTAACTGCATTGGAAAGCAGATTCCACACAATTTGTTGTAAGCGTCCACTATCACCTTTGACTTGTCCAACTGTTGGGTCTAGATGTAAACTAATTTCTATAGAGTTGGCTTCGGCTGCTAATCTTACCGTTTCTAAAGCCGATTCGATAATAGTAGCCAAATTCACTATTTCGGAATTAAGTGAGAGTTTACCTCTGAGAATCCGCGAGATATCTAGGAGATCATCTATTAGTTGTACTTGTAATTCTGCATTGCGTTCAATGGTTTCTAAAGCGCGTAAACTTGCTGTTTCATTCAATGTGCGTTTTCTTAATAGCTTTGCCCAGCCTAAGATGGGGTTGAGTGGCGATCGCAATTCATGAGAAACTACTGCCAGAAACTCATCTTTGATGCGGTTGGCTTTTTCGGCTATTTCTTTGGCTTGTTGACGTTCTTCGGCTAAGGCTAAAGCGCGATCGCGTAAATTTCGGTATTCTTGTACACGAAACGTTAAATCAGTTACATCCTGAATAGAGAACAGCGCATAAAACCCATTCCCATCTAACGCAGGTACAGCCGTTACTGTAGTATGTTGAATCCTGTATTTTTCATCTACTATCGTTACAGGTATGACATATTTATGTAGTTGGGAAGAAAAAATTGTTGGTGGCCCACCTTCAAAAATTTGTTCTAAACGACTAAGATAGCGGGGCTGATGCAAATGAGGAAAGGAGTCAAAAATTGATTTACTTAAAATTTGATTTCTATTAATTTTTGTCCATTCCTCTAAACAGCAATTCCAAAATAAAACCGTGTGTTCTGAATCTAGAACAAAAGCTCCTAAAGGAATCTGGTCTAAGAGGTTGAATTTTTCCTGAGCTTGTTCTATCTTGTTCATTTTCCCACACTAGTTCCATGTTAATAACTATAGTTAAATTATAAAACTGCTATTTTTTGGTTAATTGCATCAATTAACGCATCAAATGTACTCACTTCAAAAATCAAAATAATATCACCAATAATTTTTAACTGTTCAATTGTAAAGTGTGCCTGTGCCAATAAAATTTTCGACTCGTTACCATTACTTGTCAACAATAAATTAGTAATTGTATCTTCTAAATAAACAGGTAATGTATAGTTCATATGTTGCTGTAACACATTACTAATTGAACCCATCACCCCATTAATCACAATATTGCCAATTTCGCTTAATGTGCCAATTTTCACTGCGTCTAAGTCGGCAGAACCAGCTTCTTCACCAGTTAATACTGATACTAACTTTGATGCACTTTCGGTAGGAAAAATCAACCCAGCCGTTCCATAGAATGAGCCAGTAAAACCTAATTTTACTGATGATAAACTATTATCATGAAAGCGCGAGGCTAATTCCTGGTAAGCTTGAGTAGCGCTTAATACTTTGACAAAAGGAATCGCTAGGTGAATGTGAGAATCTAGCATTTCATTTAGTAGATTGGCAGCACGACCAACTCCAATATTAATTAATTCTTGTAAAGCATCGAGTTGATCTGCTGTTACATTCATGATTGCTTATTCCTTTGTATTGATAACTTGCTGAACTACTTGGCGTAGTTCTTGTTCTTTTGGTGGTTTATTGATGAAATTAACTGCTCCTAAGTTATAACTTTGGTTACGCGCTCCTTCTTGAATATCGGCTGTAATAATAATGGTGGGAACCTTTAACCCTTGATCTTGTAAAGCCTGAAGAAATTCAAAACCATTCATATCTGGCATTAAAAGGTCAGTTAATACACAGTTGGGTTGATGGTTGTGAACCATTTCTAATCCTTCCCGCCCATTAGTAGCTTCTAAAATATCATAACCATCGGCTTGTAAAAATTTGCGGATCATTCTCCGAGAAAAAGCTGCATCATCGATAATTAAAACCAAGCTCATCAATACCATCCTACGTTTTTTAGGTAACTGTTTATTTTAGATTGGCGTTTTTTCCTATTTATTTTTTTAAATGAAAATAAATAATTTGAAATAAAATTTAATTATCTCTAGCAATAAAATATATTTATAAAAAAATATGAGCAATGCTGAATGTGTAATGTTATTTTAAAAATGCCTCATCTTGGAACTTACTCTGACGTAGCCAATGCAGAATAGTCGTGTGATGTATATCAGTTACTCTTTCAATTTCTCGTAGACTCATACCGTTAAGATACATCTTGAGACAAAGTTGCTTGACATCATCGGAATAGCGCCAAGACTGGTAAAATTCAAGAAACTGACGACCACATTGTTTACACTTGTAGCACTGTCTATCTTTGCGGCGACCGTTTTTGAAGATTGCCGTGGAATGGCAACGAGGACAGTTCATGTCTCACTTTGTCATTGATAATAAACATTATCTTTTCAGCATTATGTAGTAATAACATCCTTCTCAAGACATATATTTATTATATAAAAAAACAAATAGTATTAGGACAAAAGATATAATTTTATTGACTATATGCAATGGGTGTACCAGAAATTGACGACGATGATATTCAAGCATTTCTTGTTGAGAGCTATGAGAATTTGGAGCAAATCGAAAGAGATATTATTAATTTAGAAAAAGTATCAGTAAATGGAGAAAGTTTAGAGCGTATTTATCGCTCACTACATACCCTAAAAGGCAACTGTGGCTTCTTACCATTTCCCAAGTTGGAATCTTTGGCTCATGCGGGGGAAAGTTTGCTCTCCCAACTGCGTGAGCAAAGAAAAAATAGTGAAAACACCAACTTGCAAATAACACCGCAAATTATTAATACCTTATTAAAAACAGTAGATACTATCCGGCAGATTCTTACCCAAATTAAAGCTACAAAACATGAGGGTGAAAATGATTATTCCTTGCTAATTAAATCTCTAACCCAGTTACAAGAAACTCAACAGATAATTTCTGCCTCTCCCATACAGCAAATAAACGAATATTTAGAAACCTCAACCACTACATCCGACTCGGCGGATATTCGAGTAAATGTTAGCTTGCTGGATCAAATGATGAACTTGGTGGGTGAATTAGTATTAACTCGTAACCAAGTAATGAGATTTGCAGACAAGTTAAAAGATAATAACTTTGCTACTACTTGTCAGCGCTTGAGTCTCATTACCAGCCAGTTACAAGAAGGGGTGATGAAAACGCGCCTCCAACCCATTAGTACCGTCTGGCAAAAATTTCCCCGCATTATCCGAGATTTAGCGATCGCTAATGGTAAACAAGTCGAAGTAGAAATGCAAGGTGGCGATACAGAGCTTGATAAAAGCATTATAGAAGCCATTAAAGACCCCTTAACCCACTTAGTCCGCAACTGTATAGATCATGGCATCGAATCACCAAGCGATCGCATAGCAAGCGGGAAACCAACCACAGGAAAAATCTTTCTCAAAGCCTTCTACGAAAACGGCAAAGTCAATTTAGAAATTGGCGATGATGGACACGGTTTAACACCAGCACAACTCAAAGCACGGGCGCAACAACAAGGTTTAATTACTGTAGCTCAAGTCGCCCAAATGAGCGATACAGAAGCGATAAATTTAATTTTTCTCCCTGGTTTCTCTACTACCGAACAAGTAACAAACCTTTCTGGACGGGGAGTAGGGATGGATATTGTTAAAAATAATATTGATAAAGTCAACGGCACAATTGAGGTTGATAGTCAACCAGGAAAAGGAACTACATTCAAACTTAAAATTCCCCTCACATTAACCATCCTGCCAGCATTAATTGCGACTAGTGGAAATGAACGCTATACCATCCCACAAACCAGCCTACAAGAATTAGTTCGCCTAGAACCAGAACAAACAATTAATAGTATTGAAGTATTTTACGACGTACCCGTCTATCACCTCCGAGGCAACCTCATACCTTTAATTAATCTCAACCAACTATTACAATTCAATAGTCAACAGTCAACAGTCAATAGTCAACAGTTAACAGTCAACAGTCAGAACTCAAAACTCAGTACTCAGCACTCTCCACTCCCCACTCCCCACTCCCCACTCAACTTAATCATCATCCAAGCCGACAACTACCAATTCGGACTGGTAGTAGACACAATTGAAGATATCCAAGACATAGTAGTTAAACCTTTAGGAAAACAATTAAAGTCCCTATCAATATTTGCAGGAGCCACAATTTTAGGAGATGGCACAGTAGCATTAGTCATCGATGTGGTAAATTTGGCAAAACTAGCTGGTGTAGCGGCGAAATACAAGCAGATATTATCCAGCCTTCCTGATGCACACACTCCCCAAGAAACACAGGAACGGCAAATGATTTTGTTATTTACTGGCCCCCAAGGCGCACCTATGGGTATTCCCATTACTTATACCTACCGATTAGAAAAAATACCTGTGGCTGCGGTGGAAAAAGTTGGTAATCAACAAGTAATGAGGTCTTACGGCAATATTTTACCCTTAATCGACCTCAAGCAAGTGTTTCAAAATGATACTAATCAGCCGTACTTAGCTACCCAAACAGATACACTGCAAATAGTTATCGTCTCTCCTAACTCCCAATTAAGTGTGGCGCTAGTAGTAGAACAGATTCTTGACATCGTAGAGGAGTCATTGACAGTTAAGGGTATTCCCAGTAGACCGGGTGTAATGTTTTGTGCTGTAATTCAAGGGCAAATAACAGAAATCCTTGATGTTGAGGCGGTGATTAGGATTATCAATCCTTATTTACTACAGGTGAGCGATCGTGAGTAAGCAACTTTGTACATTTTGGCTGAATAATATTTACTTTGGCATCAATGTACAACATGTTCAAGAAGTGATTCGTACCCAAGTGATAACTCGTGTACCCTTAGCACCAGCTGAAGTTTGCGGCTTGATTAACTTACGAGGACAGATTATTACTGTTATTGATTTGCAAAAAAGATTAAATATAGGTAAAAAAGAGCATTTATCTGTCTCTCAACTCAAACATGAGTCAGGTTTTCATATCGTTGTCTATTTTGATAATGAAATCGTTAGCTTACTGGTAGATGATGTTGGTGATGTCTTAGAATTTCCAGAAAACACCTTTCAACTTCCACCTGCAACGTTAAAGGGTAAAATGCGTCAGGTACTAGCAGGAGCTTACCCACTCACCGAAGGGTTTTTGTTAGTTGTAGATACAGAAAAAATTCTCAATATTAATTAATTTTAGGAGCGCTTGGTAATGGCTACAAATCGGTCAAGGAGAACAGCCAATTCTAAATCTCCCATAGAAGATAGTATAGAGCCGACACAAGAACCGATACTGACTGATAACGGTTCAACAGACATACAATTACAGCCATTATTAGCCGCTCTCAAAGCAGCGAGAAACGGTGATTTCTCCGTCCGGTTAGCAGAAGATAATGGTTTGGGTGAAATTGCCGCAGTATTTAATGAGTTGGTAAGTTTAAATCAAAATTTTGCTCAAGAAGTAGCGCGTATAGCAGATGAGATTGGTACAGAGGGAAAACTGGGTTCTCAAGCTGTCATTAAAGGTGCAAAGGGTTCTTGGCGACAATTACTGGACAATTTGAATCAAATGTCTGCCAATATCTCTGACCAAATTAAAAGTATTAATGAAGTCACACTTGTAGTAGCACAAGGAAACTTATCTGAGCAAATTGAAGCCACAACTAATGCCGGAGAGTTTAAACATCTCAGCAATAATACTAATCAAATGATTAGCCGCTTGAGGTCTTCAATTAGACAAATGGCAGATGTAGCTACAGCCGTCGCTTCTTCTGCGGAGGAATTAACCGCAGTGAGTAAGGAAATGACAGACAACGCCAAACAAACTTCAGAACAAGCAACATCCGCCTCAGCCTCAGCCGAACAAGTCAATCAAAATACAATGACAGTTGTCACGGCTGTAGAAGAAATGAACGCCAGTATTAGAGAAATTGCCAAGAATGTTGCCGAAGGCGCACAAGTTGCTAATGAAGCCGTAAAAACGGCCGATCGCACCAACCAAACAATTGATAAACTCGGTCAAAGTAGTATCGAAATTGGCAAAGTCATCAAAGTTATCACCTCAATAGCCCAACAAACAAACCTACTCGCTCTTAATGCTACTATCGAAGCCGCCAGGGCCGGGGATGCTGGTAGAGGCTTTGCTGTAGTCGCCAACGAAGTCAAAGAATTAGCCAAGCAAACCGCCAACGCCACCGAAGATATTAGCCAACGCATCGAAGCCATCCAAAACGATACCAAGGACGCGGTAACAGCTATCACCCAAATTACTGACATCATCAACCAAATTAACGACCTGCAAAGTACCATCGCCAGTGCTGTAGAAGAACAAACCGCCACCACCAACGAAATCGCCCGGAATATAGGCGAAGCTGCTAAAGGCACATCAGCGATCGCCAAAAATATTGGTATTGTCGCTCTCAATGCTCAAACCACCACCATCGGAGCCAGTAATACATCAGACGCAGCCACAGAACTAGCCCGTATGGCTGTAGATTTGCAAAAGGTCGTTAATCAGTTTAAGTACTAAATAAGGAGAATCAATTCAAAATTCAAAATTTTGAATCTGTTAAACACTATGCCAAAAATTCGGGTATTGGTTGTAGATGACGCTGTATTAGTTCGCAGTCGAGTTAGTAAAATCCTCTCCAGCGACTCACAACTAGAAGTGGTAGGGGTAGCTGCTAATGGTGTTATTGCCTTGGCAAAAATTCCTCAAGTCAATCCCGATGTCATCATCTTAGATGTGGAAATGCCGGAGATGAACGGACTAGAAACCCTAGCCGCTATTCGCCAAACTTATCCACATCTGCCAGTAATTATGTTCAGCACTTCCACCTACGCTGGTGCAAGTGCGACTTTGGAAGCTCTCTCTTTAGGGGCTACTGATTACGCCACAAAACCTAGTAATCTAGGAACCGTAGAGGCAGTTAATCAACATATCCGCGAGGAATTAATTCCCAAAATTAAGCTATTTGGTGCAGGAACTCAGCATTTTTTTCTGCCAAATGTTAGCAGCCATACGCCTGTTTTAACTACCCGTACACATTTAGAACCTGTGAATGTGGTTGCTGTTGGGGTTTCTACAGGAGGTCCAAATGCACTCGCTACACTGTTAAGTCATCTACCAACAGATTTCTCTGTTCCCCTCCTAATTGTGCAACATATGCCACCAATGTTTACTAAACTATTAGCCCAAAGATTATCCTCTATCAGCCATGTTCCTGTAGAGGAAGCGGTTGACGGTGTGGCATTAAAACCCGGACAGGCTTGGATTGCCCCTGGTGATTTTCATATGATTGTACAACGGCAGGGAACTGAAGTAAGACTTGCTATCCATCAAGCACCACCGGAAAATTCCTGTCGCCCTTCAGTGGATGTATTGTTGCGTTCCGTTGCTCAAGTATATGGTGCTAGTGCGATCGCTGTTATCCTCACCGGGATGGGACAAGATGGCTTACATGGTTGTCAATGTATTAGTGAGGCAGGTGGGCAAGTGTTGGCGCAAGATAAAGCTAGTAGTGTAGTCTGGGGGATGCCTAGTTACATCGTTAATGCTGGACTAGCAGATCGGATTGTTCCTCTAGAACAAATGGCAGATGAAATCATGCACCGTATCCATCCTACACAAAAATTAGGTCTGTAATGAAGCAGGCTATGGGTATTAGCTCCTCTGATTTTGACTATCTTCGACAGTTAATTTACACTCACTCTGCCGTCGTGTTGGATGGTGATAAAACTTATTTGGCAGAATTATATTTGCAATCAATAGCTGAGTCAGCAGGATTTGCAACAATTAGTAGCTTCATTGCTTACCTACAACATCAACCATTTAACCATTTGCATACTCAAACTATTGAGGCATTGGTGACTAACGAAACTTCATTTTTTCGTGATACTGCACCCTTTGAAGCATTAAAAAAATCATTCTTGCCAGAATTGATCCAAAAACGTAAAATAGAGCGATCGCTAAATATTTGGTGTGCTGCTTGTTCTAACGGACAGGAACCATACAGCATTGCCATTCTCATTCGTGAACACTTTCCTTTACTTACAGATTGGTCAATCAATATAATTGCCAGTGACTTTTCTAGTAAAGCTTTAAACCGCGCTCGTCAAGGACGTTATAATCAACTAGAAATTAAGCGTGGGCTATCTCAACAATTGCGAGCAAAGTATTTTTCTCCTGTAGATAATGAGTGGCAAATTAACGATAAAATTCGCCAAATGGTTGAGTTTCAGCAAATAAATCTTATTCATTCTTGGTCAGCTTTACCCAGTATTGATATTATCTTTTTACGTAACGTTTTAATTTATTTCGATATACCAACTAAAAAAGCTCTCCTGGGAAAAGTTAAAGAGCAATTAAGAGTAGATGGCTACTTATTTCTTGGTAGCGGTGAAACAACTTTCAATTTAGATGAATCATTCGAGCGTGTGCAGTTTGATAAAAGTATTTGTTATAAATTGCACAGTACTTAAATTACGTCTATCCAGCAAAAATACTAGATACTTATTTATTGTTTTCGCAATTTTCTATGAGGTTGCACAGAATATAAATTATATGATTTATCCGCGTTCATCTGTCTTGAAAAGTTTCCTACGGTTCGCGTAAGCGTCTCGTAAGAGAGGGAAACCCTCCTACAGAACTTTTCGCTGCGTTTATTTGCGTTCAATTATTACCGATATATTATATACAGCTTCATATTAATTTAGTGTTACACTTCATTATTCACCCTTACCTAAAGAGAAACGTATAGGCGAAAATTGACATAGCCCATAAACTAAACATCCCCCACCCATAGCATATGCTCCCCAAACTCCCAGCCCTTCCAAGGGTTCCACTTTACGCGCAGTAGTTGTTGGCTGTTTGGGATCATAGCGAACAGTTACTATATTACCTTTAGCAATGCGGGTGGAATCATAGTAACCTGTAAAGCGAACAGGATCACCCTTAACCTGAAACTCAATAACTGGTGCGTATGTATCTTTTTCTTTATCTTTAATATCCCGTTCACGACGATGGAGTGTTTCTACTACTTCACCTTGGGTTTCTGTTAGTGTTGCCCGCTCATGTGCTGTTTTTTTATCTGCCCAAGAACTTAAACCTAACATTAGCAGTCCAAAAAACACAAGATAAATTCCGCTAAATCTCTCATCAAATGTAACTTGGCGAAGTTTCACATTCATGGCTAGCAATAAAATTCAAGAATGGCATTACCTAGTTAACAGAGGATTGAAGGTTAATTATGTAAACTGAGCTAAATTTTCTCAAATTACGAATTATTTTTAACGACTTTTAAACTACGCAGGCTAGGATCAGAACAACCAGTAATAAATCCGCCTAAGCTTTGAATGTGCTGTAAATACTCAAGCGCAGGTTTTGTAATCACTTCCCCTGGCATGATAACAGGGATTCCTGGTGGATAAGGACAGATGATTTCTGCACAAATGCGATCGCCTGCCTGTTCTACAGGTATCATCTCACTAGCAGCAAAGAAAGCCTCACGGGGTGAAAGTTCTCTAATATAGCTGAAATTAGTCTCAATTTCTCTGACGGCTTGTAAAGAAGCTGGGGTAATTTCCACAAGTTTAGTGAAAGCCTCAACTAACTGTTCAATATCAGCAGCCGTGTTCCCCAAACTAATAATAAAGGTGAGATGTTGCAAACTAGCAAATTCAGCCACCACACCCAACTTTTCATCTAAAATTTCTTCCGCCTCAAACCCAGTTAAACCCAAACCAGAAACCGTTACAGTCAACCGCGTCCTATCTAAAGCCGTAAACCCTGGTGATATTGTATGAGGATGCAGCACTGATAACCCAGGAATTTGACTAATTCTTTCCCTCGCTTCATCTGCAAGCTGTAAAGTCCGGGAAATCAACTCTTTACCAGACACAGCCATTTGCTGACGCGCTGCATCAAGGGAAGCCAAAAGTATATAACTAGGACTGGTAGACTGTAACAGTTGTAAAGCCTTACTGACTCTATCAGCATCTATCCTATTACCTTGCATATGCAGCATAGAAGCCTGCGTCATTGCACCCAATACCTTATGAGTTGACTGTACAGTTAAATCTGCACCTGCGGCTAAAGCAGAGGTAGGTAATTCTGGGTGAAAAGCGAAGTGTGCGCCGTGGGCTTCATCTACAAGTAAAGGCATATTGTATTGATGGGTGATTTTGGCGATCGCTTCTAAATCACCGCATACACCGTAATATGTAGGATAGACAGTCAACACCGCCTTAGCATCAGGATGTTGTTGTAAAGCCGCTTGTACAGCATCGAGTGTGATACTGTGGGCAATATCTAAAACCGAGTCATATTCAGGGTTAAGGAAAATTGGGACAGCACCAGAGAGAATTAAACCTGCGATCGCAGATGAATGCACATTCCGAGGCAAAATAATCTTATCCCCAGCACCACAAGTAGCGAGAATAGCCGCCTCTACGCCACAAGTAGAACCATTCACCAGAAACCAAGTCCGCACCGCACCAAACGCCGCCGCCGCCAATTCTTGCGCCTCTTGAATCACACCCTGCGGTGCTGATAGATTATCTAAATCTGCTAACTCCGTTAAATCAGCCGCAAACACAGAATTACCCAGCAAATCAGCCAAAGGTTCAGCAATACCCCTCCCCCCCTTATGTCCAGGAGTATAAAAACCCGCATGAGAACGCGCCGCACAGGCTTTTATAGCGTCAAGTAGAGGTGTTTGGTTTTGATTGAGCATTTTGAGGAGATGACGGGAGATAAGGGAAAGGAAGATAATAAACTGTTGACTATTGACCAATGACCAATGACCAATGACCAATGACAATTGGTATAGTCATTTAGGGGGATGTCAACGATTTAAGTTGTCATCTAGCTTGGGAAGGTCGAATGATATATGTATTAGCATGATTCAACCCTTAGCTATTTCCATTCCTGAACCACAAATTCCCACCCCTGAACCAAACCCCTTACCCAGTCCTGAACCCACACCAGGGCCAAGTATACCGGAGCCTGTACCCGAAACAGTACCCTCTCCCATTCCCCAAACGGTTCCAGGGACTATCCCCCAAACAGTACCTACTACTATTCCCCAAACTATACCGGGGCCTGTATAAACTCAAAATCCTACATCAAAAATGCTAAGAGCCGGAATTGTCGGACTTCCTAACGTCGGAAAATCTACTTTATTTAATGCTGTAGTCGCTAATGCTAAAGCAGAGGCGGCTAATTTCCCGTTCTGTACAATTGAACCGAATGTTGGTGTTGTTGCAGTACCGGATGAACGGTTAGAGGTGCTGTCAAAAATTTCCAGTTCGGTGCAAATTATTCCCGCACGAGTTGAGTTTGTGGATATTGCCGGCTTAGTCAAAGGCGCAAGCCAAGGTGAAGGATTAGGTAATCAATTTTTGTCTCATATTCGAGAAGTTGATGCGATCGTTCATGTGGTACGTTGTTTTGAGAATGATGATATCATCCACGTTGCTGGTTCAGTTGACCCAGTACGCGATATTGAAATCATCAGTCTAGAACTAGGTTTATCAGATTTAGCCCAAATTGAACGCCGCATTGAACGCACCCGTAAACAAGCACGCACCAGCAAAGATGCCCAATTTGAGATCACAGTCTTAGAAAAATTAGCAGCTGCTTTAAATGAAGGTAAATCAGCGCGTCAAATCAGCTTAACGGAAGAAGAAGCAGCCATCATTAAAGGACTGGAACTATTAACAAATAAGCCAATTATTTACGCGGCTAATGTCTCAGAAGATGAATTAGCAACGGGTAATGAATTTGTAGAAAGAGTCCGCCAAGTTGCAACCCAAGAAAATGCTCAAGTCGTTGTAGTTTCTGCTCAAGTAGAAGCGGAACTTGTAGAACTTCCAGAGGAAGATAAAGCTGATTTCTTAGAATCTTTAGGTGTGAAAGAAGGTGGATTAAAATCTTTAATTCGTGCCACGTACACCTTATTAGGATTACGCACATATTTCACCAGTGGGCCAAAAGAAACCCGCGCTTGGACAATTCACGCAGGAATGTCAGCGCCTCAAGCCGCAGGTGTAATTCACTCTGATTTTGAGCGAGGATTTATTCGCGCGGAAACCGTTGCTTATAATGATTTAGTAGCAACTGGTTCTCTTAATGCTGCGAAGGAAAAAGGCTTAGTTCGCAGTGAAGGAAAAGAGTATATCGTGCAAGAAGGCGATGTAATGTTGTTCCGATTTAACGTCTAATTATAAGGACGCGATTCGTCGCGTCTTTATAAGATATTATCTCCTAACATATAAACATAAGCACCGAAATTTTCATCATCTGTTCCTACAACTAAACAACCATCTGCACCAGGAATTAGTTCTATCCCTTCAACTTTATGATAATTAAAACGGTAAAGTGGTATTAGTTGAGAGTTTTGCTGCCAGATAATTTTATTATCACGTAAACCTAAGTAACCTGCAACGTAAATAGCCGATTGAAATGGGCCATTATCTCCAGCATCGCTAGCAGAAGATATATATACAATTCCGGCTGAGTCCACTTTGGTGTCGGAAATATGCCGCACATTACCCGAAGGAAATGGTACTCTTATTTGAGTAGAACCTATAAGATTGATTTGATATTTATTAAGATTGAAAACTCCCCAATAAATGGTAGCAGGTTCTTCTCCTTCTCCCCGATGCGCCCAAATAGCAATTAATCTCCCTTCTACATTCTGTAGTGCTAATGCTTCAAAATTACTACCTTTAGCTATTCCTGGTAATTCAAATTCTTTCAGAACAGAAATATTTTTATGATATCTATCTAATTTAACATGATAGGCTTTGCCCGTACTGCTTAAAGCAATAAAACTATCTTTTAGTTTAGGAATAGAGGTTAAGGCTTCTAAGTCTATGGGATATTGAGTATTAGTAGGCCAATTGAGACTTAAGTATTCTGGTTGGTTTTTATCCTTAATAGTTAGAATAGCTAAACGTTCTTGATTGCTTTGTTTATTATCGTGGACTACTAAAAAGTCTCTTGAGGAATTTTCTTGGCTAATCAGTGCCACACCACTGATACCATAAAGGATACTACCGCGAACAGGTCGCCAACTTTGAGCAAAGACCTGTTGAGATATAAGTAATAGTGATACCAAAATCAATATTTTGATAACTAACTTTGTTTTTAAGTATTTCATTAATAGTTTATGTATTGGTCATGATCTAATCTGTGCAAATTAAAACAAATAGTTTTGCTAAACCGCAACAGTAAGATTTGGGGTAATACCAATTTTAGATTTTAGATTTCGGATTTTAGATTAAAAAATTGATTTAAAGCTTGTTGCACCAGTTTAAACTAAGACAGACTATGCCAATTTGATATATGCTAGTATTAGCAAATTATTGATAATTTTTTCTATTAAGGCTATATGACATTTTCATTTGGGATTGAACATGAAGTCGCTTTCCTTGACAAAGAAGGAAAGTTTGCTGATTTTGCATCAACAAATTTTGCTGATTTTAATCAAATTGTAGAAAGACTACCCACATATCCTAATGACCATTTGCAATTACGTGTAGGTGATGCAGGTATTAGGAAAAAGCGCTGGTATATTGAGGGTTTTGAAAGATTTGCTGATTCAGATGAGGTAATTGATTGTTTATCAAAGGGAATAGAAATTAGAACCACTATCCATTCTGATATTCAAAGTGCGATCAAAGAATTATCAGACGGTTTTAATTTATTACATGATGTTGCTGCTGAATTTGGTTTTTCACCAGTTTTAACTAGTTTCCACCCTTATAAAACCTCTTTTATACCCTATCCACCATTAAACGAATATGAAATTCAACAGTTACAAGCTTATCCAGATGAGCAAACTGCTAGTATTTATATGGTGTCATACGGGCCAGACTTAAATATTTCTGTTGCTGATCTACCAATTGAACGTGTAATTGATCTCGGTAAAAAATTAACTTATTACAGCCCTTACATTGTACCTTTTAGTTATAGTTCGCCTTTTTATGACGGTAAGCTGTGGAATGGTTTATCTTACAGAACATATATTAGAACTGGCAAAAGACCTGCTACTTTAGTATTTGTTCCAGATAAAGAGCAATTGATAAATAGTATGCCATCATTAACAAAAGTTGCTCGTCTACCTGCGGAAATTGGTAGAATTGAATTTAAAGCTTTTGATAGTTGTGATGACTTCTCTATTTATGCAGCATTGTTGGCATTATTAAAAGGTTTAGTGTTAGATGAATCTTTACAGGGTAGAGCGATAACTCCAGACGCACATCTACATCAATGGTCTGCAAAGTTTGGTTTTGATGCTGAAGATATATTGATGAACGCAACAACAATTTTACAAGCGGCTGAGGCTGCGTTAAAAGATGATCCAGATGTTAATTTATTAACACCATTAAAAGAGATGTTAACGACGAGAAAAACTACATCTCACAAATTAATCGCATTATATCAGAGTGCAGGTTCGATAGAAGAAGCTTTGAAGTGTACTTATCAGAGGTAGGATACTGGTTTGTAGTAAGTACTGTAGTGATTAGAGAATAAAAGACTAAATTAAACCTAACTTGAAATCGCCAGGTTTCGACTACGCTCAACCCTCTTCTAATCATGTTAACGAGCATTGAGCGTGGTCGAAATGCGTCTTCTAAATAATTATGTCCATCTACTTATTACAAACTCATCATTACTTGAGTTAATTCTTTAGATAAATCAATTGTAGAGTTGTCTTGTTGAAATAGCACACCTGCTAAGAAATAATAGTCTCCAGAATAGAACGCCATTTTATGTTTTCGTAATTCTTCTATGTGGTTTTTAACTTTTGCTTCTGAGCTATAGTAACCAAACTTTAAAGGTAGAATTACAAAATTACTAATATGATAGCCATATTCTTGTGCTTGGGCGATTGTACTTAGAGGATTAGAGAAGCTAGAAACTAAGAGTAGTACATTTTCGTAGCCTAAAGATAAAAGCTCATTGGTAATAGCTGCACCATCTTCACCGCCAAATAATAAAGGCATATAAATATCATTATCTGGTGCTGGTAAATAGGGAGGATTAGCAATGAGGTAGTTAGCTTCGGGTGTAGCAGATTCAAATAAAGATGAGTTGTTTACTACATATTTATCTGTAAGGTTATATTCATCAATTGTTGAATTAGCCGCTTTCCATGCTGAAGTATTTAACTCAAATCCATGAATAACACCATCAAACTTATTTCTGAGTAATGAGTTAATTACAGGACTACCGTCTCCTGAACCAAATTCAACAATAGAATCGGCATCATCTGAATTTCTGAGGATGAAATTCTCTATGCAATTTGAATAAAAATTTGATTCTTCAGGACAAAAAAAGATGTCTTTCATGGGATATTACTTCAACCTTAATGTTAGTTAATTTGCGGAAAATTTAGACAGTAATATTTCTTTAGTGATGAATTATCACTAAAGAAATGACGTTATTGGCACAAGATAAAGAAACTTTTAGTTAACGGCTTCAGCTTGGCGAATGGAACGAACAACAGCTTCAGCCGCGCGATCGCTCATTAATTTCTCTTGGTCGTACCCCAGCACCAACTCCCACGCCTCATTGGGGTAACGTTCCGCTAAAGGTAAAGCTACATCCTTTAACATCCATTGTCCGTGGCGTTCATCTTCCTTGATATGCAATTCCCAATAACCCATCGCCGCATTAGATAAGCCTAATCTTTGCGCTGCTGTTAAATAGTTGCGATAAGCCGCAGGGCCAGCCACTTCAAAGTATGTCAGTCCGCCACTGTAGCGCAGGTAATACCGTCTGCGTTCAGTTAGTAAAAAGTTATGATTGGCGCAAGCTAAAACTTCCCAAGGAACTAAATCAAAATACCCTTCTGGTTCAGTGTTCATCCCAAACTCAGCCAACATTTGCGCGAAAAATGTTGAGTGCTTGCGCGATAAACGACCGTTACCATATTCTTCCAACAGTACCCGCACCAGTGTACACTGTACCTCATTAGCAGTACCACCTAAAATTCGAGAAAGACGACTACCTTCAACCAAGCCATCAAAAGAACCGATCGCCAATAAATGACGGTAGCCAGCCTCACTCATTTCTTCACGAATAAAGCGACTAGCTGCTGACAATGGTGGGTCTAAATCAGCGTTAGCACGGTCTATTAAAGCTTGTTTAACATCTAACTTTTGTAGTGCTGCAACATCAACTTGTGCAAGTTCCCATTTTTGCCAAGCAGCTTCTATTTGATTGCGACAAGAGGATAAATATAGCGATCGCTCATTAGTATAATGTTGTAAATCATCATACCAAAACAGATTTAGCCGATTGATGCGATAGAGTATCCGTTGCAAAAATCGATGTGCTAAATCATCTTGACTATCACCTTCATAAGCAGCATTAATTGCTGTAGAAACCGCCTGTTCAAAATTACTGACAATAGTAGCTTGTTGAGCTAAATTATTATCTAAATCCTCAGTTGCCAATAGTAGTAAAAACTGCTGCTCGGCATGGTCATACTCAGTAAAATATCTTTCTTTTACCTGTGTATTTTGCTTTGCGACCTCAACAATTGGGAACATGAATAAATTGCTTTGCATGGAATCTTTGGTGATGAAATCAAAGGCGTGAAATGATTCACCTTTAATATCTAAGATTCCACACGAGTAACATTGTCTACCTCTTTCTGGAGTTATAAAGAAAGATTAAGTTTAGAGGTAGTCATTTATCAGTTGACAGTTGACAGTTATCAGATTAAGTCCACTGTCCATTGTTCACTTTCCAGTTATTGCGACTTTTTATCATTAATTACTTGGCTAGGCGCTAGGCGTTCGATGGGGATAAGTGCTTCCATGACAGATTTCGCAATCGGCGCTGCGACTGTAGAACCGTAGGCATTTGCGCCTTTTGGTTCATCAACTAGTGCCAAAATTACATAGCGAGGGGATTCAACGGGTAGGATAGCAACAAAACTGGTAATCCGCGCGCCAACAATGTAACCACCGTTAGGACTGGCTTTTTGGGCTGTACCTGTTTTACCAGCAATACGATAGCCAGGAACTTGTGCAGGTTTCCCAGTTCCCTCTGTAACTACGGTTTCCATCATTTCTACAACTTTTTGAGTTGTGGCGGCTGAGAAAATTTGCCTTGGTGGGGGGAGATGAGGTGTGTAGTGAACTTGTCCCTTAGTATCAATTAATCCCCGGACAACGTGTGGTGTCACTAATTTACCACCATTAGCTAAAGCCCCGTGCATTTGCACCAACTGTAAAGGTGTCAAAGAAAAGCCTTGTCCAAATGAGGTGGTTGCAGGTTCGATAGGAGAATGAATAAATGTTTCTTGACTTCTGAGCGTACCAGCCACAGCAAAAGGTAAATCTGTATCTACTGGTTGTCCCAATCCTAAACGTTCCAGCCAATTGTAGTAAATCGAAGGTTTAAGGCGTTGGATGATTTGAACCATCCCAATATTGCTAGAGTTTTGGAGAATTTGGGCAATGTTGAGCCGTCCGTAACCGTTACGTTCAGCGTTTCTAATCGTATGAGTACCAATACGAATTGCACCGGAATCATTAAACACATCATCGGCTTTAATGACACCGTTTTCTAGGGCGATCGCCACATTTAAGGGTTTAAAAGTCGAACCCGGTTCATAAAGATCCGCCACCGTCCAGTTCTTGAACAGGGAAATATTCGCCTTTGAGTATTCATTAGGGTTATAAGTGGGCTGTGACACCATAGCGAGGATAGAACCATCCGTCGCATCCATAACAATTACTGCTCCCCGTTTCCCACCAAACTTGTCTAACTGTTGTTTGAGTGCATTCCGGGTAGCCCTCTGCAAACGAGTGTCAATAGTCAACTGCATCCGCAGATCATCGGAATTTAAAAAACCTTCAGGAGCATAATCAGGCATTAACGCCCCATTACCCGCCCTACTTAAACGTACTGATTTGACAGTCCTTTCTAGCCATTTCTCTTGGCTATATTCCACGCCAGCTTGCCCACGCCGATCAGCATCTACATAGCCGATGACATCCGCCGCTAAGTCATCCTGGGGATAATAGCGGGAGTATTTGGGAATCATCTCTAACCCATCTAAACCTAACGACCTAACGCGATCTGCTAGTTCTTCTGGTAAGTCAGCCGTGAGAGTGATACCACTTTTTTGACCTTGAAAAATCTTGACTAAATCAGCAGGGTTTCTATTAATGATAGGGGCTAGGCGATCGCTAACTTCCTCATTAGTCTTTTTAAATAACTTAGGGTGGGCATATAAAGTATAAACAGGGCGATCGACAGCTAAAACATTATCATTGCGATCCACCACCAAGCGCCGGGGCATATAAGGGCGTAAATTCACCATTTGTTGACTTCGCGCCCGTTCTGTCAGTTTCTGCCCTTGAATAATCTGTAGGTTATATAGATTGATTGCCAACCCCATTCCAGCAGCCATCAATATAGCCCACACAGTCACAAGCCGAGTTCTGATATTAAAAGACGAATCCTCTTGAGTATTGGGGAAACTTGTCTTTGCTTCCACTTTTTTCGATACCCGTTTGCGCTTAGTGAAATCTGGCTTTTGGAATTTCCTAAACTTTAATCTACTTGGTGACTTTTGCATTACCCTGCTCAGTTAGTTTAGTCAATAGTCATTAGTCATTAGTCATTAGTCATTAGTCATTAGTCCATAGTCGTTAGTGTTTCTCCCTTATCTTCCTACTCAAGACGGGCTGAACGCCCCGCTTCCGCTAACAGCACGCGCTAAACGCGCCGCTACCGCGCTCCAGCACTCTAACTAATATCCCAATCTTGGAGAATTTAAAGATGGTGTTTGTGGGTTTGGTGTAGAGCTAGGGGTTACTACCTCCGGTTGATGAGGCACTGGAGATAAGAAAATGGTTCTCGCTGGAGTTGGTGATACCAGCCCCGCCGCTTGCGATTCTGCTTCTTCAGCCATTTTATGAGTTAACGTCGCGTTGGTTGTGGTAATTTGACGTTCATCTCGCTGTAGTTTTTGTAATCGGCTATAACTTTGACCCCAGAGTTCTTGTGTATATACTGTCCATCCATAAACACCCAAACTTGCCGCTACTAATAAGAATGCCGCAATTGAGGAATAACGATGTATGCTCTGTAGTTGCAGCAACCACGCAGGTAATGCTTTAGCGGTGGGTACTACAGACACAGCCGCAGAACTAGATGGGATATTTTTTGCTCTTGAGTTTGGCTGAACTTTAATATTAGAAGTTTGTGCTACCGAACTTTGTATGCTTGTATTTCCTGGGGAAGATACATTTTTCGGGGAACGCCGTTGTTTTGTGGCGGCTTTTGATGACTCAGCAGTCGTAGAATCATTGCGTACCATTGCTTCTGGACTAGTCCGCCGCTTTCTTAAAGATGGGCTAGAACCTCGCCGAAACCAATTACCACTTGTAGAAATATTAGACTTGCGAACAGCAGCCATAAATTTTTTTAGATATAAAATACTGTATTTTAAACTGTTTATCTAATTTTGCTAAGGTTAAAATCTTCCTCAGCCTGAGAAAGACTGGTAATACCAGATATATAACAGCAAAGCACAAGCAAAGGAAGCACAATTAATTTTCAATGGTGACACTCAGCAGTGTCCACATCTGTCTTTTCAATCCAAATGCTACCAATCAGTCTTGTACATAATAACTAAATCAAATAAATATGTAATATATAACGTTTTAAAAAGCTGCAATAAATAGGTTATCGTATTCAACAGGCGAAAAATTTTATTGCCACAATTGGTGAAAGAGGAGTTATGAGAACTAAAATCTTCGGTTTTGCTCTAATGTTAAGTCTGGCTGCATTGCTCGGAGCCTGCGAAGGCGGCGGCGGCGGCGGTGGCGACACCACAACCACCCCTGCTGCTACAGGTGAGCCAACTGACACCGGAGCCGCTACTACCCCTGCGGCTACTACCCCTGCGGCTACTACCCCTGCGGCTACTACCCCTGCGGCTACCCCAACCGCTAGTCCTACTACTACTCCTTAGATAGCTGATACAGTTCTCAAAAAGGATTTGTGACAAGAGCTTGCTACTTGCTAAAGGTATCGAGTTTGAACAAAAACACTGCCTGATTGCATAGCTAAAACTCGTCAAAATCTCACTAAGAACGTACTCAAACACAAATTTTAGGTAAGGTTGTATTTAAGGACACTAGTGATCAGGTTTCCACTTGACCCTAGTGTCCATATAATTATTATTTTCAAAAATCTAGACTTGAATGTTATTGTGTCTTAAATACATAAGAAAATTAAATATATTACAAGAGTACTACTTGGATAAGTTTCTTCTCTTCAAAATAAAACTTCTAGGTAGTAGCTTGGTAAATATACAGCTAATAATTCACAGATACACAACGCTAGTCTCTATTTCTACTACACGGAATCAATTAACAGCCTACTGGTATTCAGCAAAGAGTTATGCTCTTGAGAAATAAAATTAAAACATCAGTAAAAAGAGGTATTGCATGGTATCTATGAGGAACTTTACTGAAGTTTCTATAAAGTGGATGAGGCTGCTAACTTTAACTATTAGTAGTAGTGTTTTGGTTTGGTTGAGTAGTAACTGGGGAAATCTAGTCATGGCATTTCCACCAGCAGAAGATACGCCAGAAGAAATCTTACGTACAGAAATTATTATAGATGCGCGATCGCCTATAGATGGTTCCCTTCTAACGGCTGCCGAATACGTCCAACTCCAAGATCAGCTACAAACCAGCCCACCCCGAAAACTAGACCCAAACATCCGTCAAAACATATTCTTGATCAGGATACGTAGCGTACTTCTAAAACTTTTCCCCTTTTTAAATCTGTAAACGTTAGTCAACAGTTAACACTCAAGGCTCTTCCCGTTTGACATTTGGGTCTAACGCATCACCTGAGTTGAATACATAATCAAATGCTTGTTTATCTTTGAGTGCTGTTGCACGTAAAAACAGCGCACTCCAACGAGCGATGGTTTCTATGGACACTTCTTGCTCTAGCGTCGGTCTGTTAGGTTCGCGCTTGGAGTTATCTGCATTGGTAATGCCATAGTGGTTTGCACCAACAACCGTAATTAATGCCTTGAGATGGTCTTGAATTTTTTCGTATGTTATTTGGGCGCTAGATGGTTTTGCCACGCCATCTAAATTCCCCTGCACCAAAGCAATGGGGACACCATCATTTTCAATTACAGGAATGTCTTTGCTATTTTGACCCATCAAGAAGTTAGCGCCATAAAACACTCCAGCCTTCAATTCATCAGGTCGGGAAAAATCTTTTGTACAGAAGATAGCAAAACATTTACCCTGAATTGCCGCAATTCCTACTGCTCCGCCAAATGAATGACCAAGCAAGACTAGTGTTTTAGGGTCGAGTTGATTAGCAATGGGTGATGCAGAACGAGAATTTTCACTCTGCATATAAGCTAGAACATCATTTATTTGTAGTTCTTCAGAGAGTAAACCTGTCACTGTACGCCTTGGGCTTTTTGCAGTTCTAGTGTGATTAGGTATCACTACTACAAACCCATAACGTGCTACGGTATTAGCGAATTTTGAATAATCAGATTTGTCAACCAGCGCTCCTTGCAACAATAACGCAATGGGTAGTGTAGTTTTATTGGTCTTGGGGACAACTGGGTAATAAATATCAGCAGCATCTGCATCACCACCACTTCTCGGAATCTTCGTAGAGTAGTTAGCAGCTTTACTAAAAAGAGGCGCAGGGTTAAATGTATTAGCCCCAGCAGTTAGCTCTAATCCTAGAGTTATCACTAATGACCCAACTATAGCCATTGATGATTGCTTTTTTGGAGAGAGAAAATTCATAGTTACATACCTCGTCATCTTGCAACTCAGCATTAGCTTCTATCTTTGCTTGCTACCCACTAAAAACTTTAATGTTCTGGGCCATTGTGCCGAGTCTGAGCTTGAACGAGGTAATAATTACATATTCTTTATATAATTATAATTATCTCCAGCAATCTTCATCACATCTTTAAAATTGCATATAGAGCTTGATTATTTTTAGCATTCATCATCGTCTTTAATCTGCACTAGAGCGATCGCTTATATTCAATACCTGACTTTAAGCGTCTGCTTCGCTCATTGTGCGATACGATAACGGTGGCGACAAAATTGCAAATAAATGTAAAGAATAGATATATACAAAATCCAATTTAGTCAACCAGTTTATTATTTTTAGGTAGCTTCATGTCCATGACCACGATCGCCCCTGAACAGGTTAACCGCATCGTCTGGAACCAGCATCATGATCCTTTTGAAATACTGGGTTCTCATCCCATAGAACAAAACGGTAAAAACGTTTGGGTTGTCAGAGCCTATCTACCAAACGCCAGTGCAGCTTGGGTAGTACTACCAGAACAACGGCAAGAGTACCCCATGCAAACGGTACATGACCCCCACTTTTTTGAGTGTACCATTGAAACTTCTGAGCTATCCAACTACCAACTAAAAATTAAAGAGGGAGAACATGAGCGTGTCACTTATGACCCTTATGCTTTTCGTTCCCCTCGTCTGACAGACTTTGATTTACATTTGTTTGCCGAAGGTAATCATCACCGCATTTATGAAAAACTCGGAGCGCACGCCACAGAAGTAGATGGAGTTAAAGGCGTTTACTTTGCAGTTTGGGCCCCCAATGCTCGCAACGTTTCCGTTTTGGGAGACTTCAACCAATGGGATGGACGCAAACACCAGATGCGTAAAGGCCCCACAGGTGTTTGGGAATTATTCATTCCCGAACTAGGCGTAGGGGAGCATTACAAATATGAAATAAAAAATCTTGCAGGTCACATTTACGAAAAATCTGATCCTTATGGTTTCCAACAAGAAGCACGCCCCAAAACAGCTTCAATTGTTAGCGATTTAAACTCATACCAATGGAACGACGAAGACTGGTTAGAAAATCGTCGTCATACAGATCCCCTGACTCAGCCCATCTCAGTTTATGAGGTGCATTTAGGTTCTTGGTTACATGGTGCAAGTGCCGAGCCAGCTAAGTTACCTAATGGCGAAACCGAACCTGTAGTCATTGCTTCCGAATTAAAGCCAGGTTCACGTTTTTTAACCTACCGCGAATTAGCCAGCAGACTAATTCCTTATGTTAAGGAATTAGGATACACACACATCGAATTATTACCAATTGCCGAACATCCTTTTGATGGGTCTTGGGGTTATCAAGTCACTGGGTACTACGCCCCCACCTCGCGTTTCGGTAGCCCTGAAGATTTTATGTATTTTGTTGACCAATGTCATCAAAATGGCATTGGTGTAATTGTCGATTGGGTTCCGGGTCACTTCCCCAAAGATGGACATGGTTTAGCTTTCTTTGATGGCACTCATTTGTACGAACACGCTGACCCCCGCAAAGGCGAACATAAAGAGTGGGGTACTTTGGTGTTCAACTACAACCGCAACGAAATACGTAACTTTTTAGTAGCAAATGCCCTGTTCTGGTTCGACAAATACCACATTGATGGGATTCGTGTTGATGCTGTGGCTTCCATGCTCTACCTTGACTACTGCCGCAAAGAAGGAGAATGGGTAACTAACCAATATGGCGGTAGAGAAAATTTAGAAGCTGCCGACTTTCTGCGTCAAGTAAACCATCTACTGTTTAGTTATTTCCCAGGTGTTCTTTCCATCGCTGAAGAATCTACATCTTGGCCGATGGTGTCTTGGCCTACCTATACAGGTGGTTTAGGCTTTAACTTGAAGTGGAACATGGGCTGGATGCACGATATGCTGGATTATTTCAGCATGGACCCTTGGTTTAGGCAGTTCCATCAAAACAACATCACTTTTAGTATGTGGTACAACCACAGCGAAAACTTCATGCTAGCCTTGTCCCACGATGAAGTCGTACATGGCAAGAGCAATATCATCGGTAAAATGCCGGGCGATAGATGGCAGAAATTAGCAAATGTGCGTTGTTTATTCACCTATATGTTTACTCACCCAGGTAAGAAAACCATGTTTATGAGCATGGAATTTGGACAATGGAGTGAGTGGAATGTCTGGGCTGATTTGGAGTGGTCTTTATTACAATTTGAACCCCATCAACAATTGAAAACGTTCTTTGCAGAACTGAATAAACTTTATCGTTCTGAACCAGCTTTATACACCTTAGACTTTGCTAGAGAAGGATTTGAGTGGGTTGATTGTAGCGATAATCGCCATAGTGTAGTCTCCTTTATCCGCCGTGATAAAGACACTGAAAATTTTGTGGTGGTCGTTTGTAACTTTACACCCCAACCCCATTCTCACTATCGTATTGGTGTACCAGAGAAAGGCTTTTACACAGAGTTATTCAATAGCGATGCACGTCAATATGGCGGTAGCAACATGGGTAACTTAGGTGGTAAGTGGACTGATGATTGGTCAATGCACAATCGTTCTTATTCACTGGATTTATGTTTACCACCTTTAGGCGTTTTAATCCTCAAGTTAAATAAAGAACAAACGGCTAAAGCGTTAGGTTCCTAATATTAAAGGTGGGGTAATACCCACCTTTTTTATTTTTAGGAACTATGAATATAATCAAATAATCACAGCAATTCTAATGACAACTTTATTATTTATACTTTTAGCGTCATTGAAACGATAGATTCATTTCTGAATACTGAGTATATGTTGGGCGGTTGCATGTGCATTATATTTTTGTGAATGCTATTAAACATAACTTTGTAATAAGCCAATGAAGACTTCTGGCAGTTCTAAATGGGGTAGTACTCCTGTGTCAGCGATCGCATAAAATTTCTTAATCACTCCAGGATTCAAACTAGCCAAGCGTCTGCCTAATTTAATACTAGTAAATTGGGCTTTCTCTCCCCAGAAAAAGACGGTGGGAGTTGTCAATTGTTGGATATATAAACTCAAGTCAAAATAAAGGTCGCCTTTGAGAAAAGACAAGGCGGCAAATTTAGCATTAGGCTGTTGTGCAGAATATAAATAAGCATCTACTATTTCTTGCGAAATTCGTTGCGGTTGAGCAAACAGAAAACTTTGCAGGAAATTTCTTACCGCCAGTTCATTTTCTGCACCCAAAGCATAAATTAAATTATCTAACAAAGGTGTATTAATTACAGATAATGGTAGCCTGCGTCCAGCACCTTGACCAAAATCATCAAACCCAGAGGGACAAACTAAATATAGTGAATCAAATAAATTGGGTTGAGTAATTGCTAAACGAATAGTTATAGCCGAAGTTAAAGAAGAGGCGATGACTTTGACTGGTTGGTGACAAGTTTGATTAATGAATTGTGCGATCGCCGTAAGATAATCCTGAATCTGGTAATCTCTTACAGGATGTGCAGACTCTCCCCAGCCAATTAAATCAGGTGCGAGGATGCGGTGTGTAGCTGCAAAAGCCGGATATACCTTAGACCATTCATAAGCAGACGCGCCCCCGCCAAAATTATGGAGAAACAATAACGGTGGTAAATCTTCATCAGCATTCAACCAAGGAGCAGCCGTTTGAGTATAGTAAACCATTGCTCCCAAGGATGTATGGATGACTTTATGACCAAACCCAGGAGGTTGAAACTGAAGCATATTAACTAGGGAGTAGGGAGTGGGGGAGATGAGGGATGAGGGAGTAGGGGGAGAAAAACTAATGACTATGGACTGTTGACTATGGACTATGGACTATGGACTAATGACTAATGACTATCCTTTCTCACTTGTGATTTGCTCAAGTTGATCTAGGCGATCGCCGCTAATGTGATAAGCTGAACCAAACCCAATGACAAAACGTCCCTCATGAGGGGTGAGTTGGAAAATCCGAAAGTCACCCAAGCCGCGTAATACTTCAATAATTTGACCAAAACGTGCTTGAAATTGGTCAACTATTTGATTCCAAGTTGCAGATTCGCGCTCAATCAGCCTAGCTGTACAATCAAAGTTTAAACGACGACGGGCAAATATTTGATTAGCTTTTGCTTCATCCTCAATAAATAAAACATTAACATGAGGATTAGCCTCAATATTTTTAGTGTGGGTAGAAAGACCACTTACATAAATATAAATATTTTTAGCATCATCTATAACAAAAGGAGCATAACTCCCATTTGGGACACCCTCCTTAGATATAGTGCTAATTACAGCACTTTCAAACTCTTGAATAAAACCTTCATACTCAGCCTGAGCTTTTTCCAGTTGACTCATAATTATATTTCTATTCAATTAATAATAACCACTTAAGTATCCTAACCTGCTTCAGCAAAATGATATGACAAGGCACAGTGTATAGAAAGTAGAAGATCATAATTATTCCCCTCATCTCCCTCATCACTACCCACACCCACCAATCGCTATCATGTAGCAAGATGCTAATTATGAGGACGCAACTGTGACTAATAAAAATCGTTCTCAATGGGACTTAGGTAGGTTTATTGAAACGCTGACTTACTTCGAGGTTATTCCTTTTTTGAACTGCATACAACGGTTAATTCTGGGTCGTCCTCAGAATGAAAGACCTCGAACCAATGGAGACGAAAACATGGGTGTAATTTTGGTAGCAGGTGCAACGGGTGGTGTTGGTAAACGAGTGGTAGAAAAACTGAGGAAACAGGGTAATAACGTCCGCGCCTTGGTACGAGATATTGATAAAGCTAGGTCGATTTTAGGTAATGATATTGATTTAGTGGTCGCAGACATTACTAAACCAGAAACTCTAACTCCTCTTGTCATGGCTAACATGCAAGCTGTTGTTTGTTGTACAGCAGTACGTGTGCAACCAGTGGAAGGAGACACAGCAGATAGAGCCAAATATTATCAAGGTGTGAAATTTTACCAGCCAGAAATTGTTGGGGACACTCCAGAAAATGTGGAATATCAAGGAGTGAAAAATTTAGTTACAGCCGCAGCAAAATATTTACCAGCAACAAGTGAAAAAGTCATATTTGACTTTACACACCCATCAGCAGAACTAAAAAATATTTGGGGTGCGCTTGATGATGTGGTCATGGGAGGCGTGAGTGCTAGTAATATTCAATTGGTAGAAAATACCGCTTTATTTGCTGGTAATGTTTCCACAGCTAACTCTGGCGGCTTTGCTTCTGTGAGAACCAGAAACTTTGACCCGGCATTTAATTTATCTGGTTATGAAGGTGTAGAATTACGAGTCAAAGGTGACGGTCAGCGTTACAAATTATTTCTGCGGACAGATACTAAATGGGATGGGCTAGGATATAGCTATTCTTTTGATACTGTTGCTAACACTTGGATAAATATCCGCGTACCTTTTGCCGATTTGGTTCCGGTATTTCGAGCAAAAACCGTCAATGATGCGCCACCAATTGATAGTAGTAAGGTTAATTCTTTTCAATTGATGTTGAGTAAGTTTGAATATGACGGTGCTTTAAATCCTCATTTCTGTGCAGGTAATTTTGCGCTACAGGTAGAATCTATCAAAGCTTACAGTGGAACAAATACACCAAAATTTGTTCTTGTAAGTTCCGCAGGTGTTACTCGTCCAGGAAGACCAGGAATTAATTTAGATGAAGAACCCCCAGCCGTGAGATTAAATGACCAGTTGGGAGGGATTTTAACTTGGAAGTTAAAGGGAGAAGATAGTTTAAGAGAAAGTGGGATTCCTTACATTATTATTAGACCTTGTGCTTTAACGGAAGAAGCAGGAGGTAAGGAATTGATCGTTGAACAGGGTGATAATATTAGAGGGAAAATCAGCCGTGAGGATGTGGCACAGTTGTGTGTGCGATCGCTACAACAAAAGGTATGTAATGTCACCTTTGAGGTTAAGGAAGGTACAAATATTGTCCAATCGATTGATTGGCAGCATTTATTTACCAACTTAAAACCTGACCGCTAAATCATACCAAAGAAATAGGGGAGTCGAGTAAATAATCATTTCACCAATCTACTCCCCAAAGGAGTAGGTCAAATGTTTCGTAAATGGTTATTTACAATTACTCTCATAATTGTCATCTGCTTGGGTTTATTATCTACTCCAGCAGCATCACAGCAAATTGACTCCCGCATTAACAATTTAGAAGCGGATTATAGAAACGTTCTATCACGATTAAACCAAATAGAAGTACAACTTGGTCAACGTCCAACGACATCTGCTCCCAGAACCACAATTACACCCACTGGTTCTAGAAGAAACTTATCATCAACGCAAAGAGATCAGATGTTTGATAGGTTGGCGACTTTGGTAGTGGAATTAAAACAACAGGTTAATAAATTAGAAGCACGAGTTGCTAAATTAGAATCACAGTAATTTTAATTAAGCGATAGCCAAAGGCTTAAGCTGCGCTTATCGCACCTTTATAATTAATGAAAAGCTGTCTTTTGATACAACCTTTCTTCATCTCCTGAGATACAGAGTACACAACTAATAAATTTAGAAATACCTTTCAAGCCTTTCTATTTTTGTCGTTTCCTTGACTAAATCTTTTTACGTGATCGCTTAAATATTACACATCCTCTCCCTTCTGGCTTTATTGCGACAGATTAAGAGAAATATAAAAAATTATTAATAGCTGTATAGTTATAAAGACATTAATAGTTAAATAGTCTTGGGGCTAAAAATAGTTTGAATCTATATGGGCAGTGGTAATTGCTAGATAGATTCATACATATCCTCTCTACATCCAGAATAACCCTGAGAACTCTGGTATTGACCGTAAATTGATGGCCAAGTTGGTAAATACGGCTGTCTAAAATCTGGCGATTGAATAACAAGGAAGCAACAATGAGTAGCAATCTAGCCGTCAAACTGCGCTCTGGCACTCAAAAAGCTCACACAGCAGCAGAAAACGTGGGATTCATGAAGTGTTTTTTGAAAGGTGTGGTAGATAAAGAAAGTTTCGCCAAATTTTTAAGCAACTTGTATTTTGTTTACACCGAACTAGAAGCAGCAATCAAGAGCCATATAAACAATCCGGCGATCGCACCAATTTATTTTCCCGAACTAAATCGCCAAGCTTCCTTAGAAAAAGACATGGTGTTTTATTACGGTAGTGAATGGCGCAACCTAATTTCACCCTCACCCAGCGCTCAAGCTTATATCAAGCATATTCGAGAACTTTCTGCCACCAACCCTGCATTATTAATTGGTCATAGCTACACCCGCTACATGGGCGACCTTTCCGGTGGTCAGATGTTACAAAAAGTCGCTCAGTCAAGCCTCAAGCTATCTGGCTATGAGGGTACATCTTTTTATAACTTCGAGCAAATTCCTGACAAAAAAGCATTTAAAGACAAGTATCGTCAGGCATTAGACTCTGTACCAGTGGATGAAGCAACGGCTGATCAAATTGTTGCCGAAGCGAATAGTGCCTTCCAATTCAATATGCAAATGGCTACAGACTTAGAAGGCAACTTAATTAAAGCTTTGGGTCAAGTAGTATTTAATAATTTGACTAGTAGTCATAACCCAGGTAGTACAGAAGCGCCTGTAATGTGAACAGAGATGAGGAAGTGGGGGGAGATGAGGGAGAAATTATTAACTTTCACCTTACACTTTTTCCTTTTTCCCTTTTCCCCACATTTGGTTCAATCAACACATCAGACTCTTGCTTTGCTATCTAAACTAAAAAGCAGCTAGAGCATAAGGCTTGTCTTGGCAATTTGCTGTGCGTCAAAAAACAAATTGCTTTTCCCTACACCTATATAACCAACCACTGGTCAGTTATGACGGAAATCAAAATATCATTTGCCGAAAGTTCAACAAGTCAGTAGATCAGCGTTGTTGAATTTTGTAGTCAGATTTCTAAGGTATTTTGAATCCCTTGTAGCGACATTAAGCGGTGTGGTTGCAGTACCTTGGAGGTTTTGATGGTTTTTGTTTCACCTAGTGTCAAATTTGATCTAGATATGATCAAAAAATATGACACTCCTGCACCTAGATATACAAGTTACCCACCCGCTACACAGTTAGCTGAAGGATGTACCGCCACCGATTATCAAAGTGCGATCGCAACTTCAAATCAGCGTAACTCACCGCTATCTTTGTATTTTCATATTCCGTTTTGCCAAAGTTCCTGTTACTTTTGCGGTTGTAATACGGTAATTTCCAATAACAAGAATATTGCCAAACCCTACTTAGAGCATCTGGTAAGAGAAATCAAGCATACAGCCAACTTGATTGATGCTGATAGAAAAGTTTTGCAAGTTCATTGGGGCGGAGGAACACCCAATTATTTAGAACCTCAGCAAGTACAATTCTTGTGGCAAAGTATTACAAGTCATTTCCAAATTGACCCCCAAGCAGAAGTTTCCATCGAAATTAACCCACGCTACGTTGACCAAGAATATATTTTCTTTCTCCGGGATATTGGCTTTAACCGCATCAGTTTTGGTATTCAAGATTTTAATCCTCAAGTGCAGGTAGCTGTTAACCGCATCCAACCAGAGGAGATGTTATTTAATGTAATGAGTTGGATTAAAGCGGCTGAATTTGACAGTGTAAATGTAGACTTGATTTATGGTTTACCTCATCAAAGCTTGGAAAGTTTTCGGGAAACAGTAAAGAAAACTGTAGCCTTAGATCCCGATAGAATTGTAGTTTTTAATTTTGCTTACGTTCCTTGGTTGAAACCAGCACAAAAAAATATTCCTGTAGAAGCATTGCCAGAGCCACAGGAAAAGTTAGAAATTTTGAAAATGACCATCGAAGAACTGACTAATAGCCAGTATCTATTTATCGGGATGGATCATTTTGCCAAACCTAACGATGAATTAGCGATCGCTCAACGTAATCGCACCCTGCAACGCAACTTCCAAGGCTACACTACCCACGCTGGTACAGAACTATTAGGTTTTGGTGCAACATCTATTAGTATGCTGCATGATACCTACGTACAGAATCATAAGCAGTTAAAAGAATATTATCAAGCAGTAGCTAGTGATACTTTACCTATTAGTAAAGGTATCAAACTGACAACAGATGATATTCTCAGGCGTGAGGTAATTATGTGCATCATGTCTAACTTTTATCTGCATAAGCCTGAAATTGAACAGAAATATAACATCAATTTTGATGAGTATTTCGCCCAGGAATTAGACGCATTAAAACCCCTAGAAATTGATGGGTTAGTTAATCTCTCAAGTAAATATATTCAAGTCACAGAAATTGGTAGATTGTTAGTCAGAAATATTGCTGTTGTCTTTGATATTTATCATCATGTGCAAGACAAGCAATTCTCTCGGACTATCTAAAGCATAGCTTATGCACCAAGGTTGTTTGTTGCGGCTGGGTGTAAGAGTATAGGGGTGCAAAGGTTTTGAAGACCTACACCCTATACCCTTGACTTTTTATTTCTGAAAAATATGAGTATTTTCTAGGGTATATTAGACGTAAACCATAATGCACGAAAGTTTTGAGATGCGGCTATTGACGTGACCAGACTAAAATAGTGCAATAAATTTTCTCTCTGTGACTCTGTGGTTAATTAATACAAGATTATAGCCTAGACATTCCAGTAATTTATACTCATAGGTTACGGATATCCTGAAAATATGGTGATTTTAATTATTTGTTTACTAGGTTTAGTAGGATTTATATTTTTTATCAAAGATGCTTTAAAGCAGCATAATAACAAATCTAACTACTATTTCAATGAAACTACTATTGGTGATAGTAATTGGGGATTTGATTCTGCTTGGGAACTAAATAATCAAGACTCTGCTTTTAGCGACTGTGATGGTAGTGATAGCAGCAGTTGTGATGGAGGTGGAGACTAAAATATTAAATCCATGTTTTATATCAGTGCTGGGAGCTGTTAGCGGTAACGGAGCAATTAGCAGTATATCTATTGCTACCATACACATAAAAATAAGGGAGTAAATAAATACTCCCTTAATACTATAGAATTACTGAATTAATTATTAGGACTAAAGTCCTTACTACGAGCGAATATTTAGGCGATCGCGCCTGATAATGCGTGACTAACAGCTTGCTTCAAAAAATCCGCTTTATCGGTACGTTCCCAAGGTAAATCTAGGTCGTTCCGTCCCAAGTGTCCGTAAGCCGCGACGTCCTGATAAAAACGTCCGCCTCTTTCGCTTGGTAAGTTGCGTAAGTTGAAGCTATGAATAATCCCGGCTGGACGTAGTTCAAAGTTGGCTTTGACTAGTTCCAACAAAATATCATCATCGACTTTGCCAGTACCGAAGGTATCAAGTAAAATACTTACGGGTCGAGCTACACCAATGGCATAACTTAACTGGACTTCACATTTCTCCGCCAACCCAGCAGCAACAATATTTTTCGCTACATAACGCGCAGCATAAGCCGCAGAACGGTCTACCTTTGTGGGGTCTTTGCCAGAGAAAGCACCGCCACCATGTCGGGAGTAACCACCGTAGGTATCAACGATAATTTTACGTCCTGTTAAACCAGAGTCGCCTTGAGGCCCACCAATAACGAATTTACCAGTGGGGTTAACTAAAAAGCGTGTATCTTGGTCTGGCTTGATTTCCAAGTCACCAAACACAGGTTCAACTACAGCCTTCCACAAATCTTCTTTGATTTTGGCTTGGACTGCGGCTTCATCAGTAATATCACCGATGGTAGCTGTGTGTTGTGTGGAAATGAGAACTGTATCAATACCTACAGGGCGACCGTCTTCGTAAATAACGGTAACTTGAGTTTTGCCATCAGGACGTAGGTAAGATAATTCCCCAGTTTTGCGGACGGCTGCGAGTCTACGAGCAATGCGATGAGCCAAGCAGATTGGCAAGGGCATCAGTTCTGGGGTTTCATTACAAGCGAAACCAAACATGATACCTTGGTCGCCAGCACCAATTGTATCGAATAGTTCTTCGCTATCCTGTTCGCGGGTTTCTTGAGCAGTGTTGACACCTTGAGCAATGTCTGGTGATTGTTCGTCTAAAGCTACAATTACACTGGTGCTGTTGGCTGAAAAGCCGTTATCGGCATTAATGTAACCAATTTCCGCTATTTTTTTCCGGGCAATATTAGCGTAATTGACATTAGCTTTAGTGGTGATTTCACCTGTGATTAATACTAAGCCAGTATTGACCACAACTTCAGCTGCAACACGACTAGTAGGGTCTTGTGTTAGCAAGGTATCCAAAATAGTATCAGAAATCTGATCGCAGATTTTATCTGGATGACCTTCGGTAACAGACTCGGAGGTAAATAGATAACGTCTAGACAATGAGTATTCCTCCTGTAGTAGTATTTTCGCTGACTAAGTATTTAAGTTATTTAGTCAAGCTACTCATTACTGAAATCATAATCATCTTGACACATTAGGCAGTTAGTGTGTCCTTTTGCAAAGAAAAATAAGTTTATGTTTAAGTATTTTTTGCCAAAATTCAATTTATCAAAATTATCAATGAATTAGAAAATGTTTTTATCAACACAAAAAAAGGGGTACTCGAAAGTACCCCAGGAGTTTTGACACAAACACTGCTGTATTAAACCTGAACTGCTAACTTGGCTTCCTTTGCTGTCAAGCGTTCGTAAGTAGCACGCATTTTCAAACCTGTTAACACTTGGAAAAAACCAGTTCCGTTGTTAGAACCAGGATACTCACGGTGTTGAAGTAGCAACTGAGTCAACTCACCTTGATACTTGGTGGATGTATTGCTGAGGTGGGTTTCGATGTAAATTACTTCTTCGAGGTTGTCGAATTGACCATCTACTTCGAGAACGGAAACGTAACGACCGTAGTAAACATCGGAACCGTAGTACAACTGCATTCCTGGGTAAGAACAGGTGAGTTTACGTCCGCAAGGAGTCCAGTTGATAGTTGAACCTTCATCAAACAAGTAAGCGGGTTCAAAACCTTCTTTACCTTCCCGTTGTAGCATCCGTACCCGCAGTACTTTACGCTCTGTATCGTCCTTAATTAAGTTGGTGGGCAATACTTGCAACACTACATCAGCAAATTCTCTTTGAGGTTCGATATACTTTTGGAAATCTGGCTTACGAGAATTGATAGCCGCTAGAACATCTTCGTAGCGATGACCCCTTTCGGCCATATCACGCTGGATTTTCCAAGCAATTTTAACTTCGTCGCTGATGTCAAAGTAGACGCTGAAATCGAGAAGCGATCGCACCCGTTCATCATATAAAGGATGCAGACCTTCAACCACTACAATATGATTTGGCTTGACTATTTCAGGTGGGTCAATCAAACCGGTTTCATGGTTATAAATCGGCTTGTTAATTTCATGACCTTCTTTGAGAGCTTTAATTTGCTCATACATCAGGTCAAAATTGTTGGCTCTGGGGTCAAGTGCAGTGATTCCAGTTTCTTTACGTTGTTTGCGGTCTAAAGAATGATAGTCATCCAAACAGATAACTGTCATAAACTCTTCACCGAATAAATCAATCAAACGACGCAAAAACGTAGATTTACCGCACCCGGAGTCTCCGGCTACTCCAATCAGTACCACGCGTTCCGGCTTAGTTGTCATAAATCTCCTCAAATACTAAATGTGTCAAGTAATAAGTTTTCACACAGCAGAATGTGAAGCCAGGAGTTACCCCATAGGTTTGTCCTGCGTTCTTGCTACTCAGCAGCATTAAAGATTTATCAGACGGGATACAACCAAATTAATGACTGTAATCCTCTGAATATCCTTGATTTATAGCTGGTAAGTATTTAATCCTAGTGGTATAGTTGATTTTAACAGAATGGGGTATCCCATACAATATTGGTTGTCAAGAGAATCGAGTTAGTTGACCAAACATACTGATGATGTAATTGAGATTTTTGAAGTTGCGTTAATCACTACCCATAACTCGTGTAGTGAATCCGTCTATTGCTTTGTGAGTTTATATAATTCAGTCTATAGGGTATAAATTTTTTTTGCAGCGAATTTGGGAAAATTTCCCCTAATTTTTTTATTTATACCTTGACATAGCGAGAAATATTACTCACTGGATCTATCCTCAGTGTGAACCCATTATTGCGGACAAAAAAGTTTTGGGGATCAGCTTACATAAACAGATAACTTTAAATAGACACATCATATCAAGGTGCGAATAGAGGTTGACAGATGCTACACATCAAGTAAAACTTAATTTATGTATCTACTTGTAACAAGTCTCCCCGGAAGCGTTAATGTTTGTTAATTGCTCTTGAATCTTAGATTTAAGACTCAGTACGTGGATAATTTTCTGCTACTGCTAACAGCACGTATTTACTCTTTCCTGGCAGGAGTATAAGTTTACAAAGAAAAGATTAAATTGACTCATTATTAACATTCTCTAGAAGACTTATCTTCTAACTTAGAAGGTAAATAGGTGTGTTTCTTACCATACCTGCACGTCTTGAGGAGAGTGTTCCAAGCGAGGCATTAATTGATAATGCTAATTTCTCATAACGCTAGTTTTGGTGACGAAAAATTCGATAAACTGAAGCTGGTTTGTGCCGAGAAAAATTTTTTTTGAGAAACTCTTAAGTTAAAGATCGGAGTGGTAGAAGGAATGTCTAATCAAGGTGCTTTTGAGAGTGCTGCCAACATAGAATCAGGTAGCCGCATCTTCGTTTACGAAGTGGTGGGTCTACGTCAGAACGAAGAAACTGAACAAACGAACTACCCAATTCGTAAAAGTGGCAGTGTGTTCATCAGAGTGCCTTACAATCGCATGAATCAAGAAATGCAGCGTATCACTCGACTAGGCGGCAAAATTGTTAGCATTCACCCTGCCAGCATACTAGAGCAAGTCAATGGCAAAGCTGCTAACACTGAGAATGGTAAAGCCACACCTGTAACAACAGATATTCAAGCTAAAGGTGTCTCAGAAACACCTGCGGAAGAAAAGTCTAAGAAAAAAGACAACAAAGGCAACACCATGACTCAAGCGAAAGCCAAACACGCTGATGTTCCTGTCAATACTTACCGTCCCAATTCCCCTTTTATTGGTAAGGTCATTTCTAATGACCCACTGGTACAAGAAGATGGGATTGGTATAGTTCAACACGTTAAATTTGATCTAACTGGTGGTGACTTAAAGTACATCGAAGGTCAAAGTATTGGCATTATCCCCCCAGGTTTAGATAAAAATGGTAAGCCTGAAAAACTGAGACTCTACTCCATCGCCTCAACCCGTCATGGCGATGATGTAGATGATAAAACAATCTCCTTGTGCGTCCGTCAATTAGAGTATAAGCATCCAGAAACTGGCGAAACAGTCTACGGTGTTTGTTCTACCTACCTGACTCAAATTAAACCAGGTGACGAAGTTAAGATTACTGGGCCTGTGGGTAAAGAAATGCTATTACCTGAAGACCCAGAAGCTAATGTCATTATGATGGCAACTGGTACTGGTATTGCGCCTATGCGAGCTTACCTGTGGCGGATGTTTAAGGATTCAGAAAGAGCTGCTAACCCAGAATATCAATTTAAAGGATTCTCTTGGTTAATTTTCGGCGTTCCTACAACTCCCAACATTCTATATAAAGAAGAACTGGAAGAAATTCAGCAAAAATACCCCGAAAACTTCCGCCTCACCTATGCCATCAGCCGGGAACAAAAGAACCCCCAAGGTGGCAGAATGTACATCCAAGACCGCGTAGCAGAACACGCTGATGAATTATGGGCATTAATCAAGAATGAGAAAACCCACACTTACATCTGCGGTTTGCGCGGTATGGAAGACGGTATTGACGCTGCTTTAACTGCTGCGGCTGCTAAAGAAGGTGTTACCTGGAGTAGCTACCAAAAAGACCTCAAGAAAGCTGGTCGTTGGCACGTTGAAACATATTAATTTGGTCATTGGTCATTGGTCATTGGCAAACAACTGACAATTGACAACTAACAAAATTAATGAATTTGTAGGGTGGGCAGTGCCGACCCTACAATTGTTTTGTATATAAATAGCTGAGGTAAGGGTGTACAGATGTACGTCTTTAGCAGGACTCAGCAATTAAAACTAAATTTGGTAGAAAGTTTGTGGGTGTAAAGCTGGGAATCTTAGGATTAGGTACGGTAGGAACAGGGACTGTGCAACTGCTACAAGATGCGGTTGGTCGTCACTCTTTACTACAAGAGGTAGAAATATATCGTGTGGGAGTTCGATCGCCTGATAAACCCCGCGAGGTACAATTATCATCGGCAGTTATTACTACAGATTTAGAGTCAATTGTCAACGATCCAGAAGTAGATATTGTTGTTGAGGTCATGGGGGGTTTGGAACCAGCGCGATCGCTGATTCTCCAAGCCATCAAAAATGGCAAACACGTAGTTACAGCGAATAAGGCGGCGATCGCCCGGTTTGGGGCGGAAATATTCACGGCCGCTAACCACGCTGGGGTATATGTGATGCTAGAAGCCGCCGTTGGTGGTGGGATTCCAGTAATTCAGCCATTAAAGCAGGCTTTGAGTGTCAATCGGCTTCATACAGTTACAGGTATCGTCAACGGCACAACTAACTACATCCTCACCCGGATGCAAACAGAGGGTAGCGATTTTGGGGATGTGTTGGCTGATGCCCAACGCTTGGGTTACGCGGAAGCTGACCCTACGGCTGATGTAGACGGGTTAGATGCAGCAGATAAAATTGCAATTCTCGCATCCTTAGCTTTTGATGGGCGGATTAACCTTCAGGATGTCTATTGTGAGGGGATTCGCCAAGTTAGTAAAACAGATATCGCCTACGCTGAAAAATTGGGATATGTGATTAAATTGTTAGCGATCGCCAAAAATCAGGCTAATGATACCACCAAACTATCTGTCAGGGTTCATCCTACCTTCGTACCCAAAACCCATCCCCTAGCCAGCATTAACGGCGTGTATAACGCCATCCTCGTAGAAGGTGAACCCATCGGTCAGGTCATGTTTTTTGGCCCTGGTGCGGGTGCAGGTGCAACTGCCAGCGCCGTTACCTCAGATATTTTGAATCTGGTTGCAGCGTTGAAAAGCAATACCACAGCCCCCAATCCCCTGTTAACCTGTAGACACGAAGACTACAGCCAAATTGCCCCTATCAGCGACCTCTCAAGTAGATTTTACGCCCGCTTCCTCACCAAAGACCAAGCTGGTGTCATTGGTCAGTTGGGTACATGCTTTGGAAATCACGGTGTGAGTATAGAGTCAATAGTCCAAACTGGTTTTCAGGGAGAACTAGCAGAGATTGTAGTTGTAACTCACGATGTCAGAGAAGGTGAATTTCGCCAAGCCTTGGCAGAAATTAAGAGCCTACCAGCAATTGACACCATTCCTAGCATTTTGAGAGTGTTATGAGTAATCAAGGTTGACTGTTGACCGTACTAATTTTAGATTTTAAATTTTGGATTTTGGATGATTTTTGGTTCAAGCCCAGCCCCTGGTGGAGCCACTCTCGTGGGCGGGTTTCCCGACTTGAGAGAAGTGGCGTGGCGGAACAAATCGCGCTGCTTCGTCAATCCAAAATCTCCAAGCTGCATCCTCTTGTGGGTGCAGTCAATCCAAAATCGTCAATCCAAAATCTAAAATTGTTTGACTGTTCAGCCTTCTTATACCAATTTGAAAAATGATTGCGACAAATGGATTACTGAAAAGTTCACTAATGAAGCATTTCAAAATCCAAAATCTAAAATCTAAAATCCAAAATGGTATTACTCAGGCTTGAGACTAAACAAAAACAACTAACAAGGACAAAGCAGACAAAAAATGGCCAAGCATAGTTTTGCTTGGCCATTTTCTGTATAAAAAAGGCAGACTCTGTTTGTGTAACTTTCGTAATTCATAATGACGAATTACGAATTACGAATTACGAATTATACTTCGTTACCATCTTGACCAACGACTTGAGATTTAAGAGTGGTGATTTCGTTAGTTAGTTCTTGTCTGGTAGAAGCTTTCAACAGGTAGCGATAAACGAACCAAGCAGAGTAACCGATACCAATCAATTCAAATGTTGGTGCTACTAAAGGGATATCATTCAAAGAATCTAAAACTGCCAACAGTACCTTCACTGCGACAATTGACCCCACAATTAAACCGACACTGACTAAGGGTTGTTTGTACTGATTAAAAAAGTTTCCTATGTAGTCGGGGAGAGTTGCTAAGAAATCAGAAACTTGTTCTCCGTATTTGCGCCATTCTTCTTGGGACTGCACAGGAGGCTGGAGTTTGGTAATAGTTCCTGCTTGAGTGTTAATGTCTGGCACTGTGGCCTCTTTGGGCTGGGTTTGGGTAAATTCTGGTTCTTGCATTTTCACTTCCATATATTTTGACAGTTGAGGTTCTCTATTGAAGACAATGACAACCAAAAGTTGTTGATTGAGGAATGCACAAGTGCTTCAAACTGAGGCAAGGCAATAGGATTTAATGTCCTATAACCATACTTGTGCCACAACACTTACTGCATCAACTACAAGGTAGACAGTCAGTAGGGATAGAAGTCAGAAATTGGCAGAATGTAAGACAATCAGCGCCTTTCTAAATTCTGTTTACGTCAATCAACTGCAATCTTCAGGTTGTTATTATCCCAAACTGTGTTAGTTGCTCCTAATCGTACTGAATAAAGTACAAATTATGCAAAAATCACTCTACCTCTCATTTATATAAACATAAACGCCGATTTTATCGGCATATTAAAGCTATCTTAAACCGCAATGGTCTAAGACCCATTGCCCATTAGTCCATTAGTTCTGACTACTAAGTATTTAACAGAAATTCTTATATATTCAGCTGACTAGACATTTATGCTCTTTTATGGTATTACATCAGATATTAAATATTGTCTGTAAAGTTGCAGGCAATTGCCTTAAGAATCGGCATACTGAAATAGGGAGAGCTAATTAAATTAGTAATTAGCTAGCTTTTATTAAGGTTATGTGACATTAATACCTGATAACTTAATTACTATATAAACTCTCCTGGCTTTTTCAGGCGTGAAGGTTATAAAGCAATAATGAGACGTAAATCTACTGGTAGAACGGCTACTACACCTAAATCTCCTAATTCCATATCCTCCATGTTTAACTTGTTCACTATTGCGATTTTAGGAGGTGTGTTTGTACTGGGAATTGGCATTGGCATCGCTTTTAGCTCCACAACCACATTATCGCCATCAAATGTGGCTTCTCGTGAATTTATCGACACCAAAGCACCAAACCCAGAGATTTGCGTCCAATACGGGGCAAGTGCAATGGTCATGGACGCTAGGCTATTTGTAACTCTCAACCCATTTAATGTTTATGTTGCTCAACCTAGTATGCGTCCTGGATGTGTCTTAAGACAAAATAACTGGGCGCTGTTAGAACAACGTAAACTTGTGACATCCGAGCAAGTAAGAGAATGTAAAAACCGCCTCAACACCTTTGGCTTTACAGGTAACTTAGATAGCGAAAAACCTGATATTAGGTGCATTTATCAAAACGAATCTGCACAAAATTTCTTTATGTCTCAACCTGGTGCAGTTGCACCATCTCAAGAAACAGAAAGATTTTAGTCTGGTAATAGTTAATGGGTAATTGGTAATGAGTAGACAAACCAATTACCCTTAGCTGATGCTCATAAAACAAACTCATTACCGTATTTAAACTTAAAACGTCTATACTTAAATAAATCAGGAAAAATACGCTATACCGTTGTTTGTATAAATAAGATGGAACTATAGAAATTATTATCTGTAATATTTAGTGGGTACCATTGCTCATCATATTAAAACATAGGTGGTTAATAGCTAATTTACTTAAATCAATATGTATATTTATTATCTCAAAAATCACTATTAATCCATTATCGGGTTACAAATATGTCAAATCGTCGTTACCCTTCTCCGTACTGGCGCTATCTTAGAGCTAGGTTGTCAAATTTAGGCAAACCTAGTTTTTGGGGAACAGCAATTTTTTTGTCTGTGGTAGGGCTAGTTGTTCATCAGTACTGGACTAATCCTCAAGTAGCAAATAATTCTAATATAGTAAATAATACGGATGACTCTGAGCTTTCAGAGGAAGATAAAGCTATTGCCGCAGATATTGATAATTTGCCATCTTTGCTTGCTGACACAGAACCTCTCATTTTGCCAGCAAACACCAGTCAATCTAAGAAGAATAAAAATCAAACACCATTAACAAATCCAACTAACAAACCGTCCTCTGGTGATCAACCTAAACTAAACTCAGATTCAGGTATAGCTAATTTTCAACAGCCAACATCTGTAGAGAAAAATGTATTTGTCTCAGAAGCGGAAAATTTGCTCCGGTTTGGCGCAACCAATAATGATCAGTTGTTAGGTTACAAACCTGGAAATGGATATCCTTCAACCACAGGGGTAACAGCTAATTCTTCTCAATTAAACCCAGGATTAGCTAATCAGATTAACACAAGCCAAAATGTTAACTCTAGTAACCAGCAACCTACAGGGCTGACCTCATCAACTAATCAAGTACCTAGTTTAAGTAATAGCAATCCAACTATTACTAACTCTACAAATATAACTACTTATGGTGGGGTAACGCAGTCTTTACCAACAAGTACCCAGCCGCCTCAGACTACACCCAATACAGGGTTAAATCCTGGTTTAGGTTATACACAACCAAGTTATACCAATAACTTCAATAATGTTCAGACTGTGCCGATAAATACAACAGTTAGTCCGGTAACTAATTACACTCAACCAAATTCATACAATAACCTGAATAATAATCAGGTTATTACCCCTAATACAAGAATTAATCCAGGAGTGGGTTACGTTCAGCCAATCATACCCAATCCTCCCAGCAATTTGAATTATCTGCAAAATTCGCCAAATCAAACTCAATCAACATCAACAGTTATTACTGGCACATCATCAATTATTGGCCCTTATACTGTACGCAGTCGTGCTAATAACACCACTAACACAACTCCAGTAGTTCCTAATAATTACGGTTATTCACAAATACCTCAAGCGAATTACCCAAATAATAATCTGCCTCAAGGACAGAATATTAACGGCTTGCAAAATAATGGTTACTCTTATCCATAGCGGTTGACAGGTGACAAGGTATAGGTTTAAAAGTTGATTCCTATTAGGTTTTTATCAGTCTATGCCCTAATATATGTGGCAATTGCTATATATCTAAAATAAACCTGCTAAGAGTGATTAATTACCAGATAAAACCTTATCACCACATAGCTATTGTGGAATGTGGTGAACCTCTAATAGAGATTCCCCTAGAACTTTTTACGGTGGAATCTCCACATCCCTATGAAAAACTAGGGGCTACTTACGGATACTATTCGCCTTATTACTTGCGTCAGAGTGTAGTTAACAAGCTGATTCAAGCTCAAAATTATTTAGAGTTGCTACTTCCTCTCTGGCGGATTCAAATTTTTGATGGTTATCGCCCTGTAGCTGTACAGCAATTTATGGTAAATTACAGCTTCGCTACAGCTGTACAAGAACGCGGTTTGATTGAGGCTGAGTTAAGCCAACACCAACGTCAAGAAATTTGGGATGCAGTTTACGAGATTTGGGCTGTACCAAGTTTGAATGAAAAAACACCACCTCCCCATAGTACAGGTGCAGCTGTAGATGTAACATTGGTGGATGATAAAGGACAAGTCGTGAACATGGGTTCGCCCATTGATGAATTGTCAGAGCGATCGCACCCCGATTACTATGCTCATAGTGAAATATCAGCACAGAGACAATATCACGCTCATCGCCAATTATTGTGCGATGTCATGCTTAAAGCTGGCTTTCAACGCAATCCCAAAGAGTGGTGGCATTTTTGTTATGGTGATCAAATGTGGGCTTGGTTGAGTCATCAACCAACAGCTATGTATGGACGTTTATGATAGCTATTGCTAATGCTAAGTCCCACATTTTGAATTTTAAATTATTTAAGCATCTTCGGGATTGAGTTGTCTTAATTCGTCTGTAGTGTATGTACCGATGGGACTTCAGAGTAAATAAGGAACCAGTAATATTGTGGCAATTGCGGAAATGGGTAATACAGCGATCGCTAAAACAACACCTGCAATGAAGCCGCTTAAGCCTATAATTTCTCCTGTTTTGAGGCTGCGGAATCTCAACATTAAAGGTATGTAAGTTACAGTAATTATTTCTACTAAGAGATATAGACCCATTAGCAGCCAAGTAACAATACTACCTGGGTTATGTTCCCAAACAATGTAGGCGGAAGCTGCACCGCAAATAAAAATTGCAGTCCAAATAAAGGGAATAAGTGGCTCAAAAACTAGCCATCTGGGGCGACTTAATTGAGCAAACCATTTAACATCGCGGGGAGTTATAAAGAAACTACCAAATTCCACTGCAAAAGCTACAGCCCCAATTACCATCCAAGAAGGTATCATATTTTTCTATCCCTTATCTTTTATCAAGCCATATACTGTCAGTTTGACAATCGTGGATATGGGATTAATCAGTCATTAGTAGTAATGTGAGGGGGAACTATAAGGGGAAGATTTTCCTTATTTCCTATAACTTATAATCTTAAGCATCTTGAGGGTTGAGATGAACCATTTGCCAAGTTGTGTAAGTACCAATTGGACTCCACAGTAAATAAGGGACTAATAATAATGCAGCCCAGCCAGAAATAGAGAGGACGAATAAAGTTAGAATTATGCTGAGAATTAAACCTGTACCGCCAACAATTGTACCTATCTGAAGACTACGCAGCCTGAACATTACAGGTGTATAGGCGATCGTGACAATTTCTAGTAGTAAATATAATCCCATGATGATCCAGGTTGTATTAGTTCCTGGATTCTTTTCCCATACAATATAAGCTGACCAAGCACCACAGATAAATATTATAGTCCAGATTACAGGAATTGCAGCTTCAAAGGTTAGCCATCTAGGTCTTTGTAGGCGTTTAAACCATTTGCGATCGCTAGGTGTAATGAAGTTAGCAGCTAAGGCGACTAAAATAGCTACACCTCCAATCACCATCCAAGACTTAATCATTTTTCTACTACTTAAATATCACTCATTTAAGAATATTCTTGCAACTTAAATATTCATATTTCATCATTCTCAAGATTGAAAATGTCATCACATACAGGAATATTTAACATTATTTATCTAACTAAGATTTTGTACATATTGCCAGTCTTGTTAATCACTATATACTTGGGTTTCTCTCTGTGTCTACCCTGCGGGAACGGCTCTGCCGAATGTGTCTCCGTGGTTAAGCCTATCTTGCAAACGCACATAGTTAAAACTTATTCAATTTGTTTTAATAATTTTTCAACTAGTTCAACAGCTAGGGTTTTATATCCAACTTTATCAAATAATACTACCATTTTGTCAGCTTCGTAACGCATTACACGACCTTTGCCGAAGTGGGTGTGAATGACGCAGCTATTAATTGGGAAAGGTTGAAAATCACTATCCTCTGTTATAATACCAGCTTGGCAGTTATCACAAAAACCACACTTCTTATTTAAAGATTCGCCAAAATAGTTGAGTAAATACTCACGTCTGCAATCGCGTAGTTCAGCATAATTGCGTATCATTTCCAGCCGCGATCGCAGGAACTTTTGTTGTCGTTCTTGAGCAATAGTTGCTGCTTGGACTGCGGCTTCTTGTTCGACATCATTATCAGTTTTTATTACCTCACCTGTTGGTAAAACTTCTACAAATTCTACTTCCTCTAAACGATTAATAGCTTTTGTTACTTTGCTTTGTGATAGGTCTGTAGTTTGCTGTACATTATCTATATTAATTGGTTCTTCAGCTTGTTGTACAGCCTCAGCTACCTGTAAAACATCCTCAAACTCTACCTTACTCCCTGCAAAAAAGCGTCTAATTTTTAAACTTTCAGGACAGTAAAATAAAATAGCTTTAGCTTCTTCCCCATTTCGTCCAGAGCGTCCAATTTCTTGGTAGTAAGAATCAATCGAATCACTAATATCGTAGTGGAAAACGAAGCGGACATTTGGTTTATCCACACCCATACCAAAGGCAGAAGTCGCAACAATCACTTCTACTTCGTCTGTCATAAAAGCTGCTTGTGCTTGTTCTCTTTGCGCTGTTTTCATACCAGCATGATAAGAAACAGCATTGACACCTATTTCTTGCAACGCATCTGCTAGGCGTTCGGCATTCTTTCTAGTAGCAGTGTAAACTATCCCTGGTTTTTCAATATCATAAATTTGCTGGAGTAAAGCATTAAGTTTTTCTTCCTCTTCGTGGAATGTTTGTACACCAAGCCAAATATTTGGTCGGTCAAAACCATGCACGAAAACATGCTGCTTACGCATTCCTAAACGTTCAACAATCTCATCCTGAATTAAAGGAGATGCTGTAGCAGTTAAAGCCAAAACTCTAGGATGCCCAAGTGATTCAATTACTGAACCTAATCTTAGATAATCTGGACGAAAATCATGCCCCCATTCACTAATACAATGGGCTTCATCTACAACAAATAAAGATATTTTAATCTCGCTCAATTTTGCTATTATCTCCTGATTATTAAATTGTTCAGGAGATAGAAATAAAAATTCTAGATTTTCTTGCTCTAAATCACTAAAAATATCTTGTCGTTGTGAATTAGAAATAGTAGAGTTAACAGCCGCAGCCTGAGAAATATCCTGTTCGTTAATAGTTTGCACTTGGTCTTGCTGTAGTGCTATTAAGGGAGAAATTACTATGGTTACACCAGGAATTAATAGAGCAGCAATCTGATAAATTGCTGATTTACCTGAACCTGTAGGCATGATTGCCAAACTATCATGTCCAGCTAAAATCGATTCGATAACTTCTTGCTGTTCTGGTCTTAAGCATTCGTAACCAAAAGTTTTTTGAGCAATTTCTTGTATTTGTTGAATTTTCTGGCGCTGTCTAGCCATGAGGAATTATGTGGAGAATTAATTGCGATTTTATGTCTCCGGGTTTGTAGGGTGTTCTGTCTGGGGGTGGGGGTTTATATGTGAGGGGAGGAATATCTTGTTAATTGGGGGATAAGCCAAGGAAAAAAATATGGAAGCGGGATCAGAAACACGCTCACACACTGTGGAGCATACGTCGCTATCACCAAAACTCTACAGCATTGCTAATACAATTCGTCTTACAGGTTGGATTACTTTTTGGGTGCAATTGGGGCTTGCTGTAGTCGGTGGTTTAACGTTACTATTCGCCTTCACTGGTCGCGCCTTTACAGATCAACCAAATACAGGTTTGGGGATTGGGGTTTTTTGGGCTGTATGTGGTGTTATAGCCTTATTATTTAGCGTATATTGGGATTTTCGTTATACTCGCATCGGTAAGCGTTTGGCAAATCCTAATCCGGCTTTGCATCCAAGTAAAGCGGACACAACCACAGCTATTAGATTAGCTATCATCGTCAGCTTTGTGGGAATACTCTTAACCTTAATAGGTAGTGGTGCAACTTTGAGCGTATTCATAGCAAAATCTATCTCCCAACCACCAGGTGTAGCGATTACTGACCCCAACAAGATTATCCGGGCGCTGGATGTGTTTGTGATGGTGGCAAATATTAATGGTATTGCTGCTCATTTTATCGGTGCGATCGCTTCAATTTGGTTACTTGAGCGAGTCCATCAAAACTAGTTTGCTAGAGCTAAAAGAGCGATCGCCTCATTTACTAACACAAGACTTGAGAAATGATATCAATGTGGGGTTGCTGTTCATCTTGTAAGTGCGATCGCTTCAAGATTACTTGAACCAGTCCATCAGAAGTAATTCGTAATTAAGAAATTTAGTATGGTGGGTATTGCTCACGCTACAAAGACTCGTTCATCTCCCTCAGATACTCATTTATCTACCTCAGAGACGGGTTCATCTCTCTCTGAGAGAGATTCATCTCCTTCAGAGACTGATTCATCTACCTCAAAGACAGATTCATTTCCTTCAGAGAGAGATTCATCTCCTTCAGAGACGGATTCATCTATCTCAAAGACAAATTCATCTCGCTCAAAGACTGATTCATCTACCTCAAAGACTGATTCATCCACCTCAAAGGACGGATTCATCTACCTCAAATACTCGTTCATTCATCTCAGAGACTCAAAAAACTTACTTTAATCTCTACTCTCCACTTCCTATTTTAAGAGTTCCAAACACAACTGCCGAAAATGGTCGCCTCGTGCTTCAAAATTGGGGTATTGGTCGAAGCTGGCGCAGGCTGGAGATAATAAAACTACGGGTGCTTGATGCTGTTTGGCTAATTCAAGCGATCGCACTACAGCCTTATCCATTGTCTCTACTATTTCATAATTGGTATAACCCACTTCTTGTAAACGTTGGGCAAATGCTGGTGCGGCGTTACCAATGAGTAATACATCTGAGGTTTGCGCTTGGATTTTCGCCAGCCAAGCTGTATCATCCCCTGGTTTGGCTTCACCACCAGCAATCAATACTGTTGGGCTTTTCACTGATGCCAATCCCACTTCCGCCGCATCATAGTTAGTGGCTTTGCTGTCGTTGATAAAATCGATGCCTTCCCAAGTGCAGATATGTTCTAAGCGATGGGGAACGCCTGGGAATTGTCGCACAGCTTTGTCAATCGCATCAGGGGGGATATTCGCTAACCTAGCTGCGGCTACTGCCATGAGGAGATTTTGCTGGTTATGCGCCCCTACCATGCGTAAAGCTGACGCTTCGACAATTTTTTGGGGTGGGGAGTCTGGTTGTAATTGTTCTGTAACCCAGCCATCCTCGATATAAAAGCCTTTGTCACCTAATAAGTGTGATTTCCCTTTCACACTTGTCCAATAAGCATCCGGCCAATGACTACTACCTATCTTATTTAAGTAAGCATCATCCCCATTGAAAATCTGTAATTGGGATTGACGTAATAACTTGGCTTTGATGTCGTAATAATTTTCTAACGTCTTGTGACGGGCAAGGTGATCTGGGGTGAAGGTTGTCCAGATGCTGATGCGGGGAGCTAGGGTGGAGGAAGATTCTATTTGATAGCTGCTAATTTCCCCAATTACCCAGTCGGGGGCTGTTTCGGCTAAGGCAACTTCACAAGCCGCATAGCCGATGTTACCGCAGGCGGGGGCATCGAATCCGGCTGCTTGAAAGATAGCGGCGATTAAGGCAGTAGTCGTAGTTTTGCCGTTAGTCCCGGTAATGGCTACCCAAGGTAGGGACTTTAAATGTCGCCAAGCTAGTTCCATTTCGCCGATAGTTTCTATGCCCAGTTCTCGCGCCTTGACTAACGCGGGAATGTCCCAAGGAACACCCGGACTCACAACAATTAAATCGGGTAAATTACCTTCCACTAACTCTAGTGAATACCCTAATTTAACGGTGATTTGTTCTTGTGCGAGTTCTTGTTGTTGTTTCAGGAGGGTTTCGGAGGTGTTGCGATCGCTCAGAACTACCTCCCAACCATCCCGTTTTAACAATCTCGCCGCAGCAACACCGGACTTTCCTAATCCAACTACATGGGCTTTGGACATAGACTGTAGCAGAGTTCCCTGGTTAAGCACTCATAATAGTAGCGCTTAATGAGCAAAAATTACACCACTTTTTATTGCTTTTTTTGTACAGTGTTTGTCAGTTGTTCATCGTCAGTTGTGAGACTACTTATTACTTATCCGTTCCTTCATTCCGAACTCAGGTTAAATTAACTTGTTATCGTACTGGGGCTAATAGTTGTAATTTCTGTGTACCGGGCAAAATCGCTGACATTAAATGTGAGTATATGGGTTAAGCCATGCACAAGCATTGCTGCAACAAGTCGTGCATCGTGTACATTGATTCCCCTAATTCCGTAAGCAACCACCAGCCTTTCCCATTCCTGGTAAATTTCTTCAGTATCTAGTAACAATGGGAACAAAGCTTTTAAACGATTAACTTCTGCTTGTGTTTCTGCCACACTACGCCCTAAACCATTTCGCTCAATTGGGCGTGTATAGACGTTCCAAAATTCAATCAAGTTTTGCGGTACGATGTACACCTGTTCACCGCGATGGTGTAGCGTACTGATAGCATTAACAGCATCAGCGTTCATAGGATGGCTAAGATCCACACTCCTCAACAAGACATTAGTATCTACCAAGTAGGACACTTAATCTCGCTCTCCATAGATGCTTTCGCGGCTAATAGCTGCATCTGATAGTGTAGGTAGATTAAGGTTTCTATGGCTTTCTACCCAATCTTGAAATGCGACTACCCACTCATTAGGGGTAGCAGTTTCATAGAAAGGAAGTTCTTGGGCTGGTTGCACTAGCCGCTCAAGCATGGTGTGTAGATGAGGTTTAATTTCTGATGGACTACGATTAGAAATCTTCGCCAGCAGAAGTGTAATTTTTTCTATATCCTCACTATGAAATTTTTCTAATTCATTCAGATTAGGTGTTGGTTGATTGTTCATATTTCTAAATAACTCTCAAAAAGTTTATTCTTCTAAATTCAACATAGGACAGGTTAGCGGATTTTATGTTAATTTTCCGCTTACTACCTGTCCCTTTCTTTATGCCGAACTCAGGTAATGTAGTTTACCTTGTCGGTAGCCTGGAAACTATTACCACTGACGACTGACGAAACTTAAAGATTTTTCACTATCGCCCCAAAGTCAGCTAATACCCGCGCATGATTCCGCAGTAATCCTAGTAAGTTTAAGCGATTGCGCTTGATATCTGGGTCGGGGTCAATGACTAACACACTATCCGCACCATCGAAAAACTTACTTACAGTAGGTGCAATAGTTTCTAACCCCGCAACTAACAGTTGATAATTACGTGACTGCTGGGCTGCTTGAGTTTGTGGTACTAGCTGGACTAAAGCATCGTAAAAGGCTGACTCAGAAGGCTTTTGGAACAGTTGAGGATTAACTACAGAAGTGGGATCTAACTGTGCAGTATCTAAATCGCCTTGGGCTGCTAGTCTGGTAGAACGGTTCACGGTTTCGTAGATTTTATCTAGTGTACAGTCGCGGCGAATTTGTTGTAAGTATAAGGCGCGATCGCGTACATCTAGTAAATTCTCTAATGCCCTTGCTTGATACTCTTCGTCATTCTCTCCCAACACGGCATTTACGAGGTCGTAGTCGATTTGTTTTTCTTCTTGTAATAAGGTGCGAATGCGTTGTAAGAAGAAGTCCTTCAAAGTGCTAATCAATGATTCAGCATCTTTATTAAAAGTGCTTGAGAAATCTGTTGCTATTTGCTCTAATAGCTGAGATAAATTAAGTTTTAATCCTCCTTCTTTGGTAACTCGTCCATTTTCGGTTAATATCGCTAGCCAAATAATGCTAATTAAACCATTTGCAGCCCTTCTCAAGGCAAAAGGATCGGAAGAACCTGTAGGTATTAACCCTAACCCAAATATGCAGACTAACGTATCTAATCTGTCTGCGATAGCTACAATTTTACCTGTAAGCAGTGAGGGTAAAATATCACCTGCTCCGGCTGGCAAGTAATGTTCTCTAATGGCTCTTGCTACTTCGGCATCTTCGCCACTGGCCACAGCATATTTTTCTCCCATTATTCCTTGCAATTCAGGAAACTCAAAGACCATTTGAGTAACTAAATCTGCTTTACACAATAAAGTAGCCCTTTGTACTTTTTGGCGTTGTTCTTCTTCTAAACCCAATTGATCACTGATTCTTTCAGCAATTTTAATAATTCTGTCTACTTTAGCACGAACAGAACCTAAATCTTCTTGAAAAGTGACTTTTTCTAATAGGGTTAAAAAACTTTCTAGAGGTTTAGATAAGTCAGATGTAAAAAAGAATTTTGCATCTGCTAATCTAGCACGAATTACTCTTTCATTGCCTACAGCAATAATGTCTGACTTTTCTTTTTTGCCGTTGGAAATGGTGATAAAGTACGGTAATATTTCCTGCTGATAGCCATCTTTAAACACAGGGAAATATCGCTGATGAGTTACCATAACCTCAGTAATTACTTGAGTAGGCAGTTTCAAAAAGTCGTCTTCAAATTTCCCAACAACTACGGAAGGATACTCTACTAAGTTGACAACTTCTTCTAACAATTCAGGGTAAAATACTGTAGAACCTCCTAAATTTTTTACAGCTTGCCCTACTTCTTCTTTAATAGTGTTTTCTCGTTCTTGTGGTGTAACTATTACATAACCAGAACGTAGTGTATTTACATAATCGCTTGCTTGGGGAATTGTCAGTAGTTCGGGATGCAGAACACGATGACCGTAGGAAATGCGATCGCTTTTCACACTTAAAGAACCATTCACCAATTCAATTGGCAAAATCGCCTCATCTAACAACGCGACTAACCAACGAATGGGGCGGGAAAATCTCACATCCCCATCACCCCAACGCATCAAGCGTTTACCTTCTAAGTTATAAATCCATTCGGGTACAAGTTCGGTGAGAATTTCTGCCACGGGACGACCTGGGGTCTTCTTTTGGACAAAGACAAATTCCCCCTTATCCGTGGGGCGAACTTCCAACGCCTCTAATTCTACGCCTTGCCTTTTGGCAAAACCCACAGCCGCCTGGGTTGGTTGACCGTCTTTAAAAGCCGCTTGGGCTGGTGGGCCTTTGATTTCCTCTTCCCGGTCTGGCTGCCTAGATGGTAAACCTGTAATTAGTACAGCTAAACGCCGGGGAGTACCGTATACCTCTACAGATTCACTCGTAAGGATATTAGCCACTAAACTTTGGGGAATGCGCGATCGCCACTGTGTAATGGCTCCACTTAAAAAGCTTGCAGGTAATTCTTCTGTTCCAACTTCCAATAAAAACCCAGGCATAGGACTCTATCTTTAACTTTATCAATTCCAACAGTTTACCGCGCCGACTGGGGAGTGGGGAGTGGGGATGAGGGAGTGGGGGCTGACAGGTGTAGGTTTTTTACAAGAGTGTGAGCATTCATTCACGCTTGACAGAAAATAAAAGCAGACTGACAAAGTGAAACAGAGGCTCAAATGCTGAAAAATGAGTACCTCAAACAATGGACAAATATAGTGTCACAGAAAATGCCACATCTGACGTTACCACAAGTGGTAGGGCTGGCAACATGGAGTTTTGGCATAGTGATGACAAGATCAAGTAGCTTGAGCAAAGTGTCAAAATTCATAGCTCAAGTCAACTCAGAAAAGGCAAATACAGTACGTCAAAGATTAAAAGAATGGTATGAGGAAGCCTCTGCCAAAAAAGGGCTTCATCGTCGGACTCTAGATGTAAGTAGTTGTTTTGCGCCATTGCTGTTATGGGTGATCAGTTTGCTACCTACCAATATCAAGCGTATTGCGCTAGCACTAGACGCAACCAGTATCGGCAATAAGTTTGTAGTCTTATCAGTAAACATACTCTTGGCGGGTTGTGGAATCCCGATAGCATGGTGTGTGGTCAAAGCACATGAGCCAGGAAGTTGGAAAGGGCATTGGCACAATCTGCTCACAGCAATCAAAGATGCCATCCCAACTGAGTTTGATGTCATAGTCACTGCTGACAGAGGACTGTATGCTTGTTGGTTGTATGAATTGATTGTGGCTGCTGGCTGGCATCCGTTTTTACGTATTAACCATCAAGGAACTTATCGCCTGCCATCTGGGAATACATGGCATCCACTAAAAGATGTGGTTTGTACCCCTGGAACATCTTGGTCAGGTCGAATTATTTGCTTTGTCACCAATCCCGTTGAATGTACATTGCTTGCCCGTTGGGATCTTGGTTACAAAGACCCTTGGTTGATTTTGACTGACCTTGAACCCATGAGCGCCTCTGCACTCTGGTACGGTTTACGTCCTTCTACAGAATGTGTTTATCGGGATGTCAAAGGAGATGGTTGGGATTGGCATCATACTCGTTTGCTCTCACCACAACGTGCTGAACGTTTGTGGTTAGCCATCGCTGTTGCCACTCTTTGGATGGTGATGCTGGGGGGCGAAGCGGAAAATCAATCTTCTCCCCCAACTCTCGAACAACTTCCACCTCGACATGTTGTCTTTTCTCAGCCTTTCCACCTTCATCCTCAGCGTCAGATTTCTTGTTTTTTGTTAGGCCTGTTGACCCTGATTGCTGATTTACTCAACCATCTTCCTATTCATCTTCCCAGTTGGAGTGCTTTTCCTCATACTCCTGTTGACGATTTCTTTTGCTTCAATTCCTCCTAATTGTAAAAAACCTACACCTGTCAGGGGAGGTGGGGGAGATGAGGGAGCAGGTGAGGATAACTTTGAACTGTTGATCAATTACCAATTACCAATTACCCAGAAGGTTGCATGATTAGAAAACTTCGTCGCTTTGCTAATGTAGTTACCAAACCATCTTATAAAGATGAGTTCTATCACTATCCAGGAACTGTACCTGGAACCATCATTATTGATGCGGATGCGCCGCCGCCAGAAATTGATCTAATTGACTATGGCCCAACTAATTTTACTCACCAGCAATTGACTACGCCGGAAGAATGTATCCCATATTTGGATACAGAATCTGTAACTTGGGTGGATGTCCAAGGATTGGGTAGTCAGGACATATTAGAGAGATTGGGCAAAGTATTTGATTTACCGCCTCTAGTTTTGGAAGATGTGGTGAATGTATCGGAACGTCCTAAATTAGAAGACTTTGATGATCAATTATTATTTATTGGCCGGATGGTAGTACCAAAAGAAAGAGGTGGCGGTTTTTATAGTGAGCAAGTAAGTTTAATTTTGGGGAAACATTACTTGTTAACTATACAAGAAGAACCTGAACATGATTGCTTTGAAGGAGTGCGCTCAAGGATTGAAAAGGCTAAGGGAATTATTCGCCGCCAAAAAGCTGATCATTTGGCTTATGCTTTAATCGATGCCATTGTTGATGGTTTTTTCCCAGTGTTAGAACGTTACGGCGAAGAACTGGAGGACTTAGAGCAGGAAGTAATTGTTAGTCCTACTCGCCAAACACTGCAAAAAATTTACCAGGTGAGGCGAGAATTACTACAATTGCGTCGTGCTATTTGGCCGCAACGAGATGCGATTAATGCTTTAATCCGCGATGGGAGTGAACTCATTAGCGAAGAGGTGCAAATCTACCTGCGCGATTGTTATGACCATGCGGTGCAAGTCATGGATATGGTGGAAACCTACCGCGAGTTAGCCTCTGGCTTGATGGATGTATACTTGTCGGCAGTCAGTAACAAAATGAATGAGGTTATGAAATTACTGACAGTGGTTTCCTCAATCTTTATTCCCCTAACTTTTGTTGCTGGGATATACGGAATGAATTTCAATCCCGACAAATCACCATACAATATGCCTGAGTTGAATTGGTATTGGGGTTATCCATTTTGCTTAGGAGTCATGGGGGCGATCGCCTGTGGATTATTATTCTTCTTTTGGAAACGAGGCTGGCTAGAAAATTCTTCCACAATTAAGCGTGATTAAATATTCAACATCACTAACAAGTCGCGTAAAAAAATTATTATAGGGAGTTTATATTCCAAGTATGAGGAATACCGACCAAAATTTACTTGTTTTAACAATTTATATTATTGGTATAACTTATGTGTTTAACCAGATGGTTGCATCTATAGATGATCGCATCAAGTATGATTTTAAAAAATCCGTTGTAGATGACCAATTAAAACAACAAGAACTAGACGACAAAATTGCCATATCCTTCAAATTTGGTTCATCAAACTCTTATGATGACGTTAAAGACTTATCAATAAGTATTGAGAATAAATCTGATGATGTGGCTGTTTACGTAGATTGGGATAATAGTTCTATAGTTGTAGAGCATACTAAACAATCACGGCGAGTAATCAGAAGATCACCAGACTTAACCCGCGACTTAGCCGTACCACAAAGTCCCAGTTTAATAGTTCCAAAAAAAACACTTTCAGCATCTATCACAGCCGAAGATGTCTTAAAGCTTCAAGACGGCACATACTCAGTTAGCAAACCTCTAATTGATATTACCGGACTCAAAAATGGTGGGCCGCCGCAAAAGAAGTTATACGGCGACTTTATGAATAGAGGTAAAGAATTAGAATTTTCTTTACAGTTAGTATTGCGTCTCACCAAAGTTAGAGCAGGCTTGGCTCCTGGTGCTGAATACCCACCCATATCTATTATTAATTGCCCCTTCACTATCAAAAAACTACCTTGGACTTACGCCTTACCTTGGAACAAAAAGAAATAAGCAAAACAAACACATTACCCCATACAAGATTACACTGGAGCTAGGGAGAGAGTAGGCGTTGGCGGTTGCAGGTCAGTTAAAACTGGCTTGAGGAAAGTCCGGACTCCCGAAAGACCAGACTTGCTGGATAACGTCCAGTGCGAGCGATCGTGAGGATAGTGCCACAGAAAAATACCGCCAAAACAATTCAAAATTCAAAATTCAAAGTTCAAAATTTTGGATGAAGGTTTTGCATTTTGAGTTCAATTTTGGTAAGGGTGCAAAGGTGCGGTAAGAGCGCACCAGCAGCGTTGAGAAGCGCTGGCTCGGTAAACCCCGGTTGGGAGCAAGGCCGAAGGAACTATGGTTGGTCTTTTACCAGTTCCGCGATAAGAGCGCCGCTAGAGGCGTTTGGTAACAAACGTCCCAGATAGATAACCGCCCTCTGGTAAAGTAATTTACACAGAGAACAGAACCCGGCTTACTACCAACTCTCTCCTCTTTTAGTCCATAGTCATTAGTCCATAGTCATTAGTCCAACGGAAGGATTATTAACTGTTGACTGTTGACTTTTGACTGTTAACTGTTGACTGTTGACTGTTTACAAATGACCCTCGTTTATCCCCGCCGTCAAAGGCAACTTGAAAGTTTAGTCAGAAAATTAGGTTTGCCCATAACAGCACCAATTAAGTGGCAATTGCTGGATCTGGCCCTGACTCATCCTACTGTTTCTGAGTCAGCAAACTATGAACAATTGGAGTTTGTGGGTGATGCGGTGGTACGCTTGGCGGCGGCTGTGTTGCTGTGGGAGGCTTATCCAGATTGCCAAGTTGGGGATTTTGCCGCCATACGTTCAGTATTGGTGAGCGATCGCATCCTCGCCCAATTAGCTAGAGAATATGGTTTAGAATTACATTTGCTGGTTGCTGGTAGTGCCACCAGCGATAAAATTGGTCAAGAATCTCGATTAGCAGACGCTTTTGAGGCTGTTTTAGGAGCGCTTTACCTCAGCACTAATAATTTAGATTTGATTCGCCCTTGGTTAGACCCTCACTTTCGCCAATTAGCAACCGAAATTCGTCTCGACCCCGCCAGACTCAACTATAAAGCCGCTCTGCAAGAATGGACTCAAGCCCAGTTTAAAGTATTACCAGAATACCGAGTTGTTGAAATTAATCAAGCCAACCGCACTCAAGAACGTTTCGCTGCCGAAGTCTGGTTAAACGGTAACAAACTTGGTGAGGGCAAAGGACGTTCCATCAAAGCTGCCGAACAAGCCGCCGCCAAAGTAGCATTTTTAGCCATCCCGCCTTCAGAAGAGATGAAGAGTTAATAGTTGATGGTTATTTGTCGAATCTAAAATCTTAATCATTTCTTCTCTATGAGAGGCTGCGCCAACTGTTCCTAACGAGTACGGCGTTTATCGGCCTGCTCTACGGGAATGCTTTGTCTTAACTCGACTTTATCTCTAATTTGTACAGAAGTAAATATTACAAAACTATTTCAGTATATATTCTTAATTAGGGCTTGCTGAAAAAGTCATTTCAAAGGAAGAGAAAAATTGATTAAGTAGTCAGTCCAGAAAAAAGATAAGTTTTTGTTGTTTAAGGTTTAATGAAATATCAGTTTCGATAATAGAAGAAGTAAAAAAAGACTCAGTTTTGAAAAATAGGCAAAAAAATACACAAAAAAGCCGTAATAGCAGAGTAGAAAGATTCATAACTAAAAAAGTTATGGCAATAGCGGTGAAAGAAGTATGAGGAAGTTTAGCCATAACTCTACCAAGGCTAAATCTTCGTTTACCTTGTCCAAACTTGCCCTCAATACAATTACGAATCCTTTCGTCATAAGCGGCTTGTTTCTTCTTTTCAGGGCTGACATTTTGGGGGGGTCTACCTAGTGGTGGGCCACTAATTCTAATTCCCCTTTCTTGACACCAAGCTCGATTCTCCCTCGTCCGATAAATCTTATCAACATGAACTGATTCAGGATAATATCCGGTGTAGTTTTTGTATGCTTCTACTTGTGATTTTAAGTCTCCTGATTCGTTAAAGTTGTCCCAACTAATATGGTCTAAAAATACATAGCCATCATAGTAACTAGCTGAAAACTTAGCCCCAAACTCTACTGTTCTCCCGGCTTTACCTCGGATAATCGGACGAATGTGTGGTTGGTTTAAACTGACAATGCGGTCTTGTATACTAATTTTTTGATTTTCATATAACCATAACTGTTGACGATAAACTTCTGCTACTACTAGCAACATCTTATATTGACTGTTGCTCAGTTTTAATAGTGACGCACCTAAATTTATTAGCTGCTGAATATGAGTTAAATTTCTGTTGATATATTGCAGTTGCTTTCTGATAGCTTTCCTTCTTTCTTTAACTGTTGGTTTTCTTTTCTTGGCTACTGCTAAATAATCCTTTCTTGCTTTGTTTCTGTAGGTTCTTGGTTTGTTGATATTTCTTACTAATAAGGACTTATATAATGTATCTATGATTGTTTCTGTTTGCTTTCTGGCTTGATTTAATAATCCTAAATCTGTCGGATAACTTATGTCTGCTGGCGCACAACTAGCATCTAATATTAATTTTCCTCTATTGGCTGGCTTACTTTTTGAATCCTCGACCTCTGGCTTTTTTGCTCTTACTTCTACCTCCTGTTTATTTTCTAACATCTTCCTGACTATTTCTTGATTGATTTTATTGACTAATTCTATATCTATCCTTTCTCTAAAATGAACTAGCATTGACGGGTCAAATGCAGATTCATTACTATATGCTGACATTCCTATAAAGTATTGCAGATACGGGTTCTCCCGAATTTGTTCTACTGTCTCTCTGTCACTTATTCCTAATTTTTCTTTAATTATTAATGCTCCCAACGCCATTCTAAATGTTTTGGCTGGCGCTCCCATTCTTGCTGAAAATATTTCTGCGTACTCTGCTTCAAATTTTGACCAAGGTATCATGTTCGCCATGATTACCCATCGGTTATCTGACGCTAGTTTTCCCCCAAAGGGTAGTTCAAAGTTTTCTGCTGCTTTTTCTTGCTTTTGCGCTCTTCGATACATTTTAACGCAACTTGCTACAAGGATTTTTACTTATCTTACCCTTTTTCTTTTCACCTTATTTTTCTTTCCTGACCCTGAAACTCTTCATTCTGCTATCTTTCGCCCTTATTCAGCCAGCCCTAATTAAAAAAACATTTTTAAGTATTATTGCTAATATCTTAATATAAATTAATGCTTTAAAATTTACTACAGATATTAAAAAACTCGTAAAGTTTCGGGAAAAGTAACCATATTATTTGTTTACATGCTGCATACTTGAATAATCAAAAAACAAATAATTGTTTTAGCTAATTAAACATAACTAAAAATCTAAATGTTATAAATTCTCTTATTTATAAAACTGCTCTGCAATCAAAAAATATAGTTCTTATCCACTTACTTTCATGAATATCAATTCAACTAAAGAATTACTAACAGTTCCCACTGGCTCATTACAAGTTGCTGATATACCTCCTAATAGCGTAGAGTTAAATCATCAAGAGCAAGATATATATTTTTCCTTAATAATCCCTACCTATAAAGAGCGGGATAATATTGAAAATGTTGTAAAAATCTTGAGTCAAACCCTAGATGAATTTATCCCAGGAGATTATGAATTAATTGTTGTGGATGATGATAGCCCTGATATGACTTGGGAAGTTGCCCAAGCCTTGACAGAAGAATATCCCCAGTTAAGAGTCATGCGACGACAACAAGAAAGGGGATTATCTTCCGCAGTAGTTAGGGGGTGGCAAGTCGCTAGAGGAGGCATTCTTGGGGTAATTGATGGAGATTTGCAACATCCTCCAGAAGTATTGACCGAACTATTGAAGAAAATGTCCCAAGGCGCAGATTTGGCATTAGCCAGCCGTCATGTAGATGGTGGTGGTGTTAGTAGTTGGAGTGTAGTCAGACGCTTCTTATCTCGTGGCGCTCAAGTTTTGGGTTTGCTCATTTTACCTGGAGTGTTGGGCAGAGTTTCCGACCCGATGAGTGGCTATTTTATGGTGCGTCGTAGCAGCATAGTTGGGGCGGTACTCAATCCTGTAGGCTACAAAATTCTGTTAGAGGTAATTGGGCGGGGTAATATTGGAAATATTGCCGAAGTCGGTTATGTATTCTGCGAACGGCAACAGGGTGAAAGTAAAGTTACCTGGAAGCAGTATATAGACTATATCCATCACCTAGTACGTTTGCGTTTATCTACTGGGCGTGTAGGTCGAGTTAAGGCAAAAATTAATTTCCCTCTAGATCGATTCTTGCGTTTTGCCTTGGTGGGATTGAGTGGCGTATTTGTAGATATGGGACTGCTTTACTTACTCAGTGACCCCTCAACCTTGGCTTTACCTCTAACTCGCAGCAAAATTATTTCCGGTGAAATCGCTATTTTCAATAATTTCTTATGGAACGATGCCTGGACGTTTGCTGATGTAACCACTAGACAGCAAGAATGGCATCAAAGGCTGAAGCGATTTGTCAAGTTCAACGTGATTTGTTTGGCGGGGTTGGTGTTGAATGTTATGGTTTTGAACCTAGTATTTAATTTCCTGATTCCTAACCGCTATGTTGCTAACCTGATTGCGATCGCCGTTGCTACTATTTGGAATTTCTGGGTTAACCTCAAACTTAGCTGGCGTGTAACTGATGTGAAATAGTTGGCTCGGTCTAATATATACAAGTTGGTGTATTCTCACGCTGGGCTTCTCCCAAGGAATAGATTGGTTTGTATAATTGGCACTCTACCGCTTCTTCTCGTTGGTTACATCCTCTACTCTTACTCGGCTGGTTTATCATCGGTCTAGGCTTACGTTTTACCAACTTGACAGCCAAGCCCCCGTGGACTGATGAATTTGCCACTTTAGTGTTTAGTTTGGGGAATAGTTTTTTATCAGTACCTCTAAATCAGGCGATCGCACCTGATATTCTCCTCCAACCCCTACAACCAAACCCAGCCGCTACTATTGGGGATGTGATTCACATCATGATTACCCAGGACAACCATCCACCACTGTATTTTGTGCTGGCGCATTTGTGGATGAACTTGTTCCCCAATCAAGAAAAATACGTTTCGCTGTTTGCGGCGCGTTCACTTCCTGCTTTACTAGGTGCAGTTTCCATTCCTCTATCCTATGGCTTAGGTAGGTTAGCTTTTCGTTCCCGCTTAGTGGGACACCTAGCAGCAGCTATGATGGCTGTTTCACCTTACGCAATTTATTTAGCCCAAGAAGCACGCCATTACACATTTGCCATAATCTGGGTAATTGCCTCCTTATCTTGCTTAGTCATTGCCACACGCCACCTGCAAAACCGGACATTATTACCACTTTGGTTAATCATCTCTTGGGTGGGGATTAATGCTTTAGGCATCGCTACACATTTTTTCTTTACTCTGACACTCTGTGCAGAAGCCTTAGTTTTGATATTTTTAGCTTGGCAACAGTCCCAACAAGCAAAAACTTTAGTCTTTCTTTCCTCCGTTTGGTGGCGCATTTATGCCGTTGCTTTGGGGACAGCCATAGCTGGTTTAGTTTGGCTACCGAGTTTTTTAGAAAATCCCTATCGTAGTAGTTTAACAGAGTGGATTCAAACCGATGGCATTAGCTTAAGCTTGCTCAACCCATTTTTTCAGCTTTTCGCTGCCTGGGTAACGATGATCGTGCTACTACCAGTAGAATCGGCACAGCTAGCAGTAGTGATAGTTTCCGGTTTAATAATGCTAATTTTCGCTATTTGGGCAACACCGATTTTGGTGCGTGGCTATAAATTTCAACTACAGCAACCCCAAGCTAGTCTGTCAACTCAATTATTGACTGGAGTAGTATTAGGAGCGATCGCTTTATTTTTCATTTTGACTTATATTTTTGGTATAGATATTACCAGGGGCGCTCGTTACAACTTTATCTATTTCCCGGCTGTAATCATTCTTGTAGGTGCTAGTTTAGCGGTCTGTTGGCATACTTCCCAAAAAGCCGTAGCGTTAATTTGGCTGATGGGATTAGTCAGTGCTATCACTGTCGTTAGCAATTTAGGTTATCAAAAATACTACCGTCCTGACTTGTTAGTCCCGATCATTCAACAAAATTCTCAAGTTCCGGTTCTCATCGCCACAACCCACAAAACCTTAGTCCAAACTGGGGAAATGATGGGTATTGCTAGAGAGTTGAAACCTTCTGCCCAAACTACTACCCAGTTTCTCCTAGCACATCAAGAACAAGACCCTAATACCTCTACAGTAGCCTTAGAAAATACATTGCAACAGCTACAACGACCTTTTGATGTTTGGTTAGTCAACTTCCATGCACCCATAGCCGAAGCAGCCAAAAAATGCGTAGCTCAAACAAAACCCTTATCAGATGTAGATGGCTATGAGTATAAAGTTTATCAGTGTAGATAAATTTTTTAGTCATTCTCTGTGTCTCCGTGCCTCCGTGGTTCAATAAATTATTTTTTTACCACAGAGCCACAGAAGTGGCTTTTAGGCTATAAGCTAAATAAACTTCAACTGCGTTGTTTACAACCTAAAAATCAGAGAAATTTTTCGCTAAAATTCGTTATTATATATTTCTGCTGTGTAAAAGATTAAGTAAATTGGGAATCTCCCGAACTTTCGGCCAATAGGTCTGAAATTTTCAGATTATTATCCTGTCGTTTGAGAGTCCCCAAGAAAGTGAATTACTACTACTGCTAGTAAGCAAAATAACGCTTACATCACGCGATCGCTTCTAACTAAAGTAATAAATTCTTAAGAAAATCGAAAAAGTCACTTAAATTCAAGTGTCAAAAACAGAAGTTGGTTAAATTATTTACTTAAAATTACACGAGTACTACGGTTTTTGGCGCTATCGTCTTGCTATGTAGTATGTGTGTAACTGTAAGCAGTAGTTTACATAGCTTAAAAAAGCGTTGATGATTATAAATACTTGTATGAATGTAACTTCTGCTTGTTTATTACTCAAATGGGCGATATTAAAACACTAATTATCGACAACTACGACTCTTACACCTTTAATCTCTACCAGATGATTGCAGAAGTTAACGGAGAGTTTCCCTTAGTTGTTCGTAATGACCAATTAGACTGGCATGAGTTGAAACAACAAGTTTTTGATAATATAGTTATTTCTCCCGGCCCTGGTCGTCCAGAAAAACCTAAAGATTTTGGTGTTTGTCAAGATATACTAAAAAAATATCTAGACGTTCCTATATTGGGTGTTTGCCTTGGTCATCAAGGAATAGGACATTATTATGGTGGCAAGATAATTCACGCACCAGAACCTAAACATGGTCGATTGAGTCAGGTTTACCATAATAATTGTGATTTATTTCAAGATATCCCTTCACCATTCCGTGTAGTCCGTTATCATTCCTTACTAGTTGCGGAAGAATTGCCCTGTTGTTTAGAAAAAGTGGCTTGGACTGAAGAAGGTTTAGTGATGGGGTTGCGACATCGCCATTTGCCATTATGGGGTGTGCAGTTCCACCCAGAATCTATTTGTAGTGAGTATGGATATCAATTACTGCAAAACTTTAAAAGGATTACGGAAATATCACTCAAGCAAAATGGTAAATATTGCTCAACATCTGCAAGAAAACTTTTTTCGATTCCTCATACTCCGCCACAACCGCCAGAGTTTACTATTTGTAGTCGCAAACTAGATTATTTTCCCAATACTGAACAGGCGTTTGTGCATCTTTTTGGCGAAGATCCTCATGCTTTTTGGCTCGATAGTAGCCGAGTAGAAGCAGGATTATCGCGTTTCTCCTTCATGGGAGGAAGTGGAGGATCAAATAGTTTACTAATCCGTTACCGTACACAATCCCAAGAACTGATTGTGACACAATCGGGGAAAGTGACACGCACCCACGAAAGTATTTTTGATTATCTCAAACGGGAAATTAATCGGCGACGTTGCCAGTCTGAGGAGTTACCTTTTGACTTCAACTGTGGGTTTGTGGGCTATTTTGGCTATGAACTTAAGGCTGAGTGCGGCGCAGAGTTAGTACATACTTCATCTGTTCCCGATGCTATCTTGCTTTTAGCCGATCGCCTAATTGCGTTTGACCATCAAGAGCAAACTACTTACTTAGTTTACCTGACTCCCATAGGCGAAACAGCATCAGCCCCAGCTTGGTTTGATCTGATGGAGAAACGTCTTTTGACACTTCCTCCCTTACCTCCTTTTGAGGGTGCTACATCCCAGCCTGTAACCTTCCGTTTAAGTCGGTCGTATCAAACATATAAAAATGATATCTACAGGTGTTTACAAGAAATTCGTGAAGGGGAAACTTACCAAGTCTGTCTGACAAATCACCTACACACGGATACTACACCTGATCCTTTAACATTTTATCGTCGCTTACGCCAAATTAACCCGGCTCCTTACTCGGCTTTTCTCCGCTTTGGTGATATTGCGATCGCCTGTTCTTCTCCAGAGCGATTTCTGCAAATTGATCGTCAAGGTTGGGTAGAAACCAAGCCAATCAAGGGTACTGTCCGCCGTGGCAAAACTCCCGAAGAAGATTTTTTATTGTGTGAAAGTTTGCGTAACTCGGAAAAAGAGCGAGCCGAAAACTTGATGATTGTTGATTTATTACGTAACGATTTGGGACGAGTTTGTCAGGTAGGGAGTATCCATGTTCCCAAATTAATGGATGTAGAAAGTTATGCCACAGTGCATCAACTTGTCAGCACTATCCGGGGTTTATTATCGCCTCACATGGATGCTACTGATTGTATTCGGATGGCTTTTCCCGGTGGTTCAATGACGGGTGCGCCGAAGTTGAGAACTATGGAAATTATCGATCAACTCGAACAAGAAGCACGGGGAGTTTATTCAGGTGCGATCGGTTTTTTGGGTTTGAATGGTGCAGCAGACTTAAATATAGTCATTCGTACCGCCGTACTTACACTAGAACAAACATCTATTGGTATAGGCGGTGGAATTGTCGCTCTCTCCGATGTGGAGATGGAGTTTCAAGAAACTATCCTCAAAGCCAATGCTTTAATTGCGGCGATGCTGTTGACTGTTCATGGAGAGTTTCATCCCAGCCTTTATCGCATACTAGGAATGCCAGCAACAGCTAATAACCAACCAAAAAAAGTCCTCAACGAAGTTTAGGAAATTGATTTTGAGAAAGTATGCCAATTTATGTTTACTGGGGTGAAGATGATTTTGCGATCGCCAAAGCTGTAACCACATTGCGCGATCGCGTTCTTGATCCCCTGTGGATAAGTTTTAACTACACTACTTTTTCCCCAGAAGATAGCGACGCACCTATCCAAGCACTAAATCAAATCATGACTCCGACTTTTGGTGCTGGGGGACGGTTGGTTTGGTTGATGAATACTAACCTATTACAGAATTGTCCAGAGAATGTGTTGGCGGAACTGTCGCGTACCTTGTCTGTAATTCCCGAAAATTCCTTTTTATTGCTTACCAGCCGCAATAAACCAGATGAACGCCTAAAATCGACAAAATTACTCAAGCAATTTACTACTGAGTTTCGGGAATTTCCCCTCATTCCCCCTTGGAAGACAGAGTTACTAATCCAAGGTGTGAATCAAGCTGCTCAAACTGTGGGAGTGAAGCTGACACCAAAATCGGCGGAACTTATTGCTGAGGCTGTAGGCAATGATACACGCCTGCTTTACAATGAAATGGAGAAATTACGCCTGTATGCTGAGGATAGCGATCGCCCTATCCAAGAAGATACTGTTACTCGCTTAGTGAGAAATACCACCCAAAATAGCTTACAGCTAGCCGCAGCTATTAGGGTTGGTGATACAGCTAAAGCATTAACTATCTTGGCTGATCTCATCAATGCAGCCGAACCAGAATTGCGGATAATTGCCACCTTAATTGGACAATTTCGCACTTGGTTATGGGTAAAGCTGATGATGGAAAGTGGTGAACGCAATCCGCAAGCGATCGCCCAAGCTGCTGAGATTGGCAATCCTAAACGCATCTATTTTCTTCAGCAAGAGGTTCAATCTCTGTCTGTAGCGCAACTAATTTCTTGTTTACCATTATTACTAGAGCTAGAGGTGAGCCTCAAGCAAAGCCGTCCAGAAATATCAATATTGCAAATTAAAATCATCGAACTTTGTCAAGTATGCCGACGTATCTAAAAAAATCTTTTGTGAATTGCTGTAATTGATTGGAACTTCTACCTGGCAAAATAATTCAGAGTCATTAATATAACTTTACTGTCTGTCTGTGTCATACCTTATGAAGATTATGTCTCATACTTTTACCCAAACTAGTATGCAAAAAATACTGGCTAAAACTTTGTTTTTTAGCATTTCCGCCAGTGCTAGTTTACTTGTTAGTACTGGAAACTTGAAAGCTAATGCTCAGAATCAATCGTTTAATAATAACGAGATTACTAGCTACGCACAAGCTGTATTAGCAATGGAGCCAGAACGACAACAAGCATTTGGAGAAATTAAGAAAATAGTTGGCAATGGAGAAGTTCCCCAAATTGTTTGTAGTGAACCTAATAGTCTGAATAATTTACCTGGTAGGGCTAGAGATATTGCTGTCAATTACTGTAATCATTCGCAAAAAATAGTTAGTGATTACGGTCTAACTCCTGATAAATTTAATAGAATGACTGTGGAAATCCAAAGTAACGCAGACCTAAAGCAACAGGTTTATAACGCACTCATCCGTCTCCAGAAAAACACCAACTCCCAATAGTGAAAATCTTTACTTTATTTTGCCTAACTCATTAAGAATAAACAGGCTGTTAATATTATGGGTTTATGGTTGCTTTCTGCCATATCACTTGCTACTTTTTTATCTGCGTCAAGTCATGAGATATAAAATTTAAACTTATTTTATATTTTCTTTATAAAGTTGAATTGCATTGAGAAAAGAGTCAAGCACGCCAGTAAGTGAGCGATACCCAAATACTACATATATATGAAAAGTTTTAGCAGGGAAAAGCCTGTAATATTAAGACTAATATTTGATTTCTGTTCATGTAACGTGGGGTAGCTATGAGAACTCAGTACCCTTTGATTCCTTATTTACCTGTTCCTTCTCTACGAATACTTGTAACCATCGTCAAAAAATTCCGGAACTATCACGGATGTTCCTGTAAAAAGTGGTATATTACAAGCATTTTCATAGACAATTGGATTTAATTCTCTTGAAAGAGTAATTTTTTCCAATAAGCTGTAATACTGATGTTGTAGTTTATATAACTGCAAGCAAATACTGCTATGTAATAAGACAATCGTATCAAGTGATATTTTAGCTTATTAGAATATCACCTATATTTGTTGTAGCTCATTTTCGGCTAATGAACTACTAAAAATTTTAATATTTACTAGCGAAGCATATTGTAGTAAATCAATAAAATAAAAACTGTAATTTTATACGCATTTTTAAGGAGAAAACTATCTATGGCGAATCTTAGTCCTACTCAAACCAACAAACAATTATTAGCTGGTTACTGCGGTATTATTTTTGGCGGTTTTGGTATTCATAAGTTTATTTTAGGTTATGCCATTGAAGGGTTCATCATGTTGGTGATTACACTGGTAGGTGGAACTTTTTCCTACGGCATTACTTTGTTAATTATGCAGCTCATAGGATTAATTGAAGGCATGATCTACCTCAACAAAACCCCGGAAGAATTTGTCAATACATATATAGTAAATAAGCAGAGTTGGTTTTAATTTAGTCATTAGTCAACAGTCAACAGTCAACAGTTATTCTCCCTCATATGCTGAAACGTAAACACCTGATTTGGTTTGTGTGCTTATTGATGGGTATTGGTTATTTCAGTGCTATGTCTAACTGGGAAATTCACTATTTCTGGAAAAGCCTGATTGCCTTTATGCCATTTCAGATAGCAGCGATTACCTACGTAAATGCAACACGTTGGAGTCGTAGTTAACACCACTGCCTACTAATGCCAGGCTAATCTTAATAAAATTAATGGTATTGACAATCAGTCATATTTCCAAATTTCGCCTACGCTCGAAATAGAGACGTTTGATAACAAACGTATAATCTTCGTAGCGGATCTCAACACTTGCCATGCAACTTGTGCCAAAAACTCAGCTTAACCCAGAACCAACCCCCCCATTAGAGAAAATTATTCTGGATGTTGGCGGGATGAAGTGTGCTGGGTGTGTAAATGCAGTAGAGCGACAGCTTACCCAACAGTCAGGGGTAAAAAGTGCCTGTGTGAATCTAGCTACAGAGGTAGCGGTGGTGGAGTCTGAAGTTGGCGCGGTAGATCCAGATATGCTGGCACAGCGACTAACAAAAGCTGGATTTCCTAGCCAGCCCCGCAAGCCTAGAGATCAAGCAGGTGAATCAACTCTAGAAGATTCAGCACAAAGACAGCGCCAACAGATGCAAGCGGCATTTCGGCAGTTAATCATTGCTGGGGTGCTATTAGTCTTTTCTGGAATTGGTCACTTAGGCAATCTTGGCGGCTCAATTCCCGTATTAAATAACATCTGGTTCCACTTTGGATTAGCAACGGTAGCAATATTAATTCCTGGCCGTCCTATTGTGGTTGATGGGTGGTTAGGATGGCGACGTAATGCGCCAAATATGAATACCTTGATAGGATTGGGAACACTCACAGCCTATACAACCAGTGTAGTGGCTTTGTTTTTTCCCCAAATGGGTTGGGAGTGCTTCTTTGACGAACCAGTAATGATGCTGGGCTTTATTCTATTGGGCAGGACATTAGAACAACAAGCAAGAGGTAAGGCGGCTGCGGCATTTAGACAACTGCTGGCACTACAACCACAAGTAGCAAGATTGATTGCTAATCCAGATGCCGAGAAGATGGGATTGGGAGCAAATACTGTAGAAATCCCAGCCGAGCAAGTAAAGGTGGGAGAATGGTTGCAAGTTCTGCCAGGAGACAAAATCCCTGTTGATGGTGAAGTGAGTTTCGGGCAGACAACGGTGGATGAGTCGATGTTGACTGGGGAAGCTGTACCAGTAATTAAGCAACCAGGAGATACAGTAACAGCAGGGACAATTAACCAATCAGGTGCGATCGCTATCAAAGCCACCCGTACAGGCAATGATACCACCCTCGCCCACATTGTCGCCCTAGTAGAAGCTGCCCAAACCCGCAAAGCCCCAATTCAAAAATTAGCCGACACAGCCGCAGGCTACTTTACCTACGCCATCCTCACCGCATCTCTATTAACATTCATCTTCTGGTACTTCTTCGGCACACACATCTGGCCAGATGTCGTCATGTCCGGCGGTGGTATGCCAATGATGAGCCATACTGCCCACTCCCCACTCCCTACTCCCCACTCCCCCCTCCTTGTTAGTTTAAAACTAGCGATCGCCGTCATGGTCGTTGCTTGTCCCTGTGCTTTAGGACTAGCCACACCCACAGCCATACTTGTAGGTACTGGCATAGGTGCAGAACGCGGTTTATTAATCAAAGGCGGCGATGTCTTAGAAAGAGTACATCAGCTAGATACCATAGTTTTCGATAAAACCGGCACTCTCACCACAGGTAATGCAGTCGTTACCGATTGCGTTGTTTTGGCAGAAGGCAGTGGTGAATTATTATCTCCCTCATCTCCCCCCACTCCCCACTCCCCACTCCCCACTCCCTACTCTCTCCTCCAACTAGCCGCAGCAGTCGAAAGCGGCACACACCACCCCTTAGCTAAAGCCATTCAGCAAACGGCAAAACAACAAAAGCTATCAATTCCTGAAGCTGTGGATTTCCATACTGAGCCAGGAATGGGTGTTTCTGCTGTGGTGGATGGTGAAACTGTGCTGTTGGGTAATTGGGATTGGTTAAGTTGGCATGGTATTACTTTAAGTGAAACAGCCCAACAGGCAGCGCAAAAGTTAGCCACGGATGGTAAAACTGTGGTTGGTGTAGCAGTTCGAGAGACTTTAGCCGGACTGATTGGTGTGCAAGATACCATTAGACCAGATGCTCAAGCTACAGTAGAGAAATTGCGGCAGATGGGCTTGCGGGTGGTGCTATTAAGTGGCGATCGCACCGAAGCTGCCAATGCCATAGCGCAACAACTAGGTATTGATAGCGCTGATGTAGTCGCAGGGGTTCCGCCAGCGAAAAAAGCTGCATTTATTGAAGAACTACAAACAAAAGCTGCTAAAGTAGCGATGGTTGGGGATGGTATAAATGATGCCCCGGCTTTATCGCAAGCAGATGTGGGGATCGCTTTACACTCAGGTACAGATGTGGCGATGGAAACTGCACAGATCGTCTTGATGCGCGATCGCATTGGCGATGTTGTGGAATCGATTCAGTTGAGCCGCGCCACCTTCAACAAAATCCGGCAGAATTTGTTCTGGGCATTTGCGTATAACACCCTTGGTATCCCCCTCGCAGCAGGTGTTTTACTTCCCAACCTTGGCTTTGTGCTGAATCCTTCTGGTGCGGCTGCGTTGATGGCATTTAGTTCAGTGAGTGTAGTCACTAACTCTTTGTTATTACGGCGGTTAGCTCATCGTTAATCTGGTAACAAAATTAAGAACCTCTCTCCAACCTCTCCCCGACGCGGGGAGAGGCTTAAAAGTATGATTGGTACTTGGCAAATTGTTAGCCCCTTCTCTACAAGGGAAGGGGTTGGGGTTAGGTTTCTGACTCGACGTTATTTAATGCGCTAAACTGTGGTACATAAGTATAAACTCGTAATATTATTATTAACTTATGGAACCAGTAACCTTAACAGCCGTAGGAACTGCGATCGCTACTATAGTTTTAACTAAGGCTTTAGAAAGAACAGGCGAAATGCTGGGGGAAGCTGCATTAGAAAAAAGTAACGAGTTAATCGCACAGCTACGCCAGAAAAATAAGCTGCCCTTGTTAGCGAATACGTCACAGGAAAACACACAGCAGGCGTTAGATTATGGTCAAGCTGTGTTGGAGTTGAAAGCCGCAGCCGATACAGACACTGAAATTGCTCAATCAGTACGGGAAGTAGAAGCAACAATCAATCAAGATCAGTCCCAGAGTGCTGAGAAAATTCAAAAATTAGCCGCAGAAATTCAAGCGCAGCCATCAATTGTTAATAACTTTGCCAAGTTAGCAGAAAGTATCCAAGCTGAAAAAGGGTCAATGGTTGCCCAACAAATCATAATTAATAATCCGCAAAACACATACAACTGACTACAGTCGCCTGAACAGGAACGGGTAAAGTCAAATCCTGAAATACCGCAAAATTTACCCCTGAGTGGGGTGGTGAAATTTGTAGGACGTGATGAAGAACTGCAAGAACTCCATGAACTTTTGCAGGAAAATAACCAAGTGCTGACTGAGCGTAGTCGAAGTGTAGCCATTGCAGCTATTTTGGGAATGGGTGGACTGGGTAAAACAGAACTCGCCTTGCAATATGCCATGACTCAGCGCGAAAACTACAAAGGTGGACTGTGCTGGTTACAGGCGAAAGCTGGGGATGTGGGGGTTCAAGTGGTGCGGTTTGCCAGAACTCAGCTTGATTTAAACCCACCAGAAGAATTTGATTTACCTGCACAAGTACAATACTGCTGGCGGAATTGGCGTGAGGGTAATGTGCTGCTGGTGGTGGATGATGTTACAGATTACCAGCAAATTAAACTTTACTTACAGGGTGTATCTTCCCGATTTAAAGTGTTGATGACTACCCGCAAAAAGTTAGGTGCAGCTATCAAGCAATTATCTTTGGATATATTACAACCAGATGCAGCCTTGGAGTTTTTACAGTCTTTGCTGGCAGAAACACCAGAGCGAATTGAGAGAGAATTAGATGTAGCAAATCAATTGTGCGAATGGCTGGGGTATTTGCCTTTGGGTTTAGAGTTGGTGGGGCGATATCTGGCGCGAAAACCGGATTTATCCCTATTGAAAATGATGGGGCGATTAAAGGAAAAGCGACTAGAACAACCTGCACTTGTCAAGCCAGAAGCCGATATGAGAGAACAAAGGGGAGTGCAAGCCGCCTTTGAGTTGAGTTGGCAAGAATTAGCAGAGGATGACAAACAATTAGACTGTGTACTCAGTTTATTTGCAGCAGCGCCCATACCCTGGAAATTAGTAGAACAGTGCTTACCAGAGAAAGATAAGGATGAGTTAGAAGAAATTCGGGATGATAAATTATTGAATCTGCATCTACTCCAGCGCAAAGGTGAAGAAATTTATCAACTGCATCCCCTACTGCGGGAATTTTTCCAATCTAAGCTTACAGATTTAGAGCAGATAGAGGAATTTAAGGAATGGTTTTGTCAGGTAATGGTAGCAGTTGCCCAAGAAATTCCTGAGACTCCTACCCTTGAGGAAATCAACGCTGTTTCCCTTGCAATACCACACATAGCTGAAGTAGCAAACAATCTCATTCAATACGTTAGTGATGAATATTTAACTTGGCCTTTTATCGGCTTGAGTCGTTTCTATCAAGGACAAGGGTTATATACCCAAGCCGAACCTTGGAATCAACAGTGTTTATCAACTGTACAAAACCGCTTTGGAGACAATCATCCCTCAGTCGCCACTAGCCTCAACAACTTGGCTGAACTCTACGATTATCAAGGAAAATACGACCAAGCCGAACCCCTGTTACTCCAAGCTTTAGAACTCAGACAACGCCTGCTGGGAGACAATCATCTTGATGTCGCAGCCAGCCTCAACTGCTTGGCGGGACTCTACTATTCCCAAGGAAAATACGACCAAGCCGAACCCCTGTTACTCCAAGCTTTAGAACTCAGACAACGCCTGCTGGGAGACAATCATCTTGATGTCGCAGCCAGCCTCAACTGCTTGGCGGGACTCTACTATTCCCAAGGAAAGTACGACCAAGCCGAACCCCTGTTACTCCAAGCTTTAGAACTCCTTCAACGCCTGCTGGGAGACAATCATCCCGATGTCGCTACTAGCCTCAACAACTTGGCTGAACTCTACAATTCCCAAGGAAAGTACGACCAAGCCGAACCTATGTTTCTCCAAGCTTTAGAACTTGATAAACGCCTGCTGGGAGACAATCATCCTTCAATCGCCACTAGCCTCAACAACTTGGCATATCTCTACAAATCCCAAGGAAAGTACGACCAAGCCGAACCCCTGTTTCTTCAAGCTTTAGAACTCCATCAACGCTTGCTGGGAGACAATCATCCTCTTGTCGCCACTAGCCTCAACAACTTGGCATATCTCTACGATTCTCAAGGAAAGTACGACCAAGCCGAACCCCTGTTTCTCCAAGCTTTAGAACTCAGACAACGCCTGCTGGGAGACAATCATCCCGATGTCGCTACTAGCCTCAACAACTTGGCATTACTCTACAATTCCCAAGGAAAGTACGACCAAGCCGAACCCCTGTTACTCCAAGCTTTAGAACTCCTTCAACGCTCGCTGGGAGACAATCATCCCCTTGTCGCCTCTAGCCTCAACAACTTGGCATATCTCTACAATTCCCAAGGAAAGTACGACCAAGCCGAACCTATGTTTCTCCAAGCTTTAGAACTCCATCAACGCCTGCTGGGAGACAATCATCCCCTTGTCGCCTCTAGCCTCAACAACTTGGCATATCTCTACAATTCCCAAGGAAAGTACGACCAAGCCGAACCTCTGTTACTCCAAACTTTAGAACTCAGACAACGCCTGCTGGGAGACAATCATCCCGATGTCGCTACTAGCCTCAACAACTTGGCATTACTCTACAATTCCCAAGGAAAGTACGACCAAGCCGAACCTCTGTTACTCCAAGCTTTGAATATTTTAGAGCGAAGTTTAGGAGCGAATCATCCTCATACTGTGAGTGTGCGTGAAAATTTAGCACTTTTACGCGATTCTCTCTAATGAGAACACGAAAATTTACCTTCCCAACCTCATCACTCTAGTTTTTATCTCCAAGTTTCCTGTTTTGAACTCAAAGTTTTATGTTCAGAACCCGAACTTTTGTGTTGCAAACGAGAATGTTCCTATTTCCAACTAAAGTACTCTTGTTTTTAGTGAGAACGTTCTTGTTCTAAACGAGAATGTTTCTGTTGCAAACGAGAACGTTCCTGTTTCCAGTGAGAATGTTCTTGCGGCAAAGGAGAATCTTCTAGTTCTGAGGTCGAATGATGGTGTAGAAGAAGCATAATCAAGTAAATTCACAGGCGATATGTGGGGTATGATGATTTTGTTTTGAGGGTGGCGATCGCACTAAACAACATCCACACAGCATAAACACTTACGCTCATCACACAAATACCAATGATGCTCCGCCCACAGGAGGCGATCGCTAATAAGGTCATTGTGCAGAGTATAATTAGCTAGCTCCAACGGAGGCGATACCCACGGTAAACTATGCTAACGCTGGTGTAGAAAAAATCAGCTACGATAAATCAAAGCAACTTGGATGAATCCAACTTCAATCGACTGTGGCATAGATGTATCAATGACAGCAGAAACTCATGAAAGTCATTTACTAATTCTTGAAGACGATCAAGGTCGTAAAGAATTTTCTCTGGATAAACCTTTATACTCTATTGGTAGAGATAAAGAGTCTAATATTCGTCTAGTATCTCAATTTGTCTCCCGTCGCCATGCTACATTAGTGCGACTGCCAAAAGACAATAATAGTTATTATTATCGAATAGTTGATGGTGATGGTAAAGGTAAACCGAGTTCTAATGGCTTGATGATTAACGGACGCAAACTCCCCGCCCACGATTTAAAGAACGAAGACGAGATAGTTTTTGGGCCAAAAGTACGCGCTATCTACTATCTATTAAAGAATACTCAACGCTCAGGACAAACAGATGCTAGTGAATATGACATAACACTTATAAATCCTGGTATGACTGAGGATTTAGAGGAAATCTAAAAGGTAATTGGTAATTGTAAAAAACGATTTAATTGCCAATTTTTTATTACTAATTACTGAATAAATCAACTATATCTTAAGTAATTAGCCAAACTTGATATTCAATCCCAAACCCAGTAAGTAATGAAGAAGACGTGATATCACAGTAATAGTAATGTGAGTTATCACGTCTTTTGCTGAAACTAAGTAAAGTTTTACTTACTCAAAATCGCCTCTACTTTTTCTGATTTGCTTACGGCTGGCGGTAAAGTCATCATCTTGAGTGTGAATATTGGCTTTTTGCTTCCTCCGGTCTTTGTTACCGAAATAAGGTTGAGAAGCTTCATAGTGGTCTAGTCTGCGTTGCTTATTACTAAAATAAGGTCTTGAAAGTTCTACTTTGTGATTTTTCTCTGCATAATAACCACCGGCTTCTACAGGAGTAGTAGGTAAGGTAATTAGCCAGATTATCCCAGCTAAAATTAATAACCCAACTTTACAGGATAATTGCTTTACAACATCCTTGAGTTCCAACATTGAATAAATTTCCTTGTAACTCTTCGACTACTGCTTGAATGTTAAGTATTCTTACTTGAGTCAACGTCTTCCTCTAGGTTGGTTGGATGTATGTAAAAAGTAGTGCTGAGTTAAGCTATTGTCACATCTGGCGATAAATAAACATCCTGAATAGCGTGGAACAATTTCACACCTTCTTCAAAAGGACGCTGGAAAGCTTTTCTGCCAGAAATTAGGCCTGTACCACCAGCCCGTTTGTTAATGACTGCGGTACGAACTGCTTCGGCGAAATCATTTTTACCAGATGCACCACCAGAGTTAATTAAACCTGCGCGTCCGCAATAGCAATTGAGAACTTGATAACGAGTCAAATCGATGGGGTGGTCGGTGGTTAATTCGGTATACACTTTTTCATGAGTTTTACCGTAACTCTTACCTGTTGCTTTGGCTACTGCACCATAACCATTATTGTTTTCAGGTAATTTTTGTTTGATGATGTCGGCTTCAATTGTCACACCCAAATGATTTGCTTGTCCGGTGAGGTCAGCCGCAAGGTGATAATCTTTATCGCCTTTAAAGGCGTTGTTGCGCAGATAACACCACAGAATTGTCACCAGTCCTAATTCATGGGCGCGTTTAAAAGCCCGGCTGATTTCTTGAATTTGTCTGGTGGAATGTTCTGAACCAAAATAAATTGTCGCGCCAACAGCTACAGCCCCTAAATTCCAAGCTTGTTCCACATCAGCAAACAATATTTGGTCAAATTGATTAGGGAAGGTTAACAATTCATTGTGGTTGAGTTTAGCAATGAAAGGAATTTTGTGAGCATATTTACGCGAAACACTACCTAAAACTCCTAAAGTACTGGCGACAGCATTACAACCACCTGCTATTGCTAAACGGATGATATTTTCTGGGTCAAAGTAAATAGGGTTGGGTGCAAAAGAAGCCCCGGCTGAATGTTCAATACCTTGGTCTACGGGCAGAATCGAAAGATAGCCAGTGTATGCCAAACGACCTGTAGAATAGAGTTGTTGGAGATTCCGCAAGACTTGAGGGCTGCGATCGCTATTCAACCAAACTCGATCAACAAAATCCGGCCCTGGTAAATGTAACAAATCTTGAGGCACTTTGGCTTTGTAAGTCAGCAGTTCTTCTGCTTCATTTCCTAAAAATGATTCGATAGAACTAGACTCTAAAAGGGTGGTAGACATAAGACTTCCTTAAATCTTGACTATTGACTGTTGACTGTTGACCAATTCTATTTAAATCCTTTATTTACTTGCTTTTGCCCTTTACCTTTTGGCTTAGATTTGTGAACTTCTGCCACTGCTTCTTGAAATAATTCATGCAGATGTACAGGTACACTAGCACTTTCCGGTAAATATGGCTCAAGAGGTTTATTGAACTCTTGCAAAAGTGTATCTAAATCACTGTTAATGTCAAAATTTGGTCGTTGCAGCACAGTCTGTAAAACTTTTTCTAATGAATTAGAATACTGTTTGGCTAAACGATACCAAATGAAAGCACTAATACTTTTATCTTCCAGATAATGACGAACTAGTTTTTCAGCACCCTCAATACTTTGCCAATCTTTTGTTAATAACAAAGATTGAAATTTACTATATGTTGGTAAAAATGTTTGTCCCCAACGTGGATGAGAGATGGCTGTTAATTGTGCGGCGTTCTTGAGTTCCGCAGGTAAATCAATTTTTGGCGTTACCATTTTAGTTTTGCCGCTTTCGTTCTTCAATATCTGCGAAGCCACCTTGGGGTCTATACCCATTTCATCAATCACAGTTTGAATTTCTTCCTGCGCTCCTGTGGCTGTTAATTCAGCCAAATATTTTATTTTATCAATCCCTAATTCTTCTAAACGTTTATTAGTAATTAACTCTTGAAATGCTGCAAGTTCTTTATTTAGTTTATAGCCAGGTAAGGTAATTTCATCACTGCCAAAAAAGTCTATAAAATATTGATGATATTGATATACGGAATCCCAAGCTGCTTCTAGTAAATCTGGAGCATCACTGTAAAGGTGATTTTTATAGGTTTCTTTAAAATTACCAATAGCTACAGCTAGTTTTGGTTTACCTAATTTACCCATCATTGTAAATGGACCTGTGAATGTCCAATAATTATTAGTAACAGGAGAAATACGAGTTAGAAGAATTTCCCCAACTTTCAGTCGAGAAGTTGCTTGCAATGTTTGGGAATTATTGGGTTTGACTAAATAGGACTTATTCGTTAACCAATTCAATAATTCTAGACCATCAGTGAAAATCTGACTAATAGCAAATAAACCGATAAAACTATGATGCCAAGTTTTCAGTAAATTGCGATCGCTCTCTTGTAAATCTGGATGACTGGCGATAAATAAATCTAGGGGAGACTCATTACCAACTTTCCCTTCAGTCAGGAAACTGTCAATTGTTAAGTCTTGTTGTGTGTTATCACCGCTACCACGCCGTAATTGTTGGGCTGCAAAGGTTTCCAGCGCTTGGGCTAACTCTCCCTCTGCATCAAGCACAAAATCTACTAATGCTTGCTTGAGGAAGTGCGATCGCTCTAATATCTCATCCACAGGCGTATCTCTTGGTACAACATTTGTAGATTAAGACCTTACACACCACGATAGCATCTGGCAGTAGCTAGATTTGTGCAAGAAAATCAGCTATCAATAAGATGAGAATTAATACTCAGGCATCGACTAAAATAGCATGACAATTTTATCTAAAAATTTTCAATACTCCCAAAGTGATAATTATTTTAATAATGAGTATTTTTTCTCAATTTTGAACAAAGACATCGGTTAGCCTCAAATACACTTCTTTCAAACTTGACGCATTAACAATAGTGATTTTACAGCCCAAAGCCTGATTTATACTGAGTTCTTTTTAATAAATTCGCAATTTGTTACGAAAAAATACGATTCTACAAAATTTTTATTTATGACATACTTTAAAAAATACTAAATTTTACATGTTACGATGTTACCTTTTATCATAACAATCGTTATTTTGATATTTATTATATTTATTTATTTTTATAACAGGTTAATTTATAAAAAAAATCAAGTTAATAATGCTTTTTCCACAGTTGATGTAATTCTGCAAAAAAGAAGTGACTTAATACCTAATCTTGTGTCATTAGCCCAGATATATATGCAGTTTGAACAGACAACATTAGTAGAAATTAGCCGACTCAGAATTAGAGCTAATTCAAAAAGAATAACTAACAATGAACGAGTTATTTTAGAAGATCAAATTTCTCGAACACTTAATAAATTTATTTTAGCATTAGAAGCTTATCCAGAGTTAAAAGCTAGTGAGCATTTCCTCCAATTACAATACTCATTAACTGAAGTTGAAGAACAACTTAGTGCAGCCAGAAGATTTTATAACAGTGCAGTAACTGAATATAACAATGCAGTGGAAATGTTACCGACAAAATTTATAGCTTCATGGCTTAATTATCAATTAAAAGAACCATTTCGAGCTAATCTATCGGCAATTAATAAAATAAATATGCAGTTAAATACAAACTTATAAATATGCAGGAATTAAATACTTGGCAACCAAAAGAATTATTAGAGGCTATAAACCATTTATTAGAATATCAAAACTATAGTTTAGCATTTCAATGTTTAGAAAATGTTTTTCAAAAAACAGAACCAAACACTAAAGAATATTTATATGCACAAGTATTGCTAATAGATACATATCTCCACAGTGGTCAATTTCAAAATGCAATTAACTTATGTCAAGAGTTAATTAATAGCGAACATCAAACAACCCAAATATTAGCCCAGTTTTATCTTAATCGAGTATCTACAGATATCAGGATTACGAAAACTAAAAACGAGACAGCATCAACACAAATTGCACTAAATCAAGCAGAAGCTGTTCAACTCATCAATACTGGATATCAAGCTTTGACGCAAAAACAGTATCTAGAAGCAATTAAAGCATTAGAAAAATTTTGTCAAAATGCTTCTAAGAATACAAAACAATACTTACAAGCACATCAATGGTTAGTTAAAGCATATCAAGAAAATGGGCAAATTGATGATGCGATCGCTCTTTGTCAAAAACTGCTATTACATGAATATGAAAGCATCCGCAAATGGGCAAGAAAATTATTGTATACAGAATTATTTATAGATAATTTTACTATTAATACACTAATTACAACCTCTAACTTAGAACTTCAGCCACAGCCAAAAGTTACTAAAACTATAGAAGAAGAAACAGTTACTAAGAGATTTATACCAAAAACCTTAAACGAATTTAAGGATTTCTGTCAAAAGCATCTATTACCTGAACTAAAAACATTTGAAACTAGAAGAAAACAAGTTTTATTTTCTATACTTATATCTCACGTAATTTTTTTGACAGCTTTTACTTTCCTATTAAAAGGGTATCCGGTTGTTTTTGCTTATCTTACAGAAAATATTCTGATTATTTACTATGGCACAAAAAATGTAAATATACCTATTACATTTATAGTTTTATTATTTAACTACTTGATATTATTTTTAATATTATTTTGGCTTTGGATAATGTTTTATAGTGCATCGTTGGAAACATTATCAAGAGATTTTAAATTTAAAATCTCCGAGAATATATTTACTTTTGTTAATCAAGATAAAAATTTAACATACATCAGAGCATCTTTACCACAAGACATTCGAGATACGCTATATGCTTTTCAACACAGTCAACTTTTTCAAGGAATCATCAGACCAAATAAAATTAGACAAACCGATTATATCAGTGGCAAATTTAAGGGTGTGAATATTTGTTTTTCCTATATTCGTGCAGAGTTAGAAGTTGAACACTCTTGGACAAAATATTTTGACCTTACATCTTTCGCCAGTTTCCAAGAAGCAGAAATTATTAATTTTGATTCATTTGGAGGGTTCATATTCTCTTGTTTGCGTTTAATATGTTTTTTAACTATTATATTGCCTTTTACAGTCTACATAGTTCTGCTAATTTTTAGGATTATCAAAATCATTCCTTATCTCTTTGGTAGTATTCTTCAAGGAAAAAGCCTCGATTACAAAAAATTTGAATCTGAAGTTTTAAAAAATCAACTCACGCGGACAAGTTTAGTGTTCAAGGGTTTTCTATTTCGTGCTAAGTTTAATAAAACTAGCCAAGCAGCTATCATTGTTCAACCTAAATTGATAAATGCTAATCCTCACTCACTTAATCATTTGAAAAGGCAGATAGTTAAGTTGGAAGATCCAGAATTTGCTAAATATTTTAATGTTTATAGTGATGATCAACTAGAAGCCAGATACATATTATCTCCTAGTTTAATGGAGAAACTGGTTACTTTACGTAAGCAGAAAAATAGAAATATTTATATTTCATTTATAGATAATATGATATACATTGCTATTGAACACGCAGTAGAAGACGATGAACTCGAACCAAACCTATTTAAAAGTATGTTAAGGTTTAGCCCTCTAAAAAATTATTTTGAAACGCTGAACTTTGTTTTAACAACAGTGGACGAGTTAAACCTTGATAAATATATTTGGCAAGATTAATAATTTATATACCTTCTTGATATTGCGCTAACAACTTTGGTAGGTAATCATATCCATCTACGCCAATAATGGCAATTATTCTACTTCGGCTTTGTTGGAGTAAATTTTGAAAAGATTCAACTCCAATTTGTCCCTGTAAAATAGTCAACAACCCTGCTGGTTGTCTCCACTCATTAGAAGCAATTTGTTCCAATAAATACATTCCTAGAGAACCCGTGTAAACAGCTTTCTCCAAATTTAGTAATTGATAGTAAGCTTCTCCTAAATAAGCTAAATTTCGTCCTTGGAGATACAAATCACCAGAAATCTGTGCCGTTTTAAAACCATCCTCAAGATATTTAATCGCATCTTGCGGTTGATTAATTACTAAATATGCAATACCCAAGCTACTAACACATAAAGCCTTACTTTGAATATCGCCTGATCTCTCTGATAACTGTAAACCTTGCTCTAAATAATTAATCGCCATTTCATAGGTTTCTGGTTCTACTTGTTCCAGCTTCTGCGCCTGCATCACTTCGCTGTAACCTAAATTTACTAGGGCGTTAGTCTCTCCAGTACGATCGCCTGCTTGCCTACTCAACATTAATGCTCTTTGACTATAATTTATCGCCTCGGCAAAATCTTGCTCCTGCACATAGGTACGGCTGAGGTGATTGAGATTGGCAATTTCACAAGCGCGATCGCCTGCATTCCTGGCTATTTCCAATGCTTGCTGATGAAACCGAATCGAACGTTGATATTGTCCCAATGCACGCTGCGAATAACCTAAAAGCGTCAAAATTCGCGCCTTTTCTTGCGTTCCCTCAACTCTGCTTAATGGTTCATCTAAATAATCTAAAGCATCCCGTAAATAGCTACCGGAAAACGAGGCGAAAATTCCACCGTATAGAGGAAAATAGGGACGCTGGGTGAAAGTACGCAGGATTTGCAACATAATTTGTGATGAGCCATTGCTGTACTCGGCTTTACCGCCAAAAGCACTGGCTAACTGACTCCACAACACAGCAAAAGTTAAAAAAGTAGAAATCGATAGTTTAGAACCAGCTTGGATATTATAAGTTTGTTGGTCAAACCAGTTCACTAATCCCCGTTGCAAATACTGGAAAATCAGTGCTATTTCCACCCAATCAGCCAGAGTAATATTGCTATGCTGTTCTACAAATGGTACAACCGATTGTTCTACAGCTAGGCTACGAAATAAAGCTTGGGGTATCTCACTATTAACTTTTTTTGCCCAAGTCGCCCAAGGACCGCTTTCCCCTGGTACACCACCAAACCCTAGCGCCTGATTTTGCTCATACATCCAACTTACCAAGCTGTCTTGCAATCTCTGCCAACTTGCTAAACCACGGTTAATCCCTTGTGATATCTGCTCAACCTCTGGAGCAAACTGAGCAAACTGTTGTAATGATTTGGCTAATTGCTGGAGTTGTGGCGAAGTGAAAGGATGCTTGAGATTGGGATCAATAAGCCGTAAAAATGTACCTAATCGCTCATCGGCTGAAGCTGTGGTGATTTCTCGCGCTGCTTGGGCGATCGCTTCTATTACCTTATTTTGTTCTGCATATCTTTGCCATTGACTTTGGATCGTCTTAAGCGCCCGTAAACTCCGGTTTGCCCTAGCCTTTTTCAACTCATCTTTTTCCCCATCCACCTGAGCCTGGATAGCAGTAGTACGATCGCTTAACACTAACTCAAACACTTCCCCCGTCCCAGCCAATATACTCTTTTGCAGCATTTGGTATACCATCTCCACGGAACTAATTTTTCCCTGGAGAGTCAGCTGCACAATTTCATCAATTAAGGCAAGGTAGCGATCGCGCAATGGCAATGAGTCAGACACTTTAGCTAATAGAGAACGTTACGTCAACTTTTATTCTAGTGTAGGGAGTGGGAGATGGGGGAGATGAGGGAGATGAGGGAGAATAACTTTTGACTAACGACTAATGACTAATGACTAATGACTAATGACTAAACAATTACCTTACCAATTGGGCGGCAGAATTGAAAAATTGCCGACACAATCCTTTGGTAATTAACACCGTGGTTAACAAATTAGCAATAGCCACCATGAAGATAATTAAAATCTCATAGGATACAGCGTCAAGAGTACTAACTCCAGCAAGTAACTGTCCGGTGGTAATTCCGGGGATGGCTACCATCCCTACAAGCATCATTTGATTGAGAGTAGGAAGCAATGCGGATCTAATCGCCTCTCTGCGGTACTGGCTGACTGCTTGTGCTGGCGTTGCGCCTAAACTCAAGTGAGTTTCTATTTCTATAGGAAAAGTGTTTACGGAATTGACAAGCCGTTCACCTGCGATCGCGGCTGCATTCATCGCATTCCCTATTACCATACCTGCTAGGGGGATTACATAGCGCGGTTCATACCATCTATCTGGTTGAATGATGAGGAAAGTTGTGTAAAGCACTGTCAGGGCAGTACTGACAAAAATTGAACCCCATACCAAAGGTAATACATAAGGGATTTTCTGACTAATGCGATTTCGGGCGACAATCGCCGTAATTGTCAACATGATCCCTAAAATTGCCAAAACTGCCAAAGGGGTATCTAAAGCAAAAATGAAGTCTAAAATATACCCCAAAACCAATAACTGTAGGATAGTTCTACCAGTAGCGATCGCTAAATTCAACTCCAATCCCAATCTTTCCCATGCCGATAAACCAATAGCAATCGCCATCAATCCCACAGCCATACCCAAATCAGCCAAGTCTAACTTAATTAAATCCTGCATAGTCAATAGTCCATAGTCAATAGTCCATAGTCCACAGTCAATAGCCCATAACTGTTTTGGCCAATTACGAATTACAAATTACAAATTACCACCCTATGTCAGTTGCAGAACAGGCACTCATAACTCACCAATAATCTCAATCTTACCCATAGAATTATTTCAGTAATAATCCTTGTTTGATGCGTATCTAGAGCGACAACATTTTAAAATTTCTTGAAAGAAAAATTTCTACAGTCAAAATTGACAGTTGAAATGTATTCTGTGTATCTCCAGACAAAATGAAAACTCATGATCCAAAGCCTAAGTTCGATCCCAGCCTTTGATATTAAGCAGCAATATACTTCCATAGAAGCCGAAGTGAGTACAGCCGTTGTAGAAGTGCTGGCTTCTGGTCGTTATATTGGCGGCCCGCCAGTGGAAAGTTTTGAGCGACAGTTTGCTGCTTATCATGGCGTGACTGATTGCGTAGCTTGTAATTCTGGTACAGATGCCCTATTTTTAGCCTTACGCGCTTTAGGAATTGGTGCAGGTGATGAAGTAATCACCACGCCCTTTACTTTTGTGGCTACGGCTGAAGTAATTAGCGCAGTAGGTGCAAAGCCAGTATTTGTTGATATCGATGAGACAACATTTAACCTCGATCTACAACAAGTAGAAGCGGCGATTACCCTCAAAACCAAAGCAATTATCCCAGTGCATCTGTTCGGACTGCCTGTAGATATGACAACGCTAATGGCGATCGCCGAGGCTCATAATGTAGCAGTAATTGAAGACTGCGCTCAATCCACAGGCGCAAGTTGGGATGGAAAGAAAGTTGGTAGTATTGGTCATATTGGTTGCTTTAGTTTCTACCCCACCAAGAATTTAGGTGCTTGTGGTGATGGGGGAGCAATTACAACTAATGATCCTGAAATTGCTGCTAAGGTACGGATCATCAAGGAACATGGACAAAGACACCGTTATCAATATGAGGAAATAGGTGTTAATAGCCGCTTAGATGTAATTCAGGCAGTAATTTTACAGATTAAGTTACGTTATCTTGATACTTGGAATCAGCAAAGACAAGCGATCGCTGCCTATTACCAAAAATTCCTCAGTCAAATTCCGGGTATCATTGTCCCACAAGAATTAGCTGGTGGCGTTAGCGTCTGGAATCAATATACTATTCGCGTTATTACAGAAGGACGCAACGGTACAAGCGCCGCACATAGAGAAACAGTACGTAACAGCTTGCAAGAAAAGAAAGTAGGTTCAATGATTTACTATCCCTACCCTCTGCATTTGCAACCAGTTTATCAATATCTTGGTTACAAGCCAGGACAATTACCAGTTGCCGAACAAGCCTGTAATGAAGTTTTATCCTTACCCATGTTCCCCGAACTAACAACCCAACAGCAAGAGCAAGTTATCTATGCGTTGAAGGATATTCTTTGTTAGGGGAGTAGGGAGTAGGGAGTAGGGAGTAGGAAAAGAGTTTTAGATGTTCTCCCTCAATCTCCCTCATCTCCCTGATCCCCCTCATCCCTAACTAGACGATTACACGATCAACGGTTCCCAAAGCTTCTACTAAGCCGCGTACAGCCGCAATCATAGCTACTTCACTATTGAGTTGGTTGATGGCAGAACCGACACCAACACCAGCAGCACCAGCCGCGATCGCCAACGGTGCGGTAACGTTAGAAATGCCGGAAGCACACAATACTGGTACTGACACAGCACGAGAAATTTCATAAGCTGCGGCCAAGGTGGGGGCAGCTTTTTCAATTAACCCCAAGCTTCCGGGGTGGGTAGGCTGGCTGCTAGTACCGCCTTCAGTTTGGATAATATCTGCTCCAGCCTTAACTAGTTCTTCGGCTAACTGTACCTGTTGATCTAGTTTGAGAATGTGGGGAACAGTCACAGATAGGGTAATTTCTGCTAACGAAGCACGGGTTTGTTTTGTTAACGCTAGGACTTCTTCAGCCTCAAATCTGCGTCCTTGAGCGTAGAAAGAATCGAAGTTACCAATTTCAATTAAATCTGCACCAGCCTCTACTGCTAAGACAAATTTTTCTGGTTCTACTGCTGAGACACAAACTGGTAGAGTGATCAATCTTTTAACTAGCTGAACCAAATCAGCATCGGCGGCGATATCTACAAAAGTTGCACCACCCAGTTCAGCAGCTTTTACAATAGCTGCGACGTGATTAGCGTCAAAGTTGTTCAAACCGCTAATTACTTTCAGTACGCGGTGGTTGGTGAATGCACGTTGCAGTGTCGAAGGCATTGCCATAATTATTCTGTTGAAGCTACGAAAATTAGGTTTATTTTACCGCCCCTCAGATGACGACAGCACTAAATTTATCTAAAAAAGAGTGGGCGATCGCCACCGCAAGAAGTACCATAACATTCAAATCGGCGATTTTATCTGAGCATTTTTACCAATGACTATTTATTTCTACACAACTGGCGAACAATACGGTTGTTTTTCTAACTTTTCATCTCACGGATTTGTATTAGATGATTTGTATTGGTTCACCAGTGAACATTACTTTCAATCCCAAAAGTTTTTAGGCACACCTCATGTAGAACAGATTCGTTTAGTAAAATCACCAAAAGAAGCTGCCAAAATGGGACGAGAGAGAACTCGCCCTTTACGTCCAGATTGGTCAGAAGTTAAAGACGATATCATGCGGAAGGCGGTGTTACGCAAATTTGCAACTCATGCTGATATTAAGGAAATTCTGCTGTCAACTGGCGATGAAGAAATTGTTGAGAACTCTCCCATCGATTACTACTGGGGTTGTGGAGCCGATGGTAGTGGTAAAAATATGTTAGGCATAATTTTGATGGAAACTCGTGAAATATTACGCTAAATTAAAAATGTTAAAGTTAAATAATATACCAGTAATTTTGAAGTTTCCAATCATTGTAGAGGCTGATAATTAAGTGATATAATGATTTCATAGCACGAAGATAGTCTATTCTCCATTACAGTGGTAGTAAAAGTTACTAATCTTCGGTTAACACATTCTTAATTTCTGCTCCATATGCTGGCTCACATACACAAGCATATTCTTTTGGAGTACCTTGAGAATATGAGTCTCTATATTTAGGAGTAGAGCAATTATGTTTTCAACAAAAGAGCAAAAAAGATATTGTAAATGGTTTTGGGATGAAACCCTTGGGGGAGAGTTCGATACTTGGGGAACTAGTACCTACTTTATGGAAGTAACGCAGGTAGGGAATGATTTATGTCCTACCCGACAAATAGAGGTTTACGAAAATGGTAATGTCTTATCCTATGATGACAACCATTTTGCTGATAATTACGGGATGTTGTGTGATAAACCTTTAAATAAAGCAGATTTACAAGAATTTGGCATTACAAAGGCAGAATTTGAACAAATTTGGAATACAAAAACACCAATAAATAGATGACCCTGATAAGGTGAAGCTAATCACTATGATGCTTCTAGCTAGGGGAAGTCCAACTGCGTTTAGCAGTCCAATGGCGATCGCTTGACTGATAAATCTGCACACCCACCAACCCTGCTGTTATAATCAATTGACCAACCTCCTCTAAAGTCAGGGCAGCATGGAGGGAGTCACGAAATAATTTTTTTTGATAATCGTCGTATTCGTCACCAATAGTAGATACTAAAGCATCCATAGTTACTTCATCTTCCGGCCGGAATAAGTCACGGATAAAAATGCCGCCATGAGGTTTACAGACGCGCTTGATTTCTGAGAAGAAAGGTAAAGGATCAGGTAAGTGATGAACTAGGCTATTAGAGATAACTAAATCAAACATTCCATCTTCATAAGGTAAACGTTTCGCATCCACCAGTTCCAAACGCAAGCGTTCTTGCAACCCAGCTTGCTGGACATGCTGTGCTGCAATTTGCAGCATATTTTCAGCCATATCAATTGCTATTAAATGCCACTGAGGCTTTTTCTGACATATTAAAACCGGAATACGACCAGGGCCAGTACCCACATCCAAAACTAAACCCTGTCCTTGTGGCCCGAAAGTTATAGCTTCTTCAGCAAAAGCATTATTTATTTCAGTAAAGTCCATTGCATCGTATTCACTAGCTTCTTCCCAGCTATCCATCACTTCCGGCTCTAATTGTCTTTCCATTGCTAATTCCTACATACACCTGGCATAAGTCAAAATTAGCAAGAAAAAGGAAACTAGAGCTAGAGATTATTATTAGGTATTCATTGCACCAATATTGAAACAACCTGGGAATTTTGGGGAACACTAAAGATGTCATCCCAGCTAACAGGAATGGTCAATGTCACACGGTGAAGGGAACAACAACACTAACAACAGAGTTCCTGCGCAAGTTGCCAAATACTTAAAACAGGTAAAGCGCAACACAATTACCCATGAGTTTGGCCAAGGCGTGCCGAAAGAATTACTGACTTCCCAAGAAAACGATAACCATTCATCAGAAGCAGCCAAGTTACTACGGCAAGGAATGCAACAGCAGCAAGCTGGGGATTTGATAGCAGCCATCAAGTCTTTAGAACAATCTTTAGAGATGTTTCAGTTAGCTGGGAATACACAACAGCAACAACAAGTCCTTTCTTTACTGGCATTAATAGCTTACACCTCTGGAGACTATAGAAGCGTTATTTCTTACTGTCAAAAGTGCTTATCTATCAAAGATAAACCAGACCTAACAGTCAAAATGCAGGTATTGTCTCATATAGGTAATGCTTACCGCCATCTCAACGACCATAACAAAGCTAGTGAATTTCTTGAAGCCTGTTTGCAACTAACTCAACAGTTACAAGATAAGCGTAGTCAGGTAGCAGCCTTAAATAATTTAGGATTGGTATACAAAGCCTCTGGTAATTTTACTCAAGCGATAGAGTATCAAGAGCAAAGCCTGAAAATTGTCCAAGAACTCAAAGATAACTGGGGAATAGAACAGGTTTTGAAAAATTTGGGCAATACTTGGTATGCTTTGGACAACTACCCAAAAGCGATCGCCTACTACGAAAAATGTGTCAAAATCTCACTTAGCCTCAATAATCCTCGTAGTGCGGCTCAAGTATTAAAAAATTTAGGGAATGCTTGCTATGCAATAGGTGATTATGCCAAAGCAATTAAATATTATGAAAAACGTTTGCAATTAGCTAGAGAACTCAAAGATCAGCGTAGTGAAGAACAATCTCTTGGTACTTTAGGAGTTGCTTGTGAAGCTCTAGGAGACCACAGCAAAGCCATAATATATTATGAAGCACGCTTGTTGTTAGCTAGAAGCCTTAAAGACAAGCGGATTGAAGAACAAGCTCTCGCTAGCCTTAAAATTGCCTGCTATGCGTTAGGAGATTACGCCAAAGCAATGCAATATCAACAAGGGACGTAAATAATTACTAATTCGTAACGATGCTCCGCCCCGCTACGCTAACGTAATTCGTAATTAAAGAGGGTATAGCAAAATACCCGACTTATGAAAAAATCGGGCATTTATAATCTATGCTTTTACCGTTTAATTACTTGTTAAAAGCGTCTTTGATGTTATCAATAGTACGCTCAACGGCATTGAGGTTGTTGTCTACTGCTCTTTCTGTACGCGCAGCATCTTCGTCGGCTCTTCTTTGAATGCGAGACGCATCTTTGTTAGCTTTGCGCTCTACAGCACTACCAGTTTCGTCTGCATCATTGACACGGTTAGCATTTGATCTAGCTGCATCTTTAACTGTAGATTTTGTGTCGCGGATGAACTCTTTGGATTTTTCGCGTAAACCTTCGGTAGCGTCAGAAGAGGCGATTAAATATGTAGAGGTTCCAGCCATCGCTGAGGTATTAGCGAAAAATGTACCTTGCCAAACGAAAGCGATCGCAGATAAACAAAATACGGCTGTAGCTATCCAACGTCCTAAACCTGAGAACTTTTTCATAAAATTATTCAGTTCCATAGAATCATTAAGCATTCTATTTTTACTGTATCTAGCTCATCAGCCATATCGTTCTCTAGGCTGAGGTTTGATTGTCAAAAGTGATTAGATAAAATCGCTCTTTTAATAGATTGATTGAATAAACTCGATATTTTAAATTAGTTTTATTTACAGATTTTAATATATATAAACCTATAAGTTTTTTTATGTATAAATTTAAGTAACTCTATAGTTATAAATATAGGGTAGGCATAATGCCCACCCTAAAAAATAGAGAATTTCCTTTGAGAAAATCTCCATGTCAAAACAGAATTAACCTACAGTAGATGGTTGCTTCTGAAAGTAAGCTTCTATTACTCTTTCTGCAATTTGACGACCAGTTAAGCCTAATTCTGCCTTAGATTCTTCTGGAGTAGCGTGTTCCACCAACACATCAGGAATACCGATGCGCTTGATAGGAACTAAAACATCAGCATCTAATAAGGCTTCTGCAACTGCGGAACCAAAGCCGCCCATGACACACCCTTCTTCGAGGGTGACGACTTTGCCGATTTTCTTAGCCAAAGGCAGAATTAATTCTGTGTCCAAGGGTTTCACAAACCGAGCATTAATTACAGTTGCTTCAATGCCATGTTCACTGAGAATTTCCGCCGCCTGCATACTGGGGTAAACCATTGTGCCGTAGCCAATGAGTAACACATCGTCACCGTTGCGGAGAATTTCGCCTTTACCGATTTCCAAAGGTTCCCAACCTTCTTCCATCAGAGGGACACCATAGCCATTACCGCGAGGGAAACGCATAGCGATCGCACCATCGGTATAGTTAATACCAGTGACTATCATGCTTTGGAGTTCGGCTTCGTCTTTAGGAGCCATCAGCACAATGTTGGGAATGCAGCGCAGATAGGCAATATCATACATACCTTGATGGGTGGGGCCATCAGAACCCACAATGCCAGCCCGATCCAAACAGAAAAATACTGGTAAATTTTGGATACAGACATCATGGATAATTTGGTCGTATGCCCGTTGCAAGAAAGTAGAGTAGATGGCGGCGACGGGACGCATCCCTTCAGTCGCCAACCCCGCAGCTAGAGTGACAGCGTGTTGTTCAGCGATACCCACATCAATATATTGATTGGGCAGTTTGGCTTGCAACTTATCTAAACCTGTTCCTGTCGCCATAGCCGCAGTAATCCCGATAATTTTCGGGTTTTGTTCGGCAAGCTTCACTAGGGTATGAGAGAAGACTTTGGCATAGGAAGGAGGTTTGGGTTTGCTGGAAGGAATTGCTTTACCAGTTGTCAGATTAAAAGGAGTTTGGGCGTGATAGCCTACTTGGTCTTTTTCGGCGAGTTCATAACCTTTCCCTTTAGTTGTGGCTACATGAACTAACACTGGTCCAGCTATTTGGTGTGCTTGTTGGAATGTAGCAATCAATTCCTCTAAATTATGCCCATCGACTGGCCCCATGTAGGTGAAGCCCAGTTCTTCAAACACAGCACCCACTTTGGGAACAGCCAACCGCTTCATCCCTTCCTTGATTCGTCCTAGTTCGGGAGACCAAGTTTCGCCCACGAAGGGAATGTGTTTAAACTGTTCCTCAAAATTATCCTTGATAAACTGCACCGGAGGACTGAGGCGCATTTTGTTGAGATAGCGAGGAATTGCCCCAACGTTGGGAGAGATAGACATCTCATTATCATTGAGAACAACTAGGAGGTTGGTTTTAGGCAAGTGTCCAGCGTGGTTGATGGCTTCCAACGCCATACCGCCAGTTAATGCACCATCACCTATCACCGCAGCGACTTTAAACTTTTCCCCATTCATATCTCTGGCTAAAGCCATGCCCAATGCGGCGGAGATGCTGGTGGAAGCATGTCCTGCACCAAAATGATCAAATTTATTTTCACCACGTTTGAGATAACCAGCAATTCCATCTTTTTGTCTGAGGGTGTGGAAGTTGCTGTAACGCCCTGTAATCAGTTTATGGGGATAAGCTTGGTGTCCTACGTCCCAGATAACTTTATCCCTGTCTAAATCTAGAGTCTGGTAAAGCCCCAGTGTTAACTCGACAACACCCAAGCCAGGCCCCAAATGTCCACCAAATTCGGCTACTGTTTGTAAATGTTTATCTCGAATTTGACGGGCGATTTGTTGCAGTTGCCGGATAGATAGACCGTGCAGCTGATTGGGATGTGTGATTTCACTCAGATGCATATTATAGGGTTTTCCTCTCTAATCTCTACTTTTGGTATTCTGATTCTCCCACGGTCGGGTAGCCCAGAAAATTGAACTGTTACTAAGTAGCAATCTAAAATGTATTTACAAATGATGGGTAATTAAGCACTAGGCTTTAAGCATTTTTTACTAGTAATTACGCCTTATACCCTACACCGTAAAATTACTTTAAAGAGTGTAATTAGATTCATTTTGCAAAAATTACCAAGTTGTTGATGATTGTGATCAATTCCTCGTTGGGGTGGTCAATAGTCAACAGTCCATAGTCTAAAGCCCATAGCCCGTAATCAAAAATTGATTAGTATTGGCTATGTCATATTTTTAGTTTTGCTTTGGGGTTTTTACTTAATTATATAACTAAGGTAATTGTGGACTGTCGGTAGTCGTTGGAACTACTGGTGTTTCTGGTTGTTGTTGTTGTCTTTGCAAATATTTACTCAGCAAATAAGCCATGTCTCCACGAGTCATAGGTTTTAGTGGGGATATGTTATTCTGAGCATCAGTGTTGATAAATCCTTCTGTGACTACAGTGGCGATCGCTTTTCTCGCCCAAGGGGGAATAGATGCGGCATCAGGATAAGGCGCAAGTGTTTCGTTAACAGCATCATCAGAGAATTGAAATACACCATAGGCTTGAGCAAAAATCGCTAAAGCTTCCGCCCTTGTCACCCGTTGGTTAGGGAAAAACAAATTCCCCCGATAACCTTTCATCACATCCGTCTTCAAAACTGTCTGAATATCTTGATACGCCCAATGAGAACGGGGTACATCTCCAACTGAGATGGTTTTCGACTGGTTAGCGGCTTCTTGTTTATTCAGACGAAATGCTTTCACCAAAATAGAAGCTAGTTCAGCACGATTAATCAGCCTTTCTGGATAGAAATTACCATCAGTCGAATTAGTCATCAAATTGGCAGCAATTACCTGTTGTATCGCTTCCGATGATACGCCCCCAGTATTTTCGGTTACTTGAGCTTGAGCCACTACTGGAAAGCCTTGGAGTATCACTACCAATGAAAGGGTGCTTAGTAAATGCCGCATAGTTCTTACCTAAGATAACCAAAACTAATTTAGCAAGTGAATGTTGGGTTGTGAGTTGTGTTAGCGGTAGCGGGGCGTTCAGCCCGTGCTGAGAAATTTTGAATTTTGAGTTGATACACCACGCATTGACGCATTTCCACCCAGCTAAGTGTCCTATTTTCCAGATGAAGGTTTTGGAGGACAAAAGATTATTGAGAAATTTTTGAAATTTTTTTGTGAAACTAACTGAGAATTGTTTGCACTTAGGATATGCTAGTAACAGATGCTCTACTCTTAAAGATTCTCAATACTTGAGGAGTAGAAACATCATATTTACTGCAAGTTGGTTGTGCTTTGAGGGCTAGTCGCTTGAAACCGTTCAGTTCCGAAGTAGATGAAAAGTCTGTTGTAGAAGTAAATTGGGTAGATCGTTGGCTGGTATATCAGCGTCTACAGGAATTAGAGATTCCCTGTTGCTGTGAAGCTAATCAACCGTTAAAAGTTGAAGTTGTCAACCCTACGACAGTTGTTCAACTTTGGAGCGTGATGAGACAATTTACTTCTTCTCGCCAAGATTTAATTTACTCTCTTGAGATTTGTTGGCAAAGCCGCTATCCACATTCTTAATTAGTGGCTGCAATGTGTCTCATTTCATAACTCAGGCTTACTTTAGTTAATCAGAGGTGAAAGAATATGGGTGTATGTAATAGTAAAAATGTATCAGAGTTTTGCCTTGAGGGTAGATTTATTGAATTTGTTATTAAAGATGGCTATAAGCTTAAAGGCTTGTTATTACTCACTGCTGATGGTGAATGTTACGTTAAACTTGCCAAGCACTTAAGATTTACTTTTGATTTACGCTTACCTGCTGGTACTTTGTTACAAGTCGTTGGTCAAAAGAAGTATGATGCCAAAACTGGTGAAGTGACATTTAAAGCTGAACGTGTGATGGCGGCTAGAGGGGAAACACAAAAAGTTCAGACTATATCACCAATTAAGCAAGTGCCAGCTATGGAAAATACTGCCCCAAAACCAAATAAGGCAAAAGCAACGATTTTGGTATGTCAAAAGTCCGATTGTATGAAACGCGGTGGTAAAGCAGTGTGCCAAGCATTAGAAGCTGCTTTAAGCGATCGCGGTCTTGAAGACCAAGTTACCATTAAAGGTACTGGCTGCATGAAAAACTGCAAAGCTGGCCCTAATTTAGTGATGCCAGATAAAACTCGCTACACCCGTATTCAAGCCAGCCAAGTTTCATCTGTAATCAATACCTTAGCCAATTTACGAGGGTTCAACACCTGTGGAAAGGGGATGAATAAGTCCCAAAGAAGTGAGCTTGGCAAAAATTTGGGCTAATAAAATAGAGTCAGGCTTTTGAGGAAGTATTTTTAACATTTCATGAAAATATCGAAAACCCCGGTAATAAGCTTTCAGGTCAATAATGCCAGAACCAGGATTATGTTTACGGAAATCAGCCAGGAGATGATGGGATAAATTAACCATAAAGAAGGCGAGATTAGCAGCGTTAGTCACAGCAGTTTGACTCAGATTCATAAAATCTTCCAACCCCCAGAATTGTTTAGCATCCCGAAAATTAAACACGAGAGTGGAAACGTAGCTTGTAATAATCAATAATTTTCTCAAATGTCAAGTCTAGGTCGCTGGAAAATAAAATTACATGGCTAGCCGTATTGGTCTTAAGATTAGTTTTGACCAAAATAACTACATGTTTACGAAAAAACAGCCAAAACAATGTTGCCCAAGGTATGACTGTAGAGAAAAATCTCCCCATCGTCCGATAGCTACCACCTGTATCTGTCCAACGTGCAATTCCCAACATCGTGACTCGACCACTCATTGCTAACATTGCCAGGATAATTTGGTTCAACTGCCGCATCGTTGTCGCGTTTATCTGCGGTAGCAGGCATTGCAAGAGTGATAAGATGTCCGGCATGGGCTAAATCGTAGTTTTTGAGTTGTCGTTTGGCAAGACCATGCGATCGCACTCTCTGCGATGGTATTGGTAAAAACTAGCTTTGTGGTCAGAAATCAATAACGGTGATCGCACTTTTGGTAATTTGGCGGGGCGATCGCTGACAAACAAGAAACAATGCAATTCTTAAAATAGGCGATCGCACGTATGAGCAATCAAAATTGCTGAAGTTCCCTCTCCTTTGCAAGGGGAGGGTTAGGGTGGGGTAATGTGATTTGAACGATAATTTAGCCAAACGGTCACGAAATACTTCACTCTGTACTAGGACAACATATAGTTCAAAGCTATAAATGGAGTTCAAAAAACTCAAAACTTAATTACAGCAAGGAACATAGTCAAATAGTTCATTTGTACCGTACCGTAATGAGAGAGAAATAAAAATTCAGATTTCAGGCGATCGCTTTATCACTCAATTTTTGGCGAAACATATTTTTGAACCATATTGTGGACATTTTGAATTATATTTTGACCGAAAGTTTAAAATTTTCGACTAAATTAGTGTGTCTTGCTCGGCATTTTTTACCACATCTAAAAATAAAACTTTTGGTCGTATTATGGTTCACATTTAAAACACGCGGACATAATTTGATTCATAAAGCTAAGTTATTGATTGGCTCAAAAGCTTGAAATTACGTTAACTTTTAGTCACGTTATGGTTCAAAATTTGGTCACGCAGGGGGTAAAATCACAGGTAATCTGCCGCAATTGGCAAACTGTTTGTGCAATCATTGCGATCACACCTTCCAACTCTTGATAAACCTGTTGATTTGTAAACCTCAAAAAACGAGTTCCCTTAGATTCAAGAAAACATTGTCGTTCATAATCACAAACCTGCGCCCCTGCTTGAAAATGACTATCACCATCAAGTTCTATAGCAAGTTTTAATTCAGCACAATAAAAATCCACAACAAATACATCAATGCTGTATTGTCTACGAAATTTAAAACCATCAATTTGTCGATTTCTCAACTTGTCCCACAGAATCTTTTCCGCAGGTGGCATATTATTACGGAGCGATCGCCTTTTTTCTTTTTGTGAGGTTTTGTTATAAAGTTCTGTCACAATACTTAGTTTCAATATGCCTAATATTAAATTACCCCCCTTAATCCCCCCTTGCAAAGGGGGGAAACTAGAAATTCAGTTCCCTCCCCTTTGCAAGGGGAGGGTTAGGGTGGGGTATTTTTCATCCATATATCTCTATTTCCCAAAACCCTTACCGCGATTGGTTGAAGGAAGACACAGACAGTTTTCTAATTGAGTGAGTAAGGTTTCACGGTCTAAGTTTTGCCCAATTAATACTACTTGGTTTTTTGGTGTACCTTTCCACTCCTCATCATCTAAGGTAAAGCGTTTACCGCACAGGTGAAAAATGTGGCGTTTGGGACTTTCATCAAACCACATAATACCCTTAGCGCGGAAAATATTTGTGGGTAGTTGGTTATCTAGAAAATACTGGAACTTCCTAATAGAAAATGGCTTATCACTTTGGAAGGATATCGATGTGAAACCATCATTTTCTAAATGGTGCGAGTGGTCATGGTGGTCATGGTCGTGATGGTCATGACCGCAAGTTGAATGAACATGGTCATGGTCGTGATGGTCGTGACCGCAGGCTGAATGGTCGTGGTGGTCGTGGTGGTCGTGGTGGTCGTGACTATGAGTATCGACTGTATCAAAATACTTGTCAGACTCAAACAGACCAACACTTAAAATTAAGGGGAGAGGAACTTGCGATCGCTTCGTCCTTAATATCCTTGCACCTTCCTTGACTTCATTGATTTTTCTTTCCAATTCATTCAAGGTAGCTTCATCGACCAAATCTGTTTTATTCAACAGAATCACATCACCGTAGGCAATTTGACTATATGCGGCTTGTGAATTAAATAAATCTAAACTGTAATTCGCTGCATCGACTACAGTGATAATCGAGTCCAAACGGGTTAAATCCTTCAACTCTGTACCCAAAAATGTCAGGGCTACTGGTAAAGGGTCTGCTAGTCCAGTTGTTTCTACAACTAAGTAATCTAGCTTTTCTTCCCGTTCTAAAACTTTATATACCGCATCAACCAGGTCATTATTAATAGTGCAGCAGATACAACCATTATTTAATTCCACCATGTTCTCATCAGTGGAAACAATTAACTCGTTGTCAATGCCGATTTCCCCAAATTCGTTGACCAAAACGGCGGTTTTTAAGCCTTGTTGATTGTTGAGAATGTGATTAAGTAAAGTTGTTTTACCACTACCGAGAAATCCAGTAATAATTGTTACTGGCATTCCTTGTTTCGGAGCATCCATAGGTTGAGAATTTTGAGTAACTGCTGATTGCATAGCAAGAAAATCGCAAAATTAGAACAAATAAAAGAACTTTTGGGGCAACTGCTTTCCAGCAGAATGGCAAAATGGTAGCGTAGATTGTCTAGAAAACACTAGCATAGGGATACTCGGCACAAGTCCGAGCTGCTTAACCCTATTATTGCTTATCTTCTTATTTCAGCATTACTCTGTTATGGCACTAACTGTTTACAATACCCTCACCCGTCGTCAAGAACCCTTTAAGACAGTCGAACCCGGCAAGGTTAAGATGTATTACTGCGGCGTGACGGTTTACGATTATTGCCATTTGGGTCATGCTAGAGCTTGCATTGTCTGGGATGTGGTACGGCGTTATTTGCAATTCCTGGGCTATGAAGTGCGCTATGTACAAAATTTTACCGATATTGATGACAAAATCCTCAACCGAGCGCGGCAAGAAAATTCCTCAATGGAGGCGGTAGCAGAACGCTTCATTAAGGCATATTTTGAGGATATGGCACAGCTAGGGATTAAAGAAGCCGATGAATATCCCCGTGCTACTCATACAATCAACGGCATTCAACGCTTAATTCACGAGTTAGAAAATAAAGGCTTCGCTTATCCCTCGCAAGGCGATGTTTACTACGCAGTACGGCAATTTGCTGAGTATGGCAAGCTTTCAGGACGCAGACTGGAGGATATGCAGGCAGGTGCAAGCGATCGCGTCAATGTAGATGATCCAGAATATCAGAAAAAGAAAGACCCTTTCGACTTCGCTCTGTGGAAAGCAGCTAGACTTGGAGAACCTTCTTGGGAATCACCTTGGGGTGCAGGTCGTCCAGGTTGGCATATAGAATGCTCGGCAATGGTACGCGATCGCCTGGGTGAGACAATAGATATTCATGCTGGTGGTGCTGACTTAATTTTCCCCCACCACGAAAACGAAATCGCTCAATCAGAAGCCGTTACAGGCAAACCTCTAGCAAACTACTGGCTACACAACGGTATGGTCAAAGTTGATGGGGAGAAAATGTCCAAATCCTTGGGCAACTTTACCACCATCCGCGATTTACTAGAACGGGGCGTTGATCCGATGGCGATGCGGTTATTTGTGCTAACGGCGCAATATCGTACCCCAATAGATTTTACCGATGAAGCGATCGCAGCTGCTACCAATGGTTGGCACACAATCAAGGATGGCTTATTGGCTGGTTGGCAATTAGGAAATGGGAAATGGGAACTGGGGAATGGAATATCTAATACCTATGTTGAGCGTTTTACAGAAGCAGTCAATGACGATTTTAATTTCCCTGGTGGGTTAACAATATTATTTGAGTTGGCAAAAAAACTCCATCGTGAAAGAAACATCCTAGTGCATGGAGGAAAGACAGAAACACCGATAGAAGAATTAAAAATACAATGGCAAACTTTGGTTACTTTAGCTAACGTTCTCGGTTTAACCGCGCAGCCAGAAATACATAAAAATGGGCAAGATGGTTTAAGCGATGCGGATATAGAAGATTTAATTCAGCAAAGACAAGCAGCGAGAAAAGCCAAGAATTTTGCTGAAGGCGATCGCATTCGTAACGAACTACAAGCTAAAGGTATTACCCTAATTGATAGCCCTCAAGGTACGCGCTGGCACAGAGGTTAAAAGAAACTGGAAAAAGCAGAGAGCAGAGGAGCAGATAAGATCATCACTCCCCCATTACCAATTACCAATTACCCAATCCCTAGATTATTGTTATGTGGTCTGAACTGATAAAAGCGATCGCTAGTTTTAAAATACCTGCTGATTGGATCGGTATTAGAGTAGTTAAAGAAACTGCTGCTCATCATTATGTGCGTGATGGTTTGCCTCAACATAATGGTAAATCAAGCACCATTGGAGCCATGTTAGAAGTTTTGGTAAATGGCTCTTTCGGTTATGCTGCTACCAATTCCCTAGAATTAACATCACTGCAAGCGGCGGCGGAAATTGCTTACAAACAAGCCCTAGCTGCTAATCAGTGGTACATTTATCCCTTTGGTGTTAGCGAACGTCCCAAAGTAGTGGGTGAGTATAATTCACCTTTTGTAGAACCCTTAAATGCCCTCAGTCCTGGGGAAATTAATGATTTGTTGGTGCGGATTTGTCACACTTTAAAAGTAGACGACAAAATTGTCCAAACCACTGCAAATGCGGCTACTAGCGAAAAAGAGAGTTGGTTTGTTAGTAGTAATGGTTCTGAGGTATATCAAAAGTTTGTTTCTATCGGAACACATTATGGAGCGATCGCGCAAGATGGAGCGATCGTTCAACAACGGACTAACAACGGTTCCCAAGCAAACTGTTACCAAGGCGGAATTGAATTATTACAACAAAACCACCTATGGCAAAGGGTACGACAAATTGGCGAACAAGCGATAGAATTATTATCTGCCGAAGAATGTCCAACCACCCGCACCAATTTGGTTTTAGCCCCAGACCAAATGATGTTACAAATTCATGAAAGTGTGGGACATCCCTTAGAACTTGACCGAATTTTAGGTGATGAGCGTAACTATGCTGGTGGTAGCTTTGTCAGCACCAGCGATTTTGGCAACCTCAGCTATGGTTCGCCATTGATGAATATTACCTTTGACCCCACAGTCATCGGTGAATATGCCAGCTATGGATTTGATGATACAGGTGCAGTGGCTACACGGGAATATTTAATCAAAGAAGGCGTTTTGCAAAGGGGTTTAGGCAGTTTAGAAAGCCAAGCTAGAGCGAAAGTTCCGGGGGTAGCCTGTGCGCGTGCTTCCTCATGGAACCGACCACCAATTGACCGTATGGCGAACTTAAACCTAGAGCCAGGTAACGCCAGCTTTGATGAGATGATTAGTAACATAGAACAAGGCGTATATATGGAATCTAATCGTTCCTGGTCAATTGATGATCGCCGTTATAAATTTCAATTTGGCTGTGAGTATGCCAAACTCATCGAAAATGGTAAACTCACCAAAACCCTGCGTAATCCCAACTATCGAGCCACTACACCAGAATTTTGGCACAGCCTCATCCAAGTCGGTGATAATTCCAACTGGGAAATGTACGGCACACCATTCTGTGGCAAAGGTGAACCTAATCAATCAATTTGGGTAGGACATGGTTCACCTGTTTGTGTATTTGCTAATGTAGAGGTTTTTGGAGGTGGGAGTTAAATAATTCAAAATTTAGAATTCAAAATTGTTTGTAGTAGGCTTTTAATGCTTATTACAAACTACATTTTTCACTTATCATACATTATTATTTTCTACATCTATGAAGCTTGAGGATATATCTACTTTAGAAGTTAGTTTTAATCAATTATTAGAAACACTGCTAATTAAGAAAGCAGAAAATGAACAATTTACCGTTTCACTAAATAGTGAACGTAGTCAATTTATCCGGTTTAATCAAGCCAAAGTTCGCCAAACAGGTTTTGTGGCTGATGGTTGGATTCAATTAACTCTAATTACAGATCAATGTAGCAGCTTTCGCCAGTTTCCTTTTACTGGAAATTGGGAAAAAGATTGGCAATCAGCATACCAAGCTTTGCAGGAATTGCGTAGTGAACTACCTTTACTACCAGTTGATCCATATTTGGTAGTACCATCAGGAAATAACACCAGCCGAGAAATACATACAGGAAATATACTCCCAGCAGAATCAGTAGTAGCGAATGTATTGGAACCAGTAAAAGAATTAGATTTTACTGGCATATATGCTGGGGGGGTAATTATTAGAGCTTATGGTGATTCCAGTGGACAAAAACATTGGTTCGCTACCGATTCCTTCACTTTAGATTATTCTTTATTTATTACTTCTGGGCAAGCTGTTAAAGGTACATTTGCTGGCAGTGATTGGAATCCAGAAGCTTATGCAGCTAAAATTAATGAAGGTAAACAGCAATTAAAACTTCTCTCTACTCCTGCAAAACAATTAGCAAGAGGACAATACAAAACTTATTTTGCTCCGGCTGCTGTGGCTGATTTAGTGAGTATGCTTTCTTGGGGTGCAGTTAGTGAAGCAGATATTCAACAAGGTAATAGTGCGTTAGCTATTTTATCGCGTAAAGATAAACAGCTTTCCCCTTCGTTGAGCATTAAAGAGAATTTTCAACGGGGATTAGTACCTAGATTTAACAACTTAGGAGAAATGGCTCCTCCAGAATTACCGATAATTGAAAAAGGAATTTTAGTTAATAGTTTAATTAGTTCTCGTACAGCTAAGGAATATAACAAAACTTCTAACGGTGCGAGTAGTGAAGAAATGTTGCGTGCGCCAGAATTAAGTCCGGGAAATTTAACTTATGCACAAATATTGCCGAGTTTAGATACAGGGTTATATGTCTCTAATTTACATTATTTGAATTGGAGCGATCGCCCCACAGGTAGAATTACAGGTATGACCCGTTACGCCTGTTTTTGGATAGAAAACGGTGAAATTGTCGCCCCCATAGAAAACTTACGCTTTGACGAAAGTTTATACCGCTTCTGGGGAGAAAATCTAGTAGATTTAACCGATTTTCAAGAATTTATTCCCGAAGTAGGCAGCTACGAAAACCGTCATATAGGAGGTATTATGACTCCTGGAATGTTAGTCAACGATTTTACTTACACTTTATAGTGTTTTGTATGAGTGCGGCTGTGAAAGTTACAGCCGCCTGATAGCCACTTCTAAGCCTTTACATACCCCTGTGAGAAAATCTAAATCTAGAGTGGCGATCGCATCACTCGCTTTATGATAATGAGGATTCCGCATAAAGGCTGTATCCGTCACCATCATTGCTGGATAACCCACATCCCAAAACGGTGCATGATCACTTTGTCTAGTTTGGCGCACAATCAAACCCCGATTTGGTACTGGTAGCCACTGACTTGATACTCCCGCTTGGCGGATGCGACGACTCATGCTGATTAAATCTGGTATGGTGCGTAAATTACCAATTAATGCAATAAAATCTCCTGTATTGGGGTAAAACTTTTCCAACGGTGATGGATATCTCTGCGAACCTGGGGTGAAATCACGATATCCCAACATTTCCAAAGACATCATCAAGCGTAAAGGCTGCTGTTGCTGACGTAATAAAGCTGCATAATCAGTGCTACCCAACAAACCATATTCTTCCATATCAAAAGCCACCAACCGCAACGGATACTTGGCTGGCGTAGCCGCAAACATTTTTGCTAATTCCAATAAAACCACTACACCTGTAGCATTATCATCAGCCCCTGACGTTCCTGGTACAGCATCATAGTGCGCACCAATTAAAATAGGTGGTAGTTGTTTTTTTCCAACAGCTTGGGACGGTAAATTGAGAATGAGATTTTTAAAAGATTTATTACCTACTTCAAAGGTGTGGATTTCCACACTTCCCAATTGGGACAATTCTTGACGAATGTATTCTTGGACAAAAAAATGTCCAGCCGTCGCTAGATAAGGGTCACGTTCTCGTGCTATCTGCGTTAAGTGATGATGTAATCTGGCTTTTAAATTCACCTATGTATTAGTGGTCAGTGGTTAGTAGTCAGTAGCTTTCATATATTCTAAAACCACATACACTAGTTATGAGTATTAGATCAGTTATCAGGTTATGTTGACTGTTAAACTTTTATCCAAAACAACTGACAACTGACACACTTAGTAATTAAGGAGAGGGTGGATATCCCAACTTGAAGATGCCAAAAAGTTCACAGATGAGGCTACAACATTCACAAAGGCTAGAACATACTAACCATCGTCAATGTTATCCTAGTCTTGCAACTAAATCCTCAAGCTGTAATTCCTCCGCTTTTTGCCTTAATGACGAATGTTATACCATTGAGGCAAGTTGATTCTGTAGCAAAAAGCTAGAGGTAGTTCTGCCCAACCATAATATATATAGTAAGACACAGTTAGGAGAAAAGTAACGCATGGGCAAGGTAGTCGGCATCGACTTGGGTACAACCAACTCAGTAGTCGCCGTAATGGAGGGTGGCAAGCCGGTGGTGATTGCCAATGCAGAAGGAATGCGAACAACCCCCTCCGTTGTAGGTTTCAGTAAGGATGGCGAAAGGGTAGTAGGACAAATGGCACGGCGGCAAACAGTCCTTAACCCCCAAAACACCTTTTTTGCAGCTAAACGCTTTATTGGGCGCAGGTATGCCGAACTCAGTCCTGAATCGAAGCGTGTACCATATACCATCCGTAAAGATGAAATTGGCAATATTAAAATTGCCTGTCCTCGTTTGGGTAAAGATTTTGCCCCAGAAGAAATTTCAGCAATGGTGCTGAAGAAGTTGGCAGATGATGCTAGTGCTTATTTAGGGGAACAAGTCACAGGCGCAGTGATTACAGTACCCGCTTATTTCAACGATTCCCAAAGACAAGCAACTCGTGATGCTGGTAGAATTGCTGGTTTAGAAGTGCTGCGGATTCTCAATGAACCGACAGCCGCATCTTTAGCTTATGGCTTAGATCGGGGTGATACAGAAACTATTTTAGTTTTTGACTTGGGTGGTGGGACATTTGACGTATCGATTCTGGAAGTTGGGGATGGAGTATTTGAAGTCAAAGCCACCAGTGGCGATACCCAACTGGGAGGAAATGACTTTGATAAGAAAATTGTTGATTGGTTAGCAGAGCAATTCTTAGAAACAGAAGGTGTAGACTTAAGACGGAGCGATCGCCAAGCCTTGCAACGTTTGATGGAAGCCGCAGAGAAAGCCAAAATCGAACTTAGCGCCGTCAGCGTCACTGATATTAACCTACCCTTCATTACCGCCACAGAAGAAGGCCCCAAACATATAGAAACTCGCTTGACACGCGCCCAATTTGAAGGCTTGTGTGGTGACTTATTAGGACGTGTCCGTAACCCAGTTAAACGCGCCTTAAAAGATGCGGGACTTAGACCAGATGATATAGAAGATGTCGTACTAGTTGGCGGTTCTACGAGAATGCCAATGGTGAAACAGCTAGTGCGTGATTTGATTGGCATTGAACCCAGCGAGAATGTTAACCCTGATGAAGTGGTAGCAATGGGTGCAGCCATTCAAGCCGGGATTCTAGCGGGACAATTTAAAGATGTGCTGCTGCTAGATGTTACACCCTTATCTTTGGGTTTGGAAGCGATCGGTGGCGTGATGAAAAAACTCATCCCCCGCAATACCACCATCCCCGTCCGCCGTTCTGATATTTTCTCAACGTCAGAAAATAACCAAAACTCCGTGGAAATTCACGTAGTCCAAGGTGAACGGGAAATGGCTGGTGATAACAAATCACTAGGACGTTTCAAACTCTACGGTATACCCCCAGCACCGCGAGGCATTCCCCAAATTCAAGTAGCATTTGATATCGATGCCAATGGTATTCTACAGGTGACAGCCTTAGATAGAACCACAGGTAGAGAACAGAGTATTACGATCCAAGGTGCTTCTACTTTGAGTGAAGCTGAAGTTAATCGGATGATTCAGGATGCCCAAAAATATGCTGATATCGACCGGGAACGCAAGGAGAGGGTAGAAAAACGCACCCGTTCAGAAGCTTTAATTCTCCAAGCCGAAAGACAACTGCGAGAAGTTGCCTTAGAATTTGGAATGCAGTTTGCCCGTAACCGTCGCCAGCGCATCGATAATATCAGCCGAGAACTGAAAGAAAGTCTCAAAGAAAATGACGATCGCGGTATTGACCAAGCTTACGCCGACCTGCAAGATGCTTTATATGAGCTAAATCGGGAAGTTCGTCAGTATTATGCTGAAGATGAAGACGACGATTTATTTGCCACCATCAAAGACATCTTTGTCGGTGATAAAGAAAAAGAACGCGACTATCCCAGAGACAATTATCGAGAACGTGATTCCTACAACAACAATAGGGACTACGGCAGAGATTATGGACGAGACAGCCGTCCCTCCTACGACAATAACCGTCCACCCCGCAGATCCCGTCCTAGCTATCAGGATAACTGGGATGATGACGATGATTGGCTGTAAAGCGGGGAGATGAGGGAGTGGGGGGAGTAGGGGGAGATGGGGAAGTAGGGGAGTAACAACTGTCAACTGTCAACTGTCCCCTCCTGAATGCGGATTTAATAATTGGTAATTGGTAATTACTAACAATTACCACTATCTAAAATTTAAAAGTTAAATAAATGAATATGCAGAATTTGCAGAATTTTCGTGATTACTACGAAATTTTGGGAGTATCTAAAGATGCAACTAATGAAGACATTAAAAAGAATTATCGGCGGTTAGCAAGACAGTATCATCCTGATTTAAATCCGGGGAATAAAGAGGCGGAAGAAAAGTTTAAAATTATCGGCGAAGCTTATGAAATGCTTTCCGATGCAACTAAACGCGCCCAATACGACCAGTTTAGCCGCTATTGGAAACGACAAGGTTTTCCTAAGCAAACTCCCAAACCCAAAGGCTGGGGCGAGAGTCGAACAGGAGAACGTAACGACAATGAGAATTTAGATCCAAGCCAATTTGCTAATTTTGAAGATTTCTTAAATCAAGTTATCGGGGTTGGTGGTCGTAGAGAAAGTAAAAATGGCGCTAGTAAAAATGCGACAGCAGACCCGTTTCGTTCACCGAAAAGCCGAGTTGAATATACAGTCCCGAAAAGTCCACCCCGTCAAACCCGTCGGGATATTGAGGCGAGATTAACCTTACCTTTAGAAAAGGCTTATTCTGGTGGGAATGAACGTATTAGATTAGAGGATGGGCGATCGCTAGAAGTAACAATGCCCCCAGGTATGGTTACAGGTCAAACTATCCGCCTACGCAATCAAGGTATGGGCGGCGGCGACCTCTATCTCAAAATCACGGTAGAACCTCACCCATTGTTTAAGCTTGATGGTGCGAATATATTCTGTCAAGTACCAGTAACACCTAGCGAAGCAGTTTTAGGAGGACAAGTAGAAGCACCTACTTTAGATGGCCCTGTGAAGATGACAATTCCTCCAGGAGTCAGGTCTGGTCAAAGATTCCGTTTGGCAAATAAAGGCTATCCTACCGACAATGGTAAACGTGGCGATCAATTGGTAGAAATTCAAATACTTACCCCAAAAACTATTAGCCAAGAAGAAAAAGAATTGTACGAAAAGATTCGGCAAATTGAAACCTTTAAACCCCGTGCTGATTTAATTTAATTAAGTAAACTATCACAACAGCATCTGCCACAATTACTTAATTGTTTTGGCAGTTATTATCTTGCGTAAAATTTACTTTTATAAATTTTGAAATGAACTTTAGCAATTCCCATTTAAGTGAGGTACAAAATTAGTATTTTTCAACGCAGAGGGACGCAGCGAAAAGTTCTGGAGGAGGGTTTCCCTCTCTTCGAGACGCTACGCGAACCGCAGGAAACTTTTCAAGGCAGAGGAAAGCGCAGAGGAACTCTGAGGTTTTCCCAATTTTATTAACCATGTACTCAGTACCTCAGCAGATTAGAAAACACTAAATATAGTGTTAAGTCCTATTAAAAGATTACTAAAATCCGAGTTAGTAATAATAACTTCTCAGCCCCAATTTATATATATGTTAGTTGAATATTAGCCAGTTGTAGTGAAGCGGTGATCAGTGCTGAGATTTTACTTTTCCCCTTGTATAGCGAATCTACAGCACTTAATCAACAACTGGCGTTAGGGTGGGCATCTAAGAGTTATGTAAGTAACATTATCTCTTAGTTGAATCTCTACCTTCCCGTAACCCTCTTGATATCTTATTTAAACTGCAATAGCAGAATCTTGGTTGCCAAAATGCCACAAAAATTTTGTTTGATTAATTGATTAAAGAAAGGGGTAGGGAAGAACCCTTTTCTTTTTTAGTTGTGGGTTTTCCCATTTATAGCTGTTAGGTAAGGCTGAAAATCTTTTCTAGGCGATGCTTACTGTCATAAGGTTTTCAGACATTTCAAAGTTAGATGTGACATTTTGAACATCATCTAAACCTTCTAAGGTATCAATTAATTTAAGTAGCGATCGCGCTTGGTCATGTTCCGTCACCTCTACATGATTACTAGGAATCCAGCGCAACTCAGCATCTGTGATTTTAAAACCTTTGTCCTTGAGTGTCTGGTTGAGGGTTTCTAAATTGGCTATCTCAGTAAACACCTCTGCCGTCTCATCTTCAGTCATCTCATAGGTTTCCGCACCACCTTCTAAGGATGCTTCCAAAAGCTTGTCTTCATCCACCACACCTTGGACAACGCACACACCCTTCTGGTCAAACATCCAGCTAACGCAGCCGGTTTCCCCCAGATTTCCCCCATTTTTGCTAAAAGCCACCCGCAAGTCAGCAGCCGTGCGATTGCGATTATCGGTGAGGGCTTCAATTAAGATGGCGACACCACCAGGGCCATAACCTTCATAGCGAATTTCCTCTAAACTAGCGCCATCACTAAAAGTACCTGCACCTTTAGCGATCGCCCGTTCTATATTATCGTTGGGAATACCAGCCGCTTTCGCTTTATCTATAGCTGTACGCAATTGAAAATTTCCGGCTGGGTCTGGAATCCCATTTCTAGCCGCTAGAATAATCGCCCTAGATAACTGAGTAAATGTCTTGCCCTTTTTGGCATCTACTACCGCCTTTTGGCGCTTAATATTTGCCCATTTACTATGTCCTGCCATAATTCAAAGTTTGATAGTTGTCAATAGTCAATAGTCAATAGTCATTAGTCAACAGTCATTAGTCCATAGTCAATAGTTATTCTCCCCCCTCTCCCTCATCTCCCTCATCTCCCCCCACTTCCCCACTGAAGACTCGCAAAGTGCCAAGGATTACTGTAGCATGACAAATAATTGTGTCTTCCGCATGATAATTTTCCAAGATGGTAAAGCGAAACGGCTCAAAATTAGCACGACAACGCTTCAATTTTTCCAGATGGGCGATTGAGTATTCGTGGCTCACTGTCAGTTTTTGGATTGCTGTGGCGGTAGCTGGTGCGCTGGCTTTCAGTTCTCTTAAGTATGCTTTGTTTCCTGACATTACCTTTCCGGTAGTGGTGGTAAATGCTACGGCTCCTCTACAAACTGCTGTGGATACAGAAACAAAGCTTACCATACCGATAGAGGAGCGCCTGCGTTCTCTAGAAGGACTAGATGATTTGCGCTCATCTAGTTATCCAGGTCAAGCTGCTGTTAGTCTGGCTTTTAATGTGGGAATAAATCTGGAAACGTCGAAAAGGGAAGTTGAAACAGCACTTAAACAGTTAACTTTGCCTCAAGGTGCAAGTTACAAAATTATTCCTCTAAACTTGAATGAGTCGGCGGCGGTAAGTTATGCCATTGAAAGTAGTTCTCGCAGTTTGGCAGATTTAACTAAGTTAGCCGAAGACCAAATTACACCAGCGATCGCTAAATTGCCTGGAGTTCTCAAAGTCTCGCTTTTAGGTACTGCTAATACCTCACCTCCCACAAGCCCTGCTAATAATAATCTAGCAGCGTTGACTCAAGGTGCAGGTACATTAGTCAGGTTCAACGGTCAACAGGCTTTAGCATTCCAGGTAATCAAACGTGGTGACGCTAACACCTTAGAAGTTGTCAGTCGAGTGGAAAAGGAAGTACAAAGACTGCGGACTAACCTCAAAGATGTCAAACTTACCTTAGCTGCAACTCAAGCTGAATATATTCGTCAAGCAACCAAGTCAACAATAGATGCTCTTATAGAAGCGATCGTCTTATCGATTGTGGTGATTTACCCATTTTTATGGAATTGGCGAGCAACTTTCATCTCCGCACTGGCGATTCCTACCTCCTTGCTGGCAACTTTTATTGTGATGGCGTTTTTTGGCTTTAACCTAGAAACCATCACCTTACTAGCTCTAGCATTGGTCATTGGCAGTGTAATCGATGATGCCATCCTAGACGTAGAAAATATCCTGCGGCACATTGAAGAAGGCGAAAACCCTCGTCAAGCAGCTTTCTCCGCCACAGATGAAATTGGCTTAACAGTTATCGCCACTACAGCCGCAGCCGTAGCTGTGTTCTTACCTATTGGTTTGATGGGTGGAGTAGTTGGTCAGTTCTTTAAGCCATTCGGCATTACAGTTTCAGCTTCCTACATAGCTTCTACCTTGGTTGCTCGGACTTTATCGCCGGTGCTATCTACTTACTGGCTCAAACCGATTAAAAAAACACCTCAACGTCGAGAAGCCAACATTTGGATAAGATTTACAGAATTTTACAGAAACTTACTTAAATGGTCTTTAAATCATCGTAAAACAGTCGTCGCTCTAGCCGTAATCAGTTTTGTTGCTGGTATGGCATTAATCCCATTTATTCCTAAAGGTTTTATTCCCAAATTAGACCGGGGCGAATTTAATATCACCTACACTGCACCTCTACCAAAAATTCCTGATTTGGCGGCTTTACAGCAACAACTAGCACAAGCAAGACAAGGAAGCAATATTAACCCATCTCAAATACCTAATTCTCAACCTCTAATGCCCATCCCTCTCCCCCTCAACGACTCTCTGACAGTAGCTAAAAAATTAGAAGAGGCGGTGAGGAAGTACCCTGATGTGCAAACAGTGTTTACTACAGTTGGCTCCCGTGAGGGTGAACCAAATAAAGGCACACTGTACGTAAAACTCAAGGAAGACCGCAAAATTCAGACGGCGCAATTACAAGACGAATTGCGTAAAAGTTTACCCAGTCTTCCAGGTGTGACTACCAGCATCGAAGACATTCAATTTGTAGATACTGGCGGACAAAAACCTCTACAAGTAGCGTTACAGGGTAATGATTTACAACTTCTCAATAAAACCGCTAAGGCAATTAAAGAGCGTATTGAGAAAATACCTGGCTTTGCTGATGTTACAGTCACAGGTGAAAACAATACCCAAGAGCAGGTTTTCCAAGTGGAGCGCCTCAATAACAAGCGGGTAGCTTACATCAGTGCCAATTTGGGGCAGGGTTTATCTTTAGGTGATGCTACTGATAAGATAGTAGCAGAAGCCAAACCAATCTTACCAAATGGCATCACTTTGGACTTGGGTGGAGACTCGGAACGTCAAAATGAAGTTTTTGGTAGTTTTGCCTCTACTTTGGTGTTATCTGCACTGTGCATTGTTGGGGTATTGATTTTATTGTTCAGAAGTTGGATAGATCCCATAATTATCGGCGTTTCTTTACCACTATCAATTGTGGGTGCAATGCTGTCGTTACTTTTTACCAAGAGTGATTTCGGCATGATTTCACTGATTGGTTTTGTATTCTTACTGGGACTGGCAAACAAAAATGCGATCGTCTTGGTAGATTACATTAACCAATTGCGTCAAACTGGTTTAAGTCGTACAGAAGCAATTCTCAAAGCAGGCCCGGTGCGTTTGCGTCCCATCGTCATTACCACGATGTCTACTCTGTTAGGGATGCTACCGATCGCATTAGGATTAGGTGCAGGTTCAGAATTGCGATCGCCGATGGCTGTAGCTATTGCTGGAGGTCTAGTTACTTCTACCATCCTTAGTTTAATTGTAATACCTGTGGTCTACTCGATTTTAGATGATTGGTTCCCTCGTTTTAAAAAGGTAACAAAATAGAATCCGCTAGGGTGCGTCAAGGTCAAATTGTTCAATTCATTATCTAATTGTTCAATTGACTTTTTGACGCACTGAACTAGTGGTATAAGTTTTGTAAGTCTTTGAATCCCGTTAAACACTTATTAAGAACTGCTTTATTTTTTCAAGGTGAAATCCTTATTAACGGAGGCATTTTCTATCTGATTTCGAAATATATCAAGCATTGCAATAACTTCTGTATGTAATTGTATATATTCTTCTCTATCAATTAACAAAAAGTTACCATGTGCAATTTCGTTTCGTGTCTTTAAAAGCTGTTCATCTATTAATTTTGATTTTGTAGAATAAACAGAAAAGTCTATTCCCAAAATATGAGTTATTTCTTTTAAAATGTCCGAAGAAAGATTTGATGCAGTAGATATTGCTTCTTGGGGTAAAGAGCATTTGCCGTCTAATTTATAAACAAAGAAGTCACAAACAGGTATATATAATGATGGTTTATTTGTATCTTTTGCCTCTTTTAGTTTTTCTTTCATTGCCAAAGCTAGAAAGTTACTAGCTAGCTGATCATAGCGAAGTTTTTGTAGAGCAACGTGTTCTAGATAAGAGTTGGAAGCTAACTTAACAAAACCTTCCCAATGAGCATAAAGAATACATACTTCACTGCGAATTAGCGCATTGTGTCTTTGAAGAGAAACATCTCTTAATTCTATCAAGGACTTAACTTCTGAAAGTTCCTTTTTTCGCCAAGCAAGATCATCTGCCAGTTTATCGCTTAGTTGTTCAGATGTTCGGACTTTCATACAGGAGAAAATATTCTTCTACCAAGTGGAATCAGATAGGGTAAACGTCTTGCAGCATTCACACCTGCACCAGACCATTTTCTATAAATTTGATCTGACCAAATACCTTTTATGTTTTCACATATTTGCTCAACCGGGGGTAGATTTTCATAGTTGTATCCAATTCCTAATGCTACTACCTCAAATGCGGATAATAGAAACCCACCTAAAAATCTGTTTTGTTCAGGTTTATATCTTCTGAAACTATCATCACCTGTAATTTCGTTAAGAATATCAAATGTTTTTTTAAACGCTGTTTCTATATGGCCATAATCTAATTCTTGCTCAAGAGCCATTTTCCTCATCTCTTCTGTTAGAAAGACGCTAACATCATCACCTAATTTGCTAATATCTGCCTCAGTTTTATCAAATAGAAGAATAAAACGTAATACCAATTCCATATCATACTGTTCTTCGTAAAGCCTATCACTGAGAGCAATACAATTTTTGAATTTTTCATAATCTGCAAGAGAACGCATTAAATCATATAGTCTATTATTTAACATCAAAAGTATACAATTCCTCACTTCTTGAGGCGTAGCAATTGATCCTCCTGTATTCAGTCGTTGGAATAACTCATATTTAATCATTGCATCACTTTCTTTTTTGACAATATTGACTATGATTTTTGCTCGCTTAATCAGTAAGCGCTGTGCTTGAGTCAAAGAATTGTCAGGATCATTTGGATCATCCCATTTTTTACCTTTTAAAGAAGGTAAATATGTGGTTTCTTGTAAAGTCACTGGATTTTGACTTTCTTCTTGCTCTTCTTTTCCTAAAATACCTATAAATTCATATATAGTTGATAGTCTCTGAAGACCATCCACAACATCCCAAATACCATCATCTCTCTGGCTGACAAAAATTGGTGGGATTGGTATGCCTAAAAGAATAGATTCAATAAAAGTCGATTTTTGATGTTCTGACCAACGGAAAAATCTTTGAAATTCTGGATGAATATCGATCTCATTACTCTGATAAAGGCTTATCAATTCACCAATAGACATTGAATAGTCGTCCGTCCGAATTTCTTGCCTTGTTTTGTCAATTTCTTCTTGCAGGGGCATGATTAAAAATAATGTATAATTCTATTTATAACTATCTTTTTATGATAATTATATTAAAATTATATCCTTAGAGAATCATTATAAACATAAAAAAATCGGCAAAATTGCCGAATACTATGGATAATAAAATACTGAGGATTAAGAGGTCATTGAATGCGGGTTTTTGTCACAGGGGCTACAGGCTTTGTTGGGGCTAATTTAGTCCGCTTGTTACTGGAACAGGGATACACAGTCAAAACCTTAGTCCGCCCTCACAGCAACCTGGGTAATTTACAAGGGTTGGATGTGGAAATTGTTGAAGGGGATTTCGAGAACCAGTATCTTTGGCGACAAATGTCTGGCTGTCGTTATCTATTCCATGTAGCCGCCCATTATTCCCTGTGGCAAAAAGACCGTGATTTACTTTATCGAAATAATGTGCTTGGTACTTTTCAGGTGTTGGACGCAGCCCAAAAAGCCGGAATTGAACGCACTGTGTACACAAGTTCCGTAGCGGCTATTGGGGTAAATCCATCGGGTGCAATTGTCGATGAAACTTATCAAAGTCCTGTGGAGAAGCTAATTGGACATTATAAAAAGTCTAAGTTTTTAGCAGAACAAGAAGCTATGCAGGCAGCCGCTAAAGGACAAGATGTGGTTATAGTCAACCCCAGCACTCCCATAGGCCCTTGGGATATCAAACCTACACCCACAGGTGATATTATTTTGCGATTCCTACGGCGACAAATGCCAGCTTACGTCAACACAGGACTAAATTTAATTGATGTGAGGGATGTAGCCTGGGGACATTTACTAGCATTAGAGAAAGGCAAAAGTGGCGATCGCTATATCTTAGGAAATCAAAACCTTAGCCTCAAGCAATTACTAGAAAAGCTTTCCGAAATTACAGCTTTACCCGCTCCCCAATTGACTGTCCCAGGATGGCTACCCTTAACAGTCGCCTGGATAGAAGAAAAAATCCTTGCCCCATTAGGAAGAACTCCCTCAGTACCTATAGATGGTGTCCGTATGGCACAACAAACCATGTACTACGATGCTTCAAAAGCTGTCCGAGAATTGGGTTTACCTCAATCTCCAGTGGATGTTGCTCTGAAAGATGCGGTGAATTGGTTTGTTTCTCAGGGGTATGTGAAGTGAGGAGATGTAGCTTGCTTCTCGTAGAGTGGGAGATGAGGAAGATGAGGGAGTAGGGGAAGATAAGGGAAGACAGTTTACTGTCAACTGTCAACTGTCAACTGTCAACTGTCAACTGACTATGAGGAGTGATCAGGAAAATGGGTGTTAATTTACAACAAGCGATCGATATTGGTAAGTATTTAGTAACTCAACGTCTTCTAGGACGTAAGAGATTTCCTTTAGTGTTGATGCTGGAACCACTATTTCGCTGTAATTTAGCTTGTACTGGTTGTGGGAAAATTCAGCATCCTACAGAGATATTGAAACAAAACTTGACTCCTGAACAGTGCTTTGCCGCAGTGGAAGAATGTGGCGCACCAGTGGTTTCAATTCCTGGGGGTGAACCACTACTGCATCCCCAAATTGACGAGATTGTTCAGGGATTAGTCGAGCGGAAAAAGTATGTTTACTTGTGTACAAATGGGTTGTTATTAGAAAAGAGCTTAGATAAGTTTAAACCCTCACCTTACTTGACTTTTAGTGTGCATCTAGATGGGTTGAAAGATTGGCATGATAAATGTGTAGATCGGCAAGGGGTATTTGACATTGCTGTCAAAGCCATCAAAGCTGCCAAAGCTAAAGGATTTCGTGTCACCACCAACACCACAATTTTCGAGGGTTGCGATCCCAAGGAAATGCAGGAGTTCTTTGATTTCCTGGAAACACTCAACACCGATGGCATGATGATTTCGCCTGGTTATAGTTACGAATGGGCTCCGGATCAAGACCATTTCCTCATAAGAGAACAAACACGCGCCCTTTTCCGAGAAATACTTACTCCTTATAAGACTGGTAAGAAAAACTGGAATTTCAACCACAACCCTTTATTCTTAGACTTTCTTGTAGGTGAGAAAGATTATGAATGCACACCTTGGGGTAGCCCTAGCTATAGTGTTCTTGGATGGCAAAAACCTTGTTATCTTTTGAATGAAGGACATTACAGCAGTTTCAAACAACTGTTAGCAGAAACAGACTGGAGTAAATACGGCCGCGCCAGTGGTAATCCCAAGTGCGCAGATTGCATGGTTCACTGTGGCTACGAACCTACAGCCGCTATGGATGCGATGCAGCCGCAAAATATTACCCGTTCTTTGGGTAGTGTGTTTGGGAGATAGTAGGAATTAGGGGGGATGAGGAGTGGGGGAAGATGAGGGAGAATAAGAAGTAATGATTCTCTGGTACTTACTAATAATTACTTTCTATACCTACTCCCTACTTCCACTTTTAAGGATTTTCATATGGCACAAGCAGAAAATGTAATTGGCACAGATTTAGAGCTTTGTTGTTCTTCGCCCGTAACTGGCTTTTATCGTGATGGGTTTTGCCAAACAGGCGCTTATGATACAGGGATGCACGTTGTTTGCGCTCAGGTGACGGCAGAATTTTTGGAGTTTACTAAATCCCGTGGTAATGACTTGAGTACCCCCTATCCTGAATATAATTTTCCTGGTTTGAAGCCGGGCGATCGCTGGTGTTTATGTGCAGCACGTTGGCAAGAAGCCTTAGAAGCTGGAGTAGCGCCACCTGTAGTTCTCGCCGCTACCCATGCTAGAGCTTTGGAAGTATGTTCGTTGGCGGATTTGAAACAATATGCGTTGACAGTTGACAGTTGACAGTGGGCAGTTGAGGTTGAAGGGAAAATATTAAGTTTTACTTTTTTTCTTCTCTTTTCCCTTTGATTTTCCCCTTTTGCCATCACTTTGCCAAAATATACAAAAACCTGTCCCGATTTTTGCCAATATAATATATTATTTCCGAAAAAATTCGCTTGGCAAAAATCGGCATGAGTGAAAAAACATTAGAAAGTAACGGGAAGGCTTTTCTCGTTCTACTTTTGCCAATATCGTTCTTAGTTATTTTCCTGGTTTCCACCTGGAGATTTTTGCTGGCGCTTATTGTCCTGGCCATTGGTTTCAGAATTTGGCAAGAATATCAATGGCAACAGTGGTGTCAGCGAGTTAACCCAATTTTCAGTCAGTTAGTTCGGGAAAACCAAGGCAAAATTACGCCAATGGATTTGGCAATTCGTGGCAATTTTCCTGGCCCGACGGCAAAACGTTATTTAGATGGTAAAGCTTCAGAATTTGGTGCAAGTTTACTACCAGCCCCAGAAGGCGGTGAAATTTATTACTTCATCACGGCAAGTATTCTAGGCAACATACTTGATAGTAGTGAGCCTGTGAGACAAATTGCATCTCAACCAGTGGCGACAGAAGCGCGATCGCTCCTAGCACCTCCCCCAGAACCAGTAGTTGAACCAGAACATATAGCTGAAACTGAAGTTGAACTGGAAGCTGAGTTACTACTACCAGCTACCCATCAAGAAGTTAAGCCAAATTTATCAAGACAGCTAGTTTTTGGTTCTCTAATTCAATCTGAATTGGCGAAACGGCTTAACGTTTATTCCAGCACTGTGTACAAACGGCGCAATGATCCAGAATTTCCCGAATGGACTCGCAGCCGCGATCCTGATGGAATTGCTTGGAGTTTTTCTGAAAGAACTAAGGAGTTTTTCCCATTAGAAGAAAGTGAAGACAAAAGTTAAATTGATTGTTGACTGTTGACTGTTGACTATTGACTATTGACTTCTCCACTTTTAAATTCTAAACCTACAGCTTCGCTGATGGAATTTAATCCTTGTTCTTCTAACTTAGCCAGCAACCCAGTCAAAATTCGGCGTACCATCATTGGGCCTTCATAAATCCAGCCTGTATAAACTTGAATCAGGCTGGCTCCAGCAGTAATTTTTGCCCAAGCATCTTCCGGGGTAAATATGCCACCAACCCCAATGATGGGTATTTGCCCTTGGGTTTGCTGCCAAATAAAACGAATGACTTCCGTGGAGCGATCGCGCACTGGCGCACCGCTAATTCCTCCCGCTTCCTCTTGGGGTGGCTTGCCTGTCTGCTCAATTACCTGAGTTTTCAACCCATCACGGCGAATTGTGGTGTTAGTGGCAATAATCCCCGCTAACTGGTAGGTTTTAGCCAATTTAATAATGTCCGCGATCGCTTCCCATTCCAAATCCGGCGCTATCTTGACAAATATTGGTTTGTGTGAGTTATTTTCTGTTTGTAATAGCTCTAGGATAGAACTGAGCATAGAGGCATCTTGGAGCGATCGCAAACCTGGGGTATTGGGAGAAGAAACATTCACTACAAAATAGTCACCCAATTCCTTAAGTAAGCGAAAACTATATAAATAATCTTCTGCGGCTGCTTCTAGGGGTGTCACCTTAGATTTGCCCAAATTGACACCTATAGGTATAGAAAACTGCCCCTTTTCTGGAGCTAAACGTTCTGCCAATGCAGCCGCACCACTATTATTAAAACCCATACGGTTAAGAGCAGCCTGATCCAACGGCAAACGAAACAGACGCGGCGGTGGATTTCCAGGCTGTGGGATGTAAGTTACAGTTCCCAGTTCTGCAAAACCAAAACCCAAACTAGACCAAATTTTAGCTGCTACGCCATCCTTATCAAACCCAGCAGCCAAACCCACAGGATTAGAAAAATCTAAACCAAACAAACTCTGTTGCAACCGAGAATCGTGTAAGCATAGAGACTTTTGTAGTGCATTATATACCCACTTAGTGCTGGTGCGATCGCTTGTGTGTGACAACCAACTAAAACTCCGCATAGTCTGCTGATGTAGCCACTCAGGATCAGCCTTCAGCAAATTAAATAAAAGCGGACGCAAAGCAAATTGATATATGTCCATAGTCATTAGTCATGGGTTATTAGTAATTAGTCCATAGTCCATAGTCAAAAGTCCATAGTTATTAATCTTTCTCCCCCATCTCCCCCCACTCCCCACTCCCTTTCTTCCCGAACTATCAATAAACACTCGAAAAGATATAAGTGAGGGTAAATTGGGCATCTTATATATTACAAGTTATGTTTATTAAAAATCAGATGGGGCAGTCCTACAAACCGATAGCCGCCGCCGAACAACCTATTCTTGCCTTGGGGCGTGTTTTGCAAAGTCTCAGGGAAGAAGATGATGTTGATGTTCTGATTGAGACTGCTATTGCTTATATTAAACAGGAATTTAACTACAATCTCGTGTGGATTGCTAGTTATGATCGCCTCAAGCACGCTTTGTTGGGACGGGGGGGTATTGCGCCTAGTCGTGATCTGAGCTTTTTACGAAAACGGCTGGTGCTACAACCAGGCGATTTATTGGAACAAGTAGTTATTCAACAGTCTCCTTTAGGAGTTGCAGACATCCGCAATGAAAAACGGGCTGGGGAATGGCGAGAATTTGGCACAAAATTTAATATTCAAGGGACGATAATGTTGCCCATGCGTTATAAAGACCGATGTATGGGCTTACTGTTACTAGGTTCGGAACGCTGGGGTTATTTGCTACCGGAAGATGCTAAGGCACGTTTAATGATAATCTTGGGTGAATTAGCAGCAATACTTTATCAAAAGGAAATAGATTTGCAGCACAAGCAAATCAAACGTCCTGATGAACCATTATTAAAATTATTAGAAAATGTCCGTAATTTAACTAGTTTAGAAGAAAGGTTAAAAGCGGTAGTAAAAGCTACCCATGATTTTGTCTCTCCTAGTCGTACCAATGTTTACTGGTTTGAGAGACAAGGGCGCTATTTTTGGTGTCGGATGGGTAATCAATTAGTTCACCTGGGAAGGGATAATAACCGTGAACAGCCAGCCGCAGGAATGACGGTACAAGAGTTAAATGATTTGTATTATGCTTTGTCGGTAAATCAGATAGTTTGGGTTGGTGATGCTCGTAGTTCCCTTAAAGGTCAGTTTACTGCTAAGTTGTTGGAACGTTTGCGGGTGCGATCGCTCCTAGCTGCACCCATTATTTGGCAGAAAGATTTATTGGGTTTCGTGGCTGTGGAAGATTATGAACCGCGTATCTGGACGGATGCGGAGAAAAATTTTGTCCAAGGTGCGGCAGGGTTTATTTCCTTAGTAGCTCCCAATGACAATATAGAAGATACTGTTAAACAAATTCAAGAAGATTCTCAGTTAACTAGTGAAGTTGCCCAAAGTATTTACACTCATCAAGACTTAAAAGAAACTTTACGTACTTGTGCTGCTAGGGTAACAAATCGCTTAAATGCTTCACGCTTTTTACTATTACATTACGACCACGACCTCAATAATTATCAAGTTATTTACCAAACTCAGCCTCACAACCGTCGTTCTTTCAACTCTGGTTTTAGTCTGTTGACTGAAACTGATAGACAGATGTTGAAATCTGCCAAAACTACGGTAGCAGTTGAAAATATAGAAGAAGATTTACGCTTTTTTAACTGGCGTTCCCTTTTATTAGAAAATGGTGTGCGATCGCTGTTAATTTGCAATTGCGCTCAAGGTCATAAAGGAGAAACATTATTAATTGTTACCCATGCCAGCCCTCGCAGTTGGACAAATCAAGAAAAAGAATTACTGTGGGTTGTCAGTCAACAAATTGGTGTAGTTGTCAGACAGTGGCGTTTACAAACAAATAACGAACAGCAGCAACAAGTCCTCCACAGTATTGAACAATCTTTAAACATTGTCAAAGGAACTGAGAGCGAAAATAATGAACCCAAACAACATCATCTAGAATCTAAAGCACTAGAACAAATTGCATCTGTACTTAATTGTCCTTTGGCACTGTTATTATCTTGGTCGGATGGAGATTCTACAGCAGAAATTATTCCTGGTGTAATTGTTGATAGTAAATTTGATGTTTTAATAACTGCTAAACTTCTTGTTCAGTATGAAGCCTTAATTCAATGGGCGTTATCTGAAAAAGGTTACTTATGTGTGAGCATAGATCAAATACCAGCAGAAACGCGCAGATGGTTAAAAGGTTCGGGTATCGGACAAGTCCTAATCATAGCTTTACGGACTGGTGTTGATCACCAACCAACAGGAGTAGTATTGTTAGCAGACCATCGAGAACGCCACTGGTCGCAATATAGCCTCAATGCTGGGGAAATTCTCATTAATCAACTAGCTTGGTTGCGTCGTCAACAACAAATTAATCAACGTCTTAAGTCTACAACTCAAAAACTACGCCAACTCAATTGGTATAAACATCGCCGTCTAGAAGAAATTCAGCGCACAACGACAAGTTTACTTGGACAAATTCATGATTTGGGCATTCCCAGCAATGATTTAACACAGACGCGCTATCAATTATTGCTGCGACAGTTAGACCATACTGCAACCTCAATGACAGCAATGGTTAAGCAGGAACAATGGCAATTGTATATAGGTTGGGAAACTATGCCTATTGCTACCTTGCTTAAGCGATCGCTTGAGCGTGTAGACTGTTTAGTCAAACAACAAAAGCTGTGGGTTGGTGTCCACGGTTTGGCACAACCTTTGACAGAAAAGGAAGCTGTTCCTGCTCCAAGTAACCCTTCACTTATGGCGATCGCTGGCGATATTATAAAATTTGAATTGATTCTCCACGAATTATTACTTGCCGCCTGTCACCGTTCTCCCAACAACAATAGAGTAGATATTTGGTGTCGTCGTTTAAATGAGCGCTTTTTAGAAGTGTCAATTACTGATAATGGCACGATTGAACCCCAATTGTTGACAGAGTTACAACAAAAGACGCATCAAGACATTCTTGCTATATCTCGTTTAGAGAAATCACCTATTTTGAATTTGCTGATTTGCCAACACTTGATGCAGCAATTAGGAGGAGAATTAGATATTTACCAATTACCCGATCATCGTGTAGCCAGTCGCTTAGTGCTGCCATTGGCTGAAGGTAATTCGTAATTTGTCATAATTAAGTATTAACCATAATATCTGCTTGAGAAATCCCCCTGAGCCTTTGTGGTAAAAATTATTAAACCACAGAGGCTCAAAGTCACAGAGAGACAATCAGCGTTTTATTAATCACCTTGAAAGTAGGGGAGTACTGCTGTGCGCCCCTAAAGATAATCGATGTGTTGCAAAGATTTTTTGAATCGTTATTAGATGGTTAATACCAACCTTACTAATGATTTTTCTCCCTGTTCCTGAGTGACTACGGAATTTCTCAAGCTGTACTATGTCATCAAACCTTGATATTTACTACAGATGATTTTGTTATGAAATATTGTTAATTACACAGTTCGGTGAAAAGCCCGGTAATTTTATCGGATTGTGATAAAAAAGTTGTCTTTAAAAGATATCAAAAGCTGGAAATGGTTATCATATCAAGATTTTAGCTTTTTACTTCTCCCGATCCCCGCATTGATAATTGCAGGGATTGAATCAGCAAGTGAAATTACCCCTTTTTCTTGTGGTTATTGGGTTTTTTAGTTGAGGTACGAAGTTGCTTTAGCATAAATTTGGAGTTTTTCACCGTAAATTTATGAGTAAGCAGCAAGCATGACTCACTCAAACTATGAACAACATCCTCAACCTCAGTGTTTCACCTGCATCAATTGCCATTATTGGCGGTGGTTTTAGTGGTTCTCTGGTAGCCGCCAATCTTCTACGCAATGCCACAACACCCATATCTATCAAGTTAATTGAACGCAGCCCAGAAGTGGGTAGAGGAGTTGCTTATGGTACGAAATTTGATAGTCACTTGCTGAATGTGCCAGCCGGGAAAATGAGCGCATTTCCTGATGAACCCGATCACTTTTTGCATTGGCTGCACAGCAACGGATATCAACACATGACCGCCGCTACCTTTGCACCACGTAAAGTTTACGGCAATTATATACAAGCAATTTTACATGAGGCAGAAACCAACGCCCCGGCCGATGTGCGACTGGAAAGAATTATAGATGAAGCGATCGCCATCGAAACCAATAAGCGCGGTACTAAGTTATACCTCAGTAGTGGTAAATATTTGTATGTACAGAAGGCTGTATTAGCATTAGGAAACTTCCCAGCATCCTTACCTGCGCCAATTGCCACCTTAAATAATGTAAAAGATGCTTGGTCAGATGATGCAATTGAAGATTTACAACCAGACGATAGCATTTTGTTGGTAGGTACTGGGTTAACAATGGTCGATGCGGTTGTCGCCCTGCATCAACAAGGCTTTACCGGAAAAATTCATGCTGTCTCTCGTCATGGTTTAATGCCCCAGCGTCACAAACAAGTTAACGCCTATCCAACATTTATTAATGTAGAAAATGCGCCTAAAACTGCATTAGCACTGCTACGCTTGGTACGTCAAGAATTGAGCAAAGCGCAAGATTGGCGTGCTGTTATTGATGCCATTCGCCCAGTTACTCAAAAACTTTGGCAAGCAATGCCAGTCAAAGAACAAAAGCGTTTCCTGCGCCATGTCAAAGCTTACTGGGAAGTTCACCGCCATCGTATTGCTGAGGGTATTGCTGATATTTTGGATGGTTTGATGGCTTCTGGGCAGTTGAAGCATTACGGCGGCAGGATTCAAAGCTGTAGCCAGTCAGAAAATGGTATAGATGTGACCATTCGGGAACGAGAAACCCAAAAAGACCTAGTTTTACAAGTCAAGAGAATTATTAACTGTACAGGGGCAAACTGTAACTATCGCAGATTTCAACATCCCTTAATTGCTAGTTTGCAAGAACAACGGTTAATTCGCCCTCATGCTTTATCTATAGGCATTGAAACAGCCCCCAACGGTGCGCTTATCGATGCCAACGGTGATGTATCGACAATGCTTTATACCTTGGGAACACCACGCAAAGGTAATTTGTGGGAAACAACAGCCGTTCCAGAAATTCGGGTGCAAGCAGCTTCTTTGGCGCAAGAGTTACTGAAATCTGTTACTTCTACAACCTATGCTGCTGTAGGAAGAGATTGCTTCATTTCCAGCCCATCGTTCGCGTTGCAGCAACCAGCTATGCTATTTCGCCAACTATTTGACAAAGAATCGAGTACTTATACTTACTTAATTGCTGACTCACAAAAGGGGACAGCTATTTTGGTAGATCCTGTATTAGAACAGGTAGACCGTGATTTACAAGTATTGCAAGAATTAGGCTTAACTCTGAAATATTGCCTAGAAACTCACATCCACGCTGACCACATTACCGGGACAGATAGATTGCGATCGCTTACAGGGTGTTTGGGTATTTTACCAGTGAAAGCCGCCGCTACCTGTGCAGATTTTTATATTGCGGATGGTCAAACATTAGAATTAGATAGTGTGAATATTCAAGCGATCGCCACTCCAGGTCATACTGATAGTCACATGGCTTACTTGGTTAACGGTACGCATTTATTAACCGGAGATGCCCTATTCATTCGCGGTTGTGGTCGTACCGACTTCCAAAACGGCAATCCTGGTGCATTGTACGATGCCGTCACCCAGAAACTATTCACTCTCCCAGAAGAAACCCTAGTCTACCCTGGTCATGACTACCAAGGGCGGACAGTCTCCACAATTGGCGAAGAAAAGCGCTGGAACCCACGTTTTGCCGAACGCAGCCGCAGCCAATTTATTGAGTTAATGAATAACCTCGACTTACCCAAACCCAAGAAAATGTTAGAAGCTGTACCAGCAAATCAGCAATGCGGCAGAGTTTTATTAGCATTGGATTATCAGATTTGAATCAACTAGGGAGCGGAAATAATTAGGTCGGCGTAAATAATTATTGTTGTAATAAGGCAGGGGGCAGGGAGCAGGGAGAGAAAGAGTTTGAGTCTTATTTACTTTTCTTTACATAGTTTGATTTTATTGCACCGACTTACTTAATTGATAATTTAATATTAGGAATTATCAATTAAATTCTCGCTCTTTCTACGGCTTCTAATGCTTACTTATATTCAAAAGCCATACAAATTTATCGCATTAATACTGATATTAATTATCTCAAACGCTGTAACATTACCTGCTATGGCTGATGTATGCCGCAATTATTTCGGTCAGCGTATTTGTATTGTGAGTATTAATCGCAGTGCTAAAAATTATTGGGAATATCGGGCTAGTTTAACTGTTGACGGAGTGAAAAGACCCCAGGAAGTTTACAACTGTCGTCAAAAATTTAGGGTGCAACAAGACGGAGCTATCGTACAATTCAAACCCAAAGATCCAGGTGAATTAATCTGTAGTTTTTTCAGAAAGACTTGATATAAGGGACAATAAAATTTTCACCATTGTCAAAGTCTTGCCCGATGGATGGACGCGAGTTTTACTCAAGCTTGATTCGGCTTCACATTTTGCACCATGCAGTCCATGAGCCAATTTTTGGGCTAGGGATCATTGAAGAATTAGCGCGTCACGGTTATAAACTAAGCGCCGGCACACTATACCCCATGCTGCACGACATGGAACGTAAGGGTTATTTATATTCTGTAGAAGAAAAACTAGGCAGACAAAACCGCAGACTCTACAGAGCCACAGATTTAGGTAAAACGACTCTGGAGAATGCCAAAGAGAAGGTAAGAGAATTGTTTGGAGAATTGTTTGCGGAGTAATACTAATAATATATAGCTTTTCGTTATCGAAATCCGATATATTAATCCTGTCAACATTGCTCAATTAGGAAAACTACAGTGACACAGGAAGCTGAAGACATCCAGCAAGAGCAAGAAGCGGTTTCCTATGATGCTCTGACTCGCAGCCAACAACGGCAAAGATTAACAGAACTAGCATCAGTCTTTTTACGGCTGGGGGTGATTGCCTTTGGTGGCCCGGCTGCCCACATTGCCATGATGGATAATGAGGTGGTGAACCGTCGTCAATGGATGAGCCGGGAAAAACTACTGGATTTGTTGGGAATTACAAATTTGATTCCTGGCCCCAACTCGACAGAATTAGCCATTCATATTGGCTACGAGCGAGGCGGATGGCGTGGTTTATTAGTAGCGGGTAGTTGCTTTATTTTGCCTGCAATGCTCATCGTTTGGGCATTAGCTGCCATTTATGCGCGTTATCAAACTGTGCCGCAGGTGGAATGGTTGCTTTATGGCATTAAGCCTGTAATTATTGCGATTGTGCTTCAGGCGGTGTGGAATTTGGGTAAAAAGGCAGCCAAGGATACACCAACAATTATTGCAGGTGTGGTGGCGATCGCCCCCTACTTTGCTGGGTTGAATGAAATTTTGCTGCTAATTTTGCTAGGTATCGCCGTCATGCTGCTGAAGAATTGGCGAGGGCGTACAAGCACAGCATTTCTATTACCTTTCTCTGGTGTTCTCGCTCAAGTCGGGACAACGACAGCCGCAGTTACATCAGTTAGTTGGGTAAGCGTCTTTGTGTTTTTTCTGAAAATTGGCTGTGTTCTCTATGGTAGTGGTTATGTGTTGCTGGCATTCCTACAACGGGATTTAGTCGAACGTAACCAGTGGCTAACATCACAACAGCTTTTAGATGCAGTAGCCATTGGCCAGTTTACACCGGGGCCAGTCTTTACCACCGCTACATTTATCGGCTACTTGCTGGCAGGAAATGCCGGAGCGATCGCAGGTACAATTGGAATCTTCTTACCAGCTTTCGTGTTGGTGTGGGTAGTGAATCCTTGGGTAAATAAGTTACGCCAATCCCCTTTAGCTAGCGGCTTTCTTGATGGTGTCAACGCTGCCTCACTCGGACTAATGGCAGGAGTCACATATACACTAGGACGAGCCGCAATAGTAGATTGGTTAACAATTATTTTAGCTATTGTGAGTGCGATCGCTGTATTTCGCTTCAAAATCAATTCTGCCTGGCTAGTCCTAGCAGGCGGAGTCATAGGACTAGCCACACACACATTTAGATAAGTGCTGAGTTATGAGTGTTAAGTAAGCTTTTCTCTCTCGTCTCGCCATATCACCGCTTCTGTGCAACAAACACACACCACATTACAAAAAGCGTCAAACCTAAATAGGCTGATACAGTTAACCACTCTTGCCAGCTACCAGATAAATAATTCATCAGTAAAAATGCGGTAAATTACCAGAAAATGTCTGCTTATCTCCATGTTACGCCCTCAATCTATCCGTATATTCCTCATTGAAACCGCAAAAATTTTTTGATATGTTTCCGGAATTGATCAAAATGGCGTGGTATTACCTATCAGTAGAGCCAATTATACAGAACTTTTATATCTGAACCCTTGGGGAATATATCCTCACAGCTTACACAAAAACCCGGTGGTTATGACCGGGTTTTTGTCTGTAATGGGGTCATTAGTCATTAGTCAACAGCCAATAGTTTTTCTCCTCATATCCCTATTCCCCGTCTGAGAGGGTTAAGGGATGGGTTACTCCGTTATCTTCCCTAACTTATTTGATATCTCTCTGTAGTAGCAAACAGGTACTCCCATTTTTGAGTAGATTAAAACAAAGTATCTTAAAAAAGTCATGACTTCTGGAATAAATGAAGATTTGGTACTGGTGGTTGGTGCTACGGGTGGGGTAGGACAGCTTGTGGTAGGTAAGCTGTTAGAGAAAGGTGTGAAAGTTCGGACTCTGACGCGGAATGCAGAAAAAGCCAACAAGATGTTTGATAACAAAGTAGAAGTTTTTGTTGGCGATATCCGTGAAGCAAATACACTTCCAGCCGCAGTTGATGAAGTCACTCACATTATTTGCTGTACCGGAACTACAGCTTTTCCCTCTGGTAGATGGGAGTTTGACCCACAACCCAATTTCTTTGAATGGGGACAGATTTTTCTAGATGCTAACTATCGAGAAGCAAAAGCAAAAAATACTCCCGCTAAGGTTGATGCAGAAGGTGTAGCTAACTTAGTCGCCGCCGCGCCTCAGAATTTGAAAAGATTTGTTTTTGTCTCCTCTGTGGGTATTCTTCGCAAGGATCAGCCACCTTTTAGCATTTTGAATGCCTTTGGTGTGTTGGATGCCAAACAAAAGGGAGAGCAAGCAATTATTAATTCAGGATTGCCTTATACTATTATCCGCCCAGGACGTTTGATTGATGGCCCTTATACTTCTTATGACCTGAATACCCTCTTAAAAGCAACCACAGGCGGAAAGCTTGATGTCGTTATCGGGAAGGGCGATACCTTAGCAGGTGATGCTAGTAGAATTGATGTTGCCGCAGCTTGTGTGGAATCTATTTTTTATTCAGCTAGTGAAGGGCAAATTTTTGAGTTGGTAAATAAGGGAACAAGACCGCCTACAATTGATTGGGAAAAACTTTTTTCTCAGTTGGGTTAGCTTGTATTATGCGGCTTTAGCCCTGAGCCTTAACTTTAGATATTTTAAAGGGATGTATCAAGAAGGTAAAATTGGTTATCCTGTATGGATAATATGCGTAAGTATTGTAATTCTCTTAGCAGCTAGTAGCTTACGACATGAGTTATTTCAATCAACAGCTTTTGATTTAGGCATTTTTGATCAAGCTGTTTATTTAATTAGTCAGGGTAAAGAGCCAGTAACTACCATACAGGGTTTTCATATTCTTGGCGACCATGCAGCTTGGATTTTCTATCCCTTGGCTTTACTATACAAAATTTATCCTAGCGTATATTGGTTATTTGCTGTTCAGGCGATCGCACTAGGTATAGCTGCATTACCAATTTGGTATTTATCCCTACAAGCAGGCTTAAAGGAAAGTCAAGCGATCGCAATCATGCTCGCGTATCTTTTATATCCTTTGGTATTTAATGCCAATTTATTCGATTTTCACCCAGAAGTAATAGCTGTACCTCTACTTTTATCTACTGTGTTAGCAGCACGTTTACAAAAAATAGGATGGTTTTGTCTAAGTATTATTGTGGTGTTGGGATGTAAGGCTGTACTATCTCTCACTGTTGCAGCAATGGGAGTTTGGTTTATTTTCTTTGAAAAGCGGCGTTTATATGGTGCGATCGCTCTTGGTGCTAGTGTAGCTTGGTTTTTTATAGCTACTCAGGTAATTATTCCCCATTTTAGTGGTGCAGAAGCAGGTGCAGTAGGACGTTATAGTTATTTAGGTGACTCAGTTTTGGGTATTGCTAAAAATTTAGTGATGCAGCCCCAATTAATTCTGGGAAAAGTATTTTCTCTAGATAATTTAGGTTATCTAATTTTGGTTTTAGTACCAGTAATATGGGGAATTTCTCTGCAAAGTTTAACCCCTTTAGTCGCTGGGATTCCTTGTTTAGTGCTGAATATTTTGGCTGATTACCAACCACAAAAAGATTTAGTACATCAATATTCTCTACCTTTGCTACCATTTTTAATTTTAACGGTGATATCAACCCTCGCCGCAGGTAAGGGATGGTTACAACACAGAAGAGCTATTATTATTTGGTCATTAGTTGGTTTCTTGAGTTTGGCAAAATTTACGCATTTTGGGGGTAAATATTTAGAGTCTGTAGATACTTGGCAGGCTACAAAACAAGCGATCGCCCAAATCCAAACAAAAGACCCCGTTTATACCACAGCACAAATTGCACCACATTTAACTAATAGAGAAATTATTTACTTTACTAATGAAACTGCAACAGCAGTTAATTTAGATAATTTTAATTATGTTCTACTGAATATTCGTCACCCAGGCTGGGCAAGTAGTCAGACATTCGCTAGTAAATTGGTTGCTAAACTACAAAGTAAGGCAAATTTTCAAATTAAAGTTCAACGCAATGATGTTTATTTATTTGTCAAAAAATAGTTTTGCATATGGATTTACTTTGTAGATGTTTTCACTAAAGTAAAGTTTTCAGCCTTACCTAAAATTTGACTTTCAGCTAAATTGATTTTGTCTAACGCCACTGTATCTGTTAACCAATAATTATTTTCTCTTAATTGTAAATCTGAAAAATCGGCAGGCATGACTTTACAATTACAATAAAAATCCAAACTAGGACGACCATAAGCAAAAGAAGTATAGATTTTCGTTGCTGGTGGAACGTGTTGACGAATTAATGCTGCAACTGGTTTGACTGGAAATGCTTCGTTTAATTCCCAAATCCATACTTGCGAACTCATAAATAGAAATAAAACCGCATACATCCCAACAAATAAAATAGGAATAAAGTTGCGATCGCTCCTACTCACGAGCCATGATACTATAGCCATACTCACACCTAAAACAAGGCTCATGGCAATTAATACAGGCTGAGGCTTGGTAATTGTAAAGTAAATACAGCCACCTAAACCTGCGATCGCTAGAATTGCAAATAAAACTACCCAAGCTTTTGATTTAACCTGGCGATGTTCCCAAACCTCAGCTAATTTAACACCAATTGCCAAAGCTAAAAATGGATATATAGGCATAACATACCAAGGCAGTTTTGTTCTCATGATGGAAATGCTTACTAAGTAAACAATTGTGCCAACAAGAATTAAACAACCCCAGGAAGTAAGGCGTTTCTTCCAAGCAAGAATGATTCCTCCCGGTAAAAACAATAGCCAGGGAAAACTATATTTCAGTATTTCTAATAAATAATACCAAGGTGGGCCGCTATGTCCTTCTACCGATTGAAAAAGACGGTTAAAACTTTGTGATTGTAAATTGGTTTGTAAGAAATTACTACCATAATATTGCAATTGAGCGATATGCCAAGCGATCGCAGGTGCATTTCCTAAAAATAACCCCAGCCATAAATAAGGACTTCTTAATAAGAAAAACTGTTTATCTATGAGGAGAAATAACCCAGCAATTCCCCCCAATAGGAAAACAATCATGCCTTTAGTCAGGGCAATTAACCCTAAACTTACACCTACGCCTAAAGCATATCTCTGATTATGGCGTGCTTTCAGCAAACAATATAGTGCTAATAAGAAAAAAGTGATAACTGTACCGTCTAACATCGCCAGCCTGCCGTGTCGTACCACAGGTAGCATAGTTAAATACACTAAGGCAGCAAATAAAGCTGGTAAACTGCGACCAAACAATAATCTTCCTAATAAATACAACAAAGGTACACCAGACGCAGTTATGACTGCACCAGGAAGACGAGTTGTCCACTCATTTACACCACCAATAGAGTAAGCCCAAGCAATTAACAAGTGCATTAAAGGCGGCTTATTATGATAAGGTTCCCCTGCTAAGGTGGGATAAAGCCAACGAAAAGAACCTGATGGAGCTTGCCAAATATCACGAGCGACTTGTGCTATTGTACCCTCGTCCCAATCACGCAGAGGACATTCACCTAAAAATATTAGCCACAAAGTTAAAGCAGCAACCGATAAACATACTAATATTTTTTTTTCTGTGATTGAGTACATATCGAAATCTAGCTAAGATTTTAGAAGTGAATTATGGGCAAAAATTTCATGATATTGGTCACAGTTTTTAATGTTTTTAATTCTGGTATATTTGGTTGGAGTTGTTCGGCGATCGCTAATTTTGGTTCAGCCTGTCTAGGTTGAAAATCATATAAATAAACAAAAGCTAGATAAAGCCATACATAAGGGTTTTGACTATCATATTTAGTTAATTGGGTTAAATTCTGGATTAACTCAGGAACTTGACGTTGCAAAAGTTGTGCAAGCACCAAAGTATAACGCCAATTCAAATTATCTGGTTCTGTTTGTAGATGATAGTTGGCTGCAAATTCAATTTGTTTTAAATAATCTTGAGTAGGATCATATTGATTAAAGTTTGATATTTGTGCAAATATATTGTCTAATTTACCCTGTTTTAATTCTAAAGCTAATTGAGACATTTGCGAGACTAAATCTAATGCAGGTGATTTGACTGCTGCACCTTTATTTGTTACATCCAGATTAGTTTTTTGAATGTTCAAAGGTGTAACTTTGCCATCTCTTCTATCTAAATAAAGTGCGGATAGATGATATTGCCCTAATGGTAAACTTTTAGGAATAAATGTAGCCAGATTCTCTGTTATCTGAAAAGTTCCTTGAGGATGGCATTTAAGACCACAGTATAAATTACCTAGTGCGATCGCATGGTCATGTTCAAAGTATGATCGCCCATTTTGCCATCTTAATAGTAATAGACCATTTTGCAAATCATCCCATGTACCATTCACTTGGTAAGTAATGGGGTTATTTTTATCTACCACAAGCTGATTGGCAGTAATTACTTGTTTCAAGGTGACTGGAGAAGTAGCATTATCTAGTTTTTCTACAACTATGGCTGGCTTAATTCGATGATATAACCTTAATTTCTCTCCAAGGGGTAAAGTCCATTCACCTTGCAATTTTAAATCTACCGAAGACTCAACTAAAGATTTGAGTTTTCGTTTAGTCTCTCCCCTTTGTCCACGCTCATCAGGTTCATTATCTCTGGTAACATACCAAGAGAAGTTTTCTAAATCCTGCTCTACTTGAGATAGCTTTGTAGTTAGTTTTCTTGCATATACTCGAAAATCAGCCAATGTGCCAAAATAATCTAAAGTAAATTGATTAACTTGCGGCGTAGAAACAGGAATTACACCCAAAGTTGACCTTAAATATGGATTAGTTTGGTTAATTATCTCTATCAGTTGTGGAAGTTGATATTTTTTACTGTCATCATTAGGTAAATGTTTTATCCCTCCCCAGGCTTGAAGGATGGGTAAAGGAAATAGACTATTTAACAAAACTATAAAACTTAATACCAGAGTAGATATCCTGACCCTATTAAATAATTTATTATCAATTAAGTGAAAGCAATAGGACAGAATTAAAGCAATTACAGGGAAGCAAGGTAGGATAAATCTACTGTCTTTGTTTGTTCCCAAAGAACAGATTATATAACTACTTACTAAAAATATGATTAACCAGCTTAAACGCGATTGACTATACTTATTCTTAACTAAATTAAAATCAAACTTATTTTTAATAATATAAGCTAATAAAATTCCCAAACTCACAAATAATATAGGAAACCCTACAGTCTCTGGTATTATTTGTGGATAAGCTAACCATCCGGCAATAGTTGTAGCAGGAGGATCACCCTCTCTTTTACCTACTTGATTAGCATTTAAGGCAGAAGTAATAATTGTCAGCCAATTTAAGCTGTACCAAAAACCACAAACTAGCCAAGATAGAATTAAAGATAACCCCGCTTGAATTAATTTTAAATACTTACGTTTTCTAATAAAACTAATTAATGTCAGAATACTAGGAATAAGGATAAAGATGAAACCCGTAGGTTTAGATAACATTATCAGTCCTATGCCTATTCCCAAAGTAAAAGTCAATATCCATGAAAAGAAGCCACTATATTTGTCTTTCCAAATTGTTAAAATCGTAAAAGTTACTATAACAATTGCTGTTAAACCATAATCCAATAAATAATCTATACGCATAATTCCCAAGATAGGGAACAACAAGCAAAATACACTGGCTGTTATAGCAATTTTGCGATTATTAAATAGATAAATACCTAAATAGTATACAGAAAATATAATTATTAAAGTATATAGTGAATTAACTAAGACTGCCTGGTCATAGCTTCTAGAAAGTAATAAAAAAGGTACAGTACAAATATATACAAAAGGAGCGCGGTAGCTAGGGGTTAACTGCCAAAGCGATCGCCACCATTCACTAGAAAAAATATTAAAATCTTGAAAAATCCGATAATGATGTAGTGCTGTTGTTAAGTGTGCGCTTTGATCATAGGCGGGAATTGAATTATCTAAAGACAACCAAATGCTATCGATAAAAAATACTACCAAAAAAAATATTAAGAGTATGAAATAGTCTGACTTAATTTTAGAGTAGTTAAAATAATTCATATCCAATTAAATATTAGAGAGCCTAAATATTTGTTAGCCTAACATTAATGTTACAAAAAGCAACAAAAAGTATGAAAACAGACAAAATACTGCAAGTATAAACTTATCTCAACTTGGGAAATCTGTATCTCATGAGAATAAGCGCGTTTATATTGCTTTAAAACACGCTTTGTTAAACCTTATACAATTGACATCGGTTATTGCATTCCTTAGCAAACCCATAAAATACTGCAAATACTTATATGTAAAACTTTACCAAAAAATTATATTTTTCCTATAAAAAATAAACATTACATACGCTCAACAAAGTAAATTTTTTAAATTTAGCATTTATAATGTTAACTAATTTCAGTAAAAATACTGTAACCACCTATATTTAATTTTTATATTAATAAGGTAGTGACCTTCATTAATTCGAGGGTTAAGGTAGTGATGTCAAGTTACTACATCCCCTTAAAATTCCTTTTGATACTTAAGAAATGTATTGTTTTATTACAGATATTAATCTGGATTCAATAATCAATTCTGCATAGATAGTCAAAAGGTATATAGACCAATTACTCTAAGCTTTTTGTTAGAGGGAAACTATCTCTGTGTGGAGATCGTCTCTGTGTTGAAGATGAGAGTAATATATTTGTTTTAGTCTTCAAAGATTTAATTTTTTCTTAAAAAGGTAAAAATGTTACTTAGCAGTAGAATATATCGTATCGACAGACAAACCTATAATGCTTTGGTATTTACGTAGATAAAATCACTTAACTTTAATACTCAATATTTTATCCTTGAAAAAACTTATGGAAAGTATATTAATTATTGATGGTTAATTAAGCCAAATTATAGTAATCAAAAACTCTTATATTTTAAGAATACTATTTGGCTTAAAAAAGATAATAACTTTGCTTTATTCAATAAAGCATACATGATGATAAAAATGTAAGCTTTGCACAGTGGAGAATATTTATTTACGGTTAAATCATAGTAATCAATAATATAGTTCATTGGTTTACCAAAAAAAATTTCATAATTTTGGGTTAAACCCATATCAAACAAATATTAAATATTTTGATAAATCTAAATCCTGTTAATTTTCTTACAAAATCTAAGATTAATAGAATTTAGCTAAGTATCTAAATACTGATAAAACATGTGAGCAAAATTACTGTTATAAATGTTATTCATAATCTTAACCTTGAAGGAGCTATGAAGTGGAAAACAATAAATCGTTTCTCTGGCCACAAGGAATATTATTTGCATTGTTAGCTATTAGTGCCAGTTTGAGTGTAGGAGTAATGATGTTGTTTAAACCAAACACTTCCGATGCTCAAATTAAAACAAATATAAATAGTATAAATACAATTACTACACCAGCTAAAGTCGGAACTAGTCGGCAAATTGAGAAATTAAAATCAATGATGCTGAATAGTTTACAACAAGAAGCTAGAAATAAAGGTTTGTCCGATGGTGTACCATCACGTTTTCAAGGAGCAATTATTAAATCAGCAAACGTTAACCAATCTCAAAAAGTAATTGCATTAACTTTTGATGATGGCCCTTGGCCTCAAAGCACCGCACAAGTATTAGATATTCTTAAACAAAATAATATTAAAGCGACCTTTTTTGTAGTTGGGCAAAATGTCAAAAATTACCCAGATTTATTAAAAAGAGTGGTGGCTGAAGGTCATACAGTTGGCAACCATACTTGGCATCACTGGTATCACTTTATGAATCCTCAAGTAGCAGCTTATGAAGTTGCTAATACAGCGAAGCTTATCTATCAAATAACAGGTGTGAAAACTGACTTATTTCGTCCGCCTGGAGGTATGATGAACAATGGATTAGTTTCCTATGCCAAAAATAATAAGTATGCCGTAATTATGTGGTCTTCTGACTCGGCAGACTATTCCCGTCCCGGTGTATCAAGATTAATTAATAATGTGTTTAGACCAGCACAACCAGGCGGAATTGTACTCATGCACGATGGCGGCGGGAACCGTTCCCAAACTATCAAAGCTTTACCAGAAATTATTAGTAGATTTCGCAAGCAAGGTTACAGCTTTGTTACTGTCCCTGAACTTTTAGAAATGCAAGAGAAAAACGAAAAATTAATTGCTAATAAAAAACAAAAGTGATTTGAAACTTTTAATAAAAAAAAGACGCGAAATTTCGCGTCTTTTTTCACATCTAGTTTTGTGTTTGTCATTAGCCATCATCAACTGACTAATGACTAATCCTAATAATTAAACTGAACTCAGATGCTTCTCTACTACAGCTTGAGGGTTAGCTTCTGCGCTTTCAGCTTCTGAAGGTGGTACTAATTGCCAGAACTTGGGCAAGTATTCCTGCCAATTTTGCAAGATAAATTTAGCCTTTGGTGAACCTGTACGTTCTGCATGAGCTTTAATTAATTCTTGCAATTGTTTCTCTCCGGCTGCGGTTAGTACACGTTGAATCTTGACGATTTCGCAGTTGACTAATTCAGGGAATGAACCATCTTCATCTAAGAAGTAGGCTAGTCCACCAGTCATCCCAGCCGCGACGTTGCGTCCTACTTTACCAAGAACGACAATTACACCACCTGTCATGTACTCGCAACAGTGATCCCCAGCACCTTCAATTACTGCTACACCTTTGGAGTTGCGTACAGCGAAGCGTTCACCGCCTAAACCATTGGCATACAACACCCCACCAGTAGCACCGTAAAGGCAGGTGTTACCAACAATCACGTTTTGAGCAGGATCGTAAGTAGCATCGGCTGGCGGTTTGATAATAATTTCGCCACCGTGCATCCCCTTACCTACGTAGTCGTTGGCTTCACCTTCCAGTGTGAGGATAATTCCTGGTAAGTTGAAAGCACCAAAGCTTTGACCGACGCTACCTGTGAAGTTGAGGTTAATTTGTCCCTCAAAACCACTGTCGCCATATTGAGATGCGATCGCCCCCGCTAGTCTTGCTCCCAATGTTCTGTCAGTATTGACTATAGGTAGGGTCTTAGTCACTGTAGACTGGTTGCGAATAGCAGCTTGAATTTCCACATCAGCCAATAACTGGTCATCTACAACTGGGCCGTTGCTGTGGACTTCTTCATGCACTAACCAACTACGGTTATTTCTGGTATCTGGTAGCTGAAGTAAGCAGTTGAGGTTGAGCGATTGAGTTTTGGTGAGTTTTGCGTCCTTACGATTTGTCAGAATGTCAGCGCGACCGATAATTTCTGATAAAGAACGATAGCCAAGTTTGGCTAACAAACCGCGTACTTCTTCAGCAATAAAGTAGAAGAAATTGACAACGTGTTCAGGGATACCTGTAAACCGCTTGCGTAATTCTTCTTTTTGCGAAGCTACACCCACAGGACAGTTATTGGTGTGGCAGATCCGCGCCATAATACAACCTTCGGCAATCATAGCGATGGAACCGAAGCCAAATTCCTCTGCCCCCATCAACGCCCCGATTAACACATCCCAACCACTCTTAAGACCGCCATCTACACGTAAAACTACGCGATCGCGCAAACTATTTTCCATCAAGACGCGATGCACTTCACTTAAACCTAGTTCCCAAGGTGAACCAGCGTGTTTAATCGATGAGAGTGGTGATGCACCTGTACCACCATCATGTCCAGAAATTTGGATAATATCGGCGTTGGCTTTAGCCACACCAGCTGCAATTGTCCCGATACCAACTTCCGCCACTAATTTTACGGATACTTGAGCTTTGGGGTTAATTTGGTGCAGGTCGAATATTAGTTGTGCGAGGTCTTCAATTGAATAGATGTCATGGTGGGGTGGGGGTGAAATCAAGGTAACACCGGGCTTAGACCGCCGTAACATCGCAATGTATTGGCTGACCTTCGGCCCTGGTAGTTGTCCGCCTTCCCCTGGTTTTGCACCTTGGGCAATTTTGATTTCGATTTGTTTAGCACTGGCTAAATATTCAGGTGTTACACCAAAGCGCCCTGATGCAACTTGCTTGATAGCACTAGAAGCTGTATCACCATTCCGCAAACCGCGCAAATGCGGCAGAGTTGGTGAATGTCCAGAAGCATCCACATCATCCAGAACTTTGTAACGTACTGGGTCTTCTCCACCTTCCCCGGAGTTGGATTTACCACCAATCCGGTTCATAGCGATCGCCAATACCTCATGGGCTTCCCGTGACAACGCACCCAAAGACATCCCCCCAGTACAGAAGCGTTTGACAATATCACTGACTGACTCTACTTCTTCTACAGGGATGGGTGAGCGATCGCTGTGGAAGTCTAGCAAGTCGCGCAGGGCTGTAATTGGTCTATTTTGTAAATACTGTTTGTAAACTTCGTAGTGGTCGTATTTCTTGCCATCTACCGCCTCATGCAGTGCTTTTGCTAGTTTGGGGTTGTTCATGTGGTACTCGCCTGTAGGACGGTAGTTGACAAACCCCAAGTTTTCTAACTTAGTGAGGGCTAGGTCTGGGAAAGCCTTGATGTGGATGGAAAGTATTTCTTGGGCTAACTCCCGCACACTCAAACCGCCAATACGGGAAGCTGTACCTTGGAAGCCCAACTCCAGTAAATCGCCACCAATCCCAATGGCTTCAAATATCTGCGCTGCTTGATAGCTGGACAGAAGGGAAATCCCCATCTTGGAGAGGATTTTCAACAACCCAGACTCGACAGCTTTGCGATAGTTAGCGATCGCTTGTTCTAAAGAAATGGCTGGTATTTTACCCCGTTCCATGAACTGTTGAGTTGAGGGGTCAGACCACCAAGCACGCACTGTATCCAACGTCATGTAAGGGCAAACAGCACCCGCACCATAGCCGATTAAACAAGCAAAATGGTGTGTACTCCAGCATTGGGCAGTATCGACAATTAAAGATGTCTTCGTTCTCAATCCTTCACGAATTAAATAGTGATGGACTGCACCCACCGCCAACAAGGGAGGAATGTAACTATATTCTGTGCCAACACCTTCACCTGCGCGATCGCTCAAAATGAGAATTTTTGCCCCAGCACGCACAGATTCAGCCGCTTGTTTTTGTAAAGCTTGCACTGCGGCTTTTAGACTATCTGGGCCGTTGGCGATCGCAAATAGGGTTGACAACTGTGCTGTAGCAAATCCTGACAGCTTGATTGTTTCCAACTCTGCTGTTGTTAAGACTGGTGACTCTAATTTCAGCCGTCTGGCGTATTCTGGCTTCGGTTCCAATAAGTTACCGCGTTCACCCAACTCCACCTTCAAAGACATCACCAACTTTTCCCGTAGTGGGTCAATTGCTGGGTTGGTTACTTGGGCAAAACGCTGTTTGAAATAGTCATACAACAAGTGGGGCTTCTCTGACAGCACCGCCAAAGGAATATCATCACCCATGCAGAAAGTCGGTTCAGATCCAGTGCTGGCCATTGGTTGGATGACCATTTCCACATCTTCTGTGGTGTAACCAAAAGCCAATTGTTGACGCAGTAAGTTTTCTCTGTCAATTTCTTTGACTACATGATGACCATTGCCGTTACCGTTACCGTTACCATTGGCAGAACTATTAACTTGTTTTAGTTCCTGACGATATTTTTGCAACCATTCCCCATAAGGATGCTGCTTGGCGATACGCTGTTTAATTTCCCAATTCTTGAGGATTTCATGGTTGACTAGATCCACAGCAATCATCTGTCCTGGGCCGAGTCTACCCTTCTCCACAATATTGGCTTCTGGGAAATCCACAACCCCAGCTTCGGAAGCTACAACAATGTAGTCATCTTTGGTAATTACATAACGCGCAGGTCTTAAGCCGTTACGGTCTAATGTTGCGCCTACTGTTTTACCATCACCAAATACTAACAGTGCTGGGCCGTCCCATGCTTCTTGCAAACCACTGTAATATTCGTAAAAATCAACAATCTCTGGATAGTTTTGCAAAGATGGTTGGTTTTGATAAGCCTCTGGAACCATAATCATCAAGGCTTCCAAGGGGCTGCGTCCAGAATGTACCAATAATTCTAGGACGTTATCTAGGGTTGCCGAGTCACTATTACCCAACAAAACTAATGGCTTGAGTTCATCAAAGCGATGATCCCATACTGGATGACCCAAGTTAGCTTCTCTGGCCATCATCCAGTTAATATTACCCAACAGGGTGTTAATTTCCCCGTTATGACCCAATAGCCGCATCGGTTGGGCTAAGGGCCACTTGGGCATGGTGTTGGTACTAAAGCGGCGGTGATATACAGCAAACGCACTCTTATAAGCTGGGTTTTGTAAGTCTAGATAAAACTCTCCCAAAACTGCCGATCGCACCATGCCTTTATAAACAATCGTGCGGCTGGATAAAGAACAAATGTAAAATTCTTCCGAAATGCTCTTTACAGCTTTGAATAGGCGTTTGCGAGCAATAAACAATTGCCTTTCTAGCGCATCACCACTGTTATCTGCGGCTAGAAAAACTTGCTCAATGCGGGGTTGATTTTCTTTAGCTTGTACCCCTAATAATTCAGGTCTTACAGGAACTTCTCGCCAGCCCAGTAAGGCGAATTTTTCTTCAGTGACTATTTGCTCAAAAACGTATTTGGCTTTTTGCGCTACTTGTAAATCTTGGGGGAGAAATATCATCCCCACCGCAATATTATTACTAGACAAAAAGTCTATCTGTCCTGGGGAATAATCTTGTTGCAATAACTCCCAAGGAATGGCAGTTAATATACCAGCACCATCACCGGAATCTTGGTCTGCACTACAACCACCCCGATGTTCTAGACAAGTCAAAGCCCCTAAAGCTTTAGAGACAATTTCGTGGCTGGCTTGATTTTGACGATGAGCTATAAAACCTACACCACAGGCATCCCGTTCTTCTACTAACCACTTCGGCCCTTGGTAGGTGTCCCCTGAATTGATAATATTTGCTGTGATATTTTGGTCTTGATTCATCGGTTTATCAGTCATAGAGCCTGTTCCTGAGATCGTTGAGTCACTAGTGCTGCCACTGTTTTGTGAGAAAAATTTCTAAATTTCGTGTCGCACAAATATATAAATCAGCGAAATTTAGAGAAAAAAAATTTTAACTTCGGCGTTTTTTCGTCGCCACGTTAAAATATCTGCTTTATCTTTTTATGTGTTTATTCTATGGAAGACAAAATCTCTGTATCTGGACAGTCCTCATTTTTATATCGTGTAATTTTATATTTTCTCAGCTTGTGTGTTTTGAGTTGCCAGAACAAAACATAATCTTCGGTACTATCAACAGCACCTTACTTTTACACTTTACTGTGCTTCGACTATAAACAATCCTGATTTAGCAGCAAAATCAGCGTATTACACTATATACCCCTTTGACAATTCCTAAATATTTTGATTGTTGTGAGTTTTTCTGCTGTTGCCACTAAACATCTCTACTGTTTAACCCTCACCAAGTAGCAACAGCAGGAACAATGTATAAGGATCTAATATCTTATCCAAATATAATAACTAAAACTACTATTTCTAGTTTTGTCTTTACTAGTGCTAGTTAAAGCATTTAGTTACAGTGATTTTAGCGGCAAAATTTTAGCTTGTCACTTACAAGAGATAACAAGCCAATATACATATTATCACATTTATTACAAGATTATTTAGCCATTTTTCAAGATTTCCACACATTAGCCAATCGACTAATGTGTGGTAGCTTTCAAAAGTACTTGTGTAAATTATCGTCAAAATGAAAAATCACTGTCAGCGTAAAAATCAAAATTGCGCTATCAAACCACATAATTACAGCCTTTGGCAAATTGTTGTGTCACCAATCACAGTAATATCACTATATTTATCTGCAACCTTTGCCACAAACGCCCAGCAGCCAGCCAAGTTAGGTCAAGCAAACACACAGCGTCCAGTATCACCTGCATCGGTGCGATTAACTTCTGGTAGCCAAATCTCCCTCAATGGTCGTAATTTACCAGGAGCTTGGTTGCAACAACCAGGAGGAGCAACATTTATCAGTGATGGCGCTCTGCGGCAATTAATAGGCGTAGACCTATTAAGTAGTAATAATCCAACAAAACAACCCGTTGTCTGGTTTTCTCCTACTACCCAGCCTTTAGTTTTAAATACTAGACTGCAAGGCGGATATCGCTATCTCGATATTACCAACTTTGCCCGGACAGCCGGATGGCAAATTCAAACCCAAGGTAACACTTTAGCGATCGCAACTCCCAGAGCGCAAGTAAGCAATCTTCGCTTCAACCAACCACCAGCCACGCGCATTGTTTTAGATTTAGACCGCCCCACCCCTTGGCAAGTCAGACAAGGGCAACCAATTAAACTCCCAGTTGACCCTAATGCCCCACCAGATGCCAAACCCCCAGCACCAACTTTGAGGGAATGGACAATAGTGCTTGATGGTATAGCCGACCCTGGTTTAATACAACGCTACACACCCTTACCCGTAACGCCACCATCTCCATTAGAAGCAAATCCACTCAAACAACTACCGACACCCGACTCACTAGTCAAGCGAGTAGAGGTAGTAAATAACCAAACCCTAATTACCCTGAATGTTCCCTTGGCTTTATCACCCAAGGTTAGCACCATTAATAATCCTGATCGCCTAGTTATCGATTTACGCCCCGACCCCTTAGAACCACGAGATATTACTTGGGCAAACGGAATACGTTGGCGACAACAGTTTCTTAATTTAGGTACAGACCGCTTCCCTGTGGTATCTCTAGAAATTAATCCCCGCACTGTGGGGCTAACCTTAAAACCTATTATTACTAACTCAGATACTTTAGTAGGCACAGCCCCCATTCTGCAAACAGCCCAACGTTATTTCGCAGTTGGGGCAATTAACGGCGGATACTTTAACCGCAACAACCGTTATCCCTTGGGTGCAATTCGCCAAGACGGTCAATGGTTATCAAGCCCAATTTTAAATCGAGGTGCGATCGCCTGGAATAATGCTGGAGAATTTTACTTCGGTCGCCTCAGCCTACAAGAGACATTAGTAATATCAAATGGTTTGCGATCAGCTACGCTGGGCGGAACGCCATCGCCAATATTATTTCTCAACAGTGGTTACGTGCAGAGCGGTATCGCCCGTTACACACCAGCCTGGGGGCAAACATACACCCCCCTAACCGACAACGAAAGAATTTTCCTAGTCCAAAACAACAAAATTAGTAATCAGTTTGCTGGGGATAAAGCAGGACAAACCAGCTTTCCCATTCCCAGAGACGGGTACTTATTAACATTACGTGGAAATGCTAGTGCGCTCACATCACAACTACCAATAGGTACTGATGTACAAATTACCAGTAACACTACACCTGCTGACTTTAACCGTTACCCCAACATCATCGGAGCCGGGCCACTGTTAATTCAAAACAGTCAAATTGTCCTCAATGCCGAAAGCGAACAATTCAGCAAAGCCTTCATCACCGAAAGAGCCATCCGCAGTGGTATTTGTACAACTGCCAACAACACCTTATTAATCACCGCCACCCATAACCGTGCAGGCGGACTAGGCCCAACCTTAGCAGAACACGCCCAACTCATGAAGCTTTTAGGCTGTGTCAATGCCTTAAACCTAGATGGCGGTAGCTCAACCAGCCTCTATTTAAGCGGACAACTACTAGACCGCTATCCCAACACAGCCGCTCGCGTCCACAATGGCATCGGTATTTTCCTCCAACCCCGCTAGAAGAGATGAGGGAGACAAGGGAGAGAGGGAAGACAAGGAAGAATAACTTTTGACTGTGGACTAATGACTAATGACCAATGACCATTCTTAATTTAAAGCTGAGAATAAGTCATCATCGCAATTGATGAAGAGTTTGTGTAAACCCCAAGTTTCAACCAATATTCTGCACCCTAGCCAATTTCCCTTTGCTATGTTTAGCAAGGTGCTACTAAATTACTAATTTCACGGTTGTAAAATTGCCCCAAATTTTCCATTAATTGTTCAGCTTAATAACGGTTTGTTTTGTCTCTAAAAGAGGTAACTATGGCCCAAACTCAAGAAACCACCACAAAAACCAACACCCTGCCCCTACCTACCACCATTAATAACCGTAGTGTTGCTGCAACTGAACTGCGTCCTTGGGGTTCTTTTACAGTTCTGGAAGAAGGACGCGGATATAAAATCAAACGCATCGAAGTTAAACCTGGACATCGCCTCAGCCTCCAAATGCACCACCACCGCAGCGAACACTGGATTGTTGTTTCTGGTACAGCTAGAGTAGTGTGTGGTGAAGCAGAAATTTTATTAGGCAATAATCAATCTACCTACGTACCCCAGTGTACTGCTCATCGTTTAGAAAATCCTGGTGTAATTCCTTTGGTACTAATTGAAGTACAAAACGGCGAATACTTAGGCGAAGACGATATTATTCGCTACCAAGATGATTACGCCCGTACAGGTAAATAAACTTCTTCTCAGTCTCAAAAATTATTAAACTCCCTCTGCGTCTCTGTGGTGAGAATTTAACCACAGAGTCACAGAGAATAAATTTCTCAGCACTCTCACAAGTTCAATTGGGCAACCCATCTGTAATACTGAAAGATGGTATCTTCACTTGCCCAAACAAGTTATGATTCATTTAAGCCAAGCCGCAGCTAGTGAAATCAATCGCTTAAAGTTAAAACAACAGCCAGCAGCCTTTTTTAGAATCACGGTGAAACCGGGTGGCTGTTCCGATTGGTTTTATGATATGTCCTTTGACGAAAAAATCCAACAAGGCGATCGCATCTTTGACGAACATAACGTCCAAGTCGTCATAGACAACGCCAGTTATAATTATATTAATGGTTTAGTCATAGATTATTCAGAGGATTTAATGGGTGGTGCGTTTCGTTTCCAAAACCCCCAAGCAGTAGCTACTTGTGGTTGTGGTAATTCATTCTCTACCACTAGACCATCTGCTATTTAATAAATAATATGGAAGTTTGACATAAAACCATTAAAAAAGATATAATCAGGATTTGTTAAAACTTAGACCTATAAGCAGCTTCACGCGCTGTGACTCATGCCAACAATACAACAGTTAATCCGTACTGAACGCGAGAAAGCGCGTCAGAAAACCAAGTCCCCTGCTCTAAAACAATGCCCTCAGCGTCGAGGAGTTTGTACAAGAGTATACACGACCACTCCTAAAAAGCCCAACTCAGCTCTACGGAAAGTAGCACGGGTGAGATTGACTTCAGGATTTGAAGTTACAGCTTATATCCCAGGAATTGGTCACAATCTACAAGAACACTCAGTTGTAATGATTCGTGGCGGTCGGGTGAAAGACTTACCAGGTGTAAGATATCACATCATCCGAGGCACATTAGATACAGCCGGAGTTAAAGACCGCAAGCAAGGTCGCTCCAAATATGGAACTAAGCGCCCGAAAGAAGCGAAAAAATAAATTAAGCAATTAATCGTACTTGATGCGGTTAGTTGCTTCAGCAAAAGCGGCTAAAACTGTAAAGTATCAATGTTTTTTCTGAAACAGTGATTAATTCATAGAATAGATAATCTGTTTTAGAAAATTAGCTCAAGCTTCTACCGCCAACTTACACTCAGCGAGCAAGTGTAGGCAGAATCAAAAAAACATTATGTATAGAAAGAGGCTAGGGACTAGAGGCTAGGGAGCAGAAAAGCAGAGGAGCAGAGGAGCAGGAGAAGACATTCTTCATTCAACTCAAAACTCAGCACTCAAAACTCAGCACTCAAAACTCAGCACTCAGCACTTTTTCAAATCAGCCAAAATGCTCAATTCTGAGCCGCGTTAGCGCTCAGAGATTACGCTGTCTGATAGCATATAATTTCGTTGCCAAGTCTGAATTAAGGGTAAAGTATGTCTCGTCGTGGTGTTATTCAAAGGCGGCCAATACCGCCTGACTCTGTGTATAACAGCCGGTTGGTGAGTATGATCATCCGCCGAATTATGCGTCATGGAAAAAAATCACTATCTGCACGCATTGTTTATGATGCGATGAAAACAATTGAAGAACGCACTGGTAATAATGCTCTAGAAGTGTTTGAAAGAGCAGTCAGAAACGCAACACCGTTAGTTGAAGTGAAAGCTCGTCGTGTCGGTGGTGCTACTTACCAAGTACCGATGGAAGTGCGTTCAGACCGGGGTACTACCCTAGCACTGCGTTGGCTGGTACAATTTTCTAGAAGTAGACCCGGCCGCACAATGGCAAGCCGATTAGCTAATGAGTTACTTGATGCTGCCAACGAAACCGGGAATGCTATTCGCAAACGGGAAGAAACGCACCGGATGGCGGAAGCAAATAAAGCATTTGCACACTATCGTTACTAAGTACAAAAGCGGTATATCGTGCATTTAAAAGCGGTATATCGCGGAATTACCAAAGAAAAGTCGGTTTTCTCTAAGAGTATAGAATCTTAACAAAGAGTAATATACAAGATATCATGAGGCAAAAACTATAGGAGGCTATTGTGGCACGTACAAACCCGCTAGAGAAGGTACGCAATATCGGTATTGCGGCGCATATAGATGCGGGCAAAACCACGACTACAGAGAGAATATTATTTTACTCTGGCATTATTCATAAAATTGGTGAAGTTCACGAAGGAACTGCTGTAACTGACTGGATGGAGCAAGAGCGGGAACGGGGTATTACCATTACTGCTGCGGCTATCAGTACCAGTTGGAAAGATCACCAAATTAACATTATCGATACTCCTGGTCACGTAGACTTCACAATTGAAGTTGAACGCTCAATGCGGGTGTTGGATGGTGTAATCGCGGTATTTTGTTCCGTAGGTGGTGTACAACCCCAATCTGAAACAGTGTGGCGGCAAGCAGACCGTTACAAAGTGCCTCGAATTGCCTTCATTAACAAGATGGATCGCACAGGCGCGAACTTCTACAGAGTTCACGAACAAATGCGCGATCGCCTGCGGGCTAATGCCATTGCCATTCAGTTGCCCATTGGTAGTGAAAACGACTTCAAAGGCATCGTAGACTTAGTACGTAAACGTGCATATATTTATACCAATGACCAAGGTACGGATATCCAAGAAACGGATATCCCGGAAGATATGCAGGATAAAACCGAAGAGTACTACACCAAGCTCATAGAAGCAGTTGCTGAAACTGATGATGACTTGATGACTAAGTACTTTGAGGGTGAAGCACTCACAGAAGAAGAAATTCGTACTGCTCTGCGTAAAGGTACAATTGCCGGTACTATCGTACCCGTACTTTGTGGCTCCGCCTTTAAAAACAAAGGTGTGCAGTTAATGTTAGATGCAGTTGTAGATTATCTACCTGCACCAACAGAAGTACCCCCCATTCAAGGCACACTTGCTAATGGGGATACCGTAGAGCGTCGAGCTGATGATGCAGAACCCCTAGCGGCTTTGGCATTCAAGATTATGGCTGACCCTTACGGCCGCCTCACCTTTGTTCGTGTTTATTCAGGCGTTCTCAAAAAAGGTAGCTACGTCTTAAATGCTACTAAAAACAAGAAAGAACGGATTTCTCGTCTAGTAATCTTGAAAGCAGATGAGCGACAAGACGTTGAAGAACTAAGAGCAGGTGATTTGGGTGCTGCACTAGGATTAAAGGAAACTTTGACAGGTGATACCATCACTGATGAAGGCGCACCAGTAATTCTAGAATCCCTGTTTATTCCTGAGCCTGTAATCTCAGTAGCGGTTGAACCCAAAACTAAGAACGACATGGACAAATTGTCCAAGGCTCTGCAATCTCTGTCTGAGGAAGATCCAACCTTCCGCGTCAATGTTGACCCTGAAACCAACCAAACTGTAATTGCCGGGATGGGTGAACTCCATCTGGAAATTCTCGTAGACCGGATGTTGCGCGAATTTAAAGTGGAAGCGAACGTTGGTGCGCCACAAGTGGCTTACCGCGAAACGATTCGTAAAACAGTCACCAACGTGGAAGGTAAGTTCATCCGTCAAAGTGGTGGTAAAGGTCAATACGGTCACGTTGTGATCAATTTGGAACCAGGAGAACCCGGTACTGGCTTTGAGTTCGTCTCTAAAATTGTTGGCGGTGTAGTACCTAAAGAGTACATTGGCCCCGCAGAACAAGGTATGAAAGAAAGCTGTGAATCAGGTATTTTAGCTGGATATCCTTTAATTGATGTCAAAGCAACGCTAGTTCATGGTTCTTACCACGATGTAGACTCTTCAGAAATGGCTTTCAAAATTGCTGGCTCAATGGCAATGAAAGAAGCTGTACTCAAGGCTTCACCAGTTCTGTTAGAACCTGTGATGAAAGTTGAAGTAGAAGTTCCTGAAGACTTTATCGGGAACGTTATTGGCGACCTCATCGCCCGTCGAGGGCAGATTGAAAGCCAAAGCACTGAACAGGGACTCGCTAAAGTGGCATCAAAAGTTCCACTGGCGACCATGTTTGGCTACGCCACAGATATCCGGTCAAAAACCCAAGGTCGGGGTATCTTTACGATGGAGTTCAGCCACTACGAAGAGGTGCCTCGCAGCGTAGCTGAAACTATCATCGCAAAAAGCAAAGGGAACGCTTAATTAAAAAAGGAAACGAGGATTCATGGCACGCGCAAAGTTTGAAAGAACCAAACCCCACGTAAACATCGGTACAATTGGCCACGTTGACCACGGTAAGACAACCTTAACAGCAGCTATCACCATGACCTTGGCTGCTTTAGGCCAAGCAGTAGCTAAAGGCTACGACCAAATTGATAACGCACCTGAAGAAAAGGCGCGGGGTATCACCATTAACACCGCTCACGTTGAATACGAAACCGCTAACCGTCACTATGCCCACGTAGACTGTCCTGGTCACGCTGACTATGTGAAGAACATGATTACTGGTGCGGCGCAAATGGACGGAGCAATTCTCGTAGTTGCTGCTACCGATGGTCCTATGCCCCAAACCCGTGAACACATCCTGTTAGCTAAACAGGTAGGCGTTCCCAAGCTGGTAGTCTTCCTCAACAAAGAAGACATGATGGAAGACGAAGAACTACTAGAGTTGGTAGAACTAGAACTCAGAGAATTGTTAACTGAGTACGACTTTGATGGCGATGAAATCCCCATCGTGAGAGGTTCTGGTTTGCAAGCTCTCGAAGCAATGACCAAGAGTCCTAAGACTCAACGTGGCGAAAATCCTTGGGTAGACAAAATCTACGCATTAATGGATGCTGTAGATTCTTACATCCCCGACCCAGAACGCGCCATTGATAAGCCCTTCTTGATGGCGGTAGAAGACGTATTTTCTATTACTGGTCGTGGTACAGTTGCTACCGGCCGGATTGAGCGTGGTAAGGTGAAAGTCGGCGATACTGTGGAACTAGTAGGTATCAGAGATACCCGCAACACCACTGTTACCGGGATTGAAATGTTCAAAAAGAGTCTTGAGGAAGGTATGGCAGGAGACAACGCTGGTGTACTCCTCCGTGGTATCCAAAAGGCTGATATTGAACGCGGTATGGTAATCGCTAAACCCGGTTCTATCACCCCTCACACCCAATTTGAAGGTGAAGTTTACGTTCTCACCGAGAAAGAAGGTGGTCGTAAAACTCCATTCTTCCCAGGCTACCGTCCTCAATTCTACGTGCGGACAACAGACGTAACCGGCACTATTACAGCTTTCACCTCAGATGAGGGTGCTGCGGCTGAAATGGTAATGCCAGGCGATCGCATCTTGATGACCGTAGAATTGATCAACCCCATCGCTATTGAGCAAGGTATGCGCTTCGCTATTCGTGAAGGTGGTCGTACCATCGGTGCTGGTGTCGTTTCTAAAATCGTCAAGTAGCACCTTTTAAACCATAACTAAGAGCAGAGATGCTAAATGCTTCTCTGCTCTTTTATCTGACCTTATATTAGGCATTGGGAAATAGTGAACTAGATAAACACAAACTTCACTACTCCCAACTCCCCACTCCCCAAACTCATCAGAACCTGGAAAATTTAAGATGGCAACTCTACAGCAGCAGAAGATAAGAATACGTTTACAAGCTTTTGACCGTCGTTTATTAGATACATCTTGCGAGAAGATTGTTGATACAGCTAACCGGACTAACGCTACAGCCATAGGCCCCATTCCCTTACCTACAAAACGGAAAATCTACTGTGTGCTGCGATCGCCACACGTAGATAAAGATTCCCGCGAACACTTTGAAACCCGCACCCATCGCCGGATTATTGACATCTACCAACCTTCATCTAAAACTATCGATGCGTTGATGAAACTAGATTTACCCTCTGGTGTAGATATCGAAGTGAAATTGTAATTTAGTCTATAGTCCACAGTCCGTAGTTGAAACTAATGACTATTGACTAATGACTAATGACTTCTGTATGAATATTTACTCTGCCCTGAGAAATTTCTTTCAGGGCTTTTTATTTACCTAAGAACAAGTGATAGAATGTAAAGGAAATACGGGAAAAGCAGAGAAAGAGAAATTTTAAAGATTAAATTTATACTCAGGTAAAAATGACATCTTCTTCTAGAATTGCCGTCCGCGAACTACCTCTGTTCCCGTTACCCGAAGTAGTTCTGTTCCCCACCAGACCGTTACCCCTACATATTTTTGAGTTTCGCTACCGAATCATGATGAACACGATTTTGGAAAGCGATCGCAGGTTTGGGGTGTTAATGGTTGACCCAGTGAAGGGTACAGTTGCCAATGTAGGCTGCTGTGCAGAAATTATTCACTACCAGCGCCTACCAGATGACCGGATGAAAATGTTGACTTTGGGACAGCAAAGATTTCGGGTTTTAGAATATGTAAGGGAAAAACCCTACCGCGTTGGTTTAGTAGAATGGATAGAAGACCATCCGCCAACAAAAGATTTGCGTCCTTTGGCGACTGATGTAGAACAATTACTACGGGATGTTGTTCGTCTTTCAGCAAAAATTACCGAACAAAATATAGAAATTCCCGAAGAATTGCCAGACCTACCTACAGAATTATCATACTGGGTAGCTAGTAACCTATATGGTGTAGCTGGAGAGCAGCAATCATTGCTGGAAATGCAAGATACGGCTGCCCGCCTAGAACGAGAAGCAGAAATTTTGACCACCACCCGTAATCACTTAGCAGCTCGTTCTGTTTTGAAAGACACTTTTAATACGAAGTAATAGCCTGCATCATTGTGGATTATTAACTGACAGTACACTATAGCTACCAAAAATTTTTAAAACTTCTGTGTAGGCATTTAGTTCTGCCAGAGCAGTTTCCATCTGTGGTGTACTGACATCAGATTCTATATCAATAAAAAATAGATATTCTCCTAGCGATCGCTTTGTAGGACGAGACTCAATACGACTCAAGTTAATTCCCAAGTGAGCAAATATTTGTAGTGGTTTAAGTAAAGCTCCGGGTACGTTGGCTGGCACACTAAAAGCAATAGAAGTGTGGGTAGGATTTTGTCTAGGTAGTTGATGCACAACCTCAGCTTGTGCTTGACTAACTACCCAAAAGCGAGTACAGTTCTCTGGATAGTCGTTAATATTACGGGCTAGTATGGGTAAATTGTACAATTGCGCCGCTCTACTAGAAGCGATCGCTGCTATTGTCAAATCCTGCTCTAATTTTTGTAGAGCTTCAGTTGTAGAATTGATGGGGATAACTTGGACATTGGGGAGAAAAGCGCCCAACCATCCTTGACACTGGGCTAAAGCCTGGGGATGAGAATAAACAGCTTTGATTTGATCTAAACTGTTAGCACAAGAAATTAAAGTATGAGCGATCGGCAAGACTAAAGCTGAGTGGATTTGCAAGCTGTCCAACTGCCACAATGTATCCATCGTCATAGTGACGCTGCCTTCAATTGAATTTTCTACAGGCACAACAGCTAACTCAGTTTTTCCGGCAGCAACGGCTTGTAGGGACTGGGCTATGCTTGGACACGGATATAAAATAGCTTCGCTTTCAGTTGTGTGAGTTAGCCAGTTAACATACAAAGCAGCAGCTTGTTCCGCATAAGTGCCTGGCGGCCCCAAATGGGCAATAGTTAAGGACATACGTTTAAACCTGATCGTTCTGTGAGATTTATAGACTATACCTCAGCCAAACCATGCTTGAGGAAATGATAAATTATTTTTGCTAATTCATTGAACTCTGGCAATGGTACAGTTTGTAACTGTATTCCCCCGCAGTTTTACCATATTGTTTATCCTGTACACATTGCTGAGATGCCAAATTAATCGGAGTACGGAACTCAACTAACCATACATCCAGAGGTCGGGTAATTTTCGCTATTGTGTCCTGTAATTTCTGCTCAGAATCAGTATATTCTTGACTGTTGGAATCTTTACCTGCTAGAAAAAATTGGACATTAAAATCTGCTTGCTGTTGAAATTCCCAAGCCAACCCCATCATCCTGCCAGTTTGCCCATGATGTAAATGTTTTGTTGCAATCAGCGTATTATGGGGGGAAACTCTATGAATAAGCGAAGCGAGAATATCTGGACGTTGGTTTTGCAAATAACCAAAATTCCCATCTACAATTATTCCTCCCAATAACGCCATTAGCAAAATTATACTGACGCTAACTTTCCCGTTTACAAGATGCTGCCAACAACCTGCTAATCCAGCCCCTAAAAGTAAAATAATTGCTGGTGCATAAATATATTGAAATCGTGCAGCTAAAGTTAAATCCTTACTTAGAATATAAGTAAAGAATAAACAGAGGAAGACGGTTGTTAACAGATACTCATACAAGATTTGTATCTCTAAACGACCATCAGACGATTTTTGTTGTGTTTTCAGCCCATAAATAATCTTAGGTAAGCTCCACAATAAAAATAGTAAAGTTGCCATACCAGAAGCAATAACAATCCCTATAGATAAGCTTGTAAACGCAGAAGGTAAGAGCAATAGCATACTAATATTCCACAGCAGTAATCGCCCTATAGGTTCTAGCCATCTGGTCTGCGGGTTACTAATGGCTACCCAATTTGTTAAGTCATTATCAGGAATACTTTGCCAGAAAGGTATCCAAACAAGACAGCCAATTAATGTACCTAAGACGGCTATCAAAATAGGCCACCAATTTGATTGTCGAGAGTTTTGCTTTCTGGTGCGCCAAATGTGAGCAAATAATACTAGTGCTTCCGCAGCCAGAGTTAAAGCAAAAAAATAATGGGTAGCCATACCTAAACTATTAATGGCTACCCAAGCTAATACCGTCCACAAAGGTAGAGATTGCTGGCTGTGGATAGATTGAATGGCTTTGATACAACAATATAAAGAAGCAATTACCAATAACATCGCCAAAGTGTAATGTCTGGCTTCTCTACCTAGAAAAACAATGTAGGGAGAAAGTGCCATCATCGCCGCCGCCATCTGTCCGACTAACTTAGAACGGAAGGTAAGATAACCAAAGCTAAACATGGCGGGAATTGATAACACACCAAAAATAGCACTAAGCGATCGCGCCAGCCAAATTGAGGCAATTTCCCCTGTTGGTGAAAACAGTTTCATCCAGAAATGGGCTAAGACAAAATAGGCTGGTGGATGGGTACTCTGCGTTAATAGTTCATGAATAACGCTGTTAATACCATTTGCCGGGTCAACTCGTAATGGCTGCAATAGTATATCGGAACTAATAACTTCATTGAGTGGTACGGTGCGGAAACTATTGCCCAGGCTGAAAACCATCGTGGCGCATTCATCAGTCCAAGGCGGTAAAGCCGCCAGACGCAGAAATCGTAAGAAAATACCAATAACTAGCCACAACAGCAATAGTAATAGGTGAGGGCGGTTTTTTATGATTGATGTTGTCAACATCCTCCAACCCTGAATTTTTGATTCACTATGCAACTCATATTTGTTATATTTTTTACATCAAAATGACTTTGAATCATTAACTCCTGCACTGCAAAAATTTATTAAGCAGAAATGCGTGCAATTTGATTTATAATTCCTATGTCTAAAGATAGTGATAAAGCTTTTTTAAATTATACATAGAGGGAAAACAATAACAAAAGATAGAGTTTTTATATAAGTAGTATTTATTTTGCAATTACTTTGGCAAAAACAAAGAATAAATATCATAAATTAATTAAGATATATAGATATAAAACAATTGATTTTTCTAAATCATGCTTACCAAGTTTACTGCCTCCCAACCAGTAGAAATTGCAGTACCAGATCAACCTATTCCTATTCAGCACTACTTACGTCAGCCACAACGTCTAGTTAATGCTTTAGTTGATCAAAAACGTATTCAGCAACTTTCTGAGGAAATATTTCGTTTAAAAATGCGTCCTCTATCTTTCATGTCATTAAGTATTCAGCCTACCGTAGACATGAGAGTTTGGGCAGAATCTAACGGAACTATTTATCTGCGATCGGTGGGTTGCGAAATTCGCGGTTTTGAGTATATTAACCAACGTTTCTCTTTAAATTTAAGAGGATATTTATCACCGTATCAATCTAGTACTGGTACTCGTCTAGAAGGTAGAGCTGATTTAGAAGTGCAAGTTGATTTACCTCCACCTTTTTCTTTCACTCCTAAGCCAATTTTAGAAACTACTGGTAATGGTTTACTCAAGAGTGTTTTATTGACGGTAAAACAAAGATTATTGCATCATTTATTAGCAGATTACCGCCAATGGGTAATTTCGCAAACTCAAGAACAATCTTTAAGTAAGGATGATACTCAATTGCCAATTCTGAATATAGAGTAGTTGAATCTTGAAAAGAGTTACTGCTAAGACTTGACTGTATGGCGTAAACAATATTACCTATGTCTATTTGGTATCAGTTGTCAGTGATAGATAAAAACTGACAACTTTTTTATTTTTTGAATTAACAAAAATAATGATGAATTAGCTAAGTAAGCTGAATTTGGCAGGGACGGAAAGACTGACGGTGTAAAGGTGAAGCACCGTATTCTTGCAGGGCTAATAAATGCTTTTTACTACCATAACCTTTATTACTTTTTAAATCATACATGGGGTATTTTACTGCTAGACGCTGTATCAAATCATCACGCCAAACTTTAGCCACGATACTAGCGGCGGCAATATTGAGCGATCGCTCATCTCCCTTAATAATAGTTTGTTGTGGCATAGGTAAACCTTTTACTGGCTGATTACCATCCACTAAACATAGTGCAGGTTGTACTTTCAGCTTTTGTACAGCCCGCCTCATAGCTAAGATTGTTGCCTGTAAAATATTGATTTGGTCAATTTCCGCAGTTGCCGCATAACCAATTCTCCAATCTATAGCCAAAGTGCAAATTTGCTGCGCTAACTGAACTCGCCGAGAGTGAGATAATTTCTTACTATCTTTAATCTCGGCTGTGACTAACTGAGAAAAAGCACTAACAGGCAATATTACAGCCGCCGCAACTACAGGGCCAAAAAGAGCGCCCCGCCCTACTTCATCTATCCCTGCTACTAAACCTGAGATATTTGCTAAATCAAAAGAAAACTCTAGCCAACTAGTTGCCTCTAGGGCTAAGGGTAACTCTAGAGTGTGGGCAGTTTGCCCCCTCTTCACCATAATGACAACTCACACCGATACAAAATATCTGAGCGATAGGTTAATGCCATTCTCCAAAACTCAGCAACAGCCACAAACACAAGAAATCCTGTCTAATCTAGCTTTGTTAATTTTGAATTGGCATAACATCTAAATAACACTAGCGCGTCTACTTTAAAGTGGTGCAAAAAATCCCTTTTCTTATCTCTAAGCTTTCTGTACCTCTGTGGTTTATTCATGCACTATTTGAACATAGACGCGCTAGTCATGTTATTTACAAGTAAAATTCAGCCTAGATTCTTAACTCTCATCACCCGTGTCTGAGTCTGTCGCAGAGGAACGACGACGACGACGACGGCTGGCTGTAGTAGCGCTGGTAGTTTCGGACTCTTCAAGAGTTGAGACTACTTTTATCGGCTCAGTTACCGTTGCTGAGACAGGTTTAGGTTCTGATTTTACTTTTGGCGTACTCACTTCAACACTAGGTGTCACTGTCGCTACTGGCTCTGGAGTAACTTCGGGTGATGCCGCCGGTGTTTGTCCTGGTTGAACAATGTTAATAATTACCGCTTTAGGATTTTTCACTTCCTGCTCTAACTTAATGAGCGGAGAAACTCCCATCAAGGCGAAAATATCTTGCTCTTCTAACGTCATTTCCACAGTCTTGATTTCCGGTGGTTCTACCACTGGCTTAACTGGCTCTGTTTTGATGACTTTAGTCCGTTCTACTCTGTCAGTCCAACTAGATTTACCCAAGTTAGGTGTGGGTAACTCTGGTGTTGTGCTTAATTCGCCATCCGTATCTAGGTCTAAATCTGGTTCACCAATAAAACCTATAGGATTACCATTAATTCTTGGTTCATCTTTGCCATTAGTCCCATTGATGCCAATGCGACTACGACGGGTACGGGCGCGGCGTTTGTTTTGGTCGTTTAGTTCTTGGTAACTAGGATGATTAATTAAATTTAAAGAACCCAAGTCAGAATCATTTTCAAATCCATCACCAAAGCTATCGTAAGTTTCCCGTGGTTCGGGAATACGTGCAGTTGGTAAGCGTGGCTCTCTTGTAGGCAAAGATACAAAACGCTCTGGCGCTTCTACTGGTGCTGATGGCGTAGGTAAGCGACTTTCGTTTTCTCCAGGTAAATGTACTGTATGTCCTAAGCCGCCACAGGTGGGGCAGGTATTACCAAACAATTCATATATATTTTGCCCTTGACGCTTCCGAGTCAGTTCTACTAAACCTAGTTCTGTGAGTTGGGCAATTTGCGGACGGGCTTTATCTGCGCGGAGTGCTTTATTAAAGTGTTCGAGAACCTGTAACTGGTCACGCCGGGATTCCATATCGATGAAATCAACAACTATCACCCCAGCAATGTTTCGCAGACGTAGCTGACGAGCAATTTCTGTGGCTGCTTCGCAGTTTGTCCACAAAACTGTTTCTCTCGCCGTTGCCGATCGCGTGAAGGAACCAGAGTTAACATCTATTACAGTGAGTGCTTCTGTTGGCTCAATTATGATATATCCGCCGGAAGGCAAATCTACCCGTGGTTTGAGGGCTTCGCGGATGGCGGCATTGATGCGGAAATATTCTAAAATTGGAGAGCGATCGCGGTGATGGTCAATCAGCAGTCCTTGTGGTGTCTGTCCACCGCTCCAGTTTTGTAAATACTGTTTGACTCGCTTCAAACCGGTACTAGAATCAACCACAATTCTATTGACATCCGCACCGTACATATCACGTAATACGCGCTGGATGAAGTCATCATCACGGTTAAGTAGTGCTGGCGCACGAGTTGATTGTGCTTCTTGTTGGATAGCTTCCCATTGCTTTTGCAGCACTTCCAAATCTTCAATAATTGCTTCTTCTGGCTTGCCTTCTGCTTCTGTACGCACCAACAAACCCATACCAGCAGGTTTAATTAAAATTGCTAATGCACGTAAGCGGTTACGTTCACTTTCACTCTTAATCCGTCGTGATAAATTTACACCCCGACCGTAGGGCATCAATACCACATAACGTCCGGGCATTGTGATATTACCTGTCAGCCTTGGGCCTTTTGTTCCCGTTGGCTCTTTCATTACCTGCACCAAAACTTTTTGTTGTGGTGCTAATAATTCTGTAATTGCTGCTGCGGATCGTTTTAAGCGTAAAGGGCCTAAGTCTGTTACATGAATAAAACCGTTACGTTCTGGATCGCCAATATTTACAAAAGCGGCATCAATACCAGGTAATACATTTTCTACTGCACCCAAGTAGATGTCACCGATTTGATGATGGCCTGTAGCTACAACGAGTTCTTGTATTTGATCTTCCGAAAATACAGCAGCAATTTGATGCTGCTCCGCGATAATAATTTGTTTTGGCATTCAATTTCCTCAAAAATCGGCAGTATCAACAGGCTTGGAGGTTTGTTATGCCTCTCGCCCCTGCCAGCCTCCAAAGACACTGCTGGTAATAAAAATTGTGAAGTTGAGCTTCAAAATAAAAAGCTATTGACTAGAAAATTGCGTTGATACGCCTGATTATTCCAGAACGGCTGCATATTGTCTAAGCAAATAAATCAACCGTCCTTGGTTGATTTCTGAATGTGATACCTTCACCATCTAGGGATTAGGCATTCAGCAGTGGTTTTTAAAGCATGGTGGTAGAGAAGCCGGCGAGCCTGCTGTTAATCCTAGTTCACAAGATAGCTATAAAGAGAGTGTTTTTTAATCTGCCTTAATTTGTCCGGGATAAAATCCTAGAATTTGCACTCTAATATCTTTACTTTTGCTCCCTGATTATCAGGGTAGTAGTGAACCAGTTTGTTCAATGCAGCGCCAGAAAATTTCTCTTGACCCCATTCTAACGCAACCTTGCCAAAAATCAATTCCCACGATGTACCACAAAAGAGTAACTACTAGCAAGTTACTCTCTAGGGATTATACCGCTAAAATTAGTTGATTGCGATGAATGTGCAGAAGATGAAATTCTTCTTTACCAGCAACTGCTTCTAGCATAAATAGAATTTGTTCGGGACGCAATAGTACACCGTCAAGACGGCAGCTACCCACATAACGCAAAACTGCTGTAGATTCAGCTTCGCGCTTATGGGTTGAGACTAATTCCAACTCAAACAAACGTGAGCGCAGATTTACTATTTGGCTCTTACCAGATTTGGTAATCTGTTCGTAGAAGATTTCGTCTCTTGCTTGGATGGCTTCAATCCAGTTTTGCCATTGTATAGATGTTACTTCCCCAAATACTGCTACTTTAATTACATACTCTGCCTTATCTAAGATTTGGTTAGCGGCTGGGGATTTTAAATCTATCTGTTCTACACGATATACAGGTATATCTGGAGGTAGTTCATCAGTTAGTTTTTGGAGAAACGCATCTACTTCTACTGGTTGAGTTAATTCAAAATCCACAATTTCACCACTGCTAGTAGCGCCCAATGCTAAGGCACTAGCTACAGCAATGCGAGGATTGGGATGAAACCCACCAGTATAAGCCACTGGTAAACTTGCCCTTCTCACCACGCGGTCGAATAGACGCATTAAATCCAAGTGGCTGAGTAGAGCTATATCGCCTTGTTTACCAAACCAAACTCGTAGCCTTTGAATTTTGGTGGTGTTAGGGACAAACTCTCCCGCAAATTGAGGAATTGGTGGTGGTTCAATGACGATGTTGTGACCAAAATCAGTGCCACAAACGCCACAATGCGAACAACCTTCAAAAGAGCAATCAGGAACAATTGCCGCTTCTAGAGCGCGTTGTAAGTCCTCTTGCAGCCACTTTTTATCTATGCCTGTATCTATATGATCCCAAGGAAGGGGAGCGTTAAGAGAATGGGGAGTGGGGAGTGGGGCGTTGTGAGTAGCTATAACTTCTCCCCCTACTCCCTCATCTCCCTCATCAGTATGGAACAAATTCCACTCGCCGTTTTCTACTTGGCGATACTTCCAATCTAGACCAGCTTCAGCGATCGCATTTTCCCAAGCGGTGAAAGCTTTATCTAAGCCTTCATACCAAGAATCCATACCTGCGCCTAATTCCCAGGCTCTACGCAATACTTTACCCAAAGTGCGATCGCCTCGTCCAATGAAGTCTTCCATTGCCGAGATGCGAACATCGGTAAAGTTGACTTTTACCCCACGTATCCGGCGGAATGCTTGACGCAATAAGTTTTGTTTGCGCTTAAATTCTGCCGTCGCTACAGAGTGCCATTGAAATGGGGTGTGAGGTTTGGGTGTAAAGTTGGAAATTGTAATGTTGAAGTTAAGGGGTCTTCTGCCTTTGGCTCTACATTCCCGTTGTAACCAACTTACCGTTTCTGCAATCCCGAAAACGTCGGCATCAGTTTCCCCTGGTAAGCCGATCATGAAGTATAACTTGATTTTATCCCAGCCTTGTTCCCAAGCTGTTTTTACACCTCTTAATAATTCTTCGTTGGTTAACCCCTTGTTGACTATATCCCGCATCCTTTGAGTACCGGCTTCTGGGGCAAAGGTGATGCTACCTTGCCTTGTACCGCCCAAGATGTTGGCAATGTTCTCATCAAATCTATCTACTCTTTGGCTAGGGAGAGATAAGGAAATATTTTCATTTTTTAATCGATTCTTAATTTCCATCCCCACAGCTGGTAGGGATAAATAATCAGAACAACTCAGGGACAATAAGGAAAACTCATTATAACCAGTTGCCCGCATTCCCTGCTCGATCGCATCTACTACTTTCTCTGGTTCAACATCTCTAGCAGGACGGGTCAGCATTCCTGGTTGACAGAAGCGACAGCCACGAGTACAACCCCGGCGAATTTCTATTGTTAAGCGATCGTGTACAGTTTCTACATATGGTACTAAACCAATGGAATAGGCGGGTATGGGGGTAGCAACTCGCCGTAAAATTCGTTTGGGTACATTTGGGCGTAGCGGTTCTACAGCACCACTGGCTGTCATTTGGTAAAACATCGGCACATAGACACCTGGTATTTGTGCCAAATCGAGGAGTAAATCTTCTCGACTTAATCCTGCTTTTTTACCTTCTTCTAATATCAAGCCAATTTCGCTTAGAAGTTCTTCACCATCTCCCAAGGCAAAAAAGTCGAAGAAGTCGGCATAAGGTTCAGGATTTGATGTTGCTGTTTGTCCGCCAGCAAAAATTAGGGGGTAATTCCCTTGTAGGCGTTCTCGCCAAGTTAGGGGTATTCCTGCTAAATCCAACATTTCCAGAATGTTAGTAGCCCCTAGTTCATAACTGAGACTAAAACCTAAAATATCAAATTCTCTGAGCGATCGCTTGGACTCGACAGCAAATAGGGGAGTATTTGTCGCCCTGAGTTTTGCTGCTAAGTCTGTCCCTGGTAAATAGGCGCGATCGCATAGTTGTCGTGGTTGGGCATTCAGGATGTTATAGAGAATGATATGCCCTAAATTGGATGCCCCGACCTCATAAATTTCTGGATAAGTTAATACCCAACGTATGACGGCGGTATCCCAAGGTTTATGTACTGCTAGGCGTTCGTTACCTAAGTAACGCGCCGGTTTTAGAATATCCGGTGTGATTAAGTTTTCAAATGCAACAGCCACTGTGCTAACTTCGAGCTACTTTGAATTACAGCTACTCACCTCCAACATTAGCATTGATTAGCTCTTTCCACAGGGTTTACTCTAGCAACTTAGGACTCCTTTACATAGAGTTGCTCTCAACCCAGAGTTTTTGTTAACATTATGTAACGTATTCTCAGAAAACTTTTATACTAACAACTCTGCTTTGTATTCAAAAATTTCAAACACACAGTCGAGTTGAGTGAGTTCAAAAATAATGCGGATGGCTGGCGAGACAGAGTAAAGTTGGAAACCCTTACCTAAATTTTGAGCTAGTTTTAGCGCAGATACCAAAGCCATTAGTCCAGAACTGTCTAAAGATTCAACATCTGCTAAATCTACAAACAGGCTTGAGACATCCTCCTGTGCCAGAGTAGTAGTTAAGTCTCGTTCAAATTCCAAAGCATTAGTCGCATTCAGGCAACCATAAGGACGGATTACCTGAATTTTGTGACTCTTCAGTACTGCCTGCATATAAAATCCTAATTAGAGTTACTGAATTGTGAAGCTTGAATTTATTTGAACATAAACTTTTTACTCTAGCATCGACCATATGTCCTAACTCTCTTTGCTGAATCTTTATGTTTTCTGTATGTCTGTTTAAAGATTGTCAGAACTTCTCAGGCAAATGTGTTTATATATACTTTTTTTTCATGAAGCTTGAAAAAAAATCATCATAGTAAGCCCCGCAAAGGAAAATTTACTCAAGATTCTGCTGGTAAGTTCTGTTTGTTAGTCAGTACAACTTATTGAAGTATCTTCTTAGAGGCGATTTAGGTGCAGAAGTCGTCATAAATCTTCAGATCAGTTGCGGGTCAATCAGGAACTATCTACCTAGTTTAATTGTGATCTAAATCACAGCTATATCTGTAGTAAGATCACATTTTATACTTAACTCTATCCTAGATAATTTAGTATCACCGAAAGTGGGTTCATACACCTATGAGAACTAGATATGCAATTCGGCAATTAGTAGAAAAGGCACTAGATATTAAAAAGTTAACACCAGAGATAGAAGACGAAATTAATTCTGAGCTAACTGCAATGGGTCACATCTCTGATGTTGATTATGAAGCTCTAGAATTGTTAATGGCAGAGATGGATGCTGGACGTATCCAACTAGTCCCTAGTTTTGGGTTAGGCTTTTAAATCTGCTGAGTTTTGTAGTCTTTTTTCCGTAAAACTTAATTTTTGCAATAATTAGTAACACTAAGCTTAATAAAAATTGATAATTAGCAGCGCATAGCCTTTATTACAAGCAAAGTGTATTTACTAATAAATTGCTTTAGTGATTTAGCTGGCTAGTGTGACGTAAACTGTGCTAATGAGCATCAACTTTTTCATTAGTCACAAGCTACCATGCAGTTTGCTAAACGTTTAGAAAAAATTCCTCCTTATTTGTTTGCGGAAATTAACCGTAAACGGGAAGAGCTGATAGCCCAAGGAGTTGACATTATTAATATAGGAGTAGGTGATCCTGATAAGCCAACTCCTACTCATATCATCCAGGCGTTGCATGAGGCAATTGAAGACCCCTCTACTCATAACTATCCTCCCTATGAAGGGACGCAGGAATTTAGAACAGCAGCCGTTAGGTGGATGGAACGGCGGTTTGGCGTGGCTGACTTAAACCCAAACACAGAAGTTGTTTCATCGATAGGTTCAAAAGAAGCAATACACAATACTTTTCTAGCTTTTGTAGAAGCAGGCGATTACACATTGATACCAGATCCTGGTTATCCGGTGTATCGCACTTCCACAATTTTTGCTGGTGGCGAACCATTCACTATGCCATTAAAGGCAGATAATAAATTTTTACCAGACTTGAATGTAATTCCAGAAGAAATAGCTCGTAAAGCAAAACTATTATGGATTAATTACCCCAACAATCCCACTGGGGCTATAGCAACGATAGAATTTTTTGAGGAATTAGTAGCTTTCTGCCAGCAATATAGTATTTTGTTATGCCATGACCATGCGTATTCAGAAATGGCTTATGATGGCTACAAACCGCCAAGCATTTTACAAATTCCTGGTGCAAAGGATATTGCTATTGAGTTTCACAGTCTGTCTAAATCGTACAATATGACAGGTTGGCGCATTGGCTTTGCCGTTGGTAATGCCCATGCTATCAAGGGATTAAGCCAAGTAAAAACAAATATTGATTCTGGAGTATTTAAAGCAATTCAAAAAGCAGCGATCGCAGCCTACGCCACTGATGAAGTAGAACTAAAAGCTTTAATGTCAGTTTACCAAAATCGCCGTGACATCATTGTTAAAGGATTGCAATCTTTAGGATGGCCTATCGAACCGCCAAAAGCCACGCTTTACGTTTGGGTTCCCGTACCTGCTGGCTATACCTCAACAGAATTTGCAAATTTACTCCTGGATAAATGTGGTATTGTAGTTCCCCCAGGTATTGGCTACGGTGCATCAGGCGAAGGTTATTTTAGAATAGCCCTGACTATCTGTGATGAACGTTTACATGAAGCAATTCAACGAATGCGAGATGCAGGAATTAGATATAGTCATTAGTCAACAGTCCATAGTCATTAGTTATTCTCCCTAACTTTTCCTACTCCCTCATTCCCCATCTCTCCCACTCCCTACTCCCTCCTGATAAGCTTGCCAAACTTGCTGGATAAATTGATGCAGTTGCTGTTTAGCTGCTAAGTCTGGTTCAGATTTTGGTTCCTTAACTAAAATCTGGCTTAGGAGGATGATGACTTCTGTGTCTAGGGCGTGGCGAAATAGTTGTATGGGCCAAAGTAAATCAGAACAATCTCTCAAGTCGGTGATGATGGGCTGTTCTTCGGTGTGAGTAACAAGTAGTAAAGGGCGTACCCAGCAAAGCTGGCGGGAAACTACAACTTGAATGACTTCTGCATATAAATTCTTTTCACCATGCTCTAAAGACACAATTTGTCCTGGTTGGAAGTTGAAACTCATTTCCATAATCATCTAAGGCAGTGGCAAGAATATATAGCTAAAGTGAGGTATTATAGTAAAAATATACTGCAAAACTCTTGTATGTAGTATCTCCGGTAATTCCGTTCTGCCTAGCCTAAGTCATGGCAAGAAATTTTTTCATGCCATCGAGTTTTGATGAAAATGTTATAAAATGAGTAAATAACTGTTAAGCGTTCAGCGATCGCCTAACATTTACATTGTTTTAGAAATTACAAAACCAAGAGCAAAAGCTGTGTCAGTCGAAACCATTGAGAAGCGTTCCACATCCCGCAAGCTCGCGCCTCGGTATCGCGTTTTGCTCCATAATGACAGCCATAATTCTATGGAGTATGTAGTACAAGTACTCATGACCACCGTGCCGAGCCTTACCCAGCCCCAAGCTGTTAGTATTATGATGGAAGCCCATACTAATGGGTTAGCCTTAGTCATTACCTGCGCTCAAGAACACGCAGAGTTTTATTGCGAAACCCTCAAGAATCACGGTTTGAGTAGCACAATAGAACCTGATGAATAATTTATAATTCGTAATTCATAATTAACAATTACCGATCAGTCATAATCTAGATTGCTGACTTGTGACTGAGTATGAAAAACAGACTTGATACTTTAGCCCAGCGTCCTGCTCCAATTAGGCTGGGTTATTTTATTTTCGCATTATTATTATTATGGTTGCCCTTGGCTGCACCGATTTACTTACTAATCGGTGATACTAATTTAGAGAGTATTTTGACAATCGTGCTGCTGTATATAGAGTTTATTTTCCTGCTCAAGCTATGGGGGAAAAACGTTTATCAGCAACCGCAAATACTTTGGCACTACGGCTTACAATTCACACAGCGTAACGGTATAGAAATGCTGTGTGGCTTGGCTATAGGTTTGATTAACATTGTAATTCTATTTGGCATACAAGGTTTATTGGGTTGGTTAATCTGGCAACGGCCAACAGTCTTATTACTTAAAATAATTTTAGAAGGGTTTTTCGTTGGCTTGGGTGTAGGATTTGCAGAAGAATTACTGTTCCGTGGTTGGTTGTTACATGAGTTGGAACGAGACTACAACCCTAGCTTTGCACTGTGGATAGATGCAGTTACATTTGCAGCATTACACTTTATTAAACCATTAGAGGCAATTATGCAAACACTGCCTCAATTTCCAGCTTTGGTGTTGTTGGGGTTAACGCAGGTATGGGGAAAGCGTTGGCGTAAGGGACGTTTGGGCTTACCAATAGGGTTACATGGTGGCTTAGTTTGGGGATACTACATTATTAATGTGGGAGGGTTAATTCAATATACAGGACAAGTTCCTAACTGGGTAACTGGAGTGAATAATAATCCTTTACAGGGTGTCATGGGAGTGGTATTTATGTTTGTTTTGGCATTATGGATGCGAAAGCAGAGTTTAAAAGCACCTTCTTAAATACATCTTTTAAGCAATATGATTTTCTATAAACTTAATCACTTCCTCTGAGTCTGGTGCAAATTTTCTAGCAAAAAGTACTTCACTACATCCAGATATACTTTGTCTATTAATTACATCCTCAAATTTAAAAGATTGTAACAATTCTACAGTTATGTAGTTTGGATGTTCTGAGTCATCCCACTTTGTAAAAGTTAGATTAGGCTTAATCCTTGACATAAAACTTGAATTACCTAATATTGTTTGGAAGAATGATTCATCAGGAATGAAAGCTGTTTGAAAGAATCTGACTACCTTCGGATTCTTTTCAATAAAATCTAAGATATATTGGCAAGCATCTCCAGATAATGCCCACCATTGACCACCTGCGTATGGTTTAAGATCACCTAGAGATTTTTTATAGTTACGCTGCCAATGGAGTACATTATTAATAACGAAATTTAATACCCTTTTAACACCACGTAAAATTTTATTATTAGAGGGAAAGCTAATTCGATATTGATGAAATCTATCCCAACCTTTACGATATTCTTCATGGGGAACTTCTACTAAAGTTATAAACTCTGACCCTTTTTTTCTTTGCAAAAAGTCTTTGATATATTGTGCATTCTTAAGAGGGTAATCGCTACCACTTATTAAAATCAAATACTCAAATTTTTGTTTGCTTAAAGCAGCTTTAATTAAATCTATAGTAGCTTGAACTATAGAAAACTCACCCCAAAAAATGATACTTCTTTCTTTAATAAAAGAGATATTTTCATTGCTGATTTTAGATTGAAAAGGTGATATATCTTGCTTTGCATCTATATGTATAAAAAAATGCGTGTCAGCCCCATCAAGAGCCTTAATCAGCTTCTGTAAATGGCTTGGGTTATTATGTGCCAATATTAAATATGCTAAATTCATTTGGTATGTTAATGGTAAAAATGAATTTTGTAGCTACTTATGGATTTGTTAGTGATATGATAAAAGTCTACTAAATAAATTTTCTCAGTTTAGAATTTAGTTTTTTAGAAATAAATATTAATTTTTCTAAAATAACTTCATAAAACTTATACCATACAAATACTAAAAAAAAATATACCTAAAGTTATATAGCTATAAATCAACAATAAGTATAGGTAGGAAATTGGCTATTGGGTAATCTGAAGTCGTGTTGATTTGAGTTGTCTGATAAATAAATATTCAAAATTTCTATATTCAGCAATGACACAGAGAATGCCATTGTTTAATATTTTTATGTACATATTGAGCCGAGATATACAAAGCTTCTGTTTTAGTCTTATTGAGATTTAATTCTAAAATACTCTCAATGCCTGTTAATCCCAATTTGCAAGGAACACCAATCACTACATGCTTTAAACCATATTCACCTTGCAGATATGCAGCCACAGGTAATAGACGGGACTGATTCAACAAAATGGCTTCTATCATCACACTTGTAGCTGATGCAGGGGCAAAAAATGCACCACTAGTCTGCATTAATTCTACAATTTCAGCACCGCCTTTACGGGTTCTTTCTACCAAGCGTGCGATCGCAGCTACATCTAACAATTCTGTTATAGGGATACCGTTAACTGTAGCATAACGAGATAAAGGAACCATTAAATCTCCGTGGCTTCCTATGACCATCGCCTTGACATCCGCAGGTAACACTCCCAATTCCAAAGCGATAAAAGTCGCAAATCTGGCTGAGTTTAAAACCCCAGCCATACCCATAATGCGGTGACGAGGTAAACCTGTAGCTTGCCAAGCTACATAAGTCATCACATCCAAGGGATTGGTGACTACGATCAAAATAGCATGAGGAGATTAGGCGATCGCTTGCTTTGCTGCTTCGATCTCAATCCTCGATATTTCATTGATTTGGATAATTCACATCAGACGTTAATTCGTAATGGGGTGAGTGGGGTTGAAGCAGAAAAACTCCAGGCTAGTCTTTTCCCCACTCCCAATACGGTTCGGATAAGCATTTTGAACTAATAATTGGTTTAGGGAAAAGGTTAAAGGGTAAGGGTTAAAGGTTTTTTCTTCCCTTTTCCCCTTCGCCTTTCCCCTTTAACCGAACCGTATTGTCCCCACTCCCTACTCCTATTTAAAATGATTCAAGTTGATCCAAACGTAACCAAATATTTGGTGTTGGTACTTGTCCAAACATAACAAGTGCATAATCACCTTTGATATCTACAACTTCACCTTTAGTTTCAAACAAGTAAGCTGGAAAACGAGTATCACTAGCTTTTGCTTCTACACTATTTTCTAGTTTCTCGCGGACAGCGCGAACCATTTCTCCCTTTTTAACTGGCATAAATTCCCCTCTATTTGTTCACATTGCTTTATAGAGGATTTTAGCTTGCAGCCGAGTAAAAAAGTTCAACTTATCTAGGTTTCAGTAGGTATCAATACTTTCAATAGAAACAATCATTTTTCCTCTACACCCCTAACGTTGACAATGTAGGCAAAAATGACTGGATCTTCCACCTAGCTTAATACGTTGAATGACATCGCCACAAACTCTACATGGTTCTCCCGCACGGTTGTACACCCAGGCGACACCACCATAGTTACCGTTAACGCCCTTAACATTCAGGAAATTACTAAAAGTTGTTCCTCCAGCTGCAATGCTGGTTTCTAGGACTTGAATTATAGCTGTTCGCAAAAGTTCTACTTGCTTTGGCTGCACATCTGTACATAGCGTTTCTGGTAACACGCCGCTTTTAAACAGTGCTTCATCAGCGTAGATATTTCCTAACCCCGCCACAACAGACTGATCTAATAATGCTGTTTTGATGGGACGGCGACGATGATGCAGCTTATCCACAAGATATTCAACAGTAAATTCTGGTGAAAAGGGGTCTACAGCAAGTTTACTTAAACCAGTAATCACACTTTCTACAGCCACTCCCGGCGGAACCCACCACATTTGACCGAAAGTTCGCTGGTCAACAAACCGCAATTCCTGCTGATTTTCCAAAAATATTCTTACGCGCGTGTGTTTGTGCAAAGGTTCCGCTTGGTTTAACCAAAGTAATTGACCAGTCATCCTCAGATGTACACCTAGCCAACCGAAGCCAGGAGAAAGTTCAGCCAGGAGATATTTACCGCGACGATGCCAAGTACTAATAGTACTCCCGGTAATACCTTTAATAAATTCACCAACAGAAAAAGGGTGGGCGATGGTGCGATGAAGCAACACATCTCCACCCGTAATTTTTTGGTTCAGGGTTAGTTGATTTAAACCCCGTCGGACTGTTTCAACTTCAGGCAATTCAGGCATTTAAGCTGATTGAGCAAGCAATAGGACTATTTTTGTGGAAATTCAAAGGTAGAAGGGATATAGATACTCTAAATTTTGTTTGCACCACTCAAAAGAATCCGTAAATACTCGCATGGCGGTTTTTAGGCGGTAGAGTAGGCTGGGGTGAAGAATGAAATTATAAATTTTCATACTTCATATCTATATTTGACCCTTCTCTTCATCATCCCATTAAATAATCCCTTTGAAACTGGGCTACTTATTTTTTAGCAGCCTTAGCTTTAGGTGCTTCTACTTCGATTAACTCATCTACCGCAAAGTTGTTGGTGTTGATACCAGCGTAGTTGACCTTATCAAAGCGGACAATTACTGGGTATTTGATGCCACTTTGGTCAACAGAAGCTACAGTTCCGACATCTTGGAACCAGTAGGATTCTGGGCGAAGAACACGTACTTTAGAACCACGTTGAACCATGATTATCTTCCCTTTTAGTTATCAATCGCCGAATATTTAGGGCTATTTGATTTCACTCTACATCTTGTAGGTCGTTACTAGAAGGTTTGTTAAGTTATTTGTCATTGGTGACTGGTCATTAGTCATGAGTCGGTTGTCAGTTTTTCTTCCTGTTCTTCCTTGTCTCTTTCCTAGCCTTGATCCCCGGTCATCAGTCAACCGCCAACTGTCAACCGTTAACAAATGTCTGCCTCTAGTCGCTGTTCTTCCTCACAATCTCGACTTTAATATGGGGTCAGACCCCACTTGACAAAGACCAAATGTTCGCGTAACTTCGTTCGCAACTACATTTTTCAGGAAAAGTTTATGTTTTACTTAAAACAAACACGCTACCCTCGTTACCCCTGCCAATCCGTAAATCGTGATCTATATACGTGATATCTAACCATCCCTTTTGGGTATCACTGTTTATAGGTACATCAATGGCTGTGAATTTTTTACCAGCTTCAATTTGTTGGATAAAATCTTCCGGGGAATTGTACCCAATTAATCGTTGTAAGCCTACAATAGAACGTTGAAATTTTACTTGGACTCGTCGCCCATCAACTGGTTCAAATTTAGCAGCCACGCTAACTAATCCTTCGAGATAAGGTAAGCCGTAAATCTCTGCTATGTTGTACACGCTGGTAGTTTCTACTCGAATACACTGGTAAATTTGTCCCAGTTTAGCTAAAGGCACACGATCTAAGTTCAAAAGAGCTTTACTTGTGGTATAAAGTAATCGCCAATCACCTTCGAGTAAATTGGCGGCTTCTACAGGACGAGGTGTAGGGTTGTGGTCTTCTAATGTAGCGATCGCTGCTAAGATAGACTGTTTCTGTTGTTCATTGGCTAACAAACCGCGATTTGTACCCGCGATCGCATCTAATAAAGCTGATTTTTTCAACATTACCCATTCCCTCAACAATCATCACAATTAAACTCACATTAAATTGATATTAATGCCCTATATATGGAGGTAGAAAATAACTCAGAATGTATTCCTAATTGGTTTATCTTTATTAAAGATTTTATTTTTATCAGCTTACGGATTTATTCCCCTAAGAGTTGAAGAAATAACTAAATTCTCCCGTCTCAAGTGATAGACTGCTTAATGTCTAGTTACAATAAGTTTTTTCTGCATTCATCGATATGTTGAACTCTCCTTTACGTGAAGAACCTCGTAATCAACGTGCTGCTGTCATCCCCCTAAAGCAAGAATCATCTCTATTAGATTGGTTGCAAGCTAATGGTCGCTTAATTGCCCGTGACGTGCATGAGCCTGATTTCTCCGAGGAAGAAGAAGAAATTTCAGAGTTCCTTGGCGGAGAAGATGGAATTGATTACTTGGATGATGATGATGACGAAATCACCATAGACGAAGATTAGTCTTTTGAGACAGGGATTTGTAACACATAATCCTTATAATTCAGTGTATTTAAGTGTGGAGTGAAGGGAAACATTTGTGGACGCTAAACTATCGCCTAATCAAGGATTAAACATTTCTGGAATTGGTCTAGCTTCTTCCTTAGCCGCCGGGTTAAGTATAGTAGCAGTAATTTTAGATTGGCTGGCAAACAGAACACCTTGGCAAAGTACATCTTTAACCTTGCCACTGGTACTGTGTGCTATCACATCAGCTGTGGTAGGTTACTTTGTCATACCTGTACTGCAAGCACTCAAAACAGGACAAATCATCCGCGAAGATGGCCCACAGGCACATCTGAAAAAAGCAGGTACACCCACAATGGGGGGAATATTCTTTATTCCCGTCGCTGTGGTGGCTGCTTGTGTATTATCTAACTTCTCTACAGATGTTCTGGCTGTCTCCGCCCTCACCCTCAGCTATGGGTTAATTGGTTGGATTGACGATTGGCAAATTCTCCGCCGCAAGTCAAACAAGGGTATATCCCCCCGGATGAAACTGGCTTTACAAATCGGTTTCGCGGCAGCCTTCTGTTTATGGTTAATGTTTAATCAACCTATTAATATTACGAGTATTGCTTTACCTTGGGTAAGCTTTGCTATACCTTTGGGTTTCTTATTCTGGCCTTTGGCTGGCTTTGTCCTGGTGGCAGAGAGTAATGCAACTAATTTAACTGACGGTATTGATGGCTTGGCTGGTGGAACTGTAGCGATCGCCTTACTCGCGTTAGGTGCTATAGTTGCTCCCACAGCACCCGGATTAATGATTTTCTGTGCAGCTTTAAGCGGTAGTTGTTTGGGTTTCTTAGCTCATAACCGCAACCCAGCTAGAGTATTTATGGGTGATACCGGTTCTCTTGCCTTGGGCGGTGCTTTAGCGTCTGTGGCTTTGTTAACTAACAGTTTGGTTGCCTTGTTTATCCTCAGTGGTATCTTCTTTGTGGAAACCATGTCTGTCATGGCACAGGTAACTTACTACAAAGCTACTAAAGGCCCCGATGGCAAAGGTAAGCGCCTGTTCAAAATGGCTCCCTTACACCACCACCTAGAATTATCAGGTTGGTCAGAATTGCAAGTAGTGGGTACATTCTACGCGATCGCTGCTATCTTAGCTGCTCTTTGTTTGGCGATCACTTCCGGTGGGGCGTAGCCCATCGCTCCCTTCTAAAGCGTTCATAAATCTAGTAACAAAAAAACAATCCTCTGCATATGTAAAGGGTTGTTTTTTTGTAAGTCCTTAAAAAACGAAAAACATCTTGTGAATGTTGTAGTTAATAAACACTGAACTTACTACTACATTGAATTTACAAGCAATGAAGACAAAAATCTCGTCTATATTTTTAGCTGGAGTTACTGCAACTTTAATGCTCAGTAATCCTAGTAGCGCCAACACAGCCAGCCAATCTTCTAATAGTAATTTCTTAATTTCTCAAGCGAATAATAGAGGTAGTGAAGAATTAATTGTCAATGGTACAGAACCATTTTGGAGCGTAACAATTAGCCGCAAGGGAATAGTTTACTCCACCCCTGAGTCCCGTCAAAACTTTCCTTATGTTGCACCTGTAACAGCATCAGGACGACCAGCAGATGTAGTTAGGGTGTACCGTTTAAGAGGGAGTAATAACATAACCAGCACATTAGTAATCAGAAAAGGCTCCTGTAGTGATGGTATGTCAGATACTAAATACCCTTACTCAGCAGTCTATATTTCAGGCAATAAAGTTTTAGAAGGTTGTGCTAGGGCAAAATAACCTAAATCTTTTGTCATTCAGCGAGGAACATCTGGCTTCTTTCCTTGTAAGCCAGGATGATGATAATCCAAGTTGCTAGTTATGTGAATGTAATTTTGAGATTTAGTAATAGGTCATAGGTAATTGAAAGAAAAAGCTTTACCAATTACCTATTGCCTATCACTGCTTTTTAATAGATAACTAACAATTTACACAAGTACTCCATTTCCCAAAATTTCAGCCATTTTGGCGCTTGACCCTTGCAGATAATGTGTTATGATCATCTGCGTGAATTAAGAAAACTGTCACTATTACTTAGTGGTAGTCGGGCTGTGGCTCTGTCTTCATAAAGTTTGAAGCATCGTACAAGTAGCGGCTAGCTTCCTCCTCTAAACGATGAATCAGATAAGGCTCAATAACGTTACTGTGCCGCAGTGCGGCTAGATAACCATCCAGATACATCCGCATTTCTTCCGTGCGATAACCGCGATTCCACAACTCGACGAAGGCATCGGTGATTCGTTGGTAATAGCGGATTGTTTGTGTGTCTTGGAGCATAACTGCTGATTGATCTCTTTGGAATGAGAATTGTAAATGATTCGGGCTGAAATGTGAAGGGTTATTTCTGCTTCAATTTCAGATGCAATTCTGAGTGGTCACTTTTAATGCTTTCTCCAGCAGCTACAATACAGTTAGATTTTATTCCAGAAAACTGGTTACTAATATCAGTCGTTAGGCTATTTTTATACTTTTTGCAGAAAACCCCTTAACTAAACCGAAAGATACAGCCATCAACTGAATTACAAAAGATTTAGGCAAAGATATTTTGAGAAATTGTTGTTGCTGAAGTTGTGTCAGCACTTTGCTTGATTGTAAGCGAAAATTATTTATTTAAAATAACTTTCAATAACTATAACAAAAATTTAATAAAATTATCAACTAAAGGCTGGGCAACGCATAAACTCAACATTTTGCCAACATAATTTATAAAAAAACGTAAAGGTAAATGCACCTGAAGTAACAAAGGCTACAAAACCTTGAGCATGGGCTTGTTACTTTGAAATTCTATCGACGCTAAGGGGTCTAGCCGCCGTGGGTTCGGTTTGTATTGAAATCGTTGAGGGGAATCCCCATCTGAGGTCGTTGCTGGGTTGGCACTTGCAACAATTGGAATATCGTGTCCATCAAGCTGCCAGCATATATCAAGCAAGAGAAGCCTTTTTGAGTCATCAGCCAACTCTAGTCATTCTAGATGCTGATTTACCGGATGGTGACGGTATTGAATTTTGCCGTTGGCTGCATCGTCAGCAACAGCCGTTAATTCTCATGTTATCTGCCCGTACAAATGAGGCGGATATCGTTGCTGGATTAAAAGCGGGGGCTGATGATTACTTGAGTAAACCTTTTGGGATGCAGGAGTTCTTGGCCAGAGTAGAAGCATTAATTCGCCGTAATCGTACACCTAGCGCACCTGCTTATCTAGATTATGGAACTTTGCAAATTGATCTAGTCCAGCGCCGTGTAAGATTCCAAGGAGAGTTTATTGACCTCACTCCACAGGAATTTAGTTTACTGTACGTTTTGGCGCAAGCTGGGGGTGTACCCTTAAGTCGGTCTGAATTGCTGCGTCGTGCTTGGCCTGATGCCATCGACAATCCGCGTACCATTGACACCCATGTCTTATCGTTACGCAAGAAAGTAGAGCTTGATCCTCGCCAGCCTAGCCTCATTCAAACTATCCGTAATGTTGGATATCGATTTAACATGGAAATTTTGAATGCTAATCTTCCCCAAACACAAGTAAAGTTAACAAAAGAGAGATTTAGCAATCAACGCTCAACGTTGAGTGGGCAGAGGGTGTAGAGGCTTAGGAGACAAGGAAGATGAGGGAGTAGGGGGAGATGAGGGAGAAAGATATTTGCATTTTTCACTCAGCACGCTGCTTACCGCTCCACTTCCGCTAACATAACTCAGCACTAGTGACTATGGACTAATGACTAATGACTTAGTTCCATTCCTCATTGGCTTGGTTTTGGGCGTGCATCAGCCTTTGTTGCAAGTCTAGCCAGTCAATTTCAGCAGGTGTTTGATTTACTAATAAACATCCTTGGTGTAAATATAAAAGCCGATTACAAAACATCTTGGCTAGTTCTAGCTGACTGTTGACCATCACAACTGTTGTTTGATGAGTTTGAGTTAGCTGGGTTAGGGCTTGGATGAGATGGGAGGCTATACCAATATCTAAATTAGAGGTTGGCTCATCCAACATGAGAATTTTCGGTTGAATGACTAAAGCACGAGCGATCGCTACGAGCTGTTTTTGTCCTACCGAAAGTTGTAATTCGGTGCGTCCCAACCAATCATTAGGAATTTGCAGTTGTTCTGTCCAATGACTGACTCGCTGGTGAATTGTTTCTTTGGACAAACCACGCAAAACTAAAGGATAAGCCAACGCTTGCTGGACTGTCATCCCCAGCAGTTTTGGTTCCTGTAATACCAGTGTCACCACCTGGCGTAACTGAGTTACCGGGATTTGGTGATACTCTTGGTTTTCTAAAAAAATTTTACCGCTAGTAGGTTCAGCTAGACGGTTTATTAAACGTAGCAGGGAAGTCTTACCAGCCCCAGAGGGGCCGATAATGGCAGTGCGATCGCCTAGATTAACCTCAAAAGAGATATCCCGTAATATGGGGTATCCCTGAAGCTGGGTTTTGAGCTTGGCATACAGATTAACTTGTTCTAGCCGTAATAGAGGTGTCATTTGTTATTAGTCATTAGTCATTAGTCCATAGTTAATTTAAAAGGAAGAGGTAAAGGAGTGAAGTTCTTTCACCTTTGACCTTTTCCCTACCCCCTAGTTCCTAATTGCTAATTCCTATTGCTGTGGCGATCGTCCAAGCATCAATTAAAAGTAATAATCCTGTACAACCTAATAAAATCAAATACATCCACGGCTGCGCCAAAGGGCGAACATCTGTGGTGTCTATTCCCGTTTTGGTTTGCACGATATTAACTAAACGGGCAAATCCAGCTACCCGCATCGGCAGCAAATAAGCTTTACCATCATGACTGAGAAAATAATAAACCAGCCCTCCTTGGCCAGTAGAGCGGGGCTTAATCTGTTTTACCTCTTTCCAAGGTAAAGACCAACCTTTGCGGAAAAATTTAGGAACCCAACCTGGGTAAGTCACTTGTATTCCTTGCTCATCTACAACGACTCGTTCTGTCAGCACTGCATACAAGCCAACAAAACCGATGCTAATTCCCACCCATAACAAAGTAGGTGGTGTAGGTGCTTTTGTCACCTGGGCTAAGAAAGGTAAGGGAACTGTCAGTGCTATGTACAGACTTAACAGGGTAATGCGAATTAAGGGAGATAAGCGAAAAACTGAAGTTGAATTATCGACTAAATTTGCTGTCACGGCTGAATTATGCTGATGGGCTTTTAAATTTAGTCTAACTGGGAAGTGAAGAATAGGGAGTGGCGATCGCTCATGTTGGGATCGGCTTTATATTGAATTAAATAGAGTCAGTAGTGTTATGACCAATTCACCTACCCTTGTCGAAAAATATATTGAACAACGAAATCAAGGTTATTGGATTAAGGGTAGCCGTATCTCTCTTGATTCAGTGGTTTATGCGTTTTTAAATGGCGACTCTCCTGAAAGTATTGTCCAAAACTTTCCTCTACTTTCTCTAGAAAAAGTTTATGGGGCGTAGGCGTAGCCCGTCGTAGACATCGCCTTTTATCTTGCCAACAGGGAGCTAGTTGATGCTTATTTAACGTGAGTTCGATGAGAGAAGAAAGCCAGAAAGCTAGTATAAAAAGGAATTGGCGAACAAGGAAATCAAAGAACAGTAAAATTTATGGCAAGAGGGTGAAAAAAACATAAAAAAGACCGAGACTAAAAAATATCATTACAAAATCAGGGTCTCGGCTATGTCTACTATTGTATCTCGCCTCGATATTACACAAGTATTCTGTGATGTAGATGATTTCTGTAAACAGTGGGAACAGTTATGGCAAGTGATCCCACAGCTACCATCGATAACAGGAGAACGTCGTAGTCGCTCAAGGATGAGCATATCGGAAGTGATGACAATAGTCATTGCCTTTCATGGTAGTGGATATCGAACATTTAAGGAATTTTATACATTGCACGTACTACCTGGTTGGCGTGGGGCATTTCCCAACTTGGTGAGCTACAACAGATTTGTAGAATTGATGCCGTGGTGCTTAATGCTGTTGTGCTGCTTTTTGCATACAAGGACAGGAGAAATTACGGGAATTAGTTTTATTGATTCAACGCCTATTAATGTGTGCCATAATTGCCGCGCCCATGCACATAAAGTATTTAAAGGATTAGTAAATTGGGGCAAAAACTCGGTCGGTTGGCACTTCGGATTCAAACTTCATTTGATAATTAATGACCAAGGTGAATTGTTGGCATTTAAATTAACTTCTGCCAACGTAGATGACCGCAAGCCAGTGCCAGAAATGACTGAGGATTTGATTGGCAAACTGTTTGGTGACCGAGGATATGTTTCACAAAAATTATTTGAAGAGTTATACGAACGAGGTTTAGAGCTAATTACTAAATCCAAGAAAAACATGAAAAATCGCTTGGTCAAGTTGCTTGATAAAATTTTGTTACGTAAACGAGCAGTCATTGAATCAGTGAATGACCATCTCAAAAATATTTGTCAAATAGAACACTCTCGACATCGTAGTCCACTTAACTTTTTGGTTAATTTAATGGCAGGCTTGGCAGCTTATACTTATTTGCCTAAAAAACCATCTATTGATATTTATCCAAAAGACTTGCCTGCTCTACCTCCTGCCATTTTTTAGCTCCGTCGAACTCACGTTTATTTAAAAGAAGGTGAGGCAGAGTTTGAAAAATTACAATTCCTTAAGAGATAAAAATCCCAGCCTCTATCAAAAATTGAAAGCTGCCCAAGTACAGAAACAAAGCTAATTATGACAGTAGTTCGATTTCAAGGCGACGCTGACCTTAAGCAAGCAAGATTAGAGATCGCTTAATCTCCTCATGGTAAATACTTTTGTACTACACTCCAACCAGTGAGCGATACCCAAGCAAAACCTGTAAACAAAATTATATTCAAGGTGATATGTAAAGACCTAGCCCAAGGTTTTCCAGCACTAATTTGTGTGGCGCTGAAAGCAGATAACAGAACCAAGGCGACTACAATGATTCCTGCCCACAAATGCGAGGAATGACCTAAAGAGCCAAAATGTCCCAAAGTGCCAACAATCCCAATTGCCAACAGCAGCAAGACTAAACTCACCATGCTGATACCCATGACCAAGTGTAGGGTGATCAGTTGGGAACGCGATACTAAAAAACCAGAAATAGACAGAGAATTTCTCATCCGCCACATCAAAAAGCCAGTGAGTGATAGCAGCAAATAAGCCATGAGCGACAACCCCATCGACCACGCCGCTATTTTCCACAACCAAATAAATGAAGGTAGGTGCATAAATATTTATTGTAGTGGGAGTGGGGAGAGATGTAGCTTGCTTCTCGTAGAGTGGGAGAAAGGGAAAACTGTGGACTATGGACTGTGGACTAATGACTAAATAAACAAAAAGGTTGCTGGAGTCAGCAACCTTTAATTTTTGGAAAACATTGTTTTTTTATTCAACGGATGCTAGATGAGCAACTGTTAAAGGTTTTGTATTATTTGTTTGCGAAATTGATTTTGTACTAATAGGGTCTGTCACTACGCTATCTGTATTAAATTCACTGTTGCTAGGCTCGTCCATGAGCAGGCGATCGCACGGAATGGTATCTGACAAAATTGCACTTGCCATCATACCTGTATGGATTTCCATTTGCCCCTCAATGGGAGCTTCAAACACGAGGCGTTGTCCAGGAAAGACCACCCTTTCAAAGTACCAATTAGGAATATTGGTGATGCGAGCGACCTGGATTTTGCTCGTGGCATTAACGTAGCAGCAGAGAACTTTTCCCGATTGCTCAGGTGGTAGAGGGTCTAATATTTGAGCCATAACTGCGGAGGAGCTTGTTGCCACAATTTTACATTACACTTGCAAAGTTAACACCTGCTGATCCCCATCTGCTGTAACTCCGACTACCAACTGAAAATTTCTACGTTATTTATATCTAAAGTTATGTTCAAGTTATGAATTTTTCATACAAAAAATTGCTGTACTGGAAATTTTACAGTAACAAATAATTTTTTCAAATTTTTTACCTATATTAATTAAGAATTTCTGTTTTTGAACAAGTCAGGGATCAACCTTAATGCTGATTAATTTGCTGGAACTCTGAGAAAATTTCTCATCTTATCTATTTTTAGACTTAGCCGCAGGGATCATCGCTTAAGTAATAAACTCAATGTTATGGTAAAGATATATGAATTTTTTCTTCATAAAACCAATCTATATTTCTTTGCAGCCAAGCCCTGTTTTTTATCAAGAATCTGGTGAAATGTCAAGCAAGCTTGCCATCAACCTTTCAAATTAACTCATACTTGGCAATTGAATTTCCCCGGTACACGGCAAGATGGAAGTTAAAACACCCACGATGGAAAATAGAATCCTCTATGTTCGCCTTCCTTGTAACCCCATCTTTCCTATTGGGGTTGTTTACCTGAGCGATCATGTCCATAAGATTTTTCCTCATATCGAACAACGTATTTTCGATTTAGGAACCGTCCCACCCTTAGATTACGCTTCCGCCTTAGATAGTTGTATAGACGAATTTAAACCCACATTATTGGTATTTTCTTGGCGGGATATTCAAATCTATGCTCCTGTTGGTGGGCGTGGCGGTAATCCTCTGCAAAATGCTTTTGAATTTTACTACGCCAAGAACCCGCTAATAAAATTACGTGGCGCTCTGGGTGGTTTACGCATCTTCATTGCCTACTATGTGGAGTTATGGCGTAACCTGGGACTGATTAAACGTGGTTTAAAACGTGCTGCCAAATATCATCCTCAAGCCCGTGCGGTTGTGGGTGGTGGTGCTGTTAGCGTATTTTACGAACAACTGGGTAAAAGCTTGCCTAATGGCACTATTATTTCCGTTGGTGAAGGCGAAACTTTACTTGAGAAATTTTTAGGTGGTAAAGAGTTCCAGGATGAACGCTGTTATGTTGTGGGAGAAGCGAAACCACGCCAGCGCCTTATTCACGAACAACCAACGCCACTGGAAAAAACTGCTTGTAACTACGACTATATCGAAAGCATCTGGCCGGAGTTTAACTACTACTTACAAGAAGAAGATTTTTACATCGGAGTGCAAACCAAGCGTGGTTGTCCTCACAACTGTTGTTACTGCGTCTATACCGTTGTGGAAGGTAAACAGGTACGCATTAACCCAGCCGATGAAGTCGTAGCGGAAATTCGCCAACTATATAATCGTGGGATTCGCAACTTCTGGTTTACCGATGCCCAGTTTATCCCCGCGCGGAAGTTTATTGATGATGCTGTCGAACTGTTACAAAAAATTGTCGATTCTGGCATGACAGATATTCATTGGGCAGCATACATCAGAGCCGACAACCTCACACCAGAATTATGTGAGTTGATGGCGAAAACTGGGATGAACTATTTTGAAATCGGCATCACCAGTGGTTCTCAAGAACTTGTCCGCAAAATGCGGATGGGTTACAACTTGCGGACTGTGTTGCAAAACTGTCGTGATTTAAAAGCGGCTGGTTTTAACGATTTGGTTTCCGTCAATTACTCCTTTAACGTCATTGACGAACGTCCCGAAACTATCCGCCAAACTATCGCCTACCACCGCGAACTAGAAAAAATCTTTGGTGCTGATAAAGTCGAACCTGCGATTTTCTTTATTGGGTTACAGCCACACACCCATCTAGAAGAATATGCTTTAAAAGAAGGTATCCTCAAACCAGGATACAATCCCATGAGTTTGATGCCGTGGACGGCTAAAAAACTTCTATGGAACCCTGAACCCCTTGGTTCCTTCTTTGGTGAAGTCTGCTTGCAAGCTTGGCAACAAAATCCCAATGACTTCGGACGGGAAGTGATGAACATCCTAGAGGAAAAACTGGGATGTGCTGATTTAGAAGAAGCACTATCCGCACCAATTGAGTCAAAAGGTAAAGAATTGGTGGGGGTTTGAGTCAAAAGAATTAAATGATGCGTAATTTATAGTTAAGTATAAATTACGCATTTTTTATATAAAAATATAAAAGCGATCGCCATTTACATCAATAGTGGACAGTTTGTGGTGTTACGGCTTAAAATCATTGGTCTCTCTGTATCAGGAGACATAACTTGCCACTACTGACGGATATTCGCTGGCGAACCATTATTTCTATAGCTATTATTCTCCCCATTGGACTTTTATACAGCCAATATCGGTTTTCTGTTTCTTGGTTAAACCAAGAAGTAGGAGGAATTTTTTATGAAATATTTTGGTGCTTGTTCGCCTTCCTATTTCTTCCTACTCGCCGCGCAGTTTGGCAAATTCCTTTATGGGTATTAATTAGGGCTTGCTGAAAAAGTCATTTCAAAGGAAGAGAAAAATTGATTAAGTAGTCAGTCCAGAAAAAAGATAAGTTTTTGTTGTTTAAGGTTTAATGAAATATCAGTTTCGATAATAGAAGAAGTAAAAAAAGACTCAGTTTTGAAAAATAGGCAAAAAAATACACAAAAAAGCCGTAATAGCAGAGTAGAAAGATTCATAACTAAAAAAGTTATGGCAATAGCGGTGAAAGAAGTATGAGGAAGTTTAGCCATAACTCTACCAAGGCTAAATCTTCGTTTACCTTGTCCAAACTTGCCCTCAATACAATTACGAATCCTTTCGTCATAAGCGGCTTGTTTCTTCTTTTCAGGGCTGACATTTTGGGGGGGTCTACCTAGTGGTGGGCCACTAATTCTAATTCCCCTTTCTTGACACCAAGCTCGATTCTCCCTCGTCCGATAAATCTTATCAACATGAACTGATTCAGGATAATATCCGGTGTAGTTTTTGTATGCTTCTACTTGTGATTTTAAGTCTCCTGATTCGTTAAAGTTGTCCCAACTAATATGGTCTAAAAATACATAGCCATCATAGTAACTAGCTGAAAACTTAGCCCCAAACTCTACTGTTCTCCCGGCTTTACCTCGGATAATCGGACGAATGTGTGGTTGGTTTAAACTGACAATGCGGTCTTGTATACTAATTTTTTGATTTTCATATAACCATAACTGTTGACGATAAACTTCTGCTACTACTAGCAACATCTTATATTGACTGTTGCTCAGTTTTAATAGTGACGCACCTAAATTTATTAGCTGCTGAATATGAGTTAAATTTCTGTTGATATATTGCAGTTGCTTTCTGATAGCTTTCCTTCTTTCTTTAACTGTTGGTTTTCTTTTCTTGGCTACTGCTAAATAATCCTTTCTTGCTTTGTTTCTGTAGGTTCTTGGTTTGTTGATATTTCTTACTAATAAGGACTTATATAATGTATCTATGATTGTTTCTGTTTGCTTTCTGGCTTGATTTAATAATCCTAAATCTGTCGGATAACTTATGTCTGCTGGCGCACAACTAGCATCTAATATTAATTTTCCTCTATTGGCTGGCTTACTTTTTGAATCCTCGACCTCTGGCTTTTTTGCTCTTACTTCTACCTCCTGTTTATTTTCTAACATCTTCCTGACTATTTCTTGATTGATTTTATTGACTAATTCTATATCTATCCTTTCTCTAAAATGAACTAGCATTGACGGGTCAAATGCAGATTCATTACTATATGCTGACATTCCTATAAAGTATTGCAGATACGGGTTCTCCCGAATTTGTTCTACTGTCTCTCTGTCACTTATTCCTAATTTTTCTTTAATTATTAATGCTCCCAACGCCATTCTAAATGTTTTGGCTGGCGCTCCCATTCTTGCTGAAAATATTTCTGCGTACTCTGCTTCAAATTTTGACCAAGGTATCATGTTCGCCATGATTACCCATCGGTTATCTGACGCTAGTTTTCCCCCAAAGGGTAGTTCAAAGTTTTCTGCTGCTTTTTCTTGCTTTTGCGCTCTTCGATACATTTTAACGCAACTTGCTACAAGGATTTTTACTTATCTTACCCTTTTTCTTTTCACCTTATTTTTCTTTCCTGACCCTGAAACTCTTCATTCTGCTATCTTTCGCCCTTATTCAGCCAGCCCTAATTATCACTTGCTTATTAGAATTTCTGCAATTGTGGCAGCCACCCTTTCTGCTTTGGGTGCGTTCATCATGGGCGGGAAGGATGGTATTTGGTAATGTTTTTAGTTGGGTCGATTTCCCCTATTATTTCGTTGGTAGTGGCTTAGGATGGCTGTGGTTAAGGCTGATAATTCGTGGGGCAAAATTAAGATAATTTTGTGATTACCTGTCCTGTGTTATCTCTGGTGGTAAAGCTGGTCTTCCTAATTCCGCTTGCTGCATTTCTGCTACCATTTGTTGACTACGACGCAAATATGCGACAAATAACAGAATTGTAAAACCGATAATGACAAGACCAAGCACACTATCACTAAATGTATTGTAAGAACCGTGTAACACCGCAGCCAAAGTCACACCTATAAACATAATTGGTAGTTGCCTTGAACGGTTAATTGCTGCTAGTCCGAGAAAATAGCCGACGATTCCGGCTAAGATGGCGTGAAATAATGGCAGTGAGACAAAGCGAATGGTATTTGCCAGAATATATGAACCAAAGCCAGATTGACCTCTAGCTAGGTTAAAAGCATATAGGATGGAGTAAGAGCTACCTTCAGCGATCGCAAATCCTAATCCTGACATAGCCCCATAAAAAGCCCCTGTCAGTGGTTCATTTAATTTCCTGGGACGCAACAGAAATAAATATACAGGTAAAGCTTTACATATCTCCTCCAATACTCCCACACCCAAGATAAAACCAATTAACTGTGGAATAATCCCTAAATTCGATTCCGCCGCCGCGTAAAGTAGTTGGAACAGGGGGAATCTTTGAATTAACAATAGTAAAGGGATACCAACAATAGCTGTAAAGAAAACACACTTCAGCGTCTCTTGCCATGAAAACCAAGTAGGTTTAATCAAGTTGTATAAAACTACGCCCCAAATACTGGCGTAGTAGATACCCAATATCCAAGCCGTTTGCTCAAGATTTGCTGGATTAGCTACTAAGCCAATCACTAAAGGGAATAGTCCGAAAAATAACAATAACTTTACCGTATTACTACTATATAGTTCGGAACTAAACACATCTTTATAAGGAACGACGGAAGTGAATTTAAACGTCCTTAGAGTGGCTAAAAACGTTGCTGTTTCCGCTTGCTGCTTTACCAGTAGAAATGTTTCTTCCCAGTCAGGGAAAGGTTCATCAGTCCTACGACCGTAAACTCGGACAGTATTAATTAATCTAGGTTGCCAAGTTGAAAGTTCTTGGCGTATAAATGCCATAGATGAGGCTTTATCAGGAACCTGCTCAGATTCCAAGATTAATTGTAAACAACCGTCATCAATACTAGCTTTGGCAGTCACACCCTGCGGTTGAAAATAAAGGTTCATCAACGAGGCGATCGCATTTACATCGCCTTGTTTGGCAAGTTGTAAATAGTCATTGGTCATTGGTCATTAGTTATTAGTCGACAGTCAACCTATCCATTACCTTAGTTTTAACTGCGATCGCAATTTACAGGGTAAATTTTTATATAGAAGCACATAGAACATATGTAGCGGTGGGTTGACAAATATCGACGATGATTTTGGTGAACCTGCCCCTACAACTGACACGCAAAGCACAGTAAACTAAAGATTCAGAAGCATAATCCCTTTTAGATCAAATTCCATTGTCCCTAGTGCCTCTGTGGCTCATATAACCAAACCCCATGTTAGAAGGTTCAATCCTACAACGGCTAGAAGCGTCCCATCGTCACAGCACCAGACCGATTCGATTCGGGGTGTATTACAAAAATACTCTGGTTGCCCTTTGTCATGCTTTGGAAGACCATATATTGGCAGATGAAAGTCAACCCTTGGTTATTACTGCCTTCCAACGGGGTAAGTGGTATTTACAAGAAGCCCAAAGATATGCAGACATTGCCAAGTCTAGCCGCCAAATTGCGATTATGGCAGCACCAGATGCGGGTTTTGCTGAACATCCTACCAGCCAATTGCCAAATGTGGATTTAGTCGCTTTAGATCCATCTGACCCAGTAGCGCAAGAATGGCATTTGATTATCTTGTCATCAAATTACACAGCAATGGTACTTTGTCAAGAGTTATCTGAGGCTGATTATGGTGTAGGTGGAAGACCGGATTCTGATTTAGAGCGGAAGTTTTATGGGTTGTGGACTTTTGAGCCGGAGTTGGTGAGAGAGACAGCAGAGTTAGCGATCGCGCATATTCAAAAGTACAATCCAGAGTTAGCCGAAAAACTACTCGCCTATGACCAGGAGATTGAGAAAGGAGCGATCGCCTCAGACGAATTGAGTAGTGTCGTTTCTCTTGTGGTAGATTACCTGCAAATAGGACAAGAAGAATTATCTATCCCCGCCGCCATTCGCCACCAAGCCTTAGATAACAACTTAGTTTCTAACGAAATTCAAGCATTTTTGCGCATGGCGCAGCTAATGGATTTAGCCGATATTAAAAATCCCCAAGCCGCCGCCGAAGTCGCAACTTTAGCAGAAACCTTGGCGCAACTTTTGGATCTACCTGCATGGCAAATTAAAAGATTAAAACTAGCAGGATTATTACACCGCATAGATCCATTGCAAAAAGCCGAAAGTATTTTCACGGGTGGAAGCTACCCACAATATCAAGAATCAGCCCCCAGTTGTCCATTAACTTGTGCTTTAGTACCAGGAGCGCAAGCATTACGCAAAATGTCAAGATTACGGGCTGTAGCGCAAATTATTACTCATCAGACCGAGTGGTGGGATGGTACAGGGCAACCTACTGGTTTAGCCGGTGATGAAATTCCCCTAGAGTCGAGAATTTTAGCTTTAGTTGCAGAGTTTCAGTGGCAAGTTAACCAGAAAAAAGTCACAAATCAAAATCGCCAAGAAATATTTGTACAAGCGTTGGAAGAATGCCGCAAGCAAGCAAGCCGCTTTGACCCTAAACTGATAGATGCCCTATCTTTATTAGTCATGGGCTTGCAACAGGGACTTGACTTACCCTTAATGACACCAAAATTTAGTACAGGTATGTGGCTACTTGATTCCCGATGGGATAGCCATAGTAAGACTAATGAGCAGATGAGTAGTTACCCACAATGAATATTGATGCTATTAAACAAGGACAACTCAAACAACTGCCAGGAGCTAATCTAGAAGATGAAGAACTCTCCCAACTAGATTTAAGCCGCATCAATTTGGCTGGCGCTAACCTTGTCGGTACTAATTTCGCTGGTTCTAAACTCGAAGGTGGGCATTTAGAAGGGGCTAACTTGATGGGTGCAACCCTACAAGAAGCTGACTTGAGGGCGAACCTGATGGGAGCCAATTTGATGCAGGCAGATTTAACAGGCGCGGACTTGCGTGGTAGCAATTTACGTGGTGCTAACCTGATGGGAGCCAGACTTAGCGACGTTACTTTGGCAGGTGCTTTCTTGAGTGGCGCTAATTTGATGAACGTCAATTTACAAGGCGTTGACTTACGCAGTGCTGACTTGCGAGGCGTTAACCTGACAGGGGCTAACTTGAAAGGCGCAGACTTAAGCCGTACTGATTTACAAGGTGCGTTGTTAAGCGAGGCGAATCTCGAAGAAGCCGACTTACGGGGGGCAAATCTGGCGGGGGCGAATTTGACAGGAGCTAACTTACTCTGTGCAGAGTTAGAAGGCGCAAATTTGCAAGGTATTAACTTAGATAAAGCCTGTTTTGTAGGAACATTACTAGAAACGAGTTTGTAAATATAGAATGGGTAAGTTGCGAATGGGTAACGGGTAATAGGTAATCGTTAAAACTAATTACCTATTACCACAGATGTCAATACAATATGCAGATTTCCCCAATCCGGTAGGATAGGCTTAGGCTAGACCTAAATGCGATCGCTATGGTAAGAAATCATCCACAATATCAAACAATTCCTCAATTAGAAAACGGCGACAAACTCACTCGTTACGAATTTGAGCGCCGCTACAACGCTACACCTAACATTAGAAAAGCCGAATTGATTGAGGGAATTGTTTATATCGCGCCTAATGCTGTGCGTTTTAGAAGTCACGCTGAACCGCATGGTTGGATAACTGGTTGGGTAGGTACTTACGTAGCAGCTACACCTTGTGTATCTTCTGGAGTGAAAACAACTGTACGCCTAGACTGGGATAACGAATTTCAACCAGATATTATTTTACTCATTGACCAAGCAGCAGGCGGTCAAGCAATAATAAGCGAAGATGATTATATTGAAGGTGCGCCGGAGTTAGTTGTAGAAATTGTTGCTAGTAGTGTAGCGATTGACCTTCATGCTAAAAAACAAGCTTATCGTCGTAACGGAGTTAAAGAATACATCGTTTGGCAAGTGCTTGAGCAAAAATTGACTTGGTTTTATCTAGAACAAGGTGAGTATTTAGAATTAGAGCCTGACGCTGATGGAATTATCCGCAGTCTCATTTTTCCTGGCTTGTGGTTAGCAGTGACCGAGTTATTAGCAGGAAATAAGCAGGCTGTTGTGAATGTTTTACAAACAGGCTTACAATCTCCTGAACACGGGGCTTTTGTTCAGCAATTAGCACAGGGAAGTAATTCGTAATCGCCATGCTCTAATACTATGATCGCAGCCAATATACTGATAAATGATACAATCGCCTGTACTGAATCATACTGAAGCGGTTGATATGGCAGCGCAATCTAACGTAGGGCTTGCTGAAAAAGTCATTTCAAAGGAAGAGAAAAATTGATTAAGTAGTCAGTCCAGAAAAAAGATAAGTTTTTGTTGTTTAAGGTTTAATGAAATATCAGTTTCGATAATAGAAGAAGTAAAAAAAGACTCAGTTTTGAAAAATAGGCAAAAAAATACACAAAAAAGCCGTAATAGCAGAGTAGAAAGATTCATAACTAAAAAAGTTATGGCAATAGCGGTGAAAGAAGTATGAGGAAGTTTAGCCATAACTCTACCAAGGCTAAATCTTCGTTTACCTTGTCCAAACTTGCCCTCAATACAATTACGAATCCTTTCGTCATAAGCGGCTTGTTTCTTCTTTTCAGGGCTGACATTTTGGGGGGGTCTACCTAGTGGTGGGCCACTAATTCTAATTCCCCTTTCTTGACACCAAGCTCGATTCTCCCTCGTCCGATAAATCTTATCAACATGAACTGATTCAGGATAATATCCGGTGTAGTTTTTGTATGCTTCTACTTGTGATTTTAAGTCTCCTGATTCGTTAAAGTTGTCCCAACTAATATGGTCTAAAAATACATAGCCATCATAGTAACTAGCTGAAAACTTAGCCCCAAACTCTACTGTTCTCCCGGCTTTACCTCGGATAATCGGACGAATGTGTGGTTGGTTTAAACTGACAATGCGGTCTTGTATACTAATTTTTTGATTTTCATATAACCATAACTGTTGACGATAAACTTCTGCTACTACTAGCAACATCTTATATTGACTGTTGCTCAGTTTTAATAGTGACGCACCTAAATTTATTAGCTGCTGAATATGAGTTAAATTTCTGTTGATATATTGCAGTTGCTTTCTGATAGCTTTCCTTCTTTCTTTAACTGTTGGTTTTCTTTTCTTGGCTACTGCTAAATAATCCTTTCTTGCTTTGTTTCTGTAGGTTCTTGGTTTGTTGATATTTCTTACTAATAAGGACTTATATAATGTATCTATGATTGTTTCTGTTTGCTTTCTGGCTTGATTTAATAATCCTAAATCTGTCGGATAACTTATGTCTGCTGGCGCACAACTAGCATCTAATATTAATTTTCCTCTATTGGCTGGCTTACTTTTTGAATCCTCGACCTCTGGCTTTTTTGCTCTTACTTCTACCTCCTGTTTATTTTCTAACATCTTCCTGACTATTTCTTGATTGATTTTATTGACTAATTCTATATCTATCCTTTCTCTAAAATGAACTAGCATTGACGGGTCAAATGCAGATTCATTACTATATGCTGACATTCCTATAAAGTATTGCAGATACGGGTTCTCCCGAATTTGTTCTACTGTCTCTCTGTCACTTATTCCTAATTTTTCTTTAATTATTAATGCTCCCAACGCCATTCTAAATGTTTTGGCTGGCGCTCCCATTCTTGCTGAAAATATTTCTGCGTACTCTGCTTCAAATTTTGACCAAGGTATCATGTTCGCCATGATTACCCATCGGTTATCTGACGCTAGTTTTCCCCCAAAGGGTAGTTCAAAGTTTTCTGCTGCTTTTTCTTGCTTTTGCGCTCTTCGATACATTTTAACGCAACTTGCTACAAGGATTTTTACTTATCTTACCCTTTTTCTTTTCACCTTATTTTTCTTTCCTGACCCTGAAACTCTTCATTCTGCTATCTTTCGCCCTTATTCAGCCAGCCCTAACGTACAAGTGACGATTTCTTTAACAGAACTGGGTTTAGATGATGAAGACTTGCAAGCAGCAGTAGCGAATTTGCGATCACAGTTAGAAGAAGTGGATGGAGTAGAAGCCGCAAATTTAGTTCCTGTCGAAGATGCACCGAAGAACAGTAAAGCTTTAGGTGGGTGGTTGTTGGGGTTGTTGAATGCAGAAGTTAACCCAGCTAATATTACAAAGTTGTTTCAATTTTTAGGCGATCGCTTCGGTAACAAACCGATTAAGATAGGTGTCAAAGCGCCTGATGGCAGAGAACTAAATATAGAAGCCAGCAGTCGAGAAGAATTTGAATTTGCCCTCCAAAAAGCCCAAGAATTTCTCAACGATAAATCAAACAATTAAGATGGCGAAGGTAGCACTGCTAATCGGGATTAGTGAATATCAAGAGGGATTAACACCGCTACCAAAGGCTGTTAATGATGTGGAAGCGATGCGGCGCATTTTGGTAAACCCCGAAATGGGTGGTTTTGCTGAAGCAGATGTAACAGTCTTGAAAAATCCTGAACGGCAGCAGATGGAAACTGCTATTTTTCAGTTGTATGCCAATTGTCAGAAAGACGATTTGGTACTGTTTTACTTTTCTGGTCATGGCGTGACAGTAGAAAATGGTGATTTTTACTTCTCAACTCGCATTACCAAGAAAGATAAGAATAAATTAATACTTCCCACAGCCGTAGACGCTACAAATGTTCATAAATGGATGAACCAGAGCAAGTCTAAGCGACAGGTAGTAATTTTAGATTGCTGCTTTAGCGGTGCTTTTGCCAAGGGTTTGACAGCCAAAGATGACGGAATTATTGACTTGCAAAAGTATCTAGGTGGTGAAGGAAGGGCAATTCTTACGGCTTCGACTTCTACGCAATATGCTTTTGAGTCTGATGGGTATGACCTTTCGATTTATACCCATTATCTGATACAAGGAATTGAGAAAGGCGCAGCCGATCAAGACGGTGATGGTTTAATTGCAGTAGATGAATTGCATGGCTACGCGAAAAGCAAGGTGCAAGAAGCATCTCCTGCTATGTCACCAGAGTTTTACCCCACTAAAGAAGGTTATCGGATTTTTCTGGCAAAATCACCAAAGGATGATCCTAAACTGAAATATCGTAGGGAAGTAAATAATATAGCGATTGAGGATGAAGGAGATATTTCTGCTCTCAACCGCATCTCTTTGAATTTCTTGAGGAATAATCTAGGTTTGTCAACTGATGAAGCTGATGCAATTGATTTTGAGGTTTTAGAACCTTATCGGAAACGTCAGGAAAAATTGCAAATTTATGAGCAGGCTTTATCTCAAATACAAAGATATCCCCTTAGTGACAGAGAACGCAATGCTTTAAAACGCTTACAGAATGTACTCAATTTTAGAGATGAAGATATAACACAGATTGAACAACGAGTATTGGCAGCAAAACAAGCAGAATATCAACATCAACAGCAGGAAGTTGAGAAGTTGCGCCAAGAACAAGAAGCGGCTGAACTTCAAAAACAACAAGCTGAAAAGCTACGTCAAGAACAAGAAGTAGCTGAATCTTCAAGAAAACAAGCTGAATTACAAGAACAACAAGAAAAGAAATTATCTATTTTAGATATTCCAACTAAGCCTTGTGAATTTGACAGAGCTAGCATAATCATAAACTCTGGGTTTTTAGGTTTCGGGAAAAAGCTTGAAATTAAGCGCAGTCGGGGACAGGCACAATATTTTACAGAACACTTGGGTAATGGCGTTGTTATAGATATGGTGGCAATTCCTGGCGGACAATTCCTCATGGGTTCACCAGAGAATGAGCCACAACGAAGTAACGCAGAAAGCCCACAGCATAAAGTTACTGTTCAACCTTTTTTTATGGGGAAGTTTCCTATTACCCAAGCTCAATGGAAGGCTATTGCTGCTTTGAATAAAGTAAATATTGATTTGAAACATTACCCTTCCAATTTTAAAAGTGCGAATCGACCTGTAGAGAGCGTGTCTTGGTATGATGCAGTTGAGTTTTGCTTGCGTCTCGCTGCCCATACAAACATAGAGTACCGTTTGCCTAGTGAAGCAGAATGGGAATATGCCTGTAGAGCCGGAACGACAACACCATTCCATTTTGGCGAAACAATTACATCAGACTTAGCCAATTATAATGCTAACTATACTTATGGTGCTGGTGTGCAAAGAATATATAGACAACAAACCACAGAAGTAGGGAGCTTTGGAGTAGCTAACGCCTTTGGATTATACGATATGCACGGAAACGTATGGGAATGGTGTCTCGACGATTTGCATAAAGACTACCAAGTTGCGCCAATAGATGGCAGTCCTTGGTTTAACGATATGGTTACTGAGCGCAGCACAACTAATGATAACCTTTATCAAAAGCAAGGAAGAGCCTTACTGCGGGGCGGTTCCTGGGTCAGCAATCCTAATAACTGCCGTTCCGCGTCTCGTGACTACATTTACCGCGATAAATATTCCTACAGTATTGGTTTTCGTGTGGTATGTGCCGTCGAGAGGATTCTCCGTTAGCCCTTTTTACTTTAGTCTTTTTACCCTTTACACTTGTTCTTTTTTCCTTTTTTGTTGCCTCTGACGACTAGATTTTTTTGACAAAAATACCTTCATAATCTTAGGGGCGGACTGTGGCACTGATAATTCTGAGTCATTACAGGAGCGACCAATTAACGTTGTGATGTGACTCGATTGTGATTGAAAATGAGCAGAGCGATCGCTAATTAACATTGTGATGTGACTTGATTGTCATGGAAAATGAGTAAAGCGATCACATCTAAATACTATGTCAGGGATCACAAACTACTAAAGCCGATAACTGTAACGTAGCATACTTGACAGTAGTCTAAATCAAGCATAAGGCATCTTGATTAGTAAAGGCGTAAACTTTTTCAACATAAACACCCGACTCTAGTTATAATTTCCTATAAGTTGAAAAAACTCTTAAGAATAAGCGTAACCAATACGCTGCTCTCACACCGACTAGCTGACAACTAAATTAGGAGGACTATCTATGGCGCTTGTACCAATGCGGCTGCTGTTGGATCACGCGGCTGAGAACGGTTACGGCATCCCAGCTTTTAACGTTAACAACCTGGAGCAAATCCAGGCAATTATGAAGGCGGCTGAAGAGACAGATAGCCCCGTCATTTTGCAAGCTTCCCGTGGCGCTCGTAACTATGCAGGTGAAAACTTCCTACGCCACTTGATTTTGGCTGCGGTAGAAACCTATCCTCACATTCCCATTGTCATGCACCAAGATCATGGTAATGCTCCTTCTACCTGCTACTCAGCTATCAAGAACAACTTCACAAGTGTAATGATGGATGGTTCTTTGGAAGCTGATGCTAAGACACCTGCCAGCTTCGAGTACAACGTTAATGTTACCCGCGAAGTTGTAAATGTAGCTCATGCTTTGGGCGTAAGTGTTGAAGGTGAACTCGGTTGCTTGGGTTCTCTAGAAACCGGCGCGGGTGAAGCTGAAGATGGTCACGGTTTTGAAGGTACTCTTGACCATTCTCAACTGTTAACTGACCCAGATGAAGCAGTTAGCTTCGTAGAAGCAACCCAAGTAGATGCTTTGGCTGTAGCTATCGGTACTAGCCACGGTGCTTACAAGTTTACCCGCAAACCCACTGGGGAAATTTTGGCAATTAGCCGCATTGAAGAAATTCACCGCCGTTTACCTAACACCCATTTGGTAATGCACGGTTCTTCTTCCGTACCCGAAGATTTAATCGCTTTGATTAACGAGTACGGTGGTGCTATTCCTGAAACTTACGGTGTACCTGTAGAAGAAATCCAAAAAGGTATCAAGAGCGGTGTTCGTAAAGTTAACATCGACACCGACAACCGTTTGGCTATCACCGCAGCTGTGCGCGAAGCTTTAGCAAAAAATCCCAAGGAATTTGACCCCCGTCACTTCCTCAAGCCTTCCATCAAATATATGCAGAAGGTTTGTGCTGAACGCTATCAGCAATTTGGTACTGCTGGTAATGCAAGCAAAATTAAGCAAGTTACTCTCGAAGATTTTGCTGCTAAGTACGCTAAGGGCGAACTCAACGCTGTTACCAAGGCTGCTGCTAAGGTTTAATTTTAGTCAAAAAGTTAATAGGGGCAATTGTTTGCTTCTGCAAGGTTTTTGATATTCATATAAATTAACCGGGGGATTTAGTTTTCCCGGTTTTTTGTATTTAGTCCTTCTTTGAGGACTAATACCGTTTCACTTTAATATTGATACACATAGGCAGCAGGGAAAACGAATTAGAGATTTATCATGTGTATCATGTATTTCGTGAATTGGTATAAAGTCCTCTCTGCGTTCGCGCAGCGTGTCGTAGACAGACGCTACGCGAACACTACGAACCTATTATTTCAAATAAATTAATAAATTTAAGCCTGGGATAGTGCGGGAGAGCGTCCACAAAACTAAGGTAATGTATAGCAAACCTAGAGTCCATTGATACCAAGCGAGGGTAGCAACTAGTCCTGGGAGGTGTTCGTCGCGCAGGCGGATATCGTTGAAGCCTAATTTGACTAAATTATTGAGACTAAAATCATAATAGTTGAGCCAGTTCCAACGGCGATCGCTAAGTAATGGCATATATCTTTCCCGAAAGGTTTGATTGCGGGGAATGACTGGTAAACGTCCAATTAGTAGCCGTAGTTGGCGAAAGGTTCCATCTTCTGTAAAGTAAGAGACTTTCAATAAATCATGATAGCGACCTTGTTGATAAAGGCGAACTAATAAACCTACTGGGACGGGAACAATAATTAAGAAAATACACAATAATGTGAGTAAAGGCTGCTCTGCATTTTGAAAAATAGCTAATAAACTAATAAATTCTAAACAAATAAAACTAACTAATATAGAAACAGTTTCGTAATATGTAGGAATAATCGCTAGAGGACGCAGACGACGCGCTCTGTCTATTAACCAAAAGAGTAACCCAAAATAAGCTATGATTACTCCCCCCACGCCAAATACTAACCAAAAGCTTGTTCCATAACCACTCAACAATAGTAATACACTCAATGCCAACCACTGTAAAGCTTCTAGCATCCAATTTCCTATAGATAGAGGTTCAGCTACGACTAGGCGATCGCTCAATTTGGTATATGTTTCTAAATCTATATCTGCTAAACTTAGCATCTCACTGCTATTACGAAATGGTTTGGCTTCCCGACGTTGAATAATTACATTTGCTTGGTTGAGTGAAAAACCTAAATTAATTAAACTTGTTACAGATGCACTATTAATATTTGTTCCTATTAAACGTTTAGTTAACTCTTTGAGGCGGAGTTGTTGTTTGGTGTATTCTAATTGATTAGCATCAGCGACTTGCTGCTGTTGTCGAAAATTCTGACCTAAATTACGCAAGACATTTTGATTACCTTGTAGTGTAGGAACATTAAACATTTTACCAATCTGCCCAGGATTACCTAAAATTTTGGCTTGATTAGAATTAAATGTTAATCCTGGCACATTTAAGAATGCTTCTTGAGAAAAGATAACATCGCTAAAATCTGCTTGGTTGAGAATACTTGCACCACGTAAATCAACTGGCTGATTAAATAAAGCTTCCCGAAAAATGACGGCTTGCTCAAAAGTTGTTTCTGTTAAGGAAAGTGTCTGATTAAAATTACCTCTTGTAAACCTTGCTTGATTAGCAAATCTCACACCAGAAAAGTCAGACTTTTCTTGCCATTGGACACTATTAAATTTAGCTAGTTGTTTAAAATAAGCTTGTTGGAAGCTGGCAGTATTTTCAAAGTTAGTCCCTTGAAAATTAGCAGTTTCTTGAAATTGTGTTTGTTTAAAATTGGCTTTATCGAAAAAAATACTATCTTGAAAATTACTGACTTGGCGAAAACTAGCATTCGTAAAGTTGACTGAACGGCTAAATCTCGCCTCATTCCAGCTAACTGGTTGTAGAAATGTGGCATTTTTGGCATCAACAGATTGTAAAAAAAAAGTATTAGCAAAGGTAACTTCGCCATTAAAACGGGCTTGTTCTAGTGTTAATACACCACGAAAAACCGTCACTTCACCCGATAATGGTGATTGAGTAGCCAGTAGCGATCGACAGTCTCTGGAATGGGGTAAACCTACAGCTAATGATTGCAAGCAAACAAGGCGGAGACGTTCTAATTGTGATTGTTCGGTGGCGGTGAAGATAGGGGCGATCGCTTGAGCATATAAAGGTGTTCTCAAGCCTAAATCACTACCAACAAAATCCCCTTGAATTAGAGCATAACTTAAATCTAAACCTAGAGGTTTTGCACCAGTTTTTTGTAATTCCTTGCGTAACAACTGATAAAAAGCATCACGAAAGCCGGGGTTTTCTGGACGCAAATCGATTACCATCTGCCGCAAATCTACTGTTAAATTACCTTCGCGGAGAATTGGCGATCGCAATCTTTCTTGTAACAATTCCAAAGTTAAAGGTGTGCGTTCTGGTTGTGTTGGAGCCGCCCAAACTGGTAAAGGCAGCAATAACACTAACAACGCACACAAACTTATCAATAATTTCCAGCAAGTAAACAATCTAGGCAATGGGATTTTGGCTTATTCATCGCTAAGGAGCAGAACAATTTTACCCGCAATACTCCCAGATTCAATTAATTGATGCGCCTTAGCTGCATCTTGCAAGGGGAATTTGTGGCTAACATGGATTTTTAACTTACCCTGATCAATCCAGTCAGCACATTTAGCTAAAATTTCTGCGTGATGTTCCTGCACCTCTACCAAGTTTAACAACATTGGTGTCAGCATTAATTCAAAACCAATCCGCAAGTTACGGTTTCTTGCTACCTTCCAAACTGTATTTGCATCTGGTTCGAGAATAGTCACAATATCGCCGTATATCCGCACGGCTGGAAAGGTTTTGTGAAAGGTTTCGCCGCCAACAGTATCAAAAGCTAAATCCACACCTTCGCCGTTAGTCCAGTCTAAAGCAGCTTGGGCAAATTCTGTCTGTTGATAATTGATGACATGATCAGCGCCCAGTTGTCTAACAAAACGCGCCTTTTCTTCAGAACTAACGGTAGTAGCGACACTTGCGCCTTTCAGTTTCGCCAATTGAATCGCTACATGGCCAACACCACCCGCACCCGCATGGATTAAAACTTTTTCTCCTGGTTCTAATCTTCCCCTTTCATATAATGCCTCCCAAGCTGTGATAAGTACCAGAGGCGCAGCTGCGGCTTCAGCAAAGGAAAGGGAATCTGGTTTATGTGCAGTAAAGCGTTCATCAACTACAGTATATTCCGCGTAATTACCTTGATGTCCACCTAAACCCCCATTGCAGAAGTACACCGCATCCCCCACACGAAAACGCTGTACACCTGCGCCTACAGCCTCTACAATACCTGCACCATCACATCCTAAAATAGCAGGCATTTTATCTGGGTAAAAAGTACCACGTTTGCGTAGTTTAGTATCAATGGGGTTAATTCCAGCCGCTACTAAGCGAACTAACAGTTCTGTACTTCCCACCGGAACACCAGGATTTAGAACTTCCTGTAATTGCAATACATCAGGATTTCCTGGCGCTGTCATCACAACGGCTTTCATGAGTTTTTCCTCCACGCTGAAATTATTTGCACATAGTGCAAATTTAGCGTATTTAAGAGGTAATACCGATTCAAAAAATATTTTCAACACATTTATGATCTGTATGAGCGTACAGGACTACCCCCGCGATTGAATAGTTTTAATTAATTCATAGAAAGGTTGCCAATTGTCTTCTTGAACAATTGGTTCCCAAACTTCCTCAATTACTGGTCTTAATAATGCTGTTTTGGGATTGTAATAAGCCAAATTTCGAGCAATTACATCCATTTTTTCCATGTCAAAATCATTGAGAATCTGATGATAAAGTACACACAAATGATCAAAATTCCCATCTGTACCTGAAGGGGGAACGATATCTGAACTACTTAACACTAATCCTGGCTCATCTCTCCATTTAACAGAAAATGTGCGTGCCAACTCATAGAAAAACTGATGGTAGCCGACTTGACTTTCTTGTAAAAATTTAATGGTGAGGCTTAAAAGCTCATCGGCTTTTGGAGTATCCAATTGTTCAAAGCCTAGTTTCTTCAACATTAAAGAGCGATATTCTGCATGACAATACTCACTAAACTTAGCTAACCCAGCCTCCATGTCAGCTTTGTCAATGACTGCTCTTAATGGAACTTGCAACATTTCCAAGTTCCACTGACAGATACTTGGTTGATGAATGTAACAGTAACGCCCATAATAATCAAAATATGCGGCTGTAAAGTAAGGATTATAAGTAGGAATAAACCCATAAGGGCCATAGTCAAAGCTTTCCCCAGTAATTGACATATTGTCAGTATTGAGAACCGCATGGCAAAAACCAGCCGCCATCCATTGGGCTACCAGTTCGGCTACTCGTTTAACTAACTCTGCATAAAATAAAGCGTATTTATCTGATTTATCGGCTAGGTGCTGATAATAGTAATCAATTACATGGTCTAAGAGTTTGTGAATTAAATCTGGGCGTTGAAGATAATGTAAACGCTCAAAAGTGCCAAAACGGATATGCGACTTGTTCATCCGCACCATGACAGATGAACGGGTAGGTGAAGGCTCATCACCCCGCCACAAAGCTAAACCAGTTTCAATCATGCTGAGACAGCGAGAGGTGCGTACCCCCAACTGATGTAGTGCTTCTGCGGCTAAAACTTCCCGTATACCGCCCTTGAGGGTGAGCATACCATCACCACCACGAGAATAGGGTGTGCGACCAGAACCTTTTGTCCCAAAATCGTACAATTCACCATCAGTCCCGCGCACTTGTCCATATAAAAAGCCTCGACCATCGCCTAAGTTGGGATTATACTCACCAAATTGATAGCCGTGATAACGTAGGGCTAAAAGAGGTTTACGTCCTTGGAATAGACCAAAAGCTGTGATAAAGTCCTCGTCTGTAACTGTTTGCGGTTCTAGCCCCAGTCTTGGTAGCAGCGCATCATTACGCCAACGTAGGGTGAGTTGAGGAAATTCGGCGGCTGTCACTTCATCGTAGTAGTCATTACCCAAAGCTTGTAAGGCAGGTTCATAATTGAGGGCAATCAGAGGATTGTGATGATTTTGGGGATTGGAAGTTTCCGCTAAGGTCATTGATCAGCAGGCTTAATTGATTCTTCCCTCAATACTATCGTTCTGGGCAAGCTATGAGGAAATTTCCCCAGAAACTGAGAATTTAGATGAGTATAAAAGCTTGAACCACAATGTAATAAATTTTTCTCAATGGTTATCACATTGATTATCTATGGAAGCTTACAGGTGTACACCCTTACAGATACACTCAGTGGAATCAAAACTGTAACTATAGTTTTAAATGATAGTTTACATCAATAATTACCCATTATTTTTTTAAAAAATCACATCATATATAGATTAAACGGCTATACCATTCTATAAATAAATGATTATCATCTACAAACCTCGATACATTGAATGGAACTACCTGTTTTGGGGATCAAATATAAAATTTTACTTATACAATCAATCTAATATTTATTTAATAAATCTAATTTTGAGTTGACCATTTTGACATTAAAACCTGTAAACTTAATTTCAATACAGTGAGTGAACCGAAAGGAAGCTCAAGTAAGACCAAGCAATTCAACTATTTTTATTTACTCAGTAAATGTATCTGCCATTTCCTAGCAGGAGTGGTGGGGATCGATTTGCTTAGTGTAGTGAAAAGGTTTGTGTAAGGAACAAGAAAATTTGTTCACCTTGCACTAAATTATCATGCTTAAAAAACTTAATTTGACTCAAGGGGCTGTGATGACAGAGTTTTTTAATCAAATTTCTCGCCGTAAATTTATAGTCACAGCAGGGGTATCTGCTAGTGCTGTACTTTTAAAAGGTTGCTTAGGAAATCCGCCAGACACTACTGCTAGCACACAACCTGCGGCAACAGCTCAACCAGCCGCTAATAACAGTAACCCAGAGCAAGCACCAGAAGTTACAACAATCAAATTGGGCTACATTCCTATTATTGAATCAGCTCCTTTAATTATTGCTCAAGAAAAAGGCTTTTTTGCCAAGTATGGCATGACTAATGTAGAGCTTTCCAAGCAAGCTTCTTGGGGTTCTGCTAGAGATAACGTAGAGATTGGTTCTGCTGGTGGCGGGATTGATGGTGGTCAATGGCAAATGCCTATGCCACATCTGATTACAGAGGGTTTAATTACCAAAGGTAATCAAAAAATTCCTATGTATGTGTTAGCGCAGTTAGTTACACATGGAAATGGAATTGCGATCGCCAGCAAACATCAAGGTAAGGGTCTTACCTTAAAATTAGAAGGCTCTAAGTCTTTATTTACTCAACTCAAATCTTCTACACCTTTCACAGCTGCATATACCTTCCCCCAAGTTAACCAAGACTTTTGGATTCGCTACTGGTTAGCAGCAGGTGGTATTGATCCAGATGCAGATGTCAAGTTATTGACTGTACCTGCGGCGCAAACTGTTGCTAATATGAAAACAGGTACAATGGATGCCTTTAGTACAGGTGATCCTTGGCCTTACCGGATTGTCAAAGATAAAATCGGCTTCTTGGCAGCTTTAACAGCCGAAATTTGGAAGAACCATCCCGAAGAATATCTTGCTATTAGAGCTGATTGGGTTGATAAGAATCCCAAGGCGACAAAAGCGCTGCTCAAAGGCATCATGGAAGCACAACAATGGTTGGATAACTTTGATAACCGCAAAGAAGCTGCACAAATTCTGGCGGGAAGAAATTATTTCAACCTCAATAATCCAGAAATTTTGGCGGAACCATACGCAGGTAAATATGACATGGGTGATGGTCGCAAAATAGATGATAAATCACTAGCGGCTTACTACTGGAAAGATGAAAAAGGTAGTGTTTCTTATCCCTACAAGAGCCATGATTTATGGTTCATTACCGAAAGTGTACGTTGGGGATTCTTGCCCAAAGATTATGTTGCCAATGGTGCAGCTAAAGCCAAAGAATTGATCAACAAAGTCAACCGTGAAGATATTTGGAAAGAAGCAGCAAAAGAAGCAGGAATTGCGGCGGCGGATATTCCGACAAACACATCTCGCGGTGTAGAAGAATTTTTTGATGGTGCTAAGTTTGACCCTGAGAACCCAGAAGCATATTTGAAGAGCCTGAAAATCAAGAAAGTTAGTGTTTAGTCATTAGTTAACAGTTAACAGTCATCAGTCATCAGTCATCAATCAAGAGAATCGCTACACTCTTGTAAAAGTTTCCACACGTTATTCGTCATCTGAGGAGCATAAATTACCATGACCGTAGCTCAAAAAAGACCAGTAAATACCAGATTTGATAACAACTTGTTAGCAAGTCTCCAAAAACAATTTCCTGACCTTATACCGCCAGCGATAGCCATTGTTATTTTTCTAGTAGTTTGGCAATTATTTTGCTTGACTCCGGGCGCTACACTACCAGGGCCAGTACAAGTAATTCAAGACACCTGGACTTTAATTCTCTACCCCTTCTATGACAAAGGTGGCACAGATAAAGGTCTATTTTGGCAGATTTTAGCTAGTCTCCAACGGGTAGCCATTAGCTACAGTTTCGCAGCAGTTGTGGGAATTGGATTGGGCATTTTAATCGGCGTTAATAGAACCATGTCCAAAGCATTAGACCCCATCTTCCAACTACTACGAACTGTACCACCATTGGCATGGGTTCCTATTTCTTTGGCAGCTTTAAGACAAAACGAACCAGCAGCCTTATTCGTAATTTTCATCACTGCAATCTGGCCTATCTTAATTAACACTGCGGTTGGTGTAACCCAAATTCCCCAAGACTACAACAACGTTGCCAAAGTTCTACAACTCAGCCGCAAAGAATACTTCACAAACATTCTTATTCCTGCCGCTTTACCCTACATTTTCACCGGCTTGAGAATTGCGATCGGTTTGGCTTGGTTAGCGATTATTGCGGCAGAAATCGTTATGTCTGGTATCGTCGGTATCGGCTTCTTTATCTGGGATGCTTATCAAAATAACAACGTCAGTGAAGTAATTTTAGCTCTTGTATATATCGGCGTTGTGGGTTTAATCCTCGACAAATTGATGGCTTGGTTGCAAAACCTGATTTTACCAGCAGAACAAAAGTAGTTATTGAGTCAATAGTCAATAGTCAATAGTCATTAGTCATTAGTTAATTGACTAAGGGCTATTGACCACCTAACAGAAGTCATGGGGAACAAAGAACATGAGTGTATTCGTTGCAGTTGACCAAATTGATAAGGTATTTGAATTAAGTGGCGGTGGTAAATATATTGCCCTCAAAGGAATTGACTTGCAAATCAGAAAAGGTGAGTTTGTTTCTTTGATTGGTCACTCCGGTTGCGGTAAATCCACTCTCCTAAACATGATTGCAGGTTTGGATTTACCATCTGACGGTGTGGTGACACTGGAAGGGCAGAGAGTCACTAAACCAGGGCCAGACCGGATGGTGGTGTTTCAAAACTATTCCTTGTTGCCTTGGCGGACTGTAAGAGAAAATATCGCCCTGGCTGTAAACTCAGTGATGAAGGGAATGCCAGAAGGTGAACGTAAGGCAATTGTTGAAAAACATATAGACATGGTGGGTTTGCGTCCCCATGCTGATAAACAACCAGCGATGTTATCTGGGGGGCAAAAACAACGGGTAGCGATCGCCCGCGCCTTAGCGATTCGTCCTAAACTACTACTATTAGATGAACCGTTTGGAGCGTTAGATGCTCTCACCAGAGGTAATCTGCAAGAACAGTTAATGCAAATCTGCGAAGAAAATGAAGTTACTGCGGTAATGGTAACTCACGACGTAGATGAAGCTGTGCTGTTGTCTGACAGAATTGTCATGCTCACCAATGGCCCTGAATCGAAAATTGGCGATATCTTAGAAGTTGATATCCCCAGACCACGCAAACGCATGGAAGTAGTAGAACACCCTAGCTACTACAGTTTGCGCAGTGAGATGATTTACTTCCTCAACCAACAAAAGCGCGTGAAGAAAATTCGCGCCCGTAAAACCGCAGATGTCGCTCGTCATGGGTTAGAAAAAGTTAACTTAGAAATTGGCTTCTTACCCTTGTCCGCTTGCGCCCCCTTAGCTGTTGCAAAAGAAAAAGGTTTCTTCATCAAGCATGGTTTAGATGAAGTCAACCTCGTGCGGGAAAGTAGCTGGCGGGGTATCGTTGATGGTATGAGTGGAGGTTATCTCGATGCAGCCCAAATGCCTTCCGGGATGCCCATGTGGTTAACATTGGGAGGACACAAAAACCAACCCCTTCCTGTTGTCACCGCCCTCACCATGACTCGCAACGGTAACGCCATCACCTTAGCAAAACGCTTCTATGATGAAGGTGTGCGTACCTTATCAGACTTCAAGAACTACCTACTGCGTACCCGTGACCAACGCCACACAATGGGAGTAGTCCATCCCGCATCAATGCACAACCTACTGCTACGTTACTGGTTAGCGGCTGGTGGTATTGACCCCGATATGGATGTGGATATGAAGACCATTCCGCCAGCGCAGATGGTAGCCGACCTGCAAAACAAAAGTATTGATGGCTATTGTGTAGGCGAACCTTGGAACTACCGCGCCGCAATGGAAGGTGTAGGCTTTACCATTGCTACCGACTTAGAAGTGTGGTTAGGACATCCAGGAAAAGTTCTGGGTGTGCGGGAAGATTGGGCAGAGAAGTATCCTAACTCTCACATTGCCTTAACTAAAGCTTTGCTAGAAGCTTGTGAATATTGTTCTAGATCAGAAAATGCGGAAGAAGTCAGAAGGATCGTTGCAGGTAGGGATTACGTCAGCACCGATTTAGATTACATTCAATTAGAAAATCCCGATAACCTTACTTGTGATTTAGAACACCCATTACGCGACTACGCCCATCACCAGTTTTTTGCCGACTCAGCTATCAACCGCCCCAGCCGTACCGAACAAATTTGGATTATGAGTCAGTTGGCGCGTTGGGGTGATACACCCTTCCCAAGAAACTGGGTGGAAGTTGTCGAACGTGTTTGCCGTGTGCGTGTCTTCAGTACCGCCGCCAGAGAATTAGGTTTAGATATCAACTATACTCGCCAACCTATTGAGCTATTTGACGGTACTCCTTTTAATGCTGACGACCCCATAGCCTATCTCAACAGCTTGCAAATTAAGCGTGATTTCTCCATTGCGGAAGTCATTCTTGACTCCCCAACTAGAAGAGTTGCTTAAACCAAAAATGGGGAAATCAAGATCATGGGTGAGTCGTGGAACTGCATTTATCTATGTCAAAACTTTGCTGGCGAGTATTGGAACTCCGTCAATGAGTCGTGGAACTGCATTTATCCATTTGAGAACTCCATGAGTGAGTATCAGAACTGCATTAGTAAGTCCCAAAACCTCGTTGACGAGTCTCGCCACTTCGTTGGTGAGTATGGGAGCTTCGTTGACGAGTCTCGAAACCTAGTTGATGAGTATCGCCACTCTGTTGATCAATGTTGCAACCAAGTTGATGAGTATCACAACTTCTTCACTGAGTATTAATTACTCATCCATGACTGAAAATTATCTTTCCCCATTCTCTACTCCCAATTCTTTCTTCCCGCAAACCTAACCACCAAATACATCACCATGCAAAACCGTAGATTGAGTGTTACCGAAAGACAGGAAAGACAATCAACAGTTTCCAGCAATGCTAGACCTTTCCTAGAAATCAAAGACGTTACCAAAATCTACCCCACTAAGAAAGGCCCCTTCACAGTTCTTGATGGCGTTAACTTAAACGTAGACAAAGGTGAATTTATCTGCGTCATTGGTCACTCCGGTTGTGGAAAATCAACACTGTTAAATATGGTGTCGGGTTTTAACTTTCCTACTTCTGGACAAGTGTTACTGGAAGGCGAACCCATCACCCAACCAGGCCCCGATAGAATGGTGGTATTTCAAAACTACGCTTTGCTTCCTTGGCGGACTGCGTTTGAAAACATCTACCTAGCAGTAAATGCAGTTTACCCCAATAAGCCAGAAGCAGAAAAACGGGCAATTGTGCGCGACCACTTGGCAATGGTAGGGCTAGGTGATGCAATGGACAAGAAACCCCCACAAATGTCTGGCGGTATGAGACAACGGGTGTCCATTGCCCGTGCGTTAGCAATTCGTCCCAAGGTACTAATTTTAGATGAACCTTTTGGTGCATTGGACGCAATCACCAAAGAAGAATTACAAGAAGAATTGTTGAAAATCTGGGGTGATAATCGCTGCACAGTATTGATGATTACGCACGATATCGATGAGGCGTTGTTCTTAGCCGACAAATTGGTAATGATGACCAACGGCCCCCACGCCAAAATCGGTGAAGTCATGGAAATTCCTTTCTCTCGCCCACGCGATCGCGCTCGTATCATGGAAGATCCACAATACTATAAGCTGCGTAACTACGCCCTAGACTTCCTCTTCAACAGATTTGCCCATGATGATGTGGGCTAACAACGTTCCCCAGATGACGACTGTTAGTATATAGGTAAAAGATAAAAGGCAAAATCACCCGATTTCGCCGCTTATCTTCTACCTTTTTTTTGAGTTATTGGGGGACAGTTGACAGTTGTTTTTCTCCCTTTGTCTCCCTCATCCACCTCAGCACGGGCTGAAAGCCCCGCTTCTGCTAACATCACTTTCAACTCAGGCGATAGGCTAATCTTCTTGAGATACAGTATCATCAGTTGATGCTTGATGTGCGTCATCATCTAACCAAGGATCATCTGCTTGAGAATGATTAGAAACTATCACTAACTCAGACTCACTTGGATGTTCATGTCCCCATTGATCTAAAATATCTTTGATTAATACTTCTTGTACCCAAATTTTGGCAACAACAGTCAGAGGTAACGCCAAGAATAATCCTAAAAAGCCGAAGAAGGTAACAAAGAATAATTGGGAAATTAACGTCACGGCTGGAAGCAATGAAACTTGTTGGGCCATGACAATAGGTGTGATGAAGTTACTCTCAGTCTGTTGAATGAAAAAGTAGAGAATCAGTACAGCTACAGATTTCCACGGCGTATCTAAAAGTGCGATCGCCATTGCTGGGACAACACTCATAGTAGGACCTAAATTGGGTATCAGGTTTAAAAATCCAGCTAAAACACCTAAAGCCAGTGCTGCTTTTACACCTAAAATTGATAAACCAACTACACTCATCAGTCCAACTACACCCATCGCAATAATAGCGCCTGTCACCCATCCACCTAAAGAGACTTCGCACTGATCTAAAATCCCGTCTACCCGGCGGCGATAAAAAGAGGGAAATAACCTAATAAATACTTTGCGGTAAGATATAGGGTTGGCTAGTAACATCCCTGTTAAAACTAACACCAGTAACACTTTGACCAAAACTTCTAATGAGCCGGAGACAAAGGCAACAGAACTTCCCAATGCTCTATTAACAAAGGGTTGTGCTTGTTTGATCAAGCTATTGATATCTGGTATATAAGGAACTAACTGTTGAGGAATGCGTGTTCTGAGTTCGTCAACCCAAGCATTGAAACGCTGAAACCCTTGGGGAACTCGAAAGGTAAGTTCATTAAACTGCTGGGCAAAAGGCGGGACAATTAGCCAGAAAAAACCAATGACAAGAGCAAAGAAGATTACCACAGCCAACAAAACAGCTAATCCTCGCTTCATCCCATGACGCTGAAAGACCTTTGCCAGACGATTTAGGGTTGTGGCTAAGACGACTGCGGCAAACATCAGCAACAGCACTTCTCGAATTTGCCACAATATATATAGAGATAAAACTAAAGCGATTAAGCCGATCCATTGACCAAGGTTCACAGGCTGACTCCCAGCTGTTGGTGACACAAGTTACACACAACTCCAGGCTGATTTTACCAATTTCGGCTGCATGATGAAGTTAATTTTGTTTTTGTGCTTGAAATCGCCATAAAAGAGCGATCGCCATAATGATACTAGGCGACAACACTAAAATCAGCGCATTGATATCTGTCGCCGGAATCGGCCAAAGTGGCGCAGCGTATTTAATCAATGCTGACAAAAAAGCGGACATTATAAGCAATTTGACAACAAAACTTAGCTGATTCTGCATATAGGTACGGCAATACACATTTTTGGGAGGGTATCCACTAATTTCTGCTTCCACCACCAAATCTCTACAATAAACCTAAGAGTACACAAAACTTTATCAAGTTAGGTAACAGCAGAGCAGAGGAGCAGAACTATGGACTGTTGACTGTTGACTAATAACCAATGACTAATTTTGAGGTTACATCAAAATGCCTGTTGAAACTGATAAAAAAAATTCAATTAAACCGCCGAGATTGCGGCAGTTTGGCGGCAGTTTCCTAATTCTGCTGACTTTGCTGTTACTGCTAAATTTTATAGTTCCGAGTTTCTTGGGGCCTCGCTTACCACAGGTTCCCTATAGTGATTTTATCGCTCAAGTACAAGCTGGGAAAGTAGACAAGGCGATTGTAGGTGGCGATCGCATTCAATACTCCATTAAAATTCAAGACGCTGATGGTAAAGTTGTAGATCAGATATTTGCTACTACCCCAGTAGCGATTGATTTAGACTTACCGAAAATTCTCCGCGACAATCATGTCGAGTTTGCTGCACCACCACCAGACCAAAACGGCTGGATAGGAACTTTATTAAGTTGGGTTGCGCCTCCGTTAATTTTCTTTGGCATTTGGGCTTTCCTAATTAATCGTCAAGGTGGCGGCCCGGCTGCATTGACTGTAGGTAAAAGCAAAGCTCGGATTTATTCTGAAGGTAGCACTGGGGTAAAATTCCCTGATGTGGCTGGGGTGGATGAAGCTAAGGCAGAATTGGAAGAAATCGTTGATTTTCTGAAAAATGCTACCAAATACACAAATTTAGGCGCGAAGATTCCTAAAGGTGTGTTGTTGGTAGGGCCTCCGGGAACTGGGAAAACATTGTTAGCCAAAGCGATCGCTGGCGAAGCTGGTGTACCATTCTTTAGTATCTCTGGTTCTGAATTTATCGAATTGTTTGTGGGTGTAGGTGCGGCGCGTGTGCGTGACTTGTTTGAACAAGCCAAAAAACAAGCCCCCTGTATCGTCTTCATCGATGAGTTAGACGCGCTGGGTAAATCGCGTGGTGGTGCTGGTGGTTTTGTCGGCGGTAACGATGAACGCGAACAAACCCTCAACCAGTTACTCACAGAAATGGACGGCTTTGATGCAAACACAGGTGTAATTATCATCGCCGCCACCAACCGTCCCGAAGTTCTTGACCCCGCTTTGCGTCGTCCTGGTCGCTTTGACCGTCAGGTAGTAGTTGACCGCCCTGATAAAATTGGTCGAGAAGCAATTCTCAAGGTTCACGCCAGAAATGTGAAATTAGGTGATGATGTCGATTTAGCTAATATCGCTATCAAAACTCCTGGTTTCGCTGGTGCAGATTTAGCTAACCTAGTCAACGAAGCTGCACTTTTAGCGGCTAGACAAAATCGTCAAGCCGTGGCGATGGCAGACTTTAACGAAGCTATTGAACGGGTTGTGGCTGGTTTAGAGAAACGTTCCCGTGTTTTGAATGAAACCGAGAAGAAGACTGTAGCTTATCACGAAGTTGGTCACGCAATTATCGGTGCATTGATGCCCGGTGCTGGTAGAGTTGAGAAAATCTCTGTTGTGCCTCGTGGTGTAGGTGCTTTGGGTTATACACTTCAAATGCCGGAAGAAGACCGCTTCTTGATGATTGAAGATGAAATTCGTGGTCGTATCGCCACTCTCTTGGGTGGACGTTCGGCGGAAGAAATCGTCTTCGGTAAAGTCTCCACAGGCGCAAGTGATGATATCCAAAAAGCTACAGACTTGGCAGAAAGATACGTCACTTTATATGGTATGAGTGATAAATTAGGCCCTGTAGCATTCGAGAAGATTCAGCAACAATTCCTCGAAGGTTACGGTAATCCTCGCCGTTCCATTAGCCCCAAAGTAGCCGAAGAAATTGACCGTGAAGTCAAACAAATTGTAGATAATGCCCATCACATTGCCTTGAGTATTCTGCAAAATAACCGTGAGTTATTGGAAGAGACAGCCCAGGAACTCTTGCAAAGAGAAATCCTCGAAGGTACGGTATTACGGGAACGCCTGAGCCAAGCTCAAGCCCCAGAAGAACTACAAGAATGGTTGCGGACAGGTAAAATATCCGAAGATAAACCATTACTGCAAACACTGCTAGTTTAAGTATTGTAAATGTAAGTGAGTAGGCGATCGCTCTTTTGGGGGCGATCGTTTTTTGCTAATATCATAAAACACAGCAAAACCCTCTCAAAAACCTCTGCGCTAAGAAAGTCCTTAAAAGTTTAATACCTGATGTTTCTCCTGCCCTTAATAGCTTTCATCTGGGTTCATAATCTGCAATTTCAGGTAGGATTATTTGATAGCCTATTGCCAAAACTCTGCATTAAATTGGGGTGATAGGAAGGCGATCGCATTTTATATCTAGCTAAACAGCAATGGCAATTTCTTCAACAATACACATATCTTAGGTAATCTATCTGATGCACATGCTGCTATTTGCTTGATGCTTGCGATAGAAGATTTTAAATTATTAATGTGTGGTGACAATAAAATTGACGAGTCACAATAGAAAGCACGGACTTTACATATAAAGTCTGAAGTTGACTCAGGAGTTCCTATCAGTGGTATTACAAGTACAAACCAGCACCTACGAAGCTAAAACTCAAGAAATTGCTAGACAATTATTAGCAGCAACTCAAGAAAATCGCTCATTTCTTGCTTCTTTGCGCGATCAAATGCGTTGGGATGATAAATTACTAGCTTGGGCGATGAGTAACCCCGGTTTACGGGTGCAATTATTTAGATTTATCGATACTCTGCCTGCATTACATAGTAAAGCAGAAATTGCTGCACATTTACAAGAATATTTAGGTGATGAATCTGTCGAACTACCAGCAGCTTTGAAGGGGATGCTGAATTTTGCTAACCCTGATTCTATGCCGGGACAGGTGGCTGCAACTACCGTATCTACAGCAGTTGAGACTTTAGCGCATAAATATATTTCTGGGGAAAATATTGGGCAGGTTATTAAGACTGTTGAAAGGCTACGAAAGGAAAAAATGGCTTTCACCATTGATTTACTTGGTGAAGCGGTAATTACAGAAACAGAGGCACAATCTTATTTAGAACGCTATCAAGAATTAATTAGTCAATTGACAGAAGCATCAAAGCGTTGGGGCAATATCCCGGCTATTGATGAAGCAGATGGTGAACAGCTATCAAAAGTCCAAGTTTCTGTTAAGTTAACAGCGTTTTATTCCCAATTTGACCCTTTAGATGCTAAGGGTAGTGAGGAGAGAGTTAGCGATCGCATCCGTACTCTTCTACGTCATGCCAAAAACTTAGGCGCAGCTATCCATTTTGATATGGAACAGTATGCGTATAAAGACTTAACTCTAAATATTTTGCAAAAAATCTTATTAGAAGATGAGTTTCGTCAACGTACAGATATTGGAATTACTATCCAAGCATACTTAAGAGATAGTGAGCAAGATGCTAGAAATGTAATTGCTTGGTTGAAACAGCGCGGTTATCCTTTAACAATTCGCTTGGTAAAAGGTGCGTATTGGGATCAGGAAACTATTAAAGCAGCGCAGAAACACTGGCCACAACCTGTATTTAATGATAAAGCGGCGACTGATGCTAATTTTGAGGCGATAACTCAGTTATTGTTGGAAAATCATCAATATGTTTATTCTGCCATTGGTAGCCATAATGTGCGATCGCAAGCTTTGGCTATGGCAATTGCCGAAACTTTGAATGTTCCCCGGCGGCGGTTTGAGATGCAGGTGCTGTACGGGATGGGGGATAAGTTAGCTAAGGCTTTAGTTGAGCGCGGGTATCGGGTTCGGGTTTATTGTCCTTATGGTGAATTATTGCCGGGGATGGCTTATCTGATTCGGCGGTTGTTGGAGAATACGGCGAATAGTTCTTTTTTACGGCAGAATTTGGAGAATCGTCCAGTAGAGGAACTACTTGCGGCTCCAAAGATTGATTTAGCTCACGCAAAAGCGCATACACACAAACAAGAAGCAGGGTTTGTGGGAGCGGCGGATACTGATTATGCGGAGGAGGAGGAAAGGAAGGAGGCGGCGCAGGCTTTTACAAAGGTGCGTGGTGAGTTAGGAAAGACATACTTACCTTTGATTAATGGGGAGTATGTGCAAACTGCTGAGGTGATTGATTCTCTTAATCCTTCTAATTTTAGTCAGGTGATTGGTAAGGTTGGGCTGATTAGTGTGGAACAAGCTGAAGCGGCGATGCAGGCGGCGAAGGCGGCGTTTCCTGGTTGGCGGCGGACTCCGGTGAAGGAACGGGCAGATATTTTGCGCAAGGCGGCTGATTTGATGGAACAGCGCCGCGCAGAACTTTCGGCTTGGATAGTTTTGGAGGTGGGTAAGCCTGTTAAGGAGGCGGATGCTGAGGTTTCCGAGGCGATAGATTTTTGTCGCTACTACGCGGAGGAGATGGAACGGCTGTATCAAGGTATAAATTATGATGTAGCTGGGGAAACAAACCGTTATATCTACCAGCCGCGTGGCATTGCTGTGGTGATTTCTCCTTGGAATTTCCCTATAGCGATCGCCTGTGGTATGACTGTTGCTGCCTTGGTTACAGGCAATTGTACTCTACTCAAGCCTGCGGAAACTTCTTCTGTTATTACTGCCAAACTCACGGAAATTTTGGTAGAGGCAGGGATTCCTAAAGGTGTATTTCAATACGTACCCGGTAAGGGTTCGCAAGTCGGGGCTTATTTAGTAAGTCATCCTGACACCCATCTAATTGCTTTTACTGGTTCCCAGGAAGTTGGTTGTCGCATTTATGCAGAAGCCGCTACCCTTAAGCCTCTACAAAGGCACATGAAGCGGGTAATTGCGGAGATGGGCGGGAAGAATGCCATTATTGTTGATGAAAGTGCTGATTTAGATCAGGCTGTTGTCGGGGTGGTACAGTCAGCTTTTGGCTACAGTGGACAAAAATGTTCTGCTTGTTCGCGGGTGGTAGTAGTCGAAGCCATTTACGATGCTTTTGTGCGGCGTGTGGTGGAAGCTACTAAGTCCTTGAATATTGGTGAGGCGGAGTTACCGAGTACCCAAGTCGGCCCTGTAATTGATGCTAATGCCCGCGATCGCATCCGCGAGTATATTGAAAAGGGTAAGTCAGAATCTCAAGTGGCTTTAGAATTAAGCGCACCCGAACACGGTTATTTTATCGGCCCAGTAATTTTTAGCGAAGTTCCACCCAATGGGACAATTGCCCAACAAGAAATTTTTGGCCCTGTATTGGCGGTAATTAAAGCCAAGGATTTTGCACAAGCTTTAGCAATTGCTAATGATACTGACTACGCCTTAACTGGTGGACTTTATTCCCGTACACCTTCCCACATTCAACAGGCACAGGCAGAATTTGAAGTTGGCAACTTATATATCAACCGTAACATTACAGGGGCGATCGTTGGTAGACAGCCCTTTGGTGGCTTTAAGCTTTCTGGTGTCGGTTCCAAAGCTGGCGGCCCTGATTATCTGTTGCAGTTCCTAGAACCACGGACAATTACAGAGAATATCCAACGTCAGGGTTTTGCACCAATTGAAGGAGCAGAATAAGATATAAACATAGGTGGGGCATTTGCCCTACCTGTGTAAATAATGAGAAATTATCATGTCAGATGTGATAATTAGAGTTGCTAAAATACCAGAAGAATTTCCGGCGATCGCCTCAATTAGAAAAACTGTATTTCAGAAAGAACAAGGAGTAGAAACAGCTTTAGAATTTGACGGCAAAGACGATATCTGCGAACATTTAATTGCTTATTTAGATGCACAGGCTATAGGTACTGCCAGAATTAGATATTTGGATGAGAAGACCGTCAAAATAGAAAGATTGGCTGTTTTATCCATAGCTAGAGGGCAAGGCATAGGTCAAAAGCTTATGGAAAAAGCATTAGAAATAATAGCTGAGAAAAATATTATTGAAGCTGTAGTTCATGCCCAAACTTATATCCAACCCTTGTATCAAAAATTAGGTTTTATCCAAGTAGGAGACGTATTTGAAGAAGCCGGTATTTCTCATATAGAAATGAAAAAGAAAGTCCAATTTTAAATATTAAAGTTCAGATAACCTCTGCCATCTATCGTCAATTCTTAAGAAATTATAAATAATTATTTCGTTTATAAGTAAATTTTAATACTAATGTAATGCTGTAATTAAGTTAATAATATATAAAGATACTTTTAGCACATCTTTCAAAAAACCTACTAGTCAGTTACATTAGGTATAAAGTGGAAAAAGCGTAAGTTCTTGAAAGTAAGCCACCGTTTGCAAGCAACAGAAATTAAGGACAAGCTCCATTCCCTGATTGAGCAGGCATCATCGATAGATCCTAACTTAGCCAGGAGATTGAGTGAAATTAATCGCTGGGTAAAAAATATTAAGCCGGGTTCTCTAACAGCAAAACCATACGTTTCGGCATTTCTTTTAGAGGTAATTACTGACTCTACCATTTGGCTGATCATTCAATCCTTACCTTCACCAGAAGAAAAACAAGCCAAATTCGAGCAAATGACGGCTAATGAGAGATATTGGTATAGTTATTTATTTCCCAAATGGATTAATGCTAGTGACTCCAAGTTCTACATTTGGAAACAAAAATTGATGGCGGGGGAGTTTAATCAAGTCGATGATGATATCATTAAAGCTATAGCGCAAGATATTGCTAATCGAGACGGGAGTTTTTGGCAGCGCTATATTGCAGACCTTTCTATGGCAACAGATTTGATTGTTAGTAATCATAACCAACAACCATTGTGTATTCAAGTGACCAGCGTTAGTAAAGAATTGCACCAGCAAAAATACCAAGCTTGGGAAAACACATTGCGATCGTGGGAAATTAAAAGAGGATTATTTTTAAGTTACAACCCTCAAGATACTAATTTTGTTAATCAATTAGTCAATATAGCACTGTATAACAGCGACTACCTTGCAGGTGGTAAATATCTCAATTTCTCGTAATGATAAAAGTCTGCTCCTAATATTGCCGTTTTCACCTATTATTTTATCTGCTAATCACAGCTTGATATGGCTAACTACAAAGAAACTAATAGCTACAACTCTCAGGTGGACGAATTGAAAGAAGTATTAGCAACAGCCAGAAGAATGCAGCAAGACTGGCTAAAATATGGGGTTAATTATGTACATCTTTACATTGAGGATGTTGATAGTGACTGGTTAGAAGAATGGAGAGATGAAGAAATATTCACTAGTTTTACACTAGATAAAATTAAAGAATTTTTAGTCAGTAATGATGCTGTAGCCAAGGAGTTAAGGCAGCATTTAGGGGAACGTTCATTATTTGAAATAGCAGTTAACCTAGAGGAGTGTTGGTACATTCCTTCAGATGAGGAAAGGTTAACTGCTGTGAAACATTTAATAGCAGATACTAAAACATCTGAAATAGAGATATCTGATTTAGCAGCTAGTTTGTTGCAAAGAATATCAGAAATTTTGTAACTTAGAATTGTCGGATGGGTACAGCTTGCAACTGTTGTACATGGGTTTTAAGTATATACCATGTTTGATTTGTCCGATTACAAGGTTGTGGTGCATCAAAAGTCACTGTATAGTAATCTCTGAGTTTCTCTCCTTGTTCGTACACAGTAGTACTATTTCTATTATCGTTAATAGTAGCGACAAAAAACTTTTCGCCTGTTCTGACTCCACATTTTCTAGTATTATCTGTAATTTGCGTTGACTGGAGAAACCAATTTTCTTGTAATTTGAAAGTTGTACCCCCACCAACTGTTACTCGCAAAATCTTAATCACAGGGAAACTTGGCGTTTGAGGATAAGCAGCGTTAGGAATCATTACACCTAACGACGTAGCGACAATACCTAAGCAACAAATCAATTTTTGGGGATGCAGCCTGGCGTTACTAGTAAGCATTGAGACTAACCTAAATTTTACGTATTGCGGATAGAGTTATGGCATGATTTTACATGAACATTGACCATACTTAGATAGATCAGACGTTGTGATATATAAAAAAATCATTTTGTTGTCATAAGTCTACAAAAAATTTATACATCTTTCAGGAGTTTTACCATTGGAGTTTTCCTGTAGTGCATAAGAACTTGGAAGAAGCGCTTTAATTAAAATCTTATGCAAAGTTCATCCCCAACAGCAGAAATCTCTAAAGAACTGGTTCACATTCAAACTAACACTGCTTTTGCAGTATCACCGAACTTATCCCTAATTTCTATTGGTAAACCCAATGAACACAAACCCCCGGATATTGATGTTTCCGGTTTACCTGATTCTGATGTAGTTTCCCGTATTCATGCACAAGTTTGGATAAATGGTGATGAATATTACATAACAGACTTAGGTAGCTCTAATGGTACTTATGTTAATGGAGTTAAGCTGCAACCTAAAGTATTTTCTACCTTAACCCCTGGAGATAGAATTGCTCTCGGACAAGGAGACAAGGTAACTTTTCTGTTTAAAATTAAGCCAAGTATTACATCTAGTACAAATAACTTCACACCAAACTCTGCACCAACTAAAATTACATCACCTACAACTACTCAAGAAGAAGGTGAAGTAGCCTTTGCCAATAAATTGATTGGTATAGGCTTGATACTAGCAGGTGTGACATTTTTAAGTACAAGCCTTTATGTAAGTATTTATTTCCGTAGTACACCCGCAATTTTACTATGTATAGCTGGTGTAGTAGCACTTAATTGGGGCGGACGTGATAATAGGATACTAGGTTGGGTAATTATAGGTATAGGGATGGCTTTATTTATCGCCAGTGGTGTAATTATCGGTTCAGTATCACTCTTTTCTTTGCTGATTTCATTCGCGGCTATTTCCTGCGGTATTCAATTGTTGACAACAGGTAAAGTATTTAACTTTAATCCGCTTACACTCCAACAGAGAATGAAAAAGTGATACTGAGTCACACTCAAAGATAGTAAGTAGGTGGACACAATTATTTATAAGACGCATTTCGACACTTCTCTGCGAGACGCTCCGCGAACGACAAGCTCAGTGACCACTACGCTCAATGCTCGTTAACCTTATTAGAAGAGGGTTGAGCGCAGTCGAAACCCGGCGCTATCAAGTTAAGTTTAATTTAGTCCTTCTACTTAACTTGGGGTGGAAGTGATGAGGTAGCGCTATAGGATGTTATCTATCTGGAAATTAAAGCGCAGAGGACGTAGAGAACACTAAGGAGGACAGAGGAATGTGCTGTAATATACAACTTGAATCTATCTAACGAAGATTTCGTCTACGGTAATAGTAACATCGGGAAAGCCAGGGATTGATAAAATTTGACTGCTAGTAAATTTCTGCATCTGTTGATATCCTACTGCTGTTGGTTGTTGGTATACTTCCAGCACTTGGGTATTAATATCTACTAACCAAACTTCAGTTATATTTGCTTGTGCATATAAAGGAATTTTCTCCTCTCGGTCATATATAACAGTTGTATCAGCAACTTCAATTAATAAGAAAATATCTTCAGGTTGGAGATGTGCGTTTTCATAAAAATCATCACGGGGTTTGAGTAAAGCTATATCTGGCTGGGGTTCTGAATTATCGTTCAAAGCCACAGGATTTTGAGCAGCAACTATCACCAGTTTTCCTAACAACTGCACTAATAAATTAACCAATCGATTTACACAAGCAGCGTGTTTTGTCCCAATTGGAGACATTTCAATAATTTCTCCCCTGATCAACTCCACTCGGTCATTCTCTGTGAGAATACCCGACTCAACCATTTTGTGGTATTGCTGCACTGTGAATTTTCGCCGTAGCAATTGTACAGTCATGACCATCTCCACTTTTGCTTGTATCTTAATTATGAAGTAAGCAATGCTGAGAAATCATCAAAGTAAGCAATCTAACGCCATCAAGGTTACTTTGTATAACAGAAAGAACTAGATATGGATGAGGAACAGTACATGAGATGATTATAAATAAGCGAAATTAACATCATCATATAAAGTCCACCTACTATCCACAAAAACCACTTTGTTTTTAGTTTTAAAAACCATCCAAATGCAAATGTAGTTGTGATAAAGCTACCAACAATACCGCCAAGAGCGATGAAAAAAAAAGTAAACAGTACAACTATGGAGCCAAGCCCACTACCGACTCCCCATCCTTCTAAAGAGCCTGGAGTAGTAATGGGTGGTATGATACACACAAGGATAGAACCTAAAAAAGAACCGACTATACTCACATATATTGTGTCTTGTATACGTCGTCTAATCGCCCCTACCACCAAACCGATGATAGAGCCAAAGATGACTGCAACAAAAATGCTTAAAAAGGTATGCCCAATTAGACGAGAAAAAATAAAAGCAATCATTTAATTAGAACTATTAATATTTAATTAGCCATCTTTAAAGACTTTTAGGCTTTAAAGATGGCATAAGTTGTTAAATTAGATTATCCAATAAAATTAGGCGATCGCACAATTAATCAGTTATCAGTGAACAGTTATTAGCTTAGATTCACTGTTCATTAACACATCCACTCCCTTGTCTCTCACCCTGCGGGTGAATCCTGCGGATACGCTGCGCGAACGCGTAGCGTCTGTCTCCGACACGCTACGCGAACGTTAGAGAAGCAAGCTACATCTCCCCCATTTTCCCCCACTCCCTCATGAAAGAAGTCCTCTCCATCTTGGGAATACTCTTGAGTCCTATTAGTCTATTCTTGAGTATTTGGATTGTAACTCCCGCACCTATTTATTCTTTACTACCTCTAGCAGTGGGAGCGCCGGAAGTCTGCCAGTGGCTACTATTGTTAAACACCACAACTTTTGTTTTATTGTTATTCAACCTGCAAGGTAGCTGGCTGCAATATGTGGGTTTGGGTATTAGCGTAGTGGGAATTATTTTAAGTATCTTGCCATTTGTGCAACTACCGAATGCCCAACAGCAGATGCAGTTGGTAATGGAAAAGCAATTAGGGCAAAGCTATTCGAGAACAATTTTAAAACAAGAGTATTTTGGGCGCTCATATCCTTTCAATTTAATAGATGCGTTCAAAGGCATCCATATCGGTGGGATACGCTACACACCAAGTATTCAATTCGCTGCACCTGATGGTGTACCCTTGCATCTTAATATCTACCGTCCTCCCCAACCAGGGAAATACCCTGGAATTATTATCATCCACGGAGGCGGCTGGCAAACTGGGAGTCCTGAAACGAATGCCGATTTTAGTCGTTACATGGCAACTCAAGGCTATACTGTTTTTGCAATTACTTACCGTTATGCACCCGCTTACAAATTTCCTGCACAACTTGATGATGTGCGTAGTGCCTTAACTTTCATCCAACAACACGCCACCGAGTATGAAACAGACGTTAACCGTATCGCCTTACTCGGACGTTCCGCAGGTGGACAGTTAGCCATGTTAGCCGCTTATCAGCAAAATCCTTTACCAGTCCGTGCAGTCATTAGCTATTATGGGCCATCCAACTTGGCTAAAGGATATCGAGAACCACCTACACCAGATCCCTTGAATGTACGGTCTGTACTTGAAGCCTTTTTAGGTGGTACACCAGACCAAGTTCCAGAACAATATACCAAAGCTTCACCCATTAACTATGTTAACCGCCCACTTCCACCAACTTTGTTAATACATGGTAGCCGTGACCATATCACATCCATAAAATTTCCCAGGATGTTATTGCAATCTTTACAAGCAGCAGGTAATCAAGCAATTTTATTAGAAATTCCTTGGGCTGAACACGCTTTTGACTATATATTCAACGGGCCGAGCAATCAACTAGCACTCTATCACACTGAACGTTTTTTAGCTTGGGCGTTGAAAGATATGGAAAAGTAGAATTTCTTAGAACGCTGCTCAACTCCCTGATAACGCTAAAAACACTCAGCAATTTGCTTCATATAGCGAAATTTATCACATACAAATAAAACTCTTCTCTCTAAGGGTAGAGTTTTCTATTTTGTGATTATTCACACACCCTAAGCATATGTTGAAGACATTGTAATTATAACAATAGTAATTGCTAAGTTGGCTATTTAATCAATGTATAAGTAATACTTGTAAATATGTGGACACAGTAATTGCAATAAACAGGTGACAAGAGCATTTGTCGTATTTGCCAGATAAATTAGTACACAAATTAACCATTACAGATAATATGAAACTTTTAAACCTGTAACCTGTTCTCTTTAACCTGAACTATACAATATATCCAAATTGCCTAAGAGGTGATATTAAAATGCCAAAATGGAAGGTAGTAACAGAATTTTCATTTAATAGCGCTCACTACATTAAAGATTATGATGGGCCTTGTGGTCGGATGCACGGTCATAATTATCAAGTCCGTATTGAAGCAACATCAACACAACTACATTCTTCTCAGTATTGTCCACATCCTGTAATGGTGGCTGACTTTAGAACGTTACGTTGGGCTAAACAAGATGTCACAAAAGGCGGTCTAGACCACGGTATTTTAAATGAAGTGATGCCTCCCGAATATGAAACAACTGCGGAAATGATTGCTAAGTATATTTATGATGAAACTAAGAAACGTGTACCATCAGATATACAATTAAAAGTCCATGTTTCAGAAACGCCTAATAGCTGGGTAGAATACGAAGACTAAAAGAAAATTCTGAACAACAATATCAGCAATATTTTTTATCAAGGGTGTATAATTACTTATAATGCACTCTTTTATTTTTGCTTAATTTACTTTCTAATAGATATAATTGTTGATTATGATAATATTTATTCAGTTTAAAAAGCTCATATACATAAATAATTTATTGGTTAATAGGTAGCTTAGAAATATTAAAATTTTTAACAAAAGTTTATATTTAATATCTTCACAAGAGCTTAAATTAGTTGTTAAGTATTAATTACTAGATGAGTTTATTTAGAGAAGTTAAAATCTGTAAAGAAGTTAATATAGTAAGCAAATTCTTAAACTTAATCAAGTTATAAATCGCTATGTAAAGCTTTTAATAATACTTGTCTCAGGTTGTAGGTTAATTTCGTGATCTGCTGTTGTAATTGTGTAATGTAAAAGTAACTAAGCTCAAGATTAAATTGAGGTCTGATGACTCCTAAAATTCTGCGTCAGCTTTGGTCATTAGTTGAAAATTCCCAAACTAAGACTCTCTTGCAGATGGACGATGCTAGCTTGGTGCAATGGTTGGTACATCAAATGACAACCCAAGCGTTGTTAGAACCCACCGAAACCGACTACTTGGTTGATTACATTCAATCTCGGCTAGCTCTTATACGTGATATGGCTTATGAACGACACTATTAACAACAATAAGTTAGTCCATAGTCAATGGCGATCGCGCTTTGGCTATGAACTATTATTTATTGTTTTTTTGCAGGCAAATACCCTTCTACTAAGCAATCGGAACCCACAACACGCCAACGCACACGTTCTAAAAGTAGCGCCTCGGTCATCGTATCAAAACCTAAATCACCCACAGGCGTAGGTGCATGGCTACCACCGATAATTTTTGGGGCAATAAAAGCGAGAATTTTTTGTACAGCGCCTTGAGCGATCGCACTGGCAGCTAGAGTACCGCCACACTCCCACAATACGCTACAAAAACCGCGATCGTATAAATGGGACATCACCACCTCTGGTGTCAGCGATGGTAACTCCAATACCTCTACACCCTTTTGCTGCAACAGTTTTTGAAAATCAGGATTAGCTCCTAATTGCGTCAAAACTAAAGTCGGAGCCTCGGTTGTGTCCCACAAGTGAGCATCTGTTGGCAAATCGAGCTGACGACTCATTACCACCCGCAAAGGATTATGTACACCCTCCTGGTGACTGGTTAAGTAAGGATTATCTCGCCGTACCGTATTACCGCCGACAATGACAGCATCACATCCAGCCCGTAGTTGATGAACTTCACCACGAGCCGAAGGATTTGTCACCCAGGCACTATGACCAGAAGTAGTCGCTATTTTGCCATCTAAAGTCATGGCATATTTCAAAATACCTAACGGGCGCTTATGCAGGATACGATGTACAAAACCTTCATTTAGCTGCTGACAAGCTTCCATCTCCACACCCACCAACACCTCCACCCCAGCCGCACGTAACTTGGCAATACCACCACCCGCCACGAGTGGGTTCGGATCAACCATCCCTACCACTACCTTAGCCACACCAGCCGCAATCAACCCTTCCGAACAAGGAGGAGTGCGTCCATAATGATTACAAGGTTCAAGGTTGACATATACCGTAGCACCACGCGCCCGTTCTCCTGCCGCCCTCAAGGCAAAAACTTCGGCATGAGGCTCACCAGCGCGGGGATGAAACCCTTCCCCCACAATTTCCCCATCCTGAACAACTACCGCCCCCACCAACGGGTTAGGTGAAGTCCGCCCCAAAGCACGGCGTGCCAGTTCTAAGCACCGTTGCATCATGCGGACATCAAAATCACTTCCGACCTCCGGCGATGAGGGTTCATGTTGCTGAGTATTGTTAGGTTGGGATGCACCTGCTTGAGCTACCACTGGAACTTTATCCATAATTTCGGAAATTACTGTAAATATTTTGCACGCTAACTGCTCGAATAGCGATATTTAAACAGTAATATCCTTTAGTCATTAGTCCATAGTCCATAGTCATTAGTCCATAGTTTTAAAACTAAATCTTGAGTTTGGGACTATTGACTGTTGACTCTTGACTATTGACTGTTGACTATTGGCTCTCCAATACTTTCATCCGCTCCCACCAGATATTGAGGGGATAGTACAATACAGGGGCCCAAAGACTGCTGAGGATAGCGGAGGCAAGGGTGACACGTTGATAGTATGCCCAGATGTATTCGGCTGGGCGATCGCCTGCTAAATTTAGTAGGGATGCAAACACTGTTTCCGCCAAAATCGCCATGACAAAAACAATCAAGGCAACAGAAATAAAGTCTTCTTGAATGAAACGCTGCTTTTGAATGAATCCAGTTACAAATCCTACTAAACCTAAAGTGATGGCATGGGAAGGTTCTGGTGATGTCATGGCATCCTGAAGAAACCCTAAAATAATACCTGCCAGAGTACCTGCCCATACCGAGCGTTTGACACTCCAAGCTACAACCCAAATTAACAGCCAATTAGGGCCAATTCCTAATAATTCCATCCCTGGTAAGCGGGTAGGCAATAAAAATAAACATAATAAAACAGAGCCAAACGTTACTCCCGAATCGAGTAACTGAACTAAAGCCGGATGCCGACGTGACAAAGGTATACGCCGACCGTTGAATTTTTGCTTCGGCTGTTTTGATTTACTTTTAAATGAAGGTAGCTTCATTATTTTGAAATTTAATTAGATTTTTTTGATTCTGGGTTAGTTGGTTGTTCTGGCTCTGGGTTTGTCGGCTTGGGATATACAGCCACCCAATCTAGAGAACTAATAGCCGGAAATAGTTCAATTTTGGCTATTGATGCTGGTAGTTTTTTCAAATCTAAAGATTTAATTCTGCCAACTGGCAAACCTGCGGGGAATTTCTGGCTATACAGCGATGTAGAAACTAAATCCCCTACTTTCACATTTGGCACTTTCTCATAAAATTCCAACACAGCTTCTGAAGAAGAATCTCCCCGAAGCACACCTTTAGCTGAAGTGCGGCTGATAGTTACACCAACTTGGCTTTTAAGGTCACTGATTAACAATATGCGGCTAGTGTTAGAACTAACACTGTCCACTTGACCAACTAATCCCCCCTCAGCTTTGACAATGTAACCTTCCTTAATGCCGGAATTTGCACCCCGGTTAATAGTTACTTGTTGCCACCAATGGTCAGCGCTGCGTCCTATTACCCGCGCTGGAACGGGACGTGATGCTAGTGGTTCTTGTTGAACGTAACCTAATAAATCTTGCAGCTTTTTGTTTTGGCTTTCTAACTCGGTAATGCGCGTTTGCATTTCCAAAAATTGGGCTGACTTGAGGCGTTCTTCCTGACGTTCCTCCAGACTTGGCCCCGTCTGCAACATTTGCAAAGGACGAGTAATAACTTGGTATGCTTCCGCTAAAAACTCGCCTTGAGTCTGGCGCAACATCCAAGCACCGCCAATTGCTAACCCTAATAACCCAACTTGTAAGACTTTACGATCCCACCAACGACGTACAGTAACCATTGATACCTATTTTCAAATTTAGGAGATAGTGGATTCTATTTATATAAAACCCAAATCATAGTCAAATAGAACCTAATATCAAAAAATTTTTCTCTTGACTAAAGCTTACCCACCAAAATTGTCTGTTGAGGCTAGGTTTAAAGGGGTAAGAGTGTAAGAGTTTTAACCACCTACACCCTTACCCCTCTGTTACAAAGTTCTGAGCGGAGGTTTTCTCCACTCAGACTGTGGGCTATACCCCTACATCCTTGCCCAAACCCTTGATTTTTCGTTCTCATCCTCAGTTCCACTTACATATTTCGAGAACGAGCGCTAAAGACTCTTTCGTGCTGCTTAAAGTTCTCTAACACCCGACCTGTTCCCAAAACAACGCAGCTGAGAGGATCGGCGGCGATATGGGTAACTATGCCTGTTTCGTGACTGATTAAGGTATCTATACCTTTAAGCAAAGCACCACCACCAGCGAGCATGATACCTCTATCGATAATGTCGGCTGCTAATTCAGGTGGTGTACGTTCTAGCGTCCGTTTCACCGCTTCCACAATCACTGATAAAGGTTCCATCATACTCTCACGAATTTCTGGGCCTTTAATAGTGACAGTTCTGGGTAAACCGGAAAGCAAGTGTAAACCTCGGACTTCCATCATCAAGCCATCATCATCATGGGTAGGATAGGCAGAACCCATGCGAATTTTGATATCTTCCGCCGTCCGTTCTCCAATCACTAAGTTATGAACTTTTTTCATGTACATGATGATGGACTCGGTTAATTCATCGCCAGCAATACGTACTGATTCGCTGATCACAGTACCTTGCAGACTTAACACGGCAACTTCAGTAGTTCCACCACCAATGTCAATAATCATGTTACCAGTAGGTTCCGCCACTGGTAAACCTGCACCGATCGCAGCTGCTACTGGTTCATCAATTAAATATACTTCCCTAGCTCCAGCTTGCGCCGCCGCATCCATGACAGCGCGTCTTTCTACCCCAGTCACACCACTAGGAATCCCAATTACAATCCGGGGTAATATCAAAGACCGACCATCATTCACCCTTTGAATAAAGCTTTTCAGCATTAATTCAGCCGTATCAAAGTCAGCGATTACCCCATCACGCAAAGGGCGCAGAGCAATCACATTCCCTGGAGTACGGCCAAGCATTTTTTTAGCCTCTTCCCCAACTGCCAAAGCTACCTTTTCATTTTGGTCGATAGCCACTACAGAAGGTTCTTGCAGTACAATACCTTTACCAGAAACATACACGAGGGTATTTGCTGTACCGAGGTCGATACCCATATCCCACGATGAACGAAAGTTCCTAAACAGCCCCACTCGTCTCTACGCCCCCTATCTGTGACACTTCTAGACTACAACTGATAATGCGAACCGTGCTGGATCTTATTATGATTTTGACCATGAGTCCAGCTAAATAGACTATATTTTCCTGACTTTTCTCTAATTCTTATCTATCGCCAAACATCAACAACCTTGATATTCTCTGACTCATTCAGTATATCCGTATATTTTTTTCATTTTGTCAAGTAACTTTGCAAATTTTTATACTATAAATTTATTGCTAAGTTTTTAGCACATTTTCAATCAGTCCACAATTAGTTATGATTGAAGTCAAAACAATCAGTACTGGTGTACTAAAGGTAAGTCAATGAGCATTAATATAGTTACCCTAGTAGGTCGAGTAGGCACAGACCCAGACATTAAATATTTTGAGTCTGGTAGCGTCAAGTGTAGATTAACTTTGGCAGTGAAGCGCAGAACCCGTAACAGCGACGAACCAGACTGGTTTACCTTAGAACTGTGGGACAAAACAGCAGAAGTAGCAGGGAATTATGTCCGCAAAGGTAGTTTAATAGGAATTAAAGGCTCCTTAAAGTTTGACACATGGAGCGATCGCCAAACCGGAGCCAACAGATCCACACCAGTAATCAGAGTAGATCAACTAGAACTGCTAGGTTCCAAACAAGACAGAGACGGTGGCGGAGACTTCTCCTCAGAGAATTTTTAATTAGTCGATAGTCGATAGTCAACAGTCAAACAATTTTAGATTTTGGATTGACTGCACCCACAAGGGGATGCAGCTTGGAGATTTTGGATTGACGAAGCAGCGCGATTTGTTCCGCCACGCCACTTCTCTCAAGTCGGGAAACCCGCCCACGAGAGTGGCTCCACCAGGGGCTGGGCTTGAACCAAAAATAATCCAAAATCCAAAATTTAAAATCTAAAATTAGTACGGTCAACAGTCAATAGCTAAAAGATTCAGACTATGGACTATGGACTATGGACTATGGACTATGGACTATGGACTAATGACTAATAACTAATTTGCAACGTTACCGATGCTTCAACTTGTTGTTCACCACCGATGATAGGCGTAGTCCTAGCCGCTAGCGAGTCCTTGGTATTTGCAGTAGAGTACAATACGGGTGGTGGAGGCGCAGCACCATCAACTTGAATACTAACTATTTCTTTGGCTTGAAAACCCAGGCTACTGAAAACAGCATCGGCTTGTTGTCGTGCGTTTTGGGTAGCTTCTTTTAAAGCTTGTTGCCTAGCAGATGCGATCGCTTCATCAGTCGCCACAAAACTGATACCGTTAATTTGGGTTGCACCCGCCTTTACAGCTTCATCTAACAAAGTTCCAGCTTTGTCAGAGGCAACACGAAAACTCACCGTATTACTAGCAGCATAGCCAGTAAGTCGTTGCACATTATTGTTGTAACTATAAACTGGGTTGAGACGAACCCCAGCAGTTTGTAACTTCTCTACATTACGGCTTCTCAGTAAAGCCACCACAGCCGATGACCGACGTGCGACTTCTTGCTGTACTTCCTGAGCCGTTTTACCCTGAATTTCCACCCCTAAATTGACTTCTGACAACGTAGCAGGAACTGACTCCACTCCACGACCACTGACACTCAAAGTTCGGTACAATCTTTCTTTTTCTTGCGTTGACCCAGGCTGCATAAAAGTCACAAAAACCAATAACGCTAACGGTAAAGCTGGCCACAACTTCCCAATACGCAACCCAGAACCAGCTAAAGCGGCTCTAACCATAAATCACACTCCTCAGAAATATATACAGATAATCTTTTTAAACCGTATCTATCACAGGAGTATAGGGGCATAAGGGTATTGATGTTTACCTACTTATCCCAACCTCATACCAAGAATTTCCTGATGCAGTTATCGATACGATTTGTATGTTCCCACTTTGGCATTATCACAGCCAAAAGTTAAAACCGTTACATTTTTGGAAACTAAAAAACTCACACTCCTCCCCTCCGCGCCTCTTTGTGCTTACCTCCGCGTTCCTCTGCGTTTAAATTTCCCTCTTTTTACTTCCTTCATACAAGAGTTAGTCACCCTAAAAGAGTAAAAATGTAATAGAACAATGTTCACGTAACAGCACGTAACAAATGCAGTTTATTAACGCGATCGACTTCATGTTCCCCCTCCTGGCTAATACAACCCAAGCCGCAGACAGTTCGCTGGTACTAGCCGCAGTCTTACTGAGTTTAGTAGTAGTTTACTTTGCCGGCAAACTTGGCGGTGAGCTATGTAACCGAGTGGGTTTACCACCAGTCTTAGGTGAACTAGTGGGTGGTGTAATCGTAGGTGTATCTGTCCTACATCTGTTGGTATTTCCTGAAGGTGGTGCAGACGGTTCCAGTTCTTTGATCATGACCTTCCTCCAGACTACTGGGGGTTTAACACCCGAAGCGACACCCGCAGTATTTACAGCCCAGTCAGAGGTAATTTCTGTTTTAGCTGAACTGGGTGTAATCATCCTGCTGTTTGAAATTGGTTTGGAGTCAAACTTAAAAGACTTAATGGCAGTGGGTATTCAAGCTACAGTAGTTGCCATAGTAGGAGTAGCAGTACCCTTTGCCGCCGGAACAATTGGTTTAATGACCTTGTTTGGGATTGATGCTGTACCCGCAATTTTTGCTGGCGCGGCTTTAACTGCAACCAGTATCGGTATCACTTCTAAAGTCTTGTCAGAATTAGGCAAGCTTAACTCCAAAGAAGGACAGATAATTCTGGGTGCGGCTGTAATTGACGATGTTCTGGGGATTATTGTTTTAGCCGTAGTTGCCAGCTTGGCTAAAGATGGTGTAGTAGATGTCAGCAAAGTTATCTACTTAATTATTAGTGCCAGTGGCTTTCTATTAGGGGCAATTTTACTAGGTAATGTTTTTAATAAAGCCTTTGTAGCGATCGCTGATATGCTCAAAACACGGGGCGGACTAGTTATCCCGGCTTTCATTTTCGCCTTTGTGATGGCATACTTGGCTGCTGCCATTCAATTAGAAGCCATCTTGGGCGCATTTGCCGCAGGTTTAGTTCTAGAAGAAACAGACAAGCGCATAGAACTACAAAAGCAAGTCTGCCCGATCGCGGATATGCTAGTACCGATTTTCTTCGTTACCGTTGGTGCAAAAACTGATTTAGGTGTACTTAACCCAACTATACCCGACAATAGGGAAGGTCTAATTATGGCAACTTTCCTGATCATTGTAGCTATCTTCGGTAAAGTAATCACAGGCTTGAGCGTCTTTGGTCAACCTCAAATTAACCGCCTAGCGATCGGTGTGGGGATGATTCCTAGAGGCGAGGTTGGCTTAGTATTTGCTGGCGTGGGTGCTGCGAGTGGCGCACTCTCTAAACCACTAGGGGCAGCGATTATTATGATGGTTATTCTCACAACCTTTTTAGCCCCGCCCTTGTTAAAATTCGTTTTTCCAGACTCAGACGATGGTACAAACGACTCAGGGCAATTAATTTTAGATGCCTCTACACAAAAACCATTAGCTTTAGAAACACAATCATCTGTTGTATCTACTGGTGGTGATAGTGGGAATGTAAGTTAAGGCAGGAGGCGGTTGACAGTTGACAGTTGACAGTTGACAGGAGGTGAGGCAGCCCCCGTCTTCTCTTCGAGACTCTCTGCGAAGGCAGTTCCCGTCGTTCGCGGTAGCGTCTCCGTTGGCGCAGCCTCCCGAAGGGAAGGAGATGGGGAACTGCCGAACCTTTAGGGCAGGAGGCAGAAGGTTAAAAACTTTTACTCAGAACTCATCACTCCCCTCAAAGGAAACTTCTCCCTTTCAATCTCCGTCCCTGGAAATTATCGATTTTATTTTTTATCTCATCAATATTTAGTATTCGGAATGTTTTTTATTGCATAACCCTAAATCAAACACTGTTGTAATTAGATTCAACCGTCAAACAATGATAATATTTTTCTCTTAAAGAAATTTTCAACTTAAATCTAGAATCCAAAATGATCTTAATTCTCAATCTTTAGTAAACGCAACAATTGCTGATTAATATTCTTCAATGAATGTAGTAAATTCTCTGTAGTGCAGTGTTTTATTTAATGCTTCACAGCAAAATCATGTGTTCTGATAGTACGGGAATAATTAAGGGAATACTGAGAATCTAAGCTCTTAAACTGTGTTTTTATACCGTATTTCCAGACAAGAAGAGGGTATCAAGGCTGAAAATAAACTGGTAAAAAGGTGACGACTTACCAATATGTTGAGGTATTGAAGACTCTCGTGAAAGCGAATCAGGAGAAAGAATTGTGAAATTACACTGGTTACTATCTGGTACTGTTGGCACTGTCTTATTACTGTCGTCGCCGGCGTTGGCTACGAGGTTAAATTCTTGGCGCTTTGATGTTAATCAAAACCGCTTAGAAATTAATACTACAGGTGCTGTACAACCCAGAGCGCAACTGATTTTTAACCCCACACGTCTAGTAATTGATTTGCCAAACGTTACATTTGGGCGATCGCAGTTAAGACAAGAGATAGGCGGTAGAATCCGTTCTGTACGTATAGGGCAATTTGATCCGCAAACTACCCGGATAGTAGTCGAACTCGCTCCTGGTTACACTCTCGACCCTCAGCAAATCAAATTTATTGGTACTACTGCTAGTCGTTGGACGGTACAATTACCTACACCAATCGCCGAGCAAGTACAGTCTGCCCCAGACAATAGTTATAATGTGGTGACTATTGACCCGGATAGTAAAACTAATTTACCAACTAATCCCAGACCAGAGTTACCAACTAATCCCAGACCAGAGTTTTCCGATAATGTAGTTAGCGCCGCCACCGCCGCCACTCAAATTGAAAACCTGCAAGTAACAGGCGATGGCTTTTTTGTGCGGACAAGTGGCACAGATGCCAAAGTTAGAAGAGTGATTCGCAGCTTTGATCGCACTTCTATTTTTGTGGATATGGACGATACAAATTTATCGCCTCGTGTTCAGCGAAATATTGCGGTCAATAGACATGGTGTTAACCGAGTTGAATTTACTCAAAAACAAGGCAGAACACCCGGTATTACTATGGTGTTGCGGGTAGATAAAAATAGTCCAGACTGGCGAATATCTAACAGTAGTGCTGGTGGTTTAGTAGTTCTGCCTAATCGTTTAGTAAGATTACCTAACAATGAATACAGCGAAGGCAACACATCGACTTTACCTGACCGAGTATCTACAACCGACTCCATAGCCACAATTAACTCCGTTGACTTGGCTAGTAACGGTACACAATTACTCATTAGAGCCGACCAAAGAGTATCTGCTAGCAGTGGTTGGGATAGAAGCACAGGTTTATTCCGTATTACTATTCCCAACGCCAGGTTATCGCCTCAAGTCACCGGGCCGCGTTTGAATGCTAATAGTCCTATTCTCCGGGTACGGCTGCAAAGACAAGAACCTAACACTGTAATTGTGCTAGTCCAGCCAGCAGGTGGAGTACAAATTGGGGAACTCAACCAAGTCGGCAACCAACTTTTAGCTTTAGAATTACAAGGTTCCCGTCGTCTGGGAACAACACCACCCCTACCCCCCATCCAAGGACAATTACCAGATCCAAGCAATCCCCGCCCTACTGTACCTCAACCAGGAACAAGACCAATTCCTAAAGGGAGAGTAGTAGTATTGATTGACCCAGGACACGGTGGGAAAGACTCAGGCGCAATTGGTATTGGTGGAGTCCGGGAAAAAGATATTATCTTGCCCATCAGCGAAAAAATTGCTCAAGTTCTCCAGCAAAATGGCGTGCAAGTAGTATTAACACGAAATGCTGATTATTTCGTCACTCTTCCCGGTCGAGTTCAAATGGCGGAAAGGATTGGTGCTGATGTCTTTGTCAGTATCCATGCTAATTCCGCAGGTGCAGGTCGTCCTGAAGTCAGTGGTTTAGAAACTTACTATTATGACAATGGTTTGGGTCTTGCCCGGATAGTTCATAACAACATTCTCCAAAGTGTGAATGTCCGAGACAGAGGAGTACGCCGCGCTAGATTTTACGTCCTCAGAAAAAGTTCCATGCCTTCTATTCTGGTAGAGACGGGATATTTGACTGGTAGAGATGACGTTTCTAAACTACAAAGTGCAGCTTACCAAAGACAAATGGCAGAAGCGATCGCTCGTGGTATTCTCCAGTATCTTAGAAGATAATCATCCTGATTGCCGGATTATCTGTGTTATTCCTCAAGAGTTTGTGTGAATACTAACCACATCCTTATATCGTGAACCTAAATCTCATGCCTGTGTGGCATGAAAAAATTAACAGGGCATGTTAGAATGTTTCGCCATTAGTTTTATTTTTATACCAGTGCATAATTTTATTGCCGCAAAGCTGAAGTTTGTACGGTGATGGTGTGAGGATTAACCAACATTTTGGAGCATTAAAAGCTCTCATGAACGCATATCAGGAGTAAAATTGTGAAATTACACTGGTTACTATCCGGTACGGTTGGAACCATCTTATTACTATCATCGCCAACTTTAGCAGCGAGGCTAGACTCTTGGCGATTTGACGCTAATCAAAATCGCTTAGAGATTAACACCACCGGTGCTGTACAACCCAAAGCGCAACTAATTTTTAACCCTACACGTTTAGTCATTGATTTGCCAGATACCGCATTTGGCCAACCCCAGTCAACACAACAAATTGGCGGTACAATTCGGGCTGTACGTGTAGGCCAGTTTGACCCACAAACTGCACGCATTGTCGTTGAACTCAGCCCAGGTTATACTATTGACCCCCAACAAATAAAATTTGTAGGCATTAGTCCTAGTCGTTGGTCTGTACAGCTACCTACCCCAACATTCCAAAGAGTTGCATCGCAAACTGAAATCGTCCAGCAACCAGTACCGACAATACCATCAGACAGTGTTGATGGAGGTTCTGCCTTATCACCTAGAAATGTCTACTCTGTTACACCAACTACTCCAGAACGACCTGTTAATAATATTGCCTCTGTTACTCAAATCGAGAGTTTAAGAGTTACAGGCGATGGTTTTTTTGTCCGCACTCGTGGTGGTACACCTCAAATTCAAGTTAATCGTACAGATGATAGGCGTTTAATTAATATTAATGTTGCTGGCGCATCTTTATCACCTAGTATTCAGCAGGATTTACCAGTTAATCGTTACGGTGTAAATAGTATTCAATTTACACAAACGTCACCGCAAACTGTACGTATTTCCATGCAGGTGGATAGAAACAGCCCTGACTGGCGAGTCACTAACAGTAGTGTAGGTGGATTTATTATCTTACCCGGTAGGAATCTGGCTAACCTATCCCAAAGCAATACTCCTAACAACATCTCAACCAATGCCAACTCACCAGCCATTATTCAGGCGATAGAATTGGCTGATAATGGTACACAACTTTTAATTCGTTCTGACCAACCTGTATCTGCTAGAGGTGGTTGGGACAGAGCTTCAGGACTATATCGTATAACTATTAATAACGCTAACTTATCTCCTAGAGTTACAGGCCCAGTTTTTAACGCCAACAGCCCTATCCTGCGTGTGCGCCTGCAACCCCAAGCAAATAATACAGTAGTTGTTTTAGTCCAACCAGCAGCCGGAGTGCAAGTAGGGGAACTCAATCAACTTAGCAACCAGCTTTTAGCTTTGGAATTGCAACGTTCTCGGCAATTGATACCCCCCATAGGTTTACCTCCCCTACCATCACCTAATCGTAATCAATTACCAGACACAAATATCGATAATCCGATCAATGTTCCGCAACCAATATCTAGACCAGTTCCTAGAGGTAGGCTTTTAGTAGTTATTGACCCTGGACATGGTGGTAAAGACTCTGGCGCACCTGGTTTGGGTGGTTTGCTAGAAAAAGATGTGGTTTTGCCTATAGGTCGGAAAATAGCCTCTATTTTAGAGCAGAATGGCGTGCAAACAATCCTGACAAGGGATGCCGACTTTTTTGTGGAGTTACAAGGACGGGTAGATATTGCCGAACGAGCCAACGCGACTTTATTTGTCAGCGTTCATGCTAACTCTGTCGATGGTCGTCCTGATGTGAATGGGCTGGAAGTATATTACTACGATAGTGGTTATGGTTTAGCGGAAACAGTCCGCAAGACTATTCTGCAAAATATTGGCACACTCAAAGACCGAGGTACACGCAAAGCTCGGTTCTATGTCTTAAGGAAGAGTTCGATGCCCTCAATTTTGGTCGAAACCGGTTACATGACTGGTAATGAAGATAATCCCAGACTAGGATCACCAGAATACCAAAACCGCATGGCAGATGCGATCGCTCGTGGTATCCTGCAATATTTAAAGAGATAGTAAAATTTTCATCAAGTTAAAAATTTAGACTAAAATCCTCACCCCCAAGGTGGTAATTAAACTCGATGTAGATGCAGAATTTAGTGGTCAATTGGTAAATTGTCTGTTAAATTCTGTATTTTAATATTCAAAAATCTCTCACCATATTTGCCTGTGTATTCATCTTCCAGCTTTGAAGGTAATCTTTACGGTTTCTCAGAACAAGAACCTCAACGCGCCCCTATTGGCGTATTTGATAGTGGTGTGGGTGGGCTAACGGTACTACGTCAAATCTATCGTCAGCTACCTAATGAATCTGTAATATATTTTGGTGATACAGCAAGACTCCCCTACGGTATTCGCTCACAAGCAGAAATTCTCCAGTATGTGCGCGAAATCATGGACTGGATGCAGCAACAGCACGTCAAATTGGTAGTCATGGCTTGTAACACCAGTTCTGCTCTAGCTTTAGATATAGTCCGAGAGGAATACGATATTCCCATTCTTGGCGTTATCCTCCCTGGTGCTAAAGCCGCAGTCCAACAAGGTAAGCGTATTGGTGTTATTTCCACACCAGCTACAGCAAAAAGTAACGCCTACCGTCAAGCGATTTGGGAAATAGACCCTAGTGTCGAAGTTTGGCAAGTTGGTTGTCCTGAGTTTGTTCCCCTCATAGAACAAAACCGCATTCACGACCCCTATACAACCGAAGTAGCTAAGGCATATCTAGAACCACTCATTCAGGAAGATATCGACACCTTAGTTTACGGCTGTACCCATTATCCCTTACTTGCGCCAGTGGTGCGATCGCTCCTTCCCCCCCAAGTTAAAATCATTGACCCAGCCGTCCACGTCGTCACAGCTTGTATTCAAGAATTAGACTTACTTGGCTTAACCAATACTCATCCACCATTACCAACGCGCTTTGCTGTTAGCGGTTGTCCCCAGCAGTTCGCACAGTCAGGTGTACAATGGCTAGGCTATACCCCATTGGTGGAAGCTGTAGATTTTGCCGCCGTACCAATTTCTCAATTTCAGTAAGATTTTGGGTAATTCGTAATTTTCACCCTACAAATACAAGCTCTTGTGATTAGTGACTATAAATCTTACTAGCTGGTCTGTAGGGTATTACGAATTTATCATTAGTATTTATTAGGTCACTAATAACCAATGACTAATGACTAATAACTATTGACTATTAACAACTTCAGAAACTGTATGTGAAACAGATAATTTCTGCTGAATATTATTTGTATCAACTACAGATTGATTATTACTAGGTTTTTTCCCAGTTCTTTTAGCTAATCCTAATAATAAATAAACTGTGAATAGGTATCCAGCCGCTAAAATAAAAATCATCATAGGCATATCCCCATAAGTCATTGTTCCACCAAAACTTTTTCCAATACATAATCAAATTGCATAAAGTTAGCAGGACATCAACCAATCAAGTAAATTCTTGATGGCCGTATTTTGCTATGGCAAATCTTTCCGTAGAGTTTTAATTCTCTTTGCCCAACGGATTTACTATTCAATTGATTTTGCAGACTATACATTCAACAACAGCTAAATCACTAACATAGTGATTCAAACTGCTTGTCTTAGCAGCCTACCTAGTCCGCTTGATTTTTCATAACATCTTTATGCCAGAGCCATGCTCACGCTCAACGCAAGCTAAAAACTTGCAGCAACTTCTCCAAGAGAGTTGCCTAGCTCTAAATAAAGAGTTCTCATCGTCAAAAAAGAAAGCAAGAAAATACTTTCTTGATTCTCACCTTAACGATGTACTATTTTCGATTCACGACACCAAGCAAGTAGCATCACTTAAAAAGCGACCTACTTGTGAGCGGTGAATGCTTGAAAAATTTAAAATCCTTACATTTTAGCGTAACACAATAACCCCAGATTTGAAGCTAATTTTGAGGCTAAATTGCAAATTTTCTAGATGGTTACACAGAGGTAAGAAATACTTACTCTTAACCTAAAAATAACTCATCTGTAAGAAGTAATAGTGAAGACAAAAAATGTACCTCTGGGGTTGTATTCAAGGCCACTAAAGATGTGTATTGCCCAACTCAAATTTGCTATATTTACGAATTAAATGAAAACAATAAAGACTTTTTGTTAAAACAGCTAAAGTATAATCATTTACACAATAGAATTTTACTACGGAGCATACGGTAGTAACTTAACTTAAGAAACCGCAACAGAAGGCAGGCGTTAATTAATAACTTTTTTATCTCACTACTCAGCATGGGCTAAACGCCCCGCTTCCGCTAACATCACTCATCACTCAGCACTATCTCCTTAGAGAAAATGAGAAAAACCTTGCACTAGCACAGGGTTATCTTAAAATGAGTATAGGATATGTAAACTTTCGTAACCTAAGTCTGAGTCCGCCAATCCATGACCCCAGCCACCTCCCTGTTTACCCCTGTGGAAGCAGACCTGCGAATACTAGCAGATAACCTGAAACAGCTCGTCGGAAATCGCCACCCCATTTTATTTGCGGCAGCCGAACATCTTTTCGGAGCTGGGGGAAAGCGTATCAGGCCAGCAATCGTGCTGCTGATATCAAGAGCCACAATGTTAGATCAAGAGATTACGCCACGTCATCGCCGACTAGCCGAGATTACAGAAATGATTCACACGGCAAGCTTAGTACATGACGACGTGGTAGATGAATCAGAAGTACGGCGAGGCGTACCCACCGTTCACAGTTTGTTTGGTAATCGCATTGCCATTTTGGCAGGAGATTTCTTATTTGCTCAATCTTCCTGGTATTTAGCAAACTTAGATAACTTGGAGGTGGTCAAACTCCTCTCGGAAGTCATTATGGATTTGGCTACAGGGGAGATTCAGCAAGGGCTAAACCGCTTCGACGCTAGTATCTCCTTGGAAACGTACCTCAACAAGAGCTACTACAAGACTGCTTCCCTAATTGCCAACAGTTCTAAAGCTGCTGGTTTACTGAGTGAAGTGTCTAGAGAAACCGTTGATCATCTCTATGGCTATGGTCGCCATCTGGGCATAGCATTTCAGATTGTCGATGACATTTTAGATTTCACCAGCACTACAGACACTCTTGGTAAACCAGTAGGATCAGACCTCATAAGTGGCAACCTCACCGCGCCAGTTTTATATGCTTTAGCGGAAAAACCCTACTTAGAGGTGCTAATTGAGCGCGAGTTTGCCCAAGAAGGAGATTTAGAGCAAGCACTAGAACTAATCCAAAATAGTCAAGGCATACAGCAGGCGCGAGACTTGGCTGCTCACCACACTAAGTTAGCAATTGAGCATTTAGCAACTCTGCCACCTTCTGAATCTCACCAAGCACTGATCAATATAGCTGAATATGCACTAAGCCGATTGTATTAGTGGATTTTATAATTTTTCTTTTAAAATTAGCGATTCTTGACATTTGCATTTTTGGGTGTGGGATGTATTGAAAAAATCCCACACCCAAAATTTTTTTAGGCAATATTTGGGGGTATGGATTTAGGCGATCGCTGCTTTTTTAGCTCTTTGTGTATACGTTTTTGGAAATCATCACGCCGAACTTCGTATGTATGAGTGGTTTTACCCGGCGTTTCCAAAAAAACGATACTATCTACGGGTTCTAATGCCACTAATTGGAACAAAATGTGGGTAGATGGGGTAATTACCGCCCCAAGGTGAGGGTCTAGCCCAGCATCTAAGATCAAAGAAGTATCCTGTATGGTAGGGAAAGCGTAAACAACACGCTTTTCGATTCCTGGGCTTGCTCGATGCCTCAACGTAGTTAAGACCCAGCTACCTTCTGAATCTTGAAGAATGTAGTACTGGGAATGACGCAACTTTTGAGCGATCGCCACAAGCAAAGGAGCAATTGCTGCCACAAGATTTGGTGTTACACCATCATTGGGTGCATTGTTAATCAGCAATTGTATTTGTGCTTCTAAATCCATATTACTTGTCAACGGCTCCTGGGTAATAGCAATAACATTTATCAAAATGTGATCTATTCCATCAGACTTGGGAATAATAAAATCAACCACATCCTCATGGCAGAACTGGTATGCGTTTAGTGTATATGCAAAACCATCAAGCCAATACCCAAGGTCGTCGCAGGTTGTTTATAAAGTTTATGTTAGGGTCTAGTGAATATCGACACTATGAATTCAGCCGCAACCGCAACTATTCCAACCGCAAATCTTCTAGAAGAAAACTCTATTGGTGTGGAGGTAATCTTTAAACTGGTTTATCAGGAGTTTAAACAGTTTACCAAAGCTTCAGACCAAAATTGTCACGATGTAGCAAATCGTATCACTACAGAAGTATATCGGATTTGTACCGAAAGTAAACGGATTCAAGCTTCCGGTGCTATAGAAAATTCAGCCATGACCCTAGCCAAGCATCGGCTACAACAATGTCTGAGATATTATCAACAAGGTTCTAACCGAGGCAGAGTGGAACTCCACAGTACACTCAGCGCTATTATTTATCGATACATTAATCCCCCTCAGCGCCAATTAAGTTACCAAGGGCGACTGACTATCATAGAAGATTTCTTACAAAGTTTTTATTTAGAAGCCTTAAATGCTTTCCGCCGCGAAAATCAACTAGGCCCTACATACCGTCCCCAAACTCTGCTTGAATTGTCAGAGTATATGGCATTCACCGAGCGCTATGGTAAGCGCCGGATTCCCTTACCAGGACGGCAACAACAGTTGATTATCCTGCGGGCGCAAACCTTTTCCCAACAGCAACCCCCAGAAGCTAACGTTGATATAGAACAAGCATCCGAAGGTAGTTCTAATGAAGGTGATGGTTCTTGGGAGGAGCCAGCCGTACAGAGATTGCGCTCTGCTATGGCTACCCAACCAGCACCAGAACCTGAAGAAGACACCTTACGCTCTGTAGTCATTACAGAATTAATGGACTATTTAGAGCAAAGGCAACAATCTGACTGTGCTGATTACTTTTCCCTACGTCTTCAGGACATGTCAGCTCAAGAAATTGAGAACGTTTTAGGATTAACACCACGTCAGCGAGATTACTTACAACAACGCTTTAAGTATCATTTGATTCGGTTCGCTTTGTTACATCGTTGGGAATTAGTTCACGAATGGTTAGAAGCTTCTTTGCATACTAACTTAGGTTTAACTCCCCAACAGTGGCAAGCCTACACCGACCAACTGGACGAGAAACAACGGTCTTTATTAGACTTAAAACAACAAGGTCAACCAGATGAAAAAATTGCCAAAACTTTAGGGTTATCAATGGCACAACTACAGAAGCGGTGGTTTAAGATTTTGGAACAAGCTTGGGAAATTCGTAATTCCTTAGTGTCCGGATCAAGTGCATCCGCTCATGAATAGTGACTCAGAATCCTTACAAAATTACTTACTCGGTTTGTTGGCATATCCTGTCAACAAACACGAAAATAGTAGGAAAGTTGTCAGGAATCGATAGGGAACATCTTGATCAATTAACCTGCTACTTGACGAAGTAGTCAGCATAACTGGAAAAGATAGCCCCAAACCTTTTGATTAGGAGAAATTCCTACTGTGCAAGAACGTTTTCAATCCGTCCTTAAGCGTCGGTTACAAATTCACATCGAAAATAACCCACCCCTCTTCCCTTGGGAAAGTCAGATAGTTGATTACCCAGATTATGTAGAAGAGCCATCATTGGTTTTAACTCCTAATTGGGGATGGTTAGCCCAGCAAGCAAAGCTGAACTTACCTGTAACCCTACCAGAGAAAGTTTTTCAAGAAATTTTGGAAAGATGCCAGCAGATGGTGACATCTACGTTACCCTTGGGTGCAAAATTAGTCCAGGTAGTAGAGGGTTTCTTCCCTAACGAGTCACAAACAATTAATGACTTGGCTGGGTTAGTACTGCGAACTAGTTATAGATCGTCTGAAATGGATACCATGCCTAATATTCAGAGCGATTACGCAGACTTAGAACCTCGCCAACAAATGGCTTTGTCTTTGCTGGCAGCGAAACATCTACTAGGTAACTTGACTTTGCCAGTTTCACCAAACCAACCAGTTGTAGAAAGGCTTTGGCTAACTAGTCTTGGGGCTTTAACTTTGCGCGTAGAATACTACAGCAAAGACGATGTTACCCAGTTAGTTGTCCATAGCGATTTACCAACTCAGGGAATTTTGACATTGCAAGGTAATGGTAGTATTGCGATGGCTCAATCGTCAACCCCAGGATGCTTGAGTGTAGAGTTAACCAGCAAACAACCTCAAACAAGTTACACATTAGAGGTTGATTGTCCAGAACTCGATCAGCAACCTTTGCTATTTGTCATTAATCCTACAATCTAGCGGAAATTACCAGCGCTAGCACTATATATATGAAGGCAGTAGGCAAAAGGCAGCAGACAGAAGGGGATAACCTTTCTAACTTCGGCTTTAAAGCTTTTTCAACTAGCCATTTATTTGTGTAAAGCTGCACTAGTTGAACAATGCCAATCATCAATAATCTTGCAGCTAACTAATTTTTTCTCAGTCAAGGGTCATTAGGGCTTCTACAATCACCCGCAGCGAGAATGAAAATTTACGACTTACCTAATACTCCCAAAAGTTACTTTCGGGGAGTTCCTGTTTTCTTAAAGGAACTTCCCGAAAGTTTGTATCTATTCAAATTCGGTTAATACTTATGATAGCTTTGGGCTGGCTGGTAATAAGTAAGGGTAATGGGTAAGTAGGTGGACACAATTTTTATAAGACGCATTTCGACTACGCTCAATGCTCGTTAACCTGATTAGAAGAGGGTTGAGTTTCGACTACGCGGTAATCCGAGCGTAGTCGAGATTCAACTCTCGCGCAGTCGAAACCCGACGCTATCAAGTTAATTTTAATTTAGTCCTTCTACTTAATTGTTTTTTGCTATGACCGATTAGCGATTACCAATTACCAATTACCAACCTCCACAGATACTATAAGTATTCAACCAGACATGATAAAAGCATCTACTTTATTTCTTTGCTGACAATTAAAATGTTTAAATTAACCAGGTTCAATCAATTTTGGCCTTTGAGAGTCAGTTTGGATTGGCGAAAAAATACCCAGGGTTCGCCATTGATGGAAGTAGAAGATTCCATTCCTTTGCGGGTACTAGTGCTAGCGTTGGTAATTATCGGTATAGCGGCAATGGATATTGCTGCTTCCACCACATTTAGTTTTTGGGCAATACCAATAAGTGTGGTGGGTACAGTTTGGGGTTATTATTATCGTCGCAAACCTAATATTCCTATTAAGTTTTGCATTGCGATCGGGATGTTAGCGGCACTGGGTGCTTTTTTTGGGCGAATATTTGGCGAATTAAATGATACACGCTTGGCTTTAGCTGAGTTGTTAATACAATTACAAGTCCTCCACAGTTTTGATGTACCCAGGCGTAAAGACTTGGGTTACTCGATTGTAATTGGGTTGATTTTATTGGGTGTAGCTGCGACATTAAGTCAAACGCTGGCATTTGCACCTGTACTACTATTATTTTTAGCGATCGCTCTCCCTACATTAGTCTTTAATTACCGTTCACAATTGGGAGTAGACAATTCAAAATTCAAAATTCAAAATTCAAAAAAACAGAAATTATCTGCTGGGGTTCCTAGTTATTTCTTATTATTTGGTGTAGTTGTGGGGTTGGGTTTGGTGGTTTTTGCCTTACTACCCCGGTTCCCTGGCTATCAACTGCGGACTTTCCCTGTTAGTTCTCCTATCGAAGTCAATCAGAGTTTTACTGGTCGCTCTATTATTAATCCTGGTTATGTTCGTCAAGGTAATGCTGATAACCAAGGTAATGGGAATGGGAATGGTAATCAGCAAAATCAAAATGGTCAACCAGGAAAGGTAGATAATGATTTCTATTACGGGTTCAATAGCCAGATGAACCAAAACCTGCGGGGAGAGATGAAACCCAAGGTGGTGATGCGGGTGCGATCGCAGGCTGAGGGATTTTGGCGAGTGTTGGCTTTTGACCGTTATACGGGTAAGGGTTGGGAAATTTCCCGTAATGATGATGTAACGACGATTAAGCGATCGCCTTGGTCTTATCAAATATATATTCCACCAGCACCAATATCTGGCAAAACAAAGGAAGTAGTGCAGACTTATACTGTGGTGTCGGACTTGCCTAACCTGATTCCCGCCTTGTACTATCCCAAAGAACTTTACTTTCCGACACCGATGATCGCTGTTGATAAGGAAGGGGGGTTACGCGCACCTGTCGGCTTATCGAAAGACCTTACCTATACAGTTATTTCTGAAGTTCCTTACCGCGATCGCACTTTATTAGGGAAAGCTGGTAACGATTATCCTCAAAATATCAACAAACATTATTTGCAAATCCCCCCAGAAATTGCTGATAAAGTCAAGCAACGGACTGAAGAAATCCTTGCGGAATACAGTAAACAACTGGTATGGAAATCTGATACTCCCAAGACTCTTAATTCAAATTATGAAAAGGTGTTGTATTTAACGCAGCACCTCAAGCAACATTATTCCATACCGGAAAATCCTTTCGAGTTTCCCCATTTAAGTGATAACGAGGACTTAGTAGAGTCATTTTTATTCCAGCATCAAGGTGGTTATGCAGACCACTTCTCTACAGTTCTCACAGTGATGTTACGGTCTATCGGCATTCCTGCGCGGTTAGTAGCGGGTTTTAGTCCGGGAGAATTTAATCCATTCACAGGGATGTATGTTGTGCGTAATACTGATGCTTACGCGATGACGGAAGTATATTTCCCTAAATATGGTTGGTTTTCTTTTGACCCTATTCCCAATCATCCCCTTATTCCCCCATCGGTTGAGGATGTACAGACTTTTAGTGTGCTACGGCAATTTTGGCAATGGGTAGCTGGGTGGTTGCCTTCTCCAGTGACAGGTTTACTAAATAATGTATTTGGCACATTATTTAGTTGGATTGGTAAAGCGATCGCTTGGTTTTTCCGCCTGTTTACTCAAGGTTGGTTTGGGATTTTAACTGGCTTGATTGTAGGAACCTCTACAGCTTTTCTGGCCTGGCTGGGTTGGACGCAGTGGAAAGGATGGCGTACTCGTCGCTGGTTAGGTAAACTACCGCCAATGGAAAGCCTATATCAACAAATGCTGCAATGGACAGCCCAGAAAGGTTTGGGTAAACATCCAGCCCAAACACCATTGGAGTATGCCCAAGTTTCATATCAGCATCATGGTAAGACAACTGCCCAAGTCATTGACGAGATTTGTCAAGCCTACGTTAGCTGGCGATATGGTGGGCAAAAACCTAACCTAAATCAACTGCGCCAAAGATGGGAACAGATGAAAAAGACAAGTGGCGATCGCGTGAATAGTGGATTGTAGCTACTTTGCTTAAGCTGTTAGGTTAAGGGTGAAACGGTACAACTTCTGCTTCACCCTCAATAAACTTTGTATTTTGGGGTTAATCTTAATTGGTTGTGACTCGAAGTTGTGGAATATTAATCTAGTCAGAAGGACGACCAGGGAGATCAAGATAACGAGTTAACCATAAAGGCTCTTTATCTTTACGTTTTACATATGCAATGATTGTAAACTCACCCCAAAGATTTAACCATAACTCAAACTGGTTGTTCTTTGCTTCTGTAGCAATCACTTGGTGGCTAAAGCTTTCATGCAAACGATAAATAACCTTTTCACATTCATTAAAGTTATGTTCTGTATACGCCTCTAGCCACACTTTAACCCGGTATTTTTCCTGGGATTTTCTGTTCTTGGGGTAATTACTTCAGATGTATGAAGTAAGTAAACTTCTTCAGTAATACCTTTAGAATACTGTTGATAATTTAAGACTTGCTGATGCTGGTTCTCAGGAACACTAACTCCTTCGGTTCCCTCTGAAGTTGCTGTTGCTACTTGTTGGCTAGTAATTGCAGGAGGTGCGCCTAAAGAAAAAGTGCCTGCTTGAATAGGAGAACCCTGTTGTACTCTTTTCACAAAAGCACTGAACAATTCACCCAACTGCAATTTGAAATTACGGTTAATATAGCTAATTAGCATAGTCCAGAAGAAAATCCATGCCAAGGTTTGGAAAAGGGGAACCCACCCAGAGTCAAGCATTCCTCCTTTTACATTAGTAGGGGATGATGGAGATTGATTTGACTGAGCAATATAAACACTCTTAAATTCTTCCATAATGTCTTGGCATTAACCTTCTTTAGGCTTTAACTGCTATTAATAAGTCTAAAAATACTAAAATTTACTCACTGCATGATTAAGCGTGAGATATTAAGCTTTATAGCGTATTAGTGAATTAACTAAGCAATTATACATAAAATTTCTGCATCATCCACTTATTCAGAAATTGGACAGATTTTTCAATAGAAAAATACATACATGATGCAGTAAAAATTTTTCCTCAATAGCTAAAAAATGTAATGTATTTTTTTTAATTTGATTTTATATAGTTAAGAAAATCAGGAACTTGTTGTAAATAAGACCAATCATAGATGGTTCACTCAAGATTTTAATATCTTGAGGAAGAGGAAAGAAGTTAGCAATTACCCTTAGATGGTATTTGTAATTATCAACTTGGTACTAGCGCGTAGTAGCAGATCAATACCTATGTCTTTAGGAGGATTTTAAGTAAATTTGACTAATAAATAGCTAAAAAAAGCATCGGATAGTAAAAAACTCAATATGGCTAAATGTAATGCGTTGTAACTCTTATTTTTTCGGGATAACATGAGAATACAATCTTCTTTAGCTTTGTACACCACATAAGGTGTCAGTTTTTCTATGGAAATACAATTAATTAATATCGGTTTCGGTAATATTGTTTCGGCTAACCGAGTGGTTGCCATTGTGAGTCCAGAATCTGCTCCTATCAAGCGGATCATTACCGATGCTAGGGACAAAAATCAGCTAATAGATGCGACTTATGGTCGCAGAACTAGAGCTGTAATTATCACCGATTCCAGTCACGTAATTTTGTCAGCGATTCAACCGGAAACGGTAGCGAATCGTTTCGTTATTTCCCGCGAGCATCAGAGTGTAGAAAACTAATTCGGGAGGGGAGTAAAACCCTACTCCTGTTTGCAGCATATCGGCAGTACCATGTGGATTAGACAAGTTTTCTGTCACTCGTGCTACACATTCATTAGTTAAGGTTTGCGTTAATAACGTAGACTAGATTAAATTACTAACTTACCTAATGAACGCTTGTTCTTGATTAATTCACAGGTTTACGGATGATGCAAGTTTTATCCATCCATCGTGCTACTACCACAGAATCACCGTTTTCAGGCAAATTGATTGTGCTTACCGGGCCTAGTGGGGTCGGTAAAGGTACTTTAATGCGATCGCTCCTCCAGCGTCATCCAGAACTGTATTACTCTGTCTCGGCGACAACTCGCGCTCCCCGTCCTGGGGAAGTCGATGGCAAAAACTATTATTTTATTAGCCGCAGCAAGTTTGAACAATTGGTTGCTCAAGGCGAATTTCTTGAATCGGCAGAATTTGCGGGTAATTATTATGGTACTCCCCGCGAAGCTGTGCTGAATCAAGTCCAGTCTGGCAAATTAGTTGTGCTAGAGATTGAACTAGAAGGGGCAAGACAAATCCGCGCTTCCTTCCCCCAAGCTCTGAGTATCTTTATTCTGCCGCCTTCCTTTGAAGAGTTGGAAAGACGGATTCGGGAGCGGGGACAGGATTCACAGGAAGCGATCGCCCGTCGTCTAAAACGCGCCAAGGAAGAGATTCAAGCTGCTGAAGAATTTGATATTCAAATCGTAAATGACGATTTTGAAGCTGCTGTTAATGCGATCGAAACAGCATTATTTGGATAATTAATATCCTGTTTAATCATACTCAAACATTTTTACACCAAACAATCTGAGGACACATAAAGAAGATGATCTTTTTCTTTTGTGTCCTTAAGTTTTTTGAATTAATCAATTTTGCTAGATTTCCAAGTCATAATGGAGCATTAATCACAAAAACTCTACCCGCAGAGGGATAGAGTTTTGTCAGTGGTCAGTAGTCACTATGCAGAATCTGTCAATGTTTTAATACCATCTACTCTTGGGTAGAAGTATTAAAATATCACCAAAAACAACTGACTAAAAACAACTGACAACTGACACACACTGCAAATTGAATTAACCTAATAGACCTTGAATCAAAGCAATATTGCTAGTCAAGAAGTAAGCAACTACTGCACCGCCAATACCGCCAATCAAGAAAGCGCTGGCAAAATTGTTCCAGCCTTCTTTAGATTGGAAAGCATCAGGGGGAGCCGCAGTCACAGTAGCGAGGGGTTGGGGAGGATTGCTGCTAGCGTATAGAGATAAACCAGCAGTTAAAATGACAACTAAGCCGATGCTTGCTAGTAATCCAGCGAGGTTAGCATTAGGTGTATCACGCAAGGGGCCTAATTTAGCGAAGGGGCCAAAAATCCAGTAACCGTGAGCCATACCAATTTCTAGCCCACGTCTAAAAGGTGTGAGATTTTGACGATAAGCAGGTAAATTGTTAATGTATGACTTGCTTAAGTAGGAAGCATTAACCGGAGTTTCTAAGTTACCCCATTGAGGATCGCGTCCGGCTGGAAAAACCACTTCCCGATTTCTAGGATCGCTAGGGGAATTTTTTGATGCGTCTACTGCTTGCGCCATATTTTATGTTTGCCTCAAAAATACAATGGTGGCATTTTTATATTAATAATAATTGCAGCCAAAGCTTTTTTTTATTCGAGAAGTTTAGAAAAATTAATTTAGATTGTTTAAGATGCTGAAACTCGTAAGCTAAATCAAGCTTTACGAGTTGTGAATAAAATTTTTAGTGCCTATTTGTGTGATAAATACACTTAATTAATTAAGCCAATTCATCACACAAATTAGGCAAAAAACAACAGATTAATCCGTCTTAAATCTGAGTTTCAATTTATGGTAGGGGATGAAAAAGTAAATCTGGGAAAAAGCGATTGAACTCAATTAAAATCCCGGCTGTGATGGTCAACCAGATGGTAGCAGCTACGGGTGCTGTGGAAATAAACTTAAGTAAGTAGCCGGATTGATCGGTTTTCTCTGCCATGATGTTATGCTCCAAACAAGATAATAGATTAAGCGGGATTAGCGGGGAGAAACAGTAATCTCAGAATCCTTAGCTGTTAATTTGCCAGATAGGAGTTCTTGAACTGCGGCTAGTGGCCAAGTAAAGCCACTGAGGATGATGGGTAGAGCAATACTCAAATCGATTTGGATTTCCTTTTGCTCAGAATCATCGCCCTTCTGAACTGTTTGTAAGTAAGCACGACCTACCCAACCAATCCAACCAGCAATGTAGAGGAAGAGAATGCTAGGAATGAGAAAATCACCAGCTTTGTCAAGACGGCCATCTACAATTAGGTGAGGATAGCCTTCTGGCCCGCAAAGTTCTTGAGAATAACGCTCAAAACGTTTTTGTCCTGATTTGGGATCAGCCGTAGTATTGCGGGCATTTTTTGCCAGTGCTTGGAATGCAGGATTTTCTGCACAAGGTGTCAGGTTAGCTCCCAAGGCTTTTGCTGGGGGCGCAAAGCTGAACGACAGACAAATCACCAAAATCAAAGCAAACAATCGACGCATGGATTTGTTTCCTTTTATTACACAAGAAAAAGTTTTTTGTACAAAACGAAGCGGCTTGTACATTCTTGATTTGCTTAACTAGCAAGTCATCATACTCTTGCGCGGGAATCGAGTAAAGTTTAAGTAAATAAAAGTTAAAGCTTCTCAAACAAATCTTTAGAGAGTACTGAGTACCGAGTGAAGAGTGCTGAGTAGAATTTTTCATAATTAGGGAAAATTATTTTAGACCTCATACTTGGAAACTCAGGACTCAGGACTCAGCACTCATTACTTAGTCGTAGCAATGACAACTGTTTTAGCAATCGAAACCAGCTGTGATGAAACTGCCGTGGCAATTGTAAAGAATCGTCAAGTTTGCAGTAGTATCATAGCTTCGCAAATCCCAGTTCACCAACAGTATGGCGGGGTAGTCCCGGAAGTAGCCTCACGAGCGCACTTGGAAACGATAAATGACGCGATCGCCCAAGCAATGGCACAAGCTCAACTAGATTGGGGTAAAATCGACGCGATCGCTGCCACTTGTGCGCCTGGACTTGTAGGAGCGCTACTAGTGGGGCTAACTGCTGCCAAAACTTTAGCAATTTTACAAAATAAACCATTTTTGGGAGTTCACCACCTCGAAGGTCACATCTACGCGACTTATTTGAGTGAGCCAACTTTAGATCCCCCTTTTCTTAGCTTACTTGTTTCTGGAGGACATACAAGCTTAATTTACGTTAAAGAATGTGGTAAGTACGAAACCTTGGGGGAAACTCGTGATGATGCAGCCGGCGAAGCTTTTGACAAGGTAGCTAGGTTATTGAAGCTAGGTTATCCTGGCGGCCCAGTCATTGACAAACTAGCCCAAACAGGCGATCCCCAAGCCTTCGCTTTACCAGAAGGAAAAGTGTCTCTACCAGGTGGAGGATTTCACCGCTATGACGGCAGTTTTAGCGGCTTAAAGACGGCTGTACTGCGTTTAGTGCAGCAATTAGAGAAAGAGGGGGATAAACTGCCAATAGAGGACATTGCCGCCAGCTTTCAGACGACTGTAGCTAAGGCTCTAACTAAAAGAGCGATCGCCTGTGCTTTAGACTATGGTTTAGACACCATCGCCGTAGGCGGGGGAGTAGCTGCTAACAGTGGTTTAAGAAAACACCTCCAAGCAGCAGCTACAGAAAATAAATTGCGTGTGCTGTTCCCACCCTTAAAATTCTGTACAGATAACGCCGCCATGATAGCCTGCGCCGCCGCAGACCACTTATCACGCGGACACACTTCCCCCCTAACTCTAGGCGTAGAGTCAAGGCTAAATCTAAGTCAAGTCATGAAGTTATATCAATAGTCCATAGTGCATAGTCCATAGTTCAAGAACTCAGCCTCTATCTTTGACTGTTGCCTAATGACTAATGACTAATGACTAATGACTAATTCCCGAATATGATTTGCAACTGCATCTGGCTGTTCCAACATTGCCAAATGTCCACAATTAGGAATTTCAATCACATTGTCGCCACAGTATTGGAAAAGCCTATGAAAACTTGCTAAGTGGCGTACATACTTTGGTTCCATTACCTTATCGTCAGTCCCAGCCAGGAAATAAACTGGCTGCTTTAACTGCGAGACTAACTTGGGTAAACGGTTAACTTCTTCCTCGGTTGTGGAGTCTAGCAACGCGCCTAAAGCTGCTTCCGGGTCAGCAACGATAAAATCTATGACTCGCTGACGCGCCCACTGACGGTCTAGGGGACGAGATACACTAGCTCTAGTGAAGAGTAAATCAATTAGAGGTACTTGGGATAACCAACGGGGACGGAGTTGTAAAAATTTTTGTCCTGCTAAACGGAACTGTTCAAAAGCTTCTTTGAGATAAATACCGCCGCCTGCGTTGATACAAATGACACCCTTGATACACTCAGGCATTTGTGATGCTGCCCATAGAGCGATCGTACCTCCTAATGAATGACCAACAAGCCAAGCACTGGTAATATTTAGTTGTTTCAAAAGTGCAGCCAAATCCTGAGCATAAGCAGCTGGGGTATAGACAGACTCTAAAGATAGATTTATATCTTGCACAGACTGAGCCGATAAACTGACAGAACCAGATTCTCTGTGAAAATCACTTTCTAATTGTGATTGAGATTCCCCAAAGCCTCGTAAATCATAGGACAAACACTGTAAATCTATTGACAGTCGAGAAATCACAGGTTGCCAGTATCCACGGCTATTGAGCCAACCGTGAATAAATACTAGAGTATCAGGGCAGGATGTAGGGGCTGTCAGCTCGTATGCGTGGGGAAAGCCCAAGATTTCGATAGTTGCCATATCTATATCGTAACCCCAAGGGTGGGCGCGACAGAATAAGCAACTTAAAAATAGAAACGTTTAGGTTAGAGGTGGGACAGATGAGGGAGAAAGCTTTTCCCTTTCCCAATACCCAGCACAAATTCACTTCCCTAACAATCTTTGACGTACCCCTTCAGCAATCTTGTGTCCGAGATACTCAGGAATTAGACTTTCATTTGGCCCTAACAGATAGAGAATGAGCCTAGTACGTCCACGCCAAACTAGTAAGTTGGCATTAACTACCAATAGGTCTTCCTGCCAAATGGCGTACATGACCTTGTAAAATAACCCTGGTTGATTATCAGCTTCAATTACCAAAGCTGGAAGATGAAAAACTGGATCAACATAAAATTCAGTCTGTACTTGTTCTAAACCAACGTCTAGGTTGAACTCTACAGCTAACATTTCTTCTACTTCAAACCGCCCTCCTAAAGCCTCACGAATGGCACGACAAACATTCTCGGCTGTTTTATCTGTCAGGGCTTTACTACCACGGGATACCAAAAGTTTAATAAAAACCAGCATCGGTGGTTTAATCTGCCCATACAGACTCAAACCATGAATAGTTAGTCCATAGGCGGCTAGCACACCAAAAATGTCACTGAGAAGAAATGACTGATTGCGGTAGGCAAAATGCAGCGCACTTTTACTACCTTCCGGCTTCAACTCAATTACGGCACGTTTAGTTTTATAAAGACGATAGGCTAGCCGCAAATTTTGCAGTTGAATCTCACTGCTGACAAATTGTTCATAAAACTGGGGAAACGCTCTGTTAAAACGCTTAAGAAGTTCCAGTGTCGAAGATTTTAAACCAGAAGCCATTGTAGGTGTAAAACTCGCTTGCTTTTGTCGCCAGAGGAGTAGAGAGTGGGGGGAGATGAGGAAGAGGGGGAAGTAGGGGGAGATGGAGAAGAATATCTACTTACTTCATCACCCTGAGATCCTTATCTCTTTTCTTTTATATACAATTCGCTATTAGAACTTTTCGTTTTCAGGAATTTGTCCTAGCCTTTACAACAAAGTGCTAAAGTTGAAAATAATTGGTGTGAAACACACTGTAACCGGTTGTAGCCACTGAAAGTCTGAAAAATCCTCACAAATTGAGTGTACGGACTAAACAATGGTATTCCCTGTGTCAAATGTGAATCAACACTTTATATAGTGGACACCAATTTAGTTATACTACCCGAACCGCATTGGCATGGGTTTTTGGAAAACTTGGTTTAGTACTCCTGAATCTGGGACAAGTAAAACACAATCCTTTGAAGATCAGACGTTAGACGCTACGGGCAACTCTAACCCGAAAAGCGATGCCTCAGCAGGTACAAGAAATGCAGAACGTATCGTTTTTAGCACCGAGCGGGATATCGACCTGTATGAACTCGAAGAACTTTGTGATGCTGTAGGCTGGTCACGTCGTCCGTTAAGGAAGGTGAAGAAAGCCATTGAGCATAGTTTTCTCGTAGCTACTATGTGGCAAGTACGAGGAAACCAAAGACGGCTGATTGGTTTTGCTCGTGCTACCTCAGATCACGCTTTTAACGCCACTATTTGGGATGTGGTAGTTCACCCAGATTTTCAAGGTAAAGGACTGGGTAAGGCTTTGATGAAGTATGTACTCAAAAAACTCAGGAGTGAAGAAATTAGTAATGTAACCTTATTTGCTGACCCTCATGTTGTGGACTTCTACCGCACTATGGGTTTTATGCCAGATCCGGAAGGCATAAAAGGCATGTTTTGGTATCCTCATTAAATTTTCTCTAGAAAGAAACATAGCCAATAGTCAAAAAATTAGCTATAATGGTAAGAGACTTGTGTGATTAACACACAATCGGGATGTAGCGCAGCTTGGTAGCGCGCCTGCTTTGGGAGCAGGATGCCGCAGGTTCAAATCCTGTCATCCCGATTTAACTTGATTATTAATGAAGAAAATCCATACTCTGGCAAACAGGGTATGGGTTTTCCTTATAGATATCGTCAGAACAATTAGAATTTACTATCTTAGTTATTAGTCAATATCAAAAAATGCTATTTATAACTGTGTTTATACATAAAGGAGTAACCTGATTGAACGATTGTATATCGCCCGATTAGTAATAATTACTAGCAAATTTTTATAGTAAACAGAATTGAATAAATTAAAGATAGATGTATAAAATTAAACTTTTAATTAACTCGCGTGAGAAGGAACGATCGCTATTAAATAACGTCCCTAAACTTAGCTAAGAGCAATAAAATGGCATTGACTGTATTTACAAAAAAGGGAAGATTTTCGTCCTGGTGACGACTATATTTAATAGGCATCTACATGGATGTGTAGTGAATAGTTAAGCAAAACAGAGAAAAGCACAACTAAAAATACGGTCAACAGGTAGCAAGGAAATTACGAATAAACTTAAGAGTTTGAAAATATCAAGCTTTAAGTGTAAATTGGGAGCATTTAACGACTACCACAACTTTTTCTCATTTCCCAGAAATTGATATATAACTAAGACGAGTTGGTGGCGCGTGAATCCAACAATTGGTCTAACTAGAATTGAACACATTGATACGAGGAATACTCATGAAAGCATTGGTTCGCTGGGGCGCAACATTAGGTTTACTTGGAAGTACTTTACTAGGAACAGTATATTTTGGCAGCTTGCCAGCATCTGCATTATCAGAACAACAAATTAAAGAAAAATTAGATGGTGTACCTGTTTATTTAGTGACAAATGAAAAAGGTTTACCATTAAGCCGTCCTCTACCTACTCCACAAAACGGGCAGAAAGCTGGTGGTTCAATCACAGGGGTTTATATGAGTCGTCAAGAGGCTCAAGCTTTCATTAACGAGTTGCGTAACGCTAAAAATAAAGACCCCAAGATGGAAGAAATCATCAAAAGTCTACAGGTGACACCTGTACCGCTAGGGGTGATTTATCAGCAATTGCAACAAAGTAAAAAAGACCCCAACCGCTTGTTGTTCGCATTTAAACCTGTGGATCAGGAAGTTAAAGGAGCAATGGATTTATTGCGCCAAACTGGTCAACAGGTAAATCAGTTTAAGAGCGTGCCGATGTTTGCTGTTAGATTTGCACCCGATCAAGGTTATGTCTCAATCAAAGCAGGTAATGCAAATGAACAACAGTACATACCTTTATTCTTGAGTAAACAAGATGCACAGGGTTTGTTAGGACAGGTCAAGCCAAAACACCCGAAAGCGGATATTCAAGTTCTAGATATAGATGGAGTAATTCAGACATTACAAGCTAAAAATGATCCCTGGTTGAATCAAGTTGTCATCGTACCATCACCAGAATCTAGAGAATATATTCGGACTTTACCCAAAAACCAAGGGTCTAACACTCCTGCTGCTCCTAATCGGAACAACAATCCTACCAAGCCTGGGGCAAGGTAGAACTCGCGTTAAGTATGACAGATCAACGGCTGAATGTAGTTTCTGGTTTACAACTTTGGCAATGGCGCAATAGGGCGACTCAAAGCGCGATCGCTCACAATGTCCCTGTGGTAGAAGTAGACTGGTTATTGCAAGAAATAGCTGGTTTAGACCGTTTGGCACTACGTTTAGAGTCGTTTAAAGATTGGTCGGAGATTTCCTTGAGTTTGTCTCTTGACGAGTTAGACCAGTTGTGGCAAAGGCGATTAAGCGATTGCCTACCCGTACAATACATCGCTGGGGTAACACCTTGGCGCAACTTTAAGCTCACAGTGTCCAGTTCTGTTTTAATTCCCAGGCCAGAAACCGAGTGCTTGATTGATTTAGCTGTGGCAGCTGTTGCTAATAGTGAAGCACCACAGTTACAACAAGGACATTGGGTAGATTTAGGAACGGGGAGTGGGGCGATCGCTCTGGGGTTAGCTGATGCTTTCCCACAAGCAACAATTTACGCCGTTGATTACAGTCGAGAAGCTTTGGCGATCGCTAAACAAAATGCCCGTGATTTGGGTCTATTTGAGAGGATACGCTTTTATCAAGGTCGCTGGTGGGAGCCTTTAAACTTACTCAAAGGTCAAGTTAGTGGCATGATATCGAACCCTCCTTATATTCCCAGTAATGTTGTGCCTACGCTACAACCAGAAGTAGTAAACCATGAACCGCATTTAGCCTTAGATGGTGGTACTGATGGCTTAGATGCTATCCGCCATTTAATAGATGTAGCCCCCAGTTATTTACAACCTGGGGGTATATGGTTAATTGAAATGATGGCAGGTCAAGCAGAAGCAGTTAAAACTCTGCTGCAACAGCAAGGGAGTTATGAAAATATTCAAATTCACACTGATTTAGCTGGGATTGAACGCTTTGCCCTAGCATATATTCAGTCCTGAGTTCTGTGTAATAAGTTATTGGTCAGTAATAATTGCTTTAATTCATAATTGCTGATTAATAATTACGAATTACGTTAGCGTTCGCGTAAGCGTCTCGTAGAGAACGTAGAGAAGCGGGGCGTAGCCCATTACAAATTATTTATGACTAGGGTTTCATTAGAAGCATTGATAGCTGGTGTACGTAGTGGCAGTTTAGTGAGTTTTCCTACGGATACTGTGCCAGCGCTGGCAACTCTACCAGAACAAGCAGAATTAATTTTTGCCGCTAAACAGCGCAGTCAGGACAAGCCTCTAATTTTAATGGGGGCGATTGCTGAAGATTTATGGCCTTATGTTAAAGGTAGTGAGCAGGAGTATCAAATTTGGCAGGAAGTGGTTAGCAAATATTGGCCGGGAGCGCTGACATTAGTATTACCAGCAAGTAATCGCGTCCCGAAAGTAATGAATCCCATTGACCCTACAACTATTGGTATTCGTGTGCCGAAGAGTGCGATCGCGCAAACAATCTTGGCTCAAACCGGGCCTCTTGCTACTACTAGCGCCAACTTCTCAGGACAGCCAGCTTTATTAACAATGGCAGAGATTGATGTTCAGTTTCCTACAGTGTTAACACTAGAATCTGATGCAACGGCAGAAGCCTCAATTGGCTTACCTTCTACAGTAGCTAAATGGGCGGAGGAAGGTTGGCAAATATTACGTCAAGGAGCGGTAACACTTGACAGTTGACAGTTGACAAATTATTTCTACTGTTTACTGTCCATTGTTCACTATCTAGTTCTTGATACAATGATGTAGCTTTCAAGTTTATAGGTTATAAAGCTGTGCTAGCTGCCTTACTTTATGGTCAGGAAGATTTACGTTTAGAACAAGTTGCTGACCCTTCTCCAGATATTGGGGAAGTAGTAATTAAGGTGGAAGCAGCTACAACTTGTGGTACAGATTTAAAGGTCTGGCGGCGTGGTGGTCATGCCAAGATGTTGAAGCCGCCTACTTTGTTTGGTCATGAAGCAGCCGGAGTAATTGTTGCAGTTGGTGCTGATGTAACTGGTTGGCAATTAGGCGATCGCGTGGTAGCAAATAACTCTGCTCCATGCAAAAAATGCCTTTTTTGTCAACGACAAGAATATTCACTTTGCCCTCATTTGACTTGGAATAATGGTACATTTGCCCAATATTTGAAAATTCCCGCGCCGATAGTCCAGCATAATCTACTGCCCGTCCCTGATGAGTTACCAATTGAATTGGCGGCAATGACGGAACCTTTGGCTTGTGTGCTGCATGGGGTAGCCCGTTCTCATATCAAACCTAGAGATAGGGTTGTAGTATTGGGAGATGGGGCAATTGGGTTAATGTTTGTGGCGGCTTTGGCTGATAGTGTTGAGGTCTTATTGTGGGGTGGTAACGACCAAAGGCTGGAAATTGGTAAAAAGTTAGGTGCAGCGAAGACTTTTAATTATCATCAAAATTCAGATATTCCAGATGTAGTGAAAGAACTCACTCAAGGCTGGGGTGCAGATGTGGTAATTGAAGCAACGGGAGTACCTAGCGTTTGGGAAATTGCGATCGCCTGCGCTCGTCCTGGTGCTACTGTTAATTTATTCGGTGGTTGTCCTAGAGATACAACAATTACAGTTAATACCGAACAATTACATTACAGTGAACTTACCCTCAAAGGCGTATTTCACAATACTCCAGAATATGTTCGTTCTGCACTTGCTCTTATAGCTACTCGAAAAATTCCTTTTGAATTACTAATTAGTGAACAGCGCCCATTAAAAGACTTAGAACAAGTTTTTTATGATATGAAGGCGAGAAAAGTAATTAAAGTGGCAATGATGTGTAATTAGTACGGCTGTAAGATACTTAGGGTACGGTTGGTAATAGGTAATTGTTGTTTACTATTACATATTACCATTGAAAAATTAAATTTTTAATAAGCTAAAGTTTCTAAAGTTTCCCGCAAATAACGCTGTACTTGCTGTTCTAAATGCAATTCCTTCAGGTGAATATTACTTTCTAACTGCCAACGCTGAAAACCTGAACTAGCTGCGATCGCATATTGGAGACTATTCCAAATATCAGGATCACTAGAAAAGTTATAATTACTGGTAGCTGGAATCTTAGCCATAGTTCCTCATTCCTCTGTTTTTATTTTCACAGGTAACTGGGGCAAGATTTTATTAACCCGCACCCCTAAAATTGTAAAATCCTGGTTTATCTTCTCTAAAGGTAATGGTTCTATCGCTGCAAATTCTGTGTCATTTGTCACTAAAATACGTGCTACACTCACGGGAATTTGCAGAAAAAGATTACTTGCTAAAAAGGTCAAAGCCGCTAGTATTAAACCTAATATGCGCCACTGAGGCAAATGACGAGTGATAGAGACAACTAACGGCGTTGCTTGATATAACTGCCACAACACAAAGAAAGACACAATTGCTGCCAAAAGTGCCAATCCACGATTCAATTTTGTATTAATTAAACAAAGTATTTTTCTTTGCTGCTCGGTCAGATTTTCTGGTTTGAGAGCAATTCCTAAAATGGCATATATATAAAAGGGTCGGCGTAACTGCATCCACAAAAGCGGAATTACACCAGCTGCCGCTACGAGTAAAAGTTCCACCCATACAGGTAAGATTGGCTCACCTACAGATAGAAACAATAAGCACAGCAGCAAAAAGACTGGCAGTGTTGCCAATCCAGCAATATGAATCCACAGTATTGGTTCTGAGCGAAATGAGGGCATAAAGGAGTCCTGAGTTAAACCAATTCAAAATTCGTCTTGAAAAGTTTCCTACGGCGGGAAACCCGCCTACAGAACTTTCCGCAAAATTCAAAATTCAAAATTAACAAAGCCATATTTTACGAGAGTTTTTGATTATGACTTATGTTGCTGAATTTTTGGGAATTGGTAGTTTGAGTGCTGAGTATGGGTATAAAACCAATTGTATGATTTGTTTAAATCGGTATGAGTTGGGCTTGGCCAACTCTATACTCATAACTCAGCACTCGTTCCTCAGCACTATCTTGTTAGCGCTAGGGTACGGCGTTTTGTCACCATTTGATAGGCTTCGATGATGTCACCTTCAACCCAGTCATGGAATTTATCTATACCAATACCACATTCATAACCAGCGTTGACCTCACGCGCGTCGTCTTTCATCCGTTTGAGGGAATCTAGCACGCCTTCGTAGACCACCTTACCGTTACGACGTACCCGCACTTTGCAGTTGCGGACTAGTTTGCCGGATTGGACGTAACAACCAGCAACAGCACCACGACCCACTGGGAAGACGGCGCGGACTTCGGTTTGACCCAGAGGTTCTTCTACCAACTCTGGTTCTAACAGACCTTCCAATGCGCCTTGGATATCTTCGATCAGTTTGTAGATGATGTTGTATTCCCGCACATCTACACCTGCTTCATCAGCAGCCTGTCTGGCTCCACTGGCGTAGGTGGTGTTGAAGCCGATAATTACGGCTCCACTGGCTGCGGCTAAGTCGATATCTGTTTGGGTGATTTCGCCAGCCGCCGTTAACAGCATCCGAATTTGTACTTCGTTTTGTGGAATTTGCTTGAGTGATCCTACGATCGCTTCTACAGAACCTTGTACGTCGGCTTTGAGGATCAGGTTGAGTTCTTTCAACTCGCCTTCTTGAGCCTGAGCGGACAGGGTGGTAAGGGTGACACGTCCTTGTAATAGACGAGATAGACGTTGCTTGTCGGCGCGGTCTGAGGCCAATGCTCTGGCTTCTTTCTCGTTGTTGAACACCTCGAACTCATCACCTGCGGCGGGTACATCACTTAAACCGAGTACCTCAACTGCAAATGAAGGCCCAGCTGCATCTACTCTTCTGAGGCGATCGTCAACCATCGCCCGGACTTTACCAAAGGCTGAACCAGCAACGAGGATATCTCCTACATGCAGAGTACCGTTCTGAATCAACAGAGTGGCAACTGCGCCCTTAGCTTTATCCAAGTGGGCTTCAATTACAGTACCTCTAGCATTCCGGTCTGGGTTGGCGGAGAGTTCGCCTACTTCCGCTACCAGAAGAATCATTTCCAGCAGTGTATCCAGGTTTTCGCCCTTGATGGCACTGACGGGAACCATAATGGTTTCACCGCCCCATTCTTCTGGGGTCAGACCATACTGGGTGAGTTCTTGTTTTACCCGGTCTGGTTGTGCGCCTTCCTTGTCAATTTTGTTGATGGCTACCACAATGGGTACTTCAGCTGCTTGAGCGTGGCTGATTGCTTCTACTGTTTGCGGACGCACACCGTCATCGGCGGCTACGACTAACACAGCGATGTCTGTCACCCTAGCCCCTCTCGCCCGCATAGCAGTAAAGGCTTCGTGACCAGGAGTATCTAAGAAGACAATTTGGTGTGGATTACCGTCATGGACAATATCGACGTGGTAAGCACCGATATGTTGGGTAATACCGCCTGCTTCACCGGCTGCAACTTTGGTTTTGCGAATCGAGTCGAGGAGGGTGGTTTTACCGTGGTCTACGTGACCCATGATGGTGACAACCGGCGGACGACGAATTAGATGTTCTAAGTCATCGACTTCGATCATTTCGGTGACTTTCCGCGCTTCCGCTTCTGGTTCAACGGTTTCGACTTCTATCTCTAACTCTTTACCTACTAAGGTAATTGTCGGGATGTCGAGGTTTTGGGTGATGCTCACCGCCATGCCTTTCATGAACAGGATTTTCACAATCTCTGTATCGGCTACGGCTAGGAGGTCGGACAACTCCTGTACAGTCAACGGCCCAGTGACTTCAACTTTTTGGGGACGCTCGCGTTTGACTTCTGTTTCCTGGCGGCGGTTTTGGTCACGGTTGTTACTGTTAGACCTTTTACCTCTGGCAGTTGGACCGCTGATAGGCGCGGCTATTGCCGTTTGTGCTGTTTTAGCTGCTTTTTGTTTGGGAGGACGAGCAATAGATAGACTAACTTGGACCGTTGCGGGTATCTCTAAGCCCTCTTCATCTAGTAGGTCTTCATCTTCAAAATCATCTTCCATTACTGGCTTGACACGCTTGCCTTTAACGCCTGCCTTGCCAGCTTTTTCTTTGATTTCGTCGATGATTTCTTCTTCCTGCCACTTTTTGCCACCTTTGCCGATGCGGGGTGGGGTGGGGCGTTTTAAGTCGAGGAGGTCTGGTGCGATCGCTGCTGTATCTACATTGCCTCTTTCTCCTCTACCAGGGCCACCGGGGATCGCTCTTGGCGGTGTAGCGACTGGCGCAGCTTCTACTGATGGACGGGCAGGTCTTTGTGGACGTACTCCGTCGCCTCCTGGTGCGCCTGGTCTACTGCTGCGCTGCTCTGGTTTTGTGGGGCCTTGACCGGGACGAGATGGCTTTTGTACAGGCGCTGTTGATACTTCTCCCTGTACAGCTTTGGCAACTCTGGGTTTACCTTGTTCGCGCTCATCTTCTTGCCGTGGGCGATCGCGTTTGAGAATTGGTTTCTCGCCTGAAGCAATTGTTACGTCTGCTATGAGGTTGGCCTTTTCTGCCACCGGTCTGCTTGGTGGTGCTGCCAGTTGGGGTTTTGGCGCTCTTTCCTGCTTACTCGGTCTTGGTTGAGCAGGTTTTTCTGACTTCTGGGCTGCAACTTTGTCTGGAGCCGGCGGTTTGGGGGTTGGCTCTGTTTCTGGTACATCTGGTTGTGGGGTCTCAGATGTATTGCGTGGTACAGGTCGAGATGGAACCGTCGGCTTCATGGGTGAGACTGGTGTGGCAGGCCGTGGAGGTGTTGGAGAATTAGCTTCAGAAGAAGCAATTTGGTTATTAGCAACTGACGCTTCGGGAGCGTTGGAGGTAGTGTTTCTCAATATTTTGGGTTTACGAATTTCCAAAATTTGTTGTTGTTTTTGAGGGGGCGCAGGTCGGTTGCGCGAGCCAGCTGGTGCTGAATTTGGTTTATGGGTGTTTGTATTTAATTCTTTTTTAGATGCTCCGTTTGTAGCTGCCAATTTTTCCGCAGTTTCTCGGATACTTTCTGCCTCAGATTCTGAAATTGTACTGCTATGGCTTTTGACCGCAATGTTGAGCTGGTCGCAAATTGCTAATAGCTCTTTGTTATCCAAATTCAATTCCTTTGATAATTCGTAGATTCTAACTTTGCCGTTGTTCATCCACTCTTCCCCTTAACGTGACAGTTTTTTTGCGGATGGTTGCCTGGAAGTGCGACATCTCCATCCTTTGATTACTGTTTTAGGTTGCCCTTGGTGATTTTGCCGGTGCCTCCAATCAGGAAAGAGAGATGTTTCGGGTTAATGCTGACATCGCCACCGCAAGAGGTGTTTAGAGAACGCCCATAAAAAGTTTTTATGATGTCCGTTGATGCCGAACTGCGCCTGAGCGCTACCAGGTTGCCATTTTTTAGGTTTTTGTTTTGCTGTTTCTGAGCCTTCCACAACACAATTGAGTAAAATTTGTTGGGAGTAATGCTTTGCTCCTCCAAATTTCGGTAGAGCCGCTTGCTAACTACACCCATTTACTATTTTGGCACTAACCCCAAAAAAGCAGAGGGTATGGTTATGGGCGAAATGTTCCGCTTGTGCCACTTTTCCTCTTTCAAATTACAGCCAAGGAATGTTTTTTAGCTGTAGCGTGAATTTTGGGGATCATTTTGGGCGAGATGCCACAATGTTTGGTACAGTGTGTCTGGAACTGACGCTTTTAGCGATCGCCCTAGTCGATTTTTTTTCTGAGCCGCTTGTAGGCAACTCACTTGTTGGCAAATATAGGCTGAACGCCCCATGCCCTCATTTAATTGTACATTCCCAGAAGGAAAGACACGGACAATTCGCCAAAAGTCTTGTTTTAGTCCAACTTTGCGGCAACTAATACAACGTCGATAATTAGGTTGCATCGGTCTTCTGTCACTGTAACAGAACTATGGATGATGATAATTAAACTTGACAATGCCAAGGATAATTTATCTGTATTTGCCTAATTTCTAGTTATATTTAAGACTAATACTTAATTTAATCTTACCAGAAATTCTTGAGGCTAATAAATTACTCATCATCATTGATGTCGAAAGACTCATCCTCTAATTCTTCTTGTTGATCTTCTTCGTCCTCAAATTCTTCAAATTCTTCCTCTTCTTGCTCTTGTTGGTATTTAGCACGAGCTTCCATAAATTTTGTGTCCTCGGCGGCTTGGTCGTACTTAGCTTTATCTTTAATATCAATTTTCCAACCAGTTAACCGGGCAGCCAAGCGGACATTTTGCCCTTCTTTACCAATAGCCAAGCTTAATTGATCTTCAGCTACTAATACATGAGTTTGTCGAGTCTCCGGGTCCATGAGGCGCACTTCATCCACACGCGCCGGACTTAAGGCATTGGCGATATATGTTGCTGGGTCTGGCGACCAACGAATTACGTCTATTTTTTCACCGCGTAATTCGTTGACTACTACCTGAATCCGCGATCCCCTAGCACCGATACAAGCGCCTACTGGGTCAACATCCCTGTCTAGGGTATCTACTGCTATTTTAGTCCTTGGACCTACATAGCGGGAAGGGGGGTTTGCCTCCCTAGCTACGGCAACTATCCGTACCACTTCGTCTTCAATTTCTGGGACTTCGTTGGCAAATAGATAAACTACTAAACCTGCATCAGCACGAGATACTAGTAGCTGTGGCCCCCGTTGCTGACCTTGGGAAACTTTTTTCAGATAGACCTTAAATGTGGCATTGGCGCGGTAATTATCGTTGGGTAATTGTTCGCGCTTGGGCAATTCTGCTTCTACTTCTGGTTGTCCAAAGGTGCTGCTGACTGCCAAAATTACTGATTGACGCTCAAAGCGTAAAACTCTAGCTTGCAGTACAGTTCCTTCCAAATCTTGGAACTCTTCTTGCACCATCTGGCGCTGTTGATCCCGGAGTTTTTGCGCTAGTACTTGCTTGGTTTGCATTGCCGCCATGCGCCCAAATTCACCTTGATCTGGTGTCACATCTAGCACCACTGAATCTCCTAGTTGAGCTTCAGGTGCTACTTGCTGCACTTCATCTAGGGAGATTTGATGGTCAGTATTGCTCACTTCCTCAACAATAGTTTTGGTTGAGAGGACGCGAAATCCTTCATCATCGATATCTAGTTCGACTTCAAAGTTATCGAAGTAGTCTTCATCGAACTGTTTCCGTTCAATATTTTGAGCGCGGCGATAACGTTCATAACCTTTAAGTAGTGCTTCCCTAATGGCAGCTTGTACAGCTAACCTGGGCAAATTCCGCTCACGACTAATGCTTTCTATTAAATCTTTTAATCCTGGTAAACTAACCATTGACATAAGCATTCTCCTTTAAATATGAGGACTTGGTTAATAGCTATGGGAAACTTAGCATGGGAAAAATAGAGGATAGGGAGTAAAAAGTCCTTCATTGCCTCCTTCTCTCCCAGTCCCTAGTTCCCCATTTCTGGTTCCTAGTACCTAGCCTTTAGTCCCTCTTCTATTCGCCCTCATGCAGCAATACCCTAGTAATTAAGGAACGGGGTATTTCTGTGACGCGGCCTTTTTGATTTATGTAAACTTTTGTCTCATCCCGGCGAATCAACTGACCAATCCACTCTTGTTGTCCTTCGTGGGGTGGGGAAGTGGAAACGATTACAGGAAAACCTTTAAAAGAGATAAATTCCCTGTCAGTTACCAGTTGCCGCGAAATACCAGGACTTGACACTTCTAAAACATAGGCATCTGGAATGATATCCGTTGCATCTAAAGCAGCTTCTAAAGCACGGCTCATGCGCTCACAGTCATCCAGACCAGTATCCTGTTGAGGGTTGCGGATATCTACCCGCAAGACTGGTGGTCGTTGGTTAGTGTGAAAAACAATGCCAACAACTTCCAATCCCAGTTGTTCTGCCACTGGGACTGCCAAATCTGTAATTGGTGGAACTAAAGGATGAGTCATGTGCAAATACAATAAAAAAAGTGGGCGTAAACCCACTTCCTGCGATAGGGATATCTTCCAAGAAGTCTTGTGACGAACCGAGGATGGTTCGCCCTAATTTGAGTGTAGCGCATTTTTTAGTTAGTCAGTTGACAGTTGACAGTTGACAGTTGACAGTTGTTTTTCTCCCTTGTCTCCCTCATCTTCCCCCACTCCTGGTCGGTGAATCTCGACTGCGCTCGATTGCCGCGTAGCCTTACCACTCCGTAGAAGCAAGCTACGCGTTAGCGTCTCCGTAGGAGAACCCCTCCCTACTCTCCACTTCCCAGTCTGGAATTTTGAATTTTGAATTTTGAATTTTGAATTGACTTGATTTGTCTGGTTTGCTCGATGATTTGGTCAATGTCTTCTTGGGATAGGCGTTGTACGTAGTTGAGTTTGACTTCTTCTAGGAAATCGAACAGTAGGGTTTGGATTTCTGATAATACGTGCTTTTTTTGCATTTCTGAGCCTAAAGCTTGGCTGAAACTTTGGGTGAGTTTGCCTGTGAGTTTGGCTCCTATTGGGTCTTCGACGGCGCTAACTATGGCATTGTAGAGATTTGTGGTGATTTGTGTTGCTAGTTGTTCGCTGATTTGGGTTTGGGCTTGTCCGATTCCGGGTAAAGTTTGTAAATTTTTGTAGATGGGAACTTGATGGAAGGCGCTATCGATGTTGTGCCGTAATAGGGCAACGAGTTCTGGTTGAATTTTGGGTAGTACTTGATAAACAATTGTATTAATGAGAAGACCAGCGATCGCTTCTATTTCGTTGACGTTATTTATATCTATATATGGACGTATTTTTTCATTTTGTAGCAACCAACGTGTAATCTCTCCCCTTGTAATTGACCCCTGAACCTGATTAATCACTCTGATAACGACAATTTCCGTTAGTTCTTCGGCAAAGTTGGCTACTATTGCTTGGTTAATTTGTTTGCTAATGGGTTGGAGATTAACTATCCGGGCTTGGTCTAGGCGAACTACAACAGGTATGATGCGTAACCACCGCAAAAAGGGACTTAATAAAAATAAGTCATACCAGCGCCAAAAAATAGCATTTAACCAACTAAATCCCGGATGGCGACGTTTGACATAAATCACACGCGCTGATAATTCCAGAGCAAATATTGCAACGAAGGGTAAATCTATCAGCCAGAAATTATCTAAAAACTCTCCGTTTTCCCCAATTCTACGGTAGTAATTGGTAGCAATTAAAGGACGAATGTTTTTATTAAAAAAGTTAATTTCTTGTATCCAGCCTTTTTTACTTAAGTAAGGCTGACTCCAGAAGGTAGCAAAAGCCTGTTTTGCAGAATTATTATTGATGCGATCGCGCATCCGATTTTTGATTCTCTCTAATGTGCCGCTTTTTCCTACGGCTGCAAATGGGTTCCCCTCAATCATCTCATTGCTGAGGCGACGGAGTTCTTCTAGTTGTTTATTAACTTGAGGTGATGTTAAACCTGTTTGGCTGACTTGCTCTGCTAAAGCATTAACTTTATCTAGATATTGTTGAGTTTCCCTGTGCTTTTCAATACCTTTTATCGGGTCATAAGTTTGGGTAACTTGTGGGATTTTTCGTAAATAGAAATCTCGCCAGGGTACGTAACTTAAATCAAAGATTACAAAGCATAAATTAATTGTGGCAATGGTTGCCATTAATCTCTCAAAGTATAAGTTTGGTTTTCTTATTGGTTTGGGGTTAGACATTTTTGGTTACATATTATACTAATTATTAACCAATGACTTCAAAATAAATAAGTTGCAATTTATGACTTGCGACAAAAAATAATAGGATTTTTTGAGATATTAATGTAAATTTAATCAAAAATCATAAACAACGAAAAAAAGACGACAAAGCAAAGTAAGATATTTGGTTTGTTAAGCTTTATCATTTTGCTGATTTAAGCCGAAGGAGTTTTCATTATGTGGTGTGATTTTGGAAAATCAGGCATAGCAATTGCTGCTACCTGTTTAATTACTTCTACTTTAGTAATTTCAAATACAAGCTTTGCTGCTCGCCAACGTAATTATACGCCACAACAATTCCGGGCTGTATTACGCGGTTTGGGCTATAACGTGAAAGTAACGAATACACCCCTAACTGATGCAGAGACAAAAAAAGCTATCAGTGAATTTCAAAAGGGTTATAAACTGACTCCAGTTGATGGCATAGCAGGGCCTAAGACTCAAGATTACGCTGCAAACATCATTCAGATATTGCAGGCAAACATAAACGCGGTGCTGAAGCCAAATCCGCCTCTGCCCCGCGATCAATTTTACGGCCCCAGAACTGAAACTGCCGTTAAGGAATTACAGAAAAAGTTTCAGTTACAAGAAACAGGTATTGCTAATCTAGCATTCCGCCAAAGACTGAACGAAGAAGCTAAGAACGCTATTAGTCAACCAACGCCAACGGCATCGCCAACACCAACGGCATCGCCGACAGCATCACCAACACCGACAGCATCGCCAAAACCGACAGCATCGCCAAAACCAACAACATCGCCAAAACCAACAACATCGCCAAAACCAACGGCATCACCAAAACCAACGGCATCGCCAAAGCCAACAACATCACCGACGGCATCGCCAACAGCAACACCAACAGCATCGCCGACAACTACACCTTAAGAATTAGCCTGAGTAGGCTCTTCTAAAGGTCTACCTTTTGGTGTAGGTAGAAGGGGACGACCACCATCATAAGGCATGGGAATATATTGAACACTAGGTCTTCCGCCTTGGGGTTGGGGATATAAATCCATTAGATCGTAGATAGAACGGGGCAGTCCAACTGTTATGGGCAGCCCCATTTCTGTGGCCTCTTCTACGGTGATGGGGTAGTCATGGGTGACTCGTCCAGTTGTCAAGGCTTCGATGATAGGTTCGATATTTTCTGGGCTGACTTTTTGTGCAGGCATACTATCTTTCAGCAGAGTCCGCACGAAGCGCTGTACTTGCTGAATGGCTTTACCTGCGAGGTCTGCCATAATCAGGGTTTGGTCGTCAATGTCGCCGATGGGTTTATCTTTGACGACTTTGAGAATGCTGGCGGCTGGGAAGTTACCTAGTTGGGGATCAACTGGACCTAGTACCGCGTTGGCATCCATGACAATTTCGTCGGCGGCGAGGGCAAGCATGGTTCCACCACTCATGGCATAGTGAGGAACAAACACGGTAACTTTGGCAGGGTGACGAATTAAAGCTCTAGCAATTTGTTCGGTAGCTAAAACTAAACCCCCTGGTGTGTGAAGAATTAAATCAATGGGTACTTCAGGGGGTGTAAGGCGAATTGCTCGGAGTATTTGTTCTGAGTCCTCAATGGTGATGTAGCGGGAGATGGGAATGCCTAATAAGCTGATGGACTCTTGACGATGTATTAATAAGATGACGCGGCTTTTGCGTTCTTGTTGAAATTCTTGTAAGGCACGAAGACGACGATATTCTACTTGGCGTTTTTGCCAGATGGGTTGTAGAGAGGATAATAAGAGAAAAATCCAGAATAAATCACCAATACCAAATCCCATAAAATTAATTGTCCTAAAATTTGCGATGTCTACGACGATGCTCCGCCTACGCACTTATTGTGACAATTTTTAGGCGATCGCAGTTCTATCTACAGGTTTATCTGGAAGCATAACTTACACTAGCTCATCGGGATTTACTCCTAATTGGCGCAAACGTTCTGCTAGTTGTTCGGCTTTTCTTTTGGCTTGTTCTGCTTCTTGTTCTGCAATTATCGCTCTTTCTGTGGCTGCAACAACTTCCTCGCCGGGTTCAAGAATCAATTCCCCTGCCAAGGTAAACCAGCGTAACCATAGTTTTTCAATACCTCGAAAAACTCCTTGCCATGTACCTAAACTTAAACCCAACTCTGGCATTAATATTCTTCCTTGGGTTAAATTTATCGGTTCATAATGACCGCCTACTAATTGAAATGCTCTAAGTTCGTTAGTGTAGCGACTGAAAACAATGTAATAGGGTATGCGGAGAATTTTTTCGTAAACTTCCCATTTACTAGGAGGTTTATTTTCTGCTTTTTGACTATTGCCTAAATCTTCGTCTTCTGTACCTGGGGATAATAATTCAACTACTACAAAAGGATTTGCTGGTTCTTGCCAAGTGACATAACTTAAACGTAAATCTTGACCTTTATATAATTTTTGTACTCCGACAACGCCAAACCAATCGGGGCGTTTGTACCATAATGGATGCTCTAAATCGTAGTAAAGATTCAGGTCAGCAGCACAGTAAACTAATTCAGGATTCCAATTAATTGGTTGAAAGGTTAAGTATAAAAGTATAGGTTGTAAAAAGTGAAAATCGTCTGGCAAACCTGGCTCCTCTGGGTTATCGCTGGGTAAATCATACATTGTAGGTAAAGTTTCCCAAGGAGGACGAGGCGGATCAGATTGAGGAATATATTTAGGAAAGGTAGTCATATATTATGTGGTGATGGTTTTGATATCAACTAAATTTTAGATGTTCCTGCTGTTTTTATTATCTGTTACTGATTAATTTTCTTTTGGATCTTCACTAGGAGGATGTAACCCAGCTTGAAACCAATAACCCCGCGCACTCTGAATAGAGTCATCTTCTGGATAGCGTTCATCGTTAATATCAAGTCGCTGACAAGTGGCTCTACCAATTGGTGTAATGCCAATAATTGTCCTACCATTAGCTGACCACATAAAATGCTCTGACCAAACTTGTTGACGAGGATTAAATAGGGGTACTATTGCTTTTGTCTCTGGGTCATATCCCGCAACAAAGTTATAACGACGCTCATTACATCAACGACAAGATAAGGCTAAATTACTAAGTTCATCAGAACCACCAATAGATTTTGGAATCAAGTGATCTATTGTAAATCTTGTGGTAGAAATGCGTTATGGAGAATGACAATATTCGCACAAATAATTAGCGCGTTTCCGCAAAATTTCTTTAGTAACGTCATCAATCATTGTTTTGAGCTACTAGCATCGCATTGATATGGGTAAAAATTCTATCTAGCTCTCCAATTTCTTCAAGTTCGATAACTTCTTCTGTTGTTAGTAAATCAGCTTTTTTGCGCTCTAAAAGTTCTTCCATCCGTGCTTGTAGTTGTTCATTAAATTTGAACAGTTGAAATTTATCTACTTTTTCTATTTTGATACTACCAATTAAAGATGAAGGTCTAGCAATTATGGTTGTCATAGAACGATATGTATGATTGATAGATACATTTTGATATAAAGATATTGTATCAAGGAAAAAATTCTATAAATTCTCGTTTCCAGAAGCAAAGCTAGTGATTATAACTACTCGCTGGTTTTGTGTGACAACATTTAAGAACCTCATCATCGGGTATACTTTGATTTGATTGTAGTATTTTGATTATTCAAACTTGTTTAAGGCTGGTAATCAGTAAAATCTTGTTTGTTCAATGGTATAAAAAAATTGGCTTAATTGCTTATAACTAACTATGGTTGACTAGCTGACTTGGGGAATACTGAAACTAAGTGCAGTTAAAGGTGTATGAAAAATGCCAGAATCTAAAGTCAGTGCCAAACTTACCCCAGCAGACAGGGAAGCGGTGATGCAAGCAATTAATACTATTAAAGAAAAGCTCCCATTCTTGGTAGATTTGACAACGGAGGAGCGTAAATCTTTACCTAAGCTGGGTGATAAGAGTCGCGCGTTTGTGAGTAAGGCGTTGGAAATAGCTACACAAAACCCTGATTTTTTACCGCGCTCTTTTGACTTAGACGAAATGCGTCGAGATATTGAATTATTTGAAGCGTTGTATCCCATTTTGCTGTCGTTGACGCAACTGCAAGAACTGGTGGATGATACATCTGTGGCTGTGGGCAGTGAAGCTTATGCTGCGGGGTTGATGGTGTATAACTATGCTAAAGCTAGTGGTAAAGGTGCTGGTTTAGATTCAATGGTTGATGATTTAGGACGAAGATTTGCCCGGAAATCTAAAAAAGTGCAGCCACAAGCCTCGTCAGTTTAGAAATTTACTCGGTGACTTTAGCGGAAAACAACAAATTTTAGCTTCTGAGCTTGGATGTTTCTGTTTGAAGTGAAAAACTCCGAGTTCAGAACTAAAACTTTCCTGTTGTAAGTGAGAACGTTCTTGTTTTAAACGAGAACGTTTTCGTTTGAAGTGAGAACGTTTTTGGTTGAAACGAGAACATTTTTGTTTAAAGTGAGAATGTTTTCGTTTCCAGTTAAAATTTTTGTGTTGAGAACGAAACAGTCGAGGGTTAAAATTTTAATTCTGATGTTCCGATCATTAAACTAGCTGCGTCGCCAAATTTTGATATTGCCGCTATAGTCTCCAGCCGCCAGCCAATTGCGATCGGAGTTAAAGGCGACAGACAAAACTGCGTAAAAATGACTGAGAGTGTGAATTTGTTCTCCTGTGACTATTGACCAGAGTTTGATAGTTGAGTCGTCACTACCACTAGCGAGAATTTGCCCATCACTACTGATAGTCAGCGAATAAACCGAGTCAGAATGACTAGTCAGGATAGTGATCTGAACACTTTATTTGGTCAGCAGACGCTACAAGAGTTATTGGTGTTACATCTACAGGTCGGGCAACTTGTAATAGATTAGATTTAAACGATTTACGCCGTAGCGATCGCTTCATTCAAAATCTCCCACACTTTCTAAGATACAAGGGGGTTTTCATTCTTCTCCTAAAGATTCACGACAAGAAAAGTAGAGATGTTGCACTGCAAATAAAAAAGCTAGAATCGCTCAAATGCTCAATCTAGCTGGCTGGCGACGATGCTCTGCTCCACCGTAGGCGATCGCATTTTCAATTTTGAGTAAACAGTCTAATCTTCCGGTTCAATTCCCGCAGCGCGGAGTTGTGCTGCTAGTCGTTCAGCACGTTGACGTTCTTGTTCAGCGCGTTGTCTTTCTTGTTCAGCGCGTTGGCGTTCTTGTTCGACTAACTCTGAACCCCATAATAGTAATTGTCCGTTTTCATCCCACCAGCGCAGCCAATTACCTGTACGATTTTCTCGCGTACCTTGCCATACACCAAGGTAAAGATTCATTTCCTCTATCCAGTAATGTTGGTTTTCGTTGGCGCTTTGTAGGGTATATCTAGCTGTATTTTGATCTAGGTGATACACTTCCAAATCCCCACTTGCTGGTTCAAAGATGGCGTAATTTGGTACTTTTAATACGCTCTCGTAAAAGAACCATTTACCTGGAGGATAGGTGAATTTGATGGAATATTCACTCCCCTCTGTATCAGACAAAAATTCCATGACAATTGCGGGGATGTCTCCTTCCAGTTGAGGAGTGTAACTGCGGATGACTTCTTCTCTACTAACCTTGATTTGAGGAATATATGCCCAGTCTGGGGCTTTAACAACGGTTTTACTATTCAAGGTGGCGCAAATGCCGTAATTTGTAGTAGTTAGGGCGTTGGCGGGTAGTTTTCCTGCAAGTTCTAAGCTTTCAGTCAGTGCTGCGGCTAGAAAAGGTTGGTTGATGTTGTCCACTGGATCGTCTGGTAGCTTGTAATCATCGGGAAGTTTTTCCCAGGTGATTTGGTAGTTGGGGGTGATGATGGCTGTCATATCTGGAGGGGAGTAGTAAGTGGGGGAGATAAGGGAGCAGGGGAGCAGAGGAAAAAAACAACTGTCAACTGTCAATTGACTAGTATCTATTCTTCGTCCATGTCTAAGTCGTCTTCTGTCAATTCTTGATGGGGGATAGCGGCAATAATTGCATCTATAACTTTGGCAACTGGTAAAATTTCGATGTCAAAGTCGGGAAATTTTTGACCCTTGGGAACGATCGCACGTTTAAATCCTAGTTTAGCTGCTTCTTTGAGGCGTAGTTCCATTTGGGAAACTGATCGCACCTGTCCACCTAAGCCGACTTCGCCTATCAATACTGTACCTGGGTCAACGATGCGATCGCGGAAACTGGCGACAATGGCAATGGCGATACCTAAATCGACGGCTGGTTCTTCTACATTTAACCCCCCAGCCGAGGCGACGTAGGAGTCTAGTTTCGACATGGGTATCCCGACGCGCTTTTCTAAGACGGCGAGTATCTGCACTAGGCGATTGTAATCTATACCAGTACCCGCCCGTCTGGGGGATGGGTAACTGGTAGGGCTGACTAAGGCTTGTAACTCAACTACAATGGGGCGTGTACCTTCGCAGGCGACAACGAGCGCAGTACCCGGTGCAGGATCATCACGGTTGCCTATAAATAACTCGCTGGGGTTAGAGACTTCACGGAGTCCGTTCTGCACCATTTCAAAAATACCGATTTCGTGAGTTGCACCGAAGCGGTTTTTGACTGTACGTAATAACCGATGGGAGGCGAAGCGATCGCCTTCAAAATACAGTACTGTATCTACTAAGTGTTCTAAAACTTTCGGCCCGGCGATCGCCCCTTCCTTGGTGACGTGTCCAACAATCAACATGGTGATGTCTTCGTGTTTCGCCACCTTCATCAAGGCGGCTGTACATTCCCTTACTTGAGCAACTGAACCGGGTGCAGAGGTAAGGGCAGGGAAAAATACGGTTTGAATACTGTCGATTACTGCCACATTGGGTTTAAGTGAATCGACTTCTCGTAAAATTTCTTCTAAATCTGTTTCTGGTAAGACGTATAAATCAGCACCTACACCTTCAGCTATTGATAATTGAGGTGTTTGTTCTGACTCCTCACCATCTTCTCCGACAACGTTTAAGGTTTTTGCTACACCTAAGCGAGAAGCTCTTAATTTTACTTGCTGTCCTGATTCTTCACCAGTTACATAAAGGATACGATATCTCTGCGCTAATTGGTTTGAGACTTGTAATAATAAGGTAGATTTACCAATACCAGGATCACCGCCAATTAACACCATAGAACCCGGAACTACGCCACCGCCAAGCACCCGATCGAGTTCTCCATAGCCAGATTCCCAACGGGCAATTTGGCGATCGGTTATTTGGTCAAATGTTAATGAAGCGCGCGGTTTTGCTGGCTTGACTGCTTTTCCATTATTTTGGGCTGCGTGCCAACCACTGACACCTCCTTTAGGTACATCTACGGAAGATTGAATGGTAAGTTGTTCTTCTAGGGAGTTGTAAGTACCACAAGCTGGACACTTACCAAACCATTGGGGAGATTCAGCACCACATTCGTTACAAATGTAAAAGGTTTTTGGCTTTGGCATTCTTAATTCTTAACTAATATTAAATATCTTAATTTTTGCTTAATTATTGCTCAGATTGAAAATCCCATAAATAGTAGGGTTAGAGCATTTTCCAGATCATTTGAGGGAATGATATCTTAATATTATGGTATTAAAAATTAATCATGAAAATTTTAGTTAAGGAGCGTTGAGAAACTTGGAAACTCATAAAGAAAAAATCCTGGTAGTAGACGACGAAGCCAGCATTCGCCGGATTTTAGAAACGCGCCTTTCAATGATTGGCTACGATGTAGTGACAGCTGGCGACGGCGAAGAAGCTTTAGATACTTTCCGCAAATCTGATCCCGACTTGGTAGTTCTGGATGTAATGATGCCAAAGCTCGATGGCTACGGTGTTTGTCAAGAATTACGTAAAGAATCAGATGTCCCTATCATTATGCTAACAGCCTTGGGGGATGTTGCCGATCGCATCACTGGGTTAGAATTAGGTGCTGATGACTACGTAGTTAAACCATTCTCCCCCAAAGAGCTAGAAGCGCGGATTCGCTCTGTATTACGTCGGGTAGATAAAACTGGTGCTTCTGGTATCCCTAGTTCGGGAGTGATTCATGTTGGTAATATCAAAATCGATACCAACAAGCGCCAAGTTTACAAAGGTGATGAGCGTATCCGCTTAACAGGCATGGAATTTAGTTTACTAGAGTTGCTAGTCAGTCGCTCTGGCGAAGCCTTTTCCCGGTCAGAAATTTTACAGGAAGTATGGGGTTACACTCCAGAACGCCATGTAGATACCCGCGTAGTAGATGTACATATCTCCCGCCTGCGAGCAAAGTTAGAAGATGATCCCAGTAACCCAGAATTAATACTCACCGCACGGGGTACTGGCTACTTGTTTCAACGCATAATTGAACCAGGAGAAGAGTAGAAATTGTTGACTGTTGACTGTTGACTAATGACTAATGACCAATGACTAATGACAAAATCTGATCCTAATCGAGTTTTACGGCGCTTACCTCTAGTGGTTGGAGGACTAGGCGCTACACTTTTGCTGATTAACCGTTTGTTAACACCGGAAATCACCAATTCCCAAGCCAGAGGTGATGTATTGGGGGTGATTTTGAGTGCCGTACTGATTTTAACGGGTTTAATTTGGCAACAGGTGCAGCCGCGATCGCCGGATGCAGTAGAACTAATTGGTGAAGAAGGTTTTGAGTTAGCAGCAGATTTACCAGAAGCCGTGAAAACAGAACTAGCTTGGGCATCCCATTTGTTATTGACTAATACGGTAACGCGATCGCTAGTGGTTTACTATCAAGGCAAAGTTTTGTTACGTCGCGGTATTCTGGCTCCCAAAGCAGAAGTCACACCAGGGCCAATTGTCAAAATGGTTTTGGAAAAACAAAAACCTATTTATTTAGTAGCTTTAAATGTCTACCCAGGACGGATTGAATTTGATTATTTACCTGAAAATACCCAAGGTGTAATTTGCCAACCAATTGGTGAGCAAGGATTATTAATATTAGGAGCTAATGCGCCTAGAAGTTATACCAAACAAGACGAAAATTGGGTAGCTGGAATTGCAGATAAATTAGCAGTCACGCTCCAATCAATAAATAGTAAACCCTAAAAACTCTCAAATGCTGTGCGTCTGTGCGTGAGATGATCTCTTCCCCAGCCTAAATTACTATGATAACAACGCCACAACTTGTAGAAACAAGAACCGTATTACAAAACATTAGTTGGCAAACATTCAAAGCAATATTGGCTGATATGGGAAATGGAAGAAACTCCCGACTTACCTATGACAACGCAATAGTAGAAATAATGACCCCACTCATGCCGCATGAGAACTCTAATCGCTTAATTGAAGGTTTTATTCTCGTGCTATGTGAAGAATTAGGCTTAGAGGTTAAAAGTACAGGTTCACTCACCTTAATAAGAGACGATTTAGAAAAAGGTGCAGAGCCAGATAGTAGCTATTATATTCAGAATGAATTTTTAGTTAGAGATAAAGAAAATATTGATTTAGATAAAGATCCCCCACCAGATTTAGTATTAGAGATAGATTTCTCTAGACCTAAAATCGATAAATTATCTCTTTATGCGGCGATGGGTATCCCTGAGTTTTGGCGATATAACGGGACTGTATTGCGAATCTATACTCTATCAGCTAATAAATACTCAGAAGTAGAATTTAGTCCTACTTTTGTTCCAGTCAAGATAAGAGACATTCCTCAATTTATCCAAGAAAGCAAAAAAATAGGACAAATAGCAGCAAAAAATGCCTTTCGTACTTGGGTAAGACAGCAAATTTCTAATGCACAGGCACATAGTTAAATCGAAATAAAAAATAAACAAATTATGCAAATTATTTATTGGTTACTGATTGCTGTCATGCTTGTAGGAATTGTTGGTGCAGTGGTTCCAGCGATTCCAGGAACAAGTTTAATTTTAATTGCAATTATTATTTGGGGAATTGTGAGTAGTTCTTTTGCAGCAATTAAAATTCCCTTAATTGTTACGGCAATTGTTTTAATTTTAAGTATCGGAGTTGATTTCCTGGCAGGGTACTTAGGCGCAAAACAAGCAGGTGCTAGTAAGTGGGGACAAATTGGCGCATTTGTTGGTTTGTTGTTGGGATTTTTCGGATTATTACCAGCTTTACCCTTTGGCGGCCCCTTGTTAGGTATTTTATTTGGGCCTTTATTGGGTGCAATTGTTGCCGAATATATTTACCGAAGAGAATTTTGGTTAGCGGTGAAGGCTGGTGTCGGTATTATTGTAGGTACTTTGGTAGGTAACTTAATTCAAGGAGTGTTGGCGATCGCGGCAGTTGCGGTATTCTTGTTGACAACGTGGTCACAAGTATTTGGTGGTTAGATGTCATTTGATAATCTTTGCAAGCTGTTATCAGAAAAATATCCCCAAAACTTTGCAAGTTGGGTTTTAGGAACACCGCAAACAAGTGTGAAAGTTCTCAAAACCGAATTAAGCATTGAACCAATACGCGCTGATTACGTCACCTTCTTACAATTGGAAGGACGTATTCTCCATCTAGAATTTCAAACCAAACTTGAATCAACACCCCCATTACCTCTGCGGATGTTGGATTATTGGGTGAGGTTATATCGTTTGTATCGTCTACCAATCACTCAAGTTGTGGTTTTATTGCTTCCTCCCGCACCAGACACAGTGATTGAAACTGTTTTTTCAGTAGAAAATACACGTCATGAATACAGAGTAATTCGGATGTGGGAGGAAAACTCAGAACTATTTCTCAATGACTCAGCTTTGTTACCATTAGCACCACTCACAGCAACAACTCAGCCACAAGTTTTACTACAACAAGTTGTGCAACAAGTTAATCAACTTGAACCTACACAACGCTCAGAAATATCTGCTTATACTCAAATATTAGCAGGGTTAAAATATAAAAAAGACTTGATTAAACAACTATTCCGGGAGGGAATGATGCGCGAGTCAGTCATTTATCAGGAAATTTTGGCTGAAGGTGAACAGCGAGGCGTACAAATAGGTGAGCAGCGAGGCGAACAGCGTGGTATACAAAGAGAGCGATCGCTTATTCTACGACTACTAAGAAAACAGGTGGGAGAATTACCTCAAGATGTGAGCGATCGCCTGGAAACTTTATCCTTAGAACAATTAGAAAATCTGGGCGAAGCACTGTTAGATTTTACTAGCTTGGCTGATTTGCTTTCGTGGTTAGATACTCATTCCGGGAGGGAATAGTGCGCGAGTCAGTCATTTATCAGGAAATTCTCGCCGAGGGTGAACAACGAGGCGAACAGCGAGGTTTACAAAGAGAGCGATCGCTTATTCTGCGACTATTACAAAAACGGGTGGGAGAATTACCTCAAGATGTGAGCGATCGCCTAGAAACTTCATCTTTGGAGCAATTAGAAAATCTGGGCGAAGCACTTTTAGATTTTACTAGCCTGGCTGATTTATTCTCGTGGTTAGATACCCATTCCGGGAGGGAATAGTGCGCGAGTCAGTGATTTATCAGGAAATTTTGGCTGAGAGTGAACAACCAGAGCGATCGCTCAATACTAGGGGAATTTAATTTAAGGGGTGTTGGCGATTGCATCTTTGGTGGTATTCTTATATACGAAGTTTTCATAAGTATTCTTTTATTTAAAAACTTTAACAGAGAATTTACTTTTACTGTCAATCCGTATGTTTTTAGCCTTCAGCAAAAAAGATAAATTTTAACAAAATGTAAATAAATTAACATCCACTTAAACAAATTTGGTGATTATATATTTTAATATACTGAGTAATTATGTACTTATACCGTAAATACGTAAGCATTTAATGAGTATCTGTAACTTAATATACTCAACTATAGTCTAAAAACACTATGAACGTTATCTCTAAAACAAGTTTTTTTAAACGAGCAATTGCAACATTTGCATCTTTGCCTGTAGCTGCTAGTGTATCGATATGTACTGATAATGCCCAGGCTGCTGTCTTGCAAGGCGAATTTATATTATATCCTGGTTACACTATTGGGTTTGGTAGTAGCAATGCTACCCTAACAAAAAATTTCTTAAGTTTCGCACCTAAACCAATAACACCAGTTAATATTATTGTTCAGACCGGAAATTTTTTAAGATTTAATACAGGTAATATTACGAACAATATTACTTTTGGGACTCTTGTTGGGCATGAAAGCTTATTTCTTGATCTCGGTTCAATTCCTGGCGGTGATGTAATTTCACCTAATACTGATACAAGCTCTTTGACGGATAGAAAAAATACTTTCAATCTCACTAATAGTACTTATCGACTTATTCCAAGTCTTACAAGTACTGTGGTTGAGGTTTCGCTTTCGGGGTTCTTCAAGGGTGATAATTCTGATGAAACAACAAATGGCTTTGGATTGCTAACCTTCGTAATCGGCAATAAAACAATTTTTGATGTTCAACAAGTACTTGCTACAGATGGTAGTATTTCAGACTTAAATTTCACTGGTATCGTTTTTACATCTGTATGTGGAGACTGCGGAACTATTCCAGAACCAGCGACAATATTTGGATTGGGGTTAGTCGCTGGGGTAATGGCTGTATCTCGCTGTGTCAAAAACTCAGCTTAGTAAACTTATCTTTATCGATTAGGTTGAATCTGAATTACGTCTTTAAACTCTTGTAATTTCATACATAATCTCAAAACTATCATTTTGATAATACCTAGAACTCCTTAGAGTATGTCTGAAAATCTATGAGGAGGTAATTAGCATTGTTTACAAAATCTTTTTTCTAAGTAGAAATACAAAGAACATTTAGTTTGAGAGTGAAGAGTTTGTAAAGTCGCATAGATGATGTTGCATACCCCCACATACTTATGTAATTCTACTATTAGGTAACAAATACAGTAATTTTCTGCACATAGCGTACTTTATATATTTACTGTGTAAGGTACGTAGTCTGAAGCTAGTGTTTAACTAACATTCAAGACATAATTTCAGTTTCCTCTACTTTTATTAGGAGCCTATGATGGTCATCTGTAAATCTAACTTTTTTAAAGGAGCAGTTGCAATATTAGCTGCTGCACCCGTAGCTGCTGCTGGTGTATTTACCTCTGCTAGTTCTGCTCAAGCTGCTCAGTTGGTAGGTGAATTCTCTTTTGCCAGTGATCCTACTGTTTCTGCAACGATAAAATCAGACTCTGTTACATTCACAAACCCAAAAACGTTTTCCATCAATACGGGTTTATCCACTGGTAACTTTACTGGTTTCACAAGTGGTACCATAAATAACATTACCAGCTTTAGTGCTGGCACATTTGTTAATCCTTTTCTAACTTTGCTTGGTGGTACCCTTAGTGGTAGTACTTTTATTGGAGAGGCTGCCTCATACAGTGTTAGACAAGCTGCTACAAACTTAGTAGCTATCGATATTACAACTACAGGAAAATTTAAGAATGTTCTTACGAATGAGTTGTCCAACGGTGAAGGGATTTTAACCTTACAAACAGGTGGTAGAGGTCTTACAGCCGCCGCTATTAGTTCCTTACTTGCAGGTGGAGGTTCAGTTACAACGACTTTTTCCGGCTTCTACTTTGGTACTCCAACAGCAACTCCTACCCCTGAACCAGCTACTATGCTAGGACTAGGGTTAGTCGGTGTAGGTGTGGCTATGTCTCGTCGTCGCAAAACTCTTGCTTAAGAATGCCCTAAATTTTAAAAAGTTGCTTTTAAAATAAAAAGCAACTTTTATATAATTCCTTGGTTTAGCTAGATTAATCCTAGTTAAATCAATTTTTTTAGTTTTAATTGGGTAAGTTTCACCTACCAAAATTGGTATTTTTTAATCAGTCTTCCTAAGCTATAACAACCCCATAATTAAAAGACTTGCTAAACTCTTCAAAAGACAGGTCAATGAATCCATCGTTAGTACCACTTATTGTTCTACCATCTACACCCCAAGGATTACGCACTACAAATCTTTTTTCACCATTAGTACTAGTATAAACATTTGTCACTGAGTAAGCGTGGTCGCCTACAATATAGGTTGTACCACTGCCTATTGTGGCTGTAGTTACAGCCTTGCCATTAGCTAGAGCTGCGTCAATAGCAGAAAAACAATTAATGTTTGTTGGATCAGCAGTAGTAAATTTATTTCCAGTAATAAACTGAAGAGGACGAGAAAGCGAATCACCGTTCCCAATAAGGTTATAACCAGCCTTGCCGTCTCTCCATTCACGCCATTGAGCATAAGCTTTTTCAACTAAAGCCACCCAAAGAACATTATTATTTCTTTTAGCAGCTACACTGGTAGCGATACGACGATCAACTGTCACATATTGTGCTTCACCAGGCTCGAAAATTGTAGTTGAGTAAAAACGTACAGTATAAGTATTATCTCCATTATCTGTAATCATATTATTGATAACAGAACTAGACTTGTTGCCAGAATCATCAGATTGACGACCAAAAGTTGCACCTAAAGCTGCTAAAAATGCACAATCACCTAAACCGCCTTGGTCAATATCACCAATTCGCGCTTCGTTAGCAGTGCCAAAAAGAGTACCTTGCACGACAGTATAGGTAAGATTTTTACCATTGAACACAGGTGTCGGTGCAACCGTACCCAAAAACCACTGACCAACTTTAGACTCAAAATTACTAGCACTCATATCTACAGTTGCACTATTAGCAACCTGTGTAGAGAGCCACTTCACAGGGTCTTGCAAAGTAAAAGGAGTGCTAGTACCCAACAATGTTTTGAGGTCTTTTACCTCATTAGCATCAATTGCAGAATTATCTTCTACATTTCTAAAGATACTCAGCATATCCTGACGGCTTAAAAGACCGTCGGTTGCTAAGTTGCGTGTCAATGTAATGAGTTGTTGGTCGAGAATATTTTTGCTAAACCAATCGTCAACAGCAGTATCAGTAGCAGTATTAGTAGCAGCTGTTGTTAGTGTAAATGTCTGTTGGATTGTATTACTAGCAGCACCAGTCTTGTCATAGGCTATGCCTTGGAGACTATAAGTACCATCTGCGAGATTTAAGCTACCTAAAGACAAGCTGTAGTTGAAACTCGCTTTATTTGCATTACTAGAATCAGCAGTAAAGCTAGTAGCATCAGCCACATTCAACCATGTTCCGTCTGCTTTTTGAATACGGAAATCTACTCTGGATAGGTCACTGACACCATTGCTATCTGATACCCAAGCACTATTGACACTGAGGGTATCTGTTGGGTTGAGGCTGGTATTATCGAGCTTAAAATCGAGTGAAGTTGGTGCAAAATTCTCAAATATTTTGAGATTGTAATTAGTAGTGCCAGCTTGTGAATAGACTCTAATGAAATAATTACCACTATCTAGAGTTGTACGAATCGATTCACTGTTGCTTCCTGTTTTGTAAGAACCAGTGATAACCTCACCGCCATCAAATAAACCATTGCTGTTAGCATCTCTAATGATCTGTACATCTGCGTTAGCACTCAAGCCATCAACAGCGATATTCAGATTACCACGAGCATTCAGACTAAAACTATAGAAATCATTGATGTTGGTTGAATCTACCTTATCTGTGAAGGTCTGAATATTAACAGTTGGAGAGATTTTTTTATCTGTAGTTAATGTCAGCCCAGGATTATCAACATTCAAACCTAAGCGTACTGTATTACTAGCAGCACCAGTCTGGTCGTAAGCTATGGCCTGAAGAGTATAAGTACCAGCTGTTAGATTCAAGCTATTGAGAGAGAGACTGTAGCCAAAACTCGCTCTGTTGGAATTGTTAGGGTCGGCGGTAAACGTATTAGCATCAGCTACATCTATCCAACTTCCGTTAGCTCTTTGAATGCGGAAATCCACTCTGGATAGGTCGCTAACACCGTTACTATCTAATACCCAACCACTATTGATAGTGAGGGTATCAGTTGCTTTGAGGCTTGTACTGTTGAGTTTAAAATCTAGAGAGGTTGGAGCAAAGTTTTGAAAGACTTTAAGATTGTAGTTAGTATCGCCAGTGTTAGAATAAACCCTAATGAAATAGTTTCCGGCATCTAGAGTTGGGCGAAGCGATTCACTGCTACTTCCTGTCCTGTAAGAGCCACTGATAACTTCGCCGCTATCAACTAAACCATTGCTGTTAGTGTCCTTAATTAACTGCACATCTGCATTAGCGCTCAAACCATCAACAGCAATATTCAGACTACTCCGAGCGGATAAACTAAAACTATAAAAATCATTAGGGTCAGTTGAGTCTACCCGGTCTGTGAAAGTTTGAAGACTAGAAGATAAGGTGAGTTTTCTAGCAGTAGTTAGTGTGTTACCCGCATTATCAGTCATAGTTATGCCTGGTTATAGTTTTTGAAAAAAAGGATGTCAGCATGAGTTAGCGTAGGGACGCAAAGCATTGCATCCTTACACGTCACCCATTTGAGATGTTGTAAAGACTTTGTGAATTGGAATTTATTTGCTGGTCAAGATAATTTGGTAAAGCACACCTTATAAATTTTTAAAAGTTCAATGCCAACATTAGATAGAGTGCAATCTGTTTAATGTTGCTTTTAAATCTTTATATTTAGCCAGGGTGCATTTACCCAATATAAAATTAGGGTATAAATACCGAATTTAAGAATAAATATCTAATAAAGTAACAATAAATATTTTTAAATAAAGAATAATTAAGTATATAAACAAGTATTTCTTTATACTTAATAATCTAGCCGTTCCTAACATGGGAGAACCTCACACAAATTGTAGATGCCAGCTTGAATAAGCAGCAAAAAAGACTTGAATAACTTATTCAAGTCTTTTTTTACTAATATCCAGCAGAAATATTCAAAATATTTAAGGCATATAATAGCATCAAACCTGGAAAATATAGTCTTTAATGTCTAATTTGCGGGAACTTTCTGCAAAATAAATCAAAAACCTATTTTTTCACAGCTTTGATAACTCTAGAACTTGCACACAACAGCTAAAAACATAATGTGTATAAAGATTTTACTCCCCTCCCCCTGTATTAGTAAGACAGGGGGTGAGGATGGGGTTACAAGAGATTTGTCGGACTCATATTAAACTGATTGTAGATATTGTTTGGCTTCAAGAGCGATCGCTTCTACTTCATCATTCACCAGCGTCTCTAGGATAGACTTAGCCTCTGCACCACCCAAACGTCCCAAAGCTTGGGCAACACGATAACGAATTTGCCAATCGGAACTGGTAGCATACGGAGCTAATAAGGGAACTGCTTGATTATTTCCCAACTCACCAAGAGAACTAATTGCAGCCGTTTGCACTAATTCCACATCTGAAGATAGTGCTTCTTTGAGTAGTTCAAACGATCGCGGATCTCCCATTTCTCCCAAAGCCGCAATAATACTGAATTGCACTAACCATTCTGGGGTGTTGTGATAAAGCTGCTGTAAATCATCAAAAGCAGCTTGTAATTTCAACGCACCTAAACAGTCGGCGGCTGCGGCTTGCACATCAGCTTCTGGATCTGTTAATAAACCGCGCAGTATATCTAACGATAAATCTAAATCCTGAGCGCCTAATGTATCGAACTGACTAACTGCTGAATACCTCACACGGGAATTACTGTCAGTAACAGCCACTTGCACTAACTCAAAAGCGATCGCAGGTTCTAAATCACGGATCTGATTTACCGCACGTAAGCGCTCACCTAAATCTTCAGAACTGAGTGATTCTCTCACCGACTCAGGGTTAATACTCATTTAGCTATCCTAATTTATGAACTTATTGACTGTGCCAATTTTAGATTTTAGATTGCCGATTTTAGATTTTAGATTTTTTGGTTCATACCCCGTTCTTAGTGGAGCCACTCTCATGGAGAGAAGTGGCAGAAAAAATCCCAAATTTGGAGGCTCAATCTAAAATCCAAAATCCAAAATCCAAAATTTTTTGACTAACTGGCTGCCATTGCGCGGATAATATCGCCACGGGTGAGGATGCCAATAACTTGACCTGCATCATCTAGTACTGGTAAGCGGTGAATCTTGCGATCGTGCATTAGTTGGGCCGCTTGTTTCACAGACTCATCAGGCGTAATAGTCACAGGATTTTTACTCATTACTTCGCCCACAGTTTGTCCCAACGCCTTATGCAGGTCGCGGTCATAAGCAGTAGGATTCTGTAAATAGATGACACTATCTAAAAACATGAAATATGCAGGAGGAGTCACACCAGTTTCTTGCCACATTAAATCAGTCTCTGAGATAATGCCCAACAACTTACCGTCATCATCTACAACAGGTAGACCACTAATGCGTCGTTCTGCCAGAACCTTAATAGCTTCTTGTAGTGGCGTTTCTGGCTTGACAACAACAGGGTTGTGACTCATCACATCGGCAACAATTTTAGGCATTGGTTCGCTGATACTCTTTTTCCAAAGTCTCTGCGCTTATTGTAGAAAATTCAGGAACTCTACTGATGTTGGTTAATAGATTGTTACGGTAGTTGACAGTTGACAGTTGCTATTCTCCCTTGTCTTCGTCTACTCCTCGCAATGCAGCAATAATCTCGCTATTAGCTTCAGGAAATGTAAACTGGTCTAGTTCATCTAACGTTACCCAGCGAACTTCATCACATTCCAGAGGTTGGGGAATGCCTTTGAGCCAGCAACAGTGATGTACTGTGAGAGTTACACGCAGATGGGTATAGGTGTGATCAATAGTTATGAGACGTTCGCCTACTTCAATTGATATCCCTAGTTCTTCTTTAATTTCTCGTTGAATACATTCTTCTACACTTTCTCCTGGTTCGATTTTCCCACCTGGGAACTCCCACAAGCCACCCATTGCTCCCCCTGGACGACGGCGGTCGATTAATATTTGCTGCTGGTCGTTCCAAATGACAGCAACGCCGATAATTTTATGGGGTGGAGTAGCGATCGCATTCATATTTTTCTGCTATAAATGACCAATAACAAAACTCGGCAGATTTACTATATATCTACCGAGTTTTTACTTATTAAAAATATAACTTAATACGGTTTACATATGTTGTTCGTAGTAAGGACTTTAGTCTACACAAACTTCACCACTAAAGCGCTTACTACAAACTATTCAGCTTCGTTTTGATGACTTTCACTTCCTTGTAAGACTGTTTCAAAGCTCATTCTCTGTTCAGCGTTACGCAAAAAGTAACCACTAATCATTGCTGAAGCCAACAAGCGTCCTAAATTCTCCCGGCTGGTGGTGATGGTAACACCAAAATGCTCTGGAGGTAAGTTACCCAATAATCCGACAATATTGCGTTCCATTACCTGAAAAACTTCTGGTGATGTGGGTTTAGAAAGTTGGGTAACTGTTTCTGGACTTAATGACTTAACATATTGCCACAACAAATTACTTGTTTCTGCATCGCTATCAAAAAATTCTGAAACTCTATTAAATTGGTTACTCACTTATTCCTCCTGCAATAACACTGCTGGCTGTGATGATAGTGACTTTAAATATATGACTTGAGTATCTGTCTATTATTGAACTTGTTTCACCGTTTGGTGTTCCTGTCACTTAATGTAACAAACTCATTCCTATACTAAAGTGGGCGTAACCGAACCATCATCAGGGGATTTTCTCACCTTTTGGTCATTGGTCATTAGTTATTGGTCATTAGTCCATAGTCTGAAACTCTGTTGACTGTTGACTGTTGACTAACTAGCCAAATACTCATCCATGTTGGCTTTAGACTTGCGGAGTTTGGTGAGGGCTTCTCTTTCGATTTGTCTAACTCGCTCACGGCTGATATTGAGTATTTCGCCGATTCTGGCTAGAGTTAGGGCTTGCCCATCAATTAAGCCAAAGCGCAGTGTAATTACTTCTTTCTGTTGCGGCGTTAGTTGCTGCATCAGCACTTCTAGGTCGTTAGATAGGGAAGATTGCATGACAAATTCTTCGGGAGAAGCGCCTGGATCTTCCAGCATCTCGCCTAGTTCGGTGTCGTAATTGTCTCCTAAGCGTAAATCTAAGGATAGGGGGAGACGGGCTTTTTCTAAGTATTCTCTGACTTGTCTGGGTGTAAGTTCTAGTTCTTGGGCTAATTCTTGGGCTGTTGGCGCACGTCCCAATCTTTGGGAAAGTTGACGTTGGGCTTTTTTAATTTTATTTAGTTTTTCGGTGATATGGATAGGTAAGCGGATGGTACGGGCTTTTTCGGCGATCGCACGGGTAATAGCTTGGCGAATCCACCAATAGGCGTAAGTGGAAAATCTATAGCCTTTGGTTGGGTCAAATTTTTCCACGCCCCGTTGCATCCCAATACTACCTTCTTGGATCAAATCCAATAAATCAACGTTGCGTTTAATGTATTTTTTGGCAACGGAAACGACAAGCCGCAAGTTGGCTTCTACCATTTTGCGTTTCGCAATTTCGCCATCGGCGATCGCTTCATTTAAATGGGCTGAGTCTATATTCGCAGCCTTTGCCCATTCTTCTAAGCTTGGTTCACGCCCCAATTGGGTTGCCAACTCCTCTCGCACTTCCTGCAAGCTGGTGGAACGCTGTACTTGCTTACCATAACGAATTTCTTCTTCATGGCTTAAAAGGGGTACACGTCCAATCTCACGCAGGTAAGTCCGCACGAGGTCTGTGGCTGTTGGAGCGGTCTTCATGGCGCTACTCTTTGGTGATGTTGGTTCTGTTGGTAGGGTCATTAACGGATAGATGCTCTTTGCCTTCAAAGCCCAGTTAGCCTGGGATGTTGTTTGATGATTTAGGAGTTAGACACCCGATTATCTCGGCTGTTATAGGAGTTTAAATAGGTCTTTAATTGCTAGACCTTACAGTGATTCCCTCTTCCGCACAACTATCCTTGGTTAGATAAATGGCGACAAGGTTAACATTTTTGGTCTGATCATTGTATTAATAATTGTAACATTTATGAGAAAAAATGATTCATTTAGAATTTACAAATTTATATGATTTATTTTTAGTAGCTAAAAACACATAAAAATGTAGAAATTTTGCTATTTTACTTATCCTCGTAATTTGCCAAGTTACTGAGATTAAGGTTTATTTATGAGAAAGATTTAGCAATAAAAATTGCTAACAAAAATTTCTATACAGTTTTTAACGACGGGTAGAATGCTCTAATTGTTGCTGTGAGCCTTGTCTAAGTTATGGCAAAAGGTGATTTTGCTGATAGTTTGGCTCACAACAAATATATTTGGTGATCTTTGCCATAGATAATCTCTATTGCCTTATATTTGTTAAAATATCTCAATAAAAACAATAATTATTTTTCTATAATAATTACTTAATTTTCTTTGTAAATACCGCTTAATGCAGATTTCATGATGAGAGATAGGGGAGTGAGGGGAGATGTGGTTCTCTGCGTTCGCGTAGCGTGTCGGAGACAGACGCTCCGTGTAGCTTGCTTCCACGAAGTGGTACGGCTACGCGGTAATCGAGCGGAGTCGAGATTCACCAACCGGGAGTGAGGGGAGATAGGGAAGAATTTTTACTTACCCTATATCCAACTCTGCGGTAAGTGAACCTATATACTTCTCATCCCCCTCATCTCTTAGTTCTTAGCCCCTAAAAATTTGGGCAATATTCTTGGATGATTTTTACATCCAAAGTAGTATTTTGCATCGAACGAATGGCGGCAACAGTGGCTTTAGCTCCAGCGATGGTTGTGATGATGGGGATTTTGTAGGCTAAACCTGTACGGCGAATTAATCGCGCGTCGGTTTGTGCTTCTTCTCCTGATGGGGTGTTAATAATCAGTTGGATTTTTTGGTTCTTGATGGCATCAATAACGTGAGGACGGCCTTCGTGCAGTTTTAGGACTAGCTCGACGTTCAAGCCATGTTCTAATAGAACGCGGCGTGTACCATAGGTAGCCATGACTTTAAAGCCTAAGTCAATAAACTCTTTAACTACAGGTACGGCTGCGGCCTTATCGCGATCGCTCATGGAAACAAACACCGTTCCTGATAGGGGTAGCCGTTCTCCTGCACCTAATTCTGCCTTAGCGAAGGCGCGACCAAAGTCGCTGTCGATTCCCATCACTTCGCCTGTAGAACGCATCTCTGGGCCTAATATTGTATCAGTTCCAGGAAATTTATTAAAGGGTAATACTGCTTCTTTGACGGCAATATGATTAGGGATAACTTCTTGGGTAAAGTTCAACTCTTCCAAGGTTTTACCCGACATAATCAAAGATGCCAACTTCGCCAAGGGTATGCCTGTTGCTTTAGAAACAAAGGGTACTGTGCGAGAGGCGCGGGGGTTGGCTTCCAAAATGTAAACTTGGGGTGAATATGTACTTGCACCAATGACGGCAAACTGAATATTCATTAACCCAACTACAGAAAGCGACTGTGCTAGTTGTACCGTCCAAGAGCGGATTTGATTGAGGACGGCTGGTGGTAGAGAAATTGAGGGTAGAGAACAAGCCGAGTCGCCTGAGTGAATCCCCGCTTGTTCGATGTGTTCCATGATGCCGCCAATCACTACTCGCCCCGTATGGTCGGCGATCGCATCCACATCAACTTCGATAGCATTTTCCAGGAACTTGTCGATTAAAATTGGGTGTTCTGGTTCTACTTGCACAGCAAAGGTCATGTAACGTTCCAACTCTGCATCAGAGTAGACGATTTCCATCGCCCTTCCCCCCAATACATAACTCGGACGCACTACCACCGGGTAGCCGATACGTTTAGCAACAATCAGAGCGTCTTCGTAACTCCTGGCAATTCCGTTTGGTGGTTGAGAAATATTCAACTGTTTAAGGATTTTCTCAAACCGTTCCCGGTCTTCGGCTCTGTCTATGGAGTCGGGGGAAGTTCCCCAAATTCTTGTGGTGAGTGTGTCAGAATCATCTGCTAACTGCTGTTGCAGATATTCCTGTAACGGTAGCGCCAACTTTAAAGGTGTTTGTCCGCCAAATTGGACAATGATTCCGACTGGGTTCTCCGCTTCGATAATGTTGAGAACATCTTCTTTAGTTAATGGTTCAAAGTAGAGGCGATCGCTTGTATCGTAGTCTGTAGAAACTGTCTCTGGGTTGGAGTTGACCATAATTGTTTCGTAGCCAGCACCTTTGAGTGCATAGGCGGCGTGACAACAACAATAGTCAAATTCGATTCCTTGACCGATCCGGTTGGGGCCACCTCCTAAAATCATCACCTTGGGTTTGGTTGTGGGGGTGACTTCGCTTTCTTCTTCGTAGGTGGAATAGTAATAGGGTGTAAAGGCTTCAAACTCAGCCGCGCAGGTATCGACAGTTTTATAAGCTGGGATAACTCCTAGCTGTTTGCGGTAAGTGCGGACTTCATCTTCGGTGGTTTTGGTGGCGTAGGCGATTTGGCGATCGCTAAATCCATCGCGTTTAACTGCATACATTTGCTCTTTTGTCAACTGTTGTAATGGTGTCCGCTTGAGGAACTTTTCCACTTCCAACAATTGCTGCATTTTATCTAGAAACCAAGGGTCAATCCCTGTGAGTTCATAGATTTCCTCCGCACTCATACCTAATTGCAAAGCATGACGTAACGAAAAAATCCGATCTGGGTTTGGTGTGCGTAGTTGGGCGCGAATTTGTTCCCCACTGGGTAATTTTTCGGCTTTATCGCAACCCCAACCAGCACGCCCAGTTTCCAGAGAACGCAACGCTTTTTGGAAAGACTCGTTAAAAGTCCGCCCAATGGCCATTGCTTCCCCTACTGATTTCATTTGTGTGGTTAGCACTGGTTCCGAACCTGGGAATTTCTCAAAGGCGAAGCGGGGAACTTTGGTAACGACGTAATCAATTGTCGGTTCAAAGGAGGCGGGGGTTTTCTTGGTGATGTCGTTTCTAATTTCATCCAAGCTGTAACCTACAGCCAACTTAGCCGCCATTTTGGCTATTGGGAAACCCGTTGCTTTGGAAGCCAAGGCTGAACTGCGGGAAACGCGGGGGTTCATTTCGATGACAACTACATCCCCATTAACTGGATTTACCGCAAACTGGATGTTAGAACCGCCAGTTTCTACACCAATTTCACGGATAATTTTAATCGCCATATCCCGCAGCCGTTGGTATTCTTTATCGGTGAGGGTTTGGGCGGGGGCGACGGTAATTGAGTCGCCGGTGTGGATACCCATCGGGTCAAGGTTTTCGATGGAACAGATAATGACAACGTTATCTGCTAAGTCGCGCATCACCTCTAATTCGTATTCTTTCCAACCCAGGAGGGACTGGTCGATCAGAATTTGCGAAACGGGACTTGCATCTATCCCGACTTGAGCCATTTCCTCAAATTCTTCTTGGTTGTAAGCAATACCGCCACCTGTCCCACCCATAGTAAAAGCTGGGCGAATAATTAAAGGATACGTCCCGATGCGTTGGGCGATCGCTTTGGCTTCTTCTAAAGTTGACGCTGTACCACTGGGGCAAACTTGCACCCCAATTTTATCCATTGCTTCGTTAAAAAGTTTCCGGTCTTCGGCTTTTTCGATCGCGGGTAACTTCGCACCGATCAATTCCACGTTATATTTATCTAGAGCGCCATTTTTCGCCAAAGCCACGGCGATATTTAAGGCTGTTTGTCCGCCCATTGTCGGTAGTAAAGCATCTGGGCGTTCTTTAGCGATAACCTTCTCGACGAACTCCGGTGTTAATGGTTCGATGTAAGTGCGATCGGCTGTTTCCGGGTCGGTCATAATTGTCGCCGGATTTGAGTTAACCAGCACTACTTCGTAACCTTCTTCACGCAATGCTTTACAAGCTTGAGTTCCTGAGTAATCAAATTCACAGGCTTGTCCGATCACAATTGGGCCAGATCCCAATAATAGTATCTTCTGGAGGTCTTGACGGCGGGGCATAGTTGTTGGGTGGGAGTACGAGAATACAAATCCTGATTATTTTAAGGGTCTTTCCCCCTCTTAGTGTTGTTGATTATCAAGTTTTCTAGGTTTGATAACAGCTTCTTGCTGGTACAACATGGAAAAAGTCAAAACGATCATATCTCTATATAGTGCGCTGGTCGCTGATTTTACAGCGTCGGTTTTGTTGTCATCTCCATCGCACTGAGTCATTTATTCAACCTTTGGTAGTATATCAATACTAACCTTTGGGGAGAGACATAAATCTCATAATTGCAGTAAATGATTAAGGTTTTATATTTTTATATTTAAAAACAGTTATCTTTATAGTTGCTTAAAAAGTTTTGTTTTGGCGATGGCGTTCCGCCCAGCGTAGCTGATCGCATATTAAAAAAAATCTCAGAAATTCTTCAGTGACCTCTTTACTATGTAAATCAAGTTCGCTCTTTTTAAATTACATAATAGTTATGTAAACAAATAGAAATAATCTGCAAAAATCTTTCATAATCAACTAAAAATATCAATAGATGAAATTAACCGCCGATAAATCAGCAGAAGTTTAGTCTTGTTAATTTGGTAGGGCGGTAAGGTCAGTCGAAAGTATGATATTGACAGATAAAAATAAAAAGAATAGCAGTAAGTGTAAATACTCACTGCTATTCTTGATTTTATTGAGGATTTAACCTTGTTAAGAATACTACTTATAAATTAATCAGAAATTAATTCTGAGCAGGCTGAACAAATCCCAAGGTTAAACTATCTTTAGCTAAGAAGTGAGCTAAGTGGTAAGCTCTTTCTTCAGTTTTTAACAAAATCTTTTCGTAAAGATAACGTGTACCACGATCTCCCAGGCTCTCAGCCTGAGCGGCTTGGCGGCGAATAACGTTAATAATAGCCTGTTCTGCTGCTAGGTCATTTTCTACCATTTTACGGGAAGAATAGACACCATCAGATTCTTGTTCAAAACAAGTTAATTCCGCCAATTTGCTAAAGCTTGCAGCAGGTACGCCGCCTAAACCGTTCAAGCGTTCACCAATTTCATGAACATGGTCTTGAACTTCGTTGTAGCTGGCATTGAAAAATTCATGCAGTGAGTAAAACTCTGCACCTTCAACCACGAAATGATGTTTTTGGTACTGTAAATAAAGTGCCTGAAAACTAGCTAGTAGAACATTTAGTCCTTCTGTTACCGGAGCAGTTACACTCCGATCTAATAAAACTGGATTGTCGTAGACTTGACCAAAATTTTGTAACAAAGTTTGTGTATCAGTCATTGTTCTCCTCGCTTTTAAGCAGTTATGGTTGTTAACTGCTTAGTTCCTACATATTAGCACTTCAAAAAGTGTAATAAGTCTAGTGAATATCACAAAATTCTAAAATTTTTGTTTCCAAAATGCCAATCTTTAGCTTTTAGTCAAATGAATTTATACTCAATAATTAATGTTTAGTTGTAACTCTTATTGAAAGATTTTCTAAACATCACTAAGCTTAACTAAAACCTCTATGCTTATTAGTAGACAAGAGAGACATAGTTAATTAAGAATGGCAGGAAACAACAAATAAAACAGAAAAATTGTCATTTTCTAGACAACCTACTCTACGGTAAAAAAGTAGGGTTTTCAGGAAAGATTATCAAAAAGTTGGGAGGCTGGGGAAAGATGAGGGAGATGAGGGAGATGAGGGAGATGAGGTGAGTAAAAATTCTTCCCTGTCTCCCCCTACTTCCCCTACTCCCCCATCTCTTCCCAGTCCGCAGTTTTCAACTCAACGTAAAATTTGCTCAATCATCCGGTTGGCTTGTGAAGCGTAGCCACCGCCAAATAAATTGAAGTGATTGAGGATGTGGTACAGGTTATAGAGGGTTTTTCGGCGTTCGTAACCTGCATCTAAAGGAAATTCTTGATTGTAACCTTTGTAAAAAGCTGCGGGGAAACCACCAAAAAGTTCTGTCATGGCGATATCAACTTCGCGATCGCCAAAATAAGTTGCTGGATCAAATATCACTGGTTCCCCCGCTACTGTACACCCAGCATTACCTCCCCACAAATCCCCATGTACCAAGGAAGGCTGTACTTCGTGATCTGCTAAAATTTCTGGAAGTGCGGCTAGTAACTCATCTTGTTTCGGAAAACTCCCACCGCGTCGCCTGGCTAAATGAAATTGATAACCAAGGCGATGTTTGGCGTAAAATTGTATCCAATCTGCTGTCCAAGTATTGATTTGTGGCGTAGAACCAATAGTATTATTCATGTCCCAACCGTAACCCTGCTGGTTGGTGGCTTTGTGCATCATTGCCAACTTCCGCCCCATCTCTTCCCAAGATGTGCTGTTACCGCCTCCCATCTCTAGCCATTCCAAAACGATATAACCAGAATTACCAGCAACACCCCAACAAATCGGTTTTGGCACACGGATACTATTTGTTGCCAGCATTTGCTCTAACCCCAGTGCTTCCGCCTCAAACATCGCAACTTGGCTGGCTTGGTTAAGTTTGACAAAGTACGTCAGCGTCCTATCAGATACAGCATACCCTTGATTAATACACCCACCACTAACCGATCGCCTCTGCTGACTCTGGAACTTTTCGCCAATCACACGGCTAATATGAACATCTATTTCTGTCCACATAATCTTTTGGAGAGTAGGGAGTGGGGAATGTAAGGTGGTTTCATACAACAAGAGAAAAAACTAGATCGAGTACGTTAAGCTTGGATAATAGTACGGAGTTCAAAAAAAAACGAGCGCTAGTCAAGTCGCTGCGCTCCAATTAAAAATTATAATCCCCATAAATAAATTTGGGTGCTTGTATCCTTTTTTTCTTCGGTCATCAAGAAGTTGTTGAACATTGGGCAGTGCATCGCCATCTGCTTATACTCGAAAGTGTAGAATATCAGCTACGGTACTGAGTTCTAACTTTAAAATGATAAGCAGCAGTTTTGCCTGTTACAGCAAATAGGTTTTTTGCTGTAACAGGCGTATGCTTACTGCAAATCTGCTCGTCTAGAAGGTGATGCTGCCAGGGTAATGGCAAACTTACTCCCACGTTTAAAGCCTGCAATAGTTGCATTATATTGCAAGGACTGGTTCGCTGGTAAGTAAGATGGCCCCCCGCAAGCTACGTTTAAATCCGTACCATTCTCAACTTTTAAATTAGAGCAGCCATAAATGACCGTTTTATTTCCTTTATCATCGATTTGGCTGATCTCAAGACTTTTAACAACCCCAGTTACACCCGCAGGCAATTTTATAATAGCGCTTCCAACCCTTAGAGCTTGTGGTAACTTCATCGCGTTAGCAGTGAAACTACATCCATTGACATTGTTAACTATCACAGTTGGGGGTATAACATCGATTTCTTTAGGATCTTTTGGGTCTGGTATTATTTTTACATCACCTACGACGGTACAACCTGACTTAATAGGCGCACTCAGTGAATCTGCAAATGCCATTCCAGGAAAGAAAGTTGCACAAATTACAAGTAAAACAGCAATAACACCAAAAATCTTCTGGGAATATTTGAATCGACTCATGATCTTTTCTCCTTAAGTAGATGTTGAAGAACCTCTGTCTAAAGGTAGATTCAGTAATTTCCTCATCAATTACGCAAATTTATTTTAAAAATTGAATTTTTTGTAGGTAAAGTATCTGTACAGTGACTTTTATGTGTCGCTGTACCAAACTAATGTCATTGAGGGTGTAAAGCTTTTAGTCTCCAGCTTTAAGCCCAGAAGTAGTGACGGAGCTTCCAAGCTATATCAACACAAACAGCTGCAAGCCCAAAGTGCGTAAGGCTTAACTCGATGACAACTAATTTGTTTCAACCTTATCTAATTTGTCAGTGTACAGATGGTTTCAACACAACTACCCCATAAGCTTCTGGGCAGAGGTACTGGTTGGCTGCTAAAAGTAAATCGTTAGCTTCTTGGGCTTGGATGTGGGCTGGGTAGTTGAATGCTGGTTCTAAATCTCCTATTAATGTTTGGTAGAAACCATATAAGCCAGCGCGATCGCTTGGTGTTTCGTTACCAAAAATATACCTATTGGTGACACGTTTGCGGACACGGGCAATTTCTTTGTCTGTGACTAACTCTGTTTGTAGTTTGCGGATGTGTTGAGCGATCGCCACTTCTACTGCCTGTATATCTTTTACCGCACATTTGGCAGAAATATAAAAAGTGCCTTGCAGGCGGTTACTCATATTACTTACAGAAATCGAAGTTACCAGTCCTCGTTCTTCCCGCAAATCTTGGACTAACCTTGATGTTCTTCCATGACCCAAAACACCTGCGAGAACATCTAAGGCGTAAGTTTGTTCGAGATAATTTAACCCAGGTACTCGCCAAACCATCACCAGCCTTGCTTGCTGGAGACTTTCATCAACAAATTCCCGACGCACTATTTCTGTAAATCCCGTTTCGAGGGTTGGGGAGTGGGGAGTGGGGAGTGGGGAGTGGGGGATTTTGTCAAACCCTTCGGCAATAACCTCGATTAATTCTTCTTCCGGTAAATTACCTACAGCTACGGCCGTGATTGATTGCGGTTGATACCAACTAGCATGGAAATCTCGCATCTGTTTGGCGGTGAGTTGGGAGATTACCGATTCCGGCCCCAATACCGGACGACGATAGGGTAACTCGGCAAAAGCCATTTCCATCGCCCGGCGGAAGGTACGGCGGCGGGGATTATCTTCAGAACGGCGAATTTCTTCTAAAACCACTAAGCGTTCCCGCTCAAAAGCCTCATCAGGAATACTGGCATTTAAAACTACATCTATTTGTAATGGCGCTAACTTAGCAAAATCTTGAGGCGCAGTATTTATATAGTAGTGAGTATAGTCTTGGCTTGTAGCAGCATTAGTCACAGCCCCCCGTTCTTCAATATGACGTTCAAACTCACCACTGGCTAATCGCTCAGTTCCTTTAAAAATCATGTGTTCTAGAAAATGAGCCATACCGTTGATAGCATCAGATTCTACAGATGAACCAACATTCAGCCATAAACTGAGATTTACTGCTTCAACTGGCATTTGTTCCACTACGATAGTCAAGCCGTTGGAGAGTTTATATAGCTTTGGGGCATTAAGCCGGGGAAATTTCCGCAGGGTTGAGGTCATGGTTGAGTGGTGAGTGAAGTTATCCGTTACTTTATTTTATCTGCGACTGGATTGGCGATTGGGCATTTTGTCATTCGCATAGGAAAAACAACTAACTACTAACACAAGGAGCGCAGTAAAATTATGAGTAGTAATATTAATTTTTGTAAAGCTAATCTTAATGTCTAATATTGTTGCTGAAAAAGGAAAACCGCGTGTAGTTGTTGTTGGTGCGGGGATTGGGGGATTGACGGCTGGGGCATTATTAGCTCATCGTGGTTACAGCGTCTTAATCTTAGACCAAGCCCTTGTACCTGGGGGTTGTGCTTCCACATTTAAACGGCAGGGATTTACTTTTGATGTGGGTGCGACTCAGGTTGCAGGCTTGGAACCTGGGGGTATTCATCACCGCATATTTTCGGAACTGGAAATAGATTTACCAGAAGCAACGCCTTGTGACCCAGCTTGTGCAGTATTTCTACCTGGGGAAAATACACCCATTAATGTCTGGCGCGACCCGCAAAAGTGGCAAGAAGAACGCCAAAGGCAGTTTCCGGGAAGTGAAGGGTTTTGGCAATTGATGGCGACCTTATTTGATGCTAGTTGGGAGTTTCAAGGACGCGACCCAGTTTTACCGCCGCGTAATTTGTGGGATTTGTGGCAATTAACCCAAGCAGTCAGACCTAGTACCTTAATTACTGTACCCTTCACATTGCTAACGGTGGGAGATGCTTTAAGGTTATGTGGTGTGGGTAATGACCAAAGATTGAGAAAGTTTTTAGATTTGCAACTCAAGCTATATTCTCAAGTCAATGCTGAGGAAACGGCATTACTTTACGCTGCCACGGCATTGAGTGTATCGCAACAACCGCAGGGATTGTATCATCTCCAAGGTAGTATGCAGGTATTAAGCGATCGCCTAGTCGAGTCCTTAGAAACAGACGGCGGTAAACTATTGATGCGCCATACTGTTGAACAAATTAAGGTAGAAAATGGCAAAGCCTCGGCGGTGGTAATTAGAAATCAGAAAACAGGCGAAGTTTGGACAGAAGAGGCTGACCATGTAGTCGCTAACGTCACTGTACAGAACTTAGTGCAACTATTAGGAGAAAATGCCCCAACTGGTTACAAACGGCGTGTGGATAAACTACCCCAAGCATCAGGAGCGTTTGTCGTATATTTAGGTGTAGATACAAGCGCCATTCCCCCAGAATGCCCACCCCATCTACAATTTATGTATGATGCTAACGGCCCCATTGGCGAGAACAACTCTTTATTTGTCTCTGTGAGTCATGCAGGTGATGGACGTGCGCCAGAAGGAAAAGCCACAATTATTGCCTCATCCTTTGTAGACCCCGAACAGTGGTGGAGTACCGACGATTACCCAGCATTGAAGCAGAAGTATACCGAAGAAGCGATCGCCAAACTAGCCCAATACTTCTATCTCAAACCAGAAACCATAGTTTATCAAGAAGCTGCTACACCACGTAGCTTCGCCCATTACACAGCCCGCGATCGGGGTATAGTAGGCGGTATCGGTCAAAGAATCCCCACATTCGGCCCCTTCGGTTTTGCTAACCGCACACCCATTAACCATCTATGGTTAGTAGGTGACTCCACCCATCCAGGCGAAGGTACAGCCGGCGTAAGTTACTCAGCACTAACTGTAGTTAGGCAAATTGACAGTTGACAATTGACAGTTAACTGTTAGCTAATGACCAATGACCAATGACCAATGACTAATGACCAATGACTAATGACTAATGACCAATGACTAATGACCAATGACCAATGACTATTGACTATTGACCAATGACTATTGACTAATATCTAATTGTGTAAACATCTACGCTAGGCTGGATAGATGAATTACGAGACAGCTCACAAACTCCTGGTAGGCCAGACAATAGCAAGTGAGGAAAACCCAGATGCCTTGTTGATGCGGATGAAATATGGAAAACCGCCCGTACCTGGTCAAATCACCTCAATTTTATTAGCCTTAAAAGTAGTATTTGAGGCTGTGAAAGATTCCCCCAGTCTAGACAGGGAACTAGTTTATGCGCTTTATCAGTTAACGGTGAAAGCGCAACAATTATTTGTGGCAGGACGTAGAGCTGGTGTAGACTGGCCGCCACTACTGAAAGAGGACTTACTACGAATTGCTTTAGCCAGTGAAAGTATTTTTTCTGGTGTTTGGCAAACCCTACCCCCTGGAAATTTTTAGGCGTGAGGAAATCAATTCATTTTTGCCAGTCCTTAAACAATTGAATCAGGGTCTACACCCATAGCACGCAACCTTTGCGCCAGTAATTCGGCGCGTTGTTGTGCTTGCTTGGCTTGTTCTTCAGGGGTTAAAAGTCGTTCTCCTTGTTCGTTATACCAATACAACCACTCGCGGTTAATTCCTTGGTATGTTCCCCGTTCCATACCAATTCCTAAGCCAACTTCGGCTAACCAAATCGGGTTTCCTTGTAAGGGTTGATACTCGCCATTGATTAATTTGTAAGCTTCTAAACGAGGTTTGCGGCGGCGGATGGGGTGATAAATAACGTAATACAAAACACCTAAGTTAGCGTACTTTGCTTTCTTGGTTGTATATTCACCACGGTAGTTTTGCGATACAACCTCTAAAACTAATGTGGGTAATTTCTCTTCTTCCCACAGCACATAACTAGGGCGTAAATACTCATCATAAAATCGCTCAACACCCAAACTCAAAAATCCATCTGGGACTATGGCGGGTTCATCTGGGTCGTAGTAAATACCCATATCCACGCCAAAAAACCAGTCCATGCGGTCTGGCCAAGCCATTGCTAATGTAGCTTTGAGTAAACCGGGAATTAAATCTTGTAATTCATTATCCACTGGCGTATCGTCAGAGTCGGGCAGCTCCTCAGATGAGGGTAAACAAGCACGGCGGTTGTACTCAAATACCATTGCCGAATGCCTAAATTGGTATAGTAAGCCTTACTATTATATATTTTTGACACTTGCAGTATTTGGGAAAGTCTACGACACGCTCCGCGTTCGCGTAAGCGTCTCGTAGAGAACGTAGAGAAGGCGCAGAGAAGAACGCAAAAGTGTTTTATAAATAAATAAAAATTGTTGTAATGAATGTTTAATACTCGCGCGAGAGTGTTTAATACTCGTGGACGAGTCTTTAATACTTGGCGACGAGTCTTTTTGACTCGCGGATGAGTTTTTAATACTCGTGAATGAGTCTTTGATACTCGCGCGAGAATGTTTCATACTCGCGCGAGAGTCTTTGATATTCGCGGATGAGTGTTTAATACTCGCACGAGAGTCTTTGATATTCGCAGATGAGTGTTTAATACTCGCACGAGAGTCTTTGATATTCGCAGATGAGTGTTTAATACTCGTGAGTGAGTCTCAGAACTTCATTAATGAGTTTTATAGCAATTCATGTGAGAGAATCAGGATCTATGCCGAGCGATCGCAGCCGTTCCGCTAGTAACTGTATTTAGGAAGACATCTCAGCAGAAGAAATTCAACAAATTTTAAATAATTTTGAGCAGCAACATCAATAATGAAGGGTGTACAAAGATACTTAGTATCTTGGGAAAGTCTATTTCTACCTCAGCATAAAGCCAATTCTAGATATTTTTTATATTTCAATAGTTATCAATAATGGATAAACCAGGCTTTTTGTTACGGTAATACTGCTAATAACAATAAGTTATGTATGATATCTTTGCTATTTTAAAATATGCCAAGAAATATCAATATTTAAAACGTGATACGCTAAATATAGTCAGAGTTTTAGGATATTTGTTGAGTTAAAAAAATAGCTAAAAAATAGCAATAATTGCTACAACTTGAATTTTAGGAAATATCGTTTTTATTACAACATAAAATTGCAGTTCGTCGCACAATGGGGGCAGAGAAATAATTACTGTTTACTTGCTCTCGGAGACGAATAATGGTAGCGATGTCTACGACCGGCAACGCCAACGCAGAAAGTGTTCAGCATCGGCTGACTGTAGAAACTGTAGAAATTGCCCCTAATACTACGGCGATTCGCTGTCTAGACTGGGATCGCGATCGCTTCGATATCGAGTTCGGACTGCAAAACGGTACGACTTATAATTCATATCTAATTAGGGGTGAACAAACAGTTTTAATCGATACTTCTCACCAGAAGTTTCGTCAACTGTATTTAGATACACTAAAAAGTTTAATTAACCCCAAGGCTATTGATTACATTATTGTCAGTCATACAGAACCAGACCATAGTGGTTTAGTCGAAGATGTGCTGCAATTAGCACCAAGAGCAACAGTTTTGGCTTCTAAAATTGCTTTACAATTTTTAGAAGGTTTAGTACATGATCCTTTTTCTAAGAGAATTGTTAAAAGTGGCGATCGCATAGATATTGGTAAAGGTCACGAAATTGAATTTGTCAGTGCGCCTAACCTCCACTGGCCTGATACCATCTTCAGTTACGATCGCAAAACCGAAGTTATCTATACTTGTGATGCTTTTGGGATGCACTTCTGCGACAATCGCACCTTTGATGAAGATTTAGAAGCGATTGAAGCTGACTTTAGATTTTACTACGATTGTTTGATGGGGCCTAATGCGCGATCACTGCTGAACGCAATGAAGCGCATGGGAGACTTGGGCAAAATTAAGATTATCGCCAACGGTCACGGGCCTCTGTTGTACCATCATTTAGATGTGTTAACCGAGTGTTACCAAAGCTGGAGCCAAAGACAAGCCAAAGCAGAAACCACCGTCGGTTTATTCTACGTCGGTGATTATGGCTATAGCAATCTGCTGGTGCAAGCCATTGGCGAAGGTATTCAAAAAACTGGTGTTGCGGTAGAAATGATCGACCTCAGCACCGCAGAAATCCAAGAAATTCAAGAATTAGCAGGTAGAGCAGCTGGTTTAATTATTGGTATGCCTCCCACAACTTCAGTAGCAGCACAAGCTAGTATTAGTTCTCTGCTATCTGTAGTCAAAGATAAGCAAGTAGTCGGCTTGTTCGAGTGCTTTGGCGGAGACGACGAACCCATTGATACTATCCGCCGCAAATTTATCGACTTGGGCGTAAAAGAAGCCTTCCCCGCAATTCGCATTAAAGAAGTTCCCGGCTCATCCGCCTACCAATTGTGTACAGAAGCGGGTACAGACTTAGGACAATTGCTGACAAGAGAACGCAACATCAAGCAAATTAAGTCCCTCGATGTCAACATGGAAAAGGCATTGGGACGCATTAGCAACGGCTTGTATATTGTTACTACTAAAAAAGATGATGTCAGCAGCGCCATGTTAGCGTCCTGGGTAGCACAAGCCAGCTTGCAACCATTGGGCTTTACTATTGCTGTAGCTAAAGACCGGGCTATTGATACTTTAATGCAGGTAGGCGATCGCTTCGTCCTCAACGTCTTAGAAGAAGGCAATTACCAAGAACTGAAAAAACAATTCCTCAAGCGTCTGCATCCCGGCGCTGACCGCTTTGCAGGAGTGAGAACCCAAACCGCCAAAAACGGCTCACCCATCCTTACAGACGCTCTAGCATACATGGAATGTGAAATCCAAAGCAGCATGGAATGCAGCGACCACTACATTTTATACTGCACCGTCGAAGACGGTCGTGTCTCCAAGCCCGACGGATTGACAGCAGTGCGCCACCGGAAGGTAGGGAATTACTACTAGGGATGAGGGGAATGTAGCTTTAGCTTTCCTACGGAACGCTTGCGAGAACGCTACCGCGTTCTCGCAGAGTACCCATAGGGTGGGAGATTAAACAGACAAATTAAGGGATTTTCAATAAATAAATTATCCATGTTGTGGGGCGGGCATCTTGCCCGCCCGGAATATAGGACGGGCAAGATGCCCATCCTACAAGAAGATTTTGGATGTTTTTTTATTAAGTCTCTAAATAAAAATTCTTCCTCATCTCTCCCATCTTCCGCTAGTCCTTATTCCCTAATACCTATGAATTTCATCCAATCAATTAAAAACTGGGCAACATCTACCCGGTTTTTCCAATTTTTTGACAAACCTAAAACAAAATCTATGACTGATTCCAAACCCCGTGACGTACAAATTCTTCCTATTGCTACAAATACTAAAGTTCTCAGAGCGCGTAGTTGGTCACGTTTGCGGTTTGAAATTGAATATGCCTTAGAAAGAGGGACAACCTCTAATGGTTATGTAATTGAAGGTGATAAAACGGCAATTATTGACCCGCCTGTAGAAAGCTTCATGGCGATTTATCTTGAAGCCTTGCAGCAGACAATCAATTTGAAAAAATTGGATTATGTCATTCTGGGTCACTTTAGCCCCAACCGTGTACCCACATTTAAAGCGCTGTTAGAATTAGCTCCGCAAATTACCTTCGTTTGTTCCCTTCCTGGTGCGGCTGATTTACGTGCGGCTTTTCCAGATACCAACTTGAATATTTTGGCGATGCGGGGGAAAGAAACCCTCGATTTAGGTAAAGGTCATGTGTTGAAGTTCTTGCCAATTCCTAGCCCTCGTTGGCCTGCGGGACTTTGTACCTACGACACACAAACCCAAATCCTCTACACAGATAAGATATTCGGCGCACATATCTGTGGCGATGATGTCTTTGATGATAATTGGGAATCCTTCAAGGAAGACCAGCGTTACTACTACAACTGTCTGATGGCTCCCCATGCTGTCCATGTGGAAGCTGCATTGGAAAAAATCTCTGATTTACAAGTGCGGATGTATGCTGTAGGTCACGGGCCTTTGGTTCGTAGCAGCTTGATGGCGTTAACTCAAGCTTATGCAGATTGGAGCCGCGCCCAAAAAGATAGAGAGATTTCTGTCGCTTTACTCTATGCTTCAGCTTACGGTAATACGGCAACATTAGCACAAGCGATCGCCCTTGGACTTACCAAAGGCGGCGTAGCAGTCAAATCAATCAACTGTGAATTTGCTACCCCAGAAGAAATTCAAACCACTCTAGAACAAGCCGATGGTTTCCTCATTGGTTCCCCCACTATCGGCGGTCACGCACCAACCCCCATACACACCGCTTTAGGTATCGTTCTCAAGGTGTGTGATAACAACAAACTAGCTGGGGTCTTCGGTTCCTACGGCTGGAGTGGTGAAGCTTTGGAAATGATTGAAGGTAAACTCCGAGATGCAGGATATCGCTTTGGGGTAGAAACCCTCAAAGTGAAGTTTAAACCCGACGATGTTACCCTCAAGTATTGCGAAGAAGTCGGTACAGACTTCGCCCAAACCCTCAAGAAAGCGAAAAAAGTCCGCGTACCCCAACAAGCTGCTACTCCCGTAGAACAAGCTGTAGGTCGTATTGTCGGCTCAGTTTGTGTAATTACCGCCAAGCAAGGCGATGTCTCTACAGGAATGATGGGTTCTTGGGTTTCCCAAGCCACCTTCAACCCTCCAGGTTTAACTGTTGCGATCGCTAAAGAACGCGCTATAGAATCACTTATGTATCCCGGTGGTAAATTTGCCGTGAATATCTTACCCGAAGGTAATCACTTGGAATACATGAAGCACTTCCGTAAAAGCTTTGCTCCAGGAGAAGACCGTTTCGCCAATTTCACCACAACAGAAGCAGACAACGGTTGTACAGTCCTCGCTGATGCTTTAGCTTATGTAGAATGCTCAGTTGAACAACGTTTAGAGTGTGGCGACCATTGGGTAGTGTACGCCACTGTTGATAATGGTAAGTTACTCAAACCAGATGATGTAACCGCCATAAATCACCGGAAAACAGGTACTCATTATTAGAAGTTAGTAGTAAGAACTAAAGTCCTTCAATTCAGAACTAAGTGCTTAAGCTGTCATTCATTTAAATTGGGTACTCCGATCTGCTATCACAGTTCCAGCATAAGGATTTAGTGTTTTAGCATTACCCGATCTAAATGACGAACAGCTTACTACTAACACGCCTAAACTCAGCCTGCGTTAGCAGGTTTTTTTTATGGGCAAAATTTCCCTAGCCGTTTAGTCAATGAATGTGTAAAGTTTATACAGCACATAGGTGTAAATATTTTTCATAAAGGCAAAATTTAAGACTGTAGAAACTGCTATCAAAATTTTTAATTAAAACTATGGAGCAAAGCGAACAACAGAAGCGCCTTGAGGCTGAACAAAAGTTTCAAGCAGCCCTCGAACAGTTAGAGGATATATTACAGGAAAATCCAACCGAGGAAGAAACTCCAAATACATCTACTGAAGATGTTAGTGAGGCTGAACTTGTGGATGATGGATTTGATATTGATTTAGCCGCCTTAGAAGATGCAGTTGCAGATATTGAACATTTCTTAGAAGAGAGAACAAAATCCCAATAATGGCGACTAACCTTGTATCTTAATTACGAATTACGAATTATCAAGTACCTGTCTCTGCGCTTCATATAACATTAAAGCAGCAGCGATCGCCACATTTAAGGATTCTACACCAGGACTGAGGGGAATCTTCACCTGCTGGTCTGCCATTGCTGCTAAATCTGGCGACAAGCCAGCACCCTCATTGCCCAACAAAATTAAACTGGGTTTTGTCCAGTCTACTTCCCAATAAGTTAACTTAGCTGTGGGTAAAGTTGCTATCACCTGCATTCCCGCTTGTTGACAAGCTTGCACCGTTGCTTTTAAATCTTCACTAACGGCGGTAGCCAAACGAAACCACTGTCCAGCAGATGCACGTAAAACTTTCGGATTATCCAAATCTACACTATCTTGACTCAGCCATAAACCCGAAGCCCCAGCAGCCGCAGCCGTACGAATAATTGTCCCTAAATTACCAGGGTCTTGGATGGTTTCAAACGCCAAAACAACACCAGTAAACGGTACTTGGCTTTGCTGTTCGCCACGTTTTGCCGTAGCCACCACCCCATCTGGTTGTACAGTAGTTGCGATCGCCTGTAATACTTCTTCACTGACAACCTCAGCGCGATCGCATCGACTACAAGCATCTTCCCACAATCTAGAATGGTTCGCTTGCCATTGTGGAGTACAGCACACCACCTCTAAGGGATAATTCACCGCACAAGCTTCTTCCAATAAATGCGTCCCTTCCAACAAGAACAACCCCTGCTTATGCCGTTCTTTGGTAGAGTGCAGCTTGCGAATTTGCTTAACTAAATTATTCTGTAAACTCGTTAACATTAGACTTCTCCAAAAATGATGAAAGCCTCTATCTGGACTGCATACAAGATAAAAATGCACTTATGATAAATTAGACAAATGTACGATAAAATCAGGCTTTGAGATGTTGATTTTGCTTGTTCGCTGGGCAATTCATCATCCCCAGGCGCAGATGGATGCAGTTGATTAGGGTCGAGCATTTCTAAATACCAAGTTGTCACTTCTTGGAGCATAGTTAGGGAAAATCACTCCTTAGCAGACTTCGACTTGGGATAAGCAATCCGTTTATGATGAAACTGCTGCCAAACTTCTACAAATATTTCGGCAATTTCTGTCATTTCTTCCCGCGTTAATCCTGAGTCAATTAACTGATTATCTTGCCATCTAGCGCGGAGAATATTGTTAAGCATGGTTAAAGCTTTGTCAGTATCTGCATCCTTAAGCGATCGCAATGCGGCTTCACAAGCATCGGCTAACATAACGATTCCTGTCTCCCGCGATTGGGGAATTGGCCCAGCGTAACGAAAATCGGCTTCATCCACAATAATGTCAGGATCTGCCTGCGCCATTTGTTCAGCTTGATGATAGAAATAGGCAATCAACATTGTCCCTTGATGTTCGGGGATAAAGGCTTGTATCGCTGTTGGTAAAAGGTGTTTCCGCGCCATTACCAAGCCTTCACTAACATGTTTTTTAATAATTTCCGCACTCTTCCAAGGGTCTTTAATTTCTGTTTCGTGTTTATTTGGCTCCCCCATTTGATTTTCAATAAAGCCCAAGGGGTCGTGCATTTTGCCAATATCGTGATAAAGTGTACCAGCCCTGACTAACTCCACATTACAGCCGAGCTTTTTAGCAGCCGCTTCCGCCAGGGTAGCTACAAATAAAGTATGTTGAAATGTCCCTGGCGTTTCCGTCGCTAACCGTTTTAATAAAGGTCTGTTGGGATTAGCTAATTCTGCTAACCGAATTGGGGTAACTAAATCAAATAGCTTTTCTAAATAAGGACTCAAGCCCAAAGCCACAATACTCCAAGCCAGTCCAGATAAAGTAAATAGTCCGGCTTCTTGGAGAATAAAATACCAGGATGAACCAAAAGCCGCACCAATCAAGACTTTCATCAACAGATAAACACCACCCTGTGTCCCGGCGATCGCTACACCCAACAGTGCTAATTCCTCGCGCGATCGCAGCCTGTAAGCGATGTAACTACCTAATATTCCGCCAGCCGCACCAGCTACTAACCCAATAATGCTAATTTCCAGGCTCATGGGTAGTATAAGCACGAGTAAGCCCATGACTGTTACACTCAACCTACGCCCGTAAAAGCTACCCAACAGCAAACCAACAGCACCCCAGGTAGTATAGGATATACCAGTTACCAGTACTCCAGGGACACTCAAGGTTAGCAATAAAATTAATAGGCGATCGCGTTGACGTAAAGGAGACTTACTTCGTGTCTCCACCAAAACGAAGATACAAACTCCCCCCGTTACTAAACCAGCCAATTTCAGCAAAGCCGGCCAGTTATTTTCTCGGCTAATCAGTTGATAATGCTCTAATACCTGAAAGTCCCACTCAGTAATTTTCTTGCCTTTATTGACAATGACTGCACCTTGTTTGATCTCAACCATGACAGGTTCAACTATAGATGCAGCGTGTTGAGCTTGTTTTTTAGTTTGTTCCTCATCTTTCTTGAGATTGGGTTGCAGTACAGTCAACAATATTTTAGTCGCCAAAGATGCAGAATTTTTGGGGATAAAAGCCTGTACTTGCAAGTTAATAGCTTTTTTTAATACATCATCTGGTAAACCGACAGGAATACCTTGGGCTAAAATCCGCTCCGCAATTTGGCGCACGCCCTTTTGAGTTTTTAACCATTCATCATCTGATAATTCCAACAGAACCGTGTCATGATAAACTGTCTGTGTAGCAATAGTATCTATGTGTAAAAGCTGGACACTAGCTTGAGCGTAGGCTTCTCTTGCTTGAGTAATTCGATTAATCAGTGAAGATAAATTTTGCTCGGCAGTTTTAACACGATAAGTAGACAGTTCTGCCAACGCCTGCATAAACTCAAGTTTTGTAGCGACTTCAGTATCTATCTTTGTAGAACCACCTTGGGCTTGACTTACCTGACCAAGGGAAATGTTAGGTGAGGGAACGCCTGAAGAAGAAGTTTGTGTGTCACTATTGGCGAACTTCTGTTTTTTCTGATTATCGCTGGGCTTGTTCCAGAACGACCCCAATTTCTTTTGATTAATACTATCCAAAGCAACCAACATCATCTGCCATTCTGACTCAGGACAAGACCGCAGATAATCCTGGCTTGATAGAGATAGGATTGAAGTATCATAAAAAGGAAAAGAACCTGCGGTAATGCGAATTTCGTTACCTTCAATCAGAGTTTTTTGTAAATTTTGGTCAATCTGTGCTGTAGTTTTCGCATCAATCATTAATACTGGTGCAGAACTTTTACTAACAGCTTTACGTCTATTTTCTGTTTCTTCTTTATCTTCAATACTATCAGTGTAAGGAGCTTTAATCGTTTGTGGTGCAATCGTGCCTATCTTAAGTTTAGGTTGATTGTATAACTTATGACCAAGTACTCCAGTAAAGGATACAATAGCGATCGCCAAAACAACTGAGGAACGCTGTTCATGCACCCAGCCTAGCCTTACTGCACTAATCCAACTTTTATTTTTGAGCGATTTTGCCATTTTGCTAGCTATCTCAGTCTAAAAAGCTGATACAACGAGCTTTTTTCTAAGTGTACAAATTAGGGAGTAGGGAATGGTGAAGATGAGGAGTGGGGGGAGATTAGGGAGTTTTGTACATCGTTTCTCCCTCATCTCCACTAACCTATTCTCCTCTAATAACACGAGGTGCTGCATAAACGGAAATGGGAACTGATTTATTAGACATGAGAGATCCTGATTTTGAAAACTCATGGGGATGTGAGTCAAGATTATACACTCCTGACCATACCGCCCCAAGGGCATCGGCTAATTCTAGCATTTGCTGGAGGTTCCTTTCTTCGTCCAATGCTGAGTCTGTTGATAAAAGTGACATCTGCCAATTAGCAGGAATACCCACAGTACTGTTGTAACTTCCAGATAAAGCACCAGTAATAGCTGTTATTGTTGATGAGTCGGCAGATTCTAACTTTAAGCTACGCCATACTGACAAACGAAAGTCTTCTAAAGTGCTGAGAAAGCAGTAAAAAGCTACAGCTACAGCATAAGAAAGTTTTTCCTCTTTACTCAACTGGGCTTTTAATCTTTCTATGCCAGCACGCTCTTCTAAAAGCTGATCTACAATTAATAATTTCTGCGGAAGTAATGTCTCGGTTTCCCCAATGAAAGAGATGATTTGCGGTATAAGTGTTTGGGAACGCAGTTTTTCTGTTAGCGATTGAGCGATCGCATACCCTATCGTTAGTGTACTATCACGAATAACTGGGTCATCATTACCAATTTTTAGCACCCGCAGCAAATTCTGACGCAGCTTAACCGGATTTTCGTGAAAAAACAACGCTACTGGAATTGTGGCAAAAATTATGTTTATTTGATTACCTGAGTTTTCCGGCGAAGGGTTAAATTCTTTTTGGTAAAGCCCTAACCATTCATCTAAATCTAACTTCCCCAACTTGATTAAGCTCTCCGCACCAGGAATAATACTTTTAATAAATTGAGAGCAACTTTCGCTGTATTTATTTCCGTCATTTATAACTAAACTTTCTCCTAATACTCCTCCCAGCAAAGTTCCCTTAAATCTACTAACCAACGAGTAGCGCATAATTGTAATGAGTTAAAAGCAAGTTGTTCTACCTTTCTACTTTTAACTCTATTTAAGAGAAAGTGCTGAGTACTGAGTAATGAGTAAGAATTTTCTTCATCTCCTCCCTGTCAACTGTCAACTGTCAACTGTCAAACAATTTTAGATTTTGGATTTACGATTTTGGATTTACGATTTTAGATTTGTTCCGCCCACCAGGGCCAGGGCTTGAACCAAAAATAATCCAAAATCCAAAATTTAAAATCTAAAATTAGTACGGTCAACTGTCAACTATTAACTGCCTTCTAACTTCTCAAATTCTCTATCAAAGCCTGTAAACCCAGTAGATAGCTCTGCACACCAAAACCGCTTATCTGCCCTATCACCACCGGAGCAATGTAGGAATGATGGCGGAAGTCTTCTCTACGGTAGATATTGCTGAGATGGACTTCTACTGTAGGTAAATTTACAGCAGCGATCGCATCTCGTAAAGCCACGCTGGTATGGGTATATGCTCCTGCGTTAATCAAAATTCCTTGATGTTTCCCCAGAGCCGCATGAATAGCATCTACTAACACTCCTTCATGGTTTGACTGGAGGGGAAACACTTGAGCCTGTAAATTTAGCGCTACTTCTGCTAATAATCTATTTATTTCAGCCAAAGTTGTAGAGCCATAAACGCCGGGTTCTCTTTTGCCCAGCATATTTAAGTTTGGCCCATGCAGCACCAAAATACTTAGAGGTTGCACTGTCAAAGTTTGTACCTTCAGGCTTCTAACGACGACGTGAGCGATCGTTTACAGGAATCGGAATCAGTTCCGGTTCCGGCTCTGCTTCTGGCCCTAGCAGAGACTCTATAAGTTTGCGGGCCAATTGTTTCAGCTTTTCCAGTACCTTTTCTATATAGTCCATTAAACTGACCGCTCCTGAGATACTAACTCAATTTTGACTAACAGCTACGCACCAACTTGCGTAATTTTGCACCTCTGGCCTACAACTGGGCTGATAGATAATTTTTTATTGCAGCCCCAGGCAAATTTTAAAGTTTCAGTGTTGTTATCTCCCTTACTTTTTAGATTATCACATCCGCAGCTTATCGCACTGCTTCTTAAGGTGGTCATTAGTTCATAGTCATTAGTCCTTAGTCATTAGTCCTTAGTTAATATTTTTTTAACTATTGACAGTTGACCTTGTATCAAGCACCCAAAATTCAAGAAAAAACGTAAATTATGAAATCCTGACTCAGCCAGAATTTTTGAATTTTGAACTTTGAATTTTGAATTGACTGTTAAGCTCCTTTTTTCTTTGTCGCAGTGCTAGACGATTTAGCTGTGGATTTGGATTTTGTGGCTGTGGTTTTACTGCTTTTGCGTGTAGTTTTAGAGGTTGACGCTTTGGCTGATAGTAACTCTAACGCGGTAGCTAGTGTCACATCTTCAACTGACGTACCTTCTGGGATACCTACATTTGTCTTACCGTGTTTGATGTAAGGGCCATAGGGGCCGTCGTAGATGTTGATTGGTGCATCGTCTTCTGGGTGTGTACCTAGTTCCCGTAGAGCAGCTTTTGATTTGCTACTAGTAGAACCACGAACTTTTTTCGGTTCAGATATCAACTCTAACGCTCGTTCTAGGGTAATTGTCAAGACATCATCACTTGCTTTCAGGGAGCGATAGTCTTTACCTTCTTTCCCTTGGTCGTGGACGACATATGGGCCGAAACGTCCTAAACTAGCTTGAATTTTCCCTCCAGTTGTTGGATGTGTTCCTAATGTCCGGGGTAGGGATAAAAGCCCAATACCCGTTTCTAAGCTGATATTTTCTGGGGTCACACCTTTGGGTAGAGAGGCTTGTTTGGGTTTGGGATTTTCGTCAGTTTTATCACCCAATTGGACGTAAGGCCCATAAGCGCCAATTTTCACGTAAATTGGTTCTCCCGTTTCGGGATGGCGACCGAGTTGGTCTGGCCCGACAGTTTTTTGGCGGAGGATGACTTCTACCTGTTTAGGGTCGAGGTCGGCTGGTGTTAAGTCTTTGGGAATTGAGGCTGTGATAACACCCTCACCATTTTCTACCTCAATATAAGGCCCATATTTTCCGATACGAACTTTCGCATCTAGGTTTTCTAGTTCTACGGTTCTAGCTTTAGTCGCATCAATTTGGCTTTCCCGTTCTTTGACTAGGGTTTCTAACCCTTTATCACCTAAATAAAAATCCCGGAGGTAAGGTAGCCACTCAGCTTCACCATCAGCAATATCATCCAGGGTTTGTTCCATTTTGGAGGTAAAGCTGGGGTCAACGATATCAGGAAAGTGTTTCTCTAACAGGTCGGTGACAGCGAAGGCGGTAAAGGTGGGGATGAGGGCGTTATTTACCAGTTGGGTATAACCCTTATCGATGATTGTACCGATAATGCTGGCGTAGGTACTAGGACGACCAATCCCTTCACTTTCTAGGGTTTTAACTAGAGTTGCTTCGGTGTACCTTGCTGGGGGTTGGGTTTCGTGACCTACCGCTTCAAGATTTTTACAATCTGGATGATCCCCAACTTTTAGGTTAGGTAGGATAATTTCCTGGTCTTCCAATGCTGCATCTGGGTCATCAGAACCTTCAACGTAGGCGCGTAAATACCCAGGAAAATCAATCCGCTTACCGGAAGCACGAAAACCTGCGTCTTCGACTTGCAACTGAACGGTGATTTGGGTTTGGCGAGAGTCTGCCATTTGACAGGCGACGGTACGCTTCCAAATCAAATCATAGAGGGCAAATTCTCGACCGCTTAAGCCAGTTTCTTGGGGTGTGCGGAAGGTGCTACCAGCCGGACGGATGGCTTCGTGGGCTTCTTGTGCGCCTTTGGATTTGGTTGTGTATTGCCGGGGTTGGGGGCTGAGATATTGTTTACCGTATAACTGTTCTACACAACTTCGCGCAGCTGCGATCGCCTGTTCTGACAAATGCACCGAATCTGTACGCATATAGGTAATGTACCCTTGCTCGTACAAGTTCTGAGCAATCCGCATTGTATCCCGTGCTGACAGGCGCAGTTTCCGGTTAGATTCCTGTTGTAATGTCGAAGTGGTGAACGGTGGCGCAGGTTTGCGTGTAACTGGGCGTTCGTCCACCTCTGAGACATTCCAAACTTTGCCTGTGAGGCGTTCTTGCAGGGCAGTTGCTTCAGTTTCACTTAGCAGCACGACATTGCGCCCGGCGGCGATTTGTCCTGTTGATGGGTCAAAATCGCTACCAGTTGCCACTTTCGTACCTGCTAGGGTAATTAGCTGGGCGGTAAAGGGGCCTTTATGTTGCTCCAGGTATGCCTTCAAGTCCCAGTATGTACCTTCACGGAAAGCGCGGCGTTGGCGTTCTTTAGTTACCAGCAGTCGCACCGCTACAGACTGTACCCGTCCCGCAGACAAACCCCAGGCAATTTTCTTCCACAACAGGGGCGAAAGAGTATAGCCGACTAAACGATCCAAAATCCGCCGTGTTTCTTGAGCGCGTACTAGCTGCTCATCGATATTACGGCAATCTTTTAAAGCTTTTTTGATGGCTTCCTGAGTAATTTCATGAAACACCATCCGCTTAGTCGGCACTTTTGGCTTCAGTATTTGGTATAAATGCCAACTAATACTTTCGCCTTCCCGGTCTTCGTCAGTTGCCAGAATCAGTTCATCAGCCTCTTTCAGCGCTTCCTTGAGCTGGGTGACAACTTTCTTTTTGTCTTTAGGGACAACATACACTGGTTCAAAGTCAGCGTCCACATTTACCCCAAGCTGCGCCCATGCTTCCCCTTTAACAGTGGCGGGAATTTCACTAGCTGACTGGGGTAAATCACGCACATGACCCATCGACGCTTCTACTCGATAATCTTTGGGTAAGTAGTTGCGGATGGTACGAGCTTTGGTTGGAGATTCGACAATGACGAGGGTTGACATGGAATTTCAAAAAAAAGAGCAGCTATGAAGCTAAACAGTCAAATTGATGTAATTTCGGTGAATTGTCAAGATGAAACGTTACGATTGCTTGAGTTTGAGCCTCATCAAAAATTGTCCATCGGGTTGAAAATCTTTCAAACTTCGGGTGTAGTCCTTTCTAGAGCATATGTTAGAAGAATGTAAATAGAATTTCCAGCTATTTCCATCTTTAACTTATCAACAGCGTAATTGGCGACTGTAGTTGGCAAAATACCCCGTGAGTTCATCTTAAGGCAGGAGATGAGGGGGATGAGGAGCAGAGGAAATAATAACTTAACACTCCCTACTGTATTCTCTTCCCTATCTCCCCCCACTTCCTCATCTCCTCCATATCTTCCCCATCCCCACTCTCCAAAATCCTGTGCCAAAATTAAACCAAACTTGAAACAAAAAGCGAAGTGGGGTTTTTACTCATTCCCAGGAGCAAGATTATGCAGGCGATTCGTCAAGGCGATGTTATTTTACTACCTGTGCAAGAAGTTACAGGAGAAATGATACCTCACTTAACCTTAGCGGAAGGTGAGGTGACAGGGCATAAGCACCGCATCACTGAGGGCGAGGCTCAATTATTTTATAAAGATGGCACACTTTACCTGCGTGTATTATCTGCGATCGCTTTGCTAACCCATGAAGAACATCAAGCAATTCCCATCCCTCAAGGTCATTGGATGATAAAAATTCAACGCGAATATGAGCCTGAAGGTTGGCGTTATGTCGCTGATTAACAATCCCAGCCTCTCTTAAAACCTCCGCGTTCCTTTGCGTTTAAAAAATCCTTCTCCAAAAAATCTTTATATTAAGAACAAATTTAAGTAAAAGATGATAAACCAGTTAACAACTGAGCAAGAGAGTTTAATTACTGTTTATCGAGAAAAGTGGCGCAATATTGCTCTTTCAACCCAACCAGTTAACCGGGATAAAGCTATAAAAACAGCAGAATTAGCATATTATTTACTTGGTAAACTAGTACCTGAAATTGTCTTTTTAGAAAGCCCTAATCAGTTTAATAATAATTTTCTAAAAATTGAGGTACACAATTTAATAGAAAAATCTTTAGTAAAACAAGTTCAAGTTCAAATAAATTTACCTCTTAAAGAGAAGATAAGCAGTCAAATCAATACCGAACTATTCAAAAAGATAAGAGGAAAAATCTATTATCCTTTTGGAGGTATAAGTATGAGATTATTAATGTCTATTAGCGAGAATAATTTTTTATCTTGGAATGATCTTCATTCCATAAAAAGATGGGTATATTATGCAACTTGTATTGATTATTGTATCTCTGTATTAGGTTGTAAATATCAGCATCATCTTTGGGAATTTTTGTTAGCACTCGCTCATGAATGTCCTTGGTTCTTTCCTTACAATCATGTTTGTATTATCTGCGATCGCCCCCTTCACATCCGCTTCGATAATCAAAATCAACTCCACGCCGAAGGCGAACCAGCCATAGAGTTTGCGGACGGATACAGCATCTACTCCTATCACGGCGTTACCCTACCGGAAAAATACGGCAAAGTCCACCCGCAGCGATGGCGATCGCAATGGCTATTAACAGAAACAAACGCCGAACTACGCCGCGTGTTAATCCAAAGCATTGGTTACGCACGTATCTGCCAAGAATTACAAGCAGTGGAACTAGATAACTGGGCTGAATATACCCTTTTACAGATTGACAACTCCATTGATGTTGAGCCAATCTTTTTATTAAAAATGACCTGCCCCAGTACAGGATTCGTCCACATTCTGCGGGTTCCACCTAAAACAAAATCAGCCCGTGAAGCCATCTGTTGGGTAAATTGGGGAGTCGATCCACAAGACTTCTCTATACAAACCTAATCGTTAATATAAAAATTTCGTATTTTACCATACATTTACACGAAAACATCGCCAAATGCTTTACTAATAATAAAGATGTGGTAATATTTAATTTTAGAGAAGTTAACGGTGATACCTATCTTGTTTTTAGAAATAATTGCAAGTAGCTCTCCGAATAAACATCTCTGCATCAATGGATTCTGGAGAGTTTCATGTCAATATACGTAGGGAACCTATCCTACAGCGTCACTCAAGACGACCTTACTAAAGTATTTTCCGAGTACGGTACAGTCACGCGCGTTCAGTTACCCACTGATAGAGAAACTGGGCGCTTGCGCGGTTTTGGTTTCGTAGAAATGGAATCATCAACCGCAGAAGATGCCGCCATTCAAGCTCTAGATGGTGCTGAATGGATGGGTCGTGTTATGAAAGTTAATAAAGCTCGTCCAAAGGAAGATAGACCCGCTCGTTCTGGCGGTGGTAGTTGGGGAAGAAATAGTGGTGGCTACTCCCGCCAATATTAAATCTTAACTAAAATTCAGTATTTGTATTGGCAGATCAGTGTTTGACTGGTCTGCTTTGTTGTTATTAGTCATTAGTTATTAGTCAACAGTCATTAGTTTTTTCTCCTCTGCTCTCCTGCTCCCCCATCTCCCTCATCTCCCCCACCTGACAGGTGTAGGTTTTTTACAATTAGGAGGAATTGAAGCAAAAGAAATCGTCAACAGGAGTATGAGGAAAAGCACTCCAACTGGGAAGATGAATAGGAAGATGGTTGAGTAAATCAGCAATCAGGGTCAACAGGCCTAACAAAAAACAAGAAATCTGACGCTGAGGATGAAGGTGGAAAGGCTGAGAAAAGACAACATGTCGAGGTGGAAGTTGTTCGAGAGTTGGGGGAGAAGATTGATTTTCCGCTTCGCCCCCCAGCATCACCATCCAAAGAGTGGCAACAGCGATGGCTAACCACAAACGTTCAGCACGTTGTGGTGAGAGCAAACGAGTATGATGCCAATCCCAACCATCTCCTTTGACATCCCGATAAACACATTCTGTAGAAGGACGTAAACCGTACCAGAGTGCAGAGGCGCTCGTGGGTTCAAGGTCAGTCAAAATCAACCAAGGGTCTTTGTAACCAAAATCCCAACGGGCAAGCAATGTACATTCAACGGGATTGGTGACAAAGCAAATAATTCGACCTGACCAAGATGTTCCAGGGGTACAAACCACATCTTTTAGTGGATGCCATGTATTCCCAGATGGCAGGCGATAAGTTCCTTGATGGTTAATACGTAAAAACGGATGCCAGCCAGCAGCCACAATCAATTCATACAACCAACAAGCATACAGTCCTCTGTCAGCAGTGACTATGACATCAAACTCAGTTGGGATGGCATCTTTGATTGCTGTGAGCAGATTGTGCCAATGCCCTTTCCAACTTCCTGGCTCATGTGCTTTGACCACACACCATGCTATCGGGATTCCACAACCCGCCAAGAGTATGTTTACTGATAAGACTACAAACTTATTGCCGATACTGGTTGCGTCTAGTGCTAGCGCAATACGCTTGATATTGGTAGGTAGCAAACTGATCACCCATAACAGCAATGGCGCAAAACAACTACTTACATCTAGAGTCCGACGATGAAGCCCTTTTTTGGCAGAGGCTTCCTCATACCATTCTTTTAATCTTTGACGTACTGTATTTGCCTTTTCTGAGTTGACTTGAGCTATGAATTTTGACACTTTGCTCAAGCTACTTGATCTTGTCATCACTATGCCAAAACTCCATGTTGCCAGCCCTACCACTTGTGGTAACGTCAGATGTGGCATTTTCTGTGACACTATATTTGTCCATTGTTTGAGGTACTCATTTTTCAGCATTTGAGCCTCTGTTTCACTTTGTCAGTCTGCTTTTATTTTCTGTCAAGCGTGAATGAATGCTCACACTCTTGTAAAAAACCTACACCTGTCAGCCCCCACTCCCTACTCCCTACTCCCTACTCCCCATTTATGTGCTATAGGATCAAAAAAGAGGTAAATCCAAAATAGACATGACTTCCACATTGCCTGAACCGCATCACAGCGACTCACCCAACTGGGAAGAAGAACTTGATAGCGCCATTTTTAGTTTTGAGGATATTCAAGCAGAACTTAACTATAAACAAGCACAGTCGGCGCTACGGAATTTAGTAGATAATATTGACCTCAGTTCTCAGGAAAAGGCGGGTTTAGAGTCACAAATCGCTGATTTGGAAACCATGTTAGGCAAGTTGGACAGCATGGTAGTACAAATTGCCGCTTTTGGGATGGTGGGACGGGGTAAGTCTTCCTTACTTAATGCTTTGGTTGGGGAAAGTGTATTTGAAACTGGGCCTTTGCATGGGGTGACTCGTGCGGCTCAACGGGTGAATTGGAGTATTAGCGAGGAATTGATTGGGGAAACTGAGCGGGCTTTGCGTGTTACTTTACCATCTGTGGGGCGATCGCAAATCGAATTAATCGACACTCCAGGCTTAGACGAGATTGATGGTGACACCCGCGCCGCTTTGGCGGAACAGATAGCTAAACAAGCAGATTTAATTCTGTTTGTCATATCTGGGGATATGACGAAGATTGAGCATGAGGCTCTTTCTCAATTAAGGGAAGCAGGTAAACCGATAATTCTTGTATTTAACAAGGTAGATCAGTATCCTGAAGCGGATAGGATGGCGATTTACCAAAAAATTCGAGATGAACGGGTAAGGGAGTTACTTACACCGCTCGAAATAGTCATGGCAGCTGCATCACCACTGGTAAAAACGGCTGTGCGCCGTCCTGATGGAAGTAGGGGTGTACAGGTACGTACAGGTAACGCACAAGTGGCAGAACTCAAGGTGAAGATTTTAGAGATTTTGCAACGTGAGGGTAAGGCTTTAGTCGCGCTTAACACGATGCTGTTTGCTGATAATGTGAATGAGCAACTGGTACAGCGTAAATTGATGATTCGGGAACAGAACGCCAATCAGTTGATTTGGAAGGTGGTGATGACTAAAGCTGTGGCGATCGCCCTCAATCCTGTTACAGTAGTAGATATACTTAGCAGTATAGTAATTGACGTTTCTCTCATTTTAGGTTTATCTAAACTCTACGGTATCCCCATGACCGAAGCTGGCGCTGTGCAATTGTTGCAAAAAATCGCCTTAAGTATGGGTGGTATCGGTGTTAGTGAACTACTAGCAAATTTGGGGTTAAGTGGGTTAAAAACTTTACTAGGACTTTCTGCTACGGCTACAGCAGGTGTTGCTATTGGCCCTTATATCTCAGTCGCACTAACTCAAGCTGGGGTAGCTGGTGTTTCTTCCTACGGTATTGGACAAGTTACCAAGGTGTATTTAGCCAATGGTGCGACATGGGGGCCAGACGGGCCGAAAGCAGTAATTAATCGAATTTTGTCTACCCTGGATGAAAATTCTATCCTCAATCGGATCAAAGATGAATTACAGGTAAAGCTCCATAGATAATATCAAAATAGTAGTTAATTGCAGATGCAATCCATAACTACAACAACAGTCATTCATAATTCTAATTACGAATTACGAATTAACCCCCACCGCATCTCTAACAAGATGACCATCTTCCATATAGACAATGCGATCGGCAATATCTAGAATGCGGTTGTCGTGGGTAACTAGGAGAATTGTACAGCCTTGCTCTTTTGCTAATTTTTGCATTAATTCTACGACATCGCGTCCTGATTGCTTATCGAGGGCGGCTGTGGGTTCATCAGCTAAAACTATTTTAGGCTGACTGACTAAAGCACGGGCGATCGCAACTCTTTGTTTTTGTCCTCCTGATAAGTTATCAGGATAATAATTCAGCCGATTTCCTAATCCTACTTCTTCTAACATTTCTTTTGAGCGAGTAATCATTTCTTGAGTAGAAACTCCTGGTTGCAATTCCAAGCCCATGCGTACATTTTGTAATGCTGTTAGGCTACCATGCAAATTATGAGCCTGAAATATATAACCATGATTACGTCGCGCTTGAGTTAATTGTTTACTATTAGCACCGCATAGTTCTTTTCCTAATATCCGTAAACTTCCAGACTGGGCTGAACGCAAGCCACCAACTAAAGTTAGTAGCGTAGTCTTCCCTGAACCAGAAGGCCCTGTCATAATAATAATTTCTCCTGCATTAATTTTGAGATTGATATCAAATAAAACCTGTTTCTGTAGTTGTCCGCTACCAAAGTAATGGTCAAGGTTTTGAATAAAAATAACAGGCTCAGGAGTATTGATAGTTTTCATAAATTACCAATTACGAATTAAAACATATCTGCCGGGTCAGCAGATTGTAATCTACGAGTTGCTATAGTTCCAGAGAGAATACACATAATCAGGGTTAATAATAAAACTATTAACGCTCTAAATACTGTCATATATACAGGTAAATTAGTAGCGTTAGCAGCTAATCTGTAAAGCCCTAAAGGAACAATAAACCCTGGAATAAAACCTAAGACTGCCAGAATTAATGCCTCTTCAAAAATTACCCCTAATAAATATGAGTTACCATAACCCATTGCTTTGAATGTGGCATATTCTTTAATGTGGGCATTAACATCAGTGGAAAGCACTTGATAAACAATAATCACACCCACCATGAATCCCATTGATACGCCTAAACTGAAAATAAAACCGATGGGGCTTTCTTTTTTCCAATAGTCTTCTTCAAACTTGACGTATTCAGCAAGAGTTAGAACTTTGACATCATCAGGTAAATGTGATTTTAAAGCCTCTGCTACTTGTTTTGGCTCATAACCCTGTTGGACATTAACCAAGCCCAAATTAATGCTTCCTGGTTGTCTTCTAGGAAACAGCCGCAAGAAATTTTCATCACTAGAAACTAAAGTTCCATCAGCACCAAAAGAAGCACCTAGTTTAAATAAGCCACTAATCGAGATGGTGCGTTTATCTACCTCAGTAGTAACAGTTTGCCCTGCATCAATTTGGCTAAATGCCTCGTTGTATTCACCCCTAGCCGCACGGTCAAAGACGAAATGATCTGGTAGCTTAATCTTATCTAGTTGATTATTGACCTCTGGAATGTTAAGTGCTGGTTGCTCAGGATTAAACCCAAGTGCTTGTACTGAAGTTTTACGGCGAGTTTGGGGATTTTTCCAAGTAATCAAACCGATATACATGGGTGCTGCTGACTTGACACCTGGTATATCCTCAGCTTGCAGCAGCCGTCGTCGGGAGAAGGTAGCGAGGTTCTGCATATTCCGACTTTGGGGGCTAATCAAAACTATATCTGCAAGCAATGCCCGATTAAGGCGAGTGTTACTGTCATACAGGGCGTTTTGAAAGCCTAACTGCATAAACATGAGGACATCCGCAAAGGCGATACCAGACAATGCAACTAAGAAGCGGTTTTTATGATAACTCAGTTGCAACCATCCTAGAGGTGTGCGTCGTTGTAATTCTTGAATGAATGTATTCATAGTTGTCAGTTAACAGTCATCAGTCAACATTTATTACTGCTTTGATTTGTAAATTGGTGAATTTGGCGGCTTTCTGGCTGGAAGGATTATCTAGTTGTACGTGGACTTCTACTACTCTGGAATCGATATTCTCGCTGGGATCGGTGTTGATGATGTTCTGCCTTTGTACTTTCCAGCCAACCCAAGCTACTGTGCCTTGTAATTTGCTGGGCAGTGAATTGCTGGATATCTCTACTTTTTGTCCTGGGCTGACTTTGTTGACATCGCTTTGATAAACTTCAACAACTGCATACATCTGGTTGGTTTGCCCAATCTCGACAATACCGTCGTTAGATACGACTTCACCAGAACGAGTATGAATATCGAAGACCACACCATCTTGGGGCGATCGCACATAAACTTGATCTAAGTTGGCTTTTGCTTGTTTGGCTGCCGCAACGGCACGGCTTACCTCTGCTGTGGCTGCTTCTACATCGATGGGACGCACTTCGGCTATTTTGTCTAAGGTGGCGGTGGCGGCGCTGACTTGTTTGCTACCAGTGGCGTTAATTTTAGATAAGGCTGTTTTGGCTTCGCTGATTTGCTTACGTCCAGTGCTATCAATCCTTTGCAGGTTGGCTTGGGCTTCGTTCAACTGCTGGCTAATGGTATCAACACTGAGCCGTTTGCTGTCATAAAGCGACTGGGAAATTGCACCATCAGTATAAAGCTGTTGATAGCGTTCCCACTCAACCTGAGCATTTTTGAGTTCTGCCTCTAATCTTTTAATTGTTGCCTGTTGGGCTGATTTCTCACCTTGCCATTGCGCCTCTAACCTAGCTACCGTTTCTTGTTGTTCTCTTTCATCGCCTGTTGTTTGCGCCTGAACACGGGCAATTTCGGCTTTTTGGGCATCTATTTCGCCAACTTTTGCCCCTTCGCGTACTTTCGCTAAATTCACCTGGGCAACCTTCACTGCTTCTTGGGCTTCTTGGTAGGCTGCTTCTAAGCGATCGCGGTTATCTAAAATAGCAATTACTTGTCCTGCTTTTACCCTGTCGCCTTCTTGAACTAATAGCTTTTCTACTCGACTTCCTTGTCCAGATGATGAAGGTGCAGAAAGTTTAATTACCTCGCCCTTCGGTTCTAACCTGCCTAAAGCTGTCACCGTTGTAATTCGTGGTGTACTGATTTGCAACACTTTGGTTGTAGGAGATGGCTGTGCTTGCTGCCATGAACTATAAGCTTTTGTGCCTGCGATCGCCAAACCTGCTACTGCCGCCACAATCACCAATTGCCGGGAATTACGCTTGAAGAATACGGAACCTTGATCTGCTACTTCGCGTACCATAAGCCCCTCTTTATGTTTAGAATGCGAAATAAACTATTTAGTTTAGTAATCTATTTTTTAGACTAAACGGTACATTACAATATGTCAAGTGGCAGTAAAAATCTCTATAAATCACATCACTTATCGGTCTAAGCTGGTTTATTTAGCCAAGATATAAAAATATGAATAAGAGAAAGGCTCGGATAGAAAGTAATAATAATGACCGCTTGCCATCAGCAGAGAAGGTTGATGCAATTCTCAATGGTGCAATGCAAGAGTTTCTGGCTCATGGTTATACAGCAACCACAATGGATAGAGTTACAGCAGTTGCAGGTGTATCGAAAACCACTGTATACAGCTACTTTCAAGACAAAGAAGGATTGTTTGTAGCTTTAATTGAACGCCTAGCACAAGAAAAATATTTTGCTATCCGAAATCCAGAGTTCTTCCAAGGAGAACCTCATATAGTTCTGCGACGTATAGCTACAAATATTTTTACTCAAATGGAGCAAGAGCCAGAATTTTTAGGACTGGTAAGGGTGATTATTGGCGAATCTGGTAGGTTTCCATCGTTAGCTCAAACCTTTGTGCAGAACATAGATAAAGCTGCCATAAAACTTCTCAGCCAATATTTTGCTGACCATGAAGAATTACAATTACCTGATCCTGAAGTAGCTGCACGTATTTTTCTCGGTACATTGGTGCATTTTATTATTCTTCAGTATATGCTACATGGTCAAGATATTTTACCCATGCAGAGCGATCGCCTGATTGACAACCTAATTAACTTAATTACTATCAATCTCTGCAAAAACCCATCGACGGATAAGTATTCTGGTACAAGGCAAAAATCAACCAGACGTAAGCGTAGCGCTTCAGGTAAATTCAAGATGGACTACGCTTGTGAACCTAAACAGCTACGTTCTGTGAGATTGACGGATACAGCTTGGGAAAAGTTAGCAGAAATAGCCGAACAACATAATTTAACTCGTAGTGAGATGATTGAAATCTTTGCTCGTAAAGGTTTCTCTGGCAATCCAGATGATTCTTAGCCTGTGGTTAGCCCTACACTATTGTATATACATGGTAAAACAATATATGAATTTTGTATATACATGGTAAATCATATTTGCCTACAATACTCTACTGACAAGCCTGTCCAGTAACTGGGGCTATTGCTTCAGCCATCTTAATGATTTGCTTAGGAGATTTATTATAATTAACGATTAAGCGAGGAATTTCATAAGGATTATTCTTGCAGGTGTAGTTGAGAGTTTCATCATTATATAAATACGCTGATAAATAATATCTAGAAACATAGCTTTCTACTTGTTTGTTATAAGCTCCATAAGGATAAGCAAAATGAGATGCTACCTTTTGCTGTGGGTCTAAATCTTGCGTACATCTCCTCAAGATAGTCCTAGCTTGTAAAAGCTCACTAATAAGTTCTCGTCGTGCTAATGTTGTTAAATCTCTATGATTTAAGCCATGAGATTGAATATCATAAAAACCTTGTTGTAAACCTGTTCTCAATTCTTGACAACTCAAGTGTGTTTTACTATCACTTGCCTTCTGAACCAAACGGCTAGGATTAATAAATAAGACTATCTTTACTTTCGTGCCATATTTCTTTTCTAATTTTAATAAAATTGGCAATAACTTTGTGTGTACTGATTTATATCCATCATCAAAAGTGAGCATAATTGGCTTCTTTCGACGATATTCTGCTGGAACAGTTTGCGACTTAGTTATAAAAAAATCATATAAATCTTGGGTACTAAGGAACCAGTAATCATTAACAATTAAAGTTTCTAATAATTTCTCTAACTCTTGCTTTGAGTAGTGCATCTCTTCAGGCACTAAAGTAGATGTAGATAATGTTTTATTATTTTTATTATCTAAAATGCCATGAAATCCCAAAATAGGAACAGTAGGTTCAATATAACTAAAATTAATGGCAGCTAAAGAAATAATAGCAACGAAAGCTATACTAAAGGGAAAATTTTGAGTCTTAACTGTCATTTTGGTAGTAGTAATGCCCTGATATGGTAGTGAGAAATATTTTTAGATTAATATCCTTGTCGACCTATTTTGTCAACAAAGATAGGAGTAGGTAAATATAGCAAGAGGCAGGAGGGGGAGTCCTAATGGCTAGTTTTGAAGATAGGAGAATGTCTGTACCTCGACGTTATAACCAAGAGAGGTTTTTAAATCTGTACAAAGCTAAGAACTACTCAAGCGAAGTGCTTGACTCACTAGGGATGATGTAATTAGTTTTTAGTAAGTGCTAAGGAGTGTAACAACTCCTTTTTTATGCTGTTTGTGTGGTAGATGATTATAGCGTTTCCCATTGTGGCGAGCTACAAAATCACCCCTCCCCGCAGTGGCTTGAGGGTGCGCGATAGCGCGGGTGGGGTGTATTTCATATGCTTGGGAATTGCTATAATTGAAAATGTAGAGACTGCTTAAGCGATTATAAATGAATGTCCTCTACTACCATAACTCACATAAAAAAATCGCATAGATTTTTCGTCATCAGTATAAGCAATGGGTGTAAATATTTTTTTACACCCATTAACCACAAAAGATTAACTCAAAACTTACCTAAACAGTAGTTTCATGTTTATACAAGTTATGTCTTATGTCAGAGGCTGTATAAGGCTGTAATGTATGCCAGGAACGAGACTTGAACTCGTGACACGAGGATTTTCAGTCCTCTGCTCTACCAACTGAGCTATCCCGGCTTGGGCTTTTTCTTAGCCACGATTAATAATCTTAGCGAACAAAAAGTCGTTTGACAAGGGTTTTAGAAAAAAATTTATGCCGCCCTAAATCGTAACTTTACCCAAGTAAACACAGTAACGAACAGAAGGAACTGGATCAGCACAATACTAGGTCCAGAAGCAAGGTTGAAAGCGCCTGATAAAACGATGCCAACGATGCTACTAATAGCGCCGACTAAGACTGAAATGAACAGGAAACGGCCAAAGTGGTGACTTATCAACTTAGATGTAGCAGCCGGAATGACTAAAAAAGCATTTACCAGTAAAATTCCTACAGCTTTAATCGCTACAGCTACGGCTAATGAAAGCAAGACCACGAAACCATAACGGTACAATTGCACAGGAATACCTTGAACTTTGGCTACATCCTGGTTAAGTGTTAGTAAAATTTGCTGTTGTAGGGTTGAGAGTAAAAAAATACTACTGGTTACAAGTATCAAAAACGTCAAAATTAAGTCTGTCGTGTCAATAGCTAAAATATCGCCAAATAAAACACCCATTAAGCTTCCGCGATATCCTTGAATTAAGCTAGTGAGAATCACACCGATCGCTAACGCACCTGAGAGAACTATACTAAGTACGCTATCGCTACCCAAATCAGTCTGATCAATTAAATAAAGGACAACAACGCCAAAAACTAGAGTAAATGGTAGTAACATCGAAGTCGGGTTAACTTGGAGTAATACACCCAACACAACCCCTACCAATGCTGCATGACCAACTGCATGGCTAAAAAACGATAGCTGGCGCAGGGTGACAAAACTTCCCAGTAAACCCCCCAATACTCCCATTAAAACAGCACCTGCGATCGCACGCTGCATAAAAGGGAATTGCAACAAACTTACTAAATCTTGAATACTCGCTGTACCAATAAGCCAGTAGAATAGATGAGAGAGATTAATAACTATAATTTGCACTTCTCGAATTTGTTTTGAATTGTTTAATGGTGATGTTCATAACGGCTAAAACCAGGACCGTAGGTTGCTAAAAGGTTTTGAGGAGAGAGTGCTATTTCTGGCTGACCTGTACAAACAAGAGTTTGATTGAGGCAAAGCACGCGATCGCAATGGCGGCTTACCATATCAATATCATGGGAAACTTGTAAAACTGTCCAACCTTCCTGTTGTTTTAATTCGTCTAACATAGCATAAAAATCTGCTGCACCCTGCATATCAACTCCAGCAAAGGCTTCATCTAGAATTAGAATTTTGCGAGGTATAACTAAACAGTAAGCTAGCAATACTCGCTTGAGTTGACCACCACTAAGAGTGCCAATTATTTGATTACTTAAATGGTAAGCGTCGGTTCTATTTAAAGCTGCTGCAACTGCTGCTGATTTTTCTCGATTTTGATAACGTATTTTTGAGAAGAATGAATGTTTTTTACTGTCTTCTGCAACCCACCCTAAACCTACCAATTCTGCAACAGAAATAGGAAAACTGCGGTCAAAAATAAAATTTTGTGGCATGTAGCCTAAAAGATGACGTAAATTTCCTAATCTAGCGATAGGTCTGCCAAAAATCTCAATCTTACCCGCGCTACGGGGAATCAAATCTAAAATTGCTTTAACTAAAGTACTTTTACCCGCACCATTAGGGCCGACTATTGCTGTATCTGTCCCTGGTGTTAACTCAAAGGAAACATCTCGAATAGCTAAATAATTTCCTTGATATACGCTCAAGTTTTCTACTTTTAAAATGGGCAATGTCATCAGTCGTATCGGGAAAATAGAGAGTGAGGAATACAAAGCAGGACAATTGTGAATTGTATAATACCTATTTACAAGCTGCTTCTAGCTTTTGTAAGTTATTTTTCATGGCTTGAAAGTAGTACTGTGGATTTGTTTCACCATTTTCTATAGAACTTAGAGGATATAAAGTTAAATCCAAATCTTTAGAGAGACTAGTAAGTAATTTATTATCTACTCCCGGTTCACTAAATAAAGCCTTTACCTTGTAATTTTTGACTGTATTAACTGTTTTTTGTACATCTGTCGGTGAAAGTTGATCCTCTGGAATTTGTACTACAGCTACTTGTTTAAGGTTATATCTTTGGGCTAGATAAGGAAAAGCATCATGGAAGGTTATAAAGGTACAGTTGGCAGTATTCTTTAAGCCTTGCTGAAATTCATTATCTAAATTGTTCAACTCCTTTATATAAGCATCGGCATTGGTTTGGTAAGTGGTCTTATTAGCAGGATCAGCTGCAATTAATCCGTCCCGAATATTTTTTACTTGCTGTTTTGCTAATACGGGATCTAACCAAACGTGGGGATTACCTTGAGAATGTTCATGATTTTGGTCTTTTGTTGCTGTTTTTACAACAGGTGAAATCTCATTTACAGCTTTAATATTTTTGCTGGCATCTATTTGAGTAAGTTGAGGATTTTGGGCATTTTTTACCGTATTATCAAGAAATTCTTCCAAACCTAAGCCATTTTCGACTAAAACATTAGCTGTGGCGATCGCTTTTACAGTATCAGGTGTAGCTTGATATTCATGTACTTCAGTACCAGGAGGTAACAAAATCGATACATCTGCTGCTTCTCCTGCCACAGCTTTAGTAAATAAATATACTGGTAATATTGTCGCTACTATTTTAATTTTCGGCTTTTGTGCTGATGGACTTGTTGCAACGTCCTGTGCTGTAGGTAACTGTGCAGCAGTTCTTTGATTGGTATCAGATTTACTACAGCCAAACGCAACGGATAAAGTCAGCAAAGTTATTAAAAACAAGAGACGATTTCGCCGCCCACCTCTTGTAAACCCGATGCGAGTCCAAATCACGTACTTTACCCTCCCTCCATATAACTGCTGTTTTTATCATCATTCTTGTTTTTGATAATGATGCTCATTATACATAAGACATATTATAATAATTCTCATTCTCATAAAATAGACACATTAATTTTTGTTTGCAATCACTGTGTAAATTCATTTTGTATAGATGAATAACGAATCCCTGACTTTATTGGTGACAATAATTCCCAAGTGCTGGTAATATCTTGAAAAGACTTGATTAAGCAAAAATGCTCTCACGTAAGTTTGCTATAGGCATGACTAAGGACAAAATGCGTGTGAGTAAAGTATGTGTGTGAGGATAAAAATGCAAAAGTTTTGCAAGTATTTGTTAATTAACCCAGCAATTTGTAGCCTAATACTGTTTTCTGGTGCTGTTTTTGGTAAAGAAACACCTGCGACAACCCAAATAAATCAACCCCTAGAAATAGCTAACACAAACCCAGAGTTTGATGGTGCAACCCCGTCAGGGGCAATGTCACAAGTTACATCAGTATCTCAATTTTCTGACGTACAACCTACAGACTGGGCATTTCAAGCATTACAATCACTGGTAGAACGTTACGGTTGTATTGCTGGGTATCCCAATGGGACATATCGTGGTAATCGTGCCTTAACAAGATATGAATTTGCAGCTGGTTTAAATGCTTGTCTCGATAGAGTTAACGAACTCATTGCTACCGCCACAGCTGAGTTAGTCAGAAAAGAAGACTTAGCCGCATTACAAAGGCTACAAGAAGAATTTGCTGCGGAATTAGCAACGTTAAGAGGTAGAGTTGATGCTTTAGAAGCGCGTACTACTGAACTAGAAGCAAATCAATTCTCTACTACAACAAAATTGCAAGGACAAGTTGTCGCAGTTATCAGCGATGTTTTAGGTGGCGATCGCGTCAATGGTGAGCGAATCCAAGATAAGAATACCACTCTTGGAGTACGGGCGCGAGTAGAATTTGTCACCAGTTTTACTGGTCAAGACACATTGTTCACCAGAATCCAGACCAATAATATTGTTAGCCCCAACATTAACACTCCAGAAGGAAACCTATTTTTTGGTTTACCTCTGGAAGATGCTAGTAATGAGGCTATCATCGATGCGCTGTGGTACTCATTCCCTTTAGGAAAAAACACACAAGTTAAACTGATTGCTAATGCAGGTGCAGCAGACGACTTGACGAATACGGTAAACCTTTTTGATGGAGATGGTGCTTTTGGTGCTATATCCACTTTTGGTACACGTAACCCAATTTACGGACAAATAGCTGGTGCAGGTTTAGGTGTAAACTATCAGTTTAATGATAGGTTAGCTCTGAGTCTTGGGTATTTGAGTGGAACACCTAATGATCCAAGCTTTGGTAGTGGTTTATTTAATGGGTCTTATGGTGCTTTAGCACAGCTGACCGTTAAACCAAGCGATCGCATCACTGTAGGGTTAACATACATCAACTCCTACAATCAGCCACTACTCACAGGAAGTAATAGGGCAACCTTTGCCAATTTAGCAGAATTGCAAGGCCTGGATGAAGCTGCATTTTCCAGCAATTCCTATGGTATTCAAGCATCCATCGGACTCAGCGATAAGATAGTTTTAGGTGGCTGGGCAGGTTATACTAATAGCCGCAACCTGACTGGAGTGCGTGGGGACGTTGATATTTGGAACTATGCAGTTACCCTTGGCTTCCCCGACCTGGGCAAGAAAGGTAACTTAGCTGGTATTATTGCTGGGATGGAACCAAAAGTAACGAGTTCTAGCATTGCTGCATTAGACAAGGATAGAGATACTTCCTACCATCTAGAAGCGTTCTATCAATACAAACTGAGCGACAATATTACCATCACTCCAGGAGTTATCTGGCTAACATCACCAGACCACAATGATGATAATGATGATGTCTTCATAGGTGCTTTGAGAACCACATTTAGTTTCTAGTTGCTTAAAAATTACTCAAAAGACGTAAAGAGATTCTTTGCGTCTTTTTGATTGGGAAAGTATTGTATATGCAAATCACGCCAATCAGAAAATCTGTGGAAATTACTGAAAATTTTCAGTATACTTGTAATTAGTTAGTAACTAAGCTTTGTTGTACAACCTCATAACACCAATAAAAAAGACCAGCCTCCCACAGCTGGTCTAAGTCTATTGTTTATGCGTTGTCTTCTCATAGAGTTAAAACCCTGTTGCGTATTCCCAAAATGCAACGGGCAACTTTTCTTAACAATATTGTAACAGCCAACACAGTTTTTTTGAAAAAATTTATCGAAAAAAGATATATCTTAAGGTAGTCAGCCTCTATCTTTCAGAATATTTTAAAAATGTCAATAGGCTGATATGGAAAGTGTAGATTTTCTCCACTCGTTAACCACAGTCAGCTATAGAAGGCTGGTGGAATAGGATTGAAGTAAGGGTATACACTTAGATGAGAGCGCCTACTGACCATAAAGAATAAATACTAGGAAGGTTGCTGTATTATCTCCAGTTCACCTTGAGAATTAAGTTTCAGCAACTTGATAAATCAGAACTATTGATTATTCAGCAAAGGCAAGAACTTCTTAATCAATCCTATGGTCACTGCTGGGAGTTCTAACTGTGGAGTTAACCCTACATCATCCAACTCTTGGAATACCTTGATGGCTTGAGGATTCTGTTGTGCCAAACGCCTGCCAATTTCTGGGCCTGTGAATTGAGACTTTTGACCCCAGATAATGACTGTAGGTGTAGTTAACTGTTGAATATAAAGCGATAAATCAAAGCATAAATCACCCCGGACAAATGACAAAGCAGCATACTCAGCATGAGGCTGCTGGGCAGACTGGAGATAAGCTTCGACAATTTCGTCATATACTCGGTTAGATTGAGCAAATTGTCGTTGTTCTAAGAAACTCCGAATACCGCCGCTAGTGGCAATACCCGTACTGTATAGGAAGCGGTCGACTAGAGGAACACTAACAATTTGAGCAAAAATGCTCCGAGTGTAGTCCTCACCGAAATCAGAGAGTCCGGCTGGTGTAACAAGAATTAAAGACTTAAATAATTCAGGATGTGCGATCGCTACTCTAATAGTAAAGGCTGCCGTTAAGGAAGATGCGATCGCTGTTACTGGTTCAGCGCAAGTTTGCCCAAAAAACTCACGGATAGTCGTTAAATAATCTTCAATCTGATAATTCCGTTGTGGATGTTCAGATTGACCCCAACCTATCAAATCAGGTGCTAATATACGATACTGCGCTGCGAAGGCAGGATAGACTTTCGACCATTCATAAGCAGAAGAACCACCGCCAAAACCATGTAGAAACACTAAAGTTTCTCGGCCATCAGCCTGATCATCTCCTTGCCAAAGTGACCCAGCGTTAGTGTAATACACAATTTTACCTAGAGAGGTAATTATAGAGCGTTGCTCAAATCCTAGTGGTTGAAACATAGTGTTAGTTATTTGTCATTGGTCATTAGTCCATAGTCAACAGTCCATCGTCATTAGTTATTCTCCTTCATCCTCCGCTCGATTACCGCGTAGCCAAATTACATTTCTCAATTGCCATTATCGATGAACATACAAGGTTGGCACCTCTAGCCAGCGCCAGATTAAGCAGATGTAAAATCACTGGCTTGCTTATGAAGATTTTGTGATTTTTTTTTCATCAATCGAAAGAGTCTGTCCCTGTAATTACCAAATACCAAGGTTCACTTAAGTTGAACCTTGGTAGCGACTATCACTTAGCTAATATTGTTTTAGCCGTTTTTTATGATAGTCTACAGAAAACTTACGGATAATTGTGGGTGTCTATACTTTGTTAAAGCGATTATAAGCGATAATTATTAGTTATTTGTTCGCCCATGAAAAAATAGCCGTCAGTAATTTTGTGATTCTCTAGGTAATGGTAAGGCGGGGTATTGTGGGTAAGCAGGCTACTCTTCAAACAGATGAAGTACCACAATTTGAAGACAATACATTTGTACGTAGTCAATTCGATGTGCAGAAACAAATCGTCACTTCTGTCAAACGGAGTCAATCGGATGCAGAAATTGACAACACGATAGAAGCACCAACTTGTGTGTGTTTGAATTTAGAAGATTTGAAGTGCTTTGAAGTGGTAGAGCATCAGTATGAATACTGTGGCGTAATTTTTGGTAATTCTATTGCTATACAACCATCAAATCCTGCTTTTCCTACTAATTCAGGGTTAACAGTATTAATGGGTGCGCCTAAAAGCGGATTTCTAGAAGCGAAGTTTTTGCGTCCGGTTAGCAAAGTAAGTGCTTGTATTACTAGCTCTCAAAGACTAGTAATGTCTGCTTACGCTCGCGATCGCCAATTACTAACCCAAAGTATATTGCCTAGTGCCAATCTAGCTAACTCTGACTCAGTATTACCTCCCAATAGCCCATTATTTGTAACAACTCAAAACATTTACTCTGTTACATTCTGTGCATTTGACGGACAATTTACATTAAGTGACTTTTGTTTCTATGTCTAAGCACAGCCTGGAAAAATTTTAATAGTAAAATTACTCGATCTACTTCAACCCAGGTATTCTTATAGAGTATTATTGATTGTCGATTTACAGTATTTGGTATTGAAAAAACACCAATAGTCTGAGTAAAACTCAGGATTTATTAATGGATTTCAATACCAAGTAAAACTTATACATTAGACAATCTTGTAATGTTAGGTAGGTAAACACTGTGGTAAAGGCTCTGTCTTCTTGGCAGCAATTAATCAACCAGATGCCCGACTGGCTGCTTCCAGAGCTTAAGACTAAAGCCACCAAGCGGCGAAATTATCAGCATCTTTCAGAACTAAATGGTTTTTTGATATTGCTGGTAATTCTCGTGGCTATGCTGTTGTGGAACTGGAAACTTCTATTAGCACTTCTGGTTGGTGTTGGCGTAATGTTATTAGTCTACTCAATGCAGAAATGGGACTGGAGATTACGCTGGGTAGAACTGCAAAAGCTTTTTAACGGGTCAAATCGCCGATTAGTGATAGCTGTAGGTAGTGGAGGAATAGCTACTGTCAGTACTTATATGGCTGCGGCAATTATGGCTGATTCCCCTAGCCCTTGGATAGCGGCTGGTGCGATCGCTCAAGGAATAGGAACCTTATTGACTATAATTTTGCTAGTCTGGCAACTTATCAAATCCTATGCTGGCAAGGAGGAAAATAACTTTGAGCAGTTATTCCTCAATCTTACAGAAAAAGACTCTTTAAAGCGCTTAGTAACTTTACGTAGAATCACTAAAATAATTAAAACGCAAAAAATTGACTCAGAATTGCAGCGAGAAATTACCCAATGCTTGCAGTTGCTACTAACTCGTGAAGAAGAACCGATAGTTAGAGAAGCAGCTTTTGAAGGTTTACAAGCCCTAGAGCCATTACAACCACTGCAATCTCAACCTATGTCACCGCTAAAGCCTCTGTCAACTAAAGTGAAAGCGCAAGCTTAGGGACTGGAAAGATGAGGGAGATAAGGGAGTAATCAATTCAAAATTCAAAATTCAAAATTCAAAATTCAAAATTAAAGAGTTCTGCCTTTTGACTAATGACTATGGACTAATGACTAATGACTAAATTACTTCCGATAAAGCCTACCATCACGAACCTGAACTACAGGACGATTACACCGCCGGACTAATTGTTCGTCGTGAGTAGTCACAATTACAGTCGCCCCAAAAGCGTTTAGTTTTTGCAAAATCTGCATCACCTGCCAAGAGTTATCAGGATCGAGATTACCAGTAGGTTCATCAGCTAAAAGTAATGGTGGAGTTCCTACAATTGCCCGTGCAATACTTACCCGTTGTTGTTCTCCTCCAGAAAGCTGATCAGGAAAACAGTCAGCTTTGGAGAGCAACCCCACCAATTTTAGTGTCGGTTCCAAACGCCTTTGAATTTCCTTACGGGTATAACCTTGAGCTTGTAAAACAAATGTTACATTTTCTGCGACGGTGCGTTGGGGGATGAGTTTGTAGTCTTGAAAAACAATGCCAATACGTCTGCGTAATAATGATAAGCGATCGCCTCGCAAAGCCGAAACATTGCAACCGTTGACAATCACATCTCCTTGGGTGGGAAACTCCTCGCCATACAACAGTTTTAAAAGTGTTGACTTCCCCGAACCACTAGGTCCTGTAATGAATAAAAATTCTTTCTTTTTAATCTCTAAATTAACATCCAGCAAACCATGACAACCGTTACCATAAGTTTTGGTCACAGCGTTTAACTGCACCATATAACTGTTACTGGTGCTTTCTTGTGTATTATCTTCTTGTTCATAAATGGCCTGTTCGGCATGTGCTGGATTTGTTAATACAGGCATTACTCAACATTCCTTAGATAATTTTAGACAATTCTTCAGTGACGAATGTTAATACTTACGAGCCTATTGCTTCAAAGGCTAGGTAAATTTAACCTTGTCTGAACATCATTGACTTAACAATAAGGATGCCCAAGTAATGCCTGAGAATCTCAAATCCAACATTAAAAATTTTTAAATCCTTTACATGGGGTAAGTATTATCACTCGGTTAGGTAGGAGTGAGAGGGATGTAGCTTGCTTCTCTAACGTTCGCGTAGCGTGTCGGAGACAGACGCTACGCGAACCCGAAAGGTGGGGGATGAGGGAGATGGGGAAAAAATAATAACTCAGCACGCGCTAAACTCGCCGCTTCCGCTAACAGCACTCACTACTCATCACTCCTAAGTAGTCAAACGATAAACAAAAGCCTTCACTGCAAATTGGGGTAGAGCTAACATTCTCCGCCAACGCCAAGGTTCTTTGTAAAGACGATATAACCACTCCAAATTATTGTTAGCTAACCAAGCTGGAGCGCGGTTTTTGCTTCCTGACCAAATATCCAAACTACCGCCCACACCAATCCAAATGGCTTGCGGACACAAATGACGGTTTTGAGCTATCCATAATTCTTGCCGTGGTACACCCAAGCCAACCAAAATTACCTGCGGTTGTAATTCAGCAAGAGTTTGTAGTAATTGTTCTTCTTCTTCGGCGGAGTGATAACCGGAATAAGTACCTACTATATTTAAAGTGGGTACTTTTTGTTGCCAATAATTGGCTGCTTTTGCGGCTACTCCGTTTGCACCTCCGTAGAAAAATACAGTTTTATCTGGCTGCTGTTGACCAATTACTTGCAACAGCGTTTCTGCTAGTTCAATTCCTGGACAACGCTGGACTTTTTGCCAACAAAGCCAGCGCAAATACATCACTACTCCTGCACCATCAGGGATAATCAATTCAGCATTCTGAATTATTTTATTCAAGGATGGATTTTGCTGCGCCTGCATTGTCATTTCGGCATTTAGCGTGACAACATGAGCGCCTTTTTCTTGTTTGAGCGATTCTAGCAACCACTTTGGATAGTCACTCATCACATGAATGGGGATACCCAGCACTGAAAACACTTTAGATGTTGGAAACATAGCCCTTGAGCCTCACACCAGATTCTCTCGACGATAGTTTATCAAATTTTTTAATAGGTCGCCTCTGGGCTAAGAGGGAGGGTAAAATTATGCAAACAAGTTTACTTAGAAAACTGAATTGTTAAAGTTAAGCCTTTGTTTTGCGTATTTTGCATAATAAAAACAGCTTATAATGCCTGAGTAATCTTTTATCATTGTTTTTTGAGAAATTTCTGGAAAAATAACCTGATTCTTTCTAAAAATTGCGAGGCTGTATAAGATAATTCACGGACAAAACAGGAAAATTTCGGTGAAAATTTTTGTGTAATAGCGTAACGGGTAGAAATTGACTATGAGTAAAATTCGGATTGCCCTGATTGAAGATCATGATCTAACCCGTGTGGGTATTCGGACAGCACTACAACAAAGACAAGAAATTGAAGTTGTCGGAGAAGCTGCCAATGCGGTAGAAGGATTAAATATGTTAAAAACGGTACAACCAGATATTGCGATTATCGATATCGGTTTACCAGACAAAGATGGCATTGAGCTAACAAGAGAATTAAAATCTAGCATCAGTAACCCGGATTTAGGCACAAAAGTATTAATTCTAACCTTACGTGATAATAAAGAAGCCGTTTTGGCGGCTTTCGCAGCTGGCGCTGATTCTTACTGCATGAAGGATATTGGGTTTGATAATTTATTGGAAGCAGTTAAGGTGACTTACAATGGCAATGCTTGGATTGATCCAGCGATCGCCAGAATTGTATTACAACAAGCACAACAACAACCACCTAAACCAGAAGCTTTCAAGATAGAAACAGAAAGTCCATTCCCAAATTCCCAAACAGAAGACTATTTAGATAATATTGACCCCTATACCTTGACAGAAAGGGAGTTAGAAGTACTACAGTTAATCGTCGAAGGCTGTAGTAATGCCATCATAGCTGAACGCTTATATATAACTGTCGGAACAGTAAAAACCCATGTGCGCAATATTTTAAACAAACTCTCCGCCGATGACCGTACCCAAGCTGCTGTCCGGGCTTTACGTTCTGGGCTAGTAGGTTAAATTAGGATGGGATTGAAATATTCCCAGACAAAATAAAGAGTAAAGTTATACTTGACAGAAAGGTAATTTTTTCTCAAAAATTCCTTCTGTTAATCTAATGGCAGTTGCCAAACAGATGATGACACAGAGTGAGCATTAAATGCTGATATCAAGCAGCCTTTGAGCCTATCACCCTACGGGTACTCTTCTCCTTTGGAGATGCTGACGCGAACGAGAACCCCTTCGGGGAACGCCAGTTCCCTGCTATATTTAACGACTCGGTGGGATAAGAACTGTCATATCTCGCCAAATTTCAACATGCGAAAAAGCAAGTCAACTATGACAGAAACTGAGGTAGAAAAACTCAAGCTCATGGTAGTAGACGATGAGCCAGATAACTTAGATTTACTCTACCGTACTTTTAGGCGAGATTTTCAAGTATATAAAGCTAACCATGCCCATAAAGCTTTAGAAATTCTGGCTCAAGAAGGCGAAATGGCTGTAATTATCTCAGACCAGAGAATGCCTGAAATGAATGGTACAGAACTTCTCAGCCGTACAGTAGGGCTTTACCCCGATACCATTCGGATTTTATTGACAGGCTTTACAGATGTTGAAGATTTGGTAGAAGCCATTAATGCAGGTCAAGTCTTCAAATACATCACCAAACCCTGGAACCCTGAACGGCTAAAAGCTGTAGTTGAACAAGCCACAGACACTTATCGCCTAGTCAAAAAGCGCACCCAAGAATTACAGCGTGCTTTGCGGCGAGAATCTTTATTTAATGCGGTAACAACAGCAATTCGAGAATCTTTAGATTATGAGAGTATGCTGCAAAAAATTGCCGCCACCATCGGACAAACCTTTGAGGCCACTTGTTGTTTACTCAAACCAGTAGAAAACAACCGCTTAACACCAAATCAATTTTACTACCAAAATCCAGCCGTCGATTTACCAGAGAGTGCCTTTGACCCCTCTTGTTTAATTGCTGAGGTACTAGAAACTGGTCATTATCTAATTGCTCAAGATATCAACAATGGTAAACAGTGTAACTACTTAGTAGTACCTCTATGCTATCAACAGCATCTACTGGCTGTGCTAGCACTTTACCAATGGGGACTAGAACATCCTTGGCATGATGAGGAGATTCAGTTAATCACGGGTGTAGCTGAACAAGCTGCCTTAGCGGTTTCCCAAGCAAAACTTTATCAACACCTGCAAGAAAAACAACAACAAATTAGTGCTGAATTAGAAGTTGCGCGGCAAATTCAAAATAATTTACTACGCCAAACTCTACCAGATATCAAAGGCGCAAAATTGCAGGCTTGTTGTTATCCAGCCAGAGAAGTAGGTGGTGACTTTTTTGAAGTCTTTGTCCATCCCACACAAGGAGACGTGTGGTTAGCAGTAGGTGACGTTTCTGGTAAAGGTGTACCGGCTGCTTTATTTATGGCCAGCGCAATTTCTGTATTACGTCGAGAGTTATCTCAAGAAAATCCCCCCGAACCTAATGTAGTTATACATAATCTTAACCATGCTTTATGTGATGACTTAATTAGCAACAATTGCTTTATTACCTTTGTCTTAGCTCGTTATACACCAAGTACTAGAGAGTTAGTTTATGCAAATGCTGGTCATATCTATCCTCTAGTTTGGTCAAATCAAATCAATGCACCAGAAAAACCCGTCTATCTGACAGTTAGAGCTATTCCTTTAGGGATTTTACCTAAGTGGCACGCTAAGTCCGGTAGTTTAGTGCTGTCACCTGGAGATACATTACTGTTAGCCAGCGATGGAATTACAGAGGCTATGGTATCAAATAAACTATTTTCCACCGTAAAAAACGTGGGTGGCGGTCAGCTAGCAAGTCATTCTATGCTGAATCAAGATGGTCTGTGGCAACTCTTACAGCAAGAGCCTAAACCGCTATCTCTTAACCATTTATTAGCTCGTATTCAGGCAGATAACCACGTTCAAGATGACGATCAAACTATACTCTCATTGGAGGTCTTGTAAGTTATGAAAAGTGAGCTGCATGTACCAAGTGACTTGAATTATTTAAACATCGTCGAAAACTGGTTATTGGGATGTTTAAAAATTCAGTTTGGCGATTCTGTTGACTGGTCACGGCAGTCAAGCCGCTTGCGCCTAGCGTTGGTGGAAGCCTATTCTAACGTCGTGCGTCACGCCCATAAAGAGCAGCCAAATCTGCCAGTTTTACTGCGTGTGGAATTTAAAGAACGAGATATTGCGATAGAAATTTGGGATTATGGTGCAGGTTTTGATATGGCTACTTATTTTCCACCCAATCCTGATGATAGGCAAGAAGGTGGCTATGGTTGGCTAATTATGAATCGTTTGATGGATAAAGTAGAATATCAGTTGCAAGTTAATGGGGCTAACTGCCTCAAATTAGAAGCTACTATCCCAGAAGCAGCCAATAACTGAACAGGGAAGGGAACAAAATAAAATTTGTGCAGAAATTTACTGCTAATTTTTAATATTAATATTGGTACATCTATCACTAGCTGATGTGCATTTCTGATTATAGGGATTGGATTTTTCTTGCCAAACTGATTTAATCAATGATTTGGCAGGCAACTGCTTCCTAATGAGAATGTCTATCCGCTACATTTAAAATGCGAACTATTGCGGAAATTAACGAAAAAATTAGCCGTCAAACTGCGGTAGTCCTAACGGTTGAAGAATTAAAGGCACGAGTTTTAGAAGTTGGCGTGAGTAAAGTTGCTCAAGAAGTTGATGTAGTCACTACTGGCACTTTTGAACCAATGGAATCGACTGGTGCTATCGTCAATCTTGGACACACAGACCCACCAATCAAAATTCGTCGTTGCTGGTTAGATGGTGTTCCCGCCTACAGTGGTTTTGGGGCGGTTGATTTATATTTGGGTGCTAGTTGTGCTGTCGATGCGATGGACGGTGAAGAAGTCCGCGAACGTGGCGGTGGTCATGTCATTGAGGATCTAATCGCGGGTAAATCTATCCAAGTTAGAGCGCAAGGACAGGTAACTGATTGTTATCCCAGAGCAAGTTTTGAAACTACAATCACCCGTGACACAATTAATCAGTTTTATTTATTTAATCCCCGGAATCTCTATCAAAATTTTATCGTAGGGGTGAATGGAGGCGATCGCCCTCTGCATACCTATCTTGGCCCCCTACAGCCAGGGCTGGCAAACGCTGTCTATTCTAACCCAGGTGCAATTTCTCCGCTTTTCAACGACCCCAAATTACAACTCATTGGCATCGGTACACGCATTTTCTTGGGTGGCGGCATTGGTTATGTGGCTTGGGAAGGAACTCAACACTTCCCTTTACAAAAGCGCCTAGCTAATCAAACCCCAATCGGCCCGGCGGCGACTTTAGCCTTAATAGGTGATGCCAAACAAATGGATGCTCGTTGGGTGAGGGGTTGTTATTTCAAAAGCTATGGCCCTTCCTTGATGTTGGGTGTTGGTGTGCCATTGCCAGTGTTAAATGAAGAGGTTGTACAACACTGTGCAGTCCAAGACCAAGATTTAGTCGCGCCAATAGTAGACTTTTCCATTCCTCGGCGTGTTCGCCCCACATTCGGCTTAGTCAGTTACGCTCAACTCAAGTCCGGGCGTATCACCATTGAGGGTAAAACCGTGAGGGCTGCACCTTTAGCCAGCGTCTTTCTCTCTCGACAAGTAGCTATAGAACTAAAACAGTGGATTGAGGCAGGTACTTTCACTCTTACAGAACCAGTCGCCCCGATTCCTCAAGAGCGTTCTTTCCTGCCTCAAGACCGTTTGCGGGATATTTAAGAAGTGGGAGTGAGGAAGTGCTGAGTTATGAGTGCTGAGTAGGAGCAAGAAATTATTTACTCCCTCATCTCCCTCATCTCCCCCTATTCCCTACTCCCCACTCCCCACTCCCCACTCCCTACTCCGTCGGCTTAGGCTTCTTCACCGGCTTGGGAGTTGGCGTTTTTGGCTGAGGCTTGGAAACCGCAGAGGGTTCGCCGCCGACTTTCTTGACGGGACGGGGGGGCGCTTCTCCTGGTCTTCTGGGGGGGAAGGGTTTTCTGAAGCCACCACCACCACGGGGGCCACCGCCGCCACCACCTTTGAACGGTGGTCGGCGTTTTTTGGGTAAGTCAGCGATCGCTTCAGCAGTTTGAACTACTAAAACGTCACCTTCTCGCTTGGCTTGGAAATCCCAAAACTTGCCTACAGCTTTGGTGGTCAAGACACCACGCAGTTTCAATTTAAAATATTTGGGTTTATCAGTTGGTTTACGTGGAGCCTGCTTAATTTTGATAACTAAGCTTTTTGCATCAAAAGACTGGTAAACTACTTCTCCACGCACAGAAAATCCACCATCAGGAATGTTGGCTGAAGGCGCTGGGGGTTTTGTTTCTGCTTCTGGCGTATCGGGTACACTTTCATGTAAACCCAATTCTTGCTCGTCTTCTTCTGTCGCGTTTTTAGCCAGATTTTCTGGTTCCCAAACGCCGACAATTTGGATATGCAGAGAGTCGTTTTCCTGTCTTGTGCGGGGATAAACTACCCACAAATGGTCTTTTTCTAGGTCTAGGTGATTCTTTACTAAACTCATAATCCGACCCAGGAGGACGGCATTGAGTTCTACCCCGTCTGTAGTGAGTAAAATACCTTGAGTGAATTGTTCATCGCTGGCACGGTAACGACCCCGAACTAAACCAATGGCTCGGTATTGCATTGGTTCGCTGGGAGGCGGAATTGGTTGCTGGCGATCAGCTAAATTCCCATCTGAGGTATCCTCACTAATACTAGGTGGGGAATTTTCTCGTTTAATGGGTTGGGGTGCTGCTACATGATTTTTAGCGGCGGCCTCTGTGTTATTTTGAGGCTGATCGGAGGCAATAGAGTTGGAAGATTCAGGCAAAGGCATCAGGTCGGAAGTCATAAAAACTCCTTGCGGCGGAGACACATCCCAAAAGGTGGGATTTTACTAAAGCATCGAGAAAGAGCGCTGATGTGACTGATGAAAGTATATTGGCTTTTCATAAATCACAGCGCTCTATACAATTTTAAAGACGCTAGACTCGTCATTCTACTCTAAATCTGTAATTTAGCGCCTTTATACTAGTTTCGGAAGCATATCATAGCTTCTATTGTGACGGCTCCCTCTAAAGTCATCACTTAACTTTAACGGTGTTAATCGGTTGTTTGTTATAAAATTCACAGAGATTTGGCGGTATTCCGCAAGGTTTTGGAAATTTTTAACTTTCTATTTCGTCTCGATAATATTGTGATTATAGTTACGGAGGGCGTTTAAATCGTGTCTCAATCGCGCAATCGCTGGATAGTTCAACTCATCTTAGCGCTGGCAGTTCTAGCATTTATAGGTGTTTCGGTGCTGCCAATCATTGGGGCGCTAAATAATAGTGCGTCACCTCCAAACCAAAATAGCGCCACTAACCCAAGCACTCCAGTAGCTTCCAATCAAAAGTCTCAATTGGAAGACCAAGTACGTGGATATGAATCGGTTCTACAAAGGGAACCAGAAAATCAAGCAGCATTGAAGGGTCTATTACAAGCACGGCTACAACTTTTAGCTTTAAAAGAGGGTAATGTCCAAGGTGTGATAGAGCCTTTAGAAAAGTTAGCCAAGCTCAATCCTGAGCAAACTGAGTATGGAGTTCTCTTAGCTCAAGCCAAACAGCAAATTGGTGATAAGGAAGGCGCAGCTCAAGCTTACCGGGCAATTTTGGCGACAAAACCGGGTGATTTAAAGGCTTTACAGGGCATGGTAGTTTTACTAATAGATCAGCAACGCCCAGAGGCGGCTGTTGGCTTATTACAAGATACTCTGGCTAAGGCATCTCAAGTAAACACCATCCAGCCTGGAAGTGTTGATGTAGTGGCTGTAGAAGTGTTGTTGGGAAATGTTCATGCTTCCCAAAAGCGTTTTCCCCAAGCTATGGCCACATTTGACCAAGCAATTAAGAGGGATGCAAAGGATTTCCGCCCAGTTTTGGCAAAAGCATTGCTTTTAAAGCAACAGGGACAAACAGCAGAAGCTAAACCTTTATTTGATAGTGCTTTAGCTCTAGCTCCTGCACAATACAAAGATGAGATTAGTAAAGCAGCCTCCACATCTGTTACGCCTACACAAGCTGGTACTCCTACTACCCCAACAACTGCTACGACAGCTACACCGACACCTGAAGCTAGTCCGAAGTAGTGAAGGAGTGGAGGAGTAGAGGAAGATGAGGGAGTTAAGAGTAGGAGTAAGATTATCTGCTTCCTCATCTCTTTATCTTTTTTTGAATTTTGAATTTTGAATTGTTACGCTCCTTCAATAGCAGCGACGACACCAAAAATCAAAAACAAACATCCACCAGCAAAGGTGAGTTGGCGCTCAGAAATTTTGCCTGAAATCATTTTGCCACCGATGACGGCGATCGCTGCACAAATGGTATGACCTAAAATGGCTCCTGATGTTACGCCAATGATGTTATTCCCGGCTGCTAGGGCGATGGTGGCAATTTGAGTGCGATCGCCCCATTCAGCCATAAATGTTAAAACAAAGGCTTCTGTAATAATAGACCAAGGTGTTTTTCGTTTTGATAGATGCAAATCGGCTTTCTCTACGGCTTCTTTTGCTTCTTCTATCTCTTCCATCATTCCAGCTTTTGCTGCCGCCTTCGTCATCTTAGTAGCTTGGTATAACAGCTTAATTCCAAAGGCAAAGAATAAAAAGATTACAGCATAGTGAATATAAACTTTTGGCAATCTAGAAATTGCTTGTCCAAACATCACTGACAAGATTGTCATCGCTGCTAAAGCTGCTACCACCCCGGCAAATACCAAACGTCGGGAATGGCGCATCGCTAATATCATAGCGATGAAGAAAGTCTTATCTCCCAGTTCGGAAACTGTAATTAGTAATAAACCTGCGGTAAAAGCTGTTAGCACTCTCTCAAGCTCCTGAAGGACGTTTAGTGATGTGGAGCTTGATGAATGCCAAAAGACCTCACCAAGCCACATCTTGAATGTGAACTTAGTGAAGGTCTCGCTTACAAATCTTTAGTTATTGTCATCTGAACCAGGTTCATCACCAGTATGTTGATTCAGATGTACTGGCTTTTGCCAGCAGCTACTCCCCTTCTATCAGAATTGATTATATATCTGTCTTAGTCCAGAGTCAACCAATTTTGGATTTTAAATTTGTGATTTTAGATTGACATAGAGAATAGTTAACTGTTGAGCGCGACGGGCTTTTGTGATTCCAGCCCAACTAACTTTTCGCTCAACTCCCATAGGCGTTCGCCTTTTTCATCGTCGCGGGCTTGGGGAGAAACTTTCTGCACAAAAGATTTACCATCTTTTTTCTGACGATTACCCCAACTCCAGTAAGCACCAGATTGTTTGTATTCAGCAGCCGCAACCACATCTGCAACCCTTTCTCCCGCCAAATCTTGAGATACGTATCCCCCTGTAATATATTTCTGGAATAAGGGGAAGAGTTTTTGGAATAAGGGGTAGTGGTTACGGAATAGTGGTGTTTCTGCTACGCAACCAGGATAGAGAGAAGTGAAAGAGATTCCTGTTGACTCGTGATAACGGCGATGTAGTTCTCTCATGGTGAGGACGTTACATACTTTGCTATCTTTGTAAGCCTTCACTGGTTCAAAATTTTTCCCATCAATCATAGAAATGGGCGGTTTAAAGCCTTGGGCAAAGCCTTCTAAATTACCCAAGTCTGGGCGTGGTGGAATCTTACCGCCTAGTTCATCTGGGTTATGTGTAACGGTTCCCAAAATTACCAGTCTCTTATCCGTCGCCGATGACTTTTGCAAGTCCTCAAGCAAGAGGTTAGATAGGAGAAAATGACCAAGGTGATTGGTAGTCATGGTTAACTCGTAACCTTCTGGGCTGCGTAAAGGTTCCTTAATCAAGGGCATATAAATTGCAGCGTTACATACCAAAGCTTCTAAAGACTTGCCGCTTGCTCTAAAATTGTTGACAAACTGGCGCACACTATCCAAAGAACCCAGATCAATGTGCATGATGGTGTAGCTGTCCTTGGGGATACCTACTTCTTGCGCTGCTTGTTCTGCCTTTTCTAAATTACGGCAAGCCATAACAACGTGCCAACCGCTTTTAGCAAGGGCTTTAGCTGCATACAAACCAACCCCAGAAGAAGCTCCAGTAACTATAACCGTTGATTTTCGATCCTGTGCCATTGTCTTAAGACTCTATTAATCGCCTTTTCCTATTTTCAGGATCTTACCCTAATGAGTTACTCCTTCCGGTTGATTGATTACTGACTGTTACAATGCTCTACATTTATCGCAACTTTTAGTTTAAATTGCTTAACAAATCTTGGGGCTGGAGTATCTGGGTGTAGGCGATCGCATAATGGCAGGCACATCATATTTAGATCAACCAACGCAGTTAAACGTTGATTCATCCGTCCTAGTCTAAAAGATAAACTGTGGCTGTGTATGTTTCTGCAACAACTTTGGCTGGTTTAGCAATCTTGCCATTTTCCACGATTTTAAATATAGGCCATAACTTCTCTAAATCCGATGGACTATATTTTACAAAATGGGGTTTTTCGTAAGCTGCATCATTGACATATGTACCATCTACAATTAGCGATCTTTTAGGATGAATAACATAATTACCCGCCTCACAAACATTAACAAGTTTAATGCCCTTCCGCGTAATATTTGTATCAATATAATTATATTGATTATGAATTTTCCTCCGATTCTTCACTCTAGGATCGCAAACAACTGCACCTGATGGTAACTGACTGATAATTTGGGTCATATCTGCTGTGTTCATCACCCGGTTGCTACCATATTTACTTAAGAGAAATTGCGACTCATAAAATAAGTTGTTAAGGCAGGATATAAAAATAATCAAGCCTGTGATGATATAGAAAATTCGTTTTTTACTTTTAGAAAAATTTAGGTAAGCAAGAGAAGTAATCGTTAAAATGATAGGCGCAAATATTATTAGTATTTTGTAATGAAAAACAGTTGTTTCTGAATCAAGATTAGAAGCAGCATAAAGATAGATACCCCATGTAGAACACAAGATACCCCAAATATATTGATTACCTTTAAATTTAGTAATGCCAAAATAAGTAACCACACTGAGGAAGATAATTGATATTAGGAAGTAAAGCAATGAAGGATTCCACAAATATGGTTCTTGAAATAGTTTGAAATAATTCAAAAATACATTGCTCAATCTCTTAGCTAAACTTGCGAATAAAGAGCTATTTGTACCTGTCTTAGACTGAAATATAACTTTGATAATAAATTTAGTATTTTGAAATCCTCTGCCAAACTCACCTATCCAGTATGGTAGTAATACAATTACACCCGATATAACACTGATAACAGGCAATATTGTTAATAAGTAAAATTTTCTTTTAATAACTTTATATAAAAAGATTGCACAGCTAATAACAAATACAATCGGCATTACAAATAGAGTGGAAGAGTGTAAGCTCATTAATATAGCCAAAACTATTCCATATCCAGCCCATAATATAGCTTGAACTGGGAAAGAGAATTTAGCCTCCATTTGAAAATGGTATAGTAAGGTAAAGGCTATGAAAAAGAAAGGAATTGAACTAGGATTCCATTGATAATTATTGATAAATATTTCGCCATAAAGCACGCTATACCAAAAGCCAGCTAAACCAGTTAGAAAAATTTTCTTTTGTGGCTCAACATTTTCTAGCAGTTGATAAACTAAATACATTAATAATGAAATAGATAAAAAAGAAAATAAGCCATTGGGTAAAGCTTGGAAGACTGGATCTGCGCCTAAAAGGGTAAAAGGCCAAAAAAGATAATAATACAAGGGTAAGATATGGTGTCCACCCACAGCCGCCTGGGGGCCAAGTGTAGGTAACTCACCTTTCCACATATTGATAACTGTAAAGGCATCCTTGATTTGATCAGGAGCCGGGCCAATATCAAATGATACGTATTGAAAAACGCCAATAATTCTTGTGATAAAACCTATGAGGATTGCTAGAAAAATCAGGCTATATCCTATAAGTACGGTTTTACTAAGATGCTTCAACTTTAAACTAAGTTTAAACATGATAGTTATATCCTTACGTAATTAAGATGTATGATTGAATGATGTTTTACAGTTTTTGGATTTCCAGTATCATACATCACTTATTTATAAGTTTATGTTTTTTTATTGCTAGGCATCCATAAAGATACTTAGAAATTTTTCCTGTTAATTTATGTTAGAGGATGATGAACAGGGAATAGCTGGAGTCCATTGTATGTCAGTGTTTTGTGATGAGTTTTGCACCAAATGCTGAAGGACAACCAACAGCAGAACAGCTACAGTGTTTAGATAGGCTCTGTTATCAACTCACAAATGTCATGTTTCAGCCAATTCACATTGTGCGATTGGATGAAAGAACTCTAAATATATTTGTTTTAGCAGGAAAAAATGAAGAGATAGAGATGGTAATTTTACTAAATAGTAGAATAGAACCATAACAAAAGCAAACTATACTACAATGACTGACCAAGAGCTAAAGCGTTACCTTGTCAATCATAAGGATGATAGGGAAGCTTCTTATGCTTATCATGGATAGACGTAAATCTCGTAAGCGGGATGTTGCTATTGAATTGAATGATCCCGAATGGGAACAGAAGATAAAAGCGGCGATTCAGAAACAGTTAGACTCTGCTTGATAATTTACAATTTTTTCATCGAGGTGGACTAATGTTGATAGTCCCCTCGATTTATTAGGTTTACCTAATACTTCCTTTCCTTTGGCTCAAACATATTAATCACTACTGGGCGATATTGAATGTCAATACCTGCGGGTGAATAGTAAGCCATTGTGTGTTGAAGGAAATTTTCGTCATCGCGCTGGGGGTAATCTTCACGGAAGTGTGCGCCACGACTTTCTCGACGGTTAAGGGCTGAGGCTAAAATGGTTTGTCCAACTACGATTAAACTCCGCAATTCTAAAGCTTCTACTAGTTCGGTATTCCAACAAGTGCCTTTGTCATCTAAATATACTTGACTATATTTATTTTGTAGTTCTGAGATTTTATCCCAGCCTTGACTCATTAATTCTTGTGTGCGAAAAACGCCGCAATATTCGGTCATTGCATCTTGGAATGCTTCGCGGACTTCGTTAATGCGGTACTGTCCTGGCTGTTCTAGTAAGGCTTGAATTTCTTGTTGGGCTTGTGTAATGTAACGTGGCTCATCTATGGTTGGTAACTTGCGTTGCTGCACATATTGAGCGATCGCCGCCCCTGTGCGCTTACCATAAACTACACATTCCAATAGCGAATTACTACCTAGACGATTTGCACCATGAACAGATACACAAGATGTTTCCCCAGACGCAAAAAAGCCTTCAACTAAGCCATCACCACTACTACGGACTCGTCCATCTGTGTTCACAGGGATACCACCCATACAATAGTGAATTGTCGGACGAACTGGCATCGGTTGAGTCACTGCATCTACACCGACTAGGCGGTGGGCTTCTTCCCAACAGAAGGGAACGCGGCTCATAATTTTTTCTTTGCCCATGTGGCGTAAATCTAGGTAGACAAAGGGGCCGCCTGCACTTCCATCAAGGTGGACACCACGCCCAGCGCGAATTTCATAAGCGATCGCTCTTGAGGTAATATCACGAGGGGCTAGTTCCATGCGACTGGGTGCGTAGGTAGCCATGAAGCGATCGCCTTCACTGTTAATTAAATATGCTCCTTCCCCACGGACAGCTTCGGAAATCAACACACCAACCGGATATAAACCTGTAGGGTGGAATTGGACAAACTCCATGTCTTCTAGAGGTAAACCTGCGATCGCAGTCATCGCCAAGCCATCACCAGTGGAGGCGTAATCATTGGAAGTGGTATTATAAACGCGACCATAACCGCCAGTGGCAAACATTACCGCTTTTGCCCTAACTATCTCAATATGCCCATCTAACAAGCTGTACATGACCACGCCCTTAGCCTCATTTTCTTCCAAAATCAGGCGCATCACGTACCACTCTTGATAAATATGCACACCGTAACGCCGCAAATTATTTACCAATTCATGCAGAATTGCGTGACCAGTCTTATCAGCAGCGTAACAAGTACGGTTATGGGAGTGTCCACCAAAAGCCCGTTGAGCAATGCGACCATCGCTTAGACGAGAGAACAAAACCCCCATATGTTCCAGGTCAATTACCACATCTGGAGCTTCTTGAGCGAGTATCGCTACTGCATCTTGATCTGCTAAATAATCAGAACCTTTGACAGTATCAAAAGCGTGGGCTTCCCAAGAGTCTTCGGAATCGACATTTTTTAATGATGCTGCCATGCCACCTTGGGCGGCAACCGAGTGAGAACGGATAGGATGGGTTTTAGCGACTACTGCAACATTTAAACTAGGGTCAGTACGAGCAATTTCCACAGCCGCTCGACACCCAGCCAATCCACCCCCAACAATAATTACATCATGCTCTAGCATATTAACTACCGACTACAGAACGCTGCTGTTCTATTGTAAAGAGGTGATTCACTGAGATGTTTGGTATCTTTACAAAAAAAATCCCCATCAGTAGACAGGGAAAGGAAAATACAAAACTTGTTAATACTATTGTCAACTTGTTGCTTGTACAGGTTGTTGTTGAGAAACGTTACCTGGAATGGGTTCGGTTTTTGTACCTGGTTCTACAGCCATAACTTCAATATGATTTAACAATGTAGTTACAAATGCAAACAACAAGAAAGGTAGGGAAAGTAATACAACAAGACCTACAGTTACTAACGCATATACTGGTCTTCTAGCACCCATCAGAGCTAAAGCCGATGCCAAACTCAGAACAATCGTAATTAACCAAACAATTATTTGACCGTAGATATCACCAAAAGTTAAAGTGCAGACAAAACGATAGTTTTGATTACTAACTTTGCTCATTTATATTTGCCTCAAGTCTCTCCTATAGGTTCTACGTTAAAACCAGGATTGGCATAGAGACAATTTCTCAATATTTTTGCAAGGTTTGTAATATCACTTCATAAATAGCGACTAAGGAGTAAGGCACAAGAAGAAAATAACTGTGCCTATGGACTGTTGACTATTGACCGTACTAATTTTAGATTTTAAATTTTGGATTTTGGATTATTTTTGGTTCAAGCCCTGCCCCTGGTGGGCAGAACAAATCGCGCTGCTTCGTCAATCCAAAATCTCCAAGCTGCATCCCCTTGTGGGTGCAGTCAATCCAAGATCGTCAATCCAAAATCTAAAATTGTTTGACTATTGACTATTGACCAACGATTAATTACAAATTATTACAAGATTTATCATATATTGAGTTTGCACCCGTCTTTTAGGGTGTGTATTTTTGTTTGCAGCGAGTTCAATTCGCCCCCTCAACCAAACCCATGAGTCAAATAGTCTGGATCGCAAGACATGCTAACCGCCTCGACTTTGTTAACCCCGACTGGTTCCTTACCGCAGAACGACGTTATGATCCACCCTTATCTGATGATGGGATGATGCAAGCTAAACAGTTAGCGCAACGTTTGCAAACAGAGAAAATCCATCATATTTTCGCTTCTCCTTTTCTGCGAACTGTACAAACTGCTGATGCAGTGGCAGAAGTTTTGAATTTACCGATTAATCTAGAGACAGGGTTGAGTGAATGGCTTAATCCAGCTTGGATGACGGAAGAACCAGAACGGCTGTCAATTTCAGCGTTAGCAGAATTATTTCCTAGAATCGATCTCGGTTATACAGCACGCATTGCAGCAAATTACCCCGAAACTCATGAAGAAGTCAGGGCGCGTTCTGGACAAACTGCTAGGTGTTTGGCGACGGAGTTCTTCCCCGAAAATATTTTACTGGTAGCGCATGGTGCATCTGTGCTGGGTGCTGCTATGGGGTTAGTAGGAGAAATTGCCAAAACTGAAGTTAAAGCTTCTTTATGTTCTTTAGTCAAGGTTGTGCGTTACGACCCAGATTGGTTATTAGAACTAAAGGGGGATACTTCCCACCTAGCAGAAGTAGAGGAAGTGATTCGATTTGCTTAGTATGTTAACAGTTGACAAAAGGCTTTTCCCCTTACCCTTTCCTTGGGCTGTTGACTGTGGACTATGGACTATGGACTAATAACTACTGACCAATTTACTAGTAAGTTTTATGACTTTATTATTAGCAGGAGATATTGGCGGGACGAAAACTATTTTGCGTGTGGTGGAGATATCAGACTCATCGGAGTTAAAAACTATTTTTGAGGAAACTTACCATAGTGGAGATTTTCCCGATTTAGTCCCGATGGTGCAGCAGTTTTTGGTCAAGGCTAATACACCTACACCCCAGAAAGCTTGTTTTGCGATCGCTGGCCCAGTGGTGAATAATACTGCCAAGTTGACTAATTTGGCGTGGTTTTTGGATACTGAACGATTAGCCCAAGAATTAAGTATTCCCTTAATTTCCCTAATTAATGATTTTGCGGCTGTTGGTTATGGGATTTTTGGTTTGGGTAAGCAAGATTTACGCACTTTACAAGTTGGTAAACCAAAACCAGAAGCACCTATCGGCATAATTGGTGCTGGTACTGGATTAGGACAAGGATTTTTAATCAAACAGGAAAACCACTATCAAGTTTTCCCCTCTGAAGGTGGACACGCTGATTTTGCCCCTCGCAACGAGTTAGAGTTTCAGCTAATGAAATATTTGCTGGATAAACATGATATCCAGCGTGTGTCTGTGGAACGGGTGGTTTCGGGACAGGGAATTGTAGCGATTTACCAATTTTTACGCGATCGCAAACTCGCCACCGAATCTCCAGAAATCGCTCAAGTTGTCCGCACTTGGGAACAACAAGCCGGACAAGCAGAAAAAAGCGTTGATCCTGGTGCAGCTATTGGTAAAGCCGCAGTGCAGAAAAGCGATCGCCTTTCCGAACAAACCCTGCAATTATTTATAGATGCTTATGGTGCAGAAGCCGGTAACTTAGCCCTCAAACTCTTACCATACGGTGGTTTATACATTGCAGGTGGCATTGCCCCTAAAAACTTATCATTGATTGAAAACAGCAATTTCTTACTCAATTTCAGCCAGAAAGGCAGAATGCGTCCACTTTTGGAAGAAATACCTATACATATTATTCTCAATCCACAAGTAGGATTAATAGGTGCTGCTTTGTGTGCTGCTAGGTTATAACTAGCACATCGCCAGTAATAGCAGCATCTGCGAATGCCAAAACTATGACACTAAAAGTTGTGTTATCATTAATCGCCGCTACCTTAGTTTGTAGCGGCTCAATGACTGTAGAAGCTCGTCAAATCAAGCGTGCCAACGTTCCAGCAAAAACAGTTGTGTCTGGTAAAAAACCAACTGTTGTTAGAAAAGCACAGTCTCAAAAGCAACCAACCGTTGCCAAAAAAAACGATACTCAAAAGAAACCAACTGTTGCCAAAAAAACTGACTCTCAAAAGAAACCAACCGTAACTGAACCAATTCAACCAGAATGGAAGCTGTTTAATGCCCCAGATGGACGCTTTTCTGTTTTGATGCCGGGTTCACCAAAGCAAGAGTTTCAAACCCAAAAGACTTACATGGGGGAAATTAACTTAAATGTATTTTTAGCCCAACCCCCAAAACAGGAAGTAGCCTACTTAGTCGTATACAACGAATTTCCCTACAGTTATGGGAAATTAACAGATCCTCAAGAAATTTTGAATAACGTCCGCGATATGGCGTTAAAAACTACGAAAAGTAATTTATTGAATCAACGTGATATTCGTAGTTCTAACGGTCATCTAGGAAAGGAAATTACATACATAAATTCTGGTGGTAAAATCACTAGAAGTAGAATTTATGTGGCTGATGGACGCTTGTATCAAGTAATGGCTATCACTAGCAAAAAACAGCAAAAGTCATTAGCTAAAACGATTACAGGATATCTTAACTCTTTCCAATTAGTTCTGAAAAGATGAAACTAAGAACTGGAAATTTTCATAAATGAAGGTTTTGATAAAAATCTTGATGTTGCATATTTGCAGGATGATTTTACTATTTTCGTGGGATGGGCATCTTCCCCGTCCCTTGTATTTAAGGGCAGGCATCCTGCCTACCCTACAAGAATTATCCCTTGATTTAGCAACACCAAAATCTTCATGTAAATTTTGGTAGAGAGGCTTAACAACTCTAATTAACAATTGAAATTGAATCAAATTCTTGTGGGGTGGGCATCTTGCCCGCCCTATTTATACAAGTAAAATCTGTATCAACTTTGTGGCATGATCAGCATAAAATTAACCATCATTTACTTTTCCATGAAAATATACATCTCTAATAGGAAATGGAATAGAAATCCCTGCTTTTTGATAGCGTTTATGAAGCTTTTTAATAAATAGATGTTTACCGATACGCTGATCAAAATATTCGCTAACACGCATATATAAAGTAAAATCGATACTAAAATCGTTAAAAGTATGAAATCTAATATACGGTTCATTTTCTATTAATTTCGGAGCAATTTCCCTCATAACTTCTTTAGCTACTTCTACAGTTACTTTTTCTACCTCTTCTAAATCACTATCATAACTAACACCTACATTCATGGTTAAAGTAATTTCCTTTGCAGGTAAATGATAGTTAGTAAAAATTGCCGATGACAATTTAGAGTTAGGTACGATAATTACATTATTAGATAATTCCCTGATAGTAGTATTACGCCAAGAAATATCTGTGACGTATCCTTCTTGACCTGCATCTAGCTTGACATAATCACCAGTTCTAACTTGTTTAGAAATAATTAAATAGAAACCTGAAAATAAATTAGCAAGCGTATCTTGTAGTGCTAAACCTACTGCTAAACCACCAACTCCTAAAGTGGTAACAATTGGCGTAATTTCAATACCTAGCGTTTGTAATAAAAGTAATACACCTAAAAGCAAAACACAAGCTTTAGCAAGGTTAGCAATCAGTGATGCTGTAGCTCTTTCTGTCTTATGTGTATATAGTTTGACGAATCCTGAAACTAAATTAGCTAAAACTAATGTGACTGATACGAGAAAAGCAATTTTAGTAATCTTTTGCAGTAAAATAACCACATCTGGCTTTAAAGGCGCACTAACAATTGCTGCTGAAATTCCTGCAAGAGTAAACCAAATAAATGGCATACGCTTCAAAGATTTAAAAATAATGTGGCTTCCAGGGATTTCCTTTTTGAATGCGAATTTTTCTAATCTCTTAAATATAAATTTTTCGCCAATTACTCCGGTAATTAAACCAAACAAGAGAAATCCCAGAGGTAAAATCCAGTCCATCATAATTAGATTGAGGTTGTAATTCATTAGCATATTTCCTATTGCCAGATTTTACCGCGTTCGCAAAAAAAGCATTTTGATACTAGTGCTTACATTCAGGATAAACTATGATATTTATTTGGATTTAGCATCAGCCTTTGGGTGAAAATATACAATATGGAATTGCCAATTATTTATCACCCGGATTACGTTGCACCATTACCTGAAGGACATCGCTTCCCGATGTCAAAATTTAAGAAACTCTATGAATTGCTATTAACCGATGGCGTAGCACAACCAGAACAATTTCATACGCCAAAACTTCCACCTCAAGAGTTAATCGAGTTGGTTCATACCCCAGACTATGTACAAGCGTACTGTGAAGGTACATTAGATCCCAAAGCACAGCGTCGTATTGGTTTACCTTGGAGTCCAGCATTAGCAAATCGTACCTGTGTGGCGGTGGGCGGGACAATTCTGACAGCGCAGTTAGCACTTACTCACGGTTTAGCTTGTAACACGGCTGGTGGTACTCATCACGCTTTTCCCAGTTATGGTTCTGGTTTTTGTATTTTCAACGATTTAGCGATCGCATCTCGCGTTTTACAAAAAATGGGACTCGTCCAAAAAATCCTCATTGTTGACTTGGATGTGCATCAAGGCGACGGTACAGCTTTTATTTTTCAAGATGACGACAGTGTATTTACCTTCTCCATGCACTGCGAAGTCAACTTCCCAGGAACTAAGCAAAATAGTGATTTAGATGTTTCCCTACCTGTAGGAATGGAAGATGACGCTTACTTGCAAACCTTAGCCAGTTACCTACCAGATTTGCTAATAGATATCAAGCCGGATTTGGTATTTTTCGATGCTGGCGTTGATCCACATATAGGCGATCGCTTAGGTAAACTAGCATTAAGTGATACTGGACTTTTTCGTCGGGAAATGCAGGTTTTAACTACCTGTGTTAGTTCTGGTTATCCTGTCGCCTGCGTCATTGGTGGCGGTTACGCTGATGATATGGAAGCTTTGGTTTGGCGACATTCCTTAGTACATCGTGCTGCTAGTCAAATCTACCGCCAATACAAGCTTTAATCCACTATTAAACAATTGGACATTTTATGAGACTATAGATCACATCAAAATAACTTGTATAAAACGTTAAATTGAGACATACAGTAAGTAATAGTAAAAAAATTCCGTTTTGATAGACATTGGTGTTTTTCTATGTATCTGCCAGAGGAAACCACCGTTACATAGGTTGCGTATTTTGGCTGGTGCAGTTACCTGTAGTTAGGTTCACTGGTAGATTATTAGTTTAAAAAATCACTAGTGATACTTATGACTTTTCTAGTTCTTCGCTGATTAGAAAATTAGGCAGAATTATGTGTTGTGAGTTAAAGGTTGCGAATTAGGTAATTATCCACCCTGAAAATTCACAACCAGCCTTGAGTGGGGTCACAAATTCACAGACCTCAGTCTACAGTTTCATAATTCTCAAGAAAAAATTCGGCCGTATGTCGATGTAAAGGATTGTCTTAGTCGATACAATTTAATGGCTGGGAGAGCCGAGGAGAAGCAAGTGGTTTTATTAAAGGGCTTTGAGATTGAGATGTACACCGGAACGCCTCAAGGTGACATTGTAGGTCTCTCGGATAAAATTGTCGCCGATTTGGATGGATTTGTTCGAGAACCAGATAGCCGTAACGTAGAATATACAACCGACCCATTAGATAGTTACGAAAGTTTATTGTGCGCCTTGCTACGTCCTCGGCGTGAACTAAGAAATTACCTGCAACAATTGGGTGACTATACCCTGATTCCAGGGAGTACCTTATCTTTAGGTGGAAGCGATCGCTTTTTCCGTTCCGACCCAGCCAACCCATATCATGACTATATTGAGCAAAGCTACGGCACAAAAGTAGTCACCGCTAGCGTACATATAAATGTAGGTATTGCTGATCCTGAAGTGTTAATGCGTGCTTGTCGGTTAATTCGTGTAGAAGCACCTTTATTTTTAGCTCTCAGCGCCTCGTCTCCTTTCATTGATGGTAAAGCAACCGGATATCATTCCACCCGTTGGGGATTATTCCCCCAAACACCAAGCCATGTCCCTTTATTTAAAAGCCACACCCATCATATCGAATGGGTAGAACAACAATTGAGTCTAGGGACAATGCAAAATGTCCGCCACTTGTGGGTGTCAGTTAGACCAAATGGCGATCGCCGTCCTTTTGATTTGAATCGCTTAGAATTAAGAATCTGTGATTTAGTTACAGATCCTATTTCTTTATTAGCGATTTGTGCCTTATTAGAAGCACGCTTATTACAATTAATAGACAACCCTGATTTAGATCCTTTAACTCAAAGTCAGTTTTCTGGTGAAGAACTCATTACCCTGACGGCTAAAAACGAAGCCGCAGCCGCAACTTCTAGCCTTGATGCTCAACTCACACACTGGCAAGATGGTAGAAGCATCATAGCTAGGGATTGGATTGACGAAATATATCACGAAGTTTGGGCGATCGCTAAACAACATGGTTTTAGCTGTTTCCTTTCTCCTTTACAAAAAATCTTAAGAGAAGGAAATGAAGCGCAACACTGGCTACAACTGCATAAAGTCGGCTTCGATACACAATGTGTTATTACTCAAGCCATAGCAACCACTCAAGAACGGGAAATTGAACTGCAAGATAAACTGTGTACGCCTATAAAAGCGTAAAGTAATAGTCAATAGTCCATAGTTAAAAACGTTAATGGTTAACCATTGACTTTTAACTATGGAATAATGACAAATGACCAATTTTATTATTTTGAAATTCTAATCAATATAACTTAATAGACACATATTAAAAAAACCTATAACTTACCTCTCTCCTTTGATAGATTTTAAATAAAAATATATAATTTTATACAACAAAAGATTATCCGTACAATGCCCCAGGTCGTTTTAGTTCATCCGCAAATACCCCCCAATACTGGCAATATCGCGCGTACTTGTGCCGCTACAGGTACAGAGTTACATCTAGTAGGGCCATTAGGATTTGAAATTAGCGATCGCTACCTTAAAAGGGCAGGTTTAGACTACTGGCCATACGTCAAGCTGCACTACCACAAAACTATAGAAACCTTTAAGAATCTACATCAGGAGCGTAGCGGTAGATTGTTAGGTTTTTCGGTTAAGGGCAGTTCTAGTTATATTCAATTTCAATTTCAACCGGATGATTGGTTGTTATTCGGTAGTGAAACCACAGGTTTACCTACTAATGTTCTGTCTGCTTGCGATGCTACTCTGCATATTCCTATGGCTGAACCTGGTGTTCGTAGCTTAAATCTTTCAGTAAGTGTGGCAATTGGCTTGTTTGAGGCACGTCGTCAGCTAGGTTATCTCCTGTAAATGAATACATGATTTTATTTCGGTAACAATACTTATATACGGCTTCTTGAAAAAGGTAATGTAGAGTTTTGAAAGCTGTATTACTTGAGTAGGTCTTTAGCTTAAAAGTATTTATTGATACTGCAATTAATGGAGAAAACAGTAAATATATAGAAAATATTGTCAGGTTATAGGTGAGTAATTATAAGAAATTTGTATAGGAAAATCCATTGCCTCGACGACGGAAATGATAGATTTTGATGAATCAAAATATCTCATTTTTCGGAAACAAAAAGGGTGAAAACTATTCATATAAGGCATTTGTACCTTTATAGCTGATTATTGGTTCCCTTACAGCTAAAAAAACCGTTGAAAGTGTATACGGTTGTGTTTTAGGGAATAATCAACGTAAAGTCTCATGTTGGGATAGACGGATCAGGTAAAAAACCCTTGAAGATATCAACAACAGGGGCATCGCTTTTCCAGAAGTCTTAGCCGAGAAATTGCTGATGGCAACTATAGACTGGGTAAGTATATAATTTCCGGTCACAGGCATCTGAAGCAAAATCAGCAAAAGCAACTGTGAAAAGCAAACTGTGTGAGGGTGTGTGGAGTGGCAAAGACAAGTAAACGCAGCAACTTTAAAATTTTGCTAGCAGGTGCGAACTTGTCTAAATCGGAGAAGCAGGTTAATCTTGCCTAAGTATCTCTGATGAATGTGATCATGATCCATCTTGTGATGTGATCTAAATCATTGACTAGTATCCAACTGGAAAATCTAGGTCAGTTAAGCGCTAGTGATCATAGGAGGTCGTCTTTGAAACGAGCATTGAAAAAAAGAGTGAAAGCTGTGTTGAACAATACCCCTAGCAGCGATGATGCCCCGGTAGAGCAGTTAACCGTAGTAAACAATCAAGCTAATTGCCGGGCGCGGAGACAAGCAGCAATGATTGGCCTTGCAATTTCTATGGGAGCAACCAGCCTTTTGGTGCCTCGACAAAGCGATCAAGCCCAAGCTGCTGCGCCTGTAGGGAGCCAAAAGGCAACCTCAAGTGTTCCGACAACTTCTGATACTGAAGCAAAAGCTGCTACAAAATTAGGAACTCCCATAGCTCTATCCGCCAGCAGCCCAGAGAATACTGTAATACTGGAACCGACAGCCGTGTCACAGTTGCCTGGACTTGAAGCTAAATTGCAAGTTTTGGCAAGTGGAAGGTCTGTCCAACTTCCTGCTTCAGAGAATAATACTAAAAACGTTGCCGCACCCAATACTGCCATCAACCAGCAATCTCAACTGGCACAAGGGGGGCAAATAAATAATGCAGAACAGCCAACATCGACACAAACTAACAGTGTCAACAGTGCGGCGGCTGAAGAAAACACATTATTAACAATACAAGCAGCAAACAATACAGCTGCTAATGATGAAATTAATGCCCAACTCAAAGCGCAGCAAGAATTTGCGCTGAATCGTTTACAAGAAAAATCGAACCGTTTAAGAAAAAGTCTGGCGGAGTTGCGGTCTGAGGGGTCAAAAGATTTATCAAAAACTACTATTGGATTAACACAGCCAACAGTTTTAGCGAATCAACTGCCAGCGTTGACTGTCAGTGGTACAGTCATTGAACAGCAGTTTACAGTTGCTAATGGCGCTCAAGATAATCTGGCAACCACAATCAAACAGCCACAGCCGATTAACATCCCAGTACAACCATTAACAGGAACTGCACCATCCGCTCCGAACACTTATGAAGTGAAGCCCGGAGATACTTTAGCGGCGATCGCTAACAGATTTAATACCACAGTTGCAGAACTGGTAAAAGCCAATAATATTAGCAATCCCAATCAACTAAAAATTAGTCAAAAACTAATTATTCCTGGAGCGAGAGCCAACACTAACACCATCGCTCAAGCACCAGTAATCATTAGCTCTAATCGTGTGCAGTACGCTAGTACTCCCATAGAGGCTAACATTCCTCCTGTCAACAATATTAGAGTTAACCCTAATTTACCAGTTGCCCAGCCTCCAGTTATAGCGGATAACACCAGTATTCCTATTGCTGTACCAACACCAGCAACTGTTGAGAGTCAACCAACACAAGTTGATACAATTGTTCCTCAAGCAGAAACAAATCCTGTAACTGCCGAGACTCAAGGTGTAGGAGGTAATACCCCCATACCTAAAGCTTTTATTGAAATACAGCAACCTCAGCAACAAACTAATAAAGTAGCTAGAGCTAGAGGCGATCGCTTGCGTAGCTTACAAGCAGAGATTCAAAGATTACAGGCAAAATACCGTGATCAACAGTCTGGAAATCCATCTGTAACAGTAGCAGAGAACAATGAGGCTACTGTACCGATCCCCGTTACTAGCCCAAGAAATGTGACAGTAACCAAACCACTTTCTATCCGGCAACAAAGCGCTGTACAGATTCCTGTTCCTACGCCGTTAACACCAAGCTACAGTAACGAACCTGTTAAGCCACAGTTCCGGGCTACCTTGCCCATTAACGAGCCTTTAAATCCAGAATTTGTGACTAATCAAGGTGTAGGTAATGTCACCCCCACCCGTAGTTCTTCTCCTAGAAGGGTAGCTACACCTCCTACTCGCATAAATGCTTCTGATTCTTTGGGCAAAATGCGCGGAACTACCGTATCTCCAGCCTTACCTCCTTTGGCGGCTGTAGATCAGCACTTACCACAAGTAATTGATGATAACGTGCCTCCTCCATCCAACTCTTCTGTATCATACATTTGGCCAGCAAAAGGTGTACTAACCTCTGGTTACGGTTGGCGCTGGGGCAGAATGCACAGAGGTATTGATATTGCAGCTCCTGTTGGCACACCAGTATATGCCTCTGCCCCTGGTGTAGTTGAGAAAGCCGGCTGGAACAAAGGCGGTTACGGTAATCTTGTAGACATTCGTCATCCCGACGGCAGCTTGACCCGCTACGGCCACAACAGCAGAATTTTGGTACAAGTTGGTCAGCAGGTAGCCCAAGGGCAACAAATCGCGGACATGGGTAGCACAGGCTTTAGCACCGGACCACACAGCCATTTTGAAATTCATCCATCTGGTAAAGGTGCGGTGAATCCTATCGCTATGCTGCCAAGCAACCGGATATAAGACCAATTTAATAATTGCTTTGTCTGTAGAGGGGGTTAAGCTCCCTCTTTTGTTTTTTTTGGGGTAGGAAATAAATTAAAATGCTTCGTCCCTTCTCTCTGCTATTCTGAGTTTGGCAGAACGCGATCGCGGGTTGTTGGCAATCTCGGCTTCGGTAGCGGTGATGGGTTTTTTGGTTAATACTTTTAATAGAGGTGAATTTCTTAAACCATGTTTGACTAAACGGTCTTCAAGGCTGTGAAAACTGATAATAGCAATTCTGCCACCAGAGACAAGGGCAGGTGGGGCTTTTGCTAAAAAAGTTTCTAGGGATTTTAACTCATCATTGACGACGATGCGTAAAGCTTGGAAAACCCTGGTTGCTGGGTGAATCCTGCCATAACGGTATTTGGGGGGAACAGAAGATGCGATCGCCTCAGCTAATTGGGTAGTTGTAGAAAAAGGGCGCTTTTCGACGATACGTCTAGCAATGCGTCGTGAAAGTCTCTCCTCACCGTATTGAAAGAAAATATTGGCTAATTCTACTTCATCCCAATCATTAATCACATCGGCGGCGGTTAGAGGCTGCCTTTGATCCATCCGCATATCGAGGTTAGCTGCGTGGCGGAAGCTAAAACCCCGTTCTGGTGTATCTAAATGATAGGAACTTACACCCAAATCAGCGAGTATGCCATCAAAACTAGCACTAGGGAACTCATAAGTGGCAAAATTACTACGAACAAATTTTACCCTTTCCCCAAATTCCTCTAACTCTTTCTGGGCTGCTGCTAAAGCATCTTCATCTTGGTCAACAGCCGTTAGCTTAACATCTGGTACAGCCTCTAAAATCAAACGACTGTGACCACCACCCCCAACCGTTACATCTAAATAATGCCCACCAGGACGCACCAAAAGACCTGCAATTACTTCTTGAGGTAATACAGGTAGGTGGGAAAATGTAGTTTCTTCGAGCGCGGCTGGTGGATTAGTCATTGGTCGTTAGTGATAAATCATGGCTCAACAGTCAATAGTCATTTGTCAATGGTCATCAGTTAAAAAATTCCATTGTCTCAACTTCTTTAAATATCGAGCTTTCCTATAATAATTGAAGAAGTGAAGCAAAATAAAACATCAAGCAAAACCCCTCAGTTGCCCCCATCTCTGTGACCCACCCTGGTATGAACAATACATTTAGGGCTTATCCCCAGGATAATACTCATACGAACTTTATTTTGGCAGATGTGAGCGATCAGCTACGCTGGGCGGTTACGCCATCGCCTACGGTGGGTATTTACGGCATCTTGTTTGGATGGCATCAACGCGGTTCAACTCGAAATTTTCATAATGGGAGAACACGGAACTTATGGCAAGAATAGAAACCCGCACTGAACCAATGGTGCTAAATATGGGGCCACACCATCCCTCAATGCACGGGGTTCTGCGGCTAATTGTGACGCTGGATGGTGAAGATGTTGTTGATTGTGAACCAGTAATCGGCTATCTCCATCGAGGAATGGAAAAAATTGCCGAAAACCGTACCACTATCATGTATGTTCCCTACGTTAGCCGATGGGACTACGCAGCCGGTATGTTTAATGAAGCTGTCACCGTCAACGCACCGGAAAAGTTAGCTGGTATTGCTATTCCCAAACGTGCTAGCTACATCCGCGTCATCATGTTGGAATTGAACCGCATCGCTAACCATCTTCTGTGGTTTGGCCCGTTCTTGGCTGACGTAGGCGCACAAACTCCCTTTTTCTACCAATTCAGAGAACGGGAGATGATTTACGACCTGTGGGAAGCTGCTACAGGCTACCGCATGGTAAATAACAACTACTTCCGCGTTGGTGGGGTAGCTGCCGATTTACCCTATGGTTGGGTAGATAAGTGCCTAGAATTTTGCGACTACTTCTTACCCGTAGTTGATGAATACGAAAAGTTAGTTACTAATAACCCCATTTTCCGCCGCCGGATTGAAGGTATTGGCACAATTAGCCGTGAAGAAGCGATTAATTGGGGACTTTCCGGTCCAATGTTGCGTGCTTCTGGTGTGAAATGGGACTTACGGAAAGTTGATCACTACGAATGCTACGACGATTTCGACTGGGATGTACAGTGGGAGACAGCCGGCGATTGTTTAGCCCGTTACATGGTAAGAATGCGGGAAATGCGCGAATCTGTCAAGATTATCAAGCAAGCAATCAAAGGATTACCCGGTGGCCCCTACGAGAACCTCGAAGCCAAACGTTTAGCGGCTGGGAAGAAATCAGAATGGGATGCTTTTGATTACCAATTTATTGGTAAGAAAGTTGCTCCCACATTCAAAATGCCCAAGGGTGAAGTTTACGCCCGTGTGGAAAGCGGAAAAGGCGAACTAGGCATTTATTTAGTTGGCGATGATAATGTTTTCCCTTGGCGGTGGAAGATTCGTCCAGCAGATTTCAACAACCTGCAAATTCTCCCCCACTTACTGCGCGGTGTAAAAGTTGCGGATATTGTCGTCATTCTCGGCAGTATTGACGTAATTATGGGATCTGTAGACAGATAAAATTTGCTTGACAGTTGACGGTTAACTGTCAACTGTCAACTATCAACTGTCAACTGTCAACTGTCAACTGTCAACTGTCAACTGTCAACTGTCATAACATGCCAAACCCATTAATGTATCAACAGGATAACTTTGTTGTCCTGGAAACTAACCAACCAGAACAGTTTTTAACTACTGAAGAATTATTAGAAAAGCTCAAAGAAGAATTACAGAAAATTGATATTTCTGATTTACCCCTTGAGCTACAACAATTTGATTCTTTGCAAGCGCAAGCCCAACACTTAATAGATACTAGTTGCGAACTGGATATAGGCGCAGGAAAATATTTACAGTGGTATGCAGTGCGGTTAGAAAAATGAAGACTTTGTATTTACAAGATTATTAACTGTTAGCTGTGGATTCTTCTTTAAGAGTAATCAGAGCTAATTCAATTATATCTTCGTCAGGTTGAGTGATTTTTACCTCAACTCCTGGGCCAAAGTACTTGGTCATTTTTTCTTGCTTTTGTTGCCACTCGCTTATTGATATTTCAGGCGAATCAAATTCTAGAATTAAAGTATACGCACCATTAGTTTCCGTTTCCCGTAAACTTGTAACTTCTGGTCTTGTCTCATCCGTAGGACTCAAACCCAAGTAAGACAGTGCTGCGTCTAAATGAGCATCTTGCCCGTAACAATATCTTGTAATATCCTTACGGATTTTATTTTGAGTGACAGTTGCTTGCTGCTCACGCAAAAGTAGCACTGATGGCGTTGTTGGTTCGCTAAAAGGTATAGGCTTGAGTTCGTTAGCTTTAAGTGCTAGTCCTCCTAGTAGTAGAGGAAACCCATAGAAAAATCCAACTAAGTTGAGCGTGGCATTATTTGCAGCATAAGCAGCGAAACCAACTAGGGTTAATATGCTGCCCACACTTAAACCAAGTGTTCCCAAAGAGATTCGGCGTAACATGATCTGAGATAGTATAAAATTCTTAACACATTAGTTTTATTATCATGGTTAAGAGTCATTAGTCATTAGTCATTAGTCAACAGTCAATAGTTAATAGTCATTCTTTCCTGCTCCTTTGCTTACCAATCTCTAGTTCCCAGTGCGGAAATTTCTCACTCCAGTCAGCTACATGACGCGCCTTTTTTGGGTTAACGTTAAATTTGAAGCAATTTTTTAGGATAAACAATAATGGATCTGCAAACTCTCAAAGTAAGAATTACAGCCGTTCAAAGTAAACGTGATTATTTACTGAGCCTGTTAGAACAGCCAAACTTGGGAATTTTAAGAGTTGATGTAAATCAAGCTTTAGAAGAACTAGATGAATTGTTGGAAGAGTACAACCGCACTATTCCCGAAGCTGGCAATAATTAAATAAAAATTGCGTCGGTTTTACCGTCAACGAACGATTATACCGACGCTCCTGTAATGATAAAATTTCCCAAGTCCTCATGTTGAAACTACATCGATTGAGTTCAACGACGTAGTAAATTTAGTTATTATGCAGCAGACGCATTCTCTGCACGTTGCCCTAATTGTCTAACTAAGGCGATCAGCTCTTTAGTAGGTACGTCTTTCTTACAAACAACATCAAAATTAGGTGTTGCATTGATATCGAGAAGAGTTGCATCCTCTACTGAAGAATAAGCTAATATTTGTATGTTGGGAGAGATGGCTTTAATATGACCAGAAGCACTCCAACCATCCATAACTGGCATTTGTAAGTCTAGAATAATTACATCAGGATGGTGGTTTCTTACCATTTCTATGGCTTCTTGACCATTAGTCGCTAGACCCACTACGCGAATATTTTCCTGACCAGAAAAAGCTAATTGCAAGGTCAAACGAGTCAGTTCGTGATCGTCAACCACTAGAACCTTTAAGGTAGAGGACTCACAGGAGAACATTAACATTCCCAGGAAGAATTAAATACGGTTATTTTTCTAGTTTATGGGAATGTGTGACAGCAATTACTCTATCCTATGGTTGAATAATTCGTACAAAACCATAAAGATTAATTAGAGCAATTGTAAAAATACTAATATTTATCAGGAAATCGGCTTGATTTAACTGTCTGTATATGCAGAACTTTTTGCTGCATCAAGGAGATTTGTCGCTATTCCAGTTGGACGCAGTGCCATATTCATTAGAGTGATTTGTGAGCTAGTTTCTGGGCAATCCTCCCCTGGACGGCGTTGAATATAACTGCCATCTGGCTGTAAATCCCAAGTTTGACGGTTATCAGCCAGCAAAATACCTAAAATTTCTTGCAAATCTTTAGCAATATCTGCATCTTTAATAGGAGTAATTACTTCTACTCTTCTATCTAAGTTCCGCCTCATCCAATCTGCGCTACCAATATAAATTTCTTCTTGAGCATTGTTATGAAAATAATAGATTCGGGAGTGTTCTAAGAAGCGGCCAATAATGCTGATGACGCGGATATTTTCGCTGATGTCTTTGACTCCTGGGCGCAAACAACAAATACCACGAATGATTAAATCAATTTGTACTCCAGCACGAGAAGCTTCGTATAAGGTGGCGATAATTTGTGGATCGACAAGGGAGTTCATCTTAGCAACAATGCGACCAGAAAATCCATTTTGTACGTTGGTAATTTCCCGACAAATTAATTCTAAAAAGCGATCGCGCATATTCACAGGAGCAACTAACACTTCCCGATAAGATTTTTGCCGCGAATAACCAGTCAAAAAATTAAATAAATCTGTAATATCCGCGCCTAATTCTTCCCGACAAGTAAATAATCCTAAATCTGTATACAATCTAGCTGTTTTCGGGTTATAGTTACCAGTCCCAATATGTACATAGCGACGCATTCTGTCTTTTTCTCGCCGCACTACTAACACGGTTTTGCAATGGGTTTTCAGCCCAACTAAACCGTAAACAACGTGAACACCTACTCTTTCTAATCGTCTAGCCCAGTAAATATTATTTTCTTCATCAAACCGGGCTTTTAGTTCTACCAGTACCGAAACCTGTTTACCATTTTCCGCCGCCGCAATTAAGGCGTTAACTATCGGTGAATCTCCCGAAGTCCGGTACAAGGTCATCTTGATTGCTAAGACATTCGGGTCATGGGCTGCATGGGTAATGAAGCGCACGACTGAGGCAGAAAAAGATTGATAGGGATGGTGGACTAATAAATCTTTTTCTCGAATAATTGAGAAAAAGTCTTTGCCTTCCTCTACCTCTAAACCATCTTCTGGATTTAAGCTTGGTTCTCGCAACCTTTGGAGACGTGGAGGTACAACCGACTGGCGGGGTGGGTCTTTTAGTTCTGGTAATGGTAAGGACATAAAAGACATTAAATCCCGTAGTCCTAACAGACCATCGACTTCGTAAACATCTTCTTCCGCCAAGTCTAAGTCTTCCAATAACCTAGTGCGGATGGTTGCTGGTGTTTGGGATTGAATTTCGATTCTGACAGGAGAACCGCCGATGCGCCTTTTACGTAGTTCTTGTTCTATGGCTAATAACAAATCATCAGCTTCATCTTCTTCTAAGGCGAGGTCTGCATCGCGGGTAATGCGGAAGGGATGGTACTCTTGGATGTTCATCCCCGGAAATAAGGAATCTAGATTATGGGCGATCGCCTGCTCTAATGGTACACCAATCCAGTTAGCTGCTTGTCCGTCTTCTTGAAATGCTAACTCTGACGGTAAAGGTAAAAATCGCGGCAGGACACTAGGAACTTTAACTCTGGCAAAAAATTCTTCTTCTGTATCCGGGTTCTTCACCACCACAGCCAAATTCAAACTGAGATTAGAAATGTAGGGGAAAGGATGGCTGGGATCAACTGCTAGGGGTGTAAGAACGGGAAAAATTTGGTCTTCAAAATAGTTATCTAGATACTTGCGTTGCTTAGAAGTTAAATTAATGTAATCAACAATATGGATACCATGCCGACCTAACAGGGGTCTAATTTCTTGCTCGAAATGTTGATGCTGTTGGGTAACTTGCGGTATGAGACTGAGGCGAATATCATCTAGTTGTTGTTGGGGTGTGCGTCCGTCGGGTGTTAACTGGCTAACCTTCGCTTCTACCTGCTGTTGTAAAGCTGCAATTCGCACCATGAAAAACTCATCTAAGTTAGAGCTGAAGATGGCTAGAAATTTGAGTCTTTCTAATAGTGGTGTACGCGAATCAAAAGCTTCGTTTAAAACTCGCTTGTTGAATTGTAACCAGCTTAACTCTCGGTTAAGATAGTATTGTGGATCGTTTAAATTGATCGGATTAGAGCTTTTTTTTGATTTAGGCATGGCGATCGTAGGCTAGCCTGATGCAGCCGATTGAGCTGAAGAACAATAAATATCGTACCAGTTGTCATTGGTCATTAGTTCACTGTTATTAGCTCATAGTCAATATTGATCTCGAATCTATCTATTTGGATGTATCTGATTTCTCATCTAATACTTTAACAGCCGCAGATATTGGTAATTGTAGATTTTGATCATAAATAAATTCTTTGCTAATTAATACATCAAGTTTAGGTAGAATTTCACTATTATTAATTCCCTCTTGATTGGCAACTTGCAGTTTGTAATTGCCTACAGGTACACCATCTAGACGGTAAAGACCAAACTGGTCAGTTGTGGTAGTAGAGACTTGTTTGCCTTGACCATCTATTAGTTGCAATTCAACTGATGACATTGGCTGACCTGAAACATCGGTAATTCTTCCTGCCAAGCCATACTCTAACCTGACAGGAAAATCTAATTGAGTCACAGCCGCACCAGCTACCTCCGCAACAATAGAAGTCTTTCGCAAGTTAATCTCAATGGGTAACTCATCAGGGTCTAGTTGCACAACATAATTCCCTTCTCGTAAGTTGCCCATAAAGAAGTTTCCTTGAGAGTCAATTTGGGTTGAACCAACATTGCGACCACGATTATTGTAAATTTGGATGACACCACCACTAAGGTCTGCACCATTTCTGCCACCTTCAACTACTATACGTCCAGCAATTGCACCTGTGTCTCTACCAATTGAACTGTATTCAGATGGTGATACTCTGCCGCCAGCAAAAGATAAATCGGATACTAATGATATAGTTAGGCGATCATCTCCAAAACCACCAATAAGATTTCTATATCTAGATGGGATGCCTTGATAATCAATAGAAGCAAATAGTCCGGGTATTAACCGCATACTAGCTCCTACAAAAGGACCAATTTCCCCATCTCGATATCCTAAACCCAAACGCCAACTCAAGGCTGATAAAGTAGACGCATTACGACCTAGTGTTAGCGTATAACGAGTAGCTAAATTACCACCAGATTCGGTACCAAAAGATAGCCTATACTGGCGGCTCAAATCATAACTAAAATCTGAGGTGTAAACATCACCATAAGCATTAAATAACAACCTAGTATTTCTTGTAGGTTGATAGAAAGCATTAAATACATAGTCTCCGCCATAGTTGGGTGTGCCTCTAAAAGATAAATTAGGAGCAGGACGGAAAGAAAAAGTAGGTAGAATATAGTTAGAATCTACATTCTGAGTTTGATAAGTGCGGGCAATAAATCCCAGAGTTAAATTATTATTAAACTTATAACTAACATCTAGACTATGGTTAGTGCGATCGCGTCCATTATTTCCATAAAAGTTTGATAGATATCCTTGCGGATAAAACTCAGAAGTACCTAGAATACGCCAGTTACTCAACTGAAAATCTAAGTCTGCTTTGTAAGCAAGTTCACCCGATGAAGTACCCACATTAGCCGATAAAATCAATGGACTGGCCAAACGCCAAGCAAAGCCTGCTTGCGCTTGGGTAGTTTCTGGCAATACCTGTACACCAGCTTCTAAAGTTAAATCATTAGAAATACCTTGGCGTACTTGATAGAAGCCAGCAAACTTGCCCGCTTGAGACGAACCAAAATCATCAAATAAACTATTTTGCAGCAAGTTACCAGTAACACCTAAACCCGCTAACTGTACATTACCGCCTGATGGCAATAACAAATCAGATGAATTTAAACTTAAAGAACGAATTTCTATAGGTATAGTTAGGTTATTACGTTCAAATACTGCTAGTTCAATTTCACTACTCTGCCCAGTTGGTAAAAGAACATCCTGAAAATCATATTCTCCACTTAACCCTACTTGCTGTTGGGCAATAACAACACCACCAACACGTAACTGTACAAAACTAGCAGGAGGAACTATACCACGAAAAGCTTGTGTTGGTTGAGAACGGCGAGGTAAAAGTTCAGAAGCAGTGTAATTTGTATTAAATCGATCTGCAGGTAGGTTAGTATAACCAAACTGCAACCCTGTCAAATTTAATCCTGACAAAACAGGGTTTAAATTTAATTGTTGTTTACCAATTTGGTAAAGAAATCTTCCTGAGCGTTTAAAGTAAAAATATTCAGTCAGGTTAGGCTGGTTAACAAAATTATTATCTAGACGTAAACGCCAAGCGCCATCCCCTAAACGTCCACCCAAAAGTGTAGAACTACGCCAACTAGAATCACCAGAATTACTATAGTAGTTTAATTCTTGACGGAAGTTTGACAAGCCATTACTGGGTGGTCTAACTTCAGGCTTGAGGTCAATAGCTTGATTTCTAGATTCACTCGTTCCTCTGCGCCAAGGTAAATCAACATTTAATGTTAAATCTGCAATTTTTAGTTCTAAATTTGTGAGTAATTTTTCTTTAAGAAATATATCACTAATATATATAACACCATCAATCTTTTTTAAATCAGCTTCTGTAATAGTCACTGATCCCAAAGGAGTTTTCAGTTGAGTATTTCCACTAGTCTTGTCAATTTCTAACCCTGTAATTTGAACGAAATCGGAGAGTGGAACTAATAAAGTGTTACCTTGTGGCACAATTTCTAAACTACCGACTTCTTGTCCATTAATGAACACTGCCACTAATAAATTTTTACCAGCAGCCAAAATATTATTAAGAGGAGCATTTGGGACAGGGTTGTGTTTGTCTGGTGATGTTTTAGACTCTTGGGCAACTAAATTGATATTAGATTGAGGTTGCGATAGTTCAGTAGCTAATATATCTTTTTTGGCACTATTATCAATATTTTGGGCTATTAGTAATGCACTAGTAATTGATGAAATACTTTTTTCATTTAATTCAATAGCATCTGAGAAATAAAATTGGCTTGATTCTTCTTCACTAGATGTAGGCGAGCTTTCAATAGCAATAATTCTGGATTTATCTACATTTTTGCTTAATTGTAATTGAGTACAAGTGTCTGTAGAAAATTCTGGCTGGAAGCTTTCTGGCGCAGAAGGAATTGCTATCGTTCCAGCAACTAATTTCTGTTCTTGACTAACGCTAGCATTTGAGAGTGTTTTACAAGAACTATCTGTGAATTGTACATTCGTAGCTGGTGGGGGAGATGTAGAAGGTTGGTAGAACATACTGAAGCACACAATTTTGTATGGGTAGCCTAAAAAACTTCCCAGCTAGAATCTCATTGCAGGGAAGAAGGAACTTAACTTAGAGTTTGCTAATGCTATTTGCGGCGTGGAGAATTTCTTAAAGAATCTCGGAGTTTTTGAGAAGCAGGCTGAATACCAGATTGATTATTGCTGGCAATTGGAAGATTGACTGGTACTGTAAATGGGATGCCTTTCTTAATTACCACACCATCTAATTCGCCATTGATATCTAATACATATTTACCAGGGGGTAAATTTTTAGTAATTGGTAATAGAACACGACGACGGCTATCTGGCAACACTGGTGTCGTCGGTAAAATTCCTGCGTCTACCAGAGGTTGGGTAATTTTTGGCTGGGGCTTTTCTAAATTAATTATGGGTTTTGTAGCTGTAGCACCTGGATATTTATCAGCTGGCCAAATAGCATATTGACCTTTCATGCTTACATAACTATTACCCTGACTAGAAATGTCAAAGACAGCATTAAGCGCATTTGGTTTAGTCTCTACATTCACGGCATTCAGTACACCAACTCGCTTAATATCTCCTACATAACCATAAACAGCGACACCCAACCGCCCAATAATTTGTACTCCCTTCTTGGGTGAAGAGTTAGGTGGAAGAACTTCTTCGATAAATACCACAGCTCGATGTTCACCCTCTTTAGGTTGCAGACGAGGACGAATAGCAAAACGGATAGTCTGCGTACCACCAGGGGGAATAGTAAAACGAGAAGGAGTATAAACAATCCACTGTTCTAAAGATTGTTCTGTAGGAGGAAGAGCTTGCAGTTGATTCTTTTCATCCATTGCCCATGAACGGACGTAAACCTTTAGCTCAACAGGTTTAGAATCAAAATTCATCACCTTAATAGCTTGCGATCGCGTTTTCTTACTATTGAGATCAATATGGAATCGAGGAGGGGAAACTCCTATTTCAACTGCTGAGGCAGGAGCTATACCTAAAGCTAATGCTCCTAATATACCCAAGGAAATCTTGCCAAATTTTGTTAAATTTTGAATAAGATTATTCACTTTCATCACCACAAAGCAATTTTTAATGAAATACAGATTATTAACGACGATCTACTACCACCGTTAGCTCGCCATTGTATACGCCTGCGACTTGAGTGTTAGTAATATCCATCTTTAATCGGAAACCGCCTTGTACCAACACTGTATTGCTGTTGATATCGCGAGAAATTTCCATTATTGGTAATGGTTCGATTACCACTGGCACAGTTGAACTAGAGTGTTGTTCACTACTAACCGAACTGCCATTGCCATTCTCAGCTTTTAACTCATAAACGGCATAGAGTGAACTAACTTGATCTATAGGAACTCGCATCTGCCAAATATTAGGAAATTCTCGGACAATAGCAGTATTAAATTGTGGAGGTGTAAATAAGTCTCCCTGGCTAGCTACTGACTCACTTTTGGTAGTTAGAGAAATTTCTGATTGTGCTATGGGAGGAATAGTTAGCCGTTGCGGAGCTGCTAACTGATAAATTTCTGTAGGTGCAAATGTAGAATTAATTTGTGCTAAAGTTGCTGCTTGTGACCAAGTTAAAACAGCTATGCCTACGCCCAAGCTAGTGAGCAGATAGTTTTTGCAACTATTAATTTGATGCCATGACATATTGCTCAATTATTTACATTCAAATTATGTATACAAGTCAAATCTTTACTGAGCTTCGTTGTTGCAGGGGTTAATATAAGGAATATCCCCCCAGTTACTAGGGGATTGGAGGGATAATCAGCAAGCTAACCAGCTTACTAAATCATGTTAGTAGTGGGAAAAATTCTGTCTCTTACTTGCCAAGGTGTGAAGCAGATTTTCCCATACTATCTAAACAAAAATTGTTAGTTTGGTCTGAAAGCTTCAACTGTCACAGTACCTGCGTAACTGCCAGCTTTTGTATTAGCATCTAATGTCACATTTAAGTCAATGTTCTTTGGTGTGGCGGTAACTAAACCTTCAGCAGTGTTGGTAAGAGTAGCATTAGTAGGCTCAACAGTGATAGTAGCACCACCTGAACCCGATGCAGTAAATGTTCCAGTATCAAAAGCTACACTATAGGAGCCTGTAGGACTGTTAGACCAAACAATGTAGGCATTGGGAATGCTAACTGCAACAGGTGCGCCTGGTGCTGAAAACGGCGATGTAGTATCAACTGTAGCTCCAGTGGATTGGTCGCTGCCAATATAAGCAGGTGGAGTGCCACCTGCTGAGGTTAATGTTACTGCGTTACCAGCCAGCTGAGTAGGTGTAATAACTACGTCAGCATTTTGAACAGTTCTCAAGTAAAGAATTTCTGGCACAGATACGTTAACGTTAATGGTTTGAGAAGGGCCAGCACCTTGAGCAATCTGAGCGTTAGCAGGAGCAGAAACAACAGCACTACCTAAAGCAGCAGTACCTAAAGCAGCCAGAGCTAAAAATTTGTTCTTCATATTGAAAGACATCTCCTAGTTTTTTGTATTTGTGTCAATTTATGTTGACTATGAGTAAACTTTGTAGAAACTGAATGCGGCAAAGAATTTTTCTGTTTGGTTTGTCAGTAAATAGCTGAACAACCAGTTAAATCTGCTTTCTTTTTACATAATTTTGTTTTTTTGAAATCACCTCCTGCTTAAATCACATACAATTCTGTGCCGTTAACCCCATCTGTGGCGGTGAAGAACAGCTTTGTACCAACGACAGTCAGCTGACTTGGGTTAGCATTTCCTGAAGCGTAAATGTTGCTAACCTTTTGCGTGTTATTAGCTGTGCCGTTACTGAACCACACCTCTCTGTTGCTGCCATCAGAAGCTGCAAAGGCGAGAGTGCCATTGAAATTGACGAGGCTAGTAGGAATACTGTTATTAGAACCAGTCCAAATATCTTTTACTGTGTTAGCGTTTGTGCCATTTGTATTCCAGAGTTCTACACCTGTATCCGGATCATTTGCCACAAAGTATAGGGTATTACCAACAGGAGTTAGATAGATAGAACCAAAACCAATGTTAGGTGAATCTCCATTAGGATTAATGGGTAAAGTTCCGTTAGGCGTGCCATCACTCTTCCATAGTTCTAAGTTAAAGTCATTGTCGCTATCTGTGACAAAGTACAAAGTATTACCAACATCTGTCAGATTAGTTGGTGCAAATCCATTGTTACCAGAGGTAATATCTTTGACTAAGCTGGCTGTTGTGCCACTTTGATATTTCCAGACTTCATGCCCAGTTATACCATCATTAGCAGTGAAGTAAAGCGTACTGCCAACAACAGTTAAACTACGTGCATAGGAGTTAGTAACTCCGCCTGTGGTAATGACTTGTGTACCTGCTACAGTCCCATCAGTTGACCAAATTTGACTGTTATTTTTAGCTGTGAAGAACAGTCGATTATTAAATGCAGTAGTAAAAGTAGATGGGTTATTGGCTGGATTGGTAGTAGCAAAACCAGGGTTAACATCAACTAAGCTAAGATTAGTCCCGTTATATACCCATAATTTCCTGGCACTATTACCATCTACCGCAGTGAAGAAAAGCTGACTACTAACAACTGTTAGATTACCAGGATCAGAATTACCAGTATTGGCGTTTATATCACTAATTCTGTTTGTTGATGTACCGTTATACTCCCAAAGCTCTCTACCATAGGTGCTGTCAGAAGCTGTGAAGTAGAGTTTGTTGTTAAAGACTACAAGATTAGTAGGGTTAAAACCACTAGTATTAGTGAGACGGATGTTTGTAGTGCCATCACTCTTCCATAACTGTATACCATTCACCCCATCATCAGCTGTAAAATACAGAGCATTACTCAAAGTTGTGAGATTGCTGGGGTTAGAACTAGCTGCGCCTGGATTAATTTCTAGTCTCGTAACTTTTCCTTGGGCTGATAAATTTAGTCCATAGAAAGTACTGGCTAAACCAGTAGTATAGACACGAATGTAGTATGTTCCAGCGTTAAGAGTGAGATTACTAAAACTTTCACTACTACTTCCAGGTTGATTAGAGAGCGCTATTTGTGTATTGTTACTGCTGAGTAACTGTACATCTGCGTTGACTAATTGTGCATCTGAATAGCTGCTCAAAACAGCCAGATTTAGATTAAAGTTACTGGTTTGAGTCAGAGTGAGTTTGTAGTAGTCGTTAGTATCTATGTTGCCTACAAACTCATTACGGGAGAGAAAGCCATTTAAGTTTCCTAAATCTTGTGCTTGAGCCAAAATATTGAAAGCTTGGTCTGTTCCTACATTTTCGGCGGTAACACTGAGGGTATAGTTAGCTACTGTAGCACTACCACCACGACTCACTAAGATGTTATAAGTACCAGCAACTAAGCTACGGCGGATGTAATCTAGGAAGGTTCCTGATTGGTTAGAAACTTGAATGTTAGCACCACTTTGGTCTTGCAGAATTAAATTAGCGTCTGCTGAAAGTGATGTAAATTTAATATCAACTAAAGCATTTGAAGTGAGAGTAAATTTATAAAAGTCTTGATTATCCCCTGTGCTAACTAAATCTGAGATGGTTGTAGGAACGTTAATGGTAGTAGCATTCGCTAATGTATTTCCTCCTTGGTCGGTAGGATCACCAGTAAAATTGACTTGTAAATTGTAATTAGTAGAGTCTCCATTAGCGGCTACATTAATATAATAAGTACCAGCAGCTAAATAACGATTAATAACATCTGGGTTTGTACCTGCTAAGGAACTATTTTGAAGGGAAGAACCAGAACTGTTTAATAATTGTAAGTCAGCATTACCACTAGTTGGTGTGAGGTTAATGTTAACAGTACCACTATTAGTTAATGTGAATTTGTAGTAGTCGCTATTATCTATAAATTGTCCAGTACCTACACTACCTACGAAATCAGTATTACTGTAACTACCACCATTTACAGATGTACTGATATCTCTATTTGTATCAGCTAGTGCAGTTGTGTTGTCAGATATTCCACTATCTGTAATTGTTTCTGCTGAAAGGCTCAAATCGTAAGTTGTACTCACTCCACCAGTAACTAGATATATCTGTACATAGTAGGGAGTATTGGCGGGTTGATTATTGAGATTAAAGCGGATAGATTCTGAGGTGTTACCAGGCTTAGGAGAAGATTTAAGAGTATTACCACTACTATCCAGCAAAATTAAATTGGCATCGCTACCTGGTTGTAACTCTGTAAGATTAAGGGTTACAATGCTAGAACTACCGACAGTAAATTTATAGAAATCATTTCTATTAGAACTATCAAGAGAGTCTTGAAATACATTCGCTGCACTAGTTAGTGGACTACCAATATAAGTTGCTGTATCTAATGCTGTGGCTCTTGTATTTCCTGGTGCTGGAGAGAGGTTTGAATAAGTTGGCATAATTATTAAATACTTTTTATAGCATTTCTACATTTATAAACTAGCTGCATTTTTTCACTGTAATACAACACAAGTTTACTTGCATGAATCAACTATTAGCGACTTTCACTTCTTTTAAAGCAACACCTTGTTCTGCGAATATACAAACAATTCTAATGTTTGTGCTTTCAAAATTGGTATTTTAAGGGTTCTATGTGAATGGAGAGATGTCATCATATATTCTTAACTTTGAGTTTTCTCGAATAGAGCGAAACTCATGGAGAATAGGAATAATTTTAGAGAGCTTAAAAGTGAGGGTGTTTGGTGATTAATAAGGAGATGTTTGGTTAGGTTGAAAGTCCACGGCGTAACCTTACCAAATTTAGTAAAGATAGACTTCTTCTAAGTTAGAAAATATTCAGTTACAGAGCAAAAAATTAGTGCTACTGATAATGTAGCCCTCATTTTCTGTAGTAACTAAAGCTTATTTATAACTCTAATAAAAAGTTATCAGTAATTTATATTTGGTCTAGATTGGTATTGATGAAACTTTGCGTCTTAATGAAGAATATCCTCGTAGTTCAACAGTAAATAGAATTTAACTTCTACAGAAAATCATCTACATCTGTAATACTACTTAAATTTTTTAATTATTGTAATTAAAATATCAGGTAGTGTTAAACTAATTTTAGATGTATAAAATAATTGCTTAAATCCCCAACCCTATAGAAGCGTATTACTTACTTACTACAGTATGAAGTATGATACAGGCATAAATTAATAGATTTTTTAACGCAGAGGAATATGAGGTTAACGCAGAGGGGCGCGGAGTGTTTTTACAATGAAGTAGCTAGAGATTATATATTTAGTTTTTCTGCGTTACCCAATGTTTCAAGCTACTCGTCGTCGGTTGGCTATCTGGTACACGGCTGTTACTGCTGTATTACTGCTTTTGTTCGCTAGTGGTGTATATTTATATGTCCGTAGCACTTTGGTTGAGCGGATTGATGATACCCTCAATCATGTGGTGGAGATAGTTGAGCGATCGCTAGTTATTGAACCAGACAAAAATGACTCTGAACAACTACACATCAATGTAGAAGCCAGTTTTCGCAATAATGCCAATACTGTAGAAGATGACCACATAGACTTAGAGTGGTTTAGCCCGACTGGTGAATTAATTTGGTCAACTTTTTCTGAACCTCTCAACATTCCTATTCACAGTAGCCGCACAGGTGAAACTGTCCATGTCTATAAACAAGACACCTGGGAAGATTCACAAACCTCTCCTCCAGGTATGCAGTCACCTATAGATGGAAAAACCCCTGTACTGCTGTCTCCCCACTCCCCATTGTTATTACGCCAAGTTACCCAACGGGTAGAAGTTGGACGACAAGTTTTAGGATATCTGCGTGTGAGTCATCCTTGGTTTGAAGTGACAAAACCGAGTCGTCAGTTAATTTTTGATTTGGCTTTGGGTACTGGGTTGATGGTAATTTCTGTAGGTGCAAGTGGTTGGTTTTTGTCGGGAAAAGCGATGGAACCGGTGGGGGAGTCTTACCAACGCCTTAAGCAATTTACGGCTGATGCTTCCCATGAATTACGCAGTCCCATCACTTTAATTCAAACTAATGTACAAGTAGCTTTAGCAGACTTAGAGTTAGCTCAAACGGAAGCCACTATATCTTCTAACTATCGTCAACAGTTAAAAGTGGTGGAACGACTAACGCAACGTTTGGGTAAATTAGTTAATGATTTACTATTTTTAGCGCGTCAGGATGGTGGTGTCAGCAGAGATGGCTTCTCAGGGTGTCCTGTAGATGCTGTACTGATAGATGTGGTGGAAGAACAGCAACTCTTGGCGCAGGAAAAAGCCATTACACTTAATCTGCATTTAATTGATCCTCAAGATGGGGAAAATGACCCAGAATTATTAGAAAATTGGTTTACACTCATGGGGAATTGGGATCAACTGGTGCGATTATTTACCAATTTGATTGGTAATGCTTTACATTATACCCCTGCTGGTGGTGCAGTGAATGTGGAATTGGTGCGAGTAGATAGAGTCCGCTATGGTACTCCTCAGTTACAAATCAAGGTAAGCGATACAGGTATTGGTATTCCCACCGACGCATTACCAAAATTGTTTGACCGCTTTTACCGAGTTGATCCTGCACGCACTCATAAAAGTGGCAATGTAGGTAAAGATAGTACGACAGGTTCAGGATTAGGACTAGCGATCGCTCACGCTATAGTAGAACATCACCAGGGTAGCATTCAAGTCGAAAGCACTCTAGGCAAAGGTACTACCTTTATTGTCACATTACCAATAACTCTAGAGTCTTAATTTAGTAATTGCTATTTGTTTCCTGTGACAGATGAATTATCGTAATTTCTCATACTAATTTATCTAATAAAGCTTGCATTTTTTAAGCATAAATATCTAAAGCAAGCAGTTATTCGGCTAGTTATGAGCCTTATAGACTGCTGTTTTCCTGTTAGCGAAATGCAGTTATAACTAAACTTTTGGAGGGCTTGATGACAACTTCCATACCAGAGAAGAATCTACCTTTTTTAGAAAAAGTAAAAGAACAGAGTGGTCTAAGCGATATTTACGATGCTAGAGACATAACTGAAGTTGTTTATCGTGTTATGCGCGATTTGATGACAACGGAAGCTGCTGATAGAGTTGAAGGAGAATTACATAAACCCGCAGAACAAAGTGATGATAAATCTCTGCAAATGGAAATTGCGGATTTATGGCATGATAGCAATCCGCTTGTGAGATTTTTAAGTCGGGTTCGTCCACCCTGGCAAGGCCCTGGTATCTTTAAAATTGATAGCGATCGCTTCCTATTCCGGGTGGCTAATGAAGGGGGAATGCAGCCAAATGTAGACCGGGAAAGAGTGGTTAAGGCTGTCTTTGCTGCTACAAAAGATGAATTATCTCCAGAACGGATAGAAGAAATTGCTAGTTGGTTGCCAGATCACGTTCGTCAACTTTGGCAAGAAGCTTAATATATAGAAGGGGACAGTTATAAATACCCAGCTTATCAATAAAGTTGGGTATTTCGTTTATCAGGTATTTATTTGATTGAAGACAATTTCTATTAAACTTCTGGCTGACTTAAAGCTTTAATATATTTTATTATTTGATATACATCACACTAAAGATATAAATCTATAATAATATTTTTTTAGTTTATTTTCAAGCCTAAAGTTAGATAAAAAAGCGAAAAATAGTTGTTAAATTATAAATACTTTAATACGCTTTGTAATTGCTCAGTCTAGTTTTAATTTAATTAATTTAATAACCAAATACATAATATTTAAGCTTCTCTTAAGTTTGAGTTATCCCAGGAGTAAACAATGAGTAATTCTTCCAAGTTTCGCAAATCTGCTGAATTATTAAGTGCTGTTTGTGGCAGCTTATTGATGGGTGCATCAGTGATTCCACAAGCAGTCTTGGCACAACAACCAACTAATCAGCAACAAATTAATCAAACTACCTCTCAAGTCAATCCTTGTCCGAGAATTTTTTACGAAGCACCCCATAATAATCAGGTTGCAGTTCCACAAGGTTGCCCACCTAATGCCTATACTCAACAATTAATAGACCAAGGTCAACTTAATCAAAGTAATGTTCCCGCTAATCCAACAGCCGAACAAATAAGATTAGGTGTGGGTGGCGAAGCAGGTTCAGCAACCAACCCCAATCCCACCATTTTGAATGAAGCACCTTACAATCGCTCTCAAAGTGGATTGCAACCCCAAGGTTCTGTACAACCAGAAACTACGCAACCAAGTGTGACACCAGCAAGCCAGACTCCAACTGATCAAAGTGTGACACCTTATCCCAGCCAGCAGCAAAGTCCCAGCGCTCGGATTGCCACAGTAAACGGTAGAGTAAACATCAGATTGGTTAATGACACAGCCGCTACAGTAACCTATCAAGTAATTGGTGACACCGCACCGCGATCGCTCCCAGGCAAATCTAATGTTACACTCCAAGGTTTAGCCGCACCAGTTACAGTTACCTTCCAACGCGAAGACGGAGGATTGTTACAAGCAACCCCCCAAACTTCCAGCCAATCAGGACAGTTAGAAGTCAGATTAAAGGAAACTACTAGCCAAGGGCAAGATAGACGCGCCTTAAGGATTGAAAACAACGGTTCGGTATTTTTAAATTAGTCATTAGTCAACAGTCAATAATTTCTGGACTTTTGACTATGGACTGTGGACTATTGACTCTTCACTTTTTACTTCTTAACATTTGCGTCATGCGATCGCGTAGTAAGGCTTCCTCTTTGTTGTCTTCTAGGCTTTGAGAAAGGATAATGGCTCTTTCGTAGAAATTACGGGCAGTTGGGTAGTTACCTAGCTGCTCGTATAATTTTGCGTAGGAGGCGAAGGAATTTAATTCTTCTCGCGGATTTTGTAATTCTTGGGCGATGGTTAAACGCTCTTGGAGTAAGTCAAAGGCGCGTTCATAACGTCCGCCTGCGCTGTGCGCTGTGACTAAGCCGTCAATGGCTCGTAATTGATTAGAGCGATCACCTATACTTTTAGCCATCCTCATAGCTGCGCCATAGCTGCTAATCGTATCCTGATAATTACCAGCCGCTAAGTAAGCATCACCTAAATTATTTAAAGTATTTATCTCACCTTGCGTATCACCAGTACGACGGCGGAAAATTAAAGCTGTTTCATAAAGTTTAATCGCTTTGTTGTAATCACCTAGCCTGGCTGCTACAAGACCTAAATTACTTAAGGATAATCCTTCACCTTCGATATTCTTCACATTGTCGGCGATAGTATATGCGTCTTCGATAGTCTCGCCGGCGATTTTGGGTTCACCATATTGCAATAGTAAAGTACCCAAATTATTTAGGGCAAAAATTTGTGATTGAAAATCTTTGGTGTCACGGGCGATCGCTAAATGTCGGCGTAATGCGTCTTCACCTTCTTTATAACGCCCCAATTGTATATAAGCTTTAGCTAACAAATTGTAAGTTTGACCTTTTGCTTTGACATCGCCAACCAAGTGAAAAATATCCAGCGCCTGCAAACCAGCGTCAATAGCCTTTTCGGGATATCCCGCAGCATATTGTTGTTCAGCCACCCGTAATAGTGAATCAGCATCATCCCTAGATGGTTGTCTAAAAAAACCATTTTTAGGACGATGGAGTTGTTGAGTAATATCAGCCGCGCCTGCTGTTACAGGATACAGCAGGGAAATGAGAATTAATAAGTAAAAACCAAACAACTTGTAGTTTTTAGCTTTAGTGCTAGAGAATAAATGCTGTTGTGTCATAAAACTTACCCATGAAATCGCGGATTTAAGTGTAAGCTGGCAAAAAAGTTTTATTATGTCAGCATGAAGACTAGCATTATACGGATATATACTTAAGCTAAGACTTAACTAAATCTTCACCCAAGTATATAGCGCGGATGTCTGCGGGTAATTTGTCCTCTAGCATACGATAGCCTTCCTGGAGAAAATTGGCTACCTCAGCAGGTGTCACTTTTTCCCCTTCCGCTTGTAAGTAAGCTGCAATGCGAGTCTCGCTCCAGTGAAAGGTTTGCGCCATTAAAAGCATTAAACGTAACATTGGGGGTAGTTGGTCTAAAGCTTGTTCTACATAACACCAAAGCGGTGGTGAAGTTGCTTGCAGAGAATAATGAATTGCTTCGGTGGGTGGTAGCTGAATTTCGTTGATACAGAAAGCTGTGATGTTGATTAGCCAATTTTGCAAAGTTAAACCTTCATGACCAGGGGAGGGATTTTTTAAATTGAGTCCACCGAGTTCATAATAGATGTGCCGCCAAGTGAGGGCGAAAAGATAATCTGCCTGTACAGGCGATCGCGCCGAATGTTGAATCAAGGTGTAGACTATAGGGCTATAACGGCAGAAAATCACAGTGAAATATTTGCCAGCATCGGGATGATGCTGAAACAGATCCAGCAACTCTTGGTCAGTGTGGTGGAATAGCGACTTTACCAATGGATGATTAGCTTCTGAAAAATGGGGAATTTGCATAAGGTCGTCCGTTGATACTGGTTAAAATAAAGTGGGCAATAAAACTTTGGTATTGTGTATCTAATTTGTAGTTTTCGTGTTGACAGTCGCCTGTTAACAGGTAATTGTCAACAAGCTTAGTTTAGTCTTGTACACTAGAACAAAGACCTCTTAACTGAAGTCTTTATAGAGAAAAATAAAAGCGGCTCCCTTATATAATTTTTGATTTGTTCATGGTTATAGCAGTTAGTGTCTTATCTTTCCGGCTTACCCCCTTTTTAGGCTCCTTCTTGCCCTCGCTACCCCTGGATAGCCTATTTTCTACCCAAGGCATCATGGTGATGCTCTTAGCAGCATATGCTGGCGCTATGTGGTTATTTCTCACTAGCGCTCCTAAAGTGCATACCGTGATGGTGTCCGACTTAGAAATTGCCCGACAATTATACGAAGGGCTGCTAGATTTGCCAGCCGCAGAAGTACCGTTACATTACTACTACAACTACGAACAAACTATAGGCGCAACGGGGATAGATCCGCTATATATGTCCACAAGCCCTAATTGGTCGGGTAAGTCTATGACCAATGCCAGCGATGGGTTGTGGTATCAACTGAAGAAAAATACTCAACTGCACGTTATTACAGGCGCGAGTTTGGGCGTAAAAAATCAGCAACGTCACGTTTGCTTCGACCGTGATTGCTTGGAAATGATTTTAATGCGGGTGGAAACACGCGGCTTGAAATTAAAGATACGTAACAATAAACCCCTAAATTTTCTAGTTAAGGATTATGAGGGGCGGATTATTGAAATAGCGGAAGTGGCAAATTAGTTATAGAGCATTGAATAAAAATAAGGTGCGTTTAGGTTTTCCTAGACGCACTTTATTTATGTTTATTTACCAAAACTGATGACTAGATACAGTTACTATCTCAACTCAACTGTTCAGACTTAAATTTCCCTTTGATAGACTTGTTGAAATATTGACCCTTGGATGGTGCATTGTCCCATTCTTCCTTAATACTAGGAGGTACTTTGAAATACTCATAAACACTTCCACTATCAAATTCAACAGTCAATGTTTGAGTTTTGGAATCATAGCGAAATTCCTTAACAAAGCTGCTTTCCGGCTTGAGTAAGGGGAATGCGATCACATCCCTAATACTAGGAGAATCAGTTAATAACATCACTAACCGATCAATGCCGATGCCTAAACCGCCAGTGGGTGGCATCCCGTATTCCAAAGCAGTGAGGAAATCTTCATCTACGCCTTGGGCTTCTAAGTCACCAGCTGCTTTTTTCGCGGCTTGGGCTTCCAACCGTTCTCTTTGGTCAATGGGGTCGGTTAATTCTGAGAAACTATTCGCAGTTTCGCGCCCAACTATGAATAACTCAAACCTTTCCACTAACCCTGGTTGAGAACGGTGAGGTTTAGCCAATGGAGAAATTTCTACAGGATAATCAATCACAAAAGTAGGCTGAATTAGGCTAGTTTCTACCTTTTCTTCAAATGCTAAATTCAGTAATTTACCTATAGATTGGGCTTCATCCACGCCAGGAATGCCAGCATTTTTACTTGCTGCTTTCGCTTCATCCAAACTGGAGAAAGCATGGAAATCTAAGCCTGTATGTTCCTTCACCAAATCGTGCATTGTCACCCGCCGCCAAGGTGGTGTTAAATCTACGGTTGCACCTTGGTAGGTAATTTGCAATGTGCCGAGTACATCTTTGGCAACGGTGGTAATAATACCTTCCGTTAGCTCCATCATGTCATTGTAGTCGGCGTAGGCTTGGTAAATTTCAATTGAGGTAAATTCGGGGTTGTGTCTGGTAGAGATTCCCTCATTGCGGAAAATTCGCCCCAATTCAAACACCTTTTCAAAACCACCCACAATTAACCGCTTGAGATGGAGTTCTGTAGCTATTCGCAGATACAACTCCATTTCCAAGGTGTTGTGGTAGGTAATGAAGGGACGCGCATCAGCACCACCAGCTTCACTTTGTAGAACTGGAGTTTCAATTTCTAAAAAATCACGTTGTTCTAAATAACGGCGAATACCTGCGGTAATTTGAGCGCGACGGCGGAACGTTTGCCGGACTTCGGGGTTAACAATTAAGTCAACATAGCGTTGACGGTAGCGCTTGGCAACATCCGTTAACCCATGCCACTTGTCGGGTAGGGGCAAAAGAGATTTAGTGAGGATGGTGTATTGTTTGACGTAAACTGATAATTCGCCCTTTTCAGTCCGTTTTACTGTTCCCTTAGCTCCCAGGATATCGCCTACATCTGTGAGTTGTTTGAGATGATTAAAAGCATCGGCATCAATTTCTGCCATGCTTTCTTGGATACGATTTTTATCTAAATAAAGCTGAATTGTGCCTGTTTCATCTTCTAAGGTGAAGAAAGCCAGCTTACCAAAAACCCGACGCGCCATAATGCGTCCAGCAATGGCGACTTCTAAATCAACTTCTTCACCACTGGGTAAATCGACAAATTGTTCTTGCAATTCGGCTGCGTGATGGGTAGACTCCCAACGGTAGGCGTAGGGGTTAGTTCCTATCTGCCTGAGTTGTTCTACTTTCTCCAGCCTAGCGGCACGGATATCTTCTTCCGACATGGTAACGAACTAAATAGGGCAAGATTAATTATAAATAGGGATTAGGGATTGGAGACTAGGAATAAATTAATTTAAAATTATAGAACGCCTGAAAACAAAGGATTTCGGATTAAGAGTGGCGAATAATTTTTATGATTTGTTCAGATTTAGATTTGCAGTAAGCGATCGCTCTCATTATATCCCCAGAGGCGATCGCATTTTTTCCCATGAGAGGCAGACAGGTTTTAATTAATAAAGCTTGATGATGAGTATCGGGATAACAGCGCCCTCAGCTTTAAATTTGTTAACTGTTCTATAGCTTTAATCAGACGTTCTTGTTCTGGTTGCAGTTCCAGTGCAGTCAAAGCTTGGTTCAAGCTATCGCCAGAGTGTAGTCGATGCCTGAGTTCGTCACGTTGCGAAATATCTAAAACTACTTGAATTTCTCTATTTCTGCGTTGCAGCACGGCTTGTAATCGTTGACGCTGCAAAGGAGTCAAATCCAAATCAGCAAAAGAAGGATACGTAGTAACCAAATTAGCAGCAGAAGCATGAATTGCTATTGATGGAGTATTCAGCCCAAATGATGCTGCCACAACTACTGGCATAAACAGGTTCAGGGCAAGAATAGTGACTAATACAGCCAGCCACTTCGGAAAGTTAATTGCCATATTCAGCAGTGTCCAGACAGAGTTTATTTATTGCTTACCTGTTGTGCAGGTATTGAGGTTCACATTTGAAATTCTCCCACTCTCCAAGGGAGATTTTATCTAAAATGATCACTCTCATTCTGAGGCTACACCTAAGCTAAAAGCAACGAAGTCTCTTATATGACTTTTTTGCGCAAATGAGATGAAAGACGTGAAAAATCATGCGATCGCTATCAAGGGATGAGATTAAAATAGCTCAGTTGGAAAGTTCGATAGAACATAAATCTTGTTTTTGCTGGGAAACCTAGTTAATGTAGCGATCGCAATTGAGCAAATTCAGCAGCTAATCTTAAAAGCAGTTTTACGGATAAGTAGAACAAGGTGAAAAAACCAAAGTGTGTAAAGATAAGTAAATACATAAATGTGTCTACCAAGGTAACAGGGATATGGGCAGCCGTTTAAGGGTATTTCTGACTCCTAAGCAAGATAAAATTTTGTTCAACCTGAGAACGGCAGATGTACCCCAGAAAGTGAAAGACCGAGCCGAAGTGATCAGATTAAGCGCACATGGTTGGTACGTAGAGAAGATAGCAGATCACTTTGACTGGACTGCCCAAACAGTAAGAGAAGTTTTGCATAGATGGGAAAAACAAGGTCTAGAAGGACTGTGGGAGAAAGCAGGGCGGGGAGGAAAATCAAGGTGGGCAGAAGCTGACATGGCGTTCTTAGAAAAATGCTTGGAGCAAGAACCACGTACATATAATAGTGTTCAATTAGCCCAAAAATTAGAGCAAGAACGCTCCGTGAAATTGAGTCCTGACTGGTTAAGGCAGGTACTCAAAAAAAGGGGGTCATTTGGAAGCGAACTAGAAAAAGCCACAAAGGAAAGCAAGACAAAGTATTGCAGCAAATCAAACAGGCAGACTTAGAGATGTTGGAATTATCTGCTGCTGCTGGAGAAATCGATTTAAAGTATATGGATGAATCAGGGTTTTGTGCCTGGAGTGAACCCAGTTACAGTTACTACTTCCGAGGTCAGCAAAAACGCCTGGAGCAGAGTAAGCGTCGGGGTCGAAGGTTAAGTATTATTGGGTTTCTTCAACCCCTAATTAGTTTTGTGTACGGTCTAGTGATTGGTGGCGTTTCACGCAAATCCTATATTCAAATGATGGAGCTTGAAGCACTTGAAGCCCAAAAAGCAGGTCGTATCAGAGTCATCGTTCAGGACAACGGCCCGATACATCGGTGCAAAGAAGTTCAGCAATTATGGACAAAGTGGGAAGAGATGGGTTTGTACATCTTCTTTTTACCTAAATATTGCTCAGAGATGAATCCAATTGAATTGGAGTGGCAACACCTGAAAAAAAATGAACTAGCTTCTCAAAGTTTTGAGGATGAATTAGACCTTGCCTATGCTGTCATTGATGGAGTTCAAAATAGAGGAGAAAAGGGAAACTACAGTACGCAACGTGTAAAATTTAACTCTTATTCTTCTGCTTAATTCTTTGTTACATACTTATAAATTTTCTCCACGACTTACTTACTTACAGTTTGCATGGTTATACATAGGACTATGTGGTCGCCTATTATTCTTTGATGCTGATCGCTTATTGCTAGGATTATGGTTATTATTTACAATTGTTTTCGCCATTACTATTGGCTACCTCTATGGCGGAAAAACTTGGTGTAATTATTTCTGCCCAATGGCTCCCGTAGAAAAAATCTATAGTCCATTTGGTGGATTATTCAATAATGGGACTAATGCAAGTAATCAACTAATAATTACTCAGTCGATGTGCCGTATTGTTTCGCCAGAAGGTATAGAAAGGGTTGCTTGTGTGGGTTGCAAAAATTTATGTATTGATATAGATCCTGAACGAGCGTATTGGCATGAACTCAAGAAACCAGAAGAAACTTTTGTACGTTATGGCTACGTTGGTTTAGTCATTGGTTTTTTTGTTTACTACTAAGCTGCTACGCAGCTTAATTGTATAATATAAACTTAAGTAAAAACTATTATCGGCCATATATGCCAGCAAAAAACCATCTTTCTCAAGAGCAGAAGGAAAGGCTACTGAAAACACTAAAAGAGCATGAAAATCCTTATGTAAGAGAGAAGATTCTGATTATTCTGTTGATAAATGATGGAAAAACATATCAAGAAATTAGCAATTTTTTAGAGATTGCATATCCGACAGTCGCATATTGGGCAGTTCACGGCGACCCGGATAATTTAGAAAGCTTTTTAGATGGAAGAAGAGAAGGTAACTGCCGCAAAGTTACCAAAGAATATGAAAATTTGTTATTAGAAATAATTGAGAAAGACCCAGTAGAAAATGGATATGAATTTGGTCGATGGACGGCGGCAAGATTAGCAACATATCTTGAAGAAACAACAGGAATTAAGTTAAGCGGCTCTCAAGTTAGGAGAATATTAGAGCGAAAAAAGTACGTTTACCTCTGGGCAAAATACAGCCTAGAGGACAAACAGAATCCTGAAAAGCGTAAGGCATTTCAAGAAAAGCTATCAGAATATTTAAGAATAACCAAAAAAACTCCAGAGCGTTTACAAGTATGCTTTTGGGACGAAAGTGGATTTAGTTTAAGAGTGATAAGAAGAAAAAGTTGGGGTAAGAAAGGTACAAGGAAAAAAGTTACAGGGCAAAGGAGAAGAGGAAGAGTAAATATTATGGGAGGGTTACGTTATCATGACAAGAAAAGAATAAATTTTGTCATAAAAAAAGGAAATGCAGATGTATTCTATGAACAGATTAAATCTCTAAATAATTTTCTGTTACAAGAATGGGTAGAACAAGGGAAATCAGTTGAAGAATTTAAAGATGGTTCAGCGAAAATAGTTATCATACTAGATAATGCTAGTTTCCATAAAAGGAAAGATATTTTATCTAAAATTGAGTCAGAAATGCCAAATATTATTCTAGAATTTCTTCCACCTTATAGTCCAGATTATAATTTAATTGAATTGCTTTGGCATTCAGCTAAAGAATATATAGCTCATAGATTGTTTGAGTCTGTATCACAGCTAGAAGAATTGTTAAATAAATTGCTCAATCAAGGTGGACTTATTATTAAATGGGAACGCAAGATTAAAAATAAAGGTAATGCTGTTTATTAACTTTAGCTGCGTAACAGCTTACCTTTATGCAGGTAATTGGGAGTATTACTTTTCAGGTGCTTGGGTAAGACAATATAACCAGCCTGCATCATTATTCAGTCCTGGATTTTATCTATTTGGAGAAGCAATTCATATACCTAAATTATTTGCCGTACCAATGGTATTGGCAGGGGCTACAGTATTTACTTATCTTTTAGGACTATTTGTGGAAAAACAAGCAAAAGTCTACAGTAGATTACGTCACCTCAATTTGTCACCAAATATCATTCGCCATCGCATTTATACTGTTTCCACCTTTGGAGTTTTCAACTTCTTTTTTGTCTTTGGTGGTCGTCCTTTAGTTTTACTACTTCCACTGTGGATACAGTACATTTATAGTTCACTATTAGTTTTACTCAGTATGCTATGGCTTTACAAAACTTGGTTACGTAGCCCTAATATTCTTTTATACAAAAGTACTACCAATATCTGTTAGCGTTAAGTCTGGTGCAAATTCCTATTGATATACTTTAAAAGTAGGATATGAAAAATATAGCCATAATTGGTATTGCTTATTTGTAGTTTATGTGTGTCGAAGATTATGAAACTTTTTTGCCTTAATATGAAGCTGTTTTAAAAAATTTCTTAAATACCTGTAATAAAAATTAGCGAGATTTAAAGTGATTAGCAGGCTAAATGAAATAATTTCTATCTTAAACTCAAAATTATCTATCATGTAATTAGTCCAAAGCTACTAACTAAAGTTATAAATAAGATAAATTTTCGTATTATCCATATCAAAACCTTAATTTCCTTAATTTTAAAAATAGCTCATTATATATAGCTGATAGTTTATTAATGGATGACTGACTATATCTATCTTCTGGCTTTCTCCATTTATTTCATTTGGGAGAAACAATTGTAAAGCAGACTTAGTAACCTGGATACAGAAGCAAGTAAATTTTTCGAGGTCATTATGAATATAATTGCTTGGGTAATCTTAGGTCTATTAGCTGGTGCGATCGCCAAAGCTATTTATCCAGGTACACAAGGTGGCGGTATTCTCTCTACAATCATTCTAGGTATTATAGGTGCCTTTATTGGGGGTAGCTTATATAGCCTGTTCTCCACGGGAAGCTTACAATTTGCAGCTACTACATTAAGTCTTCCTGGTCTTTTGATTGCTGTTCTTGGTGCAATCGTTGCTATCTATCTTTGGGGACTACTCAGCAGAAGCAGAAGCGTTTAAACTTGCGTTACTACAATGCGTAAGACGTAAGAAGCCAGTTATTTTTATCTCGATAATTACAATACTGGCTTCTAAGAAAACATTCAGAAATAGCAGTGTTTTAATTTAAGAATCAATAGTCGTATTCTTTATCTATTGTAAGCGTTTAAAAATTAAATACTAAGCAAATGCTTAGTATTTAATTGTCGAACTTAATCGAAGAGGCAGTTCATGTTTTATCATAAGAAAGAGCCGATTCATGTTGTCAACATTGATGAAGCTAATCCTCGTTTTGCTCAATTACTTCTAGAGCAATTTGGCGGAGCAACAGGTGAATTATCGGCAGCATTACAATATTGGGTGCAATCATTCCATGTTGAAAATGCAGGAATTAAAGATATGCTGCAAGATATCGCCATCGAAGAGTTTAGCCATTTAGAGATGGTTGGTAAACTCATCGAAGCGCATACAAAGAACGTAGATCAAACAGAGGCTTATAAAAGTACCCTCTTCGCCGTAAGGGGTATGGGGCCTCACTTCTTAGATAGTCAAGGTAATGCCTGGACAGCAAATTATCTGAATGAAGGTGGAGATGTAGTTCGAGATTTAAGAGCTAACATTGCATCTGAGGCGGGAGCGCGGCAAACCTACGAAGCACTAATTAAGCTATCACCAGACGAAGGTACTAAGGAAACATTGGTTCATCTTCTCACACGTGAAATCTCTCATACCCAGATGTTTATGAAAGCTTTAGAGTCACTGGGTAAACTAACAGATCCCTTCTTTGGTAACATTCAACTTGACGAAACCGTAGCACTCTATTACAATTTATCAACTAATGGCAACGGTCATGATGAACGTGGCCCTTGGAACTCAGAGCCAACATTTGAATATGTGGCTAACCCCTTGGAAAAACACTCTTAATTCAAGATATTGGGGTTAAATCTCAGTTAGGTATTGTTTGCTGGAGCATCTATCAATTAGTTACCTAACAATGAGTCTGTTGGGTAACTAATTGGAGAAAAATTTAGAAGCAATTAATTATCTATCTTACCTATACAGTGTTGAAAGTTATTTTTTAATTCCTATGTTTGGTGGGCATTGCCCACCAATTAAATAATCAAATTAATTTTATTTTAGTAATTTATTTTAATAATCACAATTTAAAGCAGAGGAGATTAATTTGTGATTGTAAACGCAACATCAACGGGATGGGAAGTTATTTACCACCGCGCTCATGCCTTATTGGCAGCTCAATTAGCAGGACAATGGAAACGTAAAAACTCCCCGCCTAGAATCTATGAAACTTTAGCTGCAATTTCTCACCATGATGATTTAGAAAAAGAATGGGAAGAGGATAATCTGACAGAAGCTGGTGCGCCTAAAGACTTCTTAATGACTGATGATACTTTAACGAAAGATAGCTCAGAAGAATCATTTCAGAAACTAGCTGATTTGGCTAAGAACGCCCGTTATCGTGGGCGTTGGGTAGCTATGTTAATTTCTATGCACATTAGTCGTTTGAATGAGTCTAAAAGAGGACAATCACCCGCATTCGATAAATTTCTAGATGAACAACTAGAGAATCAAAAGCATTTTCGTCAAGAACTTGGCATAGAGAAGGATGATGCAGATGCAGCTTATGCTTTTATGCAGTGGTGCGATCGCTTATCTCTCATTCTCTGCCAACAAGAATTACCAGCTGATGAACGTTTTCTCGAAATCAGCAAAGGCCCAGATGGTAAACGTTATGACATTATGCAACGTAGCGATCGCCTAGTCACTGTCGAACCTTGGCCTTTTGAAGACGATAAATTTACTGTCAATGTCGAGGCTTGTGACTTACATCATGTTAAGTTTAAGAGTAATTCCGAACTTACTCAAGCACTACAAACCGCTCCAATTAAGGTACTAGAGTGGACTTTCATCAAAAGTTAACTGACTAGCCTATCCATATTTCACCATAAATAAAAAGCACCTGGGAGTGTTACCGTGTTTCCACCCCAGATGCTTTTTACGTTTCAACTTGCTCCTCACACACCAATAAAAAATAGCACTTTTGATTTTGAAAGGCAAGTATATTGTGTGACACTTCGCCAACTGTACAAAAAATACTACACTCAAATAAAAAGCGCCTGGGAGTGTTGCCGTGTTTCCACCCCAGACGCTTTTTATTTCTAACATTGCTCCTCACACACAAATATAAAATAGCACTTGTGACTATAAAAAGTAAATCTATCCTGTGACAGTTTGTTTTCTGCACAAAATAGAGTGATGTTTTCTCGAATCATAAAAAAACGCCTGGGAGTGTTACCGTGTTTCCACCCCAGACGTTTTTTATTTTTAACTTGCTCCTCACACACAAATGAAATATATCATTTACGCTATGAGATGACAAGTATAATCTATAACTCTTTATAAATTCTTTAAATAAAGTCTAAGAATCATTATTAGTAATTAACGTTTCTTAAAAAACTTAGGTAAGAGCTTGACTATTTATTTATAAATCTATAAAGCTATAATTTAAAAGCAATGCTCACTTGACAACAAAAATTTAGTCGAGGTATTAAGTTAGCGCTGCAAACTATACCAAACACTGAAGAACAAAAGTGCTATGTTGCCTCCGTCTCCCTTTCAATTAAAAAATAAAATTTTTTATAGCAATAAAATATATCTTTAGATTGTTGACTTTTATAAAAAGAAAACTATATGTCTTATAAACAGGTTACTGCAAAGGATTGAACGCAGTATGACATTTATCCAGCGCTCTCATCTACAGCGTTACTGTATTTCTATCATGTCGGTATTATTAGCGCTGTTACTAGGCATAATGCTGGAAAAATCTTCACAAATGGAAATTTCGTCCCTGTTATTGGCGGCTGTGGTTTTTAGTAGCTGGTATGGTGGATTAATAACTGGTTTAGTTGCTACAGTTTTAACTATTTTAGTTAAAGCTTACTTTTTTGTTGCGCCCTTTGACTCTCTATTAGTGAGTCAAGGGAATGAGGCACTAAATTTAATTGTTTTTACCTTAGTAGCACTATTTATTAGTTTATTAAAACTACAAACATATCCCAAGCTAACAACATCAAGCAAAGAAAAATCTCTCTTTCCCATACACCCTCAAACCTCTGGTACGCTTGCCATCTTCAATGACATTACACAACACAAGCAAGCCCAAGAACCAGCAAAAAGCCACCTCGAACACCAACACCTACGCGCCATCCTGGATATTTTGCCTGTAGGAGTAGTAATTTCTGATGCTAAAGGACAACTTTTGGAGATCAATCCAGCCGTCAAAGCAATTTGGGGTGAAGACCCTCCCTTGCTGGATAATGTCAATCAATACCATGAATATAAAGGATGGTGGGCAGATACAGGTAAGCCCTTGGCTGCCCAAGATTGGACACTAGCACGAACCTTAGCTACTGGTGAGGCCATCATTGGCGAAAAAATTGATATTGAAACATTTGATGGGCAGAGAAAAACTATCCTGAACTCGGCTATCCCTATCAAAGATGAAACCGGAGCAATTATCAATGCAATAGCCGTCAATATAGATATTAGCGAACAACAAGCCGCGTTACGCGATCGCCAACGGGTAGAATTGGCATTACGACAAAGTGAAGCCCTAGCTAAAGCACGAGCAGAAGAACTAGAAACCATTATGGAAACAGTGCCGGCTGCTGTCTGGATAGCACACGATCCTCAGTGCCATTCTATGAGCGTCAACCCGGCAGCATACGAAATGATGCGGTTGCCTCCCGGTTCAATTATGACAGCCACCCCTGCCAGTGGAGAATACCCATTTCCTTTTAAAATCAAAAAAAATGGTGAGGACGTTCCTGTCAATGAGCTAGCAATGCAGCAGGCCGGAATTACTGGCAAAGAAGTAGAAGCAGAGTTTGAATTTATCTTTAGTGAAGATGATGTACGGCATATTTACGGCAAAGCTGCTCCTTTACGTGATACAGATGGCAATGTCCGAGGTGTAATCGGAGCCTTTCTTGATGTCACCGAGCGTCAGCAATTGATGTCTCAACTACAACAAAAGCAAGAATGGCTGGATCTAGCACAAAAATCAGGAAAAATCGGCAGTTTTGACTGGAGGATATCTACTGATGTCAACTTTTGGTCACAAGAGTTAGAAGCTATCTATGGTTTGCAACCGGGTGAATTTGGTGGTACTTTCGCCGACTGGTCAAAATGGGTTCATCCCGATGATTTAGCTAAGGTAGAAGCCGAATTACACCAAGTGGTAACCACAGGCTTAAAGGAATTTATCACGGATTTTCGGATTATTCGTGCAGATAAAAGTGTTTGTTGGTTACAGGCAAGAGCTAGAATTTTTTATGATGATTGTGGTCAACCATTAAGAATGGTGGGAGTCAATATCGATGTGACTGAGCGCAAATTAGCAGAAGAAGCGCTACAGCAAAGTGAGGCTCGACTACAGCAGTTATTACAATCAAGTATTATTGGCATTATTGAGGCAGATGTAGAACGGATTCATTTTGCTAACGATGCCTTCCTGGAAATGGTTGGTTATACCCATGAGGACTTACTCAAAGGAAAGTTGCATTGGCAAGACATGACACCGCCAGAATATGCCCAAATTGACCAAGTTAAGGTACAGGAAGTATTAAACTCTGGATTCTGCACTCCTTTTGAGAAAGAGTATATTCGTAAAGACGGCTCGTCTGTTCCTATTTTATTGGGTGCTGCTCGATTAACTCACAATTCCTCAAGATGGGTTTGCTTCATTTTAGACTTAACAAAGCGTAAACAAGCAGAAGCCGCACTCCAACAAAGCGAACTAATGTTTCGCACCTTGGCGAATACAATGCCGCAAATGTTCTGGATTACACAACCAGATGGTTATCATGAGTATTTTAATCAACGCTGGTACGACTACACAGGAAAAACTCTAGAACAAGTTAAAGGTGAAGGATGGTTAAATATTCTACATCCTGATGATGTGCAACCAACAATAGAAAAATGGCAAGATAGCCTAGCAAATGGCAAAGATTACGAAACTGAGTATCGTTTACGTCGTGTAGATGGACAATACCGTTGGCATTTAGGACGAGCATTGCCATTAATGAATGAAGATGGTGAAATCATTAAATGGTTTGGTTCTTGCACAGACATTCATGACCAAAAATTAGCGGTTGAAGAACGCGCTCAAGCTTGGGAACGGGAACGTGCAGCGCGGATAGAATTAGAACAAGCCAACCGCATGAAAGACGATTTTTTAGCCATAGTCTCTCATGAATTGCGATCGCCACTTAATCCCATTTTAGGTTGGGCGAAACTCCTCAAAAGTCGCAAGTTAGATGCCATCAAAACTAATCAAGCCTTAGAAGTTATTGAACGCAATGCCAAATTACAAGCAAGGTTAATAGACGATTTACTTGATGTGTCACGGATTTTACGTGGCAAACTGAGTTTAAATGTCTGTACAGTTGACTTGGGAAATACCATTGAAGCAGCATTAGAAACTGTACGTCTCACAGCTGACAGTAAATCAATACACATAGAAACTTATTTGACTTCCTCTGTCTGTACAGTAGAGGGCGACCCCAATCGTTTACAGCAGGTAGTGTGGAATTTGCTTACTAATGCTGTGAAATTTACACCAGAAGGTGGTAAAGTAACAATCAGCCTAGAAAGAGTCGGTGCTATTGCTCAAATTAAAGTCAGCGATACAGGAAAAGGTATTAGTCCCGATTTTCTACCTTATGTATTTGAACGTTTCCGCCAAGCCGATGAGGTAACAACTAGAAAATTTGGTGGGTTAGGGTTAGGATTAGCAATAGTCCGCCATCTTGTAGAACTTCACGGTGGTTCTGTACAAGTAAACAGCTCTGGAGAAGGATTAGGCGCAACATTTACAGTCAAGCTACCCTTGATTGTTGCTTCTCCCATAGAGGACGAAGATTTGATTGCTGACATTACCCCAAATCTGCAAGGCTTGCGAATTGTAGTTGTAGATGATGATACCGATACTCTAGAATTACTGAATTTTGTTTTGGAACAGTATGGCGTAGATGTTCAAGCAGTGAGTTCAGCGAAGGAAGCATTAGAAGCGATCGCTCAAAGCAAACCAGACATATTATTAAGTGATATTGGTATGCCAGATGTCGATGGCTATATGCTGATTAAGCAAATTAGAGAAATGGAAGTATCATCAGGCACAATATTACCTGCGATCGCTCTCACTGCTTTTGCTGGGGAAGCGAACTCTCAAAAAATTATCTCTGCTGGTTTCCAAAGGCATCTCACCAAACCAGTAGAACCATCAGAATTAGCAACGGTAATAGCTAATGTCCTTCAAGATAAATAACTCAGCATCTAGTTCGTAGTAAAGACTTTAGCCCTATCATAAATTAAAAAGCGCTCAGAAGTGTTACCGTGTTTCCACTCCCAGCGCTTTTAATTTCAACTTGCTCCTCACACAATCAGAGAATATATCGCTTTCAAAGCAAGGCGAGTATTAGAAGTGACACTTTCCAAACTGCACCACATTCAAGCGTTCAGGAGTTCTAAGTAGCCAGTGAGAGATTTTTCTTGTTTCTCGGCTCTATTGCGTTATCTTAGTGTAAAAAATGACGTACACCAGTTAAAACCATTGCTAAACCAAGTTCATTAGCAGCTTTGATAGAATCTTGATCATTTCTACTTCCTCCAGGTTGGACAATGGCAGTAATACCTGTGGCGGCGGCGGCTCTGATAGTATCATCGAAAGGAAAAAAGCCATCACTAGCAAGAATTGCACCTTTAGCTTTTTCACCAGCTTGTTCCAAAGCAATTTTTGCAGAACCGACACGATTCATTTGTCCTGCACCTACACCCAAAGTAGCGCAATCGCGTGACACCACAATAGCGTTAGATTTTACGTGTTTGCAAACCTTCCACGCAAACAACAATTCTTCTAACTGATCATTTGTAGGTTTTACTTCAGTCACGACCTGCCATTGAGTTGTATCAGCAACAATATCATCCGCCGCTTGCACAAGAAAACCCCCAGCAATTTGTTTTACCAAAGTTTTAGGGCCACTACTCAAATCTGCCAATGTCAAAACTCGCACATTAGATTTCTTGGCGAGAATTTGCTGCGCTTCTGCATCACAGTCAGGCGCAACCACACATTCTAAAAACGTCTTAGTTAATTCCTTAGCTGTAGCCGCATCAATAGTACGGTTCAACGCGACAATTCCCCCAAACGCAGAAGTAGCATCAGCATTAAAAGCCTTTTGATAGGCCTCAACAATAGTATTCCCTAACGCCGTACCACAGGGATTGGTATGTTTAATAATAGTTGCGGCTGGTGAATCAGCGAACTCTGCAATAATTCTACGTGCAGCTTCCAAGTCAACCAGATTATTGTAACTCAGTTCTTTCCCTTGCAACTTCTTCGCTGCTGCCCATCCCGTTGGTGTAGTTCCAGTTTGATACCAAGCAGCACTTTGATGTGGGTTCTCACCATAACGCAGAGATTGTAATTCATTTCCGCTTAGGGTGTGTTGTTGCGTACCTGAGAGGTAAGATGCGATCGCGCGATCGTAATTTGCTGTGTGTAGAAATCCTTTTAAAGCCGCCTTTTGGCGAAATTCTAAAGAAGCTTCCCCATTATTTTGCCGTAACTCTTGCAGATATTCATCATACTGCGCCGGTTCACATAATACTGTTAGATGAGCAAAATTCTTTGATGATGCGCGTAACATCGCTGGGCCGCCGATATCAATTTGTTCAACAGCCTCCGCCAAAGTTACCCCTGGTTTAGCAATAGTCTCTTCAAACGGATAAAGATTCACCACCACTAAATCTATTGGACGAATTTGGTTAGTTTCTAAATCTGCCACATCTTGAGCAACATCGCGCCTAGCCAAAATCCCCCCATGAATGCGTGGATGTAAAGTCTTCACGCGCCCACCTAAAATCTCAGGCGAACCAGTATAATCTGCAACCTTTGTCACAGGCAAACCCGCATCCTTGAGGGCTTGAGCAGTTCCCCCACTACTGATTAAATCAAATTCAAATTCTTCAACCAACCTACGGGCTAGGTCAATTAAACCAGTTTTATTAGATACACTCAGCAGTGCTAGACGCGCCATGTCTCAATTCCTCAGATGCGAAAGACCCCAATTTTTACATAACCCTTGGATCACTTCAAGAGCATGATGGATAATATGAGTTAATCATTTCCTTCTTCCCAGAAATTGCAGACAATGAAAAACTCAACCTTCACCTGATGATTCTTTGCGTCTGTGCATGAGGAAAATAATCTCAACTAATCTTCATACTTAAATCCAACCACTTCGACTGAGTAATAGGCGCACTACTAGAAATATAATCAACACCAGTCTCAGCTACCGCCCGAATAGTTTCCAGGGTCACATTCCCAGAAGCCTCAATCTTTACTCTACTATCTTGCTGACGAATTAACTGCACTGCCTGACGCATCAAATCAACAGGCATATTGTCCAACATAATAATGTCAGCCTGATATTCCAAAGCCTCCTTCACCTGTTCAATCGTTTCCGTCTCTACTTCTATCGTTAACGTATAAGGAATCTGAGAGCGAATACGAGTAATAGCTTCACTAATTCCCCCGGCCGCCGCGATATGATTATCCTTAATCATCACCGCATCATCCAGCCCTATACGGTGATTAATCGCTCCACCTACGGCAGTCGCGTACTTTTCCAACAACCTCAAACCTGGCGTAGTCTTGCGCGTATCCACCAAACGGGCAGGTAAATCTGCAATTTGTTCTACATATTTATTAGTCAAAGTTGCAATTCCACTCAACCGCATAGCCAAATTGAGCGCTACCCGTTCCCCCATCAACAAAGCATCAAGCGAACCAGACATTTCCGCCACAACCTGTCCTGGCTCACAAAATGCACCTTCATCAGCAGTAGTTACAAAACTAACCTTCTCATTTAAAAGCTGAAACACTCTTGCTGCAACTGGTAAACCAGCAATTACCCCTGGTGCTTTCGCTACCCACTTCGCCGAGCCTAGAGTAACATCCGCAGCTAACAGACTATTCGTAGTGCGATCGCCCCGACCAACATCCTCCAACAACCAGCCCCGTAATAGCGGATCTAAAACCAACCAAGGCGGCAAAACACCAACTTTACTCACAACTTTATTACTTCCCTAATCACATTCAGGAATACTATAGCCTAAAACCTTTACCCTATAAGCCTTGTAGAGAAATTACAAAAAAAGGCGAAAAATTTTTGCCAAAACAGTTGACACTCTCTTATAGCTTGGTTATATTGGATAAGTGCCTGAGAGGCGGACGCGAAAGAGCGACGCTTCCAAGGGAACCGAACCTTGAAAATATTATAGTTTGAAAGCTAGTATACAACAATAGCCTGCGTCAAGAAAATAAAAAACACCAGGCTGAGGTGTAAAAAGAGCAGCCAATGAGCTAAAAACAAAATCTTCAAAACGGAGAGTTTGATCCTGGCTCAGGATGAACGCTGGCGGTATGCTTAACACATGCAAGTCGAACGGTCTCTTCGGAGATAGTGGCGGACGGGTGAGTAACGCGTGAGAATCTGGCTCCAGGTCGGGGACAACAGTTGGAAACGACTGCTAATACCGGATGTGCCGAGAGGTGAAAGATTTATTGCCTGGAGATGAGCTCGCGTCTGATTAGCTAGTTGGTGTGGTAAGAGCGCACCAAGGCGACGATCAGTAGCTGGTCTGAGAGGATGATCAGCCACACTGGGACTGAGACACGGCCCAGACTCCTACGGGAGGCAGCAGTGGGGAATTTTCCGCAATGGGCGAAAGCCTGACGGAGCAATACCGCGTGAGGGAGGAAGGCTCTTGGGTTGTAAACCTCTTTTCTCAGGGAATAAAAAAATGAAGGTACCTGAGGAATAAGCATCGGCTAACTCCGTGCCAGCAGCCGCGGTAATACGGAGGATGCAAGCGTTATCCGGAATGATTGGGCGTAAAGGGTCCGCAGGTGGCAATGTAAGTCTGCTGTCAAAGAATGAGGCTTAACCTCATCAAGGCAGTGGAAACTACATAGCTAGAGTACGGTCGGGGTAGAAGGAATTCCTGGTGTAGCGGTGAAATGCGTAGAGATCAGGAAGAACACCGGTGGCGAAAGCGTTCTGCTAGACCTGTACTGACACTGAGGGACGAAAGCTAGGGGAGCGAATGGGATTAGATACCCCAGTAGTCCTAGCCGTAAACGATGGATACTAGGCGTGGCTTGTATCGACCCGAGCCGTGCCGGAGCCAACGCGTTAAGTATCCCGCCTGGGGAGTACGCACGCAAGTGTGAAACTCAAAGGAATTGACGGGGGCCCGCACAAGCGGTGGAGTATGTGGTTTAATTCGATGCAACGCGAAGAACCTTACCAAGACTTGACATGTCGCGAACTTTTCTGAAAGGAAGAGGTGCCTTAGGGAGCGCGAACACAGGTGGTGCATGGCTGTCGTCAGCTCGTGTCGTGAGATGTTGGGTTAAGTCCCGCAACGAGCGCAACCCTCGTTTTTAGTTGCCAGCATTAAGTTGGGCACTCTAGAGAGACTGCCGGTGACAAACCGGAGGAAGGTGGGGATGACGTCAAGTCAGCATGCCCCTTACGTCTTGGGCTACACACGTACTACAATGCTACGGACAGAGGGCAGCTAAACAGCGATGTCAAGCAAATCCCGTAAACCGTAGCTCAGTTCAGATCGCAGGCTGCAACTCGCCTGCGTGAAGGAGGAATCGCTAGTAATTGCAGGTCAGCATACTGCAGTGAATTCGTTCCCGGGCCTTGTACACACCGCCCGTCACACCATGGAAGCTGGCAACGCCCGAAGTCATTACTCCAACTTTTCGGAGAGGAGGATGCCTAAGGCAGTGCTGGTGACTGGGGTGAAGTCGTAACAAGGTAGCCGTACCGGAAGGTGTGGCTGGATCACCTCCTTTTTAGGGAGACCTACCCAACTCAGTGACCGAAAGCACAAAGCAAATAGGAAGTGAGATGGTCTACTCTAGGTCGGTCGTAGATATTGTTGAAGCTTTCAAACTATGATTTGGTTCGATATGGGCTATTAGCTCAGGTGGTTAGAGCGCACCCCTGATAAGGGTGAGGTCCCTGGTTCGAGTCCAGGATGGCCCACCTGAAGAATTTTAGATTTTAAATTTTGGATTTTAGATTGTATTTTTAAATCTAAAATCGCAAATCCAAGATCCAAAATTCATGATGGGGGTTTAGCTCAGTTGGTAGAGCGCCTGCTTTGCAAGCAGGATGTCAGCGGTTCGAGTCCGCTAACCTCCACCTGAAGCGAGAAGCTAACAAAAAAAGAATTAGGAAAAAGTCAGCAACTAATAGAGAGAAACTCGTTAGACTGCTGGGTGAATGCCTAGCCAGAACCTTGAAAACTGCATAGAAACGCGATTTATAAGCAGGCAGACACAGACATCCAATGGGTGTTGAGTGGATGCAGGTGGAAACCAATGTATTGTGGTCAAGCTAATAAGGGCTAATGGTGGATACCTAGGCACACAGAGGCGAAGAAGGACGTGGTTACCGACGAAATACTCCGGGGAGTTGGAAGCAAACATTGAGCCGGAGGTGTCCGAATGGGGCAACCCTATGTACAGCCTGTTGAATATATAGACAGGTATGAGCCAACCCAGCGAACTGAAACATCTTAGTAGCTGGAGGAAAAGAAATCAATAGAGATTCCCCAAGTAGTGGTGAGCGAAAGGGGAAGAGCCTAAACCAAAGGGTTTACCTTTTGGGGTAGTGGGACAGCAATATCGAATCCAGCGATTAGACGAAGCAGCTAAATACTGCACCAGAGAAAGTGAAAGTCTTGTAGTCGAAAATTCAAGGATAGTAGCTGCATCCCGAGTAGCATGGGGCACGAGGAATCCCATGTGAATCAGCGAGGACCATCTCGTAAGGCTAAATACTACTGTGTGACCGATAGTGAACCAGTACCGCGAGGGAAAGGTGAAAAGAACCCCGCAAGGGGAGTGAAATAGAACATGAAACCATTAGCTTACAAGCAGTGGGAGTCCGATTAAACGGATGACCGCGTGCCTGTTGAAGAATGAGCCGGCGACTTATAGGCACTGGTAGGTTAAGACGAGAATGTCGCAGCCAAAGGGAAACCGAGTCTGAAAAGGGCGATAATCAGTGTTTATAGACCCGAACCCTGGTGATCTAACCATGGCCAGGATGAAGCTTGGGTAACACCAAGTGGAGGTCCGAACCGACCGATGTTGAAAAATCGGCGGATGAGTTGTGGTTAGGGGTGAAATGCCAATCGAACCAGGAGCTAGCTGGTTCTCCCCGAAATGTGTTGAGGCGCAGCGGTAATGATTATAGTCGGGGGGTAAAGCACTGTTTCGGTGCGGGCTGGGAGACCGGTACCAAATCGAGACAAACTCAGAATACCCGATGTACACATTGCCAGTGAGACGGTGGGGGATAAGCTTCATCGTCAAGAGGGAAACAGCCCAGACCACCAGCTAAGGTCCCCAAATCATCGCTAAGTGATAAAGGAGGTGAGACTGCACAGACAACTAGGAGGTTTGCCTAGAAGCAGCCACCCTTGAAAGAGTGCGTAATAGCTCACTAGTCAAGCGGTCTTGCGCCGAAAATGAACGGGGCTAAGCGATGTACCGAAGCTGTGGGATTAACTAAACATTAATCGGTAGGGGAGCGTTCCGTAGTAGGTAGAAGCAGTAGCGGCGAGCAGCTGTGGACGAGACGGAAGTGAGAATGTCGGCTTGAGTAGCGCAAACATTGGTGAGAATCCAATGCCCCGAAACCCTAAGGGTTCCAGAGCCAGGTTCGTCCACTCTGGGTTAGTCGGGACCTAAGGCGAGGCCGAAAGGCGTAGTCGATGGACACAGGGTCAACAATCCCTGACTAGTATACGGGAGCATTATTAGGGACGCATGAAAGATAGCCATACCCTGATTGGTTTGGGAGGAGTTTACGAACTCCGCGTGGCCAAGGATAGTGTCAAGAAAAGCTAGTAATGTGATGAACGTATGTTACCCGTACCCGAAACCGACACAGGTAGGGAGGTTGAGAATACCAAGGGGCGCGAGATAACTCTCTCTAAGGAACTCGGCAAAATGGCCCCGTAACTTCGGAAGAAGGGGTGCCCACCTCAGACGTGGGTCGCAGTGAAGAGATCCAGGCGACTGTTTACCAAAAACACAGGTCTCCGCAAACTCGTAAGAGGAAGTATGGGGGCTGACGCCTGCCCAGTGCCGGAAGGTTAAGGAAGTTGGTCAGTGGCAACATGAAGCTGACGACCGAAGCCCCGGTGAACGGCGGCCGTAACTATAACGGTCCTAAGGTAGCGAAATTCCTTGTCGGGTAAGTTCCGACCCGCACGAAAGGCGTAACGATCTGGATGGTGTCTCAGAGAGAGACTCGGCGAAATAGGAATGTCTGTGAAGATACGGACTGCCTGCACCTGGACAGAAAGACCCTATGAAGCTTTACTGTAGCCTGGAATTGTGTCCGGGCTTCGCTTGCGCAGGATAGGTGGGAAGCGTTGAAGCAGTCCTTGTGGGGACTGTGGAGCTAACGGTGAGATACCACTCTGGCGAAGCTAGGATTCTAACTTATTTCCATTATCTGGAAAAAGGACAGTTTCAGGTGGGCAGTTTGACTGGGGCGGTCGCCTCCTAAAAGGTAACGGAGGCGCGCAAAGGTTCCCTCAGCACGCTTGGAAACCGTGCGGCGAGTGTAAAGGCATAAAGGGAGCTTGACTGCAAGACCGACAAGTCGAGCAGGTACGAAAGTAGGCCTTAGTGATCCGACGGCGCAGAGTGGAATGGCCGTCGCTCAACGGATAAAAGTTACTCTAGGGATAACAGGCTGATCTCCCCCAAGAGTCCACATCGACGGGGAGGTTTGGCACCTCGATGTCGGCTCATCGCAACCTGGGGCGGAAGTACGTCCCAAGGGTTGGGCTGTTCGCCCATTAAAGCGGTACGTGAGCTGGGTTCAGAACGTCGTGAGACAGTTCGGTCCATATCCGGTGCAGGCGTAAGAGCATTGAGAGGAGCCTTCCTTAGTACGAGAGGACCGGGAAGGACGCACCGCTGGTGTACCAGTTATTGTACCAACAGTAAACGCTGGGTAGCCATGTGCGGAGCGGATAACCGCTGAAAGCATCTAAGTGGGAAGCCCACCTCAAGATGAGTGCTCTCACTACATTAAGTAGGTAAGGTCACGGGCAGAACACCCGTTGATAGGCTCTAAGTGGAAGTGCAGTAATGTATGTAGCTGAGGAGTCCTAACAGACCGAGGGCTTGACCTCATCATCATTGGCAAATATCGCGTTTCTGGCAGTCTTCAGGGTTTTGTACCCACTAAGTTTTCCTGGTGCCTATGGTGCAGTGGCACCACTCTGATCCCATCCCGAACTCAGTTGTGAAACGCTGCTACGGCTACGATAGTTGGAGGGTTGCCTCCCGCCACAATCGCTCGGTGCCAGGTTCTTTTTTTAACAAAAGGCGCTCTCAATTAATTACTGAGGGCGCTTTTTTGTTTGGCTAGGTACTGTTAAAGCAGGCGAATCTTATGACGATGAAACCCTTAGTTAGTACAACTGACTACTGACATTTCACTACAGAAAATGATAAGGATAAACCATGTTGAACTATAACCACCCTATTGCTGATGTTAAGAGTTTCAAAAGTTAAAAAGGTGGTTTGTCAGAAGTTAGGTATGGTATTGCTGGAAGCAGGCAATGTAATGATAAAGCCATGAAAAAAACGGTTGAAATCCTAGCGGATCAAACGGCGTTAATTGCGCGATCGCTCGATTTGATCTTGACCAAGTTAGATAATGCTATTAAACAACAAGGGCAATTCACTCTTGCCTTAGCTGGTGGTAGCACACCTAAGCCGTTGTATGAAGCGATTGCTACCCAAAAATTACCTTGGGATAAAATCCACGTTTTCTGGGGCGATGAACGATATGTTCCCCCAGATCATCCTGATAGTAATGAACGGATGGCGCGTCTTGCATGGCTAGACCAGGTGAATATTCCCACTACAAATATTCACGCTGTCCCTACCTTAGATAATGATCCGGCTGTGTCGGCTGCTAAATATGAACAGCACCTACAAACATTTTTTAGCTCTAAACCCGGAGAGTTTCCTGCTTTAGATGTAGTGTTGTTAGGAATGGGTGATGATGCTCATACTGCATCTTTATTTCCCCACACAGAAGCTTTACAAGTACGCGATCGCTTAATTACTGTGGGTAATAAAGACGGTAATCCCCGTATAACCTTCACATATCCGTTCATTAACGCCGCCAAGAGCGTAATTTTTTTAGTTGCGGGTGCTAACAAGCGGCCAGCCCTAGCACAAGTCTTTGCAGACAGTGCAGATGACTTAGCTTATCCATGCCGATTAATTAAGCCTCAGAGTGAACTGTACTGGTTATTAGATGCAGCCGCAGGTGCGGAACTCTCAGCTTGATTTTCCCATCACGAGTAATTGTTAAAATCGGAAGCTAGAGTCACCTCCTTGCTGCATTTTTCATGAAGACAAACCTAACCTTTGGGTTTCTCACCCAAGCAAGACTTAGCGATGAGAATGGAAAATCGCAGTTTTGGGTAGGAAATGTCAGGGTGTAGTGGTGTAGGTATTTAATATCCCTTAACACACGCCAGTTTGCTCAAGTCGGGAAACCCTTTCGGCAGTTCCTCCTGGGGGAAACCCCAGGAGGAACTGCCTCACCCCGCAACTGGCTCCCCTACACCTCAAAAAACGAAAACTTTCGTTGCACAAGACCAACTCCAAAATTCATTATTCAGAACCAAACTCAAAAACTCTGGTTAAATCTGGATTTGGGAATTTTGAACTGGTATAAGTCCTGCTAAAGTTAGTTTTCTTGTTAGCACTATATTTTAGGATGCTCTTGAACAAAGGCTTAAATCAATGATCGTCTGCCCAAATTGCAATCACCCTAACCCAGATGGCGCTGTCCAATGTGAAGCTTGTTACACGCCGTTACCAGCTACTAGCAACTGTCCTAACTGTGGCGCTACTGTACAATCTGATGCTGCTTTCTGTGGTCAGTGTGGCTTTAACCTACACTCAACCGCCGCACCTGCTGCTACTGTCGCTACAGTCGCCCCTGATGTTCCAGTAGAAGTACCACCTCTAGTTGCTCCCGATCCACTTTTAGAGTTACTACAACCCAATGCGTTAGGTATTGATCCTGTTGCTAACCAAAGTCCACCTACGCCCTCACCCTTACCACCAACAGTAGTGGCCGCATCACAAACACCCCCAGCAGTAGTAGAAATTACCCCTGCACCACCACCAGTTGTTGAAGCTCAACTTGTAGCACCTCCACTAAGTATTCCGACTCCTCCACCTGAACCTGTAACACCACCTGAACCTGAACCTGCGCCGATGCAAGCAGTAGAACCTCCGCCACTACCTGCACCGGAACCTGCACCTGTAGCCCCACCTCCATCTCCTGCTAGAACACAGCTACAGCAAATTACAGCACGGTTAGTTCACGTTCAAAGCGATCGCGAAATAGAATTACCCCCCAGCCTGTCTGTGATTCATATTGGCAAGCCCAATGATCGCATTCCTCCAGATATCGATGTTTCCGGCTTTTCCAATTCCGAGATTGTTTCACGGATACATGCTGATATTCGCCTTGAAGGCGATGCACACTACATAGAAGATGTGGGAAGTTCCAACGGTACTTACATTAACAATTTGCCCCTATTACCGGGCAATAGACACCGCCTCAGACCAGGCGATCGCATCAGTTTAGGTAAGGGAGATTTGGTAACATTTCTGTTTAAACTCGCTTAGAGTATAGGGGTGTAAGGTAATAGACGTTTCACACCTTACACCCTTATTTCTTGATATAAGTACACAATAGTAATAATTACGAATTACGAACTACAAATTAATATGAGTCAGCCAGGGAAAGATTTTGAAACCTTACTTCACCGAGAAGCCCCTCCAGAAGTAGAGCGTATGGGACTAACTTGGTTAGTAGGAGCTGCGATCGCTACAGCCTTACTATGGCAGATTCCAGGTGGAGATTATATTTTATACCCCTTTACTATCCTTGCTACTTGGTTTCATGAAATGGGTCACGGCTTAATGGCTTTGCTTTTGGGTGGTGAATTTCAGAAATTAGAGATTTTTAGTAATGGTTCCGGTAGAGCAACTTATGCCATCAGAACATTACTAGGCCCCATTGGCCCTGGTTTAGTCGCCGCAGCCGGGCCGATGGGGCCACCACTTGCTGGTGCGGCTTTGATTTTAGCTTCCCGTAGTTTTACAACCGCCTCCCTCAGTCTCAAAATCTTAGGAAGTTTTTTACTACTTTCTACATTAATTTGGGTACGTTCCTGGTTTGGACTGGTGGCAATTCCCCTATTGGGTTTATTTATCTTGGGAATCTCTCTGAAAGCTCCTCGATGGATGCAGGGAATCGCTATTCAATTTTTGGGTGTACAAGCCTGTGTCAGTACCTATCATCAATTAGATTATTTATTTAGTTATACGGCTGGCCCTTTAGGATTGTCTGATACAGCCCAGATACAAAGATATTTGTTATTACCTTACTGGTTTTGGGGTGGATTGATGGCGATCGCATCCTTAATTATTCTTGTACAAAGCCTCCGGCTTGCTTATCGTGAAGAGTAATGCTAATTTAAAATCCTCCTGGCTAATTACTTATAATATGGTTGATTTAATTGGTAATGGGTAATAGGTAATCAGTAATTGTTTGTTACCATTACCAATTACCAACCCTCAAAATAAGATAAGTGTTTAAGCGGACATGATATTAATTTAAGATAGAGAATTTTTCTCGTTTATCTCTCTCTAGGTGATCAAATCCTACCAAAGTTTAACTGTTCTTCAGAAACCCATGTACTATGAAAACCGTAGGGTACTCGCTGGGGAATTAAAACCCGCGCTACAGGTTCATTATTGACATCTTGGGCGTTGACTACAACTAATTCAGAAGTATCTTCAGCCGTGTCATGAACGTAAGTGAGTAACCAGCCGTCATCTTCTGCTGTTGTATGAGGACGGGGTACGAAGACAGGTTCACCACCGTAACGTTCCCTACCGTATTCATGGGTTTGAGATTTACCATTGTTGAAATCGCATTTAATAACCCCATCAAACAAAGGTAAAAGACTTTTTGCTGCCTTACCAGCATAGCCATATTGGGTTTTTCTACCCAAAAGGTTCTCATTTACGCGGGGAAATTCGGCGGCGACATCATCTAGCATTTCCTCATGTACTTTTCCTGTGTTGAGGTTAAAGCGCCAGCGATGTAAGCGAGGGATGTCTGCATCAGAGTCAGTATCTTTAGATCCTAGAATAGTAGTGGAACTCATGCGACAGGCAATAAGCACTACTTCGTCTTTGTCTTCATAAGCGTTGAAGGTATGGAAGACGTAGCAGGAGGGAGCTTCAAACCAACGAATCTGACTATTATCACCATGACGGGGTACTATACCGAAGCGACTGGAGCGATCGCGCTCAAACATCAGCATGGGTTCTCCCCGTTTCATTCGTTCTACACTAAAAGTTAAGGGTAAATCCATGAAAATAGTGTAGTTTTCGGTGATAGCGAAGTCGTGCATTATCACACCTACAGGCAATTCTATCGGTACTGTCCGCAGGAGTTCCCCGACTGCGGAAACTACGCTGTAATGCAGATAAGGTGGTGCAAATGAGTAGCCGAAAAACATCATTTCTCCAGTTACCGGATCTACTTTAGGATGAGCGGTAAAAGCAGAACTCAGCTTGCCATTATATGTGTACTCACCAATAGTTGCTAACTCAGGAACCTGAATGGCGTGGGGTGCGCCGCCTTCCCATAGTGCTAGTAGTTGTCCGGCGTGCCAAATTAGAGCAGTGTTAGCAGTATTCTTACTGGGTAGGTCTGCTTGTGGTGGTTCCAAAAATCCAGACCAGACAGCCTTACCTGCTTCATTTTCAATTTGCCATCCTTTGGTGCTGACGTAGCGATTGCAATAAGTAGCTTTACCATTCTGGAGTCTGACACCATGTAACATCCCATCACCATCAAACCAGTGATACTTACCAATGGGTGTCCATTGGGGGTTGGGGCCGTTGCGGACAAACATCCCCGATAAGTCGGGTGGTAGTTCTCCAATAACTTTTAAGGTATCAGTAGTAATTTCTTTACGGACAGGTGCAAAGTTCCCATCTAAATAAGGATTGACTGCTGTGGTCGTCATGGTGTTGGATGAAAGGCGAGTAAATCTATTTACCATCTTAGCGATCGCATTCACTCGACTTTGCACAACACCCAACAAGTCTGCTTTAAGATACAGATACTTTTCCTGACTTGGACAACTTACCCTTCAGGAAAAGTATGTAAGTGCTGATAATGCCTAAAGCGGCAATGTTTGTAGGTTCAGGAACGGTTTTTAAGTTTTCTAATTGAGAACAATCAGCTAGACTACCGTCATCAATACTACCTAAAGAAGCACTAGCATCTAAACAGATATCAACTTTAGCCAAATTTGCCAATGCTGCCTTTAAGTCGGCTCCTGCATTGACTTTAACACCGTTTTGATTAATTTCTACCCCCAGCGTAACTTGACCCGTTTTTTGAATAAGTTCTGTGGGGTTACTTAAAGAGGGTAGTTGAGCTTGAGTTGGATTTATCACCGTTGCATTTGTCTGAGAATCAGTAGAAGCACCTGCTATTGAGCCAACGGCGGTGCTAGTTGTTTCTTGGAGTTGAGCAGTAACATCATTTGTTAGTTTAACGACTGCTGTAGCATCAGTCATATTTTGAACTATTTGTGTAGTGTTATTCAGTATTGGTAGTGTAGATTGAACTGGCTGTGTCACCAGTGTATTTGTTTGGGAAGTTGTAGCGATACCACTAGTAGAGTTGGTTATCTGTTGGATCTGGGAAACTGGTAGTGTAGATTGAACTGGCTGTGTCACCAGTGTATTTATTTGGGAAGTTGTAGCGCTACCAATAGTAGAGTTGGTTGTCTGTTGGATCTGGGAAACGGTAGGTTGGACATTTCCTAAAGAACTCAAAACATTGCTGGTAGTAGGTGTTACTGAAGAAATAGCACTACTAGTAGTTGGTATTGACAGAGGATTGGTATTGCTTGTAGTTGAAGTTAGCAGAGAACCAGTGTTGTTGGTAGTTGATTTAAGTGAAGGAGAAGAAGTTGTAAGCAGTCCTTTTGTTGATTTTAATTGAGCTGAGGCAGGTGTAGTTACAAAACAAATGCCCATCAGGCTGACGGCGATAGCAAGAATATTTGAAGTGGATTGCTGATTCATTGAAACTGTTCTCAATAATATACAACTTAGTGATAGGCAAAACCTATCCAAATTTATTTCTTAGAACCAGATAACCGCAAGTTATGAAATCTAGGATACTTATATGAGTTTTCTGAAAACTTTTACTCAATTAATCAAAAATCTTGGTATATACACTTTAATCATAAAATTACTTTTTACAAAAAAACTTTTAAAATGTCCTTTAAAGTAATGAATTAATTATTGTTTGCAGTATTTTTTCTGAAATTATTTATTTCTTAACTCTTAAACTTTTTATTTATCAGCTTATTGGTCGATTATATGAGTCTAGATTCAGATATAATTATTCTGTGTAGTTTGCTGGAAATTGATGTCGGACGCTTTCGTTATCGTTTAAACTGTCTAGTTGGTTTTGTGAGTCATGTGTAGTTTACTGCACACAGCCCTCTTTTAAAAACTTTAGGAGATCACACGCATTTAGACAAGAATTTACGTAATTTACCTGGAACTTGAATTAGTCATTAGTTAAGAACTAGATTTTATTGTTATGTTTCCTCACATTGAAACTATATTTTTGCGGCAGATGGCTTCGGGCGATCGCTTAAATTTACAAATCTACAAATTCATCGGCGCTCAACCTGGAAAAAAGGTTTATATACAATCAAATCTCCACGGTGCAGAAATTGTTGGTAATGCTGTTATTCATCAATTAATTGAGTATTTGGTATCAATCAATGACACTGATTTGATTGGGGAAATCTGGCTAGTTCCTGTATGTAATCCGATGGGAACTAATGAACGCGCTCAACATTTTTCTCCAGGACGATATTGTCCTTATGAGTCTAAGGATTGGAATCGGATATTTTGGGATTACGAAAAGGAAACTGATGATTTATTGGGTTTTGCCAAGTCTCAAGTTGATTCGAGCTTAGAGGAAATTCGCCAAAATTATTTGCATCTGATTCAAAAAAAGTTTACTAGGAATTTGACACAAATTAACTCTGCTGCTAGTGTACCTTATACTGAAAGATTTCGCCATCAACTACAATCACTCAGTTTAAATGCAGATTATTTGATTGATATTCACAGTTCTAATAATCAAGGTTTAGACTATATTTATTACTTCCGTCATCGAGAAGGAAGCGCGAGGTATTTCTTACTAGAATTTGGAATTTTATTAAATAAATATGATGGTGATGCTTTTGATGAAGCATTCATTAAACCTTGGTTGGCATTAGAAGATTGTTTTGCACAACTGGGTAAAGAAATTAAATTTGATATAGAAGCTTGGACTTTAGAATTAGGTGCAGGAATGCAAATGAATCCTGATTCGGTTAGTAAAGGTGTTCAAGGGATAAAAAATTATTTAGCTGAGAAAGGAGTTTTACAAGTTGATAGTTTACCTTTATCAGAAAGCCAATCTCACCAAATGTATTTTGTTCAAAGTCGGAATAGGACAAAATATTATGCGATCGCAGGTGGAATGATTCAATCTAGAGTAAAATTAGGTTCGCAAGTAAAAGTAGGGGAAAGACTATATCAAATCCTTAGTTTTAATAAAGAAAATCATCTACCTACTGTTATTGATGTTTTTGCGGCTGACACTGGATTAGTGTATGATGTTTCCACTAACCAAGCTGTAAATCAAGGTGAGTTTGTTTTAGGAATTATTTACTAACTCAAGCCTAAATATTTGATTTGCATCACACCTTTATCAATCCATGCTCATCTATAACCACACAATTAAATGATTTGACATAGCCATAAATTAAATATATTAAAAAGTTTTATAATATATCTAAAAAAATTTTACTTAAATCTCATCAACAAAGAAGCATAGAAGCTGCATTATCTCAATCCCCTTAAAGAAAGATAATTATTATTTATATTATGTATTCATATCTAATTTTCTTGAGATTAGAGCAAAATGTATTTAGTAGTAGATTAAACTGAAACAAGACAGTTCCCCCGAAATCCAGGGTGAATTTATGTGGGTTATGTGTCTGACGAAAAAATTAACTTATCCCAGCTAGAAAATATGACGGCGGAACTAACAGTGGCTAGTATTGATAATTACATCTCTCCTTTTTCGGGCGAAGTATCAATCCCCCAAGCTCCACCTGAATTTAAGTCTGGTTTTATTGGCATTATTGGCCGTCCTAATGTTGGTAAATCTACTTTGATGAATCAATTAGTAGGTCAAAAAATTGCTATTACATCACCAGTAGCTCAAACAACACGCAATCGTTTAAGAGGAATTGTTACTACACCAGAGGCGCAATTAATTTTCGTTGATACACCAGGGATTCACAAACCCCATCATCAATTAGGTGAAGTGCTGGTACAAAATGCGAAAATCGCTATCGAATCTGTAGATGTAGTGCTGTTTGTCGTTGATGGTAGCGTAGCTTGTGGTGCTGGCGATCGCTTTATTGCTGATTTACTCACCCGCAGCCAAACCCCCGTCATATTGGGTATCAACAAAGTAGACCAACAACCCGCAAATTTTCAACCTATAGATGATAGCTACCAGCAGTTAGCAGGTACTTATCAATGGCCGATAGTCAAATTCTCCGCTAAGACTGGTGCAGAATTACCTCAATTACAGCAAGTATTAATAGAACATGTAGATAACGGGCCGTACTACTATCCCCCAGATTTGGTAACAGACCAGCCAGAAAGGTTTATTATGGGGGAATTAATTCGTGAGCAGATTTTGCTACTTACTCGTGAAGAAGTACCCCATTCAGTGGCGATCGCTATAGACTTAGTAGAAGAAACACCAAGCATTACCCGCGTCCTGGCGACAATTCACGTTGAGCGTGATTCCCAAAAAGGTATCCTCATCGGTAAAGGTGGCTCAATGCTCAAATCAATTGGTAGCACCGCCCGTGAACAAATTCAAAAGCTAATTTCTGGTAAAGTCTACTTAGAATTATTTGTCAAAGTCCAACCAAAGTGGCGACACTCCCGCATCAGATTAGCAGAGTTAGGCTATCGGGTGGAAGAATAAATTTGGTCATTAGTCATTAGTCTTTAGTCTTTAGTTATTAAATTAAGAACTGTTGACTGTTAACTGTTGACCGTTGACCGTTGACTCAATAACACAATGTCACCAAATATTAGCTATCGTTTAAATCTACCTAATGATACTGCTCGGTTGCGAGTTTTGATTGTAGAAGATGATCCGATGATGCAACTGGGGTTGGAACAGTCGTTGATGGCGCATCCTCAACTTGAAATTGTGGGACAAGCGGAAGATGGTTATTTGGGTGTACAAGCTGCACTCAAACTTAAACCTGATTTGGTGGTGATGGATATTGGCTTACCGCGACTTGATGGTATTGCAGCCACACAACAAATCAAAGCTGCATTACCAGAAACTCATGTGGTGATGTTGACATCACACAAAACAGAAACAGAAATTATTGCTGCACTTTCTAGTGGCGCAGATGCTTATTGTATCAAAGGTGCGAGTGTTGATAGATTATTGAATGCGATCGCCTCTGCTGTTGATGGTGCAGCTTATCTCGATCCCCAAATTGCGCGTCAAGTGATTGAAAATCTCAAACCCCCAACAGCTAAGGGAAACACCGCAAATTTATCAGGACGCGAGTTAGAAGTATTAAAACTCATGGTAGAAGGATTGAGTAACCCAGAAATAGCTGAAAAACTTTATCTTAGTCCCAATACAGTTAAAACCCACGTTCGAGGCATTATGAATAAGTTAGCAGTTGATGACCGAGTACAGGCTGCTGTTGTTGCCTTGCGTTCTGGGTTAGTTTGAATTGGTCAGTTGTCAGTCATCAGGTTATTTCCATTCTCAACTCCCCACTATCACAAATTCCTCAACTTTGTAGTTTAAGCTCAAGCTGTAATCTTCCTTGTTGCAAACCATCTGTGAACCAACAAAAACCTTTTTGGAACATTCCAGTAGCAGAACTACTCCAGCAATTTCAAACTACACCTCAAGGTTTAACCACTGCAACAGCAAAACAACGTCTAGAAAAATACGGTGCAAATCGCCTCAAGCCCAAAAAGAAATCAGATACATTAACTTTATTATTAGCGCAATTTCAAAGTCCAATTATTCTTATCCTCATCTCCGCAGCAATTCTTTCTATTTTTCTGAATGATAGAACAGATGCGTTTATCATCTTTGCCATTGTTTTGATAAGCGGGTTGCTGGGTTTTTGGCAGGAAAGAGGTGCAGCAGATGCAATTGAGAAATTGCTTTTAATTGTGCAAATTAAGACTAATGTTCTGCGAGATGGGAAAAGTCAAGAAGTTTCCGCAGAAGATATTGTACCTGGGGATGTGGTGTGTTTATCAGCAGGGGATAATATCCCTGGAGACTGCATAATTCTTGACTCGAAAAATTTATTTATCAATGAAGCCGCTTTAACTGGTGAAACTTACCCAGTCGCTAAAGTAGAGGGTTTAGTACCACTGCAAACATCCTTAAGTCAGCGCACAAATGTCTTATTTATGGGGACATATGTAGTTAGTGGGACAGTGAAGGCTTTAGTAGTGGCTACAGGTAAGGCAACAGAATTTGGTAAGGTATCAGAACGACTAAAATTTCGACCCCCAGAAACAGAATTTGAACAAGGAGTCCGCAAATTTGGCTACTTCTTAATGGAAGTCACATTGCTGTTAGTCCTTGGTATTTTTGCTGGGAATGTTTTACTCAAGCGTCCAGTTTTAGACTCGTTTCTTTTTTCTCTAGCACTAGCTGTAGGACTGACACCCCAACTATTACCTGCAATTATCAGTATTAACTTAGCTCACGGCGCAAAACAAATGGCAGGTAAAAGCGTAATTGTTAAGCGACTAGCAGCAATTGAGAACTTCGGCAGTATGAATGTGCTGTGTTCTGATAAGACGGGTACGCTGACTGAAGGAGTGGTTAAAATTCACTCTGCTGTGGATTATGAGGGTAAACAGAGCGATCGCTTACTTTTTTTAGCTTATCTTAACGCCAGTTTTGAAACCGGATTTGTTAACCCAATTGATCAAGCTATTCGTGGTGCTTGTACCTTCGATATTTCAGCTTATGAAAAGCTAGATGAAGTTCCCTACGATTTTATCCGCAAGCGTTTGAGTATTTTAGTCCGTAAAGATGATACTCAAATGATGATTTCTAAGGGAGCATTACAAAGTATTCTCAACATTTGCTCTTTTGTAGAAACTGGCGAGCAGACAATTATCGACATAGATAGTCTACAGCCGCAAATCCAGCAGTATTTTGAAGGTTTAGGACAACAAGGGTTTCGAGTTTTAGGCGTTGCTTACCGTAATTTGGATACTACCACACTCAGTAAACAAGATGAAAATAATATGACCTTTTTGGGTTGTTTAGTCTTTTTTGACCCACCCAAACCCGGCATTATTCACACCGTTACCGAACTCAAACAAACAGGAGTCTCTCTAAAAATTATTACAGGTGATAGTCATGCCGTTGCCGCTAGTTTAAGTCAACAAATCGGACTATCCCAACCTAAAATTCTCACAGGAGCAGATTTGCATCAAATCAGCGATGAAGCGTTGATGCACCAAGTAAATTTAATAGACGTGTTTGCAGAAGTTGAGCCTAACCAGAAAGAAGATATTATTCTGGCGTTAAAGAAAGCTGGTAATGTAGTCGGTTATATGGGAGATGGAATTAATGATGCTTCCGCTCTCCATGCAGCCGATGTGGGTATTTCTGTTAATAGCGCGGTTGATGTCGCCAAAGATGCAGCTGATATTGTTTTGCTAGAGCAAGATTTAGATGTGCTACTGCAAGGAATTAAAGAAGGACGCACCACCTTTGCTAACACACTCAAGTATGTATTTATGGCAACTAGCGCCAATTTTGGCAATATGTTCAGCATGGCAGGAGCTTCATTACTCTTACCATTTTTACCTCTATTACCAAAGCAAATTCTTCTCACCAATTTAATGACCGACTTTCCCGAAATGACCATTGCTACAGATAGAGTAGACCGGGAAATGGTTGATAAACCTCATCGTTGGGATATCAACTTTATCCGCAATTTTATGTTAGTTTTTGGCACACTCAGTTCCATATTTGATTATCTTACCTTTGCTATATTAATATTCGTTTTACATGCCACACCTGACCAGTTTCGTACAGGCTGGTTTATGGAGTCTGTTATTTCCGCTTCGATGATTGTCTTAGTCATCCGCACTCGCCAACCGCTTTTCCAAAGTAAACCAGGCAAGTATTTGTCAATCGCTACAATTGCCATTGTGATTGTGACATTATTATTGCCCTTTACTCCTGTAGCAGCATTATTTGGATTTCAACCACTGCCAATTACATTCATGCTAGCTTTGGCAGGAATTATGGCTTTGTATATCACTGCCGCAGAAAAAATAAAACAAATCTTCTATGAAAAAACCAACTTTTAATATATGATGAGTCATCATCCTCGTAGGAACGCTGTCGGCTAATACTATTTATTACTACTGCGTTCTAGTTCCAAATCATTCCAGGATGCGGGGTCTTCTAAAGGTTCGAGGTGAGTAGTAACATTACTTCCATGTAAGGCGTGAATGATTTTTAACTCAATAGCTTCACACAAATCATGTCCTTGCAATACTGTCCAAGCGCCTGGGACTAAAACGTGAAAGGAGATAAAACGCCGTGTACCTGCAAGCCGAGTACGCAAGGCGTGAAACTGGATGCCTTGGTCAGCATATTCATCTAGTATTCTCCGAATTATCTCCATTTCTTCTTGTGGTAAAGACGTATCCAGGAGTCCAAAAAAGGTTTCTTTCAACAGCTTAAATCCAGCCCAAACAATATTTACTGCCACCAACAAAGCAATAACTGGGTCAAGTATTAACCAACCAGTTACCTTCACAAGAAAAATTCCTAGAATTACGCCGCCAGAAGTCCAAACATCAGTTAATAAATGGTGAGCATCTGCCCGTAAGGTAATAGAACGTAAGCGTCTTCCTGCTTTGAGTAGAACATAAGCCACTGCACCGTTAACGGCTGTCGCCACTACTGATAATACTAGACCTAACCCCAGTTGAGTCAGTGGTTCGGGATGCTGTAAACGTCCCCAAGCTTCTACGGCAATACTAATTGCTGCGACTACAATTAACCCCCCTTCAGCCCCACTGGAAAAATATTCTGCTTTAGAATGTCCAAAAGTATGCTCTGCATCGGCTGGTTTGGCAGCATAGGTTAATGCCCAAAGTGCCACAATTGCCGCCACAAGATTTACACATGATTCAATTGCATCAGAAAGCAAACCTACCGACCCCGTTAGCAGATAAGCCCCAAATTTTAAGCCAATAGTCACGATTGCTGCGACAATTGATAGGTAAGCGTAGGAACGTGCTGTTTGACTACTCATCAAAACTACTCAAAGCCATTTATAAATAACAGTATCTAATTTATCTTCTCTCTTAATCTGCCTGAAGATTTTTACATTTTGAAAAAAATATCAAAGTGAACCCTATTCAGCTTGATCCATCTTGCATTAGTCAAGCTAACTTAAAAAAAGTTCATTATTCAAAGACTTCGGCTCTTTCAATGATGAACCATTCATGATACAAAATTGCTAAGAAAAATTCCTCATCTTTGAGGCGATCGCATACTGCCATAAATCCAGCGAAAAATGGATCATCCTCATAGGTAGTATCGGAAAGAAACAGCGTAACTGAGTTATGATCAACACTCCAAATTGAGCGCAATATACTTATATGGGGATGATTTGACTTATCTACAGGCAATAGTATTGAGTACCCGTCTACTTCTATAAATTCTGGCTCCATATATCTGAGAACCGATTCCCATCTTTCTGGGCCTTCATGTTTCTCAATAATCCTATCCCACTTGACTAACTTAATTTTTGCTAGAGTTTCTGCCGATAAATCTGATAATTTCATGACTGCTTAATGTATTAAATAGTTTTTCCAAACTAACTTAAAAATAGTAATTAATACCCAAAGCAATTGATAACAAAATTTGCTGAACTTTAAGATTCATGTAATTTACCAAGTATTAAATTGTTTCTCTTACAAGCTGAATCATAATCAGGAAGTAGTTTTGAGCGAAGCGCCACACCTAAACACCCCAAACACCCCACTTCATGGCAGTTGCAAGTTTTGGGACAATCAGCATCAACTCATCAAGTATTTATAGTTCCCCATAGCTCGTTATTTAACTTAACAAGGGAGTAAAACATAATGAAATTGGCTTACTGGATGTATGCAGGCCCAGCCCATATTGGCACTTTGCGAGTCGCTACTTCATTTAAAAACGTCCATGCTATCATGCACGCGCCTTTGGGCGATGATTACTTTAACGTCATGCGCTCAATGTTATCGCGGGAGCGTGACTTTACACCTGTCACCACCAGCGTTGTTGACCGCCATGTTTTATCCCGTGGTTCACAAGAAAAGGTAGTTGATAATATCACCCGTAAAGATGCTGAGGAACATCCAGATTTAATAGTTTTAACTCCCACCTGTACCTCTAGTATTCTGCAAGAAGACTTACACAACTTTGTAGAACGCGCCCAGTTGGAAGCTAAAGGGGATGTGATACTGGCGGATGTAAACCATTATCGGGCGAATGAACTGCAAGCAGGCGATCGCACGCTCCACCAAATTGTGCAATTCTACATCGAGAAAGCCCGGAAAAAAGGCGAACTCCCCACAAGCAAAACCGAAAAACCATCAGTTAACATCATTGGTATTTCCACTCTCGGTTTCCACAACAACCACGACTGCACCGAACTCAAACGCCTCATGGCTGATTTGGGAATTGAGGTTAACGCCGTCATTCCTGAAGGCGCGTCTGTCCACGAATTGAAAAATTTACCCAAGGCTTGGTTTAACCTCGCTCCTTATCGGGAATTGGGTTTAATGACGGCTAATTACTTAGAAGCAGAATTTGGGACACCTTGCATAGATATTGCCCCTATGGGTGTAGTAGAAACTGCTAGATGTATCCGTAAAATTCAGGAAGTAATTAACGCTCAAGGTGCTGATGTAAATTACGAAGAATACATCAACGAGCAAACCCTGTATGTATCACAGGCTGCTTGGTTTTCCCGTTCCATCGACTGTCAAAACCTCACAGGTAAAAAAGCCGTAGTCTTTGGCGACAACACCCACGCAGCAGCCCTAACCAAAATCCTTTCCCGCGAAATGGGGATTCATGTTGTGTGGGCAGGAACTTATTGCAAATATGATGCAGAATGGTTCCGTGAACAGGTGCAAGACTATTGTGATGAAGTCCTAATTACCGATGATCATGGCGCAATTGGTGATGCGATCGCCCGTGTTGAACCCTCCGCCATCTTCGGTACGCAAATGGAACGCCACGTTGGCAAACGTTTAGATATTCCCTGTGGTGTAATTGCTGCACCCATCCATGTCCAAAACTTCCCCATCGGTTACAAACCATTCTTAGGTTATGAAGGGACAAATCAAATTACAGATTTAATTTATAACTCCTTCACCTTGGGGATGGAAGACCACTTATTAGAAATATTTGGTGGACACGATACCAAAGAAGTAATTACCAAAGGAATTTCGGCTGAATCTGACCTAAACTGGACAAAAGATGGTCTAGCAGAATTAAACAAAATTCCTGGTTTTGTGCGCGGAAAAGTGAAGAGAAATACCGAGAAATTTGCCCGCGATCGCGGTTTCAAAGACATCTCCGCCGAAGTGCTATATGCTGCAAAAGAAGCAGTAGGAGCATAATAAAAGTGGGGGGAGATAGGAGAGAACAAGTCTAACTTCTCCCTCATCCCCCTCATCCCCTATCCTTTAGGAAGCAAGCTGAATAACTATCTTGTCACCTATCCCCCTATCTAAAGCTGGATGACAATAGTGAATACTCACCTTTAGGTATATTTCTAAGAGTTAACTTCTCTATATCTTAAGAGAGATTGCTTTGTGAATTGAAAAAATCCATACTCAATCAGATTTCAGGGAGTGCATACTACAAGTTATATACTCTCAATTGCGAGTTGTTTGCCCAATGCTAAACGTCGATCAAGTTAACTATAAACTTGCTGATGAAGTAACAGCTCTACGGCAGCGTGTAGCCGAGTTAGAGCGCATGGAAAGATATTATCAGCACAGACAAGTCGAACTTGAGCAGCAAATAGGAGACTTAGAGGCAAAACTAGCAAAGGCACAGATAGCTGATGTTCCCGTCAACACTGAGATAGAAACAAATCAGCAATTAGATATATCAATTACCTTAAAGCGACTCCAGCAAGAAATTTTTCAAAGACAACAGATTGATGCAGCGTTAGGAGAAAGTGAAGAACGCTTGAGGCTGGCTTTGAATGCAGCCCATTTGGGTTTTTGGGATTGGAATATTTTGACTAAAAAAGTTGTTTGGTCAGAAAACCATGAATTATTATTTGGTCTTGTGCCTGGTAGCTTTAATGGCACTTATGAAACGTTTTTATCCTGTATTCATCCCGAAGATAAGGAATCAGTCACTCAAGTAATTAATGCTTGCTTAGAAAATAAAACTGAATATTACGATGAATTTCGGGTTGTTTGGCCAGACAAAAGCGCACATTGGATTGCAGCCAAGGGTAAATTTTTCTATGGCGACCAAGGACAGCCTGTGCGGATGATAGGGGTTTGCATGGATATTACCCAAAGCAAACATTTAGAAGAAAATACTCGACAATTAGCAAGCCAAGTTCAAGAACAAGCAAATGTCCTCAATGCCATCCTCGCTACATCTGTAGACCACATTTATATTCTCAATCGTACAGGCCGCTATCAATATGTGAGTCATGGTGGTGCGTCTGTATTAGGTCTTCATCCACAGCAGATGATTGGTAAGACTGTACAAGAACTTGATTTACCCCCAGATTTGATAGATAAGGTAAATGGTCAATTTCTAGCCGTGATGGCAGGCGGGAAACCGATTAGAGATGAATGTGCATATGTAGCAGCAGATGGCATTCATTATTATGAATATATCCTCACACCTTTACGCAACGTTAATCAGGAAATTGAGGGTGTAATTACAGTCTCACGAGATATTACCAAACACAAACATGCTGAACAATCTATCCGTGATAGTGAAAGCAGATTTCGCCGTTTGTTTGAGTCTAACTTAATTGGCGTAGCTTTTTGGAACATCAATGGTTTCATCACCGATGCCAACGATGCCTATTTACAAACAGTTGGTTATACTCGTGAGGAGTTTGACCGCTTAGGTAAAATCAATTGGTTAGAACTTACTCCCCCAGAGTATCATCAGTTAGACGATCGCGCGATCGCTGAAGTTAAAGCCAACGGTATTTCTCGAATTTACGAAAAGCAATATATCCACCGCAATGGTAGGCGAGTGTCTATTGTATTGGGAATAGCCTTGCTCAACGACTGTGATGACCAAGGAGTAGCCTTTGTACTCGATATTAGCGAACGTAAATTAGTAGAACAGCAACGCGATCGCTTACTGTGTGCCGAAAGAATAGCACGTAAAGAAGCCGAAATCGCCAACCGCATTAAAGATGAGTTTTTGGCGGTTCTCTCCCATGAACTACGTACCCCACTTAACCCGATTTTAGGCTGGTCAAAATTACTGCGATCGCGTCAGTTTGATGCTGCTACAACTGACCGCGCTTTAGAAACTATTGAACGTAACGCTAGATTACAAACTCAATTAATTGAAGATTTATTAGATGTCTCGCGTATCCTGCAAGGGAAATTAAGCCTGAATGTTTCTCCTGTGAGTTTACCAATGGTAATTGAAGCCGCAATTGACACCGTGCGACTAGCAGCAGAAGCAAAAAATATTAAAATTCAGACTGTATTCGACCCTCATGTGGGTCAACTGATGGGTGATGCCAATCGCCTACAACAAGTAGTCTGGAATTTGCTTTCTAATGCAGTGAAGTTTACACCCACAGGTGGTAAAGTAGAAATCCACCTCAAAGAATTTAATCAGCAAGCACAGATTCAAGTCATTGATACAGGTAAAGGAATTACACTAGAGTTTCTCCCTTATGTGTTCGATTACTTCCGTCAGGCTGATGGAACCACTACCCGCAAATTTGGTGGCTTAGGTTTAGGGTTAGCAATTGTGCGTCAAGTTGTAGAACTGCACGGTGGGACAGTGGTAGCTCAAAGTGCTGGCGAAGGTTTGGGGGCTACCTTTACCGTTAATTTACCGCTTTCACTCAAAAACGAAACAATGAACCATGAGGAGCAAACTCCCGGATCAAATAACTCTCAACCTCTAAACCTGTCTGGTGTGCGAGTTTTGATAGTAGATGATGAACCAGATATCCGCGACTTAGTTAGCTTTATTTTGGAAGATTACGAAGTAGAAGTTACAGCCGTATCATCTGCACAAGAAGCATTAGAAGCATTATCTCAATCCCTACCAGATGTTCTAGTCAGCGACATTGGTATGCCAGATGTCGATGGTTATATGCTCATACGTCAAATAAGAGAGCGATCGCCACAAGAGGGTGGAGATATACCCGCGATCGCCCTAACCGCCTACGCTGGCGAAATCAATCAACAACAAGCATTAGCGTCTGGTTTTCACCTGCACATATCCAAACCTGTAGATCCTGATGCGTTAATTGAGGCGATCGGTAGTTTGATTAAGGTAGCAAGGAAATAAGTAAACAGCCATTAATCAAAATATGATCAGTTTGATGGGTATGGGCATAAGTGTAGGAGAGAATAACTATGGACTAATGACTAATGACTAATGACTAATGACTAATGACTCTTTTAAAAATATCAATCAACTTTGGGCTTATGTCTTCACGGAAACACTAAAGCGTTTAGGATTGACTTGTGCGGTAATTTGTCCTGGTTCTCGTTCTACACCCTTAGCAGTCGCCTTTGCCCAACAAGCACCTGATATTGAAGCTATTTCTATACTTGATGAACGTTCAGCAGCCTTTTTTGCTTTAGGAGTAGCCAAAGCTACTGGTCGTCCTGTGGCTGTTGTTTGCACATCTGGAACTGCGGGAGCAAACTTTTATCCAGCCGTTATTGAAGCAAAAGAAAGCCGCGTACCACTATTATTATTAACTACAGATAGACCCCCAGAGTTAAGAGAATGTCACTCTGGACAAACTATAGATCAGGTAAAACTCTACGGAAATTATCCAAACTGGCAAGCAGAGTTAGCATTACCCGTACCAGAAATAGAAATGCTAGCGTATCTGCGCCAAACCTTAATTCATACTTGGCACAGAACGCAAGCACCAACACAAGGGCCAGTACACCTAAATATCCCCTTTCGTGACCCCCTAGCGCCTATTCCCGACGGCACAGACTTAAGCCATTTACTATCACAATTCCATCCAGAAGAATTTTTTGCAGCAATAACTCCAACCCAACTCCCAACTCCCAACTCCCAACTCCCCATCCCTTCAGAATGGTCACAATCTCAACGAGGAGTAATTATTGCTGGTGTCGCTCAACCACAGCAACCACAGGAATATTGTAGAGCGATCGCTAAACTTTCCCTAACTCTCAAATGGCCTGTCTTAGCCGAGGGACTTTCCCCGCTCAGAAATTATGCTGACCTCAACCCCTATTTAATTTCCACCTACGACCTGATTTTACGCAATCAAGAATTAGCGAAACAGTTAGCACCCGACATGGTAATTCAGGTAGGTGATATGCCAACCAGTAAAGAATTACGTAATTGGATAAATGATCACCAACCTAGACGATGGGTAATTGATCCCAGTTACGAAAACCTCGACCCTCTGCATGGGAGGACGGCGCATTTGAGGATGAGGGTGGAAAATGTGGGAGTAGGGGGAGAGGGGGGAGTAAATTATCTTCCTGATTATTTGCGGTTGTGGTGTGATGCTGAAAGTAAGGTTAGGGTAAATGTTGATGATACTTTCAGTAAAATGGAGGATTTGGTTGAATGTAAGGCTGCTTGGTTAATTTCTCAGGCATTACCGCCAGGAACGCCTTTATTTATTTCTAATAGTATGCCTGTGCGAGATGTGGAATTTTTCTGGAAACCGAATAATTTAGGAGTGCGATCGCATTTTAACCGAGGTGCAAACGGTATTGACGGCACATTATCCACCGCTTTAGGAATTTCCCACCGTCATCAAAGTAGTGTCATGCTCACAGGAGATTTAGCTTTATTACATGACACCAACGGTTTTTTAATTAGAAATAAGTTTGTTGGACATCTGACAATTATCTTAATTAATAACAATGGTGGGGGAATTTTTGAAATGTTACCCATCGCCAAATTCGACCCACCCTTTGAAGAATTTTTCGGCACGCCACAGGATATTGATTTCGCTCAGTTATGCGCTACCTATGCTGTCCAGCATGAGTTAATTACTTCTTGGCAACTGTTACAACAAAAATTAAACCCACTTCCAACTCAAGGTATTAGAGTCTTAGAAATACAGACAAATCGTAAACTAGACGCTAAATGGCGACAAGATAACTTGCGAAACTTTGCCGCAGATACTCTCATTTAACCATTCTATTAATATTCTAAGTTTACTTAGTAAATACTCTGCGTTACTCCGCGCTAACCTCTGCGATCCTTTGCGTTTAAACATCTCCAAACTGAGAACCTCTTCCCTTCCTCCTCTCTATGAGACTGATCACAGTGATTTTTTTAAACTCAACATCACGTTTTCAGCATCCATTGAGCATAATAAAAATAGTGTATGGGAACTGACTACATATGCTCAAAACCAACAAACGACAATTGTGAATATTACTTGTGCTTGGAAAATGAATTAGAGATAAAAAGCCTTGGCATACCGTTCTTCTGGGGTTCACTGCATAAATCCTGACTGTAAACGTCCCTATCCCCAACCTTGGGGTAACAAATTTTGTAACAGCTGTGGCGCAGTGCTAGAGTTGTTAGATCGTTATGTGCCTCTACAAACCTTGGGTGCAGGGGGGTTTGCCCAAATTTATACAGTTTTGGATGAGAGAACCCAAACTGAAAAAGTGCTAAAGGTGTTGATAGAAGATTCTCCAAAAGCACTGGAATTATTTACCCAAGAAGCAGAAGTTTTAGTCAGGTTGCGTCATCCTGGAGTTCCCAAAGTCGAGCCTGATGGTCATTTTCAAGTTAATCTCACCAACCCCAAGTCACGCCAGTTACCTTGTTTGGTAATGGAAAAAATTAACGGGCCTACGCTGGAGGAAATTTTGAATAAATATCCTCAAGGATGCCCGGAAGATATGGTATTAAACTGGTTAACCCAAGCAATAAAAATTTTACAAGAATTACATAAGCATCAGATTATACATCGTGATATTAAACCTTCTAATTTAATGTTACGTACTCCCTCACCTAGCTTCATTACATCTCAAGGCGGGTCAGGTTGGGAACAATTAGTTTTAATTGATTTCGGCGGGGCAAAACAATTTAATCTAGGAAGACAGCGCCAAGAGTCCAGTTCTACAAGATTATTTTCTTCTGGTTACAGTCCACCAGAACAAGTTACAGGAGGACAAATAGGCCCCAGTGCCGATTTTTATGCCCTCGGTCGGACGATGATTGAATTACTCACAGGGAAGTATCCACCAGATTTGGAAGATCCCCAGACAGGGGTTTTGCGATGGCGTAATCAAGTTAATATCAGACCTGAGTTAGCAGATTTGCTAGATGAAATGGTACAAGAGGATGTGCGATCGCGTCCGGCTAATGCTGGTATTATCCAAAAACGGTTAGCGAAAATTAATCAACCCACTCCAGGACAAAACAGTTTACAGCCTGCTTTAACACAAATTGCCCAACAACTCAGGCTATTAGGTCAAGCTACAGACCAAGCTTTCAGCAACTTGGGGCAAACCATAGGTAAAATCTTGCGCTGGATTTTACAAACAATCTTCCAAATTATCAAAGCTTGTTCTTTAACAATTTGGGCAATGCTGTTAACTGGTCTGGGTGCTAGTGCTGGTACAGTAATCGGATTTATTTTGGCATATCGAACCAACTTAGGCGATCGCTTAAGTGAATTTCTCACTACTCAAGTACCAGGATTAATACCAAACCCTGAAGCCGGGTTCGGTGCAGAAATAATAGTATTTGCCGCCGCCGGCTTAGGTACAGCTTGGGGTTTGACAGCATCGGGTTCTTTTGCCCAAAGACGGCGGTTTTTAGTCGCCTCCTTAATGGGCGTAATTAGCTACGCTTTCGGTTGGTTATTGTGGCAAATCATTACATCAAGCACATCTAGCGGTGAAGGTTTGGTAGCAGCAACCGCCATAGCTGTGTTTTTACTAGCCTTAAGTATGGGTTTCCGTAGTCACCACATAGTTTATGCCATGATTGGCTCATTCGGCACAGCGATTATCGTTGCAATTCTCGTGGTTTTAGGCTTTCCCGCTAATCTTTCACAAGCTTCTACTCCTCAAATTTGGTCAGAATTACCCTTATCTATTACCTTCTTTAGCTCTATAGGTATTTTAATGAGCTTCTGGTTAGGCGTAAGCTACTACATCATTGTGCCAGGATTACGTTTTTTGGGTTGGCGCTAATGTCATAGAAATAGACAGATGTAAACGTTGTAGTTTGACGTTCTCATTAAAATACGTCAAAATCAACGTACGTTAAAAATGACGTACGTTGATTTTGACTTATAAATTATGGCAGTACAACAAAGATTAAGGGCTAACCCTGGCGGAGAAATAGCTCCTGCTGAAGTATTTGGGCGGGATACATTAATACAAAATTTATGGCGGGTACTGGAAAGGCAGAGTCTTGTTTTAAGTGCAGAAAGACGGATGGGTAAAACTTGTGTTGTCAAAAAGATGACCAAGGAAGGTAAGAGAATTATTTGACTGTATATCGTGATTTGGAAGGAGTGCGATCGCCGATAGAATTTGTAGAAATAATCTTCCAAGATGTAGAGCGTCACTTAAGCAGTATTAAGCGATTAGCAACGGGGACAAGAAAATTAGCAATGGAACTTGGTGGTACAGAAATTGCAGGGATGATCAAGTTCCCCGAAGTGGATGCACCACATTGGAAAAAGTTATTAATGACGATGGCGGAAGATTTGGTTAAGCAGCTAGAAAACCAAAAGCTGACGGTGGTATTTTTTTGGGATGAAATGCCCCTGATGCTGTACAACATTAAAAACAGACAGGGTGAAGAAGCAGCAATGGAAGTATTGGACGCTTTGCGTTCACTACGGCAGATGTTTCCACAGTTGCGGATGGTGTTTACTGGTTCTATTGGACTGCATAATGTTCTGACTTCGTTGAAACGCGCCGGTTATGCGAACGATCCCACCAACGACATGAAAACTCAGGATGTCCCACCGTTAGCACTGGCTGATGCGGAAGATTTAGCTTATCACTTACTGGCGGGGGAAGGTATTGTAACTATAGATGGTAAGGAAACAGCAAAGGCGATCGCAAAAAGTGTCGATGGTATGCCTTACTTTATTCATCATATTATTGACCAATTGGTCATGCAAAACACTGATGCCAGTGCGGAAAAAGTAGAGGAAATTGTCAACAGCTATCTTATTGATCCTCAAGACCCTTGGCATTTAAGATATACCGTGAACGCATAGATGCTTATTACTTAGATGAGGAAAAAACCCTAGCGTTATCTATATTAGATATTTTGGCTGTTACCCAGCAGCCTTGACCATTTGAGGATTTATTTAATCAGTTACACACCCATATTGCTAATCCTGACAAAGAACAAACACGTAACGTTTTAACCCTACTGGAGTGCGACCATTATATTATTCGCAAACTTGAGGGTGTGTTATGTTTCCGCTTCCCCTTAATTCAGCGTTCCTGGCGACTCCATAGAGGTTTAACAGCGTGAAAGATACCTTCCTCTCTCGCTTCACTCCTAGCTTGATGACACCGCAAGCGTTGGAAGATATTTTTGTGCAGCGTCAGGAGTTAGCACAGTATATAGTTGAACTCATCCGTGAAAGTGTTCTGACATCATCCAAGCACTATACTTTGCTAATTGGGCCTCGTGGTATTGGTAAAACTCACTTTGTTTCTTTGGTCTACCATCGTATTAGTAAGATGGATGATTTACAGCCAGATTTATTAATAGCTTGGCTGAGAGAAGAAGAATGGGGTGTAACATCATTTTTAGATTTACTGTTGCGAATTTTTCGAGCTTTATTAGAAGAGTATAGAGACGACAAAAAGCTGATACCTGAACTTGCACAAAAGGTAGAAGCACTATATCAAATGTCGCCAGAGATAGCCCAAAAAACAGCAGCAGCTATTTTAAAAGAGGTGATAGGAAACCGCACCCTGTTTTTATTGATGGAAAATCTAGATGAAATATTTGCTGGGTTAGGAGAAGAGGGACAATCACAACTGCGTAGTTTCTTACAAGAGAATAGTTGCTGTACGATTTTGGCAACATCTCAAAGTTTGTTCAACGGTGTCAAACTTCAGACATCACCGTTTTATGGTTTCTTCCGCATCCGCTATTTAATGGACTTAACAGCAGAGGAAGCAACCGAACTATTAGCGAATATTGCCAAACTGGAAGGAAAAACCGACTTAGAAGATTTTATCCACACTTCTAGAGGATGCGATCGCATTCGCGCAGTTCATCACCTAGCAGGTGGTAGTCCCCGCCTATATGTGATTTTCTCAGAATTTCTCACCCGCCAGTCTTTAGAAGAACTGCAAGACCCCTTCATGGGGATGCTAGATGATTTGACACCATACTATCAAGCTAGGATGCAGTGGCTATCACCGCAGCAAAGAAAAATAGTAGAGATTTTATCAGACTGTCGTTATGCGCTGTCGGTAAAAGAGATAGCCCAACGCTCTTTTATTAGTCACCAGACAGCATCCAGTCAACTCAAAGATTTACGAGAGAAGGGTTATGTTAATTCTGAAGCGGTAGGGCGTGAGTCATTTTACGAACTGCGAGAACCACTCATGCGTTTTTGCTTGGAAGTGAAAAAGCAGCGAGGTAAACCGATACGCTTATTTGTAGACTTTCTGCGGTTGTGGTACACGCGAGAAGAATTACAGCAAAAACTAGGATTGGGATTTGATGATCCTAGAAAAAATGAAATAGGGAATGCGGCTGATTCAAATTTCAGTCAAGCATTCATTAATGATTTTTCACAGGATAAAAATGATAGAAAATACCAACAAATATTAGAACCACTGCCGCCTGAGGCCATAGTAGATAGACAATACATACTTAAAGCGTTGGAGGTGATGGAAGAAGATGACGAAGAAAATCCTTTGTTTGCAGCATATTGGCGAGAATGTGAAAAATTAACAGGCAATAAAAACTACGAAAATGCTTTGAAATATGCAGAAAAACTAATAAACAAGCGTGGTCAGGTACAAGATTGGCTTTTAAAAGGGCTTTGTTTAAGTGAACTTGAACGCCATGAGGAAGCTTTAGAATCCTGGAATAAAGCCATTGAACTTGACATTAATAATACATTGGCATGGGCAAGTCGAGGAAATACACTAAACAATCTCAAATGTTATGAGGAAGCTTTAGTATCCTGGAATAAAGCCATTGAACTTGACATTAATAATACATTGGCATGGACAAGCCGAGGATATGCACTAAACAATCTCAAATGTTATGAGGAAGCTTTAGTATCTTTTGATAAAGCTATTGAACTTGACCCCAGTTATGCTTGGGTATGGGTCAGTCGAGCAAGGGTACTGGACAATCTCAAACGCTATGAGGATGCTTTAGCATCCTGGGATAAAGTCCTTGAACTTGACCTCAGTTATGCTTGGGTATGGGTTAGTCGAGCAAGGGTACTGGACAATCTCAAACGCTATGAGGATGCTTTAGCATCCTGGGATAAAGTCCTTGAACTTGACCCTAATGATCCTGTGGCATGGGCAAGTCGAGCAATGGTACTGGACAATCTCAATCTTTATGAGGAAGCTTTATCATCCTGGGATAAAGTTATTGAACTTGAGCCTAATTATGCTAGGGCATGGGGAAATCGAGCAATTTTATTGGACAATCTCAATCGTTATGAAGAAGCTCTAGTATCCTGGGATAAAGTCCTTGAACTTGACCCTAATAATCATTTGGTATGGGGAAGTCGAGGAAATGTGCTTGGCAGTCTCAAACGTTATGAGGAAGCTTTAGCATCCTGGGACAAAGCTATTGAAATTGACCCTAATAATCCTGTGGCTTGGGCTGCGCGAGGAATGGCACTTAATAATATCAAACGTTATAAGGAAGCTTTAGTCGCTTATAACAAAGCTATTAAACTTGATACTAATGATGAATTGGCTTGGCTAGACCGAAGTTGGACATTAATCAACCTCGGACGCTATCAACAAGCCTTAGAATCCAGCAACAAAGCCATCTCTCTTGGAGAAAAAGAATATTATGTTTTAGCCAACCGCGCTATTTCGCTCATGGGGTTGCAACGTTGGGAAGAAGGGGTAACAGCTATGGAGGATGCCCTGCAAAGTCTTCAAGAATGGGAGGAAGCATCTACAGACGACACAGAAATCATCTGCCGCATTCTGTTTACCAATACTCAGGATGCACTGACATGGAAAACTCGGATTAAAATTCTGCTAGAACTATTTAGCAAGTATCAAGTTATTCCCGCATTATCTCAGGGTCTAGTACGCAGCATCCCCGCCTTAATGCTAGATAAAGTGAGCGATGAAGTTGTGCAATTATGGCTGGAAGTGTGGCAAGAGTTGGTGGGAGGGCTTGCAGATTTCCAAATAGCAATAGGTTTGCTAAATGTGGCTGTGCGCTATCGGTTGACAAAAGGCGATCGCCGTACTCTACTAGAACTGCCCATTGAACAACGCAATCTGTTAAAACCCTTACTTGGATTAGAATAATCACCCAATCCCTATTTCCCAAATTAATACCCCCTGACGGGTAATAATTACCTAGTCAGGGGGCGTTTATAGGTGGTAGACTATAATTGGTTCTGTATATTTACTTTACGCTTTGATTCTAGAACCTAGACACCCGTTTGACTACTGTAATTCCCACGATTAATAGTAATTTCATAGGTTCTTCATCGCCGCTTCATTCACGTTGATTTACTGAGAAAATCACAAAGTCAGAAGTGAAAATTAACTGAGCCTCGACTTTTAACACTCAACAGGACTCAACATTAATTTCGGATTCGTCCTCAAACTTATATTGCAATCAACAACAGAAGAAACACACCTGGCCGTAGACTGACATTTAGATTGCATTCTCAAATAGAATATGTCACTAACTTCCATTCCCTCGCTACGTGAGCAACAACATCCCCTCATTCGCCAACTAGCGGACTGTATAGAAGCAGTTTGGCATCAGCATCTGGATTTGTCGCCTTACCATTTGCCTGCTGAGTTGGGGTATGTGGAAGGGAGACTAGAGGGTGAGAAACTGATAATTGAAAACCGTTGCTATCAAACACCCCAGTTTCGGAAAATGCACTTGGAATTAGCCAAGGTGGGAAATATGCTGGACATCCTCCACTGTGTGATGTTTCCCCGTCCAGAATATGACATACCCATGTTTGGCTGTGACTTAGTTGGGGGTAGGGGTCAAATTAGTGCGGCGATCGCAGACCTTTCTCCAGTACACTTAGACCGTACCCTACCTGAGTCTTATAATTCTGCGTTGTCAAATCTCCAGCCAATAGATTTTTCCCAACCGCGAGAATTACCAGAATGGGGTCATATCTTTTCTGAGTTTTGTATTTTTGTCCGTCCCAGTTCCCAGGAAGAAGAAACCTTGTTTTTGGGAAGGGTGCGGGAATTTTTGGAAGTACATTGTCAAAATGCGATCGCCGCTAGTCCCGTTTCCCCAGAACAAACACAGCAAATTCTAGCTGGACAACACAACTACTGTACCCAACAGCAACAAAACGATAAAACCCGCAGAGTACTAGAAAAAGCTTTTGGTGCAGAATGGGCAGAATATTACATGACTACAGTGTTGTTTGACCTACCAGAATAATTTTGATGGTAGAAAGCTAATTGGATATTGTTTGTGTTGGTTGTTGACGGTTGACAGTTGACTGTCAGCAGCCAACACAAGTTTATACTAATCCGTAATTCGTAATTCGTTATTAATACATATAGTAAATCTTTTGTCTTGTGCTACCACAATTAACCGCAACCTCTCTTTTGATAGAGGTTAACTACTTTTACCTATCTATAAGGTGGTTGTAAGTGTAAAGTTAATAAATTAACCAAATATCATGCCTAACATTGTGGAAACTGCTGTTAATGCAGGAAAATTCAAAAATTTGTTACAGGCGGCTGAAGCGGCACAAATTTTAGATGTTCTTAAGGGTGATGAAATTTTTACTTTATTTGCGCCTACTGATGAGGCTTTTGCAAAGTTACCACAGGGAACTTTAGATTCATTGCTGCAAGACATCCCCAAGTTAAAAAAGATTTTGGCATATCACGTAGCTTATGGTGATGTCCGATCTGATGATTTGGTGCAAATAGAAGAAGCAGAAACCCTAGAAGGTTCTGTTGTGGCGATTGAATCTAAAGATGGTAAAGTCAAGGTCAATGATGCCATAGTTTTGCAAACAGATATCCTTGCTGATAATGGCGTAATTCACGTTATTGACTCTGTTTTGATGCCAGCGATGGTGGCGGGGAGATAGGGGATGGGGGAGATGTGGTATGGCTAAACGCCACGCTTCGCGTAGCTTGCTTCCACGGAGTGGTACGGCTACGCTCACCAAGTGGGAGATGAGGGAGATGAGGGAGATGAGGAAGACATGATAGTAATAATTCCTTTCCATTTTTCATTACTCCCCCCACTCCCCCTACTCCCCACTCCCCACTCCCCACTCCCTACTCCCCTAATGCAATGATGCAACCACTACGTGAGGGGAGATTTAAAGAAAGTTGTTTTGTTTGTCCTGAGTTATCCCAGTTAATTTCAGCTTGTCCGTATAGTAGCTTGTTGGGTTGAGTTTGCAAGCTAGCAGTATCTACGTTAGCGTGGGCAGAAGCTGTACCGACATTCAAGGCAATAATTAACTCTTCTTTACCCAAGGTACGGGCAAAAACATACACTGCACCTTGCGCCGACAAGACTTGATAGTCGCCTGTGCGTAAGGCTGGGTAAGCGCGGCGTAGGGCTATTAATTGGCGGTGAGTGTGGTAAATTTCTCGATCCCAGTTGGCTTCTAAGGGGAAGCCACGGCGAGAGTCAGGATCTATTGCCCCTGGTAAACCAACTTCATCGCCATAGTAGATACTCGGCGCACCAGGAAATGTCAGCAGTAATAAAGTGGCTAACTCTATACTTGGTTTATCTCCGCCAGCAATGCTTAAGAGTCTGGCTGTGTCATGGCTGGCTAACAAGTTAAGTTGGGTTAGCTGAATTTCCCAAGGATAAAATTGTAGTAATTCCTGAATTTTGGCGGCGTATTCGGCGGCGAATAGGGGTGGATAGGGTTGATAATCACGGCTTTGGACTTGTTCTAAGACTACGCGATCGCCTGCGGTAAAGGCAATTGTTGGCCCAGCAAATAAGTAGTTCATTACGCCGTCAAATTGTGTCCCATCTAGCCACTCGCGGGAGTCTCCCCACACTTCCCCCACAATATAAGCTTCGGGGTTGATGGCTTTGACGCGATCGCGAAATTCTTGCCAAAAACCCGGAGTCGTAATTTCAAATGGTACATCCAATCGCCAGCCATCAATGCCGAATTTAATCCAATATTCGGCAATTTCCATGATGTATTCCCGCACTTCTGGGTTGTCGTGGTTAAATACAGGCAAAGCGCGGTTATCAGCCCAGCCTACATAGTTTGCAGGAAACTCACCATTATAGGGTGAGAGAGGCCAGGCTTCGATTTTGAACCAATTTACCCAAGGAGATTGGGGGCCATTTTCTAAAACGTCGTGAAAAAAGAAAAATCCTCGGCTGGAATGATTAAATACTCCATCAAGGACAACTTTTATATTCCGCTCATGGGCTGCGTCTAATAATTCCTTAAAGGCTGAATTACCCCCCAACATTGGGTCTACTTGATAATAGTCGTGGGTATGATAGCGGTGATTGCTGGCAGATTGAAAGATGGGTGTAAAGTAGATGGCATCTATGCCCAAATCTTGAATGTAGTCCAACTGCTCCATAATGCCCCATAAATCACCGCCTTTGTAACCTTGTAGTGTGGGCATTGCATCCCAGTCTTCCCAACGCGCATCACGTAGTAGACGCTTTCGGGGCTGTTTGCTTCTAGCAAAGCGGTCTGGAAAGATTTGGTAGAATACAGCGTGCTTCACCCAGTCTGGTGTTTGAATTTGCATGATTTCCCCTTGATACCTTCAGGTGCGATCGTTACAAATACTTACCCATTTGCGATTCTCACCTGTGGTAGAAAATTTACAGTCATTAGTCATTAGTCATTAATTATTCTCCCTTACTCCCCTGCCACCTTATCCCTCTTAAAGGCAGGTTTTTAATCAAGTAATTAAGTGAGGAGTGTAAGATTCACGAAATTATTAAAGTTTCATCTACCCCTACACCCCTATAACACCACTTGCTTTAAGCCTGAAAACCCGTCTAATGCAGGGATGCCCTTGATACTTTTACATTCTAAAACTAGGCTAGAACCCTTGATTTAACAATAAAAAACTATAAAAATGAGTAACTTGGTCACGCCTCTTTTTACTTTGACCGGGGCTGTGCGTAAGTGGGCGAGCTACGATAGTACCAAGCTTCAGGAATCAAATCATACTCACCGGCTTGTTGTGCAGGGAAATCGCCAGCTTCAATTCTGGCAATAATGTTTGGTAAGGCTGCAAGAAATGCCGGACTTCTATCTTTAGGGTGTAGTGTCCATGCAGCAGGATTAGTTAGATTTGCCCTAAAATAGTCTGTCTGTTGTAGTTTGAGAGTTACCATAATTTCCCAGGAATCTAACTTACCTTTACCAGTAAGATTATTTAGAACAGTTTTTAATGGGGTGGGTAAGCTATTTATCCATGTTGTTTTGTAGTCACGCCAAAGCACAGGCATGGGAAGAAACTTATCAAAACGTTTGCAATTTATTAAATAAGCTCTACTGCCAAAGGTTTTAAAAACATCATAAGGCTCTGTCTTTTTCTTATTTGTTGGTGGGCCTGCTAGTGGTCTAACAAACATCATTTGTGGATTTTCTTCCATTAATTTAACGGCTTCGGCAATCCAATTATGATTGGGTTTTTGATACATCAACATATCACTATCGAAGTGCAACATATAATCGCTTTTACACTCTTCGATGCTAAAAATAGACCCTAAAATTGGATAACCTTTATAGTTATGAGTAAAGCGAATTGGTGTACCGAAATGTTTCTTGTAAACTTGGTTATGATAATCGGCATCGTAATTTATATCGACGACACGATCCACAACACCTGCTCGCAATAACTTTTCTGTACATTCGCGCAATTCTTCCATTGTGCCGATAAAAGGACGAGTTACCTTATCTCCCATCAATGGTGCTGTGTCAACTGCTAGAACTACCTCTTCAAAAGGGAAATTATTCACTTTCACTAAATGAGGAATTGTGTGTAACAGGAAAGTTGTATCTGGACGCGCTACAAAAATCCATAGTGAACAAGTGGGATTTGTCACAATAAAAATTCTCCTGTGCATATTTGTACTTATTTTACAGGATATTACGAGAAGTCACTTAAGTAACTTCCTTTATGTACAAAATCCTTTTAAATAAGAGGTTATTTATAAAGTAAAAATAAAATTACTGTAGGGTGTGTTAGGCGCACATTGGAAGATGATGTCTCACGAAAAGAATAACTTAAGAGCCTAACGCACCGCTAAATCATACGGTGCGTTAGGCTAACGCCTTAACACACCCTACTTAAGCTTTACTTTATAAATAGTTTCTAAAACATGTGTGAAGAAGCGCACAACCCCGCGCCTCTTCAGTAATAAACATTCTTGCGTGAGGAATTATTTTTTGAGTAACCAACCTATAGGCAAAATTAAGATTTCTTAAAAATTATTGTTGCGCGACTACCATGAAATTACTTAATCCTCAAAACTCAATTCAGATTATACGTAAGTAAAATCATTGAAATCTCAACTAGACTGGGCTATATATCTGCTATTCGCCAATAAATCCCTTGTGAGCGTTGCATGAGTTGGTTTTCTATTAACTCTCGTCGCAAAGTAGCATAGTCAGGATGGTAATTTTGCAGAATTGCATTTACCTCCCGTTCTGGATAATTAACTCCCACATGGAATTGATTTACTAACCATTTGAGGATAACTAAACGCTTTTTGCGACTAGCGGGAATTTCTTTGAGTCGTACATTTGAGTTTTCCAGGAAAGGATCACCTTCAAAAAAGTTTTTGAGAATTTTTCTTGACCATGTTTCACTTTCCCCATTATTTAATACATTTGTTCTATTTTTATCCTGAAAAATTTCCTTACCAATAGTTTGTAATGTGGTGTTATCCAATTTATAGAGGTAAGTATCATCTTGAGAACGCATACTGACTAGATTGAATTTCTGTAACTTTGCCAGATGGTGAGATACTATCGACTCTTTGAGTTGCATCACCTTGGCCAATTCTTCGACGCTATACTCTTGGTTAGCTAAAATCCCTACTATTCTCAGGCGGCTCTCATCTGCTAAAGCTTTAAAGAAATTAATTAAAATATCAGGTTGTTCTAGTGGCATAGGGCAATTCTAATTAGATGTGCATCTAATTAGAATTATATCTAATAAATTAATATGAGTGTCAAAATCCTGTTAAGCTTTGTAGTATTCGCGTGTATCAAGGACTAGAGTCCTTACTACAAAGCTTTTTTCAATGACTAAAGTCACGTTTGCATTAACCGCCAGTAGACTCCATTTTCTCGTTGCATTAACTTATAACTAATCAACTCTCGTCTGAGAGTTGCGTAATCTGGATGGTAAAGATTGATAATGTCATTGACTTCGCGTTCTGAGTAATTAATACCTAACTCAAATTTGCTTACTAACCATTTAAGAATGACTAAGCGCTTCTTGCGGCTGGCTGGAATTTCTTTGATACGTTGGATTCCTTGTGTACTGTTGATATCTATCTCTAGATAGTTCCTTAAGACTTTGCTTTCCCAAGCTTCGATATCTACATCTTCAACTAACGAGGCAATTTTTTCTGGAGAAAGAATTTCCTTGCTGATACTTTGCAACACTTCACTATCTAATTGATATATCCGGCTATTGCCTTCTGGACGCATGGTGACTAAATTTAGCTCTTTGAGTCTGGACAGATGATGGGAAACTGTCGGCTCTTTAAGCTGCATCAGCGCCGCTAATTCTTCGACGCTACACTCTTGATTTGCTAAGATCCCTAAAATTTTCAATCGGCTTTCGTCAGCTAACACTTTGAAAAATTGCAGTAAGGTTTGAAATTGCTCTTGTTTCATAATTTGTTATACTTAATTCGATCGCAATCTAATTAGAAGTGGATCGAATTACTGATGCTGTATTCGTCTGATGCAGCACAAGCTCTGCTTTGGTGATTTTTGAATTAATGTTAATTTTGCGATTTGTTCTGGAGAAAGTTGAGTTTTCTTAAGTTGTTCTTTACATTTTGCTATGTTGAGATTTGTACCAAGGCGAAAAAGAAAGCATCAGGGTATGCTTAGACAAGGTACTTCGCTTGTCCAAGCTGCCAGATTTTTGGGAATGGATCAAAGTTCTCTGTATATGGCTTTGCAAAAAGGGCAAATTCCCACGCACAAAAGCAATGGGCGGACAGTAGTTAGTCAAGGTGCGCTACTAGATTATCGAGCCAGGACAAGAAATTTGTAAGTTTGAAAGGAATGAGTTAGGGCGGGTTTTGCTGAATTTACTAATCAATATCCCGCTCAATGCTCGTTCTCACCTAGTTCAAGCGTAACGGAATGTGAGTATCACGTCCTCCCCATCTTGACGTAGGAGCAGCTAATTATCTTGACTAAGTGCGATCGCGTTCCGCCCACCGTAGGCGATCGCTAATTTAATAGCTAATGCTTATGTGTGTTGCAAAAATAGTTTTAAAGCTGATACCGCTATTCTTTAAATGATGACTTACACTTGGCAGTGCTTAAAGTATTTCTTTAGTTTCCATTTCTAGAAAAACTGAAAATATTACTTTATAAGAAGTTTTTTAAAGATATAAATTGAATGGTAAATCTTTAACTTTTTATCGTGATGTTTATACTTATTTTAACTCAATTATTACTTCAGCACTAAACAATTAAGTATTATTCTGTATTAAAGAAGTCTGTAAAATAAATTATGCCAATTTTTGAACTCAACGCAACAGTTTCTTCTCCTTGCCTCCTGCCTACACGGTGATAGGAGATTTTTTTAGTTGAAAGTTGCTTATCTGCGTTTGAGTGTGAGAAACAAAGAAACCTGGGGTAAGCTAGGCTAACACAGGGGTTGGGTACTCCCAGAAGATACCCTCCACACGTTAAGCTGGATAAAAGTAGCAATTTGTTGCACTTTTTAGATGAAATTAGCTATCCCTGCTAATTTTTAATTTTTACTCCTTGAGAAATCTGGAATGCTAGACCAAATTTTTGATTACCTAAACTTTCATTTCAGCGTGGAAGCCTCTATAGTCCTGCTGATATTAGTACTTCTAGAGGCGGTACTGTCAGCAGATAACGCGATCGCTCTAGCTGCTATTGCCCAAGGACTAGAAGACAAAAACCTGGAACGCCAAGCCCTCAACATTGGTTTAGTCGTGGCTTATGTGCTGCGAATTACCTTACTGTTGACTGCCACTGAGGTACAAAAATTTTGGCAATTTGAGCTTTTGGGTGCTGCCTACTTGCTTTGGTTGGTGTTCCAACACTTTACTTCACAAGAAACAGAAGACGACCATCATCACGGCCCGCGTTTTGCTTCTTTGTGGCAAGCCATACCCGTGATTGCGTTTACTGACTTAGCCTTTTCTTTAGATAGCGTGACAACAGCGATCGCCGTCTCTCAAGAAACTTGGCTAGTGATTACAGGCACAACAATCGGCATCGTCACCCTGCGATTCATGGCAGGATTATTTATTCGCTGGTTAGATGAATTTGAAAACTTAGAAGACGCAGGTTATATAACTGTAGCTTTAGTAGGCTTGCGCCTGTTATTAAAAGTTGTAAATAATGATTTTGTCCCGCCTGAATGGTTAATGATTACGGCGATCGCCATTATTTTCTCCTGGGGCTTTTCTAAGCGTAGTTTCAAAGAATCACCCCAAGTAGAAGTAGAAAAAAGTGAAGTGTCGAAGTGAGGCAGGAGGCAGGAGGCAGGAGTGATATTATCTCCCTCATCTCCCCACACTCCCCACTCCCCACTCCCCACTCCCTAACTAACTATTCGTGCAACCAAGGGGTTAAGTGTGGTTGCCAACTGACTAATTCTGCATCTGTAAACCACAGACTGATTTCTTTTTGTGCGGTTTCTGGTGCATCAGAACCGTGGATGAGGTTGCGGCCGATGTTAATGCCAAAATCGCCCCGAATTGTTCCGGGTTCTGCTGTGAGGGGATTGGTTGCACCAATAATTTTTCTGGCAGAAGCAATTACACCATCACCTTCCCAAACCATCGCTACTACCGGGCCAGAAGTGATAAATTCAACTAGACTGGAAAAGAAAGGTCTTTCTCTGTGGACACCATAATGTTCTTCCGCCAACTCTTTACTGACTTGGAGAAACTTTAAACCCACGAGGGTAAAACCTTTTGTTTCAAAGCGACGTATAATTTCGCCAACGAGTTTACGCTGCACGCCATCGGGCTTAATTGCTAAGAATGTGCGTTCCAAAGCTATCTCCCAAAACTTAATAAAATTTTTATTTGGTCAAGAGTCCATAGTCCACAGTCCATAGTCCACAGAAAATATCCTTTTAACTGTTGACTATTGACCCTTACGGGTTCGCTAGTCGCTCATGGGGAAACCCTCAAGACCACGCTAGCTCACTATTGACTATTGGCTAAAAAACTGACCAATCAAGAGTGTATCTCAGAAATTATCCCTGAGTGCATATCAGTTCTTATACGAATGAGTTAAATTGTTTATTCGTGGGTGAAACACAGAGGTCAGGAAGAAATGGGTGTTGAGTCAACTGCTACATCTGACGAGGTGGTAAAAGTACCAGCTAACGGAAGCAAGTTAGAGGGGAAAAATCATAAGCAGAAGAAACTGCTAGCACCAAGTACGCCAGGAGATGTTTCTCGTACTTGGAAAATTGAAGACAGCGAAGCTTTATACCGAATTGAAGGATGGGGACAGCCTTATTTCTCGATTAATGCGGCTGGTCATATCACTGTGTCTCCCAAGGGCGATCGCGGTGGTTCTTTGGACTTGTTTGAATTGGTCAACGCTTTGAAACAGCGAAATTTGGGGCTACCTTTACTAATTCGCTTTTCTGATATTTTGGAAGACCGGATCGAACGGTTGAATGCTTGTTTTGCTAAAGCGATCGCTCGTTACAATTACCCCGGTGTTTACCGTGGTGTATTTCCTGTCAAATGCAATCAGCAACGGCATTTGATTGAAGACTTGGTGAGATTTGGTAAACCACATCAGTTTGGTTTAGAAGCTGGTTCCAAGCCAGAGTTAATGATTGCCTTGGCTTTATTGGATACCCCTGGATCATTGCTAGTTTGCAACGGCTACAAAGACCGGGAATACGTGGAAACAGCCATGTTATCCCAAAGACTAGGACAAACACCGATAATCGTCTTAGAACAGGTGGAAGAAGTCGATTTGGTGATTGCGGCTAGCCAGCAGTTGGGAATTAAGCCGATTTTGGGTGTAAGAGCGAAATTAAGCACCCAAGGTATGGGACGTTGGGGAACATCCACAGGCGATCGCGCCAAGTTCGGTTTGACGATCCCGGAAATTATTCAAGCAGTTGATAAGTTACGCGATGCTGATTTGCTGGATTCTTTGCAGTTAATGCACTTCCATATAGGTTCGCAAATCTCCGCTATCAATGTGATAAAAGATGCCATCCAAGAAGCTAGCCGGATTTATGTAGAGTTAGCGTCCTTGGGGGCAAATATGAAATACCTCGATGTCGGTGGTGGCTTGGGTGTGGACTATGACGGTTCGCAAACCAACTTCTACGCCTCCAAGAACTACAACATGCAGAACTATGCTAACGACATCGTGGCAGAGTTAAAAGATACCTGTGCGGAGAAACAAATACCCGTACCTACACTGATTAGTGAAAGTGGACGGGCGATCGCTTCCCATCAGTCGGTACTCATTTTCGATGTTCTCAGTACCAGCGATGTCCCCCGCGATAACCCAGAACCACCAAAAGAAGGTGAATCTCCAGTAATTAATTACCTCTGGGAAACCTATCAATCTATCAACAAAGAAAATTATCAAGAGTTCTACCACGACGCGACCCAATTTAAGGAAGAAGCTATTAGCCGCTTCAACTTAGGGATTCTGCGTTTGAGAGAACGGGCGAAGGCTGAACGCCTCTACTGGGCTTGTTGTCAAAAGATTTTAGACATCATTCGTCAGCACGATTACGTACCCGATGAGTTGGAAGACCTTGAGAAAATCATGGCTTCCATTTACTACATCAATCTTTCCGTGTTTCAATCAGCACCAGATTGTTGGGCAATTGATCAACTATTCCCCATTATGCCCATCCACCGCTTAGATGAAGAACCAACCGAGAGAGCCATTCTAGCAGACCTCACCTGTGATAGTGACGGTAAAATTGACCGCTTTATTGATCTACGTGATGTCAAATCTGTGCTGGAACTGCACCCCTTCCAAGCAGGAGAACCTTATTATCTGGGAATGTTCCTCAATGGTGCTTACCAGGAAATTATGGGGAACTTGCACAACTTGTTTGGCGATACTAACGCCGTCCACATCCAGTTAACACCTAAAGGCTACCAAATCGAACACGTAGTCAAAGGTGATACCATGAGTGAAGTTGTTGGCTACGTGCAGTACGACTCTGAGGATATGGTAGAAAATATCCGCCAACGCTGTGAACGGGCTTTAGAAGAGAAGCGGATCACTTTGGCTGAATCTCAACGCTTGCTCCAAACCTACGAACAAAGTCTCAGAAGATACACATACTTGAATAGTTAGGAGTTATTAGTCCACAGTCTATTGACTATGGACTAATGACTATTGACTATTGACTAACTAACCATTAGTTCCCAACAATTCGGCGATCGCTTGCCGTTCTGCTGGAGTATGTTGTGGGGGTGTTTGCCGTGCGTCGGTAATTAACCAATCAAGGGATGCAGCTTGCACGTCAATGGAAGCCCCGGTTTTATCGACGCAGTAACGCCCGAACACAAGTTTATCTACTAGCCTGACTCCAGGGCCTAAGCGTGACCATTCAAAGATGACGCTGTTATCTACAGTAGCGCCACTGCATATCCAGCAGTTAGGGCCAATCATTGCTGGGCCGATAATTTTCGCTCCATCTTCGATGCGAGTCATACCACCGATGTAAACTGGCCCTGTGATATCCACTTTGTCCCAGTTCACTGCTACATTCAAGCCAGTGTAAATGCCAGGGGCAACCTCATGACCAGGGATCTGCACATTCTTAATTTCCCCTTGTAATACGCCACGAATCGCTCGCCAGTAGTCAGGAACTTTACCGATATCTACCCATTCAAAATCCATTGGAATAGCGTAGAAAGGCGCACCAATTTCTACTAGTTTGGGGAATAGTTGGCTACCGATGTCATATTCCACACCAGAAGGAATGTAGTTAAATACCTCTGGCTCGAAAATGTAAATACCTGTGTTGATATTGGTGCTAAGTGCTTCCTCTACCGATGGTTTTTCTTGGAAGGCTTTCACCCGGCTATGTTCATCGGTGACGACAACACCGTAACTAGAAACTTCTTCTTTGGGAACAGTTTTTGTAATGATAGTAGCGATCGACCCCTTCGATTTATGCCACTTTACTGCCGCAGTCAAATCCAAGTCAATTAAAGCGTCGCCGCACAGTACCACAAAGGTATCATCGAAAAATGGAGAAAAATCTTGGATGCGTCGCATCCCACCAGCAGAACCTATAGCTTCCCCTACCAACTTACCTTCATCATCGATTTTGCCTTCAAAAGAATAGGCAATCTGGACACCAAACCGTTGACCATCACGAAAATAGTTTTCAATTTCCTCAGCCAAATGGCTCACATTGACCATAATTTGGTCAAAACCATGCTGCCGTAAAAGTTCTAATAAAAATTCCATCACTGGCTTTTGCAGGATTGGAATCATCGGTTTGGGAATCGTGTAGGTAATCGGACGAACGCGAGTACCCTTACCTGCTGCGAGAATCATCGCTTTCATAGTATTTATTCCTCAACCACAAGCCAGTTTACTTTCATCGTGTGATACTTAATCATCAGTTTTTTTGGTCTGTTATAAGTAACCGCTAACAACAGGGATAACAGGAATCTATGGTTTATTGCAACCACAGATATGGTTATTTCTCCAGAGAATAAGGGACAGGTGACAGGTGAGCGGGGGTAATTGAAAGCGTATTCATACTTGACTGGATATATACCAGTTCTAGGCGTTAATGGGTGTTTAGTCCCAAAGAGCATGAGGAAATTGCAAGCACTATCCCCTATTTCTTATTCCCTATTCCCTCCATTGATGACAAGCAATCAGTTATCTTTATTAATTTAATCGGATTTTTGGTTTCCCTGATGCAACAGTCTGTAAATTTACTTAAGCTTATATATTACTGTTCTAAACGACTTTAGTTCATCGGCTGTTCTAATGATTGGTATGTGTTGGCTGAGTCTGTAATTAGACGGATTTTCACTTCTTGATAAAATTCCTCTTGAGATAGTTCCACTTTAGATTGTGCCGATAACAGCAATAAAGCCCAAAAAACACTGACTAGATGGCTATTTACTGATTCATGAGTTGATAATTCCTGTTGTTGCTTTGTCTGAGACCACAATTCTATAAGTTGTTCTAAGTTTAAGTAATTTTGTTCTAAGAGTAATTGTTCGGCTGAACAACGCAATACTTGCTCCAATTCCCCCGCTACTTCTGTTAAATTTTCTTGGTGCGCTAACTCTAGCGCCTCTCGCATCGCTTTGACAGTGGGCTGGCGCTTGGGACGTTCCGGTTTGCTAACTTTTTGTACCAGTTTGAGCTGATTCGCCATAATTTGCAACTGCGCGATTAGCTCTTGCAAGGTTACACGGCGTTTCGGTGGTGGCATGGCGGCAGTCCGCCTACGCAAAACTCGCTCTAAAGGTAGACGGTGAGTTTGATGGAAAATACCATCTCCATTCTCGATTAATAGCTCATCTTCAATATCTGCTAAATCTTCTGCTGTGGACAACTGCATCAAGGTATTAGCTTTGAATAAAACTAGCATAGAGGCTGATAAAAAAGCTTGCCCAGATTGGGACAAGTCTGATTCGTAGCCTCTAGCAGTTGTCTTTGGTGTCATTAGTTCTAAATAACGGTCAATCACCTCAATAACCTTGACATCCCAAGGATCTATGTCTCCTTGTTCTGCTTGCTCAATTAGAAGTGTAATTGTCTCTAATAGCTCGGAAGCATCCATGCTGTGGGGATTGGGGAGTAGGGAGTGGGGAGTGGGGAGTGGGGGGAGAAGAGGAAGATGAGGGAGAAAGGGGAACAGGGGAGAAAAACAATTAACAACTGTCAACTGTCAACTGTCAACTGTCAACTGCTTACTCAGCACTCAAATTTTCTCCGCCTACAGAATGGTGTATATAATAACCAATTTTTTATCAAAAGAAGGATGAATTTTAACTATTAAAGCTTTGGAATGAATATACATTGTTGAGCTTTAATTACCAAGGATAGGAATTTCCTCACATGAGTCTACTATCTATTGATGAGTTAAAAAATTTAATTGAGAATTGTCAAACACCATGTGTATCTCTTTATATGCCTATGCAGAAAGCAGGGCCGGAGATTCGCCAAAACCCCATTCGCTTTAAAAATTTAGTGCGTGAGGCTGAACAACGTTTACAGGCATTAGAAATTCCTGCTAACGAAATTGAAAATTTACTACAACCAGTCAAAGAATTAGATGAAGCTGAGTTTTGGGAAAATCAAGACCACGGTTTAGCAATTTTTATTGCGCCGCAAGTATTCCGTTACTACAGTCTGCCGATAGAGTGTCAAGAATTGGTAGTTGTAAGTAATCAATTCCATTTCAAGCCGTTGCTGCATTTAATTAATAGTGATGGTAAGTTTTATATTCTCGCTCTAGGTCAAAAGGATCTGAAGTTTTTTGAGGGGACGCGCGGTGGAATCACTGAGGTAGAAGTAGAAAATATGCCTAAGAGTGTTGATGAGGTTCTCCAGTACGACGAAACTGGCAAAGAGGGGCAATTCCGCATTGCTACATCTAAGGGTAGTAACAATAATCCTTTTACGCGATCGCAGCCTGGAGCATTCCACGGTCAAGGTAGTCCCGACCGAGATCAACACCAAGAAGCTATCTTACAATTTTTCCACGCTGTGGATACAGCCTTACACGAAAAACTGCGGGATCAAAAAGCACCTTTAATTTTGGCTGGTGTGGATTATCTCCACCCCATTTATCGAGAAGCTAACAAGTATCCTCATCTTTTGGAACAGGCTATTACTAAAAGACCCGAACTTTTCCAAGCAGATGAGTTACATAGCGAAGCTTGGGAAATTGTCGAACCTTTGTTCCATCAGTCAGAACAGGAAGCGATTGAACTTTTCCAACAACTGGCCGGAGAGGAAACTGGTACAGCTTCTAGCGATATTAAAGAAATCGTTTCCGCCGCTTATTACCAAAGGGTTGACTCGTTAATCGTCCCAGTAGGGCAGCAAATCTGGGGTACATTTGACCCGGATACAATGGCTGTAGACCTGCATCCAGAGCCACAACCGGAAGACGGAGATGTTTTGGACTTTGCAGCAATTCATACGCTATTAAACGGTGGTACTGTTTACGCTGTTGAACCAGAGCAAATGCCTGATGGTAAACCAGTTGCGGCGATTTTCCGATATTAATCGGCTTTGGGGTGTTGTATAAAAGAAGGCAGTGAACAATTGACGATTGACAGTTGACAGTTGTCAAGTTATTTGGCATTTTCACTGTCGCTCATGTACAACACCATTTATGAAAACTTTTCGTACTTTTATTAATCAATTTTTAGTTGGTTTAGTTGTTGTTAGTGCTGCATCTGTAATATGTCAACCAGTTAAGGCTGAGTTATTTACTGGGCAATCAGGTAATGTTAAGGCAGAAATAACTTTTGACAAACCGCAGGAGTATCAGTATAAGAATGTGCGGTTGCGAATTGTACGAGCAGGGAAGACGGTTTTAGATAAAACTTTGCCCCAAGAAAGCGAGTACGATAGACCAATTGGTGGGTTATTCTCAGAAAAGATACCTGTGATGGATTTGGATGGTGATAAGGAACCTGAAATAATCGCCGATTTCTTTACAGGTGGGGCGCATTGTTGTACTTATTCTTTAATTTACCGCTACGATCGCATCTCTGGACAATACAAACAAATTCGCCACGATTGGGGTAATGGAGCCTACAAGCTGGAAGATTTGAATCGAGATCGTATACCAGAATTTAATAGTCGTGATGATCGCTTTGCAGCTGCTTTTACAGCTTATGCTGCTTCTGCCTATCCCCTACAAATTTGGCAGTACCGCCAAGGCAAGATGACTGATGTTACCCGTCGTTATCCTAAATTAATTGCTAATCACGCCTCACAGCTATGGAAAGACTACAACGATATCAAGCGTCAAGGTGATGATGGCAAGGGCTTTTTAGCTGCATATCTGGCTGATCAGTATTTGCTTGGGCAAGGACAGGAAGGATGGCGGCGAGTACAACAAGCTTATACTAAGAGAGATCGCTCTCAATATTTCGTGGAATTACGTAAGTTCTTACGTGAAGCTGGATACTATAGGTAATTGATAATTATTCTCTTCTTGTTAGATCAGTACCGATAAAAGGCTCACGCAAAGGCGCAAAGAAGGAAAAAAATTTATAGCGTTTCCTAGTAGGGTGGGCAATGCCCACCCTACTCACCATCAGGTGTTAACGGATGACTGATGGAGATTTAGCGCATATTGTCTAAATCTTTCTAAATCAGCTTGAATTGTCGATTCAACTGCCCGCCCCAAAAACAAGCTATCCATGATTTTGCCTAAAAAGCCGGGGATAGCATAGGAAATAGTCATCTTAACGATACTATGACCGTGGCGATCGTAAAAGCGGATAGCGCCTTGATTGGGTAAACCATCAATTGATTCCCACTGAATGATTTGATTGGGGATCACTTTGGTAATGCGGGATTTCCAAGTAAATTCCAGTCCACCAGTATTTAGTTTCCAAAACGATAAATCAGGATTTTCTGGTGGTACTTTTACGGAATCAATCCACTTCATCCATTTGGGCATTTGTTCCAAGTCAGCCCATAGCCCCCAGACTAATTCTATGGGGGCTTCTACTTCTACCTGTACGCTATGTTCTAGCCAGTTAGACATTCTATTTTGGATTTGAGATGTGATTAGATTAGCAGCTATAACTCTATTTTTTAATATCCTCTAGGATGGCTTTTGCTGCCTGCCTACCAGACAGTGTTGCCCCTTCCATGCTGTCGATGTAGTCTTGCTGCGTATAACTACCTGCGAGGAAGAAATTAGCTATAGGCGTTTTTTGGTTAGGACGATAAACATCCATACCTGGGGCTTCTCTGTAGAGAGATTGCGCTAGTTTGACTACATTGAACCAAGTCATGTTTAGTTCCCGTGATAAGGGGAATAGTTCATGGACTTGTTTGAGGACGTGTTGGGCGATCGCTTCGTTACTTTGCTTAATAAATGGATCACCCGGTGTTAGCACCAGTTGTAATAATGAGCCTTGACCTTGGCGATAATAATCACTGGGGCTAGTCAAAGCCAAGTCAGCAAAACAGGAGAAATCAGCGTCTGCGGTATACAACAAATTATCTAGCCCGGTTGCTTGTTTTAGCTGCTGGCGTTTCTCCTCGTCTTGCAGTTCTGTCACCCAGCCATCAAACCTCATCTGCACAGTAGCGACTGGTACTGCATCTAACTTGTAAATATTATCAAATTCTGACCATTTTCGCCATTCTTGGGGCAAAACTCGCTGTATTCCGGGAATGTCGCAAGCACACACATAAGCATCGGCGGTAATTTCTTCTATCTCATCACCTTGAGCAACTACTATGCTAGTAACGCGAGTTTGTCCTTCAATTTCCGCATACTTAATTTCCCGTACTTGCCGACGAGTATAAACTTTTGTTCCCCTAGCTTCTAAATATTTGAGGATGGGTTTGTGTAGGTATTCATCTGGTGAACCCTCCAACATCCGCAGTACCGAAGCTTCGCTTTTGATTGCGAAGAACTGAAAGATAGTCAGCATACAACGGGCAGAAATGTTTTCACAGTCAATAAATCCCAAAGCGTAGGCTATGGGGTTCCACATCCGCTTGATACTACCGTTACTACCACCATGACTGCGAAACCAATCAGCAAAGCTAACTTTATCAAGGTTGCGGATGGTTCTCATTGCGCCGTCAAAGTCTACTAAGCCTCGGACTATGGGGCTTGTACCTAAAGCGATCGCATTTTGCAGTTTATCTTGGAGTGAGAGTTGAGATGTAGTAAAAAACGCCTTTAAGCCATTAAAGGGCGCACCTGTAAAGAAGCGGAAATCTAAAGCACCCAGATTTCCCCCTTTATTTACAAAGGTGTGGGTATGTTCTTTGAGACGTAAATGAGAAAATGCCCCCACCTTATTCATCAGATCAAACAGTTGGTAGTAGCACCCAAAAAAGACATGCAAACCCATCTCAACATGGTTGCCATCTCCATCGATCCAACTGCCAACCTTACCACCGACAAATGGACGGGACTCAAAAATTTGGACTTCACAGCCAGCATCAGCTAAATCTATAGCGGTTGCTAGCCCAGCCAATCCCGCACCTACGATTGCAACGCGCATTCCGTCCTTCCTTATTCACCTGCTTTACAAATTGTAACTGGGTTGGTGTCGGAATTTGCTACTTATATAAATTCAAGCAGTATGTTGTAGGGCAACATAAGTTATGCCCCTGATGATCAATATGCTTTAATTAATCTTTTTAATTTTTGTTACCGAATACACTTAACTCCACGCGCGTGTATTCTAGTCAACTAACTTTCGTTAGTTAAAACAGATTAAAAAAAAGCATTGTGGGTATCCGTCGAGTGTTCTTATAGATGTAGATGTAAAAGTGAATAAAAAGTCTGAAAACACCCCCTAACTATTTATTTCTTTGTTGTCATCTGTTATGGGTAAACTTCTAATGAGTTCCCTAATTACATCAGTTGCTGGTCTACCTGTCTGTTGACAATATTTTTCCAGTTTTTCTGCTTCCTGTGCTGCTAAGTTAACAGTTATGCGTTTAACGGCCCATTTTTTATTAGTCATTATCATGCTATTTGCTGTGTATTGACACCATCAAAAACAACTTAATCAAAGATGAAGACGATAAGATTATCAGAATTTGTGACACGAAACAAGCGATATCGTTAATACCAAAAATGCTAGGTTTGGCAAATTATTCATCGTTTTTCCAGAAAACATAATAAATTAATTACTCCTGGTCGAAGAATAATAGGTAAGGTCACTATTCCAGAGAATAACCTTAGCAATAGGAACCTAAAGTTTAGCAATTATTTTGTATAGATGAGTCTAACTTATTTAATGTTCACTCCGTGAAATTTTCCTACAGTTGAATTATCAAAAGTACGTGACATCTTAGTCAGCCTAATATCATCTACAACCTGGATAGATCATCTTCCATAAGAATCACATTTAACTAGCTATCATCAAGCGATCGCTCTTATGGGTATGCTATTAAGACGGTAAACTCCTAAAAGCCCCAAACATCTGCGTTCATTACCTGACTTACTCACCTCAAAGATATCTTTTTGCTGTAATAGCTAAGACATCCAGCACTTACAGCAAATAACTTTCCAGAATCAGTTCGAGTTAGTTGCTCAAACAGTCCAAGCAGCAACTTTGGAGTTAAGTTTCTCAGTTTTATCGTTAATTTTGTAAGAAGTTAACTACTGTAAACTTGAGAAAATCGCCATGATAATTACTTATCGTCTAAGTAATAATGATGCAGCTAAATTGGTTTTGTTCCTGTAGTTAATCCGATCATCTCTGCGTATTTCATCAATTACTGATTGTGAATTGATTGACTTTGTAGTTGACAACAGAACAGCACACTAAATTTTAAATTATCTATTCAAGTTATTTGGATTCTGGAAATTGTAGTTTAGTGGTTGATGATTAGCTGTATTAATTCAACTCACTATTTTTCACTCTATCAAAGATGAACCATTTCTTTTTTTAATGGTAATCATTAATTGAATTAGAGTAGAATTTAATTACTGTTATGAATTAGATGTTTATTTACATCAATCCAGCACAAATAACTTTAGTTCCTTAACTTTAGCACCCATAACCTAAATAAGTAGTAACCTTGTCTTTCAACAATTTATTTATTGTTGTATCGCTATTATATCGGTGTTTTTATGGATTGCATTCATCTTTATCAAAAGTACAATTTATAGTTATTTATCTTTGTAAGAAAAGTATAAAGTTAATTTCATTATTACTGAATTTTTGATTAACTGTATTGACAAAGAATCAAGCATATAAAATAAAAATTTTTCAGTTGTATTCTGGATACAGTTAATTAATATCGATTTCTCAAAAATTTGAGCTATTTATCTTCAGAGTTAGCTCTTACACAAAATTAATTTACCCAGATAGTAAATAAAAATAACAGCAATACATTCTTTGTATAAAAAATTAATACAAGGATAATCTCTGGCTGAAAATTAGGAAGTAAAGGTTGGGATTAGAGCCTAGAGAAGATATTTACATTAATTAATAGTATATTTTGTTACCTTGAAATAGGCAAAAAATGAGTTTTCCTAGTGAAATTATGGGCTAGAGAGATTATTGATAATGCCGTCTATACACTACTTAGTGAAGAACCTTGAAAGTGATACGGATTTGCAGCCAAAGAAGGTAACTTGGGCTGAGAGTAAGAAGTATTATGTTTGATCGCAACTTAGTATGAGTAAATGTTGGTATTGACCGCAGATGTCATTCCAATTGAAACTGGGGCATGAGTTGCAGGGTTCCTAGACCTAAATCCTTGGGTGAGAGCGATCGCGCTTCAAATAAAGCCATCATGTCTCGCAGTTGAGGATTACCACGGGAAGCGCCTGTTAAGCCTTTGGCAATAATTAATCCACAGAAGCCTTTGGTATTTTTACAGCGTTGATTCCACTTGCGTCTGGCTTCTACGTGGACTGGATCATCATCTAAAAATTCGCCAAAAAGGAACAATTCTCCATTTTGAGTTTGCAATAAACCCAAGTCATAGCGATCGCCATCAAAGGGATCAGCACCCGGATTAAAACAGATAGCTTTCAGTCCCCCAGCTGCTTCGATATTTTCAATGACAGTCTTGGCTTTGGGGCGGGAGGTTTGGATTAAAATTACAGGTAGACCATCACCCACTTGTTTATATTCACCCAGTGGATGGTATTTCACTCCTTGGCGCAAATACTCCAACATTTCCCAAGACACTACACCTAAACTGAGAAAAGAGTCCTCTGGGATCAAGTCATCCCGTAAAGAACGAGACTCTAAAGAGGCAAATTCCTCAAAATCTTCCTCATCTATGAATACATCTGCCATTTCTTCCAACTCTGCGGCGAGTTGTGGCATGGTAGAAACAGTTACGGATACAGCTTTAGTCACTTCATCGGATGCAGGTAGAGAAATGCGATAGCGACGACTTAGGCTAGGGAACTCCCGATTTGACAATTGGCGGCGATGGTCACGAATGAAGCGAGAGAGGCCTTCCAAAGCCAAAAAGACCACAGCCGCTTCCTCATCGTACAGGACAGAACGTAATCCTTCTAAGGGATGGATGTTGCCAAAGGTAGGAGTAAGGTCTGATAATGCCAAATTACTTAATTCTTCAACCTCATCCTCATCATCATTTTCATCCTCACGCTCAAAAGTGAGAAACAAGCAATCTTGTTTAAGAAAAGCCTCCTCTAAATGTCCGTGGGATTCTTCATGATTTAAAACTTCTGCACGAAAGCGTTTGAGAGAATCTTCTGAGCGATAAAACAAAATGCCATACTCCATTCCCAGCATTCCCATAACTGAGGCGTAGAGTGTGCCTACATCCCATTTATTAATCTCTATAGATATAATTTGCTGTTCTTCTAAAAATTCCCAAGGCGCTGCTTGCCACATAGCATACGCTTTTTCATGTAAGGCTTTGGCATACTGGGGAGGAATATCAGGAACCTGACCATCAATAATTTCCGTAAATCCGCGAAACAGTTCATCAATGAGCGGCAGTTCTGGTGCATAATCTATGGCAATATCCAAATCTTGGAGTACGCCACGCAGATAAAATTGGATTTCTCGATCGCGCACCACAATTCTTTGTGGTCGCGCGGGTTTAGCGGGACTGTGGGGATGTTCCATTGCACGCATTAAAGTGCGAACTATCGCTTCCGGCCCAGTCTCTTCTGAGATCACATCCATTCCCCGGACAATGCCTTGTGAACCGTCCACCCACAAAATACAATCACCCTTAGATTCTGAGTGAACATTTGGGGTATGCGGTGATGACAACGGACGGCGATCGCCCTCCCATACAGAAGGAATTTGGGTTAACTTCTTCAACCGACGACTGGTAGAGCGATTAAAACTTGTCATAGAAATGGGTTAATCAGAAACAGGCAATGGAACAGAACAGTTGGAAATGGCTGGCCATGAAGCGAACTTCCTGGCTGAATTGTGACTCAGACTGTTATAAGGTTGGAACTCTAAAAATACTGAGTCTTTCAATTCTAGAATAAAAAACTTCCCCCACAAGGGGATCATGTTTTTGTTCATGGTTAAGGGGAGTTGGGGGAGGTGGGGGAGATGAGGGAGATGAGGGAGATGAGGGAGAATAATTTTGACTGTAGACTAATGACTATGGACTAATGACTAATGACTAATGACTAATCACAATTTAAAGTCATTATTATCGCTAGAATGGATTAAAAAATTGAAAAACAATCTAAGGGTTATTGCAAGCCCGAAACGGATATTTTAAATTAATTCAGGAGTTGAAAATTTTATGACACAAGCCACTCAGTCTCAACAACGCGGCATACTGTTGAGCGAAAGCGCTCTGCGACAAGTAAAGTCCCTCCAAGAGAAGCAAGGTAACGATTTGTGTTTGAGAGTGGGAGTTCGCCAAGGTGGTTGCTCTGGAATGTCTTACATGATGGACTTTGAACAAGAAAGTAAGATCACTCCACAGGATGAAGTTTTCGATTACGATGGCTTTAAAATTGTTAGCGATCGCAAAAGTTTGTTATATCTTTATGGCTTAATGCTCGACTATAGCGATGCCATGATTGGTGGTGGTTTTCAGTTTACGAATCCTAATGCTTCTCAGACCTGTGGTTGCGGTAAATCATTTGGGGTGTAGTTAATAGTCAATAGTCAATAGTCCACAGTCAAGTTTTGTGAAGTAATTTTTGACTGTCAGCTATTGACTAACCACCACTATTAAGTATTGACTAATGTACAGATACGACGAAAAGCTCGTCTCTACTAATGACCCTTCGGGTATGCCTTCTCTACGAGAGGCTGCGCCAACGGCACGCCAAGGGCGAACGCCAGTTCCCTACGGCGGGAAACCCCTCCGGGTTCGGCAGCCACAGGACTGGACTCACTAATGACTAATGACTGATGACTAATGACTAATACAACTGATACCGTTGATGCTTTATTTGATAAAGGTTTAGAACGCTATAAGGCAGGAGAGCCTGCTGCTGACTTAATCCCTGTGTTTAAGGAAGTGTGCGATCGCGCTCCTAAAGCCAGTGCAGCTTGGATTTGTTTATCTTGGTTATATCTGTTGGAAAACAAGCCAAATTTAGCTCTCAAGGCTGCACAAAAGGCGGTAAAAATCAATCCTCAAGACCCACAAGGTAGGGTAAATCTTGCTGTGGCTATGCTGGAAACTGGACAAAAAGGTTTACGGCAACACATTGATATTGCAAAACAGTTAATCTTGGTCAATCCTGAGTGGGAACAAGACATACAAAGTAGTATTGAAGACGGATTCAATAGAAAACCTGATTGGCAAAGCTTGGCAAAAGTCCAAGGTTGGTTGTTTAACGAATAAACCAATAGAAGTTAGGGCGTAGGGAATAAAGACTGGATGAAAAGTATTATTTCATACCTACTCCCCACTCCCTACTCCCCACTCCCTGCACATTATGAAAGATAAATTACTTAACTGGCTCAATTTAATTTTAGTTGCGGATGTATTTTTGGTATTTCTAGGTTTTGGTTGGTTTGTGATTGCTGTGATAGGTGAAGCATCAGGAATCAATCTCGGTCTAGATTTGTGGCACAAACTCTGGCAACCTGTATTTAACCCAGCTATTGGCATCCTTATGGGTGGCGCACTGCTAAGTGGTTTAATCGGTTGGGTATCTAAGAAATTCCTTTCTAGTCAATAGTTGATTATTTAATGAGTGATTCTGATTATCTACAACTATCTGAAGCGGAATTGAGAGAGTACGTAAAACAACATCCCCAAGATGAGGATGCTTTTCAGCATTACCTCAAGATTATGAGGGCAAAACCTAACAGAGTAGTGGTTAGTACTGATGAACAGTTAGAGGCTGAACTGAAAAAAAGGCTTATGTCTTAAAATAGACAATAAGTATTAAGCCTTTATTGATACTAAGAAACCACTGGCAAACATAATTATTTCAAGATTTCTTGCAGTGCTGGTTGTAAATTAGGATACTCATATTTAATCCCGGCTTCTAAAGCACGTTTAGGAAGTACCTGTTGACCTTCTAGAACAACGATCGCTCCATCTCCTAAAAGAGCTTCTAGAGCAAACGCTGGAACAGGTAGCCATGAGGGACGGTTCATTACTTGTCCCATAGTTTGGCTTAAATCATTCATGCGTACAGGGTTAGGTGCTGTAGCATTATATACGCCTTCTAACTGAGGATTAGTCAAAGCTTGGACAATAAGATTCACCAAATCATCGATGTGAATCCAGGAAAACCATTGACGACCACTACCTATAGGCCCCCCAGCATAAAGTTTAAAGGGGGTAATCATTTTTCCTAAAGCGCCACCCAAGCCTAAAACAATGCCTAAACGCAGTATAACCAGACGAACACCAGATTCTTTGACTTTTTGGGCTTCTGCTTCCCATGCTTGACAAACCTTTGCCAGAAAATCTCGACCAGAAGCACTACTTTCATCAAAGGTAGTTGTTTCGCTTGTCCCGTAGTAACCAATGGCGGAAGCATTAACTAATACTGTTGGTTTAGGATTAGCTTTGGCTATAGCTTCAACTATTTTTTGTGTACCTAATTGACGACTGTTGAGAATCTCACGTTTTTGTTCTGGTGTCCAGCGAGTCTCGGCGATAGGTTCTCCTGCTAAATTAACCACACCATCACAACCAGCAATTACATCTTGCCACGCTCCAGATGTGGTTGGTGTATATGCCACAATTTCTACATTGGCATAGGTTTGAGCCGGAAAATTTCTCTTAGCCGATGTCAGGTTACGGGTCAAAATTATGATTTGATGACCTTCTTTGTGCAGTCGTTGTATTAACCGAGTACCGACAAATCCTGTTGCGCCTGTAATTGCTACTTTCATATATGCACCTTCACCAAATCCTTATTTTAAAGTTTTTTATCAATTTTTCAACTTATGTTTCAGGATTGGGAACAAATAAATTCAAAATTCACAACTGTTGAGGTTGGGCATAGGGATTAGCCAATGCCCTGTATAACTAAGTTATATTTATCTGTTTTTCGTGGTGAAGATGGTGGTAAACATCATCAAAAAACCACCTAAAAGGATAGTTAGCGCCAATCCTCCTGTAATCCAGTCGAGCAGATTTTGATTGTCCATAGTTAAAAGTCCATAGTCAAAAGTCCATAGTCCATAGTTTATAACGGTTGACTGTAGTCCATAGTCAAAAGTCCATAGTCCATAGTAAAAACTGTTGACTAATGACTAATGACTGTTGACTAACTTAAAAATCTACTCCCCGTTTGAGTTCTACGCCTTGATTAGCGTAGTGTTTGTGACAGTAAACCTCAGAGTGAATGCTGGCTAGGTCAAAGTAGGCGGGGTGGTTTTGACAACGGCCAGTGATGATGATTTCGGTGTCGCGGGGTTTGCGGAGTAAAGCTTGGACAATTGGTTCTACAGGAAGTAGTTCTAAGTCTACAGTGGGGTTGAGTTCGTCGAGGATGATGGTTTTGTAGAGTCCAGAGGCGATCGCAGTTTTAGCTATTTCCCAACCGCGTTCTGCTTCTACATAGTCTAGTTCTTGGCGGGAATTGCGCCAGACAATCGCATCTCTACCGCAGCGTTGATGGTCTACGACTTCAGGGTATGATTGCCGCAAGGCTGCGATCGCTGCATCTTCTGTATAACCACTACCACCTTTAAGCCACTGCATAATTAGTACCCGCGTTGAACCAGGATGGTTGATTCCTCTACCAATGGCTTGTAAGGCTTTGCCTAAAGCACTTGTAGATTTACCTTTACCTGCGCCGGTGTAAATTTCGATCCCATTGATGAGAAGTTCTTTGGCTATGGGATGGTGTTGGGGTTTCATTTCTGAGTGTAAATCCGCAATATCGAGTAATTCTTGCGGCGCACCTCGTCCTGTGGCAATGATTTCTAATTCTTGGGGTTTAGATTTTAATGTTTGAACTACTTCATCTACGGAAAGTAACCCCAAATCCAGGACTGGGTTAATTTCATCCAAGACGACCACAGAATATAAACCAGAAGCGATCGCACCTTTGGCCACATCCCAACCCCGTCCAGCTTCCGCACGGTCAAAGGATGTGATTTCTTCTGAGCCAAAAAATTCTGCTCTCCCGGTACGTACTTGGTCGATGAGATGGGGAAAACCACGCTGTAAAGCTGCGATCGCACCATCTTCGTCATAATCCCGTTCTGGCCCTTTGAGAAAACGCAATAGTAAGACGCGATTGGAATTGTTTGGTGTATTAATACCCAAGCCTATCGAGCGTAAAACTACACCCAAAGCCGCTTGAGACTTACCTTTACCGATACCATCATATACGTGAATCTGGCCAGTAAGCCGTTCTGAACGCACTTGTGCTGTGCGGATACCGATGCCGTTCCTTGTCATCTGTTGAAAAGCTCTATCATGGCAGTTTCTCATCTTACCTAGTCATTAGTCATTAGTCATTAGTCAACAGTCCATAGTCAAAATTTTTCTCCCTTGTCCCCCCCTCTCCTCCATTCCCAGTACTCAGTATTCATTAATTACGGCTATACTCTCTACAGTTTCATTTTTTGTAAGTGTTTATGTTTGAAGACTTTGATCTACCCAGAGTTTGGCCGATTGGCACGATTCTATTTAATTTGTTGTTTTTCTTAATAGCTATTCCCATAGAGGGATACGTCTATCACAAGAGACTGAACTTCGATAAAAAGACTAGTATTTTTTATGCGATCGCGGTTAATAGCTTTTCTGGCGTAATCGGTTGGATAACATTCTTTATAATAGAGCCTTTATTAGCAGTACCTTTAAAGGCAGAGTTAATTAGTTACATATTTTTTAATAATTTTCGAGCCAGTAATAGCCAAGGTGTTCTGATTTTAACTACTTTTATAATTTTCTTTGCTACTTTTATACTAAAATTCTTCCTTTTACGGATTTTTGTTTTTGTCTTAAGTGAAGATATTGGTAAAAAGAAAGAAGAACCAGAGCTTGGGCAACGTCAAAAAAATCGTTTTATTAGTAAGATTAATTTTCAAGATACGAACTTGGTTACTACAACACTTATTGCTAATTCCTTGAGTTACACTGCCATAACTGCTATTTTATTGATTCGCAACAATAGATAAATTCAATTTTTTTTGTATTTGTATTTTTATTAAAAGATGTGTGGAGGTTGAATTATGAATTTATTATTTAAAGACTTTTTCGGTATTTTCAAAATTTTTGAAGAGACTTATGAACGTATTAGAAAGATATTAATACCGCCAAAGGCTTATTCTTGGCAGACATTTATTTATTTGAGTATTTTCTCTTGGATAATGTCTTATTTGGCTACGGGTTACATTAGAGATATTATTGCCCTTTTCGGTTGGTTATTTTTAATTGCAGGTACAGCTTGGTACACGACTGATGATCCTTTGCGAGTTCCTGGTACTTTTATGCCAATAGGAGCAGTAATTACTGGATTTTTAGTTAGTGTTTTTGCTTTTGGTGATCAGACAGAAACCATTACATCTAGAACTATTGTACTTTGGCCGACAATATCAGCATTAATTACCGCTATTCCTGAATTTATTGAAGGAACTGATGTTGACTCTAAAACTCGCATTCCTAAACCAGACGCTCGGCAGAGAATTATCGTTTTGGTAGCTAGTTGTATGATGATCAGTTGTTGGCTTCAGTTTTATTTTGTTATGGATAATTGGTTAAAACAATATCCTAGTTTATCAGCAGAAAGTTTTGGACGTAGTAGTTTTGTCATCACTGGTATGGAGCCAGAAAAAATCCCTACTAATGGGGTGACTATTTTAAATAAATTGCAACCATTAGTTGAAGAACAAATTGCAGATAGACCTTGGTCAGAAGTTGAAAGATGGCTGTTAGAAGCAAATGTCAAGGTAGGTCAATTAGGTAGGGAAGTAATAAATAATAACTTGTCAAAATACGAAGAAAAAGAACTCTGGCGTGTAGAACCACGAGTTGTTAACCTTAACTCTGGCTATAGGTTAGATTTGTTAAGCATTTGGACAGGCCCAACTGCTAACCCTCGTGGTTATTTCTTGCGAAAATCCTGTCAAATTGACCCCGTAGCCGCACCCAGCACTACCACAAACAGTAGAATACCGGAGGATAAAAAAGCAGTAGCAGAAATACAATGCGATCGCTTGAGTAAATTATTCTCAGGCGCAGCACCACCGCAACAGTGAGAGTTGGGAGTAGGGAGTAGAGAGTAGGGGGAGATGGGGGAGAAAAAAAAGAATAAATTACGGCTGTGGACTGTTGACTAATAACTAATGACTATGATGAAAACTTTTGCAATTGCTAAGAATGTATTTCAGGAAGTAGTGCGCGATCGCATTCTCTATATTATCGGTTTTTATGTTTTGACTTTGGCTGTAGCTATCCGTGCTTTACCCGAATATGCGGCTTCTACTCAAGATAAAATGTTTCTTGACTTCGGTTTGGCAGCGATGAGTGCTATCAGTTTACTAATTGCTATATTTGTAGGTACAGGTTTAATTAATAAGGAAATAGAGAAACGAACTATTTTGTTATTAATTGCTAAACCTGTAAGCCGTGGGGAAATTATCACGGGTAAATTCTTTGGTTTATCGTCTGTGCTGGCTGTTTTAATTGCCAGTATGACAGTTATTTATCTGCTATTTTTACAATTTGGTAATATTCCTCATACAACAGCAAGTATTTTAATCGCAGCCGTATTTTTATGTTTACAGTTATCTTTGATAACTGCTGTGGCTATTACCTTTGGGGTATTCACTAGCACATTGTTGGCTGTGGCTTTGACTTTTGCTGTGTATTTAATGGGGAATATTACGCAAAATTTGGTGGAGTTTAGCCGCCTGAGTCGTAACCCTGTAATGGAAAGTGTTAGTCAGTTTTTATATTTAGTCTTGCCAGATTTATCTCGATTAGATTTGAAAAATGATGCTGTATATGGTCTGCAAGCACTACCTGATCCAATTTCCCTGTTTGGTCACGCTGGCTATGGTTTAATTTATATTGTCATGTTATTAGCGATCGCCATTTCTCTGTTTTCCAGACGAGAATTTTAAATCATTCAAAAATTACTATTTGGGGATGGTGAATCTTGCCATCTGGCATAATAGTGTCGTGCAACTTAGTATAAGTTATTGTTGTTGCTTCTAAGTTGGCATTACTTAAGTCAGCCTTGGTAAGATTTGCCCATGTCAGGTCAGTATTGCTTAAGTTAGCCTCTGTTAAATTAGCTTCTAGTAATTTAGCTCCAGATAGGTTGGCATTTGTAAGATTTGCTTTAACTAGATTAGTTTGGATTAAAGAGGCTTCCACTAATTTAGCTTGAGTCAGATCAGCTTCCCGTAAATCAGCTTCGCATAAGGAAGCACCCCAGAAATTAGTATTATGACATTGCGATCGCCAAAGCATTGCACCACATAAATTTGCTTGCGTTAAATCAGCATTAGTTAAATTAGCTGACGATAAATCAGCCTCGTATAACTTAGCTTCACGCAAATTAGCATTGCTTAAATTTGCACCAGCGAGGTTTGCACCCGTGATGATACAGCCAGACAAATTAGCAAAGCTTAAATCTGCACCTACCAAATTAACTCCACTTAAATCAACCGTCCTTAAGTCAATTCCACTCAAATCACAGCCGCTAAAATCTCGACGCTGACACAATTTATCTTTGATTTGACTCAGTACTGATGCCTGTGAGCCAGCAAAATTTATCATGTTATCTACCTACGAGTGTCAATGAGTGAAAAAGACGATTGTGAAACTTGCTGTATCTTGAAATTACACCCTAGTCGCTAAATAGATACAGCGAAAATTAGCCAAAAATTGGCATTTATTTTGTTTTTGTAAAAAAGGACTTTAGTCAGTTATTTTAACAACATAAATAACTAAGGTAAGTCAAGAAAAACAGATAATGTCAGAGAATGCCCTATGTAATAATTTTTTTTATTACACTACATAAGTTTTATAGCTCACTTAAAGTAGCTCTGGTAAATATGTAAATAAAATTTAGTAGATAGAAATTATAATTACATTCATAAATGTATCTTTAGGTAGATACATATAAAAATAAAAGATGTTCTTACAGATACAAAGACTTTTATAATTACGAATTACGAATTACCAATTAGTCTTACTCTTCTTCCCAAGTGCGTAACTGGAAGTACACTAGCACCAAAGCCAAAGCTAAAAGTACAGTTGCGGCGGCGGCGGCGTAACCAAAGTCAAATTCACCAAAAGCTTCTTGATAGATATAGTAAACCAGTAAGTTGGTTGTGTTTAAAGGCCCTCCACCTGTCATTATGAAAACTTGCTCGAAACTCCGCAATGTAAAAATGGCTGTGGTGATTGCAGCAAAAATTAAAGTAGGTCTTAATCCAGGTAAGGTAATATACCAAAACTGTTGCCAACTGTTAGCACCGTCTAGTTCTGCGGCTTCGTAGCGACTGGAAGGAATAGCCTGTAACCCCGCCAAGAACACCACCATATTAAATCCAATTTGTTTCCAAATACTTAAAATAATGATTACAGGCATTGCCCAAAATGTATCTCCTAACCAGGAAATTTCGGGAATACCAAGCATAGTTAAAAATGCGTTTACCGGGCCGGAGGTTTGAAACAACCAACGAAAACCTAAACCAGACGCTACCAGAGAAATAATTGATGGGAGAAAATAAGCACTTCTTAGCACTCCGCGTAATATAAGGGTACGATTTAATAAAACTGCCAGTCCTAAAGGGATAACTAAGCTAGGAAGTACGGAAGCTGCGGTAAAATAAACGGTGTTACCAAGAACTTGCCAAAAATCAGCGTTAAGTAACAATCGCCAGTAATTTTTTAACCCTACCCAATATGTCCCTGTGGAAGTGAAACTCCCAGCAGTAAAGCTGAGATAAAACAAATAGGCGATAGGCCACAGGACAAATAAACCCAACAAAATTACAGATGGGGCAAGAAAACTCCATGCGGCGAATGTATCATTATCTAACCATGACTTATTAGATGTTTTTGACATTATAATTTTCCTCTTGGCTAGGAGTGAGAGTAGAGAATAAAAGTTAGAAGCTAGAGAAGAAAGAAACTAGGAGAAGAAAAAACCTTTGCTTGATTAATTACATTGTTTATGTATTAATTTAATTCCCAGCTTTTAGCCTCAATTCTTGGAAATGACATCTTGGTATTTTTGAATTTTGAATTTTGAATTTTTATGACCCTCCGCCCTGATTCTACCTTTAGCCTTGTTTCTCCCAGCATTGATAATCATAGATTTTTCCCAGGTACTCCATTAAAATTAGGAATAATGGCTTCTGGTAGTGGTAGCAATTTTGAAGCAGTTGCCCAAGCTATTGATGATAATCAACTCAATGCCCAAATACAAGTTTTAATTTACAATAATCCCTCAGCTAAAGCAGCAAGTAGAGCAGCAAATAGAGGTATAGAAGCGGTATTGTTAAATCACCGTGAATATAAAAACCGGGAAATGCTTGACCAAAAAATTGTCCAAACCCTACAGGAATATGATGTGGAGTGGGTAATTTTAGCTGGTTGGATGCGTGTAGTAACGTCAGTTTTAATTGATGCTTTTCCCAACAGGATTATTAATATTCATCCTAGTTTATTACCCAGTTTTAAAGGTATTCATGCTGTAGAACAAGCCTTAAAAGCTGGGGTAAAAATTACTGGCTGCACGGTGCATTTGGTGCGTTTGGAAGTGGATAGCGGCCCGGTTTTAATGCAGGCGGCTGTGCCGATATTACCAGATGACACAGCCGAAACCCTCCACGCCAGGATTCAAGTTCAGGAACACCGTATCTTACCACAAGCGATCACATTAGCGGCTCAGGCTAATTTAATTACAGTTGGGCATTAACACACAAGAAAAAACCCTCTTTTGAAGGAGGGTTCAATCATCTTGAGTAATGAAACTTAATTAGCTTTAGTAAGAAGTATGTTGAGTGAATGAGGTAAGTTGTGACTCAACAGCGCTAAGATAATCTTGATTATTCAGGACATCTGCTGATACTTTGTTAGCTCTAACAGCAGCTTTAACTATATCTAAAGTAGATAAGTTTCCTGTTTGGTATTCACTTATCAACGCACTACCACTAGGAATACCTTCAGCTTTCAAACCACCTTCGTAAGCTAGAAAAGCTGTATTAAAAGGTTTAAGGTAGCTAACTTGCGTTGAGTGATTTGGTATATTGTTGGAATTGATGGCTGTATTGATTGGTTGATTGTTGTTTGCAGGTGTTTGAGCGCCAACTATTCCAGGGGTAAGAGCAATAGCAACTGTAAATAATGCAGAATTGATAAAAGTAGAAAGTTTCATAGTTTTTCCTGAGACAGAATAAAGTTTTCATTACTGTCTTCTAAGAATAGAATCCTCTTTTTTCTCTGTCTTAACTTCCTACAACTAGATCACCAGATAGGGTGATTACGGCCTCATCCATTCGGGTGAGTGACATGGTATTACATAGGGCTTGCTGAAAAAGTCATTTCAAAGGAAGAGAAAAATTGATTAAGTAGTCAGTCCAGAAAAAAGATAAGTTTTTGTTGTTTAAGGTTTAATGAAATATCAGTTTCGATAATAGAAGAAGTAAAAAAAGACTCAGTTTTGAAAAATAGGCAAAAAAATACACAAAAAAGCCGTAATAGCAGAGTAGAAAGATTCATAACTAAAAAAGTTATGGCAATAGCGGTGAAAGAAGTATGAGGAAGTTTAGCCATAACTCTACCAAGGCTAAATCTTCGTTTACCTTGTCCAAACTTGCCCTCAATACAATTACGAATCCTTTCGTCATAAGCGGCTTGTTTCTTCTTTTCAGGGCTGACATTTTGGGGGGGTCTACCTAGTGGTGGGCCACTAATTCTAATTCCCCTTTCTTGACACCAAGCTCGATTCTCCCTCGTCCGATAAATCTTATCAACATGAACTGATTCAGGATAATATCCGGTGTAGTTTTTGTATGCTTCTACTTGTGATTTTAAGTCTCCTGATTCGTTAAAGTTGTCCCAACTAATATGGTCTAAAAATACATAGCCATCATAGTAACTAGCTGAAAACTTAGCCCCAAACTCTACTGTTCTCCCGGCTTTACCTCGGATAATCGGACGAATGTGTGGTTGGTTTAAACTGACAATGCGGTCTTGTATACTAATTTTTTGATTTTCATATAACCATAACTGTTGACGATAAACTTCTGCTACTACTAGCAACATCTTATATTGACTGTTGCTCAGTTTTAATAGTGACGCACCTAAATTTATTAGCTGCTGAATATGAGTTAAATTTCTGTTGATATATTGCAGTTGCTTTCTGATAGCTTTCCTTCTTTCTTTAACTGTTGGTTTTCTTTTCTTGGCTACTGCTAAATAATCCTTTCTTGCTTTGTTTCTGTAGGTTCTTGGTTTGTTGATATTTCTTACTAATAAGGACTTATATAATGTATCTATGATTGTTTCTGTTTGCTTTCTGGCTTGATTTAATAATCCTAAATCTGTCGGATAACTTATGTCTGCTGGCGCACAACTAGCATCTAATATTAATTTTCCTCTATTGGCTGGCTTACTTTTTGAATCCTCGACCTCTGGCTTTTTTGCTCTTACTTCTACCTCCTGTTTATTTTCTAACATCTTCCTGACTATTTCTTGATTGATTTTATTGACTAATTCTATATCTATCCTTTCTCTAAAATGAACTAGCATTGACGGGTCAAATGCAGATTCATTACTATATGCTGACATTCCTATAAAGTATTGCAGATACGGGTTCTCCCGAATTTGTTCTACTGTCTCTCTGTCACTTATTCCTAATTTTTCTTTAATTATTAATGCTCCCAACGCCATTCTAAATGTTTTGGCTGGCGCTCCCATTCTTGCTGAAAATATTTCTGCGTACTCTGCTTCAAATTTTGACCAAGGTATCATGTTCGCCATGATTACCCATCGGTTATCTGACGCTAGTTTTCCCCCAAAGGGTAGTTCAAAGTTTTCTGCTGCTTTTTCTTGCTTTTGCGCTCTTCGATACATTTTAACGCAACTTGCTACAAGGATTTTTACTTATCTTACCCTTTTTCTTTTCACCTTATTTTTCTTTCCTGACCCTGAAACTCTTCATTCTGCTATCTTTCGCCCTTATTCAGCCAGCCCTACATACTCCAGGTGACAAAGAATAAAAAAATCCTGCTTCTTCAATCAAGTAGGATTTTTAATAGCTAAACTTTCTGTATAAATATTTTTTACGACTGACGCAGTTTCCACAAAAAACTAGAAACTAAATTTGTCATGATATGAGCCACAATTGGCACTAGCAAGTTACCACTCAACAAGGCACTGTATCCTAGTATTACCCCAACAATACTTGCCCAGGCTACGTAAGGCCATTGTTGAGAACCACTTAAATGTAAAATGCCGAAGCATAAACTAGAGCCAATTACAGCAAAATGATCTAATCCTAAAGCGGGTAACATCACACCGCGAAATAACAATTCTTCACTTAATCCTGGTAGTAAACCTAACCAGATTAAATCCGGCCAAGCCAAAGGTTTCAGGACTAATTCTAAATAATAGTCGGCACTTCTGCGGTATGGCTTCCACAAACGATAAGCTATCCCACTTAAAACGGTAATTATTAAGCCTACACCCAAACCCAGCCCCAAATCTCTGGGATACCAATGCCACTCAAATAACAAAAAATTACCAAAACGCAGCCACACCTTAGCAACTGCCCATAATAAAACAGCAGTTACACCCATTGCTACTAAAACTTGGGTTCGCGTCAAGTATGGAATCTCTGGTTCTTGTTTTTGTTGTTCAACCACGGGTATTTTTGGGGAGTGGGGGAGATGAGGGAGATGAGGGAGAGGGGGGAGAATAGCTTTAGGCTATGGACTATGGACTATGGACTGTTGACTAATGACCAAAGGATTAATTCCTGCTTTGTGGGCTACTATAAAACCCACAGCTTCTAAATAAGATTTTACTTGTACAGACTTAATATTTAATGCTTGGGGTGGGACTTGGATTTGAGTTTTATTTTCCTCAACGGTGATAATTTGACATTTTTTTTGGCTTAAGCTGAGTAAAGCACTGCTACCACAGGCTGTTGCTGGCATGATAATAGCATCTACTTGCTCTGCCCAAATATCTTCCGGTTGAGATTGATTTAGCTCTTTTTCTAATATAAATTGTGGTGCGCGACTCAAACCTACGAGTACGCTTGGTAAAAAAGTATAACCTAATTCTTCCGCAGCAGAACGGGGCGATAAATCAGGATATGGCGGTTCTGGTGCGAAGGCGGGAGAATGGGCGCAAGGTATGCGACAATTCTTTACTATCAAATGGCTAATGACTGCTTCTGCCCCGGCTATAGGATCTACCCCTTTACCTTGGCGGTATTTTTGTGCTGCTTCCTGATCTATATCATCGGGGAAACGGGCGACAACTGCGATCGCCTCTGCTCCTGTTTTGTTAATTAATGTTTCTGCGCCTCGTAATAAACTATCGGGGTTGCCAATGGTTCCCCAACTTGCGCCTGATGGTGCAGTCCGCAATTCCACCTGTAAAGGCGCATCTGTCATTACATGATCTGTGATGGTTAAGCCTAAAGTTGCCCGCGCTGCATCGGCGGCTTGGAGGTGTCTTAGTTTTAAATCTGGTTCAATGGACTGATCTAACAATAAACCAATTTTGTTATTGCGTACCGGACGCAAGCCCCAGCAACCGGCAGCGAATTTGTCAAGCCCGTAACCTTCCACATACAAGGCGTTGGGTATATTCCAGTACAAACTCGCACCGTTGAGAACGTTGGGGTGGGTAATTAGGCGATCGCAAACTTGTGCTAATAATCTAGCAACAGGTATAGCATCACCCGCATACCCCCCAATCGCTGCACCAACGCCAGTTGGTACTATGAGGATGGCAGTGTAAGGACGAATTATCATGAGTGCTGGGTGCTGAGTTTTTAGTGCTGAGTAGAAATGAGGTTAAACATTATTACGGATTCAAGTGTTCAATTCAAGCTACACATTGGAAAAATCTACTCATTTCCTAATTACTCTTTCTAAAATCCTCAACACTCACTACTCAGCACTCACTACTCCACACTACCTGTAGTTACCACAGCTTCCACAGTAGCCTTTTGCTTCTCATCATCTACAGCAGTAATTGCCCAACGGAGAGGTTCACCTTGCTTTTTCAATTCTGCTTCAATAGCTGCTTGTAATTCTGTGGGTGTTTCTTGAATATCGATTTCTGCGCTAATAAAATGAGTTGTCATGGCTGTCTGTTTGGTGGATTTGTAGATTCTAGAATAACCGATTTCAGCCGTATGCCAATACTGATTTTATCTATATTGTGAATAATCAGCAGTAATATCTATTTTTCCTAATTAAATTGATTTAAGCGGTAATCGGTAATCGTTTTTTTACCATTACCAATTACCGATTACCCATTACCGAAATTATTTTACTTACCGAATTGCAATTGATAAACAGTCTCTTCTTTTTCTGTTTCAACTTTGATATCAGAACGAGGATAAGCTACACAAAGTAATACATAACCTTGTTTTTGTAATTCTGGGCCAACTCCCATACCATCAGTTTGATCAACAGTTCCGGTAATAAGTTTTCCAGCACAAGTTGTACAAACGCCAGCATGGCAAGAACTAGGTAACTCTAGCCCTTGCTCATCGGCAACTGATAAGATGGTTTTATCTTCAGGGACTTGCAAAGTGTGGGTTTTACCTTGGTGAAGAATTTCAACAGTGTATGTTTTAGACATATACAAAATTAAAGTGAAGCAAATAACAAATGAAATATCTTATCTTATAAATAGGTAGCCAATCAAATTGAGCCAGGGCAACACAGGAATCATTTGCAAATAGCTTTAACTGCAAAAGTAGCTATACAGTGATAATTATAAGTCCCTGACAAAAAATAATGTAAGGAATCTCACTTCCTATTAGTTCTGCTACGGAAGACTGATAAGGTAGTATTCTCTTGCGACGTAGACAGTGATTATAAAATTTGACGAAGGTTAAACCAAATCTGGGAGTACACAATGCTGGAATCATACCGTCAACACGTTGCCGAAAGAGCAGCACTAGGGATTCCTCCCTTACCGTTGGATGCAAAACAAACTTCAGAATTATGTGAATTGCTGAAGAATCCACCTAAAGGGGAAGAAGATACATTATTACATTTATTGCGCGATCGCGTATCTCCTGGTGTTGATCCTGCGGCTTATGTCAAAGCTGGCTTTCTCACCGCCATTGCCAAGAAGGAAGTCAAAAGCCCCATCATCTCACCTATACAGGCGGTGCAGTTACTTGGGACAATGGTAGGCGGTTACAACGTCCAGTCCTTAATTGAGTTATTGCAATTCCCCACTGTATCTGTTTCCGACTCTTCCGAAACACCCTTGGTAATGGGTGGAGAAGGGAAAGAACCAATAGCCGCCTACGCCGCCGCCGCCCTCAGCAAAACCTTGTTGGTGTATGATGCTTTCCACGATATTTTGGAATTGGCAAAAACCAACCCCTACGCTAAACGGGTAATTGACTCTTGGGCTGAGGCTGAGTGGTTTACATCACGCCCCCAGCTACCAGAATATATTAATGTCACCGTGTTTAAAGTGCCTGGGGAAACCAACACCGATGATTTATCCCCCGCCACCCACGCCACTACCCGCCCAGATATTCCCCTCCACGCTTTAGCGATGTTAGAGTCACGGCTACCGGGTAGTTTAGAAACTATTGCTGAGTTGAAGAAAAAAGGACATCCAGTGGCTTATGTTGGGGATGTGGTAGGTACTGGTTCCTCACGGAAATCAGCAATTAACTCAGTGTTGTGGCATACAGGCGAAAATATACCTTATGTTCCTAACAAACGCGCTGGGGGGTATATTTTAGGTGGTGCGATCGCTCCCATCTTTTTCAACACAGCCGAAGATGCAGGTGCTTTGCCTATACAGTGCGATGTCACCAAACTAGAAACCGGCATGGTAATTACCATCTATCCCTACAAAGGCACAATTACCAACGAAGCCGGCGAAGTCATTTCCACCTTCACCCTCAAACCCGACACCATCCTCGATGAAGTCCGCGCTGGTGGACGTATCCCCCTACTCATCGGGCGTACCCTCACCGACAAAACCCGCCAAGCCTTGGGTTTAGAACCCAGCACCGTCTTCATCCGTCCTCAACAACCAACCGACACAGGTAAAGGCTACACCCTCGCCCAGAAAATGGTAGGTAAAGCCTGTGGTTTACCCGGTGTGCGTCCCGGTACATCCTGCGAACCCATCATGACTACCGTTGGTTCCCAGGATACCACCGGCCCTATGACCCGCGACGAACTCAAAGAACTTGCTTGTTTGGGCTTCAGTGCGGACTTAGTAATGCAAAGCTTCTGTCACACCGCCGCCTACCCCAAACCAGTAGACATCAAAACCCACCACGAACTCCCCGACTTCTTCGCCTCCCGTGGCGGTGTAGCCTTGCGTCCTGGTGATGGTATCATTCACTCTTGGCTCAACCGAATGCTATTACCAGATACCGTAGGTACTGGCGGCGACTCCCATACCCGCTTCCCCTTGGGAATTTCCTTCCCCGCAGGTTCCGGGTTAGTGGCCTTCGCTGGCGCATTGGGTGTCATGCCTTTGGATATGCCAGAATCAGTATTGGTAAGATTTAAAGGCGAATTGCAACCAGGAATTACCCTGCGCGATATTGTTAACGCCATTCCTTACATCGCCATTCAACAAGGCTTGCTGACAGTAGAGAAGGAGAACAAGAAAAACATCTTCTCAGGACGCATCATGGAAATTGAAGGCTTACCAGACTTAAAAGTTGAACAAGCCTTTGAACTTACCGACGCAACCGCCGAACGTTCCTGTGCAGGTTCTACAATTAAGCTAAGTGTCGAGACAGTAGCCGAATATCTGCGTTCCAACGTCGCCCTACTGAAGAATTTGATTGCACGGGGTTATCAAGATTCCCGTACCATCCTCCGCCGTATCGCCCAAATGGAAGCATGGTTAGCCAACCCCGTATTATTAGAAGGTGATGCAGATGCGGAGTATGCAGCAATCATTGAAATTGATTTAAACGAAATCAAAGAACCAATTGTGGCAGCTCCTAATGACCCCGATAATGTTAAGTTATTATCGGAAGTTGCTAATGACCCAGTACAAGAAGTATTTTTAGGTTCTTGTATGACAAATATCGGTCATTATCGAGCAACAGCGAAAGTTTTGGAAGGTGCAGGTGAAGTCAAAACTCGCCTGTGGATAGCACCACCCACTCGCATGGATGAACACCAATTAAAAGAAGAAGGTGTGTATGCTGTATTTGGTGCGGCTGGCGCGAGAACAGAAATGCCAGGATGCAGCTTGTGTATGGGAAATCAGGCGCGAGTTGCCGATGGCACAACTGTATTTTCCACCTCCACCCGCAACTTTAACAACCGCATGGGTAAAGGTGCGCGAGTGTATTTAGGTTCCGCCGAATTAGCCGCCGTTTGTGCCTTGTTAGGACGCATCCCTACAGTACAGGAATATCTGGATATTGTGGCGAATAAGATTCATCCTTTTGCTGATAATTTGTATCGGTATTTGAACTTTGATCAAATCGTCGGTTTTGAGGATGAAGGGCGGGTGATTTCTAAAGAGGAGCAAGCTTTGTTGTTATAGTTTAATGAGGGTGAGTCTTGATGGCTCACCCTCATATATTTAGATGAAACTGAATAATATCAATTGCTAGCCAAAATGATGAAGCTTAGTCTTTTGTATAACTAAACAACTGGGTCTAGTCTTCACTCAATGTAACGCCAAGATAACAGAGAAACTATCATCTTTTCGTCACATCAACGCAAAAACTAGACCCAGTATAAAACTAGACGCTCAGATATTCAATCTTAACGTCTGCCACGGTATGGCACTGCATTTAGATAATCGATATCAAAAGCAGAGATTCTTTGTGCGTAGTTGCCTTGGGTATTAACTGACGCTGCCAAGTCTGCAAACTTGCGAGGATCACCTTCGCGTAGTTGTTTTTCTTGGAATTTGCGGCTGTAGAATTTGTCCAAGGTGAAGCGCCAGTCTGTTTGGACTGTACCTGCTTTTTCTTGGAAGTCTTCGCCGTAGCGGGGAGTTACCAAGTTGTGGGGACGACCTTCCATGCGCTTACGTTGGTAAGGCACGATGTTTTCGCCAAAGCTTTGGGTGTACTCTTCACTGTCAATGAGTGCATCAACAAAACCGCTAAAACCTTTGGTTCCGATAACAATAGACCAAGCGATTTCTTCTTCTTTGTTGTAAGCAGAACGACCCAACAAGCGTTTGAGGGCGATGTCAACTAGACGGTAATTATTATTAACCGAGACAACTAAGCGGTAGAAGGCTTCAGATTTAGCTAAACCGCGAATGAAATCACGTACAGAAATAGAACCATTTTTCAGCTGAGATTCTAAAGTTTTTTGGCGGTTGAACTTGAGAATTTCATGTTCGCTGAAAACTTGGCGGTAAGCTGCCCAAATGATGTTTTGAATATCAGTGTAGGAGCTAACATCTTCAATGCGATAGATGTATGGTGTATCTTCGTTTTGATCAGCTAGACCGAAGCTTTTTACCCGGTGATTTTGAGAGCTTGGTTTATATGAAAGTAATGGCAGTGCCATGCTGAGTATTCCCCTTATTAACAAGTTAAACAGCTAGCTGTTGCAAGTGAAAGAGGTTTGATTTCTCAAAACCCTCCTTCATGCTTTACTTATTTTCCCGCATTAGGTCGGTGGCTAGAGCTGATATCCCAACCAATTTAGGAAGAACAGGAAAGTTAATCCTGCGCTGAAGACCAGCAATACAGCTAATATTGCGATGCCATCATAATTAGGATTGGACTTTCTGTACCAATCGGTAGCATAACGGCCTGGGCCTGGTCTAACAATACCAGCGCGATCGCGGTAATCAGCACCGTAACGGGTTGTAAAGCTGAATGGTCTGTCTGTGGTCAAGCGTTTGCGTTGGTAGGGTACGGTGTAATCACCAAAGGCTTGCTGATACTCATCACTGTCAAGCAAAGCATCAACAAATCCGCCCCAACCTTTGCTAGCAATTACAATTGACCAAGCAATTTTTTCTTCTTCGTTATAGGGAGATCGTCCCAAGAGCCGCTTAAGAGCCATTTCCACCAGTCGATAGTTGTTATTTGGTGTCACAACTAGCTGATAAAAGCGCTCTGATTTAGCTAAACCGCGAATAAAATCCTTAACCGTGATTGACCGATTTTTGAGTTGGGTTTCTAAGCCAATTTGTCGATTGAACTTGAGAATTTCTTGTTCATTAAAAACTTGGCGATAGGCAGCCCAAATCAATTCTTCCATTTCACTGGAAGAGTTGGCATTTTCTTGACGGTAGATATAAGGGGTGTCCTCATTAATATCAGCCGTCCCAAAACTCGGAACTCGTTGATTTTGAGTTGTGGGTTTGTATTCCAGTAAAGGTAATGCCATTTTGGAAATCTCCGGTTTCAAAGAAGTTAATCGGCAACTTACCGCACGGGGAAGTTAGCGCTAGGACTTACGGAGAGAGGAATCCCTTGTGGTGTGTCATTCCGAGTTGTGTCGGGAATTTGAATGTTGGCAGTGCTAACTGGTGTCATGGTGACTGTTTTGATTTCTAGGGATTTAGCCAATTCCAAGAAATTCTTCACAGCACCGGGTTTGTAGCGCTCATCTTCCAACTTATCGCGCCAGTAGTTGCCGTAGCGTGGGGTGACTAGATTGAAAGGTCTATCTTTATAGCGTCGCCGTTGGTAGGGGACTATATTCTCACCAAAGTTGCTCTGATATTCTTCGGAATCTAACAGAGCATCTACAAAGCCATCCCAACCAAGTGTGGCTATCTTGATTGACCAAGCAATTTCTTCATCCTTATTATAAGGCGCACGACCCAAAAGGCGTTTCAGTGCTAATTCCACAAGGCGGTAATTAGAGTTACTCTTAATTACTAAGCTCTTGAAAGCCTCTGATTTAGCTAGACCCCGAATGAAATCGCGGACGCTGATAGCCCGATTTTTCAATTGAGATTCTAAATTGCCTTGGCGGAAGAATTTTAAAATTACGTGTTCGCTAAATACTTGCCGATAAGCTGCCCAAATTAGTTCTTTGAGTTCGCTATCGTAAGCAGCATCTTCGATGCGGTAGATTCTGGGGGTATCTTCGTTAGGAACTTCGTACCCAGGAACACGCTGATTTTGAGAACTGGGCTTGTATTCTAGTAATGGAATTGCCATAGTTTGGTTATTTGTTAATTGACAATTGACAATTGACAATTGACAGTTGTCAGTGGAAATTTTTCCTCCTGCCTCCTGCCTTCTGCCTCCTCAAGTGGTTTTGTTACCAGGAATGTAACGATATGGCAGGGCAACAGCTACGGGTTTAACTGTAACTTCAGGGGTTGTAACTTCGCGGCTGGTGTCGGGGATTTGTATATCTTTAATTTGAGAAGTGACGGAAGCGATAGTACGCTGATAGTTCCGTTCTGGAGTAATGATTGAGCCTGCTAATGCCATGAAGTTGGCGGGGATAGCGCGGCGGATATCGTCTTTGGTGAGAGTGCCTGAAGTCCGGGCGCTGTAGAAGGAACGTCCACCTAAAGCATTGAAGCTTTGGCGATCGCGCCAGTAGGCGTTATATCTTGGGTTAACTAGATTAAAGGGTCTATCTTTAAACCGACGGCGTTGATAAGGTACGATGTCATCGCCAAAGTTTTCTTGATATTCATCGCTGTCTAATAAGGCATCGATAAAACCATGCAATCCTTTAGTACCAATGACAATAGACCAAGCAATTTCTTCGTCTTTGTTATAAGCAGCCCGTCCCAAGAACCGTTTTAAGATGATGTCAACTAAACGGTAGTTGGAATTAAGGTCTGCTACTTGAGTACGGAAAACTTCTGATTTACCCAATCCCCGGATAAAATCGCGGACGCTGATTGCCCGATTCCGCAATTGTGATTCTAGGAATACTTGGCGATTGCTTTTTATAATCAGGTGTTCACTAAAAATTTGCCGATATCCAGCCCAAATAATGGCATCAACATCAGCATCATCAATAGCAGCCGATAGGCGATAAATAGTAGGGGTATCTTCGTTAGGAACTTCGTAGCCTTCTACACGTTGGTTTTGTGAAGATGGTGCATATTCCAACAGAGGTATTGACATTTTTACTTTTACCTTTTCTTATGAAACTCAATTCCCGCTATTGACTTTGAGCCAGTAATATACGGGCGCGGACTGACCTTTCCGGCTCAGTGTCCAGCATTTGGTTGAATCTGTTATGAATGGGCTGTTGTAAATCTGGGATTGTTGCTAAACCTTGGAGACCTGCGATCGCCGCATAACGAATTGACCATTCAGGGTCTTGTGAAACAAAAACCAGTGTTTCCCATACCCTTGTAAGTGCTTTTTGACGCTCAGGCAAATCTAGCTTATGCCAGTGTAAGTTCCCTAATCCCTTTGTCGCAGCCCGGCGCACACTAGGAGCAAAGTCTGTTGCAGCAGCATCGACTAATACATCTAAAGCACGGGGGTCAGCGATCGCCGCGAGAGTGCGAATCGAATAAGCCCGTGCGCCATAGTTGTAGTCATCAATTTGTGTAAGTAACTGGGGAACTGCTATTTCTCCCATCTCTACTAAAGCATTAGAAGCGATCGCTGCTGCTGTCGGGTTGTTGTAGCCGAACACAGCAATTAAGGTAGAAATTGCAGCTTCATCTTTGGCTATTGCCAGATTTTTCACTGCTGTTACCAGTTTCTCTGGTGTATCTGCCTCGGTAACGCCGCGAATTAGTTCGTTAGTCATTAGTCATTAGTCCACAGTCAACAGTCCACAGTCAACAGTCAATTACTATGGACTATGGACTATGGACTGTTGACTAAAGTAGTGAATCCATGAGGTTCATCACCCGGATGGCTGAGTCAGATATTGAGAGGGCGTTTGATTCTGGTATCTGATGCTCTAGCAATCCTTTGAGGGCAATGAGTTTGAAGCTGTTTTCGGCTTTGGCGTTGGCGATCGCTTCTGCTGCTGCTAAGTATCCAATCGCACCTAAATCCCCCAAGGCAACACGGCGTAGGTTCAGGTCGTTACCTTCTAACACTTTCACCAGTAGCTCTCCATATACTGGTTCCTGTGTGAGTTGGTACATTGCCCTAGCTGCGGCGCACTGCACTCGTGGGACTGGATGTTGGAGAAATGGCTGAATCAGAGGGATTGCTTCGGTAGCACCAACAGCACCTAAAGCTTCTAACACTGCTTCGTAGGGCTGGACTAGATGTGGTCGTCCTGGTTCTTGCACGGCCTGGGCGACTCCACCATCTAGTAATTTAATTAAGGCTGGTGTGGCTGTTTTGTCTCTAAGCATTTCTAGAGATTGGGCAGCTGCTTCACGGACATAAAAGTCCTCACATTCCAAGCACTTAATTAAACCCGGTACAGCTTGGCGATCGCCTAATTTTCCCAAGGCTCTGGCTGCATTGCGTCGCAGAGGATAACCACCGAGTTCTGTTCTATCGGCTTCATCTTCTAACGCTGCAATTAGTCCATCAACAGCAGCACGTTCTTTAACCCGATACTTACCCAACCACCAAGCTGCATAATAGCGGAGACTTAAGTCTGATGATTGCAGGTTAGCTATGGCTAGTTCTGGTGTTAGCTGCGGCCCATTTTCTGCGGAAAATTCTGCCTCACTCGGTTCTATCATCGCCAAGGCGTTATTCTGCCTCTGAAGATGTTAATGGCTCAATTTTGACGATTTTGCCGCCTAAACGAGTAATTCTTTGGTATTCTTCATTCATCCGGCTGTATGGCACTGTAAGAAATACACTGCCACTATTACGAATGTTGTATTTGTTTCTGTCGGTTTCTGCGCTTTGACGCAAGCCTACGACTTCATAACGAAATACTCGACTAGCAGATGAAGAAACGCTACCAGACCCAAGAGTGGTTTGACCGAACATTACTTCCTATCTCCTGTTGTTGTTAGTTGACAGTTAACGGTTAACAGTTAACCGTTAACCATTGACAACTGACAAAAATCCCATCACGCCGAGGTAACGCTAACGATTTTGCCACCTTGTTTGTGAATTTGCTGGATCTTGTCAGAGAGCCGCTCGTAAGGTACTATGAATACCGTGCTACTCCGGCGAACACTGGGATAGCCTGGGCTACGGATTCCGGTAACTTCTAGCCGATAAACGCGATCGCCTTCCCCAACGGCATTACCTAAGTTCTTCTTAGGAGCGACATCTGCTGAAGCCCGGAAACCCCAACTATTATTGGTTCCAGATGGGCCAACAATTGTAGAAGCTTTGTTACTAGCTAATTCTTGAGCCAATCGAGACTTCTTACCTTCTACTTGAGCGCGATCGCTATTCGCATAACCACGGTACAAGCGGAACATCCGGTTGAAGCCTGCGGTTTTCTGTCCTGGTTGAGTCTCAAAACCACGATAGTAAGGAGCGACGTTATCGCCGAAATTGCTTTGATACTCCCATGAATCGATATAGGAGTCGATTTCAGCGTCGTAACCTTTCTCTTGATACAAGTCTAAGTGGTAGATAACTTCAGACTCATCATAAGGAGCGCGACCCAACAAGTGTTTGTAGTTGAGTTCGATTAGCCGAGTTTGGAAGCTGTTGTAGAAAAATTTCTTTTTGTAGAGTTCTGATTTAGCAACGCTACGCACAAATTCTCGCACAGTCAGATTGCCATCTCTCAATAGAGACTCTGCACTTACGAGGCGTTCTGATTTCAGTATGTAGTCATTGCCCAAAACGTGCCGATAAACAGCACGAATTACCGATTCAACTTCTTCTCTGCTGGCGTTGGGGCGTAGTTCTACTTTAGGTGCGTCGCTAAAAGGCTCTGTTCCCAGCCTGGATGCTGCTGCTGTAATTGCCATTTTAAGTTTCCCCTATTTTTTTGCCGAGTGCTAAGTTCTAACCTAAGCGCCTCTAACCCTTAATACCAATTCTTTGAATTTTGAATTGGTATAGATAAAACTATGCCCGGAACGAGATTCAACTGCTAGGTGAAAACTACATCCAGCACTTGCACCCCTTTCCGGGCAGAAAACTATCTAGCTGAGAGCGTTGATAGCGTAATCGATGTAGGTGTTAGCTTCGTTAGCAGCTTGACCGCTCAAACCGTGGTTAGCCTTGATATGCTTGAGAGCTTCAACATACCAGCTAGGAGATAAGTCAAAGGTGCTGTTGATTTCAGCCAAACCAGCAATTAGGTATTCATCCAAGGGGCCAGTACCACCAGCAACTAAGCTGTAGGTGATGATGCGCAGGTAGTGACCAACGTCACGAGCGCACTTGGATTTACCACGGCTGTCAGAAGCGAACTGAGGGCCGGGGGTTTGGGTGGTGTAAGGGAATTTTTGGTAAACAGCTTGAGTTGCACCATCAATCAAGCGTTGAGCGTTAGCGGTTAAACCACGAGCAGCTTCTAAGCTAGCAGCAGCACGTTCATAACGACCACGAGCTGATTGTAGTTCGGTGTTACCTAAAAAACGACCTTGGGTATCAGCAGCAGCAATAGCTTCGGTAATGGGGGTCTTAACCATGATGTAAAATTCTCCTTGGTAATTTCGTAGTTTTGTACCTGTTTACCTAGATAATTAGGTATAGGTGCTGGAACTGGTTAATTACAATTAACCAACAGCAGCAGCAGCGCGATCAAAGTAGCTAGCTACTTCAGAGATCAATTGGCTGCAATCACCTTTGGTGATACCGTTGGGGTCGTTAGCGATGCCAACAGCAGCATCTTTCATTTTTTGAACGCCAACAGCTACGGAAGAACCGGGAGTGCCTAAAGCTTGGTATGTTTCACGCAAGCCGTTTAAGCAGCGATCGTCTAGAACGCTTGCATCACCAGCGAGGATAGCGTAGGTGACGTAACGCAAGATGATTTCCATGTCGCGGAGACAAGCAGCCATGCGACGGTTGGTGTAAGCGTTACCACCAGGAGCAATCAATTGGGGTTGTTCTTCAAACAACGCACGAGCAGCGTTAGTAACAATAGCAGATGCGTTGCTGGTGATGCGGTTAACAACGTCCAAGCGTTTGTTACCATCTTTCACAACATTTGCCAAAGCGTCTAGTTGTTCGTTGCTCAGGAACTCGCCTCTGGAGTCAGCTTGAGAAACCACCTTGGTAAATACGTCTAATGTCATGGACTTAAATCTCCTAATTACTTAGTTGAGAGATGTCAGGATTAAAACTGGCTATGTCTTAATTTTTTAGAACAGGTTGTAAACAAACTGGGGATCAAACTGCTTCTCATGTAGTCTCAAAATTCCCTGCTATTTCCAGAAGGAGAAAAATGAGAAACTGGGGTGAATTTATGAGAAGTCGGCAAACTTTATGAATCGATTGCCTCGTTTAACTTTCGTCTGTTCTCTAACCCCTTCAGCTTATGTTTATACAATGCTATAGATCCTCTTTTTGTTACAAATTATGAATAAATAAGTTGCAGGTATAAGAACCCCCTCAAATCCTTTACATACAAGGACTGCAACCAATGTTTCTTGCTCATTTTCGTTACATAACTTTGTAAAGTTGTAACGTACTAAGATAAAAATCTGGTTTTATAATTTTTTAATTTTTGGAGAAAACTATATCAGGCAAACACTTTGGGTTTTATCCTGATATGTTCCTGATGTCAGGGTTTATGAACAAATATGAACTTAATTTTTCTACATATTTCCAAAAAAGCCTTTTGCCCAGGAAAAAACTAGGCAAAACAGAGGCAAAAATTAAGTTTTAATAAGAAATTGCCCCTCTCTTGCGAAGTATATCTAACAGAGTATTGAATGTTTGCGGTAGTTGTGCATTTACTTCAATCCAATCTCCAGAGATGGGGTGCTGCACTTTTAATTTCCAAGCGTGTAAGGCTTGTCCAGGTAAATTTACCCCTACAGAACGACCGGAACCATAAACGGGGTCGCCGACAATTGGATGACCCATCTTGGCACTATGAACACGAATTTGATGAGTTCGTCCTGTCTCTAACTGAAAGTGAATCAAAGTGTAATTTCCTAAACGTTCTTTGACGCGCCAATGGGTAATAGCTGTCCTTCCTCCTTCCTCTACTGGGACGATAGCCATTTTTTTTCTATCTTGGGGATGACGGCCGATAGGTAAATCTATCGTCCCGCTTTCAGTTTTTGGCGCACCGTAAACCACACCTAAGTATTCTCGCCGTGCAGTTTTGGCTTGGAGTTGTGCTTGTAGGTGTTGATAGGCGATGTCGGTTTTAGCGATCGCAATAGCTCCCGTTGTATCTTTGTCTAAACGATGGACAATTCCTGGTCTTTGTACACCACCAATACCTGGAAGATTAGGACAATGCGCTAACACAGCATTTACCAAAGTCCCGTTAGGATGTCCTGGCGCTGGGTGAACAACTAAACCAGCCGGCTTGTTAATTATGAGTAATTGATCGTCCTCGTAGAGAATATCTAGGGGAATATCTTGTGGGATTAATTCTAGGGGTTGCGCTTCAGGAATTTCTAAAGTGATGCGATCGCCTACTTTCAGGTTTATCTTTTTAGAAGTGCAAACTTTATCGTTAACTTGGACTTTACCCTGTTCAATTAACTGCTGAATCCGAGAACGGGATAAATCTGGTAATTCTTCAGCAAGGTAACGGTCTATACGTGCGCTATCTTCTTCAACTTGTAAATCAAATTCGTTCAACATTAGGATCTAGAAAATAGGAAATAGGGAAAGGATTTTAACAATCCTTACCTATGCCCTATCCTGTCATAATTCTTCTGGGTTAATTCCCTTCGCCTTTAGTAAAGCGCGGAGTGCTTCTAATTGGTTTTCTGCTTGTTCGGCGCGTTGACGTTCTTGTTCGGCTTGATTTTGTGCTGCTTCTTTTTGCTGCGCCAGTTCTAAATATGTCAAAAATCTTTGACCATCTGGATGATAAATTTGTAGGTCATTATCTGACAACTCAAAGCGGATACCCAGCCGGGGACTTATCCAGCCAGCCATTTGGGGAATTTCTACTAACCCCTCAGGAGAGCGTAACCAACCACCTAAATCTAATTTCTCTGGATCGTATAAATAATATTCTTCTACCCCATAGTGTTCGTAAAACTTAAATTTTGTAATCATCTCTTTCACAGTATTGCTGGGGGAAAGAATTTCAAACACTACTTGTGGTGGAATGTTATCTTCTCGCCATTGGAGATAGGAACCTCTATCACCTTTTGGTCTACCAAACACCACCAACACATCAGGCGCACGGCGTGTTACATTATCGCCTTCAACGGGATACCAGAGTAAGTCACCAGCAACGAATACGTTGGGGTCATTGGCAAATAATAAATCTAGATTTTTTTTAATTAATACAATTAACTCAAACTGTTTGGTATTGTCCGCCATCGGCTGTCCGTCGCTTTCTGGGTAGATGATGCTTGCTTGGTTGGAAGATGGTATTTGTGTAACCATTGCGATAATTCCTGTTTCACAAGTGGTTTATCAATTTTAACGGATTCAATTGTGAAGCTAGTGAAATAGTAACCATAGTAAAGGCGCTACCGATGGTGTAAAACTCAATCTGCACTATCAGATTAAATAGTATTTTTACTGTACGGTTTTTAAGTTTCAGGAAAACAGCACGTTTAATTGTTATTCACATTTTCTTTAAGCATGACGCATAAAATTTATATATTATTTTTATTTGCTTAGATAAATTGGAGTAACCTAGCTTTTAGTAAGCCATTACTTGCCTATCTACCTTTGAGAAAAAATAGAAGTTTTATAGCGAAAATATGCTATTGACATTTTGCAAGTAATAATTTTGAAAAATTCAGCAAACAGCATCTCTAAAATCTCAAACTTAGGTAGCCAGTGAAGCTCCAAATCCTTAGTAAGCAAAATTACTTGATTACAAATGCGTAACCGTATTAAAGCTTTGTATTACCTAGTTTTCCATGATTCTGTAAAAACACATGGAAACTTTTGTTACTGATGGGTTTGAGCCAATATCTCTAAGTGGAATACTTAAGGTACTGTTAGATAAGCCAAGTTAGTGAAAGATACAGAAAATCAATCTGATTTTTGGAACACTACTTTCAAGTAATCAGTTGAGCAATGTTCTGCTTCACATCATAATCTCATCCGCTTAGAGTTAGGAGCATCTCAGTTTTGCTACCTCTTGAGTGGAAAGTTTGTTATAGCAAGAAAAAGAGTAGATGTGATTACTAAAATGTAAATTTAAAATTTAGCTAAAGCTGCTGCCAAAAATATATTTAATAAAAGTAGAACCTTTTTTACTAATTTTTATTTAAATCTTGGTTTAATAACAAAGCGATCGCCATGAAAACACTTCCGATTACTAGGTACAGATTCTTTCAGAAACTACAACCCTTATCTTTACTCAAAAAAATTACTGGTAAAACAATCACTGGCTGTTTACAAGTCTTTAGTACTTCAGGTACTTGGTCTATTTATGTGGAAGAAGGTAAGCTAATCTATGCCTGTTATTCCGAGAGAATGTTTGAGCCACTTTATAGACATTTAGGGCATTTAAGCCAACAAATTGCTACCCTACCTAAAGAAATTAACGAACAGTTAAAAGTAATCTTTGAAACTGGAATTGAAAATCAGGCGATACCTAACCCTGATTATTTAGCTATTTGTTGGTTAGTTAATCAAAAATATATTAGTGCTTCACAAGCAGCCATTCTTATCGAACAAGTAGCCTTAGAAGTATTAGAATCATTCCTGATACTAGAGGAAGGAAGTTATGAGTTTATTCCCGAAACATTTTTAGATGATTTACCTAAATTTTGTTACCTAAATGTTCGGTTATTAGTAGAACAGTGTCAACAGCGTGGAAGAGTTCCCGACGCATTCCGTAGAGAAGCATATAGCCAAGAAACATCTTCATCTACAGACAATAACGAATCCTCAATTAATAACAGACATTATACTCAATCTACATCCCATTCCCAAACTCAACCTAAATCTGAGCCACGATTACCCCAATTTAATACTAATAAACCAGGAGAATATACAAAACGTTATATATCTCAGCCTCATAATCTCAATAATGGATATCAACAAATATCCAATCCATCTACTGATAAAAAAGTCTATAAAATATTTTGTATTGATGATAATTTGAGCGTTTTAAATACTATTAGAAATTCTTTAGATGAGCAAATTTTCGCAGTAATTGGCATTACAGATTCCTTAAAAGCTTTAATGGAAATTCTCTATACAAAGCCAGATATCATTTTAATCAGCGTTAATATGCCTGATTTAGATGGTTATGAATTATGTTCTTTATTGCGGAAACATTCATATTTTAAAAATACACCTGTGATTATGGTGACAGAAAAAGCTAATCTAATTGATAGAGCTAGAGCCACTTTAGTCAGAGCATCAGGTCATTTAACTAAACCCTTTACTCAAGGTGATTTATTAAAAGTAATCTTTAAACATATAGTCTAATATGCTAACTGTTGACTGTTGACTAATGACTAATGACTAATGACAAAAATTAAATAGGGCTGGCTGAATAAGGGCGAAAGATAGCAGAATGAAGAGTTTCAGGGTCAGGAAAGAAAAATAAGGTGAAAAGAAAAAGGGTAAGATAAGTAAAAATCCTTGTAGCAAGTTGCGTTAAAATGTATCGAAGAGCGCAAAAGCAAGAAAAAGCAGCAGAAAACTTTGAACTACCCTTTGGGGGAAAACTAGCGTCAGATAACCGATGGGTAATCATGGCGAACATGATACCTTGGTCAAAATTTGAAGCAGAGTACGCAGAAATATTTTCAGCAAGAATGGGAGCGCCAGCCAAAACATTTAGAATGGCGTTGGGAGCATTAATAATTAAAGAAAAATTAGGAATAAGTGACAGAGAGACAGTAGAACAAATTCGGGAGAACCCGTATCTGCAATACTTTATAGGAATGTCAGCATATAGTAATGAATCTGCATTTGACCCGTCAATGCTAGTTCATTTTAGAGAAAGGATAGATATAGAATTAGTCAATAAAATCAATCAAGAAATAGTCAGGAAGATGTTAGAAAATAAACAGGAGGTAGAAGTAAGAGCAAAAAAGCCAGAGGTCGAGGATTCAAAAAGTAAGCCAGCCAATAGAGGAAAATTAATATTAGATGCTAGTTGTGCGCCAGCAGACATAAGTTATCCGACAGATTTAGGATTATTAAATCAAGCCAGAAAGCAAACAGAAACAATCATAGATACATTATATAAGTCCTTATTAGTAAGAAATATCAACAAACCAAGAACCTACAGAAACAAAGCAAGAAAGGATTATTTAGCAGTAGCCAAGAAAAGAAAACCAACAGTTAAAGAAAGAAGGAAAGCTATCAGAAAGCAACTGCAATATATCAACAGAAATTTAACTCATATTCAGCAGCTAATAAATTTAGGTGCGTCACTATTAAAACTGAGCAACAGTCAATATAAGATGTTGCTAGTAGTAGCAGAAGTTTATCGTCAACAGTTATGGTTATATGAAAATCAAAAAATTAGTATACAAGACCGCATTGTCAGTTTAAACCAACCACACATTCGTCCGATTATCCGAGGTAAAGCCGGGAGAACAGTAGAGTTTGGGGCTAAGTTTTCAGCTAGTTACTATGATGGCTATGTATTTTTAGACCATATTAGTTGGGACAACTTTAACGAATCAGGAGACTTAAAATCACAAGTAGAAGCATACAAAAACTACACCGGATATTATCCTGAATCAGTTCATGTTGATAAGATTTATCGGACGAGGGAGAATCGAGCTTGGTGTCAAGAAAGGGGAATTAGAATTAGTGGCCCACCACTAGGTAGACCCCCCCAAAATGTCAGCCCTGAAAAGAAGAAACAAGCCGCTTATGACGAAAGGATTCGTAATTGTATTGAGGGCAAGTTTGGACAAGGTAAACGAAGATTTAGCCTTGGTAGAGTTATGGCTAAACTTCCTCATACTTCTTTCACCGCTATTGCCATAACTTTTTTAGTTATGAATCTTTCTACTCTGCTATTACGGCTTTTTTGTGTATTTTTTTGCCTATTTTTCAAAACTGAGTCTTTTTTTACTTCTTCTATTATCGAAACTGATATTTCATTAAACCTTAAACAACAAAAACTTATCTTTTTTCTGGACTGACTACTTAATCAATTTTTCTCTTCCTTTGAAATGACTTTTTCAGCAAGCCCTAAATATTCAATCCAATCACTGTTAACTCTGGCGGATGCTCAACAGTAAACTGATAAGACACTTCTTGCCTACCTTGAGGTGGAATATTTAATATCCATTCCAAAATTCCCATCTCACCTAATTGAATTGGCGGTTTACTACCATTCATGCGGACTTTAATTTGCTCATCACGGCTGACGGGTAATTGTTCAGTTAATTTCAACAGACTTTCTTGATTCAGCAAGTTAGTAATTACTAGGCGGTAAGCGTAAGTAGTTCGGCGTTGATTACCAATCAGCTTTTTATCTACTTGACGCTCAATTAAATCACGCTCAATTTTTAAACCTTCATCAATACCTAAATTGAGGGTGAATTTTTCCCCTGGGGCAATATGTTCTAATTGAGTTGTGCCACAAAACATATCATCGCGGAAAATATTTGCTTCACCCGGTAATAAAGTTACGCCACCAGAGCTATTTTTCACATTGGCTTCCAAATAAGCAAAGCTAACTAAGCGTGGCATCGCTACATAATTAAAATTACAGGAGTAGTCATCATTAAAAACTGTGATTGTGTGAGGTGTACCATCACTGGGAATATTTCCACCGTTATTTATTTTAAAAGTAACGATGCTTCCTTCTTTGGATACCTCAGCCTTGGCTGTTTCCGCCAAAATTAAACTATCTTGGCTTTCTTCTTCTGTGGGATTGCCGACTCCAGGTGGAACAGATGTAGGTGATATGGCGGGTAGGGAAGGACTAGGCCCTAGTCTTCGTTGCGATCGCCATACTTGAAGTGTTGGTGCATCAATATACCACGGTTGCAGCTTAGGTGGAATCGTACCTAGTCCGGGTTTGGCAGTGGAAAGGGTAAGCGCTACATCTTGCCAATCCTCGCCTGTATTCTGAGTAATTTCTGCAAGATAGTTTAAATTGACTGTTTGAGTGGTGCTATGCAGGCGCAAGTCATATAAAGGAGTCCAACTGGCATGATTTACCATGTAGGAGGCTTCCAACTCAAATTCACCCTCTCCCGTGGCTTCAATTAATGCAATCAAACTTACGCTTTCGTGGGGATTGGGTGTTTGGAGAATTTCTAGAGAGTTACGGAGTGCTTCTATTTGCTTTTCTAATTCTTGCTGCTGGCTTTTACATTCTCCAGAAGCGATCGCATATTCGCTGTATTGACTACCCAAAAAATTCAGAAAGTCTAGGGTTTCACTCAGTCCTAAATTTTTCCGTGATAGGCTTTGGGCAAAAGGTTCTTCTGTCTTTTCGCGTAAACCTTCAATAAACCTAGCTTGTAAAGATAAAGCGTCTACCTGAGCTTGTAGATGGCGTTTTTCCGTTTCTAATTGCTGAATTTGCCGACTCAAATGGGCAACACGTTCAGTAACAGGTTCAGTGGTATAGATGCGATCGCAGTTTACACCCAACAAACGCACCCCTACCGTACCTGTACCACCAACCCGAACAGACTCAGTTTCTAGAGTTACTGGCAGTGAAGCAATCACTAATTCCCTTTCTGTCCCTGATAAATGAACCCTTCCTTTGCGTGTAACTAAGGCTTTATCGTTGTACACTGTCACAGCTACAATCTGACTTTGTACTATTTTTCGCCAAGATGGTGTTTCCGGGTTAACCACTGCCAGTTTTTCCCCATATTAAATGATGCTCTGGTTAATTTTGCATTTTTCCAGGCATACCCATCAGCCGTCAAGCAATTTGCAATGAATTGTAAGTCATGAGTGCTGAGTGCTGAGTGTTAATCACAAATCTCTCCCCCCTCTCCCTCATCTCTGTCCTCACTCAACCAAACTATACTCAGGCACAGGAACAGAAGCATTTATTTGTTCTGTTTGCTCGACAAACTTCTTGGCAGCATCTAGCAGATACTCGTAGTAAGTACGAGCGACAATAGATAACTGTTTACCAGCCGGGTAAACCATGTACCATGTCCGCTTGATGGGGAAGTTCTGCACATCCAAAATGCTGAACTCTGCTGCATCAGACAATAATGTGTGCCGAGAGAGAATAGAAATTCCTAAACCCCCGGCGATCGCTTGTTTAATCGCTTCGTTAGAGCCTAATTCCAGCTTCACTTTGACAGGAACACCTTGTTCCTCAAACAGATTTTGTACAGCGCGGCGTGTTCCTGAACCTGGTTCTCGCATAATAAACGGTTCACTGGACAAGCGTTGTATGGGAATATTTGTTTCTTTTGATAGTGGATGATTTGCTGCGGCTAATACAACTAAAGGATTATCCAAAAATGGCTGACAATTCACATCCAAATGGTCGGGAACTTGACTCATAATGTACAAGTCATCCATGTTATTATTCATCCGCTCTAGGATGCGTTCGTGGTTGGTAACTTGCAGTGAAATCTCAATTCCTGGATAAAGTTGGCAAAAAGGCCCAAGCAAGCGGGGAATAAAATATTTGGCAGTAGTAATAACTGCTAAACGTAATTGCCCCTGTTTTAGTCCTTTTAAATCAGCCACCTTCATTTCAAACTGGGCTATAGTCTCAAAAATTTGCCGACAAGTAGCGAACAATTCTCTTCCGGCTTCGGTCAAATATAAGCGTTTGCCCACTTGCTCAAACAGTGGTAAACCAACCGATTTTGTCAGCTGCTTGATTTGCATCGAGACGGTAGGTTGGGTGAGAAATAACTCCTCAGCCGCACGAGTAAAGCTACCGTGCCGTGCGGCGGCCTCGAACACCTTCAACTGGTGTAGTGTTGCCTGGTTCAAGGTGATTCTCCTCTAATAGCGATTTTTATAGATATACAACTAGTATCCCTGAACACCTGCACTTGATATAACTTCACCCATACAAAAGTTATGAGCTTATTATAGATAAAAATCTATCCTCGCTATTAAAAGAGAATTTGTTTTCTTATAGATGAGAAAACTTATTCTCATCATATACAAAACCTACTTCAATATGAGAACAATTACTTACTTAATAGCCTGAAAAAGCAATACTTATATAGACAAAAATCTATTCTTCCTATACAAAGAAACTTCTTTCACTTATAGAGTGGAGAAGTTATCATCAGAAAAACAAGCAAAGCGTAAGATGCCTTCCAGCTGCAAGATGAATGTTGAATACTAAGTTCTGCAATATTGAATGTGGATTATTCCCAATTCACTATTCTCTAGTTAGTAATTCACCATTCATCATTCATCATTCCAAACTTCTACTTCTTCTGTAACTTTTACAGGTATAGTGGCTAAATCGGGCAATTGTAACACTTCCCTTTCTGCAACTTGCTCTCTAATATTTATTGGTAGCCTTAACGGTTGATGCTCTTCGATCCAGCAACTTGCTATTGGTAGGGTTTGCTCTAACTCATCCAATGGGCGAGGAATTACCATTACCGCGTTTAACTCCCCAATCCTTTCAGCCTCAAACATTCCCGCTTCTACTGCAACTGCAACATTAGCTACAGAGCCGCGAATAATCGCTGTACACAAACCAGCACCAATCTTTTCGTAAGATGCTAACTGGACATCAGCCGCTTTGAGCATAGCATCACAAGCACCTACCATCGCCGGAAAGCCTCTTGTTTCTACTAGACCAATTGCTTGGTTACTCAAACGGCTGTATTGACCTTCCTGCATTATTTGGCTTAAGCGGTTGGTAATTGGCAAAACCACATCAAGGTTAGGAAAAGGTCGAGGAATCACCAAACTAGAAACTAGTTGCCCAAACTGTTCCGCAGTTTGTACACCAGATTCTACAGCTAGACGGACATCAGCAATTCCACCCCGGACAATCGCTGTACAGTGACCACTCCCAATTTTTTCATAACCAACCAGGTGAACTCCAGCCGACTTCAACATCATGTCAGCAGTTCCCACAATCGCCGGAAAGCTGAGAGTTGAGACTAAACCCAAGGCTGTATCCCTGAAATCATCTTGATGACGTTGTGTCTGATTTGTGCTAGTAGAGTGCTGATTATACATTGTGTATTCTCCGAGATACTCTCAACTTAACACTTACTCAGAGCGATCATCCCTGACAGGGTTATTTAAAGCTTGTCTATGGGGAAACAATGTTCCTAATAGTCTTTGAATACTCCCTTGCCCGTAAATTTGATTCCCGAAGCCATTGGGAGATTCAGCCTCATTACCCGATTTTTCATCTTCTAGACTAGGTTCTGCCACGCTAGGCTCAGTCTCATTAGTAGCATTATTTTCTACAGTAGCAGACTGATTCTCAGGTGGTGCTGGGGGTTGCGTTGTAGCCACGGAATCTTGTTGAAATTGCACAGAAGCCGATGCCCAGAAGCTAGTTGAAGTAACTACCTTACTTTCATTTTCTCTAGGCTTTTGGGTAGTAGCCTCAGATTGATTTTTATCTGGTTCTGGTGCTTCAGTTGCCAACTGCCGAGTCGTATCACCTAATATCGAACCCGGTGGTACTACCAATGCCGGAGCCACAGAACAGTTAAATAATGTTGTGGCTGCACCAATGCAAGCATTCATGCCAATTTTGCCTTGACCAACCATCAAAAAACCTGCGCCCAGGCTAACACCAGGTTCTACTTCTATCGTTCCCTCATCTACTTGCAGAATAGACCCCATGCCAATACAGACTCCTGCCCCGATGATGATTTTGCTGTTTGCGGCCGCTTGGAGTATCACCCCTGGTGCAATGACTGCACTTGGATGAATTGTCACCTCGCCACTAATGTAAGACTCAAAGTTGTTGTGGAGGCGCAGTAGCGGCACAGACATGGAAATTTTAACCTCGGAAGCCTATTATCAATTGGGGAGTGAGGAGTGGGGAGTGAGAAGTGATGAGTTGGAAGCTAAGTATTAATAACTTGTCTTCCTTGTCTACTTTTTCCACATGGTCTTCCCCTACTGCCTACTGCCTGTTCCTTACTCCCTCTCACTATGGACGCTGAATAATTGATTCCAACACGCGGCGCTTGGCTTTGGGTTCTATACCAATGATGCGGACGTATTCTCCAGCAAATTCAGATAAAGCGGCTTCTACGGCTGCGATCGCTTCTCTTTCGGAATTGCCAGAAATTGGGCCTGTGCTACTCCAAGAACCTGTGCGGAATCTTCTCTGGTCTACGTGTTCAATGCTAAGTTTATACCCACCACCAATTATTTGCTTAATCTGATCTACTACCTCAGAACTCAAGCGGGTAGCGGTGGCAGTTGCAGATGAAGCAGACGCACTAGGTACGGTTCTTTGGCCGCTACCAGATGAAGATGGAGCTACTTGACCGTTGGGGCGTTGAACGATGCTTTCTAGGACACGGCGTTTAGCTTTGGGGTCAATACCAATTAACCGCACGTATTCGCCCTGATGATTATCTATACACTCTTCTAAAGCGGAAACAACTTCATTGGCGGAGGTTGCATTAATGGGTGTACAGCTATTCCAAGAACCTGTACGGAAGCGTCGCTCATCTACGTGTTCGGTTCCAATCTTGTAACCACCAGCCAATAACTGACGAATTTGCTCTATAGTTTCAGCGCTAATTCTGCCACTGCCTGCACCATTGCTGTAACCGTTGCCGTTGCTGTGACTGTTGCCATTGCTGCTGTAGCTACCATTAGTGCTAGCAGCAGGAGCTTTAAAGTTGGTAGAACCTGTTGCAACAACACCATCGGGACGCTGAATAATTGTTTCCAGCACGCGGCGCTTACCTTTAGGATCAATACCAAACAGACGCACATACTCGCCACTGTGGTCAGCTAAACAAGATTCTAAAGCTCTTACAGCATCACCTACTGAACGCGCTTCAAGGGGCTGGCAGCTAGTCCAAGAACCTGTACGGAACCTTCTTTGGTCTACGTGTTCTGTACCAATCTTGTAGCCCTGCTCTAATAGATAGCGTACTTGCTCTATGGTGTCTGCACCCAAGCTGTTGCTTGCCACTTCACTACTCCTTTCTAATCCTTTAAATTGATTACTAGTATAAGATTTAACTTCTTCATTGCGAAGAGGGGCAATACACTTGCTATCCGCAGCACAAAGATACCCAGTACGCAACGCTTGATTAATGCCGATGACATGATGAGCAAAATCCTTGTCTTGAGGTTGCACATCAGGCAAGCGATCGGCCTGCTTTTGATTGGTAATAATTGCTCCCGAAGGAACATACTTACCAGGGGGAACCTCTACATCTTTAACTAAAGCGTGCATCATAACGATACAGCCAGCCCCTACCTTGGCATTAAATACTGTAGAGCGAAAACCGATAAACGAATTTTCCCCAACGTAAGCAGGGCCGTGAATCAGCGCCATGTGGGTCAAGGAAGAATTTTTACCTACCCAAACCGAGTATTCTTGGTTGTCGTCACCAACTACTCGACCTTGCTCCAATCCGTGAATCACTACACCATCTTGAATATTAGTGTTTTCACCAATATAAAACGGTGTGCCTTCATCGGCTCTAATTGAAGTCCCTGGAGCAATGATGACATTTGCACCTATCCGAACATCCCCAATAATGTTAGAAAACGGATGTACAAAAGCGGTTTCATGGATTTGGGCTTCAGCCAAGCTCCTCGACCACGGGGTTGGGGGGGCCGCCGTGCTGCGGACTGCCATTGCGAGATTCCTCCTAAATTTGTCAGTTGTCAATAGTCCATAGTCAATAGTCTTTATCTGTTGACTGTTGACCTTTACAGGTACTCTTTCCTACGGGACGCTACGCGAACGAGAACCCCTTCGGGGAACGATAGTTGCTTTCCGACGCAAGGCGACAGGAACGCACGATCTCACTGTTGACTGTTGACTGCTTATCTATACTGGTCTTTTTTACTGTAAATGAGACGATCTTCAACGTGAATAGTATCAATTATCGCCACCACTGCGGCATCTAAAGGCCGTTGCTCGTTACCAAGTATTTGACGCGCCGCACTACCACGGCTAATCAATACCCACTCATCTACTCCTGCACCTACGCTATTATCTGCTGCTACCTCGTATTTTTGCAGGAGGTTTCCTTCTTCATCTACTAATTGCAACAAAAGTAGTTTAACACCTCTAAGACTTGGGTCTTTTTGGGTGCTAACTACTGTGCCACGGACTTTAGCAATTTGCATTACTAATTACGGTCTTCTGCCGAAAGGACGGATTGCGTTAACGTTTTCCCGGAACTGTTCTACATCTTCTGTATAACGAATTGGCAGGACATATTCTAAGTTTTCGTGGGGACGAGCAATGATGTGTGTAGACAATACTTGTCCGCCGTTGACACGCTTAACTGATTCAACACCTGCTCCTACAGATGCTTGTACCTCAGACACATCGCCTCTAACGATGACTGTTACCCGACCGCTACCAATTTTCTCGTAACCTACTAAAGTGACACGAGCGGCTTTCACCATCGCGTCTGCGGCTTCTACAACTGCTGGAAAGCCTAGCGTTTCTACCATTCCTACTGCAATAGACATTTTTTTGATTCCCAAATAAAGTTTCTAGCCCGAACTCCAGCTATGCTCAAGATGGCGACCCCGTTGATGTGTTTTTTTACTCAGCTTTTAGTACAGCGCAACGTAAATAAAACTACCATTCAAACTTGATAAAAAGCTTACTAAATCAGCTTTTTGCTTTCTATTCGTTACTTAAGTACGGAACTGTTCTACAGCTTCCGTATAACGAATCGGCAGCACATACTCCAGGTTTTCATGGGGACGAGCGATGATATGAGTAGATACCACTTCACCACCATTTACTCTTCTTGCAGCTTCAATGCCAGCAGCTACAGATGCCTGTACTTCAGAGACATCCCCCCGCACAATTACGGTGACTCTTGCACTACCAATTTTTTCATATCCTACCAAAGTTACGCGGGCAGCTTTCACCATCGCGTCAGCAGCTTCTACTACTGCGGGAAAGCCTTTAGTCTCAATCATTCCAACTGCAATTGGCATCGCAGAACTCCTAAAAAATTAATCCAATCAATACGGTGGGCGTGAAATTTTGGACGGGGAAGCTCATCTTGAGCTATCAAAACACTTCCAAATTAAGCATAGAAAAGCTTGGCGCTTCTGGCAATATAAATTAGTATAATAGTTTATGATAAAAAAGTTTAAAAAAACTTAACAATTTTTTATACCAGGGTTGACTGTAATCAAAGTTCATTGATCCCTATAGCAACCGCTTATGCTTTATAATTTTTTTATGACAATCATAAAAAAGTATTGATAGCCAAGACGAACTCTATCTGGTGGGGAGTATAGAGAGGCTGTAAATTTTACAGTTTCTATGTTTCCTTGGTTTTGCAATACCTTTCAAAATTGTCTAGAAAACACATAATCTATATTTATATATCATATAAAATTACTTTCTTAAACCAAAAGGATTGATTGGGTAATAGAAAGAAAAATGTCATAAAAGCTAGTTTTTGAGTAAGGAACTTATTTCTAATTACAGTTTAGTGGAGAAGATAAGCACAAAATCACTATTTAAGTTTGATGAAAAAAAATTAAAAAAAACATAGCTTTTGAAAAAGATTATTTTTTTTAGTAAATCATTGTTTTAAGAGTTTTAAAAAAGTTAATGCTGAGTCTTCAAGGGCAATCTAAATGAATCAGTTTCTATTTGCAACAAGTTGGTGTGTGCCTTTTTACAATTTAATAGGCGCACTGTTGACATTACCTTGGGGAATAGGAATAATTCGGCGCACAGGGCCAAGACCTGCGGCCTATATTAACTTGTTGACTACCCTTATAGGCTTTATTCATAGCCTGTTAGTATTTAAGGACATCTGGAGCCGAGAGCCAGAGAATCTAGTAATTACTTGGTTTCAAGCAGCAGATTTAAACTTATCCTTTGCTTTAGAACTGTCGCCAGTTAGTATTGGCGCGACAGTTTTGATTACAGGGTTGAGCCTTTTGGCTCAGATTTATGCTTTAGGCTACATGGAAAAAGACTGGTCACTAGCACGATTTTTCGGTCTAGTCGGCTTTTTCGAGGCAGCACTGAGTGGTTTAGCTATTAGCGACTCTCTATTCCTCAGCTATGCGCTTTTAGAATTACTCACCCTGTCTACTTACTTGTTAGTAGGCTTTTGGTATGCTCAACCATTGGTAGTAACTGCTGCAAGGGATGCCTTCTGGACAAAGCGTGTCGGCGACTTGTTGCTATTGATGGCTGTGGTGACACTTTCCTACATGGCGGGTAGCTTAAACTTTTCTGATTTATCAGAGTGGGTACAAACAGCAAATTTAGACCCTGTAACTTCAGCATTACTAGGATTAGCTTTAATTGCTGGGCCGGCTGGTAAATGCGCCCAGTTTCCTTTGCATTTATGGTTAGATGAGGCGATGGAAGGCCCTAACCCGGCTTCTGTCATGCGGAACTCGCTGGTGGTAGCGGGTGGTGCTTATGTGCTGTACAAACTGCAACCAATTTTAGTTTTGTCACCTGTGGCGTTAAATGCCTTAATTATCATCGGTTCGGTGACTGCTATAGGCGCAACCTTAGTTTCCATCGCTCAGACTGACATTAAACGGGCATTGTCCCATTCCACTAGTGCATACATGGGTCTGGTGTTTCTGGCAGTGGGATTAGAGCAGGGTGGTGTAGCTTTGATGCTGCTATTAACTCATGCGATCGCCAAGGCTCTGCTATTTATGAGTTCTGGTTCTATCATATTTACGACACATAGTCAAGACTTAACAGAAATGGGTGGTTTATGGTCAAAGATGCCAGCAACTACTACTGCCTTTGTGGTTGGTTCTGCCGGTATGGTGACACTGCTACCACTTGGTAGCTTTTGGGCTATGTTGTCTTGGGCTGATGGTTTGGTCAGAGTTAGCCCTTGGGTAATTGGCGTACTGATATTAGTTAACGGTTTGACAGCTTTAAACCTGACACGGGTATTTAGATTGGTATTTTGGGGGAAACCACAACAAAAAACCCGCCGTGCGCCGGAAGTCGGTTGGACAATGGCTTTCCCAATGGTGACACTGACCATATTGACCTTGTTATTGCCCTTGATGCTACAGCAATGGTACTTATTGCCAGCTTGGGAAAGTATTGACTGGTACGTAGTTTTAGTTTTGGTATCTTCTACCGTAGCTGGTGTAATCATCGGTTCAACAATTCATTTACACAAAGCTTGGTCTCGTTCCACAGTCCTAGCTTGGAGAATGATCCAAGATTTGTTGGGTTATGACTTCTACATTGATCGTATTTATCGGCTGACAGTAGTGAGTAGCGTAGCTTTATTGTCCAAGATTTCCGCCTGGAGCGATCGCTATGTAGTTGATGGTCTAGTCAACTTAGTCGGCTTTGCCACCATTATCGGGGGACAAGGTTTGAAATACAGCATTTCCGGTCAATCCCAAGGATACATGTTGACCATTCTGGCAGTAGTCAGTGCCTTGGGCTTTTTTATTAGTTGGTCATTAGGCTTACTTGATAAGTTGCCATTTTAGTCATTGGTCATTTGTCATTAGTCCACAGTCCACAGTTTCCCCCCCTCTCCCTCATCTCCCCCCACTTCCTCATCTCCTATGCTAAGTGCCTTAATTTTTACCCCATTACTGGGTGCGCTGTTAATTGGTCTACTTCCCTCTGGTAATAATGGGAAAAATTCCCGTAATGTAGCATTGATTTTTTCGGGTTTAATTTTCTTGTGGTCGGTGGTGATAGCCAGCCAGTTTCAACCAGGACAAGTTAGCCAACAGTTTAGCGAGTTCATACCTTGGATAGATTCCTTGGGATTGGGTTATAATCTGGGTGTGGATGGTCTATCCTTGCCGTTGTTGGTATTAAATGGATTATTAACAGGCATAGCCATTTACAGCACCGATGAATCTTTGCAACGTCCTAAGTTTTACTACTCCCTGATATTGGTTTTGAGTGCCGGGGTAGCAGGAGCGTTTCTTGCACAAGATTTACTACTATTCTTCTTGTTTTACGAACTGGAACTGATTCCCTTGTACCTGTTAATTGCTATCTGGGGTGGTGCAAAACGGGGTTATGCGGCTACTAAATTTTTAATTTACACGGCTGTTTCAGGAATTTTGATTCTTGCCAGTTTCCTGGGTTTGGTGTGGTTGAGTGGATCTGGTAATTTTGCTTTATCCAGCATTAATATTAATTCCTTACCCATAGCCACGCAATTGCTAATCCTGGTAGGGCTTTTAGTAGGTTTTGGCATCAAAATGCCTTTGGTTCCCTTTCATACATGGTTGCCAGATGCCCACGTTGAAGCTTCTACGCCGATTTCCATGTTGCTGGCTGGGGTACTGTTGAAGTTGGGAACTTACGGGTTATTGCGTTTTGGAATGGACTTATTACCCGAAGCTTGGGCATATGTAGCACCTTGGTTAGCTGTGTGGGCTGTGGTGAGTGTGTTATATGGTTCATCATGTGCGATCGCTCAAACAGACATGAAAAAAATGGTAGCCTACAGTTCTATTGGACATATGGGCTATGTGCTGTTAGGCGCAGCCGCCGCTACACCCTTAAGTAGCTTAGGCGCTGTCATGCAGATGATTAGTCACGGTTTAATTTCTGCACTGCTATTTTTGCTAGTAGGTATTGTTTATCAAAAAGCTGGTAGTCGTGATTTGAATGTAATTCGGGGATTATTAAACCCAGAACGGGGTATGCCTGTAATTGGTAGCTTGATGATTATCGGTGTCATGGCTAGTGCAGGTACACCAGGAATGGTAGGGTTTATTTCCGAATTTATTATCTTCCGGGGTGCTTATGCGGTTTTTCCTGTACAAACGCTGGTTTCAATGATTGGTACAGGTTTAACTGCGGTTTACTTCTTAATTCTCGTCAATAAAGCATTTTTTGGGCGCTTATCAGTACAGGTAATGAATTTACCCAGAATTTATTGGAGCGATCGCGCTCCTGCTTTTATCTTAGCGGCATTAATCATCATTTTTGGTATCCAACCCTCTTGGTTAGCTCGTTGGACTGAACCCACTATTACATCAATGTTGAGCGTTGATAACACAGTAGCAACAGTATCGCTCAATAAAGGTAAAAGTTAATAGTTGGTCATGGGTAATAGATAATTAAGTGGATAAAAAATTATCTATTGCCAAACTGAAAAAATAATATAACCCTTTAAACAAAATTGATATTTTTACTAAGGAGAAACTAATTATGGTCAATCTTAAGAATAAACCAAAAAATCAACCTTTAGGTGAATATATTGAACGTTTACTACAAGGACAAGCATTACTTGTAGATAGCCCACAAAATGTTTTAGAAGTAGTAGGTATTCTCAAAAGTTACGGCATAGTTTTGGATGCTTATTCTAAGAATCTAATATATATTGCCGAAAACCAGTTTTTAGTATTTTTCCCATTTTTTAAATATTTTAATGGCGAATTTTCCTGGGGAAAATTATTTCGTCACTGGTGGCATGACAGAATCAATTTTGAATATGCTGAATACTGTATGAAAGCCATGATGTGGCATGGGGGCGGTGGCTTAGACGCATATTTGGATACTATTGAATTTCAAGAAAGAGCAGAAGCAGTTATTCAAGCAAAATTTGCGAAAAATCCCTTAGTGAAAAGTGTGAATCAACTGTTTCCTGACTTCTTAATTGAACAATTGCGAGTATCTGCTTACTATAGCGGTTTGGGTCAGTTTTGGCGAGTTATGGCTGATATTTTCCTCAGCTTATCAGACCGTTATGACCGGGGTGAAATCGAAACAATTCCCCAAGTTGTAGACCATATTAAAGCAGGGTTAGTTGCAGATGCGACTAGACCAATTACCTATTGTGTAAAAATAGAAGGAAAAGTCTACGACATTATTCCTAAAAGTTTAGGTTTAACTTTCTTAGCAGATACAGCAGTACCTTATGTAGAGGCAGTATTCTTCAGAGGAACTCCCTTCTTAGGAACAGTTTCTTATAATGCTCAAGCTTATCAGGTTCCTCCTGATCAAGCTCGATTCCAATATGGTGCTTTATATGCAGATCCCTTACCTATCGGTGGTGCAGGTATTCCACCTACATTGTTAATGCAGGATATGCGCCATTATTTGCCAGAGTATTTACATGAAATTTACCGCAAAAGCCTTAGAGGTGAAGATGATTTGCGGGTGCAAATTTGTATAACTTTTCAAAAGTCAATGTTTTGCGTCACCACAGCTACTATTTTAGGGCTAATGCCTTTCCCGGTAGATACTCAAGACCCATCTGAGCAAGCTGCTAATGAAGTTTATCTCGAAAAGTGGATGGATAGATTTGTAACATCACGCTTGCTTGACGTTAACAGTTGAGTATTGTATGGGATTCATACTTAATTTTTGAAATTCTTTTAGGGTAGGCGATGCTTACCAGTTCAGGGTTTTGGTGCTGTAATGCCTACCCCACCGATACAGAGAATTTTACGGCTACACCAAGAGAAATCAAACCGGATGTCCGTAGCATAACAACGTTCTGCTTAATTCGATTATGATGAAGTGTAGTGTAAGAAAAAACACTACATCAATTACGAATTACGAATTATTTCATGGATGCTTTTGCCCTTACTCCGCCTGAATGGACACAGAAGGCAGTTCATGCTTACGGGTTTTGCTGTCCTAACTGTCGCGCTAGTAGCCTAGAGGCTTTACAAGTTTGGATTAATCGGCGATCGCCTGTTTTAACAGAAGACCATCGGCGTAAATGGCAGGAGTTTTATAATTGCCAGTGTGGTTGTGCTTGGTGGGGGTGGAGTAGCGATCGGCCGCCATCAAATTTGACTAATCAACAAGATGCTGATTTGGAATAAAAAAAGCCCTCTACTACAGAGGGCTTTCGTTATATAGTAACGACTTTAGAAAGTAACTAACTTTTAGAAAGTGAAGGTTGTACGCAATGTACCTACATAAACGGTATCATTTCTGTCATTATTCTCTGGGTTGAAGATAACCAACAAGGCTGGAGTGACGGAAATATTATCGTTAATTTGCATTCTGTAGAGTCCTTCTAGGTGATAAGAAGTGTCAGCATCTTTTTGCTCTACATTAGTAGCGGATCTAACGTCGCTGCTAGTTACTTTAGGCTGTTGACCAAAGATAAAGCCGAGTACGTTCCCCTCTCTACCAAAGTCTTGCAATCCAAGAGTTACACCCCAGTAAAACAGGTCTGCATTATCACCTGATCTGACTGTTGCACCACCCAATGAAGTACCATTAGATTCAGCTTCAGCATATGATAAACCTACCCAACCACTAAGGGTTGTTTTAGCGCTAGGTTTGAAAGTGGTTTGAAAGCCAAAGTGGTTCCCAGAGGTAGCTACACCACCAAAAGGTCTGTTTGCTATATCGCTACCTGTACCTCCAGTAAAGTTAAAATTACCACCAGTAGCATTTTGATATGAGTGAACGTAGGTGAAACCCAGGTTTAACGCTTGGCTAGGTTGGAAAGCTACCTGAGCTAAGAGCGCATAGTCACCATTGAACAAACCTGTTTTATTAGAAGGGTCGTTAGCTGTGCTAGTACTTGTACCACTTACAGCACTTCCACCAGCTAGATAACCAACAGATGCAGCGAAGGGGCCTTGAGGATTAAAGTTAACGGTCAAACCTGCGCCACCAGAACCTTGACGATAGATGGGGCTGAAACGACCATAACGGGAAATAGCACCTCTGCTGCTGCTAGCAAAGACAGGGTTGAAGTTATTTACGTTTTCCCAAAACTCACCATTGTTAGCATCAATCTTGACGCGAATTGCATCACTCAAGTTGAAAGCATAGTTAATTTTATCGATGTCAACTCTGTTACCATTATCATTGTCATAGGCAAGACGGGTCATGTTAGTCCCAGTTCCACTTGCTCCACTTGTATTGGAGTTGTTAAGAACATTTCCTGATTGCAGACGGATTTGCAGTTGGTCTTTACCAGTAAAACTGCTATTTAAGCTTAGACGTACCCGGTTAGAGAAGGTAATGTTGCTGTCTAAATCTCTTCTTGTGGCATTTGGGTTATTAATTAATGTGCTAGAAGAGAGAGCTTGCTTGTCACCAAAAGAATCAGAGATGCTGAAAATGGCTTCCCCGACTAGCTTGGTAGTTGTGGAGAATTGGTTTGCTTCCAACTCAGAAGTACGAGCTTCTAGCGCATCAACGCGACCGCGTAAGGTAGCTAATTCAGCAGAAAACTCTTCTTGTAAGCGTTGTAGGGTAGCTAAGTCTTCTTTTTTGACTAAATCTGCTGTTGCTGTAGCAATCAGTTCGTTAACTCTGTCCAAACAAGCGTTCAAACCAGCAGCAAACTCATAACGGGTTAAAGCACGATTACCACGGTATGTACCGTTGGGATAACCTGCAATACAGCCGTAGCGTTCAACCAAAGATTGCAATGCTTGGAATGCCCAATCAGTAGGTTGAACATCGGAGAATTGTGATACAGATGTTACCTGACCAATATCTTGAGATTGGGAAGCCTGTGTTAATTGGGAAACACTGGTTACTTTTTCATTAGCTTCGGCTGCTAGGGCGCTATTGGTAGCAAAAAGGGTAGCAGCAAAAACTACTGGGCTAAACTTTAAAGCGTTCCAGAATAGTTTCGACATATGTTTTAAATTCACTCACACCAAACAGTTCACTATCATGGTAAAATATTTTACACCCTTTTTATGGGGGTATTTACACATGATTGTTGTAATCACTATACATCTTTAGGCATAGTTAAGACAAGATAGTTAGCCATTTTTTAAACTGACATTCATAATTGTTTTATTTGATAGGCATAGAATAATGCGCCGCTTGTGACGTAGTAGCGTACCTGCTGCTTCAAATTGCTGTAGTAAACGTGTTACAGTTACTCTCGTTGTATTCAATACTTCAGCAATTTCTTGATGGGTAATATACAGTTCAATGAGTCTACCTTGTTCTAAATCTCGCCCAAATTTTTCACTCAGCCAAACTAAGAATTGCCATAAACGTAGAGACACAGGTTTACGGTGGACTATGCTTAAAAGCTCTTCAGAATATTGAATATGAGCTAGTAAATCATTAGTGTATTGATGCCAAAAATGTTGCGGTATGGCAATAGCTTCTACACTAGTTAAACATTCAATTTGATATGGGTTAATTTTAGATAAAGGATAACCAACTAAATCCCCAGTTCCCCAATAACCCAAAGTAATAAATGTGCCGTCTTCGCCCCAAGTGAGAGTACGAACTACCCCACGTTCAATTCGCCAAAGTACATCTTGATTAGGTGGAATAACTTCTTTGCGCGTAAATAGCCTTGGTGACAAATTCCCCTTGAGGGTGGAGTCAGCCAAGATGTCAGCAGTAGTTTCTGTGATAGTTATAGAAGACATTCAAGCAGTAGTTGTAGAAGATAATTAACAAGAATTACGCAAATCAGAATGAGTTTTCTGTACTAGGTATTTTATATTTTGCAAAAATTTAAGCTGGTTTAAAAATTTTTTATAATATCCAACAACTCAGAAAATGAAGAGAAAATATTTTAAATTTTTAGATTAATAAATTATCGTCTACAAAAATTTTCAATTAGTCTCTAATATTCTATTAGCATAATTTTGTCAACTTTAAACATTTTTATCATCAAGATAATTATATGTATTGGATATTTATTTTCTTATGTCTAAATAAATTTATTAGTGGTAAAATGGCAAATCTTTGAAAAAGGAGCAAAGTTTGTACTTCAATAAATTTTTTGAGCAGTAGCTTCTATACCTTGATATGTATCTAATTCAAAGGATTGTTAGCAAGCAAACCTTTCTCTCATTCCCAGTGAGTGTTTTTTAAATGTATTCATGGTCAATAGTAATCATGCAAGTTTAAGAAAAGGTAAATATTAGGTGAAGCGATACTTAATTAATTTAGACGAATATTTAGAGACCGCTTATATACGGACATAAGTTACTTCCGTAGGTGTAAAAACATGAATTATTTGTCACTCCATCTACGTAAATTTAGCTTCCATACACTGGAATTACATTTGCGTACGATGAAATCGGTATCTATTGTTAATAGCTAACCCTTAAACTCTTTATCTTGATTTCTTAAAAAAATATTGAGATTTTCTAACTTGAGATACAAGTATATGTAATCTGAGATGCAGTAAAAATGCCTATGACACAAAGTTTACCAAGCATAGCTAGGAAAATTTTCATCCCTTAACAAAGTCATGGGAATTTTACAAACTTAGTATAAAGAATTGGCAACATTGGGAAAAGACAGTCAACAATAGCCATAGCTAAACTAGGAGCCTTGCTAACCTATGCAGCCAATTCGTACATTCAATGTATCTCCTTCCTTGCCGACGCGACTAGAACCGTTGCGGCGACTGGCGTATAATTTACATTGGGATTGGAACGTCGAGACTAAAGATTTATTTCGTCGCTTAGACCCAGATTTATGGGAGTCTAGCCATCATAACCCTGTATTAATGTTGGGTACAATCAGTCAAGGGCGGCTTTTGGAAGTCGTAGAAGATGAAGGTTTCCTGGCACAGCTAGATCGTGCCGATCGCCAACTAGAGGAATATTTACAGGAACGTAGTTGGTATAAGAAGCAGCGTCATCAGACACCAAAAGAATGTTTCGCCTATTTTTCGGCGGAGTTTGGGTTGGTAGATTGTCTGCCCGTTTATTCTGGCGGTTTGGGGGTTCTAGCGGGAGATCACTTAAAATCAGCTAGTGATTTAGGACTACCCTTGGTCGGTGTGGGTTTATTGTACCAGCAAGGCTATTTTGCTCAATATCTCAATGCCGACGGCTGGCAGCAAGAACGTTACCCGATTAACGATTTCTATAATATGCCTTTGCACCTAGAACGCAATGCCGACGGTTCAGAACTGCGGATTGCGGTAGAATATCCAGGACGCAAGATTTACGCCAGAGTTTGGCGTGTACAGGTGGGAACTGTACCCCTGTATATGATGGATACCAACATTGAACCGAATAATCCCTACGACCAAGACATCACCGACCAACTCTATGGCGGCGATATCGATATGCGTATCCACCAAGAAATCATGTTGGGTATTGGTGGTGTGCAAATGTTGAAAGCCTTGGGCTATAAGGTGACTGCTTACCACATGAATGAAGGTCATGCCGCCTTCTCAGCCTTAGAACGCATCCGCTTGTTGATTCAGCAAGAAGGTCTGAGTTATGCGACAGCTAAACAGGTGGTGAGTTCTAGTAATATCTTTACCACACATACCCCAGTACCAGCCGGGATTGACCTATTCCCACCTGATAAAATTCTGTATTACCTTGGTTATTATGCAGATATCTTTGGCTTACCCAAAGAGCAATTTTTAGGGCTGGGACGGGAAAATACAGGTGATTTGTCTGGGCCGTTTAGTATGGCGGTGTTGGCGTTGAAGATGGCAACATTTTCTAATGGTGTCGCCCAGTTACACGGTGTTGTTTCCCGGCAAATGTTCCAAGGCTTGTGGAAAAAGGTTCCTGTGGAGGAAGTACCTATCACAGCCATTACTAACGGTGTCCATGCGCGTAGTTGCGTTGCTAAGTCAACCCAAGAATTATACGATCGCTATTTGGGGCCAAATTGGTCATCAGTACCATCAGATAACCAATTGTGGGAACGGATGGACGCAATTCCTGATGAGGAGTTGTGGCGCAATCACGAACGTTGCCGCTTGGACATGATATTGTATGTGCGTGAGCATTTAGTCAAACATTTGCGCGATCGCGGTGCTTCTCCTTCCGATATTGTCCAAGCCCAGGAAGTCCTCGACCCCAATGCGTTAACTATTGGTTTTGCCCGGCGCTTTGCCACATACAAACGTGCTACCCTGTGGATGCGCGACATTGAAAGGATTAGACGCATTTTATTAGCCGACAAAAACCGCAAGGTACAATTTGTTATTGCTGGTAAAGCCCACCCGAAAGATATCCCCGGAAAAGAACTCATCCGCGAAATTAATCACTTTATCCGTGAACAACATTTAGAAAAACAAGTCGTGTTTGTTCCCAACTACGACATTCATATTTCCCGGCTGATGGTAGCTGGTTGTGATATCTGGTTAAACACACCCCGCCGTCCTAGAGAAGCATCGGGTACAAGCGGGATGAAAGCTGCAATGAATGGCTTACCTAACCTGAGTGTGTTAGATGGTTGGTGGGATGAAGCTGATTATGTCCGCACCGGCTGGGCTATAGGACATGGGGAGAATTACGAAGACCCCAACTACCAAGATGAAGTAGAAGCCAATGCCCTCTACGATTTACTGGAAAAAGAAGTCGTACCCCTATTTTACGACCACCGCGATGTCGATGGTTTACCTAGACCTTGGGTAGCGAAAATGAAGGACGCTATCCGCTTAAACTGTCCATTTTTTAATACAGCGCGGATGGTGCGAGAATATGCACAACGGGCTTACTTCCCAGCAAGCGATCGCTACTATACCTTAACATCCGATAATTATGCGCCAGCTAAGGAATTGGCAAATTGGAAAGCAACCCTTAGTGACCACTGGTTTAATATCAAAATTAAAGATATCGATGTATCCGCAGGCGCAGATATCGAAGTTAATCAAACCGTTGCTGTCAAAGCTAAGGTAGACTTGGCAACTTTAACCAATGATGATGTACAAGTCGAACTATATCAAGGTGCGATTGATGCTAACGGGGATATAGTCAACGCTATACCTGTAGTGATGGATTATCAAGGACAGGATAGCGGAGGGTTGAGTGTGTACACAGCTAATATCCTTTACACTGCCTCTGGTTTACAGGGTTTGTCGTTGCGTGTGTTACCCCAACACCCGCATCTGTCTAATCCTTATGAACCCAGGTTGATTGCTTGGGCGGAATAATTGGGGAGTAGGGAGTAGAGAGTAGGGAGTGGGGGAGATGAGGGAGACAAGATAAGTAGAACTTCTTCTTTATCTCCCCCTACTCTCCATTCCCCGTTTTTGGAATCACAATGTAACCCGTGGTGCGATCGCCTAAAACTAAGTTACGTTGTTCTCCCCAATACCACCAGTACGCAGCTATGTAGGCACAGATTAAGCTATCTAGTTTATCTTCGGCAGCTTTGAGTGCTGTACCTGTATGGGGGATTTCACTAATGGATAACTTTTTTATACACAAAGCAGGCTCAAAGGTGGGTAGAATATCCACAATATATTGATATAGTCTGACTAATTCTAAGCGGCACTCACTGATGCGCCCTTTTTTATATTTGAGGATACGGTCTAAGTTGAATAAATTTACTATTGCGGGATGGGGAAAGACTTCAATTTGATATCTGCCTAATTTTTGTGGTTCGATTGTCGGTGCATGGACGAAACCACGGGATTCTAATTCTAAGCCAAAATTAATGGTGCGATCGGCAAAGGGTAGACCTTGATTTGCTGGGTAACAGCCGGCGTGATATTTACCAAAATATTTGTGTGTGAGTTTGTCAGGAAGACGGCTACCTGTAGGGTTAGGGATGAGGGTAGGCGCATCTACAGCGATGAGTGCGCTTTCGTTTGGTTGTACCCAAGTATCAATCCAGGTGAAAATGTGAGCGATCGCATCTTGCCGATCTAAATCAAGTATCTCTAGTTTCCCATCAATGAATTGTAAACAACATAGTCCACTTGGTTGAGACTTCCAACCCAAATCAACACCAATAAATTTCATATCTGTACGCCCCTGCCATTCTTCAGTTCAATTCGGAATATTCTATAATCTGGAGAATAATTAACTGTGTAGCTCTCTAAGTTTTGCTGTACTGAGCAAGATTGTTGCATTTACCAAGATTGATGATATTCAGGTCAGTGTTATCTACCAAAGTAAGGCCAGTTTGTAAAACAACTGACAACTGACTCATATAAATTTTCATGCAGCCGCAACTGTCAGAACATGATCTGCTGCTTAAATCCAGATTGCCCAAATCCATTAAACTCTGATGGAAAACACTCGTGTAAATCCTGTGGTACTACCTTAGTACCGCTTTTAAGAAACCGCTTTCGTGTCATTCGTGTACTTTCTGATGAAGGAGGATTTGGCAGAACTTATCTATCAGAGGATAAAGATAAATTAAATGAACCCTGTGTAATTAAGCAACTAGCACCAAAATTTCAAGGTACTTGGTCACAAAAAAAGGCAGTGGAATTGTTTGCTGAGGAAGCCAAGCGCTTACAAGAACTTGGCGAACATCCGCAAATTCCCACCTTGTTGGCTTACTTTGAGCAAGATAACTGTTTGTATTTGGTGCAACAGTTTATTAATGGACAGAATCTTTTAAAAGAGTTACAGCAACGTAAGAACTATCGACCAGGGGAAATTCAAGCGATTTTGTTAGATTTACTCCCCGTTCTCAAATTTGTCCATGATCGCGGTGTCATTCATCGAGACATTAAACCTGAAAACATTATCAGGTGTCGCACTGATGGCAGATTAAATCTTATCGATTTTGGTTCCTCTAAACAATTAACTGCCAACGTGCAGAATTTCGGCACATCCATCGGTTCACATGGTTACTCACCACTAGAACAAATTCGTGATGGTAAAGCTTATGCTGCTAGTGATTTGTTCGCTTTGGGAGCTACCTGTTTTCACTTAATGACTAGTGTTTCACCCTTCCAATTATGGATGGAACATGGTTATAGCTGGGTATCTAATTGGCGGCAATATTTACGCAGTCCCTTGACACCAGAATTAGATCACGTAATGGACAAGCTGCTGCAAAAAGACCTCAAGCACCGCTACATATCGGCTGATGAAGTCATCCAAGATATTACTCCCAAACAGCCCCTAGCCTTACCAGCCGCCGGACAAACATCTGGCAAATTCCCCATACCTCAGACAACTTATGTAGCTAAGTTGCCTAAAAAATATACCTTAGTCAGAAGCTTAGTTTTGCTGAGTGCTTTAGTATTGCTATTTGGTTTTAGCGAATCTTGGGTTAGCCAATATCGGCGCATTTACAGCAGTTTATCCTCAAGGTTAACTCAGCACAAGTCTAGCGAAATGGTGATAGTCAAGTCGCAGAAGCCCACATTAAGAACCATTTCTCTACCAAATACTCTCCCAAGCGGTGAAAACCCCTATATTTCCCTTGCAATTAGTCCTAATGGTCAAATCATAGCTAGTTGTGGGGGCGATCGCACTATTAAGATTTGGCAGTTAGCTACAGGTGAAGAAATCTCTACCCTCAATGGGCATTCTGGTAAAGTTAATGCTGTTGTCTTTAGCCCTGATGGTAAAACCCTAGTTAGCGCCAGTGATGATAACACTATCAAAGTTTGGAACCTCAAAACTGGCAAAGTCATTCGTACCCTAGAAGGACACAACGACGCAGTTCATACCGTTGCTATCAGTCCCAACGGCAAAACCTTAGTTAGTGGTAGCGATGATAACACCGTCAAAGTCTGGAATTTAGCTTCGGGAAGACTCATCACAACACTCACTGGACATACATTTTGGGTGCGTTCCGTTGCTATTAGCCCTGATGGTGTCAATATAGCGAGTGGTAGCTTTGATAAAACTATTAAAATTTGGAATTTAGAAACTGGAAACCTAATTCACACCCTAGCCGGACATGGTGAAACAGTCACATCAATTGCCTTTAGCCCTGATGGTAACACCTTAGCCAGCGCCAGCCGCGATCGCACGATCAAAATTTGGAATGTAGCCGCAGGTACAAGGCTTCTCACCTTAAAAGGAAGTACAGAAACAGTCACATCAGTTGCTTTTAATCCCGATGGTAACACCCTAGCCAGTGCCAGCCGTGACCAGACAATCAAGTTGTGGAATTTAGCAACAGGCGAAGAAATTCGCACCCTAGAAGGGCATGAAAATACAGTCACATCTGTAGCTTTTACCCATGACGGTGCAAACTTAGTCAGTGGTAGCGAAGATAATACGATAAAAATTTGGCCTATGGGAAATTAGGGAGTGGGGAAGCAGAGGAGAATAACTATTGACTATTGACTATTGACTATTGACTAACTATCAATTGCCCCTCTCACCAAAATCACTGTACTATCTACACCAGAAGCGATCGCCTCTGGAATATTACCTTGGATAGCTTGTTGTAATAAGCCTTCACGGGAAGCACCTAAAACTACTACATCATAACCCTCGGTTTTTACCAGCTTAATTACACCTTCGACAACTGAATCAGCTTGTACTGGCGCAGCAATTACAGTGCTAGATAATTGACGACTACGCATTAATTGACGAATAGCTTGTTCTAGAACTGTCATATCTGGTTTTAAATCTAGGGGTTTAAATATCCTAGTTAGACGAATTTGCGGTTCATTTCCTAAAGTAACTAAAGCTGGTAACAATTTAATAGCTATCCTGGCGTTGGGGCCACCAGCCATTGGTACTAGCCAGCGATTAAATTGGGGAGTGGGGAGTGGGGAGTGGGGAGTGGCGGAAGATGAGGGAGATTTGACTGTTGATTGTTGAGTGCCTAGCTTTACTAGCACTACGTCACAGGTGGCTTGGCGGATGATGATGTCTACAATGTTACCGAATATACGTCCGGGGGTGGATGTGTTGCCCTTCCAACCCATGAGGATGAGGTCTATGTGTCGTTCTTCAATGGTTTCTATTATTGCTTGTGCGGGGTCATGGGCGACTCTAATTTGAGTATGTACGGGAATACGCCACTTTTTAGCTAATACTTCTGCTTGTCGCAGCAGGCGGCGGCTTTTGGCGGTGCGGACAGTGGTTTCGGATGGGGAAGTGTGGCGGGAGACTAACATTATTTGCACACACTCTATTTCATAATGGCGATCGCGGGCAATAGCGGCTGCCATTTTTAATAAGGTGGCGGCGGTTTCGGGGTTGGCGACTGGTACTAATAATCTACCTCTGCCAGTACTAGGACTGCGGGTTTGGTAAACTACATAAGATGGTTCTGCTTGTGTTGCTGGGTTGGGGTTTTCCCCGTTAAGATGCTCTGCTTCTGCTTTAATAATATCTGCACGCGTAATAATGCCGATCAATTTCTGCCCTTCGACAACGGGTAAGCGGCTGATTTGATAGCGGTCTAGTAGATACAATACGTTACTTAAGTTATGTCTAGGTGTCACCGTCATAGGATTGGCGGTCATAATTTCCCGTAAAGGGGGATTACTGTCTGGATGACGACTGAGGCTTTTGGTTAAATCTGATTGCGTAATAATTCCTACTAATTTATTATCTTCAACTACTGGAAAACCCCTGTGATGAGAGTTAGCAAAAGCTTGTTTGGCTTCTTCTAGGGTCATGTCTGCGTCTAAAGTTTCTACCCTCTGCTGCATTACCTCTTTTGCCGTCAGTCTAGTTAATACCCCTTCCACCGACATTTGTTTATTTAGAGTAATCCCATTTAAAGATAATAATTTTTCATACAGTGAGCCAGGTACTACCTTTTCTGCTACCAAGTAAGCAGTTACAGCTACTATCATCAAAGGTAAAACTAGGTTAAAGTCAGTGGTCATTTCAAAGACAATCACTATTGCGGTGATTGGTACTTTAGAAACGGCACTAAAAAATCCTCCCATCCCTGCTAAAGCATAGGTAGCAGGAGAACCGCCTCCCGACACATAGTAGGCAAATACCCCTACCAAATGTCCTAAAGCGGAACCCAAAATGAGACTAGGGGCGAATAATCCTCCAGGTGCGCCAGAACCAAAGGCTATTAAAGTGAGAATAAACTGAGAAATAAATGCGATCGCCGCAAATGTTGGTTTTAAATCACTGGTAATTACATATTCTCTCAACGCAGCATGATTACGGAAAGACTCTGGCAACAGAGACACGACAACCCCAGAAACTAAACCAGCTAAAGCGACCCGTAAAGGTAAGCTAATATGCAGATTCCGGTAAAATTGCAGGCTAAAAATTAATCCGCGATTGAATAATGCACCAAATAGCCCGGCTAAAACTCCTAAAAGCAGAAAGAAAGGGATTTCTGGAAAAGAAAAACGGCTAGAGTAGTAAAGTAACTCTATGTTTAAATTTAGACTGCGACCACCCAATAATCTGGAAACTACGCCACCAATAAACGAGGCAATAATCGCAGTTCCTAGAGTTAATCCTGATAAATCTTGTAGTAATTCCTCAATAATAAATAATACACCCGCGATCGGAGCGTTAAACGCAGCCGCTAAACCAGCACCAGCACCAGCCGCTATCATTTGTCGCCGATGGTCGGGAGATGTAGGAACCAAACGACTCATCCCCGCCGCCAAACCTGCCCCTACCTGTACTGTCGGGCCTTGCCTTCCCAGTGTCATTCCCGAACCTAAGACAATAATGGCACTTAGTAACTTAATTATTGCTACCCGCCACGACAATTTCATGGGTATATTTGCCAGGGTGGCTTTGACTTGAGGAATCCCACTCCCACCAGCCTCTGGTGCTAATCTTTCCACCAATAAACCAGCCAAATACCCAAAACATAGACCTATGATTGGTAAGACTAACCAAGCAGGCAAAATATGAGAACTATGAACTCGCCATGCCCCTAAAAATCCTGAACTGACTTTGAGAAATACCGCAGATAAAGCAGCTACAATCCCAATAACACAAGCTTCTGCGATCGCTAAACCCCGTCTAGGCTGCAACCAACTGCGAAAGTACATAATGGTCAGTTGTCATTGGTCATTAGTCATTAGTCATTAGTCCATAGTCAACAGTCCATAGTGAGCCAGTCCTGTAAGCGGGTTTCCCGCCGTAGGGAACTGGCGTTCGCCCTTGGCGTGCCGTTGGCGCAGCCTCTCGTAGAGAAGGCATACCCTTAAGGGTCAACAGTCAGTGCGTTTTTCCCCCTTGCACCCCTGCTTCTTCTACTCCCTAGTTATTTCTCCCAGTCGTCGATAGTCCTTCAACAATTAACGATGGGGTATAACAAGAACCGTTCCAATCGGCATCACTACCTAATTCTACTTGCTTGAGAGCAGTATAAACATTACCTGCGACCATTGTATCTTTAACGCGACCAATGACTTGACCTTTCTGGACTCTATACCCTAGTTCGATATTGATGGAAAAGTCACCAGATATACCACTACTACCACCAAGCATTTGATCCACGATTAAACCATCATCGATTTTTTGAATTAGTTCTTTAAGGGATGCAGAACCAGGTTTAATCAAGAAGTTAAATAAGCCAGGGGTGGGATAGCTGGCTAAACTTGGGCGAAAACCATTTCCAGTAGTACCATTCGAGAGTTTTCTTCCAGTGGTGCGATCGCAATAATAATTCTGTAATATGCCTTGTTCGATAAATACCAACGATTGAGTCGGTGTACCTTCGTCGTCAAAAGGGCAACTGTAAGGCCCTGCTTGGGGGTCTTGGTAAAGGGTAAGGCTGGGGGCAATTATCTCTTTACCTAAGCGTTCTGCCCAAGGAGAGGCAGCTTCTAGGACACGTTTGCCATTCAAAGCTGCTTGTGCCGTACCCCAAAGCATATCCGCCGCTTTGGAGGTAAATAAGACGGGAACGCGACCGTTAGGAGGTGGGACGTTTTCTTTTGCCCATGCTAACCTTTGTAAAATTTGATATGCTAGTTTCTCTGGGTCTAAGTAGTCGCGCTGGGTTTGTCCATCAGAAACACTTAAAAAATCGTCACCGCGCACCCACTCGGCGGACATATAACAACTGAGGGTGGTATCGTTGTAGTAACAATCTAAACCTTGGGTGTTGATCAGCCTAGTAGTTTCCACATCACATTCCCAATCACTATTACAGAGTACATCTGGATAGTTGTTGCGGATGAGGGCGATCGCTTCTTTTCCCCAATTAACTAAAACCTCTACAGCTACAGCCTCACCCAAATCTGGATAGGATGGCTGAGAGTTGCTTATCAATTCCACAGGTTCTGGTTGGTTAAGTTCGCTCAAAGCTAGAGCGCGTTCCACCATTGCTTGTGGTTCCACCGAACCATAAGCTACCGTGAGTCCTGGGCGACCTTTGCGCCATAGACGCAGTGCCGTACCTTCAGATTGGCTGGTTTCTAGCTGTTTGAGTCGATTAGCCTCAAAAAATACTGGACGAGAAAGCGATCGCGACTGATATACTTCAGCCGCTTCCGCTCCCGATTTGATAGCTAGTTCCAGCAGTTGTTCTGCTAGCGTATCTTGTGATAAATTTTCAGAACCCATGACCCTCGGTGAATTGTGGACTGTGGATTTTGAACTGGCAACAGACGCAGATCATTATCCCAAATCATTGGTAACTATCCGCGTACATTTCAGACGGACGCAGATAATTATCCCAAATCCTTGGTCTTTCTCAGCAATTTAAAAGGGAATCGGGAATGGGAGAACCACATCTCCCCCTACTCCCCCCACCCCAATTAAGGCAAACCCACCTCTTGTAAGAGCCAAAATCCCGCAAAAGATTCTGCTTGGGAGTCGGACTGTACCCCGATGAAATGTACACCTTTAGCTTTTTGTTTGGCGGTTTCAAAACCTTGGGCTTCTTCTAAAACGGAAGGATTCTTGATATTGGCTAAAATCCAGCTTTCTGTAGCACCAGTTTCTAAAAGTAATCTTGTTCCTTGACTGGTATCTACTCTCAAAAAGCCCAATTCTAAGCCAGACATCCAGCCGGCTATGGGTAAGGCTCTAGGGGAGAAAATTAACACACCAGGAATGCGTGTTTCGGGAGATACCTGAGCCAAATTTAAAGGGAATGCTTCGGTAAAGCCAATGTCCCACTCTGACATTTCTGCTAATTCCGCAGCCGACAAAGAAACAAATACCCATTTTTGCCCTTCTAAGGCATCAGGTAAGCGTTGGGGTAGAGGACTGTCCAAACGTACCGAGGGATTTGTGCCTCCTTGATAACCTGGTTCTTGAGGATAAACCTCTTCCATGCGCTGCTGGAGCCATTCATAAAGCATCAAAATACGCCGACTAGGCATGGCGGAAATGCCTGCATCCTCGCAAGCCTTAACAATCATGTTATTCATTTGGCGGCGGAAAAAGCGGATTTTGTTTGGCGCTTCTCCAGCTTTGCTAATAGCCTCTTGGATAGCTGTCTTTAACCAAACAGAATTTACCTCCGTATTAGGACAATATTTTGCAAAGCGAAATAAGGTGTCCGTATTTGTCCGAACATCTGTGGGGCTTTCACAAATTAAAACTTCCCAAACTTTTTTCTGATTTTCGTCCAAAATCGGACGAGAGTAAAAATCTAATTCCCAAATACTGCCCATGTTCTGCCGTATATATCTGGCGAGTTTATTTTTTGTTTATACTCTCACTCTACCAAGATTGGTCATTAGTCATTAGTCATTAGTCCATAGTCAACAGTTATTCTCCCCTGCTCCTCTGCTTCCCTATCTCCCCCATCCCCCCACCTGACAGGTGTAGGTTTTTTACAATTAGGAGGAATTGAAGCAAAAGAAATCGTCAACAGGAGTATGAGGAAAAGCAAACTGGGAAGATGAATAGGAAGATGGTTGAGTAAATCAGCAATCAGGGTCAACAGGCCTAACAAAAAACAAGAAATCTGACGCTGAGGATGAAGGTGGAAAGGCTGAGAAAAGACAACATGTCGAGGTGGAAGTTGTTCGAGAGTTGGGGGAGAAGATTGATTTTCCGCTTCGCCCCCCAGCATCACCATCCAAAGAGTGGCAACAGCGATGGCTAACCACAAACGTTCAGCACGTTGTGGTGAGAGCAAACGAGTATGATGCCAATCCCAACCATCTCCTTTGACATCCCGATAAACACATTCTGTAGAAGGACGTAAACCGTACCAGAGTGCAGAGGCGCTCATGGGTTCAAGGTCAGTCAAAATCAACCAAGGGTCTTTGTAACCAAAATCCCAACGGGCAAGCAATGTACATTCAACGGGATTGGTGACAAAGCAAATAATTCGACCTGACCAAGATGTTCCAGGGGTACAAACCACATCTTTTAGTGGATGCCATGTATTCCCAGATGGCAGGCGATAAGTTCCTTGATGGTTAATACGTAAAAACGGATGCCAGCCAGCAGCCACAATCAATTCATACAACCAACAAGCATACAGTCCTCTGTCAGCAGTGACTATGACATCAAACTCAGTTGGGATGGCATCTTTGATTGCTGTGAGCAGATTGTGCCAATGCCCTTTCCAACTTCCTGGCTCATGTGCTTTGACCACACACCATGCTATCGGGATTCCACAACCCGCCAAGAGTATGTTTACTGATAAGACTACAAACTTATTGCCGATACTGGTTGCGTCTAGTGCTAGCGCAATACGCTTGATATTGGTAGGTAGCAAACTGATCACCCATAACAGCAATGGCGCAAAACAACTACTTACATCTAGAGTCCGACGATGAAGCCCTTTTTTGGCAGAGGCTTCCTCATACCATTCTTTTAATCTTTGACGTACTGTATTTGCCTTTTCTGAGTTGACTTGAGCTATGAATTTTGACACTTTGCTCAAGCTACTTGATCTTGTCATCACTATGCCAAAACTCCATGTTGCCAGCCCTACCACTTGTGGTAACGTCAGATGTGGCATTTTCTGTGACACTATATTTGTCCATTGTTTGAGGTACTCATTTTTCAGCATTTGAGCCTCTGTTTCACTTTGTCAGTCTGCTTTTATTTTCTGTCAAGCGTGAATGAATGCTCACACTCTTGTAAAAAACCTACACCTGTCAGCTCCCTACTCCCCACTCCCTATTCCCCACTCCCTACTTACCAACTCTTTGGGTTCATAATAACGGCAACCTTGACAAGGGCCGCTGGGATTGACGGCACAACGGAGATAGCCGGAGCGAGCATTATACTGGCAACTGATATCACCAATTAAGTAACCTACCCCTTCTAAATAATAGCGATCGCTTTCTAACGGTCTGAGATTTTGCTGTAGCCTCGCTCTAGAAACATTGATTGCTGCTTGTCTGAGGCGTGAACTTGTCCGTGATTGGGCTTTTCGCATTACCCACAAGGAGAACATGGACGGTAACAAACCAATGACAATCAATAAAAGTGTTCTTAACACCTTCTGTTAACCTCTTTTTATAGGCTGCGTCTTTGCCTCCACAAGCAGTTGTTCCTATTGCTTGCTGAGAATGGCAAGGGTTTTATGGCATATTCAATCAGCATAACTGTTACAGCTAAAGCGGTAAACTGTTATGTAATCTACAGAACTTTAAGATTTGTTTATTGGTCATTGGTCATTAGTCATTAGTCCCTAGTTATTTTCTTCTGGTGTTTCCCTGACCCCTGCTGTATATGTGTGTCAATCTTAAAGTGGAACGATCTTTGGGGCAGGTTGCTTCCTCAATGTCTAATTTTTTTATATTTTTTGGCTGTAGCTTTTTTCTTGTGGGTACGCTGACGCAGTTGCTGCGCTAGTTGTGCAGCTTCTCTTTCTGCTTTAAATAAGTCAACTTTCCTTGTTGTTAACATAAATGTTCTATCTGACTTTTGTTTCACCAAAGGAACGCTTATAGGTGAATACTGACAAATGTTGATAACAGATTGGTTGTCATTCTCATTTAAAGAGTTGAGTTGGCTATTAATTTTACTGGCTATGGTTTTAAGTTCTAACATCTTTGTTTCTAACTCCACTGCCATCTGATTAATGTGTTGCACAACAGTCATCAAATGCTCCCACCTACTGTTCAAGGTGTCTGGTTGGGGTTGTAGCGGTACTATGGCATTTGTCACTTTTACCTGCGGCAGCATTAATGGCAGGGAGAGGGTAGTTTTGTAGCTAGGTTCGATTTGTTTCATAGATGTTATCGCCAACCTACTGAGCCTGAATGGCATTTCTATACATTAAGTACAATTGTACTATACAGTATAAAAGTGGAAGTTGATACACCTAAATATATTTTTAATGATGCCAAATCTACCAAAGTATATAAACATGCTTAAATTTGGCGGTCGCATTTATAAACGCAATCCCCCAGGCTATGTTAATTACTAAGGCTGCATTTTTACTACCTTATACTTTGTAATAAAAAATACCTAGAAAACTATTGTCTGTGTATTGATAATACTACCCCACACATACTTCTCATAAAATAACCAAACTAGCAAAGTGTATCAATTTTCCGATATATCTTTGTGCCTCTGTGTCTTTGTGGTTAATAAATCGTATATCCTATCCTTGTCATGCTACGAATGCGTAGGCGTAGCCCGTCGTAGACATCGCGATCCATAATGTTTAAGAATAATTAAGATGGATGATTATGCTTATAATTCCTACGCCACCTTTCTAAATTATCTATAGAGATAGATTTAGTCATCACATTGACACAATTTCCACGCCAATCAATCTCTGAGTCTGTAGTAAAGACACCACATTCCAACTGTTCAGAGGGAATATCCCAATATTCACCAAACCTACTTTTTAAAGTAATTACCTGCTCAAATACCTTATTTCTGTGCTTGTTCCTGCGTTTTCTTTCAGTTGCGCCGGTTGCTTCTGTATCAATAAACTTTGTCTCAATTAAAAACAGACTACCTTGAAATGTCAAATAGACAAAATCGCACTTACCTAAATCTGTATAATCAGCAATTGGAGACTTTTCAAACAAGAGCAATTCATAACAAGAGGGAAACAAGTTTTTGATATTTAAAAAGAGGTAAGCTTGCAAAAGCAATTCCTTATCATAAGGAAAAGCAATTACCCCTTCAAAAAATCGCTTGATGTCCTCCTGAGTCTGGGGTTGAATTTTTTTACAGTAAGAAACAAATTTACTTAAATCATTAGCGATCATCAAAGTATTAACTCCTTCCCCTAGCTCTTGCCGCAAGACTCATGGCATAAAAAGATACCATTTAATACAGGAAAACATCATCCGCATAAGTAACGAAAAAAACTATAAAAAATAGAAGTATCTACGGTAATATACTGTTGACATAATTGTCTAACTAATGATGATCTGACCTCAGTAATACGGAGAAATTAGTCCATAGTCAACAGTCCACAGCTTTCTTCGTTGTCTCCTTTGTCTATTACCTTGTGGAAAGCTGAAGCTACATCTTCCTAAAATCTTATGAACCACCAATTAGAGGTTTCAGTTGTGCAGGAAAGCTGGCGTTTTGCAGTGCTTGAACAGTAATACGAGCATCTTGGACACAAAACTGCCAACCTAAACGTACTAAGCGACGAGAATTTGCAGATTGCACAATTCCAATCACAGGCATTTTTGCTTTCTCTTTATCTCCACACTGCTCTTGCAGGATGGTTTTTAAGCGATGTAATTCTTCAATATTAGCGGCTTGTTGAGGTTGCAGTTCTACCATTACCATTTGCAAAGTTTCTACTGGTTCTGCATCTTCTACGATTAGTTGAGTTTGGTCGTCTCGTCGGTCTACTTTACCCCAAATAATTAATCTGACATCAACTTGTAGTTGAGAATTTATACGCTCGTAGGTTTTGGGAAAAACGACTGCTTCTGATTGCGATGTTAAATCCTCAATTTGCAGAATTGCCATTGCATCGCCTTTCTTTGTCATGACCTTTTTTACACCATTAAGCATGACAATTACACACAATCTGCTGTCTTCTCGCTGTTCTGATAATTGAGAAAGATTAATAGGTGTTAAAAGTGGTGCTACTTGTCTTAGAGATTTTAAAGGATGATCTGATACATAAAACCCTAACAATTCTTTTTCTAAACGTAACTTTTCTTGTGGAGGATAATCTAACACAGGTTTAGCTTTAGGTGCAGTTTCAAAGGCATTATTAGCTGTTTTGGAATTAGTAGAAGCAAATCCTCCTAATAAATCAAACAGGTTTCCTTGTCCACTTGCTCTATCTCTAGCGCGAGATTGCGCCCAATCATAGACTAATTCTAAATCTTGAATTAACTGGTGACGATTTGCTTCAATTTTGTCAAAAGCTCCACAGTAAATTAATGATTCTAGTGTGCGGCGATTAACAGCACGCAAATCAACGCGATCGCAAAAATCAGCTAAGGATTTAAACTCGCCAGTTGTGTTTCTCGCTTCCAAAATTGAGGCGATCGCATTTTGTCCCACATTTCTAACAGCTGAAAATCCAAATAGTATCTTTCCGGCTGCTGGTGTAAAATCTACGCCAGAGCGATTGATATCAGGCGGTTCTATCTGAATATTCATACTCAGACATGTGGAAATATATTTCTGTACCTTGTCTGTATCATTGCTGTTAGCCGTCAGCAATGCAGCCATATACTCCAATGGATAATTAGCTTTTAGATAGGCAGTTTGATAAGTGACATATCCATAAGCAGTTGAATGGGATTTATTGAAACAATTAGATGCTACTAAACCATTTTTAACTAAAAAATTATGATCCTGCTCAACACCAATATCATAGACATTTCCTATACCTACAGATTTACTGCTGACTATTTTAATCATTTATTCCACCTCTAAATTAGTCGTTGTCTCAGAAATTATTAATATATTTACGTAGGCTTCAATTTTTACTTAAACCCATATTATATAATCCAATGTCAAGTAAACAATCTGTTCCCTTATCCTAATTTAACTAAAATTATTAGCTTATATATTTGGCAATTTTTTGCCAAATTTTGCTAAATTACCAGTAACTAGTAAAAATATAGCTATTAAACATCTATTTGCTGTTTAATTATTTAAAAGCGATGGGACGGGAAATAACTGAAACCACGACAAGTAAATGATTTTGACAAGAATATGGGGGTGTGGACTTACAGGTATTCCCAATCTTTACACCCAGCATTAAAAGATAAGCTTTATGAAGGCTAACGCATAAAGCTTAAGCATTACATTAAACAATGCTCAAAACAAGGGAAAAATATCTAAATCCCAAAATTGGAATGTATATAAAACTTATATAAGAATCCGATTTGATTTCTGAAAAAATCTAAGTATATGTAGGGTGTGTTAGCGACAGCGTAACGCACGTAGCCTGATGCTTTGGATGCGTTACGGCTTACGCCTAAAACACCCTACACATCTGCACCCATAAAGGGATGCAGCTTGAAAATTTTAGATTTGCGATTTTAGATTTGTTCCGCCGACCAGGAATGGGTCTTGAATCAAGAAAAATAATTCAAAATTAGTACGGCCTTTGCTTTTGCATTATTATGCCTTATACCTAAACTATTTTGGCATTAACTTTTGCAGACGCTGCGGTTCTTCTCCTAACCAAGCTGGGTTTTGAGCGGTACTATCAAAAATAGATGAGGTTTTAAATGGTTCAAACTCTCCGCGTGAGGCGGCGGCGGCTGTTTTGGCTAAGAGATTCTGTACTTGCTGTTCGTCCATTGGCTGAAATGTCTGCACTGCTTCTATAGCTTGGTCGAGAATATTCATACTATCAATTCCTGCTATTAAAACCGATGTAGGTAGATTCAAAACGTAGTGCAGACATTCAATCGGCTTAACAGTATTTGACTTTAACAAAATACCGTTAGCGAAACTTTTCATCCCTAAAACGCCAATATTTTGTTTAACTAATTCCGGTAAAACCAACTTGGCAAAACTCCGGTAGTGAGCATCCATAACATTAAGCGGCATTTGCACTGTATCAAATTTAAAGCCGCGCTCAGAAGCCACTTCTAACATATGTAGATGAATATGGGGGTCTTTATGCCCTGTAAAGCCAATATATCTGATTTTCCCGGCTTCACGCGCCTCTATAAAGGCTGCATTCGCGCCTTCTTCGTCAAAAATGCGATGGGGGTCTTCATAGCGAAGAATTTCGTGATGTTGGACGAGATCAATATGATCGACTTGTAGACGTTTGAGTGATTCATCTAATTGTTTTGTAGCTTCTTTTTTAGAACGTCCATCAATTTTCGTCATCAGAAATACTTGATCACGGTAGCCGCGCAACGCTTTTCCCATGCGTATCTCACTTATCCCGCCGTTATAGTCCCAACTGTTATCCATAAAGTTGATACCACGGTCAATGGCTGCGTGAACAATGCGGATACCTAGTTCCTCATCTACGTACTTTAAACCAATGTGCCAACCACCCAAACCAATTGCCGAAACTCTTTCCCCTGTACTACCAAGAACTCGGTATAACATTTGTAAATTTTACTGAATGAATATACACAACTCAAGGTCAATTCAAACACAGGAAAAATTTCTCAAACACTTCCTACGGATACAATCTTGAGTCAATAATTACTAATTCATAATTCGTAATTGAAGAGGGTACAAACATCTACTAAATCATTCGTGCAGGGTTTTTTAGAGAAGCGGCTTGAGTTCTTCAATTAACTCATGCGATCGCCATAAGTTTTCCAAGCAGGACTAAAGTCATGACTACAAGCTGATTGTCAAAATAGCTGAACCAGTTATTAGATAGTTAGTGGCGCTATGAAATAAAGCGGAAGCATGGAAACTAAACAGCTAGGAAAAACAGGTGTATCTGTCAGTGCGATCGGTTTGGGTGGGATGCCAATGTCGATATATAATCGACCTCCAGAGTCGGATTCGATTCAACTTATCCATCGTGCCTTAGATTTAGGAATTACATTTATTGATACTGCCGACTCTTATTGCAAGGATGAGTCAGACAAGCACCACAATGAAAGACTGATTCACAAAGCACTCAGCAGTTATCCAGGTGACATCAGCCAAGTGGTTGTAGCTACTAAAGGCGGCTTGATGCGTCCCAATGAAAGCTGGACACGCAACGGAAATCCAGAACACCTACGGCAAACCATTCGCGTGAGTTTTGAAGCTTTGGGCGGTGAAAAACCTATTGATGTATGGCAATACCATTCTCCAGACCCAGAATATACTATTGAAGCCTCTCTTACACCTGTGAAAGAAGCTGTACAGGAAGGTTTGATCCGATTTGTCGGGGTGTCCAATTTTTCTGTAGAACAGATTAAACGGGCGCAGGATGTGGTAGAGATTGTGTCAGTGCAGAATCAATATAGTCCTTGGGAACGACAGCCTGAAAAAGATGGTGTTTTGCCGTATTGTGAAGAAGAAGGGTTAACATTTTTACCGTGGAGTCCCTTTGGTGGTCGTCGTCGCCATCAAGATTTACAAGATATTCCCGCGATCGCCCAATTAGCCAAAGCCAAAGGTGTATCAGTCTACGCTATTGTATTAGCATGGCTACGTGCCAAATCAAGCGCCATATTACCTATCCCTGGCGCAAGTAAAATTTCCAGTATTGAAGACTCAGTAAGCGCTGTCAATGTCAAACTAACAGAGGAAGAAGTGCGAAAGATTTAATTTGTTAACTGTCAACTGTCAACTGTCAATTGTCAATTGTCAACTACTTGTACCCGTGGTAACACAATTTGGGGTAAGATCAAAAGCCTGCCAATAAACGATGCTTGCTGACAGGAGATGCTTGTATGGCCCGGATGTACTATGACGAAGATGCCAATTTAGACCTTTTGGCTGGAAAAACCATTGCAATTATCGGCTATGGTTCTCAAGGTCATGCCCACGCTTTAAATTTAAAAGATAGTGGTTTGAATGTGATTGTGGGTCTATATCCGGGTAGTAAGTCAGCAGAAAAAGCTCAAGCAGCTGGGTTGACTGTAAAAAATGTGGCGGATGCTGCTAACGTTGCTGACTTCATCATGATTTTGTTACCTGATGAGGTACAGAAAACAGTTTATAAAAACGAAATTGAACCAAATTTGCAAGCAGGGAATACTTTAGCTTTCGCTCACGGCTTTAATATTCACTTTGGGCAAGTTGTACCACCTGCGGATGTGGATGTAGTGATGGTAGCGCCAAAAGGCCCTGGTCATTTGGTACGACGTACTTATGAACAAGGTCAAGGTGTACCAGCTTTGTTTGCGGTTTATCAAGATGCTAGTGGTAAGGCACGCGATCGCGCATTATCCTATGCTAAAGGTATTGGTGGTACTCGTGGCGGTGTTTTGGAAACAACCTTCCGCGAAGAAACTGAAACCGATTTATTTGGTGAACAAGCTGTATTGTGCGGTGGTTTGAGTGCTTTAATCAAAGCTGGTTTTGAAACCTTAGTAGAAGCAGGTTATCAACCAGAACTCGCTTATTTTGAATGTCTACACGAAGTTAAATTAATTGTTGACTTGGTGGTAGAAGGCGGTTTAGCGAAAATGCGCGATAGCATTTCTAACACTGCTGAATATGGTGACTACACCCGTGGCCCTCGCATTGTTAACGAACAAACTAAAGCTGAAATGAAGAAGATTCTCAGCGAAATTCAATCGGGACAATTTGCACGGGAATTTGTGTTAGAAAACCAATCTGGTAAACCCGGATTTACTGCCATGCGTCGTCAAGAAGCTGAACACCCAATTGAAGAAGTTGGTAAAGACTTACGTGCTATGTTTAGCTGGTTGAAGAAAGTTTAAAAAAATTAGTTGACAGTTGACAGTTGACAGTTGTTTTCACTGATAACTGATAACTGTTGAATAGCTAATCAAGGCGCAACAGCAGTAAAAATTGCTTTGCGTCTTTGGTTTTTTAGTGGTAAATTATCAGCAAAATTCTCAACTTAAATTTATGGCAAACCATAAGTTTCAAAAAGTGCTGAGTATCTTTGCTGCTTTATTATTGACTTATCCAATTCTACAAGCACAAGCACAACCACAGCAAAGATTATTACCTTTTTTTGATAACGAAAATAACCCTGTTCCCGTAGGTTTTCCTAAAGGGCAACAAGTAGATATTACACCACCACCACCCCAATTAAATGCTTTTGACCAAGCTGTATTGAAAACCTGTGGCCCTATTGGTACAAGAGTTAATCCTAGTAAATTTAAAGAGTTGCTATCGACTTATCCCAATGTTTTAGCAAGGCTACAAAAAGTTAGCGGCGGTGAATTGCGTCCGGGACGGAAGAAAAAGGCTCAATTTATTGAAGATTTGACCAATATTTGGTTTCAGCGTAAGGGTTTTGAACACATTTTTTGTGGGGAAATATATAACGCTAATGATATTGGTGGCTTGCATTTTTATGGTAGATATTTACAGCTACAACAAGAGGGTATTGGTGGACGTTTACCAAATAATCAGGGACGAGAAGAAGTTGTCCCAGGCGTGATTTATACGTTAGGCGTAGTATTACGGCAAGGGAACCGGACGGTTACAGATGTGATTAAAGGTTACGGCTATCTCAGCAATGCTGAAGAAATGTTGACAGATGCGACTCAAATCTTTAAAAAACAAGGTAATAGAGAGGGTACTTGTATTTATAATGTCCGCGATCAAGATACTGGGAAAACTTTCTTTACAGTTTTTGTTAGGAAAGAAAAGGCAATTATTACTTATTATCCAGACGCTACTCCTCAAGGGGCAAAGTGTAGGCAATAATTCGTAATTCGTAATTCGTAATTTACAATCCTGCTACGCATTTTGTAGTACACAGAACTAGCTTTTAGAGCTTGTATCTGTCAATGGATTTGGAGCAATAAATAGGGTGAGCAAAAAGCTCACCCCTTGATAAATGTACATATAGGAAAATAACAATCAAAATTAGCGGAATCTATCAGGATTAAGGCGAGCAGGAGCTTGATTTTGATTAGTAGATTGATTGGGAGATTGGCGACGAATAGCTATACCATTTCTTAAGTTTCTGCCTGTTCCTCCATCTCTAGAATCAAGGTATGGTTTCAAGTCAATCCCACTTCTGGATGAACTCGCGCGATTATTACGATTACCTAAAAGTCCACCTAAGTTGTACAGATTGTTGTTTCCTCTGTAAGTATTAACGGCTGTGGTTTGTTGACCGTTATCAGCAGTGACTAAGTTTTGGAAAACGTTATTACGTACTGTGTAGGGGTCTTGGTTGCGAGGTACTGTGAAGACAATTCGACAACTTTGATTTGCATCGGTAGTGACACAAACGACATTTTCGTTATTAAGTACAGATACCTGAAGTTCTTGCAAGCCATCTGGACGATAAGTTTCTAATCTGCTGGCGATCGCTTGACATCTTCTTTGAGCATCCCAACCACCACCTAAGTTTCTCGGTGCTGCCCAAGGAAAGAGTTGACCGGGTTGACTTTGGGGTTGATATACTACGGTAGGCTGTCCACCGATATACTGACAGCTAAACCGGACGTTACCATTAACATTAGTGGAAGGATATGTATTTGTTGATGTGTCTACCGGATAGGGATAGTTTGGATCTGTAGATGTTGATGAACCGGGTACAGTTGGCACAACAACACCATCATCATATTGAGCCAATGCGACCGAATTACCCACGATAAAGGATAAACCCACACTTCCCAGCAAAATAAATTTCCAGGTTTTAGATAACATGATTGCTCCTCAAATGACGAAACTTTAGATTAGTCATTAGTCATTAGCTAAAGGTTTTGATTTATGGACTGTGGACTCTTGACTATAGACTAGCCCAACGAGAAATTTATTACACGCAACTTTAGTGATGATTTAGTTGACGCAAAATTTTACGTTTAGTTCATTCGGTAGGCTGCTTTTTTTCCTCTGTTTCTTTTTTCTCTCTTTCTTTTTTTTCTTTAAGGAGTTTGTTGACTCTGGCTTGAATTTCTACATGGCGTTGTATACCCTCGTAGGCATAGCGGTTGTAATTGCTGCGAGTAATTAAGTTTTCTAGATAAGTAACTCGCTCGTTGCCGCCTGGGTGGGAGGATAACCAAGTGGGAATGTCATATTTCTTTTGCTTTTCTAATGTCACCATCAGGTTACGCAAGCCGTCAGCAGCATAACCACTAGCAACAATTAATCTTGTACCTAAAAAATCTGCCTGTCGTTCCATATCCCGGCTGTAATTGAGGGCGAAAAGTTGTCCAATGGTTCCACCGAAGGGGAGATATTGAGTAACGTTAGAGATGAGGTTGCCTTGAGTAATTAATTGAAAGCCGTGGGAGAGGACAACGTGAGATAATTCGTGTCCAATTAAACCAGCTAATTCTGCTTCGGAGTTTGCTTTAGCGATCGCACCTGCATTAATAAATATTTTCCCTCCAGGTAAGGCAAAAGCGTTTAGTTCTTCTTCGGGAATGACAAAAAATTCGTACTTAAATTCATTTCTACCAGAGACTTTCGCCAATTTTTGTCCAATATCATTGACGTAGGCTAAAATCTCATCGTCAATCACTAAAGGTAATTGTTTTTTTGCTTCTTTAGCCACCGACTCACCAATAGACTTTTCGCCTTGCAATAACAAAATGGTGGAGTCGAGGGCAGAAAAAGGCCCCAATAAACTACCAGTCACCGCATAACCCAATGCACCTGTGATGATGTTACTAATCACATTACCTCTAATCTCTTCACGAATGTGAGATTGATAGCTTTTGAGATTGTCATCGGCTAATTGAGTAAATTCTGGTGCTTGTGGGTTGTTAGGGTTGAGAATAGCAAACTGCCTCGCAGCCAAAGATGCTTCCATCCATTTTTTCGCCTCAGCCAAGGCTTTGACTCTAGCTTTAATTAATTCTGGTTCATTAGGATAAAGGGAAGATCCTCGTTCTAAAACATCTAATGCTTCTTGAGTGCGATCGTATTTTGTGAGAACTTCAGCATAGCGAATTTGTCCCAATATAAATTCGGGATATTGTTCTACTAATAATTGCAGAGGTACTAAAGTTTTTGTTTGTAGCTTGCTGGCTATTCCTGCCTGTGCTTCTCGCCAATATACTTTCCCGGCTGGTGAGAGTTGGGTAGGATCTAGGATGGCAGGTTTGCGTTCTTGGGTTTTACCTGTCTGAGGAAATGGGGTTTTGACTTCGCGGTAAATCTTCTCAGCCTCAGCCATTTGTCCTGCAAGATAAAGTTTATCTGCTTGGATGAGTTTTTGTTGACGGGCAAGTTCTTCTGGGCTGAGTTGCGGTTGAGATGAAGATGAGCGTTTTAGGGCATCTCTAAGCTTTTGGTCATTAGGATTTTCTGGCTTAGGTGTGCTAGTTTGTTGCGTGGGGGCTGGAGGTTCTTGGGCTGGAACTGCTACTGGTTGAGTGAAAATAATTAAAAGCGTTGTGCCAATTGATAGTAATATCCAGTTCAAGGCTAGCAGCAGAGACTTACTGATCCGCTTCATGCTGTGTTCCACCTAATATAAAAGGCTCTTATATTAGGTTATGAGCAATCAGGTCATTCGACTAGAGCGATCGCCATTGCTTTACACTAACTACTAAAAGTTTGCCTTACGTCTATAAGTTAATTAGTGACATGGTGGGTAATGCTAATTGGGAATCGGTAATGGTATAAAACAATTCCCAATTCCCTATGACCCATTACCCATTACCAACCATATCGTCTGTAATTAGCCAGCCTTATTAATTCCTAACGAAAACGTCGTTTAGACTGCCTGTGTTTGGCGATTTCTTTACGCTTGCGTTTTTCTATAGGCGTTTCAAAATGACGATGCTTCTTAATATCAGGCATAATTCCTGCTTTAGAAACTTCTCGCTTAAATCGGCGTAAGGCTGACTCGATACCTTCATTTTCGCCAACTTTGATCTGTGTCATGATATCTCCTATTCAATTGAAATTCTTGGCTCAATAGGGGTCAAGAATTGAGTTAACTCACCGGAAAAAAAAAGGCAGACATATGTCTGACTTTAAGAATTTCTCTAAATTCTTCGTTTTAAACCTTAGTAACGGGAACGTCCACCGCCACCGCCACCGTTATATCCTCCTCGGTTGCCACCACCACCAAAGGAACCTCTATTATTATCTTCTTTGGGCTTGGCTTTATTAACTTTTAAATCTCGTCCCATCCACTCAGCACCATCAAGTCCATCGATTGCTGATGCTTCTTCTTCATCTGAACTCATTTCCACGAAAGCAAAACCGCGTAGACGGCCTGTTTCACGGTCAGTAGGTAGCACAACCCGTTTTACAGAACCATATTCTGCAAAAACGTTGCTGATATCCTCTTGCGTAACTGCGTAAGAGAGGTTCCCTACATAAATTGACATTACATTCTCTCCAAAATCAAAGCTGTGTAGAGACTTAAGTTTCGGAGAGAAGTCTGTAAATACCAAATGGAAAAGCCAGTTAATACTAAAAACAAAGACTATCACCGATTTAATTCTCACTGTCTATGATGACATAGAAATTAATCATTTGCATGAGTGGTTACTGTCAACAAGCAAAACAAGCGGCCAAAATAAATTGACTTATAAAGCCAAAGCTATTGAGATACAAGGTTTTTGAGATTTTACTTTTTCAGTGTTTACAAATATTACAAATAAAAATTACATTTTTATTTAATAAGTATAGTTCAACATTTTTTAGTTTCTTTCTAAAAACTATACTCAAGATAGATGTTATAAATTTGCAAATAGTATAGCTTCTTTTATACTAAGAGTTAAGCTCAGGTTAAATGCGATCGCCCAACGGTAAAAACATGATTAGGTAGGCGATCGCCTACTGCAATTTATAATCGTTGGGATAAATTCATCAAATTCGCTAATTTATAAACAACTCTTGCCCCTACATTACCATCCCACTCACCATCCCCAACCTCGCAGACATCAAAGCCAATAATTTTTCTGCCACTATTCACCAATTCACGGAATAGACAAAAAACTTGTTCCAATTCCAACCCACCAGGAACAGGTGTACCTGTACTTGGACAAAGTTTAGGATCTAAACCATCTGCATCAAAACTAATGTGGACGTGTTCCGGCAAATGATGAATAATTTCTCGGCATAATTCAATCCAAGTAGTACCAGCGTAGAGCTTTTGTTTGATCAGTGGGTCATAGTATGCCACAATTCGACCTTGGGATTGGTCAATCATTTGCACTTCATCATGACTAATATCGCGTAAGCCTACCTGCACCAGCTTGGAAATTTGCGGTAACTTCAACCCATTAAACATAATTGACGCATGAGAAAATTCAAAACCCTCATAAGCGTCGCGTAAATCTGCGTGTGCATCAATGTGTAAAATCCCAAAGTTAGGGTATTTCGCTGCTAATGCTTGGAAATAGCCCAAGGGTGAACTATGATCTCCACCAATGACAGCGACTTGTTTACCTTGATTCATCGCTGTTTGACATTGATCAAACAGCCATTGATTTACCTGTTGAGAAGCCTGATTAATTTCTGTGAGTACGGGGGTTAAATCTGGTGTATCTGTGAGTAATTTACCCTGTGCTAACCGCTCAATAATTTGTGCTGCTAAAGTCCGGTAGTAATTATTCTTCTCTATAATGTCTTGGGGAATGTCTACTAAAAAAATTCCTTGTTTCCAACCATCAGGGTTATCGAAGTCGAATAAATCCAGTTGTACTGAAGCATCAAGGATTCTTTGGGGACCGTTGGCTGTACCTGCACCATAGGAAACCGTAACCTCCCAAGGAACTGCAAAGACAATTAAATTTGCAGAATCATAATCAAATGGCAAACCTAAGAGATTGCCATTAATTTCACCCACGCCGCTAGGGTTATAGTCTTGGAGTTGATTAATCATTGATTACCTGATGGATTTACCTGGGTAGAAAATATACTGCCGTAGAACTTCTGTATTTTAGCTACATTTCCATCAGTAAATGATTTGTAGGGCAAATTGTGCAATAAGTTAAGTGTAATTGGCGATCGCTCTCACAAATTCAGCAGTAGACTCATAAGGTAAAACATTTCGTCCCAGTATTTTCACACCGCAATCTTATGGCGATGAAAGAAACTGCCGTATTGCTTATGAGTAGATACGGCAGCCATGAAGTAAAATAATCCAGAAATGAATTTATGCTTTATTGACTTGCTGTTGACGCTTGTAGAGAGAACTTGTACCTAAAGCACCAAACATTAACAATCCCAACATAGAAGCTGGTTCAGGAACAGAAGTTGAGTTAGTAGTACTTGTTAAGCTGACATTATCAAGTAGTAATCCAATGTTATCGCCACCAGCACCTGCAAAAGCTAAATTAGCAGTTGTGGCTGAAGCAACAGTAAAAGTCCGGGTAAAGGTTGTAAAACCTTGGCTAAATGGTAGTGTAAATGTTTCATTAAACAAGCTACCTAGAGATACCGTCACAGAATCAGCAAAATTCACTCGTTGATTGCCTGCTAGTTGGAAAGTAAGGTTAACGACATCACCAGCATTAAAAGCAAATGAGGTTTTAGATGAGAGTATACCAGCATTTGCTGTTGAACCATCTAAATCTACGTAACGTCCATTGCCTGGTTGTAAGTCAAAAAAACCTGGATTACCGATTAAGTCCACGGTTCCGTCTGTCACATTCCAGTTAGCGAAAGCATTATAGTTCAACTGCAAAGATTCAGTATCAAAGTTGTCTTGTAAAAGAACTGCTGCTTTGGCGGAACTGGATGTAGCAACTCCCACAGAAAGAACTGTTACTGCTAATCCAATTTTTGCAAAGCTCTGGATCAAAGTTGATTTCTGCATAAGACTCTTTTTCCTAAAGAAGATGAATATTGAGGATTTATAGTAAAAATAGACACATAGTCTATATATAAACAAATGTGAACTAGCCTTTTTAGGCGATCGCGCAAGTACATAAGGTAAAAATTACCAGTATTAGCAATTTTTCTTATCTTGATACTGCTATGAATGTGATTTACTCTGTATTTCCTCAATAGACATTTTCTAAATTATGATAAATGTACTTATTCAGCTAGAGTAGTCTTACACGTTCACAAAAAAAACATATTGGTCATAGTGTCATATAATTCGCTAAAATCTAGCTACAATAGGGGCTAACATACATTTTTCCCTTTCAATATCTGGTTTAGTAACAATAAATTACTTATATAAATACACTATATACTTTATGCAAGATTTACATTGATATACAGGTTTTCAACGTCATACCATTTTATGAAATGTTTGATACAGTCGATGTGCAAAGCGCCCCTATCGTCAATTCATCTGTTACAAAGATTTTTTGTGGTGGTATCACCAGACAACAACGGTTAACTCTTACGTCTAATTCAGATAGAAATGGAATTTGCTTTCCAAAATAATCTCATTATCAGTAGAGTATACAATACTCAGTCTACGTGATTTCAATATTTCAGTATGAATCATACAGAGTTTTTGAAATTTTTTCTTTGTCGAACGAAGTTTGGTTTGTAGTAAATACTTCACAAATGTGTAATGGGCTACAAGTTGCTTTGGGCGATCGCTCTCACAAATTCAGATGTAGACTCATAAGGTAAAACATTTCGTCCTGGTATTTTCACACCGTGAGCTTGTGGTAAACAAGCAAGGTAATCGGCTAAAGTGTCATCAGCCGTCTGTGTTTTCCCTTCTTTACTAATACTTGACGCAGCTTCACCCAAAACTACAAGTGTGGGTTGTTTGATGGTAGCAATCAAACTGCTATAGTCTTTCCGCCAAAACCCAGCGAGAAAAGAAAATACAGCGTGGCGGCTGTCTGGATTTGCTGCACCTGCAACTAATGTATTTAACCACTCTGCATCTACACTATCGGCTAATGCAAATAATTGCTTGGTGGAAAAAGAACTGAGAAACTTTGGTGTACGTGCGTAACGATAAAAAGCATTACCAACAGGCGAGTCAAAAATATTCCAAGCTAATTTTTGTTGCCAATCTGGGGCTTTTTTGGTAATTACTGGCCAAGTTGGCGGCCCAGAAAGTACGAGTTTAGCAATTAAGTTTGATTCCAACTGCACTAATTCTAGAGCCACAGGAAACAAAGCACCTTGTACTACTAAAATCACAGGTGTTTGTACTACAGTTTGTAGGAAATATTGTAATTGCTCTGCCCAATCTTTGGGAGTATAAGCTACATGGGGTTTATCACTTTCTCCGCAGCCTAATAAATCTGGATTATAAATCAGATTTCGTTGACCGCTACTGTACCATTCACGCACAAAACGTTGCCAAAATTTACCAGATAAGCCGACACCAATAGGATGAATCAATAGTAAAGGTAGACCTTCAGCTTGAGAATTTGGTGCTTGATAAACCTGATATGCACATTGATAATTTTGCCAATTATAAAACTGGGTAGATGTCGTTTCCATAAAATTATATTTCTAAATTTAGAAGATCATTTGAGGATGAATTAATTGATATCCAGCTTGTTTGATTTTTTGATTAGAGACTGTTGCATTATAAGGACGATTACTATTACCTGTATCATCCCAAGTTACTGGAGCTAAATTATGTTTAGCAAATAAAGTATCTAGCAATATTCTACTGGGTAAATGGGCATCATTTACTAAGTTATAAATGCCTTGTAATGGATGTTGACGCACAAACTCTATAGCACCAACAATGTCATCTAAATGAATCCAATTTGTAATATCACTACCATCACCAGGACGAGTGGTTCCAGGAACTCTGCTAAATATTTTCACCAATTCTCTACCAGGGCCATAAATGCCACCTAATCGCAAAATGCAAATTTTGAGTTGTTCACTAGAGGCTGATAATAAAACTTCTTCTGCCTCTTGAAGAATTTCTCCGTTACGGCTTTTAGGCATAGGCGGTGTTTCTTCATCTACCCACTCACCATTTCTATCACCGTAAACTGAATAACTGCCTGTATATATTACTTGTTTAACACTAGAGTTTTGTTGTAAAGCCGCAACTAAAGTTTTGGTAGTATCTAGATATGTTGATTCATACAAATCAGCACCTTTTGCCCCGACACTTAACAAGACGAAATCTTGATTTTCTAAGATATTGACAATTTTTTCTAGGTCATTTCCTTGAGTAACTACAACTTTGTGAGCTAGTTTTTGTAATTGAGAAACACGTTCTGGTGTGGTAGTTGTAGCGGTGACAATTAGATGGGAATTTTGCTGCCAATATTGTGCGATCGCACAACCAACGTAACCACAGCCAATGATTACAATGTTCATAGTTGTCAGTTGTCAATTGTTATTTGTCATTGTCCCATTTATATCAAGCACTGGAGACTGGAAGGACAAAAGAAAACAACTATTGACTATTGACTGTTGACTATTGACTAACTATGAACCGCACCATCAGGCATAATTGCACCGCTTAAATTTGCGCCTATTAATTTTACCAACAGGCGATCGCCTGAACGAATCCGCGCTCCTGTTAAATCTGCTCCTCGCAAGTCAGCGCCACTAAGATCAGCACCGATTAAGTTAGCAGAGCGTAAATTAGCTTCTCTCATGTCGGCTAAGAGTAAATTCGCCCTAAACAAATTTGCTTCTGATAAGTCAGCACCCCTCAGAATCACTTTGTGCATAAAAGTATCACTGAGGTCAGCACCGCTTAAATTAGCGTGACTGAGGTTTCTACCTGATAAATCTTTATTACTTAAATTTGCCCGACTGAAATCTTTGCCGCTCAAATCAGGATTTTGTGGCTGTGGCTGTGGCTGATGAGTTTCTTGGTATGATTTTCTCGGTTGCCGTGGAGGATTCTGGTAAACATGATTGTGCTGACGCTTACCATTGCCATTACTAACGCCATTACCATTGCTATGGCTGTTGTCTTTACCATTTAAAGAACGCAACTTGTCCCTAGCTTCGTTAATTGCCTTAAGTTTGTCCTGCGCTTTTTGTTGCAAGCGGACATTATCTTTAGGAAGTCGGTCAGGATGCCACACAAAAACCAAATCCTTATACGCTTGGTTAACTTCCTCAAGGGTGGCCCCTGGTTCCAATTCCAATACCCTATAATACCGCTCCAGCTCGCTCATAAGATGTTTTATTGGAGAATCAACTTAGTTATGAGAGATATAGCCCTCCATATTTACCAATAGGGACTGGGCAGTACTGTAGCATCTTTAACAGAGTTGAGGATACTACAGTGAAAATAGCACTCAGACATTATATAAGCCTATCGCAGCGAAATGAGTCTATCAATAACTTTTTTGCTCGTAAGGTCTAAGATACTACATTTTATATATTCATCTATAGCCTACCGAGCGATCGCTGTACTCATTTTGACCTAAATGTAGAGCAAATTAACTGCTGTCAGCTGCCCTAAGTCATAGAAATTTACAAAACTTTTCATCTTTGGGCTTGTCGATTTCTCAAATTACCAATGGCTCGTAAATATGCAGCTACAGGGATTTGATAAACTTCGATGAAAATCCAAATAATAATTGATAAATGGGACAAAAAAGTTAATATCGTCCAAATATACGGCAGCCAACTTACAACATCACTAGTGCTAGGTGGAAAATAATAAGCGACAAGACCTATTAGCGTTGTCGGTAACAACACAAAAGTAGCCGCAGCCAACCCATAACCCCAGCCTAATTCTACACCTTCTAACTGCGCCTCCGTCCAGTTAAAGCCATTCCAGCGCCAAATTAGAGGCGGATGTCGAGAAGGCATCTTAATTTGCTGCTGTTCTAAATTCACAGTAAAAATTTCGTGGCAAAAATCACAACCCATTGCTTCCATCAAGGATATGTGAGAAATCTTCCCTACTCGACAGATAGGGCAGGGATAAACACCATGCGTATCAAAAGGTTTAGTGAAGAGTTTAGACCTGAGCATAATCAAACTAGGTTGTGATTAACGTATAGAACCAAAAAACTGTGCAATAAAATACCTCTTTAGGCTTATTTTTTATTTCATTTAATAATATTTACTATCATTTATTACCTATTACCTAAAAAATAAAAGTTACCAAAATCGGAGGATGTATTTTAATAAGAAACATTCTATTTTGTGCCAGCCAGGAACAAACTATCATTCTCAGATTTGTACTGAGTTTATCGTCTTTCTTCCATATCTTGCTGGTCTTGACGCTACAAAATTCTTCTGTTATCTTTGTTTTAAGATAGCGTATACATATATTCTTTAACTTAAAATCGTGCAAATGTTCAGCAGCAGTCGCTACTTTTATTTTTGGCATAAGGCGGTTCACCGGGGGTGAATTAAGTTTCCACATGGAAGCCGCCCGGTGAACCGCAGAGCAAACTCTGCGGTTTTTGTTTTTTTAGGAGTAAATCTACCGATTTTGGATTTTGCGGAACGTTGCGTGGGCGGCTATGCCGACTTGAGCAAACTTTCCAAGACGGATTGAAAACCTAGATTCATTAACTATTCCAGCAGTTTGAAACAAAATTACCTATCCCCATTGAGTATCATGATCTATTTCAGTAATTGGTTTTATGGCTTTTGCTTTTGGCCCAGAGCAAGTTCCGGGTAAATAGCGTCATGCTGATAAATCATACGCGCCCGGAACTAAAGGTTCTGGGCTTTTTTTTCGGCAGTCAAAAGTCAATAGTCAACAGTCAAAAGTCAATAGTCAACAGTCAACAGTTAACAGTCAACTAGGAAAATCAAACCATGATTAACGCTAAACTTGTCGCTCAGTCTTATCCTCATCATCAAACAATCGTTAAACTCTCAAAAACAGTTGCTTTCGGTGGCGAAGAACTGGTAATTATCGGTGGGCCATGTGCTGTGGAAAGTCTAGAACAGATGGAAACAGTCGCCCAAGAGTTAAAATCTGCACCTGTACAAGCTTTGCGGGGTGGTGTTTACAAACCTCGTACCTCTCCCTACGCTTTCCAAGGGATGGGAGAAGCAGGATTAGAGGTTTTAGCCCAAGTGCGATCGCAATACAATATTCCTGTTGTGACTGAAGTTATGTCAATTTCCCAAATTGAAGCGATCGCCGCCCATGTTGATATGTTACAAGTGGGTAGCCGCAATATGCAGAACTTCGACTTACTCAAAGCTTTAGGCCAAGCTGGCAAACCCATATTACTCAAGCGTGGTTTAGCAGCCACAATCGAAGAATTTGTCATGGCGGCGGAATACATTGTCAGTCACGGAAATCCAGATGTGGTGCTGTGCGAAAGAGGTATCCGCAGCTTTGATAGTTACACCCGCAATGTCCTAGATTTAGGGGCGGTAGCCGCACTCAAGCAAATCACCCATTTACCTGTAATTGTCGATCCTTCCCATGCTGTAGGTAAACGAGAACTAGTAGCACCTCTAGCCAAAGCGGCTATAGCTTGTGGTGCAGATGGATTAATTATTGAGTGTCATCCAGAACCAGAAAAATCAGTTTCTGATGCCCGTCAAGCCCTATCTTTAGAAGATATGGTGAATTTAGTAACTAGTTTAAAGCCTGTAGCTGTTGCAGTTGGACGCAAAATATCAGAAGTAGAAGGGGTGGGTTTGCAACCTACCCCTATTTGTCGTGCAGCTTAAACTATCAGAAGTGGGGGAGATAGAGAAAACTTTTATCTCCCTTGTCTTTTCTAACCTTTGCTCTCAGATTCCAAACTCAGATGACCAGATCCATAGGCCAGGATCAACAGAAGTCCACCAATAATAGACAAGTTTTTGAAGAAATTATTAAACTGACTAGGATCAGCCAGGGGATTATGAAACACAATAGTAGCTGGAATCATAAAAATAATGAGCAGAATCGCACCAATTTGGGCTTTATAGCCCAATACGGTTCAGTTAAGCCTAGAAAGCTGATTAGTGATGTGAAATTTCGGAGCTTCTACTCGTTGTCCAGTACCTCTGTGTTGCGGCTTTTTAGAGCGAAACTTTGATACAGGTTTTTTCACAACTCTGGGATTAACACGGTGAACACGTTCAGATAAAAACGTATCTAAAATCTCGACAATTAACCAATCGAAAAAAAAGGTAAGTCTTCGGTCTGTAAATCTTGAAATTTAGGAATAGCACGACGAATGACTCGTAATGTACTTGTAAAACTCAAGCGTAATGGTGGAACCCCAGCAGTAGTTGCAGCTTGAAACATTAACACTCGTACTGACCAATGACCTAACAACCAACCATAAATTTCTTGCACGACTTCTCGTGGTTTTTGAGAACGAACGTGAGTTTTACGCCCCAAAAGATGTATTTTCAATTCATCAATGATATTTTCTACTTCCCAACGTTGATGATATTCCTTAGCTAATAATTCTGCTGGGAATTTCTGAATATCTAATAAACTTGTAATTAAGCGATAAGTAAGTTGTTCCGTGGGATTTTCTGGATGCTCAATTGTGTATTCAATAACTCTCACAAGGATTGGCTGACAACCTTTTGAGCGTAGTTTTCCTGAAGGATTAATCCACGATAAGTAGGAGCCATCTTCTAACGGTTTTTCTGCCAGAAATTTCACATTGGCTGGGATTCTTCCTAAATAATCACAGCCCTTGGATACGGTTTTGTGTACCATTGCATAGGAATGTAAACCTCTATCCCACATCAACAACATTCCTGATTGTACAGAGCGTAATAATTTTAATGCTCGAACTCGTTCTCCCATACGATAAGGACACATTAAGGCATCAAATATAATGTGCGTTCCTGCTTCCACTAAGATGACTAATCTCACCTTGGGAAATGCTGCCACTGTCCCAGTACGGCTACTTGGGCGACCAAAAACTCTGGCATTTTCTTCACTATCTGGAACATCAAAACAGCTACCATCAATTACTACTATTCGTAGCCCATTTAAAAATGCTCCCAATGTTTCAGCCGTTGCCATTGGTTTTACAGAGGCGTGAAATAATTGGCTCATCACCCTTGCACCTAATCTTTGTCGAGCTTGAGTGATTGCCGATTTACAAGGTACTCGCGCTTTTTTTCCCAACTTTTACCCACGCCACAGAAAGACCATCTACTAAGTTTTTTAGTACATCTCGCATTGAATCTCTCGACCACAGACTCATTGCTATTACTAAGCAGACTACCAAATGTGCAGGTAAAGAACGATTTCTTTCTTCGTTAGCTTTGCTGGTTGTAATCGCTTGTTCAATGGCAGTTGCAGGTATGGCTGTCTCTATTGCTTTTAGCAAATCATCGCTTTGTATCATTGGAGACAACAGGGAAAAATCTTTGAGATGCACTACAGTTTACTTTCAGCGTTAATTACAATCCTTAATTTACACAACTTTGCGCCTTAACTGAACCGTATTGCTTTATAGCCCAGAATGATTGACAAACCACCTAAAATCTGAAAAGCAATAGTAAAAACTAGTAAAACTTCTACTATTGGTAAACCGACTTTAGCTATAGATGCACTTGTTCCAGCAAAGTCAAACACTTTGTTTAAACCAGCATAGATAAAAATCACAGCCAAAAAGGAACGAGCTACCAAAGGGATGTACTGTTTGAACATCATAGATGCCTCTTAATCGTTCTTTTGTACTTTCCCTTTATCTTAAAGATTTAATTTTTTGATTTTCTTTCTTGGATAATATGAAATACTGATGGTAATAGCGAGACAACAATAATTAATCCAATGATAGGTAGTAAATACTTGTCTACCTGTTCTGGTGGCAGAGATTTACCAAGAAAGAAACCTAAAAGTGTAATACCGAAAGTCCAAACCAGACCGCCGATTAGGTTATAAAACATAAATGTCCGATATTGCATGGAACCAAGACCAGCAACAATTGGGGCAAAGGTGCGGACAATAGGGACAAAACGCGCTAAAACGATAGTTTTCTTGCCGTGTTGTTGATAAAATTGCTGTGTTTTGACTATATGTTTTTTATGAAATAACCAAGAATCTTCTTTTTGAAATAATCTTCTGCCAAATTTGTGACCAGTGGTATAACCCACGTTATCACCTAAAACTGCACAAACAAAGGCTCCAATAATGAGAATCCAAATATTTAACAAGTGCTGAGATGCCACAAAACCGGCGGTGAATAATAAACTATCTCCTGGTAGGAAAAAACCAATCAATAAACCAGACTCAGCAAATATAATTCCCCATACTCCAAAGTAACCGAGTGATTTGATCAAATGTGGTAAATCAAAGTGCATAAAATTTCGCAGGCTGATGAATGTGCATACAATATCTTAGCCTTGAGGATTTTAGTAGAATCATTATGATTATAAAGATTGGGTCAAGTAACTGAGAAGCAGGGATTAGGTTACGGGTGTAAGATGCAAAGATATTGGAAAGTATTAAAACTATTTTGGAGTGCAGCGATCGCATCTGAGATGGAGTATCGCCTCAACTTCCTCATCGCTACACTCAGTAGCTTAGGTAATTTAGCTGGTAGTCTATTTGGATTATTCTTGTTTTATCGTACTGGCTATACTTTTACTGGCTGGTCATGGGAAGCAGCTTTGATAGTATTAGGAATTTTCACCTTACTGCAAGGCTTTTCAGCAACCTTCCTCGCTCCCAACCTCAACAAAATCGTCAACCATGTCCAACAAGGAACTTTAGATTTTGTTCTACTCAAACCTATTCGCAGTCAGTTTTGGCTGTCTACCCACACTGTATCCCCTTGGGGAGTCCCAGATATTATTTTTGGTAGTATCATCATTGGCTATGCAGGTAAACGCCTTGGTTTAAGTATTACCAACTACATACCAGCTATCCTGCCCTTATTGTGTGGTGTCATCATTCTCTACAGTCTATGGTTTATGCTAGGGGCAACTAGTATTTGGTTTGTGAAAATCTATAACGCCACCGAAGTATTACGCGGCTTACTAGAAGCAGGTAGATACCCAATGATCGCCTATCCCGCAGCTTACCGCTTTTTCTTTACCTTTATAGTTCCAGTAACATTTTTAACTACAGTACCAGCCGAAGTTATGTTAGGCCGAGTGCAATTACCTTGGATAATAGGAGCTTTGGGATTAGCTATAGCCTTATTTTGGGTTTCGAGTTGGTTTTGGCGCTTTGCCCTGCGTTTTTATACCAGTGCTTCCAGTTGAGCCATCCTTCTATAACCTCTTAAACTCTGTGTCTCTGTGACTCTGTAGTAAAAATAATTTATTAAACACAGAGGCACAGAGAAAAATCTCCCATACCTTAACTGTTACCGTGACCTACTAATTTCTCTCCCTTCAACATCCGCACTGCGGCTTCTAACAAAGCTTCTTCTAAGTAAGGCTTAGTAAAGTAACCACTAGCACCTAGTTGAATAGCCATTTGTCTGTGTTTATCCGCGCCCCTTGAGGTAAGCATAGCAATCGGTAAGTGGTTGAGGTTGGAATCTTTTTGAATGCGTGAGAGTAACTCCAGCCCGTCACAACGGGGCATTTCAATATCGCAGAAGACGATATCACAAGGTAGACCAGAGCGGAGTTTATCCCAAGCTTCCTGACCATCACGAGCTTGTTCAACGCGATAACCAGCTTTGTTAAAGGTGAGTGATAACAACTCTCGAACGGTGATGGAGTCATCCACAATCAAGACAGTCGGGTCAATCTTCTCAACCTGGGCTTCTACCGCAGTAGGTGGTGTTGCGTGTTGCCAAGGCGTGTTACCACTGTGCTTGGACATCCGCCCTTGGAAGATATCGATAATTTCCAGTACATCGGCAATTGGCATGATACGACCATCACCCAAGACTGTAGCACCTGCCACACCTATTGGTTTAGGTGCTGGGGCTTCAAATTGTTTAATAACAATTTCTTGTTCACTTAGTACTAGGTCAATTTGCAGGGCGATTAAAGTATTACCCGATCGCACCACAACCACGGAAATCATATCATCATCTCTTGTACCGCCGTAGACACTACCGCGACTAAGTTGACGATTGAAGGTTAACAAGTCTTTCAAAGGTCGGAATGGTAAAACCGTATCGCGCCAAGAAATGAATGACTGTCCATCAGCACTATGTTGAACGTTTTTCGCTGGGATATCTAAAGTATCTTCAACACCATCCATCGGGAAGGCAATCCGTGCTTTATCGGAGACGCAGCATAAAGCCTTACAAATGCTTAGTGTCAGTGGTAGACGAATTGTAAAGGTAGTTCCCCTGCCCAAAGTGGAATCTGTATTGACAATACCCCGAATTTCGCTAATTTCCGACCGCACCACATCCATACCCACACCCCGACCAGCGATTTCGTCGGCTTCGTCTTTGGTACTAAAACCAGCTTGGAATAATAAATCATAGACTTCCATGCGGGACATAGCTTGCGCCTGTGCTGGTGTCATCATTCCCAGTTTCACAGCTTTAGTTTTGATGCGTTCTGTATCAATCCCCGCACCATCATCACCCACAGAAATTACAGTTTGGTTCCCTTGGTGGAAAGCGCGGATAGTAATGGTTCCCACTGGTGGTTTATTGGCAGCTTGCCTGATTTCTGGGGTTTCAATACCGTGAGCGATCGCATTATTTAACATATGCGTCAGTGGGTCATTGAGATGATCCAAAATCATCTTGTCGATTAAAGTATCCCCACCTTCGATAACTAATTCCACCTGTTTACCAAACTTGATTGCATTATCTCGTACCCCACGGCGCAAGCGGTCAATTGTCTGGGAGAATGGAACCATGCGGGCGCGTGTTAGTCCCTCTTGTAGTTGGGTAGTGACTTGGCGGAATTGTCTGGCGACTCGCTCAGTTTCTTCGGTAACGAAGTCGATGTCACTTGCTGACTCCCGCACCCTGACAATGAGTTCAATCATTTCCTGGGAAAGCGTGTGGAAGGGAGTGAAGCGATCCATTTCTAGTTCACTAAAACCGCGATCGCTATTTGCGTCTGGTTCTTGGTAAGTAACTTCTGTAGTTTTCCGACTGGCTAACAAAGAAGCTTCTAAAAGCGATCGTTCATACAACTCCTGCATCCTTGCGCCTACATCAGAGAGTTGTTGTACCTGAATCAGCAAGTTATCTAATGATTGTCGCAACCGTTCATGATCCTGTTCTAAGGTGTTGCGGTTAACCACTAACTCACCCACCAAATTGCTCATTTCATCTAACTGCTTCACCGGCACTTTCATCGTTTCTTCAAATCTTGCAGTCCGCCGATTAGAACCACGTTGAGTTTTACCTACAGTTTGTTTAACTGATGATGAATGAGAAATACTTTGGTCTGCTTCTGCTAACAGTTTCTCCAGATCACTAAATTCATCTCTTAATTCCGGTGCAGCAGGAGGAACATTAGGCGTAATTGGTATAACTTTGGCTAAAGCTGGCTGCGATTCATTTAGTTCTTCTGCATTGTCTGTACTCAACAACGCTTCTAAGACAGCAAAATCATCTATTGCTATAGCATCATTTTCGTTACTAAGTGTAGATTCTCTGTCTAATAATGCTTCTAAATCAGCAAATTCATCTTGGATGTGAGTCTCGGCGTTAGTTAGGATTACATTTTCCTCAGCCTTAGCTACAGTTTCCGATAAAGAACTTACATCCCCCAAAAGCGCTGATAAATCAGCAAATTCATCTGCGTTTTCAGAATCGATGGTTTCTAGACTGTTGCTAGTTGTAATTAACTCCAGTCCGTTAGATTCTGAGATAGATATATCCTCAACCCCGACATCTGTTAAACCATGAGTTTCCGTGATGGACTCATCTAAAGTTAAATCTGATAAACCAGCATCAAGGTTGAATAAATCATCACCTAACTCAATTTCGCTACTCTCTTGTACTAAAGGCGTTTCTAAACTATCGGAAACATCTGTCTGCTCAACAGTAATATTTGATAAAACAGCATCAATGTTGAATAAATCATCGCCTAACTCAATTTCGCTACTCTCTTGTGCTGAAAGCGCTTCTAGACTACCAGAAACATCTTTTTGCTCAACAGTAATATTTGATAAACCTGCATCAATCTTGAATAAATCACCGCCTAACTCAATTTCGCTACTCTCTTGTATTGAAAGCGTTTCTAAACTATCGGAAACATCTGTCAGCTCAACAGTAATATCTGATAAATCAGCATCAAGGTTAAATAAATCATCACCTAACTCAATTTCGCTACTCTCTTGTACTAAAGGCGTTTCTAAACTATCGGAAACATCTGGCTGCTCAACAGTAATATCTGATAAACCTGCATCAAGTTTAAATAAATCATCACCTAACTCAATTTCGCTACTCTCTTGTACTAAAGGCGTTTCTAAACTACCAGAAACATCTGTCTGCTCAACAGTAATATTTGATAAAACAGCATCAATGTTGAATAAATCATCGCCTAACTCAAGTTCGCTGCTTTCTTGTAATGAAAGCGTTTCTAAACTACCAGAAACATCTGTCATCTCAACAGTAATATTTGTTAAGGCACTAGTTAAATCTGATAAATCATCGGTAATGAACCCAAGCTCGCTGCTTTCTTGAGACGAAATCGTTTCTAAGCTAACGGAATGATCTATTTGGTCAAAAGTAATATTCGTTAGGTCGTCAGTTAATTCTGGATTCTCAGAATCTATAATTAATAAATCATCACCTAAAACTAGTTCATCCGTTGTTTCAACTATTGGTGGTGAAAGGGTTTCTAGAATACCCAAATCATCTGTCTGTTCGCCCGTTAACTCTGATAAATTACTATCAGTAATCAGTAAATCATCACCTAAATCTAGCTCACTGCTTTCTTCTATTGTTGGCGCAACAAATTCGATAACTGTTTCTATCCTACCAGAATCATCTGTCTGTTCAAAAGTGATGGCTGTAAGTTCGTCAGTTAACCCTGATAAATCATTATCAGTAATCAATAAATCTAGTTCACTGCTTTCTTCAACTGTTGGCGATGATAGTAAATCTACAGTATCAGCAGTTGCAAATAAATCATGATTCTCTAAAATTGCTGAACTTTCTGGTGCTGTAGCCTCACTATTGATTTCTTGGAATAAATCAACTTCTAATTCAGCAGGAGCTAATTCTTGAATTTGGGTAGTAAATTCAGGAGTAAAATCTAATACTTCTGGTTGTTGAGAAAAACTATGAGTTTCTGGCGTTGAAAGTTGTTCACTTGCCAGCAGATCAATATTCGGATCAATAATAGAATTATCGGCTGTTAGTTCGCCAAACAAATCATCCCCAGTCTGCTCTGAGAATATTAAATCTAACTGTTCTTCTTCCTGTAGGAAAGTTATATCTAAATCTTCTGTGTGAAGATTTTCTCCTATTGGCAATGTAGAATGTGGAGTTTCCGCAAAGAGATCGCTTGAAGTTGCAGCCGCAAACAAACTTGCTTCTAAAGCCTGAGCTATATCTTGCTCTAATACAGATTCTAATATTTGCCCTGGTTCAATCTCTGCTTCTGAATCCCAGAAGTTATCTAAATCATCTTCTGTTTTTGTAACTCCTGATATTGCTGGTGATGATGACAAATCAAATAAATCACTCAATTCCGATTCGTCTGTAGGTAGTAGAGAACCTTCACCCAAATCACTAAATAAATTAGTTAATGATGATTCTTCTAATGGTGTTGATAGATTAGTTTCTGGATTATTTGATAATTTTGTTTCTTTTAAACCATCTACATTTATATCTGTTTCTAAGAATAAATCATCAATATTAGTCACTGATTCTACGACAGATGAACTATCTTTATTAGATGATAATTCTAATAACTCATCTATAAAATCATCTTCTTCTGAGGATTTTATAGTGTTCTCTTTAGCTTCTTGTAATATTTCTTCAGCAGTAATTGGTGCTTTAAATAAATCTTGTGATTCTAAATTATCCTTATCTAATAAGTTATCACCAAATAATAAACTTAAATCTTCTGAATTATTTGTAGTGCTTTGAGTCTCTTCACTATCATCATTAAGCGAGAGAAAATCAGCTATATCATTATCAATTCCCTCAGATTTAGTTTCACTATTATCTACTTCTAAATTGTTAGTGTCTGTGAGGTTAATAATTTCCTCTTGTTGCCATGTGTCGTCTAGCTCTGGTGTTTCACCTTCAAATAAATCAGCAAGAGTATTTAACTCAGCTAATCCTACTTCTGGGCCGTGGGTATGAATTTTGTTAGTGCTATGTGGTGTATGGTCTTCGCTATCCAAGAAAATATTGTCAGTTGCCGTGTTTTCTGCGGTGACATTTTCCGGCTCAAGTTGCTGAGATATTTCGGTTAGACTAGTGACGCTATCTGTTGGTGGCTCAATAACAGGCTCGTTACTTTCATTATGAGTAATAGTAGTTTTTGGTTCGGGGGGGAGTAGTTCGATAAATGATTGACTAATAGCCGTGGGAACATCACCAAGTAGATTTTGCGCCACTTCTAACAATGGCATTTCTGGGAAACCCCAAAGTGCTTCTAATCGATGACTGATGGTGATTTCGGATTCCCTACCTTGCAGAACTAATTCTTGAGCTTGCTTAATTTCTGTAATGACAATTTTAGCTAAAGTAAGATAAGTATTTTCTTGATTAGCGATCGCATTAGCTGCGGCTTTAGATAAATTACACCAATTGGGTAAATTCCATGTCTTGCCAATTTTGACTAACTGATTACAACAGTCTTGAAGACTTTGCCTAGAAGCTGGTGTGGCTGGTTGCTTAAATAATTGCAACATTTCCCTAAGTGTTTGTAGCACCTGGGCTTGAAATTCACCCCATTGATCGGCTGTACTTACTGTTTGTGTTGCCACTGCTGGAGCTGTTCTGTGGGCTTCGCCTGCTGTATGTACAGCATCTTGACGGAAGAAGATTTCTGTCAGTGTACCCACACTATCTGTTGGGCTTGGCTGGGTGGCGACTTCACTAGCTCCGCCAGATGTACCTTTCTGCACCAATAATTCTAAATGCTCATGTAACCATTGGAAAACCGGTTCTGTTTCCGACATCAAAGTGTTCGCCACTTCTTCGGATAAACCAAATGGCCCACTTAACTGTTCTAACAAAGCCTTAAGAGTATCAGAAACACCAAGAAATAGGGACTCTAATTTTTGGTCAACCTGAATTGGATTCTCTTTAAGAACTTTAAAACAATCCTCCAAACGGTGGGAGGTGTTCTGAATGCTGGTTAAGCCAAGCATTGCTGCACCCCCTTTAATGGAGTGAGCAGCCCGGAAAACTTCGTTGATCATTTCCGGGTCGTTCAAGGTACTCTCAAGATTGAGCAATCCCTGTTCGATTGTATTCAGGTGATCCCTCGCCTCTTCGATAAAGTAGCCTAAAATCCTCTGTTGTTGTTCGGGCAGCATAGTTTTTAGTCAATAGTCAATAGTCAATAGTCATCAGTCAACAGTCAACAGTCATTAGTCAATAGTCAATTTGGTAAACTTGGGACTTGGGACTTTGGGACTATTGACTATCTTGTTTCCATTGTTTCCACGCGGAAACGTTCTACGGAAGAAATCAAATCGCGGGATACACCCACGAGGTTTTGCAGTGCGCCGGAAACTCGTTGTGCTTCCTGGGAAGTTTCTTGAGCTGTCAATTCCACCGATTGCATTACCTGAGCCACAGCACGGGATGTTTCCGTTTGTTCTACGGTATCGCTGGTAATTGAGCGGACTAAACTGTCGATACGGTTTGCCACCTGGATGATATTTTCCAGCGATCGCTTGGCTTCTTCCGCCAGCTTTGTACCTTTAATTACCTGTTGTGTACCTTCTTCCATTGCGGTCATTACTGAGCCGGTTTCACTCTGGATTTGCATGACGATTTGCTCAATTTCCTTTAAGGATTTGGCTGATTTATCCGCTAACTGGCGAACCTCATCAGCTACGATCGCAAATCCGCGTCCAGCCTCTCCCGCTCTTGCCGCCTCAATACTGGCGTTGAGTGCCAGTAAGTTGGTACGCGAGGCAATCTGAGAAATCAAGGCGACAATCTTAGAAATTTCCTGCGAGGATTCCGCGAGGCGTTTCACCTTGCGGGTAGTTTCGGCTACAGTTTCCCGAATTTCCAAAATACCCGCCACAGTATTTTCTACTGCTTCGCCACCTTTGAGAGCGATCGTACTAGCATCACGCGCCACTTTCTCAGCTTCCCGTGCTGCTTCTGCTACCCGTTGAATCGAATCAGTCATTACCTGCACAGAATTTAAGGTAACTCCCAACTCCTCAGCTTGGCGCAACGCATCGCTTGACAAGGCTCTAGCAAAGGTTTCCGAATTGGTAGCACCTTTGGTTACTTCCTTGGCTGCCACTTTTACTTGTTGTACAATGTCCCGCAGGTTTTGAATTGTCAAGTTAAAGGCATCAGCAACGGCTCCGAGTACGTCGGCTGTCACTTCAGCTTGCACCGTTAAATCACCCCTAGCTGCGCCTTCCACATCATCCAGCAGGCGAATTACTTGACGTTGGAGGTTTTCCTTAGCTTCTTCTTGCTCATCCGCCTTGCGTTGAGCTTCATTAGTGGTAGTAAAAATTACCCGCGCCATTTCATTGAAGCCGGCCGCTAATTGTCCCAATTCATCCTCAGAAAACACCGTAGCTTGGACATTTAAGCTACCTTGACGCACAGCATCAAATTGCGCTTGTAAATCCTTGGTGGTGCGGCGGATTTGTTTGAGAGTCATGTTCCCCATAAAGGCGGCTGTAGCAAAACCTGTTAGCCCGGCTGCTAATGACATCGCCCAGCCTGTGTTACGTACAGACTCCCGTTGTTCTGGTGGAGCAACGTTAGTCGCACCAAAGCTAACTACGGCTACCATCAAAGCGGAGAACACGCCGACAGTACCAGCTACTAACCAAGGTTTTTTGTCTAGAGAAGCATTTTCTAATGGTGCTAACCAACCTTGCTCAACACTGACATTAGCTTCTACCTTGGGAACATCTGATTGGCTGAAGATGGGTACTGCTTCTTGAGAGCCAGTAATAGTAAATAGTTCTTCGTCGCGCTCTGAAGTATCGTTTGGAGTTTCTGTGGTTTTGCTACGAGGAGGGCTATTAACATCCCCAGAACTGGAAAGCATTACATCACTGAAGCTGGAATCGGCTTCCGACAAATCAAACCCAGGAATGTTACCTAAATCGTCAAATTCATCAAAGTCGTCTAAAAACTCTATATTACTTTTAGAATTTTCTTTACTGAAGACGGCGCTTGTCTCTTCATCAATTGATACGCTTTCTGACCCAAAAGCCGATTCAAAGGCTTCAAAATCAAAACCTTCATCAACATCAAAGTTGTTTATCTCCTCTTTTATCGTATTAGGAGATGGTGATTTCAAAATGAAGCCACTATTAGATGATGCTGGTGATTCTAAAACTTCCTCTTGAGAGGCTATTTCTTGTAACCAATTACTTGAGTCGGGATGAGCAATATTATCTAAATTTTCATCTGATAAATTTTCTAAAGGTATTACGCCATTCTTAGATTCTTCTTTTCTGGTTTCAGTGCTTTGTTGACTGTTTTCCATAAGGAACTCAGTGACGGAAGCCTGACCAATAAAACTATTGGTTGTGTCAAATTCAGCAAAAGGTGATTCGAGATTACTTGAGTTTTTGCTTGATGAGTCTGATTGACTGTCTAAAGACGTACTATCAACACTATCTTCTTGCCAAAAGAGAGGCAAATCTAAGTCTTTTTGCCCTTCCTGACTATCTAAATTTTCTTCTTTCTGCTCAATATCTAAAGCAAAAGGATTATCACTAAAACTTTGTATAGATTCTAAAGATTCAGTGTTTTTTTCAAAAGAAATGCTATCTATAGGTGTTTCAAAGGGATTGTCTAAAGATAAATCATCTGTGCTGTCTCCAGATTCTTCTAAAGAGAGCAAATCTAAACTGTTATTATCAAAATCGCCAATTGCTCCTAAATCCTCTAACTCTGATGCTTCAGGCTCTTTAAGAGCAAATGCACCCAAATCTATTGAGTCACTACTATCAACATCAAAGCCTTGTTCAGCCAGCTGCTGATATTGGCTAATATTGTCTAGACCATTTTGAGCCATACCAATGATTTCAAAATCATTGGTCAACTCCATGACTTTTTCATATTCTGCCGTTGCTACATCGAATTGCTTCAAAACATAATAGATGTGGCCCCGTAATAGATGAAAATTTGGCTCATCTGGTACATTCTGCACGACCTGATCAACTAAACTAGCGGCAACATCATATTTATGTTCCGCGTAGGCTGTACTAGCCTGCTGATATTTCTCAAGGTATTGGTCTATACTTGCTGCCATTTGCTCCCCTCCCAATTTCATCCTGCCCACCTCGCACTCCGCAAAATTGCTGTTTGGTCAAGTAGTCTTAGAGACTGGTTGTTTTTAGTTTCTAATAACCACTCCCCTCGCAAAAAGGGAGCCATTGTATCCGGTGTATTTGTAGGTGGCATGAGATTTTGTACATCAAGCCAATCCATTCCACCGACCGTTTCTACTGCTAAACCGACGATTGTGTCTTGCTCTTGCACAGCAATCACCGGAATTTCTGCCCTATCTGTGTTTAGCGGAGTTACTTCTCCTAAAAATTGACCCAAATCGGCTACCCAAATTACTCGACCGCGTAGATTTAAAGTACCCAAAAGTAAAGGAGAAGCATTAGGAATCGGGGTGATTCTGTCAGGACTCAGTTCCATCACCTCTCGAATACCAGTTGCGGGTAGTGCAAACTCCTGATGCGAGGGAATGTAAAACCGTAAATGTAACTCACCTTCGGGACTTTCTACTTGAAATTCGGGACGGAATTGGTCTTGACCACTGCCATTTAAAAAGTCCGGTTTGCTGACCATGTTGTTTTCATCCTTATCCTCGCAGTAGTTGTTTGACTGTTCCTACCAATTCAGTAGGCTGAAATGGTTTTGCTATGTAAGCATCCGCGCCTTGTTTCATCCCCCAATAGCGGTCAAATTCTTCCCCTTTGGAAGAACACATCACCACAGGAACATTTTGGGTTTTCGGGTCTGATTTCAAGCGTCGACAAACTTCATAGCCGTTCATTTTCGGCATGACAATATCTAAAACGACTAGATCAGGAGGTTCGTCTTTAATCGCCTCTAGTGCTTCTAATCCGTCGGTTGCGTGAGTGACTGTTAAGCCGCTAGCCTTCAGGAGGTCTGTAATCATCTCCCTCTGTGCAAGACTGTCTTCCACAATCAGAACTGTACTCATATATAGCTATCTACCTCCTGATGTAGACGTTCCTGTTTGGAACATTCCCTGATCTCCCTGCAAAAATTACTGTATAAATTAATTCTATTTTTTTGCTTAATTGTCTAGATAATACTTTGACTCGGAGTAGGTTCATTCTGTGATAACATTTTTTACCTCATCTTTTATAAAATTAACAAGGCCAAAGTAGTTATTAGTCATTAGTCATTAGTCCATAGTCCATAGTTAAGAGTTATTCTTCCCTGCTCCTCTGCTACCTTTAGGCAATCTTTAACCCCTGAGATATTTCTTTACCAGCATGAGTAATTCATCATTATTAAAAGGTTTGATGAGATAGTCGGTGACACCTGCCATCCTAGTTCTGATTCGATCTATAAATTTATCTTTACTACTCAACATAATCATCGGTATATACCGAAAAACTTGAGATTGGCGCAGCATGGCACAAATTTCATAATCATTTAGTTCTGGTGTGATAATGTCACATAAAATTAAATTTGGCTGGAGTTGGACAATTAGACTCAGAGCTTCTAAGGGCTGGCTTAAAGCAATGACTTCCGGGAGAGTGTAGCCCATCGCTTCATATCCTTGGGCTTGCAGAATAGACTCTATGGTTTCACAAGTGCTTTTTGTATCGTTAATACACAATATTTTTGCTTTGTTTTTACCTTGTGTTATTTGGATATTTTGATTTGTTTGTGGGCTAGTTAGTTTTAACCATCCTTGCTGTACATGAGGATAGATGACCTTGGCAACTGTCAAAATGTCTCGGTTGAGATAACGTCCTAATTGTCGTAAGGTGGTTTTTCCATCAGCCCATTGTTTTAATTTAGTGATTGTGGCTTCTGGAAGTGATGAGTTTAAATGAACTCTGTCAGCTAAAACTAGCAATTGATATGGGGAGTGAATATAAGGATATAGCTGGTTCCAACCTTGTAATTGTTGGGTAATTTGAGTAACTAGGGGTGAAATCTCCCAGCTAGTTAGTTGAGGTGCGATCGCACTATCCCCAAGGAAAATAAAATAACCTTCCTGTAGATTGAACAAATCAAATAAAGTTTCACAAATCAACCGATAGATGATGTTTTCGGCTATTTTCGGGCTGATCAGATTTTCCTCTAACAATAGCCAAAGATATTCATATTCTGAAGGATTATGTTTGCCTAAACCAGTTAGTTGCTGCTTATCAAAATTTGTTTCTATACGATGATGATGTAAATAATCATCAATCCGTGACAAATTTTCTCCAGCTTGGCAATAAATTATTCGACCATTAAGAAAAAAGACCAACCAATACTTTTGTTGGTATTTTCCAGTATCATCAGTCTCCCCTGCATCGTCTGTGTCAGCTTTGTTACTGCTGTATAAATTAGGAACTTCAATCAAAAGTTGCCCAGTTCGCTGACCTAATTCAATCAATTGCAGGATACTGCGAACGTCGATTTCATGTAAATTTCCCTGCATTTAAGTTAGTCCAGAGTCAATGGTCAATGGTCATTAGTTATTAGTCCACAGTTTTCCTCTTACTCACCTACTTCCTCATCTCACTAATCTCCCTCATGTCATTTTCTTTACAACCTAGAGAATATATTTATCCCGACGTTGTAAATTTCCTTAATAAAATTAAGATAAAGTTAGTGATAACACGGAAGTCATCATAACTGCCACAAGTACACAATGTTAAAGACAACAAGACATTCGCAGTTATAAAAATGAAGACGCTAGATATAGCGTCTATAAATAGTTTTGTTTGTCTTATTTTGCTCAATTGAAGCGGAATAAGACAATTTAGCAGAATTATATAATGTATATTTCAAAACACAGATTTAAGTACATGAGAGGAAAAGTGGTGTGCTGTATTTAGCAGAAGTACAAAAGCCCAAAGGTAACTTACTCACTACTAACTTACTCAGTAACAGTTCTAAAACAGAATTGAAACTGCTAGCCTGTCAGCGAACCGACCAGAACTGGACTACTGTGTCGGAAGAAGTGATTGCAGCTGATGAAGCTAGTAAATTAAATGATGGCGCACTGGTTTTGGTGGAACTTACACCAAATCGCCAAGTTCAGAGGCTTCAAGAAGCTGGTCGTCCTCTGGTTAACATTTTGCAGAACTTTTCTAGGCAGTTAGAAAAATATAAGCTCAAAGAAGACGAAATTGACCAGTGGAAAGAGTCGCTGACATTCCAGGCGCAGGAGTTGAACCGCCGGGAAATGGATATGGAGGCGCGGCTGGAACAATTGCACGAAATGGAGGGTGAGTTCCAACGTCTAGAAGCGCAACAACAGGAAGTAGAAGCATCCCGCGAACAAATTGAAAAATTACAAGCAGAAGTTGAACGCAACCGTCAAGAATTAGAAGGTGCTTGGGAGCATTTGCGGGGTGAACAGCGCCGCTTTGAGGAGCGTCTGCATGAAGGGAATGTTTTAAATGTAGCGCAAAGTCAGGCGATGAGCGAACTATTAGACCGCTTGTCTAGTCGTATTGCTCCTACAGAGACTGTTAGAGAACACCTGCATCAAGCTTTTGAATTAGTCGAAAAACAACAAGCTACGCTTAATCCTCATTGGCAAAACCTTGAACAACAAAAGACTCTAGTTAATCAAAAGCAAGAAGAAGTTAATCAACTAGGGCAAACATATAGCGATCGCCAAAATTTACTAAAACAAGCACAAGATTCTTTACACCAGCAAACTGCTCAATTAAAGGTGAAAACAGCTTCTCTAAGCAGTAAGCAAGAATATCTCCGCATCCTCAAGGAGCAGTTACAATCTCAAGATGCTTTATGTCAACAGATTAACTCTTTGGCTATCACTTCCGGCAATGTTTCGCCTAGTCAAAAAGTTGATGTGCAAGCGCTCGAACAAATGCCTTTAGATGAACTGCAAAAAATCATTCAAGACCTAAATGATAAATTGCAAATAGATTCCAGTTTTGTTCATGACCAAGAACAAGAACTAACATATAAACAACAAACTATAGAAGACTTACAACAAAAAATTAGTCAAGCATCTGACCAAGATTTAATTAATTTACAAATGGAATTGTCAGATGAGCAAGACTTGTATCAAATGCTCAATGAAACTTTAGTCGGACAACGGCGTAATTTAGTAGCTAGACAAAAGCTGATTCAGCAACACCAAAATGTGCTGCTACGAAGACAAGGGCAACCTGTTAACACTACAGAAGAAAATAATAGCATTGATTTCAGCCCACTACTGTCACAAGTCGAAACTCAGCGACAAAAGCAATCTCAAGAATTACAACAACTGGAAAAAGAAATTGAACAATTGCGTTCTGCGATCGAGCTAGATCAGGGCATGATTGATAATCAAGCTCATGATCTGGAAGAAAAGTTGCAAGAACTCAAAAAGATGGAGTCTGACTTAGTAGCCTTAAAAACTACAACGGCTGAATGTTGGGGTCGAATTAATCTTTATCAAGAAGCACTACAACCAATCCAAGATGGTGTAGATGAGTTACGCAAAAAGCTACAAGGAATTGGTGAATCTTTAGCTCAAGTCCAAGAAGCAGGCGACTATCAATTGCAAACTATTAGTGAGTTACGTCAAGTTATGAATGGTTTGATATCTCAGCCTGAGTTAGTAGCTTCTTGAAAAGTGCTGAGTGGAGAGTGTTGAGTAATAATTTTTTTCTCTGACCTTGACATAGGTACTTAATTGACTATCCTGAGTGACCTTTCTAAGTACCAAGACTTCAACGGCTACTGATGAAGTCTGTAGACTCGTTTGACATCTCCACTCAATAAAGCTCAATAAATTTGACATTGGGGCTTGAATACTTTGACCTGAATTTGTTTTCAGGAAATGTCCTTCCATTCATACCTAACCATTCTTAATGATTGGCTCATGGCATTTACACTCTACTAGTGAGCTGTCATTTCCAAAAATATTTGCAACACATGAATCGGCTGTAGGGGTGCAAAGCTTGCACCCCTATCCATGTATCTATCCCACATTTCGCAGGTATATTATGAAAAAGCGTCTATCTATTTATTTCTCTTGAAAAGTCCATACACCTTCATCCCATTCGCTATCTGTAGGGGGTGACTGTAACCAATGTTGACAGCGTAGCAGGTGCAACATGGCGGCTTTGTCATGTTTATCAACTGCTAAAACCTGGGCAAATTCTGCCCTTGCGAGGGGAAACTGACGCTGGAGATAGTATTCTCGACCTTTATGATAATGTTCAATTACCCGTAATTTCTCGCTGTTGATGGGGTCGGAACGTAAACCCACTAACTCATATATAGATACGGGTTCATTTCTACCTTTAACGCGGATGTAATCTAGTTCTCTGGCCCAAATTTTATCTCGGCATGGTCGGAAGGTGTTATCGCTAATAATAATGTCACAACCATATTGTTTACTCACACTTTCTAGGCGAGAACCAAGATTGACACCATCACCGATCGCCGTAAATTCCATCCGCTTACTGGAGCCAATATTACCGCTAATTACAGTATCGGAGTTAATACCAATACCGATATTAATTCTTGGCTTATTGGCAGCGTAACGCCGTTGGTTAAATTCCTGTAGGCGATGGCGCATTTCTATAGAAGTTTGTACCGCCATCCAGGCGTGTTCTTCTAGGGGGAGGGGAGAACCAAACACAGCCATAATCGCATCACCGATATATTTATCGAGTGTGCCTTTGTGCTTAAATACAGCATCTACCATTGATTCAAAATACTCATTGAGCATACTTACCACTTCCTCAGCTTGGAGATTCTCAGTCAAAGTGGTGTAGCCGCGAATATCAGAAAATAATATAGAAACATCTTTGCGATCGCCTCCCAGTTTAGCATCGTCCAATTTCAACAATTCTTCTGCTAATTCCTGGGTCATGTACCGATACATGGTACTTTTGAGGCGTTTTTCATCACTAATATCTTCCATCACTACCAACGCACCACAAACTTGTTGCGGGTCGCTGGCATCGGCAATGGTATTTATTGATAAATTAATACTATGTTGTACTGTGTCGTTGCTAACGAGTGTGCGGTCTGGGTAATATTGCTGGCGGCGTTTGGTATCTTCGCCATGTAAAGCATCTTCACACCATTTGCTAAAATCGCCTTCTTTAATGGCGATCGCTTCACAAATAAGTTTACCTTCTAATCGCTCCTGGGATTCTAATCCCAACAAACGCACTGCGCTTTCATTAACTGCAATAATTGTCCCCGCCTTATCTGTAGAAATTACGCCATTGGAAAGACTGCGCAGAATATCCCGTTGCATTTGTTCTTGCTGCTTGACTGTGGCGAACAACTGCGCGTTTTGTAAAGCCACCCCAGCTTGGATATTGAAGGCTTCCATAAATTCTTCGTCATTGCGGTCAAAACTTGCTTGGAAGCATTCTGGGGCTGTGGGCCAAGTGTCGGGGTTGTATGGAGGAAACTCGCCTGTTTTCTTTTTATTTATCAGTTGAGTAACACCGATTAATTCTTGGTCGCCGTTGAATACGGGCATACATAATAAGCTACAAGTGCGGTAGCCATTTTGTTGGTCGAGTTGTTTGGCGGTTGCTGAGTCTGGATGGTCGTATAAATCGAAAGGAATGTTAAGTTTTTGACCTGATGCGGCTACTATCCCCGCAAATCCTTTACCTATGGGTACGCGCAACTCCTTGGTAGAACCGTTATCTTGGGTGATTTTTGTCCATAGTTCATGGCGATCGCGGTCTATTAACCATAGGGTACTGCGATCGGCGTTCATTAGTTCCTTGGCTTCGTCCATCACCCGTTTGAGGGTATCTTCCAAATCCAGACTACTTTGGCTGAGGGATTTGACAGCTTTCATCATCGCCGCCGCCGCCCTTTGTTTTTGTGTGGCGATATAAAAAGAGCGCGACGACTCTAAAATCAAGCGAATTGATGGCGCAAACTCTTGGAATAACTGCTCATCAGCACTGGTAAAACCTTTGGTATCAATCTGTTGTGCCAGTGGTGCTTCAGGGGAGTTGTAAGGTTTTAATTTATTGAGTAATTGTACTACTGCTACTAGTCGCCCTTGCTCGTTTAAGAGCGGTAAGGCCAACATAGTGTAGGTACGGTAGCCTGTGATTTTTTCTTGTTTTTGAGCAAATATCGACCGGGGGTCGTGATAAAAGTCAAAGGGTATGTTAACTACCTTCTTAAAAGTAGCGACTTCACCTGCAATACCTTTGTCGGCGGGGATGCGAATTTCTAAAGAGCGATCGCCCTCACCTGCGGCAACAATTGACCACAATTCTTGTTTTTCTTCATCTAACAAAAATATAGTCGTGCGGTCTGCTCCTAGTAATTCCCCTGTTTTTAGGGTAATTGAGTGCAACATTTCTTGCAGAATAGTCTCAAACCCATGAGAATCTAACATCGACAGGGTTTGATGCACAATTTGTAGCTTCTGCTCAACTTCTGTAACAACTTGTTTAAAAGTATCCTGAGTTAAGGGAGCAAGAAATGTAGAAATAGTACCTTTTCTGCGGGCTAGTGCGCCGACAGGAGAAGAATTTGCTGGCAGGTTTTGTTCCTGATTTTGTACTCCAATCATCAAATCGCCAGTCTCCCCAAAATTACGCCGTGGCAATGACATAAGTAATTTTTGATATAACAGGATTTAGACTTTTAAGAATTTATTTAAGTGTTGCTAAAGGCAACGAAGATGGACATTACACACAGTGTAATCTGTAGTTCAGTCAGCGTCATCCTGCTCTAATACTGGTTTTCTCTATATCTCCTGCTACCAGCCGACAGCAAAATCAGTATAGACGATAACTCAATGGCGATCGCTAGATTCATAGTTATACTGATATATTTATCAGCTATTTGCTTGATGTATCTTATTAACGGGAATAGTGTATAAATTATATTGCCCAATTTCGGGGGTTTAGTAACACCCTGCTTTTTGTACTTGGCAATGGACAAAGTTCAACAGGGCTGATCGTTGTAAAAGAATTTTGTGATTTTTGCGTAAAACTTGAAAATGCCACTGATATTTACAGAGAAGAGTTTTGGGACTCATCTTGATTGTTGAGCTATTAAGTAGGTAGAACATTGGTTACTAAACAGATGACTACATCACTGAAAATTTTTCAATAATCAAATTAGTCCTCTCGCAATTTTCCTGCCGTATCTGATTAAACTTTCATATTTTGCAAGAGGGGTAAATTGACATGACAACTTACACATTAAGTCAAGCTAATTCTTGGTTTAACATTGAAGCACTATTTAACATTGGTGCTATATTTGGTATTTATAGTGGCGATCCACGGCCAATTAGCCCAGAACCTAGTACAGAAGAAATCAAAAATCCATTAGAAGAAGTATTAAACCCATCTAAAAAACATAAAAAAAAGCCTATAGGCTCTGATACAGACTCTTCAAGCAATTCTACAATTGACTCAGATTCACAAGTATAAAACTTCATTAAAGCTGGCTTATCGAAAAAATGGTTTTAAAACTATTAACCTAAGATAAATGAATAGCTGTAAGGACGCACAGCTGGCTGTGCGTCCTTACCTATGTATCTATATCAAGCATTCTGTGAAATGGTGTAAGCCCTAGATTATTACTATCAACTCATCATTCATCCAACTGTTGGGCTGATACTTCCACGGCTGTAACATCAATTGTTCCTTCTGGTGCGAAGCGTTGAAAATGACCCTTTTGTACCATTACATTTTCCCCACAATTAGGACATTGCATTTGACTATTATTTAAACCCGTAAATTCATAATTACAGACGGGACATTGATCAGTGACTAAGTTGCGTTCTAGCCACCAGCGAAACCCAAAGAACGCCACAACAGGCGCTAGCAATATGAATCCCAGAATAATCAACAAAGAATTTACTAACCATCCCAAGCCCAAGGAAGCCAGTAGCCAAGCGATGGCTAACGCTGTTAGCCAAGGGCGGAAATTTAAAAGATTTAATTGAGAGTTGTTAAAGCTCATTTTAAATACTGTCTTGCTCTCCCTCTAGGATAGCGTTTGGTCATTAGTCATTGGTCATTAGTTATTACTATAGACTGTGGACTAATGACTCTGGACTAGAGACAAAAGCTGCTTTTGCAAAGCATCTATGCCGAAAAGCGCGATCGCCTGTTCACGTAACCATTCTCCGTCACAACGTTTATCGTTTCCTTGCAGAATCTCTAAACAAGCTGTGGCTACGGCTTCTGGGTTACGATGGGGAACACGCCACCCTAGCTTACCATCTTGCAAGGGATCTGCTGAACCATCATCGTCACCGGAAAGTACTGGTACACCACAAGCCATAGCTTCTAGATAGACAATACCAAAACCTTCTTGTGAGGGCATGATATAGGCATCAGCTAGGCGATAATGTGCCATTAAATCTTCAGTTGGTACGAAACCAGCAAAAATCACGCGATCGCTGACACCCAAATCTTTGGCTAATTGTGCTAATCGTGGCTGGTCATCACCACGACCAATAACTAAATATTTTACTTCGGGGAACGCCTGGACAATCTTTGGTAATGCCCGAATTGTCACATCCACACCTTTATATATATCACCTGACCATAGTCTGGCTACGGTCATTAATACTTTGGCATCCTGTAAGCCATATTTTTCTATTAATTCTGGCTGTTTGGGGCCTGGTGTAAATTTATCTCCATCGATTGCACAAGGCAACATTCTCACTTTTTGCGGATCTATACCATTAACCGCACAGGCGCGATCGCGACTATAACGACTAATCGTCCAAATTTCTTTTGCACCTGCTAAAGCGCGGCATTCCTTTTGGTTCAATGGTTCCCAAAATTCTTTACCATAGGTAAGGATAGTGTAGGGAATACCCAAAGGTTGGCAGAGGCTCTGTATGAGTACGGACAGCTTAATGTGACCACAAAAAACATGTTGTGGTCTTTTTTGTAATAAAAATTTCAGTAGTACCCCAGCCATTGTAATTCTGCCTAGTTGGGGTGAATTATTTTGAAAGTAGTGGAATTTGAGACTATCGCCAGCAAAAGAATTTGAGCATTCAGGACTATCTCGCAATAGCAAAACTTCTGCTTGATAGTGTTTGTCTAATCCTGAATATGCTCGAAAAATATCCTTAACGTAAGATTGAATCCCACCTTCCTGTTTAAGAACTTCTAAAAAGACGAATATATGGTTGGTTCGCTTATTAGAAATTGTATTCAAACTTATTTTGTCTGTCACTGTATCAAGTAACCTTGAAGTTATTTTAATTAAACGATAGGCTACGCCTCGCCATAGGCGATCGCGTGTCCGTATTATAGATATACTTTCTCACTCAATATAAATTATAAAATCTTAATAGCAAGTAGCTTTTAAAGTTGTTAATTCACTGCTATGTATTCAACGAGTTGTACTAGAGTATATTACTCTACCAATAATTTTTTTTCTGACACTTGAGCAATTGAGCCATTTTGTAATCGTTCTATATCTGTTTGCACCATTTTCTCTAAAAGAGTTTCAAAGCTAACTTCAGGTTCCCAACCGAGATTCCTTTTAGCTTTACTGGGGTTAGCTACTAATTGGAAGTGTTCGTCTTGTCTAAGTAAATCTGTATTTATCACTACATGATTTTCCCAGTTTAGACCCACAGACTCGAAAGCGATAGATATTAATTCTTTGACACTACGTAACTTTCCTGTACCAATTACATATTCTTCTGCTTCGTTAGCCTGCAACATCAACCACATTGCTTTTACGTAATCACCCGCAAATCCCCAATCTCGTTTTGCATCCAAATTCCCCATCTCTAAAGTCTGAGCTAAACCTAATTTAATTGATGCAACCGCCAGTGATACTTTACGTGTAACAAATTGAGGTGGGCGCAGGGGTGATTCATGATTGTATAAAATCCCACTACAAGCAAACAGACCATAGCGTTGTCTGTGATGTACCATTGTCCAATGGGCGTGTAGTTTTGCTGCTGCGTAGGGGTTTTTAGGACGAAATGTAGTTTCTTCGTCTTGCGGGGAAGATAAAACATCCCCAAACATTTCCGAACTACTAGCTTGATAAAATCTTGTAGCTAAACCAACTTGACGAATTGCATCTAATAATCTAGTAGCTGTTCCGGTGATTAAATCGAGAGTTCCCAGTGGATCTTTCCACGAGTCAGGGACAAAACTAGGTGCAGCCAAATTATAAATTTCTTGGGGAAGCAGTTGTTCTACTGCATTCACTAGTGCTAGAGGATCTCTCAAATCGACGTTGTATATTTCTACCTGATTTGCCAAATTTCCCAGCTTTGCTAAATTTGGTTGGCGATGTGGGGAAACCAGTCCTACAACTCGATAACCTTGATTAAGAAGCAAATGGCTGAGATAGTAGCCATCTTGACCAGTAATACCTGTAATTAGGGCTGTCTTAGTCATATCCTCTCCCTATACTCTCTTTGACCATATAAGAGTTACAGCAGCTTTACTGAGTGTTTTCTATACTTATAAACATCTCAGTTTAATTTTTTGCCACTAATAATTCCGCTAATTGTAACAAAGCCACAACAGTAACTCGTATGCTAACTCTACTACTACAGGAATGATTTTTTATACAAATTTTACAGTCAACAGTCAATAGTCAACAGGTAATTGATTTAAGCAAGAGTGCTTTCAAGTAAGTAGTATCGGACTATTCCCTTTTAAACTGTTCCTCTGCTTTCCAACACAGCAGCCACCTGTAAAATTAAGGCTTCATTATAGGGTGCGGCGATTAACTGCACTCCTAATGGTAAAGCGTTGGGGCGTTGAATTGGCACTGATAAAACAGGTAAGCCAATAAAAGATAAGGGTTGGGTAAATAACCCTAAATGTGGACGGACGAGAATTTCTTCTCCATCTATATTCATCGTCTGTTGTCCAATGAATGGGGCAGAGGTGGGGGTTGTAGGGGCTAAGATGATATCAACATCTTGAAAAACTTCACGAATGCGATCGCTATACCATCGGCGAAAGCGTTGTGCTTGTATATACCACTGGCTGGGAATTAATGCGCCTGCCAAAAAGCGATTGCGTGTTGCTGGGTCAAAATCCTGGGAACGGGTTCTTAATTTATCTAAGTGTAAATTTGCCCCTTCGCTGGCTGTAATTATAAATGCGGCGGCTCTAGCGCGGTGGGCTTCTGGTAAAGTAACGTATTTAGTAACATTTAAAGCATTGGCTACTTGCTGCACTGCTGCTAATGCTTCTGGTGTTGCGCCTTTTTGGAAATAATCATCAGCGATCGCAATTCTGATATGAGAGATATCTTGATTTAGGTGAGGTAAAGTTGGTTGTGGATGTCGTTTGGTACAGATAGGATCGCGATTGTCTTCTCCTTGGAGAATATCAAATATCGTAGCAATATCCTCAACCGACCGAGCAAAAGGGCCGATATGGTCAAAACTACTAGAAAATAAAGCCACCCCAGCACGAGATAAACGTCCGTAAGTCGGTTTAAAACCATACACACCACATAACGCCGCCGGCACACGAATAGAACCGTTAGTATCAGAACCCAGCGTAAACGGAACCAAGCCAGCAGCCACAGCCGCCGCCGAACCACCAGAGGAACCACCCGCTACACGCTGTAAATCGTGGGGGTTAGGAGTTACGCCGTAATGAAAATTTTCTGTTACAAACCCATAGGCGTACTCATCCATATTGAGAGTACCTACTAAAATTGCTCCAGCTTGTTTAAGTTTGGCTACGGCTGTTGCATCTTGAGTGGCTGGGGGATTTTCTGCATTAATTTTCGCACCCGCCAGAGTTGTTAAACCAGCAATATCAAATAAGTTTTTTACTGCAAAAGGTACACCAGCTAGTAAACCAGGATTGTTACCTGCGCCTATTTCTCTATCGATACGTGCTGCATCAGCTAAAGCAACTTTCTTAGTGACAGCTGTAAAACAGTTAAGTTCTCCATCCTGTGCTGCTATCTGTTCTAAAGCTGCTTGCGTCACCTCCACGGCGGTAACTTTGCCTTCACGTATAGCCTTAGCGATAGAGACAGCATCATTCATGGTTCAAAGATGGGTGCAGGTTGGATTTCTACTGGTAAAGGAAATGAGTTAACAAGTTGAGCGATCGCTTTAATTCTCTCAAAATTTGCCACCACCCCATCCCGGTACTCATCATTTATCGGCAAATCCAATAATAAAGCCGCCTGTTCAACATATACACCCAATGGAACTTCCATCTTTGTACCTCCGTGCCTTCGTGGTTATTCTACGCCTTTACCCTTGTCTTAGCTGCAAGAATGTCACAATGAAATTAAGCGTTATCATCCTTTGGCTATGTACTTGACTTGGTTTGACAATAATAGCTGGCTGCTAGAAATCAGCAACCAAAAAATACTTATAGACCCTTGGCTCGTTGATGTATTAACTTTCGGCAATTTAGACTGGTTATTCAAAGGCTCCCGTATTCAAGAGCGTCCCATACCAGAGAATATTGACTTAATTCTGCTATCTCAAGGTTTAGAAGACCATACTCACCCACCAACACTAAAACAACTTAACCCTAATATTCCAGTAGTGGCTTCTCCTAATGCGGCGAAAGTAGTCCACGGTTTAGATTATACAAACGTAACCAGTTTGGCTCATGGTGAAAGTTTTACTTTAAATAATCTTATAGAAATTAAAGCTTTTCCTGGTTCTCTAGTAGGCCCTACCCTTGTCGAGAATAGTTATTTTCTTAAAGAATTAGAGACTGGTTTCACACTCTACTACGAACCCCACGGAAATCATTCTCCACAGTTAAAACAATTAGCACCAGTTGATGTCATCATTACGCCAATTATTGATGTGGTATTACCTGTTGTTGGCAGCATTATTAAAGGTAACAGCAGCGCCTTGGAAGTAGCCAAATGGCTGCAACCACAAGTCATGCTGTCTACAGCTAATGCCAAAGAAACAAGCTATGAAGGTTTATTGAGTAAAATACTCAAAACCGAGGGCAACATTGCAGACTTCCGTTTGCTACTAGAAAAAAATAACTTGTCTACACAGGTTTTAGATCCAAATCCAGGCGATCGCGTGGAATTACAATTAAAAAAGCGTGTATTGGCAAGTTAAAGGTTAAATGTTCACAATCGTTATCCCCAGGTGTAAATATTTGAAGCACTCATAATTTCTTACTTCTTGAAATAAGTCTTTATACTCTGCTCAATATTCATCTATGATGCCAACTGTTGGATGAGGGTTTCTTGCCAAATGTTTGAGAATTTGTAAATAAAATAAAAAGGACACGATATAGCCGTGTCCCTTTACATATATGAGTAACTAAACTCAGATGTTAAACATTCAACCTAAGCCGCAGCAGGTTCTAACAATTGAATATTAGAAAAGACAAACTCTTGCACCGATATTTGTCCTGCTGTTTGAGTGCGAATTTCCCGACGATTAAGGATGGAATAACCTCCAACCTTTTCATACTCATCTACAAAATTACTAACACCGCCTCTTTGTTCCCCAGTTGCTGGGTCATGATAAACAGAGTCATAGGTGTGAGATAAGTAACCTTCCCCAGTCTCATGCACACTAAAGGTATTGATCGTCACAACCACACCATGAATATGACGGTGAACTAGAGTAACTATATTATTGTGGACTTTATAGCGATCGCCTTCAGCTTTACCGCCCATCAAAATTTCTACCGCACCATTCTCATCAGTCGCACCATAACGGAAAGTGTTAGCACCGTGAGTTTCTTCAAAAGTGCGACGGACACGGTGAATAGCAATTTCCCAAGCTTGTCCGTGAATAACTTTTTTAGCTGACTCATCATCTATACCCAAAACTTCCGCCTTGAGTTCCGCGTTAACAATGACCTTTCCGGTAATAACCTTATCGTTATCTCTAAAAGTGATATCTGCCGAGTACCCTGGAAAATTCTTATCCCAAGTGTAGCGGTTGTCATAAGCAGCCCGGAAAAATTCTTGAGCAGAGAGTTGTGTAACTGTCATGTGCTTATCCTAGAAAATTAGTTATAGTCGCTTTTTACCTTTGCTGGTACTAGCATAGAAGTAATTGTTGAGTCTCGCATAGACCCCAACTGGGTACACTTATGACTAATACTCTACATGATGTATTTGAAGCGATCGCCAACCTGCGTAGTGAGCAAGAATTACAACCAACGCTCATGGATAAGATTGGCGAATACTTTGGTGTGCAACGTTGGGGCATATATCTAATAGATGATGAATCAAAAGCGGACACCAAGGCCCAAACCATTCCCGCCATCTGCTTAGAAAGTAACCCTGTCGGTCAGTATGTAGTTGAGCGTCACGCCCCCGCCCACGAACAGTTAATATTGACCCCAGAAGACTGGAAAGACTTTTGCCCACGCCACGACCACGGCCACGTCATGACCGGCCCCATAATTTGCGATGGTCGCCTCATCGGTACTATCAACTTCGCCCGCGACAAAGGAAAACCAGCCTTTACAGCCAACGACCTAGCCGACCTCAGCGCAGTGTGCATTCATTTATCAACTAAACTCGCCACCCTCAGAAACAACCCCACAATATTCAAATCATCAACATCAAATCCCCTCACACCCCGCGAATTGGAAATTGCCGAACTAGTAGCAAAAGGACTAACCAACGCCGAAATCGCCGAAAAACTGTGGATTACCCAAAACTCTGTCAAACAAGCCCTCAAAAGAATGTTCCGCAAACTAGGAGTCTCAGCCCGTGCCGAAATGGTCGCCAAACTACAAGAACTGTTAGCTCATAGATAATTTTTTTAGAGGTTGAAAAGCTTATAAATTATTGCTTACAGCCTCTTGCCCTCACAGATTTAGAAAAAAAATTTATTTACCTCTTGACGCTCCTAAAAATACTCGCTATCCTAGATAAGTGTCGAGGCGAGAGAGCTAAGACAACTGAACCGAGAAAAAAGAATACTTTGAAAGCTTAAAGAAAAACCAATCCTCGTCAAACAAATTGGTTTTGGGACTTCCCAAAAACTTAAAAAATTATAGCAAGGAATCTGGAAAACAAGTTTTTTCAGATAACAAACTCGAAATACAACAAAACGGAGAGTTTGATCCTGGCTCAGGATGAACGCTGGCGGTATGCTTAACACATGCAAGTCGAACGGTCTCTTCGGAGATAGTGGCGGACGGGTGAGTAACGCGTGAGAATCTGGCTCCAGGTCGGGGACAACAGTTGGAAACGACTGCTAATACCGGATGTGCCGAGAGGTGAAAGATTTATTGCCTGGAGATGAGCTCGCGTCTGATTAGCTAGTTGGTGTGGTAAGAGCGCACCAAGGCGACGATCAGTAGCTGGTCTGAGAGGATGATCAGCCACACTGGGACTGAGACACGGCCCAGACTCCTACGGGAGGCAGCAGTGGGGAATTTTCCGCAATGGGCGAAAGCCTGACGGAGCAATACCGCGTGAGGGAGGAAGGCTCTTGGGTTGTAAACCTCTTTTCTCAGGGAATAAAAAAATGAAGGTACCTGAGGAATAAGCATCGGCTAACTCCGTGCCAGCAGCCGCGGTAATACGGAGGATGCAAGCGTTATCCGGAATGATTGGGCGTAAAGGGTCCGCAGGTGGCAATGTAAGTCTGCTGTCAAAGAATGAGGCTTAACCTCATCAAGGCAGTGGAAACTACATAGCTAGAGTACGGTCGGGGTAGAAGGAATTCCTGGTGTAGCGGTGAAATGCGTAGAGATCAGGAAGAACACCGGTGGCGAAAGCGTTCTGCTAGACCTGTACTGACACTGAGGGACGAAAGCTAGGGGAGCGAATGGGATTAGATACCCCAGTAGTCCTAGCCGTAAACGATGGATACTAGGCGTGGCTTGTATCGACCCGAGCCGTGCCGGAGCCAACGCGTTAAGTATCCCGCCTGGGGAGTACGCACGCAAGTGTGAAACTCAAAGGAATTGACGGGGGCCCGCACAAGCGGTGGAGTATGTGGTTTAATTCGATGCAACGCGAAGAACCTTACCAAGACTTGACATGTCGCGAACTTTTCTGAAAGGAAGAGGTGCCTTAGGGAGCGCGAACACAGGTGGTGCATGGCTGTCGTCAGCTCGTGTCGTGAGATGTTGGGTTAAGTCCCGCAACGAGCGCAACCCTCGTTTTTAGTTGCCAGCATTAAGTTGGGCACTCTAGAGAGACTGCCGGTGACAAACCGGAGGAAGGTGGGGATGACGTCAAGTCAGCATGCCCCTTACGTCTTGGGCTACACACGTACTACAATGCTACGGACAGAGGGCAGCTAAACAGCGATGTCAAGCAAATCCCGTAAACCGTAGCTCAGTTCAGATCGCAGGCTGCAACTCGCCTGCGTGAAGGAGGAATCGCTAGTAATTGCAGGTCAGCATACTGCAGTGAATTCGTTCCCGGGCCTTGTACACACCGCCCGTCACACCATGGAAGCTGGCAACGCCCGAAGTCATTACTCCAACTTTTCGGAGAGGAGGATGCCTAAGGCAGTGCTGGTGACTGGGGTGAAGTCGTAACAAGGTAGCCGTACCGGAAGGTGTGGCTGGATCACCTCCTTTTTAGGGAGACCTACCCAACTCAGTGACCGAAAGCACAAAGCAAATAGGAAGTGAGATGGTCTACTCTAGGTCGGTCGAGGTTGGTAAAAGCTTTCAAAGTATTATTCCGGTTTAATTAAAATAGGAAAAAGTCAGCAACTAATAGAGAGAAACTCGTTAGACTGCTGGGTGAATGCCTAGCCAGAACCTTGAAAACTGCATAGAAACGCGATTTATAAGCAGGCAGACACAGACATCCAATGGGTGTTGAGTGGATGCAGGTGGAAACCAATGTATTGTGGTCAAGCTAATAAGGGCTAATGGTGGATACCTAGGCACACAGAGGCGAAGAAGGACGTGGTTACCGACGAAATACTCCGGGGAGTTGGAAGCAAACATTGAGCCGGAGGTGTCCGAATGGGGCAACCCTATGTACAGCCTGTTGAATATATAGACAGGTATGAGCCAACCCAGCGAACTGAAACATCTTAGTAGCTGGAGGAAAAGAAATCAATAGAGATTCCCCAAGTAGTGGTGAGCGAAAGGGGAAGAGCCTAAACCAAAGGGTTTACCTTTTGGGGTAGTGGGACAGCAATATCGAATCCAGCGATTAGACGAAGCAGCTAAATACTGCACCAGAGAAAGTGAAAGTCTTGTAGTCGAAAATTCAAGGATAGTAGCTGCATCCCGAGTAGCATGGGGCACGAGGAATCCCATGTGAATCAGCGAGGACCATCTCGTAAGGCTAAATACTACTGTGTGACCGATAGTGAACCAGTACCGCGAGGGAAAGGTGAAAAGAACCCCGCAAGGGGAGTGAAATAGAACATGAAACCATTAGCTTACAAGCAGTGGGAGTCCGATTAAACGGATGACCGCGTGCCTGTTGAAGAATGAGCCGGCGACTTATAGGCACTGGTAGGTTAAGACGAGAATGTCGCAGCCAAAGGGAAACCGAGTCTGAAAAGGGCGATAATCAGTGTTTATAGACCCGAACCCTGGTGATCTAACCATGGCCAGGATGAAGCTTGGGTAACACCAAGTGGAGGTCCGAACCGACCGATGTTGAAAAATCGGCGGATGAGTTGTGGTTAGGGGTGAAATGCCAATCGAACCAGGAGCTAGCTGGTTCTCCCCGAAATGTGTTGAGGCGCAGCGGTAATGATTATAGTCGGGGGGTAAAGCACTGTTTCGGTGCGGGCTGGGAGACCGGTACCAAATCGAGACAAACTCAGAATACCCGATGTACACATTGCCAGTGAGACGGTGGGGGATAAGCTTCATCGTCAAGAGGGAAACAGCCCAGACCACCAGCTAAGGTCCCCAAATCATCGCTAAGTGATAAAGGAGGTGAGACTGCACAGACAACTAGGAGGTTTGCCTAGAAGCAGCCACCCTTGAAAGAGTGCGTAATAGCTCACTAGTCAAGCGGTCTTGCGCCGAAAATGAACGGGGCTAAGCGATGTACCGAAGCTGTGGGATTAACTAAACATTAATCGGTAGGGGAGCGTTCCGTAGTAGGTAGAAGCAGTAGCGGCGAGCAGCTGTGGACGAGACGGAAGTGAGAATGTCGGCTTGAGTAGCGCAAACATTGGTGAGAATCCAATGCCCCGAAACCCTAAGGGTTCCAGAGCCAGGTTCGTCCACTCTGGGTTAGTCGGGACCTAAGGCGAGGCCGAAAGGCGTAGTCGATGGACACAGGGTCAACAATCCCTGACTAGTATACGGGAGCATTATTAGGGACGCATGAAAGATAGCCATACCCTGATTGGTTTGGGAGGAGTTTACGAACTCCGCGTGGCCAAGGATAGTGTCAAGAAAAGCTAGTAATGTGATGAACGTATGTTACCCGTACCCGAAACCGACACAGGTAGGGAGGTTGAGAATACCAAGGGGCGCGAGATAACTCTCTCTAAGGAACTCGGCAAAATGGCCCCGTAACTTCGGAAGAAGGGGTGCCCACCTCAGACGTGGGTCGCAGTGAAGAGATCCAGGCGACTGTTTACCAAAAACACAGGTCTCCGCAAACTCGTAAGAGGAAGTATGGGGGCTGACGCCTGCCCAGTGCCGGAAGGTTAAGGAAGTTGGTCAGTGGCAACATGAAGCTGACGACCGAAGCCCCGGTGAACGGCGGCCGTAACTATAACGGTCCTAAGGTAGCGAAATTCCTTGTCGGGTAAGTTCCGACCCGCACGAAAGGCGTAACGATCTGGATGGTGTCTCAGAGAGAGACTCGGCGAAATAGGAATGTCTGTGAAGATACGGACTGCCTGCACCTGGACAGAAAGACCCTATGAAGCTTTACTGTAGCCTGGAATTGTGTCCGGGCTTCGCTTGCGCAGGATAGGTGGGAAGCGTTGAAGCAGTCCTTGTGGGGACTGTGGAGCTAACGGTGAGATACCACTCTGGCGAAGCTAGGATTCTAACTTATTTCCATTATCTGGAAAAAGGACAGTTTCAGGTGGGCAGTTTGACTGGGGCGGTCGCCTCCTAAAAGGTAACGGAGGCGCGCAAAGGTTCCCTCAGCACGCTTGGAAACCGTGCGGCGAGTGTAAAGGCATAAAGGGAGCTTGACTGCAAGACCGACAAGTCGAGCAGGTACGAAAGTAGGCCTTAGTGATCCGACGGCGCAGAGTGGAATGGCCGTCGCTCAACGGATAAAAGTTACTCTAGGGATAACAGGCTGATCTCCCCCAAGAGTCCACATCGACGGGGAGGTTTGGCACCTCGATGTCGGCTCATCGCAACCTGGGGCGGAAGTACGTCCCAAGGGTTGGGCTGTTCGCCCATTAAAGCGGTACGTGAGCTGGGTTCAGAACGTCGTGAGACAGTTCGGTCCATATCCGGTGCAGGCGTAAGAGCATTGAGAGGAGCCTTCCTTAGTACGAGAGGACCGGGAAGGACGCACCGCTGGTGTACCAGTTATTGTACCAACAGTAAACGCTGGGTAGCCATGTGCGGAGCGGATAACCGCTGAAAGCATCTAAGTGGGAAGCCCACCTCAAGATGAGTGCTCTCACTACATTAAGTAGGTAAGGTCACGGGCAGAACACCCGTTGATAGGCTCTAAGTGGAAGTGCAGTAATGTATGTAGCTGAGGAGTCCTAACAGACCGAGGGCTTGACCTCATCATCATTGGCAAATATCGCGTTTCTGGCAGTCTTCAGGGTTTTGTACCCACTAAGTTTTCCTGGTGCCTATGGTGCAGTGGCACCACTCTGATCCCATCCCGAACTCAGTTGTGAAACGCTGCTACGGCTACGATAGTTGGAGGGTTGCCTCCCGCCACAATCGCTCGGTGCCAGGTTCTTTTTTTGAAAATAAAACCCCCTTTCCTGTGTGAAAGGGGGTTTTGTTTTGGCTTATTCTTTTTCTCTGTCCTCACTTTGTTTATTTCGCCCCTTCCTCTGGTGCACCTCCTTTGGAGACCACATTTTACTTAACTACCTGTTGAGGAAACAGCTTGTTCTGTTGATGTATTACTATTTTGACTATTGGGAGAAATTGCTTTAGTAATCCAGTATGTAAAAATGTGAGATAAAACTCCTAACGGGCCAGCAAATAGACAAAGTATCAGAGAATGAATTGTCCAAATCCCTGTTTTCTGTCCTTCCCAATATATCCACCTTTATATATACAACAACAGCTAAAATCTTTATTGAGTAAGGCTTTTACTTTATGTGTATATCCATAAAGTAAAATAACTTTCCACAAAGATAACTGTAAAATCTTGCTTAATAATATTAATTACACTAAGATTTTAAAAAATTTTTCTCTATTTATAACTGGCTACCAGTGCCAATTAATAGGAGATAGTTTAGAATTGAGTCGCAAAATTTATACTATCTAAGTCTGGTAGTCCGAAATTCTATAAAAAATGGGTAAACTACACGCTTCAATCATTCAAGTTCACGCAGAACTTCTGGCTTTGACTCTTTTACTTACCAACAGTGAAGGCAAGGAGTATGAAAAAAAATCATTTCTTCACAGCCAGTGCGTATGGCAGCAGCACTTGGGCTTGCTCTGCATAAAAAGTTTGGTGGAGGTAGGAATCTGGCTTTAGGTGAAGCATTAGCAGAGGAAAAACCTTTGACGATGGAAGATATTAATACAATGGTGGACTATTTTGAACTTTTCAAAATAGATAAGAGTGATCCTGGATGGGGCAACTGTGAAAACCCATCTGCTAAATGGATTCGTTGGTCACTTATGGGAGGTGAGTGTGGTCAACAATTTGCCTTAAACACGAAAAATATGATTGAAGAGGGTTTAAGAGATAAATCCATAAAAATCAAAACTAATTAACTTTTATACACATAAAGTAAAAGTAAAGCTTTTAGTTTTTCCCTGTAGTTTTACTACATTGGAGATCGCAACCAGTCAGAATAAGATAATTACAGTAATCTTTCTGTAGAAAACAGTTAGAAAGGATACTGTAATGTCGTTAAGCGAAGCCAACACCAGAACAGCATTTATTGACCCAGCTTTAACAAAAGCAGGATGGAACTTACAAGACCCGAATCAGGTAGGGTTTGAGATTCCAGTGGATGGCTACGACGCAGAACCTTGGAATGGTGTTACTGACTACTGCTTGTAAGCTGCTACGCAGCTTAGTTGTATAATATAAACTTAAGTAAAAAACTATTATCGGCCATATATGCCAGCAAAAAACCATCTTTCTCAAGAGCAGAAGGAAAGGCTACTGAAAACACTAAAAGAGCATGAAAATCCTTATGTAAGAGAGAAGATTCTGATTATTCTGTTGATAAATGATGGAAAAACATATCAAGAAATTAGCAATTTTTTAGAGATTGCATATCCGACAGTCGCATATTGGGCAGTTCACGGCGACCCGGATAATTTAGAAAGCTTTTTAGATGGAAGAAGAGAAGGTAACTGCCGCAAAGTTACCAAAGAATATGAAAATTTGTTATTAGAAATAATTGAGAAAGACCCAGTAGAAAATGGATATGAATTTGGTCGATGGACGGCGGCAAGATTAGCAACATATCTTGAAGAAACAACAGGAATTAAGTTAAGCGGCTCTCAAGTTAGGAGAATATTAGAGCGAAAAAAGTACGTTTACCTCTGGGCAAAATATAGCCTAGAGGACAAACAGAATCCTGAAAAGCGTAAGGCATTTCAAGAAAAGCTATCAGAATATTTAAGAATAACCAAAAAAACTCCAGAGCGTTTACAAGTATGCTTTTGGGACGAAAGTGGATTTAGTTTAAGAGTGATAAGAAGAAAAAGTTGGGGTAAGAAAGGTACAAGGAAAAAAGTTACAGGGCAAAGGAGAAGAGGAAGAGTAAATATTATGGGAGGGTTACGTTATCATGACAAGAAAAGAATAAATTTTGTCATAAAAAAAGGAAATGCAGATGTATTCTATGAACAGATTAAATCTCTAAATAATTTTCTGTTACAAGAATGGGTAGAACAAGGGAAATCAGTTGAAGAATTTAAAGATGGTTCAGCGAAAATAGTTATCATACTAGATAATGCTAGTTTCCATAAAAGGAAAGATATTTTATCTAAAATTGAGTCAGAAATGCCAAATATTATTCTAGAATTTCTTCCACCTTATAGTCCAGATTATAATTTAATTGAATTGCTTTGGCATTCAGCTAAAGAATATATAGCTCATAGATTGTTTGAGTCTGTATCACAGCTAGAAGAATTGTTAAATAAATTGCTCAATCAAGGTGGACTTATTATTAAATGGGAACGCAAGATTAAAAATAAAGGTAATGCTGTTTATTAACTTTAGCTGCGTAACAGCTTATCAGCCCAATGGTGAAGTGATTGCTGTAGTCGAGGCAAAATGGCAAAGCCGTGACCCACGTATTGCTCAAGGACAGGTAGAGTATTAATCTAGCAAAGATGCACTCCTTAAAAGAAAAATTTAGACAAATATTTGAATTTCACACATCTTGGGGAGATAGCATCATTGAATTATTGGATTGGATGTACGATGCCATGTTATTTTTTCCCAAATCTATCGGAACAATGATTAGATGGTTTGGGGAAATAGTTGGTTATTTTGATAGTAGAACTACCAGTGGTACTGTAGAAGGTATTAATAAACTTAAGCTGATTAAACGTCTTGGATATGGTTTCCGTAACTTCAACAATTTTCGTCTACGCAGTTTATTAAACTGGCACTTTAGTATTAATTCTCCATAAAACAGGCGCAAGAGCCAAAACAAACAACCAATTTAGCCACTATTAACCCTCTTCTGTCACTTTCCGAAATAAGCAAGTAGTAAATAACTGAAATTATCCAGAAGAGAAAAAAGGTTTAAATTGGTTCATTGTAAAAATTAGGTGATTAAATCCAAGCAATAAATCGGAATTGGGAAAAACATTTAGCCAGGGATAAATCAACCAAAATAATAAAAGAGGTTGAACAATTAAACGAAGATTATTTAAAGTATTCTTCCATCCAGAATCATGATTCCATTGTTTATGGTTAGAGAAATCTACACAACTAATACAAGCACTGTCATGTATTTCTGTTTCAGAAGGAGCTTGATTTAAGGATAAGAAAGGTGGAGAACTTAAACTAATCATTGTGTAGACACAAAAAATAATCTCCCACCATTTCTCAATATGTTGAAAATTTGTAAATCTGTAGTCTGTCCAGCCCAGTTCCTGTTTACACTGCCAAAAACCATATTCTACCCAAGTTCTTAACCCATATAAGTCGCCTAAAATTTTCTTGAGGTTCCCTGAAAGATTAGTCATGACAAATGAAGTAGAATTTTCTGGCATAGTTTCTGGATCAGTTGTTATTTCCCAGTAAGTTATGGCTCCTTTTTTACCATAAACTATTTCTCTAATATATCTAGTTTCTGATTTTTGGTTACTAAATGTTCTTTCAAATTTGCACCACTTATTCGCCCTAACGCTCTGCCCTGCTGGCAGCCAGACTCCATGATTACTTCTGATTGATACCACATAACCTAAGCCATATTCAGCCAGTTTTCTAATAAATTGGCTACTTTCACCATACAAACTATCAGCCAATACTAATTCAATATTGAAATCTAATTCCATTAACTCTGTAATTATTTCTGATGCTAACTCTATTTTAGTTTTATATTTATCTGAATCCTTTAGTGTTCCTTTTGGTTTAAATACTTTGAAAATTAATGGGAAAGTTATGTTGGCATAAACTCCATAAGCGTTAACTGAAACTATCCCTTTATCTACTTTTCCCACACTTCCTAAATATTGTCTAGCTACATAATCTGTCTTTTTACCTTTTTTTCTGTCTCCGGTTTCATCTATTACTACCGTAATTGTCTGACCATTTAATGCTCTTTTTATTTTCTTTAATCTTCGGCTCTTCAACTCATTTACTGACCAGTATGAATTGGCTATAAAATGATGTAATGATTGGGCTGAGTTTATACTGACTACTTTTGCTATCTCTGGTAATGATTTTCTTTTGATTGGTGAAATTATGCCTAAGTGTAAATATTTGAAACATTCATAATTTCTTACTTCTTTGAACAGGTCTTTGTACTCTGCACAATATTCATCTACGAGCGCAACTGTTGGCTGCGCATCTCTTGCCAAATGTTTCAGGATTTGTAATTCTACATCCATTGCCCTGCTTTCCTTCCAGAGTTTTTTCTTTTCATCCTTTTATTTAGAATACTCGGAAAGTGACAGAAGAGGGATAGAACAAATTTCCAAAAAGATATGACGCTCAACTGGACGGCCAGAGAAAAACCGCCAAATAGGTTGTCGAGTCTTTAAACCGACTTCTAACGCCAAATTTTCCTGAGTCCAACCCTTGCGGGCAAACGCTCTTTTAGCCTGTTGAATGCCAATCTGTGATGCTTGGAGCGATCGCCTGACCATAAGACAAAAAACTCATATTAAAATTCACAACTTAAATTTTTATGAATACCAAGGATTTTATACTTTTTCTTATGCTAGATATTTTTTGCTCTAGTTAAATCATACATAAGTCAGAATAAGGCTGTAATTTGACCCAAATATTTAAACTTTTGTAACAAATTCAAACGCTATTCACTCATCTTATACATCTCTAACCTTTGCCACAACCTCATCTCAAACACCGGTTTATTAGGCTGGGAAAGAAAAATAGCGTAAAACTTGGATATTTTGCACTAATAAATTAACTTTTTAACAATGGACCTTAGTGCTGTTCAACCAAAGATATCAGGAGTTCAAGCAACAATAGACATCTCCGAAAACTATCAAAGCTTTGCTGTGGCTAGCTTATGAGACGTAAATGCAAGCATCAAAAGCTAACTAGTGAATATGATAAGATAAGGGTTTGAGATATTTATTATAGAGAACAAGACCAAAATATATGGTGATGTGCATTAATTTCATCTCAGGCGCTGCTTGCGTGGATTTCTGGTGGTAATATAAGTGCGCCAATTCGGAATCTTACTAGTCCACAAATTGTCAAAATTACCTCAGCATACTTTTTCGGATTTAACCGAAATCTTTCTTGAACAACTCGAAATATTTTTACTGAACGGATTCGGTGTTCAACAAATACTCGTTTGGACGAAAACTCTTGATTTTGTTGTTTCTGGTCAATTGTTAACTTTCCTTTTCTTGGTGTTTTAATAGGAGTATCAATTAAATCTTCGCCTAGATATCCTAAGTCTCCCTGAAATTTCTGTTGTGGCTCAAAGTTATCACGGTTTTCTCGGAATAAAGTTATATCACTTTTTGGACCCGGTTCTCCTGCCACAACATCAACGATATCGCTGCCATTAGGCAAGATAATTATCTGAATTTTAAATGTATGTTTACTTGCTTTACCTGAGTAATATTTTTCTTGCTCTTTATTATCTCCAGGTCTTTCTCTGACTTGCTCATAGCTATCTACAATTAATTCATAATCTGTGAGTATCTCTTTAACTACTTGATAGTCAGATTCTTTTTTTTTACTTGTTCAATTAAACTGGATGGTAACAATTCTCTCAAGAGTGGCAACCAATAGTTAAATGTTTCATTTGCTGTAGACTCGCTCACTCCAAACTGGATACCCAGAAGTTGAAAGGTTGTCATATGTCTCAGATATACTAAGGTTAAAATTATTTGTTCTTTGATAGCTAGTTTTGGTTTACGACCTCCACCACCAGTAATAATTCTAACTTTTTTTGATTCTAGCAACGCTTGCTTCTCATGGTGTAACTGCTCCGCATTTTGCATTAATTGTTGTAACTGTTCATATTCCATACCAATTAACCGCTTTGTTTCTTTCGGTTTCTCCTCAATGTGATTCAGTATGTCACTCATATTTTTGTGTTAAAAAACTTCTCATGATGTTCTCCTAGCACAAAATATACTATTTTGGAGATGTCTATTACAAGCTTACTAATTGTGATTCTATTTCTGTTGAGTTTAAATCTCGACCAATGAAAACTAGGCGGGTTTGCCTTGCTTCTTGTGGCTGCCAAGGGCGATCATAAAATTTATCAAATCGATTACCTACGCCTTGCATGACTAAACGCATGGGTTTGTTGGGAACTGAGACAAAGCCTTTAATTCGGTAGATTTCTTGCTGGTTTGCCAGTGTTTGCAATTGTGCTTGAAGTTTTTCGGGGTCAAAGTCTCGGTCTAAAATCAGGTGCGTTGATGTGATGTCTTCGTCGTGGTCATGGTCTTCTTCGGTGTCGTGATGGCTGGGACGGCTATCTAGATTGTCTTCTACTGCGGCTTGGAATCCTAATAGTATAGATGGGTCGAGTTGACCACGATCGCTCTCTACCATTTTCACGACTCTCGGCAATTCTTGCTTGACTAATTCCTCAACTTGTAATTTTGTCTCTGCATCAACTAAATCAGTTTTGCTTAAAACTACTAAGTCTGCACAGGCTAATTGGTCTTCAAATAATTCTTGCAATGGTGTTTCATGTTCTAGACTATCATCAGCTTGGCGTTGGGCGGCGATCGCATCCAAATCACTAGCAAACGTCCCCGATGCTACAGCCGCACAGTCTACCACTGTCACCACAGCGTCTACAGTGGCGGCGTTGCGTATTTCTTGCCAACGAAAGGCTTTAACTAAGGGTTTGGGTAAAGCTAAACCAGAAGTTTCGATGACAATACAATCAATACTATCTCGGCGTTTGAGTAACTCCTGCATCGTCGGGTAAAACTCCTCTTGGACGGTGCAACACAGACAGCCATTGGTTAATTCAAAAATATTACTCCCGCCGTCTTCATCTTCTGGACAAATTTGACAGGATTTCAACAAGTCGCCATCTATACCAAGTTCGCCAAATTCGTTGACTAAAACTGCTATGCGACGACCTTGGTTATTTTGCAGTAGGTGGCGAATGAGGCTAGTTTTACCACTACCTAAAAAGCCTGTAATTACAGTAACGGGGATTTTTTGAGCCATGATCTAAGTAAGCAGCAGCTAGGCGAAATTTTTACAGAACGGACTATAGCCATAGTACCTGAGTTCTGATGAGAAATTGCGATCGCTCTCCGGCTTAACTGATAATTCAGCGATAAAGTGACCATGAGCTATTGTTCTAGTTAAATTACTTCTTGATACCGAGCTATTAAGGCAAAAGCAAATTTCTGGTGTTGTTCGGCTAGATATTGAGGATAGATAAATTGAGCATTGTTCATAAAGCGATACACCCAGCGACAAAATTCGTCTAGCGATCTCTTAGGCAATTTCACAACATAATCTACATAAGCAGGTTTGCCATCTTTTCCCATTGGCCCTAGTTCAATTTCTTGCTTAGGATGTCGCTTTTCCCCTTCCTGGATAAATTCCATCACTTCAGGAAAAAATCGAACTTTTACTTTTACAAGCTCTAGTTCTTCACGGATTTCCTTTTGCTGGTCTTCTCTTGAACCTAAGCTCAACCCCCAACCTGCATTTAAAAGACGATGAGCGATATGTAGCCTTCTCCACTGAGCATCTGCTCCCCGACCTCTTTCATCCAATACTTTGAAATGATCACTATAGCGATCTAGACGTGACACTACTAAATGACCATTTTTGTAGTCCTCCTTTAGCAAATACCAGGCAATGTCTGCATAAATCAGTTGCAAAGGATAAACTTGCTCATATCCGATTTTTTTAGAATTGTAAGGATTACGGCAGCGATAAAGCTCAACTGCTTGCCCCTTAATAATTGCCGCTTCCAGTGCATTTAGTTGTTCAAATAGCGTACCTTGGCTTTGATATTTGCCCTTGGCCATCATCTCTACTGGATCAGTGTAGACAATAACTCGGTTTAATTGGGTTCTGACCGGATAAAACATTTCATGTTTCAGGTTTAAACCCTGTAATCGTCTAGTTAGTCTTTGATATATCTGGACAATTTGCGGGTCTTCCTGATACCTTGCCTGCGACTGTAGGGCATTGAGGGCAACTTGTAACTCCTCGCCGTTCATTGCTCCTGTACCAAGATAATAACCCCATCTATAAGCTTTTTTATCTAAAAGCCCGTAGCGGCGAAGAGTTTTTAAATCATTTTGAATGGTATGACGCGAATATAAAGGTAGCTCTATATTCAATTCACTTGCTACCTTGTATAAATACATATGTACTATATTCAAGGTATCATGATTATCAGAGTCAGATTGCATAGGATCATGACAACCAACTCCTGGGTTTCGGGCAAACGTAGCAATTAAAAGTAAAAGACGCTCGAAGGCAGGAAGAGAGGCATAGGAATGCTTCATAAACTATATTTCATTCATAACTGTCAATAATAAGACAGTATTAGCCTGGAATTTATAAAAAGCTGAAAAGTCTTGCTTAGTATATTTTTTAAAGATTTCACCCTATAGCATCCAATACTGCCAAATAGTCGCACTCTATCTTGACCTCTGTGTAATATGCAGTTCAGATAGAGTTTTGGTGACTAAAAAATATGCAGACCTGCCCCTCCTGTCAACATCCTTTACACACTACTGGGTTCTATTGCTCGAATTGTCCTCAGCAAATTCGGTGTAAAAACTGCAATGAAGCACTCCTTCCTGGAGCAAAAAGATGTGTAATGTGTGGAACCCTAATAGGTGAAGGATCTAACGGATCAGCATCAAGCAATGGCGGTAGTTTCCCAACCGTAATGAACACTTTAAAATTTGTTGAAACCAGCAAAGGCTACTCACGAGAAATTCAGGCTTCTCTATCTAACGAAGTGGGGATTAGCTGGGGTGGTGCGGCGATCGCGGCAATTGTTGGTGGACAAATGACACCAGGAAAAACACCTACTGGTCGTCCAGTGATTCGTAATGTAGGTAATGCTGAACCTCAACAACTTTCGTTGTTCAACTATGAACCTAATGCAGAGAACAATGAAACTACTATTAATACTGTTGCTCAACTTCCTGCTGCTCATGGAGTTGATGCTGATAAGTTAAGACAGATTTTTCGATATAACGGCGAACAATTACAGCTAATGGAAACGCGGCTCAAAGCTGCAAACAAGATAGATGCTGCACGGAGGTTGACGTTTTTGGTTCTTCTGTATTCATTAGATGTCGATGGGCGAGAGGAAATTCCTCGTACTGAGTTGAACGATATTCTCAAAAGAGTCAGATTATATGACAACAACATCATCACATGGATTAGCAAAAGTGCCGATCTGATAGTTGAAAAAGATACGGTTGGGTTGCGGCTATCCGGACAAGAACAAGCGCGAAAAGTTCTCGCTGAGGTGCTTGATCGATCAATAGAAGGCAAATGGGATTTAACTTCAGGTGGAGCTTCACGCAGTTCTAAGTTAAATGGCAAAGCAGATGAGGATTCAGAAAATTCCACAAAGAATGGCAAGCGTAAGAATAATGAACTGTCCAAGGAAGTTGAGTCTTGGGTAGTTAACTGGAAACCACTCACATCGAATATTGATTTTCATGCAGTTATTAAAGATTGCACGGGTATGGAGAAGGGCTTGTTTGGTCTGTGGGCAATTTGTCAAGCAACAAACGACCCTAAGATAGTGGTTTCAAGCAACAAGCTCAAGCAGTTCCTGTATTTTGGACTGGGCATCAAGGTAGATGAGAGTAACTTAGAACGCCGCTTACAAGCTGCTTCAGGACAAGGAAGCTTAATTAAAGTGCAGGGTGGTTTTCAAATACTTCCTCCTGGCTTGGCTGAAGTCGAAAGATTGATCAACTCCAAACAAAACAACGCATCTATTGATGAATCTGCTGAAAATTCTGGTGAGGTGCAACCATGAGAAGGACATCCGAGCAACTAATTCAGGAACTTGCCAAAATAGTTGACTCTCACTTTGCTAATGCAGTGGTTGAATGCTATGTCGAAATGCAGCAAAGATTTCTAGCAGGCGACTGGCAACCAACAGAATTAGATGCTGGTCGGTTTTGTGAAGCAATTTCACGCTGCTTGCTGCAAATGGATACTGGAAAGATTGATCATCGTAAATTGCCTGGTGAAATTCGTCAAGATTTTTTACTAAATAACAGCATTCCTCATAAACTTGGCTCAAAGGATCGTTATCATCTGGCTAAAGTAATTGAGGTTGTATATAGATTTCGTTCTGATCGCGGTGCTGTTCACATATCAACCGAGTACACCGCCAACTATATGGATTCTATGCTAGTGCTTCATGCTAGCAAATGGATATTTGCCGAATTTCTGCGTCTGGTTTGGAACCGTGACCGAAAGATTGTTGCCGAAACCATCGCCCAGATTGTTCAACTAGAACATTCCATTATTCATGAGTTGGATGGAAAACCGCTAGTTTTGGCAAAGGATATTTCGGCAACGGATGAAGTTCTATTGCTTCTGTATCATGCGACAAATAACCGCTTGATTCGGGCTGAACTACGTGAATATGCTGCCGGACAGAACCCTCAGAATGTTAATGTTGCAATATCTAGACTCATTAAAAGTAAGGATATTCGACCTGTGGCTGAGGATGAAGTTGCTCTTACTCCTAATGGTCAAAAGCGAATCCTTGAATTGATATTGCCGAAGCTCACTCCTAAAAATAGAACTCCACCTCAATAGCTCAAAACGCATTGAGAACGGTTTAAATCACAGTAAAGATGGCAGATAAATTGGTCTAATCAAGATTTATTAAGTATTTCCGAGTAAATACGGCTTCAAGCTCACTTTCATTTACTCTATGCTTTTAAGAATAAATAACTACTTTCAGAAGCGATCGCACAATGGACGACAGCAAAGCATTATTTGATTACTGGCATGATCGAGTGCGGCTGAAAAATCAAGAATTAATTGCAGAGCCTCAACACGTTCCAACCCAAAAGCTGCGCCATGAATGTACCAATTACGACGAACTTCGGTCTATCCCTGAAGTTCAACAATTGGATGAACTAGAGCGTAGTAGAGTTATTGCTGTTATTAAGTACGAATGTACAGCTAAAGTTTTACAACACCGGGCTGGTCGTCTGCGCGATCGCGCTCATCAGTTGGAAGCAGCTTGTCATGAACAAGACCAACAAAAATCTAAGCTTCTTGGTCTTATCAAAGCTTTACAAGAGAAACTGTTTGGCAAGGACAAGGAAATTGAAAGGTTAGAAGCAAGAATTGCCTCGTTAGAAGCTGAAAATGAAGCCTTTCGATCTGAAGCAGAGAATAGCAAAGCCGAGGCAGAATTGCGTACAGAACTAGAGCAGCTAAAAAAGGAGTACAATGCTGTTGAGAAGCGAAGACTGGAATTAGCTAAGAATAATCAGAGTTTAGGTGGAAGACTTTCCCATACTAAACGGTATAAACAGCAAAGAGATGAAGCAAGAGCTTTAGTTGAACAGCAAAAACAGCAAATTGCTGTCTTACTTTTAGAGAGTCAGCGTCTTCGTGAGGACAATCAAAGGCTTTTTCAGAAATTAAACCAAATAAATCGATAAAATGCTCTAAATTTGAAATCATGAAACTTCAAGAGCTAAAAGCTAAAGTATATGAGTTAGCTGGTGTCAACACTACCAAACAACTCAAGGCAAAGTATAAAGATATTCAGGCGCTAGATATGCGTCTAAAAAGCTCTTGGGAAAAGACTCTTACTATTGTTCAAAAATCGCAAAGCGAGTTTGAGGATTGGTTAGAAAATCCATCTGAAGAATACAAAGAACTCTTTTCTGAGATTACAGAAACTTTGGAACAATATGATCATAAATCAGCACAGACAAAACAGTTAGTGCAAGAAATTGTGTCAATAGCTGATGATCTCGAAGAACTAGCAAAGGAATCTCAAAACGAAGCAAATCAAATCAAACAAGAAGTTAAAGTAACTAAACTTATTTCAAAACAAGCCAGACTTAACTAATTTTGACATTATAGTATAGTTAATCCTTAAAACCTCAATCATTTTGCTGTTATTAACAAATAAACTCCCTAAGAACATATAATTTTAGGGCTGATATTGCCGTTTTTATGCCTCACGTTAAATTTGTCCATTTACACCCAGTATGCACAAATGATCTTCTATGAGTTCATTGCCTAAGTGCATTGGGTATGGTGAAACGATATTTCCCATAGACCAAGCAGGTGAACATCTTAAATAATGAGGAACACGACATAGTGCTTTTAAAGCTTCTTCTGTTTGAAAATGTGGGTGTACAAAAAACGGTACTATCTCGACTATTTGCTGATGTTTGAATGGAATATTAGCACCGTATTTATCCTCGTGAAAACCGAGTTTATAAAGTTCGGGTATTGGCATTTCATTTTGCAACTTCTGTGTTCTTGGTAGTTTTCCCACAGAGAAGTAATGTAATAGTTCTAGTGCAGACTTCTCGTAAAAACTACTCAGATGTTTAAAATCTTGTGCCGCACAATTTTCGTCCCAAGCTTCTCGATTGGTAATATACTGTGGTGTTTCTTTACCAGTGCGAATACGAATTACTGCTAATAAGTTTTGTAGTTGTTGATGATCACGGGTATACTCGCAAGTGTGACCAGGAACATGACAGAAGTCAAGAACATTGTATTTTGCCAAAAGATTCTCATTTTTTAACTGCGGCCAGATTTTGCCGTCATTATCTTCGCCGCGTCCGTTACGCCATCCTTCAGCTTCAATGAGGACAATAGTTGGTCGGTCTAAATATTTGGTGAGTACATTGGCAACAAACCGTACAAATTCTGTACCGTTCAACTTGATTTTACTTTGAATGCGCTTTTTGTTTTCTTGGCGATCGCAACGTGCTTTAGCAAAAATTTTTCCGATATCAATTCCCGCCTGGTTATAAGGAATCCAATCATTAGCATCGGGAAGTAGTACATCTACTGCACCTGTTGCACGTAGACGAACGGCAAGAGCATAATGAATGTCACCCTGAGATGGATTAGTTTTGCGGCGACAAAAGCTAATTACATCTAAGCCTTGGGCAATTTCTTTCGGTATCTTTGCTTGCTCGTATATTTGAGAGGGTAGTCCGTATAGCGCCCCTATTTGGCGTAATGTCCCATCGAGTACAGCATTCATCACACGGCCTTTTGTGGGTTTGCTGTAAGATGGTGATTTGTCTTCATCATCTTCTGTATCATTTGATTTTGGCTTAACCGTCTGTATCATTTGCGAACTAATTCCTTCCCTGACACAAGCTTCACGAATCGCCCCTTTAATGTTTTGTTGAGGAAGAAATCCCTTTGTTTTGATTTGTCCAATTTCGATAATCGCTAGACAGTGGGGATTAGTCTCAAGATTTATCAGTGGAATAACACTTTGCTGGAGAAATTTACGCCATAATTCTCGTTTTTTCTGATGCTGATCGCGTATTTGATCATCAAATTTACTACCATCTTTAGGTCTAAGACCATTTGTCTTAAATTTCTCTAAAAGCTCGGCATTATCAATCAAAATTTTGGAAACCGTGATGTCTGCTGGAAAATCTTCATTGTCATCAAGAAGGAATACATCGCGTAATTGCTGATAAACTACTTCATAAGTATCTTGTTCTCGATAAATGATAAAAATGTGCATTGGCTTACCCTGCAATGCTCTGTAAATAGCATCAGTAGCAATTTGCTGATAGGGTTGGTGCTTTGTACGAGGTCTAGAAATAAATTCGTAATCACGCATTGCTAATGGTACTTGCCTACTAGATGGTGCAGGAATATCAGGCTGCATAGGCTTATCTGGTATTAACACGCCGTTGAGCAATTCCAGTATCCGTGCAATGATATCGCCCCGTTCCAAAAAACTAAATCCCGTTTTGATACTGTGTCCTCTTTTGCGGTTTTCATGCTCGTACTTATAACCCTCAGCATGAACTATATAATATTCGTCTTTGTCACCCCGGTTAGTTGCGTTATCTAAATTACCAACTACTCCGGGATTATTTAGAATATTTTCTGGCTGTTCTAGAGCGCGTGCTTTGAACGCCGCCAGTAGTTCCGGTAGTTGCAACCTCCATAAATTTTCGTTATCTTTGCCGTTGTTCTCAATAACAAGACGTACCAGCGTCGAATCTATCTCGTAATCTGATAAACGCGCCTTATTCATACCCATGAGAACAGAGATATCACGCCCATAGTTGGCTTCTAACAAAGGTTCATGAGAGTATCGCTGGCAACTCAGATGTAAGAAAATCCACGGCTCTAAATTGCCATTTTTATTGAATTTTCCTGCTTGCGTCTCAACATTAAAATCTAGACGGTAAGCAAAATAACCTTCTTTTTCTTTGCCAGAATCATCAGTGTAATTGGACTTAAAAGGCTTACTGACAAGGTAGAGTCCAACCCTACCCGAACCGCCTCCCTGTACTTTGCGCCATTGAATCTCCTGTTCTTGTTTTCCAGAACGAATAATACACTTCTTCCCGTGCAACATTGTTGCTAAAAGACTAGGAATAGCTTGAAATCCCAAGCCTTTTTCTGCGTTAATATCACGCACAAGTATTTCTGGTTTAATGCGTTGCCATTCCCAATCAGGTGGCATGATTGCTATCCTTTCTAGAAAGCGATCGCACACGCTATTTACTTGCTCCGTGTTACCCTTGTCCCGATATTGCTTTGTCCATTCCTGCGACCAAATTCTCACTAATTGATGTATTTGCTGGGGTGTGGGAGTCTTGAGTAGGTTTTCTGGTGTTCCTACAGCTAACGCCTGATATACAGAAAGCTTTCTTTCCTCATCAAAACTATGAAACTCAAAGCCGTATGTGAGCGTAGATGCACAAGCAAGCAAAGCATTATTTAACTGTCGATATAGTGGCTTAACCTCCCTGTTACTGCCACGATACAAGACTTGTTTTATATCACGGCAGAAGTCTGCAACCACTTGGACAAAAGGAAATGGCAATACAGCAATATCTAGATTGGCTAAGGCATCTGTCACCAAGTTCATGCGGGCGGGTAGTAAGATATTTGTTGCTGTGGTTTTGCTAGTCATAATTTTTATCTATCTCTTGAGTCTATTTCCCAGTTAAAGCCATCGATATCAACCAAAGCATCGGCTATCGATTGGTATAAAGCTTGACTTATATTATCTTCAGTAACATAGTTGCAAAGCAAATCGATGATTGCTGCCAGCAAGCTGGTACGTGGTGTATCAGGCTGTTGCTTTTCGGCATAGTTTGGCCCCCAAGCAGCATCAACAAAGTAAGCATGAAAAGGAACACCTCCACGCAAAAGACGACCTACAGCTTGCACTATTACACCCGCAGTAGTCGCGGCTAAGTCTTGGCGAGGAAAAGCACGTAACTCTGGATTTGGACGCAGTGTTATGTAGTAAGAACGATGTTCTACCGATCGCCAGTAACGCGCAGACAATCGGCGCACAGCTTCCGCACGTCCTAAAATTCCGTCTCCTTCCCAAGCAATGAAATTCGTATCGTCCAGCCAATCCAAAGCCCGACGGTTGATTTCTTGAGCGATCGCTTGAGTATCATGTGGATGAGGATAGGGACGGGTGAGAAAGTAAACCGCACCAAAAGCAGCTTTGCCATTAGCATTTAAAATGTTGAATCCGCGTCCTATAGCACTCATCGGTGCGGCTAGGATTTTACCGCCAGTCAGCGCGAAAGTTTCAATATCTGCACGGTTGAGAGCGCCAACTTCCATTCTTGAAAGATAATCAATATCATCAGTCAAAGTTTCTGAGCGATCGCGCTGCAAATGGTAGACTTGCTCCCGCATACCCCACCAACATTGACGGATTTCATCTGCTACCCACCGCGCTTGATCGTAGGAGTTTACAAGTAACAGTAAGCGTTCCCTATCCTGCCAACAATCTGCATCACTCTGAGCAAGGTGTTTCAATTGCCCAAGTTCCTGTCCTAAATGGCCGCTCCCGTTGTTGCCAACTAAGGCTTGTGCCATTTGTTTAAACATTCCCATTTTCTGACGTTCAGCTGTTCCAGAAATACGGATAGGTTCGTCTTTGCTGTTCAGTTGAGGCAGAAACTTAAATTGGCTTTGAGCGATCGCTTCTGTTGCACTCGCCTCTGGCATTAAAATACCCTGGGGATTACCGACATGAAATTGCGTAGAATGTGGTAGATAAGATGTTCCTGATAATGCCAAAACGTTAGGACCGGGTTGACCATCCAAATCTGTAAGCAAGCGATGAAAGTTTAAAACGTAGTAACGACCAATATTTGTATAAGCGAACAAAGATAAAGCATTTTCGCTACTGTTCTCAGATTGGTTGTGATTGTCATCCTTGCGAGAATAGTAAGTACCAAACTGCCTTCCCGTTGGAGGCAAAGGTAAAATATTTAACATTGCTGTAGGCATACGACGATGTGGTGGCTCTTCATCCAGAGTGGGCGGTCGATGATGCCATTCATAAAAAACAATGCGCGTGTGTCGGTCTAAAAGGGTGATGGTCAGCGCAAACTGTAAACGATATGCCAGGGTTTCAAGAGTATCTACCGGATCTGATTCTTCCTCCTGTTTTGAGGACTTCCGCCGTTTTTTATTAGCTGTCTGCTGTGAATTGTTTTGACGTTTTTTTAGTTCTTCTCGCAGTCGTGCTAAACGTTTTCCTGTGTTGGGGAAAAAATCAACTATCCAGGCTCTGCAAGCACGATAAATACTATCATCAGTGGCACTTTCGCCGATACTATTAATCTGTTGAATCAAAAGTGCTAGTCTCTGAACTTTAGAATTGCGACGAGGTTGCCCAAGTAAAGGATCATCGTCGAGTAATGCGTCAAAATATTGCATTATCTTTTGTACACGCCTGTTATTTGCCTTAACTTCTTGCTCAGTGATATCAGAAGGATCTAACTCTTCAAGTCCAGCAAGGCGACGGGCAAATTTATACAGGAGAGAATTAGGTGTGAAATAGCCACGTTCTATCCATTTGCGTAAAAATTCGTGACCAGAATTTTTATCTAATAACGTTAATGTTGCTGTAACTACACTTTGTACATGGCGTTCTGCGGTTGCCCATCGCACCATTAATGACGGGCTAACACGGTTAAATCTCATGTAATCTTCAGTTTTCACCCCAATGTCATCAAAAACACCACCATTTGTTAGTAAAACTTCCTCAGCATATACGTCATCAAACCACTTAATAACAGTGTCTACTTCATCAAAGACAACAATATCGGAATGTAAATAAACGAGTTCTCCTATCTTGATTGGACGTAATTCTAGATGACGTGGTAAGCCAGCCATTGCCATTGCGCCTGGAGTTGTAATCCAAACACGGGCATTTGGCATATCACGATATACCTGCTGTGATGGGCAGGTGGGAAAAAACGGACACAAGTGTGATATGCCAGGGTAATTGTTTTGTTTTTTACGCTCACTTTCACTTTCTGGTGCTTTTTTGAGAGAGTGGCATGGCTCACTTCCAGGTATGAGTGGCTTGCCGTGCAAACGGTCGAAGATGTCGTTAGACTGTAGCAGTCCTTGTAAGGCACAAGCTGTTCCCAAAAAGCGATCGCCCCAATGTGGTTGTCCGCGTTGCCAATGTTCCTGAAAGTCTTTTGAGGCATAGAAGCTTTTGAGATGCGCGTCCCGTTTACTGCGCCCTAGTAACGGTACAGCAACTGGTTCATCGTTTTCTGGGTCGTTGCAGAACCACCAGTTAATCTGATTTGCTAACCGCAGTGCTGACTGTACATCACTGACAACCAAAGTGATGCGGCAAGTTCCACCTGAAGCAATAATTGGGCTTGTTCTCGCTTTAGCTCAGGGCTAGTCAATTCCTTGACACGCTTTGTAAAAATATCTGGTGGCTCAAATAATGTCATTTGATACATCATGCTATTTTCCTTGATTCAAGTGCATTACTTTGGTGATGACTTGTTCTTCAAAAGCGATGTCACTAAAGATATGGGTGCTTTTTGGTAATTCCGTTGCTTCTTCACGCAGGATTTCGATGTAATCTTGGCGCTGATGCAGACGATGGTTAGGAATAACATAAAAACTTTCGTCGTAGTGCAACTCACCTTCCCCGAATATCGGCTTCAGTTGCAAAGCCAAATCATACGGATTGCGGTAGTCTTTGATATCTACAGACCACACTGAGCCGTCACCAAAACGTAGTTGTAGGTCGTAACGGTCAATACCAGGCCAAAGTTGCACTTCGCAAAGATATTCTGGCTGTTGTTTGTGCAGCTTTGTTAAAGCATCGAATAAACGTATTTCCGGGATTCCTGGCAAACAGACCCGCCAATGAATGCCGAATTTGAGATTACACAGACCTCGCTTCCAAGAAATGCGTCGCACATGGGACAAGTTTTTCCGATGGTCGTTGCAGACACTTGGCTTAATGCCACGTAAATGTCCATGTTTTTCAATTAAAGGGCCGCAGCGATCGCAACACCAATAAGATTGGTTTTCTTTGCAGTCTTCATACAGTCCACCAACATCATCAATAGAGACATAACTTGTCTTAGAAAACTTGTTGCGAAGCTGGTCTAAAGTAGTGTAAGGATGCTCAATCAAGAATCGACGCAGCAGAACATATTCCTTTTGAGCGCGTTCAGCATCCTTTTCGTTGGCTGCTTGCAGCTTTTCCAGCAACCTCAGAAATTGGAAGTTTTCCAAGGCTATTTGTTGTACTTTTGCAGAAGCAAACTCAGGAATTTGCCCTCGTTTGATTAATTGTTCGTAGAAATATTGACTTGCTTCCTCACTTAGCGCTCTATCGTATATCAAGCCATATTCTGAGTCAAACTCTTTGGGTATTTCTAGGGAATACCATGTTTGCAAAGGTTTTTCTAAAAGAGTTAAAAGACCTTCCAAAGTACGTGGATAAGCAATAGCTGACATCTTCAATGCCAAAGTATTACAAGCACGCCGTAAGAAATCAGGGTAGGGGTATTTAGGGATTTGGTCTTGAGTATCTGGACGGAAAAACTCTGCTAAACCAACAACCAACAAATCAAATATGATGATTTCGTTATTATCCAAGGAGTACCTCCTTTGTAGAAAATCAGCTGTGGATAGATTTCGTCTCTTAGATGAAACACTGTTAATTGTATGTATACAAAGAATACATAATAACTATAGCTGAGTGATACAATAAAGAAAAGCGTTTCACAAAAGCAACAATAAACTATGGGATACAACTTAGACACAGCTTTATTAGGTGCAATGGTGAAGACGAAGCGAGGGAGCAAGGGTTTGCGAGATACAGCTAAAGAAATAGGTAATATTAGTTCTGCTACACTCTCACGGGTAGAAAATGGCAAAATGCCTGATATGGATACCTTTTTATTACTTTGCAATTGGCTACAAGTGTCACCATCTGAACTATTTAAGAAAACAGAAGAATCCGAAGTTTCCTGCGACTTTAATACATTAGAGACAATAGAAATTCAATTGCGAGCATCCAAAAAACTTGATCCAGCAGTAGCTAATGCACTAGCAGAATTAGTCAAAGCAGCCTATAGGGATAATTCTCAATAGAGTGACAATTAATAGCCAGATTAAAATAATATGACACTAACAGAGACATTACCAACAGAGTTTAGGCAGAGGTGTGAAGGAATTGCCACCGAGCAACGTAGTTTATTAAGATTACGAGCATTTGACTCATTACCCGCAGATATGCTAACGGCTCAAATGAATGCAAAAATTGTGACACCCGAACAGATTCCCAGCTTAGACCCTAGTATCGTGGAGATATTGCTCAATAGTGACCAATGGTCAGCAGGAATTATTAATCAAAACCCACTCTGGATTATCAACAATCCACGCCATACTCCCGCACGACGTGAATCAAACCTGATGCACGAGTTTGGACACTTGCTATTAAGACATAAAATCGTCCGCTTTGATCCAAATACTGGGCTTCCTCTGCGCCGACAAAACGATGAAAATGAAGCAACTTATTTAGGTGGCTGTCTTCAAATTCCACGCCGGGGATTACTCTGGGCTGTTCAGCGTCAAATGACACAGACGCAAATAGCGTTGCATTTTCATGCAAGTGAGGAAATGGTGCGATTCCGTAGCAATGTCACAGGCGTAAATATCAGATAAATATTGTATAAAAACTTGGATGCGGCAAATTTTTCAAGTCATAACTTAAGTTTCATCGATTTGTAGTGAGGTTAAATCAACATGAGTTCTGGGAAGAAACTGCGATCGCCCTCCAGACAAAAGTGATGTATGCAATCGCATTGATTGAATTGTTTGCACTTACTTACTTTGATAAAACTATGCTTTGACGGATAGTACGCTTGCGATCGCTTTTGCGAGTACCGCCAGCCATTTGATACTCATGGCTGTTGTTACCATATTTGTAAGCAATACCACGCAAGATTTTTTCAGAATAATCATTCTTTGTGGATGAGGTTAGCGCAACGTTAATAAGCCTGCGATCGTCATCATGAAGTATAACGTGAAGACGGAAATCGCTTTCAAGTACGCAAAACACGGAAATGTGAAAGCGGAAGTTGCTTGCGGGAAAGCAGAAGTTGCTTCCAAGTACGCAAAACACGGAAATGTGAAGGCGGAAGTTGCTTGCGGGAAGGCAGAAGTTTATTCATAATCTGTGAGTATCTCTTTAACTACTTGATAGTCAGATTCTTTTTTTTTACTTGTTCAATTAAACTGGATGGTAACAATTCTCTCAAGAGTGGCAACCAATAGTTAAATGTGTCATTTGCTGTAGACTCGCTCACTCCAAACTGGATACCCAAAAGTTGAAAGGTTGTCATATGCCTCAGATATACTAAGGTTAAAATTATTTGTTCTTTGATAGATAGTTTTGGTTTACGACCTCCACCACCAGTAATAATTCTAACTTTCTTGGATTCTCACAACGCTTGTTTCTCATGGTGTAACTGCTCTGTATTTTGGATTAATTGTTGTAACTGTTCATACTCCATACCAATTAACCGCTTTGTTTCTTTCGGATTCTCCTCAATGTGATTCAGTATATTACTCATATTTTAGTGTCAAAAAACTTCTCATGATGTTCTCCTACCACAAAATATACTATTTTGGAGATGTCTTTTTGATTGAGAGCCGCATCTACATCTTCACTGACGCGCTTGAAGATGCGTAGTATATGGTTAATTGGACTTTGTAATTCCCCTATTTCTAGACTGCGGTGAATTTGACGGATAGCTTGCACACTGGTACAGGCTTGTAAATTGCCTGCATCTAGTTCAATTTGTACTGCTTGAACAGCCCAACGTTGAGGACTGGTAGCTAAATATTCTAAAGCAGCTTTGCCTTCAACTGGGTTATGTTTAATGACAAAAAGTAGATGTTCATCTAAGCCAAATAAACGTAGACGCTGCCACTCATCCCAGAAGGCAGAGTGCCAGCGAAATAAACAAGGACTTTTAGCGTTACGTGTTTTGTCCAATCCATAGAGTAAATAATTCCATACGATAAGAAATGGAAATGATATAATAGGTAGCCATGAGTTGATAGTAGCTCCCACACCTCCCGCCACGGCCAAGACCAAGCCTACCGCCACGCTTCCCATCACGTCCAGCACTATGACGAAGACCAGGCCTACCGCCACGCCTATTGCCACGGCGAACGTCACGTCTACCGCAAAGGCGAACGCCACGGCGAACGCCACGCCTCCCGCAAAGGCGAAAGCCACGGTGAACACCAAGGCGAAAGCCACGGCTTCTAAGTCTTGGTCTCCTGGCACTTTTCCCATCATGCTTTGCACTATGGCTAACTCCCCTTTTCCCATCACGCCTATCGCCGTGGCGTTCGCCACACCAAACGCCACACCAAACGCCACGCCTCTCGCCACGCCCCCCACCACGCCCCCCACCACGCCCCCCACCACGCCGAACTGCACGCCCTCCACCACGCCAACAACTATATTTTCGACTGGTACACGCAATATAAACAGCACTAAGCCAAATATTAAGTTAGCCAGAATAGGTAAAATAATATTCCCCTGAATTATTAACCGCCATCCGCCTTGCCGTCTTATAGTAATGAACGAAGATTCTCTATCTAGATAGGGGTGAATGCGCTTGAGGTGGTTACGCCATGCTGCGGGACGGAAGAACAACCAGAAAAGCAGTTGTAGGCTACCCAGTATCAAGTTTGGGTGCTGTCGGGGTGAATCTGTGTAGGCGTTGTGGAGTGAGTTTTTAGGCATTTAAGTTGTTTTGTAGATGTTGAGAGATGAGAAATCTAGTTAAAATTTATTTAAGAGTTTGCACGCCAGGATACGCAAGAATCTTTGCGTCAACCGTGAGTAAAGGGCAGTTGTAAATTCTGGCAGTGGCTACAATAACTTGGTCAAATGGATCTCGGTGAAAGCCTTGGAGTTGAGTTGATTCAACGATGATGGGGATTGTTATGTCGAGTAGCTGCACTCCTGGATAAGCTAAAGCTGCCGTAAACCACTCATCAACTGTGTACGGTAGAGTTAGCTTACCAATCTCTACTAATTTGGCTATTTCCCAACAAGACATTATGCTAACCCCTAACCCTTGGGATTCATATTGTTGCAGCCAGCCTTGATATTTTGGGGTTAGTCTGGCATCACCTTGAATCCACCAAACCCATATATGAGTATCTAATACAATCATTGCAAGGCTTCCCAATCTTCCAGAGGGACAGCAGGTTCAAAAGGATCATCATAACGATACGGTTGTTTGCCACGCAAAGGATACAGATTCGCCTCTTGCCGATGAGTGTCACTTTCTAAAATAATAATCTCAACCGATTCTCCAGCCTGAAAAGGTAAATCTTTGATGATCAAAGTTCCGTCTTCGGTCAATGTTGTTTCAATTCGATGTGCTTTCATAGTCGCTCTACTAATTATGAATCAAATAAATCAGTAAATGGGTTCATTTGTATTAATCCTTCCTCACGCCAACTATCATCAGTTTCTCCTTCTTCTAGAGTAAACAATCTTTCTCGACATAAAATTTGTAATAACAGTGGTTGATATTTGCTTTGAGTTAATATCCACTCAACATCCTCATCAGGCAAAGGTATTGGTGAAGTCGCTATCAATTCCCGTGCCTCTGCTTCCGTCAATGCTCCTAGATATGCCGTGTAGCCGAAAATATTGAAAAATGGTGAACTATGTCCTGTATTTTTTGCTAAATCAATTGGTGATTCAAGACTAGATAAAACAAATGCTAAATTACCCCTTGTATGGTTGGTTGCTAAAGAACGTAAGCTTTCCCAAAAGGTATCGTCCAACTTTGGACAACGTTGTAACCCAACACCAATCTCATCTAATAAAATGACAGTGGGAGAAGACAAGTTTTCACTAACTATATCCATAAAATAATCTAAATTACACAGTGTTGGAAGTGGGAAATTTAGAGATACTAAAATATGTTTTAATAGTCCTTCTCGGCTTTGCAGTCGCCCATCTTGCAAGTCTACAAACACCCATTTGTAATTTTTTGGATGGGGTAGCCAATCAGATTTTTGACTAGGACGTAGTTGTGCTGCTGGGGTGGTAGTGATATTTTTTAAATAGTGTAGTAAAGAAGTTTTACCACTGTGCTTTTGACCAATGATAGCGGCGTTTTGCAGAGGATGGCGTTTGAGGAGGTTAAACAGACGCTTTAATTCCTTCTCTCGTCCAAAAAAGTAACGCGGTTCAATTATGGGTGCGCCAGTGATGAAGGGTGATGTTTCTCTGCTAGTTTGTGGAGTTTTTGCTTCTTGGTAACTAATCTTTTGCCAATCGAAACCTAGCTTGTTGCAGAGTTCTAGGAAATTTAGATAATCAACTGGTTTGCCAGTAAGGAAGCTTTTGATTGTGGACAAGCTAAGTCCTGTTTCAGTAGCAAATGACTGCTGGCTGGGAAAGCCGTTACGTTGAAGTGCTGACTTGACTTTATCAATATACTCTGCTGCTACCTTAAGCGATCGCGCCATCACTGTCACTCAAACATTACTGCCATTATGTCAGCATTCTATACCAGATAAGCGGTATTAATAGCGTTTGAGAGTTTTAAGCACCATACAACCTCAACTCATCTATATTCCCCCAAAAATACAAGATAAGTCATCCTTGGCTCAACCTCATACTCAACCAGCCTCATCTTTAAATGAAAATGTAACGAGAGAGGGCTGCAAAATGAAAAAAGTATTGGGAATCCTGCAAGTTGCTTTCTTATCTTCTAGTGTTGTTATGTGCGCTACGGTGACTTACGCTGCTATTGATATGGCTACTGGTCAATATCGAGTGGAAATAGCAGTCAATAATCAAGGACTCACTATTAAGTCTATTATCGACAAGAGAGAGTGCAGAATTGAAGAACAACCTAATCAAGCTTTACCTTGTAAAGCTTCTCAACAGCAACCCTTGAATTGAGTATAAAGCAGAGTAAGGAATTGATAATTTCTCACTGCTGACAAAAAGAGTGATCGCTTAAAACTAAACGTTAGGCGATCGCTCTTTTTTTGGTACAATAGTTTTATGGATTGTTAAACTGAATTATTTTTCTACAACCTCAATATTTCTCGATTCAACACTACTCAACCGTCACAGATTTTGCCAAATTCCTTGGCTGATCGACATCCAAACCACGACGGGCGGCGATGTGGTAAGCCAATAGTTGCAAAGGTACTACTGTGAGGATGGGTGAGAGTAATTCATCCACTGATGATACAGGGAGTAAATCATTGAAGATTTCCCCGGCTTCGCCATCGCTAACTGGCGTTACCCCAATTAAGCGAGAATCTCTGGCTTTGGCTTCCTGGGAATTGGAAATCACCTTTTCATACACTGTACCAGGATAGGCGATCGCCACTACAGGCACTTTCGCATCTAACAAAGCAATGGGGCCATGTTTCATTTCCCCAGCCGGATAACCTTCAGCGTGAATATAGCTGATTTCTTTTAATTTCAATGCCCCTTCCAAGGCAATGGGGAAATTAATTCCTCTACCCAAAAAGATGAAATCTTGAGTCTCTGCAAACTCATGGGCTAAATGTTCTGTCAATTGTTCTTGACGTTCTAAAGTCGCTTCTATTTCTTTGGGTATTTTGCGCAAGCCTTGAATAATATCTGCTAGTTTATCCGGCGCTACAGTCTGGCGATGATAGGCTAAATCTATGGCTAGGGCATAAAACGCCATCAGTTGGGCGACAAAAGTTTTCGTAGCTGCCACACCGATTTCAATTCCTGCCAAGGTATTGATAATATGGGGTACAAGATGACCAAGGCTACTCTCTGGGCGATTGGTAATCCCCAATAGTCGGGCTTGATATTTTGTTTCTTTACCTTGACGGCGTTCTTTTTCCATCGCTAAGGCGGCTAAGGTATCAGCCGTTTCCCCGGACTGCGTAACGCCGATAGTTAATGTATTGGCTGTTAGCGGTGAGGGTGCATAACGATACTCAGACGCATAATGTACTTGAGTAGAAATTCCTGCTAATTGTTCAAGTAAATACTTTCCTACTAAAGCGGCGTGCCAACTAGTGCCGCAAGCAACAATATGAATTTGTTCTATGTCTGCGTAAAATTGTTCTGGTAAACCTAACTTAACTGGTGATTGAAATGATTCACCACTATTAACTTCTGTATGAAAATATGCGTCTAAACTTGCTCTAACTACTCCAGGTTGCTCATAAATTTCTTTGAGCATAAAGTGCTTGAATCCCTGCTTCTCTACCATTGTGGGACTCAAGTTCAACAACCTGGGTTGTTTTTTCAGCCTGTCGCCAGCAAAGTTGTAAATTTCTACTCCCAAGGGTGTCAGACGGGCAATTTCGCCATTCTCTAGGGGTAAGACAGCGCGGGTATGGGAAACGATCGCAGGCGTATCTGAGGCACAGAAAAACTCACCTTGACCAAATCCTATCACTAAAGGCGCTTGCTGGCGGACAACAATCAACTCGTCTGGGTAGTCAGCCGAAATGACGGCGATCGCAAATGCTCCATGCAGATGGCTAACAGCTTGGCGGACTGCTTCTAGAAAAGAGGAGGCATTTTTTGCCAATTCGGCTATCAGGTGAGGAATTACTTCTGTATCGGTTTCCGACCGAAACTCATACCCCTTCTGCTTCAGTTCTTCCCGTAGCTCCCGATAATTTTCAATTATCCCATTCTGCACAACAGCAATTCGCTTTGCTGCATCTAAATGAGGATGAGCGTTATGCTCTTCTGGTTTACCATGAGTCGCCCAGCGTGTATGACCGATGCCAATTTGAGCCGGGGTTGCAAGTTGTTCCAGTTTAGAACGAAGGTTATGCAGTTTACCCTTTGCCCGGACACAGTGAACCTCACCTTCCCATACCGTAGCCACACCAGCCGAGTCATAACCCCGATACTCTAACTTTTCCAGCCCAGATAATAAAATTTCTGTCGCTGCTTGAGTGCCAATATACCCAACGATGCCACACATTGCTCACACCACCCTTTATTCAAGAGAATTAAATTCCAGTATAGTCAACAGTTAACAGTTGACAGTTGACAGTTGACAGTTGACAAACTTTACTAAAGAAAAAAAGGAGCAAGCAGGTTGCTCCTCTGTCCACTAGGTATTTTTCTATAAATTTCTAAAATTTTATAGGATGGGCGCGATCGCTTACCGAGAGACGAAAGGCGATCGCTACCCACCCTACAAAGCTAAAGAGGCTTGCTATCGATGCGCTTAATGGAGAGCAATAAGGAATCGGTAGTTAATTCCTTAGTAAGCTAGACCCATGCTGCGAGTTGTTTCTGCACCCAGATAAACCCGTACGCTCAAAAAGTCAGTGGGGCAAGCAGTTTCACAACGCTTACAGCCCACACAGTCTTCTATACGGGGTGAAGATGCGATTTGGCCAGCCTTGCAGCCGTCCCAAGGAACCATCTCCAGAACGTCGGTAGGGCAGGCGCGGACGCATTGTGTGCAACCAATGCAGGTATCGTAGATTTTTACGGTATGAGACATTGAAAAAACGGCTCCTTTCCAGTGTTCTTTTCTGTGAAAGAATCATAATCAAGGCATAGTTTACCGCAGTCGCTTATACGCCGTAAGTAAAAGGCTACATAACTTTAAACAATGTAATAGGCACTTGGAAAAATTAGCTTTTCCGCAATCTCTCTGTTTACCTATAAATCAGCTACATTGTGCGCTGGTAATTACTCTGCTGACTTTTTTAATAAAAATAAATTTGTAAAGATATATAACGTGAATGTTGGCTGTTAACTAGCGAAAGATGAGGGAGAGGGGGAGCAGGGACTAATGACTAATGACTAATGACCAATTTGTAGTGAATCATTAATTATAAGCTGAATCCGGTGAACTAGCTTAGGCTGCTGCGATACTATTTTTATAATGTAAACCACATCACATGAACTCATGGAGCCAGACTCTTTACCAACCGAGGTAATTCTGACGCATCCCCGTCGCTCCCTCGGTAAAGTCCAATTGGACTGGACACCACAACCTGGAAATTATCTCGATTTTGAAGGTAAAACCTACGCCGTTCTTGAACGTCGCCATAGATATCAGTTCAAATCAGGGCGTTATCGCCTGCATAATATAGCCGTTTACGTCCAGTCGGCGCAAAAACCGACAGAAAAAACTTTAGTAGCCGGACGTTGGGTTGTAGGCGATGCCACTTGTACGTACAATGCCCACTCAGAAATCATTCGCTGTGCAGTAAATCCTAATGGACCTTGCGAGTCCTGCCGTTATTATCAAAGGGCAGAACTCTATCCCCAAACCTAACCCCACTCATCCTAGCTAATTCAAAATTCGTCTTGAAAAGTTTGCTCAACGGGGGGAACCCCCGCACGCAACTTTCCGCAAAATTCAAAAGCTAGATACGGTAGTACGAATTACGAACCCCCTAAAACTTCTCCCACAGCCAAACGTGTACCATTAACAAAATCCCATCCTGCTTGGGGACGTTTGCCAGGTAGCTGAACCTCTCTTAAGAGTAACAGCCCTTCACCCGTTTGAGCGATCGCGCCAACTCCCTTGGTTATGCTTACCACTTCGCCTGGACTACCCGATATATTCGATAAATCTGGCAATTTTTGATAAATCTTTTCTAATTCTGGTGGTAGCCCATCCCTGTAAGCAGCACCAAGGGGAAGGGAGGCTGTAATCTTGAGAGGTTGGTTACGGAAGGTAGTTGTGCAATTCGGGTAAAATCCTCTGATTTGGTTGTGCAGTTGCCAAGCACTCCTTGACCAATCTAAAGCATAATCTTCTTTTTGAATTAAAGAAGCATAAGTGGCGGCTGTGTTGTCTTGTGGAATGGGTTGAATTTCCTGGTGCTGTAGCTTGAGTAAGGTTTCTATCAACAAATCTCCACCAATTACAGATAATCTCTGGGCTAAATCATCAGCATTATCGAGTAAGCCTATGGGTGTAGTCGCTTTAAGTAACATTGCCCCAGTATCCATACCTGCATCCATTAACATCGTCGTGATCCCCGTTTCTTTTTCTCCGTTGTACAGACACCATTGAATCGGCGCTGCACCCCGGTACTGAGGCAAAATTGAACCATGTACATTTACTGAACCCAGTTTTGGCATATCCAGAATTTTCTGTGACAGGATTTGCCCATAGGCAACCACAACAAAAGCATCTGCGTTTAATTGCTTAAGTTGAGTGAGGGTTTCGGTATGTTTCTTAATCCGTTCTGGTTGCCACACTGGTAGATTGTGTGCGATCGCCACATTTTTGATTGGTGAAGGTGTCAATTTATTTCCCCGTTCTCGGCGTTTATCCGGTTGAGTTACCACAGCCAACACATCAAAATTGGGATTTTCTAGCAATTTATGTAAAGTAGGAACTGCAAATTCTGGTGTACCAAAAAATACTATTTTCATTAGTTATTAGTAATTAAGTATTGGTCATTAGTGAGCTAGCGATGGGTACGTAGAAGGTTTCCCCATGAGTAACTAGTGTTTCCCGTTCGCAAAGAGTCCCGCAGGGAAAGGGTACTCTACGAGAACCCGTAAGGGTCATTAGTCCATAGTTAACACTCAACAGTCAACTGTCTACTGTCCCTATGCACTTTTTATTGGCAACTAATAATTAAATATACGGTGGTAAAACTAAAATTTTCTTGGTACACTTATTACTACATTGACTAGCAGCTACACAGTCTATAACTGTATATAAAGCTAGTAGTTTTTATATTTGGTTAAGTCTACCCATTGAATTTCGGTGACTAAAATCCCAGCTATCTAGCCTAAGATTTTAGTGACGTTTATGAAAACTTCAATAGCAACTTCTACCTACGGGTAGCTGCTAAAGTTTTTTACAGCTTTCCCAATTTTCTAACTAACGCCTCACATAAACCATTATCAGGGTCTGTACTGTTATAGCGGCATATTGGCAGAGTAGCTCACCATAGCTAAATGTTAATTACGCTAACTTTACAATCTGTAATATTTTCTATTGAGCTATCAATGATAGTTCAAACATCTCTTAATTGCTTTTTAAATAAATAGCAACAAATACCTATTCTAAGTAATAACTCGGCAGGAAATATACTGGTAATTTTTAACTAGTATATTTTACGTAATATCCACATTTAGAAAAACAAGGTTTAAATAATGAAACTGTATTTTTGTAAAAATATGCAAATTTAAAAAAATTAACTTTATCTGATCTAGTTAAATCGTTGAGTTTGTTGTTATACCTGTAATCAACAGCCTGCTTCCTTAGTCGAATAAACTTTGCTCCTCATACAGCAACCGCCCCTCTGGAGAGTCCTACCCATGCTTAAACCCCTCTTGCTGTCAGGATGGTTCCGCGTGCAACCATTTCTTAATTATGTTGTTGTCATTTTATTAATTGCTCCTTTGGTAGCGGCTTCAGGTCATTCAAGTTCAGCGAAGCCCATCGCCAAAGCAGGTACTGAAGCTGAGACACCTGACACTACATCACAGGAAGCAGCTACTATTAATCAACCAAGCTTGGCGCAAGACTTAACAGCAAGAAGTTTGCCACAGGACAAAGTTATTGCCCAAGAACCACAAATATTACCAGCCGAGAGTACAGATTCTTTAATAGCGAAAAAATATTCCTACTCCAATGATCTCCTAGCAGATGTGGAACTCGCACCAATTCCAGAGTTACCAGTAAGTAAAAAGTTAACAGATACTCATATCCAGTCACTTACACAAAAAGATCAACTAATTTTAAATGCAGTGTCTGAAGCTCACTCGTTAGTGGCGAGTCAGGTAGCATCAAGCTTGATTAAACCATCCACACCAACTTCCACTCCAGATATATCCGTAGAGGAACCACAAGAAGGAGCCGAAGCACAAAACGATCCCATTGGTAGCCCTCATCCAATTCCCTGGAAATGGATTATGTCAACGCAAGAAGCCATTGGTTCTAAAGGCGTTTCGGGAGTACGTTATTACCGTAGTGTACCCGTAATTTCTCCTGATGGTAGATATGCCGTTTATAGCCGGGTACAGATAGAAGTTAAACCCGAAATGCACAACAGCAAAGTCAATAGTGTTCTGTTTGTAGAAGATAGAGAAACGAAGAAACTGCGGGTGATGGCAGCTACTACGATGACCACTGATCCTCTATTAAATAAAGAAGAAGTAGCAGCAGAACCAGCCGAGGAAGATGGAAAAATAGGGGTGTTAGTTCCTGTAAGTTGGTCAGAAAAAAGCGATCGCTTTTTAGCACGGAAATTTGAAGGAGTATTCAACACAGGAGATTCCACAGATTCCGCAGTGATTTGGGATCGCCAAAAGAATCAAACTAACACAGTTGCACCAGCGCACACAGAAGACGACCATGAAAAAATTGCTGTGCTATTAGGTTGGAGTAAAAACGAACCCGACCATGTAATCTTCCGTGCAGGTGAACTGGGCGAGGAAGAATGGCCTTTAGTAAAAGTGGCGATTGATGGCAAAACAGCCGCTACAACCGAAAAAGACCAGCCAATTACCTATGGAGACAAACTGACCCAAATTTGGGCAGAACCACAAGTGGCTTCTCGTTAGACAGTTGACAGTTGACAGTTGTCAGTCGTTATTCGCGCTCATCTCCCTTGTCTCCCCCCTCTCTCTCATCTTCCCCCACTTCCCTCATACAAATTGGGCAATACTTTGTGCGGTATTTCATGAACTCGTGACAGAGAAATTCCCTCACGCTGTTCTTGTGCTAGTGGATGATTCAGACCTTCGGGAAACGTGATTAAAGGTCTTTCATGGGCAAGGCGTAGTTTTACATCTACGGGTAATTGGTATGTATTTGGCTGATAGCAATCAAGTACGGCAGAAAGTAGCCCAATAAAAGGTGGCTCATCGCTACCATCTGTCTTATAAAGCTCAAGATAACGAAAAAATGATTCAGGTTCGACTTCTGCCCAAACGCCCCAGCCAAAATTTTGGTTAGTACCATGAACAGGCAGAGGTAAGTAACTGCGAATAAAAAATCGCTCGTCATCTATTGAGCATAAATCTTGGTTAATCTTAATACGTTGCGCTTGCTCCTCTGGTGGTACAAGAAAATAATCGACTGGTTTTTGTTGAGCAATATCCATTAGTAAGTCTTCATGCTCCTGACCACAAATCGAGCAAAGATAACTACTCATATATATTTGTGTGTTAGTTTAACTTTTTGTTTAGCTTAAAGTACTTATACCACAAGGCTTGCGCTCAATTTTCAAGCATTCAGCTTCAACAGTTATTAATGGACTTCTCATACTCATCAATTTAGGCTGGAGTTATAGGGCTTATACTATTTGACTGGAATCATCCAAACAATTTCTCAAACCTGTAACTTTTGGTCATGAATAACCAAGCTGGAGACTTTTTCGAGGATCTACCGTTGATTTTAGCGGGGCCATTACTACAACGTACTGAAGCAAAATCAGTGACTGTACTGGTGGTACTCCAACAATCTTGTCAGGTAGAACTCAAAGTTTATACAACTACAAATCAAGGTGAAGGGTTAGGAAATTGTTTGCTGGAAGGACGGCGTTTTAGTGTTGCTTTAGGTAAGTATTTGCACGTTGTGGCGATTACGGCTGTGTCTCCAGTAGGGGATAGTTTAACGAGCGATCGCATTTATGCTTATGATCTCCAATTTACCTGTGCTGATCAAACCTTACTGACACTAGAACAAGCATTATGCTCAAATCGTTTCCCGCAAGTTAGTATTAGCTACTTTGAGCATCAAAAACCCACATTTGTTTTACCTCCAGACCGTCTGGAAGATTTGCATATTATCCAAGCTTCTTGTCGCAAACCCCACGGTTCGGGAATAGATGCGTTACCCATACTCGATTCTCTGATCGCTTCAACTGCTAAGGAACCTCGCCGCCGTCCTCATCAGTTATTTCTGACAGGGGATCAAATTTATGGTGATGACGTAGCTGCACCATTTTTATGGGTCGCCAGCCATCTTGGTGATGCTCTGTTGGGTTGGGAAGAAGAATTGCCAATAGGTCAAGGTTACTGCACACCAAAGGAACTACTGCCAGGAGAACGAGCGCAAGTAGCAAGTGAAGAAGCAGGATTTACTGCCGGATTGCACAATAAATCAGCCCAAGTTTCCAGTCATCTGTTGAGTTTGGGAGAATATTACGCTGCTTATTTACTAGCTTGGTCGCCAGTGTGTTGGCCAGATGCCTTTCCCCCAGGAAAGTGGGTGAGTGGCGATCGCCTTGCCCTCAAAACCTGGGATCGAGAAGTGGCGGATTTACGTCAACTTATTTACACGTTGGGGATGGTGCGCCGGGCATTGGCAAATATTCCTATGTACACTATATTTGATGATCATGATGTCAGTGATGATTGGAACTTAAATCAGGCTTGGTGTTTGCGAGTTTATGGTAGTCGTCTAGGTCGGCGGACTGTGCAGAATGCTTTGTTAGCATATAGCGTTTTTCAAGCTTGGGGTAATACACCAGAGCAATTTGCTGTAGGTCAATCTGGGAAAAAATTATTGGCGGCGGCTGAGAGTTGGTCAGTATCAGCCGGGAAAGATGTTGCAGCCCAAGAAGCGATCGCTAATTATTTAGGAATCCCAAGTTGCAACCCCAATACAGGTCTACCCAATTTTGTTTTAGAAGATGGGGTATTCATCCTTGAGCGCCATCCTGAAGCCTTAACTTGGCACTACATTATTAGCAGCAATTGCCATGAAGTCATAGTATTAGATACCCGCACTTGGCGGGGTTATCCTGCTGATAAAAAACCCATTGCCCCACCGATGTTGTTGTGTCATCAAGCGATGAAGGAACAACTGCTGCAACCATTACAAAAAACCGCAGACAACCAAAATTTCACCACCTTTGTGATTGCACCTACCAATGTATTTGGATTGCAAGTCATTGATTGGATTCATCATTGGCACTTAAAACGCGGAAAAGTTTTTTCCACCGATGTTGGAGATGCTTGGAACGTTAATCTTGAAGCATTAGCAAAACTCCTCACCACTTTGTGTGAACAACGCCAACAAGTTGTCATTCTCTCTGGCGATATTCATTACAGCTGTGCTACCCGCCTCTCATACGGTGCAATTCCCCGTTCACCAAAGCAATCAGTATTAGTGCAGTTAACCGCCAGTGCATTGAAAAATGAAGAAACATTAACTAGATTAATTCACACACGCCTTAAACAATGGCTGTTACCAGAACAAACTCGACGTTGGCTAGGCTGGAATCATCCACCCAAGATGCTAGAAGTTTCTGCAAAACGTTTACAACGCCGTCAAACAATAACTAATCCTGAATGGCATTGTGTACTCGAATGGATACAGCGACAACCCACTCAGAAATTTCCTAACCTAGTAGATATGTCTACTTTTGTTTTCCCCCGCAACCACAGAAATTCTCGATCATCATGGTTACAACCCTTCAAATTTTGGCATTCTCCCTGGTTTCAGGATGGACGAGAGGTAGTTGGTTTAAATAATCTCGCCTCAGTTCACTTTGAATTGTCAACAACTGATAATTGTTACCAAGTCATTCAGGATTGTTATTGGTTTTCGTTTCCACTTTCTACGAAAATAGTTTATAGCCGTTTTACTACTAATCTGCAACCAAATCAGTACTTGTTAGATGAGTTTTTAATTGTGGGGAGCAAATAATACCAATTCAAAATTCAGGAAGTGTAGGGTGGGCATCTTGCCCGCCCATGTTCTGCAAGTTAAATTTATAACAAATTAGCGCGATCGCTGTGTTGGATTAGCTGTTGATTGAGAACGTTGTTGATAAAATCCTACAACTTTCTGCACGTAGGTAGCCGTAAAGCCTTGATTACAACCTGTATATGCACCAGTCATCCACCAACAAGCGACACCTTGCACAGCAGCAGTTTCATTGTTTCTTGTAGCGCGGAGTTGCTGGTTTAATTCACGCCGTGTAATACAAGATACAACCTCGCGTGCCAATGCGGGGCTATTTTCAAATTGCGTGGGTGTGACTTCTCTTTTAAGACAAGTTCTCGACCAACCTTTGAGAGTTTCTGGTTTCACTTGCCAAGCACTATAAAGTCCATCGTTGGCTTTACCAGTTTGCGGTGCAGCTTGTCTTAATGCTTCCACTAATGCGGCAATTTGAGCATCAGCAGCTTGTTGTGCTTGAGCGGACAATGGTAATAATCCGTAGCTAATGACAACTCCGCTAACAAGTAGCAGCCTCAGATACTCTTTCATAAAATCTTCACGAACCTGACAACATCTATTCAATAGTAATTGACAGTGGACAGTTGACAGTTGACAGTTGTCAGGTTATGTTCACTGTCCATTGTTCATTGTTCACTTTCTCATCTTCTCTACTCAGCACTCTCTTCATCGCCGTACTATTACTAGAGTCCCTGGTGTTGTCCAGTTGTATAACTTGCGGGCTTGCTGGACTGGTAAATTTACGCAACCATGACTGACTGGAGTGCCAAAGTTGTTATGCCAGTAAGCTCCGTGAATGGCATAACCTTCATAAAAATACATGGCGTAAGGAACATCAGGGATGTCGTAGCCAGGGCCACGCATACGGTTGATGCGGTATTTGGTATCAATTGCAAATTTACCTACAGGCGTAGGAGTTGAACGCTTTCCTGTAGAAACGCGGAAGGAATAAACTAATTTTTTACCTTCCCAGGCAAATAAGCGTTGCTGTGATAAATCAATTTCAATTCTGCGAGGTTGAGATATTTGTTTGCTGTCGGGTTGAGTGTCGATGTTTTGCTCAACTGAGGCAATTCTGGCTGTTTGAGAACTGGGATCAGCTATGGTTGGTAGCAACCCAGAAAGCAAAGCTGCCATGATGATTACCACACCTGTAAACAAATTTACAGAGTGACGTTTCCTAGTCTTAAAAATCCAGCTTTGCATATTCGTTCACCTTCTTGATTATGCAAATATCATCAATTCCTAGATTTATCATTTCCAAATATTCAAAATTCATCACATAAATCTTGACATTTGGTAACTACTATATTTCTAGGAGATTCTGAATTAAATATTAACCAAAACTAGGATTTACGCTAATTCCCTTGAGGCAGATTCTGAGATTTTCCTCTTATATAATTTACTTCATCTCTAGTTATCTCTATTCCGGAAAATGCCAACAGAATTTTCTGCTGGCATTAGTTTAAATCTTTTTGATTTGTAAATATGTATCAGTCTAATAAATCTACATTTTGATTTAATTATTTATTACTTTTGAATGACAACTGGTGTTCCTATAGATGCCCAACTGAAGAGCCATTTAGCATGATTAGGGGCAAGGTTAACACAGCCTCTACTGACAGGAGTACCGAATTTTTTATGCCAATATGCACCGTGAATACCATAGTTACCACTATAGAACATCGCATAGGGAACATTGGGCATATCATAGCCTCTACCACGCATCCGCGTAGACCTATACTTTGATTGGATTTTGAATGTGCCAATGTGCGTAGGTGTAGATTCTTTACCAGAAGAAATGGCGACCGCATACACAGGTTTGTTACCTTCCCAAGCAATTAATTTCTGCTGTGAAAGGTCTACTTGAATCCAGCGTTGGTCAGATTTTTGTAAAATATCGACAGTTTTGGCAATTTTTTGTGGGGCGGTCGTTGCTAATGTTTCACCAGACCCAGTGTTTATTACACTTAAGGATAATGCACCACCAACAACAAACATTTTTAAACCACGTTGCCAATTAAAATGAACCAGTGATTTCATAGTAGAAACACACAGATAATAAAAACAGAAGATTTGGAGATATCAAATATAGCAATGGTTTCTTAATAATTTCATCCTGAAAAATACGCTAATTGATCAATTAAGTCTTTGGCTAACCCTGCGATCGCTTGCCAATTTTTCTCTTTCACTAGTTGCGGTAAAAATAACTCTCCACTCAAACCCACAGCGATCGCACCAGCTTGGATGAGTTCTTTGGCGTTTTCTAGGGTGACTCCGCCAGTGGGAATTAAGGGTATATGACCTAGCGGCCCTTGTAAACTCTTGATATACTTAGCTCCTCCCATAGCTTGTACGGGGAATACTTTTACACAGGTTGCACCATAAGCCCAAGCACTGACAATCTCCGTAGGGGTGAGTGCGCCGGGAATAATGGGTATATTTTTGGCCAAGGCTGTTTGAATCATGGCTGCATCAACATGGGGAGTAAAGAGAAATTCCGCCCCAGAGGCGATCGCATCTTCTAGCTGCTGCACATTAAATAAAGTACCCGTACCAATCGTACATTCAGGTAATCGATGACGTAATTGGGCGATTAATTCCCCAGCGCGATCGCTATTCCAAGTAATCTCAATTAGCTGCATTCCTCCAGCCGCCACAGCCAACGCCATTTCCAGCCCTAATTCCAATTTTGGAGCGCGGATAACTGCGATCGCTCGCTGTTTTTGCAACTGTAATAACCAATCTTGAGTAGACATTTTTCACGTAGACGCAAACCTTCTATTCTCTATTACCAGCCTGACATATAGCTAGGGGATGGGGTGGGAGTGGGGGAGATGAGGAGAACAACTGTCAACTGTCAACTGTCAACTGTCAACTATTAACTGCCTCCTCATATCAGCAGATTCGACACTTGATCCAATAACAAAGATATGAGATAGTTTAAACATCTTATAACCTATCGATTTACCGTATTTTAGAAAAAGCAACCAAAGGAGTAATAGGAATGACAGTTGCACAGCATGACACAGCATCGTTGACTATTAATATTGACAACTCCAGCAGCCTTAATCAAAGCCGACTGTGGCAACCTGTGCAACTAAGTACAGCATTTATCAACAAAATTTGGTGGCATACTCACGCCTACAGCACAGTTTTCAGTATTGTGCTACTAGCTTTGGTAAGTTTTATATTCTTGAGTCTGCATTGGTCTTTCCGTAAGATTGCGGTACTGACGAAAGCGGATACCGTTTCAGAACATGAAATTACTTCCTAATAGAAGAAAGAATACTAACATTTTTTACTCAATCTTGAGATAGGTTTATACATCACACGCTATATATCGGTAGTGTGATGGAAGATGAAACAGAACTCTTTAAGCTGAGTCTAGCAAGCCAAGAATATACCTAAGAAGCACCACACTGTTACAAGACTTTGGGGTGCTTCTGTAGAAGTTTTTATGCTAGACGCAACTAAAACTAATATTGTTGAGGCGTTGCGTAAGTCCGTACACCAACTGACAGGCGCAGCCACAGATTACGACTCATTAATAGACTTAATTGGCAATGCTCGTTTAGTTCTGATTGGCGAAGCTTCCCACGGAACCCACGAATTTTACGAGCAAAGAGCCGAAATTACTAAAAGATTAATTCAAGAAAAGGGTTTTAACGCAGTAGCAGTTGAAGCAGACGGGCCTGATGCCTACCGCTTGAATCGTTATGTCCAAGGCGTAAATGAAGATTTGACACCAATTGATGCACTATCAGGTTTCCAACATTTTCCGAGTTGGATGTGGCGCAATTTAGATGTAGTAAAGTTTGTCAATTGGTTACGTGAATATAATGATAATCTCAATGAGACTGGGGTGAAGGTCGGCTTTTACGGACTAGACCTTTATAGTATGTATGCTTCCATAGCAGCCGTTCTTGATTATCTTGAGCAAGTTGATCCAGAAGCGGCAAATCGCGCTCGTAGTCGTTACGCTTGCTTGGAGAATTTTGGCGAAGATACACACTCTTATGGTTATGCAACAAGCCTTGGTATTAGCGAATCTTGTGAGGGAGAGGTAATTAAGCAACTGCGGGAATTACAAAATAGAGTTGCAGATTATACCCATAAGCAAGGACGACTGGCAGCAGATGAGTTTTTCTATGCTGAACAAAACGCACGGATAGTCAAAAATGCTGAAGCTTACTATCGTGCCATGTTTACCGGAAGGGTGTCTTCGTGGAATATTCGCGATCGCCATATGGCCGAAACCCTAGAACATCTCATGACGCATCTAGATCAGCAAGATATACCAGCCAAAATTGTGGTTTGGGAACACAACTCTCACTTAGGGGATGCTAGAGCCACAGATATGGCACGACAGGGAGAGGTAAACCTTGGCCAATTGAACCACCAGAGACTTTTCCCTCGGCGTTGTGAGGGAGATGGGGGAGAGGGGGAAGCAAAGGAGCAGAGGAGAATAACTAATGACTATGGACTGTTGACTATGGACTAATGACTAATGACTAAAAAAATACAAAAAGTACGTCGGAAATCTGCATCTATGAGGCATAAATCCTTGGGGATAAGAAAAAGACTAGCTCGCAATTGGTGGACTGTGGCGTTGCGGGGTGCGATCGCTATTATTTTTGGTTTAGTCGCTTTATGCTGGCCGACTCTCACCTTGGCTTCGTTGGTGTATCTGTTTGCAGGTTTTTGGCTAGTGGGGGGAATATTACTAGCGATCGCAGCTTTTCAAGAGCGTTTGCAAGATACTCATAGTAGACTACTCTTACTAGAAGGAATTATTGGGGTTGTAGTAGGAGCGATCGCTTTTATTTCTCCTGGTATTGCTGGATTTGTTTTGCTTTACCTAATTGCGATTTGGGCAATTAGTACTGGTTTATTTGAAATAATCGCTTCTATGCAACTGCGACAAACAATAGAAAATGAGTGGCTTCCCGCAGTAGCCGGGATTGTCTCTATAATTTTTGGTGTAATGTTAATTATCTGGCCAGTAGCTCAGGCATTAACTTTTTTGTGGTTAATTGCTGCCTATAATGTTCTGTTTGGAATGCTGTTATTAATTTTGGGTTTACGCTTACGTCTGGAGTTGAGACTAGACTAAAGCCGTTGAAAGTACAGCTAATACCAATTCAAAATTAAGAAAGTGAAACATAACATAGGTTTGTTGGTTTACATCTGAATCATATTTTTTGTGAAATGGTATTAGAGGCTTGGTACAAGTGCTTTAGTGTCTGAAGATGACACGATCAGAAGCCGAACGGTAGAGTAAATAAGAACTGTTGATTCAGATTTTTCTGCTTGGTTCAAAGTAGATAAATATTAAGATATATATTTTTAGTAATCTTTGTATTACAGATAGAATGCCCGATATTGCGTAAAATGCGTAGTACATTTTCTCCCATAATTAAAGCAGCCTCTAGATAGAGATTAACTTGTTTACTTAATTAATCAGCCAAAAATAGTTTGTATGATAGTTTATAACAATAAATATTTTAACTAAAAATCCGATTTTTTCACAACCATAATTATTAATGCAATGTTATATTGTAGTTAATGAAAAACATTTTTGACTAGGTGATAAGCCTGTGAATATTAGCCAATAGGCAAATAGATTTTTTAATTTATAAGATTGGCATAGCCAGGGAAGATAGCTTATGAAAATGTATAGCTCGTTTTGTTTGATAAATAAACTGCACACTATTCTCAAAAAACAGTCTTTCTCTGGATAACAGAGAACTTGTTACTTAATAAATTAGTTCATAAGCGAGAGCTAATCGGAGCGATAGTTAGTTGTTTGATGACAACATATACGCATAAATTATTAGCAAAAAAAATGAATAACCTAACGCTGCTGAGTTCGACACTTTAGCATTAACAACCTTATAAAATCAAGTTTAAATATCAATAATATAAGGAGAAAAAATGCAAATAATATCAAATAAATCTAGACAAATATTGCCTCATACCATAACAGATGACAGCCAAGGAAATATAACTACATATACCTGGAACTCTAGGTGGAGTAAGCATGTTTGCCCTTGCTGCTCATACGGTTTACTCCTTCATGTCAGCGATAATGGGATTTACTGGCGTTGTAGCCATTGTTATCAAGAAATGCCAGATTGGGACTTAGGACATATCTAAGTGTAGAATTAGCCACTTTAGCTTACTGCTCTGTTCCTATTTCCAGCCAAACATCTATATTAAAATTTAGCAACTTACCAAAAAATTAATGCTCGACTTCAACACATTAACTCAATTTTATAGCACTTACTGCATTGGTATTTGTGCCTTTCTCATTCCATTGAATCTGCTTGCTACCTTTTCAACAATAATGTTGACACTTTTGGGTCGCCCAGCAATTCAGATATGGCAAACTGCTATTATTGCCAGTTTCTTAGCTCTATTGATGATACTGCACGTATTTGCTTGGTTCATGATGGGAGTAGTTATGGCTCCGACGTACATTTTATTAGGACTAGGAAGTATCTGTTTGTTCACTAATTTTGCAGCAGTTCTCTTTAATAAACTCTTCACTAAGAAATATAGCTAAAATGCTTCAGTTGCAAATAAATCAGAAATAAAATTTTAGGCTGTAGTCTTATTCCTTTAGATAGAGAGAGTTAAAGTTTTTTTAGTTTTAATATTCATATATCTAAATACCAATTTAAAAAAAGAATGCAACAGCATGAATAATACCCCTCCTCTTAGCAAGGAGAACCCCCACAACCCAGTGGATCTCTTCACTAAGGGGAAGTTGCCGTCGGGCGGGTGTGGTATCTGTCGCAAAAATTCTTTGAATTGCTATAACTCGTAGTGCAGATATTAAGGTTATCGCAGCTACTTTATGGGCGTTATGTTTGGAGGAGCATTTGCGTTCTAGAACGGATCACCTTAGCTATTGATGGGTGTTCGAGATATCAGAAGTTTTGGAACAAGAATTTTATGAAAGTATTATTGCTCTACCCTCAGTTCCCGCAGTCTTTTTGGTCTTACGATCGCTTCATGGAAATCGCCGGACTCAAAGCCGTATTACCTCCTTTGGGAATTATTACAGTAGCAGCACTTCTCCCTCAAGAGTGGGAAATTAGATTTTGCGATCGCAACGTCAATCTAGAAACAGAAGCCGATTGGCAGTGGTGTGACCTCGTTATCCTTTCCGCAATGCTAGTGCAAAAACCAGATTTTCATGCCCTAATTCAAAAAGCAGTGCGCTTAGGCAAAAAAATTGCAGTTGGTGGCCCTTACCCCACATCAATCCCTCAAGATGCCCTAAACTCTGGAGCGGATTATTTGATTTTGGATGAGGGCGAGTTGACAGTTCCTCAGTTTGTGGAAGCCTTCAAGCAAGGTCAAGAACAAGGAATATTTCGCTCCCTAGAAAAACCTGATGTCAGCCAAAGCCCGATGCCGCGTTTTGACTTGCTGCAACGAGATGCTTACTTGATGATGGCCATCCAGTTTTCTCGCGGTTGCCCCTTCAACTGCGAGTTTTGCGATATTATTACACTCTACGGTCGCAAACCACGCACAAAAGAGCCTCAGCAAACCATAGCTGAGTTACAGGCTCTTTATGATTTAGGCTGGCGAGGGTCACTTTTCATAGTTGACGACAACTTTATTGGCAATCAGCGTAACGTAAAACGCTTCCTGCGAGAGTTAATTCCTTGGGTGAAGCAGCACAACTATCCCTTCACCTTCATCACAGAAGCTTCTGTGAATTTGGCTGAAGATGACGAACTGTTGCAATTGATGAGTCAAGCAGGTTTCTATGCAGTTTTTCTTGGTATAGAGACTCCTGACCAAGATAGCCTGCAAGTAACACAAAAATTGCAAAATACTCGCCATCCTCTCGTGGAAGCCTGTCGCAAGATCAATGAAGCAGGAATGCTGATTTATGCAGGATTTATCCTTGGTTTTGATGGAGAACGCCCAGGAGCAGGAGAACGGATTCGAGCTTTTGTAGAACAAACCAGTATTCCTCAACCGATGTTGGGCATCCTTCAAGCTTTGCCTAATACTGCTTTATGGAACCGTCTGCAAAAAGAGCAGCGTTTATTAGAGAGTAAGGGTATTGGTGGCACTGAAGTAGGCGATCAAAATACCTTAATGAATTTCATCCCCACCCGCTCCATTGATGAAATCGCTAAAGAGTATGTAGAAGGCTTATGGATGTTATATGAACCCAGCAGCTATCTCAAACGCTGTTTTCAGCAATGCCTGAGTATTGGCTCATTAGAACAGCGAAAGCAAACTATGCAATTTTCTCCAGGTAAGGGGTTGCGGCTCGTTGCTCAGTTAATTTGGCATCAAGGCTTACGGCGGCCAGAAATTCGTGGGCAATTTTGGCAACAACTATGGGCAATTCTGTTGAAAAAGCCTCAAGTTCTCAATATGTATTTAGGGCTATGCGCTGCTGGAGAACATTTTTGGAAGTACCGCGCTTTAGCTAGGGAACGGATTACTCAACAATTAGGCTACGATCCACTCAAAGTCTCTGTGTTACCTAAGCCAGAACCAATGTTGATTAAATAAGCGGTTTGGTTCTATTGATTAGGAACTGAATCAGAAATGTATTGACGAAAAATCGTTTTGGATCTAAATCTTATCTTTGCTGTGTCACTCTAAGGAGAAGAAAAATGGGCTATTAGGGCTATTAAGTGTCAACTGTCAACAGATGTATGCTTAAGGAGTATATTCATTTGTTTGGGGTAATAGTAAGCTGAACAATGATTGTTCATCACCCAAGTAATCTGCCTGCCATATAGGCAATTACGAATTACGTAGGCGTAAGCCTTGTCGCAGACTATTACGAATTAATTCCATGCCCCAATACTTTGGACAGTTGCATACTACCGAGCCATCTTGGACTACTTTAGGAGCAGTACAAGCAATTGAAGAAAGCGATCGCCATATCTCATTTCATTGTGGCGGCCCCTGCTTAAAAATTAGTGTCATTGCCGCAAATTTAATTCGAGTTAGAGTAACGCCTACTGGTGAGTTTTCACCGCGTAGATCATGGGCAGTTACACAGGATGATGAACAATGGCAGGCGATAGAATTTGAGGTAAAAGAACAAGCAGATGTTGTGGAAATTACAACACAGCAGCTACGGGTTGTAGTACATCGCCATCCTTGTCGGGTGGAATGCTTTGACTTGAAAGGACAAGCGTTTGCTGAAGATGTTAATCAAGGTGTAGGCTGGCGTAAGGGTGCGCTCGCCGGATGGAAGAAAATAGCGGCTGAAGAACATTTTTACGGCTTTGGGGAACGCTCAGGTTTACTTGACCAAATAGCTACAACTAGAACCAACTGGACATTTGATGCTCTTGATTACGATGTTCTGACAGACAACATGTATCAAGCCATTCCCTTTTTTATGGCGTTACGTCCAGGGTTAGGTTACGGTATTTTCTTTAACACAACTTTTTGGAGTCAGTTTGATATCGGCGTTCAGCAGCCTGGGGTGTGGCGGATGGAAACTCAGGGAGGCGAACTAGACTATTACATCATCTATGGCCCGGAACCAGCAAATATTATTAATACTTATACCCAGTTAACTGGAAGGATGTCCTTACCTCCAAAATGGTCACTGGGTTATCATCAGTGTCGTTGGAGTTACGAATCACAAGATATAGTTCGTCAATTGGTGCAGGAATTTCGCCAGCGTCAAATTCCTTGTGATGTCATCCATCTTGATATTGACTATATGGATGGTTATAGGATATTTACCTGGAACCCCAAACGTTTTAGTGAACCGAAAGCTTTAATTGATGACCTCAAACAAGATGGTTTTAAAACGGTAACAATTGTTGATCCTGGGGTGAAGTATGAGCCGGAAGCCGATTATTTAGTCTTTGATGAGGGATTGAAGAACGATTATTTTGTCAGGAAAACCAACGGTCAATTATTTCACGGGTATGTATGGCCAGACAAAGCTGTGTTTCCTGATTTTGTGCGTCCACAGGTAAGAGATTGGTGGGGTAGTTTGCACAAACATCTTACAGATATGGGTGTGGCTGGTATTTGGAACGACATGAACGAACCAGCATTAGAAGACCGTCCTTTTGGCGACCCTGGTCACAAAATTGACTTTCCTCTTGATGCTCCCCAAGGCCCAGCAGATGAGATTAGTAACCATGCGGAAACTCATAATTTGTATGGGTTGATGATGGCGCAAGCATCTTTTCAAGCAATGGCAAAATTGCGATCGCCTGAACGTTCATTTATTTTGACACGCTCTGGTTATGCGGGTATTCAACGCTGGTCGGCAGTTTGGACTGGTGACAATCAATCTTTGTGGGAACACCTGGAAATGTCTATACCCATGTTGTGTAACTTGGGTTTATCTGGTGTAGCTTTTGTAGGAGCCGATATTGGTGGTTTTGCGGGCAACGCTACAGCAGAACTATTTGCCCGGTGGATGCAGTTAGGAATGTTGTATCCATTGATGCGGGGACACTCGGCAATGAGTACAGAAAGACATGAACCTTGGGTATTTGGCGATCGCGTTGAGAAAATCTGCCGTGAGTATATTGAACTAAGGTATCGTTTATTACCCTATATTTATACATTATTTTGGGAAGCTGCAACCACAGGTGCGCCCATTCTCCGCCCGTTACTGTATCATTTTCCGAGCGATCGCTACACCTTCACCTTATCAGATCAAGTAATGCTTGGGGCTTCATTATTAGCAGCACCAGTTTACCGTCCTGGCATGGAATATCGAGCAGTATACTTACCCGCAGGTCGTTGGTATGATTGGTGGACAGGCGAAGCTTTTACAGGCCCGACACATATTTTAGCCCATGCCCCCCTAGAACGGATGCCATTATATGTCCGTGCTGGTGCGATTATACCGATGGCTCCAGTCATGCAATATGTAGACGAACAGCCGCTTAACTCATTAACCATTCGCATTTGGCAGGGTGAAGGTGAGTTTACCCTATATGAAGATGATGGTCGGAGTTTCGAGTATAAAAATGGAAGTTCCTGCATAACGAGCTACCGTGTTTATACGCAAGAGAAACAACTCATAGTCGAGATTGGCCCACGCAACGGAGAGTATTCACCAAGACAACGAGAAATAATTGTGGAATTAGTTGGGGTTGGGCAACAGCGTTTTGTTGATCATGGCGCAGGAAGAAGGTTAGTTTTTAGTTTAAATGATTAAGCGGGTTACATCTGACGCATAGACGCAAAGAAGATAATTAAATAGCGAAATTCTTGTCTAAACATTCCTTATAGTTAACCATTGTGAGGAAGTTTATGTAGAAAATATCTAAGTGTAGTAATTTAATAAGTGTTTCTTCGTCTACATTTAGACGTTGGGAAGAAGAAGATAAATTGCGCCATGAGAGAACATTAGGTAATCAACAAATATACTGGATGTTGTTCCATTGGAAGTTGTGCAGAAAATTCCGTTTAATAATCTAAATTGGGATGTTATACGGAAAAATTCTTGATAATAGCAAGAGATATACGGAAAAATTCCATATAATTCTCCTATGAATGGTAGTTATACGGAAAGAATCGGTATATTACCAAAATAAGGGTGTAAAAGAAAAGGTTTCCGTATATTCAGACAGGAGTTAGTTGTAACGCTTGATATATTAGGATTGAGAAGAAGATTATACGGAAACTTTCCGTATAATAAATAGTTACACCTCTTAAAACTAAAGTGGATTAATGACTGACGAACTGCTTGAAGAGTTAGATAAAGCAAGTCGCGGCGAAGCACCATCACCATTTGGCAAGGCAGAATTTATAGTCAAAGGTTCTCCTGCATCAGTTCAAGCCAGCAACGACAAGCGCGATCAATATATTAATTCAATTAAAAACCAGTTCAAGCCCCTGAGTTATGTACTGACTGGGGATATCATTCTGAATATCACATGGCTTTTACCGACAAAAAGTCGATATGAAACTGATGCAAAGGCAGATATTGATAATTGTCTTAAACCTATTATTGATGCTTTCACAGGGAGAGACGGATTATTTATAGATGATTGTCAATTAAGAGGTTTATATGTATGCTGGCGGCATATTGAATCTGAAGATGAACGAGTAATCTTTGAGTTTGAATTTGTTTCCAGTGAATTTTCATTAAAGAGTGAACTTGCCTTTGTACGATTAGAAGGTGCTCTTTGCACTCCAGTTAATCTAAATTGGTCACATGCCGCTAAAGTAATGTGGGCAAGTTTTCTGAAATCTGGTCAAGCATCAAAAGGTGTTTTGGAAAAGTTGGGAGTTTCTTATCCAGCAGTTGCAGGTTTTCTAGGTTCTAGCCGACCATTTCATGTAACCAGAGTTAGGGGATTCAAGATTATCAGCCTCAGTGAGTTTGTTGAGAAAAAATCAGTGGGCGAAGTATAACAATCCGCCTGCACCCGACTGTTTAGAGTCTTTTCGTTGAGTTCGAGAGGTTACTAGCGGCGGGTGAGGCGGAACGTTAGGCGGCTTCATCTTTTGGTGGAGATGGTACATCAAACATATCTGTCAACACGCAAGTCCATCGGCATTTCAGGGAACTGTGGGACAAATGGAACAGGCAAGATAAAACTTATTCATTGTGTGATGCAGTTAGTTTTGTTTTGATGCGTCAACGTGGAATGACAGAGGTATTGACCACTCCACTGGTCGACATTTTGAGCAGGAGGGCTTTATTAGGTTGTTACAGTCAGCCTCCTAACACTGCGTTGGTGTGGACGGCACAAAGGTTATCTGTGGGTGGGTGTTCAAGGTTATTTGCCGTCGCACAACTTCGACATTATGTCGCAAGTCTTCTGTAGTAGCCATCTGGAATGAACTTTGTATCTAGTATTTTAAATACTTGCTTCTCAGTCTCCTCGTTTTGAGCCTTATCCCTGTTTTGTCACTCCAGTAAGAGAAAAATCAAAGTAAAATTTTGAACTGTAGATAGAACTGGCATTTGAACGTTTATTTTCTAACACAATGGCTAAAATTATGTTTTTTTGATAAACGTTTTATGCTGACAGCATTCCAGATTATTCATTAAAGAGGGTTAAGCCAAGATAGTAGGATAATATTGACGGAGCAGCATTTTGAGGTTTATGGTGGGGCGATCGCCACTAAATATATCGAACCTGATTTTGCATCTCGTCTGAGGTAACTTGATTGAGAATGACGAGTAATCTTTGTGCGACCTCTTGAGGAGAACGACGAACAGCAAAAATTACTCCGTAGTGCGTCTGTTCCGAATCAAAGTAATTCTGTACAAGTTCCTCAAAATCAGTTCTGTTGTGAGTAACCAGAGTTCTTGCTTGACTTACAGCATAGGCAAGTTGCTCTGCATCAGTTGCGCGAAGTTGCCCTGCATCTCGTGCAGTAATGACATCAAAACCTCTTGCTTGAAGCAAATCGCCTACTAGTACATTGACATCTTCATCCAAATACAGACAAACAAATATGCTACTCACAAATCTCTAACTAATGGATCTATCAATTCGCTAGGAATGCGGTTTTTTTCAATATATTGATTAATTTCGTCCTGGTGGTCGCTGTAGTAAGTTAATGCTCCAAAGACTTGCCCCAAAGTCAGGTGTGGCATCCCTTTGGGGATTTCCTCTGGTGCAATACCCATTCGCCAAGTTTCGACTATTGCTCTGACGGGTGTCCGAGTTCCTCGGATGATAGGTTCTCCATGTAGAATCTCATCATCCCGAACAACATAAAGATATTCCGTTGCTTGAACCATGCTAACCTCTCAAGTTGGCTATTCTTTATTGTATGGTTTAGATCAACTGTCCCAGTGCATCAGGCGGCATAATGGGAACGTTATGCCGCTTAGTCTTGGGTTGGGGCGCAACCAAAAGCTTACCTGTCGGCATTTAAAGTGAATTTTATCGCGTTTAAGAGGTATTGCTAGGATTTCGGCAGCTATGGAGGAAAATAACGCTCAAACGGATTATGTCGTCTATCTGACCGTTGAGAATATCAAGAGTGGTGGGTGAATCAGCGCCCGTCTGCGTTTAAACCTCAAACCTCACTCATCGCCGCTTCTCGCCGTCTAGGCACTTCATAAGCCATAAAATCATAAGCCATATTTGTATTAGGAAAAATAGCACGAGCCTCTTGTAGCAAATCCTTCAACTCCACAGTATTCCCAGGCGCATAACGAGGGCTAAAATGAGTCATCAATAACCGATGTGCGCCAGCCGCCAAAGCAGTTTGTGCTGCCATTGTCGTTGTTGAGTGCAACCTTTGAAAAGCCATCTCTGCATCTTGATGAGCAAAAGTAGCCTCATGAATTAACACATCCGCATCTTTGGCTAATTCCACTGCACCATCACAATAAATTGTGTCTGTACAATAAGCAATCTTCCGCCCAATTTCTGTAGGGCCACATAACTCTGCACCATTAATCACACGCCCATCAGCCAGGGTAACAGTTTCCCCCCGCTTAAGTTGACCATAAACCCGACCTGGAGGAATTTGCAAAGCTTGGGCTTTTTCCACATCAAAACGTCCGGCGCGGTCTTTTTCGGCTACGCGATAGCCAAAGGCGGTAATGCGGTGATGTAAAGGGCCACAAGTTACGGTAAATTCTTCATCTTCATAGACGACACCGGGACGAACAGCATGAACTTTAATCGGATAGGAAAAATGTGTATGGGAGTAACGCGAAGCGGACTGGATATACTCATTTAATCCGGCTGGCCCATAAATATCTACTCGTTGGACATTACCCGCCAAGCCACAACTAGCAAGAAGCCCCAATAAGCCAAAAATATGATCCCCGTGCATATGGGTAATAAAAATTCGGGATAATTGGCTCATTTTCAGGTCACTCCGCATAAGTTGATGCTGAGTACCTTCCCCACAGTCAAATAACCACAACTCGGCCCGTTGGGGTAATCTGAGGGCAACACTGGATACATTGCGCGCTCTTGTGGGTACACCAGAACTCGTCCCTAAAAATGTAATCTGCACAGCGTTTTCTAGCCTTCCTCTTGCTATTGTTAAAGCTATGTTTTCTATAGTGGCACGGTTACAGGATAAATTGTTGGGAATTTGGGGACTGGGGACTGGGAATGTGGAAGCGTTAAAACTCAAGGGAAATCTGGAGGTACAAGGATGAAAAAAAATTATCATCTTGGTTCATCTGTTGATGACTTGTTTGAAGAAGAAGGGACACTTAAAGAAATTAACCTGATTGCTACAAAACGTGTTATTGTATGGCAAACTAGCGAAGCCATGAACAAACAAAATTTGAACAAGATTATTTCGTAGGGCAATGCACTGCCCACCACCCACTTATTGAGAAGGTGCAAGAGATCAGTGAAGTCAGCGATTTAAACAGTGTCTTATGCACCTGCTTTAAACATTCTTGCTATAGCATCAACATCAAAGTATGTTGGTGTGTTTTTAGCTTGTGTGTAAGCAATTATTAATAAATCAGGGTCAATAACTTGTAGCCCGTTGGTTTGAACGTAAGAATTTCTTGTAACCATTAGCACTGCCTGCTGTTGGTAGAAAATGATAGGAGGATTTAGACAATAACTATTGTATGGACTATAGAACCCATTTGATATCTTTTTGGTGATTGAGTAGAATCAACAGAAATTAGGTGCATGGAAGCAGATCAGGATTGAAAATGGGTTATTCAAGCGATTTGACAGACAAAGAGTGGGAAATAATTGAGCCATTATTGCCGACGAAGAAGAAAACCAGACCCCCTGTGTGGACAAAGCGGCAAATCCTTAACGGTATACTTTATCAACTGAAGAATGGTTGTAATTGGGCTGACTTACCTAGAGATATGCCGCCATATTCAACAGTATTCTGGTATTACCAGCAGTGGTGTGAAGGGGACATCCTGACGAAAATCATGACTGAGTTGCATCAGCAGGTGCGGGAACAAGTAAAAAAAAACCGCAGTGGACGACTCTAATCATGATTGACTCACAAGCGGTGAAAAATACTTGTAATGCCAGTGTTGAGTCGAAAGGGTTTTGCTTTTACAAATGCACTAATGGCATCAAAAGACATTTGGCAGTGGATATCTTAGGCTTCCCTTTCTTTACCCACTGCACCAAAGCTAATGTATCTGATGACCAAGGGTTAATTGAAATGCTCTCGAAAAACATTGATTACTTCAAATCTAAACCTGTGGAGCAACCCATGACGACTATTCTGGTAGATAACGGCTATCATCCTGATCAATTGACACAAGCCTTGGAACAGATTTACCCAGAGATTATGACTAAAATTCAATTTGAACTTTCAGCCAAACCATCAAAAGCACAGAAACAGACGAAAGGACTATCTGGATTTGTGCCTGTTGCTGCCAGATGGGTCATTGAAAGATCGAATGCTTGGGTGGAGAGATGTAAAAGTTTAGTCAAAAATTTCGACCGCACACTCGAACGTTCCAATGCCAAGCTCAAGCTATGTTTTATTCGGCTAATGCTCAAACGGCTAGCTGTCGCAGATACCGCCTGAAAAGATATCAAATGGGTTCTATAAAGAATACTGACGACCACAAAAAATGCAGTTAATCTAGAAAGATGACTGCACTATAGCATCTGCCACATAGGTAAGGACATAGAGCTAATTATAAAACTCTTATAGAAAATAGCTTTTGAGCCTGTTTCCTATTACCTGTCCTCTGTTGCCTGCGATAACTAACTCTTACCTTGGAACTCGAAAAAAGTGAATAGCGATCATCAATACCCTAGCTCAGTAGAAATACCAGAGATTAATCGATATATTCAGCAGGCTTATACTCGCTTTGCCCAAGGAGATATCGAGGGAGCGATCGCGCATTTTCATGCAGCAATTTTTCTCCATCCCCAGAGCGCAGAACTTTACACCGCCAGAGCGCAGTTTCGTAAGAAGAATTTAGGTGATTATCGTGGTGCAATAGAGGATTATACTCAAGCAATTTATATTAATCCTCACAATGCCTTCTTTTATTATTGGCGTAGTCAAACCTATCAAGAACTGGGTGAGCAGCAAAAAGCAATTGAAGATTACAATGCTGCGATGAATCTAGCGCCTGAAGGCACTATTTATTATGTTTTTGATAAAAGTAGTAAACAGCCATAGGTGAGAATTAATTGGTAATTGGTAATTGGTAATTGGTAATTATAAAAGTCAGACGAAATTTAGCTTTGGGGCTTTGAATCTGTTTACTTAGAACTCAGCACTCCCCTATAAACTTTCCACAATATTCAGCACTTCTGTTGCTGATTGGTATCTTTGTGTGAAGTCAAGTTGTACCATTTTATCTACCACTTTAGTTAATGCTTCGGTGGTGTCTGCGAGTTCCCACCAATATTTCCAAATTTGTTCACCAGTCTCCGATGTGATGGGAATAATTACCACACCTGTATTGACATCTCTGCGGAAAACTTTGGGATTAACTCCACTTAAGGCTTGTATCACAACTATTCCCAAAGCATAAATATCACTGTTAAGTCTGGGCATACCGCTCATTTGTTCGCCGGGTGCATAAGCAGGAGTGCCAACAGCAATAGTCTGATTTTCTTGTTCCTCAGATTGCATTTGAGGTTGGACTTGTTTGACTGCACCAAAGTCAATCAAAACAATGTGTCCATCGGCTTTTCGCCTCATCAAGTTATTAGGTTTGATGTCTCGATGAATTACATCGTAGCTGTGAACAAAAACTAGAATTTGTAAAACTTCCTTGAGTATACTCATCACATCAGCTCGTGAACGAGGTACTCCAGGAGTTAACTCTTCTGATAAGGGATGACCAGCAATAAATTCTTGGGCTAAATAAAATAGCTGCTCTTCTTCAAAGAAGGCTAATAAATAGGGTATTTGTGAGTGTTTACCTAGAGTTTCCAGAATATATGCTTCATTATTAAACAAGCGTCTTAGCACACTCAAATATTGTTCATCTTGGGTGGCTGGACGCATTTGTTTCACAACACAAACAGGACTTCCCGGACGTTGGATATCCTGGGCTATATAAGTATTGCTAAATCCCCCAGTACCTAAATTTTCAATAATTTTGTAGCGTTTTTTGAGTACTGTGTTCAGCGCCATTGTTTGCCCCATAGGATAGACAGTGGGAGCAATGGTAGCCTGAGTTTGTCTGTTTGGGTTTTGCGAGGCGTATGCTTGTAACTGAGCAATTAAATCCTTTTGCTCTTGCACTCGTTGTAAAATCTTCTCTTTTTCTTGTTGACTTTGATAGGCGCTATAAGCAAGGACACTACCAGCCGCAACTACTAAACCCAATGCTGGGGAAATTACAGGAAACCATCCAGCTTGGATGAAAATGGCATAGTTAATGCCAAATAAGGCAGCTAAAGAACCACCTTCTGCCAATCCTAAGCCTAATGGGTGGCGAATGCGCCAAGCTAAAAATCCCCCCACTACAGACCATCCACCTATCCACAGGACTTCACCCCACCCAGGCAAAAACCACAACAGACGTTGGTTATTCAAAACTGCGCCTAGAATTTGGCTGATAATTTGGGCATGAATTTCTACTCCTGCCATCCTACCCGCGTCATCGGCTTTGCCAGTAGTATATGGTGTATTAAAAACATCTTTTAAGCTCGGTGCTGTAGAACCAATTAAAACAATGCGGTCTTTAATTAATTCCGGTTTGACGCGACCTGAGAGTACATCTGTAACGGTAACTTGTTGAGCTATCTGGCGAGGAGAGCGGTAATTTAAGAGAATTTGGTAGCCTTGAGTATCTGCATTTTCGTAACCACCGGAGTAGTTTTGCAGAGGTTTTAAGACTACATTACGTAATTGCAATTCTTTTTTGGCAGTTAACTGGGGTTGAATACCTGCGACTTCTAAATATTTGATGGATAATTGCCAACTTAAAGAATAAGGGCTTTGGCAAATTTCGGACTGAGCCACATTAACTGAGATCAAATTCCGCCGAATAGAGCCATCGGTATCTTCAACAATATCACTAAAACCTACTCGCTCTGGTTCTACTCCCCGTGGGGGTGCAATACCAGCATTTTTAGCATCGGCGTGTTTACAAACAGGAACAATTAAATCGCTTTCTTGTAGGCGTTTTAGTAGTTTTTCGTGACCTGGTTGTACTGGTAAGTCACGATAAATATCTAAACCGATCGCTCTAGGTTCTAATTGTTCTAGTTTACCTAGCAGTTGGTCTAACACTTCGCCCGGTAGAGGCCAATTCCATTTTTGTAAATCTTCTTCAGTCACAGCCACTATTAACAGACGCGGATCTGTACCACCGTCGCCCTTAGCCTGAATCATCTGGTCATAGACTCTTAATTCTAGAGGCTCTAATATTTGCAGCTTTTGTAGTCCTAGCATGAAAATTGTGGCGATCGCACTAGAAATAATTACTGGTTGTTTTAATATTCTCTTAACATTTTCCAACATTTCACTAGGAATTTATTCAATAAAATTTAAGTATTTATCATGTTATTTTATGTTTTTAATATCACTGGATGATATTTACAATTTTTATAATTAGGTACTGTATATTTTTATATATTTTCTAGAAAAATTTAGGTTTCAGCAGGCAATACTGTTGTCGTTATAACTTATCATCATTATACTGACAGTATCAATTCTGTCTCCTACTTAAAACACTCAAAATTAATATCGAATTAACAAAAAACATTTACTTTCCTTGCCAGCAAATTGAGCAATATTATCAAAATTTTATTGTTCACGATCGCGGTGTGCGTTAAGTGTCAATTATTGGTTAATAATTTTTAGTTCCGTTAAAACGTAACACTGCGATATCTAAAACGGTTTAAACTTCTGTATTTGTGATAGTTGAAGCTGTGTCATAAAACTTACTCTATTAGTTCATTTTTCTTTACATAACCTATTGCAATTGAACATAATCCATTCTGCATAACTTTAGAGTGTTCGTTCATATTAGAACTTACCTATGAAAACAAAAAAGGTTTTGGCAAGGGTATAAAGGTGCAAGGGGTAAGGGCTTTAAACCTATATCCCTATATCCTTACACCCTGTCTCCATAGATAACCTCGGTGCGTAAGTCATACATATTATTGGGCAGTGGAATTAAGTCATTTTAGTGTTCAGAGGTTGCGGTGCTATGAACGGGAAAATTTTTCTACCAAAAAAAGAAATCACTATCCATGATTTAAAACCATCAAACATTCAGACATATTGTCAATTGCAGTCTGAACAATTAACTAATCATTGTCCCATTCTTTTAGCTAGGATTGTCTATTATGATTGTTTGGCAAAAAAACATCAAGAGGTAATTAACCATGCTAAAAATCAAAAGCCATTATCACGGAATAATTTAGCATACTTACGTTCGGAATCATGGCTAAAAGATTTTCCGCCAGTAGGACAAGTATATGAGTTTTCCATGCAGTATCCAAATTTATTTGTATACTTTTGTCCTACAGGTTATAGGAATGAGAAAGCCGAGTATATTCAGATAGTTGCAGAACAACCTATTTCTCAGAATGTTCAAGAGTATATCCAACAATCTGCTATGCTCCTTAGCAATTATGCCGACATATATTTGGACTATGGCAGACAAAAATCGGAAATTAAACTGTTAGAACAAGTGCTACATCGAGTCGGACACCAATTGCGGAGCTATTTAGCATTGGTGGGGTTGTATGCTCATAATTTATGCTTTAGTTTAAAACAAAGTCCTGAATATGAACAAGCAACAATCATTCGTGACAGTATCGAAGATATAGATAATAATCTCACCGAACTGATAAATTGTGGTCAAGGAGAAAAACTCAAAGTTACGCCACAAGATTTAAGAAATTTAGTAGTAGAAAGTATCAAGACTCTGCAACCTCTACTTGATAGCAAACAAGCGAAAATATCAATTCCCGAAAATTCTACCACTTTGTTAATTGACTACTTACAAGTCAAGCAAGTTTTTAACAATATATTAAGTAATGCTGTGTACTTTAGTCCTGAGTCTGGCACGATTACTTGTAGTTGGCAGATTTTTCAAACAGAAGTGTTAATCAAAATTTCCGATGAAGGTCAAGGACTTTCTCCAGAAGATATGCAGAAAATATTTACCCCTTTTTATACTCGCAGACCAGGAGGTACAGGACTAGGTTTAACTATTGCCAAAAAAATTATCTTAGACCATCACGGAAACTTGTGGGCGCAGAGTGTAGCAGAAGGGGGAGCGCAATTTTGCATAATTTTGCCTCGAACCCAGAATATATAGGAGTGTCAAATATGGCTAGTGACAATCCTTTAACGGTTTTGTTAGTAGAAGATAATGAACGCTTTCGCCAAGGCTTACGGACTCTGTTAAGTTTTTATCATGGTAACGGTTCATTACCTCTAGAGATAGTAGGTGAGGCTAACTCTTTAGACCAAGTATTAAAATTAACAGCAGAGAAATCACCAGATTTAATCCTCCTAGATTTGCAACTAGTTGGTAGTGATGGTATTAGTGTTTTGTTTTCTTTAAAACAAATTGGTTACTCTGGCAAAGTCTTAGTCTTATCTGCTCATCAAGAAGACGAGTGGGTTTTTCGTGCTATGCAGGCGGGAGCATCTGGTTATGTGTTTAAAAATCACTTGGGAACTCAACTATGCGAAGCTATTAGCACAGTAACTAAATCAGAAATTTATCTACCTTCAGAGGTTGCAAGTCGATTTTTCCGATTTTTTCAGGCTTATTCCGACTCTTGTTTGCGTGCTTGTCATCAACTACATTTAACAGACAGGGAGCAGGAAGTTTTATACTGGTTAACCCAAGGTGCATCTAATGAAGAAATCGCCAAACATTTATATGTGACTGTTGCTACAGTCAAGGCTCACCTAACCAGTATTTTTGAGAAACTGAAAGTTAATAGTCGGACTCAAGCTATAGTAACTGCATTGAAGTTAGGACTCGTGAGAGCTTGAGCGTGGGTTTATGATGAATATAATTTTGCCAAATACTAATATATGACCTCATTTGGTGGATTTTATCGAGAATATGCCTGTGCGTATAACAATCCTTTAAGTTGCGATCGCCCATTGGAAACGGCACAAGAACTTAAAGGTGCTAAATTTTGTTTAGAATGCGGCTTTCCTGCCACTTTACCAGAGCAAGCTGAGATTAAAGGCAATGGAGGTACTTATCAGGTAAATAGTTATTTAGGGGTGCGGGGTTACGGACGTTTATATGCAGGTGTGCAAGTTAAAGACAAACAGCCTGTAGAAATTAAAGAATATCTCTTACCCAACCGTTGCTTTAATGAACAAGAAAGTTTGCAGCGTAAACAAGTTTTTCAACGGGTAGGGGGAGTCAAATTAGCCGACAGTAGAGTCCAGAATTTTCGTTTAGTGAGTACGATAGAAGCTATTGCCGATGAAAAGGCAGACCGTTGTTATTTAATTAGTCAAAAAATAGAAGCATCCCAAACCTTAAATCAATACCTGACAGAGAAGGGGAAAATGACAGCCTTGCAAGTCAGGGAGGTATTGAATCAAACTCTCCAAACTCTCGAATTTCTCCACAGCCAAAAATTGCGTTTTCCTTCCAATCAAGTCCAGGATGGCATAGCTCACGGTAATCTTAATCTCGATAGTATTTTAATTAAACTCGCTAATAATCAACAGTTTTATATATATCTTTGTGATTTAGCTATTTGGGAGAACTTATTTATTCCGCCAGCTATTACCCAACCTGCACCCGCACAAAAAGAAAAAGATTTAGAAGCTCTAGGATGGGTAGCTTTTTATTTACTAGCAGGACGTACTGTTGATTATTCTAATCAACCTCTTGACCCTAGAGACTCTCAACAATGGTCTACTACAGATACTCATTTAAAACAGTTCATTGAGCGATTAATGGGTTTAGCTGCACCCTTTACCAGTGCAGAAGCGGCTCGTCAAGCACTCATCCAATTGCCGAAAGAGGGTCAGGCAAATAATTCATCATCATCGGCTGAAGATACACCAGAAAATCAGAAATTTAAAAAACTTTTATTGTGGTTATTAATCTTAGCGTTGTTATTGCTAGGAGGCGGAATTGCTTATTATTTCTGGCGAGATAAAGGAGATGATGATAGTAAATATCTCCAATGGTCTAGTTTGTTGCGGCTGTTTGCTGATGTACCTAATGTTAGTCCGGGTAGATTTAGTTATGCGGGGGAGAGAACGGGAACATGGAGTGTGATTATTAGGCAACAAGTCGATAACTCTGTTTTAGAAGATGTACTGACTAATCCTATTCCCAATGCAAAAGCAATATTTCAATACAATCCTGTGGCATCAAATTTACAAAGTCCAAATAGACCTGTAACAGCCGTGAAAACAGGGAATAGCAACTTTGCTATTACAAGTGTGACTAATAATATTACAGATGAATTAGATAAAAAACCTGTTGCTTATGATGGATTACTGGTTTATGTTGAATTTAGTAAGAGAGATACTAATTTGGCAAATGCTTTAGGAGGAAAAATTACCCTTGAGCAATTGCGACAAATTTACACCGGAAAAATTACCAATTGGCAACAAATTAATAGTAAGCTGCCAAATGTGAAAATTACACCTTATAAACCAACTGAACCAGAAGCCATTAGTAAATTTCAAGAAATCGTTCTCAAAAATGACCCGCAAGACATAGCTTTATTTACTAACAACGTCACCGCACTAGATACCACCAGCACTCAAAACCAAATTCGTGAGGAAATTCTTAACACAACAAAAAGTGGGATTATTGCTTTTGGGATTCTGAGTAAGACTAAAGGTCAATGTACTGGCTACCCATTAGCGATCGCCAATGGTAATACTACAGCCATTCAACCCCTATTTCAAAAACGCGATCGCCGTCCTATCAACACCGCAGATGACCTTTGCCAGCATGATGATTACTTTTTTGATGTTGATACTTTTAAAACTTACCCTTTGGGCTACCCTATATTTGTAGTTTATCCCAGAGACAATAGCCTACCACCAGCCGGGTCTAAATTTTCTGAGATACTAACTACTCGTCAGGGTCAGTGTTTACTTAATAAAGTAGGTCTTGTCCCTTTACAACCCATACCTGATGCTATAAAGAACTATGCCTGCCAATCGTTGCCCTAATCCTAGTTGTGAATATTTTAACCGCACCTTACCTAATAGTGCTAAGGTTTGTCCTTGGTGTTCCACTCCCTTGGGTAATGTAGTAGCGCCTACACCCACACCAAGTAGACCTAATCCTCCACAACCCATTCCCCAACAAGTTACCCCTCAACAACCTGTTCATCCATCGCCACCAGTCACACCCCAGCCTACTTACCAACCCCCCGTTGAGCCAGATCGGACAAACTATCAGCAAAGACAACCCGTACAACCAACACCGCCAACCTATAACCCCCAGCCTCCCAGATTACCACTACTGAAATTTATCCACACTTCCGGTAGGGAATTTCAATGGTCAGGAGAAGCAGGTTTTATTGGTCGTCGTGGTAAAAGTGTGAGTATTCCCCCAGAAATTGATTTGACTGGTATCCCCAATGAAGGTATAGTTTCTCGTCGCCATGCGCGAGTTTCTTGGGATTGGTCGCAAAGTAGTTACATGATTGTTGACATGAGTACCAATGGTATTTATTTGAACGGAACTGCTTTAAGTCCTGGCGTGCAGTATCGTCTAATGAATGGTGATTTATTGCAGTTTGGTCAAGAAAATTTAGTGCGGTTTAGTGTGTATGTGATGTGAGGAAAAGAGCGATCGCCACTCAAAAACTAGGAACATAAACCCCAACAATTACGTATTATACTTAGTGGGAGGAATGACAAAAGCGCATAAGCTGCTAGCAGCAATATTTATGTTATCCACAACACTCTAAATTAATAACAATAAATATTTATTTTATGAAACTTCAACTTTGGGCAAGCTGTCTGCTTGTTAGCTTGGCGTGTCTATCCTTAGATTTTGTTAGTCAAAATAAAGTTGTGGCAATCAATCCAGTTGGGGAAATTGCCCAAAATAGTGGCGCTTATAACCAAGCTATGCAACTCGGTTATACAGAAACTAGACGGAGAAACTATCGCCGCGCTTTAGGATATTTCCAGCAAGCACTGCAACTACGCCCTAATGATAAGTATGCCACAGCAGCCGTAAGAAATGTGAGAAGCTACATGCAGCGACGCACTAGTTTAATTAGTTTTGTTCCTGGCAGACCTGGGAGATTAAGAGCTGCTGCATCCAGGGGAAGTTGCTTCTTAAATGGAATATCAGCTGTTCCGCTAATTCCTAGCAACAAGGAAGCACAACTAACAACAGCAGCAAATCCCACTTTCTTTTTCTACATTCCCCAAACACCTAAACCAATACAAGGGTTAGAATTTGTTTTGCGTGATAGTGAAAGTGTGACACCTTTATATAAAAAAAGTTTTCAACCTGTAGGGCAAGCAGGTATTGTTAGTATCACTATCCCTGCACAACAAGCATCATTAAAAACAGGAAAATCTTATAATTGGTCTTTTTCGATGATTTGTGATTCTCAAAATCGTGACCAAGACCTATTCATGAAAGGTAAGATTGAACGTGTGCAAGATGAAAACCTTGCTGAACAGATACAGGAAACCAACCAGCCATTAGACCAAGCAATTATTTATGCAACGGCTGGATTTTGGGAAAATGCCCTCAGTACTTTGGCCAATTTACGCCGCCAGCGTCCTAATGATCAAGAAGTTAAAAAATATTGGACTGATTTACTTAGCTCTGTTGAATTGACAGATGTTGCAGACCAGCCGCTTTTACCCTGTTGTACTGCACAGGAGTAAATAGCTGGACATAAATAATTGTTACTTGGGTAAGGCAAGAGGGAAGAGTTTTTTAGCTACTTGACTAGAACTCTTGTATTTCAGTTTATTTGCGTCTTCCTACTTAACAGGACTTTTGTATATCTCGGCTCAACACTGGGGTAGGTGAAGGTACCTTAACTGAACTTTTCTCTGAAAAATTATCTGAGCCAAAACAGAGGTTTGAACTAATATTTCCTCTAAAATAAACCGTTAATTGTAGTTTATTGTTCACATTATCTACTTTTAATGGAAGGGAAGTAAGATGGCTTCTACTATTTTGACAGTCAATACCACAGCCGATCAAAATGATGGCAGTGCTGCTAATGGTTTATCTCTAAGAGATGCGATTTTAATCGCTAATGCGAATCCAAATACTGATTATGAAATACAGTTAACAGGAGGGACAACGTACAATCTGACATCAAATGGAGTTAATGAAAATGCAGCCCTGACAGGAGATTTAGATATTACAAATCGCAGTAATGTGCTTTATATTGTGTCAGTTGGTGGGAAAGCAACTATTGATGCGTCAGGTTTATTAAATAGCGATCGCGTTTTTCAGGTACTGGATGGTGGTCAATTAAGCTTACAGAATGTAGTGGTTACGGGCGGCAACACATCTAGTAATGGTGGAGGTATTAGGGTTGATTCTAATGCCGCTCTCGATTTGTATAATTCGACAGTTACGGGCAACAAAGCGTCCGGTTCTTATAATAACGGCGGCGGCATCTACAACAGTGGTTTCGTCTCCCTACGCAACGGCAGCACAGTTGGTAACAATATCGCAACTGGAGGCTCTAGTCAAGAAGGCGGCGGCATATACAATTCCGGCGGTACACTGATTGCAACTAACTCAACAATTAGTAACAACCAAGCGGGACTTTACGGTGGTGGCATCTCTACCGTTAGTGGATCGGTGACTCTGGTCAATACTACTGTTAGTGGCAATAGTGCGGGATATGGGGCCGGCATCAGAAGTAACGGCACTTCAGTTGCCTTACTTAATACTACGGTCAGTAGCAATAGTGCTAATTATAAAGGTGGCGGTATATATGCTTCTACTGATGGAGTGTTCAATTTGCTCAATAGCACTGTTACCAATAATACTGCTATCAGCACAGCATCCGGCGACGGCGGCGGTGGTATTTATAGTCTTAGTGCCACAGTTAACCTCAAAAACACGATTGTTGCTGGGAATATAAATAGTAATGCTCCCGATCTTCTCTCTGGTCTTTTGAGTTCAGCAATATTTAATGGTAACAATAACAACCTCATTGGTAGCTTAACTGGTGCTAAAGGCACTGTAGGCACAGGTACAGATATCGTTAACCCCAACCCCGGACTCGGCCCCTTACAAAACAACGGCGGACTCACCCTTACCCATGCTCTCCTTCCTGGTAGTCCTGCAATAAACGCCGGTAACAACAGCTTAATTCCTGCTGATACACAAGACCTTGATGGCGATGGCAATACAACAGAACCCACTCCCTACGACCAACGCGGTTTGACGCGGGTTGTTGGCGGTACAATTGATATCGGTGCATTTGAGGTACAAGCAGCTACCTTACCCAGCCTCAGCATCCAAGATGTTACTGTTACCGAAGGTAATACAGGGACAAAGAACGCTACTTTTACTGTGACTCTTTCTGCCGCCAGTACCTCTGTTGTCACAGTTAACTATGCTACTGCTAACGGCACAGCCACAGCAGGTAGTGATTATACCGCCACCACAGGTACATTAACTTTTAATCCCGGTGATACCAGTAAAAGTCTCAATGTTGCGGTGACTGGCGATCTCACAATTGAACCGAACGAAACTTTCTTGGTTAACCTCAGCAATGCCACTAATGCAACCATTGCTGATAATCAGGCAGTAGGAACGATAACCAACGATGACACTCTGCCGACTCTCTCTATCAATGACATCACTGTTGTTGAAGGGCAAACTTCGCAAGCTGTCTTAACCGTCACTCTGAGCAGTGCCTCTAGTCAACCAGTCACAGTTCAATATGCTACAGTCGCTGGAACTGCTACTGCCAATGCAGACTATACCACCAGCAGTGGAACTTTAACTTTCGCTGCCAATACTACCACTGCCAAAATTACTGTTCCCATTCTCAATGATAGTCTCAGCGAAGCCAACGAAACCTTTAAAGTTAACCTTTCTAGTCCTACCAATGCAACTTTGCAAAAATCCTCTGGGACTGTCACTATCACTGATACTTTGCAAGCTAGTATCACCACAACCTTAGCTGATGGGATCGAGAATTTAACTCTAACTGGAACGAGCAATATTAACGGCACTGGTAATAGTGGCAATAATATTCTGACGGGCAATAGTGGCAATAATATTCTGGCTGGTGGTATTGGGAATGATACCTACGCATTCAATGCTTCTACCCAATTAGGTAGCGATACCATACAAGAGACCAGCACAGGCGGCAGTGATACTATTAGTTTCAGTGGTACTAGTACTGATGTCCGGCTGAATTTGGGTGTGATTACGACGCAGACAGTCAACAGTAACTTGAAGTTGACTCTATCTGCGAATAATGTGATTGAAAATATAGTCAGTGGTAGTGGAAGCGATCGCCTGATTGGCAATAGCCTCAATAATAATCTCAATGGGGGCAGTGGCAATGATGTGTTAACAGGTAGAAGCGGTGCAGATATTTTAATCGGTGGGGCGGGAAATGATATTCTTTCTGGTGGAAGTGAGAGCGATCGCTTTTGGTATAGTAGTGGACGAGCTTTTACCAGTAGCGATTTTGGTAACGATACCCTAACTGACTTTACATCTGCCAGTGATAAGTTGGTGTTGAGTAAACAGACTTTTACCGCTTTGAATAGTATTGTGGGTGATGGTTTGAGTCAAGCTTCTGATTTTGCTACCGTAGATGATGATGGTTTAGCTGCAACTAGTACAGCATTCCTAGTTTACAGCCTCAGTAGTGGCAGTCTTTACTATAACCAAAACGGCAGTGCTGCTGGGTTGGGTACTGGTGCTGAACTGGCTAATTTGATCAATTTGCCTAGTTTGACTACTACTGATTTTACGATCATTACTTGATCCTAACCTCAATAGGGTTAAGTTAAAGGTGCATGAGTTCGACAGATTGTAAAACCCCACTCCAAACCTCTCCCCTGCAAGGAGAGAGGCTTTGAAAGGCTAATTTTTCATTAACAGGTAAGGAAAATTCAGCCCCTCTCTGCATCGAAACAAAAAGTCTGAGCGCTGGCTTCCGGCGCTCAAAACTTTTTAAGAGAGAGGGTTTAGGGAGAGGTTCATCGAACTCACGTTAGTTTTATTTTTACTTTATAAATAACCTCTAATTGGAGAAACCTCTGCGTTTTAAAATATTCCCTCAATTTTATTTATGCTATTTGAAAACTAAAATTGAAACTTGCCCAATTATTTACATCTAAAATATACGAATCTGTAGCTGTACCATTCATTTCTGCTTTGATGGCGCTGCCATTATGTAAGTCTTGCAATAATGCTTGTCCAACTTCTAAGGGATTAATTAATGTAGCTATGGGTTGTTGGTCGCCTGCGGAATATTTAGCTTTTTCTAAAATATCTACAGTGGTGTTAAAGGGTGCAGTGCTGAAAATTAGTTGGTGTTCCCATGTGGAGGCTGTATCAGAAACTACCCATCCTGATGCGGGTGGTGTCTGTGGTAAAGTTATAGTCTCATTAGGGGCAATAATTACTTGTTGGAGTTGGGGTTGGGTGTCGGGGTTAGGTTCTTGTGGAATTTGCCAAGGGTAAAAGGCGATCGCACTACGATGATTCTTCAGTCCCAACAGCATAAAATATATAGGGCGATCGCTCAAATTCTGCACGCGATATTGTATTTTACTGCCAATCGGAATAATCGGATTGTTGAGTGGCTTTTTAGTGGCTTTTTCCGTGTCGAGAGTGCGTACGGTTTGCTGTTGCATTACCACCCGTGGCGATATACTGCTAACTATCTCTAACGTCACCTTAATAGGTAAGCGGGAAGAACCTTGATTTTGGGTGAGTCGCCATAACTTCGCCGCCAACAGCGTGGATAATTTTGCTGATAAACGTTGTGCTGCTACTTTCACCGCTTCCCCCACACCGCCATCTGTGTTAGGAATGATTTCACCACCCAAGGTAAATAAACCGTAGCGGCTGGGAGTCTGCGGTAGTTTGCCAAATAAGTAATCTGCTGGTTGTTCTGTGGCTACGACAGTAGAAATATGACCAACTCCAGCAAAGGCGCTAGTTGCATCTACTCGCTCAATTCTTTCTAACTTAGTATCTAAAGCTAATATTAAGTGAATATTGCGGGGTAATACGCGCACAGTCTCTTGAATTAATTGCCCTTGCAAGGGAGATGTATCGGCAACTTTTGAGACTAGGGCTTTAGCTGTTAATCCTGTACGCGATCGCACCACCAATTGCCCTCCCGTTGCTAAAATAAATCTAGAATTAGCACCGTAATATTCCAAAACCTGAGTAGGTAGCCCTCCTAACCAGACTTGGGCAGTTTTCCCATCTTCTTCTATTGCCAATATCGCCCCTTCAGCACCATTGCGGCTATCTGGGAGTAAATTATCTACAGTCACCACACCCGGTTGATTTTTCTTCTTAGTTAATAACCCAGGCTGTTGTTTACTTCCCAATTGCTGCATAGAACTTGCTGCATGGGAGAGACTGACTTGAATGGCTGTGGCTGGGGTTGACTGCCAAAGTTGTTGTGTTAAAGCATAAGTAAATAAACCTGCACTAAACCCAGACATCATCACTTCTCTGGCGGCTTGTTGTGGTTCAGAAGTGGCAGATAGGACTACAACTGGGTTAAGTTCAGGTTGGGTTTTGATTTGTTTGAGAAAATCGAGTTCTGCGGCGGCTAATTGCGTTGTGGCTGACTCCTGACGGGCGCGGAGTCGTAACCCTGATGGTTGGGTGGCGCTGGGAAGTGAGTAGCTAGTATCTAAGACGGCTGTAACATGATTTGTAGGGAGCGATCGCAACAATACTAATAAAGTATCTTCTAATAAATAATTAGCTATTTGAGAATCTGGCGGTTCTTGATTTTCATTAGTTGTAACTATAGCGTTTTGTAGTGTCTCTGATTCTCCTGATAACTGAGTACCGTAACCGCTAAAGTGAAATACCACCACATCCCCTGGTTTAGCTTGCTTGACGAGATGATCTCCAATAGCTGCTTCAATAAATTCTCTGCTTGCTTGTTCTTCAGTTAACGTCAGAATATCGCTAGCTTGAAAGCCAAACCGATGTATCAACAATTCTTGTTGCAGTTCAACATCGGTGAGACAACCACTCAACGAAGAACTTTTGCGGTATTGATTAATGCCAATTAATAACGCCAATTTTCGCGGTGTAGGCTGCGCCAAAGCTTGATAATAGCTATTGCCCATAGCCAACCACTCAGCCTCAGTTATACCCAACACCGCCAGTATTGAGCCAATTCGTTGTACAAAAGTCCGACGCTTCATAAAAACCATCAGTCCTCAGCCCGTCAGCTAACAGCTTATAGGGCTGAGGGCGGGGTGTAAAGACAGTTGACAGTTGACAGTTGGCAGATGACAGGGGGTAGGAGGCAGAGGTTAAAGACTTTTTCCTTTACCCTTTACCCTTTACCCATACTCCCTACTCCCCATTCAGCACTCCCTAAGCTAAAACCTTCACTCGCATTGCCCGTGCTAATTCGGCTGCTACTTCGGGGCGAGAAAATTCTGGTGGGGGTAATTCACCGCGACGCAGCATTTCTCTGACTTTGGTTCCCGATAAATGAACACGTTCTTCTGGACGGCTGGGGCTGGTTTTGGTGGTTGCCATTTGTTTAGTGCGGGTGCAGTAAAAGGCGTGTTCAAATTTCATGGGTACGATGCCTAATTCCCCTGGCTCAAATTCATCGAAGATATATTGAGCATCATAAGTACCGTAATAGTCACCCACACCAGCATGGTCTCGACCGACGATAAAGTGGGTGCAGCCGTAATTTTTGCGGACTAAAGCATGAAAGATGGCTTCGCGGGGGCCAGCGTAGCGCATGGCGGCGGGATTAATTGCCAAAATTACCCGATCTTGGGGGTAGTAGTGTTCTAGCAAGATTTCATAACAACGCATCCGTACATCGGCGGGGATGTCGTCTTCTTTGGTAGCCCCTACCAAGGGATGTAAGAATAAACCATCCACGGTTTCTAAGGCGCACTTTTGAATATATTCGTGGGCGCGGTGAATGGGGTTGCGGGTTTGGAAACCGACTATGGTTTTCCAACCCTTGTCTCTAAACATTTGCCGAGAAGCAATTGGGTCAATTTGATAATCGGGGAATAGAGGATGAGAACTGCGTTCCAGCAGCCAGATATCACCAGCTAAATGTACAGGGCCTTGGTTATATAGAACTTGTACTCCTGGGTGCTTGGCTTCATCTGTGCGGTAGACGTTGATGGCTTCGCGGGTTTTGTCGTAGCGATATTTTTGGGTGAGTTGCAAAACCCCAATGTACTCGCCTCTGGGGTTATCTAAACGAACTAAGCCACCTTCTTGTAAAGAAGCAGCTTGTTCTTCACTAACTGAGAGTGTGATTGGTATTGACCATACAAGACCGTTAGCCAAGCGCATTTCTGTGACTACGCGATCGTAGTCTTGCTGGTTCATGAACCCGGTAAGTGGGCTAAAACCGCCAATCGCAATCATTTCTAAATCAGAAACCGCCCGTTCGTCAAGTTGCACTCGTGGCAGGAACTCAGCTTTGGAAAGAAATTCTTCTCTTTGTTCTGGGGTGGCTATGCGATTAACCAACTGTCCACCGTGCGCGGCAATGGCATCTGGATGCTGACTCAACTTCAATCCCCTCTTAAGCGATAACTACAATTGTTGCAAACTGTGTACTAACTAACTTATCAAAATGCTGGTACACAAGGTAAAAAAATTTGAAATATGACAGATGATGCTTTTATCCCCATTACCAATTAATTAACTTATATGCAGAAAGGCTGTATGAGAGACGTAATCATCGACAGTAAACAGCATAGAAAGTTCAATTGTATTTTTCAGAAACTTTACTAGCTTAATTAAGTATTTGAGTCTTCTAGGTTAGGCAAATAAGTTTACATAAATTACAAATGAATTAACCCTTCTTTCCTCGATATTGTATTAAGCAAGCAAGGAGTTAAACAGCCAACGCAAAGCAAACAACTCTAAGCTTCACAAAGTACAAACCTAGTTTATCAATGGAGACCAGTCTCATGTTATCTAATACAAAAAATAACCTGTTCACCGTAGTTAATTCTGAAGAGTCCGCTATTGTTAGTGGTGGAGCAACTGCATTGACATTTAATTTAGATGATTACATTTTTCTTGTAGGTGCTGGTCAGTTATATGGCAACCCTGGTTTGACTGCTAATGAACTTGATGCTGCTTGGGAGCAAGCACTAGGTATTAAATAATAACCACAACTGGTTAGTGTTTTAACTTAGCTCCTAACCATTCAGGGTTAATTCATTAATTATACATTCACTAAATACTGAAACTTATTTAACAGTTTCAGTATTTAGATTAATTAACTGAAAACCTACTCCGGAAAATAATTACTAATCGACTGAAGAAGAAAATAGCAATGAATCAAAAATACATCGGTTTTAGTTTACTATCTCATGACGAATCTTGTTCTGTTCGTGGTGGTATTGCTGATCCATCATTTGTAGTTATATCTGAGCAAGAAGGTAAACTTATAAACGCAAACTCGCGTGGTGATAGTGTAACGCTTGTTTCCAATAAGCAGAAGATTACAGAGGGTAATAACATTGTTGATCCTCTCTTGATAGCTTTCCCATCAGTTATTCCCCAAAAGGAGACTACTTGTACTTAGGGGAAGTTTTAACAATTAAGTAATCATAAGTATCATTATTTGATTGATGTTCCAGTTTTGTCAAATATATTATGTGAAACCTATCCTATGAGGAAACAGTGAAAGAACAAAGCCAACTTTTTACAGAACTATCTTCTAAAGAATCTGCTGCCGTCAGTGGGGGAATAGGAGTTAGTTTTGATTTAGATACTTACTTGTTTATTTTAGGCGCTGGTGTTATGTTTGGCAATCCTGGACTTACTTCAGATGAGGTTCATTTCGCCTGGATGAGTGCATTTGTTTTTACAAATAAGAGGACAAGTGATAATGACATTGGTGTCAGTAGAGTCATTAGAAGAAACTCTAGAAGGTCGAGTTTATATTTCTAGCTTTATATATGTAAAAAACAGACATTTTAGGTTATGAAATATATTTATGTTTTACAACACAGTCAAGAAGATTGTGGTGCTGCTTGCATTGCGGCGATCGCTAAATATTATGGACGCAATTTAACTCTCAGTCGCATTCGGGAAGTTGTCGGTACAGGACAATTTGGTACGACTTTATTAGGCTTACAAAGAGGCGCACAAACTCTTGGTTTTAAAGCGCATTCTGTAAAAACTTCACCAGAACTTTTCAACCGCATCAATGAAGCACCATTACCAGCAATTATCCATTGGAAAGGCAATCACTGGGTAATTTTATATGGTAAAAAAGGTAAAAATTATGTAGTTGCAGATCCAGCCGTCGGTATTCGTTATCTCTCCCAAAAAGAGTTAAGCGAAGGCTGGAAAGATTTATTAATGCTGTTGCTAGAACCCGATGCAGAATTATTTTCGCAAATAGAAAGCGATCGCACTTCTGGTTTTTGGCGTTTCTTCAAGCGTGTTTGGAATTTTCGTAGTATCTTAGCACAAGCTTTACCCCTAAATTTACTGCTGGGAGTCTTATCATTAGCTTCCCCCTTTCTATTGCAAATTCTTACGGATGATGTCTTAGTTCGTGGTGATACAAAACTACTGACGACGATGGCGATCGCAGTAGTAGTTATGAATATTATTTCTAGTAGTCTAGGTTGGGTACAATCTAACTTAATTGCTCATTTTGCTCAACGTTTACAACTCAGTTTAGTAATGGAATTTGCTAGACAAATTCTCCGCTTACCCCTCAGCTATTACGAAACTCGCCGCAGTGGAGAAATTGTTAGTCGTCTGCAAGATATTAACCAAATTAATCAATTAGTAGCTCAAGTTGTTATTAGTTTACCTAGCAAATTTTTTATTGCAGTTATTTCTTTTAGTCTCATGACTTTCTATAGTTGGAAGTTAACTATAGTAGCTTTGTTAATATCTGCTATTATGACGACATCCACAATCGTCTTCCAACCGATTCTCCGCAATAAAACTCGTGAACTTCTAGTCCAAGAAGCAGAAGCACAAGGAGTTTTAGTAGAAACATTTAAAGGTGCATTAACCCTAAAAACTACCACATCAGGTTCACAATTTTTTGAGGAATTTAATAGCCGTTTCGGTCAACTTGCTAATTTAACCTTTCGGACAATTCAAATTGGGATTATCAACAATTCATTTTCTAGTTTTGTATCTGCCGTTGGTAGTATATTTTTACTTTGGTGTGGTGGTAATTTAGTCATTAATCCTTCAGAAAATTTGAGTATTGGTCAACTTTTGGCTTTTAACTCCATGAATGGTAATGTGTTGGGATTAATTGCCACTGTCATTAGTTTTGTAGATGAATTTACCCGCGCAAAAACTGCCGTACAACGTCTCACAGAAGTGATAGATACTACACCTGAGAACGCCAATGACGGCAAAAAACCTTTTGCAAAGATTACAGGTAAGGATGACATTATTTGTACAAATGTCAACTTTCACTATGTTGGTCGAGTTGATTTATTAGAAAATTTTACTCTGACAATCCCCGGCGGTAAAGTGACTGCAATTATAGGAAAATCTGGCTGTGGTAAAAGTACCTTAGCTAAACTCATTACCGGATTATACACTCTGCAATCAGGTAATATTCGCATCGGTTTATATAACTTAGATGACCTCTCCCTTGATTGTTTGCGTCAGCAAGTAGTGTTAGTTCCTCAAGATGCTCATTTTTGGAGTCGTTCAATTGTTGAGAACTTACGTTTGGGAGCGCCCTATGTTACCTTTGAGCAGATTGTCAGAGCTTGTAAAATTGCAGATGCTGATGAGTTTATTAGTAAACTACCAGAAAAATATCAAACAGTTTTAGGCGAATTTGGGGCTAATATCTCCGGTGGACAAAGGCAGAGGTTAGCAATAGCAAGAGCGATAGTTACAGAACCCCCAATTCTTATTTTAGATGAATCTACAGGTGGGCTTGACCCGGTAAGTGAGAGCCTAGTATTAGAACAGTTATTACAACACCGTCGAGATAAAACCACAATCTTAATTAGCCACCGTCCGCAAGTAATTAGTCGGGCTGATTGGATTGTTTTTCTAGAGCAAGGTAGATTAAAAATGCAAGGCTCATTACAAGATTTACGTACCCAAGTCGGAGAGCATTTAGATTTTCTAATTCATTAAATAAGTAGGTGGACATAATTATTTAGAAGACGCATTTCGACTACGCTCAATGCTCGATCCTAGACAAGAGGAGGGTTGAATTTCGACTACGCTCAACTTCCGTGCAGTCGAAACCCGGCGACCCCTTTTTTAGTTTAATTTATTCCTTCTACTTATCATAACCTAGCTCCATTGAGTTCGTAGTAAGGACTTTAGTTCTTATTTGCTTCTTAAAGGACTAAAGTCCTTACTACAAACCTAAAATTATTTACACAGTTTTCCTTATGCTTTATATACAAAATCAGAAATATATCCCACGAATCCCAGAAGATGATGCTTTACCACCTGTTAGTGTTTGGACATCTTTATTAGGGCTATTTCTTGTAGCATCTGTTGGTAGTGCGATCGCACTCTCTTCTTGGGTGAAATACAATGTCACTGTGAAAGCACCTTCTGTTGTGCGTCCTATCGGTGATGTACGATTAGTACAACCCGAAATGGAAGGGACAATTCAAAGTATTTTGGTTGCAGAAAATCAAGTTGTCAAACAAGGAGATGTAATTGCACGTTTAGATACTGATCAATTACAAATCAAAAAGAGTCAATTGGAAGGTAATATCCAACAAGGTAAATTACAACTCATCCAAATTGATAGTCAAATCGGCTCTTTAGATACTCAAGTACAAGCTGAATTAAATCTTTTGGAACGAACAATTGCTTCGGCGCAAGCAGATTTAGCCCGAAATCAGCGAGATTATCAAGAACGACAAATTACCACAAAAAGTGAATTTTTGGCTGCTTACGCAGGTTTACAAAAAGCCGCAGCCGATTTACGCAAAGCTCAAGCAGACTTAGATTTTGCTAAAGTGGATCGCGATCGCTATCAGCAATTAACAGAAATTGGTGCTATTGGTAGACGGGAATATGAACAGAAAAAACTCGTAGTTGAACAGACTAAATCAGCATTGGAAGGCGAAAAAAGGTCAATGGAAATAGCCCAAGCTAAGTTGCAATCAGCCCAAGCTGCTGTTAATCCTAGCACGGCAACGGTAGCGATCGCCCAAGAACGTATCGCCCAAGAAAATGCTAAAGGTGCTTCCACCATCGCTACCCTACAAAAAGAGAAACAAGCCTTAATCCAGCGCCGGATAGAGATGCTTTCCCAACTCAACCAATCTCAAAAAGAATTGCAACAAGTAGAAAAGCAACTGCGAACTAGTGTTATTCGTGCTACCAGTGACGGAATTATCCTGAAGCTAAATCTGCGAAACCCTGGACAAGTTGTGACTACTAACGAGGCGATCGCCCAAATCGTACCCCAAAATACTCCCCTTATAATTAAGGCGATGGTTCCTACCGCAGATATTAAAAAAGTGGAGGTAGGACAAAAAGTGCAATTACGCATTAACGCTTGTCCTTATCCAGATTATGGGACTTTAGCAGGTGTAGTGAGCGCAATTTCTCCTGATGCAATTACTCCCCAATCTAACAATTCAACTACGGAATCGGTTGCAGGTTATTTTGAAGCAACTATCCAGCCTCAAAAGAGAGAATTTGGTAATGGCGATCGTCATTGTTATATCCAAACAGGAATGGAAGCGGAAGCTAACATTATTTCTAAAGAGGAAACAGCACTGCAATTTATACTGCGAAAGGCAAGATTAATTACCGATTTGTAGACTCAAACTATTGGGTTAAATCTTTTATAGCGATTTCCAGTTTGAGTTATAGAATCAATATTTTAAACGCAGAGGGGCGCAGAGGTTTTGCTGATTTTATTAGCAATGTACTCGTAACGCAAAAGACTATTCTTTGTGTTCTCTGCGTCGCTGTGGTTTAATTCTTTTTTCTAACTAGAGGGAGATAAAAATATATTTGGTAATTGGCGTGTATTAGTATTTATACACGCTTAATTTATATGAGAGTACAAAATAATTGAGATAAATATAACTAACATTAAGTCATTTTGTATTGTGCCAATTTTACTCCTCGCAGCAACATTTTGGGAGATAAAATTGTAAAATTTAGACAACCAATTTGGCATAAATATATCGTGAAATACGTAATAACATTCTTTTATGATAACAAAATAGCAAACACATTTATTTGTGAGCTAGTTGTAAACAAATTATACTTTTAACTATCTGAGTTATGACCATAATTTCTTTCCTGACACCGTACCATAGAGTTCAAAAAGCATTACAATGGTGGTCTTACAGGCAGTCAGCCAAGCTATTGTGGGAAGCCGAAAAAATTAGGGATGGTCTGTTACAGGAAACTTTCACAATGCGGCGTAACTTAGACTTATTACTTCTAGACAATTTAAACTTACCAAATGACAAAATTATAGACTCATTAAAAAGAGTGGAGAACTTTCACTATTCTTTAGTAAAATTAAGCGATCGCCTATTTCCCGAATCTCTCCAAGATAGTTTTCCTTTAGCAATTGAGTCTTTAGTAGAATCTTGGCTTGTGTCTCATCCTCACATAGATTTTCAGCTAGATATGCCAATCTACTGGCGAAATGAACCGAGCGAACGTGGTTTGATTATTTTAAGTTTCTTGGAAGAGTTATTAACATTAACCTTGTCAGAAGTAACAATCCCAACATCAATTCATCTCAGCTTAAAGTCCCATAATAGTTTAGGCAAGCTAACTGTAAAAATTAATTATTATCAGACATCAACGATTTTTTTTAACTCTCGTCTAATAGAATTAGATTATCTGTCTCACAGTTGCCAATTATTAACATCAGGAAAATGTATTTATCATATTCGTAACCTTACAGTTTCCTGGTGTTTCTCTTGGTAAAAATTACAAAATTAAACATTGTATATAGAAGATATTGATGCTATATACAAAATCATTCAAGAAATATGGTGTTGATTATGAAGCAAAATACACCGGAAAAAGCATTGCTGCAATTTCTAGTCATCGATGATCATCAATCTGTTCTTAATGGAACAGTAGAGTTACTCAAAAGGCACTTTCCCGAAGCTGAATTTATTACGGCTATTAATGCTGAAAATGCTTGTGAACAATTGGCAAGTTTGCAACCAGACCTTTTAGTGATGGATCTTTCTATTCCAGAGAAGCCAGGAACTACAGCGCGTCCAGATATAGGCGTACAACTTCTGAGAAAACTGATGAAAAACTATTGCGATTTGAATATCATAGTTCAAAGCGCCCATATTAGAACATTAGTTAGAATTAGACCTGATATTGATATTCATAAAGGAGGCTTTACAGTAGCCGATAAAAGTCTTTCAACTCAAGAAATGTTGACAAGAGTTAATTGGGCATTACAGGGTTTAACCCATACAAAAGATATTAAAGGTATCCACACTGGCATAGAAATTAAACCAGAGTGGCTGAGGGTGTTAACTTTGGCATTTGAAGAAGGTTTACAAGATAAAGCGATCGCTGAAAAAATGTGTATATCTGAGCGCATGGTGCGGCATTATTGGAGTAAGCTGCAAGATGCTTTAGGCGTTTATCCTGATGATGGCAAAAATATCCGCATTCAAACTGAGAAACGGGCTAGAGAAGAAGGGTTAATTGATTAATTTTTTAGCGAGGACAGTGGACAGGTGTTGAGTCACTAACCGTTAACTGTCAACTGTCAACTATTAACAAAACCTACAGACTAGGAGAAAAGCCTATGCAGCCTGGGCTTAGGAGTATTTTTAAAAAAGACATTTGCAATTGGTATTTAGTATTTACTACTCTGGCTATAGCTAGTTTGTTGATTATTAATTACATATTTATGTTCTGGGGTTGGTGGGTTCCCATCATACCAGCAATTTTAGTTTTGATGATTAATGGTGTGGAACTCATGGCTTTATATAAACATGACCATACCTTACGTTTGGGAATGAAAACACGCCAAGCGGTGATAGAGAACATATTTGAAACTATCCATAATGGCCCGTTACAGAGTTTAGCCAAAGTTTTGAAGTTAGTCAGATGTAAAGATATTAAAACTGAGGATTTGCTACCAGAGATTGAAAAAGAACTAGAAAAGTTAAACTATGAACTGCGAGGAATTTATGAGTTTTTGCAACAAGAATATCCCAATCAAGATAATAAGCTTTATTTAGGAAATAATTTAGTAATTAGTTTGCAAGACCCTTTACATGAAGTCCTCTATCAAGTTTACACCTATACCTTAGACCGGAAATTTCCTTGTTTTAAAAGTATTAAAGTAAAAATTCATGCTTTTGAACCAGTAGATGAGACATACTTAAATCTCGAACAGAAGCGGGGTATTGCTAGATTCTTAGAAGAAGCATTATGCAATGTAGGTAAGCACGCCACAGGAGCAACCAAACTCCAAGTTACCTGCTCATTATCCGCAGGCTGGTACACTTTACAAGTGATAGATAATGGTATAGGCACAAACTTACGCAAACAGGGACGAGGAACCCAACAGTTTATCAATTTAGCACGACAACTCAAAGGAAAATTCAGGCGATCGCCCCTTTCCCCCCAAGGAACCATTTGTGAATTATCCTGGCCTGTAATTTCAAAGCCCTGTAAGCTTTATGGAAAAATATAGATCATACCCGTAAGCAATCATTATGCACAGCACGTTCTAATGAAATCACTGCTTTGGCAAGAAATACACATATCATGCCATTCACCCAAAAACGTTTATACTCGTGGGCCAAATGCTTTGCAATATCTTAGAACAAATATCAAGATTTTCACAGAGGTAGTGAATAAAACTAAATGTAAAGCTAGAGAAAAATATTTTCTCTCAATATGACAATGTTAGAATTTTTAACAGCTATTAATGGTGCTGGACAGCTATGGGCTGGTAATGGACAATTTTTGGGGGTGCTGTCGAGTAATCAATACGATGTGAACTCGATTAGTAATCAGTATGGTATGTACGGAAGTCAACACGGCTTATATAGTATTAGTAATCAGTATGGTATGTACGGAGGTCAACATGGCTTATATAGAACCCATTTGATATCTTTTCAGGCGGTATCTGCGACAGCTAGCCGTTTGAGCATTAGCCGAATAAAACATAGCTTGAGCTTGGCATTGGAACGTTCGAGTGTGCGGTCGAAATTTTTGACTAAACTTTTACATCTCTCCACCCAAGCATTCGATCTTTCAATGACCCATCTGGCAGCAACAGGCACAAATCCAGATAGTCCTTTCGTCTGTTTCTGTGCTTTTGATGGTTTGGCTGAAAGTTCAAATTGAATTTTAGTCATAATCTCTGGGTAAATCTGTTCCAAGGCTTGTGTCAATTGATCAGGATGATAGCCGTTATCTACCAGAATAGTCGTCATGGGTTGCTCCACAGGTTTAGATTTGAAGTAATCAATGTTTTTCGAGAGCATTTCAATTAACCCTTGGTCATCAGATACATTAGCTTTGGTGCAGTGGGTAAAGAAAGGGAAGCCTAAGATATCCACTGCCAAATGTCTTTTGATGCCATTAGTGCATTTGTAAAAGCAAAACCCTTTCGACTCAACACTGGCATTACAAGTATTTTTCACCGCTTGTGAGTCAATCATGATTAGAGTCGTCCACTGCGGTTTTTTTTTACTTGTTCCCGCACCTGCTGATGCAACTCAGTCATGATTTTCGTCAGGATGTCCCCTTCACACCACTGCTGGTAATACCAGAATACTGTTGAATATGGCGGCATATCTCTAGGTAAGTCAGCCCAATTACAACCATTCTTCAGTTGATAAAGTATACCGTTAAGGATTTGCCGCTTTGTCCACACAGGGGGTCTGGTTTTCTTCTTCGTCGGCAATAATGGCTCAATTATTTCCCACTCTTTGTCTGTCAAATCGCTTGAATAACCCATTTTCAATCCTGATCTGCTTCCATGCACCTAATTTCTGTTGATTCTACTCAATCACCAAAAAGATATCAAATGGGTTCTATAGAAATAAACCTATACCTTATCTCTGTGCTTAATTTCTCATACTTCTATCAAAAACACTACTCCCACCAGACAGATTTTTCTGGATGTTGCATAAATCCCAAAATTTTTAAAAGCTGACAGTTAGAAGCACTAATATATTAGGCGTTGCTGATTAATGGGATGATTTTTGTCTCACGCAAAGGCGCAAAGACGCAAAGAGCAAGAGTTTTAAAAGTAGAATCTTATGATTTCATCCCGCATTTATGCAACGCCATATATTACTTCCTTACTTGAAGGTGGGGAGCAGGGGAGCAGGGGAAAAAACAACTGTCAATTGTCAACTGTCATCATTTACCCAAGTAAGCTTCTAAAACTTTAGAATTGGTTTGAATTTCTGCCGGGGTTCCATCAGCTAAATTCTGTCCTTCAGCTAGTACCCAAACGCGATCACACAAAGACATAACCACATCCATGTTATGTTCAATAATCAGAAAGGTCATTCCTTCCCGATTCCAGCCTTGGATGCGATCGCAAATATCATCAATTAATCTGGGGTTAACTCCGGCTGCTGGTTCATCTAGCAAAATCAACTTGGGATTAGTCATCAAAGCTCTACCCATTTCTAGCAGCTTGCGTTGTCCTCCAGACAAACCGCCAGCGTAATCATAAGCTTTTTTCGCCAATCCTACAGATTCCAGCAAAAACATTGCCCTTTCTTGTAATTGCTTCTCTTCTTTAGCTACTACATGGGGTTGTAACTGCACTTGCCAGAAATTTTCCCCTGTTTGTTTCTGTGCAGCTAATAACATATTTTCTAACACCGACAGCTTAGAAAGCGTCCTAGCTACCTGAAAAGTACGCACCAAACCTTGTTGAGCAATTTGGTGTGGTTGTAATTGCTGGATAGGTTCCCCATCAAAAATTACCCGTCCTTTATCTGGGCGAATGAAACTGGACAGGAGATTAAATAAGGTAGTTTTACCAGCACCATTAGGACCAATCAATCCTGTAATACTACCTTGGGCAACTTCAATGCTTGCTTCTTTAACAGCTTTAATCCCGCCGAAGCTTTTACACAGCCCGGAAGCTGCTAACAATGGAAGTGGGGATGACTGGTTATTTACCAAGGGTAAGTTCCTCCTTTTTACCTAAAATACCTTGAGGTCGCCAAATCATCAGCACCATTAAAATTAAACCAATTACCATAATACGGAAAGCACCTAACCGCGCTTCATCTAGGGGAATAATTCTTGGTAAAACCTCACGAGTCACAGCATCATAGGCGAAGTATATTACAGCACCTAAAATAGTGCCGATATTATTACCAGAACCTCCGAGAATCACCATAATCCAGGAGTCAAATGTCAGCTGGGGTTGGAAATTATCTGGATAAATTGCGCTGAGTTGCCAAGCAAACAAAGCACCTGCCACACCAGCGATCGCCCCACCCAACATGAGAGATTGGAGCTTATACCAAAAAACATTTTTCCCCATTGCTTTAGGTATTTCTTCATCTTCGCGGATAGCTTTTAGCACACGACCCCAAGGTGATCGCACCAAATATTCCAAACGCCAAAACACAAACCCTAATACCAACAACGAAACAAGCATTAAACCAGCTTTGGGGATGTAGTTATAAAGTGTGATTACTCCAGAAATATAAATTGCTGTTGCGAGTAACCCTAAAATAATTCCTACACTCAAACGAGAGACAAACTCTTGCTGACTACCAGTTTTGTAAACAGCTGCATCAGTAATACGGGATTTTCGGGCGCTACTAATCCAACGCCACAACGAAAATACTGTCACAGCAAATAGCAACGTTAAAAGCCCAATCATCAACAAGCGGAAAAATAAACTTGGTGGAGTTGATAAAGGTATAGGATAACTTTGCACCCCAAACGCCCCATCTACCCAAGCATTACCCACAGGTAACTGTTGGTTATTCACCACCAAACGAATCAGTTCCCCCGTCCCAATGGTGACAATGGCTAGGTAATCTTCCCGCAAACGCAAAGTAGCAAAACCAATCACCAGCCCCAACAAAGCCGCGACAACCGCGCCCACAATAGCCGAAATAAATAAAGGCACACCCTTGAAGCTTAATAACACTGTAGTATAAGCACCCAAAGTCATAAAAGCGATGTGACCAAAATTAATTAACCCTGTAAAACCCCACTGTAAGTTGAGTCCCAGACTAAACAGGGCAAAAGTTGCTGTAGAAATTGCTAGAAAAATTAAATATTCAATCATTTTGTCAATAGTTAATAGTCAATAGTCATTAGTCCATAGTCCATAGTCACAAGGCAGAACTCTTTAATTCTGAATTTTGAATTAATTACTCTCTTGTCTTCCCCCACTCCCCATAACTAATTCCCGACATTGTATCTCGACGTGACTATCACCGTTAACCATCGATAATTTTTGGGAACAATATCCTTGTGTTTTGGGTAATACAGAGAATGTATGAACTTACTGAGAATTAGAATCCATCACTTAATTGAGCAGTTAAGCGATGAAGAACTTGAAAGCGTATGGCATGACATTCACGCTTTGCATTGTGACTTTTATATGTTAGATGCCATACAACAAGTCAAGCGATCGCAGCAACCGTGGGACATCTTAACTCAGGAAGAAGCAATACGGATGTTGATGTTTGTTTAAGAAAGGGAGTAGGGAATGGGGAGTAGGGAAAGACAGAAGAATCTTTCTTTACTTGCTTTGTCTAACTGGCCTTTTATCCTCCTCATCCTCCTCATCCTCCTCATCTCCCTCATCTCCCCCCACTCCCCACTCCCCACTCCCCACTCCCCCAATATGGTGACTTCAGTGAGTTTAGAAACACGTTATGCCAGGTCGTTTTTAGTAGACCTGAGAAGTTTAGAGCCTGCTGCTTATCAACGAGTGTATGATTTTGTTTTTTTTGATTTTGCCCAAAAGAGGTCTTTACATTATTTGCCCGAATTGCGACGACTGGATGATGAAGGGATCTTTCATCGGTTTACTATAGATAATTATTTAGTTGGCATAGAAATTAGGGGTGAGATTGTAAAATTTCTACGGGTCATACCTATGCCGGATGTTTAAGGTGAAGAAATTTTCAACACTTAAAACTGTATAAGACTAAGCAGGGATGGCTCTAACCTTACATTACACTTGTTTTTGAAGGACACTTTACTAGAGATTTCCCTATGGATGCGAAGGCACTTTGGCAACGATACCAAGAATGGTTATATTTCCACGAGGGATTAGGACTGTACCTAGATGTCAGTCGGATGCGTTTTGATAATGCCTTCGTAGAGTCGTTGCTGCCGAAATTTGACAAAGCGTTTACGGATATGGCGGAATTAGAAAAGGGTGCGATCGCCAATCCAGATGAGCAGCGTATGGTAGGACACTATTGGCTACGCAACCCAGACTTAGCGCCTACACCAGAAATTACCCAGGAAATTGTTCAAACCCTAGAACAAATCGAAGCCTTTGCAGAAAAAATCCAAACGGGTGCTGTTCATCCTCCCAAAGCAAACCGCTTCACAGATATTATTTCCATTGGGATTGGTGGTTCTGCCCTCGGCCCCGAATTTGTCGCTGAAGCCCTCGCCCCTGAATTTCCTCCGCTAAAAATTCACTTTATCGACAATACCGACCCCGCAGGCATTGACCGCATTCTTACCCAATTGCGTAACAATCTTGCCAGCACCCTGGTTTTAGTCATCTCCAAATCTGGAGGTACACCAGAACCTCGTAACGGCATGATTGAAGTCAAGAAAGCCTACGCCGGACAAAACCTAGACTTTGCTCAATATGCAGTAGCTATTACTAGTACAGATAGCAACCTAGACAAATTAGCCAAATCTGAAGGCTGGTTAGCAACATTCCCCATGTACGACTGGGTGGGTGGACGTACCTCAGAAATGTCCTCTGTTGGTCTAGTTCCTGCCGCATTACAAGGCATCGACGTTCGCGCCATGCTAGAAGGTGCAAAAGAGATGGATGATGCTACCCGTGTCCCAGATGTGAAAAAGAACCCGGCGGCGCTACTAGCTTTATCTTGGTACTACTCTGGTAACGGCAAGGGCGAAAAAGACATGGTAGTCCTACCTTATAAGGACAGTTTGCTATTATTTAGCCGTTACTTACAACAGCTAGTAATGGAATCTTTAGGTAAAGAAAAAGACCTAGACGGTAAAACCGTTTATCAGGGTATTGCTGTTTATGGTAACAAAGGCTCAACAGACCAACACGCCTACGTCCAGCAGTTACGCGAAGGTGTACCTAATTTCTTTGCTACCCTCATCGAAGTTTTAGAAGACCGTAACGGCCCATCCCCAGAAATAGACCCAGGCGTAACCTCTGGTGATTATCTCTCCGGTTTTCTCCAAGGAACCCGTCAAGCCCTGTATGAAAATCAGCGCGATTCCATTACAGTAACGATCCCCCAAGTTAATGCCCGGACAGTTGGTGCATTAATTGCTTTGTATGAACGTGCTGTTGGTTTGTACGCTAGTTTGGTCAACATTAACGCTTATCATCAACCAGGTGTAGAAGCAGGTAAAAAAGCTGCGGCTGTCATTCTGGATTTGCAAACTAAAGTAGTAAGCCTACTGCAAAAAGAGAAAACAGCCCTATCTTTAGAGCAAATCGCTGATAAAGTCGGTGCTGCCGACCAAGTTGAAGCAATTTACAAGATTTTACGTCATCTGCAAGCTAATCAACGTGGTGTTGTCTTCCAGGGAAATTTGGCACAACCCAGCACGTTGAAAGTTTCCCTTGGCTGATAAGTTTCAATAAGTTCAACAACGATTTTTGTTCTTTATTTAGAAGCATCCTAAACCGTAGTTTTTAGGATGCTTTTATTACTTGTACTTTATTTAAGTCAGGACTTACGTAACTGGCACAGTAGTAGGTAGGGTGCGTCAGATATGGAAAATCCTTTAATGTGTAAACAATTATTGGGGCTGAAGCACCCTACAGTTAATTTGATTATGACACTTACTTAAGTTACACGAGTATTAAAATTATCTACACCTATATAAGAAGGAGTAACAATACTTAGAAGCTATAGCCAAAGAAGTTGCTTTTTTCGGTAATATCGCCGCCAATCTCCCCTAGACGAAACTTATACGCCTGAAATTGCGTCTACATTAGGGTGTATTATTCTCGCGCTTTTAGTACAAATGTTAGTTTTTCTAAACCTATTCAAAAAATTAGGCATCTGCGTTTACTCTAAGTAAATGCCCCATCAGTGATTTCAACATATAACTTTACAAACTTTAAAATTGACAAAATCGCAGCAAACATCCAATATACAAGGATTTCCACGATTTGAGATTGAAGAAAATACCTGATTAAGGAAATTTCTGCATAAAGTTCGTCAATAGAGACGTAATAACAATGGAATCGTTGATACGTCTTCCACAAGATGACGGACTCACAAGTGGACTGCTAACTCAAAAGATAAGTGCGATAAATGGGGGTTGTGATGCACACTTTAAAGAAGGGTTTCGAGGAGTGCAATCAGGTTATGGCATCGGAAGCAGAAAAACTAGCCCAATTTTGGCGTAAGCGGCTAGTTGCGGAGTATCCAGAACAAAATACAGCCGCAATAGAAAGTATCACTCTGTGGCTGTTAGGACGCGATTCACAACGGCTTAATCTGCTCAATGGTAAAGAACTTGACATTGCCAAGCAAGCAATGGAGTATCGTTGGAAGATTTTAAGCCAACGCTACTTAAATGTAGGACGGGAACGTGCATATCGTAATCTGATTACACGATTGGGTAGTTTGGCAACATTACGGCATAAAATTCAAACTTGGATTAGTTTAAGCCGCGATCGCCAACGTACAGTTATCGACGTTTTGCAAGAGGTAATCCAAGAGTTAATGCAAAACGATACCTACATTCAGCAACAGATGGCTTACATCGCCGAAGTCGCTCTAGACAAAAGACTTAGAGACACTTTGCTGTTTGCCACTGTGGAAGAATATTGTTTACGTCCAGTACGCAACCAGCCCTTGTTGGTGTACCGTTTCGTTAACTACTTACGCCGTTCTCAACGTGGTGGTTTAACTCAAGTCCCAGGAGGCGATTTAGTTCGCTTAGTTTCCGAGGAAGTGCTGACAGATGATAGCGATAATCGCATTAACTTGGTAGATAACCAAGCGATCGCGGAATATCAAGAAGCACAACAATTAGAAGAACAACAAACACTGCGCCAAACAGTACAACAAGAATTTGCTACCTACTTAGAAGAAAACTTGGGAGCAGAAGCAGTTGAATGGTTAAAAATGTACCTGCAAGGTAAAACCCAAGATGAAATAGCTAAGAAATTAAACAAACCCATCAAAGAAATCTATAGACTGCGAGAAAAAATCAGCTACCATGCAGTGCGTGTTTTTGCCCTCAAGGGTAAACCAGAACTCGTAGAAAATTGGTTAGCAATTTCTTTGCAGGAGAATAACCTGGGTTTAACACAAAACCAATGGCAAGAACTGTATGCAAATTTAACTCCCGTTGGGCGAGAAGTACTGGATTTACGCAAAGCTGGTAACTCCATAGAAACAGTAGCCCAAAAATTAAATCTCAAACCTCATCAAGTTATGGGCGAATGGACTAAAGTCTACCTCGCAGCGCAAGCCATCAGAACTCAAGAATAACTATGGTAAGTGTTGTTAGCTGTAGTAGAGTGTTGAGCCTGTACGGAGAAATAAGAACTGAGTGCTGAGGGCTAAGTACTGTTAGCAAGGTGGTGTGTAAGCCTGTGCCTAGAAAAACTCTAGCCTCTAGCCTCTAGCTTCTTGACTGCTTGAAATTATGTATATCCCTTATAAATTACTCGGCATCATTCTTTAGGTAGAAATCCGCAATTGCCACCAGGACAATTGGATATAAATTATGTCATCTTTAACTAGAAATTATATTTGGTAGTTGCACTCTCTAGTTTGAGCTACTGCCACAACATTTAGATAAAATCTTGCTCCTAAGCTATGGCTGATAAACACCACAAAATTAAATTTCCCCTTTGGCAGTATCTCAACCAACCATTGTTGAACCGTGACTTAGAGTTGAATCCCCGACGCTTCGCCTACAATTGGCGTATTGGACTTTTAAAGCGGTGTTGGCATAAAGAATGTGATGCCAAAGGGCCTCAACAGCATTGATAATTTGTAATTCTTAATTTTGCTAGTATCTTGAACTAATTTATCTATCGGATTCTTTCTATTAATGCTGAGTTCGGTAGAACATAACTCCAACCCCTTCTTTTGTGGAAGGGGCTGAAAATCTCTAAACTTAATATCAGACAAATTAATAATAGTTAATATTTAGAGATGCAAGTATTTGCATCTCTAAATTAATAAGTATTTAAAGGAAACTTTGCAGATGTTGAACTAACTGTGGTGCTTGTACTACACCTTCTATCCGCTCTACTGGCTGACCTTGTTTGAACAATACCAGTGTTGGTAAAGCAGCAATTTGATACTGTGTAGCTAGTTCTGTGTATTTCTCAGTGTCAATTTTGACGATGCGTATGCGATCTTGCAGTTGAGTATTCACTTGCTGTAAGATTGTCGCCATCATTTGACATGGGCCACACCAATCAGCATAAAAATCTACTAAAACAGGTAAATCAGAACCAGACAGCATCTCTTCAAAGCTGTTGAATTGTTTTTTAGTAGTCATGTGACACACCAATTTTTTATCGATTGAATTTAATATTAATGTCTGATTTCTGAAAACGGTGTAACATTATTTTATTTTTATTGTTGCGAAGCAGTTAATAATTGACGGTTGACAGTTGTCAAGTTGTTTCCACTGTTGACTATGGACTAATGACTAATGACTGTTTTAGGTACAAATCGCCATAAGATAATTAGCGCGGGAATTTAGAAGCTAAAGGAATATTTTATGGCCGTGTTAACTGAAAATTTAAAAGGACAAGTAGCAGTTGTTACAGGCGCTTCACGGGGGATTGGACGAGCGATCGCTTTAGAGTTAGCGAATTATGGCGCTACTGTCGTGGTTAATTATGCTAGTTCTAGCACTGCGGCTGATGCCGTGGTAGCAGAAATTACTAATGCTGGTGGTGAAGCGATCGCCCTACAAGCTGATGTGTCCCAAGTAGATCAAGTAGACAACCTTATCAATACTGCGATCGATAAGTTCAAGCGCATCGATATTTTGGTGAATAACGCCGGGATCACCCGCGACACTCTCCTACTCAGAATGAAGCCGGAAGATTGGCAAGCTGTAATTGACTTAAATTTAACTGGTGTATTTTTATGTACTCGCGCCGTTAGTAAACTCATGCTGAAGCAAAGGTCTGGACGGATAATCAACATTACCTCCGTTGCCGGACAAATGGGTAATCCTGGGCAAGCAAACTACAGCGCTGCTAAAGCTGGTGTAATTGGTTTTACCAAAACCGTTGCTAAAGAATTAGCATCTCGCGGCATTACAGTTAACGCCGTCGCCCCTGGTTTCATTGCCACAGACATGACTAGCAACCTCAAAGCTGAAGGCATTTTGCAATACATTCCTTTAGGACGCTATGGTCAACCAGAAGAAATCGCAGGTATGGTGCGCTTCCTGGCTGCCGACCCTGCCGCCACTTACATTACTGGACAAGTGTTTAATGTCGATGGCGGCATGGTGATGTAAATTAGTCATTGGTCATTAGTCATTAGTCCATAGTCCACAGTAAACAGTGAAAACAACCTAACAACTGTCAATTGTCAATTGTCAACTGTCAATTGTTACTCACTGTTCCCTGTCAACTGTTCTCTATTCCCTGTTCTCATTCTTTGCCAAACTGTAAAGCCGAGCAGAAGAATAATACTAGTGGCTGTGGCAAATATGACCATGAAGCTCATGCCTTGGACTCTCATCGCTAGTACGTTACAACCCAAGGTGATTGACCATAGGGTAAATGCGGCACGGCGTTGAGAGAATCCCCAAGCGAGTAAACGGTGGTGTAAATGGTCTTTGCCAGGGGTACTTAAGGGGTTTTTGCCTGCCAGTAGTCGCCGAACGAATACTTGGGTAGTATCTAGCACTGGCAATAAGAGAAATAAAACTGTAGGACTGAGAGCAAATATGGTATTACGTTGCAGGCTACCTAAAATACTAGTTGCCGCTAACACATAACCGAAAAAGTATGCTCCAGCATCCCCCATGATGATTCTTGAGGGATGGAAGTTATGGCGCAAGAAGCCTAAAGCTGCACCTCCCAAGGCTGCCAAAACTAAGGTAGCCGCAGCCCGATTAGGAAATTGGGCAGATACGCCTAACAAACTCATGGCGGTGATGAAACTAACTCCTCCCGCCAATCCATCCATCCCATCCATCAAGTTGACGGCGTTGGTAATACCTACTACCCACAGCACAGTGAGCAACATTGAGAGGATGGAATCAATTGGTGTGCCAAATTTCACGTCAACACTGATGCCATTTGCTACCAGTAATAATGCTGTGACAATTTGCGCCCATAAACGTACAGAGGGGGGTAATCCGAACTGATCGTCAATAAATCCGACCAAGACTAGGATTGAACCCCCTAGTAAAATAGTCAATACTTGAGCTAAAACGCTTTGCAGCTCGATGGGTCGCAAGAGGCTTGCTAAGACCAAAGCGGCGATTACTCCCGCGTAAATGGCTAAACCCCCTGCATTTGGCAACGGTTCTCGATTAAGCCGTCGGGCGTTTGGTTGGTCAGCCCAACCCACCCGCAAGGCAAATTTACGTACCGTGGGAATTAAACGCCACGTTACCAGCCAAGCCAACATGAATGTAAATACTACTGCCAACCAGCCGGAGCCGCTAGGGTCAGCAATGCCTATAGACTTAAGGGAGTTGTATATATTCATCTCCCGATTTAACCATCACTGCTATTGTCCCAAATGAGCATCAAGTGTATATTAATCAATTTTTTTTCATTCCACATCCGGTTTGAATTTTTGAAGTATTTAGCACTCTGACCCTGTGAGTGCTAAATTGTCTAATGGAAGCGCTAGAGAAAGGAAACATGGCAAAAATTATTGCATTTGACGAAGAGTCACGGCGTGCTTTAGAGCGGGGTGTTAATGCCCTGGCTGATGCGGTGAAAATCACTTTGGGGCCAAAGGGTCGTAACGTGCTTTTAGAAAAAAAGTACGGCACACCCCAAATTGTTAATGATGGTATCACTGTTGCTAAAGAAATTGAATTAGAAGATCCTTTAGAAAATACTGGTGCTAGATTAATTCAAGAAGTAGCATCAAAAACCAAAGATGTAGCAGGTGATGGTACAACCACAGCAACAGTTTTGGTACAAGCTTTAATTAAAGAAGGTTTGAAGAACGTAGCGGCTGGTAGCAACCCAGTGAGCTTGAAGCGTGGGATTGATAAAACTACTGAAGCATTGGTAGCGGAAATTGCTAAGGTAGCCAAGCCAGTAGAAGGTAGTGCGATCGCTCAAGTTGCTACCGTTTCGGCTGGTAACGATGAAGAAGTTGGCAACATGATTGCCGAAGCGGTGGAACGAGTCACCAAAGATGGTGTAATCACCGTAGAAGAATCCAAATCCCTTACCACCGAACTAGACGTAGTAGAAGGGATGCAGATTGACCGAGGATATATTTCCCCCTACTTCATCACCAACAACGAACGCCAAACGGTAGAACTGGAAAATGCCCGGATTCTGATTACCGACAAAAAAATCAACAGCATCCAAGAGTTAGTCCCCATTCTGGAAAAAGTAGCGCGTTTGGGTCAACCCTTACTCATCGTTGCTGAAGATGTAGAAGGAGATGCTTTAGCAACTTTAGTAGTGAATAAGGCGCGGGGTGTACTTTCCGTTGCAGCAATTAAAGCCCCAGGATTTGGCGAACGCCGCAAAGCGTTATTGCAAGATATCGCCATCCTAACCGACGGTCAGCTAATTTCTGAAGAAATCGGTCTCAGCTTGGATACAGCTTCCATCGAAGCTTTAGGTACGGCGCGGACAATCACAATTGATAAGGAAAGTACCACAATTGTTGCAGGTACTACCACCAAGCCAGAAATTCAAAAACGCATCGGTCAAATTCGCAAACAATTAGAAGAGACTGATTCTGAATACGATCAAGAGAAATTACAAGAACGCATTGCCAAGTTAGCTGGTGGTGTGGCAGTAATTAAAGTTGGTGCGGCTACCGAAACCGAACTCAAAGACCGCAAACTGAGAATTGAAGACGCACTCAACGCTACCAAAGCTGCTGTAGCTGAAGGTATTGTTCCTGGCGGCGGCAAAACCTTAATTTACTTGGCTAGCAAGGTAGACGAGATTAAAGCTAACTTTGAAGAAGAGGAAAAAATCGGTGCTGATATCGTTAAACGCGCTTTAGAAGCACCCTTACGACAAATTGCCGACAATGCCGGTGCTGAAGGTTCCATAATTGTCTCTAGAGTTAAAGACAGCGAGTTCAACGTAGGTTACAACGCTGCTACCGGTGAATTTGAAGACCTGATTGCAGCTGGTATTATCGACCCCGCTAAAGTTGTTCGTTCTGCATTGCAAAACGCCGCTTCCATCGCTGGGTTAGTTCTCACCACAGAAGCGATCGTTGTAGAAAAACCAGAGAAGAAAGCTGCTGTTCCTGCTGATCCCGGTATGGGTGGTATGGGCGGTATGGGTGGTATGGGTGGCATGGGTGGCATGGGTATGTTCTAGAGAGTGCGGAGTGATGAGTGGGGAGTGCTAAGTAGAGAATTTTGATCTCCCTTGTCTTCCTTGTCTCCCTCATCCTCCTCATCTCCTCCATCCCCCTTATTCCCTAAAACATTAGGGGCATCCTCCTTGCGATCGCCTGCTTCTAAAGCAGGTAAACTCAGGGAAGCTGCCCCTTTTTAATTATTCAAAATCCCTTAATTTTGAATTTTGAATTGCTATAGCTGTAGTCGCATAAATGAGGACATCTTGAGGCTTGTTTGCCACCAGCAGTAATGTTGTTACCTCCTGCCTCCTGCCTCCTGCCTTCTTTACTACTCAGCCGTAGCTAATTCGGTGTTGCCGCGTGTGCGTTTGCGGGTCAAGGTGTTGTATACCATCATACCGATCGCCTTGATTAAGTTGCCTTCTAGTTCTTGGAACATTTTCATGTTCATGCCAAAAGCAGCGTTGGCTTCATCAACGATGCGATCGCCTGTAGCATCATCAATTGGTAACTCATCCAAAGTTTGACGGTATTTGGTTTTAAAAGCTTTCTCATCAGGAATATCAGCGAACTCATAAAAGGCTGTTCCTTGTGCGTCGGTCAAGTTCATTGCTGTTACAGCAATATTCTTGAGGATTTGTCCTCCAGATAAATCACCTAAGTAACGGGTATAAGAATGAGCAATTAACAGTTCTGGTTCGGTAGCTGAAATTTCTCGAATGCGTTGTACGTAAGCTTCCCCGGCTGGCGAAAGTTGGATTTGTTCACGCCAGTTAGCGCCGTAGTAATAACTCAGGTCTTGTTCTAAGCTCTGCTTACGGTTCAGTTGGGGAAAATTAATTTTGGAAACAATTGGGTGTTGGCGATGCTTTTCCATCTCCTCTTCCATCGCCGAGTATACGTAGTAGAAGTTAGCCACTAGCTTCCGGTAAGAGCTTTTTTCTACCACTCCTTTTAAAAAGCATTTGACAAAACCTACGTTTTCTGCCATTGTGTGGGCTTTTTTTGTACCAACACGCAGTTTGCTTGCTAAATTGCTGCTCATACTAAATTTCTCAACTTTAAAAGGTCAACTACCGGAGTTTTAAATTACGGACAGCTAAAAAATGCCACTAAAACGTAACATTAGAACTATTTGATGAGAATTTATATTAATATTTTTTAAGTACAGAGAATTTATACTTTTGTTAACTGACACAGCAATCAAGACCGTAATAGTAGTTAACAGTCATCATCAGTTGCGTACACAAATAACTCATGAAATCTTTCTTAACGTCTTCACTACTTGCTCAAGGAATGACCTTTATTTTCATAAGATTTTGATGAATTTGTCTAATTGCTACTGGCAACTATCACAGTCAAAGGTTAGACTAAGTGGCATCAAAATTATTTATAAAATTTTTATGAAAAAATTACACTAAATTAAATTTGTTTCAGTAACAATACTGATAAAAATCAAATTAAATTTCTTATTCAGAGAAAAATAATTATCATATAAAGTAAATCCAAAAGTATTTATTCATAGGTTGTGAATAAAGTGTAAAGTGGCATGAGTTTATCGATAGAGGTAAGCTTACTTCTTTCTTAAGTGACTTGCTTGGCTGTGTCATTCGAGGTAGGAGTAGGATAAGGCTGAAATCTAAAACAGAAAGCGAATTTTCTATTAGTCTCAGTAGTCAGCATTTGAAATTTATCAAACTGACGTTAAATTAATAATTTTTAGTGTGATGTGTGGAGTGTAAAAAATAATGGTTTCATCTATATCTAGAAGCTATATCAGAGAAGTTACACCTGAATCTAAGGGTTTAGGAAAAGTAGTAGAGGGCAGTTTTGCACCCAGTATGATATCTTTACCCGCTACGCCTTTGTTTGGTACGGATGGTATTCGCGGCAAGGTAGGGGAATTATTAAGTGCGCCGTTGGCTTTACAAATTGGTTATTGGGCTGGTTTAGTTTTACGTAGCCATGCCAGTCAATTAGGCCCAGTCATACTAGGACAAGATTCTCGCAACTCTAGCGATATGTTGGCGATGGCTTTGAGTGCTGGTTTGACGGCTGCTGGTTTAGAAGTTTGGTATTTAGGGTTATGTCCTACCCCTTGTGTAGCTTATCTCACCAGCGTTAGTGAAGCTATTGGTGGCGTGATGATTTCTGCTAGCCATAACCCACCAGAAGATAATGGCATTAAGATTTTTAGCGCGAATGGTGGCAAGTTAGCCCAGGCTTTACAAGCAGAAATTGAAGATGGTTTAAGGGGAAATCTGCCTGTTCCAGCGATTCTCGGTAATTGCGGACGGCATTACTCAAGGCTAGAGTTAGTCAGAGATTATGGTGAAGCCTTAAAACAACCCCTGCAAGGCGCAGTAAATCTGCAAGGGATGAAGATTGTACTAGATTTAGCCTGGGGTGCAGCCGTTGGGTTAGCACCAGCAATATTTCAGGAAATGGGAGCAGAAGTTATTTGCTTACATAATGCCGCAGATGGCGATCGCATCAACGTTAACTGCGGTTCTACCCACCTAGAAATGTTACAAGCGGCTGTAGCTGAACATCATGCCGATGTTGGTTTTGCTTTTGATGGTGATGCCGATCGCGTTTTGGCAGTTGATTCCACTGGTCGTCCTGTAAATGGCGACTATATCCTCTACCTGTGGGGATTGCATCTCAAACAACAAAACCAACTGCCAGATAACTTAATTGTTTCTACAGTAATGGCAAATCTGGGTTTTGAGCGGGCTTGGCAACAACAGGGCGGTAAATTAATTCGTACAGCCGTCGGCGACCAATATGTGCAAGCCGAGATGGTCAAAACTGGGGGAATGTTAGGAGGTGAACAATCAGGTCATATCCTCTGCCGCCATTATGGGATGACTGGTGATGGTGTGTTAACCGCTTTGCATTTGGCAAGTTTGGTCAAACAAGCTGGTGTTTCCTTAACCGAATTGGTAGACCAAAGCTTCCAAACCTATCCCCAATTGTTACGGAATGTGCGAGTGGTAGACCGCGATCGCCGTTTAAACTGGCAAAATTGCGAACCAGTACAACAAGCGATCGCCCTAGCCGAGACTGCAATGGGTGATGCTGGTAGAATCCTAGTCCGGGCTTCTGGTACAGAACCTGTGATTCGAGTCATGGTAGAAGCCGCTAACGCTGAACTCGCTAACCATTGGACTAGTGAATTAGTTGCCCAAGTACAGCAGCATTTAACACCATAACATCACCAATAGAGGCGCACAGACATACGCCTCTACTCAGTTTTCACCAATTCATAAATTTATTACAAATTACTTACAATATCCTAGTAAAATTGGCTCTAGTTAAACACTAGGGCTTATACTAACATGATAATATTTACGTATTAAATATACAGTAATAATTACACTGAGAGATTAAAAAGACTAAAACTCTCTTGACCACTTTTAAATCAAAGCCGCCACTAAGTAAATATTAATTTATATCTACGCAACAAAAGTATTTATAGGGTAATCAATGCCCACTTTAGTAAGTTTATTTATAAAACTATTGTTTTAAATATAAACGGGAACAAGAGAGAATCAATTAATTACCAATATAAAAAGATGAACGTAGATAAATTTTTACTTCAGTTCAGTGAACCCTGTAAAGGCTAAGTAATAAATTACAATGCACCTATGGCAGTAACAAAATCAAAATCTAAGCGTTCTCAGAAATCAACCAAGAAGTCACAGGTTGACACCCCTAGCCTGAGTATCAAAGAACAGCTAGCACAAAAGCGTAAAGCAGCACAAGCCCGTAAAGAACTCATTAGCACAATCACTACTGTTACTTTTGTCAGCTTATTTGCAGGACTGGTAGCGTTTTTAGTTAGTGATATTAAAACAGCAGTTCCTGTTGTCTTAGGGATCATAATCATGACCCTGTGTTATAAATATCCGCTTATGGGGATGGTAGCATTTTTAATATATGTACCTTTTGGCGGAACCATCACTTACTACATTGGTAACAGTCCAATTTTGCAACTAGCAAAAGATACTTTCTATTTTCCCGCACTAATTGCTATTTGGCAGGCTTGTCGTCGGCAAAATTTACCTTTAATTGTTCCCCAAGCTATTAGAACACCACTTTTTATTTTGTTAGGTGTGTGTCTTTTAACATTGTTATTTGTCAATGGCGCACAGCAATTTAGTCCTCCTGATTCAGGCCCATTTAGACAAGCCAACAATGGAATACCTTTAGGTATGGGTATTTTAGGGTTAAAAGTACTTATAGGTTATTTACCTTTAATAGGCTGTGTCTATTACTTAATGAAGGACAAAAAAGATTTCCTCTTTATATCGCGTCTCCAAGTTGTCCTTATACTTATCTGTTGTGGATTAGGTATTTTTCAATTTTTACTACTACGGGCTGGGATATGTGAAGGTACTAGATATGCTACGGGGGATGCTTTATTTAAGGCAACATTAGAAGCCAGATGTTACGTAGGTGGTTCTTTAGTTTATAGCCCTGATCAGGGAATGATTAGACTACCAGGAACTTTTGTTGCACCTTGGCAATGGGCATGGTTTTTAATTTCTAGCACTTTTTTGGCTTTTGCTACAGGTTTCTCTGATCCTTCCGTAATTTGGCGGTTAATTAGTCTAGGATCTATGGCTGGTATATTTATTAATGCAGTTATATCCGGGCAAAGAATCGCTTTGGTGTTAGTACCTGTTTGTTTTGTAATTCTGCTTTTCTTGACAGGTCAAATAGGTAATTTGAAACGCTTTATTCCTATAGGTGCAGGGTTAGCGTTTTTGTTAGCAATTGCAGTGTTCTCTAACCCTACGGTTGTTCAAGAAAGATTAGATAGCTTAACTAGTCGCTGGGCAGCTTCGCCACCGCAGGAGTTTATCGTTCAACAATTTGAGGATTCGCTTAGGAGTTCAAATAGTATTTTAGGGAATGGCTTGGGTCGAGCTACTAACTCTGCACGGACTTTAGGCCCCACAAGGTTGATTGAAACTTACTATCCTAAACTACTGTATGAAGTGGGCATAGTAGGTACACTGGCTTTTCTAGCATTAGTTTCTACAATTACTTTTGTAGCTTTTAAAACGTATAGGTCAATAAAAGACAAAAGCTTACGCACTTATGGGGCTGCTTTATGGGTGTTTATCTTGTTTATTAGTTACAACACTTATTACTATCCTCTAGACGTTGACCCGGTAGCCGTCTATTACTGGTTCTTTGCTGGAATGTTGTTTAAATTACCAGAAATAGGTAAACAAGAGAAAGAAGATGCTAATCCTCAACAAAAGAATAAGAAGAAACGTCTACAACTAAAACTTTGATAAAAAGCCTATCCAAGAAAGGATAGAGCTAAAAAGACTGACATACGCAGTGCAAATAAACTACACTCTCAGTAGGTACAAAATAGATATGGCAATCTCAGCAACCAAATCTTAACTAGGTAGAAAAGTTATATGGGTAATTTGCCTTTGATTACCGTAGTCATACCGACCTACGGACGAGAGGAACCGCTAAGAGATAGCATTGTAGATATTCTTAATCAGAATTATCTCAACTATGAGGTTTTGGTAGTAGACCAGTCGCCAACACATAAACCAGAAATTCAAGCTTATTTAGAAGAAGTAGCAGCAGCCGGGAAAATAAAATGGTTTCGCCTTAATTGGGCAAGTTTACCAGGCGCACGCAACTATGCTATACGGCGGTCATCTGGAGACGTAATTCTATTTATCGATGATGATGTCAAGTTAAAACCAGGATTTTTAGCAGCCCATGCGAAAAATTACATCGAAAATCCCGAAGTAGGGGCTGTTGCTGGGCGGGTATTTGACAGAATGAAATTAGGTGATTCTGGTGGAAAGTTGGAGATTGAATATTTACCACCAGAAGCGATGGACCCTGGAATTGCTTGGTATCACATTGACCTCGTACATACGATAAAACCCCAGCAAGTGTTAACAGCTAGGGGCTGTAATATGTCGTTTCGGCGAGAGACTTTCACTAAATATGGACTGAGGTTTGATGAAAGATTTCGCGGTAGTGCAGTCCGGGAAGAATCTGATTTTTGTCTCAGGTTCCGGCGGACAGGGTATAAAATTTGGTATGACCCAGAGGCGGATTTAATCCATTTAGGGGAAGAAACAGGGGGGTGTCATGATATTAGTACGCGATCGCTGCAATATCAATTCACCTTCTACCATAATCATTTCCTCTTAAGTTTGAAAAACCTCAACTTTAGCCAATGTCTACGCCTCTACTCACGTTTATTTGATTGTCACGTTTTGGGTCGTCCCCCTTGTCATAAAAGTGGTTCTCCCATCAAAATCCTTACCCGTGCAGTATTTTTCGTATTAGGTTTTTTCAACGCCTTGGGAAGCCTCATCCAATCACCTTGGAATGATGGTCAAATTTATACTCGTCTTGATAAAGAGTCAATAGTCATTAGTCAAGAGTCATTAGTTCATAGTAAATGACCACTAACCCCTGCGGGGAACAGCAGTTGCTACCAGTCGGGAAACCCACCCAAAGCACTGCCTCACAACTAACAACTAAATAAATATTTATGAGAATTTTAGTTGCCAGTCATACTTATATCGTAGACCTGAACTGCGAAAAACTCCGTGCTTTGTCTCAACTAGAACCAGGAATTGAAGTTACAGTTGTCGTCCCTAAAACTTGGAAACCTGGGGGTGTACAGAATAAAATTATTGAAACCGAATACCGTGATGAAGGTGCATTTAAAATAGTTCCGGTTTCTAATTTTAGTCAAAATCATCAAGGTCTACTCACGTTTGGGGCTGATTTAATTTCATTGTTGCGTGAGTTTCGCCCCCAAATACTACAAGCAGAACAAGGTTCTAGAGCGCTGGCTTATGCTCAATTGATTGTCTTAAACCAAATATTAGGGCTAAAGGCAAAAAATGTCTTTTTCACTTGGTGGAATTTACCTTACGCACTAAAACCACCAATTGCCCTATTAGAAAAATTTAATCTCAACAATAGCCACGGTATTATTTCTGGTAATCAAGATGGGGCTGAAATTCTCAAACAACGGGGATATAAAGGCCCTATTAAAGTTATGCCCCAGTTGGGTGTAGATGAAACTCTATTTACACCCAAAGCACAACCAGAATTAGCTGCCAAGTTGGGCATTAACATAGGTGAATTTGTTATTGGTTTCGTTGGACGATTTGTGCCAGAAAAAGGTTTACTGACACTGTTACAGGCATTAACTAAATTACCCTTAGAAAAACCTTGGAAATTACTATTATTAGGTCGAGGCCCATTACAAGAGGAATTAATTAAAATTGCTTCAGACAATAATATTCAAGATAGGGTTATTTTGGTAGAAAGCGTACCTCATAACGAAGTAGCCAACTATATTAATTTAATGAGTACTTTGCTACTTCCTTCAGAAACAACTTATCAATTTAAAACTTTAACTGCTGCTGGTTGGAAGGAACAATTTGGTCATGTATTAATCGAGGCAATGGCTTGTCAAGTCCCAGTTATTGGTTCTGATTCCGGCGAAATACCTCATGTAATTGGTGATGCGGGTTTAGTCTTTCCTGAAGGTGATGTCCAAGCATTAGCTAACTGTTTATTACAACTGATGGAAAACCCATATTTAACTCAAGAACTTGGTGAAAAAGGTTATCAAAAATCTATGGTGCAATACACAAATAAAGCCTTAGCCAAGCAACAATATGAGTTTTACCAAGAATTAGTTAATATTTAGATAAACTCTTCTCTGTGCCTTTGTGCCTCTGTGGTGAAATTAAACACAGAGGCACAGAGACACAGAGTTTTAAACAAACATGAAAATTCTCCAAATTGTTCCTTCAATTTCTTTGATTTATGGCGGCCCTAGTCAAATGGTATTAGGGTTAGCACCTGCGTTAGCTAAAGCTGGGGCGGAAGTGACAGTAATTACAACTGATAGTAATGGTGATAGTGGTCAAGAACCTTTAGATGTACCGTTGAATGTTCCTATTAAACAAGATGGTTATGAAATCATCTATTTCCGTTGTTCTCCATTCCGCCGTTATAAGTTCTCTTTGGATTTACTCAAATGGTTAAATGTTCACGCTCATGAATATGATATAGCTCATATCCATGCTTTATTTTCTCCTGTAAGTAGTGCGACGGCTACTGTATGCCGTTTCAAAAAACTACCTTATATTTTGCGACCATTAGGAACTCTTGACCCGGCTGATTTACAGAAGAAAAAGCAATTAAAAAAGTTATATGTAGAAATTATCGAACGGCGTAATTTAGCTGGTGCAGCAGCAATTCATTTTACCAGTGAACAAGAAGCAAAAATATCTGCAAGATTTGGCGTAAATACCCATGATTTAGTTATTCCTTTGGGTGTTATCGCTTTGCAAAAACCAGCAGATAATGCAGTGCTGAATAAATTAGGAATACCTCAAGGTGTGCCATTAATATTATTTATGTCGCGGATTGAACCTAAAAAGGGTTTAAATCTATTAATACCTGCTTTAGAAAAGTTACTCGCCTCTAATAATAACTTTCATTTTGTCTTAGCGGGAACTAACCCCCAAGACCCAGATTATGAACAACAAATAAAAGACCAAATTACTAATTCATCACTGCGATCGCACACTACGATTACAGGCTTTGTTACTGGTGAATTAAAAGCTAGTTTACTACAAGTAGCCAATCTATTCGTCCTCCCTTCCTACTACGAAAACTTTGGTATCGCCGTAGCTGAAGCAATGGTTGCAGGTATACCCGTAGTCATTTCCGATCAAGTGCATATCTGGGAACAAGTGCGTGATAGCAACTCAGGCTGGGTAGGCAAAACAGAGGTAGAATCACTTGTGGAATTATTACAACAAGCACTACAAAATCCCCAAGAACGCCAACGTCGAGGACTAAACGCCCAAAATTATGCCTTACAAAATTTTAGCTGGGATGCGATCGCCCAACAAATGATTCAAGCGTATCGGGAGGTGAGGGAGTAGGGGAGATGAGGGAGATAAGGGAGAATAACAACTGTCAACCAACTGACTAATTCGCTCTTTCCCATAGCCGTTGAATTTCGGTGATAGTTTCTGCGTTTGGTGGTGGTATGGTTTGTACGGTTGGTTTTACCTCAGCACCGGGAATATTTTGATTCCAGGGACTTTTCGGTACAGATTTTAAATCAACAGCATCATTTACCGGACGAAAACCATACTCAACCAATACAGACTGTTGTGCAGGTTGGGTTACAAAGTCGAGGAACTTCTTGGCTGCATCTGCCTTTCCTGAGTCAACATCCCGGCGGACAATGGCGGCTGTGGCTGTGGATTCAATCGAAGGATTGAGATAATAAATTTGATAAGGTCTACCACTACTTGCACTTGACTGTTGCCAGCGATAAAGGGCTACACTCTCGTATACTGTAGCTACATCAGCATCATTGGGGCCTCTAGTAATAAACTCTTGCAAGAGAATATCTGTAGAACGGGGTGGCTGATAAACTGATTTTTTCACTAAACTAAACAAAGACTGCACAGATGGGTTATTGAAACTATTATTATTAACTTGTCCGCCTAATTTTGCTTGTGTCCACAGGTTTAACGTTACCTGACCGCTATTAGAACGGGTGGGGTCTGTAGTAACAAAATCAAAGCTACCCCAGTCACTAGAACCACCAATTTTTTGCCAGTTACTAGCCTGCATAGCTTGTTCGACTCTTTGCCATTGAAAGCGGCCATCGGGAAACAGAACTTTACCCCTTTCCTGCCAAGCTATAGCCACCAATATGGTTTTAGCTATAGGTCGAGGCGAGTCGTAAAAGGGGGAAGTGTTATCAGTGGCGCGGAGGCGATCGCTTAATTCTGTTAAAATTTCCCCATTAGCGGGAATTAATACAGTTGGTTTAAAATCATTTTTTTGGTCAATATATTTATTGACCATATCCTGGGAACCTTGAAATTTTAGTTCCAATTTAATATCTGGATGTTCCTGCTGAAACTTGGTTGCTAACTGTTGTAATGGTTCTTGTAATTCTGTTCCACTGACAATAATTACAGTTTGTTGTGACCCAGGCAGTGGGACATAAGTGAAAACTAATGATGCAGCAAGAATTGCAGTGGATGTATAAACTTGGGAAGACTTGGACTTTTTCTTAGCCATAAAATTACTTTCTCATCTTGGTTATCTATTATTTACGAACCAACAAATCGAGATTTTCTGTTAGGCTATTTAGTTCATCACTCAGTAAAATCATGCCATTAATTTGCTCAGAATCGCTCAAGTCTGAGTTACGTATTTTTGTTTGCAAACGCTGTAATAAACCCGCCGAATCTTGAATCAGAGTATAAATATTTATAATTCTTGCAAGTCTAGTATCTTCACCCTCTTTTGTTAATTTTATATTCCGTTGCAAACTATCTGCTAATTGTTGCCAATGTTGTTTAGCAACCCCAGAACTAGATTGAATTTTCTGTTTAACTTCCTGCAATTGTTTTTGCAATGTATCAACTGATAGTAAAGAGTTATTACCATTGATATTCCATACTAGATTATCAATTTTGCCAGGGATTTCAACAAGGCGATCGCCACTCATTTGAATCCCTGCTAAAAGTTCCAATTGAAAAGCATCTGTAAGTAATTTCTTCGCTTCCAATTGTAACTCATTCGCTTGATTAACCAAGGCTAAAGCCGAGACTTTTACATTATTAATTTCCAGTTCCAACTCTGGATTATTTAACTCTAAATACTGTGGTTCCCGTGAATTGAAAAAACTAGCTCCAGCAACAGTAATTCCCACCGCCACAGGAATTATTACCAAACTCGGCAACCGTAAAAACCTCACCCCAACAAATAAACTCACCCCTCCAATAAACACAGCTACCGGATAATAAAATGGATTCGCTAACTTCACCATAATCTCAAAACCCTCAGCGCCTACATCTGTGTTTAAAATTCCACCTGCAAATTTGACATCAACCGCGAAATTGTTTCAGGATCACCCTTAGAATAGTAACCCCCATTTGATTCAGCAATTTTCTTTAAAGCATCGGGATTAAATTCCCCTTCTTTCCCATAACCAACGGTAAAAAAGCCGATGCGTTGGTCAGTAGAAAAACCACTCTTTTGTAATTCTGTTGATAGCTGATCTAAAGATATTTCAGAACTAGAATCTTCACCATCAGTTAAGATTAAAACTGCATTAATTGCCTCTGGACGACGATTTTTCTGTAACCAATTCCGCGCTTGCAAAGCAGCATCATATAATTTTGTGCCACCATCAGCCTTGAGACTACTAATAAATTGCAAACCGCGATCGCGTCCTGCGGGAGTACCATCAACTAATACAGGCTCTCTAATTTGTGAGTCAAAATCAATTAAAGCAATTTGCTCTTTTTTGCCCAAATTCTTAATATAATTTTGTAGAGTATTTTGGACGGCTGGTAACTTATTACCCTCCATCGACCCAGAAGAATCAACCACAACCACAACCAAAGATGGTTTTTTAGAAGCTTCTTGCCAAGACTTCAGCATTGCATCCACGACTTCCGGCTTTGGTGGTCGCAGAGAATCATACTTTGCCTGTGCTACTACACCAAACTCAGGAGAAAACTTTGCCCCCAAAGCTACCCCAGGTGTTCCCGGACGTAAACCTAAGTCAGTGGCAATTTTTTGTGTATCAGGCGATCGCCAATAAGTGATAAACTTGTCCGCAGCCGCCTTCTCATTAGCATTCACCCAAGGCGCATTAGGCACAATAGCCCTCATATTAGAAGTAAATGTGGACTTGGGATAAACCGCCTCATAACGCTCCTGTCCCGGTTGCAAGCTAGAATTGGCAGCAATGACGCTAGATTCATACACCGACCCTACAGAAGCCCAAAAAGGCCCATTCTTCACCATTGCTTGGGCGAGAGAATTGGTAGAAACCCCATAACGAGTAATCTTGCTTTGAATTTGCTGAATTTGCGGCTGAAATTTCTGCACATCAGCCAGCGTCAAATCTTCTGGACGCTTACCAGAAACACTAGTATATTGCGCTACTAATGTTTGCAAACCCGAATTAGAACGAGTTGGTGCAGTATGGACATAATTAACTGTGATAGATGGTGCAGTCGGATCGATATCTTTGTGAGTTTTTGCCGTTACCAAAGCTTTGTAAGGATCTGGAACCTTACGTAAACCAGAGGCTACATCTGCCTGTGCCATAAACACCATTGGCGTATTAGCCAACAATGGTGCGTCAGTAATTTCGGGAATATAATTCTGCCCAGGAAAAACTTGATTAATCCGATAAATTAACTGACTGTGATAAATATCGCCATCTAAAGAGATTATTGTCGGAAATTCATCTGATTCCTCGTCTAAAGTCCCATTCTTCAATCTAGTTGCCAAATTTACCAACTTGGTAACGATATCACCACTACCCTGTGCTTCACACTCCACCCGAAAAGCATTACCATTATCTAACTTGGGTTGCGTTGCATTAAAATTTTTTGCGGCTTGGTTACAAAAGTCTCCTAAAGCACTACCTACCAAAACTTTGATTTTTAAACCCGTAAAATTATCCGTTGAGTTCGATGCACTGGTACAAGCGGTTAGTAACAGAACACTCCCAACCACTACGAGGCACTTATTTAACCAAGACCCTTTGCGAATCATGTATTTATCCTAGTATGCCGTTTATGCAAAATCTCGACATTATATAACTAGTAACGATTCATTTATTAACACAATCCATGCAAATTAGTGTCAAATGGCACTAATTACCAAAAACCACAAATCTTGACCCAACGATTCCAGAAAATTAGTCAAACAAATTAATTAACCACCAGGAAAAAAGTCATCCTATTTATGTAATAATCAGAACTCGCCAGTGTTATTCCCCATCAAAACAGTCTGCTTGAGGGTTGAGAAATTAAAATTTTGTTAAAAACTACTTAAAGCCGATGGGGAAACCGATATTTGTTGATCGTTATGGCAAGATAGAATACACAGGCCTTACTTAACTACAGGGAATCTCTTATGGCTCTCCGTCTTGGTGATACAGTACCCAACTTTACACAAGCCTCCACACACGGCGATATAGATTTTTACGAATGGGCTGGTGACAGCTGGGTTGTGCTGTTTTCACACCCTGCTGACTACACCCCAGTTTGCACAACAGAATTAGGCACAGTTGCCAAACTCAAACCAGAATTTGACAAGCGTAATGTTAAAGCGATCGCCCTCAGCGTTGATGATGTAGAATCGCATAAAGGCTGGGTAGGTGATATCGAAGAAACTCAAAGCACCACCCTCAACTATCCAATTTTGGCAGACGCAGATCGTAAAGTTTCTGACCTTTACGACATGATTCACCCCAACGCTAACGCAGCCGTCACAGTACGCTCTGTATTTGTGATTGATCCCAACAAAAAACTGCGCCTCACCTTCACCTATCCCCCCAGCACTGGACGCAACTTTGACGAACTGTTGCGAGTAATCGATTCCTTGCAACTCACCGACAACTACAGCGTAGCGACCCCAGCCGATTGGAAAGATGGTGAAGATTGCGTAATTGTTCCTTCCCTCAAAGACCCAGAAGTCTTAAAAGAAAAATTCCCCAAAGGCTACAAAGAAGTTAAACCCTATCTGCGTTTAACACCCCAGCCTAACAAGTAATACCAATTCAAAATTCAAGAACTTATAACTTACAAGAGTTTCTGAGTTTTAGATAATTGGTGTAAACCCAAAAACCAATCCCATCTATATTTAAGACGCAAAGAAGCAAAGTTTAATCTTCGCCTCTTTGCGTCTTTGCGTCTTTGCGTGAGAATAAAAATAAATCCGTTGGGCAAAGCATCATGCTATCATCACCCTTAATAATTCAAATTCCGCCATCAATGCAAATGACAGACGAGCAGTTTTTTGAGTTCTGTCAAATCAACCGTGACTTACAAATTGAGCGCGATAAATTTGGACACATTTCAATCATGCCGCCTACAGGTTCAGAGACAGGAAATCGTAACTTTAATGTAGCTTTACAGCTAGGGGTTTGGTCAGAGAAAGATGGTACAGGTCTTTGCTTTGACTCCAGCGCAGGATTTACATTATCAACAGGAGCAGAACGTTCTCCCGATGCCTCATGGATAAAATCAGAACGATGGAATAGTCTCACACCCCAACAGCAACAAAGATTTGCGCCAATATGTCCTGATTTTGTCGTAGAACTGCGATCGCCTAGTGATAACCTGCAACCCCTCAAAGATAAAATGACAGAATATATGCAGGAACCAGGGGTACAGTTAGGCTTGTTAATTGATAGAAAAAATCGTCAACTATATATTTACCGCCCTCAACAACCACTTCAATGTTTAGATAATCCTGACACAGTTAGCTGCGACCCTGAACTACCAGGATTTGTCTTAAATATGACTAAAATTTGGTAAATAAAAACTTTTATAAATTGAAACCCAATACTGTGTTCCATCAACACTGAGTTCTATTTCAATAATATTAATTTCTATTCAAAAATAATTATTGAGGAATAGGAAAGGCAGTAATCAACAAATGATCCTACTCCCTATTCCCCGCTCCCCGTATTAGCTAGTCGGCGGCAATGCTTCCGGTGGTGCTTCTGCGGGGGGAGCAAGTACCGCATCAGGCGCAATTTCTTCTACAGGTATGGGTTCCTTATCTTCCGGTTCAGGATGTGGCTGTGCAGCTTCCACCAATTCAGGGGATGGGGGATTAGGTGGAATAACTTCTGGGATCACTTCCGTTGTAGATTCTGTCTTAGTAGCAACATCTACCACTGGAGTTTCCACTGTAGGAGAGGTTTCAATAGTAGTAACTGCCTCCTGAGTTGGTTGTTCTGTTTTATCGATAATCTCAACAGATGGTTTTTTTGTACTTGCTGTTGGGGTAGTTGTAGCTTTTTTAGTATCTGTCTTTTGTGCCTTATTTTTCAACCCTCCCAAGGTGTTGCCAATACCTTGCTGTAACTGAGCAACTTTTTCTTGTAAAGAGAATTTAGCTGCTTGTTCTTGGATAGTTGATTTTACAGCTTCAGCACTAGGAACGGCGGTTTGTTGTGCCTGTGGGGTTACTAAGCGACGTAATGAGAGAGTTTGCCAACCAAACCAGACTAACAGCGCCACACTAGCTATATGACCCAGTAATAATCCTCCAGTAATTTTCGGTGCAAACACCCACAAAACTAGAGCATAAAAAAGTCCTACTCCACTCCAAATAAAATCATTCTTGCGGTGGATTTCGGGGAAGAAGAAAGCTGAAATGTATATTGCTAAACTACCAAGGCCAACCACCAAGGCTAGGATATTTGCCAGCATTTTATAGGTTACTCCTTTTGTTTGGAATTGGGGGTCTGGAACAGTGGACAGTTGACAGTGAAAAGTGAACTGTGGAAATAAGCTGACAACTGACAACTGTTCCCAGTACCTAACCCCCAACCCCCAATTTCGCAAATTTTACAAGTTAATTGCGGATTTGGATACAAATTAAAACTATTTATCTGTGTTCCCTGCGAGCTTTTATTCTGCAAATTAACTCTTAATGTCTTCTTTAGGGGAGAAGTGAAAAACTCGTTTTACCCTTAAAGATGAAAGAACCTGCAAGAGTTAGCCAAACATAGTTTATGACACTACAAAGCTTTGGTGTGATTGGTTTAGCCGTTATGGGCGAGAATATCGCTCTGAACGTAGAGCGTAATGGCTTCCCAATTGCAGTTTATAATCGTTCCAGAGAAAAAACCGATGCCTTCATGGCACAGCGTGCTGGCGGACGCAACGTTAAAGCTGCTTTCACCCTGGAAGAGTTTGTTGCTGCACTAGAACGTCCCCGCAAAATTCTAGTGATGGTGCAAGCTGGTAAACCAGTGGATGCAGTTATCCAACAGCTAAAACCCCTGCTAGATGAAGGCGATATCATCATCGACGGTGGCAACTCTTGGTTTGAAGATACCCAAAGACGGACTCAAGAACTAGAACCAGCAGGCTTACGCTTCCTGGGCATGGGTGTCAGTGGTGGTGAAGAAGGCGCTCTCAACGGCCCTTCACTGATGCCTGGCGGTACACAAAGTTCTTACGAGTATCTGTCACCCATTTTCAACAAGATTGCTGCTCAAGTCGATGACGGCCCTTGTGTTACCTACGTTGGCCCTGGTGGTTCTGGTCACTACGTGAAGATGGTACACAACGGCATTGAGTATGGCGATATGCAGTTGATTGCTGAAGCCTACGACTTGCTCAGAAATGCTGGTGGACTGAGTGCAAAAGAACTACATGAAGTATTTGCTGAATGGAATACTACCGACGAACTCAATTCTTTCTTGATTGAGATTACAGCGAATATCTTCCCCTACGTAGACCCAGACACTAAGCAACCCTTGGTAGACTTGATTGTTGACGCAGCAGGTCAAAAGGGTACTGGACGCTGGACTGTACAAACTGCTTTGGAATTGGGCGTTTCTATCCCCACCATTACCGCAGCCGTAAATGCTCGGATTATCTCTTCAATTCGAGATGAGCGGATAGCAGCATCTAAGCAGCTAACAGGCCCCAGTGGCAAGTATGATGGCTCTACCAAAGAGTTTATCAACAAAGTCCGGGATGCACTTTACTGCTCTAAGATTTGTTCTTACGCTCAAGGTATGGCGCTGCTATCCACAGCTTCTACCACATTTAATTGGAATTTGAATCTGAGTGAGTTGGCGCGGATTTGGAAAGGTGGCTGTATTATTCGCGCTGGCTTCTTGAATAAGATTAAGAAGGCATTTAACGAAAATCCCGCATTACCCAACCTGCTACTTGCTCCTGAATTTAAACAAACAATTCTCGACAGACAAACAGCTTGGCGGGAAGTCATTATTACAGCTGCTAAACTCGGTATCCCTGTACCTGCGTTTAGCGCCTCCTTAGATTATTTTGACAGCTATCGCCGCGATCGCCTACCCCAAAACCTCACTCAGGCACAACGCGACTACTTCGGCGCTCACACCTACCTGCGTACCGATAAAGCTGGCACATTCCACACCGAATGGGTTCCCATCACTGAAGCTAAAAAGTAAGCTTATCGTTTCCTGATTTCTCAACTTATTTTTTGGTGACTCTATATATTTAGGGTCACTTTTTTATTAATTTAGTAGATAATCAGCAGTTAAATATTGAGGCTCAAGTTGATTCTCTCTAGGAAGATAGATAGCAATTGGAATCCCTATATTATGTAAGTAACGACACATAACTGGTCCAACTTCAGACCAATTTAAGTTACCTAAACCGCAACCCAAAGCTGGCATTGCTAAAGATTGAATACCAAGTTCATGATAATTTTTCCTTACCCAGTCTAAACCGCCTTCAATGTCATCTAAACGGGAATTTTCTCGCCATTGTCTTTTCGTAGCAAATAACAAAAACCACTTTACAGCATTGGAACTTACAAGAGGGAGACTTAAATCAGCTAGTTCTTGGTCTAAGGAAGCCTCGCGTTTATAAAGATAGGGTTTTGTCGCAGTAAGTTGTTTATTTCGGCAAGCATCTTGATAAACTACATATACATCAGGAAACTGATATTTTGCCCGTGATGCTAATCCTTTACCCATTACGCCTTGAAGATTGACACTAATTGTTAAAGTTTGCATCTTGGAAAAGAACATATCCCCATCGATTAAGGAAATATTATTGCCAATCTTGGCAGCAGATATGGGTTGAAAGAACATATTGGGTTCAGGAATCACTGGTACTCTAGCTGAACCTATAAGTTTTTCTACCTGCTCTTTAGCTTTATAATCTGCTACAAAAATAGAATGAATTAGCTCTGGGCTAATCATTTCTGGCACTAAGCATTCAGCCATGATTTTGCGTTTTGAACCATCAAGCTCATTCCACCATTCATTTTGAATAATTTTCCATTGTTTCTTGAGTAGTTCTACACCTTCTTTAATAGGAAAGAATTGCGTTGGATCATTGGCAGCATTTCCATCTGTAATTAGTCCGCCTGCTGCTGTTAACACATCCGGTTTAACTCCAATAACTGCAATATCCCTTCTGTCTTTTTCATGAACTACCCGATACATCATGGGGTTACGCGGCTGGAAGTATAAATTAGCATACTCCCATAAACTACTCCTTGCAGGTGTAGCTTTATCTTTCCGTTTACTGACAATGCTACTGTCGTAAATTGGTGTGTATGAAACTGTTAATTCTTCAACTTTTTTGTGGGATAAAATTCCTCTTTGTAGTATTGAAGGTAAATTTTCAATGTGTGTGATGTAGTAGAGACTTTTAATATCTGATTTTGTCATTGAGTTTATACGTTATTATTACCAAGATATTTAGCTTTTAATTCCTCTAACTCTTTATCAATTTCACTTTTCTTGGTTGGGGTATTAGTTGTAGGCTGTGGTTGTATGTTTTGTGGTTTTGGTTTTCCTCCAACTAAAAATTGAGTTTTTAATTCTTCTAGTTCCAAATCTATCTGACTCTGGGTTTTAGCCATAGGTGCTGGTGGTGGTGCTGGATGATTTACCTTAGCTGGTGGATTTGGTACAGGAGAATGTTGATTTAAGTCTTTGAGAACTTCATCTACCGTTTGATAGCGTCTAGCAGGAATACTTTCTAACATTTTGTTGAGTACCTGCTGTAAATTATTGCTAACTGGCGTGGTTACATATTGCTGCCAAATCCAAGTATCGTTATTAGTGTCGTAGGAATCGAAAGGCGATCGCCCAGTTAATAAATTAATACAAGTTGCCCCTAAACTATAAATATCACTGGCAAATAAAGCTCTACCTCTCATCTGTTCTGGAGCCACATATTCTGGTGTACCGATACTTGTACCAGTGTGACTTAAGGCTGTACCAGTGGCAGATTTGGAAGCACCAAAATCTACTAAAACTAATTTGCGATCGCTACTACGTAAAATAATATTTTCTGGCTTAATATCTCGGTGAATTACTTGTCTGGCATGACAAAATTGCAGAACAGGCAGTAAATCATGAAGTAACTGCCGAATCTGTGTTTCACTGAAAGCACCTTGATGTGCTAGTTCCTGGGCTAAATTTAACCCATCGATAAATTCTTGGACTAAATACTGGCGATCGTCTTGGGTAAAATAGGCTAAGAGTTCGGGTATCTGTAGATGTTTACCCAATTCATCAAGCTGCACAGCTTCTTGGTTAAATAACTCCACCGCCTTTTGGACTGTATTAGTACCTTGGGCTTGGGGGTAAAATTGCTTAATGACACAGCGAGGTTTAGACGGTTTATCCTCATCTACAGCCAAAAAAGTTCTCCCAAAACCACCTTGTCCAATAGGTTTAACGGCGCGGTAACGTTCTTTGAGGTGTAGCTTAGAACCGCAACTCAGGCAAAACTTAACATCATCAGAGTTTTCGGGTTTTGGACAACGGGGGTTAAGACAGTAACTCATTGGCAGGATGGCGTTTTTGTTCGCTCTTACTGTCTTTATTTTGCCCTGTACTAGCCAAGAGTGGTCATGTTTGCCAATTATCTATTTGAATACAGAAGGCATTACAGGTTGGTAATGATTGTTTACATAGTAAACGTTACCCATAATCTAAGTAAAGTTCTGTAAAACAGTAACAATTGTTGCTAATAGAACCTATTACTTGCGCTAGGATATCTGCACTAAGTTTGATAATCAACTCATAACTTAGCTTTAACCTAAATTAAATAATTACATCTTCACTCTTGAGAAAAACTTGATAATAGTTACAACGAGAAATGACGAATTTTAATGGGTTTCAAAAACTGATAGCAATTGCCAATGAATATGGAATTATTTGCTATGCAACTCCAGAGGAGTGCTTGGTTGCATCTTTACCCGGATATGATGATTTTTTATTAGCTTTTAGTTGGTCTGGTGCTTTTGAGGGAGAACCACCAGAGCATGAACTGATAGCGATTAGTATACAGGATATTACTAAAGAAGTAACTGTTGCTGCTTGGCAAATTCCTACTTATCTGTTTGGTAATGTTTTAAGACAGGCACAGATGCTTGTTACTGCTCACCAAGATTTTATTCTAAGAACAAATAATTCATAGTTAAAAGCTATACATATCATTTTCAGTCTTTACTATTACTTTGGTTGGTATACCTCCGAAGATAGATACTATTTACTGTTAAAAAGTTTACCTTTATGAAGAACTGTAAAGGGATAAATTAAAAAATATGGCAGACATTGTTGATACTGCTGTGAGTGCTGGCTCATTCAATACTCTAGTTGCTGCTGTTGAAGCTGCTGGACTAGTAGATACTCTAAAAAGCCCCGGCCCTTTTACCGTTTTTGCACCAACTGATGAAGCATTTGCAAAGCTTCCAGAAGGTACAGTAGAAGCGTTGCTCAAGGATATTCCCAAGCTTAAGAAAATCCTGACCTATCATGTAGTTTCAGGTAAAGTATTGGCATCTGACGTAGTAAAGCTGAAGTCAGCTAACACTGTTGAAGGTTCTGGTGTAAAAATTGATGCTTCAAATGGTGTTAAAATCAATGATGCCAATGTTGTAACCCCAGATGTTGCAGCTGATAACGGAGTTATTCACGTTATTGATACAGTATTGATTCCTGCATAAGTTAGGTCTTAGTATCTAAATTTATAGTTGCAGGAGAGAGGCCGTAGCCAATCTCTCTCCTGCAACTTTTTAGGTGTAATTTAAAGCATAGAAAATTTATAACTTTGCGTAAGCCCTTATCTAGTCTTGAGTTGAAATATCAATAGAGCCAATGTCCCCAGATTGTGTAATAATAAGCCGACTCCCAGAGTAATAAGTTACCAACTGTGCAATCAACGGACAATATCAACGACCTTGCTGCGGCTTTACAACAGCCTGCGGATCTCACCTTTGAACTGCCAGATCCCGAAGATGAACAAATTCCTGAGTCAGATTTCCAACAACAACTGGATGTAGCATGGCAGGTATGCGATCGCTTTGATTTGCAAACCGAAATTTGGCGGGGGCGCATCTTAAGGGCTATCCGCGACAGAGAGAAAAAAGGCGGTGATGGACGCGGTACAGGCTTCCTCAACTGGCTCAAGGAACGAGAAATTAGTAAGAGTCAAGCTTACGCCTGGATTCAACTAGCCAATAGTGCTGATACCCTTTTGGAAGAAGGTAAGCTTGAGCCTAGCGCAGTTAATAATTTTAGTAAACGCGCTTTTGTGGAAACCTCCAAAGCCTCCCCAGAAGTGCAACAAATGGTAAGCGAAGCCGCAAGTAAAGGCGATCGCATCACTAGGCGCGAAGTCCGTCAACTCACTGACGAATGGACAGCCATGTCGTCAGATTTGTTACCAGAACCAGTTAAGGTAAAAGCAGCCGAAAATTCCCTTCCTCCCCGCTACATTGCCCCTTTGGTGAAGGAAATGGAAAAGTTGCCAGAAGCACACCAGAAATTCATCCAAAAAGAAATAGCTGCTAACCCAGATGTGGACACCCTTAAACAAGCCACCACAGAAGCCCGTCAACTAGCTAAATATCTCAAATCCGCCGCCCAAGTCCAAGCCTTAACAGAGAATGATGTAGACATCGAAACAGCCCTAGAAGAAGCTCAGAGAGTCGGCTGTTTGAGTATAGCTGCTGACTTAGTAAATCAAGCATCCCAGATGGAACAAACCATTGCTAAGTTATACATGACTTGGAAACGCATCAGTAATTTGGCGGATAGGTTATATGTAGATACTGGTGCAAGTACCCCCAACTTGCGATCGCTCCTGGGTTGCATAGAACCGCTAGGTACTGAAGTCATGGAAATACAACTCACTGGTGCAACTGAACACACCGTCCGTTTGCAAATTCAGGAGACGAATTAGTCAGTTGACAGTTGACAGATTATTTCCATTGTCAATTGTCAATTGTCCACTGCTTAATTCTTAATCCCCGTCGTAGCAATACCCCTGATAAACTGACGCTGACCGATGAGGAATAGCACCATCACGGGTACGGTAGCAATAGTTACGGCTGCCATCATCAAAGGCCAATTGTTGGTAAACTGCTCCTGAAAGTCTGCTAAGGCTAACTGGACTGTTCTTAATTCTGGTCTTGTGGTGAAGACTAAGGGCTTAAATAAATCATTCCATTCACCGATGAAGGTGAACAGAAACAGTGTCACCAAGGCAGGACGGGCTAAGGGTAACATGATTTGCCATAAAATTTGTAGTCGGTTTGCCCCATCGATGGTTGCAGCTTCTTCCAACTCTACGGGAATTGTCTGAAAATACTGACGTAAAAGGAAAATCCCAAAGCCATTGACAGCCGTTGGTAAAATTAATGCACCGTAGGTATTAATTAAGTGACCCCACTTCAAAACTAAAAAGATGGGAATCACCAATAATTGAAAGGGAATAATTAAAGTTGCTAAGACAATTAAAAGTAGTGCTTGCCTACCTCGGAATTTCAGTCTGGCTAAAGCGTAACCCGCTAAAGCCGAAGTCACAATCTGAAATGCCGTCACTGCGATCGCTACCAAGGTAGAATTAGCAAATGCCAACAAAAATTTGCCTCGTTGCCAAGCTTCGCGGTAATTCGCTAATGACCAATTATTTTTAGGTAAAAGTTCTACATTTGAACCTGGAGGTAAAAAGGAAGTAAGAAAGACCACAAAAAGTGGTAACAGGACGATGAATGCCCCCAGTAGTAGCACTGCTAAACTCCAAAAGTCAGCAGATTTCCAATTCCAGTTTAATTTGGGCATGAGTTAAATAGTCAAACACTTATTTCTTTAGTATTAGTAAGAAAGACACCAGCAACCGCTAATCTATAACATAGGCAATTGTTAAGTAAAATTAAACCACAATGAGTAATACCCTAAATTCATAGGGTAAATTAAAGTTTGGTATCAAATAATTCTGGTTTACAGGAGTAAACATATCATGCAGCAGGTTGCAGCCGATTTAGAAATTGATTTTCAGAGCGAAAAATATAAAGATGCTTATAGCCGTATAAATGCGATCGTTATTGAAGGTGAACAAGAAGCCTACGAAAATTACATCCAACTAGCTGATCTGCTGCCAGAACACAAGGAAGACTTAATTAGGCTATCCAAGATGGAAAGCCGCCACAAAAAAGGATTTGAAGCCTGTGGCAGAAATCTGGCAGTTACACCAGATATGCAGTTTGCTAAGGAATTTTTTGCTGGACTACACGGTAACTTTCAAAAAGCGGCTGCCGAAGGTAAAGTTGTTACTTGCCTACTGATTCAGTCTCTCATCATCGAATGTTTTGCGATCGCCGCATACAACATCTACATCCCTGTTGCTGACGACTTTGCTCGTAAAATTACCGAGGGTGTAGTAAAAGATGAATATAGTCACCTCAACTTTGGCGAGGTTTGGTTACAGAAAAATTTTGCCGAATCAAAAGCAGAATTAGAAGAAGCTAATCGTCAGAACCTTCCTATAGTCTGGAAAATGCTTAACCAAGTCGAGCATGATGCCGCAACCTTAGCTATGGAAAAAGAAGCCCTAGTTGAAGACTTTATGATTCAGTACGGCGAGGCTTTAGGTAATATTGGCTTCACTACCAAAGATATTATGCGCTTGTCAGCACATGGTCTCAAAGCAGCATAAATAATGCCTTTGTTGGTAGTAAGGACTTTAGTCCTGCATTTTCTAAGCCCTAAAGTGCTTACTACAAACTTAGACTCACTAATTACTTTTACACCTTCTGTAGTATTTTTGAGAGTTAAGTATTATCTCTTACTAACTGATTGCACGCATTCGCCAAGCCACACGCTTAATATATCACTCCATGTTTGGTCTAATTGGACATTTAACAAGTTTAGAACACGCTCAAGCGGTAGCTCAAGAACTGGGATACCCCGAATACGCCGACCAAGGGCTAGATTTTTGGTGCAGCGCCCCACCGCAGATTGTTGATCACATCAAAGTTACTAGTATTACTGGAGAAGTAATTGAAGGAAAATACGTAGAATCTTGCTTTTTACCGGAAATGTTAGCAACTCGCCGGATTAAAGCCGCAACCCGTAAAGTCCTTAACGCAATGGCTCATGCACAAAAGCATGGTATTGATATTACAGCCTTGGGTGGTTTCTCCTCTATTATCTTTGAAAACTTCAAATTGGAGCAGTTCAGCCAAGTTCGTAATATTAAGTTAGAGTTTGAACGCTTCACTACAGGTAATACTCACACAGCCTATATTATTTGTCGGCAGGTAGAACAAGCATCAAAACAACTTGGCATAGAACTTTCCCAAGCAACAGTGGCCATATGTGGTGCTACTGGTGACATTGGTAGCGCCGTCACTCGCTGGCTTGATGCTAAAACTGATGTCAAAGAACTGCTATTAATCGCCCGTAACCAAGAACGGCTGCAAGAGTTACAAGCAGAATTGGGACGTGGCAAAATCATGGCTTTGGATGAAGCACTACCCCAAGCTGATATCGTTGTTTGGGTAGCTAGTATGCCTAAAGGTGTGGAAATTGACCCCACAGTTTTAAAGCAGCCTTGTCTATTGATTGATGGTGGGTATCCGAAAAACTTAGGTACAAAAATTCAGCATCCTGGCGTTTATGTGCTAAACGGTGGTATTGTAGAACATTCGCTGGATATTGACTGGAAAATTATGCAAATAGTCAATATGGATGTGCCAGCACGCCAATTATTTGCTTGTTTTGCGGAATCTATGCTTCTGGAATTTGAGAAGTTGTACACGAACTTTTCTTGGGGGCGTAATCAGATTACCGTAGACAAAATGGAGCAGATTGGTCAAGCATCAGTAAAACATGGGTTTAGACCACTGCTGGTTTAGTCAATAGTCCATAGTCATTGGTCATTAGTCTAGACTTGGGCTTTTGACTTTTGACTTAATAACTCAACCCTTAACCCTTATAAATTTTACGATGGCTACAACTGAGCGTAAACCACTACTGTTGGATTTTGAAAAACCACTGGCAGAACTGGCAAACCGGATTGATCAAATTCGGCAATTGGCAGAGGAAAATGGTGTAGATGTGTCTGGTGAAATTCGCAAGCTAGAAACACGCGCCATGCAGCTACGGGAGGAAATTTTTAGCACTCTCTCCCCAGCCCAAAGATTACAAGTAGCCCGTCATCCCCGTCGCCCCAGTACCCTCGACTACATCCAAGCGATTAGTGATGAATGGATGGAGTTGCATGGCGATCGCTGTGGTGGTGATGATCCAGCTTTGATCGGTGGTGTAGCGCGGTTGGCTGGTCAGCCTGTGGTTATGTTGGGTCATCAAAAAGGGCGGGACACCAAAGATAATATTGCTCGAAATTTCGGCATGGCTACCCCAGGTGGTTATCGTAAAGCGATGCGCCTGATGGAACACGCCAATAAATTTAGAATGCCAATCTTAACATTCATCGATACTCCAGGCGCATTACCTACAGTAATAGCAGAACGCCAAGGCGCTGGGGAAGCGATCGCCTATAATCTACGGGAAATGTTCTCTTTAGATGTGCCAATTATCTGTACCGTCATTGGTGAAGGCGGTTCTGGTGGTGCTTTAGGTATTGGTGTAGGCGATCGCTTATTGATGTTTGAACACGCCGTTTACACTGTAGCTACCCCCGAAGCCTGCGCCGCCATTTTGTGGAAAGATGCCAGCAAAGCGCCCCAAGCAGCCGTTGCCCTCAAAATCGTTTCCCACGATCTGAAAAACTTAGGCATCATTGACCAAATCTTACCTGAACCCATCGGTGGCGCGCATTCCGAGCCTTTAACAGCCGCTACAACCCTCAAGCAAGCCCTTTTAGACAACCTAGAAGAACTCAACCGTTTAACCTCTCAAGAACGCCGCCAACTACGTTACGATAAGTTCCGCAAAATAGGCGTGTTCGCAGAAGTTAATCATTAATGAGTGCTGAGTGCTGTTAGCGGAAGCGGCGCGTTTAGCGCGTGCTGAGAAATTCTTAATTTTGAATTTTGAATTTTGAATTGATTTGCCTCCCGTCAACAACCCTAAGTAAGAGAATCTTTTCTTAATAACGCCCTCAATTGATTTATTCCCCAAAAGCAGTGTTATAATTACCTGTGGCTACTTAAAGATTTTTAACAATCTTCTCAGCCACAGGTATTTATATCTCAAAAAAGCCACCAAATGTAAATGTGTGGCTGTACCAAAGTATTTGCTAGTTAATTTCTATGACCTAGCTAGTTTTTGAACTAGCTGGCGTTATGTCTGTATGAAAAACAGTTGAAGAGAAAACTAATAATAACAATAAATCGTAGCATTTGTCAGAGAATATCATCGAAATTTAAGCTTAATTTAATCTTTTTAAGTCAAAAAATTTCGATAATTAGGTGGCAAGGGCTTGCAAAAACTGCCTAAAGACTGGGAGAAAGCATGAGTTGGGAGCAGAAACGACGCGCTCTAATTACAGGGGCAAGTAGTGGAATTGGTAAAGCAACAGCGTTAGCTTTTGCGAAAGCCGGAATAGATGTAGCTTTGGTGAGCCGTTCCCAGGAGAAATTAGCATCTGTAGTAGAAGCAACAAAACACACAGGAGTTGTAGCCAAAGCCTATAATGTAGACTTAGCCGATGTATCGCAAGTAGAGACTAAAATACAAGCGATCGCCACCGATTTTGGAGACATAGATATTCTCGTAAATAATGCAGGCATAGGGTATACAGGTACTTTAAGCGAAACTCCTTTAACAGACTGGCAGCAAGTAATTAACTTGAACTTGACCAGTGTTTTTGAGTGTATTAAAGGGATACTGCCCAGAATGCGTGATCGCCATACAGGCACAATTATTAATGTGTCTTCGATTGCCGCAAAACAAGCTTTTCCTGGCTGGGGAGCCTATAGCGTCAGCAAAGCCGGATTAATGGCACTTTCTCAAACCTTGGCACAAGAGGAACGTGTTAACGGCATTCGTGTGACCGCTATTTGTCCTGGTGCTGTTAATACTGAAATTTGGGATACAGAAACCGTAAAGGCTGACTTTGACCGCTCTAAAATGCTGACCCCAGAAATTGTCGCGCAATCAATTCTCCACGTTGCCTTGTTACCACCACAAGCTGTAATTGATGAATTGACACTTATGCCCAGTGCCGGCGCACTTTAATTAGTCCTTGTTGTCTATCCATAGTCATTTATTGTTAAGCTGTTGTACATTTAACTTGCATAACATGGGCGGGCAAGATGCCCACCCTACAAGACTTTGATTTAATTTCAAGGTGCAAAATAAATGTCTTCTACTTTACCCATAACAAATGACTAATGACCAATGACCAATGACCAACGATCAACGATCAATCCATAACCAAGACTGAATCATGACTATTGCTAGTTCCAACGGCTCCAACGCTTCCAACCGCTCTCAATCACCTTTAATTACCGACTTGACAGAAGCCATCAATCCCAGACCCGACCGCAACACCCACGATGGAAGGGAACCCGATTTGCATCCGCCTTCAGAAGAACACATGGAGCAAATGATGAATGCTGTCAGGGACATATTAGTGGGTGTTGGCGAAGACCCAGAAAGAGAAGGTCTATTGAAGACACCAAAGCGGGTCGCAGAAGCAATGCGGTTTTTGACTAGCGGCTATAACCAATCTTTAGAAGAATTACTCAACGGTGCTGTCTTTGATGAAGGCCATAACGAGATGGTACTAGTTCGGGATATCAACTTCTTTAGCTTGTGCGAACACCACATGTTACCCTTCATGGGTAGAGCGCACGTTGCTTATATCCCCAACCAAAAAGTAGTAGGACTAAGTAAATTAGCCCGTATTGTGGAGATGTATTCTCGCCGCTTGCAAGTCCAAGAAAGGCTAACCCGCCAAATTGCCGAAGCAGTACAAACAATTTTGGAACCGCAAGGTGTAGCTGTTGTCATGGAAGCCAGTCATATGTGCATGGTAATGCGCGGTGTACAGAAACCAGGTTCTTGGACTGTAACCAGTGCAATGTTAGGTGTCTTCCAAGAAGAACACAAAACTAGAGAAGAGTTCTTTAACTTGATTCGTCATCAAGCAGCATTCTTCTAGGGAGTAGGGAGTGGGGAGTGATGAGCGCTGAGTAATTTTCTACACATCTCCCCCCACTCCCCCTACCTGACAGGTGTAGGTTTTTTACAATTAGGAGGAATTGAAGCAAAAGAAATCGTCAACAGGAGTATGAGGAAAAGCACTCCAACTGGGAAGATGAATAGGAAGATGGTTGAGTAAATCAGCAATCAGGGTCAACAGGCCTAACAAAAAACAAGAAATCTGACGCTGAGGATGAAGGTGGAAAGGCTGAGAAAAGACAACATGTCGAGGTGGAAGTTGTTCGAGAGTTGGGGGAGAAGATTGATTTTCCGCTTCGCCCCCCAGCATCACCATCCAAAGAGTGGCAACAGCGATGGCTAACCACAAACGTTCAGCACGTTGTGGTGAGAGCAAACGAGTATGATGCCAATCCCAACCATCTCCTTTGACATCCCGATAAACACATTCTGTAGAAGGACGTAAACCGTACCAGAGTGCAGAGGCGCTCATGGGTTCAAGGTCAGTCAAAATCAACCAAGGGTCTTTGTAACCAAGATCCCAACGGGCAAGCAATGTACATTCAACGGGATTGGTGACAAAGCAAATAATTCGACCTGACCAAGATGTTCCAGGGGTACAAACCACATCTTTTAGTGGATGCCATGTATTCCCAGATGGCAGGCGATAAGTTCCTTGATGGTTAATACGTAAAAACGGATGCCAGCCAGCAGCCACAATCAATTCATACAACCAACAAGCATACAGTCCTCTGTCAGCAGTGACTATGACATCAAACTCAGTTGGGATGGCATCTTTGATTGCTGTGAGCAGATTGTGCCAATGCCCTTTCCAACTTCCTGGCTCATGTGCTTTGACCACACACCATGCTATCGGGATTCCACAACCCGCCAAGAGTATGTTTACTGATAAGACTACAAACTTATTGCCGATACTGGTTGCGTCTAGTGCTAGCGCAATACGCTTGATATTGGTAGGTAGCAAACTGATCACCCATAACAGCAATGGCGCAAAACAACTACTTACATCTAGAGTCCGACGATGAAGCCCTTTTTTGGCAGAGGCTTCCTCATACCATTCTTTTAATCTTTGACGTACTGTATTTGCCTTTTCTGAGTTGACTTGAGCTATGAATTTTGACACTTTGCTCAAGCTACTTGATCTTGTCATCACTATGCCAAAACTCCATGTTGCCAGCCCTACCACTTGTGGTAACGTCAGATGTGGCATTTTCTGTGACACTATATTTGTCCATTGTTTGAGGTACTCATTTTTCAGCATTTGAGCCTCTGTTTCACTTTGTCAGTCTGCTTTTATTTTCTGTCAAGCGTGAATGAATGCTCACACTCTTGTAAAAAACCTACACCTGTCAGACTCCCCCTACCTGACAGGTGTAGGTTTTTTACTTTGTATTCCAAAAACGTTGGTTTTAGGGTGTAGGGGTGTAGGGGTGTAGGGGTATAAGGGTGTAAGATTTGATGAAACAATAATTTTCTCCTTAGTTTTAGAGTCCGTACTCACTGCTTAGTTAAAAACCTACACTTGTGAGACTCCCCCTACTCCTTCATCTCCCCAGCCTCTCAAATAACAACGCCACCTTATCCAAGTCCTTATCCCCTGGTTTAAGTTCAACACCACTAGATAAATCAATGCCATCAGGGTTAAGTTGACTTAAAGCTTCTAATACATTTTCTGGTGTGAGTCCTCCAGCTAATAACCAAGGGCAACTGGGACGAAATTGTTGTAACATCTGCCAATCTAAAGTTTGGCCAGTACCGCCCAATTGTTGGGGATGATAGGCATCAAGTAATAAAGTATCTATATATTGGGTGTAAATAACTGCTTGTTCTAGATGCTCCAGATTACGTACTCTCAAAGCTTTGAGGATTTCAACTTCAGGTAGAGATTCACGCAACTGTTCACAAAATTCTGGGGTTTCGTCACCATGTAACTGCACACCAGTTAACCCAGAATCATGTACTGTTTGACTTATTTGGGCAACACTACTATTGGCAAAAACGCCGATTGTATCAATATCTTCTGGCAAGGGTGTCACAGCTGCCCGAATTTGTGTAGACGTGACGTAACGAGGAGAGGAGGGTACACAGATAAATCCTAGCGCTGTTGCACCCAAGGAAGCGATCGCTACTGACTGTTGTGGTTGAGTAATGCCGCAAATTTTCACACGCATAAGCATTTCCGATATTGGGAAGTAAAAATGAATTTGCTAGATGAAGTTTGTTGTGTCCTAACTAACTCTATAATTTTCTAGGTCTAGATTAACTTTGTCTTATATATTTAGGAGACAAGAACTTGATTACATCAGCTTTATTAGCAGCAGCTTCTGCAACCGTACCTACAACACCCCAATGGTCGCCTACCGTAGCAATTATTATCAGTGCTAGCAGTGTGGTGGCTCTTTTATTCGCTCTGAGAATTGAAAAGCCTCAAGTCGGCCCTAAATTCCCTGGACTACCTATAAGCATTCCTACCTTTATCGGTGCAATGGCTTTCGGTCATCTTCTTGGTGTTGGTATTGTCTTGGGATTGACTAATATTGGTCGTCTGTAAAATTTGATATTGCTAAGACCTAGTATTCTGGGTCTTCTCATCTTGGTTCTTTCTCCAGCCGTGGGACTTGCGAACTTAGTGCAGTTAGCTTCTAGATCATTACCTCAACTTTAGAAGGAGATTAAAACCTTTCTTGTGAAAGAGGATTCTTCGACTTCACCAAGAGGAGTATTGATGTTGCTGCTAACTGACAGCTAAATCAATTTTTTCACGCAGGAGAAAGAACTATGCTCTCATCAATCCTACTAGCGGCTCAACCCACAGTAGCTAACACAGGTACAACATGGAACTGGACTGGCACACCTATTATTATTGGTAGTTGTTTATTAATACTTTTAATCGTCGGTAGATCAATTCGCTATCCACACACCGGGCCAAAAATGCCTTTGCCTTTCCCTTCACTATTCAATAATCCCAGCGTAGGTACATTTTTGGCAGCTATGAGTTTTGGTCATATTATTGGCGTTGCTGCTGTGTTGGGATTGACTAACCGGGGTGTTATTTAAGCAACTCGGACTCAATTCTCCGCTCTACACCAGGGGCGCAATCGCATTCTATTGTATAGATTGCCACAAATTTAACGATTTGGATTTTTGAAGAGTCCGGCTACTAGCAAAACAATGCCAATTGAAAAAATATAAATACTCTGGAGTAAAAAACAATCACCACTAAGTCTTAAGTAGGCTGCTCTTATTTGTGGATCAGTGTTAAATCTACTACCAAGTATCCAATTTATACTGATTCCAAATTGTAATGGTAGTGACCAGATGCTGATAAAGGAGATTATAGTTAGTACAATACCAGTGATTATTAAAGTCTGATTGAGTGAAAAGCGTCGTAACATGGTTTAGATAGTGAAATTTTGAGCTACTAAAATAGTATGGGAATATGCAATCAGGTTCAAAAATTACTTTAAGGCAGAAAAATTAATTATGTTTGGGTTTTTGGGACAATAACCACGAAAAAACTGTTGTCACAAGCTACTACTATTCCTCATAACTAAAAGAATTTACTAAAAGGCTTATTTCTTAGGGTTATTTCACAATTTACAAAAATTTCCTAGCCTAATCTTAGGTTCGCTAAAGCATAGGGTAATATTTGTATGACAGCTAATGTTTCTAATGACATCAATAAGAATATCAATGGATCGCTAGTAATTGGCGTTCTCTTGGTTGTTTTAGGAATTATTGCGATCGCTATACCCACTATTTCTACAATTTTTGCGGAAACTTGGGTTGCATTGATTCTAATTTCTTCAGGATTTGCCAAACTAGTTTATGCTACTCAAACCCGCCAGCAAGGTGGTTTTATTTGGAAAATATTATTGAGTGGTCTTTACATCGCTACAGGTATGATGTTGTTTGTTTACCCCAGAACAGGTATTCTGACACTCACCTTGTTATTGGGTAGCTTTTTACTAACAGAAGGTACATTCGAGCTAATTCTCGCTTTCCGCATACGTCCTCAACAAAACTGGACTTGGGTTTTGGGTGACGGCATTATTACCTTAATATTAGGCGCAATGGTTTGGTTCCAATGGCCTTTCGACGCGCCTTGGTTGTTGGGAACTCTAGTAGGTGTTAGCGTTTTATTTACAGGAGTCTCCCGCGTTATGCTTTCCTGGAATGCACGTACTGCACTCAATGAATCTGATTCAGCAGCAAGTGTTTAATTAGTTGTTAGTCATTAGTCAATAGTCAATAGTCATAAAACTGCAACTATTGACTGTTGACTATGGACTATGGACTACTAAACTATTCTCTTTTCTAAATATTGACCTATCATTATCTGTTCACCTGCACGAGAAATTATGGTCTGTCTGGTACGGTATTTGTTACCTATTAGCTTTAATTCTTCTTCAAATACCGAACCCTTATATTCAGTTCGCAAATATAGAGTTTTGGTGTTAGGGAAATTATACTTGGCGGTGACTGGTTTGGATGTAGCGAAACCGCGATCGCGGTACAAGTTGTTTCCTAACGCACCAAACAGAGTTGAACCTTGCGACTCAGTTCTATCTTTTAGAACATCCGTACTGCACCAATTCACTTCTGCACCACACACTAAAATAACTGACTCAGGTAATTCATGTATCTGAGCCAGTTTTTGTAGTTCTTCACAGCCTTGTTCTAAAAATCGAATATTGATAATACTCTCCATCTCCTTGGTTTCTCCATCAGGGAGAGTATAGTAACGTCTCTCGGAACGCCACTGACCAACAGATTCTTGAAAGAACTCAATAATTTGCGACTCATCAGCTGTGTGTGCAAGTTTTAGCGGTAATGTCACTCTTATTTTTCCTCGCTTAAATAAAATAAATAGTTGATTTTACCCGTATAATACATCGTAACAAAACACAATTTATCTTAAGAAAAGTTAATATTCTTACGAAATACTCAAAATTTTTTATGACATAGTTAGTATTTTTGCTAATATTTATGTATATTTAGATTTACTAAATATCTGTATCTTGTGTTAAAAACTGAGAAACTAGTTTAGTTTCCCTACTATCTAAACATAGATAAAACCAAGTTCATAGAAGAAACTAATACCAAATATATATTCCATTCAACAATGGACAATAGACAATGGACAATTAATAATTGACTTTTTCCCTCTCGCGCTTAAGTAAGAGGATTGGAGACAAGGATTTATTTTTTGATTTTTTCTCCTTAAAAGGAGAGGTCTTAAACCTTGAATGAAACAATTGTCAATTATCAATTGATAAAATATCAGCCTTTATTTGTACTTTATATGTCAAAAGTAGTAATTTCTAATGCCAAGAATTAGGTTATCTTAATCATATTTTGCAGCCCGTACTGTATATAGAGAATCGCTAGGTAAAACAGGCTGTTATTGTAATAACTTCGTCACAAAAACGAACTATAAATGATTTTAAACAACAACATTAGAGCAAAAATCATGAAACAGCAAACTTACCCAGCTATCACCCCTTTACGGAAGACCAAGGTTCAATTTATGGAAGCAGATTTTGCCAACAGCCAAGGACTTCCTCAATGGCTATCGGCAAAATCTATCTTATTGTTTACTTGTCTGTTGAGTATGGGAGTATTGACCGCAAGCTGTGGTTCAATGCCTAAAGAAGCAGCAGAAGCTCAATCACAACGGCAGGGAGGGAGAGAAAGAGGAGGGTTAGCACCTGTAGACGTAGCGATCGCCAGTACAGATAGACTAGAAACACAACCAGAATACACAGGTACAACCATACCCTTCCGTACAGTATCATTGCGATCACAAGTAGAAGGTAGGTTATTATCCCTAAACACTGATGTAGGTAACACCGTTAAACAAGGGCAAAACATCGGGAGATTGGATGATGTCCTACTAACTACAGAATTAAGAAGGGCAGAAGCAGAACTCGCCGCCCTGCAATCTGAAGTAGCTAGAGCTACAACTCAAGTAAGTAATGTACGTACCCAAGTTGAAAGAGAAAGGCTACAGGTAGCCCAAACAGAAGCCGATGCCAAACGCCAAGAGAGATTATTCAAAGAAGGAGCCATTTCCGAACAAGCCGCCCAGCAAGCACGCACCGAAGCCAACACAGCCGCCCAAGCACTACGTGCAGCCATAGCCCAGGTACGCACAGAACAACAAGCCGTTGCTGCTGCTAAAGGTAGAGTATTCGCCCAACAAGCCTTAGTTGCTCAAACCAAAGAGCGCCGCTCCTATACAAACCTCATATCACCTATTACTGGTGTCATCAGCGAAAAAGCTACAGAACCTGGTAATCTTCTACAAGCAGGCGGAGAAGTTTTAAAAATTGCCGACTTGAGCCAAATCAAAGTAGTAGTGCAAGTTTCCGAATTAGAACTAGGACAAATTCGACTCGGACAACCTGTACAAGTTCGCTTAGATGCCTTTCCCAACCAAACAATTAATGGTAGAGTCATCCGCATTTCCCCAGCCGCCGATGCTACAGCGCGTTTGATTCCAGTAGAAGTAGTAATTCCCAACACTCAAGCCAATATTGGTAGTGGACTACTCGCACGGGTTAACTTTGCCAACCAGACACCAGAAAGAGTAGTCGTGTCACAAACAGCTATCCAAAAAGAAGGACGAAACCAGGAAACCTCTGCAAATACAGGGCGACAATCACAACCCCAGAACGGCACATTATACGTAGTTACAGATAATCAAGGTAAACCAACAGTCACAGCACGCACCGTCAAATTAGGAAAAAGTGCTGATGGCAAAGTAGAAATTTTATCTGGTTTACAACCAGGAGAACGCTATGTTGCGCGTAGTGGTAGACCTTTAAAAAATGGTGAACCAGTACGCCTCTCAATTCTTTCCGAAAAGATCCCGGCAAGGAATTAAAAATTCAAAGTAAAGATGAGTTTTTTGAATTTTGAATTGGAGTAAAGCAACCTAATGCAGCAAGTAACCAAAAGTAGTGGATTTAGCATAAGTGCTGTATCCATTCGCCAACATATCGGTACACTCATGCTTACCCTAGCAGTGATAGTGCTGGGTATATTTTTCATTATTAATTTGCCTGTAGATTTATTACCTTCCATTACCTATCCTCGGATTGGTGCGCGGATAGAAGCACCAGGAATTTCTCCAGAGGTAGCAATTGATGAAATAACTAGACCTTTGGAAGAAGCCTTCTCCGCAACAGAGGGTGTAGTACAAGTTTTTTCCCAAACTCGTGAGGGACAAGTTAGTTTGGACTTGTTCTTTGAGCCGGGGGGTAACATCGACCAAGCCTTAAACGATGCTACCGCCGCCTTTAATAGAGCTAGAAGCACTTTACCTGACACCATTGAAGAACCACGTCTATTCAAAGTTGACCCTTCGCAATTGCCAGTATATGAATTTGCCTTAACTTCCCCCTCATTAGAAGGGCTAGATTTACGAGTATTTGCCGAAGAAGAATTAGCTCGTGAATTAGGCGTAGTATCTGGCGTAGCTGGGGTAGATGTATCCGGTGGAGTGCAAGAAGAAGTCACAGTCAATATCGACCTAGACCGCTTGCAGGCTTTGGGTGTAGGCTTAACCAATGTCCTAGATGAACTCAGAGATCGCAACGTCGATATTTCTGGCGGTAGGATTTTGGGACAAAATTCCGAACCCTTAACCCGTACAGTAGGACGCTTTAAAAGTGCAGAAGAACTAAAAAATCTGTCCTTTGAAGTGTCTTCAACAGTCAACAGTCAACAGTCAGCAGTCAACACTTCGGCAAGCTCAGTGCAGGGCAGTCAACAGCCAACAGCCAACAGCCAACAGTCCCCAATCCGTCGCGTCTATCTCCGTGACTTTGCCCAAGTCATCGATGGTTCAGAACAACAAAGAATATATGTCTCACTCAATGGTCAACCAGCCGTAAAAGTAAGTATTCAAAAACAACCAGATGCCAACACTATTAATGTTGTTGATGCTGTCAAAAAACGTTTAGAAGAATTGCAACAATCTGGCGTAATTCCTGAAGGTACGGTGATTACACCTACCTTAGATGAATCAAGGTTTATCCGCAATTCTATCTCCAATGTTACTAGTTCTGGCTTGATAGGTACAGCATTAGCTGCGATCGCTGTTCTTCTCTTCCTGGGTTCCATCAGACAAACCTTGATTATCGTTGTTGCCATCCCCCTAGCCACCCTCGCCGCAATCATCTTAATGGGGTTATTCGGCTTATCCATCAACGTCTTTAGCTTGGGTGGTTTAGCCTTGGGTGTGGGTATAGTTGTTGACAACTCCATCGTCATGTTAGAAAGCATCGCCGAAGGTGTGGGGATGACTCCTGGGAAAGACAACAAAAGCCGTTTAAGTAAACAGCAATTGCTTTCCCAATCTGAACAAAGTAGCCGAGAAGTAGAATCAGCCTTAATAGCTTCTACTAGTACTAATTTAGTAGCAGTGTTACCATTTTTACTTATTGGTGGCTTCATCGCTTTACTGTTTAACGAACTCATCCTCACCATCAGCTTTTCCGTAGCAGCTTCCATCGTTATTGCTGTTACTATAGTACCGATGCTCGCCTCGCGGTTATTGGGTTGGAAACTTTCTAGCGGCTTAAGCAACTTCTGGCCATTGCGGAAATTTAACGAGCGTTTTGATGCGGCGACTAGAGGATATGGTAGATTTTTGGCTGGGATATTACGCTGGCGATTAGTTACAGTTGCGATCGCTATTCTCCTACTTGGTGGTGGTAGTTTATGGATGGCTCCCCAAATACCCCAACAAATCCTCCCCCGTATTAGTACAGGACAAGCTAGCTTATTTGCTCAGTTTCCGCCGGGTACGCCCCTAGAAACTAACCGCAAAGTCATGAATGCGGTAGATGAAATTATCCGTCAACAGCCAGAAACAGAATACACCTTCACCACAGCAGGCGGTGCTTTATTTAGCAATACTACCAGTGAAAACCCCTTACGCGGTACTAGCACCATTACCCTAAAATCAGGTACTAATGTCGATGCTTATGTAGAAAGAGTTACCCAAGAATTAAACAAATTAAATTTAGCAGGTATTCGTTTACGCTTGTCTCCTGGTCAAGTCCGGGGATTAATTACCAATAACTCCCCTGTACGTAACGCTGATGTTGATGTAATTCTCCAAGGGAATAACGCAGACACATTACAACAAGCCAGCCGTCAGGTACTAACAGCTTTAGAAGAACAAGTCACCCAAGCTAGATTTCGTCCTGATGCAGATGAACGACAGCCAGAAGTGCAAATCCTCCCAGACTGGGAAAGAGTCTCTGCATTAGGACTAACTACGAGAGAAATCGGGGACACAATTCAGACAGCTTTAGAAGGTAGCATCCCTACACAACTACAACGCGGTAATCGCTTAGTAGATGTGCGCGTCCAGTTGAACGAGTCAAAACTGCAAACAGGTTCCCAACTGGAGAGATTACCTTTATTTGTCGATAACAATCGCCAAGTTCGCCTAAGTGATGTGGCTAAGATTACCGAAGCTCAAGCACCTGGAGAAATTCAACGTATTAACCAACGTCAAGTGGCTATCTTTGCCGGGAATTTAACCGAGGGAGCAAGCCTTAGCCGTGCTATAGAAGAGGTAAATAACGTTATTAGTAACCTACAACTACCAGAAGGCGTAAGTGTTTTACCCAGCGCCGCCGCAGAATCGAATCAACAATTGCAAAGTTCATTGCAACTATTAGGTGGGTTAGCTAGTTTCCTTGTATTTGTAGTCATGGCGGTACAATACAATTCCCTCATTGACCCTCTAGTAATTATGTTTACTATTCCCCTAGCATTAGCTGGGGGTATTTTCGGACTTTACATTACTCAGACTGCGATCGGTGCAACCGTGATTGTGGGTGCAGTGTTACTAGTGGGGATTGTGGTAAATAACGCTATTATCATGGTCGAATTGGCAAATCAAATCCGCGATCGCGACAAAGTTGACCGCCGCACCGCCATTTTGCAAGCCGCCCCCCAACGCTTACGCCCTGTATTAATGACTACCATTACCACGGTGTTGGGTATGTTCCCCCTAGCCTTGGGAATTGGTGAAGGCTCCGAATTTCTGCAACCATTAGGTATAGTAGTGTTTTCCGGTTTATCCTTAGCAACAGTTTTGACACTGTTCATCATCCCTTGCTTTTATACCCTACTCCACGATTTACTCGGCGGCGGTTGGAGTAAGCCTTTGTCTACTCAGTTACAAAGATTGACGAAAAGGTTTAAGTTCTAAGTGGGTTGAGTGGGGCGATGGCTTAGGTGTAAGACTGATTTTAGAATAACCCAACAGTATTAAAGTATTGTTGGGTTATTTTAATTTAACGTGATGAGAGTGCATGGATGAAGAGAGGCGATCTCCTTACGTAAGGTATCAAAATTTTTCTATAATTATTAATATATAGTCGTTATCGATGAAATCTTTAAGGGTAATCTGGATTTATACTTGATTATCTTAGTAAAAAGCTCAAAATCTGTAGTGACTGACGAAAACTTGTATCTCAAAAGATTTTTAGATCCGATCAAAGTTTGTAGACGTTACAAGCCAAAATTTGGCTTAGGGAACCGAGAGGAAGGTCTAAATTTAGAAGGATTTTTATCACTTTACGGTGCAGATCCGTTTTATTCTTGGATCGGTCTGAACTCAGATTTAATGTATGCTGCACACAAAGCTGCTGGTGGTATGACTTCGGTTTATCGACAAGTTGGCAAAGGCTGTGAGAATTTATTTAGGCAGATTGTGATAGACAGCACTGGATATGAAGATCCACGTAATGCAACTTCGTCTTACATTGCTAAAACAAAAAATGATAAAGATAAAACACTATCATTGGATGCTCGATTAGAACTTGATGCCATTCAAAACTACGATGTGAAAGCAAGAGTGATTCGATGGTTAGCTGACTACAGTACATCATTAATGGTGCCTCATCCAGCCAAGGGAGCAGTATTTGAGGTAAGACAAGGATATAAAAGTAAAGACAGCAAGAGACAAAATGCCGACATAGACAATATTGCCGTCGCTTGGGCTAATGGGTACCTACCAGTTTTTGCTATTTTTTCCTCACAAATTGATTCAGACTTAGTTTTACGATACCGAAACAGCCGTGGAGGAATAATGATTGGTACTCCAACAGGCAGCAATCAAACTTCATTATTTGTGTTCTGTCAGGAAGTTTTGGGGTATGATTTAGCAAGTTTCTTTCGTCGTAATTGTGAGCAAATTAGAAGCGAAGTTTACGAAACACTGGAAGCTTTACTAAGTGCAAACTAATGCTAACTACTGCCAAACAAAAATCCGAGTATACTTTCAAAGCAAATCGAAACCTTGGGCGGCATGGATGGCTTAGACTTACACCAGCATACAGTGTAAAGCTAGTTGAAAAACTTCTTATCTGTTTGGAAAAAGATGCAATTATTGCTGACCCTTTCTCTGGTACAGCTACAACAGGACTGGTTGCTGCTGAAAAAGGATATAAAGCGATTACATTTGATATCAATCCGTTTCTAATTTGGCTCGGTAAAGTCAAGTGTGAAAACTATTCTGAAAATTATTTGGCTGATATTCGCCTTCAGGTGCAAAAAGCTCTGGCAGAGTACAAAGCCATAATTCAACAAGAAAATTGGGTTCCACAAATATTTAATATTGAAAGATGGTGGTCTAGACAAACACTCCAAGTTTTAGCAGCGCTGAGAGTTGCCTTAGTAGAGCAATTTGGAGAGCCAATAGAAAATAGTAGTTGTGGTTTAATCTGGGTCGCTTTTTGCCGCCTAGTAATTGAAACTTCATCAGCAGCTTTTAACCATGTTTCTATGTCATTCAATGATAAAGTAACTCATTTCGAGATTGAATATATTGAAGAGCTTTTCTTAAATATTCTCAATTTTATCTTAAAAACTGCCGAGAACAAAATTCTTGGTAATACTAATATTATAGAAATGGATGCTTGTAAGATTTCAAAATTAAGCAATATAAAAGTTAATACAATAATAACTTCACCTCCTTATCCAAATCGAATAAGCTATATTCGTGAACTTCGCCCCTATATGTACTGGACAAAATTCTTAAATGAAGCAAAACAAGCAGGAGAGTTAGATTGGTCAGCGGTTGGTGGAACATGGGGAATCGCAACTAGCCGACTCCTCTCTTGGGAATTACTGGAAAATAATTTACCAGAAGAAATTTTTTCTACGGTAGAAAAAATAAGGCTATCTGATGGAAAAAATGCTCAACTGCTATCCATTTATGTGCTGAAGTATTTTCATGATATGCACCTGCATCTGAGTTCATTGAAATCAATTCTGCAAGATAAAGCGGAACTACATTATATTGTGGGAAATTCTACCTTTTTTGGAAACATGGTTGATACTGCAACATTACTTTCTGCCTCTATGCGTCTTCTTGGCTATTCAGATATTCAGTCAGAAATAATTAGAAAACGTAATTGCAATAAGGCATTGTATGAATATTGTGTCTCTGCAAAGTGGTCATCCTCCTGATAATTGGCATGACTTACTCGCAGAGGCAAAAGGTGAAATTAATCGTTTAGAGAAAGCAGCCAAAGCAGAAATTTAACTGAAGAGAGCGCAAATATTCCTCTAAGTAAGCGACTGTCTTATAAATAGCCTTGAGACTGATACCATAACATCGTATCTTTCAAAGTATGTCTGATAGGGCGAAAGGTTGCGCCTAACTCTCGTTCAGCTTTAGCTGAACTTAAGCTTGCTTTCTCAAATAAAGTCTGGATACCAGCTAGTGGCATCGGGTTAACTCCACCAGTTATACTTGTTACCTGTTCCAAAAACCAAGCGATCGCCAACGCCACACCATCAGGAATTTCTATTCTGGGAGCTTTCACCCCTGAAATCGCTTCCACTTCTAAAGCAATCTCTTTCATACTTGTCAGTGGCCCCGCTACAAGATAACGTCCACCTCGTTCTCCTCGTTCAGCAGCTTTCACCGTGGCCGCCGCCACATCTCTGACATCAGTTAATGAAGCGCTACCATTAATCACCCCTGGCAGCTTACGTCTTAACAAATCTAACACCAGTTGCCCCGCAGAAGTCGGTGCAGCATCCCCAGGCCCCATCATCCAACCAGGAAGAATCATCACTACATCCATTTTGCTAGTCTCTAGAAACCGATAAACTTCCTGTTCTGCCAAAACCTTAGTTTTGAAATAGAGATTCTTTTCGGCAAACGTGCTGTAGGGAGCAGTTTCAGTGGCAGGTCTATCTGGATAAGCTTGAATAACTCCACTTGATGAGATAAAAACAGTCCTTGCTACTCCCTGCGCCTCTGCTGCTTGCAAAAGTTTTATCGTGGCATCGACATTGATACGCTTCATCTTCTCCCAGTCACTACCCGGCTGATAATACTCCCGGAAAAAGGCAGCCGTGTGAAATACCACATCTACTCCCTTTAGTTCTTGAACAAAGGCAGGGACATTCTCCATATCACCTTGAATAAATTCAATCCCACTGTTGCCCAAAAAACGTTTTGCCTTATCAATGGAACGCACCAGACCCTTTACCTGCCATCCTTGCAATACCAACTCTCGACAAAGATTGCTACCTAGTAAACCAGTTGCGCCAGTCACAAACGCTATTTTGCCGCTCATGATACTTATTCCTGTTGATTCTATGAGTTGTAGTTTGAGTCTGCACTTTGTTAATGTGAGTAATAACTCACATCATATTTTGTAGTGTATGAGCAAAAGCTCACATCGTCAATCCCCTGGTGATAAAAAAGTGAAATCACAATCCGAAGATGAAAATCCCATATCTCATCAAAGTCGCCGCAAACCATCAGGCGATCGCGGTCGGCAAAGGCGTGATTTAATCTTGAATACAGCCGCCGATTTACTAGCAGAGGGCGGAGTCGAAGCCATCAATACCAACGCCTTAGCCGAGCGTGCCAATATTTCCATTGGGTCTGTATATCAGTATTTCTCCAACAAGCAGGCAATCCTCACTGCTTTGGGGGAGCGATATATGCAGCAATTGAGCAGTAATACCTTAGCTGCTCTCAAACAGGATGTCTCCAACTTGGATTTTCCTACTATGATTGATCGGGTAATTGACCCCATGATTAGCTTTGAGCGCAAACATCCTGCATTTAGACAGTTAAATGCAGGTCAAGAAGGAGAAGGCACGCTTGCAGAAGAAGCCAAACGTATAGATCAAGAAATATTAGTGACTATCTACGATTTGCTTCTGAGAGTTTCTCCTGGACTGAACCCCACTCAAGGCTGGCATACTGCGCGGGTGACAAAAGCTCTTTATAAAGGTATGAGTTATTTGATACAACAAGAAAAAGAGATTCAGAACGCTGGCGGAAATGTTGATGCTATGATTGCTGACATGAAGCGGATGATGGTGAATTACTTAGAAAATCAGTTGGGGTAAATACTATAATTTTACAGAAAATTGTAATTACTTATGTCTGAACACTGATGATTTATTTGATGTGTTTCTCAACAATTTTCTAGGGGTGAATATTGAGCAGGCGATCGCAGCCCTTAAATTAGCATTAAATTGTATGTAGTAAGGACTTTAATCCTTCTCCAATTCAAAATCAAGGCTAAAGCCTTTACTACAAACAGTAATTACGATTCAATCAATACCAATTTATTAACACGTTCATTACTCATTTGAGATTTGCGTGAATAGACAGCATTGAGCAACAATTTCCAGGCAGAAATGGAAAGTATAGATGTATCTAACATTGACAGGAAACTTGGCAAATTATTCTGTTTCAAAGCAACTATAAGCCAATGAAGTTTTAAGTAATCTTTTATATGCCCTAAGGATGGAATTTGCAAACGATGCTTTTCATTTACTAAGGCATAAATCTTTTCCTTCATCAGAATATTTGTATCCAAACGCTGCTTTAAAGAAAACTTTTGATTATAAGCACCAGTCCAAATTGTCCGGTAAGCCAAGCACTGATTGAGGAAAATAGCATGACCAAACTGGGCAATTTTAATCCAAGAATCAATATCATCACAGTTAGTATTCAGTTGAGCATCCCAACCGCCAGTTTCTAAGAAAGCATCACGGCGACAAGCAACTTGCACTGGTGTACCAAATGGCACAAGCTCCATCAGCATCCCATAATGAATATCGGTTTGGGGAATATAAAAAGCTAAACCAGGTTCAGTCTTAGGAGTGCGACTCAGTTCAACTCCGTTACTATCCACCTGCGCGGCGACACAAGAACAAATCACCGCATCAGGACAGAGTGCGATCGCACAAGCCATCTGTTCTATACATTTAACATCTAGATAATCGTCATCGTCTAAAAATTTAATCCAATCACCGCTAGCCTTTTCCACCCCGGTATTGACGGCCGAGGAGTGACCTTGATTGACATCATTGCGATGATAGACAACACAATCACCCAAACTCCTCACATAGTTTTGTGTCTCATCCGTTGAACAATCGTCAACAACAACCACTTCACAGGGTACAGTCTGTTGCAGTGCAGAATCAATAGCCCGACGTAGCAAATCCAAACGGTTATAAGTGGTGATGACAACACTAAATTTCATAAGTATTACACCTGTAACAAATTCTTCTGCAATATAGCTTTTCTTTTGTGGCTGTCGTATCTGTAAAATTATCTATCAAAAAAGCAGTGGACTGAAACATGATTCTCGATTTATGATGGATGATTGTGAGTTTTTAAAACAAACAGGCCATGAACGCTCAAGAGATCATTCGTTCCATAGAAGCGGAACAAATAAAATCTGACCTGCCCGAAATTTATATCGGCGATACCGTCAGAGTCGGCGTAAAAATTAAAGAAGGCGACAAATATCGTGTACAGCCATACGAAGGTGTTGTCATTGCTAGGCGCAACGGTGGTATAAACGAAACCATTACAGTTCGTCGTGTATTCCAAGGCGTGGGTGTAGAACGGGTATTCCTGTTACACTCTCCCCGCATTGATAACATTAAAGTATTGCGTCGTGGTAAAGTAAGACGTGCTAAACTTTATTATCTGCGCGGTCGTGTAGGTAAAGCAACCCGGATCAAGCAACGCTTCGACCGTTCCTTATAATTTTGTTCAGGGTATGGGAGAAATCTCAGTGAATCGGCGGCATCTGCCGCTTGCTCCCTCAACAAAGGTATGCTATGATGAGGAATCAGTTATGTTAAACAAAAAAGTTTAACATAATAAAAACCAAACCAGCTTGTGCGCTCTTAGTTCAGTTGGTAGAACGCAGGTCTCCAAAACCTGATGTCGGGGGTTCAAGTCCTCCAGGGCGCGCTCGAAAGTAAAAAACACAGCCCGAACCAATAGTACATCTGCTAAAATGGCGGAAAGTGCTATTGATTTCGGGTGTAGTTGTTTTATACTTGCAGCTTTTTTGCTTCCAGTAAATTTGATGGAGTGAAGCTGTCAACCTGGATGAAAATAAGCAGAGTATAGCTGTATTGACTAAAGACGGGGGATAGACGACCGTGGCCAAGAAAAATGAGGCAGAAATCGCAGAGACTTCTGGTGGCGGGTTTAACTTTGGCAACTTCTTCCAAGGAACCAGAGAAGAGTTAGACAAAGTAGTTTGGCCTAGCCGTAAGCAACTAATCAGCGAATCAGCCGCCGTGTTGCTCATGGTGACACTCTCCGCTTCCTTAATCTATTTAGTCGATGGATTGTTTGGTTGGGTAGCAAAGCAGGTATTCTGATGACTTCTGCGACAGACGAACCAATTAACTCGCCGCAGTCAGAGGAAACAGCAGAAACAGCGTCTAAAGAAGCACGTTGGTATGCAGTGCAAGTAGCCTCCGGTTGCGAGAAACGGGTCAAAACGAATTTAGAGCAGCGCATTCAAACTTTTGATGTAGCTGAGAAAATTGTCCAAGTAGAAATTCCCCATACGCCAGCAGTGAAAATCCGCAAGGATGGTAGCCGCTCACACACAGAAGAGAAAGTATTTCCTGGCTATGTGTTAGTGCGGATGGTGATGGATGATGATACTTGGCAGGTGGTACGCAACACATCCCATGTAATTAACTTTGTGGGAGCAGAACAAAAACGTGGTACAGGCAAAGGTCGTGGACACGTTAAGCCGTTACCCCTAAGCCATTCTGAAGTAGAACGGATCTTCAAACAAACCACCGAACAAGAGCCAGTTGTCAAAATTGATATGGCAAGTGGTGATAAGATAGTCGTGCTTTCTGGCCCATTTAAGGACTTTGAAGGCGAGGTAATTGAAGTGAGTCCAGAACGGAGTAAACTAAAAGCCTTGCTCTCGATTTTCGGGCGAGACACACCAGTAGAACTGGAATTTAATCAGGTAGAAAAACAGAGCTAATAAAAAATGGCGAAGAAAGTAGTAGCGGTCATTAAGTTGGCCCTGAATGCTGGAAAAGCCAACCCAGCACCCCCAGTTGGCCCTGCTTTGGGTCAACATGGTGTTAACATCATGATGTTCTGCAAAGAGTACAACGCCAAAACAGCAGACCAAGCTGGGATGGTAATTCCTGTAGAAATCTCGGTTTATGAAGACCGGAGTTTCACATTTGTACTCAAAACGCCACCAGCATCAGTATTGATTCGCAAAGCGGCAAAAATTGAAAGAGGTTCCAACGAACCTAATAAGAAAAAAGTCGGTTCAATTACCAATGCACAACTGCGGGAAATTGCTCAGACTAAACTCCCTGACCTCAACGCCAACGATATTGATGCGGCAATGAAGATTGTTGCTGGAACCGCCAAAAATATGGGCGTAACCATTACAGATTAGGGAAACAGAGTCCATAGTCATGAGTAAACTGTTACATACTCATAACTCAGCACTCAAAACTCATAACTAAAATTATTGGGGGAGAAGCCAAGCTTCGCCAACAACCCCTGGAGATAAAAATGGCAAAGAAAATATCACGCCGCTTGCGGGAATTGCAAGCAAAAGTAGAAGATAGAGAATACGCCCCTCTAGATGCTCTAGGTCTGTTAAAAGAGACAGCTACAGCAAAATTTGCCGAAGCGGCAGAAGCGCATATCCGTTTAGGTATTGATCCAAAATATACAGACCAACAATTACGGACTACAGTGGCATTGCCCAAAGGTACAGGGCAAATTGTACGAGTAGCTGTAATTGCTCGTGGTGAAAAAGTTACCGAAGCCTTCAACGCTGGTGCGGACGTAGTTGGTTCGGAAGAACTAATTGACGAAATCCAAAAAGGCAGAATGGACTTTGACAAGTTGATTGCTACACCAGATGTAATGCCACAAGTGGCTAGACTTGGTAAGTTATTAGGCCCTCGTGGTTTAATGCCATCACCAAAAGGTGGTACAGTCACATTTGACATAGCAAGTGCGATCGCTGAATTTAAAGCTGGTAAACTAGAGTTCCGGGCTGACCGTACAGGCATCGTTCATGTTATGTTTGGTAAGGCATCCTTCTCGCCTGAAGATTTGTTGGTAAACTTGAAGGCGTTGCAAGAAACAATTGACCGTAACCGTCCTTCAGGAGCCAAAGGTCGCTACTGGCGCACGTTTTATGTGTCTGCCACAATGGGACCATCTATTAAAGTCGATATCAACGCTCTAAGAGATTTTAAACTGACTGAAGCAGCATAAACTTGGTAATGGGTAATAGGTAATCGGTAAAATACCATTACCAATGACCAAAATTAAATATACAAAGCCGGAGACAGCAGGTGCTAATTGCTTAAATATCCTGCCGAGGTGAAAGCTCTATGACTGCAGGTGACGCATAATTTTTTGTGTCACCGTAGAAACAAGAGTCTTGATACTGAACCCCGGCTGAGATAGCTGGGGTTTATTGTTTGCACTAGTCAGCCAAAAATCATCACAAGAGAATCGACGATTATTTTGAGGAGGTGAAACCGAGATGGGTAGAACGCTAGAAAATAAAAAAGAAATCGTAGCTGACCTCAAAGAAACTCTGAATGAGTCAACTTTGGCACTAGTAATTGATTACCAAGGTCTGACAGTTGCCGAAATTACAGACTTACGGCGGCGGCTACGTCCTACTGGCACTGTCTGCAAGGTGACTAAGAACACTTTGATGGGTATTGCCATTCAGGATGATGAAAAATGGCAGGCTTTATCAGAGTTGCTCAAAGGTTCTTCGGCATTTTTGTTAGTTAAAGAAGATTTCTCTGGAGCAATTAAAGCTTACCAAGATTTCCAAAAAGCTAGCAAGAAAACAGAACTTCGCGGTGGAGTTTTGGAAGGACGCTTGCTCAAAGAGCCAGATGTTAAGGCTCTAGGAGATTTACCATCCAAGGAACAACTCATTGCTCAAATTGCTGGGGCTATCAATGCTGTGGCGACACAATTGGCTGTGGGTATCAACGAAGTTCCTGGTGGCTTGGCGCGTGCATTGCAAGCTCTCGCTGATAAAGAAAATGGCGATACTGATAGTGCAGCCTAATCAAAGTATTAGTTGTTAGCGCTACTGACAACTGACCACTAACAAATAACTAAATCAACATTACAGGAGTTATATCAATGTCTGCTGCAACCGATCAAATTTTAGACCAATTAAAATCCTTGACTTTGTTGGAAGCTGCTGAATTAGTTAAGCAAATCGAAGAAGCTTTCGGCGTAAGTGCTGCCGCACCTGCTGGTGGCATGATGATGATGGCGGCTCCTGGTGCTGCGGCTCCTGCTGAAGCAGCAGAAGAGAAAACCGAGTTTGACGTTGTTCTCGAAGCTGTTCCAGCCGATAAGAAGATTGCTGTATTGAAGATTGTTCGTGAAATCACTGGTTTAGGTCTAAAAGAAGCTAAGGACTTAGTAGAAGCTGCTCCTAAAGCCATCAAGGAAGCTGTTGCTAAGGAAGCTGCTGAAGACGCTAAGAAGCGGATTGAAGAGGCTGGCGGTAAGGTAACAATTAAGTAATTTGTAATACTTCTTTGGGAAAGCAAGCTACGTAATTCGTAATTTGCAATTACAAAAGTTGGATTTAATTACTGAGATATTCTTCTGATGAAAAAGGAGTCCAATTGGACTCCTTCTTTTGTATTTAGTTATGGACTGTAGAGAATGACCTTCCAATCTGTAAATTATTAATTGTCATAAATTCATACAAAATTACTTTAAGAGACTATTTATAAAGTAAATCTTAAGTAGGGTGCGTCATGGCTTCAGCATAACGCACCCTTAGATCAGATGGTGCGTTAGGCGCTTCTATCAGATTTTTCATGAGAACCTATAGTCAAAGTCTGCGCCTAACACACCCTACAAGAATTTTATTTTTACTTTATAAATAACCTATAAGAGAATTTATCTAAAAAATATTAATTGTGAAACTTGGAAGTGGGAACGAATATTTATTGATTAATACTAGAACTACTATCACTAGAAGATAACATCACTGGTTGTTGGTACAGAGGTACTGTGAAGGTGACTGTAGAACCTAATCCTTCACCAAGGCTGTAAAAATGTACTTCCCCGCCCATAGTCTCTACAAGTTTCTGGGATATGGCTAGCCCCAAACCTGTACCGCCATACTGACGAGTGCGGGAACCGTCTACTTGAGAAAATAGTTGAAATAGTTTGTCTTGTTGGTCTAAAGAAACACCGATACCAGTATCGGCTATCCTGACTCTCACCATCCCAGGAAATTGCTGTTCTTGGAATTTCCCTTTTTTTAGTACCACATCAGCTGTGACTGTAATCCCACCTTCATGAGTAAATTTAATCGCGTTACCGACTATATTTAACATAACTTGCAGCAGCCGTTGGTAATTACCTTCAACGACAATTTCATCTGAGGTGGGGGGTAACTGCATTCGGAAACTAAGGTTTTTTACCTCTGCTTGTGGGCGCATGAAGTTATCTACATCACAAAATAGCTCTTCTAGCTTGACGGGAGCGCAAACTAACTCCATTTTGCCGGCTTCAATTTTGGCTATATCTAAGATGTCGTTAATAATGTTGAGCAGGTGTAGCGATAATTGATGGGCTTCGGATAAAAATTGGTTTCTTTCTTCGGCATCATCTGCCATACCCTCTAAAATTAGCTTGAGGAAACCAATCATGCCATTTAGAGGGGTGCGAATTTCGTGGGAGACGTTAGCGAGAAACTCACTCTTGAGGCGGGAAGCTTCTTCGGCTTTTTGTCGTGCTGCTTCTAATTCTTTGTATAAGGTAGCATGAGCGATCGCTGTTCCTAACTGGTCTGCTACTTCTTTGGCTAGTTCTATTTCCGAGTTAGTTAGCGGACAGCATTCATCAGGTAAGTTGATAGCAATTAAGCCATTGGCTTGGTCTTGATAACAAGTCGCTACTACTAAAATCTTTTGTTGAGGGCAAAGATCATACCCTGGAACTTCCATAATAATCGGTTCCAATGTTGACAAAGCTTGAGCGAAAGCTTGTTCTTTAGTTACATCTATTTCCAAACCCAACATAGAAACGCGGTCTGGCCGATGATATTCGGCAATTACGCGCACTTTTGAGCTACATGGTTGGTAGGGGCAAATAATACAACGCTCCAGCCTGAGTGCTTTGCCCAAACTATCTACTGTTTGCTGCCAAATCGCGTCTAAGTCTAATGTTCTGCGAATATTTCTGGTAATTTTATTTACCAGTCTTTGGTGCTGCTGCGATCGCGAAGTTAGGTCTATATGTGTTGGTGTAGTAATAGATACATTTATTTCTTGGTTATTAGCTTTAACTTGTAATAACCTTCCCATAACTAGGACAGTGGTGGCAGCCGTTCCTAAAGGCGGAATAATCGGACTCATCACCAATTCCAACTCAAATAGATTTTGATGACAACTAAACCACAAGGCGAACTTTTCTGGAACCGAATTGTTCATTACTCGATGCAATCTTTCGGTGTAAGAAATCTTCTCCACTGGGGCAAAGATTTCTTGTGAATTGCCATCAGCAACTATCTGCTCTGGGTTGAACCCTAACAGATCGCTTTTTTGCCAATAAAAGGACAGGTAACGTCCTGTTCCATCCTGCACATATACCAACTCAGCGCCGAGAGTAGCTAATAAACTATTAGCCTTATGATTATTGATTGATTCCAAGTTTTGGGGAAATCTATTTGGCAATTGGGAATTGGCAGTGATAGTCATTGCATCGAATTGAGTTGGATGGACAAATGGCAACTCACAACAGTTTCATGAAGGCTGGACAAAGCTTGGCATAAAATTTTACAGCTTATACATACTGAGTATTGCGTATTTTAAGTTTTATGTCCTTGGAATTGAAAAACTTCACATTTTTCTGCTTGATTCTTTACAGCCTATTCATGAAGTCAATCATTCCATTCTCCACGAGGAGGAACAGGAACCCGATGGGGGCTGCGGGTGAGTTCATCATCTCTGAGAGCCTCACCTCGTAACCATTGGCGAATAGCGACTTCAATCACCTTACTGGGGTCATTAGTCAGGTGCTGAATTTGTTCCAGTAACTCCGAATCCAGTTGGACAGCGATTTCTACCTTATCGGCTTGATTGGATTCCGCGTCGGTAGACCTTTCTTTCATATTCATAGGTTTATATACTCAGAAACTGTCTTGTGACAAGCTTTGAAAAGCGGTTTTATCTGCTGTTCGGGTTATTTTACTGACACAATATGAGAAATTTATAATTACATAGTTCCCCGAAATTTCACCAAACTAACAGCATCAGATAGCTGGGTGGCAATTTTCATAGAACACTCTAGACAATTAGCGTAAAGTCAGAGCGGAGGCTTCCTCCGATCTGAACTTTGTAAAAAGCCTAGAAGTTTTGTCAGTAAATCAGAGATTCCGAGCAAATACTGGTGGTAATTGCCCATCATATCTACACTATGTACTTATATATATTTATTGTACGCTCCAGGTAGATGATTACTAGCAGAGAAAAATAGACTTTATAGAGATTCTTAAAAAGTCTGTGAGTAATCTTTAAATTGGGGAGTGGGGAGTAGGGAGTGGGGAGTGGGGGGAGATGAGGGAGATGATGATTATTAACTCCTTCCTGCCTTTTGACTTTTGACTATGGACTGTTGACTAATGACTAATGACCAATGACAACTGACTAATGACTAATAAAGCATTAAAATACATGAAGTAAATGCTCTTTTAACCTTGGTTGCTGCTTCAGCAAGAATTAGTATATGACTGACGTTCCCGCAGTTCGCATTCGCAATTTTTGTATTATTGCTCACATCGATCATGGGAAATCTACCCTGGCCGATCGCTTACTGCAAGCCACTGGCACTGTTGACGAGCGGCAGATGAAGGAACAGTTTCTCGACAACATGGATTTGGAACGGGAGCGCGGCATTACAATTAAGCTGCAAGCTGCCCGGATGAATTATCAAGCCAAAGATGGTCAGCAGTATGTACTAAATTTAATTGATACGCCGGGACATGTGGACTTTTCTTATGAAGTATCGCGCAGTTTGGCGGCGTGTGAAGGTGCTTTGCTTGTGGTAGATGCGTCTCAAGGTGTTGAGGCGCAAACTTTGGCAAACGTCTATTTAGCACTAGAACACAATCTAGAAATTATCCCAGTTCTCAACAAAATCGACTTACCAGGGGCAGAACCAGACCGGGTAATTAGTGAAATTGAGGAAATTATCGGTCTCGATTGTAGTGGGGCAATTCTCGCCTCAGCTAAAGAAGGAATCGGTATTAATGAAATTCTAGAAGCGATTGTCGAACGTGTTCCACCAGCACCAGATACAACTAAAGAACGCTTACGGGCGTTAATCTTTGATAGCTACTATGACAGTTATCGGGGTGTAATTGTATACTTCCGGGTGATGGATGGGACGCTGAGAAAAGGCGATCGCATCTACCTAATGGTATCTGAGAAAGAATATGAAATTGACGAATTAGGCGTTCTTTCTCCTACACAAAAGCAAGTAGATGAACTCCACGCTGGGGAAGTGGGTTATTTAGCAGCTGCCATTAAGGCGGTAGCTGATGCGCGGGTAGGTGACACAATTACCTTATCTAAAGCTAAAGCCACCGAACCTTTACCCGGTTACACAGAAGCCAACCCAATGGTTTTCTGCGGTATGTTCCCCATCGACGCTGACCAATTTGAAGATTTGCGAGAAGCCTTAGAAAAGCTGCGGCTGAATGATGCTGCACTGCAATACGAACCAGAAACTTCCAGTGCGATGGGTTTTGGGTTCCGTTGTGGGTTCTTGGGTTTGCTGCACATGGAAATTGTGCAGGAACGCTTGGAGCGAGAATACAATCTGGATTTAATTATTACAGCGCCTTCAGTGGTTTATAAGGTGATTACCATTAAGGGCGAAGAACTGTATATCGATAATCCCAGCCATTTACCTGCGCCTAACGATCGCGAAAGGATTGAGGAACCATACGTCCAAGTAGAAATGATTACACCGGAAACCTTTGTCGGCACTTTGATGGAGTTGTCGCAGAACCGCCGGGGTATCTTCAAAGATATGAAATATCTCACCCAAGGACGTACCACCTTAACTTATGAGATTCCTTTGGCAGAAGTTGTCACCGACTTTTTCGACCAGATGAAATCGCGATCGCGCGGTTATGCCAGTATGGAATATCACCTCATCGGCTATCGGGAAAATCCTCTGGTGAAGTTGGATATCATGATTAATGGTGATCCTGTGGATTCCTTAGCCATGATTGTCCACCGTGATAAAGCCTATAACGTCGGACGGTCAATGGCGGAAAAACTTAAAGAATTAATCCCACGCCATCAATTTAAGGTTCCCATTCAAGCATCTATTGGTAGTAAAGTTATTGCCAGTGAACACATCCCCGCCTTGCGTAAAGATGTACTGGCTAAGTGCTACGGCGGTGACATTAGCCGGAAGAAGAAACTATTGCAGAAACAGGCGAAGGGTAAAAAGCGGATGAAAGCTGTTGGTACGGTAGATGTACCACAAGAAGCTTTTATGGCTGTTTTGCGCTTAGACCAAAGCTAGAGGTGGGAATTTCTTCCATAAATGCGACATTGCATAAACGCGCATAATTGTATTAGTTTTTTGGGACGGGCATTTTGCCCGTCCCTTATTTTTATTCCCTGTTGCCCGTTAAATTGTTATTACTTAAGCAGCCGCCTTTTCATACAAGCGTAAGACACTTCCATTAACCATTGATGCTGCATCACTAGCCAGCCAAGCTGTAAATTCACCAATGTCATCAGCACTAACCCAAGTTGGTTGACTACGTTCTCGGCTGCTACGGGTTGCTACCCAACTATGAACAACAACTTCATTAATCCGCACAGCACTACCCTTGTTTTCCTGTATCAACACTTGAGCTAACATGAGTTGTCCAGCAGCAGTAATACTGACAGGACTGACATTAGGAACGGGAACTTCGGCGGCCGCGCCACCAATTAGGGTGTAACTAGTACCCTTATGTTCCTTGAGAACTGGGATAAAGGTACGCGCGGCGATGAAGTGACTGGTTAAATTACTATCCAAATATTGTTGCCATTCGGCAATTGATACTTCAGTTACAGGTTTGTTTCCCGACCACCAACCGCCAAGGGAAGCAACTACGGCATCAAGCTTACCAAATTGTTTGAGTAGTTGGTCACGGATAGTTTCGGCACTATCAACTGTACCAATATCCCCCACGATAGGAATAAAGCGTTCTGGGTGAGCTAATTCACCTAGAGAAGTGCGTAGTTCCTCAAGTTTCTCTGCTTTTCGTGAAGGTACGGCTACTATAGCACCAGCTTTGAGGAATGCTCTGACGATACCTTCACCAACATTACCTGCACCACCAAGAATTAAGGCGATTTTATTGTCTAGTTTGTTCATAATATATGTATGTTGTTGGCTCAAATTGAGGTAATCACGCTGCGAGGATGCCACCATCGACAGCCAGGGTATGTCCATTTACGAAATCGGTAGCATCGGCACATAACCAAAGCACAGCATTGGCAATGTCATCGGGTTTACCTAAACGTCCGGCTGGTACAAAACTCTCAAAGGCTTTGTTATTACCACCTGTTGCTTGACTGAGCATTTCCGTTTCAATTGGCCCTGGTGCGATCGCATTTATACGGATTTTGTGAGACGCATATTCCAAAGCTGCGGCTTTTGTCAGCATGATTACAGCCGTTTTTGAGGCATCATAAATCGATAAGCCAGGTGATAGGGGTCGAAAACCATTGATGGAAGCTGTATTGACAATTACGCCACCATTGCCTTGTGCCAACATCTGAGTAATTTCGTGTTTCATACACAGAAACACTCCCTTCACATTGACATCAAAAACTTTGTCATAGCTTTGCTCAGTTTGCTCTGCCAGCAAGGCATTTTGTCCTAGCATCCCTGCGTTATTGAAGGCAATATCTAAGCGACCAAACTTATTAACAACGCTGGCAATGGTTGATTTTATATCTGCTTCTTGAGATACATCGGCTTTGACAAATAAACCCTCGCTTCCCGCCTGCTGAATCGAACTAACGGTTTCCTGGCCTTCTTCTTCACGCCGCCCAACGACAACAACTTTAGCACCAGCACTAGCTAAAGCGATCGCTGTAGTCCGTCCAATACCAGAAGTTCCACCAGTGACAAGAGCAACTTTGTTTTCTAACGATACCATCCAAATTTCCCCGCTTTCACCAGTAATACCAATTCTTTAAAACAGAACAACAAATGCAGTCTAGAAAAGTCTTGCTACATCTGGGTTTCTTAATTACGAATTACGAATTGGTATAAAGCAGTGTGCCTGATTTGGATTTGCTTCACAAGTACGAACTTTTTGGTAATATAGTTACCTCATGGTATCCAAAAATAACCAAATACTTCTTAGCGCTGACTGCCCTATGCGCCGAATGCTCGATCTGGTAGGTGATAAATGGACACCACCAATCTTGTATCTTTTATCCTCTGGTACTAAGCGTTACACTGATTTTCAACGACAAATCCCCGGAGTTTCCAAAAAAATGCTGACACAAACCCTGAGAAGGTTAGAGTCGGCTGGTGTTGTGCAACGCACTGTCTATCCTATTGTGCCGCCCAAGGTGGAGTATAATTTGACTCCCTTTGGCGAAAAGTTGATTGAACCGATCGCAGCTTTAGCAGATTGGGCTTGGCAGCATCAAGAAGAGTTGCGGCTGATTTACGAACGTCAACAGATACAGTAAACACTCAGAAATAAAAAATTCACAGATTTTCCTGACTTACTCAGGAGTTATTTGAAGAGTTTGTAATTATACAGCTAATAACAAATCAATACTTTCAAATTGCTTCTTTTGGCAGATATATTTTAGGAAGCTGGCACTATAAGCTTTTCTAATTTTAAATCTTACGCTCCTGATACCAATAGGGGGTAAAATACTTCGTTTTATTTTGGCATTTATCAGTTAAACTAATAAACCTGATTTGTGTAGTTTAATAATTTTTGATTACTTAAAACCAAAAAATGTAAAAAAATCCGAAAATTTTAGTAAGTAAATTTGCTATAAGTGCCGTCCTCATAATTTTTAGATATTTACAAGGCATTGGGGAGTCTAGTTCATGAAGATACTGGTACTAAGTTGGGAGTTTCCACCAAGAATAGTTGGGGGTATTGCGCGTCATGTGGCGGAGTTATACCCAGAATTAGTTAAGCTAGGGCATGAAATCCATTTAATTACGGTGGAAGTTGGTCAAGCTTCGATGTATGAGGTGGTGGAGGGTATTCACGTACATCGAGTACCAGTGTCTCATAGCCATGACTTTTTTCATTGGGTGGTGAATTTTAATCAAAGCATGGGACATCATGGGGGCAAGTTAATTAATGAGGAAGGCCCGTTCGATTTAATTCACGCCCATGATTGGTTAGTAGCAGATGCTGCGATCGCTCTCAAGCATAACTTTAAAATTCCCCTCATTGCTACTATCCACGCTACTGAATACGGTCGTCACAACGGTATCCACAACGACACCCAACGCTACATCCACGGCAAAGAAAACCTACTAGCTTACAATGCTTGGCGAATTATTGTCTGTACAAATTATATGCGCCAAGAAGTAGAAAGAGCGCTTGCCAGCCCTTGGGATAAAATCGATGTGATTCATAACGGTATCCGACCAGAAAAGAAACAGCATCACGAAGATTTTCATGCTCAAGATTTTCGTCGCCAGTTTGCCGAAGACCATGAAAAGATTGTCTATTATGTGGGGCGAATGACCTACGAGAAGGGTGTATCAGTTTTACTCAATGCAGCGCCCAAAATCCTATCCGAATTGGGTGGTTACGTAAAATTCGTGATTGTTGGTGGTGGCAATACTGACAATCTCAAACGCCAAGCTTGGGATTTGGGAATTTGGCACAAATGTTACTTTACCGGATTTCTCTCAGATGAATATTTGGACAAATTCCAAACTGTAGCTGATTGTGCGGTATTTCCTAGCCTTTACGAACCCTTTGGCATTGTAGCTTTAGAAAGCTTCGCCTCGCGGGTTCCCGTAGTGGTGTCGGATACAGGCGGCTTCCCAGAAGTAGTCCACCATACCAAGACGGGGATAGTAACTTGGGTGAATAACCCTGATTCTTTAGCTTGGGGAATTTTGGAAGTTTTGAAAAATCCGGGATATCGCCAATGGCTGGTAGATAACGCTTATGAGGATTTGCAACGCCGTTTTAGCTGGCCTAAATTAGCTCAACAAACTGAAGCTGTATATCAACAAGTGGTGCAAGAGCGATCGCAAGTTGATTGGTAACACAATGTAAAGATAAGCTGAGGTTTTTGCCGAATAACTCCGGGAATTAATCGCTACTTTGCTTTATTGGGCGTTAACAAACAGTACAAGCCTTGTACGCTGGGAATTATAGCCTTGGGAGTGCGAAATTAAGCTATAGTTGCCGTTTGCTCCAAAAGGTGCGTATGACAAGAGCATTCCCAAATATAGCAAAGTACATCAAGAATTTAATATCTCGTCTTACAGCATACCTGAAACTCTTGTTTGGGGGCAACACTGTTGATGTTCTTCCTGCCCTAGCTGGCCCTGTCCTTAACTTGGGTGGGGGTGGACTGGATGTGGAAGCAGCTATTCAGTGGATGATTAACCAAGTCAGGGGAACGAGTAGAGTCAATGTTGTCGTTCTGCGTACTTACGGCAGCGATGACTACAATCATCTCATTTATCGGATGACTGGCGTAAACTCTGTACAAACACTGATTGTCAGTAATCGTCAAGATGCTAATAGAGATGATATTGTCCAGAAAATCCACAATGCTGATGTAGTCTTCTTTGCTGGTGGCGACCAATGCCAATATATTCGTAGTTGGAAAAACACCAAACTGGAGGCGGCTGTAGCATCAGTATATCGCCGAGGCGGGGCTGTGGGTGGTACTAGCGCTGGGGCGATGATTATGAGTGATTTCGTCTACGATGCTTGCGCCTGCGAAGACCCCATCGAAACGAAGGACGCGCTAGAAGATCCTTACCAAAATATTACCTTTACCTACAACTTCTTCCAATGGTCGCATTTACGCGGAACTATCATTGATACCCATTTTGATAGCCGTAAACGCATGGGTCGCATCATGACTTTTATCGCCAGACAAATTCAAGATGGTGTGTGTAAGAGTGTGTTAGGGATAGCTATTAGTGAGGAGACATCCGTTGTTGTAGATAAATATGGTAAGGCAAAGGTGCTGGGGAGAAACGCCGCATATTTCGTTTTAGGCGACCATCCACCGGAGGTCTGCAAACCGCGAACCCCACTCACATACCACGACTACAAAATCTGGCGAGTTCCCAGTGGTGAAACTTTTGACTTAAATAACCCACCAGCCAGGGGTTACTATTACCGGAGTGTGAAGCGGGGGAGGTTTGATTCAGATCCGTATTAGTTGACAGTTGACAGTTGTTAGCTTATTTCCACTGTCCACTGTCAATTGTCAATTATCAATTGTCCACTGTTCCTAAACTAAACTTGCCTGTTTGCGTAAACTCTGAATAGTAGCGATCGCATGTTTCGCTACTATATCAATTTCCTCTGCTGTATTGAAGCGTCCAATACCAAAGCGAATTGAGGCGTAGGCTAGTTTTTCTGGGCTTCCCAAGGCGGTGAGGACATGGGAGGGTGAGGTTTTGGTAGTGGAACAGGCGGAACCGGAAGACACCGCCACTACTGGCTGTAAACCTAGCTGGAGTGCAGCACCATCTACGCCTTCGATACTAATATTTAAGTTTCCGGCTAGGCGTTGTGTGGGATGTCCGTTGAGGCAGATACCTTCTAGTTGTGATAGTTGTGACCACAATCTTTCTCTTAGCTGGGTGAGGCGTTGATTTTCTTGTATCTGTTCAGATAGGGCGATTTCTACAGCTTTGCCAAAACCTACGATTTGGGGTGTATACAAGGTTCCAGAACGCATCCCCCTTTCATGTCCTCCCCCATGCTGTTGGGGTGCGAGTTGGACTCTGGGGTTGCGTCTTCTGACGTATAATGCACCGATACCCTTCGGCCCGTATACTTTATGGGCTGTCAGGGACATCAGGTCGATATTCATTGCTTGCACATCTAGGGGAATTTTGCCTATAGCTTGGGCTGCATCTGTATGGAAAATTATATGGCGATCGCGGCACATTTCCCCAATTGCTGCCAAAGGTTGCAATACCCCAATCTCGTTATTAGCAGCCATTACTGATACTAAAATTGTGTCATCACGCAACGCTTTTTCTAATTGTTGTAAATCAATTAAGCCATCTGCTTGAACTGGCAAAATCGTAATCTCAAAACCCAGTGTTTTTAAATATTCACAAGGGTCAAGTACAGCATTATGTTCAGTTGCAACGGTAATAATATGCTGACCTTTCTGAAAATAAGCTTCAGCCACACCCTTAATAGCTAAATTATTCGCTTCCGTCGCCCCGCTTGTAAAAACAATTTCTTCTGGTGTAGCGTTAATAGCTGCTGCTAAAATTTCCCGCGCTTGTTTTACACCTGCTTCTGTTTCCCAACCGTAAAGATGACTAATACTAGCAGGGTTGCCAAACTTCTCTGTAAAGTAAGGTAGCATTGCACTCAGTACCCGCTCATCTACTGGTGTGGTGGCGTGACAATCAAGGTATATAGGACGATTAGACATAGCTTTTAAGTTAAAATTTGACTTAAATTCTTCAAGATAGCTATAACTTCATATAGCTCATTCTTTCGTTTTAATAACGAAAATTCATCAGATATATCGTACATGGGAATATCAGTTTTATTTAATTTCAAAAAAAGAAAATGGCTACCATTTGTCAGTAATCCAAATACAGGCTTTTCTTGATTAGGGCTGGTTAACATATAAGCCAATGCTTGAGGAATATTCTCTAAAAGAGATATACCAGCCCTTTTTGATTCAATTACTAGCAACCATAATTGTTTTTGAATAACTAAAATATCTATTCTTCCTCTAATAATCTCTTCTTCATCTTCTAGAGAAATTTCTACAGATTCCTCAGTCCCAATAGAAAAAGGCTGGCTATAAAATCCTGCTAAATCTAATAATGGCGACAAAACCACCATTTTAACTGCATTCTCTAAAATTGGTGGTCTTTGTGCTAAGTTCAGGAAATTAGATTTCACTCTATCTAAATACTGCTTTTCTAAATCTGTAATTTCTGGCAACTTCTCTAACCATTCCCTAAAAAAGGACTCATCTTCTGCTTTTTGCAGCCCAAATCTTTCTTGCAGATAAGCCAGCCCTATATTTTTCGCTTGGATGATTTGAACCATATTTCATAAAATAGATAGTAACGCACCTACCACCAAGGACTTTGGTGCGTTAAGGCTTACGCCTAACACACCCTACATATACTTAGATTTTTATGGCTACCCCACGCTACGCGAACAGAAATCAAATCGGATTCCTATACTTATTGTAAATAAACTTTTCCTGAGATTAGTTTAATTACAAAAATACGTAGAGCGCAGTATGATATAAATCATTGTAGACTGCGCCAATAGTTTGATAAATATCTCAAATATTTGTTAATTCTTGTATTTTTTGTAAAACTGCTTGAGCATGACCTTTAGCTTTGACGTTAGGCCAAGCATAGGCAATATTTTTATCAGGTGAAATTAAAAAAGTTGAACGCGCTACACCCATGTATTCTTTACCCATGAATTTCTTTAAGCGCCATGCACCATAGGCTTCAATAAGTTGATGTTCTGGATCACTTAAAAGAGTGATAGACAAATTATGCTTATCAATAAATTTGCAATGTGCTTTACCAGAATCAGGACTTACACCTAAAACTTTTGCTCTTAACTTACTAAATTCTGAATATAAATCTGTAAAATCTTTGGCTTCTGTAGTACAGCCTGGAGTATCATCTTTGGGGTAAAAGTAAATTACTACCCATTGATTATTAAAATCGCTCAGGCTTACTAAATTACCATTTTGGTCAGGGGTTGAGAAATTAGGTGCTGGCTGTCCAGTTTCGGGGATGTTGCTCATAATAATATGGGGTTAAATCACAATTGCTTTTAGATTGTACCTAGATTTAGGTTTGTTCTTGTTTCTCTCACCCCTGACTTTATCTAAAAATTGTGGCGTTGCTGTCGGCGGCGTTTTCCACGTAGTTTATTCATGAGGAAGTTAAATATACTCGGTTCAGATGTTGTTGTTGATTCTGTCAGGTTTTGTTTACTGCTTCTCCAATAGTCTACAGAATATATATTGAACCCATGACCAGCAAGTAAGATAAACAACACAATTCCATAACTTAACATTGAGGTTGCTGCACTCCAATTTTGTACTGATGTCACTCCTAATTTCAAAATGATCATGAGTGCAAAAGTAACGATTAAAGCACTACGAGTTGCTAAACCAATTGTGATTAATATACCTACAATTAGTTCGACTGGGGGAACTAAGTAGGAATTAATTCTTACCAGAAATTCAGGGAAGTAAGAATTTTCTAATTGTTTGACAGTGGCTTCCACAAAGCCGGGGATATTACCAATGCGGGTAAATCCATGATTGAAATAATTTACACCTATAAGAATGCGTAAAAGTAAATAGGCGATCGCAATATCTTTGCGATTGAGTCCTAGATAATTTCTGTTGTCAGCCATGATTTTCTACTCCAACTTGAATTAAGTTTGATTGCAGAGATGGAAATCAACGTGATTCTTGTAGATAATGCACATCTGCTTGAGTATTCTGGACACTCTTGCGTTTAGGAGCAAGAATTAAACGAACGTGGCGATCGCTAAATAAATAAGTATGTAGCCAAGTCAGTAACACTAGTAATCTGCTGCGATAGCCAGGGAGGTAAACTAAATGAACCCCCAGCCACATCAACCATGCCAAGAAGCCTGTAAACGCAACCGTGCCAATTTTCCCCACACCTGAATAACAGCCAATAATCGCCAACCTACCTTTGTTGAAATAGCTAAAAGGCTTTGGTGATTTACCTCTAATTTGCAGCCGGATATTCCGCGCTACCGCCACACCTTGCTGGAGTGCTTCCGGCGCAACTCCAGATAATGACTTACCCTTCTGTTCCACATAAGCCAAATCTCCAACTGCATACACATTGGGATGTTCCAACACTTGTAGAGTGGGATGCACTACTATTTTGCTTTTATGCGCTACAGCTAACTCCTCGGAAACTCCGGGGAGGTTGGCTTCTAAACCAGCCGTCCAAATCACGGTTTTGGAGGGGATAATTTCTTCGTTTTCCAGATGAACAAATCCATCGGTAACTTGACTGACTCTAGTTTGCAAATAAACTTCCACCCTTAGCTGACGCAATTTTTTGTAGGTATGGACTCCTAACTTTTTTGGCAATTCCACTAACAAGCGATCGCCCGATTGCACCAAAACGATTCTCACTTCTCTAGAATCTATAGTGGAGTAATATCGGCGTAAGCAGCCTCGCACCATCTCAACTAATGCACCCGCCAACTCCACCCCAGTTGCACCACCGCCGACAATGGTAAAAGTTAGTAATTGTTGTCTTCTAGCTGCATCAGATTCTTGAATAGCTTCTTCAAAACACGAAAAGATTTGATTTCGTAGCGCCACAGCTTCTTCTAAACTTCGCATAGAAAAAGCATATTCTTCAGCACCGTCAACTCCCCAAAACTGAGTACGGCTACCAGTCGCCAGCACTAAAAAATCATAATTGATTGCACCATGAGTTGTTTTCACAACTTGCCCAGCAAAATCAATATACTCAACCTCAGCCATGAGAAACTGAACTTGAGGCTTTTGATATTGACAAAAGGAACCCCGTAAAATTGTGCGGATGGGGTAAGCAATGTACTCTGGTTCTATTTGTCCTGTCGCTACCTGATAAAGTAACGGAACAAAAGTATGATAATTATTGCGATCAATTAATAATACATCTGCACCAGAGTTAGCTAAAGATTGGGCAGCTTGTAAACCACCAAATCCAGCACCAACAATAACAACGCGGCGATTCCTCATCATTCCCCTCTTGATTGAGTTGGCTGGCTAAACTATTTAATGTTAAAAATTTGTAATAAATCGATATTATAGCAATTATAAATAAGTTGTTAGAAAATATACCCTATACCCAAAGGTATAGGGGTGTAAAGGCATAGGAAATGAAAAACCTTCATGTGCTTCTCCAGAGAATGTTGAGATTAGATATCATAGGTTTTGGAAGAAACACAATTTAGCAACAATTCGATCTAGGATCATCTTAAATAAAGCTCAAAATAAAATTTTGGCTGGGTAATGGGAAATTATAGAACCAATCTCTAAGACCCAAAGCCCAATTTACACCGTTAACTTATTAGGTATCAAGCACATGGAACTCACACTGGAAAACGTTGAAACCGTTTTAGATGAAATGCGTCCTTACCTGATTTCTGATGGCGGTAATGTGGAAGTTGTAGAACTCGATGGGCCGGTTGTTAAATTACGTTTACAAGGTGCTTGTGGTTCTTGTCCTAGCTCTACCATGACCTTGAGAATGGGTATTGAGCGCCGTCTGCGGGAAATGATTCCTGAAATTTCTGAAGTTGAACAGGTACTATAAGGACTAGGGATTTGGCAGGAGACAAGGATAAGGAGAGAGTAGGGGAAGATAAGCATAATCTTACCCTCCTGATCTCCCTTCATCCTCCTCATCTCCCGACTGGTGAGCGCAGTCGTACCACTCCGTGGAAGCAAGCTACGCGGAGCGTCTGTCTCCGACACGCTACGCGAACGCAGAGAACCACATCCCCATCCTGCGGGTACTCTGCGAGAACGCTTGCGCGAACGCGTAGCGTCTCGTAAGAGAAGCCAGTTACATCTTCCTTATTCCTCTACCAAATCCCTATGACTCACCCTCTTTACGTTGCATTTATCTGGCATCAACACCAACCGTTGTATAAATCTCCAGACAACGGCCTTTCTGAATTATCCAGTCAGCAGTATCGCCTGCCTTGGGTACGCCTACACGGTACGAAGGATTATTTAGATTTGGTGTTGATTTTGGAAAAGTACCCGAAATTACACCAGACGGTGAATTTAGTTCCTTCCTTAATTCTGCAACTAGAAGATTACATTGCGGGTACAGCTTTTGACCCTTACCTCACGGCTAGTCTGACACCCACTGAGCAACTGACTCAGCCACAAAAACAGTTTATCATTCAGCACTTTTTTGATGCTAATCACCACACCTTAATTGACCCTCATCCCCGGTATGCCGAGTTGTACTACCAAAGGCAGGAGAGAGGACAGGCTTGGTGTTTAGAGACTTGGCAATTACCTGATTACGGTGATTTGTTGGCGTGGCATAATTTGGCTTGGATAGACCCTCTGTTTTGGGATGACCCAGAGATTGAGGCTTGGTTAAAACAGGGGCGTAACTTTACATTAAGCGATCGCCAGCGTATCTATTCCAAACAGCGTGATATTCTCAGCCGCATTATACCCCAGCACCGGAAAATGCAGGAGTCGGGGCAATTGGAAGTTACCACTACACCCTACACTCACCCGATTTTACCTCTGTTAGCCGATACCAATTCTGGGCGGGTGGCAGTACCCAATATGACATTGCCTAATTCCCGGTTTCAGTGGACTGAAGATATTCCTCGTCATTTAAGAAAAGCTTGGGAATTATATTCAGATAGATTTGGGCAAGAACCGAGAGGTTTATGGCCTTCGGAACAATCTGTTAGTCCAGAGATACTGCCGTATATTATCAAACAAGGTTTTGAGTGGATTTGCTCAGATGAAGCCGTGTTAGGCTGGACGTTAAAACACTTCTTTCATCGGGATGGTGCAGGGAATGTAGAGCAACCAGAACTCTTGTATCGACCTTATCGCCTAGCAACTCCAGCCGGAGATTTAGCCATTGTCTTCCGTGATCATAGATTATCAGACTTGATTGGCTTTACCTATGGGGCAATGCCAGCCAAACAAGCAGCCGCCGACCTAGTGGGACATTTGCAGGCGATCGCCAAACAGCAAAGAGAACGCCCCAGCGAACAACCTTGGTTAGTTACCATCGCCTTAGATGGCGAAAACTGCTGGGAGTATTACCCCCAAGACGGCAAATTATTCTTAGAAGCTTTATATCAACGTTTAAGCGACGAACCTCATATTCAACTCGTTACTGTCTCCGAATTTTTGCAAAAATACCCAGCCACAGCCACCATCCCCGGAGAACAACTGCATAGCGGTTCCTGGGTTGACGGCAGCTTTACCACCTGGATTGGTGATCCTGCCAAAAACCGGGCGTGGGATTACCTGACGCAAGCGAGAATCATGCTGGCAAACCACCCAGAAGCCACAGAGGAAAATAATCCCGAAGCATGGGAAGCGTTATATGCTGCCGAGGGCTCGGACTGGTTTTGGTGGTTTGGCGAGGGACATTCCTCAAACCAAGATGCCATTTTTGACCAGTTGTTCCGAGAACATTTGTGTGGGCTTTACAAAGCCTTAAATGAACCCATCCCCGCCTATCTCAAGCAACCAGTAGAAGTTCATGCAGTCAAAACAGATCATTCTCCCACAAGCTTTATACACCCTGTAATTGATGGTAGTGGTGACGAACAAGACTGGGACAAAGCCGGACGGATAGAAGTAGGTGGGGCGCGAGGGACAATGCACAACAGCAGCGTTGTTCAACGCCTATGGTATGGCGTAGACCACTTGAATTTCTACTTACGACTAGACTTTAAAAGCGGTGTCACACCAGGAGGAGATTTACCTCCAGAATTAAACTTGTTGTGGTTCTATCCCGACCAAACAATGCACAACAGCCCAATTCCCTTGGCAGATGTGCCGGATCAAGATCCACTTAATTATCTGTTCCATCACCATTTGGAAATTAACTTGCTTACCCAATCAGTTCAGTTTCGGGAAGCCGCAGAAAATTATCAATGGCATCCCCGTGTCAGCCGCGCCCAAGTCGCTTTAGATAAATGTTTGGAAGTGGCGATACCTTGGGCAGATTTACAAATTCCGCCTGATTATCCTTTACGGATGATTGTCGTGCTTGCTGATGAAGGACGGTTTAGTAAGTATTTGCCGGAGAATGCTTTGATTCCGATTGAAGTGCCTTAATTGGAGTGGGGAGTGGGAGAGATGAAGGGGATGAGGGGGATGAGGGAGAAATGTTTACTCATTACCCATAACTCAGCACTCCTCACTCAGCACTCATCACTATATAACAACTCATATTGATTTAGTAAAGTCGCCGTAATGCTACTGGCATAGATGTAATTTTGAGGTTAGATTAATAACATCTTCAGTAGCTAGCGTTGGGCTATGAATCGCGTTTTGGGAAACATTACAAATTTACATCAGTACAATTTGCAGCAGAACCATCTGGTGCAAATGTGTGGCTCCAAAGACTTATTTTGCGATCGCTATCGCATTTTGCGAATATTAGGTAGGGGTGGTTTTGGCATCACATTCTTGGCGCAAGATGCTATGTTACCCGGAAATCCGTTATGTGTGATTAAGCAGCTTTGTCCAAAAGTTGCTAGTGCCAAAACTTGGCAAAACGCCTGTCAACGCTTTGAAAAGGAAGCCAAAACTCTAGCTAAACTTGGTAGCCATTCGCAAATTCCCATGCTGCTTAACTATTTTGAAGGTAATGGGGAGCTTTATTTAGTCCAAGAATACGTGCGTGGTTATACTTTGGCGCGGGAAGTTAAACAAAATGGGACAAAGACTGAAACAGAGGTAAAGCAATTTTTACAGGAATTACTGCCGATATTGCATTATCTTTATCAAAATCAAGTAATTCATCGAGATATTAAACCGCAAAACTTAGTGCGCTGTGCTGATGATGGACGGATAGTCTTAATAGATTTTGGTGCAGTTAAGGAACAGTTAGCTGATATATGTATAAATTCAGTTCATCAAGCCCAAACTAATTTTGTCGGGACAATGGGATTTGCACCACCAGAACAGTTTTCCTTACGTCCAGTTTATGCTAGTGATATTTATGCTTTAGGGATGACTTGTATTTATCTGTTAACTGGTAAATCTCCTGTAGAACTAGAAAATGACAGCCAAACCGGGGAGATACGCTGGCTCAATGACGTAAATGTCAGTCACAATTTTGCCAGAATTATCAGCAAGATGGTGAAAATGTCTTTAGATGAGCGTTTTCAGAAACCACAAGATGTCATTAAAGCTTTAAATTTAGCAACTGACTTGCCAAACTTGAGTGATTGTTTAACTAGCAAACCCTTAAGTACTAGATATCAAACAAAAGTAGAAACTACAGACAGTTACCTTCCTTCTGTAGCTAGAACTGCGATCGCTATTCGAGAATGGAAGGCTAAACTTAAGCAAAGATCAGTTTAAATTAATTCGTAATTCGTAATTAGGAAATTTAATCAGCAAATTTATCTGTAGCCTCAACCAAAGCACTGCGGATTCCCGTTTCACTCATAGAATGACCCGCATCAGGAACTACAATCAATTCAGCCTCCGGCCAAGCACGATGTAATTCCCAAGCTGAGGTCATCGGACAAACCACATCATAACGTCCCTGCACAATCACAGCCGGGATATTGCGGATATGATGAACATTTAATAATAGTTGATCCTCTGTCTTAAAAAATCCCTTATTCACAAAATAATGACATTCAATTCTGGCGAAAGCATCAGCAAAATTATCTGCACCGAAGGTTTGCATTAGCTGAGGATCAGGAAATAATCTGCTAGTGCTGGCTTCCCAAATTGACCAAGCACGCGCTGCTTTTAGTCGAATTTGCGAATCTGGGCTAGTTAAACGTTTATAATAAGCGCTGAGTAAATCATCACGTTCATCTACCGGAATTGGTTTAAGATATTCTTCCCAAGCATCAGGAAAAATATAACTAGCACCTTCTTGATAAAACCAACGTAGTTCTTTTTGCCTGAGTAAAAATATTCCCCGTAAAATTAATCCTAAACAACGCTCAGGATGAGTTTGGCTATAAGCTAATGATAAAGTGCTGCCCCAACTACCACCAAAAACTACCCACTTATCTATTCCTAAATGTTCTCGCAGTTTTTCAATATCATTAACTAAATCCCACGTTGTATTTTCTGTTAATTCCGCATGGGGTTGACTTTTACCGCAGCCGCGCTGGTCAAACATGATCAAGCGCCATTTTTCGGGATGAAAATACTGTCGATAAAATGGTGGACAGCCGCCACCAGGGCCACCATGCAGTAAAATTACAGGTTTACCTTGAGGATTTCCTGATTCTTCAAAATGTATTGTGTGTAATTGAGAGACTTGTAATTTACCTTCTTTATAAGGTTCTCGGAGTGGATAAAGTTCACGCATATTTATATCTAAAATAGTGACAGCACATTTTACCCTAGTAAATTATACAAGGGCAGGCAAGATGCCCACCCCACAAGATTTATCATATTAAATATGTAGTATATTTATTAACCCTCGCTCAAATCCAACCAATAGCACTGTTGACTATGGACTATTGACTAATGACTATTGACTAATGCCAAAATGAAATGGTTTTGCGATCGCCACTGTAATAAGGTGGGAATTTGAGATAACTAACTAGGATTTATGGGTAAGCAGCGCGTTCTGTCGGGAGTTCAACCAACTGGTAATCTACATTTAGGAAACTATTTAGGGGCGATACGCAACTGGGTAGAGATTCAAGACCAGTACGATAATTTCTTTTGTGTAGTGGATTTACACGCAATTACTGTACCGCATAATCCAGCTACATTAGCGGCAGACACTTATGCGATCGCTGCACTTTATTTAGCCTGTGGCATTGATTTACAATATTCCAACATCTTTGTCCAATCCCATGTCTCAGCCCACAGTGAACTGGCTTGGTTGCTTAACTGCATCACTCCCCTCAACTGGCTACAAGACATGATTCAGTTTAAGGAAAAAGCACTCAAGCAGGGAGAAAACGTCAGTGCAGGCTTGTTAATTTATCCAGTACTGATGGCGGCTGATATCTTGCTTTACCAAGCCGATAGAGTCCCGGTAGGAGAAGACCAAAAGCAACATTTGGAACTGACAAGGGATATTGTTAATAGATTTAATCATCAATTTGCCAAAGATGAACCTGTACTGAAACTACCAGACCCTTTAATTCGCAAGGAAGGGGCGCGGGTAATGAGTTTAACAGATGGGACACGGAAAATGTCCAAATCTGACTCCTCAGAGTTAAGCCGGATTAATCTTTTGGATACACCAGACCAGATTGCTAATAAAATTAAACGTTGTAAAACTGATCCAGTCAGAGGTTTAACATTTGACGACCCAGAACGCCCAGAATGTAATAATTTGCTAACGCTGTATATGCTCCTTTCTGGTAAGAAGAAGGAAGAAGTAGCAGCAGAATGTCAAGATATGGGCTGGGGACAATTTAAGCCACTGTTAACAGAAACAACAATTAACGCCCTCAAACCCATACAAGATAAATATCACCAAATCACAGCCGACAAAGGCTATCTAGAGTCAGTGTTGCGTGATGGGAGAGAAAAGGCTGAAGCCGTTGCTAATAAAACCTTAGCAGATGTGAAAGCAGCGATGGGGTATTCTGTGCCTGTGTAATTCGTAAGTAGTGAGTGCTGTTTGGGGTAGCGAAACCTGCCCTTGAAAGAGATTAGGGAGTGGGGAGTGGGGGGAACAGGGAGCAAGGGGAAAAATTATGGACTGTTGACTATGGACTAATGACTAAATTTCTTAAATTATCAGTGCAAGACTTGTACAAAAAGAGATAATATTAATCTTCTGGAAGGAAAAGTTGCAAAACATGTGTTTGTTTATTCTTTCCATTTATTAAAATCTTCCATATCCAATCCTTAGCGAAAAACTTTTAAATCCCGTGACTTTGAGCTTGTCTGTTGCTAAATCTCATAGCCAACCCTGGCCCGGACTGATAGAAGCCTATCGTGAGTATCTACCTGTTACTGAAAACACTCCAGTTGTGACATTGTTAGAAGGTAACACTCCCCTCATTCCCGTACCAGCGATCGCAGAACGTATCGGCAGACAAGTCACTGTGTTCGTAAAATACGATGGTCTTAACCCCACTGGCAGTTTCAAGGATAGGGGTATGACTATGGCGATTTCCAAAGCTAAGGAAGCTGGAGCCAAAGCTGTAATTTGTGCGAGTACAGGCAATACCTCAGCCGCCGCCGCAGCTTATGCTCGGCGTGGGGGAATGAAGGCTTTTGTCTTGATTCCCGATGGTTATGTAGCTTTGGGTAAGTTAGCGCAAGCACTACTCTATGGCGCGGAAGTTTTAGCAATTAAGGGTAATTTTGATAGAGCCTTAGAAATTGTCCGCGAGATGGCGGAAACCTACCCCATCACCTTAGTTAATTCGGTCAATCCCTACCGTTTGGAAGGGCAGAAAACAGGAGCCTTTGAGGTTGTCGATGCTCTAGGTAATGCCCCAGACTGGTTATGTATACCAGTGGGCAATGCAGGGAACATCACAGCATATTGGATGGGTTTTTGTCAATATCATCAAGTCGGGAAATGCGATCGCCTACCCCGAATGATGGGATTCCAAGCCGCAGGTGCAGCACCCTTAGTCAATGGACAACCTGTCGCCCATCCTGAAACCATCGCCACAGCCATTCGCATTGGCAACCCCGCAAGCTGGGATAAAGCGATCGCTGCCCAAACAGCCAGTCAGGGCAACTTTAACGCCGTCACCGATGAAGAAATCCTCGATGCCTACCGCCTGTTAGCATCATCAGAAGGTATTTTCTGTGAACCCGCCAGCGCTGCTTCCGTCGCCGGCTTATTGAAAGTCAAAGACCAAGTACCAACAGGCGCTACAGTAGTCTGTATCCTCACTGGTAACGGTTTAAAAGACCCAGATACCGCAATTAAACACAGCAATAGCCAGTTTAAACAAGGTATTGAGGCAGATTTAGGATCTGTAGCCAAAGCGATGGGATTTTGAGAGGCTAATGGCTCTTGCTAATTCGTAATTCGTAATTAAGAGACGCAGATGTAGCAAGTATTTCTTGGCTGCATCTGTTGTTTATTTTTGGAGAATTGATATTACTCAATCCTCAGCACTCCCCACTCCCTACTAAATCTCGCTGACTTCGGAAGTTGTAGGTACTTGTAAAGGTAAACTGAGCAAATAGCGATGCCCTGATTCTGGTGAACCTTGAATGGAAATTTGTCCACCATGCAGTTCTGCCAATTGACAACTCAACAATAAACCTAAGCTTTCACGAGACAAACTTGCTTTCCCTTTGGTTGAGTTATCATTAGTGTCTACATCCAAAGTATTAGAGAAAGAATCACCCAACGTTTGTAACTTCTCCAGTGTCATTGGTACACCTCCTACTTCTTCTCGAAATTCAGCAGGTATATCATAAAGGTCTGCTTCACTGGGTAAATCCATTACAGATAATGAATTAAGTCTTAAGTAAGGGTCAACATCAGTGATACCATCTCCCAACCAAGGATGGGAAACCCAAACTGTTAAATTAAGCGTATTTTCTTTATATGAAACATGAATACGCACAATACTACCAGTAGCAGACAATTGAATCACACTGAAAATTAAGTGATACAACATTTGCCGCACTTTGTCTTTATCTAAAGGCCAAATACGGCTACGTCCTGGTTCTATAGATAAACGAATATCTTGTTCTCGACGGTTAGCAGCTTCTTCTAAAGTATTGATTGCTTGTTGGCATAACATTTCAATATCTACAGGCGCGATATTGAGTATATGGGCGTTTTCATCGATTGCGCCTAATTCGGCAATTTCATTCACCAGAGAAAGTAAATACCGCCCACTATGTTGGATGATATCTACATATTCTCGCTGCTTAGTAGATAATGGCCCATAAATCTCTCGCCCTAAAACACTCGCCATCCCTAATACAGATGTCAAAGGTGTCCGTAATTCCTGGGTGAGTTGGGCTAAAAGTTCGATTTTGACTTGCTTTGTTGAATCAGGACGTTTTTCTACACTAGGTGATGTAACCTTAATATTATTAACTTCTTCATGAATTGTGAAGCTTGGAGCGCTCTTGAAGCTACTTGGCTCTGGTTTTCCTTGCATGAGTAGGCGGTTACGCTCAAACTCACTCATGCTCCAACGAGCGATAATTTGTAAAAATTCAATATCTCTGGTTGTAAAGTTGCGCGGTACTAAATCCATGACAGCTAATGCACCAAGGCAATTGCCAGCCGCATCAATTAAGGGTGCGCCTAAATATGCACGAATGCCATAGTCCTGAATTAACTTACCAGGCGCAAGTGCAGGATTAGTAATTTTATGAGTATCATTGATGGCAAGTATTTGATGACTCTCCACTACTTGGGTGCAGAAAGATTCCTGGCGCATCAACTGACGACTTTGCGCTAGTTGATTCATCAGCCCCAGTCTAGATAAACCTATCGCCGATTTAAACCAATGACGCTCTTGATCTATGAAACCCAAAATAGAAATAGGTGCTTCCAAAAAATGAGCAGCAGTTTGAGTCGCCTCTTCAAAGACTGGTATCGTTTCTGGTTGTCGCAAACCTAATTCTAATAGCGCTTTGAGACGTTGTTGTTCTCTGGAGTCTTGAGAAACCCAACCATCTTTGAGGGCAAATAACTTGTTTTCCGGCTCTAACATCGCCACTGCTACCTTAATAAATGCTAGATAATGTAATTTATATAACCGCTAAATATTGGGTTATTATTTCCTATCCTTCATAATTCCCCAATTTGACTGCTGATAAACACGTTGGGAAGAAAATTTTTCTACACCTAAAAAAATAAAGTGCAGGTAACTATGTATTATGTCTTATCAGTAATTATTGCACGACAGTATATTAACCTAATTATTGTTTGAGTTTTAAATAGCAGATAGTGTTAGTTTACAATTTTAAATGGGTATAATAATTAATATTTTTTTGGCGATCGCTAGTTGATGAGTGAGTGCGATCGTTAATTTTCACATTAGATATATTCCCATAACATTAAACGCATTAACCAATTTAGAAATAATTAATAACGTCTTATTCATCATAGTGATATTTACAGGACAGCCTTTTGTTTAATTCCACTCAGCCTAGCTTATATGTACTCTAGTCTACTTATTATTTAAAGCTTATTTGCTTACTTTATTCAATAAAACTTGTTTCATATTTGGGTATAGATTGTTGAGTAACTACAGCATATAAAACATCAGGATCTAAGTCTGCCCCATTATCCCAGTGTATTGTTCCCCATTCACGATTAACCTTAACACTTTTAAAATATTCAATATCATTTAAACGTGCGAAAATCCCTGTAAATTCAATTAATTCTTTAAGATTTACCACTCCTGATTGTCCATCTTCAAACTTCAAATATAGTTGGTAATTATCTTGAGGAATAACTTCTATGATGTCTTGAAGCATAGTTTATTCTAAAGGTTCAATTTTTGTTAATGGGTCATTTTGTCTTGCAAATTGCCAGTTTTCTAAAAGTTCAGACTTGTGCAGAGTTGCCCACTCAATTACTAAATCCCGAACTCTAGGAGTAAGTTGACCTTCTAGAATTGTCAAACTTTCTATCTCAATGATTGCCTTTTGTTGATTATAGCGTACATGAAAATGAGGCGGCGGGTGATCATTGTAGTACATAGTAATAATAATTCCCAAAAAACGACATATCTCTGGCATAATGTTAATTCCTAATTTCTATCATTTTAATACTCTGGCGATCGCTCCTATTCTCCCCTATATTTTTATACTCCTAGCTTATAAGATAAACCCCAACCCAAACTGGGAATACTAACTAGAGTTATAGCTACCAGTTACTTAAATACAAGGTGGCTATTTATTCAGAAAAAGTTTAGCAGTGAGGAGAATATTGTGAGTTTACCAGTAACAGTAACATTCATGCTTGCTGATTGGATTGTCAAAGGATTAGCAAATGGAAGCTTAGAACGAGTTGGAGGTGTAATTCGAGAGGTAGTCAGTAAGCAAGTTGTTACTTGGTTAAGAGACATACCTAATAATTCTCCAATACAAAATAATTCCTCTAACAATTTACTCAATCTTATGTTTTCTGGAGTAAATCTAGTTGCTTCAGGTGCTAACGCTGCTGTGACAGGAAAGGGTTTAGCAAATGTTAACGAGCGTTTAGGCGGACTTGAACAAACAAATTTAGGCAATCTTGCTGTTTCAGGAGGAAATTTAGTTGCAACTGTTGCTAATGCTGCTTTGACAGGAAAAGGTTTAGCAGATGTTAACGGACGCTTAGGTGGTATTGAAAATCAATTACAGGAACTAGGGCAGAATTTACAATTAACTCAAGGAATTTTACATGTAACTACTGCTACTAGTATATTTAACCTTGGTGTTTCAGTGATGGGCTTTGCTCTAATAGCACAACGTCTTAAGGAATTAGAACAACGTTTACAAGAAGCGCAAGAGTTATTAATCAAAATAAATCGAAAAATTGACCTTAGTTTTTATGCTAATTTTCGTGCTGCTATTGAATTAGCAATTAATGCTTTTACAATGACTAAACCTGAAAATCGTAGAAGTAGCGCTTTACAAGCAATTAATAGGTTTTTAGAAGCAGAACATATTTACACAGAATTTACGGATATCGAAATTGAACAACAAAGCCAAATTGCGGATGAATATCTTCTTACTCTATCTTTAGCATACCTAGCTGAAACACGTTGTTATTTAGAATTAGAAGAACATGAAACAGCATTACGTCGTTTTCAAGAAGGATCAAGAGTAATTCGTTCTCGTATTCAAAAGTATGTCGATATTCTTCTGACTTCTAACCCAGCAGCATATCTACAACCTCATTTAAAAGGTCAAACTGATTTAAAAAGATTAACCAGAATTTACCAATGGATCGATACAAATCTAGATGAAAATGATGTATTTGAAATGCACAGAGAAAATCTATTTAGGATAGCACAAGATCATAATAAATGGATAGAATCACTACCACAAGCAATCTTAAGTCGTGTTGAAGTTCAAGGAGGCTGGCTTGGCCCCAATTCTAATGATTTAAAACGAGAAGCGGATAAACGACTTCCTCAAATGCTAGAAGTTATGGAATCTATGATAGAAACCAATTGTCGTTTTGAATCATATCAAACAGAAATACAAGCAATATCTCAACTTGGTATTAGCTTTCATGAATGGCTAAAACTATCCCCATCCTCAGAAACAAAACCCGAAGGTGCAGAATTAATGTTTATTATTCCTTCAACACCTTTACAAATATAATCTCTACACTTCTTATTTCCTTTGCGCCTACCCTGCGGGTTCCGCTTTAGCGGTATGCGTGAAATAAAAAAGGCGAACCTTAATGTTCGCCTTAAATACTCTTTCCTCTGTGTTTCTGTGTCTCTGTGGTTTATAAAACCTAAATCTTCGCCTCCTCCCTTACCAACTTATCCCAACCCAAATCTTTCAAATTATTATTACGACGTAGCGGACGAGTTACCAATTCCAAAATGTCACGCGCATTGGTAAAGCCGTGAATTTGAGCAAAAGTAAACTCCACCGACCACTTAGTATTAATACCCCGCGCTTCCAATGGGTTAGCATGAGCCATACCAGTAATTACTAAATCTGGTTTCAACTCATAAATTCGCTGTACTTGATTATAGTTATCTGGCTTCTCGACAATCTTCGGCAAGGGTACGCCCATTTCCTCACAAGCTTTTTCCAGCATTGCCAACTCAGCAGCTTGGTAACGCTTATCCATGTAAGGAATGCCAACTTCTTGAACAGTCATTCCACAGCGCACTAAGAACCGCGCTAAGGAGACTTCCAATAAGTTATCACCCATGAAGAATACAGACTTACCACGAATAAGTTTTACATAATCTTCCAAACCAGCCCAAATTTGCGCTTCCCTTTCTTCCAAACCTTGAGGTGTAATACCAAACACAGAGCAAATTTTTTCTATCCAAGCACGGGTTCCATCTGGGCCGATGGGGAAGGGTGCGCCGATGAGTTTGCATTTGCGACGACGCATCAAGGTTGTGGCTGTACGGCTGAGGAAGGGGTTAACACCAGCAACATAATAACCTTCTTCCAGCACTGGTAATTCTGTAAAGCGTTTAGCGGGTAGCCAGCCGGAAACTTTAATACCTTGTTTTTTTAATTCTAAAGTTAACTGAGTCACCACAGGATCAGGAAGGGAACCAAACAGAACCAGAGGAGGATGGTCTACATATTCTGATTCTTCTTGGGCTACATCTTCTTTCTTCTTGCCGAAGTTTAAAAGCTTTTGAATGGCATTACGTTCGTTTTTCTCTGCTTCTGCTACTGGTGATTTATCTGGACAACGGTTAGCCATTGCGGCGAGAACTGTGTCTTCCCCTTGGGTAAAGGCGTAATCTAAGCCGTTAGCACGGGCAACCACAATAGGAATGCCGATTTCGCCTTCCAGCTTGGGTGCAAGCCCTTCCAAATCCATTTTGATGATTTCGGTGGTGCAAGTGCCAATCCACACAATGACGCTAGGGTTGCGATCGCGCTTTATTTGGTCGCACAATCTTTTCAACTCCTCATAATCATTCAATTGTGCGGAAATATCTCCCTCTTCCAACTCTGCCATTGCATAGCGGGGTTCTGCAAAAATCATGACCCCCATCGCATTTTGCAGAAAGTACCCACAGGTTTTAGTGCCAATTACCAAAAAGAAACTATCTTCTATTTTTTGGTATAACCACGCCACACAGCTAATTGGGCAGAAGGTATGGTAATTGCCAGTTTCACACTCAAAGTTTAAAGCTGTTGGTTCTTGCGCAATGGTCATTTTGGTTATCTCCCCTTTTAAATTAAAAGCAGGAATTGGAGGGGAGTGGGGAGTGGGGAATGGTAATTTTACCCTACTCCCTACTGCCTATTCCCTATTCCCTTTTCTTGGCACATAGCACCAACTACCAATCCCTTGTATTTATGCGTTGGGGAAGAGACGGGCAATTTCCGATTCATCAAAAACGCCAGCCGGTAATTCTTCACCCAAAAAATCGTTATTATCTTCGGTCTTTTGCAGCGATGTCTCATCACCCCAAACATCAGATAACACATCACTGAAAGCATTTTCGTCTGGTGTGTTCAATTCACTGAGAATTTGTTCTTCCAGTTCTTCTGTTGATTCAGCGATGGTATCGAAGTTGACTTCATCAAAACCTTCTGTTTCCTTACCGTTTGTATGCTGGAACTGGTCTTGTAGTTTAGTTCCATTGGTAATAGAAATTTCCTCTAGGTCATTGAAGCTTGCTACTGCCTCAATTATTAGTGTTTGGTGTTCAGAATCTAGCCCAAAGCCATTTGTTTGGGTGCTTGCCAAAGTTTCATCTTGGATATTGTCTTCAATTGCTGACTCGTACTGATGTGTTTCTTCTTCTTCTTGAGGAACTGAATGATTACCCAATACGATATCTGGGTCAAAATTTAACTCCAGTACCTCAATCAAGGTATCGGCATCAGGATTCAATTTAGAAAAAGGAAACATTAGCTGGGCTAGTTTTGGTTCCAGTGCATTGACTACCCCCAGGATGAGGTAAGAGGGTGGCCGCTTGCCACCGTCTGGCGTATAAACTGACTCCACTTCCATGTGGAGTTTTATCCAGTCACGGTTAGCTTGGAAGAATTGCAACCACTTCTGTTTTATCGAATCTGTAAAACTATTAAAGAAAGCCATATTGACCCCATCCTGAAAATCAGATGATTTATACAATCATCAAGTCTAATTCCTCTTCAGGATTAGGAACCTGGGGTTTACGCGGATTTAAATAAAAATCTGATAATAAAGAGAATAATTCACGATCAGGGGCATCATTGGGAACAACTCCTTCAGGACGCGCTAAAATCTGGTCGGCAATGTTGAGGTAGTAGTCGCAAACGTAGTTCAGGGAAGGATCTGACTCTGCCATTTCAAATAAAGTTTTACCTTTAACGCGGGAAACGCGAATATCTTCAATTAAGGGTAAAACTTCCAAAACTGGCATTGGCACAGCTTCTATATATTTTTCAATCAAGTCGCGCTTGGAAGTACGGTTGCCAATCAACCCAGCTAAACGCAGGGGATGAGTCCTGGCTTTCTCTCGCACTGAAGCCGCAATCCGATTTGCTGCAAACAAGGCATCAAAGCCATTATCTGTAACAATCATGCAGTAATCAGCGTAGTTGAGGGGTGCAGCAAAACCACCACAAACCACATCACCAAGAACGTCAAACAAGATGACATCGTATTCATCAAAAGCGTTGAGTTCTTTTAGTAATTTTACAGTTTCACCTACGACATAACCGCCACATCCAGCACCCGCAGGTGGGCCGCCAGCTTCTACGCAGTCTACACCACCATAGCCTTTATAAATGACATCCTCTGGCCAGACATCTTCATAGTGATAATCTTTCTCTTGCAGGGTGTCGATAATTGTGGGAATCAAAAACCCGGTGAGAGTGAAGGTACTGTCATGTTTAGGATCGCACCCGATTTGCAGCACTTTCTTACCGCGTTTGGCTATGGCGACGGATATATTACAGCTAGTTGTGGATTTACCTATTCCACCTTTTCCGTAGACTGCTAGTTTCACTGTGCTTGCCTCTTATCGTTTTTTATCAAACCTTGTGGCTAAAACATTTGCCTTCACCTAGCCGCAGTTGGCAATGTGTGAGGTATGTGATCGTGATTATTGACTATTTCTCTCGAAAAATAAAGGGGTGGTAAATATGCAAGATGTAGATATTAGCCGTAAAAACTCAATAAATAGAGCAATAAGGTTTATATCCATTTAAGTAGCTATAAATATCTTTTAAAATTAATAAAACAATATTTATACTCAAATTAAATAAAAAGAGTAACAAAAGACAAAAAGCTATGTTTCATACAATTTAAGAGTTTTGACAGATTTAATCAACTCTAAAAGCCGCATTTTAGTGTAATGAGAGCTATCGCCATTAAAATCATGAGTTTGTGGTTAAGAAAAAATCCTCTCTTTGTGGAAGGTACAGTGTACACACAAGTCTGATAATCCATTATCCATAAGGTTTTTATCTCCCCAAGCTACATTTGAAAAAAGAGGGACTTAGGGGGATAAATCTACATTTTGTTCGTAACTCTAAGATTTGTGTACACTGTATCCTTGTGGGGATAAGTTGATCGCCTTGATGTGAAGTAGAGAATTTATAGCTTTAGCACTCTCAAAATCTCAATAATTTAGGGCGCTCATGATGCCTACCCAGAAGATAAATAGTTATTGATTAGTTAACAAGCATGATGTTGTAAAAAATTATTAATTTATCAATAAATATGCTCTTAGCTCATTCCCTACTCCCCACTGCCTTATCTGCTTCCTCAATTTCTTGCAATGATTGCCAGCCGGCTTGCCACTGGAAACCATCTTGTAACAACTTGGCGTTGAGCCAAAAGCGGATTTTGGGGTCACAAGCTGCGACCATCTCGGCATAAACCCATTTACCTTGATTTTTGCGGTTAACTACCTGAAAGTGTCGCCAACCATCTATTTTCTTTGTTGCTGTCCACTTGGAGCCAACTAGGTAAGGAAATTTCTGTTTTTTAGTCATTAGTCATTAGTCCATAGTCAACAGTCTTGCACTGTGTTTGAAATTTAACCACGTTACAGCCTAAGATAACGGCAATTGGCTAATTGAGAATATTTTTTATTCTTACTCATTCATTTTATTTTAATTTCTAATGAGAAATTTATGTCTACTCCTAAAAGCGATGGAAAAATAGGAAAACAAGGTTTGGTTGATGAAGTGGTTGATTTGACAAACTGTGACCAAGAACCGATTCATATTCCAGGGTTAGTCCAACCTCATGGGGTTATTTTAGTATTACAAGACCCTTCCCTAAAAATTATTCAAGTAAGTAGTAATTCGCAAGAAATAATTGGGCAAAAACCAGATAAATTGCTAGGCAAACCCCTGTCATACTTATTGGATGTTAAGCAAATTAATAAGATTCAGCAGTGTTTGAGCGAAGATTTTGAAAGTATTAATCCCATAAATATTTCTATTACAATTTTCAAAAGATCAATTGATTTTGATGGGATTGTGCATCGTTTAGATGAGACAATTATTCTAGAAATAGAGCCACAAAAAGTAAAGGTAAAAACTAACTTTTTTGACTTTTATAATCAGGTGAAGGGAACAATTACGCGCATTCAGAAAGCACCCACTTTGCTAGAAATGTGCCAAATTGTTGTCAAGGAAATCCGGCGTATCACTGATTTTGAGCGCGTTATGGTCTACCGCTTTGACCCAGAAGGTGCAGGTAGTGTCATTGCTGAAGATACTGACCAAGAAACACCTTATCTCGATTTACGCTACCCGGCCTCTGATATTCCCAAGCAAGCCCGACATCTCTACACCCTCAACTGGTTACGCTTGATTCCCGATGCTAACTACCAACCTGTTCCTTTAATTCCAACAAATAATCCCATAACTAATCAGCCATTAGATTTAAGTCTAGCGGTGTTGCGGAGTGTGTCTCCAATTCACTTGGAATATATGCACAATATGGGCGTGACTGCTTCCATGTCTATTTCTCTGATGCAGAATCAAAAGCTTTGGGGATTAATTGCTTGTCATCATTCATCACCCAAGTATATTCCATATAATATTCGCACTGCTTGTGAGTTTATTGGGCAGGTGATGTCTGTAGAACTGGCAAACAAAGAGGCCAGCGAGGACATCGACTACAAAATGCAGTTAAAGGCTTTGCAAACTCAATTTGTTGAGGCTTTGTCCCAAGCTGAGTATTTATTAGATGGGATGGTGCAACTCAAATCTCAATTACTCCATTTGGTAAACGCTACGGGGGCGGTAATTTTCAGTGGTAAGCAGTATATTCATGTAGGTGAAACACCTTCAGAGGGTGAGGTTCAAGCTTTACTCGATTGGATTAAGCCGCATCTGCGTGAAAGTTTGTTTGAAACCCGATCGCTCTCTCAAGATTATCCCCCAGCCGCGTCGTATGCGGCGATCGCTAGTGGGGTTTTAGCACTAGAAATTTCGCGGGTTCATCGTAATTACATTCTCTGGTTCCGTCCAGAGGTGATTCAAACTGTGAATTGGGGTGGTAATCCTAATAAGCCTGTGGAAGTTTCCGCCGATGGTAGTTTACGCATGTCTCCGCGCAAATCTTTCGATTCGTGGCAAGAAACGGTGCGGGGTCGTGCTTTGCCGTGGAAATCTTGCGAAATTGCCGCAGTTTCCGAATTACGTAGCTTGATTGTCGGTATTGTGCTACGTCAAGCTGATGAATTAGCTTCGATGAACTTTGAATTACAACGCAGTAATGAAGAACTCGATTCTTTTGCTTACATTGCTTCCCACGACTTGAAAGAACCACTACGGGGTATTCACAATTACGCTAACTTCTTAATGGAAGATTATGCAGAGGTATTAAATGATGATGGGGTAGCGAAGTTGCAAACCCTGGTGCGTTTGACACAACGCATGGAAGACTTGATTAATTCCTTACTGCATTTCTCCCGCTTGGGACGCGCCGAACTGATGCGACAAACGGTAAACTTGAATGAGTTAGTACAGCAGGCGATCGCCACCTTGACAATTGCCCGACCACAAACTGAAGTAGAATTTCGCATACCCCAAACCTTACCCAACTTAGAATGCGATCGCGCCCAAGTTAATGAGCTTTTCACCAACTTGATCAGCAACGCGATTAAATATAATGATAAACCCCAAAAATGGGTAGAAATCGGCTATATTCAGCAGGAATTACCCTCCCCCATTTTCTACGTCCGTGATAACGGTATCGGTATCTCACCACAACACATTGAGAAAATTTTTCAGATTTTCCGCCGTTTACATGGACGCGATGAGTTTGGTGGCGGGACAGGCGCAGGATTAACCATTGCCCGAAAAATTGTGGAACGACATGGAGGCCGAATTTGGGTAGAATCTACACCAAATCAAGGTAGCACATTTTACTTTACGCTCTCGGCGGAGGAAATCTCTTGAACCGCGATTTAACCTTGTTTGTGCAGAAAAAGCCGCCACTTTTAGTTGTGGAAGATAGTAATGAAGACTTTGAGGCAGTGCAACGGTTTTTGCAGCGATCGCCCTTGACAATTCCTATCCAGAGGTGTGTGAACGGGGAGCAAGCCTTGGCGTTTCTTTATCGGACTGGCAACTATAGCGATCGCCAAAAATTCCCCCGTCCTGGCTTGATTTTGCTCGATTTAAATCTACCCGGAACCGATGGCAGAGAGGTATTGCGACGCATTAAAGAAGATGATAATTTAAAAACTATTCCAGTTGTAGTATTTACTACCTCTGATAACCCTAAAGATATTGATGACTGTTACAGATACGGAGTTAACAGTTATATCGTTAAACCGATCAACTTTGAGCAGCTAAAACGGGATGTGCAAACGCTAGTAAACTATTGGTTTGAAGTGACAACGCTGCCTGAGCGTTCAGAGGATTAATCATGGTTAAAGCTTGGCGTAAAATCCTCATTGTCGATGATTCTCCTGAAGACCGGGAGATGTACCGACGTTATCTATCGTGCGATCGCGATTACGCCTATAATTTTTTAGAAGCAAATCTAGGAACCCAAGGGCTGGAACTTTGGCAAAAACACCAACCCGATGCAGTATTGCTTGATTATAGACTACCTGATTTAGATGGAGTAGAATTTCTTACTCGTTTACAATCATTGACGCAACAGACCTACTTACCCGTGATTATGGTAACGGGGCAAGGTAATGAAGCGATCGCTGTGCAAGCGATGAAAGCAGGCGCACAGGATTATCTCATCAAAGAACAGATGACCCCGGAAGTTTTGCAACTAGGGGTGAATGTAGCGATTGAGACGGTACAGCTACGCATCCAACTGCAACAACGCATCGAGCGAGAGCGGTTAGTATCGCAAATTACCCAAAAAATTCACCAATCTTTAGATTTAGCAGAAATTCTGCAAACGACAGTAACGGAAGTCCGGCAATTTCTTCAGACCGACCGGGTGGTGATTTTCCGATTGCAGAATGGTTGTGGTATTGTGGCAACTGAATCCGTGGGTTTGGGTTGGACTCCCCTGTTATCTACCACTTACCATGACGCTTGCTTTAACGAAAACTACGTTGAAGCCTTCCGCCAAGGGTTAGTAACAGCTAAAACCGACATTTATGATGGTAGCGTCAGTTCCTGCCATGCAGAATTACTAGCAAAATTGCAGGTGCGAGCAAATTTAGTCGTGCCGATTTTGCAGGATAACCAACTATGGGGAATGCTGATTGCCCATCATTGTACAGCACCCCGCCAGTGGCAAACCTTAGAAATTGATTTACTCCAAGAATTAGCAACTCATTTAGGTATTGCATTGCGGCAAGCAGAACTGTATCAACAGGCACAGCATGAACTAGTCGAGCGCCGCAGGGTAGAAGCAGAACTACGAGAGAGCGAAGAACGGTTGCGAGTGGCACTAGAAGCTTCGCGGATGGGAACCTGGGATTGGCATATCCAGACGGGTGTGATTACCTGGTCGGAGAATTTGGAAGCCTTATTTGGCTTGGCAAAGGGCGAGTTTGATGGCTCCTTTGGGATGTTTGTCGAGCGGATACATCCAGAGGATCGCGATCGCGTACTCGCAGCCGTAGCTCATGCCGTCGCTACCGGGGAAGATTATGACATTGAATTTCGGGTAGTTTACCCTAACGGCACAATTCGCTGGGCATTGAGCCAAGGTAAGGTGTTCTATGACCAGAATGGTCAACCACTGAGGATGGCAGGTAATGACATTGATATTACAGAACGCAAACGGTCAGCCCAAGCGCTACGGGACAGTGAGCTAAAGTTTCGTCAGTTAGCAGAAAATATTGATGCGGTTTTCTGGATTAAAGAGGTGGATGAGAAGCGTGTCAGCTATGTCAGCCCTGCTTATGAACTGCTGTGGGGATTGAAGCCGGAGGAATTATATGCAAACCCAAATAACTGGTTTAATTTAATTCATCTTGAAGATCAAGTATCAATTCGTCAAGCTTTTGAGGAAAAAGCGATCGCTGATCAATTTGATGAAGAGTACCGCATTATTTTACCCAATGGCAAAATTCGCTGGGTTAGAGACAGATGCTTCGGGCTGAAAAATGAGGCAGGAAAGGTGTATCGCTTTACAGGTATTGCCGAAGACATTACTGAGCGTAAACAACAGGAACTTAACAAGCAATTTCTCAACCAACTAGACTTGCGGTTGCGTCATCTCCATGATGCGTCAACAATGATGTGGGAAGCAATCAGCAGCCTGGGACAATACCTAAAAGTGAACCGATGCAGCTTAGGCAAGATGGATAGGCAACAAGGTATATACATACTAGAGCAAGAGTGGTGTCGAGATGTGGCCAGCAGTGCCGGAACTTACCAACTATCAGATTTTGCCACACTAGAATTTCAAACTACATTTGCAGCCAATCAACCCGCGATCGTGCATGATATCATCACAGATCCACGCACAGGTGCTTTTGCCAGTCACTACGCCAGCAACCAAGTGAGAGCCTTTGTGGCTATTCCCTGTGTCTATCAGGGACAGTTGGCAGCCGTCTTATGTATTTCCTCAACAAAGGCGCGTGTGTGGACTAACGATGAAGTTATACTACTGCAAGAAAGCGTAGCCCGAATCTGGTCTTTAATTGAGCAAACACGAGCCATGCAGGCATTACGTGACAGCGACGAACGGCTAAACATGGCACTCAATGTCACCGGCATGGGGGTATGGGACTGGAACATTAAAACCAACGAGGTGATCTGGTCGCCTCAACACGAAATTTTGTTAGGGTATGCACCAGGAAAACCCTATCGCACCTATGAAGAGTGGGCGCAACGGGTGCATCCAGAAGACTTAGCCCGTGTCGAAGCTTCTCTACAAGCAACGATGTTGCAAAAAAAGGATTATCAGTGTGACTACCGTGTAATTTGGCCAAATGGTAGCATCCAATGGCTGACAGCTTTGGGGCGATATATCTATGACTCAGAAGGTCAAGCGGTACGAATGCACGGTGTTTTGTTTGATACTACAAATAGCAAACAAGCCCAAATCGAACGCGATCGCCTCTTAGAACAGGAGAAAGCAGCCAGAGCCGAAGCTGAACGTGCTAACCGAATTAAAGATGAGTTTTTAGCCGTTCTTTCCCACGAATTGCGATCGCCCCTGAACCCGATTCTAGGTTGGGCAAAACTACTACAACACCGCAAGTTTGACCCCCAGAAAACAGCCTCAGCCCTAGCCACCATCGAACGCAATGCCTACATCCAAACCCAACTAATCGATGACCTGCTGGATGTTGCCAAGATTTTACGCGGTAAATTTAGCATGGATGAAACTCCCGTCAATTTAGTCATGGTGATTGAGGGAGCGCTAGACACCGTAAGAACATCAGCCGTTGCCAAATCTATCTTCCTGCATCCAGTCCTAGCCCCAGTTGGGCAGGTTTCAGGCGACTCGGCTCGACTCCAGCAAGTTGTGTGGAACCTGTTGTCTAACGCTATTAAATTTACCCCTGAAGGTGGACAGATAGATATTCGCTTAGAGCGAGTGGGCAATCAAGCACAAATTAGCGTTAAGGATACAGGCAAAGGCATCAACCCTGAATTTTTACCTTATATCTTTGAGTCGTTCCGCCAAGAAGATGCTTCCACCACTCGTAAGTATGGAGGATTAGGGTTAGGATTAGCGATCGTCAGGCATTTGGTTGAGGCCCACGGGGGAACCATCCAAGCTGATAGTCCAGGGTTAGGACAGGGGGCAAAGTTTACAGTGTGGTTGCCCTTGTTAGAAACCACAGCCCAGGAAATTCCACCCGACGAATTAACACCAGAAGCAGATTTAACAGGGATTAAAGTCCTGATTGTTGACGATGAACCCGATGCTCGTGAATTAATTCAAGTAGTGCTGGAACAATATGGGGCAGAAGTGTTAGCTGCTACTTGTGCAGATGAAGTTTTAGCTTCTTTGCCATCGTTCCAACCCGATGTATTCATCAGCGACATTGGTATGCCAGACATAGATGGTTACGCCCTCATGCAGCAGGTACGTTCTCTACCACCTGAAAAAAGAGGACAGATAAAAGCGATCGCCCTCTCAGCCTACGCCAGAGTAGAAGATCAGCAGCGTTCCTTAGCAGTCGGTTTTCAACACCATATGTCCAAACCAGTTGATTTAGACAAGCTGGTACAAACAGTCTTTGAATTAGCTAGTTCGTAGTGAGGACTTTAGTCCTCTTGCATTAATACTTTGGCGTTGCTGACAATATTATTTTGAGGCTCACGCATTCGCCGTTAGGCGTTCCGCTTGCGGTAGGCGCAGAGGCACAAAGAAGAACAGAAGTTATATATATGGCAAGAGATTTTATGAATCAATCGGCAGTCACTACCGCATCCCCAGATGCGATGAGTGGTACGTCAGTCTTCGCAAGAACATGAGTACCAGTGGAAACCTTGCTAGATTATTTAAAGGCAGGAGAGTCTATTGATGATTTTTTAGAAGGTTTTCCTACAGTCAAGCGAGAACAGGTGATTGCTTTTTTAGAAGCAGGAGGTAGGAGGGAATAACTGTAGACTGTGGACTAATGACTAATGACCAAATAGAGAAGTAATACTACTCTCAAAAGACGTGAAGACCGATCCCGCTAGTGCTGCGACTCTCCGTAAAATGACGATAGAGAACAAATTGTTCCATCTGCATTTATAAATGGTCGTCCCTCAATCAGCCTATGCAACCAACTAACCCTAATCAATTTACAGAAAAAGCCTGGGAAGCGATCGCCCACACTCCTGAGATTGCTAAACAGCATCAACAGCAGCAGATAGAAAGTGAACATCTGATGAAGGCGCTACTGGAACAAGATGGTCTGGCCAGTGGGATTTTGACCAAAGCAGGTGTGAACTTACAAAAAATTAACGATCGCACTGACCAATTTATCAAACGTCAGCCCAAAGTCTCAGGTAACAGCACCTCAGTTTACCTGGGACGGAGTTTGGATACTTTGTTAGACCGGGCAGACGGATATCGCAAAGATTTTAAAGACGAATATATTTCTATTGAACATTTATTCTTAGCTTACGCCAAAGATGATCGCTTCGGCAGAGCTTTGCTGCAAGAGTTCGGCTTAGATGAAAACAAACTAAAAAATATTATTAAGCAAGTTCGTGGGAGTCAAACAGTGACCGACCAAAATCCAGAAGGCAAATACCAATCGCTGGAAAAATACGGGCGTGACCTCACAGAAGCAGCCCGTAAAGGTCAACTTGATCCAGTTATTGGTCGGGATGATGAAATTCGCCGCACCATCCAAATTCTCTCTCGGCGCACCAAGAATAACCCTGTGTTAATTGGTGAACCCGGTGTAGGTAAAACGGCGATCGCGGAAGGTTTAGCCCAGCGTATCGTCGCTGGTGATGTACCCCAATCCCTCAAAGACCGCAAGTTAATCTCCTTAGATATGGGGGCGATGATTGCGGGGGCAAAATTCCGGGGTGAATTTGAAGAACGTCTCAAAGCTGTATTAAAAGAAGTCACCGAATCCGGCGGTAATATAGTTTTATTTATTGATGAAATTCACACCGTTGTCGGTGCAGGTGCAACTCAAGGGGCAATGGATGCTGGTAACTTGTTAAAACCGATGTTGGCGCGGGGTGAATTGCGCTGTATTGGGGCGACAACCTTGGATGAGTACCGCAAATATATCGAAAAAGATGCGGCATTAGAAAGACGCTTCCAACAAGTTTACGTAGACCAGCCTAGTGTAGAAGATACAATTTCTATTTTACGTGGGTTGAAGGAACGTTATGAAGTCCACCACGGGGTGAAGATTTCCGATAGTTCCTTGGTAGCTGCCGCTACATTGTCCAGCCGTTATATTAGCGATCGCTTCCTCCCAGACAAAGCCATCGACTTGGTAGACGAAGCCGCCGCTAGGTTGAAAATGGAGATTACCTCCAAGCCAGAAGAACTCGATGAAATCGATCGAAAGATTCTGCAATTAGAGATGGAAAAGCTATCTCTGCAAAAAGAAAGTGATGCAGCTTCCCGCGAACGGTTGGAAAGGTTAGAGAAGGAATTGGCGGATCTCAAGGAAGAACAAAGAACTCTCAGCGCCCAATGGCAATCTGAGAAAGATGTCATTACTAAGCTGCAATCTGTCAAGGAAGAGATTGACAAGGTTAACTTAGAAATTCAGCAAGCGGAAAGAGATTACGACCTCAACCGCGCCGCCGAATTGAAGTATGGTAATTTAACCAACTTGCACCGCAGATTGGAAGAGACAGAAAGAGAACTAACTCAAGCCCAAGGCACAGGTAAATCCTTATTACGCGAAGAAGTCACCGAAGCAGACATTGCGGAAATCATTTCTAAGTGGACAGGCATCCCCATCAGCAAGTTAGTAGAATCTGAGAAAGAGAAACTCCTACATTTAGAAGATGAATTGCACCATCGGGTAATTGGGCAAGATGAAGCGGTTACAGCCGTCGCCGATGCGATTCAGCGATCGCGTGCTGGTTTGGCTGATCCTAACCGTCCCATCGCCAGCTTTGTCTTCCTCGGCCCCACTGGTGTAGGTAAAACCGAACTGGCGAAGGCATTAGCCTCATATATGTTCGACACCGAAGAAGCAATGGTGCGGATTGATATGTCTGAGTACATGGAGAAACACGCTGTTTCCCGGTTAATCGGTGCACCTCCAGGGTATGTAGGCTACGAGGAAGGCGGACAACTCACCGAAGCTATCCGTCGCCGCCCTTACGCCGTGATTCTTTTCGACGAAATCGAGAAAGCACACCCCGATGTATTCAATATTTTCCTGCAAATCCTTGATGATGGTCGCGTCACCGATGCTCAAGGTCATACTGTGGACTTCAAGAACACAATTATTATCATGACCAGTAACATCGGTTCGCAGTACATTCTCGATATCGCTGGGGATAACTCCCGTTACGACGAAATGCGCCATCGGGTAATGGAAGCGATGCGAAATAGCTTCCGTCCTGAGTTCCTCAACCGAATTGACGAGGTAATTATCTTCCACAGTTTGGATAAGCGAGAATTGCGGCAGATTGTCCTGTTACAAGTCGAAAGGTTACGCCATCGATTGGGCGATCGCAAGATTTCCCTCCGCCTCTCTGATGCAGCCCTTGACTTTTTAGCGGAAGTGGGTTATGACCCCGTATTCGGGGCGCGTCCACTGAAACGGGCGATTCAGCGCGAGTTAGAAACGCAAATTGCTAAGGCGATTTTGCGCGGTGAATTTAACGATGGGGATACGATTTTTGTCGATGTACAGAATGAAAGGTTGTCCTTTAGCCGATTACCTGTTGAGGTGTTTACTAGTTAGTTGAAGGAAGATTGGCTCACGCAAAGGCGCAAAGACGCAAAGTAAGAAAGGTGCGTCTTTGCGTTTTTTGTATGTATTACCATCAAACTAAGATTCTACAACAATGCTAAAAGATATTATCTTAATTGGCCCTATTGGAACTGGGAAAAGTACACTGGGTAATTTACTAGCCCAAAAGCTCAATTTGCCTCAAGTTTCAATGGATGAATTGCGCTATGAATACTATCAGCAGATTGGTTATGATGATGATTTAGCAAAGAAGCTAAGACTTGAAAAGGGATTTTTAGCAGCATATCAATATTGGAAGCCATTTGAGGCTTATGCAGTAGAAAAGTTGGTTGCTGAACACAGCAATTGTGTAATTGATTTTGGTGCAGGTCATTCAGTTTATGACGATGCTGGGTTATTCTATCGTGTACAGAAGGTACTAGAACCTTACCTAAATGTAGTTTTGGTGCTTCCCTCTCCCGATTTAGATGAGTCGATAAAAATTATTAAAGAGAGAATTGGCGAGTTTCAGGATGGTGAAATGGACTTGCACGAATACTTTGTTAAACATCCTGCAAATTACAAGTTAGCCAAGATTTTAGTTTATACGAAAGGTAAAACCCCAGAAGAAACACGCGACGAAATTTTGAGCTTAATCAAAACTAGTTCTTAGCAAGGAATACAGAATCAATATGCAGTTGAAGTTAGCATATTAGGCTGGGTAGCCGTCCTCTTTTCTAAATATAAAGAATTAACTTGTTCTACTTCTGTAGTAAGTCTGGATGACAAAAAATCCCACCTCTTGATAGGGATGGGACGATCGCCTAAAATATTTCCAACATGATTACGATCGCTGACCAGTAACAATGTATGCTACTCGTTGACCGATGTTAGTTGCATGGTCTGCCATCCGTTCTAGACAACGAATTGCCAAAGCTAGAAGGATAATTGGTTCAACCACACCTTGCACATCTCGTTGTTGGGCTAACATTTGATAAACTCGGTCGTAGGCATGATCTACAGCATCATCTAAGTGCTTGATACTGCGTCCCCCAGCTTCGTCTAAATCTGCCAAAGCTACTAAGCTAGTTGCTAACATGGCTTGGGCATGATGCGCCATAATGGCAATCTCTGGTAGAGATGGGTGGGGTGGATAGGGAAAGATTTTGATTGCTATTTCAGCTAAATCTTTAGCATAATCGCCAATACGCTCTAAATCGCGTACTAACTGCATAAAAGCACTCAAACAGCGCAAATCTTGTGCTGATGGTGCTTGTAAGGTCATGATTGATGTACAATCTGATTCTATTTGTCTATAAAAACGGTCTATTTTTTTATCTAAGCGGGGAAGTTCCTCAGCTGCTGTTAAGTTGCGGAAAAATAAAGCTTGGTGGCTGAGGCGGAATGATTGTTCTACCAAAGCACCCATGCGTAACACATCCCGTTCTAAGCGCCTTATGGCGCGTGCTAACTGAGGATTTTCCGAGTTGGGGCTATACACGACAGCTTTCACACTTGTATTCTCAAACGTGAAGATAATTCTAACTATAGTCTTGGCTTTGTTAGTTTGCCACCACTTCAGGTATATGAATTTGTATCCATGCACCACCTGTTTGGGGATGATTCATAGCTTTGATGGAACCACCATGAGCTAAGATAATCTGCCTGACGATCGCTAAACCTAAGCCATTACCTACAATATTAGTATCTGGCAAAGCTGTGTGCTTACGCGCTTTGTCTCCTCGATAAAATCGCTCGAAAACGTGGGGTAAATCTTCATCAGCAAAGCCTTCACCAGCATCGATGAGGTTTATTTCTAACATTGCCGGATGAGAATTATCTTCATGATTCTTCTTAAAAGATAAAATTTCTGCTTTAATTTTAATACTACTATTGGGCGAACTGTATTTAATACTGTTATCGAATAGATTGAGGAATACCTGATAAATCCTGGCTGAGTCGGCTTTAATTAAGAGCTTTTCCGGGCCAGTATAGGAGATAGATAAGTTTTGACGCTGTGCTAGGGGTTCTAGAGTTTCCCACACAGAAGCAATGAGCGATCGCAATTCTACCGTTTCCATGTGCAGTTGCATGGTAGGGTTAGCTTCCATCTGGGTGAGTTCTAGCCAGCTTTGTACTAAGTTCACCAACCTATCAACTTCCTGCATCAAACGGTCTACCCAGCGATTTAAGGGCGGTTCTAAGCGATTTTGCAGGGTTTCTACTACCAGTCGAATGGAAGTTAGGGGTGTGCGTAATTCGTGGGCTAAATCAGAGAAAGACCTCTCCCGCACTTGATTCATATCTAGTAGGGGTTGGCGATTTTCTAGAAAAACTCCTACTTGTCCATTGGGTAAGGGTAAACTAAAAGCCCGCAACAAAAGCGATTTGATGGTGGGCATTTCTGCCGCATTATCACAGGAGGGATGAAATATCCATTCTTTAGTTTGCGGTTTTTGGCGATCGCGTGTTTGCTCAATTAAGCGGTCAAGTTCATAAGACCGCACCAATTCTAGCAACAAACGCACCTGCCCTGGTTGCCATCTTTGTAAGTAGAGAATTTCTCTGGCTAGTTGATTACACCACAACAGTTGATTTTCTTCATCAACTTGTAAATAACCGACTGGCGCAATTTCTAGTATGTTTTGGTATGTTTGGACTGACTGCTGCAAATCATGCCCATGCTGGTTGAGGGTGGCAATTTTTCGCCGTAAAAGAGGAAGCAACGGCAACGCCACCTTCATTTTAGAATTACGATGTGCAGGTTGGGCGACTTGCGTCAGGTAGCGGTTTAATTGAACCTGTTGCCAAATCCAAAACCCAAGGCCTACCGCTAAACCCAGAAGAAATCCCAATAAAAGCATTTGAGGAGAGAGTTGTTAGTTGCGGGTGATTATTAAAAACTAACAACTATCTCCATAGCTTATCCGAATCGATATCCAAATCCTCTTACAGTCACAATATATTCTGGGTGGCTGGGGTCTAGTTCTAGTTTTTCCCGCAACCAACGGATGTGGACATCCACAGTTTTGCTATCGCCGACAAAATCCGGCCCCCATACCTGGTCTAGCAATTGTTCCCGCGACCATACCCGCCTAGCGTAACTCATGAATAACTCTAGTAAGCGGAACTCTTTGGGTGAAAGATTTACCTCTTGTCCCCGTACTAACACGCGACACTCTTGAGGATTCAAAGATACATCTTTGAATTTCAGCACTGGTAGTTGAGGTAACGCACTTAGGCGTTGACGACGGAGTAAAGCGCGACAACGTGCCACTAATTCCCGCATACTAAAGGGTTTAGTTAAGTAGTCATCTGCCCCTACTTCTAAACCTAAAACGCGATCGGTTTCGCTACCCTTAGCACTGAGCATTAAAATCGGTACTGGGTTGCCTTGATGACGTAGTAAGCGGCAGATATCCAGCCCATTGATTTGAGGTAACATCAAATCCAGAATAATCAAATCGAAGGGAAAATCCCCCCCGTTAGGTTCAAAACTTTTGAGATACTCTATAGCCGAACGCCCATCAGGTGCTGTAACGACTCCATAACCTTCCTCTTCCAGTGCTACTGCTAGCATTTCTTGGATGAGTTCTTCATCTTCTACTACCAGAATCCGACTGGTTTGTCCAATCTCTGTTCTAGCCGAATACTTAATCGATTCACTGGTGTACATTGATATCACAAAAGTTTAAGCCCTGTGTTTGTATCAATATTAATTGAGTTGATTTCTCGTACTTTCACATCTTGGCGATCGCAAATGATTGCCTACGTAATATATGTAACACTGCCAAATATACCATAAATCATTCTAGATACATGCTGACGATAATCTCTATGGTTAAATAGCGCTATACAAAATTTAAAATACACCAGATGGGGGTCACTGGAACGCAAAATTCCAAAAGTCTACAGATTCGAGCTTCATGAAAAAAGGTCAAATTAAAAGCAAAATCAGTTGACAGGCGTTAACTCGTTTGAGTATATTTGTTAGTACATAAATACTATAACTTAAGTAAAGCATACCAAAGAAGCAATAAAGTTCTTGGGGTGAACATACAGATGTTCGCGCTAATTAAAGTTTATTGCTTGATTACAGTATTTCCACTGCGCCGAAAAAGCTGATTTTCAGGCTACCTTGATATGTGCATAGGGTAGTCCTTGGTATTGCTTGTTACTGAAATAATCATCGTTTATTCAAGGAGTTGAAATATGACTACAGTTGCACCCAAAGATAGTAAACAGCAACTAATGCAGGCATTTCAACAAATTCTAGCAGAGCAGAAAAAGCTAGAATCCAAAATCGCCACAAAACAAGAAGAAGCAGATAAGGTAAAAAATCAGGAAATTTTAGCAGCAGCTTCTACATACACTGTTGATAGCATCGTCAAAGGTTTAGCAGATTTACAATTAGAATTTGGCAGTACTATTAACACTCTTGCAGAAAATTTAGCTAAAGAAAACTCAAAATTAGATGAATTAAACCAAGCAATAGAAATTGAGAGTAAGCATTTACAAGAACTTCAAAGAATTAGAATAGTTGCTGATGCCTTGGATGTCTTGACACAAGAACATCAAGAAAAGTTAAAGGCTCTAGAACAAGATATTGCTAGTAAGAAAGAAGTTTTAGAAAAAGAATTATTGACAAAGCGTAAAGAGTGGCAAAAAGAACAAGCAGAGTATGAAGAAGCACTACAAGCATATAATAATTTGTTAACTAAAGAGCGCCAGAAAGAGCAAGAAGAATATCAATATAAGTTAGAAACAACTCGTAAACTGAATACAGACGCTTACGAGTCTAAAAAACGTAATTTGGAAAGAGAAATCCAAGAAAAAACGCAACAGAAAGAAAAAGATTGGACTGAAAGAGAGAAAATTGTCTCGGAACGTCAAACTCTGTTCACTGAATATCAGCAAAAAGTTGCTGCATTCCCCGCCGAGTTGGAAGAAGCAGTTAAGAAAGCTAGAGAAGAAGCAATTAAGGATACCAGCCAGAAGGCAAAAATTGAAGCTGATTTATTTGAAAAAGAATGGGAAGCAAGTAAGCAGAGTTATGAATTGAAAATTAAATCTCTGGAAGAAACTATTCAAAAACAAACAGAACAAATTGAAAGTATGTCTACACAACTGCAAGCAACATTAAAACAATCACAAGATTTAGCAATGAGAGCTTTTGGTAATTCTACATCTAAATAAAGATTAATTTTGTCATATCTGCAATTAGTTGTGTAAATAAGTAGAGGTTGTTATGCCAGTAAAAAAGTTAACCGATAAGAACACAAAAGCAGAAATTCTGCAAGCTTATGAAGATTTAACTAAAGAAACCGCAGCACTTAAGTCTCAAATTAACCAAGTATCTAAAGAGATTTCATCTGCTAATAAAGAAAAACCAAAATCAGAACCAAATACACCTATGAATCAGCCTGCTAATATCCAACAGAGAATGAATTATACAATTGAAAGTTTAGCAAAAATTCAATTAGGATTTGGTAGCGCTGCTAATGAATTATCAGAAAAGTTAACAACACAAGCTTCTAAATTAACAGAAATTAGAGAAGCGGTAGAAACAGAAGTTGAGCAATTACAACAATTACATAACTTAGAAGTAGATGATGACACTTTAAATACTTTGATAACTTCCTATGAAGAAAATGCCAAAGGTTATCAAGATGAGTATAACCAACGCTATGAAGTCCTTTCGCAAGAGATTTTAGAACAAAGAATTACTTGGCAGAAAGAACAAGAAGAATATCAAAGAAATCTCAAAGAACGCAACGAAAACCTCAATAAAACCCGTCAAAGGGATAGTTCAGAGTACAAATATGATTTAGAACTGCGTCGTAAATTAGAAACAGATGAATATGAACAGCAGCAAAAAGCATTATATAAACAATTAGAAGAATTTCAACAGGAAGCAGAAAAACAGTGGACGGAACGGGAAAAGGTAATTGCTGAAAGAGAAAAGCAATTTGAAGAATATAAAGCAAAAGTAGAAGCTTTTCCCAAAGATAAAGAAGCAGCTATTAAGAAAGCGACTGAAGAAGGTAAAGGTATTGCTCACTATCAAGCTAAAGTTAAATCTGATTTATATGCTAAGGAAGTAGAAGGGCAAAAACGTTTTTATGAACAAAAACTACAATCTTTAGAACAGACAATTAGTAATCAAGAAACACGGATTCAAAACTTATCTAAACAATTAGATTCCGCACTCAAACAAGTACAAGATTTAGCAGTAAAAGCTATCGAAGGTACTGCCAATGTTAACTCTTATCAAGCAATCAAAGAAATAGCTTTAGAACAGGCAAAAAGCCAAGTAAAAAATAAATAACTCAAGTTGAAAATTCTTTATGTCTCTGTGTTAAGTAGAAGGACTAAATTAAACTTAACTTGATAGCGCGATCGCTACATTTGGTCGAATTGATGTGCTGGTCAACAATGCTGGACATGGACTTATTTCCGCACTCGAAGAAGTCAGTGATGTTGATATTCACCGATTTTTTGAAACCAACTTCTTTGGAGCGCTCCGTCTGATACAAACTGTCTTACCTGTGATGCGTCAGCAAGGCAGAGGTCACATTGTCAATATGTCATCCACCGCAGGATTAGTGGGATTTGCTGGCAGCCGCCTCTACTGTGGAGCTAAATTTGCTCTGGAAGGTACGTCTGAAGCCTTGGCGAAGGAGGTCGAATCCTTGGGAGTTAAGGTCACTTTAATTGAACCTGGGGCATTTCGCACAGATTTTAACGGGCGCTCTCTGGCAACAGCCAAACAATCAATTGATGCCTATGCTCCAATGATCAATGCTTCATTGCAGTGGTTCAAACAGATGGATGGTAAGCAACCTGGCAATCCACAAGCAGCTGCGCAAGCCATCATTCAAGCTCTGGAAAGTCCTGATCCACCGATGCGACTGGCATTAGGCACGGATGCCATGAGCCTGATTCAGGAAAAACTGGAATGGCTCAAAAGGGATTTGGATACTTGGCAGCAGGTTACTGTAAGTACGGATTATACAGATAGGTGTAGCAACCTGCAATGCTAATCTCTAAATGAGAGGTGACAGGTGATCACAATTCTTTGTGTACTGAATTTTATGATTGATGTAAGTCGTAATGTATCTGGTTGCTGAGGTAAATTATAATTGAGTTTTTTCGCAAACATAGGTTGAACGCCTATGTTTTATCATTTAAAAATAAAGGATTTTATGTCAGGTTCAGCACCAAACTCTGCTCCTCTGCTAGAAGTTGAGAACGTCCATGCAGGATACATCAAGGATGTAGATATCTTGCAAGGTGTCAATTTTCGCGTTGAACCAGGAGAATTAGTTACAGTAATTGGCCCTAACGGTGCTGGTAAATCGACCTTAGCAAAAACCATTTTTGGGCTTCTGACACCCCATACAGGCACAATAAATTTTAAAGGGAAGAATATTGCTGGACTCAAATCAAATCAAATTGTCCGGCTGGGAATGTGCTATGTTCCACAAATTGCCAATGTCTTTCCTTCGTTGAGTGTAGAAGAGAACTTAGAAATGGGGGCATTTATTCGCAATGATAGTGTACAACCATTGAAAGACAAAATCTTTACGATGTTTCCTAGATTAAGCGATCGCCGCCGTCAACGAGCTGGTACTCTCTCTGGTGGAGAACGCCAAATGTTAGCGATGGGCAAAGCTTTAATGTTAGAACCCAGTTTACTAGTATTAGATGAACCTTCAGCCGCTTTGTCACCAATTTTGGTAACACAAGTATTTGAACAAATTAAACAAATTAACCAAGGTGGAACAGCTATTATCCTCGTCGAACAAAATGCCCGTAAAGCCCTAGAAATGGCAGACCGTGGTTACGTACTAGAATCAGGACGCGATGCCATATCCGGCCCTGGACAAGAGTTGTTAAATGATCCCAAGGTAGCCGAACTGTACTTAGGCGCGGGAAAGGGGCATTGATTAGAGGTGATGAGGGAGATGAAGGAGAAATACACCCCTAGCCTTTCTCAGACGAGAATATATTGATAACTATGGATTAATAACTAAGGTGCAGGTGGCTGGTAATGTTGCTAGTGATATGGCGATCGCTAGCTTAGAATATGCTATGTCTGTGCTTGATACAAGGTTAATTGTGGTTCTAGGTCATGAACAATGTGGCGCTGTGGCAGCCAGCGTTAAAAATGAAGCACTTTCCGGTAAGATGAACTATCTTGTGGAAAAAATTAAACCAGCCTTAGCAAAAGTAGAACCAACAAATAATAATTTTTATCACGCAGCAGTTATTGCCAATATTCAATATCAAGCTGAAATACTCCAACAAAAATCAAAAATATTGAGTCAATTAATTGATAAAAGTCAAATAAAAATTGTTAGACATGTCTACGATATTGATACAGGAAAAGTAACAACTATTGCTTAATTTATAACCACATATCGCAAGTATGGCTTTTAATTTTTTGTCTTTGTATACATTATTAATATTTTACTGATGCCTTAATATTATTTGATTATATATTAATTTCTCTGTATATAATATTACGTTAAGTAATATTCAAATAGGGATACTTAGATGGTTGCGAGACTCTCTTATGCCTTATTTAATTGAGAAATTAATAAATTATTACTGTTTTATAGATATAAATCTTTTGTATCCATAATTTTATTGAATCATACATTTATTCAATTGCTAGACATGATTTTGGTATATTCCAGAAAATAACAAAGCTTGATATTACTAGGTTGCAATAATTCGTAACTTTTTTACTTCCCTAAAGGTGGTTTTCAATTTAATTGTTTATACCTTTAGGTAGAGAATTTATGAGTTTTTCAACAGCGATCTAGTGGAATTGTGTGGTTTAATAGTGAGGTGTATCATGAGCCGAATTAACGGGTTTGTTGGCAGACGAAATTTTTTGAGATTAGCTGGTGTAGGTAGTGTTGGTATTGGTGCTAGTGCTGTTGGTAGTTTACTTTGGCAAGGAGAAACAGCTGTTGCTCAAAAACCAACAAATACTACAGAAAAACCTCAACCAGTAAATCCACAAGCAGCTTTGGCTAGGTTACTTGAAGGAAATAAGCGCTTTGTTGAGGGTAAGCGTCTCAATCCTAACCAATCAAGATTGCGTTTACAAGAAACGGCAGTGGCACAATATCCTTTTGCCGCTATACTTGGTTGTGCAGATTCTAGAGTACCTGCGGAGATAGTTTTTGACCAAGGATTAGGGGATTTATTTGTTGTTCGGGTTGCAGGTAATGTAGCTAGTCAAACTGCTATAGGTAGTTTAGAGTTTGCCACAGCTGTATTAGGCGCACAATTAATTGTAGTTGTAGGTCATGCAAGATGTGGTGCAGTAATTGCAGCAACTAAGGGTGATCCTCTTCCGGGAAGAATTGGTGTTTTTGTGGAAGAAATTAAGCCTGCTGTGGAAAGAGTGAGAAATAAAACTGGCGATTTAGAAGAAAATTCTATTATTGCCAATGTGCAATATCAGGCGGAAAGATTAGCAGAAAGTTCGACTATTTTAAGAGGTCTAATTAAAGAGGGTAAACTCAGAATTGTTGGCGGTCGTTATGATTTAGCTAGTGGCAAAGTGACTTTGTTAACTTAAGTTTTGATTTACTGTTTTTAGTGGGGAATATTAATAAAGTAAAATCAGCTAGAAGACATTTATTTGGCATCGTGAAACTAAATAAAAGTCTTGTAGGATAGGCATATTACCCGCTCATATTATGCAAGTTAAATATGCAACAGCTTATTTACTTTATTAAGTATTTTCCTAATAGACTTTGATAATAAGAACCGCCGATATACGCCGATGGAAGTTACACAAATTATGGAACTGGTAATTGACTAAATGGTTTGCGTCCCCTCATGTACAAAGACCCACCAAGGCGTTAGTGCAGCAAAGCTAAACCTGTGCCTTAGCGAAAAATCCTAATTTTTCATCAGCGTATATCGGCGGTTTATATCCTCCCACCATCCTCACCCCATAGCCATCGTTGCTGTTGGGAAGCTCTAAAAATAGAAATACAGACAATTAACCATAACAAACCTGCTGCGTAGCCAATTAGTACGTCAGTAGGCCAATGTACACCCAGATAAAGTCGACTAAAACCGATCGCCAAAATTAGAGTTACAGTAGAGGCTAGAATTGGTTCGCGCCATTGGGGAAATTCTTTGGCTAAAGCATAGCCGATATAGCCGTAAACTGCGGTAGAAACCATTGCATGACCGCTAGGAAAACTGTAATGAACCGCATGTACAGTATAATCCCACAATGCGGGACGCGCTCTAGCAAATATCTCTTTTAACAAGTAATTTAATCCAACTGCACCCACTGTAGCTATACCCAAACTGGCTGCGTCCCGACGGCGATGATTATGCCACAGTTGCAAACCGAAGCTGGAAGATATTAATAACAAGGGTAGTGGTTCCCCTAAAAACGTGGTGGATTGCATAATCCGATCAAGCAGGGGATTATGGAGTTGCTGAATCGCTAGTAATATACTTTCATCTAAACCATATCTAAACAAAAGTCCAGCACTAGAGGTCAGGATAGCGGCTGTTGCTAGACAGGGGATCAATTTGTCTAATTGTGGTTGATGCTCAGGTTTTGTCGCTGACTGTGCAATTGTGGGGAAATTGACTGAAACCTTTCTGTAATCTAAAACAATATTTTGCAGCAAAGAGGCGATCGCATCCAAGGTAAACTTGGGATCAAAAATGACCAGCACATTACCCGTTAGTGGATTTGCCGTTGCCTGAGTAATGATATCTAGCTTTGATAAACGTACTTCCAGATATTTTTTCAGCGCTTCACAACGATAAAGTCCATTTACCTTAAATCTAACTCTACCTTTAACGCCAGTATGTACTGCTCTAATGAAAGAGTAGCCTTTGGATAGATGACTAGAACCATCGTTAATTGTTGATTTTGGCGATCGCTGTAATAACATTCCACGAGGAAATAAAATAGGCTTTTATCTCCTAATTTTAGCGACAAGTTTTGTAGTAAGCGGCTCTAGTCCTCCAAAAATACTAAAGTCTTGACTACGAACTCGATATACGCAGGAATCCGCTCAGGGTTGGCTATTTACTTGTAAAAATATTGTTTAGGCTATGGAGTCGCTACGAGTTCTGAAAAACAACTGATATAAGCAAATTATCTATTGTGCCATCTTAGCTTATAACACTCGCTGCAACTCCATATAATCTCTCAATGAGTGATGAGATATTGAAATTCTTCTACAGTAGAGAAGATGAGAGTCTCACAGAAGCAACCTGATGCCAAAATTTTGGCTAGTTAGCAGAATAATGTTTCTTTACGCCGCCTTTAATTTCCCATATACAAGACATCCCAGACGCAAAAGTAACTAAATCTCTTTTACCTATTTTTATTGGTTGTCTACTATCAGGCGTAACAATAACATCACCCTCTAAAAAGTAACACGTTTCTTGAGTATCATCAGTCCAAGGAAATTTGGTGATTTCTTTTTGCCAAATTATCCATTTGCAAACACCTAACTTTTGAAGGATTTCGGGACTAGGTTGATGCTCAATTTTGATTTCGATGTATCATGTTCTCGCTTGCCAATTAGCAGTAGGACTGGATATCCTCTCCACATTGATCAACTAAATAACATAAAGCGCGAAAACGTAAACCAATAAATTGCTCATACAAGGGATTAAGTTTACACATAGGAGGAATATGGGCAATTATGCGACCAAACAATACGATGTCACGCTCGAAAGGACACTGAGCAGGAATTAATTTAGCAATAAAGTGAGCTACTTTACGATTTTGAATTTCTAGTGCATCAATCCACTGACGTAAAGGTTGCAATAAATCAACTTTACGTTGATGATTTTTTTGTCGATTAACAATGGGGTTAATAACAGCAGATAAGACAATATGTTTTTTTTCAGTCTGTAGCACAGTCATAAGATTCATTCTCCTTTGAGCGCATTACACTTGAGCATTTGGCAATTTACCATACAACTTAAAACCTGAAATTATCGAACTTTGTGAGAATTGACAAACAAGACACAAAATGGTTAATTTATCGGCAATTTGTAGGTAAATAAGACTATCTAATTGTTATTTAATCTTACGAGATGAGTTAGAACTGTCCCGTTAAATACAAAATAACAAAGAAAATATAAAAGTGCTATTTCTTTAACTTATTGATTGCTGATATTGCAGATAGCAATCACATATATTAAATCTAAATCTCTTGTACCCAAACAATACAGTACCTTAAGAGGCACTTTTACCTAAAAAATTCAACTTCGCTGAGGCTATAGCTATATTTCCTAAGAGTTAAACTATACGGACAACTGATTTTAGAATACGCGGTATCAAATAAAATGTTATGTAGGTTACATAAGCTGACATGAATATTATTTAATAAGTTCCCAATTACCCTTTGATAAGGACAATTTAATCTACTATATGCCCAGTCTTCATTAAAGCTTGAATAAACTGGCATATTCACACAGGGAAAATGTCCTTTTATATGGTAAAAATATTCAAAAATTCAAAATTAAAAAGGACAAAATGTGTATTCGACAGAGAATGAGCAGAAATTTAGGCTATGGATTGTAGACCGTTGACTGCTGACTATAAACTAATAACCAATAAGCTTTTTTCCGCCTCCTAAAGCTACTAGCCAGACTGATACTACAATCCAATGGATGAAGACGATCGCCCACAAAGAACCAGTCAAACCATAGGCTATTGTACAGCACAAACCTAAAAGTCCGGTTAAGGTGAGAAAGATGGGATGAAAAAAGGTGGGAAATCCAGCCCGGTAGAAGGTTTTGGCGTTTAAGGGATGATAGAGGATAAATAAGAGTAATATCAATCCTGCCCATAATGTCCATCCATACCAGTTAATTACTTCCAAGGGATGGGGAAGGGGTAATACACGGAAAGCTAGTTCTTCGATTAGGGCGGGTGAGATGATGGTACGGAAGATGATTGCTAGTTGATAGAAGGGTTTGCTGGGGGTAAAACTCCAAAACAAAAAGCCAGAACGTAAACCTAAAGGTATGGCGATCGCACAATATATTAAAACTGTAATGCCCACGATGAGCCAATCACGCTTTTCTGGGATTACCAAGGATGCTAATATGCGGTTTAAGAAAATGGGTATAGGTGCAATGTTAGTGAAGGGGATCGTGATATCTCCTAATCCCAGCGTTGGGGCGACGGGGGCGATATCCGGGTTTTCGCCACCTATTTGATTGGTGCGTAAAAACCAGAGTTTAGCACCATGTCTCAGGAATAAAGAGGCTAGTTCATCATGTGCTTGTCTGGGAACCATTGTCCGCCAACTAGTCAAAGCTGCCCAAAGACTGCGCTCGCGGAAAGGTTTTTTCTCATAATCGATCCCCATGAGATAATCTGCATTGCTTTGCCAGTCTGCACGCACGATCCCCAAAGGTGTTAACTGTCGTTTCAAAGACGAACTCAAACTGACTAACTGTGCAAAGCGTAAAGTCTGGGGATCATCAGGATGATTACTCAACCATTGCTGAATTGCTGGGTTGGAGGCGACTTGCTTAGTGATAATTTGTATGGCAGTGTAAAGTGCTTGGCTAGCATCTTGAACGCAAGAGGTGGCTGGGGAAACCGTGGCGCTACCAGTACCATCACCTGTGCGATAGCGTGCCATCATGACTTTTAACTGTCGCTGAAATTCTGTGATGGGGGAAAGCTTGATCCCGGAAAAATCATAATCTTGAGTCACTGGGGGAAACTTAATCAATACATCAGATATCGGTCTTGTAGCTGCCCATCCCCATTGTAAGTTGCCCATGAAATCTGCCCAAGTATGTCTGCCAGAAATGATCCCATCGGCGTTATTGGCATAAATTTGTTGATACTCAATGGCAAATTGTAATTCTTTGGTGATGGGATCACGCACTACTTGGGCTATACCAAACGCGAAATGTCCTGTGATTGTAAAAGCAGCACTACCTTCAGTCTTTCTCCCACCAATACCGCCAAAGTTATGTAAGACTATGGCGCGTTCGCCTATTTGCCAATTAGATGCAGCGACTTGGGGTTGGCTGGTACTGGGATCAAGTAAAACAGTCCTGATTGTCCCTTTATCTTGGGGTTTAATTTGCCAATTCTGGTTTCTAATATAAACTAACCCTGCTTGTTCCCCTAAGACCACATATTGCGGCTGGAGTTGTAAGAGCGATCGCGGTACTATACTCTGGACAGTAAATATACCTTGAGTATTTTTAGCACCATAAATATACCAACCCGCAATTCCGGCTGGTGATTTTTCTATCTGTCTAGGGGTAGAAGGGGGAATATTTCTAGTATCTACGACCTGTTGGGGAATCCTAATGGTTTCCTCTACACCGTCAAAATTTCCAGAGGCGGGATTATAATGACGCACACGAAAATAATCGCTGGGACAGGGGGGAGTACCTGGACAAGTTGGGGGTACAGGATATTGACGGCTGGTAGGTTCGGGATTGAGAATTTTGACTAAACCATAAAACCTGCCTGTAACCATTACGGGTTCCTGGACAATTTGTAGGCGTGGCTGACTACCGCTTCCAACTAATTGGGCATCATCTAGAGTGACAATCACATCATCATCAGGTCTAGCGCCAGCCAGAGATTGCAAAGGCCCCACTTTTTCACGTCCATCCAGGCGATACGGGTGAATAATACCTTGGGATTGACTCTCCCTTGTACCATCAGTAAAGTTGATATTTTGCTGTATCGCTTGCACATAGGACTGTAACTGGGGTTTATTTTGCCATTCCAAGCGTATAATTTGTCCTACTAGGTTTTGGGCTTCTGGTGGCGCGTGTTGGACTTCCATCCATACCCAATCTGACCCCGGTTGTATCTGCTGCTGATTTGGGAGTAATAATCTACCTACCCACTTTCCCAAAGGTTGATAAAGATTGGAGTTGAGGGTTTGCTTGATAGGATAAAACCATGATTGATTGAAATCTTGCCGTTTGTGAATGGCGTAATTGCTGTCTTTCACAACTGCCGATAGTGATGTTTGATAAAGCAGCAAGATGGCGATCGCACTTAGTACTATTAAGACAGCGAAGGCTCCTATTCCTTTTGTATTTTGATACAACCGTTCTTCCTTATACGGTTTTTTATTTCTCATTGCTGTTAAATCATACCTTTAAGATGACTGAGGTCAGCTTGATCTGTAAGTGTAAGACTATACTAAAGCTTTGCTGAAAGATATGATACTCAAATTTTTTATATACTTAGTGTCTGCTATCAATATTTAAGTATTAGTAATGATTTATTTTTTGTATTTGTGAACACGAATAATATTAACTACTGAAAAAACATAAACTTTGGTAATTTATATATCATTTATAATAGTAGAATTGCATCTCTAATTTTAAGTATATACATATACTTATATATAAAAAATATTTTTAATAACACTTTTAACGAAAATTTCGTACTAGTATTTCCCACATTGTTACTAGTTATACTAAACACTAAAAAAATATCAATTTCCGATTATTTAGGACTCATCGTTAATTGATGAAAAATACACAGGACGTGCTAGCATCAGCGTAACGAGAAGCACCTCAAGCTATTGCTACGCTAACCTACTGCATCATACTGAGATATTTTAGATATAAACTCTGATTCTTATATACTGCTATTAAAAATTTTTAGACATCCGGGCTACTAGTATAAATAATTGAATAAATTAAAAACTAATTTTTTATTATGATTGTGAAGGTGAATATGTTATGTGGAGAAATAAGTAGTTGTACAAGTAGAGACAAATTCTGCATTTTTTAATGCGATTTTCCTCAGATACGTTGTTATACAATTCCACAACCATCTAGAAAATTTCGGCAAAATCATGATTAACTCGGTAAATACCCGCCCCGAAATTTTATGGCGACAAGTTTGGGGATTAGCCACCTTACTTGCAGCCATCGTTTTTAGTTGGATGGCTTACGGATTTTATCAGCCGATAATCTTAGAAGAATTAAAATTTGCCGAACTGGTTGGTTGGTTGGGGATATGGCAAGGCTTATTAGTAGCCATCATAGAACCGATAATTGGCGGACTGAGCGATCGCATCCAGCAGCGTTCGGGTAGTCGCTTATCTATGATTAGTGTTGGGGTAGTATCGGCGGGTTTAATTTTTGTGGTTGTATCGCTGTTAATTCAGCAAAATCTACCAATAGGCATACGCTGGATTGTACCCATGTTGATGACTGTGTGGGTAATCACCATGATGATTTTTCGTACCCCAGCGATCGCACTCTTAACACAATTTGCCCCCAAAAGTGAACTACCCCAAGCTAACGCAGTGTTGGTATTTGTCTTGGGGGGAATAGGCGCTATTGGGCCGATTCTGAATATTTTACTTAATAGTATGGGCGCGTCAGTTACCTTCTTAGTAGGCGCGATCGCTTTAATTTTTGCAGCATATATCCTCCAGCTATTCACTCCTAAACACTCGCTGCATATCTGTAGCATCAATCAGCAGCAGATAGCTAACACCCCTACACAGATGTTTGTGCTGATTTTCATCATTGGTTTAGCAACAGGAGTGGAAATTAATCTGCTACTATCAATATTTCCACAACAATTGCAGACACAATTACCCAACCTCACAGTAGAGTTTATTGCTTCAGCGATATTATTAGTATCTGCGATCGCTTCGGTTCCTTTGGGAGATTGGACAGCACAACTAGGCGCAAATAAATCAATGCTGCTTGGTTTGGGTATCATGACAGCTGCAATGGGATTGACTGTGTTAAATGACAGCGATAAATTAGCGATCGCCTTTATACTAACTTTCGGTATCAGCTTCAGTTTAGTTTTTATTAGTATGATCCCCTGGGTATTGAGTAAAATTCATCCCAGCCGTGCAGGCTTAGGTACAGGATTATATTTCGGTGGTAGTGCTGCTGGTATGGCTATAGTGTCTCTGTTTATCAAACAACTGGGAAGCACATCTATGGGTGCAGCTGCATTTTTGTTGGCTGAACTAGTTTTTATAGTAGCGGCTGTATGTATTGTTATGAGCCAGAAATTTCGTTACTGATTATGGTTCGTAGTTAGTACTTTAGTCCCTCTTTTGTTTCCTTCGGCAGAGAATAATCCTAAACCCCTATTTTTACGTCTATTTTCAACAAGGCGATTTAGATGAGAAAATTAGGATGCGATCGCACAATCCATTATTTTGTTTAGCTTTCAGAATAGGGACTATATTTTTCTCTCCTCGTAGTAACAAAAGAGGGTTAGTACTGACTACGAGCCAATTTAGATATGGAAAGATGTTTTTATTGCAAATTAAGTATAAACATGCAAATTAAACATCAAGTTTATGAAAAATTTAAAAACAACACGAAGCTTCTACATCGCAGACATACAAAGGTTTCTGGGCTTTTAATGTACTTTGACTGAGTACAAATACTTATCCAAATTCTTCAATATCTTTTCAAAATTTTGTAGTATTGTGTTGTTACTGATGGTGTCAAAAGTATCAACACTATTAATTCACTTACATGCTTAAGTATTATCTAGAGTGTGTCAGGCGCAAGCAATAACGTACCGAAACCATTGCTTAAGAGCGTTACGGTGATGCTAACACCACTTGTATTCTATAAATCAAATGTAATCCTTGTATTAGTTTACTTACATACTTAAGTAAGTAGATTGATAAGTATATTTTTTAGTGTTTTTTTTATTTCAGAGCTTAATATGAAATACAACAATTTTTGCTTCTGTACTTTAGCAACAGGCACGAGATACCGTAACCATGCCAAAATGCTTGCTGATGATATTCAAAAGCATTCACATAACACACAATTTATTATCCTGACTGACAAACCTGCTGAGTTTAAACAATATTCTCACGTTCAAGCATTTTACCACCGCCTTCAAAGTGTTAAGGGCTACCATGATAAAAGGTTCGTTCTGCAAAAAGCACTTGAACTGTACGATACTTGTATCTTCCTTGATTCAGACGTAAGAATACTCAGTACAGTATCGGCTGATATGGAATTTCTTCCTGGAATCACAGCCAGAGCAGGATGTAATATACTCAAACACAACAATTCAGATCAACTTAAGCAAAAAAAACTACCTCTTTTTTTAGAATTATCACAAAAACTCTCAATAGACCTAGAGAACACAGGATGGCTTCATGAGTTTATGTTTACTTTGAAAAAAGATCATGGTAAAGAGATAGAGTTTTTAAAATTGTGGGGAGAAATTTCTAAAGTTTTTGAATTACAGGGAATATACAATGGAGAAGGATCAATTATTGGTTTAGCATCTGCTGCATCAGGGTTAACAATCAGGTACGATTCTCACGATAGATTTTTATTTTTTAAAGACATCATCGAAAAAGTCAGAATCCAAAAATGTCAGTCTCAAGCTAACGAGAAACAGCATTTGTTCGACATCCACAGAAGTATTGAATATCCTCAACGTTCTGTATGGGAAAAAGGTACTGATAAGCTAATTAAAAAAACAGTATTTATGTATCGCTTATTGAGATTGAAATTTATAACTAGCCAAGAAGATTTCTTGAATTAGAGTATTGAATAGAAGTCTTTAAACGAACACGAGATTACCAAGGTAATCTCGTTCCATCCCAGGAAAAAAACTGCCCACTATCACCTGCTTGAAGTTGTTCAATCACTGTTAATAATTGGTTAACAGTGCGTTCAACTGTAAATAATTTCTCCGCAGCCACATTTTTCTGAAAGGGACGAGAAAGACTTGTATCTGTGGTTCCTGGATGTAAAGTTACTACCGTAGTTTGAGGACAGCTTCTACCATACTCAATGGCGACAGTCCGCATAAACATATTCAGCGCAGTTTTAGAGGCGCGATAGCCATACCAGCCGCCGAGTTGATTGTCGCCTATGCTGCCCAATTTAGCAGAAATAGTCGCAAAAATACTCTTATCAGTATGTCTAAACAAAGGCAAAAGGTGTTTAGCGAGTAGAACCGCGCCTATACTATTGACTTGAAAGTAACGTAGTAAATTGTCTGAATTGATTTGTCGTAAGCTTTTTTCCGGTTGTAAATTTCCCTCGTGTAACAGTCCTACACAGTTAATTACTAAATGTAATTTACTCGTTTCATCACTAATCTTTTGCAAGACTTCGGTTATCTGCAACTCATCTGTAATATCTAGTGATAGACAAGTTAATCGGGGTGAATATTCATCCTGCAATGTTATTAACTCGGATGTTAAATCTAATTTACGATAAGTGGCATAAATTTTAGCAATTCTCTCGTCTTGTAGCAACTTTTTGACAAAACCTAAGCCGATGCCTTGGCTAGCTCCTACAATCAAGACATTAGCATGAGAAATTTCATCAATAAAAGCCATACAACATTAATATAATCGCTGACTGCAAACTACTCTTGCACCACCTCAACCAACTCCTCAATCATCACATCAAAAGTTTTGGCTAACTTTTGAATGGCGGTAAAATCTACAGTTGCTAATCCAGGCGATCGCGCATAGGTTCTGAGAGTGCTATAAACTACACCAGAACGGTCAGACACTTCCTTCAAAGTCCAACCCCTCACAGACGCATACTCACGAATCTTGAGGCGAATCATTCCCATAAATATACTGAATAAGTGACTTGTATGAGTCGCTAAATAATTGTATCATATAAAACGATCGCCCCCCGGCCTAGGAAACTGAGAGAGCGAGCGTCGTTCTTAAAATAAACATCCCGTAAAAAGCGAGAATTTCCTTTTTTCGCAAGAATTATCTTTTCTTACGAGGATGATCTTTTTTCTTATCAGGATTATCTTTTATGGTATCATCACTCAAACCAAAAGCAATTGTCATCCGTTCATCAAAAATTGTTCACAAATCTTTAACTCCACATCCTCTAGCCAGATTTGTCACAGAAGAAGCAATTTGTTTGATGTTTCGGATTGGGTTTGACGATATCTACACAGTTGAATGTTGGCGGTACGTAGTTTACGTCCACGCCAAGGGTGTAAGTTCATTTGTCAGTTATGCTGATTTCCCGCCAAGAGTTGGAGTTCAACCACCAACCAGAGCAGATTTTATCAAATGGCGCAGGCGGTGGCGCAAACAACACGACCAAGCTCACCGCAAGCAAGCACCAGAATGGTGGGAAGAATATTTTATTAGTGAATTTTGGCAAGCACCAACTGAGTCAGTGTTAAACAGTTGGGGTGAATTAGTTGGGAGTATTAAATTTGCTTTTAGCGAAGATACTTGGTCAGAACTCCGCCGCAACTATCCCCTTTAACAATTCAAAATTCAAAATTCAAAATTAAAGACATTTTCAGTCGGGGCTTAAATCCCCGACTAAAAATATACTACGTATAGACGTAGGGGTCTTAAACCCTCGGATTTACGATAAAAATGATATTACTATCAACATGGTTGTTGGTTTTAGCAAGTTTTATATCAGTCAATTTAACTTCTAGGGGCGTACATCATCACTAAAACGCCTACAAGAATAATAGCGGTTCCTATCCAATCCAAGCGATCAGGTGGAATCTTATCGATTAGCCATCCCCAGATAATGGAAAGGATAATAAAAATACCACCATAAGCAGCATAAGCTCGTCCAAAGTTAGCGGGTTGAAGTGTAGCGACAAATCCGTATGTAGTGAGAAGAATTGCTCCTGCTAATGCTAACCAAACACTTTTTCCCTCACGCAGCCACAACCATATCAAATAGCCACCGCCAATTTCACACAAACCCGCCAGAACAAATAGCAGTATCGAAAAAACATTTGTCATAGACTGGCAGTTTACACGAGATTTGCCCGAATACTTCCAAGCCAGAAGACAATCATGTTTGCAATTAGCATTGCCCTGAATCTATATTGCACAGCCGCTCATGAGATTCGTTAGCTGTCAACCTTTAACAGTCAACAGCCAACAAAAAACATGTACAAATTAGTTGAGCGATCGCTTATTCGTTTACTTTATTAGCGGCTCGATGAGCGCGTGCTTCGGCGGAAGCCATGACTTCATCAAAGTTTTCTAGCACTTCGCCAGGGAAGTTTTCTAAAGCTCTGGTAGAGATAGCTACTCGATTTTTGCCTTCATCTAAGTCAATAATGACTGCTTTGAGTGTTTGACCAACTTGAAAGACTTTTTCTAGCGACTCAATAAATTTTTGGCTGACTTGCTTGATATGTAGCAAAGCACTCAAACCATCTATATTGACAAATACGCCAAAAGGTTTAATTCCAGTTATCTTACCTTCTACTAACTGACCAATCTCTAACTGACTGAAGTTACTAGAACGGGTTCCTAAACGTTGAGACAGAACAAGTTTTTTAGTATTGCGGTCTACTTCTAAAAAACCAGCCGTTAAAGTTGTACCTTTAAGCGATTCTAAATTATCACGTTCTAGCAAGTGCGATCGCGGAATAAATCCCCGCAAAGATTGGAAATCTACGGTGACACCACCCTTATTCACACCAGTCACCCGTACTTCCACCGTCTGGGAATCTTCTTGCAATTGTGCTAATTTTTCCCAGATGTGCTGAATTTCTAATTGCCGTCGAGAGACAGTTACTTGACCTTCTTCATTCTGTTCACGAATAATCAGAAACTCAAGCTCCTCATTCAACGGCAGTACTTGCGCTAAATCGGTAACTGTTCTCAAAGAAGCCTCTTCGCGGGGAAGATAAGCTGACGACTTACCACCAATATCAACGTAAGCTCCATCAGGGTCAAGTTGAAAAACTTTACCGTAAACAACTTGTCCCTTTTGAAACTGATAATCGTGGTTTTCTAGTGCTTTAGCGAAGTCGTCCATTGTGAAAGACGAACTGGCTTTTTGAGATAGTTTCGATTCGGAGTTCATGACTATTGAAATTAAATTGTTTTTATTTACGCTTTGCGTGTCAGTTGACAATTGACAGTTGACAGTTATCAGGTTATTTCCACTGTCCACTGAATTTAGGCTGCCAGTACAGTTCCAAATAGCTGCTTTACTTGTTCCCAAGCGTCAGCTGCTGCTTGTGGATTATAGCTGGCTCGATGGTCACAGAAAAATCCGTGGTCAGCTCCATCGTAGCGGAACACACGATGAGAAATGTTGTACTTTTCTAACTCATTTTCTATTTGGTCTACCTGCTCTAGAGGGATACTGGCATCTTCTGTACCAAAGAAGGCGTAAATAGTACCCTTGATTTCTGGTGTACGGGTAACGGTAGGATTTCCACCGCCAAAAGTGCGAGTAGTTATCCCTGCACCGTAAAAAGATGCCGCAGCTTTGATATCTGGTAAGGTAGCGGCAAGGTAGGTAACATGACCACCAAAGCAGAAGCCAATACAGCCAAAGCCTTCTTTTTTCACTTGGGGCAGAGTTTTGAGGTAATCTATGGCTGATTGAATATCGCCTAATAACTCTGATGCTGTGGTTTGCATGGCATAGTCTCTGCCGACTTCAATATCTTGAGGTGTATAGCCAGTTTCAAAGCCTGGTGCTTGACGTTGGAATAGTGCTGGTGCGATCGCTACATACCCCAACTTGGCAATCCGTTCTGTTACTTCCCGAATATGGGAGTTAACGCCAAAAATTTCTTGTAATACTACGATTCCTGGATAAGAACCGGGTGCTTGTGGTTGTGCTAAGTAAGCAGCGATTTGTAGATGATCTTGCGAAAGTTGTACCGTCTCCGTAACTACTGCTTGCTCAGTCATATAATTTTTACCTGTGCTGTGTGGTTAATTTTTCTGATTATTTGATATAACTAGGCTACTTCTATCAGATAATCAACTACCAATAGTTAAGTTAGTTCGTAATTCGTAATTTGTAATTTGTAATTCTTAATTACAAATGTCAGCATTGAGGAGGTTGGGTGATGATTCAATTCCGTATTCAGCCAGATAGTGAAATTCCTGCATCAACCCAACTATTTAACCAAATTCGGTTTGCGATCGCATCTCGGCAATATCCACCCGGATACAAATTGCCCAGCACAAGGGCATTAGCGATGCAAACAGGGTTACACCGTAACACAATTAGTAAGGTATACCGTCAGTTAGAAGAAGATGGTTTTGTCGAAAGTTTGGCAGGTTCAGGGATTTATGTCCGCGCTCAAGGTCATGAGGGCGGTAGCAGGCTACAATCGCCAATTCTGACGCAACACCCCGAAGCATCGAAAGTTTTGCAGCAAGCCCTGGATGAACTCCTAAATCAAGGCTATTCACTCAGCCAAGCACGGGAAATATTCTTGGCAGAAATTGACTGGCGCTTGCGTTGTAGCGCACGGGTATTAGTAGCCGCACCAACTCAAGATATGGGTGTCGGGGAATTAATGGCTTATGAATTAGAAGAAGAACTCAAAATTCCCGTACAGATAGTAGCCATAGATGAATTAGCCTCTGTACTAGATAAAACTACCTCAGCAACAGTCGTCACCAGTCGCTATTTTATCAACGACGTAGAAGCGATCGCAGCTCCTAAAGCCATCCGCGTCATCCCTCTGGATATCTACGATTACAACAAAGAAATTACCCTCCTCAAACAATTACCCAAAGATAACTGTGTGGGAATAGTTAGCTTGAGTTCAGGAATTGGTCGCCAAGCAGAAGTCATCCTCCACGGTTTACGCGGTGACGAATTATTAATCATGACCGCCCAACCAAAAGATAATTACAAAATGCAGGCGATCGTCAAACGAGCTGAAGTAATTATCTGTGACCAAGCCTGTTACGCCATAGTCCAAGCAGCCGTACAAGCCGCCTCAGAAGACATTATCCGCCCACCAAAACTAATTAAGGTCGAGAATTACATAGGTACAAATTCGATTAACCTACTTAAACGAGAGTTGGGACTGGGTTAGGGAATGGGAGTAGGGAGTGGGGAGTAGGGAGTAGGGGAGATGAGGAAGAGGGGGGAGGCAAGGAAGCAGAGGAGCAGAGGAGCAGAGGAGAACAACTATGGACTGTTGACTATGGACTAATGACTAATGACTAATGACTAACAACTAACTTGCCCAAATAAAGGCGATCGCGTAACAATAAGAGTTATGATTGCTTAATTTCTCTTAACAATGGCGCTAACGCAGCTTAATCAAACTATTTCTCCTCAACCGACACCGCCAGACCAGCGAGGTTACGACTATGATTTAGTCATCGTCGGCGGTGGAATTGTTGGGTTAACTCTAGCCTCAGCATTAAAGGATTCTGGCTTGAATATACTGTTGATTGAGGCTAAAGTCTCATCAGCAGCCGTGGCTAAAGGACAAGCCTACGCAGTCCACATGCTGTCAGCACGAATCTACCAAGGCATCGGCATTTGGGATAAAATTCGCCCTCAAATTGCTAAGTACAGCCAAGTCCGCCTTTCTGACGCTGATTATCCTGGTGTGGTGGAGTTTGCAACCAGCGATTTAGGAACACCAGAATTAGGTTATGTAGCCGAACACCAAGCTTTACTGGAACCTCTACAGGAGTTTGTCCAGAATTGCCCAAATGTCACCTATCTATGTCCGGCTGAAGTGGTGAGTACCAAGTACCACAATGACGTAGTAACTATAGAAATTAAGGTTGCTGAACAATTACGCACAGTCCGCAGCAAATTAGTTGTAGCTGCTGATGGTTCACGATCGCCTATTCGTCAAGCGGCTGGGATTAAAACCCACGGCTGGAAGTATTGGCAATCTTGTATAGTTGCCTTCGTCAAGCCAGAAAAACCCCACAATAATACAGCTTACGAAAGATTCTGGCCTAGCGGACCCTTTGCAATTTTACCTTTACCTGAGAACCGTTGCCGCATCGTTTGGACAGCGCCCCACGAAGAAGCCAAAGCTTTGTGTGCTTTGAATGACGAGCAATTTTTGCAAGAACTTGCCAAGCGTTTTGGTAATCAGATGGGTAAGTTGGAATTATTAGGCGATCGCTTCGTTTTTCAAGTACAACTCATGCAAAGCGATCGCTATGTTCTCCCTCGTTTAGCATTAGTTGGCGACGCAGCGCACAATTGTCATCCTGTAGGTGGACAAGGCTTAAATTTAGGTATCCGTGATGTCGCAGCTTTGGCGCAGGTAATCCAAAAAGCGCATCAAACTGGTGAAGATATCGGCAATATTCGCGTATTGAAACGTTACGAACGCTGGCGACAAGTAGAGAATCTGACAATATTAGGCTTCACTGATATGTTAGACAGAATGTTTTCTAACCAATTTCCGCCAGTAGTATTTGTGCGTCGCTTGGGTTTATGGTTTTTGCGTAGCGTTCCCGCACTCAAAGTATTTATGCTCAAGTTGATGATTGGTTTAAAGGGAAGAACCCCAGAATTAGCGAAACGTTAACTTAGTAGGGAACAGAATATAGGTGGCGATATAGTTATTTTTCTGGTAACAGGTAATAGCGAATAGGTAAATATTTTCTACGATTACCCATTACCCATTACCTATTACCTATTCCCTAATTTATCTAGGATGAATGTGTTTTCTAGGTCCCCAACCTGGATTGATGATAGCAGCTAAATCTTCTTCAGATAATTTGTTAATTTCTGTTTCCAGTTCTTCCTGTGTGAAGTCATAGCCGCTCTCTTTAGCAATCTTAATAAAGGCTTCTGGATTCTCAGTTGCTTTTAGTCTTTGTTTTAATGCTTGATTTTCCTTCACAGCCTTCAAAAGTTGAGCAGCATTTTGTTGAGCCATGATAGCCTCTCCTGTATTAAATATTAGATTTAAATTTAGAGCCGATAAAATTTAAGAACAACAGCTTAAATTATCTGTATTGCTCTATTCCTAGACTTGCACGATTTTTAGTTATTCGTCGTGTACCATAAGAAAGAATAAATAGATTAAAAATCTTGAATAATCTTTGATATTGGTTATTTAATAATAAAAATTAATAAAAAAATATAATAATTAATGATGAGTAAAATTTTTTTACTTTTGCTTTTTATTAAACTTCTTGTCACTTCTACTCGCCTACTCCAACTCCTTATAGGTATAGGATACAATATGCGATCGCCTCTGGTGCGGCAAGCTTCATTTTCAATAAATCTCAACAGTAAAAAACAACGCTAACATCGGAAAATAGGAAATCATCAGTGAATTAATAACCTAGACTGAATGGGGGATAACTATGGGTGAAGCGAAACGTCGTAAAACTACAATGGGAGAAAAATATGGTCAAGACACTCGTATCTTACCTTGGGTTCCCATTACTAAATCTCAATCTGAACTATTTGTTACCTGGACTACTCGTGGTGCGTGGGTAGGCATTGGAGCTATGGTTGTAATTTGGGTAACTATCCGTTTTATTGGGCCAGCTTTTGGTTTGTGGCAAGTAGCAGACTAAAATTTCTCCCATAAGATAGGGGTGTAGGTGTTTATCAGCTCTACACCCCATACACTTAATAAAATCGTTATGTAATTCGTGGCGAATTTACGGCTAATGTCCTAACGTTACAAGCATAATCGGGCAATTTATATTACTATTTAAGCTTTGTATCTATAACTCTTGCTAGATTGACTTAGTGTTAGTCTTAAATATGATTAGCTACAGAGGTATGAGAAACAGCATTCTGCTTAAATGTTGTTTCAAGGGGGAATTATATAACTTACTTAACTTTCTGTTACGTTTAAAGCTACAAAAAATACTGCCGAAATGGCAACATACTTATCTTGAGTTTAGCTATGCTCGGTTTCATGCTTATAAGCATTAGAGCTATAGTGATATTTTTTGCAAGTGTAACTAATTCCCTACCATACTCCGACCATTGCGCCTAACTTTGCACTCTCAAGGTTGTACTATACTGGATTCAACACTTATAGCAGGAAAGTAATATTTGAGACAAAAAAAGTTTGGCTGAATTGTCAATAGTAAATCTGTGATTATACGGCACAACAAGCTAATAGAAAATCTCAACTAGATGTAAAAACTGTGAAAATCACTATTATATAGTGCCAAAATTACAGAAAAACAATCAGTGATTCTCCTCTGGTTGACAAAGGCTAAATCTGAGTTAATCTTGATGCGATCGCTGCTAATAATCATCAACTTAGGCAAAGTTATGTAAATTATACTTAATTTTCTTAACTTACCTGATTATTTTGATTCTGCAAAGTGAATTGTTTGATACGGCAGAGCGTGCAGTTTTCTCTTACCCTGAGCAAGTAGCCAATTAATGGCTGCAATAAACTTTTGGTAATTGTAATGAATAGTTTACAATACCAATTGGTGAGAGAATCTAAAAAAAATATAAAAGAGACTAAAATGACTGTGGTGTCTGGAGGACAAAAGTGTTTCTAAGACTAGCGCATCAACATCGGCAGTTCGTCCAAGACTTGGTAATGAACCTCCAAGCCTTGGCAATTGTACTAGAACGACGGGGCTATCCTGCGTCCTGTTATACCTGTGGCGACCAAATGAACAGTGCTTCATTTATGGTGAGTTTGGGTAATAATCATCTAATTCGCTTCCTAGTATCTGACTACGGCATCACTTGGACAGAAATGCGAGATGATCGCGAATTAATGAAACTAGAAGGTGCAGAAGCAATTAACCAATTAGAGGAATTAGCCAATCTTGTGAAGCAACCTACCCCAGTTACTTCAAGCAACAAGGCATTGGCAAAACGGGTTTAACATCAACTATAAATAGGTTTTTCTAATTAAATTTCACCCAAAATCTAGAGAATTAAAGCTTGTTCGCAATTATTAGCTATTAATAATTACCTTTGCGTAATTAATTAGCTAATCCTTGCACTTGTTTGAATATGGGTGCTGAAACCTAATATAGTTAGTATGTACTTATGTTCCAGACGATAAAGATTTGGAACTAAATTTTGTTTTTCAATTATGTATAGCAGGGTATAGAGAATAGCCACTTAAGCAGGCTATTACGAATTACGAATTATATAAGGCGATCGCAGCTTAGATCGGCATTATTCTTATAAATGCTACAACTCAACTCCTTTTTATGTTATCCCAGAGGTGGAAGAACTAACTGCCGAGTAACAAAAAGATGTCTGAAGAACAATCTAGCCAGGCACAATTGCCTCCTACTGATGCCATAGAACTTGCATCACTACGTCAGTTTGAGAGTTGGTTTGAGTATCCTGTGAGAGTTCATCCCCATCATACTGACTACGCAGGTATTGTTTGGCATGGCACTTATATAACTTGGATGGAAGAAGCAAGAATGGAATGTTTGCGTTCCATTGGTGTTGAATTTGCAGATTTAGTGACTTTAGGCTGCGACTTACCCGTGGTAGAACTTTCTGTGCGCTACCATCGTGCTGTAGAGTTAGGCATGGCTGTGGTGGTTAAAACTCGCATGGTTGATGTTACAGGTGTCCGCATCAACTGGGATTATGCAATTGTCTCCACAGATGGACAGCAATTATTTGTCACTGCCAAAGTAACTTTAGTAGCCTTAGATAGAGAAAGAGGCAAAATCATGCGCCAGTTACCTACAAGCGTTAAAGATGCTTTAGCAAAGTTTTCAACTTTACACAAAAATTGATTAAAGCTAGGTGTATCAGTTATCAGTTTTATTAAACCATGTTAACTGATAACTGATGAAACTTCTACTTCCCAACTTTCACTTGTGATAAAGTTTGTGCAAACTGCATGATTTGATGCCATATATCTTGAGGTGTGATACCAAAACCAACGTTGAGTAACACAAGAACAGATGCAATAGTTATAGCATTGATAATGGTTGCTTTTAATACTTTCCAAACTATGACAAATACAATCCAAGCTACAATAAGAGTAGGGATCATAATATAAATTCCTTAAAACTTAGCTTTGATTTCCAGGCTACTCAATCAGTAGACGTATATTTTTATATTTAATAATCACTGATAAATCTAACGCCAATGTGGTATTATTTACATAATGTTTCTTCCAATAATTGCGTAAATTATTGAGTAATGAGCGCAAATTGATTATACATAAAATAATTACTAGATTTTTTAATTAAAAATAAATTTTTGGCCAAATTTATCAAAGATATTTAATTTAGGAAAATACATACGGCAAGAAACAGGGATAAAAGCCTGTTGATCTATGAATTTTTGCAGAAAATTTGTAATACATTCACCTACAATCTGCTGTATAACTTAACCCTCTTGAACTGTGTGCTGAAAACAGACAGAAATCTTTTACCGCATAAGACCAAAGTAGGGACGCATATCTGTACGCCCCTACGAAAGATATATGTTTATGAGGATTTTTGTAAAATGGGTTGTACAGAAATTATCTGAGGTTGAGTTGCTAAATTTTTAGTAGCTGTTAAAACTTCTTGTCTTGCCCATTTATCTGCTGCCAAAATGTCATCTAAAGAAGGATTTGCACAGTTATCGTTTTGATGGCGATCGCAAACTAATTCGATACAACGAGGAATATCTAAAAATCTGATTTTCTCATCCAAAAATAAAGCCACTGCTTGTTCATTAGCAGCATTTAACACAGCCGGCATAGAACCGCCAGCTAACCCAGCCGCGTAAGCTAACTGCATACAAGGATACTTATGATGGTCTGGTTCACGGAAGGTAAGATTGCCAGCTTTGACTAAATCCAGGCGTTCCCAGTCAGTATAGATGCGTTCCGGCCAAGATAAAGCATACAACAGGGGTAAACGCATATCTGGCCAGCCCAGTTGAGCTAAAACAGAGGTATCCTGTAACTCAATCAATGAGTGAATAATACTTTGGGGATGGATGACGATTTCGATATCTTTGTAATCTAACCCAAACAAGAAGTGCGCCTCAATCACTTCTAAACCTTTATTCATCAAAGTGGCTGAGTCTACAGTAATTTTCCGCCCCATAGACCAGTTAGGATGTTTCAAGGCATCAGCAACAGTTACTTGTGCTAATCTTTCCACATCCCAATCCCGAAAAGCACCACCAGAAGCTGTAAGTATAATCTTCCTTAAACCACTTTTAGGTACGCCTTGGAGACATTGAAAGATAGCAGAATGTTCAGAATCGGCTGGGAGTAATTTAACACCGTGTTTTTCAACTAAAGGCAACACTACAGGGCCGCCGGCGATGAGGGTTTCTTTATTTGCCAAAGCGATATCTTTACCTGCTTCTATGGCGGCGATAGTTGGTAGTAAACCTGCACAACCTACAATACCAGTAACAACTGTTTCCGCATCGCCATAACGGGCAACCTCAATCACTCCCGCTTCACCCCCTAGTAAAATAGGTTGGGGATCAAGGTCTTTAATAGCTGCTTCCAATGCTGGCAATTTTTCCGCAGCAGAAATCGCCGCTATCTGCGGACGAAACTTGCGAATTTGTTCTGCTAACATTTCTACATTACTTCCCGCCGCCAACCCCACAATCCGAAATTTATCTGGGTGCTGGGTGACGATATCTAAAGTCTGAGTACCAATTGAACCAGTGGAACCAACAAGAGTAATACTTTTCACAATTGCTTAAGAATTTACCGACAACTCTCACTATAAATTGCTAAGGACTCATTAATATAGAGCGATCGCCACGCATTGCACAATTAAGGTAGTATATTTTCTCCGAATCCCAAATGTTATGGAATTATAACCTTTCTTAATCTACTGAGGTACTGAGTACATCACGAATAAAATTGGCTAACCCTCCTACAGAACTTTCCTCTGTGTAACTCTGCGTTTAAAAATATTAAATCTGTTTGTTTTCTGTAAGAGTTTGATGATTTTAAGGTTTGTAGTGAAGATTTTAATCCTCTCTGCGTTCCCTACGGGACGCTACGCGTTCGCGTAGCGTGTAGTAGACAGACGCTCCGCGAACAAGAAAAGGCTAAAACCTTAACTACTAGCTTAACCATTTATTCTATTTTTCTTAACCTTTTGTCATTACTTTAAAGCTTATTTATGTGAAATCACAATAACGGTGACTTTTTTACTTTGGAGCTTGTCTAATGAAATTAAGTACAAATCTTGGCCTAGCTACTTTTGCTCTTGCCATTTCCTTAACTACTTTTGAAGTTAAGCCAACACAAGCTGCTGTAGTTAATTACAACTTTACTGTAAATGCTACATCTGGTGCTAATCCAGGTCAGTACTTTGGTTCTTTTAGGTACGACGACTCAAATTTGAATGGAATTGGAGAAGAGAGTCTAGATATTAGCAATGGATTATTATCTGTTGTTTTTGATTATTTGGGTACTCGATATACAGAAGTAGATGATATTGATTTTCCAACGGGTTTAGCACCATTAGTTAGCTTTAGAGATGGTCAACTTTTAGGACTGAGTTATTTAGTTGAAGACCAGTTTTTTATCGGTGGGGATTTAAATACTCCCTTCTTAGGCGGTAACACTTTTTATAGTATTGAGAGTGCTGATTTATTAACCGCTAATCAAGTAGGCACAGTCAGTTACTCTACCGTACCAGAACCTCTGGCTGTTTTGGGAACTGCGATCGCTTCTTTTGCTGGGTTATGTGTAAACCGTCGTAAAAAAGCATTCCTATAATTTACTAAAATTGGCAATTTTTGCTAATTTTATAGTACATTTACACTATTAAGAAAAATCCTGATTCAATCACTCCCCACTCTATCCAGTGGGGTTTTCACATAACAAAAGGGGTGTACATATCATACACCCCAAGAAAAAATTATTTTATGTGAATAGTTTTAGACAAAACTGCCATTGGAATTTTTAGGATAGATACCAATAACACTGGGACGAGGAACACTTGTAGGTTGACCTTTACCACCATCAGCAATGGAGATGTTGCTAGGCCAGCTACTACCACGAGGGACAGTACGAGTTTGATTGAATGTTGTACCATTCAAATTGAGAATTTCTATGTCACGGCTGAGGATAGTGCCATCATTAACGGGACAATCTTCACCAGGATGCTGTACAGAGATAATTAAAGTATCTCCGACAAAAGTCGGCCCAGTCATTTCACAACGCACAGGCCCGTAGGCAAAGGGGAATACTTGTCCAGCATGAGAACCACTGGTGGGAATATAGAATAACCAGTTATTACCAAAGACACCTGTGAAGTTGGAAACGTTACCACTAGCAGAGTGATTAATAGTGGTAGGATTACCAGAAACACCAGTGTTGAAACCGTTGTGGGTGTCGGTGGACATATCTGTTACACCCCAAATATTGGCTTTATTATCGAATGCTAGGTTATCGACATTCGCAAAACCAGCACCATCTATTGAACCAGCTTCTCCACCTTGGGCAAATTTTTGCCAACGGAAGGTTAAACCTGTACCATCAGCGCTATCTTCAATAATTTTGTACAGACCACCTGATTGTTGTGTAGCATTAGGCGCTGTATTGTACTTGGCGACTACGAAAATACGAGAATCTGGATAACCGTCACTACCGGGCGCACCATCGGTATAAGCGATGAATACTTCTTTGGTGCTGGGATGGACTTCGATATCTTCTGGACGTGCGGTGGGTGTACCACCAACTAAGTTACCTGCTAAGAAAGCATCAACGAGAACAGCACCTTGGGAAGTATAAAAGTCAGAAAGACGCTTGTTTTGATAGGCTGGTAATGATGTTGCTTCATTGGTGCGATCGCAAGCAAACGCACCACCATCTTGAGTCTGTCCTGCAATACCATTGCGTCTTGGTAAAGGTAGCAGTCCGTTTCTTTGCGCTGAACCCAAAGCAGCAAACTCTACAGAGGATAATACCGATGGCGGAATTGGATCGGTAGGAGTGTTTAATTGTAAAGGTATCCAGCGACCTGTACCATCTGGGTTATAACGAGCCACATACAAAGTACCGTTTTCCAACAAACTGCTGTTGGCTTTGCTGGTGGGTGAAGACACTACCCCCGAACTGACATATTTCCAGGTGTGTCCCCCACGTCTATCGTCACCCAAATAAGCAACTAATCTCTTTCCTGCTTCGACACGGAGAGCGATGTTTTCATGACGGTAGCGACCTAACGCCGTGTGTTTGCGTGGACGAGAATTGGGATTGACTATATCAATCTCTACCATCCAACCATATTTTTCCCCAACTAAACCAAATCTCTGACCGATGCTGTTGGCAATGTAACCTGTTTGAGTACCATCAGGTTTGACTGCTTCTTGCACAGTACCTTGGAAGTTTTCTTCCGCAGATAAGATCGTTCCCCAAGGTGTAGTACCACCAGAACAGTTAAAAGCAGTACCGATGATTTTATTACCGAGTCCATCGGCACTGAGGTTAAACACTTGAGTAGCAGCTGGGCCAGTACCTACCAAATAGTTATTATCACCTTGTTGATGGCTACGGCTACCCCAAGAAGTCACATTGGCATAACCATCAGTTCTTTGACTATTGATTCCTAACCCGGAAAGACCGTGGATACGGCGGTTTCTTGCATCACCACTGACGACAGTGTAACGTTTTGTGGCGTTACGGCGGTCAATTCTGACAATTGAGCCACCTTGATTATATAGAGATTCGCCATCAACTTCCAGATTCCTAGTTTCGGGTAAAGCCCAACCAATTACAGGCTCAAACGCATCTGGAAACTGTCTTAAATCGCTATTATTGCTGAGTATGGCTTTGGCAAAGGGATAACTCACATATTCATGGTTTACCCACAAATAGCCTATATCGTTAGTTCTGCCGAGGGGGATAAAAGCTGTGTAATCGCAGTTAAAACCAAAATAATCATCACGATTGGGAAATACGCGATCGCCCCAACCTATAATTACGTAGCGTTCATATTCTGGTGGTACTACAACATCATCAATTACGTTGTAAACACTTAAACTGGGATTTGGAGATGGGTTTAGTATCTGTCCTTGTTGAATTCCTGTAGGTAAATAACTTCTTTGTTGTTGATAAATTGGTAAAGGATGAGGTAAGCGTACTGGCGTAAAGCCTAATGGAGTAGTGATTGCTTCTGCAACGTTAGTAAAGCCTTCTAGGAGTTTGTCACTTAATACCGCAGCCCCAGCACTCCCAGCAAAAAATATTAAAAGTTGTCTCCGACCTAACTTAGACATTAAATGCCCCTCTTTTGTAACAGATAAATGTGCAATTAAGAACTCTACAAATTCACTGAAAACATCAGTAATCTGAGATTTCATCGAACTTTCAATATTAAATTTCCAGGCTTCAAGGCTGATGAAAATCGAATTACATCGCTCAACTGCCAAAAAATGACCCACTTTTGCAAAAGTTATTATTAAATGATTAACAAGAGGTTATGTATCGTTTAATTAATAATTATCAGTATTTAGAATAAAAAGAATTACCTTGTTTTTTTGAGCTGATTGTATGAAGCCACTCTTTACACGCAGCCTGAACAAACAGCCTTGATGCGTAAGCTTTGACCAGGAACAGTCTGAAGTACCACACTGTCCTATGCTGGAGATGGATAGTACTGTGTAGGTGAGACTGTGTTTATTAGTGTTGTTATACCGACTTACAACCGCCGTCCGATTTTAGAAAAGTGTCTACGCGCTTTAGAAGTGCAGACGCTGAGTGCATCAACTGCGATTAAAGGCTACGAAATTGTTTTAGTAGATGATGGTTCTACAGATGGCACATTAGATTGGTTAGCAGCACATAAACAAGAGTTTCCTCATGTGCGATGGTTTGAACAAGACCATGCTGGCCCTGCGGCGGCGCGTAATTTAGGCGTAGAGCAGGCACTAGGCGATATTATTATCTTTATTGATAGCGATTTAGTAGTGTTGAAAAACTTCCTACAAGCTCATGCTGATGCGTTGGTGCAGGGACAAGAGAAACTAGGGAGCGATCGCTTTTTTACCTATGGTGCAGTAATTAATACTTGCAATTTCGATAATCCCACGGCTGAACCTTACAAAATCACAGACTTCTCCGCCGCCTTTTTCGCTACAGGTAACGTCGCCATCCCTAAACATTGGCTAGAAAAAGCAGGTTTATTTGATACAGGGTTTCAACTCTACGGTTGGGAAGATTTAGAGTTAGGTGTCAGGCTCAAAAATCTGGGATTACAACTAATTAAATGTCCTGCTGCTGTCGGCTATCATTGGCATCCACCATTTAATTTAGACCAAATACCCAACTTAATAGACAAAGAAATTCAACGCGGACGCATGGGTGTTTTATTCTACAAAAAACATCCCACATGGGAAGTACGGATGATGATTCAAATGACATGGTTGCACCGTTTACTGTGGGGAATACTTTCACTCAACGGTGCATTGAATGAAAAAACAATGGCTCCTTTATTGCGGTGGTTAATCAAATCTGGTAGACCCCAATTAGCTTTAGAAATAGCGCGAATTTTCCTCAACTGGTACAACGTCAAGGGAGTATATGAGGCTTATTCTCAGATGCAGAAAGTTTCATAACGGACTGGAAGCAGCAAGTTAATTCAGCTTTATATTGTGCATAATCCAAAATAATTTAAGGTGTTATATTATATAAATATGTAATATAAATCACCTTCTTGTTGTGAGATTATTATATATGTAAAAAAAATTATTTATAAACATAATTAAATCAAAGACAGATAATTAAAATAAGAATATTACATCAAAATGAGAACTCATGAGTCAGGCAAATTCAGCTAAAAGTAAAAAAAGAGAAACAACAGAAGGAATTACAAAAGTTTCAGTCAGCCGCTATAAGTCTATTTATGAAGAGTGTAGTTTAGCAGTACGTCCATTAACGATTCTTGCAGGTGCTAATAGTTCTGGGAAATCAAGTATTATGCAGCCGCTACTGTTGCTTAAACAAACTCTAGAAGCCACTTATGATCCTGGATCTCTCCTACTGAATGGACCAAATGTTCAGTTCACTTCTACAAAACAATTACTATCTAAATTTCCTGGGAAAGAACGTAATAATAGTTTTAGTATTCAAGTTAATTTATCTGAGCAAAACTTTTTTAGAGATACATTTAAACAGCAACCCAGAAAAGGAATTGAACTGATCGAAATGGCATATAATCTTGATCAAGATAAAGCAATATTAACGCCTGAGATGGATCTGGAAGATATTATTAGAGCCTTGCCTGAACATCTTAAAATATTGCGTACAACGTTATTAGGAGATATAGAATCTACAACAGAATGGAATGTGAAACGGAATCGATGTTTTTTAGGTTTTGAAATATCTCGTAAATCCTCAAAAGATAAGTTAGCAGGAACATCACTTGTTTCTGTTAGTCCTGGTAATATATTCCAAACACATATTCGAAAAATTATTCATGTTCCAGGACTACGAGGAAACCCAGAACGTACTTATAAGACTACAGCTATAGGTAAAGAATTTTCTGGAACTTTTGAAAATTATGTTGCTAGTGTGGTCAATAACTGGCAAATAACTGAAGTTTCACATCTTAAAGATTTGGGTAATGCACTTGAGACCCTTGGTTTAACTTATGCAGTCGAGGCAAAAAAACTTGATGATACACAGGTTGAGTTGAGAGTTGGTCGCCTTCCGCGCCGTTCCAAAACTAGAGCAAATGACATGGTAAACATTGCTGATGTTGGCTTTGGAGTTTCCCAGACTTTACCTGTATTAGTCGCATTACTGGTAGCAGAACCAGGACAATTAGTATATCTTGAACAACCGGAAATACACTTACACCCCCGCGCTCAGGTTGCTATGGCGGAAATTTTAGCTAATGCTGCAAAGCGGGGTGTGAAAGTAGTCGTAGAAACACATAGCGATAGGTTAATTTTAGCAATTCAATCTTTAGTGGCTGAAGGCAATTTATCGCCAGATTTAGTTAAATTACACTGGTTTACACGCCAAGAAGATGGTATAACAAGAGTCAATAGTGCTGACTTAGATGAAACTGGTGCTTTTGGAGATTGGCCAGAAGATTTTGGTGATGTATCTCTACAATTAGAAAACCGTTATTTAAGTGCTGCGGAAGCTCGGTTAATTCAAGGTATACATGGCGGATAAAATAAGTAAGCGTCTTGTTATAGATGCTTCTGTGGCTCGTTCGGTTGGGGGTGAAGAATCTACTTATCCAACTTCAGTACATTGTCGAGAATTTTTGATAGCTGTTTTAAATATTTGTCATAAAATTGTCATGACAGACGATATAAAAGATGAATGGAATAGGCATAAATCGGCTTTCTCGCGTAGATGGCTTATAGAAATGTATTCAAAGAAAAAGGTTCATTATTTGAATATATCAATAGATACTAATTTATGGAAACAAATAGAAAGTATAGCTGCCAGTATCAGCAATAAAAGAATAGAAGAAATGACGAAAGATTTATGCTTAATCGAAGCAGCAAACGCTACAGATAGAATTGTCGTATCATTAGATGACAATACTGCTAGAAAATATTTTAGCGAGGCATCGGCTAAAATAGATGAACTAAAAAATATTGTTTGGGTAAATCCAGATAAAGTAGAGGCAGAACAGCCGATTGCATGGTTACAAAATGGCGCAGCAGCAGATAGCGATCGCCTGCTAGTAAACTATCAAAACAAACGTATGGGTTGACCCAGTGTGTTAACCTATGTGCTAGCCTAGTATGGCTAACCAAATTCCGCACATCTGGGGATTCGGGTGTTTTCCTGTGGGGAAATACGCCCAGGTGGAGGTTTAACCCGAATAGGAGTTACAAAATATATGCCAGTTGTTTCATTGGCTCAGATGATGGAGTCTGGGGTTCACTTTGGGCATCAAACCCGACGCTGGAACCCGAAAATGTCTCCTTACATTTACACCTCTCGCAATGGTGTACACATCATTGACTTGGTGCAAACAGCCCAGTTGATGGATGAAGCTTATAACTATATGCGATCGCAAGCCGAGCAAGGGAAGAAGTTTCTCTTTGTCGGGACAAAACGTCAAGCAGCAGGCATTATCGCTCAAGAAGCTGCTCGTTGCGGTTCTCACTACATTAACCAGCGCTGGTTGGGAGGAATGCTCACTAACTGGGCAACCATTAAAACCAGAGTGGACCGCCTCAAAGACTTAGAGCGTCGTGAAGAAAGTGGCGCTTTAGACTTACTGCCGAAAAAAGAAGCATCCATGCTCCGGCGGGAACTGGCAAAACTACAAAAATACTTGGGCGGCATTAAAACAATGCGGAAAGTTCCCGATGTTGTGGTAATTGTAGACCAACGCCGGGAATACAACGCAGTTCAAGAATGCCAAAAACTGAGCATCCCTATTGTATCCATGTTGGATACAAACTGTGACCCAGATGTAGTAGATATACCCATTCCAGCAAATGACGACGCTATCAGATCAATCAAATTGATCGTTGGTAAATTGGCAGATGCTATTTACGAAGGTCGTCACGGTCAACTGGATGCAGAAGAAGAGTACGACGATTACGAAGGCGCTGAGGAAGAATACGATTACGATGAAAGTGATTACACTGATTCGTTAATTCCCGACGAAGAAGAGGAAGAAGAATAATCCAAAGAAAGAGGATGAAGGATGATGTTGCAAGTTAAAACTTCACATTTTATCCTTCAGACTTAAAATTACATCCCTTTTTCTTCCCCAGCCCTGAGTAAGATAGAAATACTCAACACAGTTGCGTAGTTCTGAGTGCTGAGTACGATCTCAAAAGAAATTTTAGGAAGAATGAGCAAAAAATTGTTGATTTTTTCCCAAATGATTAAGAGTAATAAGTAAATACTTTTAAATTATTTACTTATTACTCAGCACGCGCTAAACGCGCCGCTACCGTAACACAACTCAGCACTTTAATTACTCAGCACTGTTTTATCAAGGTAAAGTTAGGAATTGAGGCAACATGGCGGAAATATCTGCAAAACTCGTCCAAGAGCTACGCCAAAAAACTGGTGCTGGCATGATGGACTGCAAAAAAGCGCTGAAAGAAACTGAAGGTAACGTTGAAGAAGCCATTGATTGGCTACGGAAAAAAGGCATTGCCTCTGCGGGTAAAAAAAGCGATCGCATTGCGGCAGAAGGTTTAGTAGATACCTACATTCAGCCTAGTGGTAAAGTAGGTGTACTGATTGAAGTTAACTGCCAAACAGATTTCGTCGCCCGTAACGATGCGTTCAAAAATCTCGTTAAGAAACTAGCTCAACAAGCCGCGACAGCTGATAGTGTTGAGTCATTGCTAGGACAATCTTATATTGAAGATACTAGCCTTACCGTAGATGAAGCTATTAAGCAAGCGATAGCTAACTTAGGTGAAAACATCCAAGTAAGACGCTTTATCAATTTTGATTTAGCAAATCAGTCAGGAGTAGTAGACAGCTACATCCACACCGGCGGTAGAGTTGGTGTGTTAGTCGAAGTCAACTCTAAATCTGATGCTGCGGCTGCTAACGAAGAAGTACAAAACTTGGCAAAAAATGCAGCCATGCAGGTTGCAGCTTGTCCCAACGTTGAGTATGTTAACGTAAACCAAATCCCGGCTGAAGTTGTCCAGAAAGAAAAGGACATCGAATCAGGTAAAGAAGATTTGGCGAATAAGCCAGAAAACATCAGAGAAAAAATAGTTCAAGGCCGGATCGAAAAACGCCTCAAAGAACTAACTCTGGTAGATCAGCCCTACATTCGTGACCAAAGTATTTCTGTCGAAGACTTGATCAAGCAAGTTAAGGCGAAAGTCGGCGAAGACATCGAAGTAAAACGCTTCGTGCGCTACATCCTTGGTGAAGGTATCGAGAAGCAAGAAAGCAACTTTGCTGATGAAGTCGCCGCTCAGATGGGTGTGAAGTAATTAATTGGTCATTAGTCATTAGTCCATAGTCATTAGTCAACAGTCAACAGACTAGATATGGTGGACTATAAACTTTAGTCAACAGTCAGCAGTGATTTGACTATGGACTATGGACTTTTGACTTTTGACTTTTGACTCTTATTAAGCAGGTCAAGCAGTTTGCGTGACCTGTATTTTATTTATCAGCTATATTAAACTTTTTCGGTAATTATTTTAGAATAAAAGCGTACATTTGTACCATAAATAGGTTCAGGTGGACAAATAGAAAATATGGGTAGACCAATAGAGCGAATTGAGCAGGATATTGTAGTTTTGCAGGAAGCGATAAAAGCGATCGCCTCAGAACTCCACAGCGCTTATGCTGGTTATTTAGGGGTTTTAGGTCAAGCACTAGGCAAGCAGTTAATTCTGGCAAGTTATCATCTTTGTACCCAAGGCTACCCGGAAAATTTCTTGAAGTTGTCCCTAAATCAACGGCAGCAATTACAACAAGGTATCCGTAAATTAGGTAAACAAGGGGCGGAATTGTTGTTGGCTCAGTTGGTGATTCAGGGAGATGAGGGAGATGAGGGAGATGAGGGGGATGAGGGAGATGAGGGGGATGAGGGAGATGAGGGGGATGGGGGAGATGAGGAGGTAACTTCTGTGGCTCCGGCTTCTCAGGTTTATGTGCTGGATACTTCCAACCCTGTAGAACTGGCAAAGTGGCAAAAGCGTGTGGAAGAAGAAACACAACGGACGTTGAGAAAGGTTTCTCACGAAGCCAATATTTTGCTGCAAAAAGCCGATATCCTACCCCAAAAATTACCAGAACCTATTTTAGAAGCGGCGGCGGCGGCATCTGAAGCATCGGCGGAAATGATGCCAGGGCCGCCTAACCTCCTTAGCTTGGTAATTGAAATTGAAAATGAGCAGGATGAGGAGGAATCTAGCCTCACACAAATTACGACAATTAATTTAAGGTTAGGGGAAATAGAATTTGCTGACCCTGCTCTTTCTTCCAGCCGTAGCCAAATTCGCCATGTTTTAGGCAAACTTAATCAACTAGGACGAGAGTATCAAAAAAAGCAAAGGGAACGCTCAATTGCCGAAGCTGAAGCCGCATGGCGTTCTAGTTGGTATGAGGATTAGTCAATAGTCCAAAGTCCACAGTCCAAAGCTGTGTTGACTATTGACTATTGACTATTGACTATTGACCAATGACCAATGACCAATGACCAATGACCAATGACCAATGACCAATGACTAATGACCAACCCGATTGGATAAGATTGCATAAAGCCTTGGCAGTAGAAGCAGACAACGGCTTTACTGACTTGCTGGGTAAACAGTACCGCTTCAGTGAATTTCTCAGCCTTACTTTTGGGAAATTCCCGACTGTTTTACCTGCAATTGAACGTCGTCGTTGGCAAGAGTTAGCACTTAAATTTGCTGACTATCCAAATTTAGGTCAGAAAGAAAGGCAACACCTGATAGCGGAAACTCGTAGGTATCTTTACCAATTGCAAAAGGAGCAGGAAGAACCGCAGGAGGAACAGAAGAGGAGTTATAAACCTAAAATTCCTAATGCTACGCCAGTTGTGGCGGAAGTGAGCCGGAGACTAGCTCCGAAAATTGACCAAAAACTGAGTGATTTACCAGAAATAGGGATTCGCAAGGCTGATAAGTTGGCGGCTTTGCGGTTGTATACGGTGCGGGATTTGCTTTTTTACTATCCCCGTGACCACATTGACTATGCGCGTCAGGTGAATATCCGTGAGTTGCAAGCGGGTGAGACGGTGACTATAGTAGCTACGGTCAAAAAATGTAATTGTTTTACTAGTCCGAAGAATCAAAAATTAACGATTCTGGAATTAACTCTTAGAGATAATACAGGACAAATTACAGCAAGTCGTTTTTGGGCGGGTGCGCGGTTTGCTAGTCGTGGCTGGCAAGAAAGTTTAAAGCGTCGTTATCCAGTCGGTAGTGTGTTGGCGGCGTGCGGTTTAGTTAAAGGTAGTAAGTATGGCCGCTTATCACTGGATAATCCAGAATTGGAGGTTTTAGGGAACCCTGGCGACACAATCGAATCTTTAACTATTGGGCGAGTAGTGCCAATTTATGCACTTACTGAAGGGGTAATGGCAAGTTTGGTGAGACAGGCTGTATTAGCAGCTTTACCTGCGGCTGTTCATTTGAAAGACCCATTACCTAAAGGTTTGCGGGAAAAGTATAATTTGATGGAATTGAAGGATGCGATCGCTAACATCCATTTTCCTGATGAAAGTGCTACCCTACAAGCGGCTCGTCGTCGCCTCGTCTTTGATGAATTTTTCTATTTGCAATTAGGTTTACTACAACGTCAGCAGCAAGCCAAAGCTATTCAAACCAGTGCTATCCTCGCTCCCAAGGGTCAGTTAATTGAAAATTTCTACGAAATACTACCCTTTCAACTCACTGGCGCACAGCAACGAGTGCTTAACGATATCCTCAACGACTTGCAAAAAACCACAGCAATGAATCGTTTGGTACAAGGTGATGTGGGTTCTGGTAAAACAGTCGTGGCAGTGGTAGCAATTTTAGCAGCAATTCAATCTGGCTACCAAGCCGCACTCATGGCTCCGACAGAAGTTTTAGCCGAACAGCATTACCGTAAGTTAGTTAGCTGGTTTAATCTATTACATCTACCTGTAGAATTGCTCACAGGTTCCACCAAAACCGCCAAACGCCGACAAATACATGCCCAGTTAGAAACGGGTGAATTACCTTTGTTGGTGGGAACTCACGCCTTAATTCAAGATCCAGTAAATTTCCAACGCTTGGGTTTAGTCGTCATTGATGAACAGCACCGCTTTGGGGTAAAACAACGGGCGTTGTTGCAGCAAAAAGGCGAACAACCCCATGTTTTAACTATGACAGCTACACCCATTCCCCGGACGCTGGCGTTAACCATACACGGGGATATGGATGTGAGTCAAATTGATGAGTTACCACCAGGAAGGCAAAAGATTCAAACCACATTGTTAAGTGGCCAGCAACGTTCTCAGGCTTATGACCTCATCCGCCGGGAAATTGCCCAAGGTAGACAAACTTATGTAGTGTTGCCCTTGGTGGAAGAATCTGAGAAACTAGATTTGCGATCGGCTGTAGAAGAACATCAAAAGTTACAAGAGAGTGTTTTTCCAGAGTTTAAGGTGGGGTTACTCCACGGTCGGATGACTTCGGCTGATAAAGACGAAGCTATCACCAAGTTCCGCGATAATGAAACACAAATTCTCGTATCTACAACCGTTGTCGAGGTAGGCGTAGACGTTCCCAACGCTACAGTTATGTTAATCGAAAATGCGGAACGGTTTGGTTTATCGCAGCTCCACCAATTGCGGGGGCGTGTGGGTCGTGGTGCAGCACAATCTTACTGTTTATTAATGAGTAGTTCTAGAAGTCCTGATGCACAACAACGTTTAAAGGTATTGGAACAGTCCCAAGATGGTTTTTTCATCTCCGAGATGGATATGCGTTTTCGCGGCCCCGGTGAGGTATTGGGAACCAGACAATCGGGTGTGCCTGATTTTACCTTAGCTAGTTTGGTTGAAGATGAAGAAATTTTATTACTAGCAAGGCAAGCAGCCGAGAAAGTGATAGAGATAGATGTAACTTTAGAGCGTTGGCCTTTGATGAAAGCAGAGTTGCAATATCGCTATGAACGTTTGATGGGTGGAGCGATTTTAACTTAATATTGGGTTCATTTTTAAATAAATAAATCTTTAATACTGTTGTTGTGTCTGTATAGTTGTAAATAATTACAGTTGGCAAAAATCTCTGTAATTATGAAAATTTTAGGCTCTTGCATTTACGTTAAACTAAGAAGTTTTAATTTTTACTTGTAACTCATTGGAGGTATCTATACAATTAAGGGCGATCGCATGGATAATTTTTTTGTTATTTATCAGCTAAAATTAATATTTTGTCTAGCTGCTTGTGTAAATGTAATATTGCTAATATTTTTGTGTAACATCCTGTGGCGCTACAAAATTAAAAATCAGCAGGATGAAGAAAGATTTAATGAACAAGCAGCAATTTTAGATGTTGTTAATGATGCAGTTTTAGTAATCGATATTCACCAGCAAATTACTTTTTGGAATAAAGGCGCAGAACTTTTGTATGGCTGGAAGTCTGAAGATATATTAGCAAAGAATATTACAGAACTTTGGTATGAACAAAATTCAACGCAATTACAAATAGCAATATCAACTGTTATCAATCAAGGTGAGTGGGAAGGAGAGTTACATCAACTAAATAAAAATAGTGATGAACTCATTGTTTTTAGTCGTTGGGTTTTACTTAGAGATGAGAAGAATCAACCAAAATCCATTGCAATTGTAAATACACAAGTTGTAACCAAGAAACCATCGCCAGCACAATTATTGCGATCACAACGCCTCGAAAGTATTGGTACACTGGCAAGTGGTATTGCCCACGACCTCAATAATATCCTTTCTCCAATTTTAATGGCGGTGCAGCTTTTGCAGATGAAATCTCAAGATGTACAAATGCAAAAGGTGCTAAATACTTTAGAAAGCAATGTTAAACGTGGTGCAAACTTACTCAAGCAAGTTTTATCTTTTGCACGAGGTATTGAAGGTAAAAAAACAATTGTTCAAGTCAGACAGTTAATACTAGAAATCGAGCAAATTGTCCAGCAAACATTTCCTAAATCAATTATTTGTCAGATAAACATTCCTGAAAATCTATGGTATGTCTTAGGAGATGTAACCCAATTACATCAAATATTGATGAATCTGGTAATTAATGCTCGTGATGCTATGCCTCATGGTGGAATTTTAAAAATAAATGCTGATAATGTCGTGCTATCTCCTCAAGGTGGAAACTATATTTCTATCTGTATAGAAGATACTGGTTCAGGCATACCTGCGAAAATTCAAAAGCAAATTTTTGAACCATTCTTTTCTACAAAAGATGTAGGTAAAGGCACAGGCTTAGGGCTATCTACAGCAATGAGTATTATTGATAATCATGGTGGTTTTATTAATGTACAGAGTGAAGCAGGCAAAGGTAGTAAATTTCAAGTTTATTTACCTGCTATCGTATCTAATAGCCAACCAGTGAATTGTGTAGAGATAGAATTAGCTATAGGTAATGAGGAATTAATTCTCGTTGTAGATGATGAGGCTATTATCCGTGAGATGACTAAATTATCTCTAGAGGCATATAACTATAAAGTATTAACTGCCAGTGATGGTAAAGAAGCTTTATCAATTTATACTCAGTATCAAGAGCAAATTAGTGTAGTGCTACTAGATATGATGATGCCATTAATGGATGGAGCGATCGCTATCCACAAATTACAAAAAATTAATCCGCAAATCAAAATTATTGCCATGAGTGGGCTATTATCTCAACCAGATGAGAGTGCGATTGCTAACATGGGAATAAAGGCATTTTTATCTAAACCCTGCACAACCAAAGAGTTAATGCAAGCAATTAATGCCGTCCATACTGATAATTAATAGTAAATTTATACAATCTTCCTGAAGAGATAGATTTTTTTTCTGAGTGCATTTGTTAATATTATTGAAATTTTTATATAAAATTAACACTATGGCTTTATATGCAGAATTGCATAGACATCTGGGTGGTTCCGTCGTTCCCCGTGTCTTATGGCGTTATTTTGAACGACACTCATCAGAATTAATTTCCCGTTTTGCTGAGTATCCAGAGTTTGAAGACTTTTACACCCGTCCCCGCAATACTTTAGATGAGTATCTAGAACTACATACCCTTGTAGAAAAAGTGCAAACTGTAGATACCCTACCCTACTTTATTTATCGTCTGGTACGTGGTGCTTACATTTTTGAAAATTTAGCTTATCTGGAACTACGCTACACCCCATACTTACGCACACCAGAACACCTGAGTCAGTCCGAAAGAATTGACAAGATGGCAGAAATTGTCAAAGTCGTAGGGGAAGCTAGTAGTCAGCCAGAATACCCAATTGTTACTAGCCAAATTTTGTGTATGCACACACGCCTACCCTATGAGGTAAATAAGGCAATTGTTGATTTGGCAGTACAAAACAGAAACTATGTTTGTGGGATAGATGTAGCTGGGGGTGATAGCCATTACGCCGATCACATGGAAGAATGGATTAGCTTATTTGAGTATGCGCGATCGCAAAACATCAACACCACTGGTCACTTCTATGAAACTCCGGCTGGATGTTACGCCGAACTGTTACCCTACCTCATGCGAATTGGTCACGGTATCCAAATTCCCCTATTGTACCCAGAGTTACTACCAGAGGTAGCTAGGCGCGGTCAGTGTTTGGAGGTTTGCCCCACAACCTATATCAAAACTGGCACTTTACAAAACATTCGCCAACTCAAGTTAGTCTTTGACCGATGTTTTGATGCTGGAGTAGATATCGCCATCTGTACTGATAACGCTGGTTTACACAATGTCCGTTTGCCCTTTGAGTACGAAAACCTTCTGACTTACGACATTATTAACTTTAAACAGCTACAAGCTTGCCAGGATGCTGCTTTCCGCCATGCCTTTGCTTGGCCTTACGCTCAACGTCCTGCATCTTTATTAACTGGGTTGCTACAGCCAGAAACAAACAACGTTTTGGCGAATGAGAAGTTAGGCGCTAGAGGTTAAACCAATTTTGGATTTTGGATTTTGCGGAAAGTTCTGTAGGCGGGTTTCCCGCCGTAGGAAACTTTTCAAGACGGATTTTGGATTGAAAGCTGGATTATTCCTCTTGTGGGGTGGGCATCTTGCCCGCCCATTTTTATTCAAAACCGCGCAATATCTAAATCTGTAGCAGATTGGCGATCGCCTGCGGCATTGGCAACACAATAATTATCAATAAAGCGATCGCTAATAAACCTAAAATGTCACGTTTGGTATCCAATTCCGTCACATCATTCAAAGCTGGTTCATCAACTAAAGGAATAAATAATAAAATAATCGCCCAGACAAAAAATTCAGATTGAACTAACGAAAGTAATAACAACAACAGCCGGGCAATTTGACCAATAAACATAGCTGTTCTTTGTCCGAACATAGCATGGACAATATGTCCACCATCTAATTGACCCACAGGCATCAGATTTAAAGCTGTGACAATTAATCCTAAAAAACCAGCCACGGCAACAGGATGTAAATCAATGGCTGATTTTGCAGTTAGCGCACTTCCTAAAGCTAACTTAGCCAGCAACGACACCAAAATTGAGTATTGAGGATTTAAAGCATCAGGATTTAGTAACCCTGTTCTGTCAGTTAAGGGAACTACATCCGAATGTGCCAAACCCCAAATAATTAAGGGTAATGTGGCAATAAATCCAGCTAGAGGCCCGGCAATACCCACATCAAATAAAGCCTTGCGGTTGGGGATGGGGCTTTTCATTTGAATGAATGCGCCAAAAGTTCCTAAGAAAAAAGGGATAGGAATAAAATAGGGCAGCGTCGAACGGATTTTGTAGAACCTAGCCGTTAAATAATGCCCCATTTCATGGATACCCAAAATAGTCATTAATGCCAAAGCATAGGGTAATCCCTGGAAAAATATTCTTGGGTTAGTTTGTACTTGTGTGAGGTTAACACCAGCAATTTTTACACCTACCAAGGTAGTAGTAATTAAGGTCGCAGCTAACAGTAATAAAGCCAAACCTGGGCGTGTCAACTGTTCAGATTGTTTGTTTCTAGCTTTAGCAGCTTGTGTGTTAGGAACCAATACAAAAAATGGTTTACCGTTAAAACCTTCTTGAAAGATGAGTAAGAAGCGATCGCCAAATTGGGCTTCAATATTGTCTCTAATCTGCTGGTAAGCTTGTGTAGGTGAAGTCCGCAACTGTCCTCGGCAAATCACAGCTTGGGGTCTATACTCAATATTCTGGACGTAGTATATAGACCAGGGAAAACAGTTGCGTAGTTGGGTTTCTTCCGTTGGTTCAATGGGACGCACAGGCACTGATTCTACGGTAGGATTAATAGCCGATTGTGATGCTGGGGTCTGGGTTGCAGTTTGCGTATCCTTGGGCGTTTGCCGTCCCCACTGAAACAATACCCAGTATAACATAAGACAGACAATTGATGGCCAAAATATCAGTGATGGCGGCGGCGGTTGTTTTACCCCGTAAATCAATGTCCATCCAGTTAACACTAGTGCAGGTGTCATCAACACCAGCCATAACAGCCAGATAGGGGTTTTGGTGATGTTAGCAACACTGCGCTGCACCATCAAGTAAGTAGCAATTCCCAATAGGAGGAGAAACCAAAATGTCATGTTTTCTTCAGTATTTTTGAAAAATGTTCTGCCAGGAGTGTTGACAGTAAAGCCATCACTAAAAGCAGACCTGCAACCCCAGATTTTTAGATCACATTTTGTGTGTCAGTTTTTTAATTGTCTATTAGCAATGACGACTTCAAGAGTTAATAGTGTTTCCCTATCGAAAGCCACCGACTACTGACCACTGACCACTGACCACTACGTTTAGTTTTTCTTATGTGTCCCTTACCTCAACAGCCTAGCCATACAACTAAGTCACCACGGGATGTTTTAGACAGTATTTTTGCCTTTTCACCAAATCGGGACACATTGGGGGCAACCTCTTATTTCATTGTAGGAAATGAAGGGAATATCCTCATAGATTGCCCTGCGTTAGATCAAGCAAATTTAGATTTTTTGCGATCGCACGGCGGCGTGAAATGGTTACTCCTCACCCATCGCGGCGCTATTGGTAAAACCGCAGAACTTCAACAAAATTTAAGCTGTGAAATTCTCATCCAAGAACAAGAAGCCTACCTACTACCAGGCTTAACTGTTACTACTTTTACTCAAGAACTCACCATCACACCCACAGCCAAAGTCATCTGGACACCAGGACATTCCCCTGGTTCCTCTTGCTTGTACTATAACAATTTGGGTGGTGTATTATTTTCTGGTCGCCATTTACTTCTCAATCAACAAGGCGAACCAGTTCCCTTAAGAACAGCTAAAACCTTTCACTGGCCAAGACAAATCAACAGTCTCAAAACAATCATCCAAACCTTTACCCCAGAAACCCTCAACTACCTCTGTCCTGGTGCTAACACTGGCTTCCTCAGAGGTAAACGCTTCATCGACCAAGCCTATCAACGCCTCGCCGCCTTGAATTTGCAGGCTTTGTTAGAGACACAGGCGATTTTGTAGGGAGAAAATTGACAGTGGACAGTTGACAGGTTAAGTTCACTGTCCACTGTCCACTGTCCATTGTCCACTTCCTACTCCCTACTCCCCAACTTAGCCACAACAGCATTATTACTCAACGCATCCAAAGCAGCTTGATATTGCAAATCTGTTTCGGTGGAGATTTCGTCGCGGGTGAGTATTTGTTGGGTGACAACTGTATCTGGTTTGATGCCTAATTTGTTGATATCGCGGTGGTTGGGTGTTTCGTACTTAGCAATGGTTACAGCTAAACCAGCACCATCAGATAACTCAAATAAGGATTGAATTAAACCTTTGCCAAAGGTAGTTTCACCTACTAATGTGGCGCGGCCATTATCTTGGAGTGCGCCGGCAAGAATTTCGCTGGCACTGGCGGTTCCTTGATTGACTAAAATTACGAGTGGGTCGTCTGTCAAAGCTGGGCCAAAGGCTTCAAAGCTACCTTGAATACCTTGGCGATTGACAGTGTATACAATAGTACCTGAGTCTAGCCACAGCCGGGCAATTTCGACACCAGCTTGGAGTAAGCCACCGGGATTGTTTCGCAAATCTAAGATGTAGGCAGCAGCACCTTTTTTCTCTAAACTAGAAATAGCGTGTGCCAATTCCATAGAGGCGTTAGCATTAAATTGAGTCAGGCGTAGATAGCCGAAAGGCGTGCCTTGGGGGGATGAGCGTAATTCTGCCACAACAGGGTTAAGAGCGATGCGATCGCGCGTCACCCTTACTTCCTTTTCGCCTTCGCCGTCGCGTTCAATCAACAGCGTGACTAAACTACCAATGGGGCCGCGCATTCTGGCGGCTGCTTCGTCGAGTGTCAAATCTGTAGTAGAAATGCCTTCAATTTTGACAATGCGATCGCGTGGTCTAATTCCCGCTTTCTCGGCTGGCGAACCCGCAATAGGCGCAACTACTTCTAACTTGCCACTTTGGGCGTTGAGAGCAATTTGTAAGCCAACTCCTGTCAGTTCTCCAGATGTGTTCACCTGTAAACTGTGATATTGCTCAGGGTCTAAAAACCTAGTAAAAGGATCATCTAAGGTCTTGAGCATATTTTGAATAGCGCCATAAGCAGCTTTTTGGTCTGAGATCGGCTTTTCCAATACCTTTTGTCTCACAGCCGCCCAATTTTGATGATTAAACGTGTCATCCAGATAAGTGCGATTGACAATTCGCCACACTTCCGAAACCAGTTTTTGTTCATCCGTCAATGCTGCGGCTGGTTGAGCAAATATTCCTACCGCCAAACTCAAAGCTACTAATAACGAAAATCCTAACCGAAAAACCTGTTTTTGCATGAACCCCATTTTCAGTTTTACCTCAAGCCAAATTGCCTAGAAGAATTACCTAGTTGCCCGATCATTGATGAAATCTATCTCTCGACTATGTTACTTTTTTTATAGAAGTGGTGCATTATTCTCATCAAGTCTTTATGGCAGCTGATATTAGTGCATCCCCTCCACCAAAAGGTTTATGATCTACTTTGTACCCACCAATCGGGTCGGCTTGCAAAGAGAACGCAATATATTCCATATTTACAGAGTGTTAAGTTTGTGAAAACTCTTAGCATTCTGCAAGAGTGAAAAACAAACAAAAAAACCTCCTCTTAAAAGAAAATCCCAAAATTGCCAATTGGGAGATTGAATCAACCGCAACCGATTTTAGGAACTTGAGATTGTATGGCCAACGTTTACGACTGGTTTGAGGAACGCTTGGAAATTCAGGCAATTGCCGAAGATGTGACAAGCAAATATGTACCTCCCCATGTCAACATCTTCTACTGCTTGGGTGGCATTACCCTAGTTTGCTTTTTGATCCAGTTCGCTACTGGATTCGCTATGACGTTCTACTACAAGCCAACAGTTGCTGAAGCATATTCCTCGGTAGAGTACATCATGAACGAGGTTAACTTCGGTTGGCTAATTCGCTCCGTTCATCGCTGGTCTGCCAGCATGATGGTGCTGATGATGATTCTGCACGTCTTCCGCGTTTACCTGACTGGTGGTTTTAAAAAGCCCCGCGAATTGACCTGGGTTAGTGGTGTTATCCTCGCTGTAATCACCGTTTCTTTTGGTGTTACAGGCTATTCTCTACCTTGGGATCAAGTCGGTTACTGGGCTGTGAAAATCGTTAGTGGTGTACCAGAAGCGATTCCCGTAGTCGGTGTACTTATCTCCGACTTGCTGCGTGGTGGTTCCAGCGTCGGTCAAGCAACCCTGACCCGCTACTACAGCGCCCACACTTTTGTTTTACCTTGGTTAATTGCGGTATTCATGCTGTTCCACTTCTTGATGATCCGCAAACAAGGTATTTCCGGCCCCTTGTAATCCAGCATTTAGTTTTTAGTTAGGAGTGCTGAGTGCTGAGTAGTGAGTGCTGGGTGCTGAGTATTGAGTGTTGGCTTGAAAGACTGGACAAAGTATTTAGCACATCAGCCAACAACCTAGAAGTACTAACTCATAACTCAGGACGGGCTGAACGCCATGCTTTTGCTAACATAACTCAGGACTCATAACTCAGCACTATAATTCACTAGTATCTGACAACTAAAAGTTGCAAACAACCTAAAGGCTTTAACTGAATTTTAAGCAGGAGAGCGCATTTAAACATGGCTACACTAAAAAAACCTGATCTGAGCGATCCTAATTTAAGAGCCAAACTCGCCAAAGGTATGGGTCACAATTACTATGGTGAACCAGCTTGGCCCAACGACTTGCTGTATATATTCCCAGTTGTAATCATGGGTTCCTTTGCTTGTATTGTGGCTCTAGCCGTACTAGACCCCGCAATGACAGGCGAACCAGCTAATCCTTTCGCCACACCATTGGAAATTTTACCTGAGTGGTACTTGTACCCAGTATTCCAAATTTTGCGATCGCTTCCTAACAAATTGTTGGGAGTATTAGCAATGGCTGCCGTACCCTTGGGACTAATTCTCGTTCCTTTTATTGAGAACGTCAACAAGTTCCAAAACCCCTTCCGTCGCCCAGTTGCTACCACAGTGTTCTTGTTTGGAACCTTGGTAACTCTGTGGTTAGGAATTGGTGCTGCGTTACCTTTGGACAAATCTTTGACCTTGGGCTTATTCTAAGCTAATAACTTAGAAGTTTCTTGACACCTGTAGGTTTCAGGGGCGCATATCATATTTAAAGATATGCGCTCTTGAAGACACAAAACAGGTGTCAATTTTAGTGATATGGTACAGTCAACAGTTAAAGATTTTGACTATAGACTATGGACTAATGACTAATGACTAAATTAATTTTGGACACAAAAAATTATCCAAAATCTAAAATAGACTGAAGATCATAGATTACATAAATTCTTACTCATAGTTACATTAAACTTACGGTCAATGCTTGGCATCATGCAGCACGACCAACTAACAATTAAGAGCGAACTGAAGCTCCTTAACCTAGTACAGCAATGGTTTGAGGACTTTTCCTTAAAATACCTGTCTCAACTCGGCTGGACAGAATCGCAACTTTATCGCCTCAACTTAGCACTGGCGGAAGGCTTTACCAATGCAGTCCGCCACGCTCATCGTAGCTTACCACCAGAGACAACCATAGAAATTGAGGTTAGTCTATGGATTAACAAAATAGAACTGAGAATTTGGGATCATGGTAAACCTTTTGATCCGAATGCGATCGCCGAACCAGAGCCGGGTACATTACAAGTGGGTGGTTATGGCTGGTTTCTCCTGCGACGCTTGGCTGACCGTGTGGTATACGAGCGTGAAGATGGGCGAAATTGTCTAGTAATAGTTAAGCATCTCAAAGAAGGACAGCATTAAGGAAGGAGTGGGGAGTGATGAGTGCTGTTAGCGGTAGCGGCGCGTTTAGCGCGTACTGAGTGGGAGTAGAGAGTTCTTTCTGAGTTATAAATCTCCCTTATCTCCCATTTGGTGAATCTCGACTGCGCAGTAGTTGAGTACAGCCGAAACTCAACTACCGAGTATCTGAATCACATTCCCCCTCCTGCGTTCTCCTTTAAACCTTAGTGCGGTCGGTCAAAATCTCATAACCTGTTTCGGTTACTAAAACTGTGTGTTCAAACTGTGCTGATAGAGAATTATCTACAGTTACAGCCGTCCAGCGATCGGATAAAGTTCTAGTATGTTTAGAACCTGCATTTAAAATTGGTTCAATTGCTAACGTCATTCCCGCACGTAGCTTTACATTAGGCATTTCTCTTGTGCGGTAGTTAAATACAGACGGTTCTTCGTGGAGGTTACGTCCTACACCGTGTCCTGTAAATTCTTCTACCACAGTAAAGCCATTTACCTTTACATGATCTTCGATCGCTCCAGCCAAATCAAGTAGATATGCGCCAGCTTTGACTTGTTCAATCCCTTTATACAAAGCCTCTTCAGCTACACAAATCAGTTTAGCGGCTTGTGGAGTTACCTCACCAACAGCAATAGTAATGCAGGAATCACCATGAAAGCCCTGAAAATATGCACCTGTATCTACTTTTAATACATCCCCAGCCCGAATCACTTTCTTAGGGCTGGGAATACCATGTACAACTTCATTATTAATACTGGAGCAAATAGAACCAGTAAAACCGTGATAACCTTTAAAGCTTGGGGTTGCACCCATTTCGCGGATACGCTTTTCTGCGTAAGCATCCAAGTCAGCAGTAGTCATTCCTGGTTTTACCAACTCAGAAATTTCCTTGAGTACAGTGGCGACAATTTTTCCTGACTGTCGCATAATCTCAATTTCGCGCGGAGACTTAATTTCAATCCCCCGGCGTTGTTTCTTTACAGGTGTTGGCTTAGGTGTTTGAGAAAGCAAGTTGGTGAGAATGTTCATGGGAAATCAGTAATTACTTGTGCCTTGCCGCTAAAATTGCAGGTTATATCTAAATCAATTGAGAAATAATATCTATTATTTACGTTAACTTATTTTTGTTGTACGTTACGTAATTAGGAATTGTTGACCCTTCGGCTACGCTCAGGGTTAACTGTTGACTCTGGACTAATGACTAATGACTAATGAACAACAATTTCTCCAGTCATCCCTGCTTCAGTATGCCCTGGTATGGGACAGCGTAAGCCGTATTTTCCAGGTTTTAGGGCTACGAACACCCATTCAGCTTCAGCACCAGGCTTCAGTTCTAGTTCATGAATTGCCCCTTTAATTTCTACTTTGCCAGCTTCGAGTTTTTGCGTCCAAATTCCATCAGCGAAGTCTTTGGCTGTAAAATAATGTTTTAATTGGCTGGGGTTGTTGAGGCGTAGCAGGTAGCGTTTACCTGTTATAAATTCCAAGTTATTTGGCTCAAACTTGAGTTCGTTAGCTGCGTTACCTAAAGAAACTTTAATTTCTGTAACTGGTTGTTTGAGCAAATCACTAGATTCCTTTACCGCTAATGCAGTATTTGCATTGGTTAACAAAAAACATAGCAGTAAGCAATATAGTACACAAGTTTGACGAAGGATAGGCGATCGCAGTGAAATAATGAGGTTGATAACTTCGTTAACTTTATTAAATAAGCAGATCATTATTACCGTATTCCTCAATTAGAGTATTTAGCAAGAATTTGGCAACATCTCACTTTCGATAGGTTAACAGGTATTCCTTATGATTGTTTACCTATTGGCACTAATTTGTGTTTATCTCCTCATCATTAGATGATTTTTACTTATAAATATTTGAAGTATGTAAAACTTGAATATTAATTCAAGCTATTGTTTATATATGTGAAATATTAGTATTCGACGATAAGAGGTCATGGAAGGGGCAGATAATTTAAAATTAGTGGAATGAATGTCCATTATATCGTACTATTGATAATAGCAAATCCTGAATAATTCAAATTAACAAAAGGAGAATGAATCATATTAATGATGAATATATCACTTAATCAATTACTTAAATGGTTAATTATAACTTTGTTATTGCCACTAGTTTTTTTAAACGCCTGGCTCATCATTCAAGTTTTTAGTTATTTTAAACCATTAGTAACAATCTTTATATTGGCAACTTTGTTTACTTTTATTTTAAATTATCCTGTGTCATTGCTGCAAGAGCGAGGCGTGAAGCGCGGCTATGCAGTTGCAATAGTTTTTATTTTCACAGTAGTAATTTCAATTGCTTTAGGTATTACTTTAGTACCCATAGCATTAGAACAATTTCAGGAGATCGCTAGAGTTCTTCCTCAATGGATTGATTCTAGCCAAACAAAGCTCCAAAGTTTAAATGATTGGGTAATTGGCCAGAACTTAAAGTTGAATATTGGTCAATTATTAAATAGGGTTATGGATAAGTTACCAGATGAGTTGGAGTATTTTTCTCATAGAATATTTAGCGTTATCATAGAGACTATTGATAGTATTTCCGAAGCTATAGCTACAGTTGTCATCACCTTTTATTTGTTATTAGACGGGCCGAGAATTTGGGAAGGTATATTTAAAAAGTTACCTTGGTCTTTAGCAGGAAACGTAAATCAATCTATTCAAAAAAACTTTCAAAATTATCTTATTGGTCAAGGTACTTTAGCCTTACTGATGGGAACTTCTCAAACCCTGCTATTTTTAGCATTTAAAGTCCAATTTGGCTTACTGTTTGGCTTGACTATAGGCTTTTTAAGCCTCATTCCTTTTGGTGATGTTGTTAGCTTGATTGTAATTACCTTGATTGTAGCAACCCACGACATCTGGCTAGCGTTGAAAATTTTAGCAGTAGCTGTGGTGATTGACCAAGTTATCGATCAGGCGATCGCACCCCGTCTTTTAGGTAGCTTCACAGGACTAAGACCAATTTGGGTGTTAACTTCTTTGCTGGTTGGTACTTATGTTGGTGGGTTGCTAGGATTGTTGATTGCTGTCCCTGTTGCTGGACTGATAAAAGATACAGTAGATGGATTTACTTCTTTACCTGCTGGTATTAATAATGCTTTACCAACTGAAACTGTAACAGAAGCATTCAAATCAGAATCGACATCATTATAATTTAAAGTAACTTTTATTACTTTATTAATTAAGTATTTAGGATTTTCTTGATTTTACGCCTGATTTAGTCGTGGAGATTGGCATTTAAAGTATCAATAGCATACACTTTTCGCCACCGAGATCACACTGAGTTGCAAAATAATCATTAAAGTTATGCGATTTTTGCATTTATGCGGATGCACTAAAGTTCAGTTGATGGCATTCTCTATATTTAGGAATAGAGTTGATGGCATACTTAACACCCCTGGAATTGTCTAGGGGCTTTTTATTTTTTGGTCATTGGTCATTAGTCATTGGTCATTAGTCCATAGTCAAAAGTTTATTCTCCGTTGTCTTCCCCTCCTCCCTCATCTTCCTCACCTCTGCGTTAAGATGATGAAACAAACCATTTAACGTTTGCGTTTCTTTTTTTTGAGTTTGTTTTCTCTATATAGTTTTCGTTCTCGTGGATTTAGCGCTAAATATTGACGGATATCGGCTATTATCTCCTGGCGCTCTTCCATTCCTTGGTAAAGCTTAAAAAGTTCAGAATAGTTTAGAAACCCAGTTTTGAGAATTGCTGATATAGCAACATAAGCAGCTTCATGTACACCTAAAATAAAACGATCCTGAACAAAATCTCGCCAGAAAGAAACACTACGGGTTAGGCGCGTATCATTTGCCAAACACATCAGCAACGGCTCAATTGCTGCTTCACCTTCTGCTATTAAGGCTTGAGTGATGGGATCTTGGCGCAAATGGGGATAACCTGGTTGACCATTTTGGAGGACGGCTACTTCTTCCAAATCTTGAATTAATGCACTGATGCGTTCTTGCTGGTTGGAGTAATTTTCTAGACCCACTGTTAAAGCCTGTTCACGTTGGGGCTGTTTTGCCCGACGTTCTTGGTCAGTTAATAATTCCGGGACTTGTTCTAAAAAAGGAAAGAAATGTGATTCACTATCTGTGTAGCGATACAGGCGATGAAAATTAAAACCACGCTGTTTAGCCTCTTCTTCTACAGCATCCCCTGCAAAGAAAAGTAATTCGGCGCTTAACCGTGTTAGGTTATCGTCTCCTCGCATATGAGCGCAAATAGCCCGGTCGAAAAGCGCCCATAGCCATTCGCTAGCAAGCATCAAATATGGGTCTTTGACATTAACATCATCATTGTCACTTTCTGGTCTGTCACCCCAATTAATTGACCAGACTGCTTCGGCTAGTTCTACTTCTCCCAGTTGCAAAAGCAAGCAAGCCTTAATTGATAGCAATGTTGTGTGGCAAAGAGAATAACTTTCCGGTGTCGCCTTTTCAGGAGAATAAAAGCGGGTAGTATTTTCATATCCACGCTCTTTTGCCTTGATTTTTGCCATCTCTTTTAAGGCTAAAGAAATATCCTTGTGTATATCAGCCTTTGCACCAATTGACGCAACTGGATACACTAAACCATTCCAGCAGATAGCAAAACCCTGTTGATTTTCTGATGAAGTCGGTATTACCCACCCATGTACCTTCATTATCCCGCTATCGCCTTCCCAACAATTCCCAGTCCCCACCTCAATTTCTCGATATTCGCATCCTCGCGGGTCAGCCAGACCTTGCTCAAATAATTTTGATGTGGCGGCGACAAATAACGGGGGTAATTTCGTTGTAGGTAATTGGTTAGGAGTAAATTGTTGTGGTGGAGTGGGGAAAGAGTCTCCCGTAAACTTTGGTGAAGGACGAAATGGGAACTGTTGATTTCCGTAAAAAATTGGCATAGAAATTGCCCAGTTATCAGCAAATGGGAAATTTAATAGAAAACTTGTAAAATCCGCTAGACTCTCTACTCAGGTGGAGAGTTTAGGATAGTTTCAGGCAGTCGCCTCAGTTGTCAAGCTAAGTCTTGATAGTTTTTTCTATTCACATCGTAAATTTATGACAATCCAACTCACAGTTCCCAACATGGCTTGTTCCGCTTGTGCCAATAATATTACAAATGCAGTAAAGACAGTTGATGCTGATGCGATCGTTCAGGCTGATCCTCAGACTAAGTTGGTGAATGTAGAAACACAAGCATCAGAAACATCCATTAAAGATGCGTTAGCTGCTGCTGGCTATCCTGCGGCGTAAATTATGGATACATTGAACCCCAATTTTTAGAAAAACTGGGGTTCTTGTAAATTATGAACTACGAATTACGAATTAACCTCAAAATCTAATACCCAATTGTCCATTAATACCGCGCACAGAATTATAACCAGCACCCACAAATACGTTATCACTAGCGCCTACCTGCACACCACCAGAAAAAGCTACTCCTTTATCCTCGGAATAATACCCCAAACCCACATAGGGAGAAATTACTGGCAAACGGATAAACCTCAACACATCTACGCCAGTAGCGCCATCTGTCCCTACGCCTAACTCTACGCCAAAATCTAAAGCCCTAGCACCCACAGCATAGGTAACATCGCCATCTTTACCACCAACTGACACCCAAGGTTGTGGTACAAGTTGGGCAGAGGCTTGAGAAGGGGTTAATAAAGCCAAAAGTCCTAATGATGTGATAAATGTTGTTGCTAAAGTCGCTATTTTCACATTCTGCTCCTACACTACCAAATTGTTACTCAACTCTAACTGAGCGATCGCCTTAATTAATTGTTTCCCAAGTAACAATACCTTAGCCAAAATAAGAGGGTGAAGAGAGAGGGCTGATGTAGTAGAGTTATTGTCTTCCCAAACGACAACTCAAAAGCCACAATCAACCCATGCCCGATATCTTATCACTCCTGCAATGCCTCCTGCCGCAGATAAACGCTACGACGATGCGGCAATTGAACCAGATAATCCTGGCCATGTTAGCAATGAGTGGCCGAGTGACGATGTTGGGAATTTCTCGTTGGACAGGTAGTGGTGGCAGTTATCGAACGATGTTGAGATTCTTTCATACGGTAATACCTTGGGCGACATTGTTTTGGTTATTCTTTCACAAGCATTTATTTCGTCCGAATGAGATATATTTGCTAGCGGGAGATGAAGTTGTGATAAGTAAATCAGGAAAACAAACTTATGGACTGGATAGATTTTTTTCTAGCCTGGCTGGTAAACCCATATCAGGGCTATCTTTTTTTACATTATCATTAGTCAGTGTTGAGCAAAGGCACTCGTTTCCGATTCAGATAGAACAGGTGATAAAGAGCGATATAGAAAAAAGTAGCTCGTCACCAACCAAAGAAATAAAACCGCAAGAAAAACGTGGGCGTGGGCGACCAAAGGGAAGTAAAAACAAGAATAAAACCCAGGTAGTTCTCACATCTGAATTACTCAGAATTCAGAAGATGATTAAGTCGCTATTTAAGTTATTAGCTAAATTTATTCCCCTTACTTACTTAGTATTGGATGGACACTTTGGGAATAATAATGCCTTGCAGATGGCTCGTCAAGTTAACTTGCATATAATTTCTAAGCTTCGCTCTGATTCAGCATTATATATACCTTATCAACACCCTGACCCCAATAGTCGCTCTCGTCGTAAATACGGAGACAAAATTGACTACAACAACATACCTAAGAAGTATTTATGTCAAAGTACCGTTGATGATGATATCCAAACTGACGTTTATCAAGTTACATTACTTCACAAAGAATTTGCCCAATCTCTAAATGTAGTTATTCTCGTCAAAACCAATCTTAAAACTCATGCTCGTAGTCATGTAATTCTATTTTCTAGTGATCTAAAATTGTCATCTGAAAAAATAATTGACTACTACAAGCTACGCTTTCAGATCGAATTCAATTTTCGAGATGCCAAGCAATTTTGGGGATTGGAAGATTTTATGAACTTAAGTCAAACTGCTGTAACTAATGCTGCTAATCTAGCATTCTTTATGGTCAACTTATCCCATCATCTTCTCGCGGATTTTCGTCTCCTTAATCCCGACTCCGGCATCCTTGACCTTAAGGCTCACTATCGTGGTTTTCGATATGTCCGTGAAATTTTAAAAATGCTTCCCGAAATACCTGAGCCTATTTTATTAACTCAGATTTTTGCCAAACTTACTTCTTTGGGACGTATTCATAACGTTTCTACAGGCGTTGAACCCTCGTAAATTGGCTAAGGTATTGAAGTAATAGATTTCATCTTAAGTAATTAGGAAAAAATCACCATAGTTTTGCATGTGGAAACTATGAAGAAAACCACATACTGTCAAGGCTTTGGAAGAATTAGGTAAAGTGCGTGCAAAAAGCTTTCAGCGATGAACTGACAAATATTGTCGAACACGTAAGTATGAAACGTAAATTACTTACATTTTATATTCTTGCTGGCAACCTTTAATTTATCCTATATTTTCACACCCAACATCTCTTACCAAAAAATTAAAATAAAATTGTAACAAAAACTACAAAATTAGCTTTTTTTATAAAAAAATAAGATAAGCTAGGCATATATATATCTAGTTCGCAAAGATACTGCGAATAGGAGAAAATTTTATGGTTTCCATGCCGACGCTACCATTGGCAGGTGCTACTCCAGGTCATATTTGCCCCTTTGATCAAGCCTGTAGTTACTTAGAAGCTGCTGCTAAAGAATTAAGGTTAGATCAAGGAACACTGGAAATTCTCAGCCACCCACGTAGAGTAGTTACAGTTTCTATTCCTGTAAAACTAGACAATGGTGATATACGGGTTCTAGCAGGGCATAGGGTACAGCATTCTGATATTTTAGGCCCCTACAAAGGCGGAACACGTTACCATCCGGCTGTAACTCTCAACGAGGTATCCGCATTAGCAATGCTGATGACTTGGAAATGTGCGTTGTTGGGTATTCCCTATGGTGGCGCGAAGGGAGGTATCGCCATAGATCCACAAAATTATAGTGTGGGTGAATTAGAGCGAATTACTCGTCGTTATACTAGCGAGTTGATTAAAGATATTGGGCCTGCACTCGACATTCCAGCGCCAGATGTAGGGACTTCCGCCCGTGAGATGGCTTGGATGATGGATACTTACTCTATGAATGTTGGTCACGCTGTACCAGGAGTTGTCACAGGTAAGCCGATTTCCGTCGGTGGTTCACGGGGACGAGAAATGGCGACTGGACGGGGTGTGATGATTATTGTGCGGGAAGCACTTGCAGATATAGGTAAATCCCTAGAGGGCGTACGAGTAGTTATTCAAGGTTTTGGTAATGTTGGTGGTGCGGCGGCTGAATTATTACACCAAGCTGGAGCAAAAATTCTGGCTGTCTCTACAGTTGCAAGTGGAATATATTCTCCTGACGGTTTAGATATTCCTGCATTAAAAGCCTACGCTGCGGAAAATCATAAGAGTATTGTTGGTTTTCCAGGATCTACGGCTATTAGTAATGCAGAGTTGCTAACTTTACCTTGTGATGTTTTAATTCCTGCCGCATTAGAAAACCAAATCACAGAGGAAAATGTAGATCAGATACAAGCACAAATAGTGGCGGAGGCGGCTAACGGCCCTGTGACGTTGGAAGCTAACCGAGTGCTAGAGGCGCGGGGTGTGACTGTATTACCAGACATTTTGGCTAATGCTGGGGGTGTGGTAGTGAGTTATTTAGAATGGGTACAGGGACTTTCTTATCTGTTTTGGGATGAGGAGCGTGTGAACAAGGAAATGGAACACTTGATGGTGCAAGCTTATCGTCAAGTCATGCAACAATCTAAGATACGGCAAGTTCCCTTAAGACTAGCAGCTTATACGTTAGGTGTAGGTAGGGTTGCTCAGGCTTTGCATGATCGGGGTCTTTATCCTTAAGGGATTGTGGATGGGGTAGGGGCGGGCAAGATGCCCACCCCACAAGGGTTAAATCTAATTTCAATATGCAAACTAGATGTTTTCCAACTTACCAAGCAGCGTTTGAGCCTGTAACCTCTACTCTATCCGCGATAATTATGCGCCTTCTCTTAATTTATCTAAGACGCTTCTATCTTCTAGGGTGGAAGTATCACCTGAGACTTCTTGTCCGGCGGCGAGATTTCGTAGTAGGCGGCGCATGATTTTACCCGATCGCGTTTTGGGTAATGCGTCTGTAAAGCGGATTTCACCAGGACGAGCGATCGCACCAATTTCTTTCACTACATGCTGTTTGAGTTCTTTACTCAAGTCATCGCTGGCTTGGTAAGTACCCTCTAGAGTCACAAAAGCTACTACTTCCTCACCCTTGAGTTCATCTGGCTTACCTACTACCGCCGCCTCAGCCACGGCTGGGTGAGATACCAGAGCTGATTCTACTTCCATCGTACCCAGGCGATGCCCTGATACATTCAATACATCATCCACACGCCCCATAACCCAGAAGTAGCCGTCCTCATCTTTTCTCGCACCATCACCAGCAAAGTATGTATAGTTGCCATCTTTGGGGGGAATATGTTCCCAATAGGTGCGGCGAAAGCGTTCAGGATCGCCGTATACTGTCCGCATCATGCCTGGCCAGGGGTATCGCACTGCTAAATAACCACCTTCGTTCTCAGGCACAGAGTTACCCTCTAAATCCACAATATCCGCAAGGATGCCAGGGAAGGGACGAGTGGCGGAACCGGGTTTGGTAGGGATTGCGCCGGGTAAGGCTGTAATCATAATACCTCCCGTTTCAGTTTGCCACCAAGTATCAACAATGGGGCAGCGTTCACCACCAATCACTTTGTGATACCACATCCAAGATTCTGGGTTGATGGGTTCACCAACGGTTCCTAATAACCTTAAGGAAGATAGGTTCCTGGCTTTGGGATGGTGTTCGCCCATTTTGATAAAGGCGCGAATGGCTGTGGGTGCGGTGTAAAAGATGTTTACGCCATATTTCTCAATTACATCCCAAAAACAACCGGGATTTGAAGCACGGGGCGCACCTTCATACATCAGCGTGGTTGCACCGTTGGAGAGGGGTCCGTAAACTATGTAGCTGTGTCCGGTAATCCAGCCTACATCTGCGGTACACCAGTATACATCTGTATCTTGCAGGTCGAAAATCCATTTGGTGGTCATGTGAGTATATAGGTTATAACCACCAGTGGTATGTACAACACCTTTGGGTTTGCCTGTGCTACCAGATGTGTAGAGGACGAATAGCAAATCTTCACTGTCCATTGGTTCGGCGGGACAGTCGGCAGATGCACCTTTTTGTAAATCGTGCCACCAATGATCGCGTCCTCCCAACTGCATATAAATGTCTTGTCCAGTTCGTTTGACGACTAGGACATTTTCGACGCTGGGAACTGCACCATCAGCTAAGGCTTTATCTACCTGTTCCTTGAGAGGAACTATCGCATCTTTTCGCCAGCCACCATCAGCTGTAACTACTACTTTAGCTTTGGCATCAATTAAGCGATCGCGTAATGCTTCCGCACTAAAACCACCAAATACCACACTATGGGGTGCGCCGATTCTGGCACAGGCTAACATAGCGATCGCCGCTTCGGGTATCATTGGCATATAAATACCGACGCGATCGCCTTTCTGCACTCCCAGTTGTTTCAAGACGTTGGCAAACTGACAAACTTCCCGATGCAGTTGGGCATAAGTAAGGGTGCGGGAATCTCCCGGTTCTCCTTCCCAAATGAGTGCAGCTTTATTTTTGCGCCAAGTTGTTAAATGTCTATCTAAACAGTTGTAGGAAATATTAATCTTCCCATTTACAAACCATTTAGCGAAAGGTGGTTGCCAATCTAGTACTGTATCCCATTTTTGGAACCAGTGTAGTTCTGTTTCGGCTAACTCTGCCCAAAACTTTTGCGGATCGGCTTTGGCTCTATCATAAAGTTGCTGATAGTCTTCTAAACTTTTAATCTGGGCCTTTTGGGAAAACTCGGCACTGGGATGAAATAAACGTTTCTCTTGCAGGATTGATTCTATAGTTGGCTGCGGCATAGTTATAAGGATGAACAGTATTGTTACTGAAAACTATTTTTATCGGAGTTGTGTCCAACAATGTTGAGATCCACTCTAGTTTTTACTTTTCGCAATGTGTCAATTTATTCTTTGTGTCAAGTTGTAGCTAAAGATTGTAACTTGGGCTGGGAGTGGGGAGTAGGGAATAGGGAGTAGGAAGATTATGTTGGCACACAATTTAGTATAAGTAAGATAGGTAGATAGCAGGCTGCTTTTACACAGATACAACCTGTCTACTCATTTGTATGTAAAAAGTTTAATTCTTTGTTAGTTTAAGTAGTTATTATTGCTTAGGTTACACAGTAAAGTCTAGAAACAGGTTCTATAAAGATTTATACAACGTATGTGCATTAATTACAAATTACATGGGCATTAGCCTTTGCTGCGTAACGTTACCATAAATTTGTAGGGTATTAGAAATTACCATTACCTTACCAGAAAGGAGAAAAGCTTCTACCGTAATTGTAAAATTGCAATCTGCCGAAACCGAGAAATTGGCTATGTGTTTTTTCTCCTGGAGGAAATGCTGTCACACCAAATAGATAGACTCCTGAGATTGAGGGATTTTGCAAAGGTTTTAAGCCTATAGTGATTGTTTTACCTGGCTCTACTGGTGGATCAAATGTGATGGATACTGTTCTAGCCTGACGATTCTGCACTACATCTTTTAACCCAATGGGCTGTCCTTTGCGGGAGCGTGTACCTTCAAAAGCTACACTGTTTTTGAGGTCGAAGCGAATATTATCTACTCCCTCACGCTGGTTAATGGTGATTTGTTGTAAGGGTTCGCTGGCCTTTTCTGGCAAACTAACGGTGAAATAGTACGTTGCACCCCAAATATTGACTTCATTGTAAGTTGTAGCAGCTTCTACAAGGCGCGGCGGCTCAACAAAATATACTGTACCATCTTGCAATTGAACTGCTTGACTTGGGGGCATGGTACAGCCTTCGAGTATGACTACGCTAGCGATCGCCAAGGGCGGGGCGTAGCCCATCGCTGTCCTTAATAATACTGCAAGGCGCATAACTCTACTTGTTTGACCAGTTAGATAATAATTATATCGTTTATATATTGCTAAATGATTTTACAAAAAACTTTACATTTTTTAGCAATAGATTACTAATATTACGATTGTTACTTAACAATACAATTGTTTTGTAAAAGATAATTGATATCTATTGTCAAAGCTACTATGTAAGTTAGAAACTAAAAATATAACACCAGCAATTATTCCTATGAATACCATTTCTAAAGTTACAGCCAAGCATCCGAGTTGGCAAACTGCGATATTGTTTGCTCTGGGCTTTTGGCTCAGTTCCAGCCTAGTTTTAGATTGGGTAATTATGCCTAGTCTTTACTTATCAGGTATGATGAGTCAAACAGGTTTTACTACAGCAGGTTATGTAATTTTCTGGGGCTTTAATCGCTTAGAATTGTTATCGGCGGCTGTAGTTTTAACTGGCGCATTAGTCTGGCGAAAAAACCATGACTACTGGAACCTGAACATTACATTCGCAGCAATAATTTTGTTTGCGATCGCTATCCTCAATACTTATTTGTTAACTCCGCAAATGTGCGCTGTGGGAGTTGATCTTAATCTGTTTGAAACAGCCTCTACTGTTCCTGCACAGATGAATTTATTACATGGCAGTTATTTTCTGTTAGAAGTCGTTAAATTAGTTGCAGGTGGCGCACTCTTTTATTGGTGTTGGCAACAACCAGAGTAATAATTTATGATGTGATCGCCATAAATTATTTCGTATAGTTTTAGGAATATTTTTTAAATAAAAAGACACAAATGAATACTTTGTGTCTTTTTTAATTTTTAATTACAAGTTTAGGCTTTGTTGTTACTGTCCAAACTCTAGCCTGGCTTGTTCTACTAACTCGGCTGTGACTATATCTTGTTCTGCTTGACGAGCTAACTGTTCAATTCTGGCTTGAGCTTGAGAACGAGCAAAAAAGGGAATATTTTTTAACTTGATTTTTGCTTCTGATGTCCAGCGTAAGCTATCAGTATTATGTTCGCTCATATCACGTCTACCTTTTCTAATCCAAGTTGCTGAGTTGGGCTTGCCAAATCAGACTCGTCACAAAACTTCATCAAAATGACTGTAAATTATCTGATATATCAATGTTTTTATACTAGTTTTCTGTACATCAAAACTATTTAATAACAAATATTATTAAAGTTGATTACGCGCTTTGAGTTGTAAATATCGTTCGACCAACTGGTCGGTAATTTGGTTAGCTGGTGCATCAAGGACTAAAACACCCTTTTGTTTTAACTGGGCAAAAGCTACTTGTCTTTGTGCCAATAAATCCAATGCTACTGCACGGTTATAGGTTTGGGTGACATCTTCTGTAAAAGTGTGGGCTAAACGGTCTACTTGCGGGTCGCGCAAGGTGACGCAAAATGGCAGATAGCGTGGTGCTAGTCGAGTAAGTGCAGCCAAGAGTTCTGTAGAAGCGGTGACATCCACTAAATCGGTAATTACTACCACTAAGGCGCGGCGGGTTTGCTGTTGTACGACATTTGTCACAGCGCCCAGGTAATCTGACTCTAATAGCACTGGCTGAATGGGTGTGAGATGGTCAACTAGACGACTTAAATGATGTTGACCTCGTTCTGGTGCTATCCATGTGTGCATGAGACGGTCAAATACACCCACTCCCACGCGATCGCCACGATGTAATCCGGCTAGAGCTAATGATAATGTAGCATTTAAGCCCCAATCAAACCGTTGTAGACCTTGGACTCTAGCAGTCATTAACCGACCGCGATCTAATAAAATAATCAGTGTTTGTTCTTGTTCTGGTTCCAATACCCGCACCAATGGCGGCCCCACACGACGGGCTGTAGCCTTCCAATCAATTAGCCGTAAATCATCACCAGTGCGATAGTTTCGCAGTTCGGCAAACTCTGTACCAATGCCTAACTGTCGTGATTGTCGCATAGAGCCAGATGATTGTAGCGTCAAACGAATCGAGAGCGATCGCAACCCAATTAAATCAGGGTAAACTTTCACCTGTAAACTTTGGGGAATCTGCCAATCATCCCAAGCTAAACCCCAAGGCGCTAACTGTCGCACTTGAATATTTCCCCAAGCAAATTCTCCACGCTGTTTTGGGTTGACTGTATATTTTATTTCTTCCTGACCTTGCAGGGGAATAGTTGCTTGTAGTACAGGGATAGATACATCAAAATCACTGGGATAATAATCGCGGATTTGAATTACTGCGTCAGTCTTTGCTGATGTAACTCTTAATATCACTGGGTTATCCCGACCAATAGATAAGCGTGGTGGTAATTGACGCTGAATTTCTACCCTTAAGGGACGTACTCGCCTACTATCGATTACCATCAACACTAAAACGGTGATATCAAATAGCAGAGTTAGAGTGATACTCGCAAAAATACCAATTAACAATGATAGGATGGGTGCGATCGCCAGTCCTAAAAGTAATAATAAATAAACTCGTTTAGCGGGAACCATTTTTAATTTGTAATTCGTAATTAAGAAGATAATTATGGGGTGAGTTGTGCGTAACCACCCAGAAAGAGTAACCACATTACTACAATTACCCAGTGAATAAAAACGGAAGGCCAAATAGAACCACTTTGGTAATAGATAATATTACAAGTAATTCCTAAAAGTCCTACCAATAATAAAAAAACTGGATTTAGAGAAGTTTGCCGTCCTGGGGGATAAACTGTTAGACCTTCAAGGGGATGGTAAAGAATGAAAGCCACTACACTAGCAAATCCCCAGAGAAATTGTTGACTAGTTGTAGGATTTTCTGTTAAGTGAGGCAGTAGTAAAACCCGGAATGTAAGCTCCTCCAGGATAGCAGGGATGAAAAGACAACCCGTGACAATCGTAATAATTTTTACTGGTGAGTTTGGTAAAAACTCAAACTTGAGGAAATGACTGTAAAAACCAATAGATAAGGCGATCGCAGTAAAAAGCAATAAAATTACTAATGTCGTTAACCAAGCTTGGATATTAGGCAGCGTAGAGAAAGCTGCTATTGACCGATATCTTAGTTTTGATTTGAGAAATTTCCATTGCTGTTGTATTTCCCCGCGCATAATAGCCATTCTCTACCTTGGTACAGGGACTTGGTTAACTACAGCCGCAATTACCCCATCCATTTGTAAATCATCTAACATAGCTTCAGGCTTAAGAATCAAACGATGACGTAATAAAGGTGAGGCTAATGCTTTCACATCATCTGGAGTAACAAAATCTCGTCCTGCTAACCAAGCTACAGCTTGAGAAGTTTGCAACCAAGAACCAGCCGCGCGGGGTGAAGCACCCAAAGCCAAATCAGGATATTGGCGTGAAGCCCTCACCAGTGCTAACAAATAATCAATGATAGCTTCGGATACCTTGATAGACTTGACTGCCTGCCTTGCTTGTAAAATATCTGCTACTGTTGCTATTGGTTGCAGATTATTAATATCTAAACGTCGTGCAGCAAAACCAGCTTGACGATTGAGTAACATTTGCTTTTCTGCCGCTTGGTCGGGGTAATCTACTACTAATTTAAAAAGAAATCTATCTAGTTGTGCTTCTGGCAAAGGGTAAGTACCCTCAAACTCCAAAGGGTTTTGCGTAGCGATGACCCAAAATAAATCCGGCAAAGGTAAACTTTCCCCATCCAGAGTTACCTGCATTTCTTCCATTGCTTCTAGCAAAGCTGCTTGTGTCTTCGGTGGAGTTCGGTTAATTTCGTCTGCTAGTAAGACTTCGGTGAAGACAGGGCCTTTTTTCAAGGTAAAATTACGGCTGTTTAAGTCAAAAATGTTTGTTCCTGTAATATCCGATGGTAAAACATCCGGTGTTAGTTGCACCCGACGAAACTCGGCTTGAATCAACTGGGCTAAAACTTTTACCAAAAGCGTTTTACCTGTTCCTGGTACTCCTTCTAAAATTACATGTCCACCTGACAATAACCCTATCAGTAGCTGCTGTATCAGTTGCGATTGCCCTACGATGATTCGGTTAAGTTTTTCACTTAGGCTAAGAAAGATGGAATAGGTTTCACTCATAAGTTTTCTTTATAAAAATGGCAGAAGCAGGCGGGAAGAGAAAAAAGTAATAAATTATACTCTTAACTCAGCACTGTTGACTCTGTGAGTCGCTGATTTTGATGTTTAACACATTGTGGTTAATGTACCTCATCAAGTTCAGAATGGCTACATTAGTCATGCGTGTAATGTCTCAGGAAGTATAAGCAAATTTCCATTATGGCTGTTGAATGTTCAACGATAATTAATTTACGACTTTTCCAAGAAATAATTAATGCTTACTCTAACTGCAAAGAGTATTAAAAATTCGGTTTTTTTTTAATAAAACAATGTCCTTTTTTGGATAGGTAATAGCTAATGGATTTTTTTTTGCTATTACCTATTACCTATTAGCAATTACCAGCCCCCACACTATGCTAAATATTTAGCAAACTTGTGATCAAATTTTTAAATGCGATCGCGGAAACCTTGTTTGCCATTTACTGAGTCATAAAGTACATCGTACTGATCAATAAAGGCGATGCTACTATTGACAACCAGAGATTGCTCTATTTGTGGGGAAAGATTCGCATTCCATAGATTAAATCCGTTGCGGTTTCCTGGGGTAACACTATATTCAAAAATACGCGGAATCCCTACCTTGAGAGTATTTCCTGGGGCTAACCTTCCGGGTTTGAGCTTACCCATCAGCGAGGCAGATTTAAACTCAATAAAACTGGTGTTTATGCCAGTATCCACAACCATTCTGCCATTACAAGTATTATTCATGCTACTCTGGGCGATCGCTACACAAACTCCGTTAATTCTAGAGTCCCATCTATTACCAGGAACACCAGTCATTGCTGGCTGTGGAGTTAGAGAAGTTAAATTAAAACCATTACTGTTCTGTGGTGTTAAACCAAAAATTATATTCCCGTTATTATCTCCACGATTACCTGTAATGATAAATCCATTACTTAAATTTCCAGGTAATTTCCTTAAAGGATTATAAGGCAACGACTTTTCTGAATAATTAACACCGATAATACCAGAGAAAGGTTTTCCACTTTTGGCAGAGCAATTAGGTTTTTGGGCAGTACATCGGCGGCTAGTGACGACTTGTATCGGCACAGGTTCTTCAGTAGAAATTAGACCAAACTGCACATTAGCATAAACTATTTCCCCTTCTAAAATAGTCCCATCATGTAATACATGCTTGACTACTTGACCAGTTTTATTAATAGGAGCATTGCCTAAAAATTCTTTAGGAACTCTCAATCCCGCAGACCCCGTATCCAGAAGCACACGCCTTGGACGACCGTTGGCTACTGCTAATTCGACAAAATAACCGCGATTTGTTTGAGCAACGGAACCTTTAGAATACAAAGGAAAGGACACAGTATTAAAACTAGGTTTTCTGGGTCGAAATTGAGAAGTATCACGCCAAGCAGGATTAGTAAATAATGCTTGAAATGTAGCCTGTCGTTGTGAAGCAGGTTCTGGCCCAAACTCCCATAGGCTTTCGTAATAAAAGAAAACCGCACCTAAACCGCGTTCTCTCGCCGCCTGTACTTTTGCCTGAATTAGCTGTATTGAAGTTGGACGATTTCGCAAACCTGTCATAATACCAATGCCAGTAGGTATTAATTGCTGTGCTTCTGTAATTTCTGGAGTGCTAATTGTTGTAATAAAACTGGACAAATCATTGCGGTAAACCTGGACTGCAAGCTCGTCTACAACACCCAAACGCACCCAATTAATCCAATCTTGTAATTGCAGTTTATATGCAAAGTCATAGTAATTAGGTGAAACTGCAAAAATTGCATTAGGTTTTCTGGCTTTTACAGCTTGGTTTAGTCTCACCATAAAAGCTGTGATTTTATCGGCACGCCATTTTACCCAACTTTGAGCTTGAGGATTAGTAGGCGGTGGGTTTCCAGTTTCCTGAGTGTACAAGTTAACAGTGTATTTGTCATACCCAAAATCAACAGGTAAACTCATGTGGTCGTCAAATTGAATCCCATCAGCGTTGTATTTGGTAATAATTTCTACCACAAGGTCGGTAATAAACTGCTGCACTTCTGGGTGGAAGGGATTTAGCCATGCTACTTCACCCGCAGCTGAAATTGATGTTTGGGTTCCATCCTGTTTTTGCGTCAGCCAATTGGGCTTTTGCGATGCTAGTTCGGAAGTTAGGGGAACCATAAAACCAAACTCAAACCAAGGTATAGCCACTAAACCTTGACTACGAGCTTGATTGATGATGTCTGCAATTACATCTTGCCCTTGTGTACCTTTGAAGAAATAAGGAATACCCATACGTTGGGTAATGGCACTAGGATACTTAGTATAACCATCATTCCAAACCACAGGATAAATAGTGTTGAAATTTAACTGCCGCAATTGAGTCAAGGTTTCTTGTACTTTAGCGGGGTCTTTGAGAATATCAAAGTCATTATTCGTCAGCCATACTCCGCGAATCTCTTGGCGTGGCGACTCGGTGAGTTGTGCGGTTACTGGAGTAAGATTCTGTAGTAAAAGTGCTGTGACAAATGATAAGGCAAATAGAACTGGCAGCAATGGGCTATGCCTTGGCGATCGCCTAAATAACCGAACAAAAAACAATTTGAGTAAAGATAATAACTTAGTTAACCAAGTGTTAACTCGGATGCTGTGGTACAAAAATTCAGTTGACATTACTGGCTCAAGATAAATCCTTAATTGAGAACGTTTGCTGCAAGGCAGTCCTAAATAGTTTGTAATAAAGACTTCCGTCATGAAAAAAATCAGGGCTAAAGTCCCGGCTACGAACTTGACGTAATTAATAGCTCAGGAGTGCCAAGTTAGAATTTTAACTGGGACGGTATACTACTCTTCTAAGATTTCAGATCGATCAGACCTTTATCCTTACTATGACTTTAGTTATCGCTGGGGAACGTAGCGGAGTGGGTAAGACAACAGTCACCCTCACCCTTTTAGCATCTTTATCTCGACGCAGTGCCAGTGTGCAGTCCTTCAAAGTCGGCCCAGACTATATCGACCCTATGTTTCACAGTTATGTAACTGGTCATGCTTGCCGCAATTTAGACCCAGTATTAACTTCAGAAGCTTACGTTCAACAATGCTTTGTTCATCATGCTCAAGAGAGTGAATATGCTTTAGTTGAGGGGGTTATGGGGTTATTTGATGGAGTAGGGAGTGAGGGAGAAATCAATTCAAAACTTAGTACTGACTTTGCTAGTACTGCTCATGTGGCACGGCTGTTAGATGTGCCTGTAGTCTTGGTGATTGATTGTAGCCGCTTGTCGGGTTCTGTAGCAGCGATTGCTCACGGTTATTGTTCTTTTGACCCCAGGCTGAAAATAGCTGGGTTGGTATTAAATCGTGTAGGCAGCGATCGCCATCTGTCGTTACTAAAAGATTCCCTTAAACCCTTGCAATTACCAATACTGGGTGTACTGCGTCGCCAAGATGACATCACCATTCCTGATCGCCATCTAGGTTTAATTCCCACCGCCGAACTCCCAGAATTAGATGCGGTAATCAATCGCCTAGCTGACTTAGGTGACACCTGTTTCGATTGGCAAAGGTTATTACCTCTATTGGAGGCAGGAGGCAGGAGGCAGGAGGTAGGAGGTAAAAGGCAGGAGTTAGAAGGCAGAAGTGAATTATTATCCCCCTCATCTCCCACCCTGCGGGAAGCTAAAGCTACATCTCCCTCATCTCCCAAAATCGCCATAGCCCGCGATCGCGCTTTTAATTTCTACTACCAAGACAATCTTGATTTGTTGCAAAAGCTGGGGGCTGAACTGGTGTTTTGGAGTCCTTTAACGGATGAGGAACTACCGTCAGGTGTACAGGGGATGTATTTTGGGGGCGGTTTCCCAGAAGTTTTTGCCCAGCAACTTGCCGAAAACGGCAGCGCTCGTCACTCTGTAAAACAAGCTATTTTGGCAGGAATGCCCACAATTGCCGAATGTGGAGGATTGATGTATCTGTGTGAGCAAATTGTAGATTTTGATGGTAAATCTTGGCCGATGGTAGGAATATTACCCTCATCTGCGGCTATGGGTAGACGTTTAACTTTAGGCTATCGTCGTGCTGTGGCTTTGCAAGATAGCTTGTTAGTAAATGCAGGTACAAAGATTTACGGGCATGAATTTCATCGCTCAAGCTTGATTACACCACCTACTCAGCCCTTATTTGAAACTTACCGCTACGATTCCTCAGAAGATATGGGACTTGAAGGATGGAGTTTACCTAAAAATATTCATGCTTCCTACATTCATCTTCATTGGGGAGAGAGTATAGAGATTCCCCTGCGGTTTATTCAGCAGTGTAGTTTAGTGCTGAGTCATGAGTGGTGAGTGCTGAGTAAAAGTTTCTAACCTCCTACTTCCCATTTTTTGTTAATATTTTGTTACAAATTGCCATAGCGATCGCCTTATAGCTCTTGCTGTGTCTGCCAAGGATTAACCTTAGTCACAAAACTTAACATTTAGTCTTTAAGTGGTCTAAACTGTTGTTCTGAAGCTACAAAACAAAATGGTTGATTTAAAGCTGTCATCCTTTGTCAGTAAGGTTTTCACTAATTTACAAGCAGCCATTTTGAATTTTGAATTTTGAATTTTGAATTGCCAAAGTTACTCTAGCCACAAGGGTATTTACTAGGTATTTTTTCCTACTTTTGCCGTAGTTTTGAGGGTAACAATGAGGCAAAAAATAAAAAAAATCCCGAAATCCATATAAATTAATGGTTTCATCTATCCACTTCTGGCTTGAACACCTTAGAATGATTCATTGAAAAGTAGAGCCGATGGGATGTACAGCCATTTTGAGTATAAATACTCCCAAAGGAAGACTTTTGTATCTCTCCAAACAGAGATTTCAGTACAGATGCGACAAAGTGCATTCGTACTGAATATCGAGTAAACATTACAAGGAGTTCCAAATGAACAAAGGTGAATTGGTTGATGCAGTAGCTGAAAAGGCGAGTGTAACTAAAAAACAAGCTGATGCCGTCTTAACAGCCGCTTTGGAAACGATTATTGAAGCTGTTTCTTCTGGCGATAAAGTAACGCTAGTAGGATTTGGTTCATTTGAATCACGGGAACGTAAAGCTCGTGAAGGTCGTAACCCCAAAACTAACGAAAAGATGGAGATTCCAGCGACAAGGGTTCCTGCTTTCTCCGCAGGTAAATTGTTTAGAGAAAAAGTAGCACCCCCAAAAGCGTAGGTTCTACTGTTAGGAAGCTTAATTTGATGCGGCAACCATCTCATGGGGGAAATTTAGCTTGGGCAGCAGCATTAGCTGGCTGTTCTGCGGATGCAATTGTGGATTTTTCCGCAAGCATTAGCCCGTTGGGGCCGCCTCAAAGTGCGATCGCTGCTATTTGTTCACAAATTAGTAATCTCAGGCATTATCCAGACCCTGATTACAGTGAACTGAGACTAGCTCTAGGTCATTTCCATGAATTACCTATAGAGTGGATTCTGCCGGGCAATGGTTCAGCAGAATTACTTACCCTCGCAGGTAGGGAATTAGCTCAATTAGCAGCAACAATTTTACTAACTCCAGCCTTTGGTGATTACTACCGAACCTTAATGGCCTACAATGCCAAAGTCCTGGAGTTTCCCCTTCTTAGTGCTGAGAGACGAGTACTGAGGGACGAGTACCAATTACCACAACTCATCAGCCCCGCTACCGCTAACAGCACTCATTACGCTTTATTACTGAACAATCCCCACAACCCAACAGGAAAGCTATTTACACGCGAGGCAATTTTGCCTTTATTATCACAGTTTGCTTTGGTGGTGGTGGATGAAGCATTTATGGATTTTGTCGCACCAGATGAGGAACAAAGCCTGATTCCGGTGGTACAAGAATATCCCAACTTAGTAGTATTGCGATCGCTCACAAAATTCTATAGTCTCCCCGGACTGAGATTAGGATATGCGATCGCTCACCCCGACCGTTTGCAAAAATGGCAGTTGTGGCGTGACCCCTGGCCTGTCAACACCTTGGCGGCGGCGGCGGCCATAGCTGCCCTTACGGATAGAGATTTTCAACAACAAACTTGGCAGTGGCTACCACCAGCACGCCAAGAATTATTTCAAGGATTAACCGCCATCCCAGGATTACAACCCCTCCCCAGCGCCGCCAACTATTTATTAGTGGAGACACAACAATCGAGTTTGCAGTTACAGCAAAAATTACTCCAACAACACCAGATTTTAATCCGAGATTGTCTAAGCTTTAAAGAACTAGGCGATCGCTTTTTCCGCACAGCCGTCCGTTCCCACACCGATAACCAACGCCTATTAACAGCCATTAAATCAGTGCTGAGTGCTGAGTTGTAAGTCAGGAGTGTTGACTATGGACTATGGACTAATGACCAATGACAATTGATTACGATGTCGTGATTATTGGCGGCAGTCTTGCGGGGCGCTATGCTGCCTTAACTGCCACACAACTAAGAGCTAAAGTGGCATTAGTTGAGCCTCAGCTAAATAACAGCGTAATTTTTCACCAAGCCATCAGTGAGGTTGCTAACCTTGCCCAAAAATCCCGTGATTTGGCTGGTTTTGGTATTAATACTATACACGCTGATACTGCCGAAAAGTGCCAAATCTCTGTAGCATGGACAGAAGCATTGCGATCGGCGCAAGGTGTTGTTGCTAATATCCAAGAACAAACATCACTAGCTAACTTGGCAGCACAAGGAGTTGATGTCATTGTTGAAAGTGGTCAATTTGAAACTACCCCTCATTTAGCATTTGCTATTAATCAGCGTTTACTAAGAGGTCGTACTTACTTACTCGCCACTGGTTCTCTCTCAGCAACTCCTCAAATTGAAGGACTACAAGCTACTGGCTACCTAACACCTACCAATCTTTGGCAATATCTACATAAGCAAGCTTTCCAATCTCCAGAACTACCTAAAAATTGGGTAATTATTGGTAGTAGTCCTCAAAGTATTGAAATATCACAAACTTTAGCAAAGTTGGGTTGCAACGTGACTTTGGTAGTTAAGTCTCCTCATCTTCTACCTCATCTCGACCCGGAAATTGCCCAATTGCTGCAAGCACAGTTAGAAGCTGATGGTGTGCGGGTGCTGACTCAAAAAGTAGTCACGCAAGTTATGCGCATTGAGGATAAAAAATGGATTCAAGCTGGAGAAAAAGCTATTGAAACTGATGAGATTGTAGTAGCTATAGGACAGCAACCAAACATAGCATCTTTAAATTTGCCACAGGTCGGGGTGAAATGGCATCAGCATCGTTTACTCGTCAATGATCAACTACAAACTACTAATCGCCGAATTTATGCTTGTGGGGATGTCATTGGTGGTTACGACTTACCCAACATTGCTAATTACGAAGCCAGAATTGCCCTCAACAATGCTCTATTTTTTCCCAGGTTAAAGGTTGATTACCGACCTATTCCTTGGGCAATATTATCTTCCCCAACCCTAGCGCAAGTAGGTTTGACGGAAAATCAAGCAAACCGACAATTTAACAAACAAGAAGCTTTAATTTTACAAAATTACTATAAATCAATAGCAGCATCACAACTCAGGAATGAAATCAGTGGTGTTTGTAAGTTAGTTGTGAGGCGCAACGGTGAGATTTTAGGCGCAACTATATTTGGTGCAGAAGCTGGAGATTTAATTAATATCATTGCGTTAGCTATCTCTAGGAATATTTCGATTCAAGATTTAGCTAATTTATCTACTATTTATCCCAGTTTTTCGGAAATTATAGACCAAACAGCAAATCAGTTTAGTCAGCAGAAGTTAAATAACAACTCGGCTCGACAAGAATGGTTAGATGACTTCTTTCAATTGCGCCGTAATTGGAATTTATAGTTTATCTGATATTCTTCTTGGTTAAAAATCATACTTATAGAAAGTTTAAAGAAATAGTGATTTGTTATCTATACAACATTGTTTTTTTCGGTTTATCACTATATATTATGTAAAGCTTTTCTACAAAACCTTGTATATTCTAAGGCGAGTAACACAGTCATCAAGATTTGCTTTTGAGAGTATAAGTAGAACAAGGTGAAAAAACCAAAGTGTGTAAAGATAAGTAAATACATAAATGTGTCTACCAAGGTAACAGGGATATGGGCAGCCGTTTAAGGGTATTTCTGACTCCTAAGCAAGATAAAATTTTGTTCAACCTGAGAACGGCAGATGTACCCCAGAAAGTGAAAGACCGAGCCGAAGTGATCAGATTAAGCGCACATGGTTGGTACGTAGAGAAGATAGCAGATCACTTTGACTGGACTGCCCAAACAGTAAGAGAAGTTTTGCATAGATGGGAAAAACAAGGTCTAGAAGGACTGTGGGAGAAAGCAGGGCGGGGAGGAAAATCAAGGTGGGCAGAAGCTGACATGGCGTTCTTAGAAAAATGCTTGGAGCAAGAACCACGTACATATAATAGTGTTCAATTAGCCCAAAAATTAGAGCAAGAACGCTCCGTGAAATTGAGTCCTGACTGGTTAAGGCAGGTACTCAAAAAAAGGGGGTCATTTGGAAGCGAACTAGAAAAAGCCACAAAGGAAAGCAAGACAAAGTATTGCAGCAAATCAAACAGGCAGACTTAGAGATGTTGGAATTATCTGCTGCTGCTGGAGAAATCGATTTAAAGTATATGGATGAATCAGGGTTTTGTGCCTGGAGTGAACCCAGTTACAGTTACTACTTCCGAGGTCAGCAAAAACGCCTGGAGCAGAGTAAGCGTCGGGGTCGAAGGTTAAGTATTATTGGGTTTCTTCAACCCCTAATTAGTTTTGTGTACGGTCTAGTGATTGGTGGCGTTTCACGCAAATCCTATATTCAAATGATGGAGCTTGAAGCACTTGAAGCCCAAAAAGCAGGTCGTATCAGAGTCATCGTTCAGGACAACGGCCCGATACATCGGTGCAAAGAAGTTCAGCAATTATGGACAAAGTGGGAAGAGATGGGTTTGTACATCTTCTTTTTACCTAAATATTGCTCAGAGATGAATCCAATTGAATTGGAGTGGCAACACCTGAAAAAAAATGAACTAGCTTCTCAAAGTTTTGAGGATGAATTAGACCTTGCCTATGCTGTCATTGATGGAGTTCAAAATAGAGGAGAAAAGGGAAACTACAGTACGCAACGTGTAAAATTTAACTCTTATTCTTCTGCTTAATTCTTTGTTACATACTTATAAATTTTCTCCACGACTTACTTAGACTAGTGTTTATACTCGCTTTTTTTCTTCAATATGTAGCAACTAATAGAACTGTTTAAAAGTGGATGACTTAAATTCCTGGCTGGGGAGAGGCTGAAAAACTTGATTATTGTATACCAAATAAAACGACGTAAAAAACCGAACTATGTAAACAATAGTGAAATAGGCTAGAGCCTTCTTCGCTCCTGCTTGGTTAATTTCGACTACCGCCTAGCCGAACCACCACTGCCTTCTGCTATATTGTCTTTGCTATATTTTTGTAGCGAAAAAGGAATTTTGATATGCTGCGTCGCTGGATAGTATCTACTTGTGCCATTCTTTTATGTATATTTTTAATAGCGTGTAATACTACAAATACTCCGCAACTACAGACACAAGCTAAACCAAGTATTACAACAGCTAATAGTGAATCTCAAGAATTACCCAAAATATCTGCTAAAAGAGTTATCACTCTTTCTTCTTTAACTACTGATATTATCGCTCAACTTGATAAAACAAAACTTGTGGGTATTTCTGGTAGTGCATTGTTTAAAAGTGACCCACGTTTTCAAGATATTCCTCGTGTTAGCGAAGGTCAAAGTCCTCCTAATTTAGAAAAAATTGTTGCCCTTAAACCAGATTTAGTCATTGGCGCAGAAGGCTTCTCTAACCAACCAATTCAACGTTTACAGCAATTAGGTATTGAAACTTTGCTCACTCAAATAAATACTTGGTCATCTTTGGAAGATATTACTAAAAAACTTGCTCAGTTAATTGATGCTAATCCTCAACCTTTATTAGAAAAATATAATAGTTTTCTTCCAGAGGGAACAAAAACAAATATTTCGACTTTAGTTCTGGTAAGTAGTCAACCAATTTTAGCTCCAAATAAGAATAGTTGGGCTGGAGATTTGTTAGAAAAATTCCAGGTAAAAAACTTAGCCGCAGAGTTACAAGGTAAAAGTCCGATTTCTGGTTATGTGACTCTTTCAGCAGAGAAGGTTTTAGAAGCAAATCCAGAAGCAATTATTTTAATTAATTCTCCTCAAAGTAGTTCCAAAACGGCAGTTTTGGATGATTTCAAAAAGCAGGGTTTTTGGCAAAAATTAGCAGCAGCTAAAAATAATCGAGTATATGTTTTTGATTATTATGGATTAGTAAACCCAGGTAGTATAGAGGCTATAAAAAAAGCTTGTGAGCAGCTTAAGCAAGATTTCTTATAGGTAGTTAACACAGTTAAGTTAAGGCTAAAAATTAGAACTAGTAATTTAAAAACAGATGATAAATAATTCAAAGTTTGTAGTAAGGATTTTAGTTCTAAAAAAAGGGCTAAAGCCCTTACTACAAACGAAATTTTATCTTTGAGAAACTGATACGGTTTTTGTCGCTTTCTCCGAACCACCTGTTAAACTGCGGAAATATAAACCGCCTACAGTGAGTAAAAATACGAGATAGCCCACTGCTTCTACAATATAAAGATGTTCTCTATAACCAAATAATGATTTAAGAACTATTCCTGGAAACTGCTCATCAGGTAATATTTTTTCAGTATTCCAAACAAGCGGTCCTAAAATACAAGAGTGAATTTTAGTAAAGTGTTCGTAATAGAAACAAAGGTCTTCTGAGGCGCGGTTGCTTAGAGCTAAATTAGCTATAGCTTCATCAAAATGATTTAGGGCAGAAACTACTAATCCTGCAACAATTAAAACTAATAAAACGCCCATCACTTGGAAGAACTGGCGGATATTAATTTTAACGCCCAGCTTAAATAAGAGTACACCGATCGCAGTTGCACTAGCTAAACCCGCGATCGCCCCAACTGCTGGGACAATTCCCTGTTGAAAGTTAGCGGCAACAAATAATACCGTCTCAAAACCTTCGCGGACAACGGCAACTAATATTAAACTAAAAACCCCCCAGCCAGCATTAGCATCTTGCGTTAGCGCCTCAGTAATTGCCCCTTCAACTTGGGCTTTCATGAATCTGGCTTGTTTCGTCATCCAGAGTAACATCCAACTGAGCATGGCGATCGCCAAAACACTAAACACACCTTCTAGCATCGGCTCAACTACAGAGGCGTATTGAGGATTAGCAGCTGTGACTACCTTAATTATCCAAGTGAACAGCACCCCAATCAGCGCACTAACAACAATACCAACGCCGACACCAGCATACACCCAAGAATTGAGGCGGCTTTGCTTGGCTTTTTTCAGTAAAGCCAACACAATACCAACAACTAAGGCGGCTTCTACTCCCTCTCGGAGTGTAATGAAATAAGTAGGTAGAGCAGTACTAAAGTCCATGATGTTAGTTATTAGTCAACGGTCAACAGTCAACAGTCAGCAGTCAACAGTGAGTCCAGTCCTGTAGGCGGGTTTCCCGCCGTAGGGAACTGGCGAACCCGTTCGCGTTAGCGTCCCGTAGGGAAGGGTCAATAGTCAACAGTATTAAACTATAGACTATGGACTATTGACTCTGGACTATTAACTAAAATCTCTCAGCATTTTTTTCAATTCGAGATTGTGCATCTCTTCTTGTCCAATCATGCCACGAGCAAATTCTTCTAGGTAAACACTGGCATTAGTTACAGTATCTAGCAAAGCTTTATACATATCCAATGCCCTTCGTTCATGGTTCAAGCTTTCTTCTAAGATATCCTTGACTGAATGCTTATGGGTTTCCTCCATTGGGGCAATTCTTAAGCTAGGATGTCCATCTAATCCCGTGAGAATTTCGCCTGCTTGTTGGGCATGAAGTAAGGATTCGCTGGCTTGTGCTTTGAAGAAAGCCACGATGGGAATGCGATTAGGCCCAGTCACCATCAAAGAATAATGGGTATAGCGTACTACCCCAGCCAGTTCAAATTCCATGATGGCATTGAGTAAGTCGATGGTCTTATTGTGGTCAAGCTCTTGCATTAGTAGATAATCACAATTATGAATGGAGCGTCATGAGTAAAAGGTTACAGGTGTTAAAAGGTTAAATAATGTTCACTTTTAACTTTTAACAACCTTATACCAATTCTTTGAAATTAAGCAACAGATATTAACTCCAAAACCCTTGTAATATCTGGTTTTCTTAATTTTAAATTTTGAATTTTGAATTGGTATTACTCCCCATTTATTTTAAACTTGTCAGTTTCCGCATCCAACCGAGTAGTCAGCTATTTTTGCGCTTGTGTACTTGATTGATCAATCACCTTTTGAGAGTTTGCCTCAATATCTTTGATTAATTTAGTTACTTCTTGGGTGGTTTTAACTGGTGTTGCTGGAGGGATGGCGGCTGGCCAGACTTTTTTGAGTTCAGCAAAGCTAGTTTGTATGGCTTTGTTGGCTTCAGGGTTTATTTGCGCTAATTGAGAAGAAATCCCTTGATAGAGTTCGTCAGCGTAGAATACAAAGCCGCGAGAGTCTTGATATTCGATGGCAGCAGAAATTTTACCATCTGCGATCGCCGCGCCGTATTCGGAGTTAGCTGCATCTAATAAACCGTTGACTACTTGCAAGACAAATCCGGGTTTGTTGCGTTGGGCTTCTGGTAAAGTGGCGATCGCGCCATTAATAGACTGCTCTGAAGCACTAAAATTAGTCTTGACTTTGGCATCTTTTGGTTTAGATTTGACTAAATCTTGCAAACTTACCAAAGTTGTCTTAAATTCTTTAACCTTACGTTCATTTAATTGGTCTTCCACATCCACGTAGATTTCCTCTACAGGGTGTCCAATGTGGGGTTCTGCTTGTTTGGGCTGATTTTGGTCAAGTAGTTCTTGGGCTACTAATAAATGTCCTTTCATCAAGCCCAGCTTTGTCATGTAATCAACATCTTTGGCTTCACCCACTAACACAACTTCTTGTACAGTCACCTGATCCTTAATTTGGTCGAACTGTTCTTGAGTAATAACTTTCTTCGTTACTAAATCTTCAGGACTACCGTAGGGACGACCAGCTTGAATTTTGTTTGATAAGGCTGGCACACCTAACTTACCTTCAAACTTATCCAACTCTGACAAAATAGCTGTGTTGATATTGATTTTGGCTTTACTAGCATGTCCAGCATGATTGACAGTTTCCGTCGTCTGAGCGGTAGAGTTAGCAGTACCTGATTGGGAATTATCTGCTGTGGGTGTTCCTCCAGTGCAAGAACTTAGGGAAACGATGAAGCAGGCGGCGACAGCCAAGCAGATGTAACGAAGTTTAACCATTGTTGTTTCTCAAGGTAGGAAAAGCTAGTAATTACTAGGTTTTTAAGCTATTGCTTATGAATAAAATTTGATATATTTTTGCAATAGATATTATGAATGTTTACCATAAATGATATTCTTTATCAACTATCAGAAAAATTTTCCTATTAAACTTAATGATATTTTCCAACTTACTGAGTAATTTACAAAACTATGAGTTTTATAATCCAATCAGGCCCTTGCCTAGTTTTAGCAATTCCCAGGTTGCCGCCTGGGAATCAAAACATACGAAACAAATTAGACTCTATGTTCGCCCACTGCTTTTAGGCTGCATAGGGTCTTTACTTTACTGAATCTGCGTATAATTTGCCTTCTACTGTCAGAGATTTTACATGAAACCCCTGGAATTTTTCTTTCTGACTAACACGAAACATAGCTACAGGGTAGCTAACAGCCATCAGGCTAAAAACACCAACTAACATCCAGACGTATTTGTGCATTTGTCTACTTGATGTGTGGTTTGTTTGCCGCATAAATTTACTCCTGTGTGTACTTTTAACTCAACGGTAAATAAGGGAATAAAGGATGCCAAGTCATAGCTGTAGCGGCAATAAATAAAACAAACATCCAGAAAAATATGGTTCTAGATTTAATTTGTTTATTTCGCCAAATCATTGAGAGAAACACCCAACTAATTAGCCAACCTAGCAGCAACATAGTTTCTTTGCCTGTGTAACTGCCAATATTGCCCCACAATTTACTCGTACTTTGGCTTCCAGGTATCCATTTTCCTAGTTCCCAAACTAGTTTTTCTGTGTCTTTGGATGTATCCGATAAATGATGCGTCACCATCATGGCAAAACAGCCAATTCCTGCACTAATTAAAGCCGCAGCCGCCGGGCCAGAAACAATTGGGGGATTTTTTGCACCCTCTGCTAGAAATTTCGGAAATCCCTTCAACTGATTCCATATTTGACTATAAATAGGTTCATAGTCTGATGGTGAAGATATCTGCCTTGTCATTACTCTTTCCTTCAATATTGCGATTACAAAGCGTGAATTTTCGCCACACCCAAACCTGTAACTAAGCCACCCATAGAGAAAAACATCATTGCCATTAAAGCCACACAAGTTGCTGTTAAAACTGGACGATTTTGTTTCTCTAAAATTGAGTCGCCATACTTCCATAAAATCCAAGTACAAGCTACGCCTAAAGGCAATGTAAACAGTACACTAAATTCGTGATACTCCATGAGTACATACTGTCCCAGAGGCGAATTTTCTTTTAACCACGCCCTCGCACCACCAAATTCTACCCCGGCACGATAACGCATATATGCCAAGTTACCTGTAGCTATTCCCAAAAATGTAATTAAGCTCGACCAAAATGTGAGGGTTCGCATTTGTGGCAGAATTTTACTTACACCCCTCAACAAAGGAAAGGCTAAATGTCCTGTGTATACAGCTACAACTGTTGCTAATAATGCACCAAAACCATGAATTGTTCCCATCCATCTTTGCCAAGGGCTAGGATGTAATAAATTGAAGAAAGGCAGACTCAGAAACATTCCTGCTGACAAAATGCTTAATCCATAAACAGCAACCTTAGCAATATCTAGCTGTTTAGGAAAATCGTAGGAATTTGCATCTACCTGTGAGTTTAGTACCATAAAAGCCTCTAAGGAGTAGTAAACGTTATTAGTTCTAATACAATGGCAGGTAAAACTTTTTCTCCATTCGATTACCAGAAGAATGAAGAAATATTTTTCGTACTGATTAGAATTAATTAACTCTTAAGGTTGATGTAATTAACAATACCTAGTTATTGGAATAAAATAAATGTTTATCAATACGAAATATTCTATTTCTTTCCAAAATGGTGATAATTTTTTCTTATTTTATTGAAGACAAAAATAGTTAAATTATTTTAAATTTTATTGTAATAGATTTAATATTTACTACACGGTTTTAACGCACTTGTTATCTGTTGGGATTGCTGCTTGTGCTGTACATGATTGAATATATTCTTCACTTGTTCAATATTTAATTTTTCTTGTTGGCTAACCTGCTCAACTCCTAAATTATTAACTTGCGAGTAAATACTCACTTCATATCTTTGTGTATATTTTCGGCGATAATCAATAAAATCTAGATGTTCGGTAAAGTAACGCTGACAAATTCGACAGTAAAATTGGCGGCGAGGCAAATTTAAGTAAACAGGTTTACCAAATGCGGCTAAGTCTCTGACTAAAATTGGTCTGACTTGGTGTAATTCTTCTGTGTAATGAGAATGTGGGCAATACATTCCTTTAGCCGAAATTGTTAAGTTAAAAACGATCGCTTCTTCAGAAATATCCTTGGATTCTACTTGCACGCCTTGTAAATCCAGTAGGTTTGTTAACTCCATATTCATGTCCATATCTTCTCAAAAAATAAATGAGATAATTTATCATTTAATTGATATGATTGAAGATTAAGCAGATGAATTTTGAGGATTGTTCGCAACAACTTCAAATTGACCCATACAACCGTTCTCGGCAAGTGCATCTTGATGAGGATGGAACATATACTTACCTGGATAGCGAAACGCAAACTCTAGTATGTGTCTTTCCGCAATTCCCATCGTCAAGACATCAGTTTTCTCACTAGCCTGCATACTCATGCCATATCTATACACATCAAAGAAGTTGGCGTGGAGGTGAAATGTTACAGCCGGATCAAATTCGATAATGTTGAGGACATATAACCGCACTAACTGATTTTGATAAATCTGAATCGGATTATCCATATAGTGATGGGGTAATCCGTTAAAAGCATAAAACTCATTATGGTTATCATCGTTAATGTCATAACCAGCCATCACCAGCACTATCTCATCAGCCGGAGGACGAGGTGTCGGCGGATCGATGATAAACATTCCATATAAACCTTTGGCGATGTGGCGGGTAACAGGTTCAATATGACAATGGTACAAGTGAACGCCGTAAGGTTCTGCGTCAAACTCGTAAATTGTGGCGCTATTATTACTTACTGGACGTATCCCATCCATTTCGGCTGGATGTACACCATGAAAATGTAGCGAGTGGGAATGTCCAGCTTGGTTGTGAAATAGTACTCTAATGCGATCGCCTTGTTTTGCTCGTAGTGTCGGCCCTGGTATGCGACCATTAAGATCCCAGATGTTGTAGGATACTGCACTATTTAGCTGAATAACCGAAGTACCAGCCGTTAACTGAAACTCTCGAATAGTGCGACCATTTTCTTTTTTCACCGTTCCATAATCAAACTCTCGCAGCATCCGCATGGGTTGCGCAACATTGTCAGGTGCGTCCATTTCCATTTGCGGCACTCTGATCACAGACTTACTCTGTGACAAGGTATTCCACAGCACCGCCGCACCCGTTACGCCAGCACCCGATATCCCCAATTTCAGTAATTGACGACGACTCCACAGACTTTGATTACCCAGCACAAAATTATCGGGCATGACATTCAACCACAAAAACAAAACAAGTTGCAAATCTTTTGCAACTACACTTGTGTATACTATAGGACACGAGAATTATTGTCAATAATATCAGGAAGTTATCAGAATTTCCTCAACACAATTTTGCCTACTTTGCACCGTGTAGCTCCTGACTGTGTTCCGATGCGTTAGCTGGTTATAATAAATTTATTTCATGAATACGGCAAAGGTTAAACCTCAGCGAAAGATGTATTGTAGAATTTATTAAGGCTAAAAATAGTATTACTTAAAAATCCTGTGTACTTCTTTTGTTATTTATATGTACTTTCTGTGTCAATTTTATTTATTAGAGCAAACAGATAGCCAATAGTGAGCAAATAATAACTCAACTCAAACCTTGCTGTCCATATCTTCCAACCTGCTTGATTCTATCGATAACTATTGATACTTGATATGGTAAATCAACAGATGTATGTCATATTGTTTCTTAAATGGATTTAGCCAAACCATAACAAGCTCTTCTTTAGAAAAAGAATATTTAATACATTTTATACACACTTGTCAAAAGTAAAGTTGATCGTATATCTTTTGTCAATCAAGCAACAAAAAGTTTCTTGATGAATTACCTAATTTAATTATAAGAGGTCAAAAATGACAGCTTTTTCTTCTAATCCAGTTTTACGTAAGACAGCGAGTGTTACTCTATCTAAGCCTGTGCAAGTATCACTTTATATGATGCTATCTTCTCTCGTTATCTGGACTGTGTTCTTCTCTACTTATCCTGCTGCTCACAACACAACACACTCATTACGCCACCATACAATAGGTGTTGCTTGCCACTAATTTAGGGTCTTTACTTGAGAAGTATTTCATGTAGTGTAGATAAAGCAAAGCAAAAAGTCTTTACACTACATGAACTTTCTCTAAGAAGATGTATGATTTATGACCAATGTTTTAACAATTATTTTTTAAATATGTAATAAAAGCTGAATATAGTTATCTTGGCTTCAAGCTTGTTTGACAGGAAACTAGTCAAGTGTAAAATTATCTAACTTTTGTGAATATTTTATGCGGAAATATAGATTATTTGGGATGATTAGCGCCGTTTGTATTGCTCTTTCGGTGCTTTATTCATTTGTGGGTGTAACACAAACTTCTGTGCCTAAAGTGCAACTTACGACTAACCCACCCCTAGAAAAGATTCTTCCCTTTGAAGCGGAAGCGGAGAAACCACAATCTCCTGTTAAACTGACGTTGCAAGCAGTTGATGCTAGTAACAAACCATTAAAAAATGCCTTGATTAATGTAGAACTTTTTACCCCAGCATCTAATTTTTGGTTGACTACAGATTTTCCCATTGTAGAAGGAACAAAATTATTGCAAATGAGCGCAGCTGCACCTGATGGGAAGCTAGAATTTCAGCAAATATTGCCTATTCGTGGTCATTACCAAATAAAGGTTAATGTATCACCTTTAATAGCAAATTCTTTTGCTCCTTATGAGCAAACCTTAAGTTTAAACGTGCGAGAGAATCCTGTTAAATATAGATATTTTGCTGTTGTGGCTGCTATTTTATTGTCAATAGGATTACTTGGTGGCTGGGTAATTGGTGGACAAGAAGAACTCCGACAAGGGGAAATAGCACCACAATCTGTGCGTTTATTATTAAGTGCATTAACTATAGTAGCTATAGTTACGTTACTCTTTATCAATATAAGTGCAGAAGTAGCTGAAGCTCATGGTAGTGGACACTCAACCACTCAAGAACCTATCGCACCCCCGACACAAAAAATTCAGGGGTTGGAAGTCAAACTGGAGGGAGACAAAACCGCGACTGTAGGTAGGTTGGCGAATTTTAGTGTACAGGTCATAGACGGTAACACAGGACAGCCAATCAATGATGTAAGTTTACAAGTAAAAGCGATCGCTTTAGAACATGATTTACCAGTATTTATCTACAAAGGCTTTACCAGTCAAGAAGGCAAATTAATCTGGTTAGAACAATTTTTTGATGGTTCACCCCACAAAGTAGAAATAGAAGCTACTTCATTACCCGAATCCCAGCGTCAATTCGCACCAATAAAAGTTGCACAAGTCATTGAAGTAGAAGGTATTGCTCCACCAATATATATTCGATTGATTTGCTTATTCTATTTTACTGCGATCGTCGGTATTGGGATGATAATTGGTTTACTAATACAGCAATGGAGAAAACCACAACTCAATTTTAAGTAAGTGCTTTATAGCTTGCTTACTGAATATAGCTAGAGCATTTATGACTCAATAAAACACCCAGTTTTATCAAAAAGCTGGGTATTTTATTTGCATTATATCTATCATATTAATTCATTAAACTTAAGTATAAATCTGCCGTAAACCTTCTTACGGCAGATTTCTGCTTGAGAGTGGTCTTAAAATATCAAAAGTTATTGACTATCAACAAAACTTTGCTTACATGAGGATAGAGCTTTATTTTTGATAAATATTTTGCCAAGGAATTTGCGTTTTACTTTATAAATCATCTTTAAGAGAGATGACATTTTTGGTATAGAGCAAATATCCCAAATTTTCATTACGTAAACTTGATTTAAGTTTTAACTTAATAAAAATAAATATCTTGCTAAATAAGTAAATTGTTTGCATATTTTTTTATTATTTTTATTTTCAAATTAAGGCTTAAAATCCCCTGGTAGGGCATTGAAAACGAAAGAAAAATAGTGTTTTTAATAATTTAAAGACTAAATTAAATTATTTTTAATTGAGTGAGATTAAAAGTTAGTTACGGGGAAGATCATGCACATTCCTGATGGATTTGTGTCTGTGCCAGTGGCAGGCGCAACGGGTTTGGTAAGTTTGGCAGGACTATTAATTGCAAGTGCGCGATCGCAAGCAGCATTTGGTGTTCGTCGCGCTCCCATACTCGGATTAACCACTGCATTTATTTTTGCGGCTCAAATGATTAATTTCCCAGTAGCAGGGGGAACTAGTGGACACTTACTAGGAGGGACATTAGCAGCGATCGTTTTAGGTAGCCCTTGGGCGGGGATGTTGTGCATCGCCACAGTTTTAATTATTCAAGCTGTGTTATTTGCCGACGGTGGGATCACCGCTTTAGGAGCAAATATTTTTAATATGGCATTTGTAGGAGTTTGGGTAGGCTGGACGTTAACCCAAACATTGCAACGCTTATTTGGTGGTTCCACGAAGCGCCTACCCTTAGCAGCTGGGATTGGGGCGGCTGTCAGTGTAGTAGTAGCAGCTATCGCTTGTGCGATTGAATTAGCCCTTTCAGGAACCGCACCCATAGGTATAGCTTTACCAGCCATGACTGGTATTCATATCTTGATTGGTGTAGGTGAAGGCTTAATTACAGGCGGTGTATTGACTTACCTAGCGACAGCACGACCTGATTTACTTCCAGGCGAACAACAAAAATTTCGTGGTTGGTTAGTACCAGTCGTTAGCATTGTATTAGTAGCTGGTGTATTGTCACTTGTCGCCTCAGCCTGGCCAGACGGTTTAGAAAAAGTAGCAGGAGACTTAGGTTTTATCAAACTAAGTCAACAAGTCAGAATCGTTGTCCCCACACCCTTAGCAAACTACGCAATTCCCGGTTTAGGCGCAATTGGTACAAGTATTGCTGGACTTCTGGGGGCTGCGGTTTGCTTCGCTGTTGCCTTTGGAATTGCCAAAGTAGTGAGACCGAAGAATGCTTAAAATGTCCTTGCCCTTACGGTTGCATCTGTCTCTAGTGATTGTTGTCGGGGCAGCTTTATTAAAGCATCATGCTTGGTATTGGTTGGGTGCGTATGCTGCGATCGCCTTAATTTGGGTAGCCTTATTGCGCGTATCCTTAGCCAAATTAGGAGGACTGGTAGGTACAGAGTTAATTTTCCTCTCCCTCGTAGCCTTACCCTTGGGATGGGAGAGAGCGATTTTTTTACTCGTTCGTTCCCTGGTGTGTTTAGTCGTCATGAATAGCTTTTTATTGACCTTACCACCCCACAGTTTCGGCATTGCCCTCAAAAGCTTACCAGTACCAGCAGCCTTAAAAGAAAACTTACTTCTAGCTGGACAATACCTCGAAATCTTACTAGCCGAAGTCACACGGATGCAGCGCAGCGCCCAATTAAGAGGTATCAACGGTGCAGCTGGCTGGCTACGTTACGCTAGTGCATCTATGATTGGCGCTTTATACATCCGCACCCTAGAAAGGGCAGAACGAGTCAACGCCGCCATGATCATTCGCGGCTACAACGGAACACTACCCATCGATTCCCACTTCAGAATCAAAGAACGCTTCCTACTTCTATTCGCTTGGGCGATCGCACTTTCGTTTACAGCCACTTCTTACCTGTGAGTCATTAGTCAACAGTCAACAGTCAACCCAGAGTATCTACCTTGACATCCTTAACTTCCCAAACCCAACCCTCTAGCCGTCATCCACAAACAGGTGTGATCGAGGTACAAAATTTAGTCTTCGCCTATCCTCGCCAAGAACCAGTCTTGCATAATCTATCATTTACCTTAAATCCAGGCGATCGCGTGGCGTTGATGGGTGCAACCGGTTCTGGTAAAAGTACTTTATTAGAGAACCTCATTGGTTTAAAACAACCACAATCAGGCAAAATCTCGGTTAATGGTATCCCCTTAGAACCTCAAACCCTACCTCAAGTAAGGCGATACATTGGCTTTGCTTTTCAAGATGCCAATGACCAATTATTTATGCCCACAATCTTAGAAGACATTACTTTTGGGCCTCGTAATTACGGCGTACCTCCCGCAACCGCCACCGATAAAGCAAGACAGTTACTCGCTGACTTCGGTTTAGAAGCTTACGCTAACCGTTCAGCACATGAACTTTCGGGAGGGCAAAGAAGACTTGTAGCTTTAGCTGCTATTTTGGCACTAGATCCGACAATCCTGATTTTAGACGAACCAACCACTGGTCTTGATCCTGCATGGCGGCGACACTTAGCGCAAGTTTTACTCAATTTACCAGTGCAAGTGATTTTAATAGCATCCCATGAACTAAACTGGTTGGGAAAGGTGACTCAACGTGCTTTAGTCTTATCAGGTGGACGCATACAAATAGACAGCGATATTCAGCCCTTGTTACAGAATGGTGACACCTTAAATCAGTTGGGTTTACCAATAGACTGGTAAATTGTTAACTGTTGACCGTTGACTGTTGACTGTTGACTAAGTGGTAAGTACTGGGTGCTGAGTGGGGTTATTAATAATAACAGTTGACTGTTGACTAATGACTATGGACTAATGACCAATGACTAAATTACTCGTACTAGATATAGACGGAACCATTTCTGGCGAGTCCAATACAATCAGCCAACGTGTTAAAGAAGCGATCGCCGCCGTACAAGCAAAAGGTATTCAAGTGGCGATCGCAACTGGACGGATGTATCGTTCAGCCCTACGCTTCCATCAGGAAATTAACTCTACCTTACCCTTAGCAGCTTATCAAGGTGCATGGATTCAAGACCCAGCTAACCAAAAGATTCATCAGCATTTACCTTTGGCGAGAAAAACAGCCCAGCAATTACTAGATTACTTTGAACAACCACAGTGGCGATCGCTGCTTTCCATCCACTTCTACATAAATGATCAACTCTATGTGCGGGAAGTCACTAGAGAAACGGCAATTTACGCCCAACGTTCTGGTATTACTCCCATTGCGGTGGGTGATTTACGCCAAACTCTAGATAATGAACCGACAAAAATTTTAGCCTTGTGCGACGACACAGAAGCAATCAGCAACCTCTTAGGAACATTACGCCGTCAATACACCCCGGCTGAACTTTACTTGACAACATCCGTCGCTACCTTTTTTGAAGCAACCAATCCCTTTGTCAACAAAGGTAATGCAGTACGTTATCTAGCCGAAGAACTATTAAGCATACAAAGCACCGATGTCATAGCTATTGGCGATAACTTCAACGATGTAGAGATGTTGGAATACGCTGGTATTGGTGTCGCTATGGGTAATGCGCCTGATGGAGTGCAGGCGATCGCTCAATGGGTAGCCCCCACCGTTGAAGAAGATGGTGCAGCTGTAGCGATTGAAAAATTTCTACTTTCCTAAGCCTTACTTGTTACTTTTTGTAAAGTACAAATTAATATTTCGTACTGAATAAATTGAAAGTAAATATCTAACAAGCAATCTAGTTATAAAAAAAATAACCTAATAAAAAACCCTATAGATCAGAAAGAACACCGACGACTGGCCGTGTTTCGTCTCGGTGTTCTTGCTGGTTCGCTCCTCACACTCTAGAAAATATATCCGACAATAGATAATACGTCAATACTTAGTTATAAAAGTTTTGATTGTCATTGGTCATTAGTCAACAGTCCACAGTCCATAGTCAAAAGGCAAGGAGGCAGAAGGCAAAACTTTTGAATTTTGAATTTTGAATTTTGAATTGATGACTCCCTACTCCTAAAGCTCAAAAGGCGCAACACTCCCCAGCTTTGTCACCAGTAATACCCTTAAAACTATCTGGGTAGCCAGCACTAATCCCAGTCTGGCTTGAGTGAGTTCGGGACAATTAGCCTTGACTTCACCCCAAATTCGACACTGACTCCAAAAAGTTTCAAAAGCTTGGCTTACATCTAACCCTAATTTTTCCCAATTCATCTGCTTATTATCTTGGGGAAATATCAAGCTATCTACCGCACCTATTAACTCAGAAATTAAATACCTTTCTGCTGAGTGGTTAAGAATAAGTTGTGTTTCACTATTTAACCAAGGTATTTGCATAGCCGATACCAAACCTGAGAGCGATCGCTCTTGCCAATTTTCTGGCAATGGTTCGTTAAATTGGATAATTCCTTCACGTTGAGCTAGCAATATTAACGAAAAACAACGTGCATGAGCGTACTGTATAGCAAATAAGCAATGAGTGTTAATAATTTGCTTAAGCTCTCTTTGTTCCTCATCTGGCAAATCAACGGTTGTTATATGTTGTAGCCAATTTACCAGCAACCGATCTGTTAACTCTAAATGAATCCACCCAGGTGCAACAATTCTTACAAGTAAGTTTTCTTTACAGATTGCTAATACTTGAGAAGTGATAATCTCGGCTATCTCCATAGATTTAAGATTATGATATTTTGCCAGCCGCAGAGCTACACCAGAAATGTATAGAACTCGATTATCATCTCTAACTTTGTACAGTGGTATTTGGTTTTGTATTATGCTTTGCTGTTGCTGATGGTAGTAAAATCTATCTATCGATGCTAGTAAATAGCTGTATAGCAGCTTTCTGATTGCTGTATATTTACTGACTAGTATATTGCAATACACTTGAATTTTATGAGAGATTAAGTTTCATAAAATACTAAGGAGATTGTCATCTGCCGTTAGATAGAATATTCTTCTGGTCGAAGAAAAATGAGAATACCATAAAATTTGATAAATATTCGATGAATAATATGTAAACTTTACTACCATCATTGTACAGTAGGAAGTATAACAAAATAGTAGGGCGCAAATTGCTCTCTACTTTTTGGATGGCTGACGCTGTTGGGCGTTAAGCCTACTTCAAACAAAACAAAGACACTCCTTGCACTTTTTTATGTCGTCTTTGTCTTCAGCCGAACGCTCTTTGTTACCTATGCAATCTCCATCCTCCTTTTCTGAGGCATCACGCCCTTTCTTAACTTGGCAACGCATTCTTGACTGGGCCCAAGAACACTATCGCTGCCGCACCTTTAGCAAAGATGAGCGCATTCCAGCCAGACCTGGTTTGCTCTATCTAGTGCAAAGAGGCGCGATCCGCATGGTAGGAACCGCTCAGGTAAGTGCGACAGCCAGTCAGTTGACTTCTCGACGGATCAACAGAACCCCAGAAGAAGCTTTCTTGGGATTTGTAGGTGCTGGACAGCCGTTTGAAATTGTTGCTCAGTCTCCATTCACGCTCCAAGCCTACGCTCACGTTGATCAGACTGCCGTACTTTGGATGTATTGGCACGATTTGGACAACTGGCCTCACTTCCGTCGTGAAGTGATGGATGCCTTCAGATACCAACACCAGCGTAAATTGCTGTGGCTCAGTGCCTTGGGTCAACGGCGTACAATTGACAGACTCTTAGGATTCCTCACCTTGTTGATTGAGGAATATGGAGAACCAGCCATGAGTGAAACCGATCCCGATGTCATTCGTGGTTACTGTCTGCCTTTTCCCCTTACTCATGCCCAAATTGGTAGCGCTATCGGTTCAACTCGTGTAACCGTTACCCGCTTAATGGGCAAATTGCGTCAACGTGGTTTAATCCTCACCCAAGGGGATAATTTGATTTGTTTGCCAGCAGAGTCAATCAACAGAGCTAGCTAAAGCTTAATTGACTGTTTATAGGGCATCTACGGCTAGGAACTACCATTCTGGCTAACAGCAATAGCAGATTTTGGTACAGTTTGGCGGTCAAGCTCCGCACATCGTTTCCTACCCCCGATCAGTCAGCAGTAAGTCGTCGCCAGCAACACCCGCTTACTGCTCAGTCCCATCAATCTGTTTGGCCACCACAAACAGATTGTCCCATCGGGCAAGTTTGTATTTACAGGTTGAATTGACAGATTATATTTCAGGAATATTATTTCAACACTGATGAGTGGATTGGCTCAAAGTCAAACCCAGTACGAGAGCGACCACCAGTAGCTATTCTGACAAGTTGCACTGTAGCATTGCGATCGCCTAAACTAGAAAACCGAACTACACCAGCAGCACCGGGAGCAGAAAAGTCAGGTGAAGAAAGAGCTTGCTGTACTCCAGTACGTGTAGGATTAAGATTTAAAGCAGCGATCAGAGCTACAGTAGCATCGTAAGCCATTGCTGTGCGCCAGTTGACATCAGCGCCCCACAACTGACGCGATTTCTGGGGAAAACTTGCTTTAGGATTACCGTCAATATGCCAAGGAACAGCTAGAATCATGCCTATAGCTTGTTCACGTCCTACTTCTAAAGTCTTCACAGTATAAACATCGTCACCTGCAAGCAGAGTTAACTTTTTCTGGTTAAGCTGCACTACTTGTAATGCTTTATCCAAGGTTTCATTATTAGCCGCTAACATTAACACTTCTGCACCTTGTTTATTGGCTTGCTCTAAACTTTTAGCTGCACTAAAATCTGCCTTAGACAAATCAAATTCACTAGATACTTGTCCACCTTCTAAAGACACAGAGGAAACAAACTCAGACTTTAAAGATTGACTATAATTACTTTGGGAATTAAAAAATACTACAGCATTTTTTTTCTGCAAGCTTCTTGTCATGTAATTAGCTAAAGTTCTTGCAGCTATAAAATCACTAGGAACCGTCCTAAAAACGTAACGGCTAAAGTTAGAAATTTTTACAGAAGTGCTAGTAGGAGAAATGGCTACAAGTTCGCCAGAATTATATATAGCACCTGCGGCTAGGGTAGCATCGCTAGTATTAGGCCCAATTACGCCTAAAATTTCTGGATTATTGACAAAGTTACTAGCAATTTGTTGAGAAATTTTTGGATTATCTTCGTCATTGGCGATCGCCACTTTTAACGGTATGCCTTTAATACCCCCAGATTGATTAATCTCATTCTGAGCCTGAGCAATACCACGTAAAATTTCTAATCCAACGCCAGGATCAGTGCTTAAAGGTAATGATGTAGCAACAGTATAAGTTTGATTATAACCGCTTCGAGCATTATTTAAGTATATAAGTGCTTCTGGGTCGTTACGATTGCGTTTAAGGGATGCTTCTAAGTTAGCGATCGCTTGCTGATAATTTCCTTTAGCTAAAGCCTCAATCCCGGCTTTTTTTTCAGGTGTAATCTCACCTGTAATTAGACTTTTATCGCCAAAACTAATACGTTCTTTTATTTGCTGCTGATTAGCGGGTGCTGATGGTGGGGTGAAAACATTAACCTTAACTCCCGCAGGCTGGCCAAAAAACCACCAAGCAATACCGCCTAATATTCCCACTGTAAGCAGCAGAGATATTACTAAAACAGTAGTTTCATTCTTTTGCGACATGAACTAATTTTAATTATTTTCCAGTATTTTTATATTAAAAAATATAACTTTTTATCTCAGCATTATTCGCTAATTACTTAAGTCTGATAAACCCCGCCTTCTCTATCAATTGTTGTCCCTGACTTGTTAATAACCAATTGGCATAGGCTTTTCCTGCTTGCTCGTCTATTTGACCATTTTGCTTCACAATCACAAATAGATTACGGGTAATTGGATAGTCGCCACTACGAAAAACGGCAGTATTTAACTGGTTACGCTTATTAGGGCATTCTGATTTAGGTATATATGGTTCCTGATATGGAACGATAAATCGTTGACTATCACGACCTATTGGTAGCGTTTTTATATCACATTGAGGTATTACCTCTGGTGCAGAAGCATAATAAATAGCACCATCAATTTGAGCTACTTTTCTTAAGGCTTCTGTAGTTGTGTCTATATAGCTAATATTTTTACCGAAACTGGTATTTTCCAATACATTCTCGATAAAAAACTCTACTGTACCCCCGGCAGCTTGACTGCGAGTGATGGGAGTAATTGGTAAATTTGGGCCGCCAACTTCTTGCCAATTAGTAATTTTACCTGTGTAAATACCTTGAATTTGGTTAATAGTTAAACCTGGAATATTCAGTTTGAGATTAACTGCAATTACAATGCCATCAATTGCTACAGGAATTTCTTGCAAGCCAAAACCTCTGTTTTTGGCTGCTACATTTTCTTCACCTTTAACTGAACGCGAAGATTGAGAAAAAGCTAGCTGATTAGCAATTAACATCTTAATTCCAGTTCCCGATCCTGGCTTTTCTGTTGCTGGCTGAACATAACGTAAAACAAAGCGAGGGCAAGTTTGTTGTAATACAGAGTCTACATCTTTACGAATAGGAGCCCAGGTGGTACTACCACCATAATTAAAGGTTCCTTCGATTGAAATATCACATTTGCTTGGTAATGACTGATTATCAATATTGTTAGCGTTGCTAACAGTTGATTTAGGTTGCCATATATCTCTAAAAAACCACAAACCACTAAAGATTAAACAAACTGGGATAATAATTGCTAAAAAAAGGATAAGAGTTTCATTCTTTTGAGACATATTATCTACTAATCCCAAAATTTTTTACATAATCCGAGATAGGAATTGATAAATCAGACGAAATAGGGCTGTAGCAGCGATCGCTATCAAAGCAGCAACTAGAGAAATAAAAATAACTTGTGGTACAACAATATCGGGAATAAATAAAACAATACCAAAACTAGTTGCGGCAATAATTAATAAATTTAATTTTGTTAGCCAACGTTTTGTTTGAGCAAATATCAATAAGCTCAAAAAGCAGGTGGCAAGAATAAAAGAAATTATGGGTGATTTAATCAGACTGAACAGGGCGATCGCAATTAATCCTCCCTCAAAACCACTAAACGCTGCACCAATCAATAATTCTCCAATAGAAAAGGCACTTTGAGTCTTGCTAATACTTGCGCCTGGATGAGAAATTGAGGTGGGAATGATTGTTGGCGGTGTTAAATATTGACCAAGAGCATCCAGCACCTGATCGGCTGATTGAAAACGCTCATTAACAGCAGGTAGAAGCATCTTGTCTAGGATGTAGCGCAAACTTGGATTAATGTTAACTTTTTTCCACCATGTCCATTTATTCATGTATGGATCAAAAAGTTCGCTAGGGTCTTCACCTGATAATAAGTTGAGAACAGTTGCAGCTAAGGCGTAGATGTCGGTAGCAGGAAAGACTCGATTGCCTGATATTTGTTCAGGTGCGGCATACCCAACTGTATAAATCCCAGTGGTAGGGCCAGAAGAAATAGAAGCGGCTGCAACTTGTTTAACTGCACCAAAATCGAGAAGAAACAGTATGCCATCTTGACGACGCATAATATTAGAGGGTTTGATATCTCGATGAATAATTCCTTTGTCATGGATAAACTTAAGAATTTTCAGAACTTCCTGCATGACTTCTAGAACTTCTTGTTCAGAGAATTTCCCCTTATTGACTAATTCCTCTTCTAAATTCTGCCCTTCGATGTATTCCTGCACTAAATAAAAAAACTGGTCTGTTTGTCCTGATTGCTGGCTAGAAACCAGTATGGGAAAATAAGCAAACAATTCAGGTATTTGCTTGTGTTCTTTACCTATATAAGCTAAAACTTCTGCTTCTGTTTCAAATAGTCTTTCTGCTGTTTTGAGTTGATCTGGTGTTAAATTGCCAGCAGGTTGTAACTGTTTGACCACGCAAAGAGGCATCCCTGGAATGCGGCGATCGCGTGCCAGGAAAGCTGCTCCAAAACCACCCCTTTTAAGTAAATCGATAGGCACGTATCGACCATCCAGCAACAATGGCATACCGCAGCTAGTGCAGTATTTTTGCGGCGTTGTCTTCAGCGTTGCCATATCATCCAAATCAGGACAATTGTTATTTGGACGCGCACAGCGTGGACGAGTACAGTAAACTTTCATTTTAGTTTTTAGTTCATAGTCATTAGTCAATAGCCGATAGTTCAATAGTGCATAGTTTTTAACTAATGACCCTTACGGGTGCTGCTTTGAAAGTCGCTAGAGCCAGTTGCGTTCTATGTCAGAGTAATACCAACTTGGAAGCAACCCTGCTCTCTTAGCTTCTGTAAAATAAGAAGGCGATTGCTCACTAATGACTAATGACCAAAAATTTAGATGTCGTCTACAGTTTCAGGTATGGCTGCATCTAGTACGTTTACTAGGAGTTTCTTTTGTGCCAATTTTAACACATCCTCATTCCACTCAGGCGTGGCGAATTGGGGTAATATTTCTTGGCTAAAAGCTTCTGCTGCTTTGGAGCGATAACGATTGGGGTTGAAAATTAGCCATAGCGTTCGTTTGACAACTACGCCTTCGATGGGAGTACAGTGGAGGACACCCATTTGCAATTCTTTGGCGATCGCACTTGTAGAAACAAAAGCTGCTCCTAAGCCTGACTGCACAGCATTTTTAATCGCTTCAATGGAATTTAATTCCATTTCAATTTTAAAACGCCTAGTATCAATCTCGCAGCGAGATAGGACTTGATCGATAACTTTGCGTATGGTGGATTGAGAATCTAAAGCAATGAATTGGAGTTTGTATAAGTCTTCTTTTTGAATTGTTTCCTGTTTAGCGAAGGGATGAAATACGGGCAGAATTAGGGCTAGTTCATCTTCGGCGTAGGGAATAATCTCTAAAGATTCTGTCAGTTCACCGGGAATTTCCCCACCAATGATTGCCAAGTCCACCTGTCCGTTAGCCACACTCCAAGCTGTACGCCGAGTTGAGTGTACGTGCAGTTGTACAGCGACATCGGGGTATTTTTGGCGGAACATGCCGATCATTCTGGGTAGTAAGTATGTGCCGGTAGTTTGAGATGCACCGACAATTAAAGTACCTCCTTGCAGATTTTGTAAGTCCTCAATCGCGCGGCAAGTTTCTTGACATAAACTGAGGATTTTTTCACCGTAACTGAGTAGTAGATGTCCAGCTTCGGTTAATTGAGCGCGACGGCCGCCACGGTCAAATAACGGGACATCTAACTGCCGTTCTAGGTTCTGCACTTGCAAACTTACGGCAGGTTGGGAGACATAAAGACTATCAGCAGCGCGCTTGAAGCTCCCTTCTACAGCGATCGCTTTGAGGATACGTAACTGATCTAAAGTGAAAGGAAGGTCAGACATAATGGCTCAACCCACAAATGAAAGGAGCAACGTTAGCAATAAATCATGTGACATAGCTTTGACATTAAGAATGATTTCTTGCATCTTAAACTGGAAGGCTTGAATCGAAAAAGACAGTACCACAACATGGGGGAAAGTCAACATTCAAGCAACGAGACTATGCAGATGTAAAGGGTGCAGGCGGGTAAGGGTTTCGATTTACCCCATACCCTTCCCTATACAATTACAAAAACCTTTAAATTTTCATTACTCATGCGTCAACCCTAAAGGTCTCTGTTGAATACTTTGTGGTATTGGTTGTATGGAATTAACTTTTCTTTAAATTACTTCACCTGTGTTTATGATGCTGAATCCTTGGTTGACTCCGAGCCATTTTGTCATGCTGGGGTTACAATTAACTTTCGCGATCGCCCATAGTGGCGGTGCGGCACTGCGCCCTTGGGCAGAAAAGTACATTGGGCCAAGGCTTTATCGCATTGTTTTTGCATTAGTCAGTTTACCTTTGGCTGTCATATTGATTGTTTACTTTTTTAATCACCGTTATGATGGCTTACGACTATGGCAGGTACAGGAAGTACCGGGTGTAAAAGAAGTAGTTTGGTTGCTCTCAGCGATTTCGTTTTTATTTTTGTACCCTGCCACTTTCAATCTACTAGAAATTGCTGCCATTCAAAAGCCCCAAGTACACTTGTATGAGACGGGAATTATACGCATTACCCGCCATCCCCAAATGGTCGGGCAGGTTATTTGGTGTGTTGCTCATACTCTGTGGCTAGGTACAAGCTTTACCCTGGTGACATCTTTAGGGTTGATTCTGCACCATATATTTGGTGTTTGGCATGGCGATCGCCGTTTAAGTAACCGTTATGGCGAAGCCTTTGAAATTGTCAAACAACGCACATCAATCATTCCCTTTGCAGCAGTTATTGATGGTCGTCAATCTCTCAAATGGCAGGAATTTCTTCGTCCTGCTTATTTAGGCGTGGCTATCTTTGTCGCTTTATTATGGTGGGCGCACCCTCTGTTACTTGTAGCGACTAGTAGGCTAGACTGGTAGTTTTGCATGATCCCCACTATCACAAGAAAATCCTAACTCAATGAAAATTTCTACTTATCAATTGCTACAAATCAATGTAGGATAAATGGAAACAGCTGTTAGTGGGGGTGTGCTGATCCGTTTTTAAACTTTTATAGTGGTATGTTACCAAGCAATAAAATCTCTTGGGGAGTATTCGCCAAGCAGTCAAAATACTCTCTCCAGCAGAAATAATTGCGAGGCTAACCGCCTAAAATCAATTTTTAGAATCTCCTACTTTTTTCCCAATTAAAAGCAAAGTTGAAAGACAGCAGCTATAAAACCTTAACTAGCTTGCTAACTTCTTCTGCTGATAGCTAGTTTGATAGTAAAACCCTATAGGTCTAGAAGCGTCATGGTGTTGTCGGTTAGTGAGCGGACATTTACTCAAGAAGTTTTAGAATCTCCAGTTCCGGTTTTAGTAAATTTTGAAGCGCCTTGGTGTGGGTTGTGTCGCATTATCCACCCCCTGTTACTTCAGTTTCAGTCTCAATGCGGCGAACAAATTAAATTAGTTAGGATCAACGCTGACGAAAATTTTAAACTTTCTAATACCTATCGCCTAAAGTCCTTGCCCACACTACTTTTGATTGAAAATGGCATAGTTCGCCATCGTCTAGAAGGATTTCGTGGCAGAGACGACCTCAGGTTGGCTTTAGAAGAAATCAAACTCAGCTATACCAACCGTCCCAAAGCTTACAGTAGTTCTAAAGCAGCAGATTTAGAATGTCAGACTGTGTAATGGGAAGTTGGGGACTAGGGAGTGGGTACTGGGTTAAATTGTTTCTCAGTTCCTACTGCCTACTCCTTGTTTCTTATTCCTCAAATCTAAAACCATGCTTAATACCCCACCCAATTGTTATCGGGTGGGGTATTTTATCCTCAAGGGTGTGTGTCACAATTATTAACAGTTCCGACAAGTTAGTCAAGAATCCTAAAAGTACCCGTCAGTGATGGAAGTAATCTATGAATATGCCTGGCTAATTCCAGTATTGCCGCTTTTAGGGGCGATGCTGGTCGGTGTCGGCTTAATTTCGTTCAATCAGACGACAAACCGCCTGCGGCAGCTCAACGCTGTTTTAATCATTTCCCTCATGGGTGCAGCCTTGGGTTTGTCGTCGGCCTTGCTGTGGAGTCAACTCCAAGGACATCCAACTTATCTCCGCACTTTAGAATGGGCCGCAGCAGGCAATTTTCACCTGAGTATGGGCTATACCGTTGATAATCTCACAGCTTTAATGCTGGTGATTGTCACATCGGTAGCATTCCTAGTCATGGTTTATACCGATGGCTACATGGCTCATGACCCAGGCTACGTCAGATTTTATGCCTATCTGAGCTTGTTTGGCTCCTCAATGTTGGGTTTAGTAGTCAGCCCTAACCTAGTCCAGATTTATATTTTCTGGGAATTGGTGGGGATGTGTTCTTACCTACTGGTGGGCTTCTGGTACGATCGCAAATCAGCAGCAGATGCAGCCCAAAAAGCCTTTGTGACCAACCGTGTAGGTGACTTTGGGCTACTGCTGGGTATATTGGGGCTGTATTGGGCAACAGGCAGCTTCGAGTTCAACATAATGGGCGATCGCCTAGCCGAACTCGTACAGACAGGTTCTATCAGCAATTTCCTAGCTGTACTGTTTGCCATTTTGGTCTTCCTCGGCCCAGTGGCTAAATCTGCTCAATTTCCCCTCCATGTCTGGCTACCAGACGCGATGGAAGGCCCTACTCCCATTTCTGCCTTAATCCACGCGGCAACAATGGTGGCGGCTGGGGTTTTCCTCGTTGCCCGGATGTACCCAGTATTTGAACACGTTCCTGCCGCCATGAACGTGATTGCCTTTACAGGGGCATTTACGGCATTTTTGGGCGCTACCATTGCGATTACCCAAAACGACATCAAGAAAGGCTTGGCTTACTCCACCATCTCCCAGCTAGGTTACATGGTGATGGCAATGGGAGTAGGCGCTTACAGTGCAGGATTATTCCACCTCATGACCCACGCCTATTTCAAGGCGATGCTGTTCTTGGGTTCCGGTTCTGTAATTCATGGCATGGAAGCAGTTGTGGGTCACGACCCGGCTTTAGCGCAGGATATGCGCTTGATGGGCGGCTTGCGTAAGTATATGCCTGTAACTGGATTGACATTCTTGATTGGTTGCTTGGCAATTGCCGGGATTCCTCCCTTTGCTGGTTTCTGGTCAAAAGATGAAATTCTCGGTGCTGCGTATGCCTCTAATCCATTTCTGTGGTTTATTGGTTGGGTAACTGCTGGAATCACTGCTTTCTATATGTTTAGAATGTATTTCTCAACATTTGAAGGCAAATTCCGGGGTACTGACGAGAAAATCAAGAACAAGCTGCTAAAAGCTAAATCAACCCTTCTCGAAATAGATACGCCAGAACTCGCGCCAACTTTTGGCCCTGGAGCAATGAAGAAAGGCGAATTAGCTGCTACCGATGGTCATCATGATGGTCACGGTCATCACAGCAGTTCTCCCCATGAGTCGCCCTGGACTATGGCTTTACCGTTGGTAGTTTTGGCGATACCTTCAATTTTTATTGGTTTGGTAGGTACACCCTACAACAATTATTTTGAAAGGTTCATCTATTCGCCTACTGAAAGCCTGGCGGAAGTTGTAGAAAAAGCGGCTGAATTTGATCCCCATGAGTTTTACATCATGGCGGGTAGTTCAGTTGGTGTTTCCTTAATTGGGATTACCTTAGCTTCCTTGATGTATCTACTGCGGAAGATTGATCCGGCGGCGATCGCAGACAAAATCAAGCCACTCTACGAACTATCACTCAACAAGTGGTATTTCGATGACATTTACCATCGTGTATTTGTGCTTGGTTTACGCCGTCTTGCTAGACAAGTTATGGAAGTTGACTTCCGGGTAGTTGATGGTGCTGTTAACTTGACAGGCTTCTTCACCCTCGTCAGTGGTGAAGGTCTGAAATATCTGGAAAATGGTCGGGTTCAATTCTACGCCTTGATTGTATTTGGGGCGGTTTTGGGCTTAGTTATCTTTTTCGGTGTTACCTGATTTTTAATAGTAAGGGGTGGGCGCTTGTCTGCCCCTAAGTTTTTTTAAGAGTCTAAATTTAGACTCATTTTTTTTCTTAAAAATTTATTTACAAAGTAAAAATAAAATTCCGGTAGGGTGTGTTAGGCGCGTATGTCGAGATGATTTGTTATGAAAAACAGCATCTAAACGCCTAACGCACCTTTTATATGGCGGTTCTACTTACTGAATATTTATGTTATAAATGATTTTTCCTATCACAGTAATTCAATATTTAAGTCTTCGTTTGTATCATCGAGCGGCTTAAACACAATACTGATTTGAAAAATAAATGTGATCAATGGATAGAGAATATCCAAATACCAATAAGCTGTTTCTATCTTCAAGCCTAAAATCCAAAATAGAAAATATCAAAACTTCCCTTGAGAATAGTTTGACATAAAAATTTAGAGTTTAAATTTTATAAGAAATCAAAAATATGAATGAGGAATCTGGATTTTCAGTTAGTAAGCCCGTTAAGTTTTGGAACAAGAGTATTAATGCTGATTTTAAAGAATTATTTAAGTCTCTAGGTAAAGCTGGAATAGATGGCGTTTTAGGTAACTGGGCAGAGGTAGCTAAAGGTTTTTTAGAAGCTACAGCAGCACTTGGACTAGCAGATAAACTTGAAGAAATCGCTTGGTTATTGATTTATCGTTCTTTAACACAGGCACTATTTGATTTAGTAGAAGGTAACAAAGAGCTATTAATTCAACAACCAAATCCGAGCGATTTTGAATTATTATGTGACACACTCAACGAAACTTTAGAATCTAAAGAAGTACGTATTGATCAACAATTTTTTAGTAATCCCAAAAATTTATCTATCATTCAATATATACAAACAGCTTTAATTGATTGGCTAAAATATTTTATTGTTAACGAAAATCAAGCAACAACGATAAGTTATCGTCTGCCCACATATTTTATTTTCTCTCTACATAAAGAATGGTCAAAGCATCCAGACAAGTATGCTTGTTTAAAAGAAGAAATAAACACACCATTTACTAAAGCTGCTGAAAAAGAACAAGCATGGCAGCTTTATTTAGCATGGTTACAAAAGCAGGTAGAAGAACCTATATTTGATGAAGCATTTGGATTAAAACAAGTTTATGTCCCCCTACGCGCCTACTATCAGCGACGAATTGAAGCTAAAAGAGATGATGATTTAGCTTCGAGGGACAGAGATGATCATAACTATGAACGAATAGTTATTGATTTAGAACATGAATTAACAACTTGGTTAGAAAAAACTGATTATGATGATGCTATTCGAGTAATTAGTGGTGGGCCTGGTAGCGGTAAATCTTCCTTTGCTAAAATCTTTGCTGCTAATCAAGCTGAAAAAGAACAACCAGTATTATTCGTACCCTTACATCAATTTGAACCATCTGATGATTTAGTCGATGCTGTGGGTAAATTTGTTCGTGATGATGGGTTTCTTCGCTATAATCCACTAGAAAAAGATAAATCAGAACCAGAGTTATTAATTATCTTTGATGGTTTAGATGAATTAGCTATGCAAGGCAAAATTGCAAGTGAAACTGCTCAACAATTTATTCGGGAAGTACAGAGAAAAGTAGAGCGATTTAATGATCGTGGTGAAACTCGCTTAAAGGTATTAATTAGTGGTAGAGAATTGGTCATCCAAACCAATAGCAGCGACTTTCGCAAACCGCAACAAATTTTACATATTCTCCCCTATTTTGTGAATGAACAAGAGAGAAATAATTATATTGATAAGCAAAACTTGTTAGAGAAAGATCAAAGGCAGGATTGGTGGCAAAAATATGGCATGGCTAGTGGTCGGCAATATTCTGGTTTACCCGAAGAATTGAATAAAACAAATCTCACAGAAATTACTACCCAACCTTTGCTTAATTATTTAGTTGCTTTGAGTTATGTAAGAGGGAGAGTCGATTTTTCTCAAGAAGATAGTAACCTCAATCTTATTTATGAAGATTTGTTGAAAGCAGTATATGAGCGTGGTTGGGAACGACATAAGCATCGAACACTACAAGGCATTGAGGAGAAAGATTTCATCCGAATTTTAGAAGAAATTGCTCTTGCTTCCTGGCATGGAAATGGACGTACTACCACGGTGAGGGAAATTGAAACTCATTGTAACAGTGGTGGTTTAAAAAATCTGTTAGAAAATTTTCAAGAAGGAGCGAAATTAGGTGTAACTCGTCTTTTAGCTGCTTTTTATTTCCGTCAAAGTGGCACTAATATTCAAGGAGATAAAACTTTTGAATTTACTCATAAGAGTTTTGGTGAATATTTGACAGCGAAACGTATTGTTAGGGAAGTTAAACTTATCCATAAAAAACTGGAAGACCGCAAATATGATCCCGATGAAGGATGGGATGACAAAGATGCTTTAACGCGCTGGGCAATTCTTTGTGGTGCATCTCCTATGGATGAGTACATTTTTAAGTTTATACTTGATGAAGTACGTTTACAAAATATATCTGATGTGGGGAGATGGCAAGAGAATTTATCTCACCTGATTGGTGTTATGTTGCGTCACGGAATGCCAATGGAGCGGTTGAGTCCTAGACCTGATTTTCAGGAAGAAAACCAACAGGCTCGAAATGCAGAAGAAGCATTGTTAGTAGTCTTGAATGCTTGTGCGAGAGTAACAGAAAAAGTGTCAACAATTAAATGGGATTTTACAGATACTTTTGGAACATGGATTTCCAAAATTCAAGGACAAAGAATAGGCCCTGAAAATGCGCTCATCATGAGTTGTCTTAGCTTCTTAAATTTGTCAGAATGTATTTTGCATATAAAAGACTTTTATAGGGCGAATCTTGAAAATACAAATTGTTGTAATACAGGTCTTGTTTTTGCAAATTTTTGCTTTGCTAAATTGAGAAAAATAAATTTACAAAAGGCAGATATTCAAGAGGCAAATCTTCAACGGGCAAATCTTCAAGAGGCAAATCTTCAACGGGCAAATCTTCAAGGCGCAAATCTTCAACGGGCAAACCTTCAAGACGCAAATCTTCAAGGCGCAAATCTTCAATGGGCAAATCTTCAAGGCGCAAATCTTCAAGGCGCAAATCTTAAAGAAACAATACTTGAAGGTAAAGATTTAACACATTTGACTCATGATAAAGATTCAGACTCAAGTGATAGCAACTCTCAGCCTTAATGTCTCAATTAGCCAAAGTCTAACTCCCTTCCAGTCAAAGATTAATATAAATTTCCTTCTTTGCTTCTTTGCGACTTTGCGTGAGCATAAAAATTATTTTTTAATATCATCCCAAAGTTCTGAAACTGGGAAAGTTTATCCTACTTTTGCTTGTCTCACGGACTCTTGCAAATAAGCTAATATTTGTGGTTTAGGCTCTTGTTCATCAATTCAAGCTAAACTGCTAAATTCATCAGAGTTAACAGAACTTACCAACTGTTGCCAAAGTTCTATAGGCACAAGTACATCTGTTGTCTCTCCGTCTGCATTAGTAACATAACGAATCTGACTTTTCATTTGTGCCATCATCTCCTGTCATGCTTTTTTGACAACTACCCAATAGCATGATGTATTCTAGTAATGCCTGGGTTGTAATAGGCGATCGCATCAGTACAATTTTCCTTCAACAGCTTTCTTTAGAGATTATTTTTAAATTACATTTTGTAACAGGTATTTGACCTCGCTACAGAACCCGCCGTTTATAGAAATAGAGGGCTAAAAACCCTCGCTCGAAAATACCAATTTGATTAAATCAACCTAACAATAAATGCCAAATCGTCAAAAAGCTGCTAGTTAATAAGCTAGTGGCTTTTTGGCAAACATGAATTTAATAGCAGACGAATTGTGATGAATACAGCTAATTTCCCGTGGCTGACGACGATTATTTTATTCCCAATAGCCGCGTCGCTACTGACTCCCATTATTCCCGATAAGGACGGTAAAACCATCCGTTGGTACGCCCTTATCGTCGGGTTAATTGACTTCGCCCTGATTGTTTACGCATTTTCTACCCAATACGACTTCAACAATCCAAACTTGCAATTGGTGGAAAGTTACCCTTGGGTTCCACAATTGGATTTGAACTGGTCTGTGGGGGCAGATGGCTTGTCTATGCCCCTAATTCTTTTGACTGGGTTCATCACTACCCTAGCCACCTTAGCAGCCTGGCCTGTGACCTTAAAGCCCAGGCTATTTTACTTTTTACTGCTGGCTATGTATGGCGGTCAAATAGCAGTGTTTGCTGTACAGGATATGCTGCTGTTTTTCTTGGTGTGGGAATTGGAACTTATTCCCGTTTACCTGCTGCTGGCAATTTGGGGTGGTAAAAAGCGGCAATATGCAGCCACAAAGTTTATTTTGTATACGGCTGGCGGTTCGCTGTTTATTTTAATCGGCGCTTTGACAATGGCATTTTATGGCGATACAGTCACCTTTGATATGCGATCGCTTGCAGTCAAAGATTACGCCTTGAATTTCCAATTGTTAGTGTACGCTGGTTTCCTCGTTGCTTACGCTGTCAAGTTACCAATCATTCCCCTACACACTTGGCTACCAGATGCCCACGGTGAAGCTACAGCCCCCGTACACATGTTGCTGGCTGGTATTCTGCTGAAAATGGGTGGTTATGCCCTAATTCGCATGAATGCAGGCATATTACCTGATGCCCATGCTTTATTTGCACCTGTACTGGTGATTTTGGGTGTAGTGAATATTATCTACGCCGCCTTAACATCCTTTGCCCAGCGTAACCTGAAGCGGAAGATTGCCTACTCCTCAATTTCCCACATGGGATTCGTGGTCATTGGCTTTGCCTCCTTCACCGATTTAGGATTAAGTGGGGCAGTGTTACAAATGGTATCCCACGGCTTAATCGGGGCGAGTTTGTTCTTCCTTGTCGGTGCAACCTATGACCGTACACACACCTTGATGTTAGATGAAATGGGTGGTGTCGGTAAGCGGATGCAGAAGATTTTTGCTATGTTCACTACTTGTTCAATGGCTTCCTTAGCATTGCCAGGTATGAGTGGTTTCGTAGCAGAATTGATGATATTTGTCGGCTTTGCTACCAGCGATGCTTATAGCCCTACATTTAAGGTCATCGTGGTATTTTTAATGGCAGTTGGGGTGATTTTAACTCCCATTTACCTGCTGTCAATGTTGCGGGAAATATTCTACGGTCAAGAAAACGAAGAATTAGTTTCTCATCAAAAACTAATTGATGCCGAACCCCGCGAAGTCTTCATTATTGCTTGTTTGTTAGTCCCAATTATTGGTATTGGTTTCTATCCCAAACTGCTGACTCAGGTGTATGACTCTACAACAGTACAAATGACAGCAAGGTTGCGTGATTCTGTACCAACTTTGGCGCAGGAAAAACGTCAAGCAGCAGAAGTTTCTTTAAATACACCAGTAATTGGTAATTAACTGGTAGTTAATCATTTTTACCTATATTCTTGTAAGAGTGGGTTACACACCTGCTCTTTTTTACATATTTGTGTACGGAAACAGATTTTTCATAACAGCTACAACTAACTAAAAATAAATAAAATTTTTTATTAAAGTTAAGACAAACGAAAATTATACTTAGAGAATAGAACTTATGTTAAACTACAACCCGTTACACTGTTTACCATCGTCTGAAGAACTAACCGATTCTGATGATACGCCTGTGGATAATGAAATACAAGATTTAATTCCTAGTTTGCTGAAAGCTACGCTGGCTTTAGATTGGTCAGATCGTTGGGATTGGTACTTTGGTGTAGATATGGGTATATACTATGACCCAAATAAGCCAGCTATTGTACCAGATGGTTTTCTCAGCGTTGAGGTTAACCGTTTTATTGATGGAAATTTACGCCTGAGTTATGTACTCTGGGAAGAGAAAAAGCCCCCAGCTTTAGTTTTGGAAGTTGCTTCGCCAAAACATTTAGGAGAATATAGTACTAAGAAAGAATTGTACGCCAAAGAGCTAGGTGTTTTGTACTACGTTGTATACAATCCTTTTCGGCGTAAAAAATCACCTCTAGAAGTTTATCGATTAGAAAATGGGGAATATATCCTCATGTCAGGAAATCCCATTTGGCTACCAGAAATTGGTTTAGGAATTGGGCGAGAACGAGGGATTTATCAAGGTATAGCGCGGGAATGGTTGTACTGGTATAACGAGGAAGGGGAAAAGTTGCTTACCCCCGAAGAACGTATTGTAGAAGCAGAACAACTAGCAATGCAGGAAGCGCAGCGTCGTCTAGAAGCTGAAGCACAAGTGCAAGTATTGAGGGAACGGTTGAAATCTTTGGGTTATGAACCTGAAACCATAGTATAAAAAACTGCCAAAAATGTTAATTGGTTTGCTGATAAGGGAATTATGTAAATAAACTAACCCTTTCATAGTACATTCTCTGTGTGACGGACACTTTGCTCAAGTCGGCAGAGCCGCCCACGCAAGTGTCCTCCTCTGTGTCTCTGTGGTGAAAAACCTTTAAACACACAGGCTCAGAGAATTATATTTTTCGGTGAAAGGGCGAGTTCTCTAAATTTTTATCTTCAAACCAAGCATGGATGTAAAATTAGGATTCGGCTCTATCCCCAAGCCTCAATATGTTTTTGTTAGCAGAGAAACTGACCATTGTTGGTATATGCTCTCAGATGATGCTAAATCAATTCCTATTTATGACCGTGCTTTAACAGGCGTAATTACCGGAATTGAGGTTAATAAGAAAATTGAAACTTCTTATGGGGAAGCTGGAAAAACTGATTTGCATATATTAGCGGATAAACCTTATGTCATCCGTTCAGGTAGCGAGTCTTATTTTTCTAAAAGTTTATTACTAGCACTTGATGTCATTACATGGGAGCAGTTGCGTCATCCTTTAACTATTGCAGTAAGTCCTGGCGAGAAAACAATTGTTTTTTGTACAATTTATAATCCTGTTACTTACCGTTCTGTAGATATTAGTTGGGATGGACACAAGGAAATAGATTGGCAAGTTTTGGGACAAAAGGTTAGTCTGAAGATTAATGGGATTCAGAGTGTAAATCAAGTGTCTGAAAATAGAGATGTTTTTATTGCTCAAACTGACACGTATTTAGCTCAATTAAATTGGAGTCCAGAAAAGGGGAAGGAATTTTTACAGCAAAAATATGGTAAAAAATCGCGTCAACTTCTCTCTGATACTGAATTGGTGGAGTTTACTAATTATTTGCGATCGCAATTATCTAGGAGTTAGTTTTAAAACGCGGAGGAGCGCAGAGGTTAGCGCGGAGGTACGCGGAGGATTTACCCACTAAGGTTGTCTGTTGAGACTGGGTGTAAGGGTTTTGAAGACTTACACCCTTTACCCTTATACCCTTCTCATAGGTTTAGGTAGTTGTGAACGATGTTTAATATACGTTCGGCTGCGTGTCCGTCACCAAAAGGGTTTATGGCATTAGCCATTGTATTGTAAGCTACGGGATTACTTAGGAGTTCACTGGCAGCAGAGGCGATGGTTTGGCTGTCAGTACCAACGAGTTTGGCTGTACCTGCTGTAACGGCTTCTGGTCTTTCTGTGGTTTCCCTTAATACTAGTACTGGTTTACCCAGGCTTGGGGCTTCTTCTTGTAAGCCACCAGAATCAGTTAGTAAGAAATGCGATCGCCCAATCGCACCTACTAATTCACCATAATCTAGGGGTTCTGTTAAAAATACCCGTGGATGATTGCCTAATAATGCTTGCAGGGGTTCGCGGACTGTGGGGTTACGGTGTAAGGGTAAGAGTAAGGCTGTGTCAGGAAATTTATCTAATATTTGTAGGAAGCCTTGGGCGATAGCTTGTAGTGGTTCGCCCCAATTTTCCCGACGATGCACGGTAGCGAGTAGTACACGATATTCATTCCAGTTTAAACCAGTTACATTACAAGCTGGGGCATTAGCGGCTACGTATAATAAAGCATCTATAACGGTATTACCAGTTAAGTGAATTTCCCCTAAAACACCGGAACGCTGTAAGTTTTCTACCGCCAAGGTTGTTGGTGCAAAATGTAGTTGGGTGATTTGCGAAATTAACCGTCGGTTTGCTTCTTCGGGATAAGGGTTAAATAAATCATCGGTTCTTAACCCAGCTTCTACATGACCTACAGGAATTTTTTGGTAAAAGGCTGCTAAACTTGCCGCAAAGGCGGTTGTTGTATCTCCTTGTACTAGAATTAAATCCGGCTTACTTTTGATAAATAATTCTTCCAAACCTCGTAAACTGCGACAAGTAATATCACTCAGAGATTGTTGAGGCTGCATAATCTCTAGGTCATAATCTGCCTTGAGGTTAAATAACTGCATCACCTGTTCAACCATCTCACGGTGTTGTCCAGTGAGAATCACTTGTAAATCAAAGTCTGGAGATTTTTGAAAGGCTTGTATTACCGGAGCTAGTTTAATTGCTTCCGGGCGGGTTCCTAAGATGATGCAAACTCGTTTTTTAGTCATTAGTCATTAGTCATTAATCATTGGTAAGTATCATAACTAATGACTGATAATGTCACCAATTGATAGTTGATAATTGATAATTGACAATTATTTTATTCAAGGTTTAAAACCTTTGTTTTCAAAGAGAAAAAATAAAAAAGTTCCTATTCTCCAATTTTCTCACTTCTAACGAGAGGTAATTGTCAATTGTCAATTGTTAATTGTCCATTGTTGACAGTCCTAACTCTTCAGGAAAACCCAGCATGATGTTGAGGTTTTGAACGGCTGCACCTGATGCGCCTTTGCCTAAATTGTCGAGACGCGCAATTAGTAGGGCTTCTTTGGTGTTGTCGTTAGCAAAGACGAAGATTTGCACAATATTAGTGCCGTTAACTGCGATAGCATCTAAAAATGTCCCGTCACGTAACAGGCTAGCATCTTTAAAGGGAGCTACTTGGACAAATTTTTCCCCTTGGTAATATTGGGCGATCGCTTGATAAATTTCCTCACCTGAAGGCGGATGATCTAATGTCCACAGGGGTAAGGGTATTTGTACCAACATTCCCTGCTCAAAGTCACCCACAGCAGGGACAAACAATGGCGGTGATGCTAATCCAGAATGCTGGTGCATCTCTTTAACGTGTTTATGCCCAAACTGTAAACCATAGATACCCAAAGGATAATCTGAGGTTACTGCTTTTTGCTGCTCATGAAAGCTATCATATTTCCGAATCAGATTCTTACCACCACCAGAATAGCCAGACACCGCATTAATTGTTACAGGAAAGTTAGCAGGAAGAATACCTTGAGTGATTAATGGACGGATACAAGCTAAAAATCCTGTAGGATAACATCCTGGATTGCTGACAAATTGAGCATTAGCGATTTTCTCACGCTGTCCTGGGTTGAGTTCTGGAAAACCATATACCCAACCTTCAGCCGTGCGGTAGGCTGTACTCGCATCTAGAATCTTTACCCCATCACTGTTAACCAAGCTAACAGCTTCCCGCGCAGCATCATCGGGTAAACAAAGTATGGCTAAATCAACAGAATTAAGTAATTTTGCCCTTTCTTCCGCATCCTTGCGCTTTGATGCTTCGATACTAACTAGCTCAATATCACCTCGTTGGCTGAGGCGGGAGTAAATCTGTAAGCCTGTAGTTCCCGATTCCCCATCAATAAAAATCTTTGGTTTATTCATAATGGCTTCAGCATTCGTATACTGAATTTTAACTTACTCTGCTTCATCCTCTGGCACTTGAACGTCTGCCAATAGTTCATAACTCATCGTCTAATTCATTTACATAATAATGCTCTGTACAGTTTTCAAGAACGCAGTCCTTGCTGTTGTAATATTTCTTTTGCCCAGATAGTATCACTTTCTCGCAGGGGTGGGACTGGCTCACGAGTATAATCTATCGCTAAATCAAAGCCGGCGCGATCGTATACGCCATGTATTAATCCTTGTAAGTCTACGACTGGTTCTGTATCACCCCGACGTAAAGGTAATAAAAAAGCTGGTATCGGTTCCGGTAATTGAAAAGGGTAAAGCTCTGCTTGAGGACGATAATTGCTACGACTGACTAAAATCCGGTAATCAGACTCTATTTGCTTACCTAAAATCGGCATAGGTTCACCAGTACGTAACAAGTCAATTTCTACCAAATGCGTCAAGCTACCTAATACCTGCTGACGTTTGCTTTCATAAGCTTTTCTTCCCTCACCAGGACGCTTGTTTTTTGGAGAAAGCACTTCAATTGCCGTGACAACTTCCCCTGTTCCCACTTCTCGCACCTCTAAATATCCCTCGCGTACTTCCTCTGGTATGGGAAGGTTAACAGTAAGGGGTTTCGCTGGTGGTGAAGCAACAGCAATATTTAAAGCTTCTGGTTGTGTATTTGCTAGAGAACGTCCTATGACAACATCCGGTATCCCAACTAAAACAGAATTTTCATCTGTCATTTGATACACTCGTTTCTCTACTGCTACTCGGTATTTTGGACGCAGTTGAGGAATTAATAATTCCGCAATTGCCGTAATTATCCAATGATGAACTTCAGGCCAAAGATCAGGATTTTCAAAGTAGGGATTCATCCCTGGAAACGGTGAGGGCATAGGAAAAAAATGATGGAATGCTTATTGCTAATCCTAGCAATCTACTATGCCTTACAATTTTGCTTATAAAAACTATATTGTTATTCTTAGCATGCGCAATGCACAAACTTGGTATATTGTCAAGCGTAATATTGGTAATTGCGAAATTATCCCCGGTGAAGAAGTTGGGGAAGGTAATTCAGATGTGGTTGAACAGTGGGGGCCTTTTGATTCACGAGAGGAGGCGATCGCTCGTCGCATCGGGTTAATTAGATCGGGCAAGTGCCAACCGCAGTAATATTGGTGAGTAGAAATCTCAGTTATCAGATGATGTTAACTGATAACTGATAACTGATTGACCTACTTTTTCTCAGCCGTTGGTGTACCCTTAGCAGCAATCTGTTTACCCAAGACCTCTACTGCTTTAGCAAATTGCTGATCCTCTAGTGTACCGAGTTTGTCGCGATCGCGCAGCCATAGTTGTTGGCGTTGGGCATCAGTTAATTCCACTTTCACATCTGGATCGATGCCATGCTTGTTAATATCTCTATCGTTGGGTGTGAGGTATTTAGCGATTGTTACAGCCAAGCCTGAACCATCATCTAGAGGACGGACTGATTGCACCAAACCCTTACCAAAGGTTTGAGTACCCACAATAACAGCACGCTTGTTATCCTGGAGTGCGCCGGAAAGAATTTCACTTGCACTGGCTGAACCTTTATCTACCAAAATTACTAACGGCTTTTCGGTCAAGGCACGTCCATTTGCTACTTCACGTTCTCGCACGCCTTGACGGTCAACAGTGGAAACGATTGTACCTTTATCGATCCACATACGGGCAATCTCTACGCTGGAGAAAAGTAAGCCACCAGGATTACCACGTAAATCGAGGACATAACCAGCTACTTGTTTCTTTTCTAAATTGCTGATGGCATCCTGCATCTCTTTGCTAGCATTAGCGCTGAACTGGTTGAGACGAATGTAGCCAAGTTTGCCAACAGGAGTTTGCTTCTCAGAATAACGAACCGGATGAATTTCAATCCGCGCCCGTGTAATTTTAAACTGTTTTTCTTGATTGTTGCGCTGAATTGTCAAGGTTACTTGTGAGCCAGCTGCACCTCGGATTAAAGATACTGCTTGGTTAGTATCCATCCCTTTGGTGCTTTTGCCATCAATTTGGAGGATGACATCCTTAGCTAATATTCCGGCTTTAAAAGCTGGTGTATCTTCAATGGGGGCAATTACGACTAATTGCTTAGTTTTTTCATCTTGGCTAATGGTGATACCGATACCTGTAAGTTCTCCAGAGGTATCCACCTGCATATTCTTAAATTCCTCTGGGTCCATAAACCGGGTATACGGATCATTTAGCTTCTTCAGCATTTCCCGTATGGACTTATAAGCTTCCTGCTGATTACTGTAGGACTTATTCAAGTATTCCTTACGAACAGCCTGCCAATCCACTTGGTTAAAAGTACCGTCTACGTATTGGCGCTGAACGATTTGCCAAACTTCATCTACTAATTCCTTGGGACTTGCTTTAAATAAAGCTTGACCGCGAGAGTGAATGCCAAGGCTAGTAACTGCGATCGTAGAGAGTGTTACTGCCGTAGCACCCAAAACAAGCCTACTTTTTGTAATCACCATATAATGACAGTTGCGTCAGAGGAAAAAATTTATAGTCGGTATGCTCAATCTAACACAGGGTAAACTGTAAAGACCGAGTATGTAGTCCTAACTTCATCAAAATACCTCAGAATCCGGTGAGGTAGCTGATTGTTGTTTACAGAAAGTTTATTAAGGGGAGTGGGGGGGAGAGAAGATAGTAAGGGGAGTAGGGGGAGATGAGGGAGATAATAATTTACTTATGCCTCCTGCTTTCTCTAAGGGTCTACCCAACGGCCGTCTGCCTTAATTAAGTCAATCAACTCTTCTACGCCTTTGTCTTCTGGGACTTTTTTGATTTCTTCTCTGCCACGGTATAAAGAGATGAAGCCTGGGGTTTTGCCTACGTAACCATAGTCAGCATCAGCCATTTCTCCAGGGCCATTAACAATACAACCCATAACGGCAATATCTAATCCAGTGAGGTGCTTGGTGGCCTCTCGGACTTTGTGTAATACTTCCTCTAAGTTAAATAAGGTGCGTCCACAGGAAGGACAAGCTACGTATTCCACCATTGTTTTCCGCAAACCTAAAGCTTGCAGAATGCTGTAACAGACCGGGATTTCTTTTTCTGGTGCTTCTGTTAAGGAAACTCGGATGGTATCCCCAATACCATCTGCTAATAATGTGGCAATACCGGCTGTGGATTTAATTCTGCCATATTCGCCATCGCCTGCTTCTGTGACTCCCAAGTGTAAGGGGTAGTCCATGCCTAAATCATCCATACGTTTGGCCATGAGGCGATAGGCGGCTACCATTACGGGAACTCGTGAGGCTTTCATGGAGATGACGATATTACGGAAGTCTAGAGATTCACAGATGCGAATAAATTCTAAGGCGGACTCTACCATTCCTTCTGGAGTATCGCCGTAGGTAAATAACATTCTCTCAGCTAGGGAACCGTGATTGACACCAATACGCATCGCTTTACCTTGGTCGCGTAAGGAAATTACCAATGGTGCTAGAGTTTCGCGGATTTTTTCGCCAATTTCTTCAAATTCGGCTTGAGTATATTCGGTTCTATTAGGGTTTGGTTTTTCAAATACGTATAAACCCGGATTAATCCGTACTTTTTCTATGTGCTTGGCAACTTCTAATGCAATTTTCATGCCGTTGTGATGCACGTCAGCAACAATCGGTACATCTTGGTAAGTCTTGATGAGTTTTTGTTTAATTTCTCCCAAGGCTACCGCATGAGCGATACTAGGTACTGTCACTCGGACGATTTCACAGCCAACTTCGTGTAAACGTCGAATAGCCGCTACAGAACCATCAATATCTAGGGTGTCTTCGTTGATCATCGATTGCACCACTACAGGATAGCCACCGCCGATGGTGACATTTCCTACTTTGACTGGACGGGTTTTACGGCGTTTGATTTTGGTGTCAAAGGTGGGCTGACTTGTTGTGTTAGTCGAGGTTGAAGGATTCGGCAGGGTTTGCATAACCTTATAAGTGAATTTGCTGTCGTTAAAGTATGAAATTTAAAAGTGTCTGTTTTTCAGATTGCCACAGTCAGGGCTTTTTTGAACGATATGATGAAAAAAATAAGATGAAGCAAGGTTAACAAGCTCAACTATGGTGCTTTTGTTGATTCCTTACTCCACAATTATTCAATAAATTTGCCTCTAAGTTGTAATTTATATAAACAAGAACTCAATGGTACTGATTGAGTGAAGGCAATAAATATTTCGATATATTTTGTTAATCTATAGGCGAAGTGGGCGATCGCCCACTTCGTTGGTTACATTAGAGCGGAAATTAGGCTAGCCGATGCCTGTACTAATCATATAGATGTAATATGAGCAATCAAATAACGGTGCAATCATCTACTATACCGCCTTACTTTAACCCTGCCAAAGTCGGCGAAGTCTGGCGCGTACCTTATCAAGAACGAGCAGCCGAAGCAGAAGCATGGGCAAAAGAACATAATGTTCCACCAGCCGCTTTTGATCAAAAGCGCATTTGTCTATTGTTAATAGATGTGCAGAACACTTTCTGCATCCCTGGATTTGAATTATTTGTTGGTGGTCAATCGGGTAATGGTGCAGTAGATGATAACCGCCGAATATGTGAGTTTATTTATCGTAATTTAAACACGATTACTAAAATTATTCCTACGCTCGATACTCACACTACCATGCAGATTTTTCATCCAATATTTTGGGTGAATCATTTAGGTGAACATCCCACACCATCAGCTACTAGTATTAGTCTAGCAGATGTAGAAAAACGGATTTGGAAAGTTAATCCAGATGTAGCGAATAGTTTGACTGGTGGCAATTATGAATTATTAGAAAAACACGCTTATCATTATGTCAAGCAACTTAGTCAAGATGGTAAATATCCTTTAATTATTTGGCCTTATCACTCAATGTTGGGTGGTATTGGTCATGCTTTAGTTGCTTCAGTTGAAGAAGCAATATTTTTCCATTGTATTGCCCGTCAAAGTCAAACTCAATTTGAAATTAAAGGTGATAATCCTTTTACAGAAAATTATTCTATTCTGCGTCCAGAAGTCTTGGTTAGTTTTGATAACAATCCTTTAGCTCATAAAAATCATCAGTTGATTCAGCAACTTTTAGAATATGATACTGTAATTATTGGTGGTCAAGCTAAAAGTCATTGTGTAGCCTGGACAATTGATGATTTACTAACAGAAATTAAACAGGTAGATGCTGCACTTGCCCAAAAAGTCTATCTACTAGAAGATTGTACTTCGCCTGTTGTTGTGCCGGGGGTTGTAGATTACACACAACAAGCCAATGAAGCGTTTACTAGATTTCAAGCAGCAGGAATGCACATTGTTAAATCTACTGAATTGATTGAAAATTGGCTAATCTAAGACTTCTATCTGCATCAAAGCTTGAAACTCATCTGTATGACGTATTATATCAAAGTCAGGGTCATTTTCGGCTGCGGCAATGAAGGTAGCATCACCAAAATTTATAGCTTGTTGTAAGTTTTTTATAGCCGACTCTACATGACCTTGTAAGGCATAACAGCAGGCTATATTATAAAATGTATCAGCGTCATTAGGGTTGACTTCTAAAGCTTGGTTGTAACTAGCGATCGCTTCCTCATAAAGAGCTAATTCATGTAAAATAATGCTGCGGTTTTGCCATGCAGCGAATTTGTCATCTAAAAGTGTAATTGCTTGTTCGCAAGAGTTAAGAGCTTCTTCTATTCGACCAAAATGAATTAATACCCTAGCCCATTCGTACCAAGCAACTTCACCTTTATTGTTACACTTAAGGGCATTTTCGTGACTGGCGATCGCTGCTGTTATATTGCCTATTTGCTCTAAAGCTTCCCCTTTATATGACCAAATTTCACAGGCATCTGGTTTAAGTTCCAATGCTTTTTCATAACTAGTAATTGCTTCAGAATAACAGGTTAAACTTTCTAATACCTTGCCGCGTTCACGCCAACTGATATAATCTTCAGGGTTAATTTCTAGCAACTTTTCATAACTTGCTAGAGCTTCATCATAACAACCCATCTCAAATAACATGCCACTTCGTTCATGCCATACTGCACAACTATTAGGGTCAATTTCTAAAGTTTTATTGTAGCTGGCAAGGGCTTCCTCATAGTGACCTAATTGATATAAGGCAAAGCTTCTATCCCACCAAACATCGTAATCATCAGGTTTGATATTTAAGGCTTGTTGAAAACTCAACAAAGACCCATCATAATCACTGAAACGTTCTAACTGAACTTGTCCCAAACGATGCCAAGCTGAGAAATTATTAGGTTCAATTTTTAAAGCATTGTCAAAGCTAGTAAGTGCGGCGGCTGTGGCTTCCGCATTGTCTAACAAAAAGAAATTCCAGCCGCGCTCAGTCCAAGCATCTGAGGAATCTGGTTGTATTTCTAAAACTTGATTAAAGCAGGCGATCGCTTGTTCGTATTCTCCAGTTTGGGTATGCTGTAACCCCTGATTAAATAAAAATTCAACTTCTGAATTGATGCTTTGGCTCATAAAATTTTTTAACTATCCCCTGTCTCATTATTTAAGCGATCGCCTAACTTTGTTATGGTTTCAAATAATCTTTAGGATTTTCTGCCACCCATCCTAAAGATGAACTAGTACGCACTTCAAAATGGAGATGGGGTTGTTTGCTTGTTGGTTGTCCAGTAGTGCCAACAGTCCCCAAAACTTGACCTTTCTTGACTAGCTGACCGACTTTAACATTTATGCTGTCAAGATGGGCGTAGCGGCTTTGTAGCCCGCCATCGTGGTTGATAATGACCAAATTACCGTAAGTACCCTGTTCCTTAGCAAAAACTACCTTACCAGATGCGATCGCTACAACAGGCGTTCCCACAGCTGCTAACAAGTCCACCCCACTGTGGAAGAATACTTCACCTGTATTTGGGTTAATTTGCCAGCCATAAGGCAACCCTATTTCCGCAGCTTGAGAAAAAGGATAGCCAGCTAACCTAACAGCAGCAGTTGCAGTAGAAGGTCTAGGAGACTGAGTAAAGGAACCGTTAGGCGACCAATTAACCCCAGGCACAAAGACTATTCTGGGGTTGCTTTGACAGCCGTTAACTTCAAATAAAGTATCAGGACGAACCTTAAATTTTGTCGCTACTTGTCGCCAAGTTTGACCTTGAGGTACTTCCACTACAACCCCATTGTAGGGAGGAATTTGTAGTTCACTGCCGACAGTCGGGGAAGAACCATCGTGGAGAGATGGGTTCATCCCAATCAGCGTTTCCGGGCTGAGGTTGTAGCGTTGAGCTATTGTGACCAACGTATCACCACGAACTACTTTATGGCGCTTGAATCGAGATAAAGCCGAAACCGGACAAACCGCCTCAGCAGCATTAACTCTGTTCAATTTGGGCAGGATGGTGGTCAGTCCAATAGTGCTGACTAAACTACAGAGTAAAAGCAGACGGTAGGAAACTGTCATGTTTACAAGTTCTGAAAACCTTAATTCTAGATTTTAGTTTGGGAATTGGGGAATGGTGAGGAGATGGGGGAGATGAGGGAGAGTAACTATGGACTGTTGACTAATGACTAATGACTAATGACCAATAACTAATGACTATTGTTAAATTTACCTGTCCAGTTGCAGATTGCTTGACTACACTTAGAAATTAGCAACTGCATTGCTGTCCTTGAGTGTAGTCATTATGAATTTATCCCTAAAGCAACTGGCCGTTTATCTGTCTCTACTTGTAGTTGGAGGTAGTGCAGGTTTGTTAGGCAGTCGCTATCTACTTCCTCAAAATCGCTCGTTCCAACAACTGAGAAATGTTACGACGGCTTTGCCCTCAGAATCTGTTGCGCCTAATCCTGTAACTGGTTCTGTGGCGAATGCTGGGGGAGATAATGTAAATTTTATTGCTAGTGCGGTACAAAAAGTTGGGCCGGCTGTGGTGCGGATTAATGCCACCCGTAGAGTCGCCAATCCTATTTCTGAGGCGTTAAAAAATCCTCTTTTGCGGCGTTTTTTTGGTGAAGATGAAGAACCACTTCCTCAAGAACGAATCGAACGGGGTACAGGTTCAGGATTTATTTTAAGCGCCAACGGGCAATTGTTAACTAATGCCCATGTAGTAGCTGATACAGATACTGTACAAGTAACTCTCAAGGATGGTCGGACTTATGAGGGGAAGGTTGTAGGGGTTGATACTGTTACAGATGTGGCTGTGGTGAAAATTCCTGGAGAAAATTTACCTACGGTGAAGTTGGGTAATTCTCAAAATTTGATTCCGGGACAGTGGGCGATCGCTATTGGCAATCCTCTAGGTTTAGATAATACTGTAACTATCGGTATTATCAGCGCTACAGACCGCACCAGCGCCCAAGTTGGTGTGCCTGATAAACGAGTTAGCTTTATTCAAACTGATGCCGCAATTAATCCTGGTAACTCTGGTGGGCCTTTATTAAATGCTCAAGGGGAAGTAATTGGCATTAATACGGCTATTCGTGCTGATGCTCAAGGGCTTGGTTTTGCTATTCCCATTGAAACAGCCGCCCGTGTTGCTAATGAGCTTTTTACTAAGGGGCGTGTGGAACATCCCTTTTTGGGTATTGAGATGACGGACTTATCTCCCACCAAAAAGCAGCAAATCAATACTGAAAATCAGTTAAATATTCAACAAGACACTGGCGTTGTCATTAAAAGTGTCCTGGATGATTCCCCAGCCAAAAAAGCAGGGCTGCTCCCTGGTGATGTGATTCAGAAAATTAATGGTAAAACTGTTAAAACCTCAGCCCAGGTGCAAAAATTAGTAGAAGCCAGCACAGTTGGAGATATTCTTGCCGTTGAGGTTAACCGCAGTGGCAAAATTATCAGTTTGAAGGTGCAGTCGGGGGTTTATCCGAAACGGTAGTCAGTTGACAGTTGACCGTACTAATTTTAGATTTTAGATTTTAAATTTTGGATTATTTTTGGTTCAAGCCCTGCCCCTAGTGGGCAGAACAAATCGCGCTGCTTCGTCAATCCAAAATCTCCAAGCTGCATCGCCTTGTGGGTGCAGTCAATCCAAAATCGTCAATCCAAAATCTAAAATTGTTTGACAGTTGACATTAGCCCGTAGTTAATGGGCTAATGTCAACTATGGACTATGGACTATTGACTGTTGACTATTAACCGTTGGATAAATGGTCTAGCTGCATTCTTTGTTCCATTTGGCGTAGGAAGTAACCAGTCATCATTGCTGATGCTAATAGACCCGCTAGGTTTTCTTTGTCTGTGGTAATTTGGACATTGAAATTCTCGGCGGGGAGCATTCCCACTAACCCTTGGACGTTTTGGGAAATAATCTGTTTAATTTCCGGGCTGACAGACTGAGCGACGCGGGCTAGAACTTCTGGAGACTGATGTTGTAGATAATTAAGTAACTGATTTGGGTTTTCCCCAAAGTTATCAGAAAGAAGTTGGTTAGGGTGTTCTTCGGAATTGTCGTTTAAGAAGTCAGGATCAAACACCATTGGCAATTTTTTTTAGCTTAGTTGCTAATTCTACTTTAAACCATAGTACAAGGGTAGTGCTTGAGTCGGTTGACAGTTGACAATTGACAATTGACAGTTGACAGTTATCAAAATTATTTCCACTGTTCACTGTTCACTGTTCACTGCCCCTACGGCTAGGTCTAGTTCTAGTTGCTGTTCTTTTTGTTCACTGTCGAGGAGTTGGGGAAGTTGTTCTATTTGGAAGTATTGATGAAATTTTGGTGTTACTTGTAGTGAATAGGAACGAGATTCATTATCGCGGCGTTTGCGGACGAAGCCGAGTTCGACTAGTTCGGGAACGTGTTGATATACACCAGAACCTCGCAGGTTAATTAAATCGCTTTGCAGGATGGGGCTGTTGAGGGCGATCGCAGCTAGTGTCCGCAATGCTCCTAGTCCTAATTCTACGGGAATCAGCGTTTGCACTAAATCTTGGAAGTCTGTGCGCAGTTGCAGGCTGTAACCATCGGGGGTTTCTACAACTTCCAAGGCGCTATCTCGCCGGGCATAGCTGTCCATTAGTTCGATGATGCCTTCTTCAACGGTAGCGCGATCGCAGGCGGCATACTCGGCAATTTCCCCGGCTGATAAGGGTTTACCCTTCAAATAGAGAATTGCTTCTATCTTAGTCGCTGTGGCTATGGTCATAATTCAAATTCAAAATACCCTGCGGGAAGCTAAAGCTACAAAATTCAAACTTGAAATTTTGAATTTCCCTCTTGAATTTCCCATGAGATTGGATAAAGGATACTTAATAAATGTGTGGGATTATACACGTTTAATTAAGATAAGTCAAGTAGATAATTTTTGTCCCTACTTTCTACTGCTAAGGATAAATTCAGCGATCGCCAAATCTTGAGGAGTGGTAATTTTTAAATTTGTTTCCTCACCTTCCACAATTCGCACTTCGATACCGCACTTCTCAAATAAAGCAGCATCGTCTGTCACTTCCCAACTTTGGCGAACACCTTCAGCGTGGCATTGTTTGAGCAATTCAACGTTAAATCCTTGGGGGGTTTGTGCTGCCCAAAGATTGCGTCGGTCTGGTGTACTTTGAATTATGCCACTTTCTTCCACAACTTTAATCGTGTCTTTTACCGGGACAGCCGCAATTAAACCAGAACATTGACGAATGGCTTGGGCGCAGGAGTTGAGTAAATTTGGTGTTACCAAACATCTAGCGCCATCGTGAATTAAAACTTGCTCTGCGGTGGCTGGTAGCGCCTGTAAGCCGTTGTAAACAGATTCTTGTCTAGTGGAACCGCCAATAATCAATTCAACTGGCTTAGTGAGGCGTAAATTAGCGAGAATAGATTTAAAATCTGGCCAATCAATGGGTTGAGAGATAATGCCAATCCAGGTGATTTCGTCGGCTGCTTGTGCAGATAGGAGAGTCCAAGCGAGAATGGTTTGCGATCGCACTTTCAGTAAAAGTTTATTGCGATCGCTCCCCATTCTTTTGCCAACTCCGGCGGCGGGGATGAGTAAATACACTGTGTTTTAATGTCAAACTAGGGAATGAATACAGGAAACCTTAGCTATCCTCCAATTCAAAATTATGGATTGAAAATGACTAAGTTTTGAATTGTGAATTTTGAATTTCCCGTATTCCCCTAAAATAAGGAGCGATAAGCGTCAATAAATATTATGCGAGTAGTAGCCCTTGTACCTGGCGGAATTGGCGATCAAATTCTGTTTTTTCCGACTCTAGACGATCTGAAGCGCTATTACCCAAAAGCGCAGTTGGATGTTGTTGTGGAACCCCGGTCAAAGGCTGCCTACCGGGTGAGTAAGTCAGTCAATGATATACTGACCTTCGATTACAAAGACCGAAACAGCCTAGCCGATTGGGGAAATCTGGTCGGCACGATGCGCGATCGCGAGTATGATGTGGCGATCGTTGCTGCACAAAGCTGGTTAGTGGGTTTAATGCTCTGGTTGACGGGTATTCCCACACGTATCGGCTACCAAGGCAAAGGTGCGTCATTCCTTACCAAAACTGTACTACCGAAATCTTCTCAGTATGGGGCGACAGTTTACCACGATTTACTTAAACCAATCGACATCACAACCCCTACGCCGGAGTTAGCGGTAAATGTGCCGAAACCTGATATTGAATGGGCAAACAACGAGCAAAAGCGCCTGGGACTTAATGATACAGGTTACGTTCTGATTCATGGCGGCTCTAGCTGGACATCTCAGTCTAAGACTTTGGATACAGTTTACCCTGTGGGAAAATGGCAAGAAATCATACAAGATTTTCGCCAAAAGCAGCCAGATTTACCTGTAGTGGTGATACAAGGCCCTGATGATGAGCAATTTGTGCGATCGCTGCGAGATTCTTCGTTAGAAATTAAGGTTATATCTCCTGATAATGTCGGTAAACTAACGGCGATAATTGCAGGAGCTAACTTAATGCTGACTACCGATAGTGCGCCACTACATTTAAGTGTGGCAGTACAAACCTATACCATTGCATTGTTAGGCTCAACAGAACCTACAAAATTGCTACCAAACAGCGATAAATTTTTAGGAATTAAATCTCCTACAGGTAGGGTAGCTGATATTGCACCCAAGACTGTGTTAGAGAAAGTTTGGGGAGGTTAAGGGGGAGATAGGGGAGATGAGGGAGACAAAGGAGATAAAAATTCTCTACTCAGCACTCATTTCTCCCTATCTAAAACATTTCAAAAAACGCATCATCTAATTCGTAACCTAGCATTTGTGCCATAGATTTAAGGCGTGATTGCCAGGGTATATCTTGTTGTTTTAACCAATCGCTTAAAATAAAGATTTTGTGCATCAAAAAGATTTCTAATGCTTCGGGGTTGTACTGAATGCCCTCCTTGGCGCTGAATTGATGCGGTACAAGCATGGCGGCGTAACGTCCCAATTCGCCTGCTTTCCAGTCTAGTAAAAATGGCAACCAAGGATATTTAGCATCTAAGCGGATAAACCACAGCCTTAATTCGGGAATTTCTGGCAATTCACGGGGATCGCCAGGTTCTAGGGGATAGTCAATAGCAAAATTTAACTGCTGTTCGTGGGAAGCGATGGTTCCATCTAGCAGCAGTGGCTTAATCACCGTATGGGCTGGTGATAAATCAAGGGTATTAACAGCGTCAGTATTGATTGCGATCGTAATTGTCATGGACTCATCAGCTACTTTTTTATGCTCAGTAGTATGCTTGACAATCAACATTATCAGCTTTCTGCTACTGACGCTACGTTTTATTAGTGGGGAATAAGAAAAATTTTTGAGTAGTGCTGAGTAATTATTTTCTCCTCCGCTCCTCTGCTTCCTCATTTCCCCAACTTCAAAGCAGCTATCTGTTGTAATTCCTGACGATTAACTTTACCTTGGGCATTACGTGGTAAGTTATCTATGGAAATCCAATGTTTAGGTATTTTAAATCTACTGAGTTGATGAGAGAGGATAGTTTTGATTTCATCAGCAGATGTGTTGTTATCCTTGGGAATATAAATTGCTGTTAATGCTTGTCCCCATTGTTTATCAGGTATGCCAAGTACACAAACATCAACAACCATTTGTGTAGCGCGTATCACTGATTCTATTTCTATAGGATAAATATTTTCTCCACCTGTAATTATTTTATCGCTGTTTCTACCAACAATATTTAGATAACCTTGCTCATCTAAAAAACCTATATCATCTACCTGTAAATAATTCTTTTCTTCAATATTTGGATAATAACCAAGTGATAAAGATTGAGCCTGAATTGTAACATTACCTATTTGATTGGCTGGTAAAATTATCCCATGTTGATTACAAATTTTTACTTGAGCATGAGGCAGTATTTGACCACTGTTAATTTTACCATTTAAAAAATCATCTGGTTTAAGAGTAGCTACTTGAGAGGCGGTTTCTGTCATGCCGTAGGTAGGCGCTAATCTAATATTGTAGTATTTGGCTTTTTCTAATAATTCTTTCCAAGCAGGCGCACCACCTAAAAGCACAGTTTTAAATTTAGATAACCATGCAGTTAATTCGGCGTTTTCTAGTAGCCTTTGTAGTTGTGTTGGTACTAAAGATATAAAAAAATCTGTAGGTTCAATTTGGTATATTTGATATTTTTCTAATGCTTTGAAAGGTAAAATAGCTAATTTACCATCTGTGGTAAAAGAACGCATAAACTGCATTAAGCCACTCACATGGTATAGCGGTAAAACACAAAATGAGTTAACTTGCGCAAGTTGAAAATATTCTTTAAATCCTTGCACAGAAGCTATTAGTGTTTCCCATGTGTGGATAGCAAATTTAATTTGTCCTGATGAACCACCTGTGGGAATCATGATTGATGGAGAGTGGAAAGTGGGGAGTAACTCACCCCTAACCCCTCCCAGGAGGGGAACAGAAAGATATGAGGTGAGATTTCTATATTTTGAATTGATTTGTCCCCAAATAATATCTGGTTGTACTAAATTAAATACTTGATGCCATTCTTGTTCACCCCAGTCTGGATTACAGAGAAAAATATGGCAGTTAGCAGCACAGGCAGCAATAAAACTTGCTAGAAATCTAATAGGTTGATTTTCAGATATGATAATTTTTGGTGATGTATTCCTTGCTGATAATTGTGTAAGTTCTTTATATAGTTGTGTGGCTAGTTGATGAAGTTCACGGCTGTCATAACCAATCAGCCAATCATCATAATTTTGGTGGTTAAGATAGGCTAAAGGTTGTTTCATAAATCTAGAATAGTTAGTAATTCGTAATTCGTAATTATTAAAATAGTTATTGTGATTGTTAGAATAAGACGTTATTTTCACATTCTTCTGCGAAAAAGTGATTAACGCCAAAACCAACTGCCCTTTTGTAACGAGATAATTCTGCTGCTAGTTTTAAGGCTGCTTGTCTGGCGATCGCAGTTTCAAATACAGATGAGAATACCGCATCAATTTCATGCTGTTGACAAAACTGTCGCAGGCGTGAGGGTGAACCAATAATGGCTGGTTTGATCACAAATACATCCCGCCAACCTTTCTCATAACAATCAGCAAGTTGCTTGAGGGTAGCCACAGATTCATCTAAAGCGATCGCAGTGCTATAAGCTTCACTCAATACCAACATTTGAGAAAATTTATCCACTGACAATGGCTGTTCGATAAATTCGATTTTTATGGGTAAATTATCACAAGCCTGTAGCCATGTGTGAGCTTGGTGATAACCAAGTCCACCATTTGCATCTAGCCGCAGTTTCGCTGTTGTAGGTAAACTTTGGATCAATAATTCAAAAATCTTCAATTCTTGGGCTATCTCACCCACGCCAATTTTCCATTTAAACGTGCGATATCCCTCGTTCCATAAGCTATGCCATTGATCTAGTGCTGCTTCTCCTGCGGGGAGTAAAGCGCTATAGGTGAGGTGGGGAGGTGGGGAAGATGTAGCTTTAGCTTCCCGCAGGGTGGGAGATGAGGAGAAATTATTTAATTTTGAATTTTGAATTTTGAATTTTGAATTTTCTATCGCTGATTCAAAGCCAAATTGACAAGCTGGTAAACTATCGGGAATTGAGTAAATGATTTCTTGGGTGATTTCTTGGGGTAGTTGGTGACAGAAATCCAACGCCTGTTCTAAAGTCTCAGAACCAAACCAGCTAATAGGTGCAATTTCTCCCCAACTAACGTTACCGTTTGTATCTGTAAGACGAAGAATAATTGCCTCGCGTACTTCCCAAATACCATGACTAGTAACTAGCGATCGCAAAAATTTTCTAGCTATGGGGCGAAATTCAAACTGATAAGCCATAGGTTAGTTGACAGCTGACAATTGAAAATTGACAGTTGACAGTTGACAGTTATCAGTTATTCTCCCCTGCTTCCTCATCTCCCCCCACTCCCAACTCCCAACTCCCAACTCCCCACTTAGCACTCTCACACTCCCGCAATTACAAACCCCAAACCCAACAACAAGCAAGCCCAGAAATGCACGGCTACGGCGATGAATTTACAGTTGCTAACTTTTTCTGGTTGGTTGTGGTTTTGATGAACGTGGCGACATAGCTTGAAGGCGTAGGGTAGACTCAGCCAACTCAACAATGTCCATACGGGGAAAAATCCCAACAGCACAAACAGTAGGGTGAAGGGATAAATGCTGGCTGTGAACCAAATGAGGACTTTTGCACCATTAGCTGTACCTAAACGGACAATGGGCGATCGCTTGCCGGCGGCAATATCATCTTTAACTTGGTGGAAGTGTGAGCAAAATAAAATTAGGCTGGTGACAATACCGACAATTACTGAGGCTGCTAAACTCGATATTGACCAAGTTGGGGTTTGGCTGTAATAGCCTGCGGATACTGCTAAAGGCCCGAAAGCAAAGAAGCAGAGGATTTCCCCTAAACCCTGATATCCTAGACGAAAGGGAGGGCCTTGGTACATATAGCCCAAAGCACAACACAGCAAAATTATACCGATGACTGTCGGGTCTTTTTGCCAAATGGCGATCGCTACAATTCCCAGTAAGCCAGAAATTAAACACAAATTTCCTAACCAAAATACTAAGGTCTTCTTACCTGTTAAATTCACCAGAGAATGATGCTTATTTATATCAATTCCTGTTTCGGAATCGAATACATCATTACTGATATTTTCCCAAGCCAGAATTAAGATTGCGGCGGCTATAAAAGTAGCAAATATTGTTAAATTAAATACTTTTTTATCTGTAAAAGCTACTGCACTTCCTACCCAAATGGGCATGATGGCAACACTATACATAGGCGGCTTAATTGCCGCCATCCATAACTTACTTTTGGGACGGGAAATTTGCTTTGTAGTCATTGGTCTTGGTAAAGATTTAAAATGGCAATTAAATACAATACTTCAATCAAATCTTAACGATTTCGGTTTAACATAAATGTGGTTTTTCATGCTGTTTCAATAGTAAACCTCCTAATAAATATTTTTACACTCTCTGCTGACTGCACACAACTAGCTATGGTTTATGAGCGTTCAGGAACACCGCCAACAAGGGAAACCATACTCTGGTGAAATGGTGACTGAATATGTTACCTGTAGAAATACGACCATGATTAATTACACTTTGGAAGATAACTTAAAAAAAATTTACTATTTTTAGATCCATGACAGTTTCACCATGTCGTCGTAACTCCTTTGTTGAATACAAAGATATATATAAATTTTTGTTAAATGTTCAAGAAAATTGCCTAAAAAATGATTGTAGGCAGATTGTGAGTATCTCCCTAGAAATTGACTGGGTTGATCCTCTAGCTGTATTAGATAAATTAGCGCAAGAAAATGCAATAAATTTTTACTTTGAGAACAGAGGTAAAGGGGAAGCGATCGCTGGCATTGATGCAGTCACAAAGTTACAAATAAATGGACAAGAACGCTTCCTTAAAGCCGAGTATTTTATTAAGACAAATTTAAAAAATATCATTAGTTTTGGCAGCACTAATCAAGCTTTTGCGGGGCCGCATTTTTTTTGTTACTTTAGTTTTTTTTCAGAAAACACTCAGATAGAATACCCCTTTCCTTCTGCTACTGTTTTTTTACCACGTTGGCAAATATCTGTAAAGAATCAGTGCTGTACATTAGTGATGAATACAGTCATTAACTCTAGTGTTAACATTCAGATATTATTACAAAATTTACGTAACAAAATAGAGTTTATCAATTCTTTAGAACCATATTCTTCAAATGTTGATTATTTACCTGCTAACCTGAGTAAAAAATTTGTTGCGAATGGACAACGATATAAAAGCTCAGTAGCATCAGCATTAAAGAAAATTGAGACTAATGAATTAAGTAAGGTAGTGTTGGCAGATATTTTAGATGTGAAATCTAATCAGCACTTTAACTTATTTCAATCATTAAATAATCTCCGAAAAATTCATCCTAACTGTTATGTATTCTCTACCAGCAATGGTAAAGGGCAAAACTTTATTGGTGCTAGTCCAGAAAGATTAATTACCATTCATAATCAACAGTTAATTACTGATGCTTTAGCTGGTTCCGCGCCGCGAGGAAAAACCCCGGCTGAAGATGCAGCTAATGCAAATCGCTTACTCAACAGCGAAAAGGAAAGGCACGAACATTTGTTAGTAATGGACTTCATTACTCAACGCCTCACCCAACTAGGGTTGTTACCCCAGGTATTACCACCGCGTCTGCGACAATTATCTAATATTCAGCATTTGTGGACACCAATTAACGCGATCGTACCCGCTAATGTCCACCCGTTAAAAATTGTCGCCCAACTGCACCCAACACCAGCCGTAGCAGGTGCAGCCAGGGATGTTGCCTGTGAAGAAATTCGCCGCTATGAGCCATTTGAGAGAGGCTTATATGCTGCGCCTCTGGGTTGGATAGATTCTCAAGGTAACTGTGAGTTTATTGTCGGGATTCGTTCAGCACTAATAGATGGCGATCGCGCTAGACTTTACGCAGGCGCAGGTATAGTCGCCGGTTCCGATCCTGAGCGAGAATTTGCGGAAGTGCAACTTAAACTTCAAGCCTTACTCAAAGCATTAATTTAAACTCTGTGTCTCTGTGGTAAAAAAACACAGAGACACAGAGGAAACTCTACCACTTGTATTTAATCCAGTCGTAAATCTCTAGATATTCTGCACCTGGATGATTCCATGAATAGTCATAGTTCATCCCTTGAATCGCCAATTTTTGGAAATCTTCAGGAGATTTGTACCATAAATCAATTGCCCGATTCATAGCAGATTCTAAAGCGGGTTTATCAGATTGATAGAATACGTAACCATTGCGTTTTTCTGGCGGGAGATTCTCATCATAATCTCTATCAAATACTGTATTTACCAGCCCACCAACACCGCGCACAATGGGAACAGTACCGTATTTCAAACCAATCATTTGGGTTAAACCGCAGGGTTCATAATTGCTGGGAACAACAATCATATCTGCCCCGGCATAAATTAGATGGGATAATTCTTCATTAAATCCCAGTTCTAAATGCACATCTCGGTTGGTATGTAAAAATCCTTTTTCATGGTGGAAATGAGCATTAATTCCGGCTTCTGTGGCGGAACCAAGTAATACGAATTGTGCGCCTTTATTCAAAGCATGATAAATGGCATGATGGACAAGGTGAACACCTTTTTGAGCATCTAAACGTCCGATATAAGCAATGATTGGTTTATCAGAAGCTTGAAGTGATAAACGCTCGCGTAAAGCTTTTTTGTTATATTGTTTTTGTTCAAAATCTTCTTGACTGTAGTTGTGGGGAATGTAACGATCAACTTCTGGATTCCAGAAATCGTAATCGATACCGTTGAGAACCCCTTTAAATTTGTCTTTGTGCAGATACAGCGTATGACCTAAACCACTGCCCACATCTGTATACTGGGCTTCTAAGGCGTGGTTAGGTGAAACTGTCGTCACCGCATTGGCGTAAACAATTCCCCCTTTCATGTAGTTGATAGCGAAGGGGTTAAAGTTATCCTTGAGTTTATCGTCTTGGAAGTAATAATCCTCTCTATTTAAGCCTGTCGCCCAGAGAGTTTTAGCACCACCAATTCCCTGATGCTTAAAGTTGTGGATGGTGTAGCAAACCCGTTGCGTATCCATGCCATGATATTTATAAATCTCATACAGCATTACAGGAACTAAACCTGTTTGCCAGTCATGACAATGGATAATTTCAGGACGCTTATTGCTTTGGTGGAGAAATTCTAAAGCGGCTTTGCTAAAGAAGGCAAAGCGCATATCGTCGTCATCACAACCGTAATAGCAGCCACGATTAAAGAAATTGTCTTCAGAATGGGGTTCGATGAAGAAACACACCCGTCCATGAACCCAGCCGCAGTACACAGAACAATGAATTGCTGCACCAAACCAGGGAACCCAAAGGTTTAAGTAAGCCTCATGTAGCCCCCAAATATGGTCGTAGCGCATACAATCATACTTGGGTAAAATTAGCTCGACGCAGTTACCCCGAATCTCTAACTCCCTACTTAGCCCGTAAACGACATCCCCTAAACCCCCTGCCTTGATTACTGGGGCGCATTCCGAGGCAATCTGTACAATGTACATCTGTAGTCCTCGCTTCACAAAAGTTTATGTTTACTATATTAATGGGTACATGAAATATGTACTCATTGACAAGTGACTTAGGGAATGTTACGCCAGATTTTGACTTAAAACCTTGATTTAGGGAATATCTATTCAGGATTTCGTGACTTTCTGGAGTTAAATTTTGGCAAAATCTTCTAAGGGTGCGATCGCGTATCTCCCCTGTTCATCCTGACTAACCAAACCTAAAGCTAGTAAATCTCTATCAATAAATAACTTAGTGGCTTTACCGCCTGCGTCGATTTTGGCGTTAATTAGCTGCATAGCGTAGCAAATCGTATCGTAAACCCGTTGAGGATTTATCGCTGTGGTTATAGGCTGATACCTACCTACAGACTCACACAACCGATATACACCATGTGTTGGCGACTGGGAATAACCATAGTGTTTGACAGCACGTTCTAAAAAATAACCAGCCGTGATTGGTTTTTCTCCTGAAGGACGCACACAAGTATAACTGCAATTACCTGGTGTATCGGCTGCAAAACTCCCAGGCATAAATCGTAGAATATTAAAGTTGAGAAAATCAGGGTTACATTCTTCTAAACCAAAGCGAATTGCACTTAAATCATCTGCTAATGTTGTGGGTTCGTAGCCTATGATTTCAGTTTTATCAGTATTTAACTTGGCTTTTGGTAGCCCTAAAATTAAAAAATAACTACTGGGTAATCCAGCTTTATTCATATCTTGAAATACTTGTTTAATTTTCGCTGGATAATCCAATGCTTGTTTAATTTGACTTTGAATAGAGCCATTAAATTTATGATTGGCTAATGAAACTTCTGGTAAGGTATGTTCAACCCCAAAAAACATATACACACATTTATGCTTGACTAGATAGCACATCTGTTCATAATCAATCTTGTCTATTCTGGTATTGGAACCCCAAACAAAACCCTCTTGCTGAAGAATTTCCGCCTCTTTTTTAGCTGCTGTTGGGTGGGCTGTAAAAGTATCAACATCAAGGTATATTGCTTCATATCCACGCTGTTTTAATTGTCGGAGTTGCCGACGGAATGAAGTTTCACTTAATCTGACAACGTGATTATTTTCCTGGCTTTTATTACAGAAACCACAACCCCAAGGACAACCCCTTTGGGTAAACATCTGTGCTGTTTTTAATTGTCTACCATCTTTAGTTTTAAAAATGTCCATATTATGGACTTTAGGAATATGTCTTAACCCAAAGTTCTGGTCTATTTCATCAAAATTAGTAACTCTAGATGCGGTAGAGCGATAGAAATTAGCAAGTTTGTTATTATCAGTATTAGCACAGTAAAATCCTTGGTTTATTTGGGTAAAACATAATCCAGGCAATTGTTTCATATTTCTATGAAAATTCCCTTTGGCAACTGCATGGGCAATTTCTACAATTGAATTTTCACCCTCACCGTCGCAAAATGCTGTTATCCAAGGGGTAATACTAGCTATATCTTCAACGCTTTTGGTAGCATAACCACCTACTAAAATTGGTACATTTTGTCTACCATATTCCATCAATGTGGCGAATATTTTCTTACTATGTGCATCAATTTCCTGCCACTGGGTGGTTAGACAACCTGCGAAAATAATTAAATCAGCATTTTGAACTTCCAGCAGAACATCATTAATAGACAAATCATCACGTTCTAAGTCTAGTTGCACAACTTGATTGAATCCGGCGTTCACTAAACTAGAAGCTAATACAGGTAAAGCCTTATTTGCTCCGTTAAAAGTTCTATGTTTAATATATTCTCCAATGAGAATTATTTTGATAAAATAATAATGGTTTGTCAAAGCTTGTTTTAATGTTAATGGTAGTGAAAAAAGTTTTTGCGTATCTACCATACTTTGCACAAAGCCAAATAATTGAATAAATTTGTTTTGTTGATAAGATAAATTTAAAACCACTGGTTACACCTACCTTAATAATTTTTATAGGTGGTGATGCACTTCTGTCTTAAATGAATGATAAAAATTGCACATTGAATAAATAACCATAAATATTCCCTCATACTCATATATCTATAGAACTATTTAAAAGTCTTAATCTATTGATTTATGTATAAAAAAGTTATCTCCCCGTTTTGATATAGAACGAGGAGATAGTTTCGGTACTACTTAAGTTTTTTCTACTGCACCCAACATTTTTAATGAGGCTTTCTCAGCATCGGTGATACCTCTGATATCAGTGATGTCCATATCTTCATATAAGCGAGGGGATTTTAGCGATCGCAATAGGCTACGATTTTGCATATCCCACAGTTGAACCATTTCATCCTCACTACCACTAGCAAGTAATTTGCCATCAGAACTAAATGCAACAGTGCGGATGGCGGCTGTATGTCGATGCTGGAGGGTATCAATACATTCACCTGTGCTGACTTCCCACAATTTCACAGTAGTATCGGCGCTACCACTGGCTAAAAACTGCCCATCAGGACTAAAGGCGACTGAGTGAACCTGTTGCTTATGTTCTGTTAGGGTATGGACACAGGTAAATGTCTTAAGATTCCATAACTTAATGGTTTTGTCTTCGCTACCACTAGCCAAATACTGCCCATCTGGACTAAATGCTACTGACCAAATCATGCCCTGATGGTCTGTCAAGATTTGTAGACATTCACCACTAGCAACATCCCAAATCCTAATTTCACTTTCCGCACTACCACTAGCTAGGGTACGCCCATCTGGACTAAAAGCAACTGTCCACACCCAATGGCTATGTCCTTTAAATTTTCGGAGACATTCACCTGTAGTAATGTCCCACAAGCGGATAGTGCGGTCTTCGCTACTGCTGGCAAGGGTGTTTTTATCAGGGCTAAATACTACCGTCCACACCCAATTACTATGTCCTGGCAGGGTGCGGATAAGTTTATGACGACGAATGTCTGTCACATACCACAGCTTGATAGTATTATCCGCGCTACCACTGGCGAGTATTTGCCCATCAGGATGAAAGGCTACAGAACGAATACGTCCTTGATGGCCGCGCACAGAGTAAGAGTTGTCAGCTTTTGTACTTAAGTCCCATAAGACAATAGTGTGGTCATCTCGACCACTAGCGAGAATGCGGCTATCTGGACTAAAGGCGACTGAATAGACACCACGGGTATAACCTTGGAGGATGTTCAAGGGTTTACCTGTGGCTACATCCCAAAGCCTAGCTGTTTGGTCATCACTACAGCTAACTAGTGTAAGTCCGTCAGGACTAAATGCGATCGCCCAAACTTGACTAGTATGTCCTTTGAGGATGTGGAGGCATTCACCCTGTGCAGTATCCCAAAGCCTAATTGTTCTATCTTCGCCACAACTAGCCAAGGTTTTCCCATCTGGACTAAAGCGGACAGAATAAATATTTTTGCTATGTCCTAATAAAGTTTGCTGACATTTACCCGTTTTCACATCCCAAAGTTTAATAGTGCTGTCTTCGCTACTACTAGCTAGAGTTTTTCCATCAGCGCTAAAGTGGACGGAATAAACTTCTTGAGTGTGACCTTGTAAATTCCAACATTTACCAGTCGATATATCCCACAGTTTGATCAGACTATCAGCGCCACTACTAACGAGTAGTAAAGATTTATCATCAGCTGTAAATGGTCGGAAGGTGACTGACCACACCCAGTCATCATGACCAACAAGGGTGTTTTGACAAGTTCTTGTTGTCATATCCCACAACTTAATGGTTTTGTCTTCACCAGCACTCGCTAAAATTTTGCCGTCGGGACTGAAGGCGACTGAATAAACTTTATTGGTGTGACCTTTGAGAGTTTCTAAACACTCTCCTGTTTCCACATCCCAAAGTCTGATTGTGTAATCTGCGCTACCACTAGCTAAGATTTTATTATCTGGACTGAAGGCAAATGCCCACACCCAAGCTGTATGACCTTTATATATACGTAGTTGTTTATTATCAGCAGTTTGCCACAGGCGAATTTCCCCATTCATCAAACCAGTAGCGAAGTATCGACCATCAGGGCTGAATCTGACTGATACTACACTAGACATGGTTTCTTTAAATAGAGAACTACTCAGGTCAGAATAGGCAAAGATAGTTTTCCGTAGCTTGACATCTTGAAAATAAGCTTGCCAAATAGTTAAACCAGAAAAATCACGGCGACTTAAATCAACTGAAGTATCGTGGGGAAAATGATTAATCTGTAGTTGACGTAAAAGATTAATTAAATTTCCAGCAGCATAACCCTTTTTGGAAAGAGGGTCTTTTTGTAAACCCTTGAGAATTTGTACTAGATGAGTTTCTAGTTGAGTGCCAAAAATATTCAGTAACTTTTGCTTGACTGGTTCTAAAATCAACCTTTCTTGTGTTTGGCGGATTTCATCACGAGATCGCGCTTTCATCAAAGGATAGGTATTGATAAAATCAAGTTTATTATTCTGGTCAATTTTATTATTCTCACCGATTTCCTCTGACGCTTGTTCTATTATCTGTTCATTGACATATTCCATTACCACAGATTGCAAGCCAAATTTGCTGGCATCTGCTTTCTTCTCTATTAGAGAACGCCTTAATAAAGACTCTAAAACTTCTAAAATTTTAATTGCCGATTCTGTTGATGTTAAATCTTCCCTAAGTTGATGAAAATAAATAAAGTCCCGATTAATTGCTAGCCAGTACATTACTTGTTTTTCTAGTTCAGACAAACGATTAAATTGTTGTTCTAATAAAATGCGAATGTCACCATAAACAGCACTTTCTTGGTCGATCTGACTTAAAAAATCTTGAACTTTATTATTAAACAAATCATAAAGGGTAGTGGCAACAATCTTTAAAGCCAAAGGATTGCCTGAATACCTATCTACTAATTTTTTTAACTCGGCATCAGTGCAATTACAACCCTTATCTGATAGTATTTCTCTAGCTGCAGTTAAATGCAAACTAGAAAGCTGTAACACCTTGACAGGTAAATTTTTACCTTCTAAAGCTGCAACTTCTTTCGGTTTTTCTCGGCTAGTTAATATTAAACAACTATCATGGGCGGCTTCTGCTACTTTTTTAAATAAGTAACCGTAATTTTTATATTCTAGTTGATACTCACCAGCCCATTCTTGAGTTTTACCTTCACCACTACGTAGAATTGATTCCACATTATCTAAAATGATGAGGCATCTGTGCTTTTTTAAAATTTCTATCAGCCGGAGTATTTTGTTATTTTCGCCATCTGGTAAATAATCTTCATTATCATTTGGTAAAAATCGCAAAATCTGTGTGAGAATATCCTCTAACTGTGGAGCATTACGCAGCGATCGCCAAATTAAATAATCAAATTTTGGCTGTACCTTTTTTGCCACCATCGCTGCTAAAACAGTCTTACCAATTCCCCCCATACCTAACAAGGTGACTAACCGACAAGGGTTATTACCAGTTATCCATTCTTCTACATTTAAAAGTTCTTCTTCCCTTCCCCGAAATCCCTCTACATCAACAGCTTCCCCCCAATCTTGATGAGATGGGTAATTTTTAGGAACAGCATAATATTGCTGAGACAATTTCTGCCTTAGTTCATAAATTTTCTTATTATAAGTACCTGTGATACCCAATTTGCGGTAGCTTTCACCTAATCTTTTTCTCACAGCAGGTTGAGAAATTCTCAGCTTATCGGCAATCTCTGCACCAGAATGATTATGTAACGCCAAAATTAAAGCATCTAATTCTGTTGGCGTTACACCATATTTATTTGCTACGTCGGTAATGAAATCATCTGGAGGCTGGAACATATCAGCGCTCATCATTTCATTCTTAACTCCACGTAAGATATTTATAGCTATGTGAGATAACCTTTATAGCACTGTCAAGTGATTTGGAAAAGGGTATTTATACATGTTTCGCAAGAAATACATAAATATAATGGTTAATTTTAGCTAAGTTTCACATAACTAATTTTTGTCAAAGTTCATTCCCTGTATTTGAAGCTATTTTTATACTTTATCCATGTATTAACACGTAGTAAATCTGCATTATATATAGCTGATTCACAAAAGTGCCAAAGAAAATGCTGATAAATACTTGCGCTTTTCCCATCTTTATCTTATACCTAAATATAGATATGTGAGATAGGCGGTACATATAAATATCAACAGTCAACCTCACGGAGCATCTACATATGGATCAATTCTTCTCAGACTTCATCAAGGGTACTAAATCTATCACCATACAATTGAAGATAGAAGATAAACCCTGTAAAGCCTTACCCACAAATAAGCTAGAGAACGGAGGAAATCAAAAACTCTATCTACCATACAAGACAGTTGAGTTACCGCCTGTGTTTTCTCACATGAATTTCCGGTTGATGGAAATTTTATCAGCTACTAGACATGGAGAGTTTGTTACTCGTAGCAAACAGGCTAATTACGAAACTATCGTAGAACTGGGTGGATATATTAATCACCGCTACGGTTTGACTCAACAAGAAGTAGAGGAAATCAACAAGACATACAACAAAATTATAGAAATGTGCATAGCGTGGAGGTTGGCGAACAAAAAAAGTTAATTAGATAAGCCCTCCATAGCTGCTTTTGGGTAGAGAAGATAGGTAACTATGTGAGATGACGATTACAACTAAATAACCATAACTTTCGATACATTTGGCTTTCGATAAATGAGAAGTTTACAAGCCGGGGGTGTAATTTTACACTGACCGGCTTTTTGCGTAAATATGTTTTCTCGGGAGGAAAAGAAATGAAATCTAATTTCGACAACAACAAAAATCCCCTCTTAATTTGGGCTGGAAAAGGGCTGAAATACTTCCTACTCATGCTGGTTGGTTTAGCGATCGCCTTCGTTATCTCACATACCTTTAAAGTCATCCTCATACTGGCGCTACTGCAATCCCCAGATGTATGGCTGTGGATTGCGCGGATGGCGATTACGCTATTTTGCTTATTTGCGATCGCCATGATATTTGAATCTTGGAGTTGATTTTGCCCCTCGATTCCACATGAATTTGAACTTACCGCCTTTGGCTCACTTTCCCCAGCCAAAGGCTTCACAATACTAGGAGGTATAAGCATGACAAACAACTTCAAAAATGACACACTCTCACCCGTATTAATTATCTTAGTTGCAGGGTCAATTTCTCTAGCGATCATCAACAAAGAAAACCACCAAGCGTACTTCGACATCGTAAAAATAGCTATGGCTTACAGCTTTGGCTCACTTAAATCTCACAACCAATCTAAACCGTCTCATAACCACGAAGATACAGACACAGACCTAAAATAAAATTAGCCAAACTCACATTAGGTTAATCTAAGTGGTAAAGCAGCAAATTAAGGATATAAGTAAAAGCCGTCTTGTTTCACCCCATCGGGTAAAGTAATGCACACTCAACAAATATACCAAGACCTTTGCTATATACCTTAATTACGTAGGCGCAAGCCTTCTCTACGAGACGCTACGCGATGTCACAGACTATTACGAACTACGAATTACCCATGTCCCAGGTATTAGAACAATCAATTGAAATTAACGCCACAGCCAGCGCGGTAGAACGCTGTCTTACCGATTTAACCCTAATGCACCGTTGGTTAAATCCCGTACTACGCTGCGAACCAGTAGGAGAAAGATGGAGTACAGATATTGGTAGTAAAAGCCGCTTCATCATCCAAATTCCCATAATGCAACCAACCCTTAACAGCGTTGTAGTAGAACGCCAACCAGGGTTAGTAGTATGGGAATTTAAAGGATTTTTCCAAGGACGCGATCGCTGGGAATGTCAACCCCAACAAAAGGGAACGCTGCTACTCAATCGCTTTGAATTTGACATCCCTAATCCCATAGTTAGCTGGGGCTTCAACACCTTCGCCGCCACCTGGACAAAACAAGACATGGAAACACAACTCAGACGACTAAAAAGGGTAGCGGAAGAGAGTCAATAATTAGTTGACAGTTGACAGTTGACAGTTGACAGTTATGATTAGGTTCTCTTCCCCACTCCCCACTCCCTTACTTCATCTCTCCCAACAAACGCCGGATAGTGGCTGTATCTTCGGCGTTGGGTACATTTGCTAGATAGGTTTCTAGGTCATTGGTAGCCTGTGGATAATAACCTAGTTGGTAATAGAGTAAACCGCGATCGCGCAATTCTGAAGTTGCTTCAGGAAATAGCAATAAAATTCTCTCAACGACACTTAAGCTTTTTTCTATATCTTGCTTTCTCAGGTAAATATATTTCAGATTAGTCAGCATTCTTGCCAAAAATTGGCGCTTGCTGATAGTCGCTAAAAATTCTGGTCGTAAAGTTACCGACTGCTGAAACATCTGATTTAGCTTATCCTGACAATCCTGAGCGAACAACACCTCACCGCGATTGAACGCATCAACAAAAATCTCCATATCAGAGATAGCTGGACGAATTAAGAAATGTCCAGGTAAACCTACCCCCTCCATCGGAAAATCACTCCTCTTGGCAATTTCCAGGTAAACCAAAGCTAAAGTAATCGGAATACCCACTCGGCGGTCAATTACTTCATTCAGAAAACTATTGCGTGGGTCATAATAATCTTGTTGATTCCCCGCAAACCCCAAATCATCGTAGAGATATTGATTAATAGCCTGTATCACCCGTAACGGATACCGTGAAGATGGTAAACGCTCCTCAACCTCCATCGCCATAGTATCCAGAGTGTTGAGATACTCATCCGTATCCAATCTAGGATATTCTTCCTGAGCAATATACAAAGCTGCCCTAGCTAGGTCAATATCCTCCTCAGATTTCTGAACCTCTTGATAAAAATATTGTCGTGCTGAGGAGAAATTCATAAACCAAGCCTCACTGAATTAAGTTAAACCTCTGCGCCCCTCCGCGCTAACCTCCGCGACCCTCCGCGTTTAAAATTCCCACCAAAAGACACAGAGAACAAAAAAGAGGTCTAATAGACCCCTTCCCTAACTTAACTATAATAATTTTTGACCTATAGAAATTAAGACAACCCAGTATTAGCGCCTTGTTTACCAGTTGCCAATTCCACTTTGATAATTTTGCCCCCTGCTTTTTGGATACGCTGTTGTTCGCGGAACCAGTTTTCATAAGGAACTAGCTTGGTGAAATAGGTGTTTTGTAGTTCGCGTTGGGTACGAGTTCTGCTTAGGCTAGGAACAAGAGCTGTAATTTTAAACAAACGGGACATTTGAAAATCTCCTAATCAGTATTTTGGGAAAAATTCTTTATCTCAAAAATTTTGAGCGTTAATTATTAATTAATTATTCCAAGTCTGGAAATCAAGCATCAATACTAGACCGCTAATACTCATCAATCTAAGCAATAGAACGTCCTAGCACTCACGATTGATTTCCAGACCTCATCAAGCCGCACCTAAACCATTAAGTGCGCAACTGCTCTTAGCTCAAGCCAGAGGAGATGTAGTCTAGGTAAACACCCATTTCTTTACCAGCGTCAGCACCAACTAAGCTAGCGGTTACTTCTTTGATAGCTTGAATAGCTTGTACGGTAGCGCCGATGGGTACACCCAAGGAGTTGTAGGTTTCTTTCAAACCGTTTAATACACGCTCGTCGAGGATGGAAGGATC